>NZ_RAQI01000002.1 GCF_003610465.1 Xenorhabdus ehlersii | reverse complement strand
GACCTGCCTACAGGGTTCTTTGCCTGAGCCACTCAAGGCCGCTAAAGAAGACGCTGTTTTTGCCGGAACGGGGCACGCTGCTTAAGATTGGCACTGGGTTTGCCAAGAGGGTGCGCCGATGCTGACAGCAGAAGGCGTCAGCCTTGTGCGGTGCACCCCGCGATGCTGATAGCGGGGGCGCCAGACATAATGCAGATTGTGCGATGTGAGCCGCTCTTCGGGGCTGGGCGCGACGGCAGGGCCGCACGGCGAATTTCGCACAATCTCCCTGCATTATGTTAAATGGGCTTTGGGCAGCCGGCACAGAGTGGTTGGGGACACCGTGGCCGCCGCTGCCCATTGCCCATTTACCCCCGCCGGCACTGAAGCTGACGGGCAGTCCGGTCACGGTCTGCCCCTCGCACGGAACCCCGCGAACTTACGGGGATTATCGGGCTGTCCAGGTACGCTGGGGTTTCGGGTCTGTGCCCAGGTTCTCCCGCGGGCACCGCCTGAGTGCTCTCTGGCGCGTTTCGGTATGGTTGTCTGCGTCCGGTTTGGGTTTGGGGGGCACGCTCGGCCGGATGGGTCGGCTGTGCACCTGCTTGAGCTGTTTGATGGCGACCCGCGTATACACCTGAGTAGTGTGAGTTTCTCAATGCCCCAGCATCGCCTGGATATGGCGGAATACCGCGCCATTGTCCAGCATCTGCGTCGCCATTGAATGCCGGAACAGGTGACAGGCGCCCGGTTTGTCCAGTCGAGCCTGATGACGGATGGCCTTTGCGGCGATGTGCGTCAGGTTGCCCCGGACTGAGCGGCCTTGCCTTTTTGCGAGATAAACAGATAACCGCTGTCATGACGTTGGGCTAACTGTGGCCGGACCTGTACCAGATAGCGTGTCCAGCCAGCTTAGCGCCCGCTCACCGATAGGCACCACCCGGTCTTTATGGCCTTTGCCCTGATTGACCACCACGCCCCGCGTTCGACATCGATATCTCCCTGCCGGAGCTGGCGCAGCTCCATACGCCGGAGGCCACTTGCTCCAGAGGATTTCCAGCATCACCCCGGTTGCGAAAGTCCCAACACACTCTGATCATCAAGGCTATTCCAGCAACCTGAGTGGTTTCCCGTTCACTCAGTAATCTGGGCGGGCAACCGTTTCTCTTCTTTTGGCAACACCATCTGCTCGGCCGGGTTTTGTAGAGGATGTGATGGCGTTGCAGTAACCAGCGGAACCACAACCGCAGTGTGCCCAGACGTTCACGCTGGCCGTTATGGCTGTAGGGCTGACCATCGGCCTTGCGGTAGGCCCGCAAGATAGCGCTGCCAGCTTTCCAGCAACCCCAGCGTCACCTGTGCCGGATACTGCACGGTGCGCTGCTCGCACCAGTCGACGAACGGTAACAGCCGTTCCCGGTAGCTTTCCCCGCGTGCGCGGGCTTTTTTCCCTGTGCAGCCTGTGTATCGAGGTACGCTTCCAGTTGCTGGCCGTAAGGTGATCAGCGGGTTGTCGTGTGCAGTTGTCATTCGGATTTTCCTTTTTGTTATGGCCGCTATCCGGCAGTACGGTATGACGGGAAGTTTTTATTGTGTTGCCGGAACAGTGATTTTTGATATTGTCCAACTTGCGGGCTGTCAGCCCGGTCTGGCTGCGGCCTGATAGCCGTTTTCTCTCCCCCAACTTGAGACCAACTTGACCCCAACTTAGGGGCAACTTGCGTTGTTTTCAGCCCAACTTGCGCTGATCATACCGGCACGATCAGGCCGCTTAAGTGTGCGCTGTTGCCATCCCCGTCCCAGAGCAGTTCGTAGTGCAGCAGATGCCCGCGACTGCCGCCGTGGATCAGCAGGTATTCCATCTCAGCCAGCCGCCTGACAATGCACTTTAAGCTGATTGTCACTCCATTGGGTAAAGTCGCGGATATCCCGCCGGGTAAAGCGAACTTCCCGTAACGCCTGCTGCCGCAAGCAGCCATCTCGTTCGCCATCTGCTGTAATCAGCAATAACAGCTTGCGCGTCTGCGGCGGCATTTCGTCCAGTGTCCGGCCTAAGATTTCATGCGCCAACTGATTGGCGAGCCGGATATCGTCTTTGCTCACTTCGATGTATTCCAGTGTCTTGCCGCGATGCTCTGCCGTTTTGATGTCCCGCTGGTACTGGTGCAGCAACGCTATGCTCTGAATGAGGGTCAGGTATTTCATATGGTCACGGCGGGTACGGGTTTTGTCTGACAGGAACGTCAGTTGTGACGCATACGGATTGACCACATTCAACGGCTTAAGCAGCCGCTGGGCGTTCTGGTGAAGCTGCATCAGAGAGTCCCGCTCGTTCTCGGCCAGCAAGCCTTCGAGCGTCTGCTTCTGGCGCTGCAACGCATGGATGGCTTCCGTTTGTTCGCGGGATTCATTGACCGTCAGCACCAGACAACGGTTCAGTAATTCTTCATCCACATCAATGGCGGTCGTGGTGAGCATCAGCATCACCGGGCCTTTCACCGTGTAGCTTTTGGTGACGAGGTTGCCGGTTGCCTCATCCTTGCCCGTGCTCGCCATCGTCAGTTCGCCATCACTTTGCAACAGCTTCAGCGCATAGGCGGCCTGCCGTACCCCTTCTTCTTCGGCGATAGCTAATATCTTGTGCTGGAGATTAGTTTCACCGAGATAGAACAGGCTTTGCCCGGTCATAGCGCTGTACTGGATGCGCTCTTCTTCCGGGATCAGGTTCAGTACCGCCTCCATCAGCGAGGATTTTCCGGCGGCGCTGCTGCTCTGGATAAGTACCGCTAACGGTTTGGGTAACTTTCGGCTCACTGCTGCCAGATAGCCCGCAAGCAGATTGGTGGATTCACCAACCACGCCACAGGCGGCTAAGTCAGCGGTAATACGTGCCGTCAGGTAGGGATCTTGCAGTAACGCCAGTGCCGCTTCCCGTTCAGCGATCCCCATCGCCGGTACGCGGGGTTCGGTGCCTGATGTGTCCTGCTGTTGCCCCTGTTCAACCGCCAGTAACACCTGCCCCAGCGAACGGCGCAACTCAGCCTCTCCCAGCCCCAGTTCGGTGGCGGCCAGTCTGGCATAGCTGTTCCGGCTGCGGGGCACTCATCAGGTCAACCCCGTCGGCGAACAGGACGCCGCTTTGTGTGTCCAGCACCTGCGCATTGAGTTTCATCGTGGCAGCGCCGGCTTTGACTGCGCCCATGCCCCGTAAGCACCATTGCAGTGTGCCGATCGAGATAAGCCGCTCGCCATGCTCACCGGATTCACAGACGACATTCGGCGTCACGCGGGGTACGGGTCCAGCGGCTAAAGGGGAAGCGGGTTCTGGCGCGGTGTCCGGCTCAGGCGTCTGGCGCTCAAGGGCGACCATATCCGCTGCCTCCTGCATCGGTACAGCACTCTCAATCAGCAGGGCAAAGGCCGATTCGGGTTCGGCCATCTGACACAGATACCCGTTGGCATCCTGATCTGGCGGGAACACTATACGCAGCGGCGTGATCCCTTTGGCAACCAGTGCTGCCGCCAGTTTGACGGCGGCATCATTGCCGGCGGTATCATTATCAAAGGCGATCAGCACCTGCTTAATGCCGTGCTGTTCGAACGCCTGCCAGTGATCCGCGGTGACGCCGTTCACCCCGTAAGCGGCTGTCACATTGCGCTGCCCTGTCACCCAGAACGACAGCGCATCAATCAGCGATTCGCACAGGATCAGCGATTTTGCAGCCCCCAGTGCCTGCGCATTCCAGACCCCGCGGTGCGCGCCCGGCAGGTAAAGATGCGAGACCGTATCACCGCGCAGCCGCTCGCCGATTTTGCGTCCGTACAGTTCGTGAACCTGCCCCTCAGCGCTGATAACAGGGATAACCAGCGAGCCACGCAGATGCTCACGCCCGTTCTCCCGCAACACCCCGGCCGCTATCAGGCGGCGGCGGATCTCCTCGCCGGCTTTGACTTTTTTCGGTGGCAGACGGTAGCCCAGCGTGCGGTTGGCAAAGCCCAGTTTAAACTGCGCGACTAATTCAGGATGATTGAGCCGCCGCTTCGCCAGATAGGCCTGCGCTTCCGGGGCATTCAAAAGTGTATGGTGATAAAACGCAACCACCCGTGACAGCAACACCTGCTGCCCGATGGCATCACTGGTCAGCTCTTCCGGCTGCACCAGCGGCTCGACCGCCGGATTGTGCCCCAGCACGGCACGCAGGCGCTCCACGGCATGGCGCAGGCTCAGGCCCTCGGTTTGCATGACCCAGTCCAGCACCGACCCGCCCGCATCACAGCCAAAACAGTGGTAGAGATTTTTCGCTGGCGTGATCACCATCGAGGGCGTTTTCTCCTCATGGAACGGGCACAGCACGATCATGTCTTTACCGCGCTTAAAAAGCTGCCGGCCTTGTTGCTCAATGATAGCGACTAAGGAGACGGCGGATTTTAGGTGCTGTAATTCTGCGTCGGGGATGCGAGCCATAATTTCGTTCCTTCAAAAAACCTGTCAATACGCATTATTGGTTTATTGTTACATGCATATATGGTATATTGCAAGCACCACTTACGGAACTGGGGGTTAAAGTGCTGTCATTATTTTCTTTTCGGTTAATGACTATGGACTTTGGTAAACGACTGGCAACGCTACGTAAGGATCGTAAACTAACACAGGCGGCTTTGGCTGAGAAAGTGGGATGCCATATCACAATGGTACGCCGCTATGAATCAGGTGAAGTACAGCCTACGCTGGATGTGATACGTAAGCTGTCCCGTGCTCTTTCTGTGAGAGCAGATACGCTGATTTTTGATGAAGGTGAACGAGGACCGGATGAAGAACTGCTTTTACAGTTTGAAGCGGTTAGCCAATTTTCCCCTGAAGAGAAGGAAGTGGCGCGGGTTCTTCTGGAGTCATTGATTTTAAAGCATGACGCCAACCGATTCAGTCGGAGTAAATAGAACTGGCAACTAAGTAGAGAGAATGTTTTTAACGCGGTTCGGCCGTGTAGGAGCACGACCTAGCCGCTAACCACAAGCAACTATAGGAGTAGTTACTATGGCTAAGGCGCATTCTAAGCAAAACCGTGCAGTAAATAAAGCCGTAAAAACAGAACGTTATTACACCGTGGGATACGTGCCGCAAAATGACAAGGCCAGTGCCCCGCCGGCAATCCATCTTAAGGGGCAGTGGCTTAAGGCAGCAGGCTTTGATATTGGCGGCACACTCACCGTCAAGATTATGGAGGGCTGTCTGGTGCTCATTCCTGACAGTGACGAGACTAACAGCCTCAAACAGCAATACCAGCGCCAGCGAGAGCAAATCAGTGAAATTAAGCTGAAAATGCGCGAACTGATAGGTGACTACAACAGCAACTAAGGGCAGGGAGTGAGCCGCTCTTAAAAAAGAAGAAAGCCGGAAGATCACGGGGATCTTTCCGGCTTTGTTGATACATTAATATTTACTCATCGTATTCGATAGTTGCTTCTAGGGCAGCTCTGAGCCAGTCCCAAAATGAATCAAACTTACCGACATATTCATAACCTTCACTTGCAAAATCGTGAATAATAATAATTTGATCAAGATTATTCTTATCCCAACACATAATGTCATCATTATCTTCCCGACGAGCAAAAGGAATAATATTTCTATATGGGTATCTTTTTTTTAATCCAGCATAATGATCTCGTAATCTCTCACCTTCCAAAATGACCCAAGGATCAAAATTAAGTAAATTTTGCTCAACTATTCTAAGAAACTCACGTGGGTAAGAAAACCATTCTGGAAGTTCTGTTTTGGTTAGTAATTGTTCCATATTAATCTGACGACCCTATTACAGTTGAACCATTAGGATATCTCTTTCTATATCCTGCATTTTGTTTTCCTATACGAAGATTGATGGCTTCTTCCCATGTTGATGGGACACCTTTAGCAGTTGTAAATCTCCTGATAAATTCCTGCGGTATAGGAGTTGAGCCATCATGAACTCTTGCTTTTACATTGATACCTGCTCTTGATGCTGCTAACACTCTAGTGTTATCTATTGTTGTTAGCCCACCATCTTTCATTCTAATAACATCGATTGGATCTCCATCCCAACCTTTAGCTTTCATGCTTTGAGTTATTTCAGCCGTATCATTAACTGAAGTTTGGCTAAATCTAATAGTCTTAGGATCTAATTCAACAACTTCTGGGGTTTTAGGTTTTACAGGTTCTCCTTTGTTTCCTTTTCCCCCTGCCAGCCCATACGGATCTACCCACTTCGATGGATTATGCACATACGAATACGGATTAAACCCGCCCATCAGTCCGATGGGGTCTTAGGGCAGGTTCCGGTGCGGTTATACAGTTTTAAGCGATTTTTTCCTTGACTATCAGCTTGTTAAAGAACCCCTTTTACCCGTTCCGCCCATTCCCGCGAACCTAAAAGGCCGAAGTGCACTTTTGGCCTGTTTTTACGCTTGCTCCGATGTGCAGTATAGCGCCCTTTTTTCCCCTGTGATGGGCTGAACAGCCTGATTTTGTGCGATTTTTCACGGTAACGGGCGAACGTCGCCCAACTGGCTTGGGCGGCGGGCGGCCGTTCTGCGGGTGCGGGCGGCACAGAGCCTGCAAGCGGCGCGCAGACAATGCAGCGGGGTCGGGGCGGGGGAGGTAAACCAGCGGAGGCCGCAGGCCGACCTGCCTACAGGGTTCTTTGCCTGAGCCACTCAAGGCCGCTAAAGAAGACGCTGTTTTTGCCGGAACGGGGCACGCTGCTTAAGATTGGCACTGGGTTTGCCAAGAGGGTGCGCCGATGCTGACAGCAGAAGGCGTCAGCCTTGTGCGGTGCACCCCGCGATGCTGATAGCGGGGGCGCCAGACATAATGCAGATTGTGCGATGTGAGCCGCTCTTCGGGGCTGGGCGCGACGGCAGGGCCGCACGGCGAATTTCGCACAATCTCCCTGCATTATGTTAAATGGGCTTTGGGCAGCCGGCACAGAGTGGTTGGGGACACCGTGGCCGCCGCTGCCCATTGCCCATTTACCCCCGCCGGCACTGAAGCTGACGGGCAGTCCGGTCACGGTCTGCCCCTGCACGGAACCCCGCGAACTTAACGGGGATTATCGGGCTGTCCGGTACGCTGGGGTTTCGGGTCTGTGCCAGGTTCTCCGCGGGCACCGCCTGAGCTGCTCTCTGGCGGTTCGGTATGGTTGTCTGCGTCCGGTTGGGTTTGGGGGGCACGCTCGGCCGGATGGGTCTGGCTGTGCACCTGCTTGAGCTGTTTGATGGCGACCCGCGTATACACCTGAGTAGTGTTGAGTTTCTCATGCCCCAGCATCGCCTGGATATGGCGGATATCCGCGCCATTGTCCAGCATCTGCGTCGCCATTGAATGCCGGAACAGGTGACAGGCGCCCGGTTTGTCCAGTCGAGCCTGATGACGGATGGCCTTTGCGGCGATGTGCGTCAGGTGCCCCGGACTGAGCGGCCTGCCTTTTTGCGAGATAAACAGATAACCGCTGTCATGACGTTGGGCTAACTGTGGCCGGACCTGTACCAGATAGCGTGTCAGCCAGCTTAGCGCCCGCTCACCGATAGGCACCACCCGGTCTTTATGGCCTTTGCCCTGATTGACCACCACGGCCCCGCGTTCGACATCGATATCTCCCTGCCGGAGCTGGCGCAGCTCCATACGCCGGAGGCCACTGCTCCAGAGGATTTCCAGCATCACCCGGTTGCGAAGTCCCAACACACTCTGATCATCAAGGCTATCCAGCACCTGAGTGGTTTCCCGTTCACTCAGTATCTGGGCGGGCAACCGTTTCTCTTCTTTTGGCAACACCATCTGCTCGGCCGGGTTGTAGAGGATGTGATGGCGTTGCAGTAACCAGCGGAACCACAACCGCAGTGTGCCCAGACGTTCACGCTGGCCGTTATGGCTGTAGGGCTGACCATCGGCCTTGCGGTAGGCCCGCAGATAGCGCTGCCAGCTTTCCAGCAACCCCAGCGTCACCTGTGCCGGATACTGCACGGTGCGCTGCTCGCACCAGTCGACGAACGGTAACAGCCGTTCCCGGTAGCTTTCCCGCGTGCGCGGGCTTTTTCCCTGTGCAGCCTGTGTATCGAGGTACGCTTCCAGTTGCTGGCGTAAGGTGATCAGCGGGTTGTCGTGTGCAGTTGTCATTCGGATTTTCCTTTTTGTTATGGCCGCTATCCGGCAGTACGGTATGACGGGAAGTTTTTATTGTGTTGCCGGAACAGTGATTTTTGATATTGTCCAACTTGCGGGCTGTCAGCCCGGTCTGGCTGCGGCCTGATAGCCGTTTTCTCTCCCCCAACTTGAGACCAACTTGACCCCAACTTAGGGGCAACTTGCGTTGTTTTCAGCCCAACTTGCGCTGATCATACCGGCACGATCAGGCCGCTTAAGTGTGCGCTGTTGCCATCCCCGTCCCAGAGCAGTTCGTAGTGCAGCAGATGCCCGCGACTGCCGCCGTGGATCAGCAGGTATTCCATCTCAGCCAGCCGCTGACAATGCACTTTAAGCTGATTGTCACTCCATTGGGTAAAGTCGCGGATATCCCGCCGGGTAAAGCGAACTTCCCGTAACGCCTGCTGCCCGCAAGCAGCCATCTCGTTCGCCATCTGCTGTATCAGCAATAACAGCTTGCGCGTCTGCGGCGGCATTTCGTCCAGTGTCCGGCCTAAGATTTCATGCGCCAACTGATTGGCGAGCCGGATATCGTCTTTGCTCACTTCGATGTATTCCAGTGTCTTGCCGCGATGCTCTGCCGTTTTGATGTCCCGCTGGTACTGGTGCAGCAACGCTATGCTCTGAATGAGGGTCAGGTATTTCATATGGTCACGGCGGGTACGGGTTTTGTCTGACAGGAACGTCAGTTGTGACGCATACGGATTGACCACATTCAACGGCTTAAGCAGCCGCTGGGCGTTCTGGTGAAGCTGCATCAGAGAGTCCCGCTCGTTCTCGGCCAGCAAGCCTTCGAGCGTCTGCTTCTGGCGCTGCAACGCATGGATGGCTTCCGTTTGTTCGCGGGATTCATTGACCGTCAGCACCAGACAACGGTTCAGTAATTCTTCATCCACATCAATGGCGGTCGTGGTGAGCATCAGCATCACCGGGCCTTTCACCGTGTAGCTTTTGGTGACGAGGTTGCCGGTTGCCTCATCCTTGCCCGTGCTCGCCATCGTCAGTTCGCCATCACTTTGCAACAGCTTCAGCGCATAGGCGGCCTGCCGTACCCCTTCTTCTTCGGCGATAGCTAATATCTTGTGCTGGAGATTAGTTTCACCGAGATAGAACAGGCTTTGCCCGGTCATAGCGCTGTACTGGATGCGCTCTTCTTCCGGGATCAGGTTCAGTACCGCCTCCATCAGCGAGGATTTTCCGGCGGCGCTGCTGCTCTGGATAAGTACCGCTAACGGTTTGGGTAACTTTCGGCTCACTGCTGCCAGATAGCCCGCAAGCAGATTGGTGGATTCACCAACCACGCCACAGGCGGCTAAGTCAGCGGTAATACGTGCCGTCAGGTAGGGATCTTGCAGTAACGCCAGTGCCGCTTCCCGTTCAGCGATCCCCATCGCCGGTACGCGGGGTTCGGTGCCTGATGTGTCCTGCTGTTGCCCCTGTTCAACCGCCAGTAACACCTGCCCCAGCGAACGGCGCAACTCAGCCTCTCCCAGCCCCAGTTCGGTGGCGGCCAGTCTGGCATAGCTGTTCCGGCTGCGGGCACTCATCAGGTCAACCCCGTCGGCGAACAGGACGCCGCTTTGTGTGTCCAGCACCTGCGCATTGAGTTTCATCGTGGCAGCGCCGGCTTTGACTGCGCCCATGCCCCGTAAGCACCATTGCAGTGTGCCGATCGAGATAAGCCGCTCGCCATGCTCACCGGATTCACAGACGACATTCGGCGTCACGCGGGGTACGGGTCCAGCGGCTAAAGGGGAAGCGGGTTCTGGCGCGGTGTCCGGCTCAGGCGTCTGGCGCTCAAGGGCGACCATATCCGCTGCCTCCTGCATCGGTACAGCACTCTCAATCAGCAGGGCAAAGGCCGATTCGGGTTCGGCCATCTGACACAGATACCCGTTGGCATCCTGATCTGGCGGGAACACTATACGCAGCGGCGTGATCCCTTTGGCAACCAGTGCTGCCGCCAGTTTGACGGCGGCATCATTGCCGGCGGTATCATTATCAAAGGCGATCAGCACCTGCTTAATGCCGTGCTGTTCGAACGCCTGCCAGTGATCCGCGGTGACGCCGTTCACCCCGTAAGCGGCTGTCACATTGCGCTGCCCTGTCACCCAGAACGACAGCGCATCAATCAGCGATTCGCACAGGATCAGCGATTTTGCAGCCCCCAGTGCCTGCGCATTCCAGACCCCGCGGTGCGCGCCCGGCAGGTAAAGATGCGAGACCGTATCACCGCGCAGCCGCTCGCCGATTTTGCGTCCGTACAGTTCGTGAACCTGCCCCTCAGCGCTGATAACAGGGATAACCAGCGAGCCACGCAGATGCTCACGCCCGTTCTCCCGCAACACCCCGGCCGCTATCAGGCGGCGGCGGATCTCCTCGCCGGCTTTGACTTTTTTCGGTGGCAGACGGTAGCCCAGCGTGCGGTTGGCAAAGCCCAGTTTAAACTGCGCGACTAATTCAGGATGATTGAGCCGCCGCTTCGCCAGATAGGCCTGCGCTTCCGGGGCATTCAAAAGTGTATGGTGATAAAACGCAACCACCCGTGACAGCAACACCTGCTGCCCGATGGCATCACTGGTCAGCTCTTCCGGCTGCACCAGCGGCTCGACCGCCGGATTGTGCCCCAGCACGGCACGCAGGCGCTCCACGGCATGGCGCAGGCTCAGGCCCTCGGTTTGCATGACCCAGTCCAGCACCGACCCGCCCGCATCACAGCCAAAACAGTGGTAGAGATTTTTCGCTGGCGTGATCACCATCGAGGGCGTTTTCTCCTCATGGAACGGGCACAGCACGATCATGTCTTTACCGCGCTTAAAAAGCTGCCGGCCTTGTTGCTCAATGATAGCGACTAAGGAGACGGCGGATTTTAGGTGCTGTAATTCTGCGTCGGGGATGCGAGCCATAATTTCGTTCCTTCAAAAAACCTGTCAATACGCATTATTGGTTTATTGTTACATGCATATATGGTATATTGCAAGCACCACTTACGGAACTGGGGGTTAAAGTGCTGTCATTATTTTCTTTTCGGTTAATGACTATGGACTTTGGTAAACGACTGGCAACGCTACGTAAGGATCGTAAACTAACACAGGCGGCTTTGGCTGAGAAAGTGGGATGCCATATCACAATGGTACGCCGCTATGAATCAGGTGAAGTACAGCCTACGCTGGATGTGATACGTAAGCTGTCCCGTGCTCTTTCTGTGAGAGCAGATACGCTGATTTTTGATGAAGGTGAACGAGGACCGGATGAAGAACTGCTTTTACAGTTTGAAGCGGTTAGCCAATTTTCCCCTGAAGAGAAGGAAGTGGCGCGGGTTCTTCTGGAGTCATTGATTTTAAAGCATGACGCCAACCGATTCAGTCGGAGTAAATAGAACTGGCAACTAAGTAGAGAGAATGTTTTTAACGCGGTTCGGCCGTGTAGGAGCACGACCTAGCCGCTAACCACAAGCAACTATAGGAGTAGTTACTATGGCTAAGGCGCATTCTAAGCAAAACCGTGCAGTAAATAAAGCCGTAAAAACAGAACGTTATTACACCGTGGGATACGTGCCGCAAAATGACAAGGCCAGTGCCCCGCCGGCAATCCATCTTAAGGGGCAGTGGCTTAAGGCAGCAGGCTTTGATATTGGCGGCACACTCACCGTCAAGATTATGGAGGGCTGTCTGGTGCTCATTCCTGACAGTGACGAGACTAACAGCCTCAAACAGCAATACCAGCGCCAGCGAGAGCAAATCAGTGAAATTAAGCTGAAAATGCGCGAACTGATAGGTGACTACAACAGCAACTAAGGGCAGGGAGTGAGCCGCTCTTAAAAAAGAAGAAAGCCGGAAGATCACGGGGATCTTTCCGGCTTTGTTGATACATTAATATTTACTCATCGTATTCGATAGTTGCTTCTAGGGCAGCTCTGAGCCAGTCCCAAAATGAATCAAACTTACCGACATATTCATAACCTTCACTTGCAAAATCGTGAATAATAATAATTTGATCAAGATTATTCTTATCCCAACACATAATGTCATCATTATCTTCCCGACGAGCAAAAGGAATAATATTTCTATATGGGTATCTTTTTTTTAATCCAGCATAATGATCTCGTAATCTCTCACCTTCCAAAATGACCCAAGGATCAAAATTAAGTAAATTTTGCTCAACTATTCTAAGAAACTCACGTGGGTAAGAAAACCATTCTGGAAGTTCTGTTTTGGTTAGTAATTGTTCCATATTAATCTGACGACCCTATTACAGTTGAACCATTAGGATATCTCTTTCTATATCCTGCATTTTGTTTTCCTATACGAAGATTGATGGCTTCTTCCCATGTTGATGGGACACCTTTAGCAGTTGTAAATCTCCTGATAAATTCCTGCGGTATAGGAGTTGAGCCATCATGAACTCTTGCTTTTACATTGATACCTGCTCTTGATGCTGCTAACACTCTAGTGTTATCTATTGTTGTTAGCCCACCATCTTTCATTCTAATAACATCGATTGGATCTCCATCCCAACCTTTAGCTTTCATGCTTTGAGTTATTTCAGCCGTATCATTAACTGAAGTTTGGCTAAATCTAATAGTCTTAGGATCTAATTCAACAACTTCTGGGGTTTTAGGTTTTACAGGTTCTCCTTTGTTTCCTTTTCCCCCTGCCAGCCCATACGGATCTACCCACTTCGATGGATTATGCACATACGAATACGGATTAAACCCGCCCATCAGTCCGATGGGGTCACTCGAGATGTACTGCGCGGTCTCCGGCGAATAATATCGGTGTCTATTATAGCAAAGCCCTGACTCTTCGTCCTCATATTGCCCTAAGAACCTGAAATTGCACTGAACATGGTGATCTGGGTGATGGGAGGGCACGCCGCCCCGGTTTTGGGCGTGCCCCCAGGTGGTCAGATGTTGACCCCAAACCATCTCGCCTTGCTCATCCAGCAGCTCCCGAACGGTGCCCTGGTGGTCGCTGATGGCGTAGTGCAGTTTGCCCCGCTCAAAACGGGCCGCTGGCGTCAGGCTGCCCGGTTCATACAGCCAGCGCACGCGGCGGGCTTCCAGCCGGGTGCCATCCGCCTGATACGGCACTTCCTCAATGAGCTGATCCCCGCTCCACAGGTAATCGTAACCGCCCAGTGCCTTTGGATTTTCGGGCAGATCCGGCCTGCCCGCTAACCACAGTTGTAAATTAGCGGCGGTCAGTTTTCCATCCCGTGCCTTAATTTTGCGAATTCTTCTGCCAAAAGGATCGTATTGGTACTGCCAGCGCGAGCCATCCGGGGTTTCACAGTGGGTGAGCTGGTTCTGGGTATCCCAGCGGTAGCGCCAGATTTGCGGGCGGAAGCCGTCACATTGCTCGATTTTTTCGACTAATCGGCCGTTATCATCATAATGATAATGCGTATCACCCCGCTGTACCACCCGCCCGGCCTGCTGACGTTGGGTGAACTGTGCCATTGCGCCCTGTGCGTCGACAGGCAAATGTTGGCTCAGGTTGCCATTGGCATCGTAACTGAACTGCTCTTCATGGGGGCGCGAACTGTCGAACAGGGTATGCAATATCTGGTCGTTGGTGTTGTAACGATAGCGGGTTTGCCCCCAGCGACTGTCATCAATCACCCGGACGTTATGCGCCCGGTCATATTGCCAGCTCCGGTTGACGGCGGTCGCTTGGGGCGGAAAATGTGGGTCATTTTCCGCCAGCGCTTCCTGGAAAAAGGGGCTGTTCCGCCCGGCTGACTGGTGCGCCAGCAGGCTGGTGGCGGTGTAGCGGCTGGCGAGGATAAACCCGTGGGCACTTTCGCGCACGGTTTCCCGCCCCAGTGCATCATGCCGGAGCGTCAGCGGGGCATGCTGGTTGAACTGGAAGTGGTTCAGCGCACCTGACAAGGGGTGATAGCCAAAGTGCAAAGTGTGGCCATCCAGGCTTTCGCTGAGTGGGCGCCCGGTCAGGTTATCCCATTCGCGGCGGATTTCTCGCCCGTTGATACGCTCGCAGGTTGGCAGGCCGGTGGTCTTGTCATACTCATATTCCACCACGGCATCGGCATTGGTGGCTTTCACCAGTTGATGGCGCGGGTTGTATTCGTACGTGGTGGTGGCTTTAAGCACCCACGTCCCCTCTTCCGGCTGCCAGCTTTCCTGTTTAACCAGTAACCCCGCAACCGAATAGTGCCATCGCAGTTGCTGACCGTCGGGGTATTGCACCTGCGTGCGGCGTCCCAGTTTATCGTACTGATACGCCAGCGTACGCCCGGTAAAATCGGTTTCCCGGATGATTTGGCCGGCCGCATCCCGTTCATAACGGTAGGTTTCGCCGGTGGCGGCCGTGACTGAGTTCAAGCGGGTCAGGCGGTCATAGCCAAAGCGCAGCGTGGTGCCATCCGGGCGGGTGACCTGGGTCAGCAGGTCAAAGGCACCGTAGGTGTAGCGGGTGGTACGCCCTTCGCCGTCAGTCACGGCTACCACGCGCCGTTCACTGTCATAGGCCAGTTGCTGCGTGGTGCCGTCCGGCAGTTCAACTTCGGTCAGGCTGCCGTTGAGGCTGGCATGGTCGTCACTGTAGCGGTAGCGGGTCTGTTGTTTGAGGGCATCAGTGAGCTGGCGCAGGCGCCCCAGTTCATCCAGCTCCAGCCCCGTGGTTTCGCCGTTTGGCATCATCACGGCGGCGAGGCGCTGGTGTTCATCATAGGCGTAGTGCCACGTCTGGCCGTCCGGCAGCAGGCGCTGGCGTAATTCGCCGTGGAGACCATACTGGTATTCTTCCCGATGGCCGAGCGGGTTGGTCAGCGCGGTCAGGTTGCCCTGTTCGTCATAATGCCATTGCCAGCGTTCGCCAGTAGGGAGGTGGCTTTCGGTCAGTTGTCCGTGTTCGTCATAAGCATAGACAAAGGTCTCTCCCGTCGGCAATACCACCTCGGTCAATGCTCCGTCCGCATTATAATCAAAGGTGGTCATCTGCCCTGATGGATTGCTTTCCCACATCAGCAGGCTGTGTCGCCACTGGCGGCGGGTGATGCGCCCCAGCGGGTCAACTTCCCGTATCACCAGCCCGTTCGGGTCGTAATGGTAGCGGGTTTCGCCCCCTTCACCGTCCAGATAGGTGGTGATGCGGGCGTTGTCATCGTAGCGGAAGCGGTCATGCCAGTAGCCGCTGGGTGAAGTGGTACTGAGTACCCGGCCGCGTTCGTCATAGCTAATCATCAGGTCGGTCTGGTCGGTATCGTGCCAGCGGGTCATCCGTCCCTGTTGGTCGTACTCGTGCCACAGGTGGTTGTGCTGGAAGGCATCACATTCGTTCAGATACCCCTGCGGATCATACTGGCAGGTCAGCAGGCGTTGCCCGACAAGTTGGCCATCGCGGATTTCATGCATATCAAGCGTGTGGAGCTGACCATCCAGATATTGCAGGCTTAACCGCAGGCCGTCATTGCGGGTGACTTCAATCAGCTGGGCGTGTTTATCGTAGATAAAGTCAATCCGGTTCTGGCGTCGGTCCGTGATGGCGGACAATTTTCGTGTGCTGCCTGAAATCGGGCTGAAATGGTACATCAACTGGGCGAGGCGGTCAGTCAGGCACAGTTCGCCTGTCAGTTCTCCCGTCAGCAGGCAATGGGGAAGGTGGCGGTTACGGGACAAGACCCGGTTGTCTGGCGTGGCAAAGTCGTAGACTACGCCGTCGGTGTGGGTGTAGTGTACTTCCTCCTGACCGATAGCCAATTGCAGTGACCAGTCATCCGCCCATTTGGGACCGAACAGGCCGTGTAAATCTGCCGTGGATCGGTAGGTCCGGCTGAGGTTTATCGGCAACAGTCCGGGGATAGCCAGTACGGGCCAGACTTGCAGGAAGTCGCCGGTGGCCATATCGACCGGATCGCCCTCTTTGGTCGATAGCCCATTGTCATTACCGTCTTTTTTGTTGGACGGTGTGGCGTCATCTTTGGGCGGCACTTTCTGGGGTTTCGCGTCCGGCGCGTCCTGAGGTTTTTCTTTGACTTTGGCGCCGGGTGCAGGTTTAGTGGCTTTAGCCGTCGCTTTCGCGCCTTGTTTGGCCGCACCTCTGACCAGCCCGCCCACGCCTGTAGCCAGACTGACGCCATCAGAAATCAGCGCCCCCCCTTGTTCTGCCTTATCCGTGATGTCGAACCGGATGGCATCCACATGGCTCAACTCAACGGCCTTATCGACAACCTGCTTATTCCATGTATCGGCGGCGGCAAGAGCCGTATCGCCTAACGCGTCAGCGCCCGCGTATTTCAATACCGTACCAGAAGCGGACATCATGGCAGCAGGCATACCTGCTGTCGTTCGAAAGAGGAATTCACCCACATCAGGCACCGTATTCCACACCCCTTTTGCGGCACCAATGGCGGCTTTTCCCGGATTATCCCAAGCGGCACCCAGTTTTTCTCCGGCTTCTTTCCCCCATTTTGTTACGCCTTCTTTGGTCTCATCCCACCATTCTCCGGCCTTGTCCAAAAATCCTTTTTCTTGCTCGGTTTCCGGTGTGACGGCAGCATTCGCCTCCTGCGGCGGATCCGTCCCCTGTGATGCCTGACCGACGATTTTACCTATCGTGTTGCCCGTACCGCTCGGGCTGTCATCGCGCGCTTTAGTTGGCAAAGACTCATTCGGTTCAGGGGGAGTATGTTTCCATTCCTCTAACGGAAATTCCCCGCTTTTGAATTTATCAATGACCTTGACGGCAAGCCGGCCTTCAGCTTCTGTAATCTGTTCAATATCCTCGGCGGTGAGCCAATGATTACCCATAGTCTCTTGTTGGATGAGGGCGGGTATATGTTTTTGGATCGCTTCCGCCTCAGCCAAGGTCCGGATATTGTAAGCTTCACAAAATACTTTTTCATCACGGCCACCGGTAATGCTAATCGTTTCTCCCATTGCGATTCTTCCTTATGCTCCGTTCATCCAGAATTCATCCCCGTGGCGTAATACCAGTTTGTTGCCGGCGCGCACCGTCTGGGTATGCGCCTTCGGGTGACACTTACCGCCCACCGTGCCGCTTTTGACGCCATTGGCTACACCGGGCTGGTCACCGAGTGTGGTGGGGACAAAACTGTGGGCAAACACCACGACCGGCTGGCCGTTGGCGCGCACAGTCTTTTCCGGGGCCGAACTGTCCGCCAGTTGTGCCACCACCGGATAGGGAATGGGCGGGGTGGAAGAACCCATCGGGGTTTTGCACACATCCGGCAAGATGCCGACAATCATCCAGCTGCCCGCAGTGCGGGCGATGTAGTTATCAGCCATTCGTTTTCTCTCCTTCCGGCGGAGCCAGTTTGAGCAACGGCGCATCCGGGTTGATTTCAAACCGCGCTTCAGCGACTCGCACAGGCATATCAGCGTTGAAATTCAATCGGCAGGTGATATGCAGCGTTTTGGCCTCGCTGTCGATTATTAACGTATCCATGCGCATCGGTACGGGCAGCAACGCCCCTTCGTGCATCCGCAGCAGGATAAACGGGCGATGCCCCGGCAGGGTGACGTGCAGGTTGCCGCCGGGTGTCATGCCTTGCAGACTCAGCGAGATATCGGTGTCCGGCCAGTCAATCTGCTGGTCAGCCGGGGCGCCGTTCCAGTAGCCGAAGTCAAAATCTTTCGGCAGATAAGGATGACGGTGGGCCAGCCAGTCGGCATCATATGTACCGGCGCGCTGGCGGCGGGGCAGCCACGGACGCCCGATAAAGCCCAGGCCCTGCGGCTGGCAGGCCGGGTTCTCCGGCGATAACGTGCCATTCAGTTGGGCGGAAAAATGCTCAACGGTGAACGGGGTATCCGGCCGGGTAATGCGCGGTGCCGGGTAGCGGGTGAGTGGTTTGGCTTCGGCATACCACGGGGTGATGAACCCGATGCCCAGCGGATTGGTTTCGCAGGTGGCGTGAGCGACAGGCGCTTTTTCGCCGTCCGGGTGCTGCTGACGTTGTTCGGGAGTGAGCCGGTCACGTTCTCGGAGGTGCTGACTTGCTTCTTCGTCAGCATAGATTTTGCACTGACCGCCAAAGGCATAGCGGTAATCCAGTGGCAGCGTTGCAACAGGTTTCGGGTCGGTCAGTTGCCAGTTGCCATCCGCATTGCGAATAAACGCCCGTTCGCCGCTCACTAACAGGGTTTTATCAAGCAGGGTTTTCCCCTGCCTGCTCTGCACCTGCAACCGCACGGGAAATTCAGTGCAGGGTTTGCCCTCCGGCGCATACGCCGTGCCGTTGACAATCACGTCACAGTGCGGTTTAAACGGGGCAAGGTCACTCTCCTGCAACACCTGAGAGGCATTCATCTGCCCACGGTATTCATCCTGTAAACACAACGGCGGTGCGGGCAACAGTTCCGCGCTGTATTCCCCCTGTCCGGCAGGCAGGAGCTGGTAGCCGATTTTCATGACCGCGACATGATGCTCGGTGTCTTCGATATCGAGCATCGAATAGTTCATCACGGCAAAGGGCGTCAGGTTACGAAATTCCATCTCAGTCTGTCCTTCTTAGTTCAGGTCGATGTCTTTACCGGTGATTTGCACCGGACCACTGGCTTCAAATTTGAGTTCACTGCCCTGAAGGGTGATTCGTCCGGCACTGTCCATGCGCAGGACACTCGCCCCGCAGCGCAGCTCAATCACATCCCCGACCGTGATGGATAGGGTATTGGCGACAGTCTCTGCCTTGTGGGTGCCGACCTCAATAATGTAGTCCTTGCCGGTGGTGAGTTTGCGCACTGCCTGCACCGTTTCCGTGCTGTTGAGGGTGACGGTTTCCTCTTTGTTCTCATTGACCCTGATGGTCTGGTTTTTCTCCACCGTCTCGCTGTGGTTGGCAAGCACATGGGTGGCGCGGTTGTTGAGCACTTTGGTGTACATGTCTTTCTGCGCGTGCAATGACAGCAATTCACTGCCTTTCGCATCCTCAAACAGCAGTTCGTTATACCCTTGCCCCTTGTGGGTTTTGGAGCGGAACGCCATCTGGGTTTTGCTGCCCGGCAGGGCCCCCGGCGGGAGGTTACTGGCGTGATAAGTTCGGCCCATGACAATCGGCTGGTCGGGGTCGCCGTGCAGGAAGTCCACCACCACTTCCTGCCCGATACGCGGGATGGCGAGCATGCCCCAGCCCTGACCGGCCCACGGCTGGCTGACCCGTATCCAGCAGGAACTCTGGTCGTCGCTGCGCCCGTATCTGTCCCACGGGAATTGCAGGCGTACGCGCCCGTACTGGTCACAGAAGATTTCTTCGCCGGCCGGACCGACCACCTTGGCAATCTGTGGGCCATCAATTACCGGTTTCGGCAACGGCGCCGGGCGCCAGTGCTGATTCTGGCGGATGAAGGAGAAGTGGCTGTGCAGCGTCGTGCCGGCGCCTGAGCTGGCCGTTTCCAGTGCCTGCGGCTGGCTGCCGCTGTGGTGGGTGGAAACGGTTTGCCATGACTGGTTCAGGTCTGCCCGTGGATGGTTATCGAGGATGAACAGTCTGCCCGGTTGCAGGGCGATGGCATTGCCGCTGCCCTGTCCGGTCATGGCATCGCTGCGCAGGGCCTCCAGGCGGTAGCGGGTGAACGCTTTACCGTGAACCTCGTCTTTGAAGCGGCCGGGGTAGTCGTAGTGCTCGTAGTACAATTGTTGCAGGTTCTCATCCCGTATCTGCTGCTGAAACTCGGCCGGCCAGGCCGGATTCTTGAAGGTGTAATCCTTAAGCTGCACCTGAGCCGGGCGTACCTGTGCGCTGCTGGTCAGGCTGTTGACCGCCGGTTCACCCAGTGTGCTGCTCTCCCCCGGCTGATAGGGCAGACGGATACCCGGCGGCACGGAACCGCAGTCGTCGGCAAATACCAGCGTGTTGCGCCCGTTACTGCATTCGAAGAAGTAGAAAATGCCCTCTTCCGCCGTCAGCCGTTGCAGAAAATCAAAGTCGCTCTCCTGATACTGCACGCAGAATTCGCGCTCCGGGTGCGGGTGGCGCAGGTTGAACACCACGTCGCGGATGCTGTGCTCTTTGAGGATTTTGGTGATGATGCCGGTGATATTGAGCTGCTGGAAGATGCGCGAGTTCTGCCGCAGGGTGGTGCGCCACAGGTCGGGGCGGATGCTCATCCGGTAGGTGGTCTGGTGTAAGCCGGTGTTGCCCTGTTCAAAGCGGGTGACGATACCGGTGACGCTGCGCTGTTCGACACCATTGTGCAGGACAGTGAGCGTTGCCGTACGGTCAAGTACCAGCGGGAAGGCAATGGCGGAGTCGGCGCTTGCCAGCCCCACTTCCAGGGTAAAGGGGCGCGAGAAATGTTCGGTCAGGCTGAAGTCGGTGACAACAAAGGTCTGTGCCGGCAAGCTGCCCGCGGTCAGGGTGAACAGCAGGCCGCTGGGATCGGCTCCGCCACCCAGCCCCAGTTTCTGGCCCAGTTGCTGCAACATCTTTTCTGCCCCGAGATTACCCGCCGCGGCTTTGGCTGCCAGCCCCGGCGCGCCAAGTGCCTTGCTTGCCCCGCCGGCAAAACCCCCGCCGGGGATCAGGCTGCCGGCACCGAGACCGCCCACCGCCTTGCCTGTCCCACCGGCAAAGCCCCCTCCCATGCTACTGATCATACTATTGGTACCGAGACCGGCGGTGTTATCCCCCGCACCCGTCAACAGTCTTTTGGCCTGTTTCACACTCTGTGTCGCTTGTTGTCCTTGCTCTAACAGCGCTTTTCCTTTCTTCAATTTTGTGAGGTGCTTTTTCATTGGCATGGTGTATCTTCCTGAAATGATGTCAATCTTACACACATTGTCCCGGACAAATTGGTTAATTAAAGACGCAAGATGCCGCTTTGTGATAATTTGAAGAGACGTTGTTAGCCGAATATATTGGCTAATTTGTGCTGAGTAAAATGGGGGAATAATAAATAACGAAAAAGTAAAAACAAAATGAAATCCAGTGAAATAAAAAGTGGCTCCCAACAATCACAGGATGAAAAATTAAAATCATTGCTTTACTGGCGCAATGCGCGGTGTTTTTATATATAGTTAACTTATTATTTTGCATGATTTAGCTGGCAGGAAAAACGTCATTTAATTAACGTATTGATTTAAATATAAAAATGGAATTCCTGTTGCCTTTAAAATGATGATCATTTTAATTTTGTGATGATGATCACAAAAATGAAACCTATCAGACCGATAAGAATGGCTCCCATCATCACAAATGCCAGAGACGGATCCCACGGATGCGCCAGATTTAACTGCCGCATTATATCAAGCTGTTGTGACAGAGTTGGCTGGGAGATTTCCATTTCAAAAAGCTACCCGACATAATAGGTACCAAAATGTGAGAAAATATAAAATCCAACCTGTTTATGTAAAATAAATTGCAAAAAAATCAGAGAAAAATGGTTGAAATAATATTGATGGTATTTTTTTTATGAATTAAATGCATTTTAGTTCTGATTATTTTTAACATATAAAATATAAGGATTTAGGCATAAAATTCAAAATGTTCACTGTAAGATAAGAACAGATAAAAGTTTTATTATGGGAAAGAGTTCACTCTAATTACAGTTATGGTGTGCGGTAATTTGAAAGAGTGAGGAGAGGTTAATTAATTATTTATTGATTTAAGGGAGTATATGTCATGAATTCATTTGAAAATAAGGTGATATTGATCACTGGAGGAACGGCGGGAATAGGGTTGGCTACTGCAATTGAATTTGCGAAAAAGGATGGAAGAGTCCTTTTGGTAGGGCGAAATGTTGATAAAGGTAGTAAAGCAATAGCACAAATGCCTCACAATGCTAATTGTGAGTTTTATTCTGCTGATATGAGTAAACGTTCAGACATTAAGCGACTTTTCTCATATATTAAAGAGCATTATGGACGTTTGGACATTGCTGTTAACAATGCTGGAATGTTCGGTGCTTCGTTTACTAAAATAACCGAATATCCGGATGAAGTATGGGATGAAGTCATTGCGACGAATGTGACGGGTGTGTATCAATGTATGAAGTATGAGATACAGTTAATGGAGCAATCAGGTGGAGCAATAGTCAATGTCGCATCAGTTTCAGGTTTAAAAGCGAATTATGCAGGAGGGTGTGCCTATACAGCCAGTAAACATGCGGTGGTTGGATTGACAAAGTCTGCGGCTTTAGAGATGGCAAAGTCAAATATTAGGGTTAATTCTGTGTGTCCAGGATTAATCAGGACAGATATGTCAGTCAGTGTGTTTGGAGAGAATTTAGATGCGTATGGTGACACCCACCCAATTGGAAGGATTGGGGAAGTGGAAGAAGTGGCTAATGCTATCGTGTGGTTATCTAGTAACAAAGCGGAATTCATTACAGGTTGTTGTTTACCCGTTGATGGCGGTTTAATGGTAAAATAGACTTTAAATACCAATTTCTTGAATTGATACATAATAAGACCCGTGACGGACAGGGACATGGCTGTACCCAATCCGTCCTTTTAGTTTCTGACACCTAAAAATCAATATGGGCTTTAATAGAACGATATAATCAATATATTATTCTGTATTCTTGCCATTAAAATAGATTGATGTTTTTGGAAAATAACGCGTATAATAAATATACTGAAAAATAAAAATTGCCTACAATATTTAGGTATTGAATTAAACTGTAATAAGTTATTTCGCTATAAATTTAGTCTGAAACTAGAGGAAATAAGATGGCAAAAGGAAACTTTTTGACAGTCGGCGCCAAAACGACGTGTGGCGGTGCTATTCTGTAGAGCTGACTTGATGTTTTACCCTATTATTGGTGGCGAATTGATATTGCTAAATTATGTCGGGTTTGCACAGGAAAGCAGATTTAAACTTTTAAAAAAGATAGAAGATTGGAACGGAATGGATGATTCTGAAATATTAAAGGTCATTAATTTAAAAGAATATTTTTGTAGTGATGTTTTTATAATTAATAAAGATTCCTATATAAAGGATGAAGTCTATTTGATGGATGTAAATAATCTTGATGATTTTGTTAGGAACTATGTTGAGCTGAACTCTGGTTGTTTTTTTGATGGCGATACATTTTTTATATCGTATAACGAACATATGACCTCCTTTAACGGTAATGGTAAAGTGATTACTCCTACAGCGCTGGAGAAATTGGCAGGGCAGTCGGGTTTCTCTAGCATTATCCCTTTGATAAATATGCTTGAAGAGATTTATTTTGTAGGGAGAATCCTTATCATAACCATTTCTTGACAAACTCTTCCAATGGCATCGGACGGTCAAAGTAATAGCCCTGCAAATAATCGACAGAATAGTTCGTTAACTGATTAACCTGTTTTTGGTTTTCAATTCCTTCTGCCACAATTTCCAGATGCAATCGTAGGGCAAGGTCAATGATATTTTCCACAATATTTTTTGAAACCATATCGGTATTCATTTTGCTAATAAAGTTATGTCCGATTTTCACTAGGTTAACATTAAGTTTTTGTAAATAATTGTAATTAGAGAAACCTGTGCCAAAGTCGTCCAGTGCAATTAATACGCCTAATTCATCCAATTTATTGAATAAACTCATAGTATGGTTATCGAGTTCCAATAATTCTCGTTCGGTAATTTCCAAAATCAGTTTAATGGAGTTTGCTGGAAATGATTTCAGAAAATGATGACAATCATCAATTAACCTAACATCTTTATAATGTTTTGCGCTAATATTGAAATTAAAATGGAAATTTGTAGGTAATTGATGAGCAATAGGCGAAAAATAGTCTCTCACTTGGGTGATTAGGTTATGCGTTAAGGGAATAATCAAATCTGATTTTTCAATTTGTGCGATAAATTTGTTTGGTGTCAATAATCCATGAATTGGGTGTTGCCAGCGAACAAGGATTTCACTTCCAATAATTTCATTGTTTTTACTACAAATAATTGGCTGTATATAGGGAATGAATTGCTTATTTTTAATCGCTTTTTTCAAACGATATTCAGGGATAGTAATGGTTTTGGTATGTTTATAAAAAAACATCGCAGATATGAACGTAAGCAGAGACATTAATATAAATACACAGCCTAATTCTACATCTGGTTGGATATTATCCTGATAATTGGAAAATAATCTCCAGAATATAAAACCTGTGCTGGCAGTGATGGTGATGAATAACATCACAAACATTTGATACAGGGATCGGTATGATTTCAGATTCAGCCCCATCATATCTCCTTTCTTGATAAAGCTCATTACTTAACAGTAGGCTTGTTATCCAAACTATGCAAAATTTTATTAACTTATTGATTACAAAAGAAGAGGCTCTTTTTTTGCGAAAACAACTTTGGCTATGTTACAGGAAGAATTTAAAGACGGGAAATAACTATATGACTATATGGCAAAATTGGGGGGGATTTTTTTATAATTGCTGAGGATGATCAAGATAAACAAATATTACTGCCATCCGTGGCTAAATTATTATTTGATTTATATCAATATATTATCAGGCTGCCCGTAATAAATAGGGCTGTGTTAAAACCCATATTGTCTGCTTCATGGTATAGCTATTATGGTGTCGTTATCACAATAGCAACTCGGCGATTTTCTGCCCGACCTTTTGAGCTTCGGTTATCGGCGATAGGTTGGCTTGGCCCTAATCCACGGGTTGTCAGATTAGTACGCTGCATACCTCCCTGTGTCAGTGCATCTGCAACGGTGTTGGCTCGTTTCAATGATAATTGATTGTTGTAATTCACTTCTCCATAATTGTCAGTGTGTCCATCAAGGCGTGCGTGGTGGATACCAACTTTGGATAAAATACTTGCGAGTTGTTTTAATTTTGTTTCACCTTCTGGACGTAAGTGAAATTGGTCATTACCAAACAACACTTTTTCTGATATACCAAATAACCAGCCTTCATCGGTTTGTTGAAATCCCTGTTGTTTAAGTGCGGTGATTTGTGCGGCTGTCAAAGCTCCTTTATTCTGGCAGGCGCTGAGGAAAAGTGCGCCAATAAACGCAAAGATAAATACACAATAACGATTTCTGCTCATAGAGGGTTCCTTGATAGATAGTTTAGTTTTGTTGTATCAGCGGAATACCAGCCACCGCCTCGTTGCTTAATGTGATACATCGCCGCATCGGCTTCAGAGAGTAGTTGTTCTGCTGTTAGTTCACCATTGGATAATGCAACACCGATGCTGAGTGTGATACGTAGATGTTGTCCGTTGGGCAGGAGAATGGGGGTATCCATGGCATGAATGATATTTTTAGCAACGCGTTCTGCATCTTCTAGATTGGTGGAAGGCAACAGGATAGCAAATTCGTCCCCGCCAAGTCGGGCAACGGTATCTGTTTTTCTTACTCTTCGTTTTAATGTGGCGGCGATAGTGACAAGCACGTGATCGCCGGCAGCATGTCCATAGACATCGTTGACATATTTCAGCCTGTTACCATCAATAAATAATATCGCTGCACTTTCACGCATAAATTTATCGCTCATGACGGTTGAAAGAACGCGTTCAAAAGTTGCCCGATTTGGCAGTCCTGTCAGGGAATCATGTTGTGCTTGCCAGGTTAAAGCGGCTTTTTCTGTTTGCAGGTGGTGTTGCCACTCTTCCAGCTCTTCTAGCAGGTGATTGAAAACCTGGCTTAGCTCATGCAGCTCAGCAATATGGGCAGAGGGCACGCGTCGTGAAAATGTCCGCCGTTGCCGCACATCATGGGCGACGGCCGTAATGTTTTGCAGAGCTCTGACGATACCATCATGCATACGCAATGAGAGGTAGAGTGAAATGACGGCACTGAACAGCAGACAAGCAAATAGCACCAGCAGGGCCTGATAAATAAATTTGATGATGTGGCAACTGTTACCAATTAACCAGACTGAGCCTACTTTTTGCTGATGGTGATAAATTGGCAGGGTGAAAGGTTCAGGAAAAAGCCAGTGCTCGATCAATTTCTTGAAATTGCCAGTACGTGTCTCTTGATTGGCTTGCCAACTGGCTAACACCTGCTGTTTAGCATCAAAAATTTTGGCTTCTGTAAAGCCATCGTGAACGGCAATCATTTCCAATATTTCGTTTGCTGCGGTTTTATCCTGAAATACCACGGCTGCCTGTGCGGTATGGGCAATGGCTGTGGCAATCAGTTTTAAACTGTTTTCGGCGTATTTCTGCATGGCAAGCAGTGCCAGTAACGATAAAAACAAGCCGACTACGGATAATATGATAAACGTAATGACCAAATGGATCCGGTGGAAAGCATGACGTAAAGTCGGGCGCGATGGCATCAGTGAATAACGTTTTTTCATATAGATTATTCCACCTTACGAGCCAATTGCAGGACATTCGGATGTACGCGCACGCCGCTGCGCGTGAGAATATCAAGATTGAGGCTAAATGTTGCCGGAGTGCTGTTAATGTTGAGGCAAAATGCGCTGCCAATTTCACAGTTCGGATTATTTTCAGCAATGGTAAGCAATGGCTTGTCATTTTTCAGGTTGATCACCTGGTGTTGAAGTTGTGGATCAACTTGACCATAGTAAATTACATCACATTTTTCTATGAGTTGTTCTACGTTGAAATTTAGTGTTTCAACTTGCAGTTCTGTGTGATCAGAAATCATATCAATGTGGGTTAAGGCGCTAATGTAATTGGATGGAGGAACCAGACATAAGTGCAGGATAGTAGGTGTAATAGGCCAATGGGTATAACTGATAATTCCAGAAACTACCCGCGCAACATTTTCGTTGAGCGCTGTCTTTTCATTGATCATTTGTTTTTCATTGGTGTCAGGCATAGCCATTACTGCTGAATTACATGTGACGATGATTAAGCATAAGGTTATCAATAACCGTAGAAATAATCTGGAGACACAACGTTTAAAAATAGTGCGTTTATAAAGATAATGAATCCGTTCAATCAATTTCATATCGGGTTCCAGTATATATTTTTCATCCAGTATTTGTTTTTCATATTGTAAATGGTCGTGTTAAAGTTTTTGATAAAATCTGTTTTCAGCCAAAACCTATCTCATTTAGTATTATTTCCTTAATGAGATAGGTTGTAAAATTGTTGCCTGCCAAATAAGATTATTGGCAATCTAATTGATACCTTTAAGGTATAATTTCATTCTTAGTGAATAAATGGCTATTTCTATATTGATACATCTTCATTGATTCCTATTATATGTCCATGATTGTCATAAGTGATACTGGAAACTTTGCTTTGCCTTAAGGTATCAAATAACTTTTGCTCCAAAGTAAAACTCTGCGCCACCTCAGTGTGGGTTAACGCAGGTCGATGGCAACGACGTTCGATCCTAAATCGACGTTGGTTGTATTTTGCCCAGCCAATTAGCAAAAATGCATTAAATATGGCAATGGCAATATAAAAGGCAATGACGTCCAGTTCTGAAGTAAATAATGTCGAAGTAAAAGGCCTGGGACCATTATGGGAAGCGTAAAATAATCCCACCATGAATAAATAGATAAAACCAGCCCAAGCCAGGATGGTCAACAGAATATCAATTAAACGAGGCCATAACCTTTGTTCGGTAAAAATCAAGGGTTCTTTCATGATTCGATTCTCTCTATTCCCCTGTCAGGGCTTTCCCAGCGAGCACGTTTTCTGTGTACTTTAAGCATCACTTTGGGAAAAGATACCAAGGTCGTAAATAGATTTAGCATCCAATAAACCATCGGATACCAAATCACCCAGAACAGCGATGAGGCAACGTGTTTTTCATAGCGTCGTTCAATCACTAAACTGACGGTAAACTGGATCAGGCAGGTAGCCGCCAGAACTAATCCCGTATACCCAGGTGGAAATAGTGTATAGACGCGAATGTTTTCCGGTAATGTGATGAACATGCCGAGTAAAAATAAAATGATGGAAAGGGCAAATGTAAATGACCAGATAACGGAACAGCAGAATTCAGCAAATAACCCCCACATGCGGCGATATTGCCATGACCACAATTGACGCAGGTTTTTCAGGAAAACTTCGGCTCCACCCTGTGCCCAGCGTAACCGCTGCTTCCATAATCCTCGTAGGGTTTCAGGCATTAAGATCCAGCAGATAGCACGGGGTTCGAAAAAGATGGACCAATGGCGTAACTGGAGTTTCCAACTCACATCAATATCTTCTGTGATCATGTCATTACTCCAATACCCCACGTCGGCCAGTGCCCTGCGATTAAAGGCTGCAACAACACCTGAAACGGTAAAGACTTGACCATAAACCCGTTGGGTACGTTTGATTAGACCAATGATGGAAGAAAATTCCCCAACCTGAATGCGCCCAACTAAGGTGGATCGTGTGCGAACGCGGGGATTGCCTGTAACAGCACCAACACGGGGATGATCAATCATGGGCTTGACCAGCCAAACAGCTGCATCGCGATCTAATAGGGCATCGCCATCAATACAGACCAGATAATCACTTTTCGCGGCAGCAGCACCTGCTTGAAGTGCAGTGGCTTTGCCTTGATTCTGTTTCAGGTGTATCACTCTCAAGGCTTGATGTTGTTTCGCCATCGCATTGAGTTCATCCGCGGTGCTGTCGGTTGAACCATCATTGATAGCGATCACTTCAATATTGGGATAGCGCTGGTTTAAGGCCGCCAGCAGTGTCTCGCGAACATTTGGCCCCTCGTTGTAGCAAGGGATCAAAATTGAAATTAGAGGTTTTCCTTCAAGATGCGGGACTTCTTCATCAACGATTTTCCAATGCCTTTCCCGATAGATCCAGAAATAGATCCCTCCTGAGATCCAGATAGCCGACATGAACAAAGGCCAGAAAAAGACAAAGTTCAGCATGACTTCCCCGGTAAAGGTGATAGCGATACCGAGAGGGATGCTTAATACCAGGCAGAGCACTGCAAAAGCAATAATACGATCAATCATTAAGTGGATACCATTCAGGAGAAAGAACAGGGCGAATCTCATTCATTTCTGGTTGATTATTGAGAAAGTCATCAGGATAGTAACCGAAGCTCTGCGCACCATTGAGCTGCAATTGACGCATCCACTCTGCTAATTGGTGCCCTGGGATCGCTCTTTTATCCAGTGGCTTGCGCCAATCTACGGATTGCAATTCAAAAACAGTTTTGTCCAGTGCTTGTGGGCGTTGTGCAATGATTTTCACCAATCGGGATAACCACTGGTTGCTTTTTGCTAGAGGCACATTTTCCATCAATGGCATAGCCATTGGAGCAATCCAATCGTAGTGAGCGAGGAAATCATCCAGATTTTGGGCAAACCACTCTTCGCTATCCGGTTCCAGAATGGGCAGGGCAAAAATATTGCGAGCAGTTTTGATCTGATAACTCCGTATTGACTTAAGTTCTTTGGTTAACTCATGAGTAAAATCAATCAGGTATTGGCTTTTAAAGCGTGTCCAACGGGTGAATTGTTCTGGATCTTGCCGAATTTCTGCAATGGAAGCAGATAAACCTGCGGCCTGATAAGCTTTGATGGCATCTGCACTAGCATCTTCAAAATCGGACATGACTGCGTCATCGTGATACAGGATGCCCTGAAAAATAGCGTGAGAGGCCAAATCTTGATAAATCTCTTTGATCCTTCGGCGGTTTTCTGGGTTATAAGGCGATAAACGACGATATTGTGTCGGATTTACAAATAGCTTGTTATGACTGGCGTCATAGCTCATCACCCGCGGGAGTGAAGACTCCAGTTCAAAGGCCAGAATGGGCATCCACGCATAAACTTCAATGTTCAGGCGGCTGTGCAATTGCCAGGCAACACGGTTAAAGAGATCAGCCCGCATTGGGAGCCAGCGATTAGGAAAGTAGAGCTCACGTACATTGCCATCACCTTTGGGATCAGCAAAGGCTTGCAGGAAAACGGTGTTGACGCGTAGATCGGCAATGCGTTGAACCAGCTTGTCGAGATTATGGGCTTGTTGAACGGGATCAGGATCATAAACATAATCCAGATCAATATGGGCAATTCGTAAGATTGGTTTATTCTGTACCTGAATTACCTGCTCGGCGAATTCTTTCAGGGAAGGGTTATGTGTGAGCAAGATACGTGGAACATTATCAAGATTGTTGACGTTTGCCAGCCCGTTGTCCAGAGTCAATGCCATTTTGTAGCCGTAACGTTTAGCTATTTCCAGTGTAACACCGCTATCGATGCCATAAGGCCAAATCCAGACCCGTGGCTGCTTGCCTGTGGCAGCGATAATTCTTTGGGTAATAGTAGCAATATCCTTTTCCATCCGCAGGCGAAACGCTTGCTCACTTTCATAGTTACCTGTTTTCGGATCGTAAATGCGAATGGCCGCGGCCGGCTCGGTATTGCCTTGTGGGTTAGCGATGGCGCCATAATGATGCTGATAAGTATGGGAACCTATTTCCACTAAACCAGAACGAGACATTTCAGCCACCTGTTCCCAGGTAGTGAAGCGCTCCCGCGCTACCATCAATCCACCAAAATCAACGGGTTTTTTGGCTGGTGCATCAACCCAGATGCCAACGGGGGCCAGAATAGCAGGCCAGTTATAAGCTTTCAGCAGCGGAAATACGCGATGGTAGAAACTGCTATAGCCATCATCGAAAGTCAGCAATACGGCCTTGGGAGGCAGTGGCGTACCTCCCTGATTGGCGATAAGAATTTGATCGACAGTAACAGGCTGGTAGCCATTTTCCCGCAGCCAGGCAAACTGATCGTTCAATGCGCTGGTACGGACTGACATAAAACGCTGATCTGCACCATCATCTTCAACATCATGGTAAGCGAGAACCACAAAACCATTTTTAGGCCAAGGGCGTTCATTCAGGGGAAGCGGCCGTTGTGCTGGTGGAACGAAATCAGGTTTTTCTGCATATGCCAGCATGCCAAACTGGGGGACCAACAGGCTAACCAGTAGTGCCGATATCATCAACCAATGACGAAAAACATTGTGTGTCATAGAAAATCCTTTAGAACCGATAGATTAAATCAAAAGCAGCTTGCAGATTACTTTCTCGTTTACCGTCATAAGGACGTTTATCCAGCGTGAGTCTTACCCCTACGTCAATAACATCATTCCATTTAATACGTTGGCCATATCCCACCATTGTGATTAGGCCACTGCCGTACCCTTGCTGCCAATATTGCCCAATCCCAGCCACAACTTGCTGGCTCCAGACGGTTTGATAGTGCCGATACATGATGTGATCCGCTTCCAGTTCAGGCAGGAAGGTAAAGTCGCTTTTGGGATTGAAATAGGGTGTATTTTGCCGGGTATTGTGAGTTGTACTCAGTTCCAACTGCGCATCGAGCTTCAGGTAAGAGGCGGTATATAGGCGTTGAAGGCCGTCAATGCCATATTCAAAACGATGGTTGCCATCTGAAAAGAATGCCGGGGCAAAGCGAGCACTCCACTGGCTGCGTTCGCTGTATCTCCAGCGAGTGTAAATTTGCCCACCATGAGCATGGATATTATTGCTTAACGCACGCAGGGGGGTATTACGGGCGAAGCGTTCTGCGGAGCCACCCAGTCGCCATTGATCATTGAAGTCATACCAGGTTGCGATTCGCAATCCCACCTTGCTGCCATGACGATAATTACGTGCAGAAGCTTCACTTTCCAGCCAAAAATCCCGCGAACGCCACTCTACACCGCCACGTAAATCACGGTTCAAGCCTCGGCCTTCTGAAAATTGGCCGCGATTGTAAGCACCACCAGCAAATAAGCGCCAGTTATCCTCAAAAGGAGGGCTATAAAGTACAGTGTCAATATCTGAACTGTGTCTGCCACTTTCTGGGTTATCTGAATTAATGCCTTGATTAACCTTAAGTTGCAGTTCTGACATATGATGCACATTGCGCAGACGGTTAAAGCGTTTAGCAAGCATATCTTCTGGTGCGCGGGTAATCACATCATCGGCCAGCAAATCCATCTGATGCCATTCTTGCAGAGTCAGGGCGGTATAACCTTGCTGGATTTCCAATGCCAGATTACGGTGATCGAGTCCTTCAATTTGCTTTAATTCACTCTCAGCACGACGTGGCCAACCACGATCCAGCCAGATAGCCGCCAGGTCAATCCGTAATTTCTGATTGCCGGGAGCGGTGCGGGCTAAATGGGTAAAGCGTTTTTCTGCTTCGGCAAGATCTTCGCGTAATTGTGCAGATTCCGCTAAAAATTGCTGCCCTTGTAGCCAGTCATCATTCGGAACACGAATGGGAGAGCCAAAGACATTAAGCATATAAGGATTGCGTTGCTTGATATCGGTGGCAAGTTGTTGAGCTGCATCCAGATACTCACTTTCCACATTCGCATAAAAAAGGACGATATCATCTTCAAGGGGAATATTGGGCGATGATATTTTCCCTGACGACGAGATATTTTCATCAGGATGATTCAAAAAAGAATAGTTCAAGGAGTGCAGAATATTTCGTGCTTTTTCTGGCTGGCGCAGATTCAGGTAGGCTGCCGCTGCCCATTTCTGCGCATATCCTGGGATATGTATGCTTTGTTTCTGCTCAGCTTGTTTTTGCAAAGCCAGATATTCATCAATAACTTCTTGCAGCCGATGGCGGGAAAGAAGGGCACCAAGCCGATCAATGCGCGCCCGTTGGTAATCTTGTTGTGCATCGGGTAGGTTGTGCCATTGGTTAAGCATATGTTCGTAGCGTGCAAGTGCCCTGTCAGCAATGTCAAAGCGCTCTTTTTCACTACGATTAGGGATCATTGACAAACGAACCAGTTCTGCTACAGCGTCAGCTTCCAGCCTGCGCAGTTGCGCCGTGGTTAATTGTGTAGCGTGCTGTTGTCCCAGGCGCCATGCCGGATCACTGACTCGATTGTTTTTTAGGCTGAACAGATAGTCTTGAGTAACGTCTTGATTGTCGGGAAACCGTTTATGCGCGATAGAAAGCACTTGCATGGCATTCCATATCCGGCCAGCTGACTGGTCAACGTAGGCCAGCAAACGGTAATTAGCAGCGTCGGGTTGATGAGCCAATAAATCTTTTGCCAAACGTCGGGCTTCTGCGTCTTGTTTGGCATCGGCGAGTGTCATGATAAGGCCAGCTTTGATGTCTCTGTTCTGCTTGTCCAGGGCCAGGGCTGTGCGCCATAGCTGTATTGCTTGTGACCATTGACGTTGGTTGCGATAAGCGCGGGCAACGGCCGCTATCCCTCTGGCGGGTATAGCCATTGAGCGATAGCGCTGCCAGAGAGAAATGACTTCATCATCATGTCCAGCCCAGCTTGCAATTTGCAACCAATCGGCAACTTGCGAGGAAGAAAGACGATGTCGTTTCTCCTCCTGACGAATATATTCGAGCATGGGATTGGTATTGCCATTTCTGGCTTGTTGAATTAACGCATCGTAATCTGCCTGAGCGGATTCCGTTGTTATTAAACAACTTAGTGATATAAATAACGATAACAGCTTATACCGATATCTATGAAAGCCCATCGGACGGAAATAAAGATATGACACGCTATCCCCTTTTTATACTGCTTGTTGGTTTTACAAATAGCAGGACCAGACGGAGTTTAATTTAATTTAGATTAAGATGAATTTTTACATTCTTCATTTTTGAAGAGGCAGAATAATACGTACTGCGTGAATTTATATCAATGGAAAAATTTTGTGAAATAATTACGATCATTTGATTTTTTATTGGTATCATATCTATATGAAATAATATATAAGAATGACACTTATGTTTTTAATTAAATTTTATTTGTTTTAAATCAATTGGTTGTGACTTTGTTTCTCTGTCGTAAAAATTTTTTGAAAAATAAGGATTAATATTGGGGTTGATTTCAATGAAAAAAACTTAGACTGAGTGTAAATATTTTTTATTACCGAAGAGTGAATATTATTGGTTGTTGAGGTTTTCATTTGAAATAACTTGGTTAAAGTGAGATTGATTTATTTTTCAGTATAAAAATGTGGTTTATTGATCGTATAATGACTATATTTCAAAATTAAATACTATTTTTAATCCACATACCGAAAATGTTAGCGAAATTGATATTCGGTTATTCTCTTTTGTGTGTGAATTCCAAACAATATTGTATTGGTGATTTACATTAGTAATTATATGGGTATTGTTATCACTTGCAGATAACGTTAGATGATCGTATTCAGATTTATCTGAGAAGGTATTAGCTCAATCACTAATTAATTTTCAGTTTTGTTATCAATGGATTTTATATTTCTCATTTATAGCTGAAATATCGCCAATTAAATGACAATTCCTTGAACTAAGATAAGGAAATCGTTTTTATCCGCATTAAGATCAAGAACGTCTTATATAATTATCTCTTATTCTTTGGCATCATTTTTGAAAGAATTTTTTGGGCATTATATGTCAAACAGCGCACTCAACCGCCGCTGGGCGGAACTTTTATTGGAAGCATTAACCCGCCACGGATTGCGTCATGTCTGCATTGCTCCCGGCTCTCGTTCAACATCATTGACATTGGCTGCCGCAGAAAACCATAAGTTGATCTGTCATACTCATTTTGATGAGCGTGGGTTGGGCTATTTGGCCTTAGGATTGGCAAAAGCGGGCAAAGAGCCGATTGCGGTTATTGTGACGTCTGGAACGGCAGTTGCCAATTTGTACCCTTCTTTAATTGAAGCGGGCTTGACGGGAGAACGATTGGTATTTCTCACCGCGGATAGGCCGTCTGAATTAATCGATTGTGGTGCCAATCAAGCTATTCGTCAGGTAGGCATTTTTGCTTCTCATCCCGCGCAAACTTTAGCACTGCCACGACCAACCACAGAGATTCCTGCCAGTTGGTTGGTTTCTTCCATCGATAATGCAATGTCAAATCTGAAACAAGGTGCTCTACATATTAATTGCCCGTTTGCGGAGCCTTTGTATGGTAATGAGATGACAGCGCATCAAGATTGGTTGCAAACATTGGGGGATTGGTGGCAAGGGAATGAACCGTGGTTGACTCAGCCAGAAATGCATACCACCATCAAGGCCGTTGATTGGGATATTTGGCAGAAAAAACAGGGGATTGTACTGGCAGGGAGAATGAGTGCAGAAGAGGGGAAATATGTTGCCCAGTGGGCAAAAGAGATGGGATGGCCGCTTATTGGTGATGTGTTGTCCCAAACGGGGCAGCCTTTGCCATATGCAGATTTATGGCTCACTCACTCCCGCACTCAGGAGATTCTGGCGCAAGGGCAATTGGTGATCCAATTTGGCGCCAGCCTGACTGGCAAGCGACTGTTGCAGTGGCGGGCTAAATGCCAACCTGAGCAGTATTGGATTGTCGATCCCATTGTCGGCAGGCTTGATCCTGCAAACCATAGAGGGCGCAAATTCACTTGCAGTGTGACTGATTGGTTACGGGAACATCCCGCATATTCACAAGCACCTTGGGCACATGAATTGCATTCATGGTCAAAAAGCGCGTTTAAATGTGTTGAAACAAAGTTGACGGGAGAATTCAGCGAGGCAGCGGTTGCGCATCAATTGCATCAATTGTTGCCAGAGCAGGGCCAATTGTTTGTCGGCAATAGCTTGATTGTGCGTTTGGTTGATGCTTTAGGGCAGCTTCCCGTGGGTTATCCGGTTTACAGTAACCGAGGTGCCAGTGGTATAGATGGCTTGATCGCGACCGCAGCAGGTGTACAACGGACAACCAATAAACCGACACTCACGATTATAGGTGATATCTCTGCCCTCTATGATCTGAATAGCCTGGCTTTATTACGCAATCTTTCTGCTCCTATGTTATTGATCATAATGAATAATAATGGCGGGCAGATTTTTTCTCTATTACCAACACCGCAGGAAGAACGCCAGCGTTTTTACTGTATGCCGCAAGATGTCAATTTTGATCATGTTGCTGCTATGTTCGGCCTGAATTATGCGGCACCACAAAATTGGTCGGAATTAAAACGGTGTGCCCAACAAGTATGGGATCGTAAAGAGACAACATTGGTTGAGTTAAAGGTTCCAGGCAATGCAGGAGCGGTATGCCTGCAAGAACTGCTAAAACAGGTGGCGGCTTTGTGAAACTAAACTGTCGGACATTTCATACACATAATCAAGGGACATGGTTAGTTTGGTTGCATGGATTATTGGGAAGCGGCGACGATTGGTCTCCTGTCGTGAGTGCTTGTGATCGATATCCTTCATTGGTTGTTGATTTACCGGGGCACGGTAATTCCGTCGATGCGAATTTGACCGGCGGTTTTGCCGAGATGAGTGAATTGCTGATAGCCACTCTGGCCGAGTATCCAATCAATGATTACTGTTTGATTGGCTATTCACTGGGAGGACGAATTGCCATGTACCATGCGCTCTATGGCAAACAAAATGGCTTGCGCGGGTTGCTGGTGGAAGGAGGAAATCCGGGGCTGTTTTCCCGGCAGGAGCGTGATATGCGGTTACGCAATGATCAGCATTGGGCACAGCGTTTTCGTCAAGAGCCAATGATGTCAGTTTTGCCTGATTGGTATCAACAACCGATATTTGCTGATTTAACGACGGCACAACGTGAGCAACTTATTCATCTGCGCAGTCAAAACAGGGGAGATCGTATCGCAGATATGCTGGAAAATACCTCTTTAGGATACCAACCTTGGCTAGTTCCTGCTTTACAACACATATCGATTCCTTTCTCTTACTCATGTGGGGAAAATGATCGTAAATTCCAGAGCATAGCGCAGCAATATACACTGCCATTAACAACGATTCCTCAAGTTGGACATAATGCTCATTATGGCAATCCTGTGGCTTTTGCCAGCGCAGTGAACTGTTTTTTATCACTTTTTGGTTAAGGAAACACAATAATGCGTTACCCAAGCGAAGAAAAATTGTATGCCCCTATTGAATGGCAAGATTGTTCCCAAGGGTTTGAAGATATTCTCTACCATAAATCCACAGACGGCATTGCCAGGATTACGATTAATCGCCCACAGGTACGTAATGCGTTCCGTCCCCTGACCGTCAAAGAGATGATTCAGGCGTTGGCAGATGCTCGTTATGACGAGGAGATTGGTGCGATTATTCTGACGGGAATGGGGGAAAAAGCGTTTTGTGCTGGAGGCGACCAAAAGATCCGTGGCGATTATGGTGGTTATCAAGATGACAACGGAGTACACCATCTGAATGTATTAGATTTTCAGCGGCAGATCCGTACTTGCCCAAAACCTGTCGTTGCTATGGTTGCGGGTTATGCCATTGGCGGTGGGCACGTGCTGCATTTGATGTGTGATTTGACTATCGCGGCGGATAACGCCATTTTCGGTCAAACAGGCCCTAAAGTCGGTTCCTTCGATGGCGGCTGGGGAGCATCGTATATGGCGCGGATCGTAGGACAGAAAAAGGCGCGCGAAATCTGGTTCCTGTGCCGCCAATACAATGCTAAGGAAGCATTGGATATGGGATTGGTAAACACTGTTGTACCTTATGCCGAATTGGAAAAAGAGACTGTGCGCTGGTGTCGTGAAATGTTGGAAAACAGCCCAATGGCGTTGCGTTGCCTGAAAGCGGCATTGAACGCAGATTGTGATGGTCAGGCTGGTTTACAGGAATTGGCGGGCAATGCCACCATGCTGTTCTACATGACCGAAGAAGGGCAGGAAGGGCGCAATGCGTTCAACGAAAAACGCCATCCTGATTTCAGTAAGTTCAAGCGTAATCCGTAAGTTGTCATCCATTATGCGTAAAGCGACTTTATACCAATTCAGCCTGCCCATGGAGGCAGGCATTATTTTGCGTTATCAGCGCCTGAAAACCCGTGACGGTTTTTTGGTGCACTTACAGGAAAATGGACGAGATGGTTGGGGAGAAATTTCCCCATTACCTGAATTTAGCCATGAAACGCTTGAACAAGCTAAAACATTGGCGGTGAAATGGCTGCAACAATGGTGTTTGGACACGCAACCGGAAGAAAGCGATCGTCCTTCCGTTGCGTTTGGCGTGAGCTGTGCACTGGCTGAATTACAGGGAGAGTTGCCTGAAACAGCCAATTATTGCAAGGCGCCTTTATGTACGGGCGATCCCGATGATGTGATCCTGCGTTTGGGAAGTATGACAGGCCATAAGATTGCTAAAGTGAAAGTTGGGCTGTATGAAGCCGTACGGGATGGCATGGTAGTGAATGTGATGCTTGAGGCAGTGCCTGATCTCCGGTTGCGATTAGATGCTAACCGCAGTTGGACACGCACAAAAGCAGAGGGCTTCGCTAAATATGTCAATCCAGATTATCGGCACCGAATTGCTTTTATTGAAGAACCCTGCAAAACCCGGGAAGAATCTCTGGCGTTTGCTCGTGAAACGGGTATCGCCATTGCATGGGATGAAAGTGTCCGTGAAGCCGGTTTTACCGTAGAAGCTCAGGAGGGCGTCTCTGCCATTATCATCAAACCAACATTGGTGGGCAGTATTGGCCGTTGCCGTCAATTAATTATCGAAGCTCATCAGTTAGGGTTAGAGGCAGTGATTAGCTCCAGCATTGAAAGTAGCTTTGGTTTGACACAATTGGCTCGTCTTACTCAATGGCTCACACCTAATTCACTTCCGGGCTTGGATACTTTGGATCTTATCCAGTCACAACTTATCCGTTGTTGGCCTGATAGTAATATTCCGTGTGTCATGCTGGATAAACTGGCTATGGTGTGGAGTAGTGAATGTCAGTAATAGAGTGGATTCAATGGCCGTGGCAGCATTGGGCTACGGCCTTGCCTGAAAAACAGGCTATTCAGTTATATGATGAGCAACTAACCTGGCATCAATTAACGCAAAGCATCAATGCTATTGCTGTCCATTTCCACCAACAGGGTGTTGTGGAAGGTAGAGGTGTGATCCTGAGAGGCAAGAACAGCGCGGAACTTCTGTTGTGTTACCTGGCTGTCCTGCGATGTGGCGCCAGAGCGTTACCTCTTAATCCTCAGTTACCTGATCGGTTGTTGGTGGAGCTATTGCCTCATCTCAATATGGATTATGGAGTGGATTTCACGGACTCACCTTCGCCTGTTATGCCAGTTAAGATACTTGACTGGCAACAAAAGTTTCCGGCGAAACATGATCGGCGGGCAAAAAACAACCTATTGGTGTTGTGGGAAAGTCAACGTCCTGCCAGCATGATCCTGACCTCCGGCTCTTCTGGATTGCCTAAAGCTGCGGTACATTCCATTGGCGCTCATCTTGCCAGCGCACAAGGCATTCTTTCCCGCATGGATTTTCAGCCAGATGATAGTTGGTTACTGTCATTGCCTCTGTTTCATGTTTCAGGCCAAGGGATCCTTTGGCGTTGGTTACAAACAGGAGCAACATTAGTGCTGCGGGATTTACATCCGTTGGATCGTGCGCTGTCAGGTTGTACCCATGCATCACTTGTACCTACCCAACTGTGGCGTTTGCTGGAACAACCCCATAACTATTCATTGACATTAAAAGAAGTGTTATTGGGAGGTGCTATGATACCGACGTCGCTGACCCAGCGGGCTGAAGAATTAGGTATTCGTTGCTGGTGTGGCTATGGGCTGACAGAAATAGCATCAACTGTTTGCGCAAAACGGGCTGATGAGCTGCCCGGGGTAGGTAATCCACTCCCTGGAAAGTCCATTCGCTTAGTCGATGAAGAAATTCAGATCCGTGCTGATAGTATTGCGAGTGGTTATTGGTTTAATGGGGAATTGCAGCCATTGGCAGATAACGAAGGATGGTTTTCGACCCGGGATCGAGGCGTATTTGAACAGGGGGAGTTACGGATTGTAGGGCGCCTCGATAACCAATTTTTCAGTGGTGGGGAGGGTATCCAGCCAGAAGATATTGAGCGGATCATTAACCAACATCCTCAAATTGAACAGAGTTTTGTTGTTCCCATTCCTGATATTGAATTCGGTCATCGGCCAGTAGCGGTAATTGAAACTCAATATCCTGCGCTAACAGAAACACTTATTGATTGGCTTACGGATAAAACCGCAGCTTTTCAGCGGCCTATTGCCTGCTATGTGTTACCTGCACAACTGAAAAATGGAGGAATAAAGGTTTCGCGCCAACAAGTTAAGCAATGGGTAACAGAGATAAATAGTAAACATAATAAATGATAACGTTAATTACATATCTTTATGAATCTAAACATTTCCTTGCTTTTTATCATCTATAACGTCACGTCGGTTTAAGTACAATATCTTAGCTCATATAGGCATTGAATAATTAAAGGACAAGATTATGAAAGGTTTTTTTGCTATTGGTGCCGCTAGTTTGTTTTTTATAGCTGGCTCAGCAAATGCTCTCTCTATAGATGCTCAGGTGGGAAAACACAGCACAAGCACCTCAGTGGGGATTGGTGATAAATATGCTGGCCTGTCTCTGACGGGTAACTGGACTCGCAGTGATCACAATGGCCAGCTTGGTAGTTTAGGTTTAGGCTTCGGTCTGCCATTTGGTCCATTAGCTGCAAACGTCGGCGCAAAAGGACTTTATTTGTCCCCCAAAGATGGGAAAGATGGCGCTGCATTGGCTGTAGGTGCTGGCCTTAGTTGGGCCGTGACTTCTTCTTTATCCCTGTATGGTGAGGCTTACGGTTCGCCATCAGGCTTAACGTCAGGAATGGATTCTTATACTGAGGCTACAGGAGGAGCACGTTATACATTTTTCAAACCCCTGAGTGTAGATGTTGGCTACCGTGTCATTGACATACGGGGTAGTCATGGTAATCGTAATAACAAGGTTTCCGATGGTTTTTATGTTGGCGTTGGTTTGAGTTTTTAATTAGACGAAAATGCTGCAAGGTTATCTGCATTAACACTTATGCGGATAACCTTAGACAAGATAAACTTACCCTATGTTTGGCAGTATACCTGTAACAATACCAATTTGAATGGTAATAACTGCAAGCCCACACAGGAACACAAAGACTAATGCTGGTTTACCTCCTTTGACACGATAACCTTCTTTGTTTTCATCACGGCTACGCCAAACCAGCAGGCAAGGTAATAACAATGCGAGAATGGAGAGGGCAACAGCCGCAAATGTCAGTGCCATAACAAAATTAGGGTAATACAATGCACAGAGCAATGGTGGAGCAAAAGTCATTAACCCTGTTTGTAAACGCCCTTTGGCGTGATTGCGGCGCTTAAAAAGGTCAGCAAGGTAATCAAATAACCCTAAGGCAACACCGAGAAATGAGGTGGCTAGCGCAAGATCGGCAAACAGATGAACGGCAAACTCCACTTTGGGTGAAGCGACAATTTCTCTCACCGCTTTCAATAACCCATTTAGGCCAGATTCTTGTGCAAGAATACCTACAAATGTATTTGAAGAAATAGCGCCGAGTGTTACCAATTGCCACAGAATATAGGCTAACAGTGGTATGGCACTACCGATGATAAAGATTTTCCGTAGCTTGTTGGTATCTCCTCCCATATAGGCAACGATACTTGGCACACTACCGTGAAATCCGAATGAAGTAAAAATAACCGGGATGGCAGAGAGTGCTAATCCTTGCTCAATAGGCATGGAAATGAGGTTGATTTTATCAACATGAGGCATCATTACGCCGAGTACGATCACCAGAAAAACAATTTTAGCGGTAAACAACAGGCGGTTAATAAAATCGACAGATTGGGTACCAATACAGACTATCCCACCACCAATAATGGTAAAAATGCTGATCCCGGCAGAGACAGAAATAGGTTTATCCAACCAAGAAGAGAGGGAAGTCGCCAGTAATTCACCCGCACCACTAATATAAGCCGTTGTCAGGGCATACATAAGGAAAAGCATACTGAAGCCAGTCAACACCTGCCCACCTAACCCAAGGTAGCGTTTCGCGATAGTCCCTAATCCAGTGTTAAATTTATTATGTTGATACACTTCTACGAGCAAGAGTGCTGTATAACTCATTAAAGCCCACAGAACGACTAACATAGCAAATGTAGTTCCAAACCCCACACCCGCCGTTGCCAATGGCATTGCTAACATCCCTGCGCCAATCGTCGTTCCAGCAACGATAAAAATACTGCCAATAGTGCGATTTTTCACGCGATCCTCATTTCTGAATATGTTGAGAAATAGTTATAAGACCCGCAGGTTAAATGATTGATTTATGTCTGTCAAATCTATAGTACACAAGGTGTAAACAAATAATTACACATTGGGTGGTGCTTATAATCCGTTATCGATATGTATAATTTATGTAAAAAGGAGAAAACAGAAGCATATTAAGTTAAAAAGCAATCAGAAACTTCTTTGTTGAGTAACATAATTTATTAGTATGTCAAAGGACTTTGTCGTTTGGATATGAGAGGTCAGATAACCAGGCCAATAAAGTAGTAAATTGAGAAGATAGACAGGGAATATATGCGGGAGATTTTGTTGGGTGTATAAAGTAAAAACCCGCTATTTCACCGATTGGTTACGGGAAATAACGGGTTCTTGTATGGTGCCGGCTACCGGAGTCGAACTGGTGACCTACTGATTACAAGTCAGTTGCTCTACCAACTGAGCTAAGCCGGCGAAATTTGGCGGAAGGATAGAGATTCGAACTCTAGGATGGTTTCCCATCGGCGGTTTTCAAGACCGCTGCCTTCGACCGCTCGGCCATCCTTCCATGGCGCGAGATTATGCCTATATCATTTTGATGTGTCTAGCCCCTAAAGAAAAAAAATTATGTTTTTTCACTGTTTGCTCAATCTTCGATCTGTAATGGCCTTTTTATTCGCTAACCTGCTAATATTAAGCACAGTACACCGGCTTATTTATCGACGGGTTGATATCGAATTGACCAAAATATATTCATACTAAAGGCAACTATCCAAAGAATGTATAAACAACCACCTATCAAGCCATCCGCTATTCCTCGTTTTTACGCGTTATTTGTTACTTTGCTTTTTACGTCTCTATTTTTATTCGGGTATAACTATTTTGATATTTGGTTGATGGAGAAAAAATATGCTATCAGTAGTGTAACCGCTAAGATGAGATTGCAGATTAAAGATTATCGTTACCATGCAAGTCATATTTTTGAGCAGTCAAATACTCTGCCAATCTCCTCTCAGGAGAATACGCCATTGTTTAAATTGCGTCCCGATGTCTATTGGCTAGAAAATCGTTATCAGTCTGTTGATGCCATTATTTTTGGTCAATATAACGACTCGAGTGTCCAGCTTGCTCAGTACTTATCTAGCTATTTGGATATTCTCTGGGGGCCTCATAATGAATACTTGTCTATGTACTACCTCAATGGGCAAGATAATAATTTGTTATTGATAACCACCTATCCGATTTTAAAACCAGAAATCAGATTCAAAGAGAGCTATCTGACTCTGAACCCTGAAACCAAACGCACCGAGATGTTGGATCAGTCTTCCACTTTGGAGGAAAAAGAGAGCATTTCCTCCATTAATGTATTGCGTAGTGAAAATATTTATTTCTACACCTATAAAGCTGCATTTAATGCAACAGGGCAATTAACCACTATTATTGCTTTTGATTTACCCATTAATAACCTTTTGCCGGTTGATATGTCGCCAGCAAATTTCCGTTTGAATACGCTCAACTTACATGAACCTGAGACTTCCGATAAAGTTGAGGTTTCATTGAGCGGTTTTTGGCTAGAATTTTCTCAGCCTCTTGATGTCGTGCCATATAAATTGATTTACCAAGTCCCACTGAAGGCGCTGATTGTAGATTTGTTGCTCAGGAATGTCTGGCTTTTGCTTTCTATATTGCTTTTCTTTCTGTTTTCTTTGAGTGGGTTATTTTATATCCGTAGGCGATATATTGCACCGAATGCTTCCATGGATCATGAACTGAAAATTAAAGATGCCCTAAATAGGGATATTATCTCTAATATTCCTATTGGAGTCGTTGTTTATGATTTTGAATCAAATCAGATAATGATAATTAATAAAGTTGCAGAGCAGTTGATGCCTCATCTGGATTTGAATAAAGTTATGGCAATGGCACAACAACATCATGGTGTAATTCAGGCATCCATTGATGAAGCAGTTTATGAAGTAAAAATATATAACAATGGCTTATTACCAGAAACTTACTTATTTTTACTACAAGACAAAGATCAGGAATTCATGGCAAGTAAGCGATTGCAATTTGCCCATCGGGAATATGATAAAAGTATTCAGAGCAGGCGTTCTATGCTTTCAAATATTAATAATGAAATAAAAAATCCCATTAATAATATTAATGATATTGCCAACCAATTGCAGCTATTATCACAAGATGAAAATGAGCAAAAGTTATTGGACAAGTTATTAGATAAATCAAAATATATCACTGAATGGCTTGAAAACATTTCGTTACTCAATGAATTAGAACTGGGGGATTGGCAGCCAGATAATGAAATATTTTCCCTATCTTCACGGTTGGAAGATATTTTGAAAGTCTCTTTGCCGATATTAAATGCCAAAGGTTTGAGGGTTTATTATCACTTTAATATTTCTCGTGAATCTTTATTCATAGGAGATGAGGTTGCATTAAGTAAAATTGTTACATTGTTGTTTAATTATGCAATAACGACGACCAGTTATGGTAAAATATCATTGGTTGTTAATAGCTCAGGTAAATATGACAACCATATTCAGATTGAGTTGATGGATAGTGGCACTGGTTTAAGTGAAAGAGATCTAACCAGCTTAAATTATCCTTTTCTGAACCAATCAGTGGAAGATAAGTACTCTACCCATTCTGACATGACTTTTTATTTATGTAATCAGTTGAGTAAAAGAATGGGAGGAAGCCTTGATATTAAAAGCAAGTTGGGGCTGGGAACGCATTATGTTATCAATTTGCTCTTATCGCAACATGATGAAAATAGCGAGACTCCCCAACTTTTGGAAGGGATCACGGTTTTAATTGATATCCATAACCCTGAGATCAGCAAAATCGTCCATACTTATCTCAATAATTATGGTGCAGTATATTTTGATAAAAGAAAAGAGGGCATTACGGAAGAGTACGATATTATCCTTACGGATAGGCAGTACAAAGAAGAAAAGCAGTACAAACAGGAAAAACCAACTATATTATTAGTGGGGAGCTTAGCAGGATTTAAGCAGTTGAAGCCAGGAATGGTTCAGTGCAATTACAATCTTGCTGATGATGTTATCAATGCAATATCGTTTCTGATTGAAGAAAATTTCAGTTTAGATGGATCCAGAGAAATTTATGACATCTCTAAACCAGCAGGTGATTTAATTAAATATATTGATTTAATTGATAATGTTGATAGCAGTATTGGCAATATCCTCAGAAGTTATCAAACTCAGTTGGCAAACAGCGACTACAGGAAATTGTTTATAGAGACAGTACCTATGGACATTACCAGACTGTATATTGATATAGAACGACATGATTTGATATCACTTTCGCAAACGGTACACCGCCTTAAGGGTGCGTTTGCTATGTTGGATTTGAAATTTCTTAGGTCATCATGTGAGGCGTTGGAAAAACACATAGCAGACAATAATGAAGTAGAAATCAAAAATAGCATCAGCCTCATTGATTCCTTTATCACAAAGCTGTTGCAGCAAGGTAACCAATAATATGAATAACCTTAATGTCATTATTGCCGATGACCATCCCATCGTTTTGTTTGGCATCCGCAAGTCACTTGAACAAATTGAGTGGATTAATGTAGTCGGTGAATTTGAAAATTCAACGACGCTCATTAATAGCTTGCCACATATAGAAGCAAATGTTCTCATAACAGACTTGTCAATGCCTGGGGATAAATATGGTGATGGTATCACCCTGATAAAATATATTAAACGTCATTACCCAACATTGGCAATCATTGTTCTTACAATGAACAATAATCCGGCTATTTTAAGTGCTATACTTGAGCTTGATATTGAGGGAATCGTGTTAAAGCAAGGAGCACCAACAGATTTGCCTAAAGCACTTTCTGCTTTGCAAAAGGGGAAGCAGTTTACGCCTGAAAGTGTTTCCAAGTTACTTGAAAAGGTTAATGCCAATGGATATGGAGATAAGCGTTTATCTCCTAAAGAGAGCGAAGTCCTACGTTTATTTGCTGAAGGTTTTCTTGTTACTGATATTGCCAAAAAACTTAATCGTAGTATTAAGACAATTAGTAGTCAGAAGAAATCAGCCATGATAAAACTGGGGGTCGATAACGATATCGCATTGCTTAACTATTTATCTTCTGTCACTATCGATAAAGATATTGATAACTAACCAATGTATTATCTTTTCTAATGGATAATCGGTAGCAGTAGTTACCGATTATCCATCATTCATAGCTCAATATGTATGAGTTTAAATATCACTATATTTAATTAATGTTTCTTTTAATATAGCCAATGATACCGGTTTTGACAGGCAATCATTCATGCCCATATTAGCACAACGCTGTTTTTCTTCTGCCAGTGCATTGGCAGTAATACCGATAATGGGTTTGGTATAACCTTTGTCCCTTAAGTATTGGGTAAGTTCATAGCCATCCATATTTGGCATGTTAACATCTGTTAGAATAATATCGGGTGAATTGTTTTTAAGATATTCAATAGCTTCAATACCATCATTAGCCGTTGATGCACTAAACCCTATTGAGTTTAATTGGTTGACCAGTAAATTCTGATTAATAGGGTGGTCATCAACGACCAATACTTTAACTGTATTTAAACAAATATCAGTTTGGACGGTTTTATCTGTAACAGGGATTGTTGATATAGAAATATCTGGCAAGAAAGTTTGTTCTGCCAGGAGATTATCCAGCATATTATCCAGTTCATTCAGTTCATAAGTGTTATATAACCAATAATTTTCTCTAATTTGTTCTGGTGAACCGATATGTTTCTCTGAAATTTCTATAAAGTAACATACAGAAATATTCGTTTTATGAGCTCGATCACTAATGAGTATTTCTGTGCCATCTAGTTGGCTTTCGTCATAGAGGACTACTTGGAAATGATTTTGTGTAAGAAAATTTTGCAAATATTTTTCCAAAAAATCATTGTAAATATTTAACAGAATCCTCTTTTGAGTCCGCTGGTTGGATAATTGTTTGGCATGGTATTTCACACCATATAAAGGGAGACGGATAGAAAAGATACTGCCAACATATTTTTGTGAGACAAATTCAATATCACCATCCATCAAATTAATAAGTTTTTCACAAATAGCCAGCCCCAACCCTGTACCTTGTGAGGAACTTTTTTTATTAGCACTGATTTGAAAGAAGGGCTCGAATAATTGAAATTGTAATTTATCCTCGATCCCAAGCCCGGTATCTTTAATGCTGATATATAGATAGCCATGCCTTGAGCTGATTTCAATGACAACATAGCCAGATGCCGTGAATTTGATCGCATTGTTCAGTAAATTGGAGATAATTTGTTGTAACCTTACAGGATCATTGCGGATGATATCGGGGACATCTGGTTCAATATAGCAGTACAAACCTAAGCCTTTTTTGGCAATCAGGGGAAGGTAGTTTGAAATCACATGTGATAGGATCTCTTTGCAACTGAAATCTTTGGGTTCAATTTTCAATTGCTTGGATTCTATCTTTGAGAAGTCGAGAATATCACTGATAATTTTCAGCAATAGTGATGATGAATTATTCATTGTTGCCAGCAATCGGGCAGATTCTGGAGGTAATGTATGAGACTGCATCAACTCCAGATTACCAATAATGCCATAAAGTGGTGTCCTTAATTCATGGCTGACTGTGGCAAGAAACATTGATTTTGCCTGGTTAGCTTGTTCTGCTGCTGAGGCCATCTCCTGCAAAGATTTTTCCATTTTTACGCGGGTGCTGACATCTATCAGTACACAGATTGCGACCTCTTCATTACGATAACGTGAGTGTACGAAACTAATTTGCAAATGATTATTGTTGCTGGTGACGACATCAATATAGCTACTGGTTTTATCGCAAATGATATCAACAATGCGTTTTTGATCTTCATACGTCAACATCCGAGTATAATTATGTGCTAACTCATTACTCAGGATGTTAACACCATCATTGATCCTTAAAATACTTATCCCCACAGGGGCAGAGGCGACAATTTTATGGTTAAACTGCTCATGTTCTTCAAGGCGAATAGCATTCTCTTCGGCTGGAGAAAACATTTTACGCTCAAACAGCCAAACGAAAAAGATAATCGCAATCGCAGAAATAATATTCAAGATGATACTATTAATTGCACTGACTTTCAGTTCATCGTAAATATGTTTTAGCGGCAATGAATAGGTAATACGTAATGAAGAGGGGGATAAATTCCGCATTAATACCAGGCTGGTAAAATTTTCATCGTAACCAAAATACATCGGCTGTGAGTTGGGATTTACAACGAGTGGTTTATTATTAGTTTTTATCGGAAATTGCAATTCGGGCTGATTTGATTCGTTTAGCATCATGACTGTAACAGGCCGCTCCCTTTTTTGTAAAAAAGATTCTAGCCTGATAGATTTTTCGATACCTATGATCCCTGTCATATGTCCATTAATATAAATAGGCGTAAAAACATAAAGATTACCACCATCCGCTTTGGGGTTAGGTTGGATCCAAAAGAGCGCTCTTTCATTGTTTTGTTCTCTCATGTTGATCAACCTGCGGGTATTCTCGTAGATCATTTTTTTTAGTGCATCAGGTTCTGTGATATTGTTATGAGGGAAAAAGTTCACCATGCATTGGCTTTTTACTCCAATGAAAAAAGTCTGATTTATACTGCGTATAGCGGCAGCATTTTCTCTCCAAAATGCAATCAACTGGTCTAATGAATATAAACTATTATGTGAGGTTCTGCGTAATAGTTCACAATCGGAACTCTCATTCAAAGGAATGTACGAGAGAATATCGTTATTATGCGGGACGATTGTTTGATTTTTATCATTATCTTGTGATAAACGCTTTTCCGCCATAAATTGAATATCTCGCAAGATATTAGCGATATGTCGTATATGTGAAAAGGCTATATCGTAGTTGGCATTATATTCTTGACGAATATCAGATTTGAGTGCATTAAAAAGACTTGTCAAATAAAAGCTGGTTAATAAGGCTCCAAGCGCCCATAGCATAAATCCAAGCACCCGAAAAAGATAACGTGATATCTTTAATGACGTCCGAAAAGAAGATAAATATCTCAAGAGATCGCCTGATGAAATATATGATTAATAATAACTGCTTACAGCATATACTAGTGTAGCAGGGAATACAAAGTAGCATTTTGCATCTTGCTAATTCTTCGTCAAAAAATTGAACAAAAAAAGCAGGCACTTAAATGCCTGCTCTATTGTGATTTACTCTCTTTTAACGCGCTACTTTTTTATTCACTATTCCCTTCATCAGAAGGCGTTGCTACATTGTCATTTTCGTCATCATCATCTGGTTCAGCTACGCGCTGTAAGCCAACGACTTCTTCGTTTTCGGCTGTGCGGATCAGGGTGACACCTTGGGTATTGCGGCCAACAACACTGACCTCAGAAACACGGGTTCGTACTAATGTTCCTCCATTAGTAATCATCATGATCTGATCAGTGGGTTCTACTTGAATTGCGCCGATCACATTGCCGTTACGTTCGCTGACTTTGATGGAAATGACACCTTGGGTAGCCCTGGATTTCGTCGGATATTCGCTTTCGGCGGTACGCTTGCCGTAACCATTTTCAGTGACGGTCAGGATTTCTCCTTGCCCACGAGGAATGATCAGGGAAACAACTTTATCGCCTTCACTGAGTTTGATACCACGAACCCCAGTTGCAGTACGTCCCATTGCCCGTACACCTTTTATGCGAACAGTACCATCTTCTAGCGTTTCTTCCTCTTCTTCAAGGAAACGAACGACTTTACCCTGTGCAGAGAACAGCATGACCTCATTGCTGCCATCTGTCAGGTCAACGCCGATTAACTCATCCCCTTCATTCAGATTCACGGCAATGATACCAGCACTGCGTGGGCGGCTAAATTCGCTGAGCTTGGTTTTCTTAACAACACCACTAGCTGTTGCCATGAAAATATTCAGCCCATCTTCATATTCACGCACTGGTAAAATAGCTGTAATACGTTCGTTTTGATCCAATGGCAGAAGGTTGACAATTGGACGACCACGAGCACCACGGCTCGCTTCCGGCAATTGATATACCTTCATCCAGTACATCTTGCCCTTATTTGAGAAGCAGAGGATAGTGTCGTGAGTATTGGCTACCAACAAACGCTCAATGAAATCTTCTTCTTTGGTACGTGCGGCTGATTTGCCTTTGCCGCCACGACGCTGAGCTTCATAATCGGACAGAGGCTGATATTTAACATATCCTTGATGGGACAGCGTAACAACAACATCTTCCTGATTAATCAGGTCTTCAATATTGATGTCTGCTGAATTCTCAGTCAGCTCAGTCCGGCGGGCATCGTTATATTGTCCTTTGATAACCAACAATTCTTCACGAATGACTTCCATCAAACGTTGTGGGCTTTCCAAAATGAACAGCAATTCCGCGATAGCTTTCAGCAAGTCACGATACTCATCAAGCAGTTTTTCATGCTCAAGGCCGGTCAGTTTTTGCAGACGCAGATCCAAAATAGCCTGTGCTTGTGGTTCGGTCAGGTAATATTTACCGCCACGAATACCATACTGTGGTTCCAGCCATTCAGGACGGGCAGCATCATTACCCGCTTGTGCCAGCATAGAGGCAACATTGCCCAATTCCCACGCCTGGGAAATCAAGCTGGCTTTCGCTTCAGCAGGCGTGGAAGCTCTGCGGATCAATTCGATCACAGGATCGATGTTCGCCAAGGCAATAGCCAATGCTTCAAGAATATGGGCACGTTCACGAGCTTTACGTAGTTCAAAAATAGTCCGGCGGGTGACGACTTCACGGCGGTGGCAAACAAAAGCAGAAAGAATATCTTTCAGGTTAAGTAATTTAGGCTGTCCCTGATGCAGAGCAACCATGTTGATACCAAATGAAACCTGTAGTTGGGTCAGTGAATACAGGTTATTTAAGACAACTTCACCAACGGCATCACGTTTTACTTCGATAACAATGCGCATGCCATCTTTATCGGATTCATCACGCAGTGCACTGATCCCTTCAATACGTTTCTCTTTGACCAGTTCAGCTATCTTTTCGATCAAGCGGGCTTTATTAACCTGATAAGGAATTTCATTGACAATAATGGTTTCGCGGCCATTTTTCTCATCAGTTTCAATTTCTGCGCGGGCGCGGATATAAATTTTACCGCGACCTGTACGGTAGGCTTCCTGAATGCCACGGCGCCCGTTGATAATAGCCGCTGTCGGGAAGTCAGGACCTGGGATATGTTCCATCAAGCCTTCGATGCTGATGTTTTCATCATCGATATAAGCCAGACAACCGTCGATCACCTCAGATAAATTATGAGGTGGAATGTTGGTTGCCATACCGACCGCAATCCCTGATGAACCATTCACCAGTAAATTGGGTATACGGGTTGGCATTACCTCGGGAATTTGCTCTGTGCCATCATAGTTGGGCACAAAGTTGACAGTTTCTTTTTCCAAGTCTGCCAGCAATTCATGGGCAATTTTTGCCATGCGTACTTCGGTATAACGCATCGCTGCCGCAGAATCGCCATCTACTGATCCAAAGTTCCCCTGACCGTCAACCAGCATATAGCGCATGGAGAATGGTTGTGCCAGACGAACAATCGTGTCATAAACAGCGACGTCACCATGTGGATGATATTTACCGATAACATCCCCAACAACGCGGGCAGATTTTTTATAAGGTTTATTCCAATCATTTCCCAATACATTCATCGCGAAAAGTACGCGGCGGTGTACTGGCTTCAGTCCGTCTCGAACATCTGGCAGTGCGCGTCCAACAATAACGGACATCGCGTAATCCAGATACGAGCTTTTCAGCTCTTCTTCGATATTGACCGGTGTGATTTCTCTGGCAATGTCGCTCATGGAGCCACTGTCCCTCATACTCCGAATTCAAAGGCTTAGAATTATACCACAAAATGGCAGTTTTATAAAAATCTGACACGGGTATTTCAAGATTAAGGTATGTATAATAGTTTTCTATCACACATCCCCATAATACTGTTACATTTTCTGTGAACCAGTTTGCTGTGAACCAGTTTGCTGTGAAGCAGTTCCTAGGAGCGATATTGCTGATGAACGTCAAAACTCCCGATTCACACATTCAACCCCATGCCAATGTGGATCAGCAGGAAATCGAAAAATTTGAAGCCGTTGCTTCCCGTTGGTGGGATCTTGAAGGTGGATTCAAGCCATTGCACCGTATCAATCCACTGCGCTTGAACTACATTTTGCAACGTGCTGATGGCCTTTTTGGCAAAAAAGTGCTGGATGTTGGATGTGGTGGCGGTATCTTGTCGGAAAGCATGGCGCGTGAGGGGGCGGAAGTGACAGGGTTGGATATGGGTTTTGAACCCCTGCAAATTGCCCGTTTGCATGCGTTGGAATCCGGTGTTTCCGCTTCTTATATTCAGGAAACGGTAGAAAGTCACGCAGAACAGCACCAACATGCTTATGATGTGGTGACTTGCCTGGAAATGCTTGAACATGTGCCAGATCCAGAGTCTGTAGTTCATGCCTGTGCCAAATTAGTCAAACCTGGTGGTCATGTTTTCTTTTCAACGATTAACCGCAACCGAAAAGCCTGGTTGATGGCAGTTGTCGGCGCTGAATATATATTGAACATGGTGCCAAAAGGAACACATGATGCGAAAAAATTTATTCGACCTTCTGAATTGATCAGTTGGATTGATAAGACTGCTCTGAAAGAGAAACATATTATTGGTTTACATTACAATCCGTTAACAGACAAATTTCGACTTGGATATAATGTAGACGTGAATTATATGCTGCACACACGATCTGTCTGACAAAGACAGCTAAGGGATTAATAAAACGGCAACTAGATATTATTTTTAAGATTTTATTTTCCCTGTTTCGCCGATAGCCTTATGAAAGTAACATCAAGTAACTACGCAGGTTATCGGCTTTTTGCCAGAATTAATCCTCAAGTTATCCACAAAACTTCTCGATCTTGTACACTTGATAAAACCCGAAAATAACATTATCTTGTTATTACCGTTTTAATTACCCCCTATATATTGTGTTTCTTGTCATCTTGTAGTAGCAACTTGTGATGTAGTAAGTATGTAGTAGCAAGTCGCAATAAGCAGTAGCAAAGCAATAATGAATTGTAGCTAAGCCCCAACTGGCACTCAGCCATCTTGGGGGCATCGTGCTGTCAAGAGGTCAAGGAACAATATAGGCGGGATACGAAAAGAGAGAAGGTGTATTTCCCCATGAACCAGAGTCTGCTAGTTACCAAACGTGATGGACATAAAGAACAAATTGATCTTGATAAAATTCACCGGGTTGTTACCTGGGCTGCTGAAGGTCTGAAAAATGTCTCAGTGTCACAAGTAGAACTGCGTTCCCAGATTCAATTTTACGATGGCATCAAAACATCGGATATCCATGAAACCATGATCAAAGCTGCGGCTGACCTGATCTCCGGTGATGCTCCTGATTATCAGTATCTGGCGGCACGCCTGGCGATTTTCCACCTGCGTAAAAAAGCCTATGGTCAGTTTGAGCCACCTGCACTGTATGACCATGTCGTAAAAATGGTCAACCTGGGTAAATACGACAAACATTTGCTGGAAGACTATTCCAAAGAAGAATTCGAGCAAATGGATAGTTTTATTGATCATTTGCGTGATATGGATTTCTCTTATGCAGCGGTCAAGCAGCTGGAAGGGAAGTATTTAGTACAAAACCGTGTGACTGGCGAAATTTATGAGAGTGCTCAGTTTCTCTACATGCTGGTTGCTGCGTGCCTGTTTTCGACTTATCCAAAAGAAACGCGTTTGGACTATATCCGTCGTTTCTATGATGCAGTGTCTACCTTTAAAATTTCGCTGCCAACGCCGATCATGGCGGGGGTTCGCACACCCACTCGCCAATTTAGTTCCTGTGTCCTGATTGAGTGTGGTGACAGCCTGGATTCTATCAATGCGACATCCAGCGCGATTGTTAAATATGTTTCCCAGCGTGCCGGCATTGGCATAAATGCGGGTCGCATCCGTGCGTTGGGTAGCCCAATCCGTGGTGGTGAAGCTTTCCACACAGGTTGTATCCCATTCTACAAACATTTCCAGACTGCGGTGAAATCTTGTTCTCAAGGTGGTGTTCGTGGCGGTGCAGCAACGCTGTTCTATCCGCTGTGGCACCTGGAAGTTGAAAGCCTGCTGGTACTGAAGAACAACCGTGGTGTCGAAGGTAACCGTGTTCGTCACATGGACTACGGTGTACAAGTTAACAAACTGATGTATGAGCGTCTGATTAAAGGCGGAGACATTTCTCTGTTCAGCCCGTCTGATGTGCCGGGATTGTACGATGCATTCTTTGAAGATCAGGAAGAATTTGAGCGCCTGTACACTCAGTATGAAAATGACCACAGTATCCGTAAAGAGAGCATTAAAGCAGTTGAATTGTTCTCTTTGATGATGCAAGAGCGTGCTTCAACAGGTCGTATTTACATTCAGAACGTTGACCACTGCAATACTCACAGTCCGTTTAATCCGGCTATTGCACCTGTGCGTCAATCTAACCTGTGCTTAGAAATTGCATTACCAACTAAGCCGTTGGGCAATATTAACGATGAAAACGGCGAAATTGCGCTGTGTACGCTGTCTGCTTTCAACTTGGGCGCCATCGAAAATCTGAATGAATTGGAAGAATTATCAGAGTTGGCTGTTCGTGCGCTGGATTCCTTGCTGGATTATCAAGATTATCCAATTGTCGCCGCAAAACAAGGCTCAATGGGGCGTCGAACTCTGGGTATTGGCGTAATTAACTTCGCTTATTATTTGGCGAAACACGGTGTATGTTACTCTGATGGCAGTGCTAACAATCTGACCCACAAAACATTTGAAGCTATTCAGTATTACCTGCTAAGAGCCTCAAACGAACTGGCAAAAGAGAAAGGGGCTTGTCCGTGGTTTGGTGAAACCACTTATTCACAAGGTGTTTTGCCGATTGATACTTACAAAAAGACACTGGATACCCTGACCAGCGAGCCTTTGCACATGGATTGGGAAGCTCTGCGTCGTGACATTCAACAATACGGCTTGCGTAACTCAACATTGTCTGCATTGATGCCATCAGAGACTTCTTCGCAGATCTCTAATGCAACCAATGGCATTGAACCACCGCGTGGTTATATCAGTGTGAAAGCATCTAAAGACGGTATCTTGCGTCAGGTTGTACCAGATTACGAGCTTCTGAAAGGTGCTTACGAGCTGCTATGGCAAATGCCGAGCAACGATGGCTACCTACAGTTGGTAGGGATCATGCAGAAATTCATCGATCAGTCGATTTCTGCCAATACTAACTATGATCCGGCGCGTTTCCCTAATGGCAAGGTTCCGATGAACCAATTGCTGAAAGATTTGCTGCTCGCTTACAAATATGGCGTGAAGACATTGTATTACCACAACACCCGTGATGGGGCAGAAGACGTTCAAGGTGATCTGGAAGAAGTTGTTGAGTCAGCAGATTCCGATTGTGAAGGCGGCGCGTGTAAGATTTAATTTGAGGAAACTATGTCCTATACCACTTTTTCACAAGTAAAAAATGATCAGCTACAAGAACCGATGTTTTTCGGTCAGTCTGTTAATGTGGCGCGTTTTGATCAGCAAAAATATCCTATTTTTGAGAAGTTGATTGAAAAACAACTCTCCTTCTTCTGGCGTCCAGAAGAAGTGGATGTTGCCCGTGATCGCATTGACTATAACGCTTTGCCGGATCATGAAAAGCATATTTTCATTAGCAACCTAAAATACCAGACGTTATTGGATTCCATTCAGGGCCGTAGCCCGAATGTGGCTTTTCTGCCATTGATTTCCATTCCTGAATTGGAAACATGGGTTGAAACGTGGTCGTTTTCAGAAACGATCCACTCGCGTTCTTACACGCATATTATCCGTAATATCGTGAACGATCCTTCTATCGTATTTGATGATATTGTGGAGAACGAACAGATTTTAAAACGCGCCAAAGATATTTCCGCGTATTACGATGATCTGATCGAGATGACCAACTATTATCATTTGTTCGGTGAAGGAACGCATGATGTTGCAGGTAAAGCAATTACTGTTAATCTGCGTGAATTGAAAAAGCAACTTTACTTATGTTTGATGAGCGTTAACGCCCTGGAGGCTATCCGCTTCTATGTCAGTTTCGCTTGCTCATTTGCTTTTGCTGAACGTGAATTGATGGAAGGTAACGCCAAAATTATCAAACTGATTGCTCGTGATGAAGCACTGCATTTAACGGGAACGCAGCACATGTTGAACCTGTTGCGCTCTGGTCAGGATGATCCTGAAATGGCGGAAATTGCCAAAGAGTGTGAACAAGGATGCTACGATCTGTTTGTACAGGCAGCAGAGCAGGAAAAAGAGTGGGCTGATTATTTGTTTAAAGATGGCTCTATGATCGGCTTGAACAAAGATATTCTGTGCCAGTATGTTGAATATATCACCAATATTCGTATGCAGGCAGTTGGCTTGAAGTTACCATTTGAAACCCGTTCTAATCCGATCCCTTGGATCAATTCATGGCTGGTTTCTGATAATGTTCAAGTGGCTCCACAGGAAGTTGAAGTCAGCTCTTACCTGGTTGGTCAGATTGATTCGGAAGTCAATACTGAGGATCTCAGCGGTTTCGAACTCTGATATGGCTGATTACAAAGTCACCCTGCCGTCACGGCAGGGGTTATATATCCATTATTCTTCAGGTTTGCACGACAATTTGTTGGAAGCACTGGAACACGGCAAAGTTCAGCTTGAATACCAATGTCGGCAAGGGTATTGCGGTTCTTGTCGTGTTCGCCTGGTGAAAGGCAAGGTTGGATATCCTTGTAAGCCACTGGCATTTGTTAATGAAGGGGAAATTTTACCCTGTAGCTGTTATCCACTGACGGATCTTGAAATTGAGCTTTAACTTCCCTTAAATTAGTCAATCTTATTACTGCTGCAACAAACCTCGTATTATTCTTGATTGTGGACATATCGATCATCACGACGGTATGTCCATGTTCCCACCATTTCTCCACTTACCTCTTCACGATGTTCTAAAAATAAATAAATAAAACCTTTATTGCTATGTTTGTTCCTTTTATGCTGTTGGCAACAGTGGAATAGAGGTGATTTGAAACTTACAGTTTTACCCAGCAAAACAAGTGAAGGAGAACAATGATGTATAAAATTGATTATAATTCATATCGTTCGACCAAAAGTTTTAACAGACGTTCCCGCTTTTTAGTTATGCACTATACTGCCTTGAACTTTGAGAAATCTATTCAGGCACTGACCGGGGAACTTGTCAGTGCTCACTACCTGGTCCCAAATCCAGATGATCCAACTTATCACGCTGCTGGATTTGATAAAATTCACATCTTCAATTTGGTCGATGAACTTGAAAGAGCCTGGCATGCAGGAATAAGTTATTGGGACGGGCGAGAAGGGTTGAATGATACATCCATAGGTATTGAGATTGTGAATGAGGCCAGTGATGATCGTGGCGTTTTCACTTTCCCTCCTTATCACCCTGATCAAATTGCTGCTCTTAAAGAGTTAGCCATCAATATATTACAACGTTACCCAGATATTAAACCGACTCATGTAGTAGGACATTCAGATATTTCATGGCAAAGAAAAACTGATCCAGGTCCATCTTTTCCGTGGAAAGAATTATATGATGCAGGAGTGGGTGCATGGTATGACGAAGAAACTAAGCAGAAATATGTTGAACAATTCGGGCATTGCCTACCTGATACCACCGAGATTTTAGAAAAGTTTAAGCGTTATGGTTATGACATCACAGGTACAGAAAAAGAAGAAAATTTTCAATCCTTAGTTAAAGTATTTCAAATGCACTTCCGTCAATCATACTATGACGGTGTACCAGATATAGAAACCATCGCCATTTTATATGCCTTGGTTGAAAAATACTTTGATAATAAATCTTAATTTCTAATGAAATATATTTTATAGATGCCAAATTGCAGCTTATTAATTTAGCTGCAATTTGAAAGATGAAAAAATATAGTATAGAAATAGTTTTAATTTAACGGGAAGATCTGCTCTTAGAGAGTATGTCATGGTTTCTTATGATGACAGGCATAAGAGGATTATGCCTGTGATTATGTATTCTGCTAGTTTTTATGCAGAGATCACACGTGTATGATTAATGCAATGCGCTATAATTTTGTAAAGATATACAAAATATAAAAGACCAAATGTAATAAAAGAGAGGATAGCCCAAATTACAACATATCCAATTATTTGGACTAAATTGATCTCACAATTTAATTTACCGATAATTTGTCCGCTATCTCGATCGATAACATGTGTTTTACTAATGATAAATCGAGTCATATAGTAGGGAAACACGAAGGCACCTAACCCTAATGTAAATAAAATAATCAGGAACCAGGTGACGAGATGTAAAATAATCTCAAGTATCCCTAATTCTGATTTTAACTTCAGACTACGAAAGTCCATCGAATTCATCGTGTTCTCCTGATGTTTAAATAAACACTGCAAACCAATCAGCATAGAAATTCTATGAACTCTATACCTTCATTTTAGTTTTTGCAGGTTGCTGCTTTGTTGCCTTGCCGCAGTATTGCGACTTGAAATTTATTAGGTATATAAGACAAATTTTTCGGAACAGAAGTTCAATGAATAGTGTGTAAATAATGAAACAGGCAAGAAAGCATTTACCTTAGGTCTGTAGCGACGATAAAAAAGCCAGTTTTCGACTGGCTTATTTTTATATTGTAGCAGCTCTTACATAAAACGAGTTGCTGATAACCGGATAACAACGCAGTGTACATTTGAGAGGAAAGATTTTACAGATTTCATGATGATTTCCTTTGAGGGTTATAAATTGTGATTTACTTCACGAAAATCTAAATTCTGAGGAGGATTTTATGCTCAAAAGCAAAAGAGTCAAGGTATTTATTAAAATATTTTTTTAAAAATTAAAAAAAATTTGCATAAAATAATAATTTATTGATATTTAACGTATTATTTTTTATTTGGTTTTTTGTAGAGACTTTATCACCCAGTATAACTGTAGCTTTTCTGATTGTTTTTTCATCTACACTTGATCTCTGGATTGTTTTTTAGACCAAAAATAATCTTGGGCCCAATCTGGTAGCGGGGAAAATGAATGAAAATCAGTGAAAGCGGTGTTAATAAACTTAAAAGTTATGAGGGCTTGAAATTGAAAGCATATCCAGATCCTGCCACTGGAGCAGCACCGTGGACAATTGGATATGGTCATACAAAAGGAGTTGAGTCTGGACAAGTGATAACTGTGCAACAGGCTGAGGAATTTTTACATCAAGATCTTATCCCTATTTATGCAGCGATTCAGCGATTAGTTAAGGTACCTCTAACACAAGGGCAATTTGATGCCTTATGCTCGTTTATTTTCAATTTAGGGATCGGCAATTTTGCTCATTCAACATTATTGATAAAATTGAATACAGGTGATTACCAAGGTGCAGCAAAGGAGTTTGTGAAATGGGATCGTGCCGATGGGGAAAAGTTAGCGGCTCTGCGTATGCGAAGGGAATCAGAGCAGAAAACATTCTTATCATGACATGATAAAATAAATATTATGGTAGTTTTTTAGGCTATCAGAAATAAAAAGTAGAAGTCTAATCTGATTATCACTAATAGCCTAATTGAATAAACGATCAATATGATAAGGAAATAATCCTTTGAATAAGTAATTTACCGTGAAATAAATAACTAAATCTCTGATGTACTATGTTGTAATACAATACGATAACCATCGATATCTTCAAAAGTTTTTCCGTTCTTATCCCAATAAGGATTATAAGAAGGAACGAGAATAAACCCAGCATTTTGCATCGATTGTACTTGCTCTTGCCATTCAAGCTCATCTTCAATATAAAATGCTAATAAATTATCTTTAGTTGGAGCCTTACCAACATGTGTATTGTGGTGATGAGTAAATTCAAGATGCCAAGAATGGTTGGGATGCCCTAGCATGATACCATCAAAACTATCGTGATCTTTGAATTCACCTAGTATGATGAAATTTAAGCCATGACAATACATTTCTGCAATTTTAGTAAGATTATCTGTTGGTCTGGCAATTCTAAGAATAGTTGATTTTTTCATATTTTTCTATGTGTTAAGGGGTCTTGGGTGAATAGATCTTATCTGAAAAGCATTTTAATTTTTTAGAAAAAAATGCTGGTCATGTACCAGCACTTTTTGTACTCATATAATATTCATAAATAAAATGTCAGTTTAATTAAGAATATTATTTAATATCAACATCAATAACTTGATAGAAAGCATTGGTGGTATCAGCAATTGTCCACACGCCGAGAATAACATGATAGCCTGAGCGATCGGGAATATCACAGTTCAGTGAGACAGTTTGGCCTGGCCTTTTTCCATTATCAAGGCGCTCACAGAAGGGTTTTAGATCTAATTGGGCGCGTGTTAGAGGTTTATTTGGATCCCAGCCAGGTTTGGTAATATAGAATTGCCATGAAGTGGTGCTATGCCGGGCTGTTATTGTCCAATTAAATTTGTTGATTCCTTTATTGATAGCGACATGATGCCAGCGGTCTGTACTTTGTTCATTGAGCTGTTTGAACTGACCAACACCACCACTGGCGATTTGCCCGTCTGGTGGTCCCCCTTGTGGGAAGCCTTTGGGGCCTTCAACCGATTGTGGTTCGTACGTGACAGGTCCGCAGTTTTTATTGATGCTTTTTTGGCATAAAAGTGCCCTGCTTGGTGGTGTGTCGATATATCCATGATTTGAATCTGGTTCAGCAATACTAGAGAATGGGATAGAACCAAAAGCCGTCAATCCCGCCAAAAGTAGAGACTTTTTAATATTCATGATGAATTTCCTATTTTTTTCCTTACTTGACTGTAAAATAAGTGAATTTACTTTCTTATTATTATATTAATCATTAATGAAATTTAAATTTCTTATCATGGAAGTGCATAGAAATATTTATAACAAAATTAGGTAATTATAAATACTTAATTTATGATAGAGGTATGCCAGAAAGATATTATTGAGAGATATAATTGTCATTGATTCTGAGACAATGACATATGGTAGGAAAAATCTGTTTTAGAAAATCTTTTTAACAACAAAAATCCCTCCCTGAATTCAGGGAGGGGAAGAGCGAAATAAGAAGCAAATGAGGGTGTACTAAACAAGTAGGATTTTGAGTACACCTAAATAAGGTAGCCCCAAATTGAATAATATGCAATAAACTAAACTTAAACAAAGAGTGAGGGTAATAAAATCAACATAGGGTTAGATATATGATCCAAGTGGGTGAAGATAAATATTGGACAAAATCGATGCTTGTTCAGCAGCTACAAAAGATAGGCATAAAACAAGGTGATGTTGTTATGGCTCATGTTGCTATGCGATCTGTTGGCGATTGTTTGAATGGTGCCGATGATCTTATCCAGGCTATTTTAACTGTTTTGGGAGTTGGAGGAGTATTATTGTGTTATACAAATTGGGAACAAAATTATGAAGATAGTTTGGATGTAAGAGGTCATGTTCCATCAGAATTAAAATCTGAAATCATGCCATATGATCGATCATTTTCACGAGCAAGCAGAGATCATGGTGTATTCACTGAGTGTGTCAGGACAACCAAAGGAGCTATTCGAAGTCAAAATCCTGGCGCTTCTGTAGTCGCTATTGGAAATAGTGCTGAGTATTTTGTAGAGAATCATTCATTAGATTATGGCTATGGTAATGATTCACCATTTGCAAAATTGGTAGAGCGTCAGGGAAAAGTTCTTATGATTGGCGCTCCATATGAAACCATGAGCCTTTTGCATCATGCTGAGTATTTGGCAAATATTCCCAACAAGCGTATTAGAAAAATGGAGATCCCACTATTGCAAAATAACCAAGTAGAATGGGTGATGCTAGAGGAATTTGATACTGTAGATCCTGTTTGTGAACAATTTAATCAAGGTTATTTTAAAGATATCGTTGAACATTTTTGCCATGCGCACTCAGAGGTGATTATTGAAGGCATCATTGGATCTGCTAATACACTGCTTGTGCCTGCTAAAGAGATATTGGATTATGCAGTATATTGGATGGAGAATTATCGATCGTGACATCAATTCAAAAAAATATATCAACTCCTATAAATTCACCTGACAACATGGAGAAATATCAGAATGCTAAGAACAACGATGGCTCGCAATTCATTAATGTCATATCGAAAATCTATTTTATTCATTAATATAATAATACTGAATAGTTATTAAACGACCATAATATTACAGGGTTAAATATTCCTGCCAGCGTTCCCACACATGTTCAAGAGCAATGTATGGGTAACCTCTTCCTCTCCCTGAACTTTATCTATATTCCGTAAGGAACAGTTATGCATGTGCTGTTGCCACGGATGTCTTCTACTTCTTTTCTGAGCAAAGGAGTGTCTTTTTGTTCTGAAAATGTATAGGAGTGAATAAATAAACAATTATTCTAATAAATTTTAATTTGAAATCATCGAAAAAAACAGCAAGAAAAAAGAAGTTTCACACGCCTTTAAACAGCAATAAAATTCATTCAAAAGTTAGTGGATCTTTGCCACTTTCCGACTGTCATTTTACCAGAATTTTACCAAGAGCAAATTCCAGCCATAAAAAAACCAACCTTAACAGGTTGGTTTTTCTAGGGAAATTTGGTCGGCATGATAGGATTTGAACCTACGACCCCCGACACCCCATGAAGGCGATTATTTCACTCTCAAAGCCTTATGTAGCAAGGGCTTAAGGCGTTTTGACTGGTTTTGCAAACAGTGCATAATCTGCAAAATTCGTGCTTTATACATCAATGAGTTAGACTCTATTTTACCATGCTAAATGGCTATCTCTCCGTGAGGAACTTCTACCCATTTAACATGGTTCTGAGTATAGACTTTTGTCGATTTTGCATCACTGTGTGCCATACGTGCTTGAGGGTCTAACCCATTAGTTTTAAACATGTGTGCAGCCAATGCCCGGATTTCGTGAAATGTCGGTCTTTCTGCAATCGGCAAATGTGCAGCAACGCCCACTTGATCTCTCAATGCTGAAAATGCCCGACTCAGATAGTCTGGTGCAACTTGCGTAGGATGGTGGACTTCTGAGCTAATCTTGTTCGGTCGCTTGATTGGCAAGCGATGAACAACATACGGGCTAGCAATAGAATCCCGGCTATCATCAATAATCTGTTTTAACTTCTCTCCGATAGGAATAGCAACGTGAGACGCTTCTTTATTCTGAATTTTTTGCCTGTGAATATAAAGCATCCCATAAATGCCATTTTGTGGTTCTGGATACCACATACAACCACAAACACCTTCTTGGGGGGATTTGATGTTGTATCTGATACGCGAAACCTCTAATCTGGCCTGAGTGGTTTGCAGTGCTAGATCCATTGCTGTTCGTAACCACGGTTCTGCAGCGATACGTATCTTTTTAAAGTCTTCCAGTGATAATCGGCGGCGCATTTTTTTATCTGTCCGTTTACGTTTCTTGCGTTCTGCTGGATTATCAAACATTAGAGATTCATCAACGGCATAGCTAAAGAGTTTCTTTAAAAAAGATACCTTTCTGTTTTGGACATTAGCAGATGCCTCTGTATGGTATTTATTGAGATATTCGTTAACATGCTCAAGAGATATTTCCATACACGGAATATCAGCAAAAAACTCTTTAACTCTTTCAATATTGTTATTCCAGTCAGCAAGGGTATTTGCTGCGGGTTTTTCATCCAAAATAATTCTGTCGAAGAGTTTATCAACATGATCAGAGAAAGGTAATGATTCACCAAATTTACCGCCTGATTCCTTAAGTAAGGAAGAAATACAGACGGATTGTTCAGGTCTCATCACATTGTTGTATTCTCTGGCAATAGCGATAGCGACTGCTTTGTCGCCACCAATAAACTTACGTTTTCCATTAACAAGAGTTAACCGATATTCATTTTTGGATTTATCAAAATAAAGATAATCAGGTAAGTGCCTGAATTCTTTTTTTCTTGGACGTCCAGCCATTTTATGAATCTTTTATTAACTTGTTTACTTGTGATGAAATAAGAGAATCAACTCCCCATCTTTCTGATGAGTAAACCCATGCGGAACCATCGACAATTTTCCCTCTTAATTGGCCTATTTCTATCCATCGTTTAATGGTTCGGTTATCAGGTATTGATCCTATTTCAAATTCTCTGTTACCCCATGCGCTGGCTTTCATTAATTTATCATGTGAAATAGTTCCGCGATTTATTTTCATGGTCTTGGTCTTGCCTCATCATCGATAGAATGATCCGATCAGCAGTGTCACAGGCGCGAATAATATCCGCCTGATCACAGGGCGTGTTTTTGACGCTGGCGGCTAATCGTCCCAGTTTGATATCGAAAGCTGTTAATAGTTGTTGTCCCGGTTGCCAAAGTTGCATGATGGTGCTCCGTTCGGTGGGTGTACCATCATGCTAGTGATTACGTGGCTAAATTTCTGATTATGCTTAATCAGGTTTACGGGGGAGGGATGAACAGTGGTCGGCTTATATTCAGCGGGGGCATTCGCATAATATCGGTTAATGACAGCGTTTTCTTGTTGCGATATCAGCATCAGGTTTTCAATGACACAGTTTCGTTTATTGTCATCAATAAATTTAATCACGCCGCCTTTGGGGATCTGCCCATAATGTTGTTCCCAAACTACCCGATGTTTCAGTTTCCATTTATTGGGTTCAGCCACTTTTATTTTGATATAACCGTCCTTGGTCACGGCTTCACTGCCGATAGCCAGATAGTTATGGGGACGGTTATTTTTCTTAAATGATCTTGAATTTGAACCGGTTAACCCTTTTGTGCCTTTATTGGCCGGAGAGTGGCCTTTCACAAAACAGCCGCTGCGGCCTGTTTTCAACTTTAAGCGTTTCCGTAACGCATTAATGGCCTCAGAGGAACGGGTCACATTAAATTGCTGGTTAAAGGCGAAGGTGAGTTTATCCAGCCGCAATAAATAATGTTGCCGCATCCAACCTTCCATTTCAGGAGTATAGACAAAATGCGCCATTATTTAACCTCCAGGTATTTGGGGGCGGATTGAATTTCGTTATCACCCAACATTTTTTGCACCGTGAGTGCCAGCTTGCCGTTTTCCACGATTTGGTTGGCGACATCCGAAACGGCCTTCGCACGGGCAATTTCAGATTTGAGTTCTTCACCTTTCAGCTCTTCATCAGAGAGGCGTTCTAACTGTGCAAACAGATGATTGTGTAGATCTTCCAGATTGTTTTTCATCGTACTGGCCCTCTTAATGTAATTGACCGTGATGAGTACCGGAATTTAGTTGGTTCATCAGGGTAGTTGCTAGTTGTTCCAATATCGATTTTTCCATTGGCGCGAGATCATCGGAACCATCGGCTGACCAAGTGACTTCACACTGCTTGATTTCTTCGTTATAAAAGATACTGGCTTCAAGTCTTGCTGCCATTGTATGCTCCTCAATGCCCGAATCATCGGGCATAAACTGATGGTTAACGAACCTGCAAACTTCTTTCCCCGATTTCGATATGCGCACCCGGTACGGCTTCACCACGTTCAATCGCTTCTTTAATGGCTTTTTTGTCCGGTGCGGTAATGGTTTGAACATCCACTAATTCATCGGGCAGTAACATCTCATTATCGATAATGATCCTGGCGACGCCCTGACGCGCACTAAAGGTATTTTTCGTGGTCTTAAGGCTGTTCAGTTCTGCTTTCAGTAAGCAATCCAGAATGTACTTCTTAAGGTGTTTGACCTGACCTTCAAAGGATTTTTTACGTTCAGTCAGTCGCTTGGCCTCATCGTCCAGCGTTCTGGCCTGTCCTTCAAGGTTACGGACATGGATCATCACCGCATCCAGTTTGTCACCCAAAGCACCTTCAATACCTTCAAGTGTGTCGGCGATGGCTTCCGGTGAAAATTCACCGGTGGTTATCAGTTTTTGCAATTGATCATAATCAGCAGCTAATGCAATAGCGGTGGTCATTGGTTTGCCTCTTCCAGTTTGGTTAAACAATCTTTCTCAATTTCAGTCAAACGACGTAAGCGGCCCGACAGATAACGTTCATACTCTTTGTCACCGAGCGACTTCGCGTTCTTGAGATGTACGTCGATTTCACGGGTGAGCGTGGATGCAATACCCCTCAGCTCATTTTTAGTGATCGCCGTTTTCATGGTTTCAGTGTTGCGTGCAAACTTGTCGTCCAGTTCCTTACGCAGACGGGTGAGATCTTCGGCTTTGTCACTCGCGGCCTTGATACCAAATTCAATCTTGTTTTCAGCCAGATATTCTGGGTTATCGTACATACCCATAAAGACATCGGCACTGAATCCCAGCATGGATAAGGCTTTTTTAATGGCATCTGTCAGACTCTTTTTAATCACTTCGCCATCTGTTTTTATGCCATTTTTAGTCTTATAGCGGTAAGGTGTTGCACCGTAACTTTCGATCTCACCACGAGTGCCGTCCCCAAGCGGATACCACAATAAGATCTTGATAGAGTGGTTTTGTTCACATATTAAAGTGCCATCGCCATCACGCAGTAAACGAAAACCCGTTTGCTTGTTATTGGCGTCATAAACAGGTTCAGTCATTGGAGCACCGTCCAGCATCTTGTCTTCCAGAACCTGATATCCCCAACTACCACCTGCTGGGCCAAATTGCTCAGTTGCTCGCATCAGCATATAGTTACTATTGATACTGGTGCCGGTATAGCCTACGCCTTCCAATGGTTTGGTAAAGCGTGGATCGGTACGTTGAACCGCTTTCCAGATGCGAAGGTTGGCCTGTTGTTCATTACCCTGCGCCTTAATGGTTTCTTCCAACAGATCAGCACGGTGCTGGAAATTATCATTACTGGCGTTTTGTCCACTGACTGACGGTAATGGGGTGATTTCATCATTTGCCGCCGTTTTTGGTGCGGTATTCTTGGTTTTCGGTACGATTTTCTCTATTTCTGGTTCGTTTTCATTAGCTTCTGGCGCTATTTCTTCAGTTTCCGGTACGGTTTCCTTTTTGGCTGGTTTGGTCTTTCTGGTTTTACGGGGTTTAGTTTCGCTTTTTTCCGCTTTCACTTCGGGTACTGTCTGGGTTTCAACTTCATCGGCCGTGATGTTTTCTGCTGAGGTTTCTGGTATTGATGCAGGCTCGTTAGGCTTATCCTGTAATTCAGCGATGCTAGTGTCACCTAAGGTATGGTTTAAAAATGCTTTCATCGCGTTAGCATCGGCCAGAAATTCAGGATGCTGTTTACCTTCGCGCACGACCTTGAAAATCGTTTCGCGTGGGATAGACAAAGCGTCGGTTCTGATACGAAATGCCGTAGACCAACGACGCCATACCTCATCGTTATCGGCCATCAGCTTTTTCGCGGCACTCATTTCCCTTGAGCGGATCTCCCAGCAATAAAAATCCCCATCCACTAATGCCAGCGCAATTTCTAAATCCAGAGTGGTATAAGTGTGGGTAAACCCACGCTCATGAATTTCAGGGGCTTGGGCAGATTTGGGGCTTCTGGCCTGCCATGTTGTGCCATTGAATTCATATTCAGCAGCAAACTTCTCATCAAATTTACCCACGGGTGGGCGAGGAGAACCGACCCGGTCTTCACAAATAATCGGGGTATCGGTGTTAAATTTATCCATATTCTCCGGGTACTCATCACCCAGATGAACGATGGCTAATGCTTTAGCCATTTTGATGGAGTTGGCTTCAAGGGCGATGGCTAAAGATACCGCACCGTCCTGTTGAGCCTCCTGGATCGGCTCAAATACACAAACATAAGTTGTCATGGGTCTTGCCTCTTGTTAATTGCCTGTTTTAGCCAGTCTGATGGCTCTTCGAATGCCGGCTTTGGGCAGTCGGAAAGTGGAATAAAGATCCTTGACGGGATTGGCGTAAACCATCCCCGTAGTCGGGTAATATTCCACCCGTCGCTTTCCGCCAAGAAGGGATATATGAGTTATCCCTCCCACGAAATCACTGTTGTTTTCATGTTCAACAGCGGTTAAGCCAGCATCCAGAATCATTTCAATAACATCATTGATGTTTTGCATCATTCCTCCGGGGCTAATAAGGAAGCTCCATATCGGCAGCGGAAACAGGTTGACCTTCGATGCACCACAGTGACTGGATACGATCTTCAATTAGGTTCACTTCTACCTGCGCCTTAGCCAGAACCTTTTCTTTTTCAGCCTCAAGCACTTTGATCTGTGCCTGGACGAGATCAGACTTGTTGACTGACGGGAGTGTGATTTCCACGTCATGCTGAGAAACTAATGCCCCCCAAAAGGAAGTGTTAACCGGTTTATTGGTGAACGTGGTGAACTCAACTTGCCTGTCAAAACCTTCTTTGGCATACACATAGAGGGTGATTTTGAGTGTTTTGGATTGTGCTTTCATAGCAACTCCTATATATTGTCGTGGATCGATGAGTCATCATTGGTCTTGCCTCTTCGACGGATTGGTCTCCGTCGTAAGAAATCCCGATAGCTTTGGTCGGCGACTCGGGGTGAAAGAACCCACTTTGGTGGGTTTTTTTACGTCTGTTATAAAATGCCCGTTTTTCTGGGCTGTCAGGTTTATTGTTGCTTCCTACGTACCATCAATTTGATGGTGGTCTCCGTACTAAAAAGTGCTGGTTACGCTATCCAGCGTCGCTTTACCCTGGTCAAGGCTGACGACCGGTTTAGTTGCCTCTTACGCTTCACTCTATGGTGATTGGTCTCTTCAACTGGCTCCCTGGTGTTGGGATAAAATCAGTCGCATCGAGTGGTAATCATGGCAGGTCGCAATGAGCGCTGCGGTTCTCCTCCTCTATGACAACTGAAACGGTAAATTCGGTTTTGAACACTTAACCTAAACGGCTGCTGTGCCGTATTGTCTGAGCAAATCATCTACCTCTTCATATGCCGGTAGCGGCTCTACTTCGTGGGCGTCCTGCCTGTTTGCTGATGGGATTAAGTTTAGTAATTGATAAACTAAAAGTAAAGTAAAAATTAAACAAAGGAGGGAGATTGGTTGGTGTTTTAAGACTAATTAATTGATTTTATTGATTATATTTTTATTATTGGAATATAGGGTAGAGTTTGGTTTAGCCTTGTTAAGGAAAATATTGGGTAGGTTTAGTTGTAGATAGTGCACGTATGCCTGATACGACTATCTATTCATCTAATTAATTATGAGTAGAGATGTTTGGGTGATGATATTATCTGGAATAATAAGTACTAAATTGATAAATAAGGAAAAAGTCAGTTAATGACTCTTTCCTATGCTTTCTTTTGCTTCTTTTTATGTAATAATTCTTCTAGTAAATTATCATAGTGCTGTTTTTTCTCTTCAAGATTTTTTATCAGAGCAGTAGCTTCACTATCTGGCAATTCCTCAAATAATTCCAACAAAACTTTTTGTCTAGGTGTTAATGTAACTTGTAGCGGATTGATTAACTCTGTGTCGTTCGAATCAACATCCAGATAGCCTTCTGGCATGTGATAGTCCCTTTCTAGTCGTCTCGCCGCCTTTTCACCAAAAGATGCCTTACCATTCATGAGCTGTGATAAATAACTCTTCTCTTTTTCAGGAAGAGTTTTGTCGGAAAACCAAGTTTTTAGACGTTCTTGTCTGATATTTTTAATACTCATTTTCTTTCTAAAGCTCCATATATATATAGGGATTGAACTGCTTTTGTAGCATCTAGATTGTGATTAGTAATTACTAAACAAGCAAATACTTGACAAATGTTTAGTGTTTATTAAACTCTTGTCATTTCCAACGAAGAGGTATCTATGAAACTCAATGATTACATTTCTACTTTGAAACGTGGTGAAGCTAAACGCCTTGCCGAGAAACTTGGTGTATCCAGTTCCTATTTGTCTCAAATGGCGCACGGACACGCACCGGTTCCTCCTGCTAGATGTTTTGATATTGAAAAAGCCACTGATGGAAAAGTAACAAGGCAAGATCTCCGTCCCCATGATTGGCAAAAAATATGGCCTGAAATGAATATAACTGAGGTATCAGCCGAAATCTGATTTTTAATAATCAACATTAAATTGCATCAGGAGACAAAAATCGTGGAGCAAAGCATGAGTACGCTCAAAGCTGAAGTTGAGGCTTGGGCAATGGAGAGAGGTCAGGAGCATGTAGCCATTGAAGTCAGTCGTATGTATTTCCTGCTGTATCGCGGTGGTTCTCAATTCCGGTTACACCAGATTGAAGATGAATTGGGAAATGCTGACTGGAAAGCGATAAATAATAACCGTCAACAGATTTTCCGGTGGTTACGCAGCGATTCGAATGCGGCACAACGTAAGATCACGGAACTGTTGCCAGCGATTGAAGCAGCGTTACCGGCAGAACGGAGGGCAAGGTTAACGAGTGAAGATAGGTTGAATTATCTCGCCTCGGTTGCGATTAGAGAATTTGCCGCCGCCATGAGTGAAACCCTGTTAGGAGGGCGTGACATGTCACACCGAATAGCTATAGCCATATCCGCGTTAAATGCCATTGAACCGCGTCTGACCAACGTGCATTAACGAGAGGCAAGACCAATGATAAAACCCATCGATAAGATCACTTATCGCAATGGCTTTCGCCGGAACGATAAGCCTGCCACTTTTGAGGAAGTGTCAGAAATTTATGAAAGCCGTAAGGAAGCGGCTCTGATTGGCTGGGAGCAGCACAAAAAGCAGAAATCCCGGTCGCAGAGCCAGAATGAGTAAGGGCGTGGTATGAATTTGTTATTGTTAAAAAGTCGCCCTTTGGTGGTTATTCCTGAGCTGGCTATGCGCTTGGGATTGAACGAGGCCATTATCTTGCAGCAGATCCAATATTGGCTGACGGAGACATCGTCCGGTGTTGAGGCCAATGGCTGCCGCTGGATTTATAACTCAGTTGAGAAATGGCAGGAGCAGTTTCCCTTTTTATCTGTATCCACCATTAAACGGGCGCTGGGGAATTTGAAGAAGCTAGGCGTGTTGCGGATTGAACAGATTAATAAATCCAGCCACGACCGGACCAATTATTACGCAATCAATTATGAACATCCATTGTTAGCCGATAAGGTCAAAATGACACCATCGAACGGTGCAAAAGAAGACAATCGAACGGGTCAGAATGATCTTATCGACGAACTCAATTTGAAACACTCCAACGGGTCAGAATGCGCCGTTCTGAATGGGTCAAATTGGTCTGATCTTACAGAGACTACAACAGAGATTACTACAGAGAGTACAACAGAGACTAACTCTTCTTGTCAGGTTCCCGTGGAACCCGACCACGAACCCGCCCGACAGGTATTAATTTATTTCAATCAGGTGACGGATTCTAACTACCGTGATGGCAAAACCACGATGGGGTATATCCGTGCGCGGTTGGGTGATGGTTATTCGGTGGAAGATTTAATGTTGATCACTGACTATCTGACCACCAAATGGCGGGATGATGGCAAGATGCGGGATTACTTACGCCCGAAGACCCTGTTTGGCCCGGAGAATTGCACGGAGTATTTCGATAAAGCGTGCAAGTGGGACAAAGCGGGACGTCCTGCCTGTGTCAATGGTCGCTGGCTGAAAGCCGGAGAAACGGGCATCACCATTGATACCGTGGAGCGTGATGCTACGTTCCGATTATTGTTTTCAACCGGCTGGACCCCGACAAACCGTATTCAGGAACTGGCACAACAACTGGCACGTAAAGCCGGGATAGGGCGGATGAGCGAAGTCCCGGCATTAGCGGCTTGGCGGGGGATCTGGAAACAGGCCGCAGAACAAGCGGCGAAAGAGCAGCACTCTGGCCAATAGCAAAAATGCTTTCTGACCAAAAGCGGAAAACCAAAAACGAGGCAAGACCACATGGACAACGAAAACGATGTCAACAAGCTGATCCTGGATAACCGTCATCATGTCGATGATGGCTGTGATCATACTGACCGTATTCTTTATGATTTAAATCAAGCAGCACGGGCACGTAGTCGCCAGCCTTACCAACCTAAGCCAAAACTTATTCCGATAGCAAAACCTGCAACTATCGCTGAACCCTGCATCAACATTGGGAAGCGATTTAACTATGGACGGAATATTGTCCGGGGGATGTATGAACTCACCCAGCTTGGCAGAACGGCAGAGTACATCGCCATGTTGCTCCGTATGCCGTTGGGCGATGTCCAGCGGGTGTTATTACGTAATACGCCAGTTCAAAAGGCAGTCTACAAACAGGTGATGGCAGCGCCTAAGCCGATTGAAAAAGAAGTTATCAAACGACTTTCAGCGGAATCGAAGGAATAGCCATGCGCCAGCAATCGAACTATTTACCTGCTGGACTGCCACACAATCGCGGATTGTGGACACAAGAACAACGTGAACTGGAAAATCTGGATCTCAAGGCCAGCCGGTTAATCAAACAGCTCAAACGGCGGAAGATCGACAGGGTAGTTATTTTCAGAGAAATCGAACAGGCCGCTGAGAAATATCAAGAATTTTTTAAAACACGCCTGAATTACTGGCGTGGCGTAATGAGACTCCAAACAAAGGAATAACGATGTTAAATGCCATAAACCAAAAGAATCTGCCTGTTATCGCAGGCATTGAAATTACCACCGATGCGGAAGGGCGCTTCAATCTGAATGCGTTGCATAAGGCAAGTGGCGCTGGCGCCAATAAAGCACCTGCACAATGGCTGAGAACCCGTTCGGCTAAAGAACTGGCACAGGGATTAATCGATATGCAGAAATGCACATCGCCTGTTAATGCGATAAAGGGCGGAGAGATGCAAGGTACTTTCGCCCATGAACTGCTGGCTGTTTCCTATGCCGGTTGGATAAGCCCGACATTTCAATTGCAGGTTAACCAGACCTTTATCGACTACCGTTCTGGCAGACTGGCGATACCGCAATCCGCTTTACCCAATACCAAACAACTGGCGTTGATGGTCATTCAGGCCGAAGAAGAAAAAGAGCGCCTTTCACTGGCTGTGAATCAGTTAGAGCACCAGATTTTTGAGGATGCGCCGAAGGTCGAGTTTCATGACCAAGTATCAGCTTTACACGGTGCGCTCAGTATGGCGCAGACTGCTAAGATTTTGGGTACGGGCAGAACCCGGCTGTTCGCGTTTCTGAGACAAATCGGCTGGATCACCCGCCGCAATGAACCGTATCAGGAGAAAATACAGTCGGGACTGATGGATGTGAAATTAGGCAGCTGGGAACATCCAGAACGCGGCATTCAGGAATGTGTGACGTCACTGATTACGGGCAAGGGATTAACCCAATTACAACGACTGTGGGCACTGAGAAATCAGGCTAACTGAGAGAGGCAAGACCAATGAAACAATCAAACCGCTTTTTACACTACCTGAAACAAGAAGTGATTGGTTACTGGCAGATTTTCACCGATGAAGAGTTCCGGCTCCATATGCTTGCTTTGTTTCTGCTGCTGACATTTCCAATTTCATTGCCTGTATTGGCACTGGTTCGGTTTGTTCATGATCGGTTGGGGAAATAAGCATGAAAACGCAAAATATGGAAAATAAAGCATACACGGCTGAATTGGAACTAACCGGGTTTATTCTCTATGGCAACTGTGATTTTCGGGCAAGTGGGCGTATTTACCATGATGTCCATCAGCGCTGGTTTGATGGTGCTGAAATCATTACATCACCGGTCGAAAATATTCATACCTTCAATGCCGATGGTTTTATCCGCACCCGCAACTCGGTGTATAAACTCAGGACGCCTAACAATGGCTAAATCTCCCGCAGAACGGAAAGCCGCCCAACGTCAGCGCCAGCAGAGTGCTGGCGTCACTAAGATCGAATTGTTGCTGGATAATCAGGAGCTGGCAATGCTGAAGCAAAATTGCGCCATCCGGCGACCGGGCAGAGACCCTTACGATGTGAACGAATATCTGACGATGTTAATCCGAATGGATGACCGTTCATTAAAAAAGCAGCTTGCCAAACTACAGCATCAATGTTGTGAAAAGTGCGGTGAATCGCTACCCGTGACGGAATGCTGTTTTTCAGGTGAAGCGGCCTGCTGGAATACATGGGGCTGGCATGAACTGAAATTAACGTTATAAAGCAGTGTTGCGTATTACGCGGCATATTATATAATGCGTAGTGCGCAACACCCTAAAGGCATAAGATGACATGATAAAAAGTTTTAAGCATAAAGGGTTAAAGAAATTCTTTGAGACTGGCTCTACGGCAGGTATTGATGCTAAACAGGTAAAGAAGATCAGTTTGCGTTTAAGTGTTCTCGACTTAGCAAAAGAAGTAAAAGATATCGATGTCCCCGGTTTCTTTTTACATCCATTGACCGGGGATAAAAAAGGGCTGTGGTCAATCACGGTAACCGGGAACTGGCGCATCACCTTTGAATTCATTGAGGGTGATGTGTATGTCGTCAACTATGAGGATTATCACTGATGAGCACAATGTACAATCCGCCCCATCCGGGCGAGCTGATAAAGGAAACGATGGAAACCTTGAATCTCAGCGCCAGAGCGTTGGCGAAAGCACTGGATGTTGCGCCGTCTACGGTACAACGGCTAATTAGCTGTCAGTCCGATGTTTCTCCTGAAATGGCAGTACGCCTTTCAATGGTGATCGGCAGTGCGCCGCATGTGTGGCTGGGCATGCAGAATGCCTATGATATCTGGCATATCAAGCAAAGTCTGGATACTTCCCGCTTACAGAAATTGTCGGTAGCATAACGGATTATAACCCGCTAAAATCATCTCCATCGGTCTGAACATCCGAACCTAAACATATGCTGCTGTGCCATTACCTTAAGGGATCAAGAATGGCGCAGCATAGTTTTATCAAAATTTCCGACGACACTCTGAGACCGGCTACTCCGGCCGCCAGAGAATACCTGCATTCGAAAATCAAATGCGGCGATGTGCTGCAGGCTGATTTTAAGAAAGCCCGTAATCCCCGTTTCCACCGCAAATACTTTGCCCTGCTGAATCTCGGTTTTGAATACTGGGAACCCACCGGCGGCACGATTTCCCCCGAAGAAAAAGCCATTGTACGCGGTTACGTACAATTTCTGGCTCACTTCGCTGGCAGTGAAGGTGCCTTACAATCTGCGGCTGATGAATACCTTGCTGGCTTATCCAAAAATCGTGCTCACAATATTACGGCCACTAAATCCTTTGATGCTTTCAGGCGCTGGGTGACGGTGGAATCCGGTCACTATGACACCTATGAAATGCCAGATGGCAGCGCGTATCGAGAACCCCGCTCAGTTAGCTTCGCCAAAATGGACGAGCTGGAATTTCAGGCACTCTATCAATCCACACTGAACGTGCTGTGGAACTTCATCTTGTATCGCAATTTCCCTACCAGAGGCGCTGCTGAAAATGCGGCGGCTCAGTTGTTTGATTTTGCGTAAGGGAGAGGCAAGACCAATGACCAACAGTGAAAAACAGTGGCTGTCAGATGTCGCCTCACTCGGCTGTATTGTCTGCCGAAATCTGGGACTGGGTGCATCACCTGCGGAAATTCATCATGTACGAACCGGGCAGGGAATGGCACAACGTGCCGATCATTTCTCCGTTATGCCGTTATGTCCTCGCCATCATCGGGCGTGTTACCCAACCGGATTTCATGCTGCACCGAAAACATGGCAGGCGTTCCACGGGACAGAAATTGAGTTATTAGAACAGGTTAAAACGGAAGTGAAAGAGGTACAGTTATGTCGGGTGTAAAGGTTTCAGTTAATATCAAAATAAGGGGCGCAAAATGATTTATCCGGCAACATGTGGAAAAGGTGAAGAACATTTGAGGCTGCGTACCCTTGAAAGTGTATGGATACGAGGGCAGTTAAGTGTATGGGGAAACTGGTCTGCTATTCGTAAAGTACCGCAGACAGCAGGTATTTTTTCCCGCTTACTGTCAGAGCCGGTGATAAGTAAAAAAGCCTTACATATGGCTATGAAGAGAATGAAGCAGGCGGGTCTGACAAAAGAAGAGTTATTGCAGATTTTTGGTCAGATAAAAGATAAAAAAGCAATTAGTAGATTATGGTTCTGTACCGATGCGGAAGGGTTAAAAATGGATACTGTGATTGGCCGTGTAATGGAACATGATCCCGGTTTGTTGAATATTTTGAAAGAGCATTATATATACAAGAAATCTTATTATGGCATTGCCTCTGAAATGTACGAGCGCCATCCTGATACGTCACTGTCAACCTGTCGCCGCCGTGTTGAAAACTGGTTAAGAGTAGCGGAATTTATGTTATATCGGCCTATGTGTGATGAATTAGAAAGACAAGAGGTTATGTCGATTAAAAAAGTTTGACTTTTTGAGCAATCGAGTTAATATCTTCATATAAGCTTCGCGATGTTTTATCCGCAAGAAGCGAAAGGCCAAATTAAAGAAGAACCTGCCCAGAGCAGGTTTTTTTACGCCTAAATAAACATAAGACTTGCTGTTGTGCTTGGTCAGAGTTACATGTGTGTTCACGCCGACTAACTGACCAAAAGGTTAAAATTATCATGCTAAAACATGAAGATATGACAACAACAGCCGCTTGTGTTCTGGAAACAGTACCTCTGTATGATTGGGCGTCTGTTGCCGATATTTCCACCCTGACGGGGCTATCCGTGCCGCGTTGCCAATTACTGTTAACTCAATTTTGCCTGGCTGGTTTGATGGAAAGCCGGGACAACGACACGTTTTTTAAACGTTACCCTTGATGGGATAGTTTCTTAAGAGGTAAGCAGCTGGGGGATTTGAGAACGCCAGCCGCTTACCTTGTGGTTATTCCAGAGAATAAGCCAGCGTCGATTTATGGAAAAATATTGTGAATTTAAGTGGTATCACATTAATTAACGACGACTCTCTGAAATTTATCAAAACCTTGCCGGATAACTGTATCGACCTTATCGCGACTGACCCGCCTTATTTTCGGGTTAAAGACTGCAGCTGGGATAATCAGTGGAACGATGTGACGGCTTACCTTGCGTGGCTGGATGAACTACTGGCTGAATTCTGGCGGGTACTGAAACCCAACGGTAGCCTGTATATGTTCTGTGGTTCGCGTCTGGCCTCTGATACAGAACTGCTGGTACGGGAACGGTTTAATGTGTTGAACCATATTATCTGGGCGAAACCGTCTGGCCCGTGGCGCAGGCAGAACAAAGAAAGCCTGCGGATGTATTTTCCGGCCACTGAACGCATCATTTTTGCCGAACATTATCAAGGGCCTTATCATCCGAAAGGTGATGGCTATTTCAAGCAATGCCGCGAACTGAAACAGTCGGTATTTAAACCACTAATCGATTATTTCCGTGAGGCCCGGAAAACGTTAGGTGTCACGGCAAAAGACATTCACAAGGCCACTGGAAAGCAGCGTTGAAACTCAATCGCCGGGTTTTGGGCGTTGAGCTGGAAGAAGAGCGGTTTAAGCAGACTGAGCGGGAAATAAACGAAATACTTTCTGCCAGTAGTAAAGTTTGAGTTTATACCTCACTGAATCACGTACTCGACTAACTGATAAACTTTATAATACGCCACCCTTATTTTAAGGCGTATTGATTCTGTTATAGGCTATTCAATTGAGATAAAAACCTGACTTAATTAATATTAACTGGCTAGTTAGCAGTAGGATGAAATGACCTTTAACGAATAATAAAGTGAGGTGTTTATGTCTGACGTTAATAAGCTAAAGAATTGCATGCTGTTATTTGATCTTAATATAGGAGCTACACCTCCATATATAGGTCCTGAAATGCCGGCTAAAATCCATTTGTTTGGATATCTTGCTGATAGGGAATTGTTACCGGATGCATGGCCTTTTGGTACACTAACTAACTTCCAGAATGAAACAGATATTACTCAATTTTCTTATTTTTCATGGGATGGTGATAGGATGTCAATTAGTATTAGAGTCTCTTCCGATAACAATCAAGCAGGTTATCAGAAGATGGTAGAATTATTTAACAAAGATCTTATTATAACTGTTAATGATACAAATTATAATCTTGGTCGTAGTGCGGATGATATTTATTTCCAAGGCAAACAACAATACGAATTCGTCGGTTCGTATAATGGCTGGTGGACATCTGATAATGACGACATAAGAAATTTAGGCTTTCTGTTGAAAGAAAATATAAATAATACACTGCATTTCTGCTTCAACTGGAAATAAATCTACATATTTAATTCAAGGCTGCTTAATGCGGCCTTTTTTGTTTTGGTCGCCAACTACCGAGAAAGTGTTGGGTGCGTAGCGGAGTTACATGTTCCAGCCGACCGCAAACGCTCATATTGGCAGGACCACAATTTAGCATCTGAAATCATGCAGGCACAGCCTGTTATCAGTACGCGCTGCGTATCTACCGCCCTCGATTCTGAGGGCACACTCTTAACGAGGTCGCAAATGCGGCCTTTTTCGTATCTGCAATCCTAACTATTTGATATTCATTCGATCGATATGGGAATTCCCATAACGACCTCCTATTAACCTACTCACAGGGGTAACCATCGTTCACCCCACGGACGCCCATTGTTCAGATGGGGTGGAATATGAAGATGAAAGAAAATCCTGACTTATGGGCCGACCTATTAAACGGCCTAAAAAACTCGTGGCCGCAAATATCCGGCTCTGTTTTGGCTGCCTTGATTTGCTACGGTCGCCTGATTTATGACGGCGTGGAACGAAAGAACCGCTGGGTTGAAGCTCTGCTGTGTGGTGCGCTGTCATGGAGTGTGTCCAGTGGTCTGGAAATGTTCGGCATCCCTGCCAGTTTTGCACCGGCTATCGGGGGTGCCATTGGGTTTATTGGTGTTGAGAAGCTACGCGAGTTTGCTGTTCGTGCCATTAATAAACGTTTGGGGGATAAACAGTGACCAGAGGCATTCGCAATAACAATCCGGGCAACATTGATCATAACTTAGCTAATCAATGGCAAGGTCAGTTGAAGCATGACCCGAACATTGAAAAACGGTTCTGCCGGTTTGAATCACCCGAGTATGGTATTCGGGCACTGATGAAACTGTTGTGTAATTATCATAAGGGCGGGTACAACAGCGTATCTAAGATTATCAATCGCTGGGCCCCAACCAATGAAAACAACACGTCGGCTTATATCAACGGGGTAGCTAAGGCGCTGAGTGTGGATCCGCATCAAGTTCTCGACATGAATAAACCCACGCTGATTGCGCTGGCTAAGTCCATTATCCGGCACGAGAACGGCCAACAACCGTATTCAGAGGCGACGTTTGAAAATGCGTTTGAGCGTCTATGACGTTCAGGCTGCGCATGTTCATTATCGGTACGCTGATAACCGTGTTTTGTCTGCTCGGTGGCCTGCTGTGGTTCTACTACAGCAAGTATCACCAAAAGGACAAGGATTATAACGAGCTGGACACGAAGTATCAGCATCAACAAGTCATGACCGCCAATACCTTTCAGACTGTCAGGATATTCAATGATATCTCACGCATTAATAGCGAAAGCCGGAACCGGTCAGCCGTGGATTCTGAGCAGACTAAAGCGGCCATCAAAGATGCGGTGGTCAATCATGATTGTGCCAATCGCACTGTGCCTGATGGGGCTGTTATCCGGTTGCAGCAACACACGAACCGAATACGTTCCGGTGCCACCGGTACCCATTCCAGCACATTTGCTCGCTGACTGTTTGCCTCCGGTGATACCGGACACAATGACATGGAGTGACAGTCTCATACTGAATGAGCAGCTACTGACGGTGATTGAGCAGTGCAATCTGGATAAGCAGGCGATACGGGAAATAGAAGAGAATGGCAGGTCATCCCTGAATATGTGAGAATATTGATAAGGCTCCTAATAAAATTAGTGTATAAAAATCTTATCTTATAGAGGTGGGTGTATGCTTTCAAATAAAGCTTTAGAAAATAATGATATAAAGATAATAAATAAGAAAATTAAAGATGTAATTTCTCTGTTAGCCTCGATGTGTGTTTTGGTCACTGGCTCATATCTTATGGGTGAGATGCTCATTGGAGCAAAAAAAGTAAGTGTTTTATGGATGGTATTATACTCTTTGAGTATTGTTTCTTTAATGGGGCTTTTGGTTATTGCATTTCATATAATAAAGTCTGATTTTTTAGAGGTGCGTAGAGAAGTATCATCAACGAAATATTCTAATATATTTTTTGTAATATTATGGTTTCCTGCAATAGGATTTTTAGGTGCATTGTCTGTTTCTGGTAATCAATTATCTGAGGTAATTACAGAATATAAATCAAATGAAAAACAAGTAAAGGCTCTTTTCCCTCCTCCAGCAGCATGGGCACTGCAACCTCCTTCAAACTCACTGGAAAAGTTAGATCAAGTATTTTCGATATCTGCGCTTGAATTGCCAAACTTGAATTCTGAAGAAAAAGTAGAGAAACACATCTCTCCTTATTCTTATTGTGTAAATGGGGAAACTGATATTGCTCTTACTAAAGTGGCTGCCTTAACTCTTCTTGATGCTCGTGAGGGTATTATGACCGATAGAGTAAAAATAAAATATTTACAAGAATATATTGAAATGCAAAGTAAAAGCAGGAATAAGCTTGAAGCAGATTAACAAAATGTCGCTGAATAATATAGTGGTCGCTTAGGCGGCCTTTATTATTTTTACTGAAACCGTTACCTCCGGCGGCGTGGGCGATGCAACCACCGTCGAACTCTCTGGAGAAACTGGATCTACTGTTCTCGATATCCGAGAAGGCATCATTAACGACCGGGCAAAACTGAGATATTTGCAGGAATATGTAAATACTGAATGTGGGAGAAAAAACAATGACTGAAATAGACGAACTTAATTCCTGTCCGTTTTGTAACAGTAGAAGGATAGAAATGAGCTCATATTCAGATGACACGTGGTTTTATGTGCAATGTACCGGCTGTGGAGCAAGTGGGCCAGAGGAAAATACCGCAGAGAACGCCGAAATTGCGTGGAATAACTCGAAGCCCAACTCCTCGGACTGAGGGATCATGTGCTGGGTTCGTGCCGTGGCTAAACCAACCACATTCTGACTGATTACCACCCCAGGGCAGATATAGCCTAAACGACCTACACGCCACCTCAGGGCAAATGATAATGGGTGGCAGGATTATGTAAATACTGAATGCAGAGGAAATAATGGGTGAGATGATTATTGGCTATATGACAGGCGGTCTCATGGCAATGGGTTACCTGTATATTTTGGTTAAGGCGATGAACTGGTTGGGCGGCCTACTGGTCAGTGCCTATTACAATCGCCGCAAGGAAGAGCGAAGGCAAAAAGCTGTTAACGAGCTGTACGACGCATTTAAACTCGACCAGCTACAGGATAATCAAACTGTACGTGTCGCTACAAAAGGTAGTTTAGTTATTATGATGTATCGGCAACAATCAGATGGCAAATAATAACCAGCCACCCCAGAGCAAATGATACTGGGGTGGCAGGAATATGTCAGGACGCAGTGTCTCGCACCGTAATTTTTAATCTGGTGTAATTCCACCAAATAACCCAAGCCATCACATCCGTGGTGGCTTTTTCTTTTTAAGGATCCCATAAATGACAGAACTCACCTTATCCCAGCAAATGCGGCTGGATGTCTTACGTCTCGTCATGAACGATACCGCAGCCGCCCAGAAAGCCATTGAGTTCATTGGTGATAACACGTTGAAGTTTGAGCTATTTAAGGAGCAATACAAATTGGTACAAACCGAATCTGGCGTTGTGGCCAGAGCAGATAAAGCCGTTCGTAATGCACAAGAAGCATTGAGCCTGTTCAATTAGTTCATCACACAGCCTATTCATAGAGTGGGCTGGATAATGAGTTAAGGAGGATATAAGCATGGAAACCAAAAACAAAGGCGGTCGTCCCTCTGATTACATGCCAGAAACTGCCGCGGATATCTGTGCAAAGCTGGCAGAAGGCGAGAGTCTTCGCAAGGTATGTGAGCGACCCAGCATGCCTAATAAGTCCACGGTATTTCGCTGGTTGGCTGAAAATCAAGTGTTTCGCGACCAATACGCGAAGGCAGCAGAGCAAAGGGCTGACGCTTTATTCGAGGAAATGCTGGAGATTGCCGATGATGTCATGCCAGATGCAGCAGAGGTGGCAAAAGCAAAGCTGCGTATTGATACCAGAAAATGGTCATTGGCTCGCATGTCTCCTAAGAAATACGGTGATAAGGTCACTCAGGAAATTACAGGCGCTAATGGTGGGCCAGTGAAAATTGAAACCTCTCCTATGAGTACACTATTCGGCAAGCAATGAAAGCATGACACAAATAAACCCTATCTTTATGCCGTTCATTGAGGCGCACCGCTATAAAGTCGCCAAAGGCGGCAGGGGTAGCGGTAAGTCATGGGCGATAGCCCGATTGCTCATTGAGGCGGCAAGGCGGCAACCGGTGCGCATCCTATGTGCCCGTGAGCTACAGAACAGTATCAGTGATTCAGTGATCCGCTTGCTTGAAGATACCATCGAACGAGAGGAGTATTCATCAGAGTTCGAAATTCAGCGCTCCATGATTAAGCACCTTGGCACTAACGCTGAGTTCATGTTCTACGGCATTAAAAATAACCCCACAAAGATTAAATCCCTTGAAGGTATTGATATCTGCTGGGTGGAAGAAGCTGAGGCGGTAACGAAAGAGTCATGGGATATTTTGATCCCCACTATCCGAAAGCCTAACTCTGAAATCTGGGTGAGCTTCAACCCGAAGAACATCCTGGATGATACCTATCAGCGATTTGTGGTGAATCCACCTGATGATATCTGCTTGTTGACTGCCAACTACAGTGATAACCCGCACTTTCCCGAAGTCCTCCGATTGGAAATGGAAGAGTGCAAACGGCGTAATCCCACGCTTTACCGTCATATTTGGTTGGGCGAACCCGTCAGCGCAAGCGATATGGCTATCATTAAACGCGAATGGCTTGAAGCCGCTACCGATGCACATAAAGTGCTTGGCTGGAAAGCGAAAGGGGCGGTTATTGCTTCTCATGATCCGTCTGATACTGGACCTGATGCGAAAGGTTATGCCATGCGACATGGCTCAGTCGTGAAACGCATCGCCGAAGGGTTACTAATGGATGTTAATGATGGTGCTGACTGGGCTACTGGACAGGCCATTCATGATGGCGCTGATCACTTCCTGTTTGATGGTGATGGATTAGGTGCTGCTTTGCGTCGCCAGGTCACTGATGCTTTTACCGGAAAGAAGGTTGCTGTAACCCTGTTTAAAGGGAGTGAATCCCCCTTTAACGAAGATGATCCTTATCAGGCTGGCGCATGGTTCGATGAAGTTGTTGATGGTGACAATATACGCACCATCGGAGATGTATTTCGCAATAAACGGGCGCAATTCTATTATATGCTGGCTGACCGCCTCTATCTGACCTATCGCGCCATTGTTCATGGTGAATATGCGGCTTCTGATGACATGTTGAGCTTTGATAAAGCGGCAATCGGAGAACAGATGCTTGAAAAGCTGTTTGCAGAACTGACGCAGATTCAGCGCAAGTTTAATGGCAATGGTAAGCTGGAGCTAATGACGAAAGTTGAAATGAAACAGAAACTCGGTATCCCATCACCCAACTTAGCTGATTCTCTGATGATGTGTATGCATTGTCCGCCAGTAGCAGCAACGCCTGACTATTCCCATTACAAAGTCCCTTGTGGTGTAGGTTGATATGGAAGACGAAAATAAAACAACAAATAAATTAGCAGACTGGCATCAGAAGGTCTTGCGTAATTTTGATAAAGCGTATACCGGAAGCCAGAGTATGCGCGAGCAGGTGGTTGAGGCTCAGCGTTTTGTGCGTGTGGCGGGTGCTCAATGGGAAGGCAGTACCAATGCGGGCTACTCGTTTGAGGAAGGCCGCTTTGAGCGTTATCCCCGCTTCGAGTTAAATAAAATTGCCCGTGAATGTGATCGTATCATTGGTGAATACCGACAGAACCGTATCAGCGTGAAATTCAGGCCGAAAGACAATCAGGCCTCTGAATCGTTAGCCGAAAAGATGAATGGTAAGTTCCGTGCCGATTATCAGGAAACGTCAGGCGGTGAGGCGTGTGATAACGCGTTCGATGATGCTGTCGTCGGCGGCTTTGGTTGTTTTCGTCTGTGTGCTGACTATGAAGACGAAATGGACCCCAGCAATGAGCAGCGCCGGATCAGTTTAGTGCCCATTTACGATCCGGCCACCTGTGTTTTCTTCGACCAAGATAGCAAGCAGTATGACCGAAGTGATGCCATGTGGGCTTTGGAAATGTTTTCTATGACGCCAGAGGCATTTAAAGCTGAATATCCTACATCAAATATGGCTAGTCTTAACCGGGGTGACACCGGCACACGGTATGACTGGTCAACGCCAGATGCCATCTATGTAGCCCGTTATTATGAGGTTCGCATAGAGAAAACCCAGATTAGCGCATGGCGTAATCCCATCACGGGTGCGACGGCGGTTTACGATTCAGAACAAATCAAAGACATCATTGATGAGCTGGCAGAGGGTGACTTTGAAAAGTTGGGTGAGCGACAGGTTAAGAAACGCCGTGTTTACTGTGGGTTGTTGTCCGGCTCTGACTGGTTAGAAGAACCAAAGCGAATTCCCGGCGAACATATCCCTCTGGTGCCGGTCTACGGTAGGCGCTCATTTGTGGATAATCAGGAGCGCATTGAAGGCCATGCAGCCAAAGCCATGGATGCCCAGCGCCTTGAGAACCTGATGGTGTCCATGATTGCCGATAACGCGACTCAGGCAGGCGGAGACGGTATTCCGGTTGTTGACGTGGATATGATACCGGGTCCACTTGCCAGTCATTGGGCAGAGCGTAATAAAAAACGCCCTGCTTACCTGCCAATGGTGAGTTTAAAAAACAAATCAGGAGAGATTACCGCGCAGGCGCAGGTGAGTAGCTATACGCCACCCACCCAAATGCCGCCCGCGCTTGCCGGACTTCTGCAATACACCGGCACCGCTATCCAGCAAATCACCGGCGCAAGCCAGCTTGAGAATATGCCAAGCAACATTGCCACCGATACCGTTGATAGCATCTTTAACCGGATGGATACGCAGAGCTATATCTATATGGATAATATGGCTAAGTCATTGCGTAGAGCAGGTGTTATCTGGTTTTCAATGGCACGTGAGGTCTATGGTAGTGATACGCCAATGCGGGTGGTTAATGAAGATGGCACGGATGATGTCGCCCTGATGAGTGGTGAGGTGATTGACCGCCAAACCGGTGAGGCTGTTGCGCTTAATGACCTCTCTCAGGGCAAATATGAGGTCACCGTGGATGTGGGGCAATCATTTGCTAATCGACGGGATTCTACAGTTAAAAGTCTGCTTGATATGCTGGCACTTGTGCCACCGGGAACGCCAAAGCATGATCTGCTTTCTTCCATTGTGCTGGATAACATGGACGGTGAAGGCCTAGGCGACTTAAAAGAGTACAACCGTAAACAGCTTCTTCTGTCTGGGGTAGTTAAGGCAAGAAACCCAGAAGAAGAGCAAAGGGTTGCTCAGGCTCAACAACAGCAATCACAGCCTGACCCGGCAATGGTTGCAGCGATGGCCCAGGATAAGCTGGCTCAAGCAGAAATGCAGAAGGCCATGAATGAACAGGCTGAGATACAGGTTAAAGCATTCAAGGCGCAGGCTGATGCTCAGGTTGCGGCGGCAAATGTTGTTAAGATCCTCGCCTCAGCAGATAGTCAACAAAAATCCGATATCCGTGAAGCGCTCAAACTGCTTTCTCAGTTCCAGCAACAGCAAGAAGATAACCAATAACCAACTTAATCACGCTCAGGCCGTCTTGATGAGGCCGGGCATGCTATTGCCTTCCGATGGGCTTATATCGAGTAAATAAGGGGTATTTATGTTTGATACGGCAGAAAACACACCACCAGAAAATGATCTGAATAACATAGCGCCTGAGCAAATTCCGGGCGGTGACGCACTGAATGATACTGATAGTAACAACGCTAATGACAATAACACTGTCGATACCAGCGTTGAAACTAACGATATTGATTCAGAACAGGCATTTTATTTTGGTGAAGAAGAGCTGGGTTCGCCGTCCAGTGATGAAGAAAAGGAGCAGGGGTTAGTTAAACATCTGCGCAGCACCATCAGGGAAAAAGATAAAGAGCTGAAAGCGTTTCGTCGCCAGCAGCAACCGCCCCAGCAGCCGGAGTTTCAACAGCCAGTTATCCAGCCGCCACGTATGCCGCAATTGTCTGATGAAGGCATTGATTGGGATGAGGATATTTATCAAACCAGGATTACCGAATGGGCCGATAAAAACAGCCAGTATCTTAATCAAAAGGCAGAACGAGACCGGCAACAGCAGGTATTGCAGCAAGCGCATCAGCAGAAAATGGCGACTTATCAGGAGCGAGTGAAATCGCTGAAAGTGCCCAGCTATCAACAAGCTGAACAGGCAGTGATTGATGATGTGCCGGAAGTGATTCAGGCCATGATCCTACATTTTGCTGAGAAGCCGGAAATGGTCGTCTTAGCGTTGGGACGCAATGCAGAACTGCGCCAGCAAATGGCAAATGCCACTGACCCCGTGGCAATTGGTCGCTTGATTGGTTCCATTGAGTCAAAAGCGAGAATTATGCCAAAACCCAAAAATAACGCAGCCACTACGCCGGAAGTTAAAGGCGGGAATGGTGCTGCCCTGAATAATTTAGAAAAAACTGAAATCAGAAGCACTCGAAAGCGGCAACTGGGATAAATACTTCGCCGCCAAAAGAGCCAGGAAATAATCCATCGGAGCAGATGAAATATGGCTAATCAATTAGCAAAAGACTTAGAAATCATGTTTGAAAACTACGTGGACGGCTTTGAAGCCGCTGGCGTAGTCTCCCGTAATGCGAAGAAATTCCGCCCCGGCGATACCGCTATGCAGCGTGCAGGCGATGTCATTTACCGCCCTCAGCACTATCATATGAACGTGGAGGAGGGGCTAGATCTGTCTGGCAAAGAACCCACAGCACTGGTTCAGCGCCTCGTTCCCTCCGTGTTCAAAGAACCCAAGAACATCCTGTACACGCTGGATGCACGAGAAATGCGTGATCCAGAACACAAAACAGAAGCAGGCAGGGCAGCAGGTCAACGCCTTGCCGCGCAGATTGATTCTGACCTGATCCAGATGGCTACTCAGCGTGCAACCAATGTGATTGCGATGGCGAATAATACCTCTGGCGGACAGGGGCGTGATTTATGGAACTGTGCGGCAGGCATTGACGCCACCATGACAGCGATTGGTGTTCCGCAGGGTATCAATCGCCGTTCTTTCTGGAACCCGTTCAACTACAAAGATCTGGCCGGTGAATTGGGTATGCGTGCCTATGCGCAGGGCACAACGCTGACGGCTTATGAAAAAGCGCAAATCCCACCCGTTGCCAGCTTTGACAGTTACAAAACAGATATCTCAGGGCGTGTCCCCAAAGGTACGGCTGAGGCGTTAACTCTGGCAGCGGCTCCAGCACACAAGGTTGTGGCAAAAGATGCTAACGATATGCCGGTTGATAACCGTCAGGGTACGATCACATTATCTGGTGCCGGATTGCAGGTGGGTGACGCATTCACGATTGCTGATGTGTATTCCGTGCATCAAATCACGAAAGACACCACCGATCAGCTACAGGTTTTCCGCGTTCTGGCTATCAGTGGCTCTACGGCGACTATTTCTCCGCAGATTTTACCGCCTGATAATGCTGATGTTGCCAGCCAGCCTTATGCCAACGTTAACACTAATGCGGCAAACGGCGCGGCAATCACTCTTCTTAATAAGAATGCAGCGCCTACAAACTTATTCTGGGCTGATGGTTCCGTCGAATTGATGTACGGGAAATTGGCATTCCCTACCGGACAAGGCCCACAGGTGATGACAGCCACCACTGAACAAGGCGCAACATTGATCATGTCTTACTTCTTTGACCATATCAAAGGCGTAACGACAACCCGCTTTACCACGCTGTATGGTTGTTCTGTACTGGTTCCTGAGTATGTCGGGTTAGTGATTGCAGGACAGTAATCTGAGGGGCTTATGCCCCTTTCTAATTTTGGAGAAATGACAATGATGACATTTAGTGCAGCATTAGACGCCCTGAAACAAGGTAAACCTATCGCCCGTAATGGTTGGAATGGAAAGGGGATGTTCCTGTACTTAATTAAAGGAACGGAATTACAAAGGGGACTTAAGTATGGTTATGGGGAATATGTTGGCGAACCATCCTTTGTTGATTCCATCTGCATGAAAACTGCTGATAACAAGTTAGTGGTGGGATGGCTTGCTAGTCAAACAGATCTCTTAGCTAATGATTGGGTTATCTTGGGGTGATACATGAAAACCATGCTGTATAAACAGGGCACAATGATCACCTGCGGTTCTTATTCACTGGATTACATTGTTGTGATCAGTGAAGAGATTGAAGACAGTTTGAAACAGGGGTGGGTAAAGCATCCAAACGAAACCGCAGAAAAACCCAAGCGTAATGAGGCAGTAAAAGATGGCGAAGACCAAGGGTGATTTAGTTCTTAAGGCATTGCGAAAGGCTGGTCTATATTCAGATGCGACACTGACTGATGCTGATCCACAGTCTATCGAGGATTCAATCGGCGATCTAGAAGATATGATGGCACAATGGCAAGTGAAAGGTATTGGACTTGGATATCTGTTTGCTGACTCTGCCAATGGCGTTCAACCCATGCCGGATGATGATTCAGGTATTCCTGCATGGGCCAATGATGGCGTTTCTTTAAAGTTAGCGGTGCAAATGTGCATGGATAACGTTATTCAGCCATCGGATGCGTTGTTAACAGCGGCAGATTCAGCTTATCAAGCCATATGTATCGCTCTGACTACCGTTCCATCATTGGAAAGGCGAAATGACATGCCGACAGGCTCAGGTAATCGAAAGGCTTTCTCATGGGATCGTTTTTATATCGAAAAAAATAACCCTGTTATATAGGTGAGTTATGCCAATACAACAACTCCCGCTGATGAAGGGGAATGGTAAAAACTTCCACGATGCTGATTATGTGGATCTGCTTCCGGTCAATATGTTGGCCACACCGAAAGAGATATTAGGGACACCGGGATATCTGCGCTCTTTCCCCGGTATCACTCAGCATGCTGATGTTGCCGGAATATCGCGCGGTGCCGAATTCAACACCAAAGAGTCCGCGGTTTATCGCGTTCTGGGCAGCAAGCTATATAAAGGTACAAATACCATTGGGGATGTCTCTGGTTCTGGTCGTGTCAGTATGGCGCACAGCTATAACAGTCAGGCTGTTGCAGCTAATAGTGCGCTGTCAATCTATCGTTATGACGGTACGGTTAAGCGGCTGGAAAACTGGCCTGCTTCGTCTGGGTATCAACAATATGCTATCGGTTCAGTGCGTGATATCTGCCGTTCCCGTGGCCGTTATATCTGGGTAAAAGACGGAACGGATACTTTTGGTGTCACTGACTTGGAGGATGAGTCCCATCCCGACCGTTATCGTGCGCTATACCGTGCCGAATCCCAACCGGATGGTATTATCGGGATCGATACATGGCGTGATTTCGTGGTCTGTTTCGGTTCGTCAACCATTGAATATTTCTCACTGACGGGTGCCACTGATACGCGGGCAGCAATTTATATCGCCCAGCCCTCACTCATGGTGCAAAAAGGGATTGCCGGCACGCATTGCAAAACAGTGTTCGGTGACTCCCACGCCATTATTAGCCATCAGGCCACTGGTGCGCCATCGGTCTATGTCATTCGTCAGGGACAAGTAGCCCCGATAGCCACAGCATCAATAGAGAAGATGCTGAGAGACTACACAGCGGATGAACTGGCTGCTGGTGTAATGGAAACGGTGCGGTTCGATGCACACGAATTATTGATTATTCATCTGCCGCGTCATGTTTTGTGCTACGACGCCTCAGCCAGTCAGAGTGGTGTGCAGTGGTGCATCCTGAAAACTGGCCTGTTTGATGATGTCTATCGCGGTATCGATTTCATGTTCGAGGGTAATCAGATAACGGTTGGTGATAAACGCGAGCCTATGACCGGACAGCTTAATTTCTCTGCATCTGACCAGTACGGGCAGCAGCAGGAGCATTTGCTGTATACGCCAATGTTCAAAGCCGACAACGCACGGGTATTCGATTTCGAGCTGGAAGCCTCTACTGGTGTATCTCAATACGCTGACAGGTTATTTCTCTCTGCAACGGCTGATGGTATCAATTACGGGCGCGAGCAGATGATCGAACAGAACGCACCATTTATCTATGACAAACGGGTATTGTGGCGACGTGTTGGTCGTATCCGTAAAAACATCGGATTTAAAGTGCGAGTAATCACCAGATCCCCTGTCACCCTCTCCGGCTGCCAAATCAGGTTGGAATAATTATGGCTGATAATAGTCTCAAAAACCCTGTAGAAATACAGGCGACTCGAATAGATGCAACGCTGCTCCCCAGTAATTTCTCCCAACCCTATTTTCTGTATGTCGTTCAACAGGGAGCTGATTTAGGCAATGTGGCAAACAAGGCTAATCAGGCAGGTGATGGAGCCTATGATGCTCAGGTTAAAAACGATGAGCAAGATATTATCCTTGATGATCATGGAAAAAGAATAACTCGGGCAGAAGAAACGCTAGAAGACCACGAAGTCAGAATCACCAAAGCAGAGGAAGACTTAGCAAAACTTGAAGTTAGGGTTTTGAATATCGAGCATGATGTTGATGGTCTTAAGATAAAGATACAAAACATAGATGGTCAGATATCTGAAATAAAAGTTGACTATGTATCCAAGAAAGCAACAGCAACTCAAGTTATCTCATCACCCATCGATGTAAAAAACAACTACCTAATAAATGGCGTCAATGTTGTGGGTCAAAGGGTCACTGGTTTTACCGTAATGACTGGTGATGCTAGTAAAGGGGCAATTGATGCCAATCAGTCATGGAACGCAGGCCAAACTTACGATCAATCTGTCACCCAATCTCTAATGAATGCAGTCACATCGCTAGCGAAAAGATGCAAAGCGTATGAAGACGCACTTCGAGCTCACGGACTCATCGACTAATGACAAAAATAGACACTATCACTGGTTCACAACTTATGCGGTTGTGGGGCGTTCCGTCATGGGTGGATTATCCGGCTGATTACTATCTCTGGCAGGGCTGCGGTGTATTTGTGGTGATTGAACGAGGCGAACATGTTGAATTGCACATGGCGATGAAGAAAGGCGAAAGACACCGCTCCAGTGATGCAGCCAGCGACATTCTTTCACTGATTGGCAATAGGGTTATCCATGCGCCGATCCTTTCAGCATCGAAGCACGTCTGTAATTTGGCGCGGAAATTTGGCTTTCACCTGCAATCAGATGATGTCGTTGAACTTATTGATGGGCGCAGAGAACAATTATTTTTAATGGTTAGGAGTTAATTATGGGTGGAATAGTTAGCGGTATCGGTAGCGCTGTAGGCGGAATAATCGGTGGTATCGGGGCGAGTAAAGGCGCTAAAGAGCAGTCCCGGTCAAACGACAGAGCCATTGATGCTCAGACACAGATGTTTGAGCAGCAAGGCCAGTGGTTATCACCGTTCCGTGAAGCTGGACAATCTGGATTATCTGGTTTACAGGGCTTGGCGGGTAAACCGATAGACCGAAATGCCTTACTTGGTCAGTACTTCAATAGTCCAGAGTACGCACAATTAGCAGATCAGGCACGATATCAAGCGTTGGCGGGTGCTGAGGCAACAGGTGGATTAGGTTCTACGGCAACAGGTAATCAGTTAGTCAGTATTGCGCCGCAACTGGGACAAAACTATCTGAACATGAAAACGGCCGAGCAACAAGACATGTATAACCAGTTGCTGGGGTTGGTTAACGTTGGTCTGTCGGGTGCGGGCGCTCAGTCTGCGGCAGCGGCTAACAATGCGAATGCTCTCGGTTCGTTGTACAGCCAACAAGGGGCAATAAATGCAGGGAGGAAAGCGCTTCCATGGCAGATTGCAGCGGGTGCCAGCAACAGCATCAATAATGGTGCATCGCAGGACATTAATCAGTTCGGCGGTATGGCCAGCAAAATGTTTGGCGGGATGATGGGGGGCATGTTCTGATGGTTCAGCCAATTAACTATTATGAATCTCTCATGCCTGATTTGGCAGGTCAGGCACTAAAGGAGACACAAAATAGGCTCGGTCAATCTCAATTGACGGGGCTAAACCTGCAAAACCAACAAATGCAGCAACAGATGAGCGAACAGCAAGCATTTAAACAGACGTTATCCGGTGCAATCAATGATCCGCAAAAGCTGCGAGAACTGGCAGTTCAATACCCCTCTCAGCTACAAAATATTCAGGCTCAGTTGGGATTCAGGAGCGCGCAAGATGTTGCAGCATTAGATAGTACGGTAAATCAATTGCAATTAGCGATATCGACAGGTGATCCGCGTAATGTAGCGGCGGCATTGGTGCAGAATGCTGAGGTTATTCAGTCTAAAGGTGTTTCGCCTCAACAGTTAATGACTATGTACGCGAACAATCCTGAGCAATTCAATGAGGTTCTTTTTACCGTTAAGCTGGGGACATTGAGCGCGAAAGACCAGCTTGCAGTGCTGGACAAGAAAGAAGGCCGGGAAATTGATCGCGGAAAATTGTCTGAGAGCATCCGCAGTAATCAGGCTTCTGAGTCGCTACAGGCGAGAGGTCAGGATATATCAGCAACTACGGCGCGTAGGGGGCAAGATATCCAGATGCGCGGACAAGATATCGGGGCTGAAAATGCCCGCCTCAACAGGGAGATCAAAAAGGCCGAGTTCGCCCAAAATGCTATTGATCGTCAATTAAAAACGGAAACAAATCAAATCAAACGCGATGACTTGCTTCTGAAACAACAAGAGTTCAAACGGAAAGGCGAGCAAGCTAAAACTGATAAATATGATACCTATCTCAGTCAGATCAATGCTATTGATCAAACCATCGGTACGGCAAACCGGATATTAGATAGCCCGGGATTTAATGGATATTTCGGGATTAATATAAATCCCTTTGGTAACAGATATCTTCCAGGTACTGATGCCGCCAATACTGAGGCCTTGGTTGACACACTGAAATCACAGACATTTCTAGCAAACGTTCAGTTAATGAAGGGGCTGGGGGCATTATCTAATGCGGAAGGACAGAGGGTGACAGATGCTATAGGTAAGCTTTCTCCCTCCATATCAGAAAAAGCGGCCAAAGAAACGATTAAGACAATCATTTCCGTCACCAATAAGGGAAAGCAGAGACTGGATAATAAATTCAGTACGGAGGCGGAGAAATATAGAAAAGAGCAAGCGGCTCCATCCAGTAATCAAAGTGAATATTCAAGTTTATGGGGTGACTAATGGCTAAACCGTGGCGGGACGTTGTTGCGTCCCCACAATACCAATCGCTAAACCTACAACAGCAGGCAGCGGCGCAGGAACAATATTTCAATGAAATAGTTGTACCTAAAGCCGGTGATAAGGTCGAAGCCGCACGACAACAATTCTATGCAGCCTATCCATTACCACAACAGCAACAAGCAGGTAACCCAATCGCAGAAGCTGGAAAAGGCTTTCTTCAAGCTGGCGTAAACGTGGCTAATATTATTCCCAGCATTGGTGATGCGGTGGTTAGTGCTGGCGCTTGGGCGGGTGAAAAGGCTGGATTAGGTGATGGAACATACACACCCGCACAACGATTTGAGTTACCAAACAGTCTTAAGCCCCAAGATTCTTACGCTCAAATCGGCGCAGAAGTCGCGCCGTACTTAATACCGGGTGTTGGCACAGAGAAAGCCGCAGTAGCCCTTGGCTCCGTTGCCAATGCGGGTAAACTGGAGAGAGGGGCAACTAAACTGGCTGATATGGTGGCTGAAAATACTATAGGCGCATTGGCTCAGAACAGCTCAAAAGATAATGCGGGTGGGCTGGCGACTGATCTCGGTATTGGTACTGCGGCTAGCGGGGTGGCTAGGGTTGTCACTCCGGTTCTGGGTAAGGCGTTGAATGTCGTTGGTGAAAAGACAGGGCTGAATAAGCTATTTCGTGGAGCAGGTGGAGCCGGACAAGGTGCACCGCAACCTCCCCCTCAGAAACAACTAACGCCAGAAGAAACACTTCGCCAAATGGCAGCCCAGAAGAACCCCGACTTAGCTTCTTCCCTTCAAGGTCTTGATGTCAAAGTGCAGCCTGATGTAAAAGCCGCCGCTGATAGACTTGGAGTAACTGAGGATCTTCTCCCTTCCCATTTATCAGGCAACCAACAATATCAAGCCGTTGAACAGGCCATTAAATCCCGTGCTGGTTCTGCACTAAAGCAGCAAGAAGATGTGGCTATCCTGAAACTTTCTGAGAGTGCCGGAAAACTCATTGATGACGTTGCTAAAGCCCCTGATACACTATCATTGAATCAGAAAATTATTGGACAGGTTGACAGCAGGATGGCAGCACTTGAGCATCGTAGTGATCAGCTTTATAAACAGATTGATAATGCCATGCTGCCCGCAACCCGTGTTGAGGCTAATAATACAGCCGCAGCACTTGAGAGAAAGGCTGATGAATTAGGGGGCTGGGAAAATCTGGACACGATCGAGAAGGCTGTATTCAAGGCCGTTAATCCCAGTCAGGATGGTATTCTCACTTATGCCAACCTGAATAAGCAGCGCCGTTTAGTTGGTCAGGCATTATTTAAAAATCGCGGTCCATATAAAGATGCTGATGAGGGAGCATTGCGATATCTCTACTCTCAGTTATCTAAAGATCAGCGGACTGTATTAGGTGACGTGGGAGCTGGCAGGGACTTTGAAGTAGCTCAGCGCTTGGTTCAAATGCGTAAAGGGCTGGAAGATCAGATGGTGCAGTTGCGCGGCAAGAACCTGACAGGAGATATCGCGAATCGTAGCACATTGGCGGTTGCCTCTCTTGCGCGGGGGAATTCGAAACAATTCTCTGAGTTAATGAAAAACATTCCCAGCAGACAAATGCGCCAAGAGGTCGCCGGAACTGCTATCAGGGATATGCTATCAGCAGGCAAGCGCGGCGCTGATTTCAACCCTGCTGGTTTTGCTGACTGGTATCAGAATCTCAGAAAATCCGGCAATCTTCGTATTCTGGCGCAATATATGCCTCGTGAGTTTATGTCTGGACTACATGATACTTATGTCGTGGCCAATGCTATCCGGCGAGCAAAGTCATTCGAAATCACTACAGGGCGTTTGAATGATTTTACAAAACGCTTTGATGCAGTGACCGCACCTCATGAGTTAATGGCTAAATATGCAGGCAGAGTCGGCACAATGGCAGGGACAAAGTTAGGGCCATTAGGTGCTGTTGCAGGTGGCGCATTAGGGGAAAAATTAGCTGCACGTGCTCGCATGGCTGGCGGTGCAGGATCTTCTGAGGCAGCGGAAAAATTAATTTTATCATCTGAGTTTCAGCAAGCGACTAAAGGCATTGAAGTTCCTCCCGCAAGAGGAAAGAGCAAATATCGTAAAGACTTTGATGAAGCCAAACTCAGAACCTCTAAGCAATGGAGAGAGTTCTATGACACATTGTCCGATATAGACAAACGAACGATTGCCCGTATTGGGATAATTGGCTGGATTAATCAACAGGATGATAATCAGACTCAATCATCTAATCCAGCTTCACGAATGTAACTTAAAAAAATTGGAACTTCTTCATCTATAAATGGATTTACCAGTGCTTCCATTTGAAGGTTGATAATTTTTTTATACCATCACCTCACTGTTTATTTTTTGTTATATTACCCCAATCAAAGGAGATTGAACATGTCGATTGAAGAACGCTTAGATCGCCTAGAATCAGCGGTCAAAATTATGTCTATGAAGATGGCCAATCAAGAGCTTGAAGAATGTAACGCTGAGATTGAGAAAACTACAAAGCGCCTTGAAATCCTCAAGCAGTCGCGTGATAACCATCTTGCCGTGATTAGATCCGGTAACTATTTATAAGCATAGAAATGTCTTTATCTTCTGGGTCAAATGAATTTGATAGCTGGTCAAAGATAGCTTGCCTTTCTTCCTGTGGCAGCTTGGAATAAATGAGGAAAACCAGTTTTTGGAGCCTTATTATCTCTTTCTTTAGTTGTTCGGGTGATGATTGGTTATTGTTCCAGTTATTCATTTTTTATCCTTTCATACAGTTTAACTAAAGCTTCGAATAGTATCTGTTTTTCTCAGATTCAACAAACCACCTAACGCCGCTTAACTGCGGTTTTTTTACATCCAAATTTCAACCAATACAGTATCCCCTGCTGGGATTCCGCACGCCTGGAGTGACATAAATGTCAGAAATAATACCTAATGTTGTCGTCTCAATGCCATCACAGTTATTTACTATGGCGCGTTCATTCAAGGCGTGTTCGAACGGTAGGATATACATTGGCAAGATAGATACAGATCCCACCATATCAGATAACCAAATTCAGGTTTATCTTGAGCGTGAGAACGGAGCGCATATACCTACTTCCCAGCCTATCATTATCAATGCCGCTGGTTATCCTGTTTATGCTGGGCAGATTGCCAAGTTCGTGACCGTTGAGGGGCATTCTATGGCTGTTTATGATAGCTATGGAGCGCAGCAGCATTATATCCCTAATGTATTGAAATATGATCCTGATCAGTTTCAGATCCAATTGTCAGAACCGGATGGGTCAAGTAAGGTTGGGTTCATTCAGGATTCTGCAGATGCAATGCCATCTAATTTGGAATACAAAGCCAGTCAGTTATTTACATTTGACGACTTTATTCCAGATAGCGTTAAGGGAAATACCGAAACAATAGATTGCTCTGCGTACATCCAGATTGCTATAGAGCGTGGATTTGCTGCCGGCAGAAAAGTTTGCGGCGTTTCAGGAAAAAAATATGGCATTTCTTCAACGATATTGATCCCACAGAACTTTGACAGCACATTCGTAAAAGCGCAGCGGCAAGAGATTGACGGGCAGGGCTGTGTTTTTAACATGCTGACAGATGTAACCCTGTTTGAGTCTGGTTACTATGATAACGGCGTGCTGAAGTCCAACTATGGAACGATACTTGACTCTCATTACAGTAAATATATTGATTTGCATGGATTTAGTATTGTCAGCAAAGTCGGGAATCTCACTGCGCCCACCATGCGGATACAAGATTGGCATCACGACAGCAAAATCAGAGATATTTCATGTAATTGCTCAGCAACTTTACTCAAGTCTAACAACAATTATTTCACACTATTTGATAGCCTGACTGGTGAATATCCTGTCGAAAAAGTTGGAGACAGATTTGTTTTTGAGGGGTTTCATAACCTTAACAAAATGAATCGACTTATTGCTACAAATGCAGTGACTGGCTATAGATTTGACGGCCCAGTAACCGCTTTGCAAATGAGTCAGGTGTCATTTGAAGGTCAATCCGTGGGGGTGCAATTTAAAGCTACTGTTTATGATCTATATATTGATGGTGCTTATATTGAAAACATATCAAATGCAGCCATAGTGTTTGCTGGCTATGTGCATAGCTCTGCAATTTACAATAGCTATGTTAACTTCCAGAATGATACAAATATGCGACTAGTGGTTTACACCCCATCACCCGCCAATCAGTTTTACATTGATCGGTCGGTTAGATTTCAGGATATGCCTTCGATATCGAATATAGTTAGTGGTCTTGATAATACCTACGGAGCTGGTTTTACTGTTGATAGGCCAACAGATCTAGCATCCAGCATCAACGATTTCCTGTTAGATAACACACATATTGGTATACATATTGGCTGGCGTCAGGAAAAGATTTTTGGTCAAATAGTTGGTAATGTTATAAACCATAGAATTACAGGTAATTATGCTGGTCAGTATAGCGATGGTTTGCAAAGTAGCAATGGTTTTGAATGGATAAATACATCAAGCACCACGTTGTTACTGCGAACCAGGGCGGTTCGTAGCCTGACTGAAATGCTGTATGTAAACATCTCAGTAGAGTATGTGGGCGGAACGAAGGCGGTATCAGGGTTATTTGTTGCAGGTAAGTTGTATGAGTTCACATCTACAGGAGTGAAGTTCACTCTAAACCTAGCTCTTAACTCTGACAATCCGCCTTATGTTCAGATTGAAGGAGCTAATAATCTTGTGACGGGAATCATTACTGATGTCAAGGGTGAGATTCGTATTCTATAAAAGGTTTGAACTTATCATTCAGCCACTATTAAACTATTTCTAGATCATTTTGCCTTGTGTGGTTCTAGCCGCCGTCATCATAAAATCGTAAATTATTAACGCAATATAATATACTTGCAATAACATGACGATATGATATTTTGGCGCCAAATTATCATGCCATTTTGATCTGGATCGTTTATGAGAAGAAATAATTGCTTTGATGTCATTAGGTTACTTGCTGCTTTGATGGTTCTTTTTTCGCATCATTTTGCATTATCTGGAATGCCTGAACCAACTATTGCAAATATGGAAAGCTTGGGTGGAATTTCTGTTATAGTTTTTTTCTCCATTTCAGGATATCTTATTTGTATGTCAGGAATGAGGTCTGAAGGATTTTCTGGGTTCATGGCCAAAAGGTGTAGAAGAATATTTCCAGCCCTTATACCATGCTCCATATTTGTATTTGTCATAATTGGCTGCATTATAAATTATGGAAATATTACAGAATACCTGTCATCTCCTATTTTTGTTAATATACTGAAAACAGTAACACTTCAAAATGTTGATACAAGCTATTTAGCCAGCAACTTTATATTTAAACCAAGCATGATGGGAAGCCTCTGGTCACTGCCGGTTGAATTCGCATGTTATCTCATTCTTGGTTGTGCTATAAGCATTACTCGTTCCACATCTGTATATCCACTCATATTTGCAATATTTCTTGTTGCCGCACTTTATGTTCTCAAAACGGGTTACAACGACTTCTTTTTTAATGTTCCTGTCGATATGCTTATAACTCGCGGTATGTGCTTTTTTCTTGGTGCATCACTGGCGATTTCAGTGGATGCGTGGAACAAAAAAGAAATAAAAATATTCACTTTAATTATACTTTCAGCTTATATGATGACAACTACTCCATTAATAGATCATAAAATTGTAGGTTACATCTTCTTTAGTTTGCTTGCCATTTTTATTGGGGTTTCATTTGAAGATAAAGTTATTTCTGGAAAATTTGATTATTCATATGGCATTTATATTTATGCTTTTCCTGTTCAGCAAGTTAGTATTAATATGATGGGGCTAGGGTTTTATGGAAGTATGATTCTTAGCTTTATAATGACAATTATTCTGGCCGCATTATCATGGCACTTAGTTGAAAGCCCATTCCTACGAAAGAAAAAATCTGATAAATTGAATCAGCTAAAAATGGTAATGAAATGGAAATTATGGGCGCAAGTAATTAAAAATTACAGTAGATAAACATGTTGTAATCTATTACGAATATCTGTGGTGCGCTTATGTGAATTATGCTTTATGCAAATGTGCATCAAGTACACGATTGCACTTAGTACTACAGCCGTAATAGCTCTGTCACCATAGGGTTATTCCGACGACGGTAATGACATTGTTGTGCATAGTATTGGTGTCGCCGCCGCCAGTCTGACCAATGTAAAATCTGTTCGACTGCCTCTCCCGTTTTTTCCATCAATTTTGACAACAGCTTACGCAGTTCTGGGATACTCAGGGTGAGTAAAAACGGGTATCTGGCTGTTGAATATGCTGAAATTAAACAAATTATTAGTTCAATAAACGAGCAAAATGAGGATTTGGAGGGGTATTGGGTAGTTTTGAGTGAAATCACCCAAACTCCGGAAAATTCGGTGTGGAATTTGGGGCAGGGGGTGGGACGGATTTGGGACGCGATAGATTTTTAATCATTAGATGTGAAAGCGTGATTTCATGCGGTATCTGATTGATTTAAAATTAAAACTACTGACTTGTAATCAATAGGTCACCAGTTCAATTTCTGTTGATTACAAAATCAGAATTAATATCCAAGAAACTTCTTCTTTGGCATTGATTCATGCCAACAGGGGTTCATGCCAACAGGTGTAGTCCATGCATATGTCATTGTCACGAATGTTTGCAACTTCATCTTTTTTCAATGTGTATAGAAAAGATGTCAATGAATATTTTTTCTAATGAATATCAATCAGAACTATTGAAAAAAACAGCAAGAAAAAAGGCATTTCATTCCCCTTTAGCCAACAACAAAATCCATTCCAAAGTTAGCGCGCTTTTGCCATTTTTCGTCGGCTATTTTACCCCCATTTTACCCCCATTTTACCCCAAGCAAATTTTAGCCATAAAAAAACCAACCGTAACAGGTTGGTTTTTCTAGGGAAATTTGGTCGGCATGATAGGATTTGAACCTACGACCCCCGACACCCCATGACGGTGCGCTACCAAGCTGCGCTACATGCCGATGACTTCTCTTATATTACCGTTTTTTATTTGCAAAGCAAGCCCCTAATTTAGTGAGTGCTTGATTTTCAAACAATTAATTTGCTAAAAATCGTTTCACTTCCGTTAATATTTGTAATAACTGGGCAAGGTTTGGTTTGGCATCCTGAATTTCATCACCATCTAAATCATACAGATGATATTCTCCATCCTTGGAAAGATAAACAGTATTTTGGGCCATCGTAACAATTAATGAACCATTATCACCCGTAATAAGCCATGGATTTTCTCTTTGGGCATTAAAGAGATCTTCACCCTGGGAATAATCTTCAGGAGAATTAGTAACATGCAATAAACGGCGCATTAAGGTTGTCATGATATCTTGATGGCTAGTCAGTTTATCGATAGTTTGTGCTGGGGTACCAGGCCACTGAATTATCAGGGGAACATGGAGCTGTTCACGATTGAATTTGTCACCCGTAAACCATTTTGCTCTGTTATCTGCTGTTTCTTTACTCTGTTTAGCTGTAATCACAATGATTGTTTTATCTAAGGCGCCTTTAGTTTTCAGGACTTCTAAAACATGGCTGATTTCAGTATCCAGCGCTTTCTTATCAAATTTACCGGATGAAGGTACAACGCCATTAATATCCAGAAATGAGAACCATGGTGTGGAACCATTGCGTAGATCTAACCATTGGCTCCATTGCGTCACTGTTAAGTTATCATTTTGCTTTTTAGCTTCTGGCAATGAATAGTCGGTCAGTATGGCCTGGCGATAAAGTGGTGTCTGGAATCCATCTGAAGAAAAGAGGCCAAATTGATACCCTTGATGTGTCAGGGCATCAATAAGTGCTGAGGATTTTCTGGCGTTAAGAATACCGTCCAGATAGCCTGATGATATGCCATAGAATAAACCAAACAATGCAGTGTCATCTTGAATGCCTGCACTGAAATGTTGAGTGAACTGGATATTGTTCTTCGCGAAATGTTCCAGAGTTGGCATATCATGGGTGATGTCTTGATGATCCAGCCCATCCACGACAAGCAGAAGTAAGTTATAACCGCGCCCAGTATCCTGATAAGATAAATTATTCAGTGGATAATTGACACTCAAGGCTGTGGGATTGCCTTGTTGGTTAATGCGGCGTTGAAATTCTTGCTGATCCAATAGACCATGTTTTTCAAGGAATTTGCGGGCGGTCATTGGATAAGAAATTGGTAAGTTTGAGCGCTGCATGGTAATCGGACGGTAGAAATTGGCATCTGCCCAGATGTACATGAGATGTGAAGCGACAAAAGCAGTAATGAATACTGCTGCCAGTGGCTTACCAAATCGTTGACGGCTCAGGCTACGTAACTTTTGCCAACTCCATGTGCCAAAAAGCATCTGTATTAGAAAAATCAAAGGAATACAGATGAACATCAGTTGCCATTCTCTGGCTAATTCACCTTGTTCTGGGTTGGTGACTAAATCCCAAACCAATGGAGTTAAATGCAGATGAAAGCGAACATAGATGGAGGAATCAAATATCAGTAGTGTTAAACCTGCTGTTGCCAACGTGGCCGAAAGAAACCTCATTAGCCGCTGAGACATAACGATAAATGTCAGCGGAAATAAAATAAGTAAATAGATGGCAAAGACAATGAAACTGAAATGGCCAAGCCAACTGACCAGCGCGTAGATGCGACCAAACAGTGAACCCGGCCAGTCAGATGCAAATAAATAGCGACTGCCCAGCACAAGACTGAACATTATGTTGAACAGCGCGAACCAGTGTCCCCAACTGATCATCTGAGAAACTTTTTCGCGGTAATGCCGACAGCTAGTCACCATATTTTCTTTACGTCAACGTTTTAATAAAGATTAATGCGCTTTATCTTCGTTGATTGAAGACTGCAACGCGTGTGCAAACGAGTCTGCGATATGTCTGCGTTGTGCAGGAGCAATACTCGTATTGATCAAATTTGTTACCATATTACCTAAAACCATCAAGGTCAGGTCAGTTGGAGTATGGTCTTTCTCGAAAACATTTACTAATTCAGTTAATAAATGTTCAACTTTTTCATCGCTATAGCGAGATGACTGTGGCATAAATCAAAAATCCTGAATGTACAAAGCCCCATATCTTACCGTATAGAGGGGGGATTTTCTGCTTTTTTTATGACAAATTAACTCTCTGCTGCCGGAGTTGTTGCCAATATTGAAGATGCTGCATCATTTTAGTCTTTGATATGTAGGATGTTGACAATTAAATGGCGAGTATTTTTGTCAATTGGGTTTTTGGTTGCAGCAGAAAGATAACGATGTTTGAATACGTCGCTAACCGCACGGCCCATATGGCCAACGTTGCAAAAGGAGTATAAATAATGAGTCTGGAAATTACCCAGATCGCGATACATCGGTTGATTAAACGTGATGAACAGACGTTGGAAGTGATTTTGCGTGATGCTTTGCTGGATACCAACCAAGTGGTTGAAGAGTTGATGGCAGAGCTGCATCGTGTATATAGCGCGAAAAGTAAAGCTTATGGTTTGTTCAATGAAGAAAGTGAGCTGGCGGGATCACTCCGTCATCTACGTAAAGGAGATGACGATTTTCTCGGATTTAGTCGGGCTGCAACTGTTCGCTTGAAAGATGAGTTGGCAAAGTATCCGTTCGCAGAAGGGGGAACGGTGCTGTTTTGTCAATATCGTTATCTTGCTGTGGAATATTTACTGATTGCAGTTCTTAATAGCTGTAACAGCACATCCGTCAATGATGAACTCGATGTAAATACGACGCAATATCTTGATATTCCTCATGCTGATATTATTGCACGAATCGATCTAACTGAGTGGGAAACCAATCCTGAATCTAGCCGTTACCTGACGTTCTTAAAAGGGCGGGTAGGGCGCAAGGTTTCAGACTTTTTTATGGATTTCCTTGCCGCCAGTGAAGGCATGAATGCCAAAGTTCAAAATAAAGGTTTGTTGCAGGCTTTGGATGATTATTGTGAGTCGGCACAGTTGGATAAAAATGAACGCCAGGCCTATCGTCAGCAAGTTTATGGTTATTGTAATGAACAGTTACAGGCGGGTGAGGAAATTAAGTTACAAGCGCTATCCCAAGAGTTACCCGCGTTGGGTGAGCAAAACTTTCAGCAATTTTCGCAGGAAAAAGGCTATGAATTGGAAGAGAGCTTTCCTGCTGATCGCGGCACGTTGCGCCAATTAACAAAATTTGCAGGCAGTGGTGGAGGATTAACCATTAACTTTGATGCCATGTTGATGGGAGAACGAATTTTTTGGGACCCAGTAACAGATACGTTGACGATTAAGGGAACGCCACCGAATTTGCGCGATCAATTGCAACGTCATGGTGGTGGCAATCGCTAGTTGGCTACTGTGAAAAAACAAGTTGTAAAAATAAATAACGCCGCAATTGCGGCGTTATTTACTCGGCGTCCCGATAAAAGCTCGACTGTGGCTAATTAAGCACGCAGGAAATCAATGTGCGTCAGTTTAGGTTTAAACGGATGACGCTGTACTGCCTGCACTTTAACTTTAGTTTCTTTACCATCAACAACCAGGGTCAGAACTTCGTAAAATTCTGGCTTACTTTCGTGGTTGATAACTGCATCGTGATCCAGTTCGATAGAAAGTGGTTCTTGGTTACCACCATAGATGATCGCTGGAAACTTGTTAGCTCTACGCAGGCGGCGGCTCGCACCTTTGCCCTGCTCTTTACGTACTTCTGCATTAATAGTTAACATTATTTTTTCTCTGTAAAAGAAGAAAATAAATCCTGCTACAGGCGACCCAGCAGCAGGTTCGATACTTGGCTTAACATAAGTTATTATGCTAAGCGGGCGGCATTCTAGCGAAAAACCGATATGACAGCAAATATAAATATGCTTTCCGGTTGGTTAATGGATAGTCTGTTTGGCATATTTAGTACAAGTCATCAGCCCTTCTAAATCGCCCTTGATAGTCAAAAACCTTTTCTCTGATTTGCCAAAATTGCCCTTTTTTACGCGCGACAACAAAATCAGGATGACGCAATAAAGGAAATTGATTAGCAACGTCTTCTGCTGTTCTCCAGCGAAAAACGGTTCCTGGTGCACGCTGATGTTGGCGAAGAAATTGCAGTTCAAATACTTTCTTTTGGGCTGGGGTAGATAAACGGAATAATTCGGATACGTTCGCACCATCTTCGTCGTAATAGGTGATTTTGAGACATTCTCCTTTATTATCGTGACCTGGTGTTAGTTGCATGCCACCACAACGTAGCACCAGTGCATCTTTTAGTTTTAAGGCTGCTTTCAGCATATCATCGGGATCGACGAGTACTTCTTCACAACGATGGCAGCGCCGGGCCGCGATATCGTTTTCTGCACCACAATGGGGGCATGATTTAAAACGGAAACGAAAATCACATTGTTGACGTTTCCCCTTTTCGTCTTCTTCCCAACCTTGGCAGCGTCGCCCAAAATGCTCAACGATTTCTCCATCTGTCGTGCATATCCCCCAGAAAGTATTGGCAAATTGGCAGATAGGGCAAAATACCTGAACGGGCTGGCTTTGTGAGTTGGGTTTACTGTTACCGATTTCAGGAGTGTAAAGATTGTGGGGATTGCCAGCATAGTCCAAAATCAGGCAATCTTTTTTGTCAGGAAATAAACGTAAGCCGCGCCCGATGATCTGCTGATAAAGGCTGACAGATTCTGTAGGACGTAATATGGCGATTAAATCAACATGGGGAGCATCGAATCCTGTTGTGAGTACAGCAACATTGACCATATAGTGGAGTTGCTGTTCCTTGAATGCCGTAATTAAGTGATCTCGTTCAGATGATGGGGTATCTGCGCTGACTAGTGCGGCTTGTCCTGTAGGCAGTAATTGGAAGATTTCTTTGGCATGTTCGACTGTCGCGGCGAAAATCATCACACCTTTTCGATTTTGTGCATATTCAACGATCTGTCTAATGATATGAGGAGTTATACGCTTTTGGCGTTTAAGCTCCCGATTTAATTCTGCTTCATTGAATATCCCTTGTTGGCTGGTTCGTACTTGACTGAAATCATATTGCATTACAGGCATGTCCAATCTTTCTGGAGAAACCAGAAAATGATGCTTAATCATATAACGCAATGGAAGATCATAAATACAATCGCGAAAAAAACTGCGTTCGTCACCACGGATCATGCCATGATAATGATATTGATATATCCAGCCAGCACTGAGGCGATAAGGTGTTGCGGTTAAACCCAATATGCGGATTTGAGGATTTTTTTTTCGAAGTTGCTGGATGATTTGTTGGTATTGGCTGTTTTCGTCATCGCTGATGCGGTGGCATTCATCGATGATTAGCAGAGAAAAATGGTGGTCAAAGTAATCCAGGTTGCGGGCAATGGACTGAATACTGCCAAAAACCACTTTTCCTGCACTTTGTTTTTGATTTAGCCCTGCGGAAAAAATGTCTGCATCTAATCCATAAGCACAATATTTGCTGTGGTTCTGCGCAACAAGTTCTTTGACATGTGCCAGTACCAAAACACGGCCATGAGCCAGCTTTGCCAATTCAGCGATGACAAGGCTTTTACCTGCCCCTGTTGGCAAAACAATAACGGCGGGATCTCTGTGCTGACGAAAATAGCGAATGGTTGCGTCTACCGCTTCTCGTTGATAAGGACGTAAAGTAAAAGCCATTTTTATGTTACTGTCACAAATATCAGGTAAAAGATAATTACGGTAGAGAATAACATTTTTCATTGAAGCCTGCCGTCGAGAAATAATTCGTCATTATTTTTCTAGGATCAGGTGGGCTATAACGTGTAACTTATTGTTGATATAGTTACTGATGTGATGATTTTTCTATGAATTATCTGTTTATTCTTTTATCCCAATAGTGGCCTTGAAGTTGTTCATAATATCAAGGACATGTTCATATGTGTTTATTTTTGTCAGGTACATCTATTCATGCGATTGGATAAATTTTTATCACAACAATTAGGTATTAGCCGCAACGATGTAGGGCGCGAGTTGCGGGCAGGGCTAGTTACTGTCGATGATGAGATCATCAAAACAGGAGCCTATAAATTGAGGCCCGATCAACAAGTTGCCTATGATGGCACGATATTGCAACAACTCAATGGCCTTCGTTATTTCATGCTGAATAAACCCCAGGGATATGTATGTTCAACCGATGATCCGTCAAACCCAACAATTTTGTATTTTATCGATGAGCCTGTGGTTCATAAATTACATTCAGCAGGGCGTTTGGATATCGACACTACAGGGTTGGTTTTGTTGACTGATGATGGTCAATGGTCACACCGTATTACATCCCCCAAGCATCACTGCGAAAAAACTTATCTTGTGACATTGGAACACCCAGTCTCTGAAGATGCCGAGCAAAAATTTCTGGCAGGGGTGCAGTTAAATGGGGAAAAAACACTGACAAAACCCGCCCAACTGGAAATTATCGAGCCTCAACTTGTTCGTTTGACTATTAGCGAAGGACGTTATCACCAAGTAAAACGGATGTTTGCCGCAGTAGGGAATCATGTTGTTGCGCTTCATCGGGAGCGAATCGGCGAAATTTATCTCGATCCTGTATTGGAGCCAGGAGAATATCGGGCGCTGACTGATAATGAGATCAACAGCATACAAATGCCAACCCCTTAATTTTTATCCTTCAATTGATTCAGGAGTAACTGCGTGCAACAACAGCGTTCGTCTTATTTGGGATTAGTATTGATCCTTGGTTTGCTTTCTATGTTAATGCCATTGGCAATTGATATGTATTTGCCGAGTATGCCAACGATCGCTGAGAGTTTTGGTGTCAGTGATGGTCTGGTACAAATGACGCTGAGTAGCTATATTTTGGGCTTTGCTATTGGTCAAATGATTTATGGGCCAATGTCGGATAGCTTAGGACGCAAGCCAGTCATTTTGGGAGGTGTCATTGTTTTTGCTATCTCTTCTTCTGCATGTGCTTTGGCACAAGATATTGATACCTTTATTTCCATGCGTTTCTTACATGGATTTTCTGCTGCGGCTGCCGGTGTTGTTATCAACGCTCTGATGCGTGATAGGTTCACAAAAGAGGAATTTTCCCGCAGTATGTCTTTTGTGACATTGGTGATGATCATCGCACCTTTATTGGCTCCTATGTTGGGTGGGATGTTGATGGTATGGTTTAACTGGCATGCTATTTTCTGGTCGATTGCTCTGGTTGCAGTCATTACTGTTGCCCTGGTGGCTCTCTTCATAGAAGAGACATTACCTAAAGAGAAAAGGCAGAAATTTAACTTAAAAACTACTGTAAGACAGTTCGTTATGCTGTTTCGGCAACGCCAGGTACTATGCTACATCTTAGCTAGTGGTTTCTCCTTTGCTGGAATGTTCTCTTTTCTCAGTGTTGGTGCATTTGTGTACATCAAACTGAACGGTGTACCTGCGCAGCATTTTGGTTACTATTTTGGGCTGAATATTATTTTTCTGTTCATCATGGCAACTATCAATAGCCAGTGTGTACGTAAATATGGCCCATTAAAAATGTTGCATATTGGTCTGTTTGTTCAATTTGTCGTGGGCTTATGGCTACTGTTTAGTACCCTGTTTGATCTGGGATTTATTTCTCTGGTTATGGGGGTTGCCATTTATATCAGCGGAATTTCCATGATTACGTCTAACACTATGGCTGTTGTGTTGGACGATTATCCCCACATGGCCGGAACCGTTTCTTCACTAGCAGGAACTATCCGTTTTAGTATTGCTGCATCGGTGGGCGCTATTTTGTCTCTATTGCCTGAGGAGAATGCTTGGCCGATGGTAGGCTCAATGGCATTATGCGTGACATTAGCAATGATGCTTATTATCTATGCACACAGTAAGTCGTATAAATAATCAGCATCATAAATAGTCATGCTCTGAGAGTAATCAAGCTCAGGCATAAAATATTTTTAGAGGCCATCTGCCGATAGGGGGATGGCCTTTTGTTTATTATCGGATGTTCTTTTTTCTGGTAGCGAATAAAAAAATATTTATTTAAGTGTTTTTCCTAAAGTGCTCTGAGCCTTTAGAGGGTTATTGATTAACCTGATAAACAGGAAATATCGAGTAATCATCAAAAAATGTAGGAAATTTTTAATACTATCATATCCAGTTAGTGCTGGAATGTTGCTTTTTTGTTAATTTTACATAATGATTTTATGACTATGAAAGGTTATAGGGTTATCATTATTTAACCTATTGTAAATAAAAAGATTGTGGTTTTATTGGCACGCGATGACGTTTGAAAGAAACAAATATGTAAATAAATCTTGAATTAAAGGTTGCTGTTTTGCATAAAAATAAGTTGAATTTTTTACCTAAACAGTATAAATATATATAAAATGCGAGCTGGGTCGCACTTTTTTTGAAGTAGGAAGTGAAGTAAGTGCAGTAACACGATTTTTATTTTAACCTTTTATTTACTTTTTTGTTGGGTGGTTATTCGGTTTTGACGAATCGATAATCTACAGCTGGTGGTTAGATGTATTAATGTTGTTTCTGATAGGAATGATACGTGAATAATATCCAACTTTCGGTAGTACACAGACTGCCGCAAAGTTATCGGTGGTCAACTGGCTTCGTTGGTACAAAAGTTGAGATTTTGCCAGCAGAAGATACAGATTTAGGAAATAGCCTAATGGGGCTGAAATTATTAAGCCATGAAGGCGAAGAAGCACGGGAAATTTTGCATGTTATAAATCAGTCTATTGCTGATATGCAGATACCGAGTGCTGTGATTGAATGGGAAGGAGAACCCTGTTTGTTCTTTGCTAAGGAAGATGAGAGTGCAGTGATATGTCGTTTAAAGACGTTAGGCGCTGCAATTGCAGAAAATATAACTGCGCTGTATCCACTATGATTTTACCCATTGATAAAAAACGCTTCTTAAATAGAAGCGTTTTTTAATGCCTGCAAGGGAAAATTCAGTCATAAAACACGTTAGGTGTCGGTCAAATCGAGGCTTCTATGTTATCTGATAACACCCGCCTTGCACCATAGTAGCGTTTACTCCAGTAAGTATCGGTCAATTTGGAAACGATAACCCCATTACTGGTTGAAGCATGGACAAACTGATTATTGCCGATGTAGATACCGACATGGCGCCTGCGAACCCCTGTCTTAAACAGTACCAAGTCACCCGCCCGCAATTTAGAGCGACTAATGGTTTGTCCTATATTTTGTTGTTCTAATGTGGAACGTGGTAACTCCATACCAAATTGATCATGAAAAGTACGTTGCACAAAAGCAGAACAATCGATACCGCGTTTGGTATTTCCACCAAGCCGATAGGCTACACCTTTCCAGTCAGCGTATTGATTGAGTATTTTAGACTTAATATCTAACTTGTTGACCAGAGTTTCAAATTCATCCTGAGATGCTTGCAGTAAATAATGCTTTCCCGTGTTTACTGCAGGCGTCTCAGTTTGTTTATTGCGTAGGTTAGAATCTGGCGAACTACATGCGGTCAGTGCTACTGCGGCTATAATTGCGGGGATCAGCCGCAAGATGTATCTCAGTGTTGGTTTAGATTTAACCATTTATTGATTTTTCCTTGCAGTCCTTGACGTGATTTATCACCACCATGAAAACACTAAATGTTCTAAAGCCTAGTCAGAGTAGGGTGAATTAACAAATTTTCTGTCCATAAAGTGTGCTAAGCAACACGTTTTATTATTATCTTTACAAAACATATTATTTTAATAAACAGGACGCAGGAAAGATTACTGAAATCATTAGTAAAAAGCGAGAGACAAAAAGAGTTCTTTACAAAAAATTAGATTAAGAACTAATAGGTTAGAATGATTTGTTACTATTTTATACTGTTTTGGTAAATATGAGATGGTATTGAGGAGATAACAGGCATCTCCTCAATATTATGAGCTTAATTATCGCGTTTAATATGCGGTAATTTTTTGTCTAGCCATGCTGCCATAATATCACTTAATGGGGTTAGTAATATCCAGCTCATGCCGATCAATGTTAAAGATAAAGAACCTACTGCAATATCTGTAAACCAGTGAGCACCTGCCATAATACGGGGAAGAGCAAAAGCGACCATAATCAGTAGAGCAATGCAGAATGCACTGCGGGAGATATAACGCAGAATGAAGCTGCTGAAAATTAAGAGCATTAAACCGTGATCACCAGGGAAACTGTCTTTGGAGGAATCTTTTGTATGCCAACTGGTCATTTCGTTTATGCGATTAACATTTTCAAATGTCAGCGTTGGGCTTGGTCGGCTGACGGGAATTTGATGGCCTATTTGATTAATGATAACGGCAGAGATAAGCATGACTAAACCAATCATGAAAAGTCGGCGCTTGCCGACGTGATCCTGTTTGCGAAATGCGCTGTAATAAAGTAAGCCCATGCATAAAAGTGATATGACATCGAATGCCCTAACATTCGCGATAGCGACAAATAGGGAAAATTTCGAATCTGGTAATAATTTTTCATTAAAAAAATAAAAAATAGCGGAATCAAGATGGAACCAAAAGCCGTGATTCTCAGGCAAATACCATGAGAGAAACAGAGCAATACCAAGGATATTGAGAATAAATATAGCAAACGGGTGACTGCGAGTCATGAGATACCTATTTAACACGTAAAGTGGAGTTTGGTAGACAAATTAACTTGGGAAGGGACTATAACAAAATTTATGAGAAAGCGTAATCACCATCAGATGCCGTGGTTAAGGTGTGGTTATATCAGTATATTTGTATAGTTCATCGCTAAACTTTATTGTTGTCAAATATGTAAATAGTTTTATGATATCGGAAAAATAGCTAAAACCCCACGGCAGTACCGATAATATATATTTGATGCAATGTCAGCGCCTGACTATTATTAAATAACTATCAATTGATTTTATCATATTCTAACTTATCAGAATATTATATCGAATTGTGGTTCGAGTTAACAAAAAGTATAAAGAAAAAGTTTCATTTGACGTTATATCGTTATATGGCAGAGCGTTACACCATTATCTGGTTTTCAAATTAGCGCGGGGCTAAAGTTGAAAAAAAGATAATAACACTTGTCGTGGAGGTTGAATGCTTATGTTGCGAATGTTACGAAAAATGACGACTTTTTTGTTCATGTCTTTATCTTATTATCCTGTAATGGCGAATTCTTCATCATCCTCCAGTTCTGGAACTATTTACTTCCATGGTGCTATCGTTGAGTCTCCATGCCAACTTAATTGGGATAAAGAGCATACTGAAATGGTCTGCTGGTATAATGGTAAACAGTTAATTAAAGAAAAAAACATAGAATATCAAAAGGATAGAAAGACTCCATTATCTATTGAAAAACATATTGGAACAGAAGAAATAAAATGGGTCGGAAAAAATAAGAAATTGGGTATTGTTACTATAACTTATCATTAAATGTTACATAAAAGTATAATAATTATTTATTTTAGCTAAATAATATAATATAAAATAAAATCAATAAACTTATCTGTGATTTAGTTCTAATAATGATTATTAATAACAGTTTTGTTAATTAATCAATAAAAATAGTGTGCCTATTTTTTAATTAAAAAATTACTTTTGATATTTATCAATAAAAGTTCTCAATGTCGTATTTTTCTTACGTGAAATAGTTATTATGGAGATGAAGGAATAAAAGGTAGCTGAGTTTTAGTTAATGGAAAAACGAAAGTGAGGTAACCATGAAAAATTATCTTAAGCTGTTAATGAGTTGTTTATTGGTTTCATGGCTTTCTTATGGATATGCCGAATCTAAAGGAGGAATCATTCGGTTTTCAGGTGCGATTGTTGATCCAGGATGTCAAGTTGTTATATCGAACACTCAAGCTAACATCTCTTGCTATCGATTAGGTAAAAATCTCACTGTTAAACACATCATTTCAATTCACAAAACGAAAGGCGATGTTATGCTTCCTGGTAACATAGGTGTTTCCAGAGTGAAGTGGACTGATAATCAGAAACGTGTGGCAATTGTTAATGTGGATTACTTCTAACTTCAAAGATGATGAGTTGCTCTTTGCATCGAGTGTTATTCTCGTCAAAAGAGCAACTCATATTTAAGGATAAAGAATTAGTCACAACGTCCCATATAGCGACGCTCTGCAATATGAATGCGGATTTTTTCACCAGAACTCAAGTATTCAGGAACTTGAATAGTCAATCCTGTACTCATTTTAGCCGGTTTAGTGCGAGCACTCGCTGATGCACCCTTAATACCTGGTGATGTTTCTTCAATGACCATATCAACAGTCTGAGGCAATTCAAGCGCTAACAATTGCCCATCCATTGTCAGGACCTGCATTCCTGGTAAACCTTTTTCGGGAATAAATAGCAGTTCTTCTTCGATTTGATCTTTTTTGAAGTGATAAGGGGTGAAATCTTCGTCATCCATAAAGATATATTCATCACCATCAATATAGGAAAAACTTACGCTACGGCGGGTCAATGTGATGGTTTCAAGAATGTCATCACCTTTGAAACGTTCTTCCACTTTCTGACCGGTACGAATGTCAGTAAAACGCATCTTATATAGCGTGCTGGCGCCGCGTGCGCTGGGTGATTGAATATCGATGTCTTTAACTAATAATAGCTTTCCATTGTAGTTGATTGCAGCGCCGCGCTTAATTTCATTGGCTTTAGCCATAGATACCTTCCGTAGAAACAAGGAAATAGTGGAATGAATATTTAAATGGCGACAAAATTACTCGCAGTTGGCCTATTAGGCAAGAGGTGAATGAATGCCCCAGTAAAAATACTGGGGTGGAAGGAAAACATTAACGATAAACTGGCAACAAATCAAACAAAGAGAGAATGTGTGCTAGCACATTTATCAAACCGAATAGGATAACAAAGACAATCAAAAAATTACCGCCTGGAGCCCGATAGCTGGATGTTGGAAAGCGTTTACGGCTTGCTCGGGCCATTAAAGCCGGAACAATAACTGCCCAAATGGTTGCTGCCAGTCCAGCAAAACCGATTGCGTATAGGAAACCGTTTGGAAAAATGAGTGACAATATAGTCGGAGGAACGAATGTAATCAGTGCTGTTTTAAAACGACCATTGCGAGTATCGTCAAATTTAAAGCAGTCTGCCAGATAATCAAACAATCCTAATGATACGCCTAAGAATGAACTCGCTAAAGCCATATATGAGAAGGCATTTAAGAATTGGGTTATTGTCGTATTATCAGAAGTATTATCCATCTGCTGCAATAGGTTACCAATATTACCCCCATCAGCAATGATTTGCTTAAAGACTTCACGTGGAATATTTCCCTGAATGACGTACTGCCATAATATGTAAATCGCTAACGTTATTAATGTCCCGTATAGCAAGCTGTGTGTGACGGCTTTACTGTCTTTATGGTAATACTTAACTAGCCCCGGAACGTTACCGTGATAGCCGAATGAGGCTAGCAAATAAGGCAAGGAGATTAAAGCATAGGGTAAATAGTCTGAATTGGTATTGGCTTGATCAAATAAGATAGCTGGCTTAACTTCGGTAAACATACCGCCGACAGACATAATAAAGGTAATCACCATGCCACCTATCAAGATAGTGCTTAAGCGATCTACTGCCTTAGTCGATACCCAAACAATAAAGGCAACAATAAAGGCAAAACATAATCCAGCTATTGATTGAGGTAGCGGAATAATGCTCTCGATATTGTGAGAAAGTATTGAACCACCTGCTGAAATATAAGCATAGGTTAATATATACAGAACGAAGGCAATGGATAAGTCATTGAGAGAACACCAGCCTTTGCCTAGTAAATCCTTGGTAACAGTATGGAAACTGGAACCAGTAGGGTAATTCATATTGGCTTCCAGAATCATCAGACCAGAGAAATACATGCATGTACAGGTATACAACAGCAAAATGATTGATCCTGTAAACCAGACACCTGATGTGACAATCGGAATGGAAAACATACCTGCGCCGACAGCAGTACCGGCAATGATCATAGCGCCACCAAATATAGAGGGGCGTTTCAAATTTTGCGTTACCTCAATGGTCATATAGACTCCCTGATGAATGGTGTTACTTTGTACTAGCGCAACGATACATAAATAAATTATATGTGTAAACAAATAATTAAGAAAAATAATTAAATTTCTTTTGTCGCATTTTGCATATAAAGGTAGAGCAGGTTATCTGAGAAAACCTGCCTGTAGGGAGTTGATGACACCCACTCCGACAACGACTGACACTGATATATTCCTCCGGCTAGTAACTACTTACTTTGGTTCAGATTGATTTTAGTCATCTAATAAGAAATTATTCCGTTGCATATTCTTACTTTTAGGTTGCGTTAACACAATGATCGATCGGGTTGTAATTTTAACTGAAACGATTCAATTTTGATGTTATAAATAACAGATAAAATTTAATGTTACTTATGACTGTTTATTCAGGAGATACCGGGCAAGATGAGCCGTCGAGTTGCCACAATTACCTTAAATCCAGCTTATGATTTAGTTGGCTTATGCCCAGATATTGTTAAGGGAAATGTTAACCGTGTACAGACGGCAGGGCTTCACGCTGCTGGCAAAGGAAACAATGTCGCGAAGGTACTGCGTGACTTAGGCATTGATGTTACTGTCAGTGGTTTTCTGGGACGAGAGAATCAGGACGGGTTTCAGCAGTTTTTTAGCGAAAACAAGATGGTAAATCGTTTTCATCTAGTCTCTGGACGAACGCGTATTAATGTCAAGCTGACTGAAAAACAAGGTGAAGTGACAGATTTCAATTTTTCTGGTTTCCATGTGACAGAAGAAGAATGGAATCGGTTTGTCAGTGATTCTCTGACATGGCTGGGGCAGTTCGATATGGTTGTTGTCAGTGGTAGTTTGCCCGAAGGGATCAAAGCAGAATCATTTGCGGATTGGATGATGCAATTACGACAGTCTTGTCCCTGCGTTATTTTCGACAGCAGCCGTGAAGCTCTTGTTGCTGGCCTAAAAGCATTACCTTGGCTGGTAAAACCTAATCGTCATGAATTGGAGATTTGGGCAGGTAAGCCATTGCCGGATTTGGATAGCGTTATTGATGCAGCTCATGAATTGCGTAATAGAGGGATCGCCCACGTTGTTATTTCACTGGGAGAGCAGGGAGCATTATGGGTCAATGCCTCTGGTTCATGGTTGGCAAAACCACCACATTGTGAAGTAGTCAGCACCGTTGGGGCAGGGGACTCTATGGTCGGAGGATTGGTCTATGGTTTGCTGATGAGAGAATCCAGCGAACACACATTGCGTCTGGCGACCGCAGTTTCTGCACTCACGGTTAGCCAGCCGAATGTCGGGATTAAAAGCCGCACTGAACTTGCATCAATGATGGCAAAGATCGAGTTAATTTCAGTCAGGTAATTAACTTTGCTGGGATTTTAGCCAGGCAATTTCTTCAGCCCAAATATCTGGATTGATCGTTTCAAGAATCAGGGGAATACCATTGAAACGGTCATCTTTCATGATATAGCTGAAAGGTGTTTTACCGATATTGCCTTCACCAAGGCTGTGATGTCGGTCAACACGGCTGGAAAATTCACTTTTAGCATCATTTAGATGCATGGCCTTAAGATATTTTAATCCAACGATTTCATCGAATGCCTTGAAAGTCGCATCGCAATCTTTTTCAGTGCGTAAATCGTAACCAGCCGCAAAAGCGTGGCAGGTGTCAATACAGACTCCAATTCGGGTTTTGTCTTCGACACCGTCAATAATTGCCGCCAGTTGTTCGAATCTAAAACCAAGATTGGTGCCTTGTCCGGCGGTATTTTCGATAACGGCAGTGACACCTTGTGTTTTATTCAACGTAATATTAATGGATTCCGTAATACGGGTGAGACATTTATCGATGTCAACTTTGTTGAGATGGCTGCCCGGATGGAAATTCAGCAGGTCAATGCCTAACTGTTCACAGCGCTGCATTTCATCAAGGAACGCTGCACGGGATTTTTCCAGACCGTCTGCTTCAGGATGGCCAAGGTTAATTAGGTAGCTGTCATGGGGAAGAATTTGTCGGTTACCATAACCGTAACGTTCACAGTTCGCTTTGAATTGATCAATGACATCTGTCGATAGCGGAGGGGCATACCATTGGCGCTGGTTTTTCGTGAACAAGGCAAATGCCGTTGCATTTAATTCATGAGCACGGATCACTGCCTGATCAACACCGCCCGAAGCGCTTACATGGGCTCCAACAAATTTCATCTTATTTTCTCCTGTGTTTTCGTCATTATGGCATTGTTCACCTGATTGATAAAATTTTGGCAGCAAAAGTCAATTTAATATTCCTTCATTCTAAATTAGCGCAATAAATGATGGATGCCCTGATTGACGATTAATCCTCCCACGACTAGCCAGATAAACAAAATAAGGGCCAACAAGATAGGCTTAACCCCAGCCTGGCGAATAGCACTGATATGGGTGGTTAACCCTAAAGCAACCATGGCCATTGCCAGCATGATGGTATCAGCAGCAACGATATGATCAACAAGGGATTCAGGTAATAGATGAAAAGAATTGAAACCCGCAGTGGCAATAAAGAATACAGCAAACCACGGAATAGTGATTGGGGATTTTTGGGGATGGGCATTACAATTTTTACTTTCCACGCGGCTGAAGTAGCCGGAAAGCAATAATAGAAAAGGTGCCAATAGCATAACGCGGATCATTTTACTGATAACCGCTGCATTTTCGGCATCGTTTCCTAACGCATGCCCAATAGCAACAACCTGGGCTACTTCATGAACAGTTGAACCCGAAAAAATACCAAATGTTTCCTGAGTAAAATTAAACCACTGGTAGTGGGTATTGAGTTGATAAATCCACGGATAAATAAAGATTGCCAGTGTACCAAAAATAACGACTGTAGAGACGGCGACAGTAACTTTGCTGGCAGGGGCTTTGACAACGGGTTCTGTTGCCATAACCGCAGCGGCACCACAAATACTGCTTCCTGCACCAATTAGGACCACGGTTTGGCTATCCAGTTGCAAAAAAGTACGCCCAATCCATAATGCCATAAAAAATGTTGATGAAAGCATGATGATATCGATCAATACTCCAGTTGCGCCAACATCTGTGATTTGTTGGAAAGTCAGGCGAAATCCATAAAGAATGATACCTGCTCGCAGTAGGTAGTGTTTGGAAAAATGGATACCGCTATCACAGGTGGATTTTAAGAGAGGATACAGAGTATTGCCGATAATGATCCCCAATAAGATGGCAAGTGTCAGGACACCCAATCCCATATTTATAAGCCAAGGAATAGTCCCGATATAGATGACGATTGCCGTCAGGACTGCGGCTAATAGGATACCGGGAATTAATTTTAATGCGGTATTCTGGTGGACTTTGGTAAATTCCTCTACTTGATTTTCAGACATAGTGGCGACTCTATTAGCTTATGCGTTTTAGGAATAAGCATATGGAAGATTTATAAATTAATAAAATTGATAATATTTATACATATAAACACTAAAATAGATTAAATAAGGGTGACTTTTGTTAAGTTGCGTAATACTGTCTAAAATCAAGACTATCTTTTCCTTTTATTTCACTTCCCGTGAGGCCATATGCGTATCACTCTGAGACAACTGGAGATTTTTGCAGAAGTTCTGAAAAGTGGTTCAACGACACAGGCTTCTCAGCAATTAGCGTTATCACAATCTGCGGTGAGTGCTTCACTGACAGATCTTGAAGGACAGTTGGGAGTACAACTGTTTGATAGAGTCGGAAAACGTCTGGTCACTAATGAACATGGGCGTTTGCTCTATCCTAAGGCATTGGCATTACTTGAACAGGCTGGTGAAGTGGAACAGCTTTTCAAACTTGAATTGGGCGCATTGCGGTTAGCGGCCAGCAGCACGATTGGCAATTATATGTTGCCTGAAATGCTGGCGAGATACCGTCAGGATTACCCTGAGACACCATTGGAATTGAATATCAGTAATACTGGAGATGTAATTAAGGCAGTTGCTGAGTTTCGTGTTGATTTGGGATTGATTGAAGGATTGTGTCACAATCCTGAGTTGATCACACAACCATGGATGAAAGATGAGTTGATCGTTTTTTCCTCTCCAGAAAGCCCGCTGTTGCAAGGTGAGCTGAGCTTGGAAGATTTGATCAAAGCGCCTTGGATATTGAGAGAAAAAGGTTCAGGAACAAGAGAAATCTTGGATCATCTTTTGTTCTCACAAATGCCGAGATTCAATATTGCGATGGAGCTGGGTAATTCAGAAGCCATCAAACATGCTGTTCAATATGGAATGGGAATCAGTTGTCTTTCACGGCGAGTTGTCCAGGAACAATTGAAAAATGGCACATTATCTGAACTTGTTATTCCTGGACGTAGCCTCAATCGCACCTTGTACCTGATTTACCATCGTCAAAAACATATATCCAATGCGTTACGGAAGTTACTGAGTTATTGTAACTAATATTGAGAATATAATCGTGTAGCTAATAATTGGTTGTGGATTATGAAGGTATCTTATAACCACGAATCGTTGCTATTCTGGAGACGAGGATTTGTTACAATTCCGCATTAAATTTATTTTAAATGATATAGGAATAGAATGTCTCGCGAAGAAAGTATGCCACGGGATCAGGCTCCGACAACCCTGCGCCGTGAATTAAAAGCACGACATATGGCAATGATTGCCATAGGTGGATCAATTGGCACGGGATTATTTGTTGCTTCTGGCGCAACAATTTCTCAGGCTGGCCCTGGTGGGGCTTTACTTTCCTATGCATTAATTGGCCTAATGGTCTACTTCTTGATGACCAGCTTAGGCGAATTGGCAGCGTACATGCCAGTTTCAGGATCGTTTTCAACTTATGGTTCCAAATATGTTGATGAGGGTTTTGGCTTCGCTTTGGGATGGAACTACTGGTACAACTGGGCGGTGACGATTGCGGTTGACCTTGTCGCTGCGCAACTGGTAATGGGGTACTGGTTTAATGATGTTCCTGGTTGGGTATGGAGTGCGTTGTTTCTTGCCCTGATTTTTTTGTTGAACTTCATTTCCGTCAAAGGATTTGGTGAAGCAGAATATTGGTTCTCTTTGATCAAAGTTTCCACGGTTATTGTGTTCATTACCGTTGGCATTTTAATGATTGCCGGCATCATGAAAGGCGCTGAAGGTGCAGGTTGGCATAATTGGGGAGTTGGTGATGCTCCTTTTGCGGGTGGTTTTGCAGCCATGATCGGGGTGGCAATGATTGTCGGTTTTTCTTTTCAAGGGACAGAGCTGATAGGTATTACCGCGGGGGAGTCGAAAGATCCAGCAAAAAATATCCCTCGTGCTGTGCGCAAAGTATTTTGGCGTATCTTATTGTTCTATGTGTTTGCGATTTTAATCATCAGCCTGATCATCCCTTATACTGATCCCAATTTGTTGCACAATGGCGTGAAAGATATCAGTGTTAGTCCATTTACGCTGGTATTTGAAAATGCTGGCTTATTATCAGCGGCTGCAATAATGAATGCGGTGATATTAACTGCTGTTTTGTCAGCGGGAAATTCAGGGATGTATGCTTCTACCCGTATGCTATACACACTGGCAAAAGAAGGTAAAGCACCGAAAATTTTTAGTCATCTGTCTAAAGGTGGTGTTCCGCGTAATGCACTTTATGTTACGACCGTGGTTGCAGGATTGTGTTTTCTTAGCTCCATGTTTGGTAACCAAACAGTTTATTTGTGGTTATTGAATACCTCAGGTATGACTGGATTTATTGCATGGCTCGGAATTGCAATCAGCCATTACCGTTTTCGCAAAGGCTATGTCGCCCAAGGTTTGGATATCAATGATCTGCCATATCGCTCAGGTTTCTTCCCGATTGGGCCGATTTTTGCCTTTATCTTATGTTTAGTTATTACGTTGGGCCAAAATTATCAGGCATTTTTGCAAGATAAGATCGACTGGTACGGAGTGACCGCGACCTACATTGGCATTCCGTTATTTCTGCTGATTTGGCTTAGTTACAAGCTGAAAAAGAAAACTCGCTTTGTTAAATACAGTGAGATGGAATTTCCAGCATTCAAATATACCGATAAAGAATGATTTGTTAACTAATTATCAATAATCTGATAATTATTAATTGAAGTGTTATTGATTTTGTTTTACAAAAAACTGCCTATTCTGTGATGGAATTGGCAGTTTTTATTTTTCAGGGAATCAGGGAAAGAATATCGATGGTAAATTTCGGTTATACCATTCCAATCGCATTGATAAGTATTCTTATTTGCTTTATTGTTAGCAGCACAATTGTTGTATGAAGAGGCTAATTAAAGTGAAGTTTGTATTTCGAGCAGTCGTGAAAAGTATGAGTATCAGTCTAATGGCGGGTTCTGCCATGATGGCAAGTTTTGCATCTTGGGCTGAAACAGTCACTGATGTTGCTGGACGTACTGTTGAGGTGCCAGAGGAAGTCAATCGTATCTTGTTGGGTGAAGGTCGTCTATTCCATTCTGTTGCTATATTGGAAGGAGATAAACCTCTGGCTCGTATCGCTGGTTGGCAAGGTGATTTCCGTAAACTGGACCCGCAAACTTACGCTATTTATAAAGCTAAATTTCCTGAAATTGATAATATCCCTCTGATTGGTAACACTAGCGCTGATAGTGTCAGCTCCGAGAAAGTGCTTACACTCAATCCTGACGTTGCCATTTTTGGTCTGTCTGGACATGGTCCAGGAAAAAACAGTGAATTGGTGAAACAGTTGGAAAAAGCGGGTGTACCTGTTGTTTTTGTCGATTTCCGCAATGATCCCTTGAAAAATACATTACCTAGCATCCGTATGCTGGGCAAAATTTTGCATCGTGAAGAGCAAGCTAATGCTTACGCTAATTTTTATGAAAAAAATCTTAAATTGGTAACCGATATTACGGATCGTATACCAAACACGGAGAAGCCTTCTGTATTTATTGAGCTTCTAGCAGGTTTTAGTGAAGATTGCTGTGGTACAGCAGGTAACGGCAATATGGGGAACTTCATTGACTTGGCTGGAGGCAAAAACATCGCTAAAGAAGTACTGCCTTCTCCTTTGGGAACAATGAATCTGGAAAAAGTCATTGCTGAAGACCCTTATATTTACATCGCAAGCGGTGCGCAAGATCCTGGTGACAAAGATGGAGGGATCAAAATGGGAGCCAAAACTTCTGCCGATACTGCCCGTGCTGGCTTGAAAGAAGTCACTGAACGCAAAGGCATCAATAACTTAACTGCCGTGAAAGAAGGGCGTAGCTATGCTATTTGGCATCACTACTATAACTCTCCTTATAATGTTGTTGTTACACAAGTTTTTGCTAAATGGTTCTATCCTGAAAAATTCGCTGATTTAAATCCGCAACAAACATTGAAAGAACTTCACGATAAATTCTTGGCTATTGAACCGGTAGGTACATATTGGGTCAGCGAGAAATAAGCAGTAACAGGTAATAAAAATGAGCGTCACTACCGAGCCTATGCCAATGGTGAAAAAACAATTGAGTGAGTGCGAGATAAAAGCACATTATCGTCATATCCTACGCCGACGTATTGCATGGATATTATTCATCGTCTTGGCGATTGGCATTTCTGTTGTACTGGATTTTACAATGGGACCATCAGGGTTATCGCTGCAAACCCTCTGGCAAACACTATTTTCACCAGAAAGTGTTAATGCAGCAACACGGGTGATTGTTTGGGATATTCGATTACCCTATGCCTTGATGGCGGTAGTGATCGGCCTATCACTGGGACTGGCTGGTGCTGAAATGCAAACAATCCTGAATAACCCACTAGCCAGCCCATTTACGTTGGGGGTTTCCAATGCAGCTTCTTTTGGCGCAGCATTAGCCATTGTGCTTGGTATTGGCATTCCAGGGATACCGGATCAGTGGTTTATTTCCGTAAACGCTTTTCTCTTTGCATTTTTGGCTGCTTTAATGCTTGATGGCATTACCCGTTGGACAAGAGTTGCAACCTCAGGCGTTGTATTGTTCGGAATTGCGATGGTGTTTACTTTCGAGGCGTTAGTTTCGATGATGCAATTTATCGCTACGGAAGATACCTTACAGGGGCTGGTTTTCTGGACAATGGGTAGCCTTGCCAGGGCGACATGGGAAAAACTGGGTATTATGGTATTAGTTTTCTCTATCATTATGCCTCTCTCATTGAGCAATTCTTGGAAATTGACCGCACTGCGTCTGGGAGAAGATCGAGCTATCAGTTTTGGAATCAATATTAGCCGCCTTCGTTTGGGAACATTGTTGCGTATTAGTATTCTGACGGCATTGGCAGTTGCGTTTGTTGGTCCTATTGCTTTTATTGGATTGGTGGCTCCTCATATCGCCAGAATGATGTTTGGTGAAGATCACCGTTTCTTCTTGCCTGCGAGTGCGTTGATTGGTGCATTAGTTTTATCCATAGCTTCCATTGCTTCTAAGAATCTGATACCGGGCATTATTATCCCAGTTGGGATAGTGACATCGTTGGTTGGTGTACCTTTCTTCCTTAGCATAATCTTACGCCATAGGGGAAATGTATGAGCCAGGGATTAAAAATCAATTGCCTGACGGCGGGATATCCAAAGCATTCCGTGATCGAAAATCTGGATGTCAACACATTGCCTCGTGGTCAAATTACGGTATTGTTGGGGCCGAATGGTTGTGGTAAATCCACGCTTCTGCGTTCGCTGGCGGGATTGAATAAAGCCAGTGGCGAACTGCTGTTGGATGGGCAGGATTTGATGAAGATGAATTTTGCCCAACGTGCCCAAAACGTCGTTTATTTGCCCCAAACATTACCGGCAGGTGTACATCTTCATGTATTGGAATCGGTGATTGTTGCTCAACGAGCATCAGGTGGTGTGAGCAATAGCCAATGTGAACAAGAAGTCATGGAGCTATTACGCCAGCTTGGTATTGAACATTTAGCACTCAGCTATTTGGATCAATTATCTGGTGGTCAAAAACAGTTAGTTGGATTGGCTCAATCGTTAATCCGTCGTCCGACGTTATTATTATTAGATGAACCATTAAGTGCACTGGATTTAAATTATCAATACCATGTAATGGATTTAGTTGCACATGAAACGCGCCGTCGTAATATTATTACGATTGTTGTTGTTCACGACATTAATATAGCATTACGTCATGGTGACCATGTATTAATGCTAAAAAAAGGTAAGTTAATTTCTGAAGGTAAACCTGAGCAAGTTATTACACCAAGCAGTTTAGCGGAAGTTTATGGTATTAAAGGCCGAATTGAACGTTGTTCTCAGGGTATACCGCAAGTATTAATTGATGGTTTGGTGACAGAATTCGTAAGTTAGAATAATAAAAACCATAATTCATTTTAATACAATTAAAGTGAAATTTAATAAATATAGCACTGACAGGAATAATTTAATTATTCCTGTATTGCGGGTATGTGTCGGTTATCCATATTGTTTAAATAATTCTATTCTACCTTTTGGAATATTGTTGAAAGTTTATCATTGGCAGCAAACTATACTTATACCGATTCTGAGCAAAAAAGTGGTAATTTTAAAGGTCAGCCATTAAACAAAATGCCAACACATATGGCAAATGCAACCTTAACCTGGCAGCCGTTATCTGAATTAGATACATGGACACGTATTAATTTCCGCAGTAAAACAAAGAATTATCAATATCGCTCTAGTATGAGAGATGGAGCTCCTTCTTATACTTTTGTCGATCTAGGGGTAACTTATAATTTGAATAAAAATCTACGCTTGTCAGGTGGAGTTTACAATGTTTTTGACAAACGAGTAACTGAAGAAACTCATGATGCAGTTCTGGATGGCCGTCGCTACCACATCGGCATTAATTATGATTTTTAATTAATATTTTTCTTTCTTATAAATATTAGTCATTATACTTAACATTCGGACATCATATAGAATCATCCCGTCATCAATTTTGTCATGATGGGATGATTTTTTTGCTATCAGAAAATCGTAATAAAATGGTAAATAGTTTTCCTCTGTGCTAAAAACTTATCAAAGGCCAATCAACGGATCTGGTAGCATTTGGTTTCAGCACTAACTCAGTAAGAGCCTACTCCATAAGGCTCTGTAGTGTCGTAAAAAATAGTAAATTTTTAGTGTTATCGCACTTGCTATTTCTGGACTTGAAGTGCAAAATGCGTGCACTAAAAATAACTGGTGCGTAAATATGCATCAGTTATTTTTTTTGCTTTGAATTATTTTTTACAACACCAAGAGGCCGGATTCTGTTCCGGATCGATATTGACCACAAGCAACCATAATTGAAACGGGGTTGCTGTACTGAGGAATGCAAATATGGAGCAATTATTCTCTTTTGCACTTGTGCCAATCGGCGCTCGTTGCTGCAACGATGACTATGGGGCACTGCCCTCTGTCAATTCACCGTTCACCAATTCTTCTTTCTTTTCTGTTTATAGACAGAAGCGAAGTCTGCCCAGTAACTATCGATTAAGTAGTTGTATCAGTACCCAGATCGAAGTTATGGGAGGTTTCGCTCATGTTGCATAATACCACCACTCCTACTGCACTTGGTATTAACCAAGCTGGTTCTGACAACCGCGTTCAGCTGAGAAGAACACTGACTCTGTTTCAAGTAGTCATGATGGGGCTTGCCTATCTGCAGCCAATGACTATTTTTGATACATTTGGAATTGTTTCTGGTTTGACCGGTGGGCATGTTGCGACATCTTATGCTATTGCATTAACTGCAATTTTATTTACAGCGCTAAGTTATGGAAAATTAATAAAGCGTTTTCCATCGGCGGGTTCTGCTTATACTTACGTACAAAAATCAATGAGCCCCCATCTTGGATTTATGGTGGGTTGGTCTTCTTTACTGGATTATATGTTGATGCCGATGATTAATGTATTATTGGCAAAGATTTACTTACAGGCTTTGTTCCCTGGTATTGAACCATGGATCTTTGTAGTCATGTTGACTGCACTTATGACAATCATCAATCTGAGTGGCATCAATGTCGTTGCTAATATCAATAGCATCGTTGTGATTGTCCAGATTGTTGTTATGGTAATACTTGTTGGGTTAATGATCCGTGGTGTTTATAATGGAGAAGGTGCAGGAACGTTACTGAGTATCCAGCCATTTACATCAGAAGAAGCCCAATTAATTCCGATGATTACTGGCGCGACAATACTTTGCTTTTCATTTCTTGGGTTTGATGGCATTAGTTCTTTGTCGGAAGAAACACCAAATGCAGGTAAGGTTGTTCCTAAAGCGATTTTCCTGACTGCGTTAATTGGTGGTATGATCTTCATTGCAGTATCTTATTTCTTACAGCTCTATTTCCCGGATATTTCTCGGTTTAAAAATCCAGATGCTTCTCAGCCAGAAATTATACTTTATGTTGCTGGTGCGTTATTCCAATATGTGATTCTCATATTCTCCAGTGTCACGGTAATGGCTTCTGGTATGGCTGCACATGCGGGTGTATCTCGTTTGCTCTATGTCATGGGACGTGACGGCGTACTGCCTGAAAAAATATTTGCGTATATTCACCCTAAATGGCGTACTCCAGCCATTAACGTGATATTGGTTGGTATTATCGCATTATCAGCATGTTGGTTGGAGCTGGTGACTGCGACGGCATTAATCAATTTTGGGGCGTTAGTTGCCTTTACGTTCGTTAATTTATCGGTGATTTCTCAATTCTATATTCGTGAACGTCGTAATAATACCTTGAAAGACACCTTGAACTTCTTGATCTTGCCACTTCTTGGTGCTGCAACTGTGGGTGTTTTATGGATGAATTTAGAATCAAATTCGATGGAGTTAGGCTTGATATGGGGAGGCATTGGTCTCATTTACATGTTTTTCCTGACTCGTAGCTTCCGTCAACCGATGCCGCAGTTTACTGAATCATAATCAGAAAGTACCCCAATCTTCTGTTATTGTTAAAAAAAAACAGCACTTTCGGGTGCTGTTTTTTATTTGAAATGGCAAAAAAGGGCATAAATCATACAAAATTTATCAAAAAGCATCATATAATAAGATGATTTGCCATGCCTGATTTCATTAAAAGCCTGTTTGTCTGGCCCGAGTAAGGTAAGAGAACGATATGAATGATGCTAGAAATCCCCAAAATCAACGATTAATCGCCACTCTCACGAATATTGTTGGATCTTCTCATATTCTCACTGAACCTCGAAAAACGGAACGTTATCGCAAAGGTTTTCGTTCTGGACAAGGGGATGCTCTTGCAGTGGTATTTCCGGGCTCATTATTAGAACAATGGAAAGTATTTAAAGCCTGTGTTGAAGCTGACAAAATTATTTTGATGCAGGCAGCTAATACTGGATTAACGGAAGGATCAACACCGAGTGGTAATGATTATGACCGCGATATTGTCATTATTAGTACCTTACGCATGGATAAAATTCAGGTCCTTCAATCAACGAACCAAGTTATTGCGTTCCCTGGTAGTACGTTGTGGCATTTAGAAAAAGTATTAAAACCATTGGGACGTGAACCACACTCAGTTATCGGTTCGTCCTGTATTGGTGCATCCGTTATTGGGGGGATTTGTAATAACTCAGGGGGTTCTTTGGTTCAGCGTGGGCCAGCTTATACTGAAATGGCTCTATATGGCCGCGTTAATGAGAAGGGTGAAGCTGAACTGATTAACCATTTGGGAGTATCGTTGGGTGATCAACCTGAAGATATCTTGACTTGTCTGGAAGAGCAACGTTATCGAACCGAAGATATTCAGCATAGTGACAGAGTTGCTTCTGATCATGAATATTCACAGCGTGTACGGGATGTTGAGGCAGACACGCCATCACGGTTTAATGCTGATGAACGCAGGCTGTTTGAAGCCTCTGGCTGTGCGGGTAAATTGGTTGTTTTTGCTGTTCGACTTGATACTTTTCCGGCAGAGCCATCGTCACAGGTTTTTTATATCGGCACGAATCAACCCGAAGTACTGACAGAATTGCGGCGTCATATTCTATCGAATTTTCAGCATTTGCCAGTCGCTGGGGAGTATATGCATCGGGATATATTTGATATCGCAGAAATATATGGAAAAGACACCTTTGTTATGATTGATAAACTAGGCACAGATAAAATGCCAATGTTTTTTGATTTGAAAGGACGAATGGACACTATTTTAGGTAAGGTGCCATTTTTACCAGCACATTTAACAGATCGTGTCATGCAGGGATTGAGTCGTTTATTACCTTCCCATTTACCCACTCGCCTGAAAGAATACCGAAATCGTTTTGAACATCACTTAATGCTGAAAATGTCAGGTGAAGGTATAAAAGAGGCGAGTGAGTGGCTGGAAAATTACTTCAAGCAGGCTGATGGGGAGTATTTTGCTTGTACTCCAGAAGAAGGGGCGAAGGCATTCTTACATCGTTTTGCAGCTGCAGGAGCCGCTATTCGTTACCAGGCTGTTCACAGCGATGAAGTGGAAGATATTTTGGCATTGGATATTGCCTTGCGGCGTAGTGATCGTGAATGGCTTGAAACTTTGCCGGCCGCAATCAATAAAGCATTAGTCCATCGGCTATATTACGGGCACTTTATGTGCCATGTATTCCACCAGGACTATATTGTTAAAAAGGGGGCAGATATCCATGCATTGAAAACAAAAATGCTGGAAATTTTGCATCAGCGCGGCGCTGAATACCCTGCCGAACATAACGTTGGTCACTTGTATAAAGCTAAACCACAGCTTAAGCATTTCTATCAAGCGATTGATCCAACTAATACCTTAAATCCTGGAATTGGGAAAACCTCAAAGCTGAAAAATTGGGGCGGAGAGTGTGGTTGTCAAATTGCCGGGCATTCACATGATTAGTTTACTTTGATGACGGAATAGAAATAGAAAAAGACAAAACCTTGGTGTTTGTCTTTTTCTTTATTTATTGGGTAGCTGTATAAAATCTTTACCCGGCTATTTGGATTGCATAATCAACCAATGCTTTTAACTGGCGACACTTTTCTTCATCAGATTGATATTCAATAAAAAGTTCTTCAATAGCTGCAAGATATTGGCTGATGTTTTCCTGTGTTAATGTATCCTGCCGATGACGTAACCAACGTTGTTGCTCGTCATAATCCAATGTCGCTGGATAGTTTCTCGCACGATAGCGAAATAACAGTGGCTTAATGCGTGCATCCTGGAATGTTAAATCCAAGGCTGGCAAATTCTGGGAAGACGTTTCTCGGATAATTTCCATTGCAGTTTTATCGGCATCGCTGAAAAAGCCGCTATAGAGCTTAGTATCGACATTATCAGATTCTGGGAACGCTTCTGGATGGGAGAACAGTTCAACAACTTTCTCCCTGATTTGCGGATTATTGCGCAAGATAGCCAGATTTTGCTCACATCGGTTGCGATCTAATCCTACTCGCTCTGCATCTTTTGGTCGCAAGGTATTTTCTGGCGCAATGATTGGACATTTATTAATGTGTACGAGTTTAATGGGGACTGGGCTTTGATCTGGCTGTAATTCATCCCGTCGGGTATACAAGCGCTCGCGTAATTCATTTACGCTGAGTTCTAACAGTGGAGTGATATCGCCAGCCAAATCGCACATGATAACCGCATTACGGTTACTCGGATGCCACGCCAAAGGGGCAACAAGACTAATATTGCTGCGCAGAACCCCAAACATGCCAGATACATGAACCAGGGGTTTCATTTGTGGGATATCAATTTGATTGCTGATTTTCTGTTTATTTCTTAACTGGAAAAAGTAATCAAACAATTTGGGTTGAGCTTTTTTCACCAGTTTTGCCATTGCGATAGTGGCATAAACATCGGACATGGCATCATGGGCATGAGTATGCTCAACACCATTGGCTTTTGTCAGATGTTCTAGTTTGAAGCTAGGTAATCCATCTTCATTGTCCGGCCAGACAATGCCTTCTGGACGCAAGGCATAGCAGGCACGTAATACGTCGAGTAAATCCCAGCGAGAGTTGCCTTTTTGCCAGCTATAGGCATAAGGATCATAAAAGTTACGATAGAAGATATTACGGCTGACTTCGTCATCAAAACGAATGTTGTTATACCCAAGAATACATGTATTGGGTTTGCTGAATGCTTCGTGGATTTGTCGGGCGAATTCGGCCTCATTAACGCCTTTTTTCAATGCCAACTGGGGAGTAATGCCTGTGATCATGACAGCTTCAGGATCGGGAAGATAATCATCAGCGGGAGCACAATACACTACCAAAGGTTCTTCAATAATATTGAAATCACTGTCAGTGCGAACTCCTGCAAATTGTGCTGGGCGATCTAAGGCCGGATGTTTACCAAAAGTTTCATAATCATGAAAGTAGAAACTTTGGTTTTCTTTATTGGTATTCAAGGTTGTGTATTCTCCACTATCGCCAATTTAATTACTACTAATCAATGAATTATTATTTCCATTGGTATCACATTTATCTAACTCTTCGCTAGGCTGCACACCAAAAACGCTCATTCTCGATGACGTTAAATTACATGTTATACATGGTAAACCATAATAAGATTTGAGCGAAACAGTTCGTATGGCTATCCAAACTCAAACTTACCGTGGCAGTGACGGTTATTGTTCACCAGATAGATGGGAAAAGAAATTTGATTAAGAAATGTATCTGAAAGGTAGTTTGTATCAATAAATTGTTGAAACTGACTTGTCTATGCGCCACTTGAAATTGTATTGTGTAGTTAGCATAAGAAATTATCGGTCTGATTAAAAAGGTGTAAAAAATGGACAACACAAATAAGCCAACATTCCAAAATGTACTGGAGTTTGTGCGTATATTTCGTCGCAAAAACAAATTACAGCGCGAAATTGTAGACAATGAGAAAAAGATCCGAGATAACCAAAAACGTGTACTTCTGCTTGATAACCTGAGTGACTACATAAAACCAGGAATGTCGATTGAAGATATTCAAGGAATTATTGCTCATATGCGCAGTGATTATGAAGAGCGTGTTGATGAATATATCATCAAAAATGCCGAGCTATCTAAAGAACGCCGTGAGTTATCCAAAAAACTTAAGGCAATGGATGGTGGAGTTAAGTAAGTTTTAGTTGTTTGAAAAGGTATTAACCACGCCTAATGGCGTGGTTGTTTTTTAGTTTGAGTTCCAATGAGGTTTGAGTTCAGGATCAATTAAAGCATAAATTTGATAGTAAGTTTGTTCATCTTCGGCCATTTGTGCCAATTGTTTTGCTACATCTTCTCGGCTAACCATACCATGAACTTCCTCTTGATAACGTTTGCAATGTCCAGTGCCAGGTTGATCGGTAAGACCACCAGGACGAATGATTGTAAAATCCAGTGTGCTGGTTTGCAGGTAACTTTCAGCCAGTGACTTGTATCTGACAGATTGCCCAAATAATGATTTAGCCCGTGCTGATAATGTTTTCCAACTTTCACCACATCCAATGGATGTTACTAATAACATACGAGAAATTTGAGCTTGTTCCAGTGCATCTATTATTGCCATATTCCCATGATGATCAGCATCGCCTCCTCCAATAGTTGAGAAAACAACAGGATTTTTTCCTGCCTGTGCAATCGCTTTTCCTATGCTTTCTCTGTCACAAGCGTCGCCGTGTATTACGTTAACTCCTGCTGCACTGAGTTCCGCAGCTTGTTGTGTATTACGAATTAGGGCTGTGACAGGGCGGTTTTGTTTTAGGGCAATAGTGACCAAATGGTGTCCAACACCTTTTCCAGCACCAAAAATTAGCCAAGGTTTCATAGACGGGAAGTTCTCCATAAAATTAACTATCTTAAATGGTAATTCGTTTTTGTTGTGTTTTTGTTATGAATAAGGTAAAAAAATGGCTCCCAGTTCAGGGGAGCCATTTAATTCAAATCACAGTATCCAATTATTCAAATGGCTGTGGTTTAGACATAGCAGAAGTTGCAATACTTGTTGCAGAATGTCCGCCTGCACCACCTTTGCCTTTGAATGGGTAATCAGGGCGTTGCCATTCAGTGATAATCACTGGCTTGGTCATCATATCTGGTGCTGGTGCCTTCGTCATTGGGGAATAAGCATGATGATTTTTTTCCACGATAATCGAAGACTCAACAATTTTTTTCTCTTCCGTTTTAACATCCTCTGCCTTAGAACATGTTTCCGTTGCGACAGATGGCTGTTCTTCATGATGTTCCTGTTCAACAATCGATGTCATAACGATGGGAGCCACTGTGTGACGCATTTTTTCAGAATCTAGTGATACTAGAATGTGTGACTCTTCATTTCTTGAAATTTCTGACCAATGTTTTTCATCATGATTGATGATGACTTCCACGCTAGCTGGTTTCGAAACCTTAGAGCTTTCTAATTCCGGCTCTACTGGTGTCACGATGGAAATGCTATCAACAACAGGTTTTTCATTGTCATAATGAGTAATGCTGTCTTGTGGCTCAGCTACTTTCAGTTCTGCTATTTCAACGTGAGGTACTGCTGTAGTTGGCACTGATTCTGTGATTGATGGCATCAGAATAACTTTTTCCTGTTGTGCAGGTATTGTTTTTTCTTCAACCGTTTCGCTAATTGCATTAACAGAAGCCGTGATTTCAGGTTCATTAATGGTCACAGGAGTAACAGGATAACGAACCCACACTTTGCCTGATGCCAGTTCTGGCGATACGACAGCCATGTTCAATGGTACTGGCGATTGAGTCAGATTGCGTTCATCACGGTAGCGACGACGACGCTGACCGCTGACACGCAAGTGGCGTGGGGAACGGCGGGAACGACGCGGCATTATGTTGTCTTGCTGCTCATTGCTTTGTGAAATAATAGGTTGTGAAACTGCGGCTTGTGATACAGAGTCTTGTGAATCTGCATTTTGTGGTATTTCAGGTTGGTTAGCTGCTGCTTCAACATAAGTATCAATAACGGCTGGTACAGACGCTTTTGTCTCTTTATGAACGTTTTCTGATACAGGCTCAGGCATCACAGCGGGTAAGGCCATAATGTTAGTTTCTTGTCTCAGTTCGTCAGTGATACGTACCTTTTGCTCAAGCTGGCGGCGTTGACGGCGAGGCATGACTGGCTGACGTTCTTCAATTTCTTCTTCGACAATGTCAGGTTGATTGATTGTCTGCTGAGCCTTAGCTTCCAGTTGCTGCTGCCGCTTTTCTTCTTGACGACGACGTTGACGTTCAGCACGTTGTTCACGGCGTTGTTGTTGCTGTGCTTCACGAGCTTCGTTATCCAGAGCAGTGCTATCCTGAACATTATTTTTTTGTTGGATATTACGGCCCTTACGTTGTTCATCACGTTCACGGTTATTGCGTGTTTCACTTTCGCGACGCTGATTCTGACGGCGTGGGTTACGACGTTCTGATGAGCGACGATTATCATTGCCAGACGTTTTTTTGCCCCTTTCTTGGGGTTGCTTTTCTTCTTCACCACTGAACATCTTTTTCAGGGCACTCAAGAATCGGCTGAGCAAACCTGGTTTTTCTGTCGGTTTCTGGTTATTGGTGACGACTTTTTTCTCTTTTGTTTTTACTTTTGTTGCTGCCGGAGCTGCTGCTTCTGCTGGCAGATCAAAAGTTGAAATGGCAGGTTGCTCTGGACGTTTACGTTCATGCTGAGCATCGTCCAGAGTATTGGTCATTTCTGCTTCATGTAGTTGTGGAAGCAGATAGCTCAAAGCTGAAATTTCTTCGCCTTTACGTACACGTAAGACTGAGAAATGTGGAGTTTGCATTTGATCATTCGGAACAATGACAACTCCAACATCACCTTGACGATGTTCAATAGCGCTGACAGCCTGACGTTTTTCATTCAGTAAGTAGGAAGCGATCTGTACAGGAACAATTGCATGAACCTGATGTGTGTTTTCTTTCAGCGCTTCTTCTTCGATTAAACGCAGAATTGACAGGGACAGTGATTCGTTATCACGAATAGTTCCGGTGCCGCTACAACGCGGGCAGACATGGTGGCTGGATTCACCCAGAGATGGGCTTAAACGTTGGCGCGACATCTCAAGTAAGCCAAAGCGGGAAATTCGGCCGATTTGAATGCGGGCACGATCTTGTCGCACAGCATCACGCAGCCGGTTTTCAACTTCGCGTTGATGACGCACTGGAGTCATATCAATGAAATCGATAACAATAAGACCACCGAGGTCACGCAGACGCAACTGGCGTGCAATTTCATCAGCAGCTTCCAAGTTGGTATTAAATGCCGTTTCTTCAATATCACCACCACGAGTTGAACGGGATGAGTTGATATCGATAGCCGTTAAAGCTTCAGTAGTATCAATGACCACAGAACCACCAGAAGGTAACCGAACTTCACGCTGGAAGGCCGATTCGATTTGCGATTCTATTTGATAATGGCTGAACAGAGGAACTTCACCACTGTACAGTTTGATTTTACTGGCAAAATCTGGGCGTCCTAAGGCAGTAATGTGTTGGCGTGCCAAATCAAGGACTTTAGGGTTGTCGATCAAGATTTCCCCAATGTCTGGGCGCAGATAGTCACGGAATGCGCGCACGATAACATTGCTTTCCTGGTGGATCAGGAAGGGAGCGGAATGGCTGTCTGCGGCTTTTTTGATTGCTTCCCAATGTCTTAGACGGAAGTTCAAGTCGCCCTGCAAAGCTTCAGCAGATTTGCCTACACCTGCGGTACGAACAATAAGCCCCATGCCTTCTGGAACTTCCAGAGAAGAAAGCGCTTCTTTTAATTCGATGCGATCATCACCCTCAATGCGGCGAGAAATTCCGCCAGCCCTTGGGTTATTTGGCATCAGGACTAAATAGCTGCCAGCCAAACTAATAAAGGTTGTTAAAGCGGCCCCTTTGTTGCCTCGTTCTTCTTTATCAACCTGGACGATGACTTCTTGGCCTTCTTTAAGAATATCCTTAATATTAGGTCGACCATGAGAGTGATAATTACTTGGGAAATATTCGCGAGCAATTTCTTTTATGGGTAGGAAACCATGACGTTCCGCTCCGTAATCAACGAAAGCAGCTTCCAGGCTAGGTTCAATTCGAGTAATTTTACCTTTATATATATTTGCCTTTTTCTGCTCGTGTCCAGGGCTTTCAATATCCAAATCATAAAGACGTTGCCCATCAACAAGGGCAACACGCAACTCTTCCTGCTGGGTTGCGTTGATTAACATTCTTTTCATTCTAACTTACTCATTATTTTTTACATGAATATAGAGCTGCGAGTAAAAAAGAGGCGAGCTACTAGTTACCGATGGCCTCGTGTCTTTTACAAAACCGCCAGCCTCACGGCTATCGTTTGTATAGAGGCGCCTATTTGTCGGCGAGTCTGAATTTCATTTGAACACAGTACTCTTTATTGGGGCACTGTAATAAATAGGTACAGATTTTGCCCAATCCAGTAAGCTGCCACCCGCAGCCCATAAATTATTTGATCGAACATTACGTCTTATGCCATTGCTGCGTTTTTGCTCGATCAAACAGATAACAAACAATTTCAATCTTGCCATTCATAGTTTAGTAAACCGTGGCCAGAAAGCATTATTCCATTGCTATTGGGGTGATAGCAAGGTGACTTTATCGCTTTACAGGTTTTTTATTAGGAAATAGTGATAAGTTGTTAATATTTAGTCTTTATCCTAAGTCACCTAAAACAATGAAGTAGGAAAAATGGCTGTTATTTAGACATAGTTAAAAATGAGTGGCGCTCTGTTGGTTGGATTATTAGAATCTCGTCCATGAAAACAGATAATCAAATTGTACAGTTTGTCACGATTGATGACGAATATGCCGGTCAGCGAATTGATAACTTTTTGCTGGCCCGTTTAAAAGGCGTACCTAAGAGCCTGATTTATCGGGTCTTGCGTAAAGGTGAAGTTCGGGTCAACAAAGGAAGAATCAAGCCTGAATATAAATTGACAGCAGGTGATGTCATCAGGATCCCGCCGATTAGAGTCGCAGAAAAACAAGAAACACCTATCTCTGTCAAGCTGGATAAGGTTGCTGCTCTGGCGGAATGTATCTTGTATGAAGATGACCATATTTTAGTCATAAACAAACCATCAGGAACTGCCGTACATGGGGGCAGTGGCCTGAGTTTTGGCGTGATAGAAGGGTTACGAGCTTTGCGTCCTGAAGCACGCTTTCTTGAACTGGTGCATCGGCTTGACCGCGATACATCGGGTATTTTGTTGATTGCGAAAAAACGTTCTGCATTGCGGGCATTGCATGAACAATTACGCTTGAAACAGATGCAGAAAGATTATTTGGCGCTAGTGCGTGGGCAATGGCAATCCCATTGTAAAGTAGTAGAAGCACCTTTGTTGAAAAACATCCTGCAAAGTGGGGAAAGGGTGGTTAAAGTCGGTAAAGAAGGCAAACCATCTGAAACACGTTTTAAAGTTGAAGAACGATATGCGTTTGCGACATTAATGCGAGCAAGCCCAGTAACAGGGCGAACTCACCAGATCCGCGTTCACACTTTACATGCCGGCCATCCTATTGCGTTTGATGATCGCTATGGTGACAGAACATTTGATGCCCAGCTTGCAGAAACAGGACTTAACCGATTGTTCTTACATGCCAGCTCATTAAAGTTTACCCATCCATCCACGGGGGAAACGCTGCGTTTCGAAGCCCCAATGGATGATAGTTTGCGGAAATGTTTAAGAATATTGCGGCATAATAATCATTGATAGCATACCGTCAGTGGGTTTATCCCCTGACGGATCAGCATTTCTGTCAACGTTATTAATGGTAAGCCGATAAGTGTGTTTGGATCTTTGCCGTCAAGTTTTTCGAATAATGTAATTCCTAAGCCTTCGCTTTTAAAACTACCAGCGCAATTGAAGGGTTTTTCTTTGTTTAGATAATAAATAATTTCTGTTTCTGTCAGATCTCTGAAATAGACCTGGAATAACTCACGACGAGTATCAACCACTTCTGTTTTGCTATTGAATAAGGTAATACCAGTATAAAAAGTGATACATTTTCCACTGGCTTTTTTCAATTGTAAGAAAGCATTCTCAAAATTATGTGGTTTGCCGGTAATTTTGTCATCCAAAACACAAACTTGATCTGACGCTATAATTAGGTGGCTAGAATACTCCCGCTGTAATGCGCGAGCTTTTGCATGTGACAGCCGCGTTACCAATTGTTTTGGGCTTTCGTTTTCCAGCGGGCTTTCATCAATATTGGGAGAAGCACAGGTAAAAGGCAATCCCAGCTTTTCTAGCAATAGGCGGCGATATTCGGAAGTTGACGATAAAACAATCGGAAGCATCTTTTTTTCCATAAAATACGTAGAGAAATATTTGTAGGCATTTTAAACTATACGCCGCTGAATAAGCGAATATTTGACGGAAAGGCGCAGATGTGTGGCCTTTTTCTTTGACTATGTCCCATTACAAAGATAATATGCGCGCCTTATGCAAAAGGTAAAATTACCCCTGACCATCGATGCACTTCGAACAGCCCAGAAAAGATTGGATTACCATGGTAGTTATTCTGCTGGGCAAGTTTCTCGTCTTGCAGAAACTGTGGTCAGTGTGGATAGTGATGTAGATAGCTCATTATCATTTGAAATTGATAATCAGCGTCTGGCAGTCGTAAAAGGGCATTCCGAAGTGGATGTTACGCTTACCTGTCAGCGTTGTGGCAGTAATTTCAGTCATCATGTTCACACAACGTATTGTTTTAGCCCGGTCGTCAATGATGAACAGGCTGAGGCATTACCGGAAGAGTATGAGCCAATAAACGTTAACGAATTTGGCGAAATAGATTTGCTGGCAATGATTGAAGATGAAATAATTCTATCTTTGCCGGTGATTCCGGTACATGATTCTGAACACTGTGAAGTGTCCGACGCGGACATGGTGTTTGGTATACTGCCCCCTGAAGCAGAAAAACCAAACCCGTTTGCCGTATTAGCCAGTTTAAAGAAAAGTACTTAAGGAGTAAGGTCAATGGCCGTACAACAGAATAAACCAACTCGTTCTAAGCGTGGTATGCGTCGTTCTCATGACGCACTGTCTGCAACACTTGTCTCTGTAGACAAAACTTCTGGTGAAACTCACCTGCGTCATCACGTGACAGCTGATGGCTACTACCGTGGCCGCAAGGTAATCAACAAGTAATTTCAGCTAATCATTAGCAAGTTGATATCTTGGCTAATCTAACCTTAGTGTTAGATGCTATGGGTGGGGACTTTGGTCCTCGCGTTACGGTGCCTGCTGCATTGCAGGCACTCGCATCTAATCCACAACTGAAGCTATTGTTGGTCGGCAATCCCGAAACCATCTTTCCTTTGCTTGCAAATCAAAATGCTGAGCTGCTTAGTCGTTTGCAAATTGTTCCTGCGGAACATGTCGTTTCCAACGATGCAAGGCCGTCTCAGGCTATCCGTTCCAGTCACGGTACTTCAATGCGTATCGCATTAGACTTAGTTAAGTCGGGCGAAGCACAGGCTTGTGTCAGTGCGGGAAATACAGGTGCTTTGATGGGATTGGCTAAATTGATGCTGAAATCCATTGAAGGTATTGAACGGCCTGCATTGATGACAGTGATACCTAATCTAAAACAGCAGAAGACAGTTGTATTAGATTTAGGCGCTAATATTAATTGTAATAGTAGCATGTTAGTTCAGTTTGCGATTATGGGTGCCGTAATGGCAGAGTATGTTGCTGGTGTGGATAATCCGCGTGTTGCGTTACTCAATATCGGGGAAGAGGAATCCAAAGGGCTGGATAATATCCGCGAAGCCGCTATAACCTTGCGTAATATCCCAACGATTAATTACATCGGGTATGTGGAAGGAAATGAGTTACTGACGGGAAAAACGGATGTGCTCGTATGTGACGGCTTCGCAGGTAATGTTACGCTGAAGACGATGGAAGGTGCGATCAGAGTGATTTTATCTCTGGTAAAGTCACCGGATGGTCAGCAGAACAAATCATCTTGGTTGATGAAACTATTCAAGATGAAGATAGTTAGAAAATGGTTACTAAGGCAGATAACTAAACGTTTTGGCCATCTAAATCCTGACCAGTATAATGGAGCAACGTTATTAGGATTGCGTGGCATCGTCATAAAAAGTCACGGTGCTGCCAATGAATATGCTTTTAAAGCTGCTATTGAGCAAGCCATTCAAGCTATAGAAAAGCAGGTTCCAGACAGAATTGCTGCCCGGCTGGATGCAGTATTACCCAAGAGTGAATAAACATAAAATGTATACAAAGATCTTAGGTACGGGCAGTTATTTGCCTGCGCAGGTGCGTACTAACGCAGATTTAGAAAAAATGGTAGATACGTCTGACGAGTGGATTGTCACTCGGACGGGCATTCGTGAACGCCGTATTGCGGCTGAAGATGAAAATGTTGCAATTTTGGGTTTCAAGGCTGCTGAAAAAGCCATTGAAATGGCGGGCATCGATAAAACACAAATTGATTTAATCGTTGTTGCCACAACAAGCTCAACTCATGCTTTTCCAAGTGCAGCTTGTCAAATTCAGCAATTGTTGGGTATTCAAGGCATTGCGGCTTTTGACGTTGCGGCGGCATGTGCCGGTTTTACTTACGCATTGAGCGTTGTCGATAAATTTATTAAAACGGGTGCGGCTAAACATGCACTGGTGATCGGTTCTGACATTATTTCAAGAGTTTTAGATCCTAAAGATCGCAGCACAGTTATTCTTTTCGGCGATGCAGCAGGAGCGATGGTAGTCGGGGCTTCAGAGGAACCTGGCATCTTATCCACTCATCTTCATGCCGATGGTCGTTATGGTGAATTGCTATCATTGCCTCATCAAAGCCGAGTGAAGTGCGATACACCAGAATACGTGACGATGGCTGGCAATGAAGTCTTTAAAGTTGCCGTTCGTGAATTAGCGAATATTGTTGATGAAACATTAGAAGCCAACAACGTGCCTCACTCTGAGCTTGATTGGCTAGTACCTCATCAGGCGAATTTGCGTATCATTGCGGCAACTGCCAAGAAATTAGATATGGCAATGGATAAGGTGGTTGTGACTTTGGATCGTCATGGCAACACCTCGGCAGCATCTATTCCGACAGCATTCGATGAAGCGGTACGTGATGGAAGAATCCAACGCGGTCAACTTATTTTACTTGAAGCATTTGGCGGTGGCTTTACCTGGGGCTCAGCGCTGGTACGTTTTTAATTTAACAGGAAAATAAACATGTCTGATTTTGCAATGGTGTTTCCCGGTCAAGGTTCTCAATCTCTGGGTATGTTGGCAGATTTAGCCGCAGAATTTCCACTGGTTGAACAAACGTTCGCAGAGGCTTCTGCGGTTTTGGGATATGATTTATGGGCATTAGTTCAGCAAGGGCCTGTGGAAGAACTGAACAAAACTTGGAAAACTCAACCTGCATTGTTGGCCGCTTCAGTGGCGATTTGGCGTGTATGGCAGGAGAAAGGCGGTAAGGTGCCTTCCATAATGGCAGGTCATAGCCTTGGCGAATATTCTGCGCTGGTTTGTGCTGGGGTGATTGATTTCCAGCAAGCCATTAAACTTGTTGAATTGCGTGGGAAGTTGATGCAGGAAGCTGTACCGGAAGGGCAGGGAGCAATGTATGCCATTATCGGTTTAGATAATGAATCCATTGCAAAGGCATGTGAAGAGTCAGCACAAGGTCAGATTGTTTCGCCGGTTAATTTTAATTCACCTGGGCAGGTGGTTATCGCAGGTGAAAAAGAGGCTGTAGAGCGTGCGGGAGCGGCATGTAAGACCGCAGGTGCAAAACGGGCATTGCCATTATCCGTTAGTGTGCCTTCGCATTGTGCACTGATGAAATCTGCTGCTGAGCAACTGGCGGCTGCATTGCAAGATGTTGAGTTTAACCAGCCACAATTCCCTGTCGTGAATAACGTCAATGTAAAAGTAGAAAAATCTGCTGACGCTATTCGGGACGCTTTGGTGCGTCAGTTGTATAATCCAGTGCGTTGGACAGAATCAGTTGAATATATTGCAGAGCTTGGGATTGAACAATTGTTGGAAATCGGACCAGGTAAAGTACTCACTGGGTTAACGAAACGTATTGTTGATACTTTAAGTGCTGTAGCAGTAAATGATGTATCATCACTCACAGTTGCTCTGAACAAATAACTGGGGAAAACATGAGCTTTGATGGAAAAATTGCACTGGTCACTGGCGCGAGCCGTGGCATAGGGCGCGCGATTGCAGAATTATTGGTTGAACGTGGTGCACGTGTTGTTGGCACCGCAACCAGTGAGAAGGGAGCTGAAGCAATCAGCGCCTTCCTTGGTGATAAAGGCAAAGGTTTTGTACTAAATGTCACAGATTCAGAATCCATTGAAAATGCACTATCGAATATTCGGGCTGAATTTGGTGAAATAGACATTTTAGTTAATAATGCGGGCATCACTCGTGATAGCTTGTTGATGCGCATGAAAGATGATGAGTGGCAAGATATTATTGACACTAATCTTTCTTCGATTTTTCGTCTGTCAAAAGCAGTAATGCGCTCTATGATGAAAAAACGTTATGGACGTATTATTTCCATTGGCTCTGTTGTTGGAACAATGGGAAATGCAGGACAGGCGAATTACGCGGCAGCGAAAGCAGGAGTTATTGGTTTCAGTAAATCATTGGCTCGTGAAGTCGCTTCCCGTGGCATCACTGTTAACGTTGTTGCACCTGGTTTTATCGAAACTGATATGACCAGAGCGTTGACAGACGAACAACGTGCAGGCATTGCTGCTGGAATACCTGCTAATCGTCTTGGTGATGCAAAGGAAATTGCCAGTGCTGTAGCGTTTCTTGCTTCTGACGAGGCCGCTTACATCACGGGTGAAACATTGCATGTCAATGGTGGCATGTACATGATCTAAAAATGAGCGAACCCACTGTTTTTGATGTATTTTTTATACAAAAAAAGCTGATTGTGGTTCGACCAGCCGGGATTTGGTTGCATCTTTTCCTGTATTTTATAAACTACGAAAACCATCGCAAAAGCGAGTTTTGATAGGAAATTTAATAGTATGAGCACTATCGACGAACGCGTTAAGAAAATCATCGTTGAACAACTGGGTGTTAAAGAGGAAGAAGTTGTGAACACAGCTTCATTTGTTGATGACTTGGGCGCTGATTCTCTTGACACAGTTGAACTGGTAATGGCTCTGGAAGAAGAGTTCGATATCGAGATCCCAGACGAAGAAGCTGAAAAAATCACTACAGTTCAAGCTGCTATTGACTACGTTGAAAACGCAGGTAAATAAGCACACATACCTAGGCGGTCGTTCGACCGCCTATGTTTTTCGTCCCAAATATTTTCCCTCCCTGGAGGATAACCGTGTCTAAGCGTCGAGTAGTCGTGACCGGACTAGGCATGTTATCTCCTGTCGGCAATACAGTAGAGTCTTCTTGGAACGCTGTTTGTGCCGGACAGAGTGGTATCGGCCTTATCGAACATTTTGATACCTCTAACCATGCAACGAAGTTTGCAGGTTTAGTGAAGAATTTTAATCATGAAGATTTCAATATTTCGCGCAAAGAAGCACGGAAGATGGATCTCTTTATTCAGTATGGTATTGCTGCGGGCAAACAAGCTATTGAAGATGCAGGAATCGAAGTAACAGAAGCCAATGCTAGCCGCTTTGGTGCTGCTATTGGTTCTGGTATTGGTGGGTTGGGCCTGATCGAAGAAAATCACAGTACACTGTTATCGGCAGGGCCTCGTAAGGTCAGCCCATTCTTTGTACCATCGACCATCATCAATATGGTGGCGGGCCATTTGAGCATCCAGTATGGTCTTCGTGGTCCGAGCATCTCCATTGCAACAGCCTGTACTTCTGGCGTACATAATATCGGTCATGCAGCTCGCATTATTGCCTATAATGATGCTGACATTATGCTGGCAGGTGGTGCAGAAAAAGCGAGTACTGAGTTTGGGGTTGCTGGGTTCGGTGCTGCACGCGCATTATCAACCCGTAATGATGATCCTCAAGGTGCGAGCCGTCCCTGGGATAAAGATCGTGATGGTTTTGTTCTGGGCGATGGTGCAGGTATTGTCGTGCTTGAAGAGTATGAGCATGCGAAAAAACGCGGCGCGAAAATCTATGCTGAAGTTGTTGGCTTTGGCATGAGCAGTGATGCTTACCACATGACATCACCTCCTGAAGATGGTGCAGGTGCTGCTTTAGCGATGCAAAATGCCCTGAAAGATGCGGGGGTTTCACCAGAGCAAGTGGGTTACATCAATGCTCATGGTACTTCAACGACAGTTGGTGATATTGCTGAAGCACGTGCAGTGGAGGTTGTTTTTGGTGAAGGCACTAAAGTATTGGTGAGTTCAACCAAATCGATGACAGGCCATTTGTTGGGTGCAGCAGGTGCGATTGAATCTATTTTCACTATTCTTTCTCTGCGTGATCAAATTATTCCTCCAACCATTAACCTGGTGAATCAGGATGAGAATTGTCGTCTGGATTTAGTTCCAGGTAAAGCGCGCAACGTTGAAGGAATGGAATACGCATTGTGTAATTCTTTTGGTTTTGGTGGCACTAATGGGTCATTGATTTTCCGCAAGATCTAAAATTACTTTGTGTTTATAAAAAGCCCCAACATGTGTTGGGGCTTTTTTATCAAAAATAAGAAGTTAACATGACGTATTGGATTAATGGTAATCAGTGCGATCATATACCTGTTAATGATCGTGCGGTGCAGTTTGGTGACGGCTGTTTTACCACAATAAGGGTTGAGCAAGGGATACCGGCTTTGCTACCTTTGCATATAAAACGGTTGCAGAAAGGTGTTGAAAAACTCTTTATGCCAGCACTGGGTTGGTTCCAACTTGAGAACCATATTAAACAGGTAGTGAAAGGGTGCGAATCCGGTGTTTTGAAAGTTATTCTGTCCAGGGGTACGGGAGGCCGTGGCTATAGTTTTGCTGACACGATTACGCCTACCCAGATCTTGTCTTTGAGTTCATATCCTGAACGATATGTGACTCAACGTCAAAAAGGTGTGTCATTAACTCTTAGCCCCATTCCAATGGGAATTAATCCCTATCTGGCTGGTATTAAGCACTTAAATCGTTTGGAGCAGGTTTTGATCAAACGGTTCATTGAACAATCCGGAGCCGATGAAGCCCTGGTACTTGATAGTGATGGCTTATTAGTTGAATGCGGCACTGCCAATATCTTCTGGCGAAAAGGAAAAAATGTTTATACGCCTGACCTCAGTCAGTGTGGGGTGGAAGGGGTTATGCGACAAAAGATCATCGAATTATTGGCGAAAAGTGATTATAACTTATCATGTGTTATACGCTATCCTGAAGCTTTGGCTTATGCAGACGAAGTGATTATCTGTAATTCCTTAATGCCAGTATTTCCAGTAAGTCAAATTCAAGCGCATAAAAATCAGCCTGCGTGGAAATATCAATCAAGAGAGTTGCATGAATATTTATTACCTGAATGTTTAAAACCTTAGCGAGTCAGTATTCAGAAGCACAAATAAAAGTGATTACCGGATGAAACTAAAAAAGCGCATTTTCATTCTGCCCGGCTTGATTATTGCGATCGCTGTGATCGTATTTTTTTCTTTTATGAAGAAAATAGAGCACTTTGCTGATCAAAATATTAATCTTAGCCAGGAGCTTATATTTACTGTGCCGGCGGGAACTGGACGCACTGGACTGCAAGCCTTACTGACCCAGTATAAATTGATTGAAGATAGTCAATTATTGCCATGGCTATTACGCTTTAAACCAGAGCTGGCAAAGTTTAAGGCTGGAACTTACCGTTTGCAAAAAGGTATGTCTTTGAAGTCTGTCCTGCAACTGTTTGCCAGTGGCAAAGAAACTCAGTTTGCCATTCGTTTTGTTGAAGGTAGTCGCTTTTCTGATTGGGCAAAAATATTGCAGAATGCGCCATACTTAAAACATGAAATAGAAAATAAGACACCGAAAGATCTGCTTGATGCTTTAGGCATGAAAGAGGGCGAGTCACTGGAAGGTTGGTTTTATCCCGATACCTATTTGTATACAGCAGGCACGAGTGACGTGGAGTTGCTTAAACGAGCCCATAACAAAATGAAAACAGTCGTCGGGCAGGAATGGGAAAGCAGGGAAAAAAATCTGCCATATGACAGTGCCTATGAAATGTTGATCATGGCCTCTATTATTGAAAAAGAGACGGCAATTGAATCTGAACGAACCAAAGTTGCCTCTGTATTCGTGAATCGTCTACGGTTAAAGATGAAACTGCAAACTGATCCAACAGTGATTTATGGATTGGGAGATAAATATACGGGTACGATTTTCCGCAGCAATCTCAACACATTTACACCATACAATACGTATATGATTGATGGGGTGCCACCAACCCCTATCTCCATGCCAGGTCTGGCTTCAATTAAGGCCGCAGCACATCCTGCTGTGACAGAATATTTATATTTTGTGGCGAATGGCGATGGGGGGCACACATTCACCACCAATCTGGTAGCACATAATAAGGCAGTAAGTCTTTATCGCCAAAGGTTAAAGCAGGATAAATGAGTAGCAAATTTATTGTAATTGAAGGGCTTGAGGGTGCTGGAAAAACAACGGCAATCCAAACAGTGGTTGAAACCTTGAAGCAGCAAGGTCTTTCTGATTTGGTTTTAACCCGTGAACCTGGCGGGACACCGTTAGCAGAAAAATTACGTGGGCTGATTAAACAAGGGGTTGAAGGAGAATCACTGACAGATAAAGCAGAACTATTAATGTTATATGCTGCCAGAGTTCAATTGGTGGAAAATATTATCAAGCCAGCTTTGGCAAAGGGAACGTGGGTCATTGGTGATCGTCATGATCTCTCTTCCCAGGCTTATCAGGGGGGAGGCCGAGGTATCGATCAGCATTTGATGGCGTCACTACGCAATGCAGCATTGGGCGATTTCTCTCCAGATTTAACCCTTTATCTTGATGTACCACCAGAAGTGGGCTTACAACGTGCTCTTGAGCGCGGTGAATTGGATCGGATTGAAAAGGAATCCTTAGACTTTTTCCACCGCACCCGTACAAAATATCTCGAACTTATGGCGAAAGATGACAGTATCAAAAAGATTGATGCAACCCAACCACTGGAAAAAGTGCAGGGTGATATTCGCCATACCTTACTTGCTTGGTTAAAGAACATTGACTAAAAGCACAGAAAATTCAGACAAGAACTGGTATCCGTGGCTCAATCATGCATACCGTCAGTTAGTTGAACTCCACCAACAGGGGCGTGGGCATCATGCTATTTTGCTTCATGCTCATGCAGGAATGGGAGCTGATGCATTATTGTATGGTTTGAGTCGCTGGTTAATGTGTCAGAATAAACAGGGCATTAAAAGCTGTGGCAAATGCCACGGCTGTCATTTGATGTTGGCGGAAACGCATTCTGACTGGCATGTCCTTGCACCTGAGAAGGGAAAAAATGTCATTGGGGTCGATGCAATACGTCAGCTCAGCGAGAAACTCTATGAATATTCTCAGCAAGGGGGAGCCAAAATTGTCTGGATCACATCCGCAGAATCCCTGACTGATGCTGCTTCTAACGCCTTATTGAAAACGTTGGAAGAACCGCCGCAAAACACCTACTTTTTGTTGCAATGTCAAAACCCTATAAATTTGCTGGCAACACTACGCAGCCGCTGTTTTTACTATTTTATTCCAGTCCCTGAAACCTCGACGGGGCTTTATTGGCTACAAAAACAGCTTCCAGCGATATCCTCTTTGGATGCACAAACAGCATTGAAACTTTCTCAGGGAGCACCATTGGCCGCGGAGCAACTACTCCAAACTGAAAAATGGCAGCAGAGGAATTCACTTTGCCAGGCGATTGAACAGGCATTGCATAAATGTGATACCCTGACACTTTTACCATTACTGAATCGTGATGATGTGCAGCAATCTTTGCATTGGTTGATCAGCTTATTATCCGATGCAGTAAAATGGCGGCAGCAGGCGCAGAATTACTGTATTAACCAGGATCAGCAGGTTCTGATTCATTATCTTGCTTCTAGCCAAAGTGTGGAAACATTATTAAATACAGTTGATGATTGGGTGCATTGTCGTCATCAATTATTATCTGTGGTGGGAGTCAATCGGGAATTGTTGCTAACGGAACAATTACTCAATTGGGAAAGGCAATTTTGTCCTGCACAGTAACTTAGTTAGATACGAGTATATTATGTTTTTAGTTGATTCGCATTGTCATCTCGATTGCCTTGATTATGAAACGCTGCACCAAAGTGTAGATGATGTTGTGGTGAAGGCCGCACAGCGGGATGTGAAATATATGCTGGCAGTGGCAACAACGTTGCCTGGTTTCCGGCAAATGAAGGAATTGATTGGTAAGCGGGAAAACATAGCGTATTCCTGTGGCATCCACCCATTGAATTTGGATGAAGGTTACGATTTCGAAGAACTTGCCCGACTGGCTGCGGATGAAGAAGTTGTCGCAATGGGGGAAACTGGCCTGGACTATTATTATCAGCAAGAAAATGCTGAACTCCAGAGAACTTCATTTCGTGAACATATTCGCATTGGCCGTGAATTAAATAAGCCAGTGATTGTGCATACCCGTGACGCAAGAGACGATACATTGATGGTTTTGCGGGAAGAAAACGTACAAGATTGTGGTGGCGTGTTGCACTGTTTCACAGAAGATAAAGAAACGGCAAGGGCTCTGCTGGATTTGGGTTTTTATATCTCTTTTTCTGGTATTGTCACCTTCCGTAATGCCGAGCAGATCCGTGAAGCGGCAAGATATGTGCCACTAGATCGTATTCTGGTAGAAACCGATTCACCTTATCTGGCACCGGTTCCCCATCGAGGTAAACAGAATCAGCCAGCTTATGTACGTGATGTGGCTGAGTATATGGCAGTATTGAAAGGTGTCAGTATTGAAGAATTGGCTGCGATGACGACAAGAAATTTTTGTGAACTGTTTCACATCAATATTAAAGAAAACTAAGTTAGTCATGTCATACGGTGCTTTTAGGTCTCACAACAAACAGGAGAAGTAAAATGGCAGAAGAAACTATTTTTAGTAAAATCATCCGTCGAGAAATTCCTTCTGATATTATTTATCAGGATGATTTGGTCACTGCATTCCGCGACATTTCCCCTCTGGCACCAACCCACATTTTGATCATACCTAATGTATTGATCCCAACCGTTAATGATGTTACCGCTGATCATGAACTTGCTTTGGGACGTCTGTTTACTGTAGCAGCAAAAATAGCAAAAGAGGAAGGCATTGCAGAAGATGGCTATCGCCTGATCATGAACTGTAATCGCCATTCGGGACAGGAAGTTTTTCATATCCACATGCACTTAGTGGGTGGGCGTCCATTGGGACCGCTATTAGCAAAATAATAACCTAATTTATGTATATCGGTACAAAGTAGTGATGTAACTGGAGTAGATTAATGAAAAGAATTCTCTTTGTTATGTTATCGGCAATGTTGCTGGCAAGCTGTGTTGCTCCAGAAACACAGCAGCCTGCTCCTGTTACACCGGTGGAGCCAGAGAAAAAACCGGAACCGTCGGTAGGACCATCAGAAAAAGTTCCTCAGCCACCTAAAATTCAATCTATTAATTGGGACAGCATTGTTCAGCCGTTAGTTGATCAGATGATTCATGCTAATGGTGTGGAAGCGGGAAAATTACTGCTTATTGATTCTATCAAGAATAACACTAATGGCTCATTGCGAACCCTGAAAGCCACAGATGTGATCACGAATGTAATCAGCAATAAACAGGTTTTTCAGGTTGTACCGAAATCTCAAATCCATTTAGCCAGACAAGCGCTGGGGTTATCATCGGAAGATAGCCTAGGGTTGCGCAGTAAGTCCATTGGATTGGCACGTTATTTACATGCCGATTATGTTCTCTATTCTGTTGTCTCCAATAACCATGGTCAGCGTGAGTTGGAGATGCAGTTAATGCTGGTTAAAACTGGCGAAATACTGTGGTCAAGTCGTGGTGACGTTAACTAACGGCAACGCTTTGCTCAGGGTATTGTGTCAGTTATGGCCTTATATTCCCGCAGACTCTTGGGAAATTAGGCCATTAACGGGCTTGACACAGGGAAGTTACTATATTGCTAATACAACTACAAATGAAGTGCGTCAGATGGTTGGGCGAGCACAAACATCGCAGAGTGAAATACTCGGCGTGGATCGTCAAAGAGAAAATCAGATCTTGCGGCGGTTATCTTCCACCGGCATTGCGCCTAAAGTAGTGGCTATGCACGGAACCTGGCTGTTGCTTGAGTGGCTCACTGGAACAAAAGTAAAACCTGACATATTGGGTCAGCCTGCTTTACTGCAACCATTGGCCCAAACACTTGCTATTCTTCATAGCCATTCTCCATTGGGTTATTTCCTTCAATTAAAAAAACAAATTGCATTCCAGTGGCAGCAGATTGACAGAAGACGCTTATCTCCTCGTTGGTTACGTCTGCACAAATTTTTTATGACAACCAGAGTACCTACCGCACTAAAGATAGCTCCGGCTCATATGGATGTGCACCCTGATAATCTATTACTGACTGAAAAAGGGTTAAAATTGATTGATTGGGAGTATGCTGCGGATGTCGATATCGGCTTTTCACTGGCCGTACTATTCAAGGGAAATCAATGGGATGAGGTGCAGCAAAAAACTTTTTTGAATTATTATTGTACCCAGGCATCAGGATATTCAGATATCCACTTATTGCAGCAACAAATCAAGCGATGGGAGCCGTGGGTCAGTTATATGATGTTAATGTGGTATGAAGTGCGCTGGCAGCAGACAAGAGAACAACAATTTTTATCGCTGGCACATCCCTTACGCCAGGCTTTTAACCTGTCGTAATGAATCTAATAACCAATATAAAGAGAAGTGAGGAAGGCTATGGGGCCAGTAATGTTAGATGTTGTTGGCTATGAACTGGATAACGAAGAGCGCGAAATCCTACAGCATCCATTAGTGGGTGGCTTAATTTTGTTTACCCGAAATTTCCACGATACAGAACAATTACGTGAATTGGTTCGCCAAATTCGCGCAACTTCCCGCCACCGTTTGGTGATTGCTGTTGATCAGGAAGGCGGGCGTGTTCAGCGTTTTCATGAAGGGTTTACGCGTTTACCTGCGGCACAATCTTTTGCTTGTGTACATGACATATTGGTGGGGGCACATCTGGCAAAAGAGTCTGGTTGGTTAATGGCGTCAGAAATGATTGCAATGGATATCGATATCAGCTTTGCTCCCGTATTGGACTTAGGGCATAAGTGTATAGCCATTGGTGAACGTTCATTCCACGAAGAGCTTGAACCTGCGATGGCAATGGCGGAAAAATTTATCCAAGGAATGCATTCTGCGGGAATGAAATCGACGGGGAAACATTTTCCGGGACATGGCGCCGTGACAGCAGATTCCCACAAAGAAACGCCAAGGGACAACCGTCCCATGGATGCTATTAGTTGCCATGATATGGTGATTTTCCGCGATTTTATCCAGCGTAATCTGCTGGATGCCATTATGCCAGCTCACGTTATTTATCCTCAGATAGATCACCGTCCTGCAAGTGGCTCACCCTATTGGTTGAAATCCATACTTCGTGAGCAATTAGGATTTGAAGGCGTTATTTTTTCCGATGATTTGTCGATGGAAGGTGCCGCAGTGATGGGCAGTTATGCTGAACGGGCTAAAGCATCATTAGATGCTGGTTGTGACATGATTTTAGTATGCAACAATCGAGAAGGAGCGGTCAGTGTGCTGGATAACCTGCCGATAATTGAATCACCTAAAGTTAAACAGTTATACCATCAAGGCAAACAATTTAGTTTGGAAGAATTACAGCAATCTGAACGTTGGCAAAAGGCTAATCAGGCGTTACAGGGGTTGTGTGAACAATTTTTGTGATTGATGTCTAATTAATCAAAAGAATTTAGTTGTGACTATTTTTGGTATGACCAACTGACCTGCCATGATATTCTGGAGATATTTGCAATATGAAATTTGTTTAGCTTGAAGTTATTTAAGGACGTTATTTAAGGTTTTTAACTCAAAGAAACGATTTAGCGCCTTACATAACATTATGTTGTATTTTCAGTGGGGTATTCATGACAACGCCAAAGACAAGAATTGTCATCATTGGTGGGGGCGCTGGTGGTTTAGAGCTAGCAACGCGTTTGGGACACAAATTAGGGCGTAAGAAAAAAGCCGAAATTACTTTGGTGGATCGCAATAATAGCCATTTATGGAAACCACTATTGCATGAAGTTGCAACGGGATCTCTTGATGATGGCGTTGATGCATTGAGTTATTTGGCTCATGCAAGCAACCATTATTTCAATTTCCAGCTAGGTACACTCACGAATATCAATCGTGAAGGGAAGAAAATTACTCTGGCTGGGATCAGTAATGAAGATGGCGATTTGTTGATACCAGAGCGTGAACTGGCTTACGACATTCTTGTCATGGCATTGGGCAGCCAATCTAACGATTTTGGTACGGTTGGTGTGAAGGAAAATTGTATTTTCCTTGATAACCCGCAACAGGCACATCGTTTCCACAATGAAATGTTAAACCTGTTCCTGAAATATTCTGCAAATCACCGTGCAGAAGAAAAAGTGAATATCGCGATTGTTGGTGGTGGTGCGACGGGCGTAGAGCTTTCCGCGGAGCTCTATAATGCGGTTAAGCAACTCAACAGTTATGGCTTTGAAAGCCTGAATTCAGATGCCCTTAACGTGACTTTGGTTGAGGCAGGGGAGCGTATCCTGCCTGCATTGCCGACACGCATTTCCAGTGCAGCCCATCAAGAGTTGACTAAGCTGGGTGTTAAAGTATTAACCAAGACAATGGTGACCAGTGCTGATGAGCATGGGTTGAATACCAAAGAGGGTGAGCAGATCAAAGCTTCCTTAATGGTTTGGGCTGCAGGAATTAAAGCACCTGACTTTATGAAAGATATCGGTGGATTGGAAACCAACCGTATCAACCAATTGGTTGTAAAACCAACTTTGCAAACCACACGGGATGATCATATTTTTGCCATTGGCGATTGCGCATCATGCCCGAAAAAAGAGGGGGGTTTTGTTCCTCCTCGTGCCCAGTCCGCTCACCAGATGGCAAGCCGTTGTTATGACAATATCTTGGCACTGTTGAATGAAAAACCATTGAAAGAGTATGTTTACAAAGATCATGGTTCATTGGTTTCATTATCCAAGTTCAGTACTGTTGGTAGTCTGATGGGGAACTTGATGCGTGGTTCAATGATGGTTGAAGGCCGTATTGCTCGTATGGTTTATATCTCTTTGTATCGTATGCATCAGGTAGCTCTGCATGGATGTATTAAAACGGGTTTGATGATGCTGGTTGGAGGAATTAACCGCGTTATTCGTCCACGCCTGAAGTTGCATTAATTAGCCCCAAAATGGCTCATCTTGAAGTATTTCATTGAGGTGAGTCATTTACCTACTCATTATATTTATTATTATACATATCATAATTATTCTTCTCTAATGTTAACCTGGTTATTTACTATAATGAATAAAACTGTATTTGAATCAAATTTGGGTCTCATTTTAATTAATTCATTATTGTTATATGTGATGATTTTTTAAAAGAATGATCCATAATTATATTGATATGTTATACAAGATACATTTAATTGACTTAGTTATGTATATCTACCTAATAGATTATCAAATAATTTATCAGCAGATTTAATTAATCGTTATAATAAAGCCTGTTTTAGTTAGGTTACCTTGGTATCATAATTTTGCTACAGTCTGTAGGATCAGGACATTAGGAGGTATATCTTTTATTTTTTGTATTGTATGTACTTTTTATATGGCAACTTTTATTGTGACAATTTTTTATGTATTAACTCTTAATGAAATAGGTATAGAAGCTGTTTTTTTCGTAAAGTCAATACTGAAACTATTCACAATAATAAATGACCACACGGATAAGTGCCTAATGATTTTACTGATTTAATGGAATAGGATTTTTCTCAATAATTAACTTAGCGCACTTTTAGCTTATTTAAAATAGTTGTGAAATATTCTCTTAATCAAATTGTGTGGAAAACTATTAATATATCAAGGTGCTATGTGGTTAAGCTAACGATAAGACAGTATGTAATGAGTTCTATAATGACTATTATCGCTATTGCCATCATTGGCATAGCTGCAACGTTCTATTTTGAATCTCCACGCCCCAGCGTTGCACATGTATTATCTTCGAAACCTATCAGATCAACGGTTGTTTTTCGTCAATCCTATTGCCATATTGCAGTATTTCCCATTCCTGCTACCGTAAGAGACATTACGCATAATCATTTGATTAAATATGAAAATCGTATTTTAACCCTTCTTAACCACTTGAAAGTTAATAGAAAATACCCTGCTTTAATCCACTCAGCGTTAAAAAACTGTATAGAATTTCATTTTAAGAAACCACGTGTTGTTGCCTATGACGTAAATTATGTTATTGGTGAGCAACCAGGAAAAGTTAGGATAGAGTACAAGCCTAATGACACTATCCCTTTAAATGAGAAAGGACAATTGATCCTGCAACCGTATTCACAACAATGAGTTTCTCTGACTTTTTAGCAGAAAGCAAAAGGTAAAAAGGATTGCACTTTTTCGCGTTTAGTTCGCATTAAGTTGTAATTTGGCGAACTAGGCAAAATAGTGCAATCGTGACATTACTTTTGTATCGCTCAAGTGGCTTGATTAGGCCTCACTTTTGTGTAGATCAAAATTTTCTAATAATTGCTGGATAAACGATAAACGAGTAGCCCGCTCGGTTAACTCAGTAATAAATTTCAATTTATAGGATCCATCCAATCGGTAAATATTGGGCTGCGTTTGTAACAAACTAATTAGATAATTCGGATCGACTTTATTATTACTACCAAATTCAATAAAACCACCTTTTTCATGTGCTTCAATGCGTTTGATACCGAGTTGTTGGGCGATCAGGCGAATAGAAGCAGATTGCAGTAGTTGGCGTCCTGAATCGGGTAGAATACCAAATCGGTCAATAAGTTCGACTTTCAGTTCATCCAGTTCGAGATTATTTTGCGTACTGGCAATGCGCTTATAGAAAGATAAGCGTATGTTGACATCTGGAATATAGTCATCAGGTAAAAGCACAGGCATACGCAATTCTATCTCAGTCTGGTTATTGGTGAGATCTTCAAGTGAAGGCTCCCGCCCATTTTTAAGGGCATCAACGGCACTTTCCAATAATTCCATATAGAGAGTAAAGCCGATGCTGGTCATCTGTCCACTTTGGTCTTCACCTAACAATTCGCCCGCCCCCCTAATTTCTAAATCGTGGGTAGCCAATGCAAAACCAGCGCCCAGATCTTCGAGAGATGCAATAGCCTCCAGCCGTTTTTGCGCATCGCTGGTCATGGCTTTTGGATGTGGTATCAGTAAATAAGCATAGGCCTGATGATGGGAGCGTCCGACACGTCCACGTAATTGGTGTAATTGGGCTAGGCCAAAATGATCGGCACGTTCGATGATAATGGTATTAGCACTGGGAATATCGATACCCGTTTCGACAATAGTGGTACATACCAGAACATTAAAACGTTGATGATGGAAATCCGTCATAACGCGTTCCAGATCACGCTCACGCATTTGCCCATGTCCCACAACAATTCTGGCTTCGGGAACCAACTCTTCCAGTCGGGCTTTTGCCTTTTCGATATTTTCAACATCGTTATATAGATAGTAAACCTGCCCGCCGCGCAAAATTTCACGCAGGATAGATTCACGTATCACCAGGCTATCATATTCACGTACAAAAGTTTTTACTGCCAGACGGCGGGCAGGGGGAGTGGCGATAATGGAAAGATCGCGTATGCCACTCATTGCCATATTGAGTGTACGAGGGATCGGGGTTGCAGTGAGTGTCAGGATATCAACATCTGCCCGAATAGCTTTGATGCGCTCTTTATGGCGAACCCCGAAGCGATGTTCCTCATCAACGATCAACAGACCGAGATCTTTCCAGTGCAGATCACTTTGCAGGAGTTTATGAGTACCAATAATGATATCCACTTTGCCTTCTGCTGCCATATCAATGACCTGTTGTTGTTCTTTTGCACTACGAAAGCGTGACATTACTTCAATGTGCACAGGCCAATTGGCAAAGCGATCGCGGAAATTATCATAATGCTGCTGTGCTAATAAGGTGGTTGGTACAAGAACTGCGACTTGCTTATTGTTGATGACGGACAGGAACGCGGCACGCATTGCGACTTCTGTTTTCCCAAACCCGACATCGCCACATACCAGCCTATCCATAGCAATAGGTTTGCACATATCATCAAGTACTGCATTGATGGCTTGTTCTTGATCAGGCGTTGTATCAAATGGAAAACTTTGGCAGAACAATTGGTACTGTTCGCGATCGTTCTTGAAAGCAAAACCCGGTTTAACGGCCCGTTGTGCGTAAACATCCAGGAGTTCGGCTGCAACATCACGCACCTTTTCAGCCGCTTTCTGGCGTGCTTTGTTCCATGCCTCCCCTCCCAATTTATGCAAGGGAGCACTCTCCTCAGCACCACCCGCATAGCGGCTGATGAGATGAAGAGAAGAAACAGGCACGTATAATTTGTCTTCTCCGGCATAAGTCAGGATAAGGTACTCTGCTTTAATGCCACCTGCTTCTAACGTTATTAGCCCCTGATAGCGGCCAACGCCATGTTCAAGGTGCACAACCGGTTGTCCATGTCGTAATTCAGCGAGATTACGAATCAATGTATCGGTATTAATCGTGCGCCGGTTATCTTGACGACGACGGCTGACACGTTCGCCAAGCATGTCACTTTCACAAATCAGGGCGAGATTGTTATCTTCATCAACAAAACCGTGTTCTGCGGCGCCAACCATCAAATAATGGCCGGGATTATTGGCATCAGTGAGTTGGTTTATTTTTTTCGGTTTGACTTTGATTCGGGACAACAATTCTTTTATGGATTCCCGACGCCCTTCACTTTCCACTGAAAACACGATCTTGCCGCTGAATTGTTCCATAAAACGGCGTAATTTATCCAATGGCTCTTTTTGCTGTGCAGCAACCGATAAATCAGGCAGAGGATGATAGGCTAAGTCGGTATTCCTTGCTTTTTGAGGAAGGGATTCATTATCAACTTCAATTCGAGGCCAATTTTTCAATTCCGCGAATAGCTTATTGACAGGCAACCAGAGCTGTTCGGGAGCGAGTAACGGGCGCATGGGATCAACTTTGCGGCTTTCAAAACGCTGTTTCGCATCTTGCCAGAAACGCTCCGCAGCACTGACCAAATTCTGGGTAATCAGCAGGGTATTTTCGGGCAGATATTCAAAGATGGTGGGTAAGGGATGTTCAAAGAACAACGGCTGCCAATATTCAATGCCAGCAGGTAACATTTTTTTACTGACTTGCTGATAAATATGTTCAGCATCACGACGGACTTCAAACTGTTCGCGCCATTGGCTGCGAAACAGCTCAATCGCATCTTGGTCGGTTGGGAATTCATGGGCTGGCAATAAATTGATTTTTTCTACTTCGGCCAATGTGCGTTGGCTATCCACATCAAAAGTGCGTAGGCTGTCTATTTCATCATCAAAAAAATCAATGCGATAAGGATATTCGCTGCCCATAGGGAATAGATCAAACAAGGCTCCGCGTGTCGCAAATTCGCCATGTTCAAGTACCTGTTCAACACTGCGATAACCCGCTTGTTCCAGCTCTGCCCGCAGTTTATCACGTGCAAGACGTTGCCCTTTGTGCATGACCAATGCATGTCCTTTGAGATAATCGTGCGGGCAGACACGTTGCATCAAAGTGTTGACGGGAAGGATTAATGCACCTTTCGTCATAAATGGTAAGTGATAAAGCGTGGAGAGGCGATTGGAGATAATTTCCTGGTGAGGAGAAAAACTATCGTAAGGCAAAGTTTCCCAATCTGACATGGTATTTATTGGTGCGTCGGTGAACTGTTGAATTTCATCACGCAATCGTAGGGCATTTTGCATATCTTTGGTCACCAGCAGTATTGGCCCTGGGTGACGTTCAATGATTTCGGCACATTCAACGGCGCAGGCTGCACCCGTCAAATGGCCTAAGTAGCGGGTATCGCCGCGGCTTTCAGGAAGTTGATAACGATATTTTGCTGACATAAGCGTTTGACGTGTTCTCTAAGATTCAGTCCATTCCCAACACATTTTTGCTCCAGTAGCCTTACAATAAATACGCTGGTAGGTTGAGAGAAAGTAAAAAAAACCACAGAACCGGGATACGGGTGGTTCCATAAAGTATTGCTACCCTTTATTATCCCCGAACACTTTGCTTTGGCAACAGGGGCGTAACAGATTTCATGTTTCAATCTGTCTCATTATTTATAGGATTGCGCTATATGCGCGGGCGGGCGGTCGATAAATTTGGCCGTTTTGTTTCATGGTTGTCAGCGATTGGCATTACGCTAGGTGTGGCGGCCTTGATTACGGTATTGTCAGTCATGAACGGTTTTGAGCGCTCATTAGAAAGTAGCATCCTGGGCTTTATGCCGCAGGCTATCATTACATCGGAAAAAGGCGCTATCAATCCGGTTGAACATCCGAGTAGTCAGCTTGTGGGATTAAAGGGGATTAATCGCATGACTTCTATCGTACAAGGGGATGTGGTGCTACAGAGTCTCCACAATGTGGGGGTTGGTGTCATGTTAGGCATTAACCAGGGCGAATATGCGCCATTGGCAGAACACCTTGTTAATGTTAATCGAAGCCAACTACAACCCGGAGGTTATTTTGTCATTCTGGGCGAAAAATTGGCGGCTAAATTAGGAGTAAAACGGGGTGATCAAATCCGTATTATCGTGCCGAGTGCCAGCCAGTTAACACCAATGGGCAGAATTCCCAGCCAGCGTTTATTCACTGTAGCGGGTGTATTTTTCGCCAACAGTGAAGCCGATAGTACGGAAATGTTAGTTAATCAACAGGATGCGGCCAGATTGCTACGCTATCCCGTTGGTAATATTACCGGCTGGCGCTTGTTTCTGAATGAGCCATTATCAGTAGATGAGTTGAGCCAGCAAACTCTGCCAAAAGGGTTGATATGGAAAGATTGGCGCGAACGCAAAGGGGAATTCTTTCAGGCGGTTCGCATGGAGAAAAACATGATGGGGTTATTGCTGAGCCTGATCATTGCCGTTGCTGCTTTTAACATTATTACTTCTCTCTCTTTATTGGTGATGGAAAAACAGGGTGAAATCGCTATCTTGCAGACGCAAGGACTGACCCGTCGTCAGGTGATGGCCATTTTTATGATCCAGGGAGCGGGAGCCGGCATTATTGGTGCTGTACTGGGAACAGGGTTGGGAATATTGCTTTCCAGTCAGTTAAATAATCTCATGCCAATTATCGGTTTGCTGGCTGAGGGTATTCAGTTACCTGTTGCGATTGACACTACGCAAGTGATGATGATTGCCATCTGTGCCATGTTGATCTCCTTAATCTCGACGCTGTACCCTTCCTGGCGCGCGGCTGCCACCCAACCTGCTGAGGCTTTACGTTATGAGTAAACACCCTTTATTACTGTGTCATCAACTGTGCAAAAAATATCAGGAAGGAAAAATTTCTACAGAAGTATTAAAGAATGTCACTTTTTCCATGCAACAGGGCGAAATAATGGCCATTGTCGGGAGTTCTGGCTCTGGTAAAAGTACGCTTTTGCACTTACTTGGTGGTTTGGATTCACCGACATCTGGTGAAGTTCTGTTCAAAGGGCAATCACTCAACCAAATGTCTTCATCGGTACGGGCAGAATTACGTAACAGAGAAATTGGTTTTATTTATCAGTTTCACCATTTATTGCCTGATTTTACTGCATTGGAAAATGTTGCAATGCCACTCCTGATTGGTGGCCAGAAACACCGTGCTCAACCAAAAGCGTTGGATATGCTGGCGGCGGTTGGGTTGGAAAATCGGGCGTATCATCGGCCATCTGAACTGTCAGGGGGAGAACGCCAACGTGTCGCAATTGCCCGCGCACTGGTAAATGAACCGTCATTGGTATTGGCAGATGAGCCAACGGGTAACCTTGATCAACGAAATGCAGACAGTGTATTTCAGCTTTTGCAAGAATTGAACCAACAGCAAGGCACTGCGTTTCTCGTTGTCACCCATGATCTGAAGTTGGCTAAGCAACTGGCACGTCAGGTAGAAATGCGTGATGGGTATTTGCAGGATGAATTAACCCTGGCGGCGGGGGAGATGTAATGGTAAATCTGCCTCTTGCATTATTTATCGCCTTACGATTTAGTCGTGGCCGACGTCGTTCAGGAATGGTTTCCTTGATCTCTGTCATTTCGACGCTGGGTATCATGCTGGGTGTAGCGGTACTGATTATTGGCCTGAGTGCCATGAATGGTTTTGAACGAGAACTGAAAAACCGGATACTTTCCGTTGTGCCACATGGACAAATTTATGCTGTGGAGCAGCCTTTCCAAGATTGGGAAACAGCCCTTAAGCGGGTAAGACAGACGTCAGGTATTGCCGGAGCCTCTCCCTATATTGAGTTTACTGGCCTGATGGAACGCGGTGAAAAACTTCATGCTATACAGGTACGTGGCGTCGATCTGGATACCGAGATGGATGTGAGTACCTTACCTCAGTTTGTGCGTCATGGGGCCTGGAAAACGTTCAGGGCGGGAAAGAATCAGGTGATTTTAGGGCAGGGGGTGGCTAATTCACTGCGCGTGAAACAAGGTGATTGGGTGACGGTCATGATACCCAATAATGATGCAAGCCTGAAACTTTTGCAGCCTAAACGCATCCGTTTACACGTTGCGGGTATTTTCCAGTTGAGTGGCATGTTGGATCACAGTTTGGCCCTTGTTCCTTTGCCTGATGCCCAGAACTATCTGGATTACGGTAATGCAATTACAGGTATTGCCATTACAGCAGATGATGTTTTTGCCGCAGAGCAGCGTGTGTGGGATGCAGGTAACGCGACAGGAAAATATGTGTATATCAGCACATGGATAAAAGATTACGGTTATATGTACAACGATATCCAGATGGTACGTAGCATTATGTATTTGGCTATGGTGCTGGTTATTGGTGTTGCTTGCTTTAATATTATTTCAACATTGATTATGGCCGTGAAGGATAAAAGCAGTGACGTCGCTATCTTGCGTACTTTGGGGGCCAAGGATAGTCATATCAGGGCAATTTTTTTATGGTATGGGTTACTGACAGGCATGATAGGCAGCATAATTGGTGCCGTTGTCGGGATTTTCACATCATTAAATTTGACGGCTATCATTAAAGGGTTAGAAAAGCTGCTTGGACACCAACTCCTTTCAGGAGATATCTATTTTATCGATTTTCTGCCGTCAGAATTGCATCTTATGGATGTGCTCTATGTTCTGTTAACGGCATTAGTATTAAGCTTGTTGGCGAGTTGGTATCCTGCTCGTCGGGCCAGTAAACTTGATCCAGCGCGAATTTTGAGTGGACAATAGTATATCGGGGTATCAACGCGTATCTAAGCACGCTATCGTATATTGTTGAATCGGTAAAATGAATCAGCTGAAAGAACATACTAAAAACACATTAAGGAAATAATCTATGCGGGTTCTTCATCGGCACAGTAAATTTTACCGAATTAGGCGATTACAGCGACAGCGATTACATAGACAAAACTTTTACAGGGATATCCGATTGGCAAATAAAATAAAAAAACCTTATGTGGTGGTACTGACGGGAGCAGGAATTTCTGCTGAGTCAGGTATTCAAACATTTCGCTCTTCCGATGGCCTGTGGGAAGAACATCGTGTCGAAGATGTTGCGACTCCGGAAGGTTTTCAGCGTGATCCTGAGCTGGTTCAGGCATTTTATAATGCACGTCGAAAGCAGTTACAGCAACCGGATATCCAGCCTAATGTTGCACATTATGCCTTGGCGGAACTCGAACATGAGCTTGGTGACCATTTTTTATTGGTGACACAGAATATTGATGATCTGCATGAACGTGCGGGAAGTCATCGAGTTCTGCATATGCACGGTGAATTACTGAAAGTTCGGTGTAGTCAATCTGGACAATTAGTTGAATGGACGACTGATCTCACTATGGAAGATCGTTGCCATTGTTGCCAGTTCCCGTCCTCATTGCGCCCTCATGTGGTGTGGTTTGGGGAAATGCCATTGGGGATGGAACAGATTTATTCTGCTTTAGCTGATGCCGATATCTTTATTGCTATCGGAACATCGGGCCATGTTTACCCGGCTGCGGGTTTTGTACATGAGGCTAAATTGTCTGGAGCACATACTGTTGAGTTGAATCTTGAACCTAGCCAGGTCGAAAATTTGTTTGATGAAAAACATTATGGTCATGCCAGTAAAATAGTTACGCAATATGTTCAATCCTTAATTCAGCAGATGAAGGCGGAGAAAAGCTGACTTGACGCAATGCCTAAGCTATCCATCTTTTTATAATAAATTCACATGAACCAGGGAGAAGAAGATGGATAGATTATTAGAGCGTTTTTTTAAATATATTGCATTTAATACTCAATCAAAACCATCCGCTAAAACCATTCCCAGTAGTAACGGTCAATTGGATCTTGCCAAGGTATTATACAACGAACTGATCCAGCTTGGTTTTGCCGATGTCACTCTCAATGAACGGGGATGTGTTATGGCAACATTGCCAGCAAATGTTGCAACACCAGTTCCAGTCATTGGTTTTATTGCCCACCTCGATACCTCACCGGATTTTTCCGGTAAGCATGTTAATCCCCAGATTGTGGAAAACTATCGTGGGGGTGATATTGCGTTAGGGATGGGAGATGAAGTGTTGTCGCCAGTCATGTTCCCTGTATTACATAGCTTGTTGGGAAAAACATTAATTACGACCGATGGAAAAACACTGTTGGGTGCTGATGATAAAGCTGGGATCGCTGAAATTATTACCGCAATGGTACGCTTGAGACAGAGAAATATTCCACATGGTGATATTCGGATTGCATTCACGCCAGATGAAGAAATTAGCAAGGGAGCGCACTATTTTGATATAGAAGCTTTCGGCGCAGAATGGGCCTATACCGTTGATGGAGGTGGCATGGGGGAATTGGAATTTGAAAATTTCAATGCTGCATCCGTGATCATCAAGATTGTGGGTAATATGGCTCATCCGGGCAGTGCCAAAGGAGTCATGGTTAACGCATTGACATTAGCTATGCGCATTCACCATGCCTTGCCTGTTGAAGAGACACCTGAACAGACGGAAGGCTATGAAGGTTTTTACCATTTGGATAACATGAAAGGTACTGTTGAGCGTGCCGAGATGCACTACATTATCCGGGATTTTGACAGGGCTAATTTTGAAAAGCGCAAAAAAAAACTCATTGCCATTGCGGAAAATGTCGGAGAAGGATTGCATCCAGACTGCTACATTGAGCTGGCGATTGATGATGATTATTACAACATGCATAGCGAAATACTTAAATATCCCCATGTTATTGCTATTGCTAAACAAGCAATACTGGATTGTCATATTGAGCCGATAATCCAGCCGATCCGTGGTGGGACTGACGGCGCAGAGTTATCTTATCGTGGCCTCCCTTGTCCAAACATTTTCACAGGTGGATATAATTATCATAGCAAGCACGAATTTATTTCACTGGAAGGCATGGAACAAGCAGTTAATGTGATTATGCGGATTGCTGAATTGACGGTAAGTCACGGAAGTCATGTACTGCCTGAATAACACGCTGTCATTAAGAAAAAACAAGGGGCAATCCATCTTGCCCCGTGGTCTGGATTAATCATTAAAATACCAATAACCGCTATTGACTAAGGCCGTAAGCAGGCTGATAAATCGGACATCATCGATAGCATCGCCCAGAAGTTCAGCATTAACTTTGTCATATTGGCAAAGGGCATCAGTGGCATGAATATGAGGGGTATCCATCAATTCCCCATTGACAAAACATTGCTCGTCAACCCGCAGGACGCGCAGGCCACTCAATCGATTTAATTCTTCACCTTGTTTCAATAAATCATAAATCTCATCGCTCTCATAAGGAGGTTCAGGCGGTGCCAGATCTAATTCGTGGCGCGATTGAGAGATAAATTCACCAAACCAATGTTGGAAAGTTTCTGGTTGTTCCAACAATTCACGCATCATTGAGCGCAGTGTGTCCAACTCGTTTGTCTGGATTTGGGCTGGGTTATCACGGAATGTCAGTCCAGGATCACTGTAGCGATGGTTTCCCAGCTCGTTTGCCAGAATATAATCAGCAAATCCACTAAATAATTCACGGGCATTGGGGGCTCGGAATCCTACAGAATAGTTCAGTGAATCCTCAATAGCATAGCCTTCGTGTGGGAAACCCGGTGGAATATAGAGTATATCGCCCGGTAACATCTCTTCATCAATAATTGCCTCAAAAGGCTCAACCTGCAATAAATCAGGGTGAGGGCAATGTTGTTTCATGGAAATTTTTTCACCTACCCGCCAGCGTCTGCGCCCTTTTCCTTGAATGATAAAAACATCATATTGGTCAAGGTGTGGGCCGACACCGCCGCCGGGTACGGAGAACGAGATCATCAAATCATCCATGCGCCAGTCAGACAGTACACGGAATGGCTTCATAAGCGCAGAAGAGGGGATATGCCAATGGTCAACGGCTTGTACAAGCAAAGACCAGTTTTTTTTCGCCTAAATGGTCGTAGGTTTCAAATGGTCCGTGGGAAACTTCCCAGCGCCCATTTTTCTGACTGACCAAACGGCTATCGATTTCATTTTCCATCGCCAGTCCCGCCAGCTCATCGGGGGAAAGGGGATCAATAAACTGATGGAAACCCTGTTTAATCAGCAATGGTCGTTTTTGCCAATGGTTTTGCAAAAACGCTTGCCAGTCCAGATTTAGCTGATAATCCATGGTGACATCCTGAAGTGAGAAGTGAATTTCGCGCTATTATAACGAATAGTCAATGACGATATCAGATTTGGTTGAAATATTTTAAGATTGTGCTAACGATCGCCTGATCGTTATTGTGTGGTGGCCGCATTATGCTGGGCGCGAAATATCACGCTCATCCTGGCGCCGCCAAGTGGACTATCATCAATGCTAATATCACCTGCATATTGTTCGACAATTTCAGACGCTATCGATAAGCCAAGGCCCTGGCCTGATCGTAATGTGTCAGCTCGTAATCCCCGCTGAAAAATCATTTCTCGCTCATCAGGGAGAACACCTAATCCATCATCATCGACAATAATGGTGACTGAATTTTCTCCCATTGTGGCGGTGATTTTCACCAATTTTAGGCAATATTTACAAGCATTATCCAGAATGTTTCCCATCACTTCCAGAAAGTCATTTTTTTCCCCTAGCCATGTTACTTCAGGAGAGATATCTAGCATAATTTTGATGCCCTTATGTTGATATACCTTGGTTAGGGCACTGATTAGTCCATCCAGCAAGATTGGGACAGAAGAAATTTGTCTCAGAAGTAAGCTGTGGTCGCTGCGCATATTGGCTCTGTGTAGATAATAGCCGATTTGTTGGGATATCCGGTCAATTTGTTCAAGCATAATGGGTTCAGCTTGTTCAATGGTCAGCTTTTGAGGGAGACGCAGAGAGCGCAGGGTTGATTGCAATACCGCTAGAGGTGTTTTCAGGCTATGCGTCAAATCCGAGAGTGTCGTGTGATATTTTGCGTAACGTTTACGTTCATTGGATAGCAAGTTGTTTAAATTTCTGACCAGCCCTTTTAATTCCGTGGGAGGATTCTCATCCAGTTCTTTCCTTTCCCCATTTTCTAATGAACTGATCTGGGTAATTAAGGATTTTATTGGTCTAAGGCTCCAGTCAGCGGCAAGCCAGATTAATGGAATGATAAGAAGTAAGTTAGCAATTAGCACATATCCAAACCATTCCCATACTTTTGCTGATTCCTGTACATCTTGTGGGATGGTATCAATGATAACAATGGTTATGGCAGGCAGTTTGTTAGTGGCAGGATAAATATTTACAGCAACTGAGTAGGTTAATAACACGTCCTTACCATTTTCTGCCTTTTTTGCATTATCTTGATTTGGTGTTGTTGGATTATAGAAAAAATCCCCTTTTTCTTTAAAATACGCTTCTAGTGTATATAAGCCATCTTTTTTCAGCCAATCAGGATCAATCATTTTTTCCAATTCAGACACATTATTCTGACGCCAAAGAATATTCCCATCATTATCATAGATCAGTGCTAATGAGCGGTAATTCATGGAAAAATCTTTGGGAACAAGGATTTCTAGCTTGTTATTTTGCCATCTGGCTAATGTGAAAAAGAGATTACTTTGGCTACGGAGTATGGAATAGCTTGTTTTGTCAAAACTGACTAAATATCCAGCGATAGCAACAATGCCATATGATAGTGTCAATGCAAGAATAATAGCAGCCGTAGCCATGAGAAACCGTGTTCTCAAAGAAAAAGGTTTTTCAGAGAACTTAAGCATTATAAGATTTCACATCGAAGCGATACCCTTGACCACGAACAGTGACAATGACCTCTTCCGGCCATTCATTCAATATTTTTTTCCTCAAACGCCCCATTAATACATCAATTGTATGACTCTCGCGTAATTCAGCGTCTGGATACAATTGTCGCATTAGCGTTTCTTTACTAACAACTTTGCCATTATTGCGCATTAAGGTTTCGATAATAATGTATTCAAAGGCGGTCAACTTAATATTGGTTTCATTGATAGAAAATTCCTTTCTTGAGAGATTGATTAAAAATGGTGATATCTCAACTAACTGTGACGCCAAACCACTATTGCGTCTCATTAATGCTTGTATGCGGGCATTAATTTCTTCCAGATGAAAGGGCTTAGTAACATAATCATCAGCGCCCGCGTTTAGCACATTGACTTTTTCTTGCCAGCTTTCACGAGCGGTGAGAACAAGGACAGGTAAATTAATTTGCTCACTGCGCCAGCGCCGTAACATGCTAAGGCCATCTTCTCCCGGTAATCCTAAATCAACGATAGCAATATCAGGGTGACTCTCTTTAAGATAATAATCTGCTTCTTTAGCGTTCTCCGCAGCATCAACTTGATGTCCAATATCCCGTAATTGTACGGTTAAGTGATGGCGAAGTAATGCGTTATCTTCAACGATCAATATCCGCATAATGATTCCTTATGCTAATCAGTAATTAATGTTTATCAAATAAATTTAAAATAGCTAAGTAATCAATTTCGTCAATAAAGATTAAATAAAATTATAGGTATATGATTATGAGTAAACTAAGTATAGTAACTATTTAGCTTTTGTTGGTATATTAATGATTGGTGCATTTAAAAACAAATGGTTAGGTTGAAATAGCAAATAAATTTACAATTTATTTAACTTCTATATAAGTTCATATACTCAATAGTATTCAGGTTGCCACGTGGCGGCAGGGAGTCTGTTAGGATTACGCAGTTGGTGTGAAATTGCAGCACAAAAATCGCGCATGAGCGGGATAGAACCCGCCCATTTATGTGGATAAACACAGGTTATTTTAACTGGTCAGCCAGTGAAGTAGCGTATCCAATGTAATTTGCTGGCGTCATGGATTTGAGGCGCTCTTTTTCCGCTTCAGGAAGCTCAAGGCCATCAATAAACGCTTTCATACCTTCAGCATCAACACGTTTACCACGAGTCAGTTGTTTCAGTTTTTCATACGGCTTTTCAATGCCATAACGGCGCATGACCGTCTGGATAGGCTCTGCCAATACCTCCCAATTGCTATCCAGTTCATTCAGTAAGTGCTGTTCATTGACTTCCAGCTTATTCAACCCCTTCATAGTGGATTGATAAGCAATCAATGCATATCCCAGACCTACGCCCAGATTACGCAATACTGTTGAATCTGTCAGGTCACGCTGCCAGCGAGAAACAGGCAGTTTACTGGCAAGATGTCCTAGGACCGCATTTGCCATGCCCAGGTTTCCTTCTGAGTTTTCGAAATCAATTGGATTGACTTTATGTGGCATAGTAGAAGAACCAATTTCCCCGGCAATGGTTTTTTGCTTGAAATGGTTCAAGGCGATGTAGCCCCAGATATCGCGATCAAAATCGATGAGGATAGTGTTGAAACGCGCCACACAATCAAACAGTTCTGCAATGTAATCATGGGGTTCAATTTGAGTGGTATACGGGTTCCACTGAATCCCCAAAGAGGTCACAAATGACTCACTGAATTGGTGCCAGTCAATTTGTGGATAGGCTGACAAGTGGGCATTGTAGTTACCAACCGCCCCGTTGATTTTGCCCAGAACTTCTACCTGCTCAAGCTGACGGAATTGACGCTTCATACGATAGGCCACGTTAGCAAATTCTTTGCCGACAGTGGAAGGAGTGGCAGGTTGACCGTGGGTGCGCGATAGCAGTGGCAGATCGCGATAATCATGTGCCATGCATGTGATGGTATCGATTATTTGGCGCCATTGAGGCAGCAGAACTTCTTCACGGGCTGTTTTTAGCATCAAGGCATGCGACAGGTTATTAATATCTTCTGATGTGCAGGCAAAATGAATAAATTCTGCAACTTGATGCAGGGCGGGGATATGCGCGACTTTTTCTTTCAGAAAATACTCAACAGCCTTAACGTCGTGATTGGTTGTGCGCTCAATTTCTTTAATACGCAATGCGTCCTGTTCATTGAAATTTGCAATAATTTCATCGAGGTAAGCGTTTGCGTTGGCATCAAAAGCAGGAACTTCTTTGATTTCTGTTGTTGCGGCCAGTTTTTGCAGCCAACGTACTTCGACTTGCACACGGAATTTTAGTAAGCCGAACTCACTAAAAATAGCGCGTAGTGCGCTGACTTTATCGCCGTAACGGCCATCAATTGGAGAAACAGCGGTCAGTGAGGATAATTCCATTGGTAGCAACTCCCGGATTTTATTTAACAATTTATGTTTAACAGCTTAGATTTAACAGTTTTTCGCTAACAGTTTTTATCATCTAACAGTTAGCAAGGATCTCTTTTGCCTGTTGGAGCAGGCGCTGACGAGAAAACATGATTTGCAGGCGGCTACCGCCAATTTGTTGCCATAAAACGGCACTGCGGATACCGGCCAGCAACCCAGATCTGACTTTTGCCTGAATCAACGAATTACGTAATACGTCAGGTGAACCCGTCACCTGAATGCGTGGTCCCAGCGGGCTGATAACATCGACATAAATTCCAGCCAGGGCGTTGAGTATTCCCTCTGACATAGGTTCAAAATAAACTTGCTGGCGTTCTAATTGTTCAATGCGATTTGCTAATTGATTGACGGCAGATGGATTTTTATTCAAGCGACGTTCCAGTGCCATCAAACTCAGCATATAGCGGGTAAGATCGGCAGAAACGCCACTATGTGAACCATTGAACATACCCAACATGGCGTCAAGGCCAACACGCAGGTTGCAGGCGTTATTGCCGAAGACATCCAGCGTGGATGTTGGATTCATGTTCAGGACACTGTTGATCATGATCTCAAAAGCATCAGTATCACACTGGCCTTCATGGGCAAGTTTTTGTACCAGACGGCCTGACTGGCAGATACCTGCCAGAGCCAGTGTAATATCGTAATAATTTTTAGCCACAACTACTCCTGTATACGTTGTTCGATCACGCCACCACCGAGACAGATTTCACCTTGATAAAACACGGCTGATTGACCAGGGGTGACAGCGGCAACAGGGCTATCAAAACGAACCTCAATTTTACCTTCGCTCAGAGGGACGACAGTGCAGGGAATATCATGCTGACGATAGCGTGTTTTGACTACACAGCGCATTTCTGCTTGCAGGGGTTGGCGATCAACCCAATGAAGTTGCTGGGCAATCAAACCGACAGACATCAGGCGAGGGTGCTCATGGCCTTGGGCAACAATCAGTATGTTATTCTCGACATCTTTATCAACGACATACCAGGGTTCTTCACTGCCATTTTTCGTTCCCCCAATCCCTAGTCCTTTGCGCTGGCCGAGTGTATGGTACATCAAGCCAATATGTTGGCCGATGGTCTGTCCATCCACGGTCATAATTGGGCCAGGCTGGGCGGGTAAATAGCGCCCAAGGAAATCACGGAACTTACGCTCACCAATAAAGCAGATGCCCGTCGAATCTTTTTTCTTTGCAGTGACCAGGCCAATTTCTTCGGCAATGCGGCGTACTTCGGGTTTTTCCAATTCCCCTACAGGAAACAGGCTTTTGGCAACTTGCTGGTAGCTTAAGGTATATAAGAAATAGCTTTGATCTTTGTTGTCATCCAGGCCACGGAGCAATTGGCTCATGCCGTTCACATCCCGGCGACGGACATAATGCCCGGTTGCGATATAGTCAGCCCCTAAATCCTCTGCGGCAAACTCTAAAAATGCTTTGAATTTGATTTCTTTATTGCAAAGAATGTCCGGATTTGGGGTTCTGCCTGCTTTATATTCAGCAAGAAAATGTTCGAATACATTATCCCAATACTCGGCTGCAAAATTGATGGTATGCAGCTCTATGCCCAGTTTGTCACAAACGGCTTGGGCATCGGCAAGATCGGTGGCAGCCGAGCAATACTCTTCACTATCGTCTTCTTCCCAGTTTTTCATGAACAGGCCAGCAACCTGGTAGCCCTGCTGTTGCAGAAGGTAGGCGGAAACGGATGAATCAACACCGCCGGACATGCCGACAATGACTTTTTTCTGGCTGTTATCTGACATGGATATATCTCACTGCGGAAAAAAACAAACGCAATACTTTAGCACGTTGGCAACCAAGGTGCACCAAACGTCTTCATTTGACGAAAGGTGAACCATAATAATCCAGTATCGATAGTGGATAAGCTTTGTGCTCCAGGTAGCAAAGAAGACTTTCGGCGACCAGAGGGGAGCGTAACTGTGAACTATTAAGGATTTCTTCTGCACTTAACCAGTGGCAGCAATGGATATCGTTATCTTGTGGATTGGTGTCCATGATTTCTTCCATTTCAACCAAGAATAGAAAACGGATAAATGGGGTTCTGTCCGGTGCAATCCATTGGTGCAATTTCAAAAATGCTTGTGGTTGTGCACGAATTCCGGTTTCTTCCCATAATTCCCGTTCAGCGGCTTCTAGTAATGTTTCATCCGCTTCAAGATGGCCTGCGGGTTGATTCCACAGAGGCTTGCCGTTGATCAACTCTTCAACAACTAAAAACTTATTTTTTGCATGAACAATGCAGGCAACCGTGACGTGTGGACTAAACAAGATTAATTTCTCTCCATTCTCCAGGGGATAGTGAGTCTAATTGTATCGAACCCATACTAAAACGGATTAGGCGCAGTGTAGGATAACCCACATGAGCGGTCATCCTACGTACTTGCCGATTGCGTCCTTCATATAATGTAATTTTAAGCCAACTGACCGGAATGCTTTTTCGTTCCCGGATAGGAGGTGTCCTCTCCCAGAGCCATTCAGGCTCTTCCACTAATTCAGCGCCGGCGGGCAAAGTCGAACCATCTTTCAATAAAACGCCGTTACGAAGTTTATTCAGAGCCGTTTCATCAGGAATGCCCTCGACTTGAACATAATAAACTTTAGCGGTTTTTTTATCGGGTTGAGTCAATTTAGCCTGCAATTTGCCATCATTGGTCAACACCAGCAAACCTTCACTATCACGATCCAGACGACCAGCGGCATAGACATCAGTAAACGGGATAAAATCTTTTAACGTTGTTCTTCCCCCCTCATCGGTAAATTGGGGTAAGACATCATAAGGTTTGTTAAAAATCAACACCCGACGAGGGCCGATTAGTTTTTTTATGGTTCTGTTATTTTTTCTCTGGCTGAATCGGTTAAGTTGGCGTTTTTTAAAAGAGATATTTGTCATGATAAGCCATAGTTAAAAATTAAGGGGCGTATTATACCTTAAATCTGTGACCGTTGGCGTTTGCAGAATATTCAAGTAATATTGACACGTCCCTTACAAAAAATTAACAAGGCATTGCGCTTATTTGAAAGGAGAGGTTAATGGAAAGCAAAGTAGTTGTTCCGGCGGAAGGTAAAAAAATTACTATTGATGCCAAAGGTAAATTAAGTGTTCCGAATAACCCTATTATCCCTTATATCGAAGGGGATGGCATTGGTGTTGATGTTACGCCGGTCATGCTAAAAGTTGTTGATGCTGCGGTTCAGAAAGCGTATAGCGGTGAGCGCAAAATTTCCTGGATGGAAATCTACACAGGTGAGAAATCCACGCATGTTTATGGTAAAGATGTTTGGTTGCCAGATGAAACGTTAGATTTGATCCGTGAATACCGTGTTGCTATCAAAGGCCCTCTGACAACACCAGTAGGTGGTGGTATCCGTTCGCTGAACGTCGCACTGCGTCAGCAATTGGATCTGTATGTCTGCCTGCGTCCGGTACGTTACTATCAAGGCACGCCAAGCCCTGTTAAGCAGCCTGAATTGACCGATATGGTTATTTTCCGCGAAAACGCTGAAGATATTTATGCGGGTATTGAGTGGAAAGCAGGTTCAGCGGAAGCGGACAAAGTGATTAAATTCCTGCAAGATGAAATGGGGGTTAATAAGATCCGTTTCCCTCAACAGTGTGGTATTGGTATAAAACCTTGCTCAGAAGAAGGCACTAAACGTTTAGTACGTGCCGCGATTGAATATGCCATTGATAATGACCGTGAATCAGTCACTCTGGTTCATAAAGGCAATATCATGAAATTCACTGAAGGTGCTTTCAAAGACTGGGGTTATGAACTGGCTCGCACTGAATTCGGCGGAGAATTGTTGGATGGTGGTCCGTGGGTTAAGATCAAGAATCCTAAAAATGGCAAAGATATCATTATCAAGGATGTCATTGCAGATGCTTTCTTGCAACAGATCCTGCTGCGTCCGGCGGAGTATGATGTTATCGCTTGTATGAACCTGAATGGTGATTACATTTCTGATGCCCTGGCTGCACAGGTGGGTGGCATCGGTATTGCTCCAGGCGCAAACATTGGCGACGAATGCGCGTTGTTCGAAGCAACACACGGTACTGCACCTAAATATGCGGGTCAGGATAAAGTCAACCCTGGTTCTGTGATCCTTTCCGCTGAAATGATGTTACGCCACATGGGATGGTTCGAAGCCGCAGACCTCATCGTTAAGGGAATGGAAGGCGCGATTGCCGCGAAGACCGTGACTTACGATTTTGAGCGCCTGATGGAAGATGCTAAGCTGCTGAAATGTAGCGAGTTCGGCGATGCTATCATTTCTCACATGTAACAGTCACTGATTGAAATAGATAACGGGGACTTAATGGTTCCCGTTGTTTTTAGCGATGTAAAAAATCTTCTGTAAAACAGGTTGTGATTTGACCATTATTTCACTGCCAAAACAGCCCAACCTTTACCTCTATCATCATGGTACTTATCCGTCATTGATTGGCTCCTATGCCCTAGTAATGTTTTCGTATCGACTCCTTGTTCTCGATAGAGACGTTCCGATAGTGACCTTTGCTCATGGAAACTAGGTGGTGTTCCTTTATCCCATTTGAGATCTGTCTCATCACGGATTTTTTTGAAAACTGGAGGTGATAGCATTAGCGGATAATCAAAATGCCAACAATGCAAATGACAATGCCAATACTCGTTTAGCTAAAGACCAGAACGGCGCAGATATCCCCAACAAACCGGAGTTTGTGAAAAACCTCGGTTATTCAAAATCACCTGAAATGCATGACAAAATCATCGGCACTTTCATTGAACGTGAATATTATGTTTGAGGGCGATCAACGCTTTGAATACATGACCCCTTAGAGTCATGACCGTTTTGTTATCATTAAACAATGAAAGGATAATGCAATGATAGGCTATACTGATTTATAAATCATCTGATCATGGTGTGCTTATGTGGAATAGTCATCCTCAGAGAGGAAATATGCAATTATTAGCGAATTTCCTATCGCCAATAGATGCCTACATCGTTTTGGGCAGGATGTTATCAGAAGATATTTATGCAATAGTGATGGATGAAGGTATTGTATGGAATAACTATATGTATTCCCAGGCATTTGGTGGTGTTAAACTGCTTGTCCACCATGCTGATATAGAGCACGCAAAAGCAATACTTGCTGAAATTGATAATAATAAATTCTTGTTAGATACAGCAGAGTCTAATCAGGACAATAAGAAAAAATCACCTTTTCAATATCGCTTCTCTGTATTAATAAATACTTTTTTAGTACTTTTATTGTTTTTAATATTGGGTATAGCATTACCATTGAAAAACTAAAACTCATTCGTCCTATTTAACCTTATGTTGGAAGATAAATTGCATAAGTATGTAAGGTCATGCCTCCAATAGTTAGATGGTTATGATATACTTCCTCTATTTAATCGATAAGACATGGCTACTGTTGAAATTTGTTGTCATTATTGTCATAAACCAGATGATGTAAAAGGTCATGATACCGGAAATAGGGGGCAACCTCGGTATCACTGTTATGCCTGCCGCAAGACCTTTTAAATGACGTATACCTATCAAGCCTGTAAACCTGGCATGAAAGAGCAACTTGTCTCGGGAGCCACGTCTTAAATGTGCCATTGCCCATGTCTTGAGGGATCGGAGTTGGGAAACACTCAACAAGCTTCTGGATTTATTAACCCCTTTTAACATCAAGCTTTACTGTGCAGATGGTTACTCCGCCTATGACCTTTTTCCTAAAGAAAAACATTGGATTGGGAAAATATTCACACAGCGAATAGAGCGACACTATAATATAGTACGTCGCTCTACAAGAAGATTTTATTTTGTACTGTTAGATAAAGCATGTTTTGTTTGTACTTTACATGCCTCAACAGATTTATCCAGTGATTCGTCAAAATGACGCGTGCTTAGGAAGGCTTGTTTATTTTTTCTGACTTCTGTGACAGTTTGTTTGATAGATGTAATAAATTCATCCTTGTTGCTATGGATCTCTTTAAGATCAAATCCCTTGCTAGTTAATTCATTGAACGCCTTTTGCGCTATCGTGTCGGGTGAGTCATGGGTTTTAAATGCTTCTACAGAGGCTTTCCCGAACAAGTTACAATAAATTTCTGCAGTTTTATCTGCATTAGCATGTGCGGCATATGAGAAGAATGGGGTAAGGAAAATTGGCAATAATAAAAGATGTTTCATAATTTCCTCTTGAGCGACTATATCACGATAGTGGTGACAACTTTAACAGGAACGACAACATTAACAATAGTACATAATTCAACGCTTGTGCCGAATCTCAGCGGATAGCAATTTTAAGTGAGGAGATGATTATTAAGGTTTCTGCTCTACCCTCTCTGTCAGCATAGTTGTCACCCCCACTAACAACGCTGATAGAGAAAAAAATGACACGTATTTCACCCGAGCGTAAATCTGCCGCGCTGGCTAAATTGTTACCGCCGTACAACATGACTGTCGCCGCCGTTGCACAGATGGAAGGCATATCGGAAGCCACCCTGTATAATTGGCGTAATCAGGCAAAAGCAGAAGGAAAACCCGTGCCCGGCGCAGACAAAACCCCAGAACAATGGCCCGCAGAAGCCCGGCTGGCGGTCATTATTGAAACGGCCACACTCAGTGCCACTGAATTAGCCGAATATTGCCGTAAAAAAGGGCTCTATCCTGAGCAAATTCAGCAGTGGAAACAGGTGTTCTTACAAGTGCCTGCCCGTGACGATAAGGCGGCATTAAAACAGAGCCAGAAAGAAAACAAACAACTGAAACGTGAACTGGCCCGTAAGGAAAAAGCCCTGGCGGAGGCGGCAGCGATACTGGTTTTGCGAAAGACGTTGCAGGCACACTTCGGGACGGACAACGAGGAAGACTGACCGGTGTTGCGGATCGTCAGGTGATTAGAGATGCGGTGAGCAAGGCGGCCGAGGCGGGTGCCCGGTTGACGGTCGCGCTTAAAGAGATCCCTTTGAGCCTGCGCACCTGGCGGCGCTGGCAAAAGAACCCGGAAGACCGGCGGCCGTTGGCTGTCCGGCCCAAGTCGGCAAACCGATTAACCCCAGAAGAAGAGCAACAGATATTGGCCGTTTGTCACCAGCCGGAATATGCCAGCTTACCACCGTCCCAAATCGTGCCACGATTAGCCGATAACGGCATCTATCTGGCGAGTGAATCCACTTTTTATCGAGCATTACGACGTCATGGTGAGGTTCACCAGCGTGGGCGGAAGCGCACGGCAGACAAAAGAGGGAAACCGACCACATGGGAAGCGACAGCGCCAAATCAGCTCTGGGCGTGGGATATTACCTGGATCCCGTCAACGGTAAAAGGCCGCTGGTTTTATCTGTATATGATACTCGATATTTTCAGCCGGAAAATTGTCGGTTATGAAGTCCATGAAGCCGAGAGTGGTGAGTTAGCGGCGGAGCTGGTACAGACAGTCTGGCAGGAGAAAGGCTGGCGTGAACCACTGATACTGCATGCTGACAATGGTGCCGCGATGAAATCACAAACCCTACAGGTCAAACTTCAGGAACTGGCTATTACGCCATCACACAGCCGCCCACGGGTCAGCAATGATAATGCCTATGCAGAATCGCTGTTCCGGACGCTGAAATATGTGCCGGCGTGGCCGGAGAGCGGCTTCAATGCTCTGACACAAGCGCGTGTCTGGGGGGATAATTTTACCGACTGGTATAACGAGGAGCACCGTCATAGCGGGATAAATTATGTGACACCGGGTCAACGGCACAGAGGTGAAGACAAAGTAATTTTAAAACAGCGGGATGCCGTTTATCGTCAAGCTAAGCTCACACACCCGGAACGCTGGTCGCGCCGCACAAGAAACTGGCAGTGGGTAGAAGCAGTGACGTTGAATCCCGAGCGAGAAAAACGGTCTGCTTAAATTCATTAATGGGGCCAACTATGTTGACAATTACCGTCTATGCATTTTCCTCTTTTGCATACTGCATGGAGTGACTTAATAGGATCATTGTTTCCGTTTATATAGATACGGGTGAGAAGCTTGACATTTTTCTTGGAAATTTTGAGTGCATCGACTTCAAGATAATTTCCAGAACCCGCTGTAAGTTTGGAAACAATGAGTTCTTTGGCGCCATCACCATCAATATCGGCAAATTTGATCCTCGGAGTGCCATTATCTTCAAATACCGAGCGGTCACGTTCTAGAGTAGGAATAACAATAGCTTTCATTATATTACTTATGCGCATAAGCACCGCTCCGTCGTCTACTGTCTTGTTTTAACAAATGTATGGGGTGATTTATATCGTAGCACGAATTTGGGAAGACCATATTCCTAAAGGAAAGGACAGCTTGATACCTATTTAGTATGAGTATATAGATATTAATGATGATATGGATATTGGGAATATAATGTTAAATTCCAAAAATTAAATATTAGATTATCTTATTGTTTTGTATTTAAGGGAAAATGCGTTCTTTATGATAGAGAGTAAGATAATATTTTGTAACACAGGCTATTTTTGTTGTGATGACTGAATTTTATTCAGATGGAGGTTATGGTGTTATCATTAACGGGAGTGATGGCTCCCGTTTTTTATTAACTTCGACATATATTAGGCTCTACGTGCTATTTTTTTCTATTTTTTCCACAATCTTATTGTATTCTTTCCAAACAACAGATACTGGTGAGCTCAAACAGCAGATAGAGATTGAACCACCTGTTGCAGGATGATATTCATACTTTGATTTTCCTCTGTAAACTCTCTTGGGCAGTATGTTGTCTGCGGGATTCTTTCTTTTTCGCTCTAACATCAATTATAACCTCACTTGCAGATTATCTGATGGCCAGATAGTGGATCATTAATATATTATTAACCTGTTATTGTTGTTTCCTATTGTAAAAATAACAACTGAAAATTTTAATATGCAATGGTGGCTTTTTCCAACTATCACAGTATTAAAATTTAATAATCTCATTTTAAGTGAAATATTACTATATGTTTCCGTAAATATTAGAAATTTCAAGATTAAATTTTGTAATTACCCCAATTTTTTTAATGAATTTGGTTATTACTACATTAGTGATATAGCAGTGCGTGATTATCTAAATTTGTTCTATGTATTTTGTTTGGCATGACATTAATAACCTCTAATTAACATATGTTCTATATGTTGTGGGCATTGGAATAGGTATTAGATTGACGCTGTTTTTAATAGGTTGTATTTTGGTTGCCAACTGGTTTCGTATTTTGAGTCCAATTGTTAATTTATCTATGCTTCTTACTTATATATGGGAATAAAATTTCTGGGTATTTTTTGTGCTAAAAATGTAATTAAATGGCTTGAAATAAGAAATGAAGCGTTTATGGATAACAAGACAAATGTTCAATAATGCTAAAGTAAATGTAAAAATTTCATTAAAAGTTACCCATTGAAATAAATATTGTGTTACATTCTTTCCGCTTTAATGGCTTGTATCTCTGTGTTTTTCGTATACAGAATTATGTTGCTTGTTAATTATAAAAGGAATTAAGCACAATAAAATTTCGCCGAATACGGCACTATGGTCAGCTAATGTTTGCTAATTAGTAAGGGGAAAATATCTTGACGGATCTGATTAACTTCATTAACAACATTCTTTGGGACTATGTACTGATATACCTTCTCCTTGGGGTTGGTCTTTACTTCACACTGCGTTCTGGTTTTATACAACTTCGCCAATTTGGCCACATGTTTTCAGTTCTGAAAAATAGTAATAAGTCGGATGATTCTGGCATTTCATCTTTTCAGGCCTTGTGTACCAGCCTTGCTGCTCGTGTAGGAACCGGTAACTTAGCAGGAGTTGCCATTGCAATTACTGCCGGTGGACCAGGGGCTGTTTTCTGGATGTGGGTAGTGGCATTTATTGGTATGGCGACTGCCTTTGTGGAAAGCACGCTTGCCCAGTTGTACAAGACGAAAGACGATCAAGGAAATTATCGCGGTGGCCCGGCTTACTACATGGAAAGAGGGTTGAAGAAGCGATGGATGGGAATTCTGTTTTCATTCTTCCTTATTATCGCGTTTGGTCTTGTATTTAATGCTGTTCAGGCAAACTCAATTGCGGAAGCGGCTGCCTTTGCTTTTAATATCAAACCAATTTATGTCGGTATCGTATTAGTCATTATCAGTGGTGTAATTATTTTCGGCGGGCTGCGTTCTATCGCTCGGGTAGCGGAATTTGTTGTACCATTTATGGCGATTACTTATTTTATTCTGGCACTTTGGGTTGTTGGCCACAATATTGAACGTATCCCAGCGGTATTTGCACTGGTTATCAAGAGTGCCTTTGGCATTCAGGAGGCGATAGCGGGAACATTAGGCTACGGCATTTCCCAGGCAATGCTTCAGGGGGTTCAACGCGGATTATTCTCGAATGAAGCGGGGATGGGTTCTGCGCCAAATGCGGCAGCATCAGCTTCTCCATATCCACCACATCCAGCCTCTCAGGGTTATGTGCAGATGTTGGGGGTATTTATGGATACCATCGTTATCTGTAGTGCGACGGCTATGATTATCCTCTCTTCTGGTGTTCTTAACGAAAATGTTACTGCGATCAGTGGGATTGAATTAACTCAGCGAGCATTGTCATCCGCTGTTGGACATTGGGGAACGATGTTCGTTGCGATTGCGATTTTCTTCTTTGCCTTTACGTCGATTATTGCCAATTACGCTTATGCTGAAAGCAACATGATATTCCTGGAACGTAACCACACTGCTGGCTTATTTATTCTGCGGTTGGCTGCGTTGGGTATGGTGATGTTTGGTACATTGGCGGACGTGCCTCTGGTTTGGAATATGGCTAACCTATCAATGGCGTGTATGGCTATTGTTAACTTGATTGCCATACTTATGTTGTCAGGTATCGCGATGAAACTGGCGAAAGATTATAACCAGCAGAGAAAATCAGGCAAATTACCGACATTCAATATTAATAGCTACCCAGAGATCCAACAGCAAGTTGAAAAAGGTATTTGGGATAATGATGCACCACATAATGGCGAGAAAAGTAATTGCTGATACTGAAATGTCTATATAGTCTATCTATAGGATATCAGTAACAAAAGATGGCTCGTATCAAGTAACTTTATTAGCCAGCTATTCGTTCGTTCCGCGAATAGCTGGCTTTTATTTGTTCTTAAAAACATGCGGATAAGTAAAAGAACACCACATCTCTTTTTGTTTGATCTAATATATAATCATCATAATGTTATCTTTTTCTGTAAAATAGCTGACCGATCATGATAAAACGATTAATAATATGCATCTTTATCACGTTGTTGATTGGTTGTTCTTATTCCCCTAAGCGAGAAAGTAGAAATGGTTATATTGTTGACCATTCCTATCCTTATTCGACCAAGCAAGATATTGACTCAATTAGATTTCTTGTCCTTCACTATACTGCGTTAGATGATCAAAGATCTTTACGGGAATTAACGGGGGGCCGCGTTAGTATTCATTACCTTATTCCTTCGCAACCGAGGTATCAGGATAAAGAGCCGATTATTTTCCAATTGGTTTCAGAAAAGGAAAGGGCATGGCATGCGGGAAAGAGTGAGTGGAATGGATACCAAAGTTTGAACCGCTATTCTATTGGTATTGAAATTGTCAATTGCGGATTTAAACAAGAGTTTATTAAAAAAGAATGGTGTTCATATCACCCATTACAAATTGACGCAGTTATCAGATTGGCAAAAGAGATTATGCACAGGCATAAGATCCAGGCTGTGAATGTTGTGGGTCATAGCGATATTGCACCACTGAGAAAAGAAGATCCTGGACCTGTTTTTCCGTGGCGTGAACTTTATGAACAGGGGATTGGTGCTTGGCCCGATCATGCAACAGTGAATAAATATTTGGCGGGTAGGGTAGCGGGTATGCCGGCGTCAGTAATATCAGTTCAGAAAGCACTGGCCCTTTATGGTTATAGTATCCCTCAGACGGGAGTTTTGGATAGCGCCACTTATAAAACTATTCAAGCATTTCAGATGCATTTTCGCCCGTCAGACATTAGCGGCATTCCCGATGCAGAAACGGAAGCGATAGCTCTGGCATTGGTCGAAAAATATCAATAACGATTTATGTTTAACAATATCAAGCTATATAAAAACAGAATGATGCTTTTCGGAAAGAAGAAGTGGATATAAGTAAGTTGAGACATGGCGGCCATGATGAATGGCCGCTAACGATACCAAGTTTTATGATTCGCAGTTGTAAGTTAAATGTAGTGGAAGCTTAACTTCAAGTTCAATATCTGTACTTTGGCGAAAATCATAAGGTGTAATGCCGTACTCTTTACGGAACATATAGGTGAAATGGGATTGGGAGCCAAACCCGAAATCCAGGGCAATATCAAAAATAGGCAAAGAACTATTTTTCAACAGATAAACAGCGCCAGCTAAGCGTCGTTGACGGATGTACTTCCCAAGAGATATGCCGGTAACTTCCTTGAATATTTTCTGCATGTGCCAAAGTGAATAGCCAGAATAAGCAGCAAGCTCTTCAAGATGAATGACACGGCCAAGATGGTTTTCTATCCATTTACTCAGTGCGCATACAAGTGCTAAGTGGTTATCTTGTGCCATTACAATTTTAAATTGGTTGAAGGTTGGGGAAGTATACACAACTTCTTTTCAAGATGACAAAACCCATCATTAATAGGGGGTACAGTGATTAGATAAAAAACTTTAATACACTATTATCAGTCTATCATATGATAACCTCCTATAATATTTTATTATAAAGTTAACTACAATGAAATAATCCTAAGGTGACCTCATTGAATACTAAAAAAATCCTTTTAGCTCTGTGCTTGATATTGATATGTTTGTTTTTGTATTTGTTAGCGTTGGACGTACACTGTGAGCAAGGTAATGATGTGTTCGAATTAGGTGTTTGTTCCATCACCCGATACTTACCTTTTTGACATTCAATCAACCATTATTCTGCCTGCATGTGTGTTAATATGTATTTGCAGTATTCATTCTTTGTAAATGGTGTTTTAATATCCACCTGATACGAAATAACAAACACAATACTGCGTTAAATTAGTAAATAACTCAATCACATATAATATGTTGAAGGAATTATGTTGAGGAAATTTGAACTCGGCAGATTTTGCGCAATTTGAGAAGAGTAGGAGAATTTCTGGCTCTATTCAGGTACAAAGATTCAAAACAACAAATAAAACAACTTTAATGAGACGGATTCTAAGCATCATAAAAAGAGGATTAGATGGCAGAACAACAAGAACAACAATCTACGCTTAAGCGTGGTTTAAAGAACAGGCATATTCAGCTTATTGCTCTCGGCGGTGCAGTAGGAACGGGGTTATTTTTAGGTATTGCCCAAACCATTAAAATGGCAGGGCCTTCAGTGCTTCTTGGGTATGCGCTCGGCGGATTTATCGCATTTTTAATTATGCGCCAACTGGGCGAAATGGTTGTTGAAGAGCCAGTCGCAGGGTCATTTAGCCACTTTGCTTATAAATATTGGGGAAATTTTGCCGGTTTTCTATCAGGCTGGAATTATTGGGCAATGTTTATTTTGGTTGGAATGGCAGAATTAACGGCTGTTGGTATGTATATCCAGTATTGGTGGCCGGAAGTTCCAACATGGGTTTCTGCCGCAATATTCTTTGTACTGATCAATCTCGTCAATCTAATTAATGTTCGGTTATATGGTGAGACCGAATTTTGGTTCTCTATCATTAAAGTCAGTGCTATCGTCGGGATGATTATCTTTGGGAGTTATTTGCTGATTAGCGGTAATGGTGGCCCACAGGCAAGTATCACCAACTTGTGGCAGCAGGGCGGCTTTATGCCAAATGGGTTTTCTGGCTTGATTATGGCGCTGGCTGTGATCATGTTTTCATTTGGTGGCCTGGAAATGGTAGGCATTACCGCAGCAGAAGCAGAAAATCCTGAGAAAAATATTCCAAAAGCCACTAACCAGGTTGTTTATCGCATCTTGCTGTTCTATATCGGTTCATTGGCTATTTTGCTGTCGTTGTATCCGTGGGAGAAGGTGGTAGAAGGCGGTAGCCCATTCGTTTTGATTTTCCATGATCTGGATAACTTCTGGGTAGCGAATGTGCTGAATGTGGTGGTACTAACGGCGGCGTTGTCTGTTTATAACAGTGGTGTGTATTGTAATAGCCGGATGTTGTATGGTTTGGCTAAACAAGGTAATGCGCCTCATGCACTCACAAAAGTTAACAAACGCAATGTACCTGTCTTGTCTATTGGTTTATCAGCGCTGGCAACATCAATTGGTGTATTAATTAACTATGTTATACCCGGTAAGGCATTTGAGTTGCTAATGGCATTAGTGGTAACAACACTGGTCATTAACTGGATTATGATTTGTTGTGCTCATTTGAAATTCCGTTCAGCTAAAGATAAAGAAGGTGTCAAGACGAAATTTCAGGCACTGTGGTATCCATTTGGAAACTATCTGTGTTTAGTATTCCTGGCATTCATTCTCATCATTATTCTAATGATGCCACCAATTCGTATTTCAGTTATCTTGATGCCATTTTGGATTGGTGTCTTATGGATTGGTTATTTGATTGTTCGCTCAAAAAAGGCTAAGAGATAAGCAGATTAGTTGCCAATCCATGCCATGCTTTTTCAGCCGAGTATATTATGCCCGGCTGATTGTTATTGTCAGTGCTAAATAATACATTACCGTTATTTTATGTAACTAAACGCCATTATCTGGTGAATTCCATTTTTAATAAAATATTATTTCTGTATTTTCTCCATAATTCAGAATAAGAGTGTTTATACTCTTTTTTGGGTTGTGATATCAATTTATTGATCATGTATAATCTTTCTATTTGGAGAACATTCAAATGGCAAAGATTGATGTAACCTGCCCCGCTTGTCGTGCGTTTAAAGGGATCCATCGCAATGGGCGCTCACGTTCTGGTCATCAGCGTTATCTTTGCCAATCCTGCCGTCATTCCTGGCAACTTGAGTTCACTTATGCCGCATGTCGCCCCGGAACCCATAAGCAAATCGTCGATATGGCCATGAATGGCCTGGGATGTCGGGCGACAGCGCGGGTGATGGGGATTGGCCTAAATACCGTGCTTCGCCACTTAAAAAGCTCAAACCCAAATCGGTAACAGAAGCCATTGCACCCGGCACCGAAGTAATTATCTGCTGTGAAATGGATGAACAATGGTCGTACGTGAAGTCAAAGAAACCGCCGCGCTGGCTCTTTTACGCCTACGACAGGACAAGACGAAAAGTGATCGCACATGTTTTTGGTTCAAGGACAAAGAAAATATTAATGCGCCTGATGGCCTTGCTGGCACCTTTCAATATCGTTATTTATATGACAGATGGCTGGAAAAGTTATGAAAAAGCATTGGCAGGGAAACTGCATGTGGTCAGTAAGCGTTATACCCAACGTATAGAGAGGCATAATCTGAACCTTCGTCAGCATTTGGCAAGACTGACGCGAAAAACATTATCTTTTTCAAAATCCATAGAAATGCATGACAGAGTTATAGGATATTATCTGAACATTCATCACTATCAATAAATTGTAGTCATAACCCTTTTTTGGGCAATGTAGTTTCATTTTAGACTCTAACAACTCCAGCAAAATGTACTTTATGAGATTAATAAATCGTATGAGAAAGATCATATGGATGAATAGTAAAAAATCATCCTACAAATATTATAATTGAATAATATTTAATAAATGATAAACAAAAAGTAAGTTGGTTACATGTAAAACGACTATATTGTCTGTTCAAAAATAATAAGTGAAATTAGCTATAATTTTTATAGTTATCTAAAATGAATTTTGCATAACGATAACTCTCTGGTCTACACCATAATAGATATGGAAAACAGTATTATGTATTAGTCTTATTAAAGGTATTTATTGGAGTGAACTTTTCTTTTTATGTGAATTCATGAGGTTATGTGACTTAAAAATTATTGAGTAATTTCAAATAAGAATAGAGATTAAGGATTTTAAATATGTGCGTTGGCTCGAGCACCTGAAAAAAATGGCTTGCGATTATATAAAGAGTATGTGATAAAACACATGGGTAAACGAAGTACTGTTCTGTTAATAAATAACAGCAACTAATACTGGTTTGTTTATTTTTATGCCAATAGGCTAATAAAGTGATTCAAAGGAAATTTTTGAAATGGCAAAAATCACTGGTACTGTGAAGTGGTTCAACGAGTCTAAAGGTTTTGGTTTTATTACTCCAACTAATGGTAGCAAAGATGTATTTGTACATTTTTCTGCAATTATGAAAGATGGATTTAAAACATTATCTGAAGGCCAACAAGTTGAGTTTGAAATTCAGGATGGCCCTAAAGGTCCTGCTGCTGCAAATGTCACAACTTTATAGTAATAAATTTAATTTGGCTGGTATCTAATTACTGGCTAAATCTATTTATCGTTAGTTTGGTTTTAATATCTGACGGTAACCTATTGCAAATATCACTCTATTGGAGTACTAATAGGGTGATTTTTATTTTGACTCGGGGCGTTCTTTACTGAACTGAGAAGTACCCGTATTACCTGATCTGGATAATGCCAGCGTAGGGAAGTCATGGTATCTCTTATTCCGATACCGCTTTTCTTTAGCTGGTGGTAGGAATCACCATAATGAGAATTAACTCACTGACTATCGCAGGAACCGATCCTAGCGGTGGTGCCGGCATCCAGGCCGATTTAAAAACCTTTTCCGCGCTTGGGGCTTACGGTACGACAGTTGTTACTGCGTTGGTTGCACAAAATACACTGGGCGTACAATCCGTTTATGAGCTTGATCCCCTTTTTGTTGCTGCTCAGTTAGAATCAGTACTTTCAGATGTCAGGATAGACAGCACCAAAATTGGTATGTTGTTGAATGCAGCCAATATCGCTGTAATAGCAGAGTCGTTTCATCGTTATCCTATTCCCTACATTGTATTGGATACAGTCATGGTGGCGAAAAGCGGTGATCCCTTGTTATCACCGGAGGCCATTACCGCAATGGTAGAGCAATTGCTGCCACTTGTTTCTCTGATCACCCCTAATTTGCCGGAAGCGGCAGCCATATTGAACAGTGATCTTGCTAATACTGAAGATGAAATGTTACAGCAGGGCAGAGCATTACGTTCAATGGGATGTCAGGCGGTTTTATTGAAAGGCGGACATTTGAATAATGAGGAAAGCCCGGATTGGCTTTTTACCCCAGAAGGGGAGTGGCGTTTTACCGCACCCAGAATAAATACACGGCATACTCATGGGACTGGTTGTACTTTATCTGCGGCACTTACTGCATTGCGTCCACGTTATTCTGATTGGCAAAGTACGTTACCGGTTGCCAAAACATATTTACAAAATGCGCTGATACAGGCGGATAGTTTGCAAGTTGGTCATGGCATTGGACCCGTCCACCATTTTCATCAATGGTGGTGAATTTTTGGATAATGGGGATGCAGAGATCCCCATTTTGAACGTACTGAATCTAATTGATTAGGCGATGGTAATTTTCTTATCGAGATAAACATCCTGTACGGAGTGGATTAACTCAACGCCCTCTTTCATCGATTTCTTGAACGCCTTGCGGCCAAGGATCAATCCCATCCCTCCGGCACGTTTATTGATAACGGCAGTGCGGACAGAATCACTTAAGTCATTGTTCCCAGAAGCACCACCTGAATTGATTAATCCAGCGCGTCCCATATAACAGTTAGCAATTTGATAACGAACGAGATCAATCGGATGTTCGGTGGTCAAATTGCTATAGACGCGTTTATCCGTATGCCCAAATCCAATAGCAGTATAACCACCATTAGTTTCAGCCATTTTTTGTTTAACGATATCGGCCCCGATCGTTGCAGCCAGGTGATTTGCCTGGCCGGTTAAATCGGCGCTGGTGTGGTAATCAACCCCATCTTTCTTGAAAGCGGAATTACGCAGATAAGCCCACAACACAGTGACCATGCCGAGTTCGTGAGCACGTTCAAAGGCGGCTGAAATTTCTTCTATTTGGCGGCGTGATTCGGGCGATCCATAATAGATTGTTGCACCTACCGCAACTGCACCCATGTTAAATGCCTGTTCGACACTGGCATACAAAGTTTGATCATATTGGGCGGGATAGGTCAAAGTTTCATTGTGATTAAGCTTAACCAGAAACGGGATCTTATGAGCATAACGGCGAGAAACAGACGCCAGGACACCGTAAGTAGAAGCAACACAATTACAGCCTGCCTCAATCGCCAGTTCAACGATATTTTTGGGATCAAAATAGAGAGGATTGGTAGCGAAAGAAGCGCTGGCAGAATGTTCAACCCCCTGATCTACTGGCAAAATTGAGAGATAACCCGTACCGGCCAAGCGTCCATGATTCAATAAGGTTTGCATGGAGCGAAGAACAGTATTGGGGCGGTTATTTTCGAGCATGACTCTATCAACGAAATCTGTACCTGGAAGATAGAGATTTTCACGTGGAATGGTATTACATTGATGTTCCAATAAACTCTCTGCGTCTTTTCCTAACAACTTAACGATATCAGTCATGATTAACTCCAGTTTGCAAAAGGCGCTACTGATTGTTGTTTATATTTGAGCTGATCACAAGGCAAGTGGAGAGGGAAGCAGCAGTGGATCGCTTCAGTTAATACAAATATTGCTAAAATTTAACCATTTTATATGACTATAAAGTGAAATAATATTTATCTGGTGTGGTGATAAATATTGAAGTTATTCAGAAATTGGATAATTTGGTTTATTTTTTCTAAAAATTTCCTTCATTAAACTGAATAAATCCTAACATTATTTATCAAAAGATGGTTTTTTTGATTATTATAAATACGGTTACTAATAAAAGACTAATAGATATCCTGTTAGGATTTGGAAGCATTAATTAATTTAATGATTTTTAAAGATGTTTTTTTTATTAATCCTTTGAATTTATTGAATTTTTATTTTTTGCGCAAAAGAAAAGGCCAGCCCAAGGGAGATTGAGCTAGCCAAGGAGGTGGTTCCTAGTCTTACAGTAAAAATTTTTTAGTTCTTTATTTTTCAGAACTGATAATACGAGAAATAAATTAGCATTGATGTGATCTATTTCTAAAAAAATAGATTAATTTCTTTAAAATCCTATTTCGGATTATTTCGCTTGTCATTCATATGGATGAGGTGCTCTGGTATTGCCACCTTTTAAGTTTCGCACAAGTAAAGCATAATCCAGCTTAATTTCTTCAGGAATAGGAAGATAAACGAGATGCCCATCACCCGGCGCAATTTCCACGGCCTGGCCTTTTTTATTTGTCATGGATTCTAACGTGAAGTTAATATTTCCCGATGGAGTCATGAGTTCCAGATGATCCCCGACAAGAAATTTATTCTTCACGGCAACTTCTGCCAGTCCGTTGACTCGATTGCCAGTAAATTCACCAACGAATTGTTGAGTGTCTGATACGGAATAGCCGTATTCGTAAGTTTGGTAGGCATCATGGGTATGACGGCGCAGGAAACCTTCTGTATAGCCACGGTGCGCCAAACCTTCTAATGTGGTCATCAATGTTGGATCGAAGGGTTTTCCAGCAGCAGCATCATCTATGGCACGGCGATATACTTGGGCGGTGCGGGCACAATAATAAAAAGATTTGGTGCGGCCTTCGATTTTCAGTGAGTGAACCCCCATCTTGGTTAATCTTTCCACATGTTCAAGAGCCCGTAAGTCTTTGGAGTTCATGATATAAGTACCATGTTCATCTTCAAACGCTGACATATATTCGCCAGGACGCTTGGCTTCTTCTATCATGAAGACTTTATCCGTTGGTGCTCCCTGGCCCAGTGTTGGCTCAATGTTCTTAACAGGAATAGGGTCATGCATATGGACAATATTGCCAACACTATCTTCCTTGCCTTCCTGCACATTGTACTCCCAGCGACAGGCATTGGTGCAAGTGCCCTGATTAGGATCGCGTTTGTTGATATAGCCCGATAACAGGCAACGACCAGAATAAGCCATACAAAGTGCGCCATGCACAAAAACCTCAAGTTCCATATCAGGCACTTGCTGACGGATTTCAGCAATTTCTTCCAGTGAGAGTTCACGGGAAAGAATGACTCGCGTCAATCCCATCTGTTTCCAGAATTTGACCGTAGCCCAGTTAACCGCATTGGCTTGAACTGAAAGATGAATATCTATTTCAGGAAATGTTTCGCGCACCATCATAATTAAGCCTGGATCAGACATAATCAAAGCATCAGGTCCCATTTCTACGACGGGTTTTAAGTCACGAATAAACGTTTTCAGCTTCGCGTTATGTGGTGCGATATTGACAACGACATAAAAACGTTTGCCTAATTCATGTGCCTCCTTAATGCCTTGTGCCAATGTCTCATGATTAAATTCATTATTACGAACGCGCAAGCTATAGCGAGGTTGTCCGGCATAAATGGCATCTGCGCCATAAGCGAATGCGTACCGCATGTTTTTCAAAGAGCCGGCAGGAGAAAGTAATTCTGGAGTAAACATATTTTTTAACGTTCTCGGTCTGAGTTCAAGTCAGCCCTTACCCGGTCTTGATATCATTACTAAGGGTAAGGTTTAAGGGAGGGGATTTTAACGCCTATTTTATCATTAGCACAAATATATTATGGAAAATACAGAAAGCGCGCCGGGGATACGGCGCGAGTCATTAATTATACCTGCTAATTTTGCTTGGTGAGGTCACGAATACTTTCTGTTGGCCCGATTTTCATGACAGACTGAATAGATTTCTTCATGTTTGTTTCATTGGTATGAGTTTCACTGATAGCGATAATTTGGTGGTTTCGGGCTTTCAGGACAAAATAAGGTTTGCCTGATTTGTTTTTTCTCACTTCATGGCGAGTTTTATCGGGAGAATTAACTTGCACAGAGTGAATACCTTTATTGGCAGCAGCCTTGGTGGTATACATTTCACTGCTCAGAATAATGTCACCGTTTGCCGCCACCAGATTGAAATAAAATTGCCCGTTCTTTGTTTTCTTAAGATCATAATGCCCAGTAGCCATAAGAAATTCTCCTGATTGGGTAATTATCAGCTTAAGTTTAGCTTGAATTTTATACAGTCAAGGGGTTTGATGAGAAAAATTTATCCTCTGTCCCGCTATCTTATAGAACATGATGACTATTTTGTATGAGGCGATTAATTTACAACTACTTCCAAATTGGCTTTTGCACGAATATATTACAGTTTCTCTCAGAGATAACGACACACCGTTGCAATATAATTCGATTAATACAGCCTATTATTAGGAGTTCTCCATGCCTGTAGCTATTTGGGCTCTAGCCATAGCGACATTTGGGATCGCTACAACCGAATTCATTGTCGCTGGTTTACTTCCTGAAATCGCAACCGAATTTAGTATTTCAATACCAACCGCGGGGTATATGGTAACCAGTTATGCGCTTGGTGTATTTGTTGGAGCGCCTGTTCTAATCATATTGGGGGGAGGTATAGAAAGGAAAAAGATGCTTTCCATGTTAATGATATTATTTATTATCGGAAATGCACTGACCACCTTTTCCCCAACATTTTATCTGGCAATTATTGGCCGGATTGTGGCCTCCTTAACCCACGGCGCTTTTATGGGAATTGGTGCAATTATTGCTGCTGAGCTAGTGCCAGAAAATAAAAAAACCACTGCTATTGCATTTATGTTTAGTGGAATGACACTGGCTAATTTGGTTGGCATACCACTTGGAACATGGGTAGGAAAAGCGATTTCTTGGCGTATCACTTTTGCAATAATTACGGTTATTGGCATTATCGCATTAGTTGGGATTTTAAAGTTATTACCTAAATTCGAGCAAAAAGCGCCTGCCAGTATTAAAAAGGAATTGCAGGCGTTCACCAATATCCATGTTCTTTTGGCTATGGGGATCACAGTCTTAGGCCCTGCCGCATTTTTTACGACGATTACTTATATCGCGCCATTGATGATCAATATTGCAGGATTCTCTGAAAGCGCAATAACATGGCTCCTGCTGGTGTTGGGGCTAGGGTTTTTCTTTGGCAATATTGTAGGTGGAAAACTTGCAGATAAGGCGATGATGCCATTGTTATATTGGACGTTAGGACTACAATCCTTAATTCTATTTATCTTCTGGGTTTATGGTGACAATCAGTTCGTTGCTTGTTTGAGTATATTTTTAATGGCAGCATTGGGTTTTGCCACCGTATCGCCAATCCAGCGTTTGGTGATGGATAAAGCTCAGGAGGCTGGTGCACCTAATCTTGTTTCCTCTGTCAATATTGGATTCTTTAATTTGGGTAATGCAGTTGGAGCATGGTTGGGGGGTGTAATCATCGCATCTCATTATGGCTATACCTCCCTCAATCTGGCAGGAGGTTTATTAGCCTCACTGGCATTGTTATTAGCTGTCATTTCAGGTTTGCTTGATGGTAAAAGAACTTTGAACGTTGAAAAAAAGCAATCATAAGCATGTGACGAGAGTTACAGCAGTAACTGGCATGGTTAATGCCGGTTACTGTGTCACATCAAACGACAGATTTCAGCTTCCCAACGATAACCTAATCCATAAATGGAACGGATAAAAGATTTATCCCCATCCAGTTGCTCCAGTTTTCGGCGCAAATTTTTAATATGGCTATCAATAGTACGGTCATTCACAATGCGATGATCGTTATAAAGGTTATTCAATAGTTGATCACGGGAAAAAACCCGCCCTGGTTGGCTGGATATAATTTTGAGCAGACGGAATTCAACCGGCGTTAATTCAAGCGCCTGTTCAAAATAACGCGCCTGAAAGTGTTTTTCGTCAATGGTCAGTGCATTTTGCTCACTGATGATCTCTTTCGGACGGTAACAACGGCGTAAGATTGTCTTTACTCTGGCTATCATTTCCCGCGGACTATAAGGTTTACAAATATAATCGTCAGCCCCAATTTCTAAGCCGAGCAGTCGGTCAATTTCTTCCGTTTTTGCAGTCATCATGACAATCGGGATATCTGAAAATTTACGCAGTTCCCGACAGATCGATAATCCGTCAAGACCGGGCAGCATAAGATCAAGCAAGATAATATGAGGGTGGTATTTTTGCACATGAGCGATGACTTCATCGCCACGTTTGAGCCATTGGGTTTGGTAATCTGCGGATTGTAGATAATCAACCAGTAGTTGCCCCAACTTTGGTTCATCTTCAACGATGAGAACAGTATATTGTGTAAGGTGTGTACTCATTGTGTTTCAAGTTCAGACGATGTAATCAACGGTAATTCTACGTGAATTTTAATACCACCTAAAGGTGAGCTTTCTGCATGAATTATTCCATTATGGGCTTCAACAATGTTATAGCAAATCGCCAACCCAAGCCCTGAACCTCCGCTTGCGCGGTTACGGGAAGATTCGCAACGATAAAAACGTTCAAAAACATGCTGGCATTGTTCAACAGTTAATCCAGGTGCACTGTCCTGCATATCCAATATCCATTTTTGCTGATTTGAATATCCACAAATAATGACCTTTCCATGCTCATTGGTGTAACGCAGGCTATTTTCCAGCAAATTATTAAATAATTGTGTTAGCCGATTTGGATCAGCAAGCAGTATTATGTTTTCTTTTAAATTCAATGCTAACGTGATTTGCTTATCTGCAAAACGACCATGATAATTCGCTACGGAGAATTGCAATAATTCACTGACATTAACAGACTCTTTTCTATAAGCTAGCGAACCACGATTAGAAAGGGATAATAAATGTAGATCGTCTACCAGTTTTGTTAAGGTAGTCACTTCCGCAAGCAAGGAATGGATAGTTTCCTGTGTTGGTTTCCGTACACCATCTTGTAAGGCTTCCAGTTCACCACGCAGTACAGAAAGTGGAGTACGCAGTTCATGGGAGATATCGGCCATATAATCACGGCGCATCTGTTCATTTTTTTCCAGCGTGCTGGCAAGTTGGTTAAAATTCATTGCCAATTTACCGATTTCATCTTTACTGGATGGAACGACACGAATGCTGAAATCGCCTGCCGCGAGTTTATGTGTACCTTCCACTAGCCGCTTAACCGGTCTTAAAAGGCCACGTGAGAGAAGAAAAGTGGCGATTAATGCCAATAGGGTGGAAAAACCGACAATAGCCCAACTGGTGAATTGCTGCTGGTGGGCAAAGCTAATATCAGCCTGACGGGTAATTTTGTCTGATGCACTGACAATTACCCAACCGACAATATTATTTTTATAGGTGACCGGTTCGCGATAACTTTCTATCGGAATATCATTAGAATGTCCGACCAAACGATGCATGTGAGTGTCTACAACCCAAAATTGGGGACGCCAACCATGAGGTTTGGTTTTCTGATGAGGAATGTCACTCTGCTCAATCGTACGGATAATTTGAAATATCGCGCGATCATTCTGGGTCAAAAAATGCCAATTGCCATATTGCTGGTATTGTTCTGTCAATGCTTGTGCCAGCATATTTGCCCTATTTTGGCTATTTTGTTTAATGTAGCCAATAAAGCCATGCTGAAAGCTAAGATAAATGCCCCAATGCATTGTGACCAATACCAGCATACAAGTGGCAAAAATTGCCAGAAAAAGTTTACTGCTGATACCCATTTTTATCCTGAATTTCATTCTGGTTCAGCTAGTTGGGTCTACTATCTGAGATGGTGTTGCTTTGCGATGGCGCCATTTTTCACGCAATTGGTCAAAAAACAGATACACCACCGGCGTGGTATATAGAGTGAGAAGTTGGCTTACCACCAGGCCACCAACAATCGTGATCCCCAGCGGGAAACGTAATTCTGCGCCATCCCCATTGCTCAGTACTAAAGGTAAAGCACCAAACAGGGCGGAAAGCGTCGTCATCATGATCGGACGGAATCGCAATAAACTGGCCTGAAAAATCGCTTCCTGAGCACTGAGTTTACCGTTTCGTTGAGCTTCAAGGGCAAAATCCACCATGATAATGGCATTTTTCTTGACAATACCAACCAATAGCATAATCCCAATCATGGCGATTAGGCTGAAGGGAGTATTGAACAGTTCCAGAGCCAGCAAAGCACCTATACCCGCAGAAGGTAGGGTAGAAAGGATGGTCAGAGGGTGAATATAACTTTCATAGAGTACACCGAGCACCAGATAAACAGTGACTATAGCAGCCAGAATCACCATGAGTTGGGAATTCTCACTCTCTTGAAAATCCTGTGCTGTGCCGGCAAAAGAGCTGCGTACTGCTGAAGGAACACCCAGCTCAGTTATTGTTCTTTCTATTGCACTGATTGCATCAGACAGCGTATAGCCTGGTGCCACATCAAAGGCAATGGTAGAAGAAGCTGAAAGTTCTTGATGATAAACGTCCAATGGTGCATTGGCAGGGCGCCATTGGGCAAAGTAGGAGAGAGGAATGCGTTCTCCTTTGCTATTAAGGACGAACATTTTCGCCAATGCACTGGGATCTTGGTTATATTGCGGTGCAACTTCCATGACCACTTTATACTGATTCAAAGGAGCATAAATCGTGGAAACCTGTCTCTGCCCAAAAGCGTTGTTGAGCAAATTATTTGCTTCGGCAACATTGATGCCTAAACGGGCCATCACATCACGATCATAGGTAATTGCTATTTCAGCGCCTTTAGCCTCTTCGTCTTCATCGGCGTTTACATCCACCAATTGAGGTAATTTTTCCAATGCTTTCTTGACGATAGGACTCCATTTGCGCAGTTCGTCAAAATCATCCGACAGCAAATTAAACTGATAAGTCGATTTACCTCCTTGTCCTCCACTTCTCAGATCCTGAACCGGAACTAAATATAGACGTGCACCCGCTTCATTGGTCAGTTTACTTCTTAAGCGGGTGATAACTTGTTGGATACTTTCGCTACGCTCTTTCAATGGCTTTAGCGAAACGAACATAAAGCCCGTATTGATGCTGTCACCACCAGTAAAACCCACGACATTATCGACGGTTGGATCATCATTGACGACCTGCATAAAGCGTTTCATTTTTTCATGCATGGCCTGAAATGAAATGCTTTGATCAGCAACCACAAACCCTAACATTTTCCCAGTATCTTGTTGCGGGAAAAATGTTTTCGGAATGCTGATATAGAGCCAGATATTCAGGACGATAATGCCAACTAATGTCAACAATACCCAGCGAGTATGATTGAGTATCCATTTCAGTGAACGGGCATAGCCTTGTTGAATTCTCAACAATACCTTACCGAATCCCCGTGCCTGTTTCTGGGCATTTTTAGGTGTGGATTTGAGCAGATGTGCACACATCATCGGGGTTAAGGTCAGTGAAACTAACAGAGAAATCCCAATGGCCGTTGCCAAGGTAACAGCAAAATCCCGGAATAATCTGCCGAGTAATTCATCGATCAATACAAGGGGAATAAATACCGCAATAAGTGATAAGCTCATAGCCAGCACAGTGAATCCAACTTCCCTGGTTCCTTTGAGAGCAGCTTGCATGGGTTTTAACCCTGCATTCAAATGGCGGGAAATATTCTCCAGTACCACAATGGCATCATCGACGACAAATCCGGTGGCAATAGTTAACGCCATCAGAGAAAGATTGTTTAAGCTGAAACCACATAAATACATGGCAGTAAAAGTACCAATCAGCGATACCGGAACGGCAATTGCCGGAATCAGCGTAGCCCGGCCAGAACGTAAAAACAGAAATACAACCAAAATAACCAAGGCAACGGCAATAGCTAATGCACGTTTTACTTCTTGCAGAGAAGCGTGAATGGTCGGTGAACGATCCTGAGCAACGTTTAACTGAATATTGGCAGGCAGAGAAGCTCTCAGGACAGGAAACTGATCACGAATGCGTTGAACGGTAGAGATGATATTTGCACCGGCTTCACGGCGGATAATAAGCGAAATTGCAGACTTATTTCCAGACATGCCTGCTGCGCGGATATCCTCGACAGAACTCTGAACATTTGCAACATCCTGCAATCTGACAGGTGCTCCATTATTATAATGAACAATAATTGAGCGGTAACTGTCAGGTGTTTTCAATTCATCATTGGTGTGTAGCTGCCAAATCTGATTATCGGAATCAATATGACCTGTCGGGAGCCGGACATTCGCATTATTGATGGCATTACTGACATCGTTAAGAGAAACACCTTGATTGAAGAGTGCATTAGGGTTTAGTTCAACACGTATAGCGGGTAATGAACTACCACCGACACTGACTTTGCTGACACCTTCTATCTGAGAAATTTTTTGAGCCAATCGGGTGGAAGCAAGATCATACAGTTGGCCCTCACTATAATTGTCTGAGGTGAGGGTTAAGATCATGATTGGGGCGTCTGATAAGTTAGCTTTATGATATCTTGGCTTGTCTGGCATACCAGAAGGTAACAAGCTTTGAGCGGCATTGATGGCGGCCTGGACATCCCGTGCTGCGCCATTGATATCCCGATTGAGATCGAATTCCAGGTAAATATAAGAACTTCCCAGTGAGCTGGCAGAAGACATCTCTTTTACCCCAGATATCCTGCCCAATGCGCGTTCCAGCGGTGTCGTTACGGAAGACGCCATCGTTTCCGGTGACGCACCGGGCATGGAAGCCTGAACTGTTATGACAGGAAAATCAACTTGTGGCAGCGGCGATACAGGCAGCAGGACAAAACTGAGCGCACCACACAGAGTAATGGCTAAACTCAGCAATGTGGTGGCAACTGGCCGCTGGATAAATAGGGCGAAGAATTTCACAGCGGCTCCTGATGATTAACTGAGGATTTATCCAGCCTTATTTGTTTATCTTTCTTATTGTTTTTATTTCGACGGTAGTGTGCTAACTGATCAAACAGCAGATAAATTACAGGGGTTGTGAACAAGGTTAGGATTTGGCTCATAATCAGACCTCCCACCATACTGACGCCTAAAGGACGGCGCAACTCTACACCAATACCGGTACTCAACATCAGTGGCAGTGCGCCCAGCAATGCTGCCATGGTTGTCATTAATATCGGTCTGAAACGTAACAGACAGGCTTGGTAAATAGCTTCATAAGGAGTCATTCCTTTTTCCCGCTCGGCGGCCAGAGCAAAATCGATCATCATGATGGCGTTTTTCTTGACAATACCAATTAAGAGAATGATCCCAATGATGGCGATAATATCTAGCTCGTACCCGCCAGCCATCAACGCCAACAATGCGCCAACTCCGGCGGTAGGCAAGGTTGATAAGATTGTGACAGGGTGAATAAAGCTTTCGTACAAAATACCGAGCACGATATACATGGCGACAACAGCAGCTAAAATCAGCCAGAGGGTATTACTGAGCGCGTCCTGGAACGCCAACGTTGCTCCTTGAAATTGGGTAATGATGTCTTTTGGCATTTGGATCGCTTGTTCTGCCTCTTTGACGGCATTGACAGCTTGTTCAAGGGACGAATCTTTCGCTACGTTGAATGAAAAAGTGGCAGCGGGAAATTGTTGTAGATGGTCGATAGACAAGTTCCCCAGCCGCTGTTCGACGGTGGCAATGGTTTTAAGAGGTACCATTTTTCCATCAGTACCGGTCAGATAAAGATGGTTTATCGCTTCCAGCCCCGATGAATTCTTCGTATCTTGCTCAAGGATAACGCGATATTGATTTGATTGAGTGTAAATAGTCGAAATCAAGCGTTGGCCGAACGCGTTATACAAAGCATTATCTACGGCAGCCATAGAGATCCCAAAACGGCTGGCCATATCCCTATTCACATCAAGGTAAGCCACTAGCCCCTGATTTTGCCAATTGTTACCGATATCTATCAATTCTGGTCGTTGTTTCAGCGCATATTGCAATTTGGGAACCCAGATAGCGAGTTCATCAAGTGAAGTCGCTTGCAACGTAAATTGGTATTGCGTGCGTGATATTTGGGTATCAATAGTCAAATCCTGGGTTGGTTGCAGGTACAATTTGACGTCAGGGACTTTAGCAATCCGCGTTTGCAGGCGTGGGATCACCTCGTCAATACGGTCGTCACGCTGGCTGAGTGGTTTCAACGTGATTTGAAGACGTGCATTATTCAATGTTGGATTGTTACCATCGACACCAATAAAGGTAGTGACATTGTCCACGGCAGGATCTTTTAATAACAGAGCCGTAACTTGTCGTTGCTTATCTGCCATTGCATTGAATGAAATGGATTGTGGTGCTTCCAGTGTGCCCTGAATCAGGCCGTTGTCTTGCAAGGGAAAGAATCCCTTGGGGATCATGATGTAGAGTAGGGCGGTCAGAGCCAACGTACCGAATGCGACACCAAGCGTCATCCAAGGGTGATTCAGCACCCGTTTCAGGAAGACAGCATACACGGCAATCATGCGTTCAAAGAAGCGTTCGCACGCCTGTTCGAAGCGATTGTGTTTAATATTAGCTTCGGGTTTCAGCATCCTTGCACACATCATCGGTGTGAGCGTCAATGAGACAACGGCGGAAATTAAAATGGCGACAGCGAGGGTAATGGCGAATTCCCTGAACAACCGCCCGACAATATCCCCCATAAACAGCAGAGGGATCAAGACGGCGATTAGCGAGAAAGTCAGGGAGATAATCGTAAAGCCGATTTCTCCCGCTCCTTTTAGCGCCGCTGCCAGCGGTTTTTCTCCCCGTTCAATGTAACGGGAAATATTTTCTATCACCACAATAGCATCATCCACCACGAAGCCGGTTGCGATAGTTAATGCCATTAAAGTGAGGTTATTGACGGAAAAGCCGCAAAAATACATCACAGCAAATGTACCTACCAGCGAAAGCGGTACGGCAATACTTGGGATCAGGGTTGCCGTGACATTGCGCAGAAACAGATAGATCACCATGACAACCAGTGCAATAGCCAGCAACAGTTCAAATTGAACATCCTTGACTGAATGGCGGATTGAGACCGTACGATCTGTCAGCATTTCCACATTGACAGATTTAGGCAGGCTGTTGATCAAGTCTGGCAACATGATGCGGATATTATCCGTAGTTTCAATAACATTTGCTCCAGGCTGGCGCTGAACATTGATGACGATGGCTGGTTTTTCATTTGCCCATGCGCCCAATTTGCTATTTTCCGCTCCCTGTTCAATGGTGGCGATATCACGTAAGCGAATCGGAGCATTATTTTTATAAGCCACGATTAAATTGCGATAATCATCGATAGATTTCATTTGATCGTTGGAGGATATGGTGATGGAGCGAGTGGGTCCGTCAAAACTGCCTTTTGCCGAATTCACATTGGCTTTCATGATGGCAGAACGGATCACGTCGCTGTCTAATCCTTGTGCAGCCAAAGCCTGTGCGTTCAGTTTCACGCGCACAGCGGGGCGTTGTCCGCCCGCCAAAGTCACCAAACCGACACCACTGACCTGGGAAATACGCTGGGATATGCGCGTTTCTACCATATCTTGCACCTGACTCATTGGCAGGGCATCAGAGGTTACGGCCAGCGTCAATATAGGCGGATCAGCCGGATTGACTTTGCTGTAAATTGGTGGATAAGGCAGATCATCGGGCAATAGATTGCTGGCCGAATTGATCGCCGCCTGTACGTCTTGCTCTGCCACATCCAGAGGCAGGGAGAGCTGGAATACTAACGTGATAACAGAAGCTCCACCGGAACTTCTGGATGACATTTGCTTTAAGCCGGATATTTGACCAAACTGGCGTTCCAGCGGTGCAGTTACAGCGGATGTCATCACATCTGGATTGGCGCCAGGATACAGTGTTACCACTTGAATAGTGGGATAATCCACTTGCGGCAATGCAGAAACTGGCAGCATCCGGTAACCAATTAGCCCAGCCAGCAAGATCGCAATCATAAACAGTGTCGTGGCAACAGGGCGCAGGATAAACAGGCGGGATGGCCCTCCGCCTGTCATTGGAGAATCAGATTGCATCAGGAATTCTCCATCTTACCGTTTGATTGTTCTGGATTTTTCTTATTTTGATCCGCATCGAGTGCTTCGATTGTCAAAGGTTTGACAATCTCAACTTTGGTGCCTTCGGTCAGGTGATCAATACCATCAGTGACGACATGCTCGCCTGCTGACAGTCCACTATTGATGACCGCCAATTGATTATCTTGCAGGCCTGCAACGACCTTATGCTTACTGACTTTGTTCTCTTTATCCACTTTCCAGACGAAATTACCGCTATTTCCCATTTGTAATCCAGCCGTAGGGATCACGACGACATCGCTCAGCGTATTGACTTTCATCTGAATATTGACGAATTGATTAGGGAACAACACATTATTTTGATTATTGAATTGGGCCTTCATCTTGATCGTGCCAGTAGTAACATCAATTTGATTATCGATACTGATGAGTTGTCCTTGTGCTAAGGGCTGCTGATTATTGCGATCCCACGCAATGACAGCCACATTTTTATGATCTTTTTGCGCTTTTAACACAGCACCAATATCGTTTTCAGGCAGGGAAAACACGACATCAATAGGATCGACTTGCGTAATGACCACGATTGGCGTTGCTCCTCCACCAGATATGTAGTTGCCGATATCAATGCGTTTTAATCCGACGCGACCGGAAATCGGTGCTGTAATACGGCTATATGCCAATTGCAGTTTGGCTTCGTCAATATCTGCCTGGTCGGCCTGTAAGCTGGCTTCGCTCTGGCGAACCAAAGAAATTTGTTTATCCAGATCTTGCTGAGAGATAAGTTTGCTTTTCGCCAATTGCTGAAAACGGAGTAAATCCTGTTTAGTGTTGGCTAATGTTGCTTGATCTTTGGCATATTGTCCCTGTGCTCTTGTCAGTTTGACTTGAAAGGAACGAGGATCGATTTCTGCCAGCAAATCCCCTTTTTGGACGTATTGACCTTCATTAAAATGCAGGGCTATTAATTGACCTTCCACCTGGCTGGTGACAGTGACGGTATTTGCCGCCAGAACCGTTCCTAATCCTCCTAAGTAATGGGGTATCGATTTGATTTCAGCCGTCGCTACTTGCACTGGTGGTTGAGCGGGATTAGGTAAACTCTGTTTTGATTCTGAATTCTGAGAGTCACCTGCTGATGAAGGTACGTTGAAGTATTTCCACGCAAAGAAAACTACCCCGACGATCACGGCTAGCACCGCAGCGAGTCGGAAAAAGTAGGAACGGCTTTTATTATTCATTTGCTCGACATTCTCTTAGTGTTATAGCGGTAACCAATCATGCGGCATCTTATGCTAAGTTAGATGCAAGAATATATTATTAGTGTAACCAACAGGAATTCGTCAATAATGAAGAAAATATGGAGGTTATGTCAAAAAGATAATGTTTCTGGTAGTGTTTTTCCATGGTATTTGTGATGAGGTATCCAATAGGGTACAGGGAATTATGTTAAGAGGATTTGTAAAATCGCAAGATAAATCATCACTATGATTAATGACGGCGATTATAAAGACATTATTTATTATTTGTCGCCACCATATAATCGCAGGAACGTCTTTAATTGAATTAAACTAAAAATAGCGTAGCCAATCCCAAAAAGATAAAAAAGCCACCTGTATCGGTAATTGCAGTAATCATTACACTGGAGCCGATGGCGGGATCTCTTCCCAATTTCATCATAATAAACGGGATTAAGACTCCCATCAGCGCAGCCATCAGTAGGTTTAATATCATTGCCATTGTCATGACTCCCCCCATAGCAAGGTCACCATAGAGCAAATAAGTGATGACGCCCATGATCCCTCCCCAAATAATGCCGTTGATAAAGGCAACACCAAGTTCCCTTAATAGCAGATAAGAAAAACTCCCCGTCTGGATTTGATGGAGTGCGAGTGCGCGGACGATCATGGTGATGGTTTGGTTACCGGTATTGCCACCAATGCCTGCTACGATGGGCATTAAAGTTGCAAGAGCAACGAGTTGGGAAATAGTATGCTCAAAGAGCCCGATAACTCGTGATGCCACGAATGCGGTGCACAAATTGATGGCAAGCCATGTCCAGCGGGTTTTGACGGCCTGACCAACCGGAGCAAAAACATCTTCTTCGCGGCTTAAGCCCCCCATGCGGCGAATATTGGTATCAGTTTCTTCACTTAAGGTATCAACAATATCTTCAACAGTCAGGCGTCCCATTAGGCGCCCGTTATTGTCTACCACGGCGGCAGAAATCAGGTCATAACGTTCAAATGCACTGGCGGCATCTTCACCTTTTTGCTCTGGTAAGAAAGTAACGGTATCCGTGTTCATGACTTCGGAAACTAATTTATCCGGTACGTTTATCAGCAAAGCAGTGAGTGGCAGCTCTCCCTGTAGACGATTTTTGCGGTCAATAACAAAGATCTTATCTGTTGTTTCAGGAATGGCGTATCGGGAACGTAAAAAGCGCTGAACGGTGCCGAGTGTAACGTTGCTTCGTACTGTCACGAACTCGAAATCCATCATTTGGCCGATACTGTCTTTGTGGTACTGCAATACTTCTCGGATACGATTGCGTTGGCCCGGCTCTAAATAGGTCAGCAAGCGTCGAGTGGTATCACGGGGAAGATGTTCTGCAATATAAGCTTGTTCATCTACGTGCAGTTTACCGATGGCACGTAACAGCTCAACTTCAGTCATATCCTTGATTAGATTATCCCAAACGGGAATGGAGGCTTCTACCAGAACCTCACCGCGCTGGTTATTGTCGATCAAGCGCCATAAAGCGAGACGTTCATCATAAGGTAAGGCTTCCAGAATGTCGGCAATATCGGCGGCATGCAGGCTGGTCAGCAGCGCGCTGACTTCCTCTATTTTCTCCAATAACTGTTCGTCACTGATTGCTGAATGTTCATCAGCCTGACCTAATAATGTATCGACAAATAACTTATCGTGGGTAAATAGAGAAAGCAGGCGTTGACGAATATGTGCCAGTTTTTGGGAATGCTGGTTGGCAATAGTTGGAGTATCAGGTGTAAAGGTCGATTGTGACATAGTAAACCTTTAAGGCAGAAAATAGGGCTAACAACCGGCGATTGCAATAATATCGCCATAAATTTAACAGCTATTGGGTATTATATTCTGTTTTCGAACCAGTTGGAGGCGTCACCAATTGCTGCTGGGTTTGCTGATGATGCTCCAATGCTGCCATAAATGAATAGATAAAGCGCCCAAAGAAAATAAAGAAGCTGATAAACAGTACTAATTTTATAATTTGAACAGTTTTCTTTTTCTTTTTCATAACGCGATATCGTTAAGTCGATTCCTCTTCAATGTGTAAGTGCCAGCCAGCCACATCATTCCAGTAGCTTTGCTCTTGCTCCAAATCGAGCAACACAAGCGCATTTTGTTTTAGATAGTTTTTAGGTAAGTAGAGCGTCCAATGACTATGATCAGTTTCTAGCTTTAGTGTATCCGGTGTCGTGGTAGCCTGGCGTTGGTTATTCAACAAGGTTGCCAATCGCAATATTTTAAGCATGGGAAGATACTGTTTTTTCTTAAACAGATAGAAGCGGGGATGTTCATGTACTTTAACCGCTTTGCGGTGGTAACGTACTAATGTTGCCAGCAACGATTGCTGCTCTTGGGTAAATCCTGGTAGATCGGTATTTTGCAGGATGTAAGCTGAATGCCGTTGCAATCCACTCAGATTGATGCTTAAACCGACTTCATGCAGCATGGCTGCCCACAGTAGAATGGATTCCAGTTGTGGATGTATTCGTTTGGGATTTTGCTCTGCCCATTGGTCATAAAGGTTTTTGGCGGTACTCCAGACGCGGGCTGCTTGTTCTCGATCGATATTATAGTGTTTGGCAAGGCTTTTGGCAGTTCGTTGGCGAATATCTTGATGGCGGAAACGATCTTCCATTTCATACAGTACACCTTCCCGCAATGCGCCATGAGACAAGCGGAGTTCTTGAATATGTAAGGCATCAAAAATACCGCACAAGATTGATAATCCAGGAACAAAAGTTTGTTTACGGTCATTAGATAATCCAGGCAATTCCAGCGCCTTGAAATTTTTGTATTTCAGGACACGTTTCACCAGCATGTTTAGGCGCTCTGGGGTGATCAGGCCATCTTTCTCACCCAATTCGACCAACAGTTCGTGTATTGCCTTGATCGTTCCCGACGCACCTAAAGCAAAATCCCAGCCTTTTGTCCGAAATTGCCAGACGAGATTTTCCAATTTTTGCGCCGCCTGGAGTCGTGCCTTGCGAAAATTAGGCTCATTAATGATACCGTCTGGAAAGAACTGGCGAGAAAAACTGACACACCCCATACGACGGCTTTCAATCAAGAGAGGTTCAAAGTCTTCACCAATGACCAATTCTGTCGAGCCGCCGCCAATATCAATCACCAATTTCCGGCCTTTTTCTGGCTGTGTATGCTCAACCCCCATGAAAATCAGGCGAGCTTCTTCATGACCAGAAATAATTTCAATGGGATAGGGGATAACTTCTTTTGCCTGTTGCAGAAATTGTTGTACGTTGGTCGCTTCACGTAAACTATGCGTTCCCACCAAACAGACATTACCTGCGGAAAAGCCTTGCAATCGCTCAGCAAACAGAGCGAGGCATTTCAGGCCGCGGTTTATGGCTTCTTCGCTTAACTCATTTTTATTGTTTAAACCATCAGCAAGATAAACCCGTTTCTTTAAACGCCCAATAACCTGTAATGCACCGTTTACGATACGGGCGATGACCATGTGAAAGCTATTGGAACCCAAATCAATAGTGGCAATTTCTTGCGGTTTGGGTATTGGGGTATCGTGTTTCAACGGCATAGATCAGGCTCTTGGTTCCGGTTGTTCAAGGTTTTTCAAATAATCATAAACAGCAAGCTGTGCGCGGATTTTACGCTTATTTCCTCGCGGAACATAGCGATTGCTCAATTCCTTATCGATATATCGTGCCTTGACGGTATCACTGAATTGTAGTTCAAGGATATCCATAACTTGTTGTTTTAGCCCGGGGTCGAGCAGACAAACTGCCACTTCAATGCGATAGTCAATGTTACGGGTCATCCAATCGGCTGAAGAAAGGAAAACTTTTTCATTGCCTTTGTTGATGAAAACATAAACGCGATCATGTTCCAGGAAACGATCCACAATACTGGTGACTTGAATGTTTTCACTAAAGCCAGGTTGATTGGGAATCAAAGAGCACATCCCTCGCACCAGAATGCGGATCTTGACGCCAGCTTCAGAGGCATCATACAGGCGATCCACCAACTCCTTATCTACCAGGTTATTGATTTTCAGAGTGATGCCTGCCAATTCACCGGCTTGTGCATTTTCGATTTCCTGAGTAATCAGTTGATTGAGCATAGCCCGCGAATTTTGGGGCGATACCATTAAATTATCAAATGTGACGGGCCGATAAGGGTTTTCAATAAAGTTAAACACTCGGCGAACTTCATTGGTGACTTCAGGTTTAGCGGTCAGCAGAGAATAATCGGTATAGAGCCGCGCCGTTTTTTCGTTGAAATTTCCTGTACCAATATGGGCATAACGGATAATTTCTTCCCCTTCCAGACGCGAAATGATGAATAGTTTTGCGTGAATTTTCAGGCCAGGAGCGGAGAAGATAACATGTACACCTGCTTCAGTGAGGCGTTTCGCCCAATGAATGTTAGCTGCTTCGTCAAAACGTGCCTGCAACTCCACCACGACAGTGACTTTCTTGCCGTTGTATGCGGCGTGGATCATGGAGTCAATAATGCGTGAGTCTTTTGCGACGCGGTAGATATTAATCTTAATCGAGAGCACACTGGGATCGAAAGAAGCCTGACGCAGCAATTCCAGCACATGTTCGAATGTGTGATAAGGATAATAAAGCAGAACATCTCTTTCACGGATAGCGTCGAATCCGTTGCGGAAATGGTCGAACCAAGTATGGCGCAGTCGCGGCATCGGTTTATTCTGGAGATTCCGATTTCCTTCATTGGGGAATTTGATGAAATCTTTAAAGTTATGATAACGGCCACCTGCAATCACCGAGTCATCATTGGATAGCCCCAGCTTGCTACGCAGTAGTTCCACCATTTCGTCAGACATATCACGCTGATAGACAAACCGTACAGGCTCTGCTGTCAGTCGCTGTTTCAGCGTGGAAGACATCAATTCCAGCAGGCTGGATTCCATCTCTGTTGCCAGATCATATTCGGAATCACGGGTCATTTTCATCGAATAGACGTTCAACGTGTCGTAATCGAAAAATCCTTTGAAAATTTCATCCAGCGTGTAACGCAGAATATTATCAAGTAATATCATTGACTTGCGTTTTTTTGGCATCTCTGGAGGCAGATTGACGAAACGCGGGACTTTATCTGATGGAATTTCTAACAAAGCATACTGCGTTTCTTGCCCATGAATAATTTCAACGGCCAAATAGGTGTAATCATCTTTGAGAAACTCAACTAAATTAGTTTCTGGGTTGATGACGATGGGTGTGATATGTGGTCGCAAATGCTGGCGAAAATATTGCCGCAGCCAGATTTGTTGATTCGGGGATATCTGCCGTTCATTGATCAAGAAAATCTGATTACGTGCCATTTCCAGCAGTAGATCGTTATAGAGGGCATCGAATTCTTGATCGATCTTGGCAACCTTAGTCTGAATCTTTTTCAATAATTGGCGGGCAGTAGTGGCTGAACCTTGTTCTTCACTGATAAGAATACGCCGCTTTACATCGGCAAAGCGCACTTTATAAAACTCATCTAAATTATTGGAGTAGATCCCTAAAAACCTCATTCTTTCAATCAGCGGGTTACTTTTGTCAGCCGCTTCCTGAAGTACACGTTCGTTGAAAGAGAGCCAACTGAGTTCTTTCTCGGTATAAAGACGATCGTGGGACATTACTACTCCTTACTACTCCACTGAGTTTTTCACTTAGTTTAAGGGTTGGCGTTTAACGAGTCGATGTGCTGGTTTGGGCTTCACGGGTTTTATTGGCGAAATAGTGGTGCTGGAAAGTACACATCCTGATAGCTGTATGATAAGAACCGTTTACAAAAAACTCATCGATTAATTCACCTTCAGTATAGAATCCCAATTTATTGTATATATGAATTGCTTTCGTATTCTCTTTATCAACAATCAGATACAACTTGTAAAGATTTAAGACAGCAAAAGCGTATTCCATTGCAAGTTTGACAGCTACCGCTGCGTAACCTTGTCCTTGATAAGCTGGGGCGATGATAATCTGGAATTCTGCGCGACGGTGGACATAATCAATCTCAACCAGTTCCACCAAACCGACTTTGGAATTCAGGCTTTCTATAATAAAACGGCGCTCACTTTGGTCATGAATATGCTTATCATAGAGGTCGCATAATTCAACAAAGGCTTCATAAGGCTCTTCAAACCAGTAGCGCATAACGCTGGCGTTATTATCGAGTTGATGAACAAAAGGAAGATCTTCTCGTTCAAGAGGACGTAAATTTACCGATGGATTTTCCGAACCACTGGACATTGGATACCTCAGTGTTTTGTGGTGAAATTTATAGGGTATAAGTGTATTTGATGTTGAATAATGTTCGAATAAATAATCATTGCCAGGTAAATCAATCCAAAATAGCAACTTACAGCAAAGTGTTACTGGAATATAGCACTTAAAAAATATTATAACAAAATCTGCTAACACAGAGCCGTAAGTTGAAGCCAGCGGGTTAAATTATTCTGATGCGTAACCTTGTGGCGGCAGAACCTTGCCATCCATAATTGCGTTATTGCTTTCCATCATCAAACGTTGATCTAAAAACCAGCTGATGACCAGAGGATAAATATGGTGTTCCTGGGTTTGTACACGCCCGATGACTTCTTCTTCTTTATCCCCCGCAAAAATCGGCACCTTAGCCTGTAAAATAATAGGGCCGCCATCTAATTCTTCAGTCACGAAATGGACGGAAGTGCCATGTTCTTTATCACCGTTCTCAATGGCTTTCCGATGGGTATGCAGACCGGGATATTTAGGCAAGAGAGAAGGGTGAATATTGAGCAGGTGTCCATAATAGTGCTGGACAAATTCGGGTGATAAGATCCTCATGTAACCTGCTAAGACCACTAAATCGGGTTCATATTGGTCAATGGCTTTGAGTAGGGCGATATCATAATTTGTACGATCCGCATAAGCTTTCGGGTTGATAAAGTAGGCAGGGATATCTGCTTGTTCAGCACGTTGCAAGCCATAGGCATCGGCATTATTACTGAAAACGGCAGCAATATATCCATTAATTCGGTTTTGTTGGCAGGCATCTATGATGGATTGAAGATTGCTGCCATTGCCGGAGACTAAAACGACAATTTTTTTCATAACGGGTTTTCACTGAAGAAATTCATTGATTAATAGGCTCTTCATTTTTCAAGCTACAGCTTTATTAGCTGTAACTTGAAATCAATCAGACAAAATATTTATTTTGTAATAACGACTGGTTGCTCATCGGCATTAAGTTCGACAATTGTACCGATTTGCCATGCATTTTCGCCTGATGTGGTTAAATACGAAATCGCCTGCTCTACCTGAGATTGAGGAAGTGCGATTATCATACCGACTCCGCAGTTAAATGTGCGGTACATTTCATGTTCGCTGACATTACCAGCTTGCTGTAACCAGGTAAAAATTGCCGGCCATTGCCAACTGTCAGCTTTGATTCTGGCTTGCATGTTTTCTGGCAGAACACGAGGAATATTTTCCCAGAAGCCGCCACCAGTCAGATGTGCAATCGCATGAACATCAACTTTTTCAATCAGTTCAAGAATGGATTTGACGTAAATTTGGGTTGGGGTAAGTAAGTGATCGGCGAGTGGTTTCCCTTCAAGCTCGGTAGTTTCTGGATCAACCTGACTTACCTCAAGGATTTTACGGATCAAAGAATAACCATTGGAATGCGGTCCACTGGATGCAAGTGCAATCAGGGCATCACCAGTCTGAACCTGACTGCCGTCAATAATTTCCGATTTTTCAACAACACCAACGCAAAAACCCGCGACATCATAATCTTCACCGTGATACATGCCGGGCATTTCTGCGGTTTCACCACCGACTAATGCACAGCCTGCTTGTTTGCAGCCTTCTGCTATTCCTGTGATGACACTGGCGGCTGTATCAACATCCAGTTTGCCAGTAGCATAGTAATCAAGGAAGAAAAGAGGCTCGGCGCCTTGCACAACCAGATCATTGACACACATGGCAACCAAATCAATTCCGATAGTGTCATGGCGCTTTAAGTCCATGGCCAGACGCAGCTTAGTACCAACGCCATCTGTACCGGAAACCAACACCGGTTCGCGATATTTCTGTGGTAAGGCACATAATGCACCGAAACCACCTAATCCTCCCATCACTTCGGGGCGACGGGTCTGTTTTACGACACCTTTGATACGATTGACTAAGGCATTACCGGCATCAATATCGACACCAGCATCTTTATAGCTAAGAGAGGTTTTGTTGGTCACTGCGTAGCTCCCAGGCGGTTGCATTTTTATGAATAAAACAGAACGGTGACAATTCTAACAGTCTAAGCAAACGTTTGCGATAGCTTTATATCGGTTTCCTGCTAGATCGGGATCGAAGAAAATAACTCTTTAGTAATAAAAATTAACAGATTGGTAGTGGTTTGATACGGAAAAGGAGTTATAATCCCGCGATTTTTTTATCTGCCGGCTATGAGGAGAAACCCATGAAGATCGTTGAGGTTAAACACCCGCTAGTTAAACATAAACTTGGCCTGATGCGAGATCATGATATAAGCACTAAACGCTTCCGTGAACTGGCTTCAGAGGTGGGGAGTCTTCTGACATATGAAGCAACTGCTGATTTGGAAGTCGAGAAAGTGACCATTGACGGATGGTGTGGTCCGGTAGAGATAGATCAGATTAAAGGGAAAAAGATTACGGTAGTACCTATTCTGCGTGCGGGCTTGGGCATGATGGATGGTGTACTGGAAAATATTCCTAGTGCACGAATCAGTGTTGTTGGTGTGTATCGTGATGAAGAAACACTTGAGCCAGTGCCTTATTTTCAGAAATTAGTCTCCGATATTAATGAACGCATGGCATTGGTTGTCGATCCAATGTTGGCAACCGGTGGCTCCATGATCGCTACCATTGATTTGTTGAAAAAAGCGGGATGTCCTGCCATTAAGGTATTGGTTTTGGTTGCTGCGCCGGAAGGGGTCGCTGCACTGGAGAAAGCTCACCCTGATGTTGAATTGTATACCGCGTCGATTGATAAATGTCTAAATGAGCATGGATACATCGTCCCTGGTTTAGGGGATGCAGGTGATAAAATATTTGGCACTAAATAACATTGATAGCCGGCTGGAAAGTCGGCTTTTTTTTGGTTTCTAGCAAGGTGATATAAGAGGATATCAATAATGACTCGTCGAACTATTGGAGTAGAAGAAAGACCTCCTTTGGCACAGACTATTCCTTTAAGTTTGCAACATCTATTTGCCATGTTTGGCGCAACCGTTTTGGTTCCCATTTTATTTAAAGTGAATCCGGCGACAATTTTGTTATTCAATGGCATTGGAACATTACTGTATTTGGTGATTTGTAAAGGAAGAATTCCGGCTTATTTAGGTTCCAGCTTTGCTTTTATTTCGCCTGTATTGTTGTTACTGCCTTTGGGATATGAATTGGCATTAGGTGGATTTATTGTCTGCGGTTTGTTGTTTTGTCTGGTTGCCCTGCTTGTAAAAGTTGCAGGAAGGGGATGGATTAATGTGATGTTTCCTCCGGCAGCGATGGGAGCGATTGTTGCGGTGATCGGCCTGGAGTTGGCTGGTGTTGCTGCTGATATGGCGGGGTTGCGTCCAGCGGTAGGTACTGAAATTAATATGACCAACCTGACCATATCTATGGTTACGCTGGGCGTGACTATCTTGGGATCAGTGATATTCCGTGGTTTTATGGCGATTATTCCGATTCTGATTGGTGTTTTGGTAGGGTATGTGCTGTCATTTTTTATGGGAGTTGTAGATTTAACGCCAGTACGTGAAGCGCCGTGGTTTGCATTGCCGACGTTCTATACACCGTGTTTTGAATGGTTTGCCATTATGACAATTTTACCTGCGGCGCTGGTGGTTATTGCAGAACACGTTGGGCACTTAGTGGTAACGGCAAATATTGTGCAGAAAGACTTATTGAAAAATCCAGGTTTGCACCGCTCAATGTTTGCCAATGGTTTTTTCAACGATGATTTCGGGTTTCTTTGGTTCAACACCTAACACGACTTATGGTGAAAATATTGGTGTTATGGCGCTTACCCGTGTATACAGCACATGGGTGATTGGTGGCGCTGCGGTGATGGCAATATTGCTTTCCTGCGTTGGTAAATTGGCGGCAGCGATCCAAATGATCCCAATCCCTGTGATGGGAGGTGTTTCCCTGTTACTGTATGGTGTGATTGGTGCATCAGGCATTCGAGTTCTGATTGATTCGAAAGTTGATTACAGTAAGGCACAGAACCTGATCCTGACCTCCATTATTTTGATTATTGGTGTTAGCGGAGCGAAAATTCAGATCGGTTCGGCAGAATTGAAGGGTATGGCGCTTGCAACTGTTGTGGGGATTGGTTTAAGCCTGTTTTTTAAACTGATAAGCTTCATCCGTCCAGAAGAGCCATATATTAACTCCTCTGTGGAATCAATCAGAAATGATAAGAAGAGCGAAGTGGTGGAATAAAAGACATTAATGAAATTTATTGGAAAGGGTTTTTTAAAAGCCCTTTCTGTTTTTAAAAATTATTTTCTCTATCATTTTACTTTGTCATTTATAACGATAAGTTTTTCCTTTACCAATAATATCTGCCGTCAATCGCTATTGAAAATAACTTAAGAGAGATAAGTTAAAATCTTCGGCAATACAATATATTTTTACTCTTGGTTTTTACTTTTTACTATTGTCAATATTGACTATTGATAGTATGAGATTATCAAATATAAGAATTTTTATTCTAGGGTGGGTTATTTCTAGCTTGCGCAAGAAATACGAGTGGTTTTGTTACTGGTCGTAATCTATCCATTTTATGGGGAAATATGCTTTGATGATAATCTCCTACTTTAAACAAAGCATTCGTTTCATTTATAGAGACTTTTTGTGGTAGACTTAGCGCTGTTCGTTATCCATTCTGTTTGAGGTGCTTCTGAATACACCGTCGCAGCTTTCACTACCATTATATTTGCCCGATGATGAAACTTTTGCCAGTTTCTTTGCAGGTGAGAATACTTCCTTATTAGCTGCAATAAAATTGGCTATAAGTCAGTCACACGGCAGTTATATCTATTTCTGGTCCCGCGATGGCGGGGGTAAGAGCCATTTGCTTCACGCAGCCTGTGCCGAATTATCCCAACAGGGAGAAGCTGTAGGGTATGTACCACTGGATAAGCGCGCCTATTTTGTCCCTGAAGTCCTTGATGGTATGGAACATTTATCATTAGTGTGCATCGATAATATTGAGTGTATTGCGGGTGATCAGGAATGGGAGATGGCTATTTTCAATCTTTACAACCGCATTGTAGAAATTGGCCGAACTTGTCTTTTAATCACAGGTGATCGTCCTCCACGGCAAATTAACCTGACGTTACCGGATTTGGCATCTCGTTTGGATTGGGGGCAAATTTACAAATTACAACCTCTGTCAGATGATGAGAAAATCCAGGCATTGCAACTACGGGCAAAATTACGGGGTTTCGAACTGCCTGAGGATGTGGGGCGTTTTGTGTTAAAGCGGCTCGATAGGGAAATGCAAACGTTGTTCAGGACCTTGGATGAGCTTGATCGGGCTTCCATTGTGGCACAACGCAAACTCACGATCCCATTTGTAAAGGATATCCTTGAGCTTTGAGTGAATAAAGCAGTAAGGAAATGAGATCAGAATAAAAAAGTGATAGAGAATATATTCCTGTCACTTTTTTATTGAAAACGTTCTTAGTGAAAAATAGTTACAGCAGAATTTCTTTAACCTGTTCAGGGGGACGTCCCAAACGAGCCTTATCACCGACAACAACAATCGGGCGCTCTATCAATTTGGGATTTTCAGCCATCGCCTGGAGCAATGCGTCTTGGGATAACGTGGTATCGTCCAGGTTTAATGCTTTGTAGAGCTCTTCTTTAGTACGCATTAATTGGCGGGCATCTTTGAAACCGAGCTGTTGTAACAGTACGGCAAGCTGTTCTGCTGTAGGTGGTGTATCAAGATAGTGAATGATTTCCGGTGTAATACCGAATTCTTCAATCAGCTTGAGGGTTTCACGGCTCTTTGAACAGCGAGGATTGTGGTAAAAAATCACTTTTCGTGTATCAAGATTTTGCATGTAAAAAATCCTTTATTTTTTATATTGGTCATAACTTTGTTGCAGTTGGCGCAATTGATCAATACGGGCATCATATCGCTCTTGTTCATAACTGCCTAATTTGGCCAACGCACTGGCTTTGCTAAGTTGTTCTATAGCGGAGCCAAAATTACCTTGCAATGCCATGATTTCCGCATAGGCGGCTAATTCATCATTGTGTTTTCCCTGTGCTCCGGCAGTTTTTCTTAACAGTATCCAGCCAGTAAGATCGTCAGGATGATTGAAAGTATAACGAAACAGAAGTTGTGATGCCTGAGAATACTTTTTATCCATAAGATAGGTATTTGCGAGGTTAATTTGCAATACCGGATTGTTTTTCAGTTTCTTGAGTGCATCCTGCAAGCGAATGATGGCGTTGGTATACTGTTTTTGCCCGATATCAATATCCGTCATGGTATCAATAAACCAAATATTATCCGGTTGTTTATCAAGCAATGGAGAGAGTATTGCCCTGGCCTCGGCATACTTTTTATCTTCAGAAAGCAAAATAGCCCGTCCATAGGCAGCAGCCAGCTGTTCTTTGGCGGTTCCCTGGCTGTATTTCTTTAGCCATTGATCAATGTAGGGACGTTGATCAGTTGAATACATGGTTAGAATACGGACACGGGCGAACAGAAAATCTTGGGATTCTGAAACGGCTTTAGTTGAATATTGATTGGCCCGATTACGGGCGTCAGCCAGACGGCTGGCAGGTAATGGGTGAGTATATAGCATTTCAGGTAGTTTGGAGCTATAGCGAGATTGATCTACCAGTACTTGCATAAAATCAGGCATACCGTGTGGATCAAATCCCGCTCGACTGAGCGTTTGTATTCCAATACGATCAGCTTCTTGCTCATTCGATTGGGTAAAACTGATCATGCCTTGTTGGACGCCCGCCAGTGTGCCACTGAGTGCAGCCATGCCGGCTTGTGGATTAGCTATCATAAGCAAAATAGCGCCCAATGTGCCGGTCCATGCCAGAGGGCTGGTACGTTTTTGTTCTTCTATCCATCGTGCTAAATGCCGCTGAGTAACATGGGAAATCTCATGCGCCATGACAGAGGCCAGTTCACTTTCATTGTTACTATAGCGAAATAAGCCCGAATGAAGAACAACATTACCACCAAAAAATGCGAGGGCATTAATATTAGGGTTATCTACCAGATAGAAATGGAAAGGTGTTTTGACTGAATCGGCGTGAGTGACTAATTTTTGGCCTAACTGATTAATATATTGAGTTAGCAGAGGATCATAAATCAGAGGAGCCTGGGCTCTTATCGAGCGTATATATAAATCACCCATAGCCATTTCCTGGTTGATGCTGAGGGTTGCTCCCGCTGTGGTGCCGATATCAGGTAGTGAATCTTCAGCCGGTGCGGAGAATACAGGAGGGTTCCCCAATAACAACAGGCTGATAAAAATAGTTATCAAAGATTTTCTGGGTGTTTTTCTCATAAAGCGATTCTCATAAAATAGTGTGCTCCGTTTTAGCTATCAATTTCATGAATACTTTTATGACAAAGAGTACCTTAAAACTATTAATCATAATAAATTTTAGTGAAAAATACTCATTAAGTATTGTCGAAAAGGAGTTGTATTTATGTTGGATATGATTATGCAATGGTATCGTCGCCGTTTCGCTGATCCACAAGTTGTTGCATTATCAGTTATTTTATTGGTTGGTTTTGGGATCATCTACTTTTTTAATGGAATTCTGGCACCTGTCCTTGCAGCTATTGTGTTGGCTTATTTGTTGGAGTGGCCTACGACACAATTAGGTAAGCTGGGATGTAGCCGTACACTCTCTGTTGCCGTTGTATTAACGGTATTTATGGGAATCAGTGCGTTGATAATCTTGATTGTAGCCCCAACCGTCTGGCAGCAAGGTTTAAATTTATTCTCCGATCTTCCCAATATGATTAATCGGTTTAATGAGTATGCGCTTACTTTTCCCTCCCGTTATCCTGCGCTGGTTGATGTTGGCATTATCGATATGGTTGCTGATAATCTGCGTAGCAAACTCTCTTTGGCGGGGGAGTCCGTTTTCAAATTTTCAGTTGCATCACTGATTGGATTATTGACTCTGGCGATTTATCTGATCCTTGTTCCCTTGATGGTGTTCTTTCTATTGAAAGACAAGGACCAAATAGGGGCGGCATTGCGGTGTGTATTGCCACGTAATCGTAGTTTGGCGGGGAAAGTGTGGCGTGAAATGAACCAACAGATTACCAATTATATCCGCGGTAAAGTGACCGAAATGGTTATACTGACTATCTGCACGTATGCTGTATTTGCCTTCTTTGGATTGCATTATTCGCTATTGCTTGCGGTTTTGGTCGGTTTGTCTGTGTTCGCTCCTTATATCGGCACCGTACTTGTTACCATTCCAGTTATTGTTGTGGCGCTGTTTCAATGGGGGATTGGGGCTGATTTCTGGGGGCTGTTTGTCGCATATCTGGTGGTACAGGGGTTAGATGGTAACCTGCTTGTGCCAATCTTATTTTCGGAAGCAGTCAATCTTCATCCGCTCGTTATCATCCTTTCTGTCATTATTTTTGGTGGATTATGGGGGTTCTGGGGTGTTTTCTTTGCTATTCCACTCGCTACATTAATCAAAGCAGTTATTCATGCCTGGCCGGAAGAAAAAGAATGATAACGGCCAATATTGTAAATGTTTGTAGTGAAGGATGTTTAGGTTCGCTTTGAATAACAATGCAATGGAATAAATACCAAGCGAGTAAACTAAGTTGCCGCTTTATTGATTAAGCGGCAACTCAAAACTTATTGTATCTATGCTGACATTAATGTTGGTTTAGGTAATCCAGCACAACTTGGTGATGATCGCTGGTTTTGAATTTATTAAAAACGTGTTCAATTTCACCTTGTGGATTAATTAAGAAACTGATGCGATGAATGCCATCATAGGTTTTCCCCATGAACTGCTTTTCTCCCCACACACCAAATTGTTCAGCAACTTGGTGGTCAATATCAGAAAGCAGTGTGAAATTCAGCATCTCTTTTTCTACAAAGCGGAATAACTTTTCTGGTGCATCTGTGCTAATACCCAGTACTTCAACATTGGCACTTTTCAGTTCATCTATCGAATCACGTAAGCCACACGCTTGAACTGTGCAGCCTGGTGTCATTGCTTTGGGATAAAAATAGACTAAGACACGTTGACCTTTGAAGTCAGATAAATTAATGGGCTCGCCATCTTGGTCAGGAAGGCTGAATTGAGGGGCCTTATCACCGGCTTTCAATGGACTCATCACTTATTCTCCGTTTAATCGTTTTGATTTAATTGATCTTGTACGATAATACTGCCTTGTGCATTTAATTCTGTACATAGATGATGAAAATTTTCTTTAAATATCGTGCCATTATCATCAACTGGGTTGTGACCAGTGATTTGGATTTGCAGACGAGCAGGGTGATTTCCTTCGGCTGGGTGAGTTTTTGATACCAGTTCCGCGATATTAAGATCTTGGGCTGTGAATAAACTGGTAAAACGTTCAACAATTCCCGGTGAATCAACTACGTCTACCTTAACGGTGATGGTAGAAGGAAATTTTTTCTGGACACCGCATCGGGTACGTTTCATCACTATGAGTAATTCAAGTTCTGCGCCCTTTTGTGGCAAAGTGGATTCGATCAAAGTAATGGCGTTCCAGCTACCAGATAGCAACATGATAAAAGTAAATTCTTCGCCAAACATAGCTAAACGGCTGTCTTCAATATTACAGCCACATGTGCTGACAAGGCGGGTAATGGTATTGACAATGCCGGGACGATCGGTACCTAGGGCAGTGATCACTAAAAAATGCGGTTCTGATGTTGGCAAAGCGATTTTCCTTTAATTTTAGTTGGTGTTTGCTGTGTATGTTGTGTTTTAACATAAGAAATGATCAGGAGAAGGTCAATCGCCTTTGTTAAGGAAGCAAAATTATAATTTATGTTTAATCGGCTACACTTGATATTAACAAAATTCATTGAAATCGCGTGGTTAAAGAGTTTTCTTCTGTATAGCAAGAAAGTACCATGAACCTCTCATTTGCAGTTTTAGGTTTAACTAAGGGGAAATGGCAATGGTAAGCACTCATTCTGGTTTTACAGGCAGTATAGTTGCATTGATAACTCCGATGGACTCAGCGGGTCAGATTGATAAGGCCAGTTTGAAAAAATTGGTTAATTATCATATCGCCAGTGGCACATCTGCGATTGTGTCTGTTGGAACAACAGGCGAGTGTGCAACACTTAACCATGACGAACACGTTGATGTTGTACTGACAACACTGGATATGGCTGATGGGCGTATTCCGGTGATTGCAGGAACAGGAGCAAACGCTACAGCAGAAGCCATCTCTCTGACCAACCGTTTCGAAAACACGGGGGTTTTGGGTTGCCTGTCAGTCACACCTTATTATAATAGACCATCACAGGAAGGTTTATATTTGCACTATAAGGCAATAGCTGAGAATACTGACTTACCACAAATTCTGTATAATGTGCCATCTCGTACCGGATGTGATTTATTGCCACCGACTGTCGCTCGTTTGGCGAAGCTGAAAAATATTGTTGCACTTAAGGAAGCGACAGGGAACTTAAGTCGTATTAGTCAGATCCAAGCATTGGTTAGTGATGAAGATTTCATTCTTCTAAGTGGTGATGATGCAAGTTTTGTCGATTTCATGCAGCTTGGTGGTAAAGGGGTTATTTCTGTCACTGCAAATATTGCGGCAGCGGAAATGGCACAGGTGTGTGAATTGGCTGAGCAAGGTGAATTTTTGCAAGCTCGTGAACTGAACCGCCGACTGATGGAATTGCATCATCAATTATTTGTTGAACCTAGCCCGACGCCAGTTAAGTGGGCTTGCCGTCAATTGGGATTGATTGCCGATGATACATTGCGTTTGCCAATGGTTCCGCTAACGCAGGAAGGGCAAATTCCAGTTGGTAGTGCCTTGAAAATAGCTGGATTACTGTAAAATTTTAGGGAATTTTAATGGCAACATTATTGCAAAAATCGAAGGTCATGAAGATTGCTGGTCTGTCATTGGTGGTTTTTTTAGCTGCCTGCTCCAGTGATCAGCGCTATAAACGCCAAATAGGCGGGGATCAATCCTATCTTGACACGCCTCCAATGAAACTATTGAACGTCCCCGCGGGAATGGCATTACCGCTGCAAAATGGTGAGTATAATATTCCGACAACAACGGCAACGGGGGCTGTGGGTGAAGATTTGGATATACGTCCTCCGTTGCAAGCTCTTGCATTGTTGACGGGTTCCCGCGTTGAAAATAGTGCTAACAGCAGTAAGTTGTTGCTTGAAAATACTCCGGAATACAGCAATTTATGGTCTCAGGTAAACAATCTGTTGGCGGAAAAAGGGTATAAAATCAGCCAGAAAGATGAAGCAGCACAAACCCTGGCGACAGATTGGGTTACATGGCAACGGGCAGATGAAAATGTTCCTTATCAGGGGCGTTACCGTATTTCAGTTACTAAACAGGATTACCAAATAGCGCTATCTGTTGCGAATGAAGGTTTGAAACAGGGAGAAAAGGAAATTACCGATCCGGTACAAATCCAGCGTTATAATGTCGTGATGCTTAATAAATTGGCGGGTGACTTAAGCCAGCAACAAGAAGCTGCGAGCCTGAGCAGTGCTAAAAATTCAGGTCCATTATCTGTACAAAGTGGTAGTGATAATACTGGATTGCCGCAGATCATCGTGCGTGCACCCTATAACGTGGTCTGGAACAGATTGCCGTACGTGTTGGATAGCATAGGCATGGAAGTCACGGATCGTACACGCTCTACAGGCGCAATAGCGGTGACTTATAAAGGACGCAGTTCCTCTGATTGGAAAGCAATAGGGGTAGACGCGCCTTCTATCAGCGAAGGAAATTACAAGTTACAGGTGGGTGATTTGGATAACCGAAGCAGCCTGCAATTTATCAGCGACAAAGGCAAGCCGTTGACTCAATCTGAAAATGATCAAATGGTGGCTGCGCTGGAAGCCGTATTTAGCCAATCCAAAGATAAGTAATATATAAAAGGGGCTCAGGCCCCTTTTATATTTTTGGTGCGTTTTTTGTTTAATCCTTTACGTTTAAAGATGTCATATTTCTGGAGTGTAAAATGCAGAAGAAAGCTGAGTTGTATCGTGGAAAAGCAAAAACAGTGTATACCACTGATAATCCTGATTTACTGGTACTGGAATTCCGTAATGATACATCAGCATTGGATGGTGAACGCATCGAACAGTTCGATCGCAAAGGAATGGTGAATAATAAATTCAATCATTTCATTATGAAAAAACTGGAAGAAGCGGGTATTCCTACGCAAATGGAACAACTGTTGTCAGATAATGAATGCTTGGTGAAAAAACTAGATATGGTGCCTGTTGAATGTGTTATTCGTAACCGTGCCGCAGGTTCCCTGGTTAAGCGTTTGGGAGTGGAAGAGGGGATGGTGCTGAATCCGCCATTGTTTGACCTGTTTCTGAAAGATGATGCCAAACACGATCCTATGGTTAATGAATCTTACTGTGAGACATTCGGTTGGGTGAGTAAAGAGCACTTATCTGAAATGAAACGCCTGAGCTATAAGGCCAATGAAGTATTGAGCAAGCTGTTTGACGATGCGGGTTTGATTCTGGTGGATTTTAAGTTGGAATTTGGTTTGTTCAAGGGCAATGTCATATTGGGAGATGAATTTTCACCGGATGGTAGCCGTTTATGGGATAAACTGACGATGGATAAAATGGATAAAGATCGTTTTCGCCAAAGTCTCGGTGGCTTGATTGAAGCGTATGAAGAAGTTGCGCGCCGTATTGGTGTTATTTTGGACTAGTGACGCAAACGATTACTTAAAAAATATAATATAAAATAGGCAGGATGCTCCGATAATCAAAAGGGCATCCTGTCCCTGTTTTGCACGTTAAATAAACTTTAAAGTAGGGATTTAGTTATTTGTTTCCAGCCCTTTTGGTGCATACAGTCGTAATAAAATTCACTTCTAGAACCCTTGTTGACATCAGTCACATAGCTTTCGACCATGGGAACATTTTGACTGTAGTAACCGTTTTTTCCACATTGCTCTTTATTGATACAAGGTTGCTGCACCATTTGCAGTGTTGATCTTTGGGCTACTTCATTTTTAATCGGAAATTGTTGTAATGCTGACAATCTGCATTCAACTTTTGCTTCACTGAAAGGGACAGGATTACTAGTTGCAGGTACCCATTGGGTGGTGCAACCCGCTAAGGAGATACAGATTATCATAGAGGAGGTTAATTTTTTCATATTCATATCGCTTATACGAACGCATATTAGCTGTAAGGCACTTCTTACAACCTTTCTGCTTTACCTTAGTAAAAAGGCGCTGGTGTTTAAAAGGTTAACTATCAGGAAATAGGGGTTGTATCTTGGTTTATATGGCTAATTATTTATCAATGTGATTGTTTAAAGCAAGGATGTTAACAAACTACTCGTTGTTGCGCTATTACCCAATTTTGGGATGGCTCTTTATGAATATTTTTGATTAAGTGCAAAAATTTTAAGTTATCATCTTTTCCATGCCAGAATTTATGTTTCCTGGTTTAAAAATAATCAAATATTGATCTATCGGAGTTTATGGGAAATAAAAACTCATGAGTCACATCGATCCTACTTTACTTATTTTACTCGTGCTTGCAGGGCTCGGTATTATCAGCCATAACATGACAGTGACACTTGCCATGTTATTTCTATTGGTAGTTCGTATCACACCACTGAATCAGTTTTTCCCTTGGGTGGAAAAGTACGGCTTGACGATAGGTATCCTGATTCTGACTGTAGGAGTCATGGCACCTATCGCAAGCGGAAAAATATCCGCCCAGGACATCTTTAGCTCTTTCTTAAATTGGAAATCACTGTTGGCTATTGCTGTTGGTGTCCTTGTGTCATGGTTGGGAAGCCGTGGTGTAGCTTTAATGTCTGGCCAGCCTTCTACGGTGGCTGGGTTATTGGTCGGCACTGTGTTGGGAGTAGCTCTATTTAAAGGCGTTCCGGTAGGCCCTCTGATTGCCGCTGGTATTTTATCGCTCATGATTGGTAAATCGTGATCATGCGGGTAGCCATTTTAACCATCAGATACTTCACATGTTATACATGTTTATTTTATGGATAATTCGCACTATGTATAGCGTATGGGCAATGTTGCAGGCACAGATGCAACAACAAGGACAGCGCCGTTTAGTTGTTTTGAGTGGTGATCCGCAATGGAGTGAATTGATTGTCAATCAACTGACAAAACAGTTTCACGGGGATTGGTTAACGGTTTCAGCCCATGTATCTGGTGCTATTGATCCAACAAAAGCCGTCAGCTTGCTTGGGCGTGAATTCTTGCATGGTGTTTTTGATGCTACTCAAGGGCTTAATGCTGAAGCATTGGCGATACTGGCTGGTACACTGAAAGCGGGAAGCTGGTTGGTGATGCGTGTACCAGTCTGGTCACAATGGCCAGAACAGCCTGATGAAGATAGTTTGCGTTGGAATGAATCGGCAGGCATTATTTCGACGCCTAATTTTATTCGCCATATTCAGCAGCAACTCCTTGCATTCCCTGAAGTATTATTATGGCGTCAGGAAATACCGTTTCAGATATCTCAGATACCACCATTGCCTGCAACCAGAGCATGGCAGATGCCAGATGGTAACCCAACGGTAAGCCAGCAATCCATTCTTGAAGAATTGCTACAGGCCACGCGAGGCGTTTGGGTGATCACCGCACCACGGGGGCGAGGAAAATCGGCTTTGGCAGGAATGTTGGTACGATATTGGCAAGGAAAATGCTGGTTATGTGCCCCTGCAAAAATAACCACAGAAGTTATTCGGCGTTACTCTAGTATCCCAGATTCTGCTGAACAAAAGTCTTTGGAACAAGAAACACCTTTTTGGTCAGTAGACAATTTGTTGAAATATTGCCGAGCGAAAAAAGGTAAACAGGAAAATAAAGGCGATGCTGATTGGTTATTGATCGACGAAGCAGCCGCGATCCCAACGCCACAATTAGCAGAATTGATCCGCTATTTTCCACGAGTATTGTTGACCTCAACAGTCCAGGGTTATGAGGGAACGGGACGCGGTTTTTTGTTGAAACTCTGTGCTGAATTGCCTGATTGCCATATTCGTGAATTGAAAACCCCAATGCGCTGGGCTGAAAATGATCCATTGGAAGCATGGCTGGATAGTGCTTTGTTGTTCGATGATAAACCGTTCATTGATGACACACGATTAAACGCGGAAGCATTGCATTTTCATCCGATCTATCAACCTGAGTGGTTACAACACTCCACATTATTGCGCCAATTTTATGGCTTATTAACCAGTGCGCATTACCGTACGTCTCCCCTTGATCTGCGGCGATTAATGGATGGTAACGGGATGACATTTTTGTCTGCTATTTCTGGGATGCCAGAGCATAAGCAACAATTGATTGGCGCTTTGTGGATGGTGAATGAAGGCGATTTGTCACAGACATTAGCACATGAGATTTGGGCAGGACGTCGGCGGCCAAGAGGTAATTTGGTGGCTCAATCTCTGGCGGCACATGGCGGTTTTCCGCAAGCTGCCACTTTGCGATCACAGCGAATTAGCCGTATTGCTGTGCAAGCTCAATATCGCCGTCGGGGTATCGCCCAACATTTGATCATTCAGCAATGTCAGGAAGCCAGTAAACAAAAATTGGATTTCATCTCTGTCAGTTTTGGTTATACCGCTGAACTGTGGGCTCTTTGGCAAAAATGTGGTTTTCGTTTGGTGAGAATGGGGACTCACCAAGAAGCAAGTAGTGGTTGTTATACCGCGATGGCTGTTTTGCCTTTGAGTGAGCAAGGGGAACGATTTGCCCAATCCGCACAACAGCGATTATCCAGAGATGCCAGAGGATTAGAATCGTCACTCGGTTTTGCCTTGCCAGTTGAGCATGATTGTGACGAACAGCTCAATGACAGTGATTGGCAGGAGTTGGCTGGGTTTGCATTTGCTCATCGTCCTCTGTCAGCGTCTTATTTTGCATTACAGAGATTATTGTTGAAGAGCAATCTGGCCTTGCCTGCGTTGAGAAAGCATCTTCAACAGCGGCTAAGTATCGAACAATGTGTTAGTGACTTATCGCTGAGTGGTCGTAAAGCCCTATTAACACACTGGCGTGAAGAGACTGCCGATGCATTGGCAAGCATCGATAAAATACTTGCCAAGCACTGGAGAGATTGGGTTATTTCTTGCGATCCCGCTGCGGCCAATCATCTTCATCATCCCATTGATCATTAAGATCTCGGTGCGGGGGCAATTCGGGTTTGTTATCTAAGAAAGATTTCTTATCGACGCGGCTTAGTGCTTTTACTGCATTAACGATAATGCCGACGAGCACTAACAGAACAATCCACCAATAATCTATCAACCAATGCATGGTATTTTCCTCAGAATGTTTAGAGCCTCTTCCATGAGGCTCAGGAGCCTAATGAATTATTTCTATCTGTTAATTATTTTCATGACCAGCTATTTTGCTGAACTGTTATTTTCCTGATTTATAGTTTTCTTAATCTATTATCCTGATGTATTTTTCAAATATATAGGATAGATTGGTTTTTAACCAGTTTATGCCGGCAATATCACGATATTTCCAAGCACTCAATAGAATTTGTTCATCGAATAAATTTTCAGCTTCATGGGATAATGGCCAATAGCTGATATGCCACGGTTCATAAGCTACACCTGCATCGTGGCGCGTAAAGGGACGGTAGAAATCATAGTGAGACATGTTTTCTGTCAGCCAGTGGGTTAATGGTTCAAAGTACCCGCCGTTTTCATACTCCCACGGCTCTAGCTGCAATTTTTTACCTTCTGGTAGCAGAAAGGGATCGTAAATATCCAGCTCCGTACCCCAATGATGACGGCTTGCTCCTGGCAGAGCTGACCAGCGGAGAATAGCTTCACAACGTTCCCCTTCATCCATTTTCGAGATATCAAGAGGCTGGCTATTCTCATCTAATACTGGACGCTGACCACGGAATTTCTCATTCCAGATAGTTTGCTGGCGTGTGAAATCGCGGAACGAACTGGCAGGTTGTAGCTTAAAACCTGCTTTGGCAGCTTCTTTCTGCATGGCAAGAAACGCTTTGGTGGCATTAAACTGCAAACGGTGATTGCCGGTAAGAGTGATCAGGTGATCAGTGGACAGGCCGGTCAAAGCTTCAGGTGTCATCATTTGATTAATTGCTCCATGATACGTTGATAAATCAGGCTCAATTCTTGTAAATCAGTTACCTTGACACATTCATTGGTTTTATGGATGGTGGCATTAATTGGCCCCAATTCCACGACCTGAGCCCCCATCTTAGCAATAAAACGTCCATCTGATGTACCGCCACTGGTTGATAGCTCTGGTTTATATCCACAATAGTGCTCAATAGATTCAACTACAGTGTCAACAAGAACCCCCTTACAGGTGAGGAAAGGCTGGCCTGATAACCACCAGTCAATCTCATATTTTAGATGATGCTTTTTCAGCATATCTTCAACCTGTTGGCGGATCTCGCTATCTGTCAGTTCAGTGCTGAAACGGAAATTAAATTGCACCCACAATTTACCAGGAATAATGTTATTACTGCCGGTTCCCGCCTGAATATTGGCGATTTGCATACTTGTAGCAGGGAAAAATTCATTGCCGTTATCCCACTGAGTATTGATGAGTTCTTGCAGAAAAGGCATTGAACGATGGATAGGGTTATCTGCCAACTGTGGATAAGCAACATGTCCTTGGGTGCCAAAGCTAGTTAAGCTGGCAGTTAGCGATCCTCGTCGTCCGTTTTTGATCATATCCCCAAGGCATTTCTGGCTGGATGGCTCTCCCACCAGGCAATAATCCAAACGTTCATGGCGGGACATTAACTCTTCAACCACCTTAACTGTACCATTGGTGGCTTTAGCCTCTTCGTCGGAGGTGATCAGAAAAGCCAGACGGCCTTTGTGCTCAGGATTTTCTGCGACAAAACGTTCAGCGGCAACAACCATTGCAGCCAGAGAGCCTTTCATATCTGCGGCACCACGGCCATACAGCATTCCGTCACGAATAGAGGGTTCGAAAGGCGGAGTTTGCCATTGTGAGATATCGCCGGCAGGAACGATATCGGTGTGCCCAGCAAGGGCAAAAGTGACTCCGGTTCCACGATAAGCCCAGAAGTTCTCGGTATCGCCAAAAGGCATTCGTTCTATTGTAAAACCAATGTCTTGCAGGCGCTGGATAAGCAGTTCCTGACAACCTTGATCATCTGGGCTGATAGAAGGACGTTTGATTAACTGCTGAGCAAGGTCAATTACCGGACAAGCCATGATACTCTCCTCATCTAGTCATGCGAGAAAAATTGTTGATATTGTTCTGCCTTGAAACCGAGTAAATACTTTTCTATCCCCTCGCTTTTTGAACTTTCTGAGCCTGAGACCAATAGAGGGCGTTTTATGATTGAAGGGTGCTCCAGCATGAGTGCCTTGGCCGCGTCTGCATTGTTAATAGCTGCTTTTTGCTCGTCGGGTAATTTGCGCCACGTTGTGCCACGGGTATTCAGGAGAGATTCCCAGCCAACGTGTTCAATAAATGATTGAAGTAGCTCAGGGGAGAGACCATCAACCCGATAATCATGGAATTGATAAGGTATTTCTTGATCTTCTAACCAACGACGCGCTTTTTTTATGGTATCGCAGTTTTTGATACCGTAGAGAATGGATGTTTTGTGAGAAAGGGTATCTGGATGAAAAGGGGTATTTGACATGATGAGTGCCTTAGTTTTGTCTTGTTCAACATATCCGACATAATGCGGGAAACTGGCTATTTTATCCAGATAACGTATTTTTGCGCAGACTTTCTGTCTGCTTTTTCCTGGCATTGAAGTTACGGATGTTTAAATTATCGACAAAAACAGATTATCTTCATTTAAAGTAATAAATTTATAGATAATATCCTTATTTATTATATGTAAAATTAATTTGTTCCTAATTAATTTATAATTCTTGATAACCCACAATTTCCCCATTGATAAAAATGAGGGAAATTGTGTTTCGTATTGGGGCGTTAAGCAACAAGCCAATGTTAAATGAACTCTGTTTTTCTGTGTTTTAGGTAGATGATAGTGGCTTCGAGACGGGAACGTGATTTAAGTTTTTTCAATAAGTTACGGGTGTGAACTTTCACCGTTTCTTCTGAAATAAAAAGGAAATGAGCAATTTCTTTATTTGTCATCCCTTCTGCAATTTCTTTTAAAACATCTAACTCACGTTTGGTTAATTTTGATAATGGATCAACATAAAGATGGCGAGTGGATAAATATTGATGGATTTTTTCACTGAACACTGCATGACCATCTATGGCTTTTTTTATGTTGTTCAATAGAGAGGTAAGCTCGATATCTTTTAATAAATAACCATTCGCACCGGCATCAACTGCATCGTAAATATCACTTCTGTGATCTGAATCGGAAAGTACCAGTATATAGGAATCAAGCCCTTTGCGGCGGAGAGATTTAATCGTATCAATCCCTGAAAGACCATTGATTTTCAAATCTATCAGAATAATGTCAGGTTTTATTTGGCAAGCGATATTAATTGCGTCTTCGCCATTGCCAGTTTCGGCAGTCACAATGAGTTCTCGTTCTAATTCAATCAACCCTTTTAAGCCGTGACGAATGATAGGATGATCATCAACTATCATGACGGAATGATTATGCATATTCTTTCTCCCATATAGAAATGCAGATTTATGTTTAATAAAACATAAAAGACAGGTTTCTGCTTTATGTTAAATCGCTGTGTGATTTTTATGGAGTATATTGAATCATCGTTAATGAGATTCTGAAAATATATCCTGATATAAAAATAGAAATGGCGCAAACAGGTTTAACCACTCAGATGAAATGAAATTCACTTTCATAAGAAAATGTGTTTCCTTAATTGCTAATAATTTTCCAAATAAATTTGGATGAATATTTTATAGATTAAGTTTTGTTTTTGTAAACTTATTTTAAATGTTAATTTTAAAATCCATCTTTAATTAATTTATCAGGTTATTAATTTGAGATGAAATACCCCTATGTGGGTATCATTAAGATAATATCTATATAATATTGATTAACGTAACGTCATCATTTGTTTGTTTTTTGCACCTTGATTTTAAAGATTATGAACAAAATGTTGCTGACATCATGATTTAACCTTCCGTAACTATTATACTGAAACGGTTTTCACTAAGACATGACGCGTAAAGGATCTGATGATGGATGAAAAATTAAAACAAAGCGCTCTTGATTTTCATGAGTTCCCACAACCTGGAAAAATTACGGTTACACCAACCAAACCCCTGACAACGCAACGTGATTTGGCATTGGCATACTCACCGGGTGTTGCTGCACCTTGTCTTGAAATAGCAGAAGATCCTTTGGCAGCTTATAAATATACTGCACGTGGCAATCTTGTTGCGGTTATCTCTAACGGCAGCGCTGTCTTAGGGTTGGGTAATATCGGTGCATTAGCCGGTAAACCTGTTATGGAAGGGAAGGGCGTTTTATTTAAGAAATTCTCTGGTATTGATGTTTTTGACATCGAAGTGGATGAATCCAATCCTGATAAATTGATTGATATCATCGCAGCGCTGGAACCCACTTTTGGTGGTATCAACCTTGAAGATATTAAAGCACCAGAGTGTTTCTACATTGAGCAGAAACTCCGTGAGCGCATGAAAATTCCTGTATTCCACGATGATCAACATGGTACAGCCATTATCTGTACCGCAGCCGTGCTGAATGGATTGCGGGTAGTTAATAAAGACATTGGCAAGGTGCGCATGGTGGTATCGGGAGCTGGAGCTGCCTCAATTGCTTGTATGAACCTGCTGGTAGCATTGGGTTTGAAACGTGAAAATATTGTCGTCTGTGACTCAAAAGGGGTTATTTATCGTGGTCGCGAAGAGAGCATGGAAAAGACCAAGGCGGATTATGCTATTGAAGATAATGGCAGCCGTACATTGGCAGATGTGATCCCTGATGCTGATATTTTCCTTGGTTGTTCTGGGCCAGGCGTATTGACACAAGACATGGTAAAAACCATGGCAAAAAATCCGCTCATTATGGCATTAGCCAATCCAGAGCCAGAGATTTTGCCACCATTGGCAAAAGCAGTACGTCCTGATGCAATTATTTGTACTGGTCGTTCTGATTTCCCTAATCAGGTGAATAACGTTCTTTGCTTCCCGTTTATTTTCCGTGGCGCATTGGATGTTGGGGCTACAACCATCAATGAAGAAATGAAACTTGCCTGTGTGCATGCCATTGCTGATCTTGCACTGGCTGAGCAAAGTCAGGAAGTTGCTTCTGCCTATGGCGATCAAGACTTGTTCTTTGGCCCTGATTACATCATTCCAAAACCGTTTGATCCTCGCTTGATTGTAAAAATTGCACCGGCGGTAGCGAAAGCGGCGATGGAATCAGGTGTGGCAACCCGACCTATTACCGATTTCGGGGCATATATTGAGAAACTCAATGAGTTTGTCTATAAGACCAACTTATTTATGAAACCAATCTTTTCCCAAGCCAAAAAAGAGAAGAAACGGATTGTATTGGCAGAAGGGGAAGATGTTCGTGTACTACATGCGACACAAGAACTTGTCTCCCTTGGGCTGGCATTCCCTGTCCTGATTGGTCGCCCTGGCGTCATTGAAATGCGGATTAAAAAACAGGGGCTGCATATTGAAGCAGGTAAAGATTTTGAAGTGGTGAACAATGAAAATGATCCACGTTTCAAAGAATATTGGCAAGAATATTATCAAATGATGAAGCGCCGTGGTGTTTCGCAAGAGCAAGCACGTCGGGCAGTGATTGGTAATCCAACGCTGATAGGTACAATCATGGTGCACCGTGGTGAAGCAGATGGCCTGATTTGTGGCACTGTTGGCAGCTACAGTGAACATTATCAGGTCGTGAAAGATGTCTTTGGTTTCCGTCAGGGAGTGCATACTGCAGGTGCCATGAACGCTTTGATGTTACCGACGGGAAATACGTTCATTGCCGATACTTATGTTAATGAAGATCCAAGCCCAGAAGAGTTGGCAGAAATCACGCTGATGGCGGCTGAAACTGTTCGCCGTTTTGGTATTGAACCTAAAGTAGCCTTGCTATCACGCTCAAGTTTTGGCTCTTCTGATTGTGACTCTGCGCAAAAAATGCGTAAGACATTGGCATTGGTTCAGCACATGGCACCATCGCTTGAAATTGATGGTGAAATGCACGGTGATGCTGCGCTGGTGGAAAGTATCCGTCGCGATATCATGCCGGATAGCCCGTTGAAAGGCTCAGCAAACCTGTTAATTATGCCGAGTATGGAAGCGGCTCGTATCAGCTATAACTTGCTGCGTGTGACCAGTTCAGAGGGTGTAACTGTTGGCCCAGTTTTGATGGGGGTTGCAAAGCCCGTTCATATCCTGACACCGATTGCTTCTGTACGTCGTATCGTGAATATGGTGGCATTGGCGGCTGTTGAAGCACAAACAGATCCACTATAAAAATAACTCCCCACTCTAATCGTAAATTTGGGATAAATCGGTGAACTACCCTGTTAGGCTTATGCCTGGCAGGGTTTTTAAATTTGTAAATAATTCTCATTATCTATAGTATGCGGGCAATTTTTCTTTTGATGATTACTTTTTTAATGACTAACAGTTATGCAAACATCTACCCGTATAAAATCGACTTTTTTAACCAGTTCTCTCCTGCTTGGCGGTTGTTTTCTCGCAGGTTGTACCGCAGCTCTAAACAACGCTCAAAATAGCTCTCAGGTAGTGCAGCAAACTCTCCCTGGCGAGTTGATGCGATCTGGTGCGGTGCTTGATATGACAACAGGCAAAGCGATCACGCCAGATCAACTGCTGGAGCTATTGGCAAATTACCCTCGTGTCATTGTTGGTGAAAAACATGACAATCCTTACCATCACCAAATCGAGTTATGGTTAGTTCAGCAACTTGGACAAAAGCGTCCCCAGGGTGCCGTATTACTGGAAATGATTAACCCAAACCAGCAAGAAAAAGTGAATAAGGTGAAAAGCTGGTTGCAAGGTGATCCGATCGTCAGGGAAGAGCGGATTCAGAATTTATTGGCATGGCAACAGGGCTGGCCGTGGAAATGGTATGGTGATTTAGTTATGCAACTGATGAGAGCACCTTATCCTCTGTTGGCAGCAAATTTGGATCGCAGCGAAATTGAACAAGCGTATAAAAATCATGATGTAGAAGATAAAAATTCACTGGTTTCTGATGAGGTCAAAAAGCTGATTGAAGCCACAATTAAAAATTCCCATGGCGGAAATATAGAGCCACAACTTCTTTCTGGCATGACTAAGATTCAGCAAATGCGGGATCAACGGATGGCCGAGCAGCTAATTAAGGCTCCATCACCTGCCTTACTGTTTGCCGGAGGATATCACGCGGTAAAAGCCATGGGGGTTCCTCAGCATGTCAAAAAAATAGCGCCAAATGAAAAAATAGCCGTCTTTGTCATCGCGGAAGAGGGCGTTTCGTTAGATAGCGAATATGCTGATTTTGTCTGGTTTACACCCAAAGTAAGCGAAAATATAACTAAATAATAGTAGGTATCACAAGGAAGTGACTAATTAACAAATAAAAATAGTTTTCATTTATATATTGAATTGATTATCATTCATCTCCATTTATTATTGACATAATGTGCTATAAGAAATGTTGACGTACACCACGTATCAAAATGCTCACTCTGGTCATGTGACAAAATCCTTTCTCGCTGCGATCACACTTCATGCCTTGTTCGTAGGATGGCTGGTCTACAAACCAAAGGATGTGGATCTTGAGGAGCTTCTTCCTCCGCCGGCGGTGATGGTGGAACTGTCAACGCAGACAGAAGCGCTACAAAAAATACAAAAACAGCCAATTGGCATTGAGCAGCAGCTATCTGTTGCCAGTCAGCAGCAGGAGAGCAAAGTTGACGAAATTAACATGCCAAAATTGGATGTAAATGAAAATGCCTTACTTTTGGTGGATAAGCAGAAGAAAAAAAAGAAAGAACAAGATGCACCGAAGAAAACTCAGCCTGTTAAGCGAGTGAAAGCAAAAGAGCAAGAAAGTGAAAAATCCCAAAGTAGTGCTGCGCCAACAACCAGTAATACGACGGCCGACAATGTGACCGCTCGTACCGCTGCCTCCTATGAAAGCAATTCTGATGCCATTGCCGATGCCAAAGCCGTTTGGCAGGCAGAAGTAGCCGGACATTTAAACCGCTATAAAAAATATCCAGAAGATGCCCAGAGAAGAAGACGAATAGGGCGTCCGATGGTGAAATTTACGGTTAACCCATTGGGTGTCGTAATTAACAGTGAACTCACTCGACGTTCAGGAACTAACTCACTGGACAGGGAAGCAAGGATGGTGTTGGAAAGGGCACAGCCTTTACCTAAGCCACCTGAAGTTGTTTTAACTAATGGTAGTGTTACGGTTGAACTGCCGATAGATTTTTATTTATCTCAATAAAAATATAGGGTTGATGGCATGTCACAGCATAAGGCGGCGTTTTCATCAGATACGAAAAGGTCGAATAAAGAAAAGATGGTTTGCAGTAATACGATATGCAGTAAGGCAGTGCGCGGTAAAAGAGTAATGCTTGGCTTGTTGCTCAGTGGCAGTTTATTGAGCCACAGTTTTGCGACTACTGCAATGGAGGAAAATATGGTGCCACCTATGGCCACAAAACAGCCGCATAAAATGGAACTCCACGGAGATGTGCGTGTTGATAACTATTATTGGTTGCGCGATGACAACCGTCAGGATAAAAACGTCATTGATTACTTAACGGCTGAGAATCAATACGCCGAGCAGATGCTGAAATCAGGTGAGGAGTTGCGCGAAACTCTCTATAAAGAAATGGCTGATAGAATGAACAAAGAGGATCAGTCTGTTCCTTATACCTATAATGGGTATATTTATCGTACTGTTTATGAGGCAGGAAAAGATTTTCCAATCTACCAGCGCAAGCCCGTCGATAATTCAACCGATTGGCAGGTCATGGTTGACGGTAATGAGCGGGCAAAAGGCAATAAGTTTTATCAACTTGGTGGTTTTGCGGTTTCATTGGATAATAAGCGCATCGCAGTGGCAGAGGATACCCAAGGGCGTCGTAACTACAAGATCTCATTTAAAAATTTCAGTGATACCGATTGGCAAAATAATGTCATAGAAAATACTTCTGGCAACATTGTGTGGGCAAATGATGGCGAGACGCTGTTTTATGTGCGTAGAGATCCACAAACGTTGCTGCCTTATCAGTTATTCCGTCACCAATATGGCACTGATAGCCAACAAGATAAAAAGATCTATCAAGAGGAAGATGAACGCTTCTATCTGTCGATTTCAGAGAGTACTTCACTTGATTATATTTTGATTTCGAGTACCAGTTACACGAGTTCAGAATATCGATTGATTGATGCTAACAATCCACAATCAGAGCCGCAGGTTTTTTCTGCTCGTCAAGCTGAGCGTGAATATGATTTAGACCATTTCCGTGGGCAATTTTATATCCGCTCTAATCACGAAAACCCATTATTTGGCTTATATCGGACAGATACCATTAATAAACCCTGGGAAACCGTGATTGCTCCACAGGAAAATACCGATCTGGAAAATTTTGCTCTGTTCAACGATTGGTTGATTGTACAGGAACGCACGAAAGGATTGTCGTCGATCCGCCAGATTGATTGGAAAACCCAGCAGGAAAAACGGGTTCAATTCGATGATCCGGCATATATGGCATCATTGGGTTACAACCCAGAGCCCGATACCCATTTCTTGCGCTATAGCTATTCATCGATGACCACACCAAGTTCAGTATTCCAGTGGAATATGCAAACAGGTGAGGGTGAGTTGTTGAAGCAACAGGCAGTAAAAGGATTCAACAAAGAAAACTATGAAAGCCAGCGCATCTGGGTAAAAGCTCGTGATGGCGTGGAAGTCCCTGTTTCTCTGGTATACCACAAGTCTTTGTTCAAAAAGGGTGAGAACCCGATCCTGATTTATGGTTATGGTTCTTACGGCATCAGCATGGACCCTTATTTTAGTTCTGCCTTGCTGAGTTTGCTGGATCGTGGTTTTGTCTATGCCTTGGTGCATGTCCGTGGTGGTGGTGATTTGGGCAAAAATTGGTACTTGCAGGGTAAACTCAAAAATAAGATAAACAGTTTCCACGATTTTATTGATGCGACCAAAACCTTGATTGCAGATGGGTATGGTAATAGCAAGCGCGTTTATGCCGAAGGTGGCAGCGCGGGTGGTTTATTAATGGGTACGGTCATTAATCAGGCGCCAGAATTATACCGTGGTGTGATTGCAAAAGTGCCTTTTGTGGATGTTTTGACAACTATGCTTGATGCCTCTATTCCATTAACAACGGGTGAATATGAAGAGTGGGGTAATCCAAATAATAAAGAAGATTACTTCCGTATTAAATCCTATAGCCCTTATGACAATATTCAATATCAACGTTATCCTCATTTGTTAGTTACGACAGGTTTGCATGATTCCCAAGTGCAATATTGGGAACCAGCAAAGTGGATAGCGAAATTAAGGGAAATGAAACAGGGCAACAGTCTGTTATTGTTAGAGACTAATATGGATACGGGGCATGGTGGAAAACCAGGGCGTTTTAATCGCCTGAATGACATTGCCTTTGATTATAGTTTCTTATTAATGTTAGATGACGCTAAAACCTATTTTCCAGAATTAAAAGATTAATAAAAAATAGCTGATTATCACTCAGGGTGCTGATAGTTTTATCAGCGTCTTGGGTGTTTTATTGCACAAATTTGTGAAGCAATGTGAGTGGTAATAAATATTCTTCAATATTAGGATAATATATTAATGAAAACTGTGGCAAAAATAGCTGGAGCCAGCGCAATGCTGATTGGGCTTCAGGGCATCGCTTATGCTGAAAATGGCAATGACGATAAAAAAGAGAAAGTCATACGATTCAGCAGCCTGAAAGTTTCAGGCTCCCAGGATAATCATAATTCTCCTCAGATTGAGGCCATGGAAAAACCAGGGGCTTATAGCTCTGTGGGGGAAGATCATAAATTAGAATCCGTAGATAGCATATTGCGTAGCTTGCCAGGTACTTATACCCAGATGGATGCAAGTCAGGGGCAAGGGGTCGTGAGTGTTAATATCCGTGGTTTAAGTGGCTTCGGCCGCGTTAATATGATGGTGGATGGTGTCAGCCAGACCTTTTATGGTACGGCACCGAATGAATTTGCACATGGAGGCCAGCCTTATAATCAGTTTGGTGCTTTGATTGATCCCAATTTTATTGTTCGGGTTGACATTGCCCGAGGGCAAACTGATGACGCTGACTCTATTAATGCCTTAGTTGGAAGTGCTAATTTCCGTACTATCGGTGTTGATGATGTCATATTCGAAGGTAATAATCTGGGAGTTCGGACTAAATGGACATATGGTAACAATGGTATCGGTCGAAGTGGCATGATGGCTGTTGCAGGAAAAACACAGGCATTCAGTTCGGAAGGTTCTTTAGGTGCCTTATTCGCTTTCAGTGGGCATAATATTGAATCTCATTATCGAAATGCGGATGGTATCAGTAGTGAAGAGTTTGGTACCAGAAAGACATTTAAACAAAAGCCAAATTCTCAATTGATGAAGCTCAATATTAAACCCAATGATTTTCATGATCTGGAATTAAGTGGCCGTTTTTACCATAATAAATTTAACAGTCGTCATGTTGATAATAATGATTATTATTTGAAATATCATTACACACCATTTAGTGAATTGGTCGATACCAAAATTTTGCTTAGTAAGGCAAATGGAGATCAACGTTTCCTGGATAATAAATTAAGTGGTTTGGGTAAAAGTGAATCGCATAATAAATCTAAATCTATTGATGTTAGAAACACGAGTAGATTTAATTATGTTGATACTGATTTTGCATTTACTCTTGGTAGTAAATTGATGCGTACTAAATATAATAAGAAAACAGGTATAGATCTGGCTGAGGGATATAAATCCACAGAAGAAAATAATTCCTTTGCTCCAAGTGGTGAGCAAAATATTGCCAGTATTTACACTAGGTTGAAAATTGAACGTGGCATTTATACCGCTAATCTGGGGTTAAATTATTTGGATTATAGTATTAAAGGATTCAAACCAGCCTGCGAAGAACGTGTAGAGTGTTTCCCACAAGGGGAGGCGCAATTAAACCTAAAAGAGCGTGGATTTAATCCAAATATCTTATTATCGGCAGAAATCATCCCTGAATTTCAACCGTTTATAAGTTATACCCACTCAATGCGAGCACCAAATGCTCAGGAAATTTTTCATTCCAATGACGGTGGTACTTCTATTAATCCATTCCTGAAAGGTGAAAAAGCGGATACCTATCAAATTGGATTTAATAGCTATCGTCCGAATTTAATTGTCGATGGGGATACATTTCGCTTAAAAGCAACGTTATTCCATACCAAAATTAAAAATTACATGAGTAGTGATCAGTATATGCTTTGTACTGGAAAGAAACTGTGTAAACTTGATGGAAAATTGACCGCCGAAGAAGAGGGTTCACTTAACCCGAATGTTAGCGCTTATATCTATACCAATAGCCTGAAACCAGTAACTATGAAAGGTTATGAGATTTCTGCTAATTATGATGCGGGTATGTTCTATAGTTCATTGGCATATAGCCAACAGAAAACACAGCAACCGACATCATTAACGACCCATTATATGGGAGCAAGCCCGGAATCTCAATTACCAGAACGCTATTTGACATTAGATACAGGTGTTCGTTTCCTGGATGAAAAACTTCGGATAGGAACTATTATAAAATATACAGGGCAATCTTATCATCAGAGTCCTGGAGATGAACGGGATGATAATAATAAAATCATAATGGAAAAATCAGATAAAATTCCAACAATAATTGATTTGTATAGCGATTATCAGATTAATAAAAATTTATTGATTAAATTCTCTGTGCAGAATTTAACTAACCGAAGCTATTCTGACGCATTGAACCGTATGAATACGTCACCTATGATGGCGGATCAAGATACTAAAACGCAAACTGCTCGTGGCAGAACCTATGTTATGGGTGCAGAAATTCGCTTCTAATTTCTCTAATGGAAAATAGCGTTTAAATAACCCTATAACGATAGCGGTGAAAATTCACCGCTATCTTATTAAATCTACTTTAATTTCTTTCTCTTATTGACTTTTGTAACCTGCGTTACCTGACTCTCAACCCAGCCATCCTGCAACCGCGTTTTCAGCCTGTCACCTGCTTTTACTTGATCAACCTGCCTTAGCAACTTTCCATCAGGAGCTTCGCTAATACTATAACCACGACTCAACGTTGCCAGTGGGCTAACAGCCTCCATGCGCGAACAGGAAATGGCAAATTTTTCCCGATAATGCCCTAATTGCCGTTCAATGGACTGTCTCAAACGAAAGTCAAGTTGCTGGATAGATTGGTTATAACGCTGAATTTCCCGCTCAGGATGGATTTGCAACAATCGCTGATTCAACTTCTCATATGAAACTGAGCGCTGTTTTAGGTAACGTAAAAAACTATCAATCAACTTTTGCCGTAACTCAGCTAAATGATTCTGCTGACGCGCCAATTGCAAATCAGGACGTTGCTGCTGGAGGCGGTGCTGCAATACATTAAATCTCTGTTGTTTTTGAGCAAAGAAATAATCCATTGCCATTTCCAGGCGTTGTTGCAGGGATTGTATTTGTCGTAATAACTCTATTTGATTGCGGCTAACTAACTCTGCTGCCGCAGAAGGCGTCGGTGCGCGTAAATCAGCGACAAAATCCGCAATGGTGACATCGGTTTCATGGCCGACAGCACTAACAATGGGAATATGGCTTTGGAATATTGCCCGTGCCACTTGTTCATCATTGAAACACCACAAATCTTCCAAAGATCCTCCACCACGTCCGACAATCAAAACGTCGCACTCTTGTCGCGCATTTGCCAGTTCAATTGCCTGAATAATCTGTAATGGCGCTTCGGCTCCCTGAACAGCTGTGGGATAAATGACAATTGGTAAGGAAGGATCACGGCGTTTCAGGATATGCAGAATATCATGCAGTGCTGCGCCGCTGGTGGAAGTGATGACACCGAGTTGTTTTGCAGGAGAGGGGAGTGATTTTTTATGAATTTGATCGAACAAGCCTTCGGTGGAAAGATTTTGCTTTAACATTTCAAACTGTTGTTGAAGCAAACCATCTCCGGCAGGCTGGATACTTTCTACAATCAGTTGATAATCACCCCTGGGCTCATACAAGGTGATTTGTGCCCGAACCAATACTTGCTGACCATTTTGTGGCCGAAACGTTGCCCTCAAATTGTGACTGCGAAACATGGCAGCACGAACTTGTGCTCGCTCATCTTTTAACGTGAAGTACCAATGCCCTGACGATGGCTGAGAAAAATTGGATATTTCGGCGGATAACCAAATTCTGCCCATTTCCAGCTCAAGTAACTGACGAACAGTCTGATTTAAACGGCTAACAGAAAAAATTCCGGTATTGGTTGGTAGTGACATGTGAGCTAGATCAAACTTCAAAACAATGACTTAATTGACTGATATTAATCCCATCATATTACTAATCAAGAATTTTTTTTAAAAAATGCTGGAGGCAACCGATTTCGGCCTGTATAATGCCGCGGCAATATTTTATCCCTCTTATTGCTCCATAGCCTGGTGAGATATTGCCCATGTTACGAATTAAAAAAGAAGCATTAACTTTTGACGATGTATTGTTGGTTCCTGCCCACTCAACAGTCTTGCCTAACACAGCAGATTTGTCCACTCAATTAACTTCCACTATTCGCCTGAACATACCTATGCTTTCCGCAGCCATGGATACTGTGACGGAATTTTCACTGGCAATCGCACTGGCACAAGAAGGGGGCATCGGCTTCATTCATAAGAATATGTCGATTGAACGCCAGGCTGAAGAAGTCAGCCGCGTGAAGAAACATGAGAGTGGCGTGGTAACTGATCCTGTCACTGTCACGCCACAAACGACCTTGCGCGAAGTCCATGCACTGGCCGAACGTAATGGTTTTGCAGGTTACCCAGTGGTAACAGGAAAGAACGAACTGGTAGGTATCATTACGGGTCGTGATGTGCGCTTTGTTACTGATCTGGAACAACCTGTGACTGCGGTGATGACGCCTAAAGAACGTTTGGTGACGGTAAAAGAAGGCGAAGCCCGTGAAGTTGTTTTGCAGAAAATGCACGAACAACGTGTTGAAAAAGCGCTGGTTGTTGATGATAACTTTCACTTGCTTGGCTTGATTACGGTGAAAGATTTCCAGAAAGCAGAGCGTAAACCAAACGCATGTAAAGACGAGCAAGGCCGTCTGCGTGTTGGCGCTGCGGTGGGAGCAGGTTCTGGCAACGAAGAACGTATTGATGCATTGGTTGCTGCGGGGGTCGATGTACTGCTGATTGACTCTTCCCATGGCCATTCTGAAGGTGTGTTGCAGCGTATCCGTGAAACTCGCGCTAAGTATCCTGATCTGCCAATCATCGGCGGTAACGTAGCGACGGGTGAAGGTGCTAAAGCACTGGTAAAAGCGGGTGTGAATGCAGTTAAAGTGGGTATCGGTCCTGGATCTATTTGTACAACCCGTATCGTTACTGGTGTTGGTGTTCCTCAAATCACGGCTATTGCAGATGCAGTTGAGGCACTGAATGGCACTGGTATTCCTGTTATTGCAGACGGTGGTATCCGTTTCTCTGGTGACATTGCTAAAGCAATTGCGGCGGGTGCATCATGTGTGATGGTTGGCTCCATGCTGGCAGGAACAGAAGAATCTCCGGGTGAAATCGAACTTTACCAAGGCCGTTCGTTCAAATCTTATCGCGGCATGGGTTCTTTGGGCGCGATGTCCAAAGGTTCTTCTGACCGTTACTTCCAATCTGATAATGCAGCTGACAAACTGGTTCCTGAAGGTATCGAAGGTCGTGTGGCTTACAAGGGCCTGCTGAAAACCATCGTTCACCAGCAAATGGGCGGTTTGCGTTCCTGTATGGGGCTGACTGGTTGTGCAACCATTGATGAACTGAGAACTAAAGCTGAATTCGTTCGTATCAGTGGTGCAGGTATTCAAGAAAGCCACGTTCATGATGTGACTATCACCAAAGAATCACCAAACTATCGTTTAGGTCTGTAATCTTATTTAGAGTGGCCCATTATTGGGCCCCTGACTTTTTTTATCTTTTATTGCCACTTGTTTTTGGAATTCACCTCAAATGACAACTAATATCCATCAGCATCGCATTCTTATCCTTGATTTTGGCTCGCAATATACCCAGCTTATTGCTCGCCGTATTCGTGAAATCGGTGTTTATTGTGAACTTTGGACATGGAATGTCACTGAAGCACAAATCCGTGAATTTAATCCGAATGGTATTATCCTTTCTGGTGGACCAGAAAGTACGACTGAGCACAATAGCCCACGTGCGCCGGAGTATGTTTTTAATGCAGGCGTACCTGTGCTGGGTATCTGCTATGGTATGCAAACCATGTCTATGCAATTGGGCGGCCAGGTTTCCAACTCTGATGAGCGTGAATTTGGTTATGCACAGGTTGAAATCAAGAATAATTGCGAACTATTCCGCGATATTCAAGATGGCCTGAGTGAAACGGGCAAACCTCTGCTGGATGTATGGATGAGTCATGGTGATAAAGTGACGGCGATCCCTGCTGACTTTACAATCATTGCCAGCACTGATACTTGCCCGTTTGCTATCATGGCTAACGAAGAAAAACGCTTTTATGGCGTGCAGTTCCACCCAGAAGTGACTCATACTCACCAAGGCTTGAATATCCTGAAACGCTTTGTTCTGGATATTTGTCAATGTGAAGCGCTGTGGACTCCTGCTTCGATCATCGACGATATCGTAGAACGTCTGCGTACGCAGATTGGTGATGATCATGTTATTTTGGCTCTGTCTGGCGGTGTAGATTCCTCAGTTACCGCATTGCTGTTAAACCGTGCGATTGGTAAGCGTCTGACTTGCGTTTTCGTCGATAATGGCTTGCTGCGTTTGAACGAAGCGGAGCAGGTGATGGAAATGTTTGCAGGTAAATTTGACCTGAACATCGTACATGTTAAAGCGGAAGACCGCTTCCTGTCTGCACTGGCAGGCATTGATGAGCCAGAAGCTAAACGTAAAACCATCGGTCACGTATTTATTGATGTGTTTGATGAAGAAGCATCGAAACAAACTCAGATTAAGTGGTTAGCACAGGGCACGATTTACCCAGATGTTATCGAGTCAGCCGCATCTGCAACTGGCAACGCCCATGTGATTAAATCTCACCACAATGTCGGTGGCTTACCAGAAGATATGAAACTGGGTCTGGTTGAACCGCTGAAAGAGTTGTTCAAAGACGAAGTACGTCGTATCGGCCTGGAATTGGGCCTGCCATATGACATGCTGTATCGTCATCCATTCCCAGGTCCGGGCCTTGGTGTTCGCGTATTGGGCGAAGTGAAGAAAGAATATTGTGACTTGCTGCGTCGTGCTGATGCTATCTTTATTGAAGAACTGCATAAAGCGGATCTGTACCATAAAGTCAGCCAGGCATTTACCGTGTTCCTGCCAGTGCGTTCTGTTGGTGTTATGGGTGATGGCCGTAAATATGACTGGGTTGTTTCTCTGCGTGCGGTAGAAACCATTGACTTTATGACCGCTCATTGGGCGCATCTGCCATATGACTTCTTGGGTCGTGTCTCGAACAGAATCATTAATGAAGTTGATGGTATTTCGCGGGTAGTCTATGACATCAGCGGTAAACCACCAGCGACAATTGAGTGGGAATGATTTAGAGCCTCACCAAATCATGATGATTTTCTAATTAATGCCCTGATTTCAGGGCTTTTTTGCTTCCATATCTCACCAAATCAGCATGCAATTTTTGACGGTATTGTAAAATACTTTATAGTATCATGCTCAAAATACCATCAGAGTTTTTCTTGAAATTGAACGCTATCAAATCAACAAAAATGGTGCCGTTATGACGCTAGGGGCGACTATTACGACAATAGCTTCACTAATTGGTTTGATAGCGACATTCCAGAAGTGTAATAAAAATGATAGGTCACTTAACTGGCTGCTTTTGAGCCACGGACGGCTAAAACTGATTTTGTACATACAAAAATTATAAGTTAGCAATTTACTTTATCTATCAATCATACAGAAATTACTGAGGTTTTATGAGTGGGTTTGAGTTGTTTTGAGTTTTGATCTGTTTCGTAGATTATTCTGTATATACTCCAGTGTTTTTCTAATCGGGTTGGGTGTTTTCTTGAGGACACAAGAGAAGACAATAGAACCGACCCGCCAACTAAGTGGTTTATATCTGAAACTGATTACGGTGTTAAATTAAAGATGGTCTTTATTTATTATCCTGAAAAAGGAGTAGCCATAAGAACAGCCTATGCACCTAACGAAGATGAATTGAGAATTTACGGAAAATAGGGTCTAGGAACAGAGAAATGAGCAAACAAACCTGATAGCTTCCACTGATGAAGTATGGGATAACGGTGAGCTTGGTCGCAGTGAAGTTCACGTCAAAGTGTCTGATGATATAACAGATGATCTGATTAATGAGGCATTGGATTTGCAACCGATTTCAATCAGGTTGAATAAGTCTCTGATTGAAGACCTGAAAATGATAGCTGACCTTAATGGCTTGGGCTATCAGCCGTTAATCAGGCAAGTTTTAAATCGTTTTGCCAATAGTGAGAAAAAACGGATACTGACAGAAGTTCACAACAAAGCGATGAAAAGCGAAAAAAGAAAATCAGCAAATAAGCGCCACAAGGCGGCCTGACTAAAGCAATAACTAATCTAACCCGCCTACTTCACCGCGCGGGTTTCTCTTTTATAGGTACTTATATGGATATATTGAGCAAAGAGTGTGATTTCTTTCACGCTTTATGCTCGAATAGGATAAAACTAGGAAATATTCCTAGCTAAACTAGGACCATAGCTCAAGCCAATCTTCCTTTAGTTTTCTAAACTGACCCGATAATAACTATATCTGCGAAACTATATTTACGAAAACTATAACTACGAAAATTTTTGCTTTCTTGCGATTTGTCTTTTTTATTTTCACCTGCTTCAAAAAGGCTCTTTTTTTTGTAGTTATCTAAGGATTTCAAATGCTTAAGATTCTAGAACAAATTCGTAAGCCAACACTGGATCTTCCAGTGGAAGTACGCCGTAAAATGTGGTTCAAACCCTTTATGCAGTCGTATTTGGTGGTTTTTATTGGCTATATGGCTATGTATTTGGTGCGTAAGAACTTTAACATAGCCCAAAACGATATGATCTCGACTTATGGTTTGTCGATGACGCAGCTTGGGTTGATAGGATTAGGTTTTTCTATTACTTATGGTATTGGTAAAACCGTTGTTGCTTATTATGCCGATGGCAAAAATACCAAACAATTTCTGCCATTTATGCTGATCCTATCTGGCATCGCCATGTTAGGGTTTAGTATGAGTATGGGAAATTCCGGCATCAGCATTTTCCTGATGGTGGCATTTTATGCGTTGAGTGGTTTTTTCCAAAGTATCGGTGGGCCTGCCAGCTATTCCACTATTACGAAATGGACTCCCCGTAACAAGCGTGGAACCTATCTGGGTTTGTGGAATATGTCACATAATGTAGGTGGTGCCGCTGCGGCTGGGATTGCACTCTTTGGTGCCAATTATTTCTTTGATGGTCATGTAATAGGGATGTTTATTTTCCCTTCTATTATCGCCCTGATCATTGGTTTCATTGGATTGCGTTATGGTAGCGATTCTCCAGAAAGTTATGGTTTGGGTAAGGTAGAAGAGTTATTTGATGAGCCTGTCAGCGAAGAAGATATCGCGGCAGAAAAAAACCAAATGACCAAACGTGAGATCTTTGTTGAATATGTATTAAAAAACAAAGTCATTTGGCTGCTTTGTTTTGCCAATATCTTCCTTTACATCGTGCGTATTGGTATTGACCAATGGTCAACAGTGTATGCTTATCAGGAATTGGGACAATCAAAAGAAACCGCCATCACTGGTTTTACCATGTTCGAAATAGGGGCGCTGGTAGGCACATTAATGTGGGGGTATTTGTCAGATTTGGCGAATGGCCGTCGTGCCCTGGTTGCCTGTGTCTCGTTAGGGTTGATTATTGTCTGCCTTGAATTCTATCAACATGCAACCAGTGAATACATGTATTTGGGCTCTCTGTTTGTGCTTGGTTTTCTGGTATTTGGTCCACAGTTGTTGATTGGTGTAGCTGCTGTTGGGTTTGTACCGAAAAAAGCGATCAGTGTGGCTGATGGTGTTAAAGGAACATTTGCTTATTTAATCGGTGACAGCTTTGCCAAGCTCGGTTTGGGGATGATTGCTGATGGCGTGCCTGTCTTTGGTTTAACGGGTTGGAAAGGGACATTTGTTGCCCTGGATACCTCAGCATTTGTATGCCTTACCCTGCTTGCTTTCGTGGCTATTGCGGAAGAGAGAAAGATTCGAAAAGCGAAGAAAGCACATTAAGCTATAGTAAAAACTTACTGATGCTGCTGTATATCCGCAGTAGCATTTTTTCATCACTTTGTGCCCTGATATCCCCTATTTTCTATCTATGACGTACTATTGCGAAGCAATATTAATAAGGGTAGTTTAGTCCGATACTTAATTCGATAATAAATGATGATGATTAAAGTAGCATTAGTTGATGATCATGTTGTTGTACGTTCAGGATTCGCTCAGTTGCTGAATTTAGAGTCTGATGTTGAAGTCGTGGGGGAGTTCAGTTCATGTGCTGAAGCCAGACAAGGATTACCGGGATCGGGGGCAACGGTTTGTATTCTTGATATTTCAATGAAAGATGAAAGCGGGCTTTCACTACTGAAAGATCTTCCCTCAGGCATTACCTGTATTATGCTGAGTGTTCATGACTCTGCCACAATGGTGGAGAATGCCTTGAAAGCCGGTGCGCGTGGTTATCTCAGTAAACGTTGCAGCCCGGATGAACTGATTCAAGCGGTGCGGACTACAGCCAATAATGGTTGTTATCTTACACCGGATATTGTACTTAATTTAACGTCATCAAAGAGCAATCCGTCTTCATTGGAATACCTGACTAGACGAGAGCGACAAGTTGGAGAGATGTTGGCTAGTGGTATGGATGTTAAAGCCATCGCGGCTGAATTAGGATTAAGCCATAAAACCGTACATGTCCATCGAGCCAATGCGATGAGTAAATTAGGGGTAACGAATAACGTTGGTTTGGCGAATTATTTTGCCACTAGTGATCTTTAATGCGTCAATATCTGATTAATTCATTTTGCGGCTGGTTACTGTTTTCTTGTTGGTGGTTCTGCTTATGGGTCATCGCCTACTATTTTGTCAATGACTCTGAACTGGCTATTCTATTTTTTCCTTTTGCTTTGCGCCTCGGCATTACTCTTCATACACCCAAGCGTTATTGGACGACTATTTACGGCGCAGAATGGGGGCTTACCATCTGTTTGACGCTCTTAATGGGGCAGCTACAATGGCTGACGGTATTAACTGCCAGCATGGCCAGTTTTCCTCTTGTTTGGTTTGCCAGTCGCTACTATTGTGGCAGTCAATGGCAGCGGTTTGCAGTTATGGTGGCTATCATTCTGACAACATCCATAATTAATGTGGCGGCGATCAGTAATCATAATTCTGCTTTGAGTATTGCATTTTTGGTGAGTTTAACCGGTGGTGTCATGTTAGTTCCTTTGTGCTATTTAGTATGGCATTACCTGTTCCAAAATATTTGGTTTCCCCTGACTGCTAATCTTGTATCGCATCGTATTCAGTTTCATCTGAAACACATTATTCTTTATAGTTCATTGTTTATAATGAATATTTTTCTTCAAGTTGGTTTGCCGAATGAGTTGCGTTATTTTGCTCCATTTTGTCTGGCCATTCCTATTATCTTGCTGGCTTTTCGCTACGGCTGGCAAGGCGCTGTGGTTGGCACTTTGCTAAACAGTATTGCTTTGATTGCCGCACGCAATGGTGTCTCGAATAATAGTGTTTCGAATATAGAGATAACGGATCTTTTGTTATCATTGTTGGCTCAAACGTTAACGGGGATCATGCTGGGGATGGCGGTGCAGCGTCAGCGTGACCTTAATGCACAGTTAAAGCGCCAGCTTCATTGTAATCACAGCTTGTCCCGTCAATTGGTGAAAGCAGAAGAGTCGGTAAGGCGGGAAATTGCACGTGAATTGCATGATGAAATTGGTCAGAATATTACCGCCATTCGTACGCAGGCCAATATTATCCAGCGGATAGAAGTAGCACCGATTAGCGCTAATTGCGCTAAAACTATCGAATCGTTATCCCTCAATGTCTATGATACAACTAAAGGCTTACTTAGCCGGCTGCGGCCTAAAATTCTTGATGATCTCGGTTTGAAAGAGGCTATTGAACAATTATTGCGGGATATGGAATTTGAGTCCCATGGCATATTGGTAGAAGTTTATTGGGAAACGGATTCAGCTGTGGCAATTGAGCAGCTAAGTGACACAACTCAAATTACATTATATCGTCTTTGTCAGGAAGCGCTGAATAATGCCATGAAATATTCTCAAGCGGATCGTATTGGATTGCATTTTTCCATCAACGGGATGATCCATTTATTGATCAGAGATAATGGTATTGGTTGTAAATCTGAGGATCATATGAAAGGGTTTGGCTTACGTGGTATGCGGGAACGTGTGCAGGCCCTGGGAGGGACGTTCTTAATTCATAGTGAAAAACGACAAGGTGATTCGACACCTTCGGGGACGGATTTGTCTATCATCTTGCCTAAACTTTAAGATACGGTCATGACAGCTTCTTCTCAATCCAGGCAGGTACATGACGAGCCGCTATCTGCTGAAGAGATCCGGCAACAGTATCGCTACTGGCGCTTGCATATTATGCTGAGTCTCTATGTGGGATATGCGCTGTTTTACTTTACCCGTAAAAGTTTCAATTATGCGATGCCTGCCATGATAACCGATCTCGGCCTTGATAAAGGGGAAATTGGCCTAATTGGAACTCTGTTTTATATCACTTATGGTTGTTCCAAGTTTCTTTCCGGTATTATTTCTGATCGCTCCAACCCGCGTTATTTCATGGGAATCGGGTTAATTGCCACAGGGATCATCAATATCTTTTTTGGTTTGTCCAGCTCGATTGTGATGTTTACCTTTTTGTGGATATTGAATGCGTGGTTTCAGGGCTGGGGTTCACCGCCTTGTGCCAAATTGCTCACCAGTTGGTATTCTCGCTCAGAGCGTGGTTTTTGGTGGTCTCTATGGAATACATCACACCATATAGGCAGTGCATTGGTTGCGTTGTTTGTCAGTTTCTTAACATTAAATTTTAGCTGGCGAGAAGGATTTATTGTGCCGGGCTGTCTAGGTATTTTGGCTGGGATATTTTTATGTTGGCGATTACGTGACAAGCCTGCCACAATGGGATTACCGACCATTGGTCAATTTCGTAATGATCATTTAGAAAAGGTACAGGAAAATCAAGGGCAAGGGCTAACCACCAAAGAAATACTGAAAACCTATGTTTTTTGCAATAAATATATTTGGTTGCTTTCTCTGAGTTACGTTTTGGTCTATCTCGTCCGTACGGTTATTAACGATTGGGGAAATCTGTATCTGACAGAATATCATCATTATGATTTAGTCAGTGCGAACGCAGTATTATCACTTTTTGAAGTGGGTGGTTTTATAGGCTCGCTGGTGGCAGGCTGGGGATCGGATAGAGTGTTTGGTGGTAATCGCGGGCCGATGAACTTGATATTTGCGATGGGTATTTTCTTATCGGTGGCTGCCTTATGGTTGATGCCTATGACTGGTGTGATTTTTCAATCCATTGGTTTTTTCACGATTGGATTTTTTGTTTTTGGTCCACAATTATTGATTGGTATGGCTGCCGCAGAATGTTCCCATAAGGATTCGGCGGGGGCGGCGACGGGGTTTGTCGGTCTCTTCGCTTATACTGGTGCTGCACTTGCTGGTTATCCTTTTGCCATTATTTTAAAACATTATCATTGGAAGGGGTTATTTATTACCATTTCTGTCTGTGCGGTAATGATAGGTTTATTATTACTGCCATTCCTGCAAGCCCAGTTTCCCAGGCAGAAAATGCAGGATTAATAAATGGGTTAAAATTTATTAAGAAAGCACATGCCGATTACACCATTCTTCCCTAGTTATTTCCCAGAACTCACAATCATATTTTCCTGAAACATACTCTTTTTCTTCCACTTTTATCAGCCTTTCTCCTTGTGCTATTGAGATTTTTTTCGAACCGTAGTTAATACTGGCTTTTTGTGTTCTAAGAACGGATTTCCCCAGTACGTGAAACCAATAATCAGTCACTTTTTCACAGGCTTCACGCATCAATCCTTGGCCTTGATGCTCTAAGGAAAGCCAAAATCCTCGGTTATTATCTTGCCTATCATGTAACCCGATCATACCGATGAGTTCATCGGGATGTTTTTTTACCCGAATAGACCATAACCAGCCTTTTCCTGATTGTATGGTGGGAAAAGCCACGTTTTTGACAAAATATTCTGCGCCATCGTCAGGATATGGCCAGGGAACTGCGCTGCTATCTAAGTATTTGACGACATGCCAATGAGGAAATTTTTGCTGAATTTGAATAGCGTCGTCATAAGCGAGTTTTTTTAATAGAAGCCGTTTGGTCTCTAGATTATCGTATGGCATGTTACCCTCACTTCGTGATAAAAATGTTAATTAATGGTAAAAAAATAAATATTATGTCGGAAATAGTCAATCCAATTTCTTTAATTTAGTAACATAATTGAGTGTCGGGCTTAAATTTCAAAAGAGAGGGTTAAAAAACGTATGTATCAAAAATATGGTATAGTATGTCCCTGATTTTTCCCTATCCATCGGAATGTTATGTCTTATCAATGTCCTTTATGTCACTCACCATTACTGTTTGCTAACTACCAATGGCGTTGCGAAAACAATCACCAGTTTGATTGTGCAAAAGAAGGGTACGTCAATTTACTGCCCGTTCAGCATAAACGCTCAAAAGAGCCAGGGGATAGTGTGGAGATGATGCAAGCGAGAAGGGCATTTTTGCACTCAGGCCATTATCAAGCCCTGCAACAAAAAACAGTTGAGTTGCTTGGTGAATATTTACCAGAAAGCGCTGAAATTTTGCTGGATATTGGTTGTGGTGAAGGTTATTACACAGCGGCGGTTCAGGAACAGCTCAATCTTCAGCGGAAATTGGTAGTGTATGGATTGGATGTGGCGAAAGTCGCAATTCGTTATGGTGCCAGGCGTTATCCCGATGTTAATTTCTGCGTAGCATCTAGCCATCGGCTGCCATTTGCGGACAGTTCATTGGAGGGTATTTTACGGATCTATGCTCCTTGCAAGGCAACAGAATTGGCTCGAGTGGTGAAAATAGGTGGTATCGTCCTGACGGTAACGCCAGGGCCTCGTCACTTGTATCAATTGAAAGAGCTTATTTATCAGGAAGTGCATTTACATCCTGAAAATCAGGAACAATGGGAAGAATTTGAATTAATTTCAACCGAAACGCTGGCCTATACAATGTCATTAAAGGGTGAACAAGCACATAATTTATTGCAGATGACCCCTTTTGCCTGGCGGGCATCAGAAGAAATTAAAACGCATTTGATATCGAGAGAACAGTTTAATTGTGAAGCAGATTTCACGTTAAAAATATATCGACGTATTTGATAATCAAAAGACGGCTGTCATCTTATTAAGCCGGAGTAGCACGATGGTAAGAGAACACATCTCCGGAATATAGCGCTATGTATCCGGAGTAAGTGCAGTTAATAAAGTTACAACATGGAAAACGATAATAATAGCCTTATTCCGCATACCAAAATAATTTAAGATGCTCGAATAATATATTGAAGCCAATGGCAATTAAGACCAATCCCCCAACCAACTCGGCTCTTTTACCCAATAGCGGACCAATATAACGACCAATTAACATGCCTAATGTGGCCATAATCATAGTCATAAGGCCAATTGTCATGGCAGTGTGAAGAATATCAACTTGTAGGAAGGCAAGACCGACACCAATTGCCATAGCATCCAGACTGGTTGCAATTGCAGTGAGAACCAATGCCACTGAACTATGGCGTTGAGGAGTAGCTTGATAAGAAGTTTCAGGTTCACGTTTGAAGCTATCAATTATCATGCGGCAGCCAAGGATCAAGAGCAAGAAAAAGGCAATCCAATGATCCCATTCCATAATATATTGGCTGGCATACAGGCCCAATGACCAACCGATTAAAGGCGTACAGGCTTCAACCAAGCCAAAGATGATACCTGTGCGGATGGCTTCGCGAAAATGAGGTCGGTGGAGGGCGGCTCCTTTTCCTACGGCAGCGGCAAAAGCATCCATGGAAAGGGCAAGCGCGAGAATAAGTGTTGCATAGAGATTCATTAAAATAGCCTCGGTTGGGTGATTCCATACACACACAACACACCCCCAACCAACGGCGCTGTTATGTGTCTATGGTCTTGCCAACCGATTTATCCCCGTATCTTTCAAGCTGCCACTTTGTTAATTGTCACTTGAAATATAACGGGGACATAAAAACCTGGATGTTATTAGGTTCTTTAGGTATTCGTACCACGTTTTATTTTAAACGAGTATGTTGATACGAATTTTCCAGAGATTTTCTGGAACAGGCTACTCCCCAATGACTATGACGGACAATATCATATTAAGAATAAAAGGCAAAAAATATTTTGCCATATTTTAAATATGAAAATGATAATGCTTATCGTTATCTGTCTCTATTTAGGAGGGAAATAAGACCAATGTGAATTATTGATCTTATTTAGTCGAATCCGCCAAGAGAAATCATCTGTTGTTAATAAGAAAGTGATAAATTTTTTCTAAGTCATCCAGCTTTGTTACGGATAGATATATTTTGTTTTGCCCTAAATCCATCATGAGAATGCCGTCTTCAGATAAATTCATTGCGCTAATGCTTTCATAAGAAAAAAAACGGTTAGCATAATAAAAGCCTTGTTTTTTGAATATTAGTTTTGGTGAGCGAATATAACCAAGATATAATGTCACCAAGATGATAAATATTAATAAATAGGTCGTAAACTGACTGCCATGTGATATGACATTATTGTAAATAATAATGGCAATCAAAATGATAAATATCAGCGCATCAATTCGCTGTTTTCTTTTGAGTTTGATATTTAACAGCGTTTTTCCTTTGAGCTGATTGATAATAAATTCATCATAAATCGCAAAAGCGAGCATTAATACAATTAAAACTATTAGAACAATATCATTCAAACTCATTTTTAATCCCTATTTTTATAGTGCATGGGAAATTATTGTCTTGACAAAGAAAGGGGAGGTAAAACCTCCCCGAATATTCAAGTCATGCAGGAATATCAGATCTAGCCAAGGAAACCAAAACGGAAACCGACGATCCCCAGCACGAAAAAGCCGATGATAATCCATAACGGATTGACTTTCTTCCGCAGTAGCCACATACAGCCAAATGTTAACAACAATGGCATTAGCCCAGGCATTAACTGGTCAAGGATGGTTTGAACTGTAGTCACTTTCATCTCACCCGTGATTGGATCAGGAACTTCAGAAACCACTAGCGGAATATTCACTTTGGTCCATTTGTTGACGAGTGCACCCATGACAAACAAGCCGAGAATTGACGCTCCTTCCGTCATTTTCTGCAAGAACCCCCCCCCCATATCTTTAACGATATCCAATCCTTTTTTGTAGCCATAAGCCACACCCAAGTAACGGGTAAGTAATCGCACTAAATTAAACAGGAGGAAAAACAGAATAGGGCCTAGCGGACTGCCACTCATGGCAATACCTGCACCCAGAGCAGCGAATACCGGACGAACAGTTCCCCAGAAAATAGGATCACCTACACCCGCTAAAGGACCCATCAAACCCACTTTGATACCGTTGATAGCCCCGTCATCAATGTCAGCCCCATTGGCCCGTTGCTCTTCCATTGCCATGGTGACACCAAGAATAGGCGCTGCAACATAAGGATGAGTATTAAAAAATTCCATATGTCGTTTGAGAGCTTGCTTCCTTTCTTCGGTATTCTCTGGGTACAGGCGACGAATGGCAGGTATCATTGAGAAGCAGAAACCGAGTGCCTGCATACGCTCAAAGTTCCACGATCCTTGAAATAGGTTAGAACGGAGGAATACACCACGAATATCGCTTTGTGTCAGCTTTTTCTGACCCATATTTGTTGCCTCTGACATGTTGTTTATCCTCTTAATCTAATTCGTTATCAAGGTCGTTTGGGGTATTACCAGCATGGGTGGCTGCCTGTGATTGATTATATTTTGGGCTAAGCTGGATATATAGGATTGCCATGACAATACCAATCACACCTAATGCGACAAGGTTGAAGTTAGTGAAGGCCGCAGTTACGAAACCAAGGTAGAAGAATGGCATCAGATAACCTGCGCGCATCATGTTAATCACCATTGCATAACCGACAACCACGATCATACCACCGGCGATATTCAGGCCGCTGGTAACCACTTGTGGAATGGAATTCAACATATGCTGAACTTCAGAAGTTCCTACTGATACAGCAACAATCAGGGCAGGGATGGCGATTCGCATAGCCTGGAGCAGCAAAGCTGAAACGTGAATGACGCTAATTGCGCGAAGATTGCCGTTTTCTGCTGCTTTGTCGGCTGCGTGTTGGAAACCAACAGTCAAGGTACGGACAATGATAGTCAGAACCTGGCCCGCTGCTGCCAGTGGAATAGCCAGTGCGATACCGGCACCGACATCTTGCCCACCTGCGATAACCAGAATGGTTGAAATGATAGAAGCCAATGCTGCATCGGGGGCGACTGCTGCACCGATATTCATCCAGCCAAGGGCAATCATTTCCAGTGTTCCGCCGATGATAATGCCGGTTTTTATATCGCCAAGCACTAAACCGACTAATGTACAAGCAACTAATGGTCGGTGAAATTGAAATTCATCAAGAATTGAATCCATACCTGCGATACAGGCAACGATGAATATCAACACAAATTGAACAACGGTAATTTCCATTGTTTTTCTCCTGTAACCAAATGTAATTTGGTAAGAATTTTGTTATTGAGTAATGGTTAATAAAATGACATTTGTTTTTATGGTTAAACTTTTTTCAGCAGATCCATCATGTTCAAACGGGTATCACTAGCAACTTTACGAGCTTCAAGTTCTATGCCACGAGAGTTCAGTTTTTCAAAGGCTTCAATGTCAGTCTTATCAACGGAAATCGCGTTGTTGATCTGGGTTTTTCCTTGACGGAAAGCCATGCCACCGATGTTTATGGATTCGATAGCGACGCCACCTTCGACAATGCGCAGAACATCTGTTGGATTGGTGAATAGTAGCATGACACGTTCACCGGCATATTTGGGGTTGTTATAAACCCGAACGCACTTGGCAACGTCTATAACATGAGCGCTAACACCGGGAGGTGCAACTTGTTTCAACAAGGTGGAGCGAACAGTATCCAGGGCAACTTCATCACTGACGACAATGATACGCTTGACGTTAGTTTCCTTAGTCCAACGGGTAGCAACTTGGCCGTGGATAAGGCGATCATCAATGCGTGCGAGGGCAATCTTCATATGGCCGCCCACAGAGGTTGATGAAGCGGAAATGACTGAAACAGGTGCAGCGGGTTTCACGGGTTCAGGTTTGGCAGGATCTTCATCTTGTTTTGCTTTAAGGGCTCGGATCCCTTCTTTGCCGGTTTCCAATGCAACAGCAACCAGCTCTTCCATCGTTGGATCATCGTCACGACACATGAAAGCTTCAACCAGCATCGGAACATTGACACCAGTAACGATTTCATAGTTGTCTTTATCAATCACAATGCGGTTTGCGGCATTGAATGGACTGCCACCCCAGGTATCGACGAAAAACAGTACGCCTTGTTCTGTATCAAGCGATTCCAGCTTTTGGTTGTATTTCTCGAATAACGTATCAGCATTTTCACCGGGCACAAAGTCGATATAAGAAACATTTTCCTGTTCCCCAATCAACATCTCTGTGGTTCGAAGCAGCTGTTCCGCCGCGGCCCCGTGTGTGCCAATCATAATGGCTATACTCACTTGTTTTCCCCTTTCTATAACAATTGAACTCAGACTACTGCAAGCTCATACTCAATATTTCTAATGTATTTAACTTCCTATCAATCAATAGGATAGTCGTGAACATAAAACTGTTATGGTTTTATATTTTGTTACATAAGTAAATATATAGTTAGAATATCATTTGCAGCCTTCAAGAAAATTGCTATCAGTCAGAAAAATTAAGACAGACTATTTTGACAGGTTAAAACAATATTTTATTATGTTAAATAATAAAATTTTATTTTAAAATTCTAATAATTTCTTATAACTTGGTGTTTGTTTTTGTTTCCGGTAACATTTTCTTAATTTTCTTATAAAAAAATTGTGATGTTTTTACCGTAAAATGGAAAATAATGTACTTTAGTAACTCGTTTCAGCCAAAAAAATATCCCTACCAGATGGAAGGGATATTATTTCAGCTAAAATCCAAATGTAGAAAAAATAGGCAATAATACTGCTCATTGCATAATAAATGGGCAGTATTTTATATTAGTCACATTGAACTTTTATCGCCAAACCACCGCGTGAAGTTTCACGGTATTTCGCGTTCATATCTTTGCCCGTTTCATACATGGTCTCAATAACTTTATCGAGAGAAACACGTGGTTCACTGGTACGGCGAAGTGCCATACGGGAAGCATTGATCGCTTTAACTGATGCAATGGCATTACGTTCAATACAAGGAACTTGCACCTGGCCTGCAACAGGGTCACAAGTCAAGCCGAGGTTATGTTCCATGCCAATTTCTGCTGCGATACAAACCTGCTCAGGGCTTGCGCCGAGTAATTCTGCAAGACCGGCTGCCGCCATAGAACAAGCAACTCCAACTTCGCCCTGGCAGCCAACTTCCGCACCAGAAATAGAGGCATTCATCTTATATAAGATACCAATTGCACCCGCGGCCAGGAAATAGCGCGTGTATAGTTCCGCTGTCACAGGTTCAATGCAATGGTTGTAATAGGCCAAAACAGCAGGGACAATACCACACGCGCCATTGGTTGGGGCCGTAACAACACGGCCACCAGCCGCATTTTCTTCATTGACGGCCAATGCAAACATATTGATTAAATCGACAACATTCATTGGGTCATTAGACAATTTGTTTGATGATGTCAGCATACGGTGCAGTGCGGCGGCACGACGAGGAACACGCAATGGGCCTGGTAAAACCCCTTCTGTGTTCAGGCCACGCTCAATACAAGCTTGCATGGTTGCCCAGACATCTGCGAAATACTCAGCAATTTCTTCTTTGCTGTGTAGATCCAATTCATTTTTCATCATCAGGCCAGAAACAGACAAACCTGTTTTATTACAGTTCATCAGTAGTTCAGCCGCAGAGCTGTAAGGATAAGAAACAGGTTTGGAATCCTGGGATGGCTTGCCAAAATGTTCTTCATCAACAATAAAACCACCACCGATGGAGTAGTAGGTTTTGCTGTAAACTTTTTCGTCACCGGCGAACGCATGAATTTGCATGCCGTTTTCGTGCAGTGATAAGTTATCGCTACGGAAGTTCATACCGCCATCGCGAGGAAAATCGACTTCGTGTAAACCATTTGCCAGCGGCAAACGTTCAGTTTGCTCAACATCACGAATAAAACCTGGAATTGAATCAATATCAACAGTTGCCGGCATATTACCTGCCAGACCCATGATGATAGCGATATCCGTATGGTGACCTTTCCCGGTTAATGAAAGTGAGCCGTATACATCAACAGCTACACGCGTGATAGAGGACATTACCCCCTGGTTTACAAGATCATCGACAAATTGTTTGCCTGCTTTCATAGGACCAACAGTATGAGAGCTGGATGGGCCAATACCCACCTTAAACATGTCGAAAACGCTAATCACGCCAGACTCCTTTAAAGAAGAGAGATATAGTTATTTATATAAAGCGCGCTACTTTACTGTTATTTGGTAGTGTTGATAAAGGAGTTTACAGTTTTTTTTTAATTATAATAGCAATTGATATGATTATGGATAAGTAATGCACAGTTTTGTGGCGTTTTGTGTCCAATTTAGGGCGTTTTTTGCACTTGCTGTGCTAAACGATAAATAATGGCTGCGGTTAATCCCCAAATCATATGCTCTTGGTGCCAATAAAAATAGACTCGGCGCTGTTGATTGTGGCGTTTTATATCCAGATACCGATAATGGGGAAGGGAAAGTGCATCAAACAGCGGGATTTCAAAAATGCTCGCTACTTCTGCTGGGTTGGTTCGAAAAGAGATTGGTTCGGAAATAAGCCCAATTACCGGAGTGACACGATAACCTCCAATGCTATCCAAGGGGGCTAATTGCCCCAGTATTTGTACCTTATCTTGCGGTAGACTGACTTCTTCTTCTGCCTCACGCAAGGCAGTGGCAATAAGGGAAGCGTCTTCAGGATCTGCCGCTCCGCCCGGAAAAGCAATTTGCCCGGCGTGGGAGCGGAGGCTTGCGGAACGTTGGGTGAATAACAGCGTTGGCTCTGGCTTACATATAATCGGCAATAATACCGCAGCATTCCGTTGGTTGCTGGCTAAATGTACTGGTCGTGCAGGAAGCTGCAATTGAAACCGATGAATGAAGTCAGAGAGCGATGTCATGGTATAGATAGTTCCCCTAATTGAGGTAAGATCCGTCCGAGTTTATCAAATGTTTCTTGATATTCTTTTTCAGCAATACTATCTGCGACGATACCACCCCCTGCCCAACAGTAAATTTTTCCTTTTTCTGTCAGTAAGGTACGAATAGTAATATTGCTGTCCATTGTACCGCAGAAACTAATATAGCCAACAGCACCACAATATCCATGTCTGCGATGTGGTTCCAACTCTTCAATGATTTCCATGGCTCGGATTTTAGGAGCACCCGTGATTGAGCCGCCGGGAAAACAGGCACGCAGTAAATCTGTGGCATGATATGTGTCGGGCAAGGTTGCTGTGATGGTGCTGACCAGATGGTGTACGGCCGGAAAAGGCTCAACAACAAATAATTCAGGTACTTTGACCGAGCCTGGAGTGGCAACTCGCCCAATGTCATTTCTCAACAAGTCAACAATCATCAGGTTTTCCGCACGATCTTTGCGTGAGTTTGCTAATTTCTCTGCTTGCAATTGATCCTCTGTGGGGTTTTGTAATCGGGGCAGCGTTCCTTTTATTGGGCGTGTCTGAATGTGATGATCTTTCAAAAGAATAAAACGTTCAGGTGAAACGCTGATAACACAGTGTTCAGGCAAGCGAATAAAGGCAGAAAAGGGAGCTTGATTACTTTCATTGAGCTGGATAAATGCCTGCCATTCATCTCCCTCATAATTAGCATGGAACCGTTGTGATAAATTGACTTGATAGCAATCCCCTTCTCGTAGGTAGCAATGGATTTGAGCAATTTTTTCGTGGTATTGCTGTGCTGTCATATTGGATTGCCACGGACTTGTCAGGGAAAAACCTTCTTTCCTGTTTTCTCGTAGAGACTCTAACCATGTCAGCCGTTCGTCAATATTGTGGTAGCTCAGTAACGTCACTTTCTTTAGCTGATGATCAATAATTAATCCCCAATCGTAGATACCTATAGCCATATCAGGAAAGTTCAGTTCATTGGTGGCTAATTCAGGTAACTTTTCAATACGTCGTCCGAGATCGTATCCCCATATACCTAATGCTCCTCCTTGAAAAGGCAGGTCCGGATCAAATTGAGCATCAATACCCCAGGGGTGAAGATGGTCTTTTAATAGCTGGAAGGGATCTTCCTGAGAAAGAGAAACCTTACCATGACAATTAATTTCGGTAGATGCTCTTTGGGTGACAAGGGTTGTCACAGGTTCGGCGACAATAATATCAAATCGATTATGCGGATGTTCGGCGGTTCCAGAATGTAACAGCATGGCCCAAGGTAATGCAGAAAGGGGGGCGAAATAGTGAATGGCGAGATCAGGAGAATACGGTAATTGTCGTTTTTGTAATGCAATTTTCATGACGGCATCAATATTGGTGTTTAGCAATCCATAAGGAATAACATATTAATCCACGGAGATTATCACACAATCTCGCTCCTGACTTGAGATAAAACAGGCTATAATCGCCGTTTGCCATTAATTGTTATGTTTTGTTTGAGGTTATAACGATGTTTTCAGGTATGCCAGCATTATCCCATGAAGAGCAGCAAGCAGCCGTAGAAAGGATCCATCAGCTTATTTCCGAAGGAATGGGCAGCGGAGAAGCCATTGCTATTGTTGCTCAGGAATTACGCGAAAAGCACCAGAACCATGAGCAGATCCATGTTTTATTTGAAGACGGTGAAAACTAGTCGCAACGCATTTTTAACAAAACTCACATAATTACTTTCTACTACATGTTAATTTATCGCAACTTTTAATCCATACTCTTTGGGTGGTAATAGGAGGTAATATGAAGGCAAGTCAATTTATTCGTCGTATTAGTTTATTGAGTGCAGGTGTTTTGTTTTCTGTTTCGTTTACTGCAACCGCTGCTGATAATGAGCGTGTGGCGAAGTTTATTTCTTGTAAAAATTTAACCAAAGATCAAGTAGCGGCACAGGTTAAGCAAGATTTTTTACAAAATCGTATTAATCACTGGGATGAAGACAGAAAGCAATTAGGCACTGCAAAACCGATTGCGTGGGTAAATGTCAATGATATTACTGGTGATAAGGACGCATTGCAGGTTCCTCTGATCGTCCGAGGAACGAAAAAAGATAAAAGTTACAACGTCATAATTGATTGCCAAAAAGAGACTATTAGTTATAGTGAAGTAAAGTAAATAACTTGTCACACCATCTTTTCTTTAAATATGTACGGGATACTGGGAAAGTATCCCGTTTTGTTTAAACAGTGAGAGGGCTTTATGACGGAACAACGAAAACTCTATCCCGCTTATGATGCGTATCAAACAGGGTATCTGGATACGGGAGATGGACACCAGGTTTATTGGGAGTTGTGCGGTAACCCGAAAGGTAAGCCCGCAGTATTCATACATGGTGGTCCTGGTGGTGGGATAGCAAACTATCATCGTCAGTTATTCGATCCCGAACGCTATCATATTATGTTATTTGATCAGCGTGGCTGTGGGCGTTCTAAGCCCTATGCTAGTCTGGAAAATAATACAACATGGCATTTGATAGAGGATCTTGAACGGCTGCGTAATCTTATGGGTGTTGAGAAGTGGCTGGTTTTTGGTGGCTCATGGGGATCAACACTGTCTTTGGCCTATGCTGAAAAACACCCGAATAGTGTGTCAGAATTAGTGCTAAGAGGGATTTTCTTGCTTCGTCCACAAGAGTTGCATTGGTATTATCAAGAAGGCGCTTCTCGTTTTTTCCCGGAAAAATGGGAGCGTACATTATCTATCCTGTCGGAGGAAGAGCGTAAAGATGTAATTGCTGCCTATAACAAACGGCTGACCAATGAAGATTTGCAAGTACAGTTGGAAGCTGCACGCTTATGGAGTCTCTGGGAAGGAGAAACGGTAACATTACTGCCTTCTACAAGTTCAGCTTCTTTTGCAGAAGATAATTTTGCCTTGGCGTTTGCACGTATTGAAAACCATTACTTTATCAATAATGGTTTTATGGATGAAACCGAGCAATTACTGGATCATATTGATGTGATCAGACATATCCCTGCTGTGATTATCCATGGTCGCTATGATATGGCATGTCAGATACAAAATGCGTGGGATTTGGCAAAAGCGTGGCCGGAAGCTGAATTGCACATTGTGGAAGGTGCTGGCCATTCTTTTGATGAAGCCGATATTTTACACCAACTCATCAAGGCAACTGATAAATTTGTTGGAAAATAGATTTACTGGAAATAGTTAAGATAACCACCACGTTGCGGGTGGTTATCTTTTCTCATATCATTCCTTCAGCGACTTTTAGGCTCATAAGGCAGGCGTGACAGTAATTTTGATTGCTGGCGGTAATGCTGTAAGCGTTGTTGGAAATATTCCCGCAGATGTGCTGGTTGTGATTGTTCAACAGTGTCAGGAATGACAGGCATGTTATAACGTTCTTTAAAAGCAACACCGGATGCGGCTAAATCAACATTGACCTTATTCATTTCATCTTTAGATAATTTGGCTAAGTTATGTTCCATTTTGGCCTCTCTGAAAACTCATTTTTAATTTCTCTAAAAGAAAATTAATAGACTCTTTTTTGTTTAGCAAGTTGTTTAAAAAAGGGTAAAAATACATCTAATAAACATAAATAATATCAATTCTCATTTTTATTAAAAATGTTTTTTTGAATAAAAATTTAATTAAACAAAACTGATTCTTATTTTCTCATATTTAATGAGATTTATTCTTGTTTATTTGTTGTGAATAAAACCTTATTTATCAAATTCTTATATATTTTTATTTTGTTTTTTGTATTGTGTGGTTTTAATTGGCATAATACGCCAAGTTTAATGAGTTATTAGGAGAGTTGGCCGATGTTAAAACAAGAAATGATCAAAAAATTAAATGAGCAATTAAACCTGGAATTTTATTCTGCGAATTTATACCTGCAAATGAGTGCATGGTGCAGTGATAAAGGATATGAAGGCGCTGCAGCGTTTTTAAAGACTCATTCACAGGAAGAGATGCAACATATGCAACGTTTGTTTGATTATTTAGGTGACACTGGTTCAATGCCTGTATTGGGCGCTATTCAGGCCCCGCCTGTAGAATTCAAGTCTATCTCTGATGTATTTAATCAGACTTATGAGCATGAAAAATTGATCACAGAAGAGATTAATAAACTTGCCCATGTAGCGATGACGACACAAGACTATTCCACTTTTAATTTCTTGCAGTGGTATGTTGCTGAACAGCATGAAGAAGAGAAACTGTTCAAATCCATTCTGGACAAACTGGAGATGGTGGGCGAAAGTGGAAAAGCTCTGTTCCTGTTGGATAAAGAACTTAAGGGATTGTCTATGGTACCGGCACACGCCTGATATAGCCTTCGTCTTTCAATTTGATCGGTTTTTCCATCGTAACTCCCGTTTCTTTGCGTGTTTTTTCATGCATGGTGAAACCGGGGTTACGGTTCTCCTTCTTTTATCCCCATTTTTGCGTAGTGTCTCACAGGTCAGGACATTACTCGTCAATTACCGCAGATTAAACAGATTTTTTGGTATAGAATCTCCCTTCAAGTATAAAGAATTCATCTACATATTAAAGGGTTATCTATATGTTTATTCTTAACATCCGTTCATTCTGGACCAAATTATCTACTCTTGTGGTTCTGTTTGTCGGCATGTCTTGTCAGCAGGCTTTGGCCCATGCACATTTGAAAGATCAGACTCCCGCAGAAAATACAACGGTTGAAGCTGCCCCACAAACTATCACCTTGAACTTCTCAGAACGTATTGAACTTGGATTCAGTAAGGTAAAATTGATTGGCCCAGAAAGAGCCGTAGTGAAAACAGGTAAGTTGGAACTCGATCCTGAAACCAAAACCAAGTTAATCCTGCCAGTTGAAGGCAAACTTACTGCGGGAAAATACAGTGTTGATTGGAGTGTACTCTCTGTCGATGGTCATAAAACAAAAGGCGTTTATAGTTTTACCGTAAGATAATGATCTCTCTAGAGGCGCTATACATATTCTGCCGTTTCTCTCATTTTGTGGTCGTCATATTGATGTTCGGCCTTAGCTTATTCACCGTAATGCTTGTTTCTGGGCATTTCTCGATCCTAATGAGAGAACGGTTAAAAGTTGGAATCTTAATCAGCACTGTGCTGGCTTTGATAACCTCAATCATCTGGTTTATTGTACAGGCTGGATTAATGGGGGATGGCTGGCACGATGTTTATGCTCTGGATATCTGGCTGGCTGTCTTGGGAACCTCTTTTGGGCAAGTATGGAGATGGCAGTTATTGATAGCTGTACTTGCTGTTGGTGGACTGTTCCTTTCCAATATTAAAGTCAGAAATTTCCTGTTGTTAGGTTGCTCGATTATTTTACTCTCAAACCATGCTTTCATTGGACATGCAGCTATGTATGAAGGAAGCATAGGGCTATTACTTCAAGCCAATCAGGTTATCCATTTACTCAGTGCAGGTTACTGGTTTGGTGGATTGTGGCCATTCTTAGTGTGTCTGCAATTCTTGCGATTACGGCCGCCAGCAGAAACAAACTTATCGCCGAATGCGACTAACCTATATGCAGATAGCGTAATAGCCATGAGAAAATTCTCTCTTTATGGGCATTTTGCCGTGTTTCTGGTGATTGTGACAGGAATTGTGAGTAGTGTGATTCTCATTCCAGATTGGCCCATTTTCAGTCGAGCTCTGTCTGAATACCAATCCATGCTATGGTTAAAAATAGTTTTGGTTATTGGAATGGTTCTTTTGGCTTTGATTAACCGCTATATTTTAGTTCCTAAGTTAAAACAGAAAAGGTGCTATCAGCAATTGATGATCAATAGCTGGCTGGAAATTATTCTGGGTACAACCGCATTGCTATGCGTAGCGATTTTTGCAACGCAACCTCCTGCGTGATTCTTGAATGATTGGTGCAAATCTGGGTACATAAACAGGAAAATTAACGATAAAATCACGGTATGTCTCTATCAGGGGAAAAATAATGAAACGACTATTTTGGGCTCTGCCTCTTTTGCTTCTCTCTTTTCAGGGAGTGGCTGCACCAATAAAAACCATTAGCAAGCTACAGTTTGGCAAACAGTGGGCATTTACTCGCGAAGAGGTTATGCTTGATTGTCGAGCAAATGGCGCGTTGTTTGTGATAAATCCCAGCACATTGATGCAGTATCCGTTGAATGATCGAGCAACACAACTTATGCAAGCCAATAAAGTGATTGCATCATCATTAGAGACAATCCTTTTAAATGATCCCGATCATCCCAATCAAAAAATGAGCGTTGAGCCATTCCAGAAAGCGGCATTGGCTTTATGTGACCATCTATCCAACCGGTAATGGTTAAAATTTGGTAAATCATTGTATGTCAACTACGCTTTAAGTCGTAAGTTGTTCTACGTCTCAATGGCAACTTTTAGCGCAAGGCTCTTTGATAGAGCTATTTTTCCCTAGGCCGAGTAGAGGAGTGAACTCGGCCTTTTTTTTGCTTGTGCTTAAAGTAACAAGACACGATCCTGGGTGCAAGTCACGCTAGTTTTTAAATAAGCTGTGATATCTCCCTAAATTTTACAAGTGAATACTGGTAAAAATAATTAAAGAAAATTTAAATTCAGGAAGAGAGACGGTATTCTGAAAGAAAATTTAAATCATAGTGGCAGATTATGCTTAGAAATAGTCTGTTAAATATGGTAAAAATTTTATGTAAAATCATTGTTTTTATTTTGTTAAATATTGTCTATTGCGTAGGAGCTTATGGATAAGAATGAATTTTATCAAGAGCTAGCAGATAGTCTGATGGCACTGCTATCAGGGGAGTACGATCTTATCGCTTCTCTTGCTAACACAAGCGCATTGTTATACGAACGTTTGGATATTGTTAATTGGGTTGGCTTTTATTTAGTTGATGATGATACCCTAGTTTTAGGGCCATTTCAGGGTAAGATCGCTTGCGTTCGTATTCCTGTAGGAAAAGGTGTATGCGGAACGGCTGTTGCAAATAAGAGTATACAGCGTATTTCTGATGTGCATGCTTTCCCCGGTCATATAGCCTGCGATGCCACCAGTAATGCTGAAATTGTACTTCCTTTAGAAATCAATGGGCAAGTTATTGGCGTTTTGGATATTGATAGCACAGTTTTTGATCGGTTTGACGAGAATGATGAAAATGGCTTGAAAGCGCTAGTTATCAGGCTTTGTAGTCATTTGGAACAATGTGTTGTGTCAAAATATCTACAACAGAACGTAACTTAACATACGTATAACGTGGCATTTATCAGCAACGCTATTATAATGTCGCCTGTTCATGCCTGCGCTGGTTGGCAAAACCGTTGTAATCAGGAAATTTCATGGAAAATCAACCTAAGTTGAACAGTAGTAAAGAAGTCATTGCTTTCTTGGCTGAGCGCTTCCCGCTTTGCTTTGTAGCAGAAGGTGAAGCACGTCCTTTGAAGATCGGGATCTTCCAGGACATCGTTGAACGTATTCAGGATGAGGAGTGTTTGAGTAAAACACAGCTCCGTTCTGCTTTGCGCTTGTATACCTCCAGTTGGCGTTATCTCTATGGTGTAAAAGAAGGAGCCCAGCGTGTTGACCTTGACGGAAACATGTGTGGCGAGCTGGAAATTGAACATATTGAACATGCGCGTCAGCAACTGGCAGAAGCGAAAGCACGGGTACAGGCTCAACGATCTGAACAGCGTGCCAAGAAACGTGAAACTGAAAACGTATCTGACAAGAAAAATGAACGCCCTGTGAATAAAAAGCCGGCTCCTCACCGTCAAAAGAGATCAGGTGAGGGTGAAAAACGTCCGGTGCGTTCGCAAAACCGCCCGCAACAATCGCGTAAACCAGCAGATAAAACCATAAAAAAAATTGCACAACCTGAGTTAAACTCAGTCACTGACGTATCCTCTTTGAAAGTCGGTCAGACTATCAAAATAAACGTAGGAAAAAGTTTAATGGATGCATCTGTGCTTGAAATTGCAAAAGATGGTGTCAGAGTGCAGTTACCTACTGGTTTAGCAATGATTGTACGCGCAGAACACTTAAAGTTCTGATACGGAGGCCAACTTGGGCATGAACAAACTCATTACATTGGCTTTCGTTTTAGGTCTATCATTTTCTAGTATAGGTTATGCAGATACTATTAATGACAATGTCGCGAATGGTAGCCACGCTACTAACGCCAATGTCATTAATGATCACAATACGGCTGTTATCAGCCTGAGCCAACTGCCAGATTTAAAACCGGAACCACAGCATCTCACAGTAAGTAAGCGGATTGTTTCCCGCTTTCTTCGTTCTCATTATCGCCAGTTTTATCTGGATGCAGATTTTTCAGGAAAAATTTTTGATCGTTACCTGAATCAACTGGATTATGGACACAATGTTTTTTTGGCATCTGATATCGTCCCATTCGCGTCTCAAAAGGGAGAATTAGGAAAAGAGCTTGAAAATGGCGATCTAAAATTTCCTTATGATCTATTTAATCTTATGCAAAAGCGCCGCTTTGAACGTTATCAATATGTGCTCTCCCGTTTAGAACAACCCGTTGACTTAAACGGTCATGACACCATTGAAACCGACCGTATCAAAGCACCATGGCCAAAGAGTATTGAAGAGTTGGATAGGCTTTGGGATGCCAAAATCAAATTTGATTGGATAAACCTCAAGTTATCCGGCAAAAAAGATGATAAAGAAATTAAAGAAACTCTGACTAAGCGCTATCGGACGTTATTAAAACGCCTCACACAAACCAAGAGTGAGGATGTTTTTCAAAGCATTATGATGGCTTTTGCCCGTGAAATAGATCCGCATACCAGTTATCTCTCTCCTCGTGATACAGAACAGTTTAATTCAGAGATGAGCTTATCTCTTGAGGGCATCGGCGCTGCTTTACAATATGATGATGAGTATATTGCCATTCGTTCATTGCTTGCAGGCGGTCCGGCGGCCAAAAGCAATTTATTGAAAGTTGGAGATAAAATCATTGGTGTTGGGCAAGTAGGCAAGCCAATTGTCGATGTTGTTGGATGGCGTTTGGAAGATGTTGTTGCTCTTATTAAAGGGCCGAAGGGGAGTAAAGTCCGCCTTGAAATCACTCCAAGTACAAAAGGGGCAAAAAACCACATTGTTACCTTAACCCGCGAGAATATCCGCCTTGAAGATAATGCTGTCAAGATGTCGGTGAAAACGGTAGGGAAAGAGAAGGTTGGTGTTTTGGATATACCAAGTTTCTATGTCGGCTTGACTAACGATGTAAAAGTGCAGTTACAGAAACTCACTAAACAGAAGGTTGTCTCGGTTGTTATTGATTTGCGTGGCAATGGTGGTGGAGCGCTAACAGAAGCGGTATCGTTATCTGGCTTATTTATTCCTACTGGTCCCGTTGTCCAGATTCGGGACAATACCGGTAGAGTTAAAGTGGAGGCAGATACAGATGAGGCAAGATACTATAAAGGGCCTCTGGTTGTTCTGATTGACAATAGAAGTGCTTCTGCATCTGAAATTTTTGCGGCTGCGATGCAAGATTATGGACGTGGATTAATTGTGGGAGAGTCTTCTTTCGGTAAAGGTACCGTTCAGCAATATCGCCCTTTGAATCGTATTTATGATCAAATGCTACGACCTGAATGGCCTGAAATTGGCTCTGTGCAATACACGATCCAGAAATTCTATCGGATAAATGGTGGTAGCACCCAGCTTAAGGGGGTAACGCCTGATATCATTATGCCGACAGGAAAAGAACCGTCTGAAATAGGGGAAAGTCAAGAGGATAATGCGTTACCTTGGGACAGCATTCAGCCTGCGCATTATACTTCCTTGAAAGTGATTTCAGAGTTAACCCCACTACTGACTAAGCTGTATAATCAACGGATTGCTAATGATCCTGAGTTTAAATATATCAAACAGGATATTGCTTACTATAAAGTCATCAAAGAACGTAACGGCGTTTACTCCTTGAACTATGCTCAAAGAGAGAAAGAAAACAAGGAATACGAAACAAACAAATTGAATCGTCTTAATGAACGCTTTAAACGGGAAGGTAAAAAACCGCTCAAATCGCTTGATGATTTACCAAAAGATTATAAAGGGCCGGATCCTTACTTAGATGAATCTGTAAAAATTGCCCTGGATTTGGCGCATCAGCCTGCTGAAATGGCTGTAACGAGGTAGTTTTAAAATTCGTTATAGATAAAAGGTCGGCTTGTTAGTCGGCCTTTTTTATCATATTGTAAAGTTATGTTGTTTCTATCGCTTAACGTCTTAAAAAACTTGAATAATATGGGGTTAGTCCCCACCTTATAGTTTAACTCTTAGTTGAACTGTTTGATAATTAAAGGAAGCAAATTTATATGATGAGAATCGCCTTATTCCTTCTCACAAACCTTGCTGTCATGGTGGTGTTTGGAATAATACTTTCACTTACAGGAGTTCAGCGGAGCAGTGTTGCTGGCCTCATGATTATGGCTGGTTTGTTTGGTTTTGGTGGTGCATTCATTTCTTTGTTAATGTCGAAATGGATGGCTCTGCGCTCTGTTGGTGGTCAGGTTATTGAAAAACCTTCCAATGAAACTGAAGCCTGGTTGATGGAAACTGTACGTCGTCAGGCGGATCAAGTTGGAATTACTATGCCACAAGTGGCTATTTATGATGCCTTGGATATTAACGCATTTGCTACAGGGGCACGCCGTAATGCTTCTCTGGTTGCTGTTAGTACAGGGTTACTGAACAATATGAGCCGTGATGAAGCTGAAGCCGTCATTGCACATGAAATTAGCCATATTGCTAATGGTGATATGGTGACGATGACATTGTTGCAGGGTATTGTGAATACATTCGTTATCTTTATTTCACGTATCATTGCACAAGCTGCTGCAAGTTTCCTTTCCAGCAACGATGATGAAAGTGAAAGCAGCAGTAATGGTAATCCAATTGTTTACATGGTGATTTCCATGGTGTTGGAGATCGTATTTGGTATTCTGGCAAGTATTATTACCATGTGGTTCTCCCGTTACCGTGAATTCCATGCGGATGCAGGATCAGCGAAATTGGTTGGTCGCGAAAAGATGATTGCAGCATTGCAACGTCTTAAGACCAGTTATGAACCTCAGGAAGAGGGGAGAATGATGGCATTCTGTATTAATGGCAAAGCTAAGAGTTTCAGTGAGTTATTCTTATCTCATCCGCCGTTGGATAAGCGTATTGAAGCCCTTCGTAGCGGCGAATATCTAAAATAATGCAATAACCAGTAGCCTAAATAAAATAAGCCAAACTATATATTAATTTGTATGGCGGCATAAACCGCCATATTATTTATATTTCATTGCCGCGATAACCGGTCAAAATCCGTTCCCATTCTTGTTGGGCGAACCAGGTTTGAGTTTTGCCATTATAATGCATTTCATCGGGTAGGAAGACGCCATATTCAGAAGCAATGCCAGTGTAATTTGGCGAATTCCTTGCATCAATTAAAGTACGATATTTAGGTGCAGCGGCAATAACATCTTTAATTGCTTCATTCACATAGCTGGTATTGATGGGATCAAAAGCGACTGAAAGTGGGTAATATAACCGCCACGGAATATTATGAGAGCCGATAGCATCGTTAATACCTGTAATAATGCGGGTAAAATTCATCTCTGATGCTTTGGCTGCATCTAAACTCTCTGTTTCTGCTTCCCATTGATTCCAATGAATAGCCAAAATACGCGTTTTTTTGCCCATATTACGCAATGAATGAATTGCCATGCGTAAGGTTCTAATGACACGGGGATAGAGGGACTCCACATCCCTGGCATCACGCTCTGGTGCCCAGCGGTTATCAGGGGAATTATCTAGATACATTCCTTGTCCTCCCCAGCCCATTAAAATCACGTAAAGATCCGGTAAATACAGTGCATTTCCCTGATTGATATGATCTTGCCAAAATTTAGCAAAGCGGTTGGCTGCGTTGTAAGGATGATCTTGGTTGCCGCGAGGTAAACCGATGGGAGCACCAATATTGGCACTTCCGAAGCTGGTTAATCCTGTCCAGTGAATTTTGGAAAAGTGAGTGCTATAGACCTCTGGTAGGGATAGAGTGAATACATTATTTAAACCTTGAGTAATCCTTTTATTTGGCGGCAATTGTGTGCCATGACCATAGCTGTTAGATTGTCCAAGGATGATAAATAATGGAGCATCATTGGATTTCCATGATGGATATTTTGTTTCGGGAGAGTGAAGCTGTTTGTATGTCATCATTTTCCCCTTGAGTTATATGAATTAATTAGGTATTGCACTCCTTGCGAAAAAATTATTTATATAAGGTAAAGTGTACATGGTTAATCAATTTGATTTATTTTTCTTAACCTAAAACAGTCGTTAATATACATCTGGATTTTTGATTTTATAACACTTAATAATTGTTGGTAACTAGCTATAATTGTCAGATATGTAAATAAGCACATTATATTCAATATTAGATGAGTAATATTTTACATTGTGATTAATTAATCTAATTTTATTGAGGGGAAACTCTGTTCAACACGTTATCAACTATTTAATGATTAACCAAGTATAAAAAAAGACATAGCAAGATAATTAAAAAATAATATTCTGGGAGATATGATGATTGAATGTTTTTTTATGAAATTAAAACGCACTATCTGGCAACGAGATAACATCTATTTTGGATAAATTGATATCCAGTCTTAAGTCAATACCTTAAATACACCATGCTAACTGATATATAAATTCTAAGAAGAAATGAGGTCAATGGTATTGCTTGATTCTCCATTTAGGGGTCGAGAACCAATCTCAGTTATAAAAATATTTGGTATCACCTGACCATAAAGAATTGTGTAATGAGATTTTGTTCCTGTCCTTAAAAATAGAACCCATTTGTTAATTGTATTTGATATCACACGGTTAGCTTTAAAAATATATCAATGAGGGTAATAAAATGATTCGATTTGAGGATAAAGTTGTCATTATTACTGGCGCAGGTAGTGGCATTGGCGAGGCTACAGCAAAGCGTTTCTCACAAGAAGGAGCCATTGTGGTGTTAGCTGGGCGCGATACAGAGAAGCTTAATCGTGTATTGAGTGAATTGCCTTCGGGCAAAGCGTTAGTGATTCAGACAGATGTTGCGGACCGAGAATCGGCTAAAAATATGGTTGATGAAACAGTCAGGCATTTTGGCCGAATAGATATTTTGGTGAACAACGCAGGTTTGTATGTGGTTGGTGATTTATTGAGTACTTCACAAGAAGACGGTAATGCAGTACTGGCTACGAATCTCAATGGTGTACTCAATTGTAGCTATTCTGCTTTACCTTATTTGCTAAAAAGTAAAGGATGTATTGTCAATAATGCCTCGGTATCTGGCTTGGGGGGAGATTGGGGAGGCGCTCATTATTGCGCAGCAAAAGGTGCTGTCGTGAATTTAACCCGTGCGATGGCGCTGGATCATGGTTCACAAGGAGTTCGTGTCAATGCTGTTTGCCCAAGTTTAGTATTGACGCCAATGGTGGCTCGTTTTGATGATGAAACCCTTGCGCATTTCGATAGTCGTATTCCGCTAAAAAGAGCGGGTCAACCTTTTGAAGTGGCAGCAGCTATTGCATTTTTGGCTAGCGAAGATGCCAGTTTCATTAATGGGGTGAACTTACCGATAGATGGCGGGGTAAACGCATCTAATGGGCAACCTAATTTTAATTAAAGGCGTTTTCTGAAAGGTACGGTTCAGAGGAAATATTATTTATCCGGCATTGTTTGTCGAAGGTGGCTCCACAGGCTGTGGAACCACTTAATTTTATTTTGGCTAATGGTATCAGTTTGGGCTATTTGCTACAGTTGAGCGATTTGAGTTTATAACCCTGGCCAGTTCACATAGTGTAGGATGAGTGAACAAGGTCGCTAATGGAATTGCCATGTCTTGTTCATGCATACGAGCCAACAATTGTATTGCTATCAATGAATGACCTCCCAATGCAAAGAAATTATCATAACGACCGACTCGTTCCCGTTTCAGCAATTTTTGCCAAATCTCAGCCAGAGCAGTTTCCACATCACCGAGAGGCGCTTCGTAACCGGAAATTGTCCCAATAGTAGATTGGCCTGATATTGGTGTGTCTTGCGGTAAGTCAGCCTGAATAGCGTTGAAATCGGTCAGTAGCTGCTGGCGTTCTGTGGCAGACAGGGTAGCAATGTTCATGATGGGTTTTTGTGGCTCGGTTTCCAATGTTTTTACCAGATCCGCTAAAGCAGTTGTCATATCAGCAATCAGGCGTGCCGGATCGATTCCTGGTATAGCTTGAGCTGTCAGCAGGAAACCTTTCCCCAAATCATCTACAGCCAGATAGATGGGATAGTTAGTTCTTTCTCGTCCTGTTACCAGACGTATACCTTCCCATAGGGTATTGGCAACATTTGGTTGGCTATGGCGATAATTAAGGAGTGTATTAAAAAGCGGCAGAGGATGTGCTACACCGCTGCAACGTTGAGCTAGCGCCAGTGGTGCCTGTTCATGTTCAAGTAACTGCGTCAAATTGCGGTAAGCTGCTTGCACAGTTTCTTGTGTGCTGTTCCCCGCAAGCGTGATCCGCACGGGCAGGGTGTTGATAAACAGTCCCAGAATTCGCTCAATATCGGCACTTCCTTGCATACGTCCTGACAAGACTGTGCCGAAGATGACATCATCTCGCCCACTTATTTTTGCCAGAACTTGTGCCAAGGCGACATGAAACAAGACTCCGGGACTAACTCCTTGACGGCGTGCCTGTTTGCGAATAGCACGGGTTAGTGTTGCATTAAGTGGCTTGATGATCTCAGTGACAGGTCTGTTTCCACTGTGAACATCTAATATGCCGAAAGGCGTAGTTGGTGTATCCACATCAGCGAGTATTTTCCGGAAATAGGCTTCGTGATCTGGCATCGGCACACGCAGGGATTGGGCGATAAAATGGCGGTACGGTAAGATAGACGGTAATTTTTCAGTACGATGATGCAGGAGTTCATTGATTTCAGCAATGATGATATTCAGCGATATATGGTCATTGAGGATATGGTGGCAACACAACGCTAACAACCACTCGCCCTGATTCGGATCATGCGTGATATCAGCAGAGAATAGCGGAGCCTGGCTGATATCGAGGCGGTGTTGGTATGGATCTGTCTGTGCCAACAATTGAGACGGAACGTCCTTATCGTTATCTGGCACAAAGGTTTTGATACACAGAGGTGCCTGGCGCCAAACAACTTGTACTGGCTGTGTTAAACCCTGCCAGCAGATGGCAGTGCGTAGAATATCGTGACGATTAATAACCTGTTGTAAAGCAGCCAGAAAAGCATCAAGACGCTCGCGGGTGTTGAAAGCAAGCAAGAGGTGCAACAGATAAACATCTCCTTGTGTTTGTAGCAGATGATGGAACAGCATACCTTCCTGTAATGGCGCAAGTGGGTAGATATCCTGAATATTGTTGGCATCATTAGGAACGGTATCAGCGATAGTCTCAATCTCGTGCTGTGTCAGAGAAACCAGCGGCAGCATATCGGGAGTAATGGTGGAGCAACCATCGGGGATGAGATTGGGCGGAGCGGTAAGCGAGGATTCATCATCTTGAATTTCCTGCATTACTTTCGCCATTTTCGCCAGTGTTGGTGTGGAAAATACAGTACGAACATCAAGGTGCCAACCTCGGTTGCGTAGCCGCTCAATCAGGTTGACAACCATCAGGGAATGACCACCGAGTTCAAAGAAATGATCATAACGCCCAACCTTTTCCAGCCCTAATAATGCTTGCCAAATCTCAGCCAGGGCAATTTCCATTTCACCGAGCGGCTCTTCATAAGTATGGGTTGCAATGGATGTTTGATCTGGCATCGGTAGTGCCTGGCGGTTAATCTTGCCATTAGGCGCCAACGGAAAAGCATCTAGTATCACAAATGCGCTGGGCAGCATATAGTCGGCGAGATGTTGTGCCAGTTGCTGACGCAGTTCTGTCGGTCCCAGTTTCATATTCGGTTCGGCGATCAGATAAGCAATCAGGCGCTTATCACCCAGTTTATCTTCACGGGCAAGCACGATAGCCTCACGCACGCCGGGGCATTGCATCAATCTGGTTTCGATTTCTCCCAGTTCGATACGGAAGCCGCGTAGCTTGACCTGAAAATCATTGCGGCCAAGATACTCGATATTGCCGTCAGATCGCCAGCGAGCCAAATCTCCGGTCTTATACATGCGAGCGTTGGAATGTTCGCTAAAGGGATCGACAACAAATTTCTCTGCTGTCAGCTCTGGTCGGTTGGAATAACCACGGGCGACCCCCATTCCGCCGATATAGATTTCGCCACTCACGCCGATAGGAACCGGTTGACCAAGTGAGTCCAAAATATAGATACGTGTATTGGACAGTGGCCGGCCAATCGGAATATTATTGGTGATGGACGGAATATGTTTGTTATCTATCACCATTGCTTTATCTATCAGCATAGCCGTAGCCGTGATGGTAATTTCTGTCGGGCCATAAGCGTTAAACCAGCGGCAGGATTGGGTTTCCGGGTACGACAGCCAATCCATTAAATAGCGGTGTTCCACTTTATCTCCCCCAACAATAACGGTGCGTATATAGGGGCTGAAACCGACACGTCTAGCCTTCATTTCTTGCGCCCAATGGTGCCAGAAAGCAGTCGGTATATTAATGATTGTCACTTTCTGTTCACGTAAAAAATCAACAAACGTGCTATTCGGTATTTTGATATGAGGTGGGCGCAGAACCAGCGTGGCACCCGATGCCAGAGTAGGGAAAATATCTGACACTGAAATATCAAATGCGAAGGTCACAAATTGCAGAATACGATCCCCCAAGGCAGGTTCACTGATCTGGCAATGAGCATGGATAAGGCTGACAACATTGCGATGTTCCAGCATGACGCCTTTGGGGTTTCCGGTTGAACCTGAGGTGTAGATGATATAGGCCAAATGATGCGGCTGAACGCCTGTTTGCCTGCTGTCAGGATTATATTTAGGCTGTTTTTGCAGGTTATCTTGATGAATTTCATCGTCCAACAACCAGATTGGAATATCTTGTATTGGTAAGCGTGTGTGTAAATGTTTCTGGGTCAGCAATATGGCAGGATTGCAGTCTGATAACTGATAAATCAGCCGTTCGGCAGGATATTCTGGATCAAGCGGGATATAACCGGCACCTGCTTTTAAGATCCCGAATAGACCAACGATCATATCCAAACCCCGTTCAACCTGAATTGCTACGCGGTCATCAGGGCGTACACCAAAAGCAATCAAACTATGTGCCAGTTGGTTGGCTCGGCAGTTCAGTTCGTCATAATTCAAGGATTGTTCTTCAAAGATCACCGCCGTAGCATTTGGTGTGCGTTGTACCTGAGCTTCGAACAATTGGTGAATCAACGTATTATGCGGAAAGTCAGCTTGAGGGGCATTGAAATCAACCAATAATTGCTGGCGTTCTGTAACGGGCAACATCGGCAGGCGAGCAATAGCCTGTGTTTCATCGGTTGTCATGGCAGTCAGTACATTGGTGAGATAACTTACCATGCGTTCAACTGTCGTCCGGTCGAATAGACTTGATGCATATTCCAGATAGCCACTGAGACCACTCTGGCTTTCGGTCAGTGACAGTGTCAGGTCGAAGTACGCGCTGTGGTGGGGCGGCGCCATCAACGAGACTGATAAATCGGGTAATTCAAGGGATTGAGTGGGCGTATTGTTCAGGGCCAGCATAACCTGAAAAATCGGATTGTAACCCAAGCTGCGTTCAGGTTTTAGGGCTTCCACCAATTGTTCAAAAGGCAGGTCTTGATGTGCATAAGCTGCCAGCGTCTGTTCACGAACATAAGTAAGCAGATTTGCCACCGAGTTGCACTGTTCCAGTTTGATGCGTAAAGGTAAGGTGTTGACAAAAAAGCCGATCAAACCCTCAAGTTCACTTAATGAACGGTTGGCAACAGGAGTGCCAATGACAATATCATCTTGTCCGCTCAAACGGGCAAGCACGATGCTCCAGGCTGTAAGCAAAGTCATAAATAATGTTGCATCCTGCCGTTGTCCGAGCGCTTTGAGAGCCGACAATAAATCAGCATTCAGGTGAACGGGCACATGAGCGCCTGTATAACTTTGTTCTGGCGGACGTGGGTAATCAATAGGGAGAGCCAGTAATGTTGGTGCGTTTTCCAGTTGTTTCTGCCAGAAATCCCGTTGTGCAGTGAGAACCTCACCTTGCAGCCATTTCTGTTGCCAGACGGCATAGTCCGCATACTGGATGGGAAGGTGGGGTAAAGGATCGCTACATTTCCCTTGTGCAATACGGTAGAGGGCACTCAGCTCGCGGAGCAATATTCCTACTGACCAGCCATCGGTGATGATGTGATGCTGGGTAAGGATCAGCACATGTTCTTCATCAGACAGTTGTAATAATTGACCTCGAATCATTGACTCATTAGCGAAATCGAATGGGGTTTGTGTTTCAAGTTCCGCGAATTCGTTAATACGGGCCATGTGGGAAGTTTTGTCTAATTTGCGCAGATCCCGATAGGTCAGAGAAAAAGCCGTATCTGCACTATCGATGTGTTGGTAAGGTTGTTCATCAATCAGGATAAAACGGGTGCGCAAACTTTCATGTCGGCTGACGAGATGATCAAGCGCAGCTGTAAGTGCAGCATGATCGAGATACCCGTTAAGATGCAGGATTATCGGGATATTATAGGCCAGATTGGCTTTGGTATTGAGTTGAGCAAGGAACCACAAGCGTTGTTGGGAGAAGGAGAGTGGCAGTGGTTGATTGCGATTGGTAGCGGGAATAACGACTTGGGTTGTCATAGGCGTGTCGATGAGCAAGGTAGCTAAATCCACCAGGACAGGATGGGAAAAGAGTTGCTGCAAATGCAATTCTCGCGTCAGTTTCTGGCGTATGCGTGTGGCAAGCTGAATGGCGAGTAAGGAATGCCCGCCGAGTTCAAAGAAATGATCATGACGACCAACTTGTTCCAATGTCAGCAATTCTTGCCAAATCTTGGCCAACGTTGTTTCTATGTTTCCGATGGGCGCTGCATAATTGCGGGTCGCGAGTGCTGTTTGATCTGGCACTGGCAGTGCCTGACGGTTGAGTTTGCCATTGGGTGTTAATGGAAAGGTTTCAAGCGTCACAAAGGCACTGGGTAGCATATACTCAGCGAGGTGTTGTGCCAGTTGCTGGCGTAGTTCTGCTGGTATCAATATCGTATTGGGTTCGGCGAGCAGATAAGCAACCAGGCGCTTTTCATTCGGTGTATCTTCTCGGACAATCACAACCGCTTCTCGCACACCGCGACATTGCGCCAATGTCGTCTCAATTTCGCCGAGTTCGATACGGAAACCACGGATCTTGACCTGAAAATCATTACGACCAAGGTATTCAATATTACCGTCAGGCAACCAACGAGCCAGATCACCACTTTTATATAGGTGGGCATCAGGATCTGAAGAAAAAGGATCAGCAAGGAAGCGTGCTGCGGTTAGTTCTGGAAGATTCAGATAACCGCGGGCAACCCCGATTCCGCCAATGTAAAGCTCCCCTGTAACACCGATTGGCACGGGTTTTTTGTGACTATCAAGCAGATAAATTTGAATATTGGCTATGGGTTTCCCAATCGGTACTCGTCCGATATAACGGTCAGGCACGCATTGCCAAGCGGTGACATGAATTGCAGCTTCAGTTGGGCCATATAGGTTATGTAACTGACAGTGCGCAAAATGGGACAGACATTTCTGCTGCAAGACATAAGGAAACTCTTCACCACTGCATAAAATATGGCGTAAAGAAGGGCAACATCCGGCAGGAATGGCGTGGACAAATTGCTGTAGCATGGCAGGCACGAAATAGATAATAGTAATCTGGCGTTTTTCTATCTCAGACAGTAAATAGTGTGGATCTTTATGACCATCGGGGCGAGCCAAAATTAATTGTGCTCCAAACATCAGGGGTGGGAATAGCTCCCAAACGGAAACATCAAAACTAAAAGGTGTTTTCTGTAAGACCCGATCCTGCGGGGTTAGTTGATAAGCCTTTTGTGACCAAAGCAGACCATTCACGACACCACGATGTTCATTCATTACCCCTTTGGGCAAGCCTGTTGAACCAGAGGTATAAATCACATAAGCCAGATGGCGTGAGGTTAGGCCAAGCACTTTGGGATCTGGGTTATTGATTGGCATGTTTGCTGTAAAGAATGCAAGATTATTGAGATCCACAATGGGTACGTTGGGCAGTCGATTGATTAACGTTGTTTGGGTGAATAAAGTCTGGGTGAGCAAGGCAACGGGAGCTGCATCTTCAAGTATATAAGCCAGTCGTTCGGCTGGATAGCCTGGATCAAGCGGGACATAGGCACCGCCGGCCTTAAGGATAGCGAGTAATCCCACCATCATGGCCGGACTGCGTTCAGAACAAATTGCCACCCGATCATCAGGGCGGATACCTAAGGTAATCAGATAATGCGCTAAGCAATTGGCTTGACGGTTCAATTCAACATAACTCAACGATTGCTCTTCAAAGATGACAGCAATTGCATCGGGGTTTTGCTGTACTTGCTTTTCAAACAGTTGGTGAATAAACGTGTCTTGTGGGAGGTCAGTGGCTGTATTTTGGGAGAATATAGCGTCTTGAGAAGATTGGAGCGCATTGAAATCCACCAGCAGTTGTTGGCGCTCCACAACGGGTAAAATAGAAATAGTCAAAATTGGCTGGTGGGGTGAGGTTTCTAGCGCTTCGGTCAGCCCCGTCAGGGCAGTAGTCATATAGCCGATCAGACGAATTGGATCGATGCCCGATACGGTTTGGGCAACTAAACTAAACCCATCACCCCAATCATCAACAAACAAACCGATAGGATAATTGACTCTCTCTTCTTGCATCAGCAGACGCACACTTTCCCATTTAGCAAAAGTGGTATCCGCCTGGCTATGACGATAATTGAGTAGTGTATTAAAGAGTGGCAAAGGAGGGATCACGTTACTGCAATGTTGAGCCAGCGTCAGCGTTGCTTGTTCGTGTTCCAGCAACTTCATCAAATTGAGGTAGGTCTCTTGAACGGTTGCCTGTGCGCTATTATCTGTAAGCCTGATCCGAATGGGCAGGGTATTGATAAGCAGCCCCATAACGTGATCAATGCCGGTACTGCCCTGCATACGTCCCAGCAATACCGTACCGAAGACGACATCGTCGCGCCCACTGGTTTTTGCCAGCACCAGTGCTAAAGCAACATGAAACAATATACTGGGACTGACCCCCTGACGTCGGGCTTGTGTGCGGATGGCCTTGGACAATGTCACATCCAGTGGCTGTTTAGCCTCTGATATCTGCTTATCCTCACTGTGAATATCCAGTATCCCGAAAGGCGCTGTTGGTGCATCGATATCAGAGAGTACCTGACGGAAATAGGCTTCATGATCTGAAGTCGGCAAATACAGGGATTGAGCGACAAAGTTACGATAAGGCAATGTTGGGGGTAATTTGTCAGTATGACGGTTGTCAAGATAACTATTCTTGGTATGGTCAGGTAATAATGCATCAATTTCATCAATGATACGTTCCAGTGTGACATGATCACAGATTAAATGATGGATGCACAAAACCAGTAACCACTCATCCTGATGCGGGTCATAGGTTATGTCAGCGGAGAATAGTGGTGCCTGACTCACATCAAGACGGTACTGGTGGGGATTGGTGTGCGCCAGTAATTGGGAGGAGATATCCTGTTCGCCATTGGGTAAGAATGTATTAACGGTCAAAGATGCCTGTCGCCAGACGACTTGCACTGGTTGTGCCAATCCCTGCCAGCAGATTGAAGTGTGCAAAATATCGTGACGGTTAATAACCTGTTGTAAGGTTGCCAGAAAGGTATCGAGCCGTTCGCGGGTGTCGAAGGCAAGTAAATTGCGTAACAGATAAGTATCGCCCTGTTTCTGCAACAGATGATGGAACAAAATACCTTCCTGTAGCGGTGCGAGAGGGTAGATATCTTGGATATTGGCTGCCCCACCAGGAAGAGTTGCGGCGATGGCATTAATCTCGTGTTGGGATAGGGAAACTAGCGTCAACATATCTGGGGTAATGGCAGTACAGCCTTCAGGGATGAGATTGGGCGGTACAGTGAATACCGTTGTCTTTTCTTGCTCTGTATTTCCTTGAACGGTATTTTTTTGAACCGACAGTAGCGTTTTTGCCATCTCTTTCAATACGGGTTTAGTGAATATAACCTGAATGTCAATAGACCAGCCCAATTCACGTAGTTGTTCGATCAGGCTAACGGCTATCAGCGAGTGCCCGCCAAGCTCGAAAAAGTGATCGCAGCGGCTGACATATTTCACTCCGAGCAACATTTGCCAAATTTGACTCAGGATGGTTTCTGTTTCTCCTCTGGGGGCTTGGTAACTGCGTGTGACGATTGCCGTATGATCGGGTTTGGGAAGAGCCTGACGGTCAAGTTTGCCATTAGGTGTGAGTGGGAAAGCGTCGAGTGTTACGAAGGCACTGGGTATCATGTATTCTGCAAGGTGTTGTGCGAGTTGTTGCCGTAATGCCATTGGTTCCAGTTCAGTATCTGTCTTCGGTAGCAAGTAGGCGACCAGCTGTTTTGATGCGGGACTGTTTTCACAGGGCAGTACCACGGCTTCACGTATGCCGTGGCATTGCCGTAGCCTTGCTTCGATCTCTCCTAGCTCAATGCGGAAACCACGCAGTTTGATTTGGAAATCATTACGGCCGAGATATTCAATGTTGCCATCGGGCAGCCAACGTCCCAGATCGCCGGTTTTGTACATACGAGCATTTGGATTCTGGGAAAACGGATCGGCAAGGAAGCGTTCGGCAGTGAGTTCGGGACGGTTCAGGTAACCGCGGGCAACACCGACCCCAGCGATATGAATTTCTCCCACGACTCCTCGCGGGACGGGTTGACCGTGCATGTCAAGGATATAGATCTGGGTATTGGCGATGGGACGGCCAATCGGTGGGGCATTGTCTTCCTGACTTTCACATCGGCAAAGAGTAGCACACACTGTGGATTCTGTCGGGCCATATGCATTGATCATCTGCCGTCCTTGTGCCCAGCGTTTGGTCAGCGTAGGTGGACATGCTTCCCCTCCCACCAATAAGGTTTGCAGGGTTGCCGGAAGTGTGTCCATGCTTGCCAGAGCAGTGGGGGACAAGAGGGTGTGAGTAATGGCGTGAGTCTCTAAATAGTGAGACAAGGTTGTTCCCGGCAGCAGGCTCTCCCGCCTGGCAAGGTAAAGGCGAGCACCTGCCAATAGCGCCATGCAGCATTCCCAAATACAGGCATCGAAACTGTTTGAGGCAAATTGCAAGATCCGATTGTTTGGAGTGATGGCTAGCATGTCTTGCTGGGTGGTAATCAAGTTACACAAACTGCGATGTTCTATCATGACCCCTTTGGGCTGTCCGGTGGAGCCGGAAGTATAGATAACATAAGCCAGATGACGGGAGGTCAGCCCCAATGCTTGGATCTCTGGGTTTTCTTCCGATTTTTCATTCAAAACAGAATAGTCTGGAATATCCAGCAGAATGGTTGGCAGGTGACGGTTCCCTATTTTTGTCATCGTTGTTTGAGTAACCAGCGCCACGGGGGCTGAGTCATTGAGCATATATGCCAGCCGCGTGGTTGGATAAGTCGGATCAAGGGGAACGAAAGCGCCACCGGCCTTGAGAATAGCTAATAAACCGACCACCATTTCCAGACTACGCTCAATACAAATTGCCACCCGATCATCAGGACGCACGCCGAGAGCAATCAGTTGATACGCCAGACGGTTGGCGCGTTTGTTCAATTCATCGTAGCTCAGCGATTGCTCTTCAAAGACCACGGCAATGGCATCTGGTGTGCGCCGCACTTGTGCTTCGAACAGTTGATGAATCAGAGTATCTTGCGGGAACTCGGCTTGGGTGGTATTGAAATCCATCAATACCTGTTGGCGTTCAATATCGGGCAGGATTGGCAGATTGACTATTTTTGTCTGCGTAAGAGAGGGCATCTCCAGAGAAGTGAGAGCGGCGTCAAGCAGGACAGCAAGACGGGAGCGGAGCGCCATAACTTCTGTGATACTCAGATAATCAGGAGAAAAATAGAATTCAATGGAAATCGGGGAATGAGTATCTTCAGGACAGGCGGTATTTATGTATTGCTTCATTCTGATACAAAGAGGATAGGGAATACCAGAATGTAGCTCTAACTGTTTGACGTTGACGTTTTCTCCTTCCATATGCAAATTGGCTTTAAACGGTTCGAGAGATAAAGTCACGTCAAATAATCGCGCATTTCCGCTTTGTTGCCGCGAGTGTATTTGTCGGTTGAGTTCTGCGATGGGAAAATGTTGATGCTCATGGCAAAGACTCATTTCAGTTGCGGCTTTGCGCATGACATCACGAAACGTATCTTCCGGTGAAAGGGTGATACCAATAGGGAGCACGGATGCGAACATTCCCATCGTGGACTTTTGTCGCGTATTTTTGCGGTTGTGCACGGGAACACCAATGACAATTTCATTGACACCTGTTGTTCGGGTGAAATAGCAGGTCAGGATGGCATACATGAAATGCAGGAAGGGTAATCCCTGTCCGCCAGCCACTTTCTCGATACGTTTAAAAAGAGCCTGATCGATTGACCAAATGACAGGCTGAGGAGCAGCGGGTTTGGTTTGTTTATGGTTTGTCGTGTTATTGCCATTGACAGGCTGGAGCAAGGGAGGAGGCAGGTTTTCATAGCGTTTCAACCAAAATTGCCTGTCGTGTGAGTAGTGTTCGGAAGCAAGATAATTGAGGTTATCCGTAATAAAATCCAGATAAGAGTGAGCGGAGTTGTTCAGGGTTTCTCCTTTCATCAGGCGGTTATAGGCATCAATAACCTTGTTGATGAGTAGGAACATCCCTGTGCCATCAATGACCAAATGATGACAGCAAAATTGCCAGTACCGACAGGTATTGCTGACTCGCAATAATGTGGTGCGCCACAGGGTCTCACTCAGGTGAAATGGGCGCATGAACTCGGCATCCATGTATTGTTTTACTCTGGTTTCAGCATCTGGACGGGATGAAAAATCTTGTATATCCAGGGTGATAGGGAGAGAGTGAACAACTTTTTGGCTGGGTAAAGCGTGGGTGTTGATAAACTGCAAACGCAGAGTGTCATGACAATCAACAACAGATTCAAAGGCACGGGCAAATAATGTTTCCTTCAATTCTCCTTCAATGCAGATAAAAATGCTGAGGTTGTAGTTAGAAGAATGGGGATGAATAGCCTGATCAAACCAGATGGCTTGCTGGGGAGAACTAAGAGGATAGGTAGGAGAAGAGAGAGAGTTGTTATTACAAATTACTGAGGAAGTTTGTGAAGAGTTGTTATGTAACATTTTCATTTCTCCTTTGTAATTATTTGGTTTTAATTTGTTGCGTCCATCTGAAAATAAAATAAATACTGCCGATAACTGTTTTTTCGTGAAAATGAACTAGCTATAGGTTATTTGTCGAATTTTTATGCTAAATACATACTTGATAGTAACATTACAAAATTAAATTAACTAAAATAAATACTCTATGTCGATATTTTTTGTTGTAAAAGTGTTAATTTTAGATGCGGGTACTATGGTGGATGGTTGAAGAGGAATATCAGGACAAGATGGAAGTTATCCCGCCAGATTGGCGGGTTGATCAGAAAAATAACAGCTACAGTACCAGTTCATGAATGATTATCGCCAAATGGTCAAACATTTCTCCAAATAACCGCTCAGTGAATGGCACCAATGTTGGAAATAACAGGGAAAGCGTGAAAATCCCTACAGTCAGAGTCAACGGAAAACCGACCACAAATACAGAAAGTTGTGGTGTCATGCGGTTTAACATGCCCAGGGAGAAGTTCAAAACCAAAAGTAGGGTAATCATTGGCATTGCCAGCATCATGCCATTGATAAAAATTAGACTGGCACTTTGGGATAGCAACAGAAAACCCTTTGGATTCAATTGGGCTGATTGAACGGGAATGGAATAAAACGTATCTGCCAGAATTGATAATAGCCATAAATGTCCATCAAGAGCCAGGAACAGCAACATCATCATCATATTGAGGATGCGGGCTAAGATAGGCATATTCGGGCCACCAGTAGGATCAAAAAATGTGGCGAATGAAAGTCCCATTTGTAAGCCGAGTACTTCACCTGCATGCCGCACTACGGCAAAGGCGATTTGCATGGTCAGTCCCAAGGCCATACCAATCAATATTTGTTGTATCAAGACCCAAATTCCGGCAACAGAAAAAATCGGAATTTGCGGGGAGGGGAGAGTTGGAACGAGTAAAGCGGTGATCGCTAAGGCCAGACTAATTTTAACTTTTATCGGTATCTGCTTTTCACTGAAAATGGGGGCTGTGCTGAACAAGGCCAACAGACGCACCAATGGCCAGAAAAAATCGCTGACGAGGCGGGAAAGTGTTTCGCTATCAAACGGGATCATAATTAACCGATAATAGTCGGAATACTGCTAAACAGCGTGCGCATGTAATCCAGCAATAAATTTAGCATCCATGGTCCGGCAGTGACGATAGTCACGAAGACGGCCAGGATTTTCGGAATAAACGATAAGGTCATCTCGTTTACCTGAGTTGCCGCCTGTAATAAGCTGATGATCAAGCCACTGATTAAGGCAGATAAAAGGGGGGGGGCAGCCAGTGCTAACGCCACTTTCATTGCTTCAACACCGAGGGCCATTACCGATTCTGGAGTCATAATTTTCTCAAACCGCTTTTTGCTCTTTATTCCAATAAGATTTCACGCTAGACATAACACTATTGATTAAACATAAAAACTCTGTGCCAGTGAACCAAGCAAGAGTTGCCAGCCATCTACCAAAACAAACAGCATAAGTTTGAACGGCAGTGAGATAGTAGCTGGTGGAACCATCATCATCCCCAACGCCATCAAGACACTGGCAACAACCAGATCGATGATCAAGAACGGAATGAAGAGGGTAAAGCCAATTTGGAATGCGGTTTTCAATTCACTGGTAATAAACGCGGGAACGAGCACGCGCATTGGAACAGCATCCGCCGTTTCAAATGCGCCCTGATCGGCAAGACGGGCAAACAGTGCCAGATCATTTTCCCGTGTCTGACGTAACATAAATTGGCGTAAAGGTTTGGCTCCCTGATCCAGTGCGACTTCCAGTGTGATTTTATCCTCACTGTAGGGTAGGTAAGCGTTTTGGTAAACTTTGTCAAATACTGGCGCCATAATGAAAAAAGTCATAAACAACGCCAAACCCAACATAACCTGATTAGGCGGGGCAGAAGGCGTTCCCAGCGCATTGCGCAGCAAACCAAGTACAATGATGATGCGGGTAAAACTGGTCATCATTAGCAGAGCAGCAGGGATGAACCCCAGTGCCGTGATGAAAATCAGGGTTTGGACTGGCAATGACCAACTTTGTCCGCCATTGGCTAAGGGCTGGCTGATGATACCAGGAAACTCGGCTGCCGCGTTCATGGGGAACAGTGGCAGCAGGAGCGCCATAAACAGAGCCGTCAAACGCATTGGATAAAGCCGCGAGACAAATTTTTTGCCTGTCATAAAAAAAACGCTATTTTTCATCATCGTCCTTGTCATTTTTGCTGTTTCGCTGGAGTGTATTTTTTAGCATCTGACCAAATGGCAGCGACTTGAGCGCGGTCTCCTTGTCCACGTTGTCAGGGGGGGCAGGCATTTGATGCAGCATATTGATCTGGTGGGATGTGACTCCTAAAACTAGCCAGTTATCCTCGACTTCTACCACAACAACCCGTTCTTTCGGCCCAAGGGAACAGCTTGCCTTAACGTTTAGCAAACGATGATTTTTGCTTTTAGCCGGGGAAAAACCCAAACGGCGAACTAGCCATGTTATGAAGAAAATCAGCAATAAAACACCGCCCAGGGCACTGCTGACTTGCATCAGCGTTTGACTGGCTGGCAGGGGATCACTATTGCCTGTCTGTTTGATCATATTCACATGGGCATGGCTGGCGGCCGTGTTAACAGGTGCAGCATCAAGTGCTGCATCCTGTTGAAAAGAGGTATGAACGAAAGGCTGGTTCGCCATCATAGTTAACGACTCAAGCGACGCATACGCTCAGAAGGAGTGATGATATCTGTGATACGGATACCGTATTTATCGGATACGACAACCACTTCTCCCTGCGCGATCAAATAACCATTAATCAGAATATCCAATGGTTCTCCCGCCAGACCATCAAGGGGAACGACTGAGCCTTGTGACAGTCTCAACAGTTGTTTGATGGTCATTTTAGTACGGCCTAGCTCGACAGAAAGCTTGACAGGAATATCCATGATCAAATCAATATCGGAAAGCTGGGCCAACGCATCCTGCGCTTCCAGATTCTCAAATATTGACGCGCCGCCGTCAGAGGTTTGCTGTGCGGCCTGTTGTTCCAGCGCTTCTGCCCACATATCTTCAGTCGAGCTGGTATCTGTAGGTTGTTTAGCATCACTCATTGGGCTTTTCCTCATCCAGAGCAGTTAAAACAGGGTTAATCAGGTGTTCAACACGCAGGGCATATTGCCCGTTTAGTGTTCCATATTGACTGGTGAGCACAGGCACACCATCAACGTGAACGATTAAACGTTCGGGTCTTTCAATCGGTAAGACATCGCCTTTTTTCAATTCAAGGATCTTTGACAGCCGTAAAGGGATATCAACAAAGTTGGCCACCAGTTCTAATTCTGAATGTTGAACTTGCTTCACTAAACTTTCACGCCACTGGCTCTCTTCCTGACGTATATTTTCCACTGGGGGATTGGTCAGGCGCTCGCGCAGAGGCTCGATCATGGCGAATGGAATACAAATATTGAATTCCCCGGTCAATGCACCGATTTCTACTTGAAACGGTGTAGTCACCACGATGTCATTCGGTGAAGTGGTGATATTGGTGAATTTCACCTGCGTTTCGGAACGCACGTATTCCACTTCAAGTTTAAAGATGGAATCCCATGCATCACGATAGGCATCCAGTGCCAGTTTCAGCATCCGATTAATGATCCGCTGTTCGGTATAGGTAAATTCACGACCTTCCACTTTGGTTGGAAAACGGCCATCACCCCCAAACAAGTTATCAACGGCGATATAAACTAAGCTGGGTTCAAAAGCGAATAGCGCCGTTCCCCTCAATGGTTTCAGGTGAACCAGATTGAGGTTGGTTGGCACGGCCAGATTGCGGGCAAATTCGTGGTAAGGCTGAACCTTGATAGCGCCGACCGTAATATCCGGGCTACGGCGTAGCATGTTAAACAGCCCCATTCTGAATTGGCGGGCAAAACGTTCATTGATGATTTCCAGTGACTGCAAACGTTCGCGTACAACACGGCGTTGTGTATTGGGATCGTAAGGGCGAACCTCATTTTCTCGGGACGCAGTTTGTTCTACGTCATCAGCAGAGGCACTGTCACCATTGAGCAGAGCGTCGATCTCTGCTTGTGAAAGAATATTGTCACTCATTGTGATTATCGCAGAATAAACGTGGTGAATAACACATCGGTGACTTCTTGATCGGGTTCACCGGGTATTAGTGTCGGGTGTAGTATCTGTTTGATATCTGTCACCAAATGCTTCTTGCCATCATCTTTTGCCAGATCGGTGGCTTCCTGACGAGATAATAACAGCAACATGCGGCTACGAACTTCTGGCAGATATTCATGGAAGCGCTGACGGGTTTTCTCGTCAGTCAGACGCAATGTGATGCCAACGTAGAGAACACGATCGAAATGCTCTTCGTTGTCGATCAAATTGACGGTAAAAGGCTCCAAGGTCATAAATACGGGGGCATCAATGGCTTTGGTTTTTTCTGTACTGTTATTGGCTGACTGATTCATTACCCACCAGCTATACCCTCCGATGGCAACACCAAGAACAGCAATCAGTACTAACAGTATCATCCAAATTGGATTTGTGCGTTTATGCTCGTAGCTATAATCAGACATGGACAGATAAATTCCTGTTTTCTGTTGCGAATAAGTCTCCGCGCATTCCGTGGCGAAGCCCTTATCCATCAAAATCGAGATCAATTATCCCGCGTCTTTGTTTCGGCAATGGCTGGAACAAACGGGGAAAAAACCATTAACTCACACGTTTGTTATCGACCTGTTTTCGTTTTATTCCGACGTCCCACGAAATTAGGCTAATGTTTAGGTGGTAATTAGGCAAAAATATCAATACCTCCTCTGGCCGAGGTGAGTTGTTGAGGTGTCACCCTGATGGCTGATACAGAGGGGGTTGTGATCCCGGTTGCAGCCACTAAACCAGACTCTTGCGTTTCAGCATGGGAATCAGAATTGCTGTTCGGGTTATTGGCATGGTTATCAGCAAAATACTTTTGTTGACTGTTGCCTTGGGCATCACTATTGACACTGCTTTGTGCCAATTGAATGCCGTTTTCAGCCAATGCATGGCGTAACCCGGGTAATGCCGCTTCCAGAGCCGCACGAACATTCTGATGGGCAGAAACAAAATGCAATTGTGCCTGATTGTCTTCAACACTCATGCGGATGTGCAATGCTCCCAGTTCTTGAGGATGTAAGCGAAGTTCTGCCTGTTGTAGACCGTTACGGTTAAAGAACAGCACATGTTGATTGAGCTGTTGCTGCCACTCTTCGCTGCCAAGATGAGCCTTTAATAAAGGTGTAGTGGTACTGTTAAGCTGAAACTGCTGTCCGGTTGAAAGCAGGGAAGGGGTTGCCAATACCGTAGGTGAGTCAATAGAAGCTGTTTCTGCCGTCGAAGATGGCAATGCAGGCGTTGCCTGAATTGCCATCTGGAGCAGATTTGGATCTTTGCTATTGCCTGAGATTGTCTCTTTGAGAAGAGCCTTGCCAGATTCAACCTTATTATTGGTGGCAAGGTTATTGGTAGCCAGTTTGAGTTGTCCGGCGAGCGGTGCCAATTCAGATTGAAGGCTGACAGAACTCTCTGTCTTATTGTTCAGAGGGAGCGCCACCTGTTTAGCCGAAAGTTGAATGTCTTCACCTTGTTCACCCGCTTTAGACAGTTCAACAAAATTGTTGTCAGTTAATCTGCTATCTTTGGCGTTGCTGACCAACAGTGTATTAGCAGGGCTGTTTTCGCTATCCAGCCAGGCAGTTTCCGGCAATGCATCTTCTGGTGAAGAATTTTCCAGCAATTTATTTTCTAACAATTCATTGCCCATCAAACCCTGTGAGTTTTCAGTAAGAACAGCGGAATTTGTATGAGGAGTCAGCAGCTCAGCAAGCTGGATTGGTATCGTCGCACTTAATGTTTCGGCTGATAAGAGATCTTCATCTTTTAATACAGCAAATTCGGCACTGTTTTCTTGCGGTGCTGTTTCTACCGATGATTTATCCTTGACCATGCTGTTATCTGGCACTGCTGCCAATTGCGGCCAGCTGCTTTCTGCTGTTTTATCAGAGGTGGATTTTTCCTCTTTCAGACTATTTTTATCCACTTGAGTAGTGGGCTTCCGCATAGAGGTTGTTTCTGCATTGAGAAGTTGCCCAAATTGAGAAGAATGGTTACCGATCACGGTATTATTTAAAGTCGGCTGACTTTTATCCGTACCTTTGTCCGTGAATTTTAAATCAGTAGGCAAAAGAGTGAGATTCATTGTTTCATTCTCCGTTGTGCACCGCGTTGTGCGTACTCGTCCATTTGTTTTTGCTCCATGCGATTTTGGTGTAACTTCAAATTATGCTCTGCCCGCTGTTGCAGTGTGTCGAAGGCATTCAGGCGTTGCTGTTTTTCCTGCCATTGTGACATGGCTTGTTCAAGACGCTTTTTCCATTGGTTGAGCTGTAATCTGTGCTGTTCAATTGCCATTTCCAGCGTTCTCATAAACTGCTGGTAATTTTGCCAAGTAGAGCAGGACATACCACTGCTGAGCGTGTCATTCAGACGGGTACGATACTCATCCTGATAATTCATTAACGCCGTGAGTTGTTGCTCCATTTGTTGGTGACTTTGCCGAATCTGCGCAAGTTGCGATGCTGCTTTTTCTGCCGCATCCTGGGCAAGTTCACGCAAAGTCATGAGAGGGGAGTGTTGTTGCATGTATTTCCTCGTATTAATCACCAAACAGACATCAGCGTTACTGAATGACATCAATAGTAAATTTATATCGGCACCGTATTGATAAATGTTATACCCCTTGGCAAAAGTATTTTTTGGTTAAACTCCCATAGGCAAAATATTATGTTGGCAATAATTGTTGAAGCTGAGTGCAGGCTTCATCGTATTCGCTGCGCTCGTCAATGCCTTGTTGCAGGAATTGGGCCATATGAGGATAAAGCTCAATCGCCCTGTCAAGCAGAGGATCACTACCCGCAGCATAGGCACCAACGTTGATCAAATCCCGGTTGCGTTGATAGCTGGAAAGCAACTGTTTGAAATGTTGTACTCGCCGATAATGAGTATTGTCGATCAGCGCGGTCATGGCACGACTGATAGAAGCCTCGATATCAATAGCAGGATAATGACCAGATTCCGCCAGTGAACGTGATAGTACGATATGACCATCCAGGATGGCTCGCGCAGCATCGGCAATTGGATCTTGCTGGTCATCACCTTCTGTCAACACGGTGTAAAATGCAGTAATAGAGCCGCCATCACTGACACCATTACCGGCTCTTTCCACCAGTGCCGGTAACTTGGCAAATACAGAAGGAGGATAACCTTTGGTTGCTGGTGGTTCGCCGATAGCCAGTGCAATTTCACGTTGTGCCATGCTGTAACGGGTCAGAGAATCCATGATCAACAAGACATGTTTGCCTCTGTCTCGGAAATCTTCGGCGATGCGCGTTGCATAAGCGGCGCCTTGCATTCTCAGTAAAGGTGAAACGTCGGCGGGAGCGGCAACGACGACCGAGCGTGATAATCCCTCCGTGCCCAAAATATTTTCGATAAAGTCTTTAACTTCACGACCACGCTCACCAATTAATCCCACAATGATCACATCAGCTTGGGTATAACGAGCCATCATGCCAAGCAGCACACTTTTACCGACGCCGGAACCGGCAAATAATCCCATACGTTGCCCACGTCCCACTGTCAGTAGGGCATTGATGGCACGAACGCCAACGTCCAATACATTGCTGATAGGGGTTCTTTGCAGGGGGTTAAATGGCGTTGTTGTCAAGGGGGCGCGATAACCTGTATCGGGGGCAGGTAAACCATCAAGGGGGCGGCCTGCACCATCCAGAACTCTGCCGAGTAATTCCGCTCCCAGAGGTAATCGGCGTCCGGCGCTCGCATCTTCGCCATAAGAACGGGCATAGACGCGAGCGCCTGGCACAATACCTTCTAATTCTTCCAGTGGCATCAGCAACAGTTTTTCGCCATTGAAGCCGACGACTTCACTTTCAACCTCTTCAATGGCGTTGCCATTCTGGCGCTCGATCAGGCAGGTAGCACCGAGAGGCATATGTAAGCCAGTGGCTTCCAGTACCAAGCCTGTGGCGCGGGTCAGGCGCCCATAGCGACGTACTTTTGGTGTTTTTTCCAGCCGCTTTTCTAATGAATCCAAAGTTGCCAACCAGCGACCCAATCTTGCCGTCATCACAATTCTCCCGGTGCTGCCAGACGACACATTTCATGCCAGCGGGTAGCTAAACTGGCGTCCATATCCCCTTCATCGGCGCTGACTTTACAGCCGCCCGGATGCAGTTTGTTATCCGCAACTAAACGCCAGCCGTGTAGCGCCAAAACTTCCCCCAGTTGCTGCTCAACCAGAGGAATATTTTGTGGATGGATACGCAATTGGGGTTTGCCGCTGAACATAGGTTCTTGCTGGATAAATTCGCGGATCTGATTCAGCAGGGCAGTGCCATCACAAACCGCAGGTTGCCCCAGAATATGATGGGCAGCAGTTAATGCAAGTTGCATCAGGCGGGAAGCAATCACGGTATCCAACCCATCCAGTGAATGGCTAAAGTCCGTTAGCAAGGCTTTCCACTGATCAGTAATAACTTGCTGTTGTTGTTTGGCTTCCTGCAAACCTTGTTCCAATCCGGCTTGGCGGCCTTCCTGAACCCCTTGTTCATAGCCTTGAATCTGGCCTTCTGCAAAGCCCTGCACATGACCAGCCTGACGCGCCTGCTCTTTTAGCTCGTCCAGTATTCTTGCTTGTTCCAGCAGCCGATCTTGTTCGCTTGGCTGCTGTTCCTCATCTATGGGTTCCAGTTTTGCCCGCAGGGTTTCCCACTGAGTCAATTCGCCTGGCTGCCATGGCCGCCAGTTTCCATTATTCGACTTATCAGACATAGGTATCGTCACCACCGTTTAGGATCATTTCGCCACTTTCTGCCAGACGACGAACAACAAGCAGGATGGCTTTCTGTTCGGCTTCCACTTGAGACATCCGTACAGGGCCACGGTTTGCCAAATCATCGCGCATGATTTCAGCAGCACGCTGCGACATATTGTTGAGGAAGTGATCGCGCAATGCCTGATCGCAACCTTTCAATGCCACAAGTAAGGAATCGGTGGAAATCTCTTGCAACAGGCGTTGGATACTGCGATCGTCCACGCTGATAAGATTTTCGAACAGGAACATTTCATCAATAATTTTCTGTGCCAGTTCGTTATCGTAGGAACGAACTGCCTCAATGACACCTTCTTCTTGCTGGCTTTTCATCAAGTTGATGATTTCAGCCGCAGTACGAATACCTCCCATCTTGCTGCGTTTCAGGTTCTGACCATCCAGCAGGTTATTCAGTACTTCCGTCAATTCTGCCAACGCAGATGGTTGTACGCCCCCAAAAGTAGCGATACGCAGCATGACATCGTTACGCAGGCGATCATCAAACAGGGCGAGGATATCAGCAGCCTGACCACGGTTCAGGTGAACCAAAATGGTGGCGATGATCTGCGGATGTTCATCGCGGATCATGTCGGCCGCCATCTGCGGTTCCATAAAGTTGAGGGTTTCGATGCCCGTCGTCGTATCACGGGACTCAAGGATATCCTCAAGCAGGCTGGAAGCCCGTTCTTCGCCCAATGCCTTGATCAGTACATTGCGCAGATAGTCATTTGCGTTGATGCTGAGGGCAGCAAACTGTCCCGCATCTTCTTCAAACTCTGCCAGTACTTCAACCAGTTGCTGGTTAGAGACTTGTTTCATCCCCGCCATCGCGACACTCAGTTGTTGCACTTCTCTGGAATTCAGGTGTTTGAACACCTCGGCCGCCTGATCTTCTCCCAAGGTCATTAACATGACGGCACTTCTTTCTGTTCCGGTCAGGCTCATTGTTCGTTACTCATCCATTGACGGATCACCAGCGCGACGACGCGAGGATCTTTTTCTGCAAGTTCACGCAGACGCTGGCTTTGAAGCTCAACATTGACACGTTGGCGAGCTAGCTTACGGCGCATTTTTTCGTCCAATTCAGCATTGGTTTCTGTTTGCTGTTTCGGCGGGTTCTTTTGCGCTTCCAGCGCAGCTTTTTCTGCGGCACGTTTTTTAGCGATTTGTGGCACGATCATCTTACGCCACAGTAGCCATGCAACCAGTACCAACAGTAACCAACGACTTGCTTCTAACAGTTTCTCCAGCAGGGCAGAGTGCTGCCAGAATGGCAAAGGTTCTATCACTTCGCTGGTGTCATTGAACAGTGTGTTAACCACATTCAGGCTATCGCCACGGTCAGCAGAGAAGCCCATTGCTTCACGAGTCAACCCTTCGATTTGTGATAGCTGTTCTGGTGTCAGCGCTTGTGTTTCAGGGCCATTTTCTCCCTTCACGGTGGCATAGTTGACCACAACTGCAACCGAAAGGCGTTCCACTGCGCCAGCCTGCAATTGTGTATGACGAATGGTGCGATCTACTTCATAGTTAGTGGTTTCGTCATAACGGTTATTGCGGTTGTTGCTTAACATACGCTCGTAACTATTGTTTTTGTTAGCGTTACTGCGCTGTTGGTCAGATTTTTCGTCACCGTTGCCTTTGGCATTTGCGTTCGGTTTTTCGATTGGTGCACTTGGTGCAGCACTTGGCTGATTTGACAACGCCCCTGGCACGCCCCCGACCAATGGTCCGCCGCTTTGCTCGCTGGTGCTGCTCTGTTTAGAACGGATAGCAGCCTGATTCGGTGGCTGGTTAGGTTTATATTCTTCTGCTGTTTCTTCGCGACGAGAGAAGTCAATTTGTGCAGTGACCTGTGCATGCACATTGCCCCGGCCGACCACCGGCGCCAGGATGGTTTCAATCCGATGCTGGAAACGGTTTTCCACTTCCTGTGTATATTTCAACTGAGTGGTATTCAAATCGCGGCTAGTGGCATCACTTTGTGTTAACAGGCGACCGGATTGATCTACAATCGTGACATTGCTTGCGGGTAAGCCGGCAACACTACTTGAAACCATATGCACGATAGCATTAATTTGTCCTTCATCCAGTACACGGCCTTGTAGCAACCCCACAGTTACTGAGGCTGACGGCGATTTTTGTTCACGAACGAACAAAGAAGGCTTAGGCAGAGCCAGATGGACGCGCGCGCTCTGGACTGGGCCGAGCGATTCCACGGTACGAGCCAACTCACCTTCCAGCGCGCGTTGGTAATTTACCTGCTCACTAAACTGGCTGATACCGAATTTTTCTTTATCCAATAGTTCGAAACCCGCGGCTCCCCCTTTGGGCAACCCTTGTTGTGCCAGTTTCAGACGCGTTTCATGCACCTTATCGGTAGGTATCATGAGTGCCGCACCATTCTCGGCAAAACGGTAAGGGATATTCATTTGGGTTAATTGCGTAACAATCTCGCCACCATCCTTATCGCTCAGATTGCTGTAAAGTACCCGATAGTCGGGACTGCGCAACCAGAGAAACAGGGCGACGAAGATAGCGATGGCAGCAGAGCCAGCAACTAATAACGGAACTTTTGGATCAGTTTTTATCCTGCTGATGATAGCGTTGAAGCCTTTATTTTGGTTTTCAACGTCGGTTGTTGCTGCACTCATAGACGATCCTTGCCTTGCTGGTCAACATGAATACTAAAAGCGTGGCGTAACAAAACAGACTCCCCATACGCAAGCGAAAAGATTCTTCCTATTATTAATCCCGTCATTATTCGCTGTTCACACCTCTTTTAATGGCACAATAAGCTTCGAATTTTTACTTCAATTACCCGCTTTAGTTTAAAAAGGCTATGTTACGGTGGCAGTAGTGGAAAATTGCCAACCAGCCCACGGCTAATATGGCACTTAATCACATAATCAATAGGGTGATTTAACGCGAGGTTTTTATGTCAATTCCGGCAATTGAAGGTGTACTGCAACAGATGCAGGTTCAGGCTTTACAAGCAGCAAACATTGCCAAACCTATTCCAATACAAGGTGGTTTTGCCAGTCAACTGACTGCGGCCGTGGAAAAAATAAACCAAACACGCCTGAGAGCGACGAAGCAGGCACAAGATTTCACTCTGGGAGTTCCAGGGGTGGAGCTAAATGATGTTATGGTGAATATGCAAAAATCGACTATTTCTCTGCAAATGGGTATTCAAGTGAGGAATAAACTGGTCAGTGCGTATCACGAGATTATGAATATGCAGGTTTAGATATTTATCTCGTTGATAAAAAATAAATATTTATTTTTCATTAATTTCTTGGGGCATATATGGGGCAACTGCGAGTTTTTCATTGAGTAATTTAATTTGGTCATCGCTATTTTCACGCATCCACGCAAGGCTATGCAATGGTTTCTTACATCAGCAGCGTTAGATGATGGTTACGCTCACTTAAATTTGGAAATGATTTATGAACGTGGTCAGATTGAACCTCAAGATTATGAAAAAGCACTTGAACATTATCAACAAGCTGCCAGTAAAAATGTTCCCAATCTGGAAAGTAAAATAAAAGAATTAAAAGAAAAAATTAATTACCAATAGCAAAAACTTAGGGGGCTGGTTTCCCCTATCATCCAAATCTATCCCGATGGCAAATTCATCATCAACGACAAATCCGAGGGTACTACTGTGATTAAACTCGGTACCGGTTATTATCAGATATTTTGATTTGTATTATTCCTTGGATTCGCCTGTTAATTGCCTCATAGTAGCAGAATCGCCACTATCATTTGATGGTTAAATTTTTGTTAAAAAATATAGATAAGATACCTTGATTGTTTGCAAAATATCAATACAATAAAGTGCCGAATTAGATTAACCCAAAAAACGATAGTGACGAATTAACACCACCTGAAATAAAAAATAAATGACACCATTAATCAGAGTTATTGTTAAATGGAATCACGGGTGCCTTTGTGATATCTATTTCGATTCCGTCGTAATTAACTCCATTTCATAGTTATTAGTCGGGAACTGTCCGTATGTATCATGTAAGCGTTGTTTACAACTTTCCTGTTTAATCAGGTCACTGAGTTCATTTAACCTTTTTTGCAACAATCTCTTAGTTTCTTTTTCATTATCCAAGACAGTTTGCAAAATTTTGGTCAATTGCTGTTGTAATGAAATAGGTGCGTCTGAATTTTCTGATAGTAAAGTAACCACTTCGACTGCCTTCAGATAAGTGATCTCCATATCAATCAGTTCATCCCACTTTTCATTTCTAGCTAAATCAATCATTTGCTCACTTAAACTAAGGATCTGCTGATAAGCTGACAAAAGATCCGTATCATTTTTCATTAAACAATATCCTGACTGGCGTTGTAATGAGGACCTATTTGCCGCCAAGCATCTGAAATCTCGGTAAGTAAATCAATCACTTCGGTAATAGCCTTCTCATCATTGCGTAAATTGGCATGGAGTAAACGGCGACCCATATAATCATATAAAGCAAAAAGATTCTGGGCAATCTCGCCGCCTTTCTCGAAATCTAATCCCTCTTTGAGACCATTATCAATGATATTAATCGCCTTTGAAATAGCTATCCCTTTTTCTGGAATATTCCCTTGTTGCATCAGAATGATTGCACGACGCAGGGCGCTGAGCGCCCCGTTGAACAATATCTGAATCAATTGATAGGGAGAGGCATTCATAATTTCGCTCTCAAGATCTACCTGAGCGTATAACTGGCTTGCCGAACGTTGATACATTAGTGTCCTTTTATTATCTTAAAAGTTGGGCCAGGGATAAACCTGCCTGATTCATTGAAGTGGTGAGTTTATCCAGCGCGGTAAATTGTTTTTTATAACGTTGCATTGTGGCTTCAATATTTCTATTCGTCTGTTCTGCTTGTTTTTCCAGTGTCTTCAGACTTTTATTGATACCTTCGGTAACTGTTGCGATAGTCCCTTCGTGGCTATCCAAGGTTTTTTTCAAGAAATTATAAGTTGTGGTTGCAAAACCGGTTTTTTCTCCATCACCCATAAAGAAAGCCTTAACATCGGCTGATTTCTCTTTCAGTTTTTTTTCCAGTTTTTCGTTACTGATTTCCAGTGTACCATCCAATTTTTGTTTGATGCCCAGTTTATTTAGAGTAGCAATATCAGCAACATTTTGTGCTGCAACGAGCTGGTGTTTTAGCTGGCTTTGAATACCTTTTAAAGTACTGTCACCAAGCAAGGGACCATTATCTTTTGAAGGTGCTTCACCTGTTCCAACTTTCTTGTATTTGGTTAATGAACTGAACGTGTTTTGTAGCTCATTATAGGCATCAACCCACTTTTTAATCGCTTCTTTCATTGGCTCAATGTCACGAGAAACCACCAGTGTTTCTGGTACCGGTCTTTTTTCAGTCTTGCCGTTGATTTCGACTTCTTTTTTTTCTGAAACCTTTTTCAGATTCAGCGTAATGCCTTCTGGTGCATCTTTTATTTCATTAGTCTGGCGTTCAATCTTAATGCCATTGATTGTTAATTTTGCATTGGCAGGTTCCACCACTTGTGTCATTTTACCAGTGCCACTGCCTTTGTCGTCAGACTTGTAGTTCAGCCACTCACCCAGTTTAGTATCACCCTGAACCTCAATCGTCATAACTGATTTTGTGCCTGCTTTTTTCGAGGTCAGGATTAAATAGTTTTTATCATCTTCTGCTTTGATAATGCTGGCATTAACGTTGCTTTCTTGTTTATTAATCGCATTACGAATTTCAACCAGAGAAGTTTCATTATCTTTCAGGGAAATGCGTATTGGCTTTTCTTTTTCTTCACCGGCTTTTTCTTCACCTGGTTGCGTAATAATAATGGTACGGGAGCCTTTACCCTGTTCCCCTAATTGGGCTTTTACATCAGGAAATGCCTTAGATTGCAAAGACTGAGCCTTGGCAAGCTGTTGAACTTCAATAACATAGTTACCCGGACTGGCTTTTGAATCTGTACTCGGAGTAAATGTTTTATGATCTTCGCTGGTTTTAGTGGTATTGAGTTTATCAAATTTTTTGAGTTCTTCAGATGCACTCTTTAATTTTTCCAAACTCCCTTTTAACGTACCGAAACCAGTAAGTTTAGCTTTATAGCTGGTTTGTTGCTGGGTTATTGGTTGTAAACGTTTTCTTTCGCTTGCTTCAAGCTTATCCAATAAATTTGGATCTAACCCGGATAAGGCTCCTGCCGAAGAGGAAATGCTAGCCATATTGACTCCTTTTAATAAAAAGCATCACTGGACATGTTATCGGATTAATTTACGAAAAGTTTACTGACAAAATAATTTTTTTGATGGATGGAATAGTTGATGAGAACAGGCGCTATTTGGGTTATCGAGGAAAAGCGGGAAAAAAATAAAAAAGTTTTTTCAAGAAATATTAAAGGTTCTTTTTAAGCAGCCGATAAAACTGTTGGCGGTGGTGAACACCGTGAGCAAAAGGCTCAAGCTAATTATATCGACTTGATTTTAAAAGGAACTCTACTATGGCATCAGTCATTAATACCAACTATTCATCTCTGCTGGCTCAAAATAACCTGACCCGATCTAAAGGTGCTTTAGGTACAGCTATTGAGCGTCTGTCCTCTGGTTTACGTATTAACAGCGCGAAGGATGATGCTGCTGGTCAAGCGATTGCTAACCGTTTTACGGCGAACGTTAAAGGTCTGACTCAGGCTGCCCGTAACGCTAACGACGGTATCTCCATTGCTCAGACTACCGAAGGTGCTCTGAACGAAATCAATAACAACCTGCAACGTATCCGTGAATTGGCTGTTCAGTCACAAAACGGTAGCAACTCTAAGAGCGATATAGAATCCATTCAGAAAGAAGTTACACAGCGTTTAGAAGAAATTGATCGTATTTCTGAACAAACTCAATTCAACGGCATTAAAGTCTTGAATGACAATACAACTATGAAGGTTCAGGTTGGTGCTAATGATGGCGAAGTTATCAACATTGATCTGAAAAAGATCGATAGTCAAGAACTGAAGTTGGAAAAATTTAATGTGGCTGGCGGAAAAGCGCCTCATGGTAAATCTGCAGGAACTAAAATAGCGGGTAAAGATATTGATCTAGCCGATGCTAGTATTACGGCATTGAAGTTGACAGGTACGGAAGTAAATCATGCTCTTGATAAAGATGGCAATGAGATTGCAGATAAATTTGTATTAAAAGGTACTGATAAGGATGGTAAGACCAAATACTACGATGTAACTGTTGATAGCACAAGTGCTAAGTCTGTAGTGAAGGCTCCTACAGAAATTACTGCCAAGCCCAAGCCACTGGAGGTTTTGGATAAAGCCTTGTCAGATGTTGACAGCCTGCGTAGCTCCCTGGGTGCAGTACAAAACCGTCTGGAATCCACGGTTAACAACCTGAACAACACCGTTAACAACCTGAGCGCTGCAAAAAGCCGTATCGAAGACGCCGACTACGCAACTGAAGTTTCCAACATGAGCCGTGGCAACATCCTGCAACAGGCGGGTACTGCTGTTCTGGCTCAGGCGAACCAGATCCCACAAACCGTTATGTCTCTGCTGCGTTAATTGTTATTTTCCAGTTGAGTATTTATGCAGGGTAACCGGCATAAATGACGCTTATAAAATAAGGATCGGTTCGCCGATCCTTATTTTTTGGTCATAATTTTATAAAGACCGTCAAGGGCAGCCTGAAACTTGCTATGCATTTGGTCGGACATAAAAAATTTCGCATAGGTGAAAAAGAAGTGCTTTTACTTCATTGTTCAAACGATTGTACCGATTAGGGGATTGGATAATGGTATCCAGTCTCTTATCCAAAGGTGTCTGTTGTTGTGAGCGATTTGTATACCGCCGAAGGCGTGATGGACAAAAATAGCCTCTGGAAGCGCTATGTACCACTAGTTCGCCATGAAGCATTGAGGCTACAGGTCAGATTACCTGCCAACGTAGAACTCGATGACTTGCTTCAGGCCGGTGGCATAGGCTTACTGAATGCGGTGGAGCGGTTTGATTCCATGCAGGGAACCGCCTTTACCACCTATGCGGTACAGCGCATCAGAGGTGCAATGTTGGATGAGTTGAGGAGCCGTGATTGGGCTCCGCGTAGTGTGCGGCGTAACGCACGTGAAGTCACGCAGACCATCCGTAAACTTGAGCAAGAGTTAGGCCGTCCAGCCAGTGAGCAGGAAGTTGCTAAAGAATTAAAGATTAATCTGATAGAATATCGGCAAATACTGTTAGACACGAATAACAGTCAACTGTTTTCTTATGACGAATGGCACGAAATTCACGGTGAAAGCTGTGAGCCAGTGATTGAGGAGGAGCATGAGGCAAACCCTCTGCAACAATTACTGGAAGGTGATCTTCGTCAGCGGGTCATCGAGGTCATAGAATCGTTACCTGAACGGGAAAAGATGGTTCTTACGTTGTACTATCAGGAAGAACTGAATCTTAAAGAGATCGGCGCGGTGCTTAATGTGGGAGAATCCCGCGTAAGTCAGCTTCACAGCCAGGCGATAAAAAGGTTGAGGGCGCGTTTGAATCCAGAGAAGTAACTTTTTGCTTGTTTGTTTTTTTTGTTAAGACTATACACAGGGCTTTATCTCTTATGTCTATTACAACACAAAAGAAACGGCCTCTTAGCCGTTATATCAAAGATTATAAACACAGCCAGACTCATTGTCTGCACTGTCATAAAACCCTTGACCGTATTTCGCTGGTTTTTAACGGTCAGGTCATCAATAAAGAAGCTATTTCTGAGATGACTGAATTGGTGGATGACAAAACCTGGAATGAGTTGCAGGGTAAATTTGTGGCGTTGTGCCGCTTTTGTAGTGAGATTTATTGCAATAGCCAGACTGATTATTTTGACATTATGTCATTTAAACAGTATCTGTTTGAGCAAACAGAGATGAGTCATAGTACTGTGCGTGAATATGTGGTGCGTTTAAGGCGTTTGGATGAATTGCTGACTTCAAGTAATTATCCGACCGGTGAGTTTACGACAAAAGAGATTCAGGAAAAACTCAGCGAAAAATTATCCCAATCTGCTTTCAGCAATTACAATATTGCACTGCGTAAATATGAACAATATCTGAGTTGGCAACAGAATGGTCGTCATTGATTAATTATACCGATAGATAATGTTGTCAAATTGAAACGATTTCAGAGGGGAATGCGATTATCACGTATTCCCCTCTATGTATTTACTTTTAACCATTTAATTTAGCCACTTATTTTAATTACTAAATAAGTGGCTTCAACGAAAAAAATCATGCTAACCGTAATAATATTAACCAATTGTCATCAAGCTCGCATTACCGCCTGCTGCTGCCGTATTAACACTTAATGAACGTTCATGCAGTAAGCGTTCTAGCATCAAATTGGTTTCACCACGGGCAAACCCCTGTACGGCGATAATCGGCCCCTTACGTTGGGCAATCACCTCACATACTCGGCGCAATTGGTCGCAATCGCCATGATAAATAACCGCTTCCATCGCTGTTTCTTCATTCTGCCAATCGTTAACCCAATGGATATGCCGGTGAATTTCATTCGGTAACTGGCGTTGTAGCCCTTGATGCAGTTCGTCTTTCTCCCAAAGGACCTGACAACCGACAGAGAGTACTGCGGCTAATTGCACCAATGCATCCTGTTCATTGTCTGCAAGGCAAAGAACATGACCGCGCGGTAATAGGGTATAAGTATTGCGCTCTCCGGTTGGTCCCGGCAATAAACGTATTGTCCCGCCTTGTGCCAGTAAACTGTATTCCTGAATCACCTGGCCTAATGCTTCATTATTCTGTTCGGTTACCCAATCCGCCAGTTTGTAGAGAGGTGAGTGCAGATCCACACGGGTTTTGGCATCAAGCTCATACTCTGTATCCTGTCGTTCCAGGGTTTGGCTGGCAGCATTGAGAGGGCGTTGTGACAGTAAGCGATACAGATACAGCGGCCCACCGGCTTTTGGCCCTGTGCCTGATAAGCCTTCACCACCAAATGGCTGCACGCCGACGACGGCACCAACCATATTGCGGTTGACATATATGTTGCCGACTTTTGCTTTACCTGTGACTTGGGCGATGGTTTCATCAATACGAGTGTGGATCCCCAACGTCAAGCCATAACCCGTAGCGTTGATTTGATCCAGCAGCTTATCCAACTCATTACGTTTAAAACGGACAACATGCAGGACTGGTCCGAAAATTTCTTTCTTCAATTCATCGAAACTTTCCAACTCGATAAGCGTTGGTTGGACGAAAGTGCCTTGTGACCATGCCAGGCTGTCGGTGGCATTTTCGTATGCCGCCTGATAAATTGTCCGACCTTTGGTACGCATGGTTTGGATATGACGTTCGATACCCGCTTTCGCTTCTGCATCAATGACGGGGCCAATATCTGTGAATAAGTGCTCAGTATTACCCATCCGGCATTCAGCCATCGCTCCTTTCAGCATGGCGATAGTCCTTTCAGCGACATCTTCCTGAATACACAGGATACGCAGGGCAGAACAGCGCTGGCCTGCACTGTCAAAAGCAGAAGCAATGACATCGGTAACAACTTGCTCGGTTAACGCGGAAGAGTCGACGATCATGGCATTCAGGCCACCGGTTTCTGCGATCAACGGTGTCGGGCGCCCTTGTGCATCAAGACGACCGGCAATATTACGTTGCAACAAGCTGGCAACTGCGGTAGAGCCGGTAAACATCACACCGCGTATACGTTCATCACCAACCAGTAGTGCGCCCACCGTTTCCCCTTGTCCGGGCAGTAATTGCAGCACATCGCGAGGAATACCCGCTTGGTGCAACATTTTTACTGCAACGGCGGCAATAAGTGGCGTCTGTTCTGCGGGTTTTGCCAGGACACTATTGCCTGCTGCCAGTGCAGCGGCGATTTGGCCGGTGAAAATTGCCAGCGGGAAGTTCCACGGGCTGATACACACGACAGGTCCCAGCGGGCGGTGGGTATCATTGGCAAAGTCTTGGCGAACCTGACTAGCGTAATAATGGAGAAAATCTACGGCTTCGCGCACTTCGGCAATCGCATTGTTGAATGTTTTACCCGCTTCACGAACCAGAATGCCGAGCAAAGATTGCAGGTCATTTTCCATCAACTCCGCTGCACGCACTAAAATTGCGGCACGTTCTGAAGGGGGAGTGGCAAACCAAATTGCGCCGGCATCGGTAGCCACATCCAGCGCGTGGCTGACTTCTTGTTCAGTGGCTTCACGAACATAACCCACGATATCGGAATTTATGGCTGGATTATTCACCGGCTTAGCTGTAGGCAGTTCTCCTGTCGGTTGGTAGCTACCACCTAATAACGGTTCGCTGTTCCACGTTTCCATTGAAGAGCTGAGCAGGGCGCTGGAAAGAGAAGCTAAACGATGTTCATTGGAGAGATCTAGCCCTAATGAGTTAACACGGTTTTTGCCGTATAAATCACGTGGCAGAGGGATTTTAGGATGTGGCAGGCCGATTTGCCCTTCAATTTGTGCCAATTCTTGTACAATGTTTACCGGATCAGCGACCAATTCATCAATCGGCAGTGACGTATCGGCAATGCGATTAACAAACGAAGTATTAGCCCCATTTTCCAGTAAACGGCGCACCAGATAGGCCAGTAATGTTTCGTGTGTGCCTACCGGTGCGTAAATACGGCATGGACGATTGAGTTTACCTTCTGAGATCTTGCCGACAACTTGTTCATAAAGCGGCTCACCCATGCCATGCAGGCATTGGAACTCATATTGTCCGGGATAATAGTTTTGTCCAGCCAGGTGATAAATAGCGGATAAAGTATGAGCGTTATGGGTAGCAAATTGTGGGTAGATCAGATTAGGAACAGCGAGCAGTTTGCGGGCACAGGCAAGGTAAGAAACATCGGTATAGACCTTGCGGGTATACACCGGATAGTCTTCCAAACCATCGATTTGGGCACGTTTAATTTCACTATCCCAATAAGCCCCTTTCACCAGCCGGATCATCAATCTGTGACGGCTACGTTGTGCTAAATCAATAATGCTGTCAATGACGAAAGGACAGCGTTTCTGGTAAGCCTGAATGACAAAACCAATACCGTTCCAGCCTTCCAGTTTTGGCTCGAAACACAATTTTTCCAGCAAATCGAGGGAGATCTCCAGACGATCCGCTTCTTCTGCATCAATATTGATACCGATATCATATTGACGGGCCTGTAAGGTGAGGGAAAGCAGGCGAGGATAGAGTTCATCAATAACACGTTCGTACTGGGCACGGCTGTAACGCGGGTGCAGGGCAGAAAGTTTGATGGAAATACCTGGCCCCTCATAAATACCACGGCCGTTTGATGCCTTACCAATGGCATGGATCGCTTGCTGATAGGAAACCATGTAGGCTTGCGCATCTTCTTCGGTTAATGCGGCCTCGCCGAGCATATCATAAGAATAACGGAAGCCTTTTTCCTCCAGTTTGCGTGCATTGGCAAGGGCTTGGGCGATGGTTTCTCCCGTCACAAATTGCTCACCCATCAGGCGCATCGCCATATCCACACCTTTGCGTACCAACGGCTCGCCGCTTTTGCTGATAATACGGTTTAAGGATTTGGATAACTTGGCTTCATTATGGGTGGACACCAGCTTGCCAGTAAACAACAAGCCCCATGTTGCAGCGTTGACAAACATGGAGGGGCTTTGGCCTAAATGAGAATGCCAGTTGCCGTTGCTGATTTTATCGCGGATCAAGGCATCGCGGGTTGCTTTGTCGGGGATACGTAACAAAGCTTCGGCGAGACACATCAATGCCACCCCTTCCTGTGAAGAAAGTGAAAACTCTTGCAACAATCCCTGAACTAAACCTGATCGGCCAATGCCCTGTTTTTGTTGACGCAGTTTTTCGGCAATAGAATAAGCGAGTTTGTGAGCTGCCTTCGTTTGTTCTTCTGATAGCTGTGCACGTTGCAGCAGCATAGGAACCGCTTGAGTTTCGGGGAGACGATAGGCCGCAGTAATTGCAGAACGTTTCACCGATTGGGGTAAAATATGTTCGGCAAAATCCAGAAATGGTTGATAAGGTGCCTCAATCTGTGATTCTACTTCGGAAATCATTTCTTCTTTGTTATCCTGACCTGCTGATATTTCTGGAAGCTTTCCCTCATTTTCCAGACGTTCAAGATAATTAAAAATGGCTTGCTTAATTAGCCAGTGTGGTGTGCGTTCAATTCGTTGTGCTGCGGCTTTGATTCGATTACGCGTTGCTTCATCGAGCTTTACACCCATAGTGGTACTACCCATTTTTACTCCTTAATAGGTAAGACTATAACAAGTTACATAACAATATCTTTCATGTTGCAACTTTGTGCAACTTTGTTAAAAGCAGTCATTCTAAATTTGTGAAATTAATCTTGTTTTCATTATTTTTTCAGTGAAACTTATTATTGATTTTTATTTATTTTATTGATATTTATTGGTTTTATTATAATTGTTAAATTTCAGGTATAACCAGTTATTCAATTTCAAGTGCAACTTCTGGGGCGATAAATGTGATTTAGCAAGCGTTTTTTATAAAAATACAGTTAATTAGTTGTTAAAAATATTTTAGCTAAACTAGGATAGAATGTAATTCTAAAATAATTACAAGTATAAATAGTACATATGAAAACTAATGGCATCTTCAGGTACAACTTGTTACAGCCTGGTCAAGAAGATGAGGTATCACTTAAAGGTACTTCAAGCATAGATGACATTATTTACGCAAATAACCCATTTGCAGAGACATAATTTATAAAAACACTATGGAGAAGAACCTGCATGACAGTAAATTCACCAATGCTCATTACCTTCATTATCTATATCGCAGGGATGTTGTTGATAGGTTTTGCGGCTTATCGTTCCACCAAGAATTTTGATGATTACATATTGGGTGGACGGAAATTAGGTAGTGTGGTAACCGCATTATCTGCTGGCGCTTCTGATATGAGTGGCTGGTTATTGATGGGATTGCCGGGAGTGATCTTTTTCTCCGGTATTTCAGAAAGTTGGATCGCGTTGGGCTGTTTGCTGGGTGCGTATTTGAACTGGCGTTGGGTAGCGGGCAGATTGCGTGTGCATACTGAGATAAATAATAACGCGTTAACTTTACCAGACTATTTCACCCATCGTTTTGAAGACCGGAGTAAAATCCTACGTATTATCTCCGCGCTGGTTATCCTGATTTTTTTCACCATTTATTGTGCATCGGGTGTTGTTGCTGGTGGATTGTTGTTTGAAAACACGTTCGGCATCAGCTACGAAAAGGCTATCTGGCTAGGTGCATTGGCGACAATTGCCTATACTTTCCTCGGCGGCTTTTTGGCCGTGAGTTGGACGGATACGGTTCAGGCAACTTTGATGATTTTTGCCTTGATTTTGGTGCCGGTGCTGATCCTGCTTAAAGTGGGAGGTGTTGGTACTGCAATCGATATCGTTGAAGCCAAAAACCCGGCTTACTTGGATATGTTCAAGGGGCTGAATATCATTGCCATTATTTCCCTGTTGGGCTGGGGTTTTGGTTATTTTGGCCAACCACATATTTTGGCACGTTTTATGGCGGCAGATTCCCACCAGACTATTCATAAGGCTCGCCGTATTAGTATGACGTGGATGCTGTTGTGTTTAGGGGGAACCGTGGCAGTAGGTTTCTTTGGTATCGCGTATTTTGAATTATATCCAGGACAGGCTGCTGCTGTATTGCAGAACCGTGAGCGCATCTTTATAGAACTGTCTGTCATTTTGTTCAATCCGTGGCTCACTGGTATATTGCTATCTGCTGTACTGGCTGCGGTTATGAGTACCTTAAGTTGTCAGCTATTGGTTTGTTCCAGTGCATTGACGGAAGATCTGTATAAAGCATTTATCCGTACCAAAGCTAGTCAGAAAGAATTGGTATGGGTTGGACGTATGATGGTACTGTTGGTAGCAGCTATCGCGATTGTGATTGCAACTAACCCGAATAATAAGGTGTTAGCACTGGCGAGTAATGCCTGGGCAGGATTTGGTGCAGCATTTGGCCCTGTGGTACTGATGTCAGTACTCTGGAAACGTATGACCCGTAACGGTGCGCTGGCTGGTATGTTGGTGGGAGCTATCACTGTACTGGTTTGGATGGAGTACCGCTGGTTTTCCCTGTATGAAATTATTCCAGGCTTTATCTTCGCGACGATTGCTATTATTGCGGTGAGTTTACTAGGAAAAGCACCAAGTCAGGCAACACAACAACGTTTTGCTGATGCAGAAGCGCATTATAAGACCAAATAACCCAATAAAATAAAAAGCCTCTGATTATTCAGGGGCTGATTTGTTATATCCATCGATCAGCTTGTGGTCGGGTTTATTGATAATTCTCGTAACCTTACCATTCTCAAAACCAACGAGCGTGGATCGCGATACCTTTAGGCATCTCCGTTCCTCCTGTAAAGGTCTCGATTTTATCGAGGTGCTGAGTGTAGACTGCCATCGTAATGGTATATCTGAAATTTGGGGGCTGTTTTACTGACGGGAAACACAAAATATGAGCAAAGTTTAGAAGGGGAAAAGCCCCTTTCGGGGCTGGTTTATATTTCTAGTGTAGCGGGGTCTACTCCTAATTTTTCCATTACTGCTTTAATCTCTTCGTTATTTTTCAAATTATCTTCGCCGTACTTAGAGATAGCAGAGGATAAACATTTCTGATCAATGGCGTTGCATGTTTTAAAATCTTCTGTTGCTACAGAAGCAACCTTAACAAAAAGAATTATTTGTTTATCATACTCGCTTGCTTTACTTGGATTTTTTAAAGCATTATTTGCAGATGATACAAGCTTATCGGTCAATTCATCTACGGCAACCGAAACTGGAGTACAATCCCTCACCGATGGAGATCCTATAATGACACTACTACCAACGCAGGCGTATTTAACCTTTTGATTTTTATTTAGCTCAGCGGCAAGGTCTCTATATTTTTTAGAAAAATTGACATGCACTTTATTAAACATATCACCTGTTTTTAATGTCACAACAGGAATATCGCCAAAGCTAGAATCTATTGAATCAATAATACCAGATACGATAATTTTTTTACCTTTGTAGATCTTATCACCTCTGGCTTCATTGTCTGCGTAGACTTTTTGCATTTCTCTGGCTGATACAGCTAAATACTCTGTATCTAGTTGTGAACTACCTCCATCAAAGCTGGTTTCCACTTCATCGTAAATCATCTCTTTGACGGCTTTTAGTTCATTTTCGGTCAACTTAATTGCTTTTTTTGATGATGTTGCCGCAGAGGAATTGCTACTTGATGATTTACTTTCATCATTTCCTGCAATGAAGCCTATAACGATAAGAACAACAAATACTATCCCTACCCATTTCAATACGTTTTTCATTTATATATCCACATACATTAAGTTATCTAATTATTTTAATTGCGTATTTAATTATCTAACGTCAAGGTTTTTGGTTTTTTATACAGATATTGTGTAATTATTAACCCTTTCCTTTTAGGGGGTATTTGCAGTTAACTTGCTGTAACGGTTTCTTTTTTACTTGCTTTTTTCTTCAAAATCATTGAGATAATAATTGCCAATACAAAAAGAACTATATGAAAGCCAACATAGAACCAATAAAGCCCTACGCCATCGCCACCATCGCTGTGTATTGAGGCCGCCGTCACCATGAGGCTTGGAGATAAAAAAGCCGTGGAAATGATGTTCATACCAAATGTTACACCAGATAATGTTGGGCTTTTATAAAATGACATTAGAGCAAGAACACTACAGAACATAGCGATAAATACGCCACCAACTGGAATAAAGATAGACAAAGCAGCAAATACAAGAGCAATAATAGATAATGCTTTCATTTTTAAACATCCCTAATTAAGGCGCCAAAATGTTCAGAAGCCTACCACTGAAAGGCTGGGCTGATTCCCCATTACTGGGTATTATATTCACCACCATCTCGGCATTGTTAAGTTTAAGTTTTATTCATATTCGCTTTATTTAAGCGATATATTTTCGGCAGTGGTTCTGACACCAATCGCAATAATATTTTTTTATTTCATTCTTGTCAAAAATATACAATGAACTATTGGCGGGATAAAATATTAACTAACGCACAATTCACTCTATTTAATTGCTAATGTGATACCGTAATGGGCGTATTGAGCTGATTTTTCTGGTAATGGAGGTGCAATATTCTGTTAAATTTTGATATCTCCCTGTTTAATTATTGTCTGGTTTCTGTTGTTATTAATTGAGTGAGTGGGTAGTGACATCAATTTATTGAATCCAAGTATAGTATGCCTATTTGGAAAATATTCAGACGGCAAAGATTGATGTTACTGGGTCACGTATTCAATCCGTTGATGGTGGAATATAATTCCCTCTTTTCGGAGAAATTAAATGGCAACAGTTGAAGTGAAATGTCGATTTGGAATGTCAAATGGTGATGTAATTTGTTGTTATATAACGCGATGCTCGACTTTTATGGTGAGTTGAAATGACATAGCCGCTCCTTTATAACTTTAAGTTGACAAACAAAGAGAAATAAAGGAACAAAAGGCTATGTCACAACAAGATTTTATCATTTGGGTGTTTTGTTGGGTAGAGGATAATTTAACGGAGTTACAGCAAGGCACACGATTGAGAAGCCGGGGGAGCCCACCCAAGTTGGGTGACGCAGAAGTCATCACGATAGAGGTTATTGGTGAATACTTGGGTTTTTCAACAGATAAAGGGATTTGGACGTATTTTTGTCACCACTGGCGTGAGTGGTTTCCAGGACTCGGTTCACGAGCCAATTTTGCCAAACAAGCCTCGAACCTTTGGGTTATAAAACAAAAATTGCAGGAAAAGCTAGCGATATTATTGGGCGCCCTCGACAGGCCGGTACATATTATCGACGGATTTCCGCTGCCAGTCTGTGGGTTCAAAAGAGCTAAAGGGAGCGCCAACTTTAAAGGGCAAGCCGATTACGGGTACTGTGCCGCCAAGAACGAAACTTACTACGGATTTAAAGGGCATCTGATGATAGATGAAACCGGTGTGTTAACAGGGATCACGTTGACTCCCGCCAGTGTCAGTGAGCGTGAAGCCGCCTGGGATTTGGCCGCCCCCGATAAAAGGGTATCTGCTCGGTGATAAAGGCTATTTAGGCATTGAGTTTAAACTGGAAATGAAGAAACAGGGCATTGAGATGATTACCCCGATGCGTACCAATATGGATGATCCTCTTCCCAAGGAAACGAGAAGAATGATTAACGCCAAACGCCGTTTAATTGAAACCGTGATTGGTCAACTCGCCGGACAATTTGCTATCGAGAAGTGCTGGGCACGGGATTTGTGGCATTTGAGTAATCGAATTGCTAGAAAACTTCTTTCTCACACGTTGGGTATTTTTGCCAATTTTAAACAAGGTAAAAGTCAACGCGACTGGCTTCAACAAGCCAACGTTATAAGATGTTAAAGTCGAGCATCGCGTTGTTATATAGTGATTTTATTTATCTATTAATGAGGTGGTATAGCCTAACGTATAGCAATAGCCGTTATCCAAGCCGCGCTATTCATTAATTTCAAATATATCCAGTGATAACCTGATATTCCATTATCAATAAAGCAGAGTCAGCACACTAAACGTCCTGAGCTAATGACTGACGACGAATTTCGTCGAGATTAAGTAGGTTAGTACGTTTAACGTTCTAAGCTATGGAGGTTGCGACGTTTTGCGTCGGAACCTATTGAGCGATAGAACTGACAGCCAACTGATAGCCCTGCCAGTAAGAAGATTTCCCCATAACAGTGATCACCTGACCTTTCCGCAATAGCATCACCGATAGCGCCATCTCATCAAAGCCAACGACACGCAGCGGATAATCACTGCGCTTCTCGCTCTGTACCTGCATAGTAGCAACTACCATCACTTTATCTGTCTGGCATTTGATGCGCTTGGGGGCAACGGTTATCTTCCCTGTGACTGTGGCGACTATCGATGATGCGTTCTTTTGCTTTCTTCGTGCCATTTTCCACCGTCTATAGATGAACTGGTTTTTCAACCATGATAATAATCAATAAGTTAAATCACTGCGAACGTAATACGTATGGAGTCAGTTACATTCAGCAAAAGGTATCATCGAAATGGTGATACCCACTTTAAAGATGGTCACGATTTTGACCATGTTGTTTTATAGGGCTTTTTATGGACGGCTTACTCAAGCCCTCCTGCGTTGTGATTTCCACAATAGAGATTTAGCCAATTTATTCGAAAATCACGCTCTAACGAAAAAAACGCGAAATAACTGTACCACTTGGAGTATTTTACTTTTATATCAATCAATTAAGGTGGTGCGGATACGAAAAATAACTGCGCCATATCTGTACCACCGCTCACGGAAGCAATGACCTGTGGCAACCGTGGTGATTTCCACCCTAGTTGCTTAACTCATTGATTTCTCCGAGGCCGTCACTTTGACTACCCGAGACATCTCTTCCGTAAATTCGTCTTTATTCCAACCGTTGGGGAAATCCCAACGGTTACTTTATGTGCTGGAAAAAACGACTTAACCCTTTGTTTCTAGCTCACTCTTTTGGGCACACCTCTTATTGAGTTGTGCAAGTTTTGTGAGTCAGTATTACTGCCGCGCAAATTTTGCAAGTAACTATCAGTTACGCTCAAAGTCCGATTATCGGATATTGGGTTTTGCATACCGATATTATCGATGCTCAAAATTTAATCAGATCCCAAGTTCGGGATCTGATTAAATATCAATTGGTTAGATGCTATTTTAGCCATAAAATCACCAGGCTGATTTTATCGAGGGGCCAAACTGACCCGAAATAATCGGGGCAGTGCTTGCCTCGAACACTGTTGATGGTATTTTGCGCTCTCCGATTTTGAAGCACTCAAAATATAAGCAAATGCCAAATCTGGCGTTTGATTGAATCTCAATGGGTTATCACCTAAGCCCGAATTCGGACTTTGCTCTACCGTCAGATTCGTCGGTAGCCATTAAGTTATATACGGGAAGATCACGCATGTACTAAAGTAAAAGGTGTTTCGGAAATCGAAATACCCAAGGTGGGATAGCCCATCTTGAGATGATCTGGTTTTTTCTTCATGATTAAAATCAAATAGATGCATTAATGTTAACCGTAACCTATTGATTGTTAATAACTCTGTCTCTGTGCCGGAAATTAGTAAAATTAATGGGTTACGCTAAATGGGATTTGAAAGCCTTTTTAACCGATTGATATTCCACAATTCCCGCTCAGAACCGGAATTCCTGCACCGTGCGGGAATTTGGTTAAATCAATGAGTTACCTAAATTCCGCCGATGAGAATAGCTTAATCTCTGGGTTGGGTTTTACCAGCACATTCGCTTTTATGCTGTATGACTGGCTTAAATCGTTAAACTTGGTTTCTGCGGGAAGCCCATCCATCAGATACAACAAGCAATCTTTACCATAGGGCATAACTTGTAGCATATCCGTTAGCATCATTGGTCCTCAGACTGTAGTTGAAGGCTTCCAGATTCTTGTCTTCATCGTCTAATAGTTCCCAGCCTGAACAGATAGCTTCCATCTTGCGTGTGGTGTATTGACTGAGGTGGCGATAACCCGTGCTGACAATTGACTAAAGTTGTATTGTTGGTCTTTGTTCTGTTTGTGAGCTGCTTTGCGTTTGAAGCGACCTAATCCCAGTATCTCGGACATCGTTTAATTTGCCATTTGTTATTTTCCTGTTTGCAATAAAGCCTTGTCTACTAGCTTGCGAGCCACTTCGTGAAGCGTGGGTTTAATACCCAGTTCTGAACGGCTGTACTCGTCCCGCTGTATCTGGCGTAGGGCATCCATCTGCTGACGAGTCAGTAAGATGGCTTTGTTATCGATTTTCATACTTACACCTCAATCGCTGATAATTTATACAGTCATATTGTTGCAATATATGCAGCAAATAAAATTAATGATGCAAAATAAGAAACAATAAGATTCACTATAAATTAACGACAGCAGGAAGCGGCAATATCATGAAATACCGCCGTTTGGTGAGGCTTGATGTTAGACGTCCTAGACGTCCGTGTCCAGATGCCGAAAAATTCAGTGTGGAATGTGAAGCAGAAGGTGGTGGAGGTTGCCACTGATCTTGATCATACTGAATTGGTGGAGTAAGGGAATGATTAACCCGCAAAAAATTGCGGGTTATCTTTAAGATTATTTATTTGATTTCCTGAAGAGGATAATAACGTGACTCTATTTTAACGTTGACATCAAAGCCACCAGAATTATCTTCATAAGCGCTATCTAAAAATATAAGGGTTAACTCACCATCTGTGGGAACTGTCCTGTGGAGAACTCCATTGCCAATCTCATAGGTGTTGTCGCCAATCTTTGCGACTAAAGCCCCTCCGGGAGGGCGAGGAGGTACGCCTTGAGGGGCAGACCAAGGGTTTGTATTATCAAGAGTGTACCGAACCCATCCCGAAGCAGTAATAGAGATCACGTCACCTTTTTTGAGTACAAGTCCCGTGGGTTGACCTTGTTGAAGTTTTCCAGAAACAGTTCCAGTCCAATCATACATAGCATTACCTCGAATTATATTTTGAAAGCGGAAGAAGAATTAAAATTGTAGTTATTTAGTGTCCGGCATTTGCACCCGGACAGAAATAAATCTGCCATCGGGAATATCGATTAAATCACCGTCTGAGTAACCTTCCCGTATATTTCTGGCGAAAATGGGAGCGTCTGAATGTTCGCGGTGGTAGGTCATTAATTTGATAGAGCCATCGGGTAGGGTTTCGTGATTTACCCAAACTAGTGGTAATTTGTTCAGGCAAAGTGGTATCTCTATATTGCTCCATATATCTCTGGTATTAAAACCGGAAACACCTTTAATATGGTAAATACCCTTGGAGACTCGTTCAGCAGTTGCACCTTCAGAGCCACCATTTTTTTTCAGCGAACCATCAGAAAATAGATTGATTACCGGGGTAATGTTTTTCACAAATCCGCTAGCATCAATATAATGCTGAGAGGTTGACATAATGGTACCAAATCCTTTTGGTAGGGCTTGAACAGATTCGTTTTTATTTCCTGCTGCATTTCTGTCTAGAAAGTAAAGCAAAGTCTTTTCATCATTAGGGAGCCCTTCTATCCTCCAAAATGTTCCATTGGGTCGGAACATATTTATACCTCCCCTTGGTATGTTTGGATTTACGCCTATCCCCCACGGATCTACTGTGAATGCACGTCGAGTGTTAATGTCTACTGCATATCCTAAAGTATCAGAGCTACCACCTCGTACAATACCTGTTTGAATATCATTGCAGTACCAACCATAATTAGTGAAGGCTACAAGCTTATTAGCTTCTTGATGAGGCGCAGATACGATCTTTACAGGGTTCGCTTCTTTCGGTGTTGTTTCTATTTGTTGAAATTGGAAAGAGCCTGGATAAACTCCACCATTTTCGGATACTGCGCCTATGTTACTAATAAATTCTTGTTTATTAGGAATATCAGCCCCATTCTGATTTTTAGCTAGCCTACTTTCGGCATTGGTATTGGCATTGATAGCATTCTGATTTGCGGTGGTTGCTAATGTGTTCACTTCACTGATATGAGAGTCAGTTTCTGCTTTAGTGTAAGTTCCGACATCCTCTGCGTTCAGAGTGATATCAGCAGATAGGGCATGACCATTAACTTTACGCCCAATTGGAACACGGTCACCGGCATTATTGTTTGCAGTATTGGCTAGGTCATATGCTGCTTTCACTGCTTTGGGTGTTGCAGCCATCGTTTCGCTATCACTGCCAGTATCATTACTCAGGACAACAAAACCTTTATCCTGTAATGTTGCATTTGGATGGTTACGGCTTTGGGCGTGCTCATTTATCGCTTCTTTGACATATTCCGGTGTTGTAACAATCACGAGATTGCCATCTTCTGAGACAGGTACATCAGGCTTCTTATCTTGCATAATTATTCCCTCATCTAATCAACAATACACATTGCTAAATAACATGAAGGCGGTGGGAGACTTCTCCGCCGGTGAACATCAACAAAAGGGTTCATCAATACGGGAAAATACGGCTTGACTAATATTTGATAGGTAGCATGTTTTGTTGGCAGGATGACATAAAATGACAGGTAGAGAATTAATAGAGTTTGTCAGAAGACTGATGAAAATTAATACTTCAGAGAGCCTGCTTAGATTATTAAATCATCAATAAAGAAGCTCCCATAACGGAACAAAATCAAGTGGTTAGAACGGGCCGCTCAACACCTATATCATAGTTAAATCAATATATTAGGTGTGATTTGATATGTTTCGGTCAACATACTGTTTGGGATTAGAGAACGTCCCTTCATGCTATATAAATCAGGTGGTTAATATGATTCTTAGTAGGAAAGAGAACACCCCATGAAAGATGAATTCGAATCGTGCGATGATTTCGATGGATTTTAATTCCAACCGGCAAACCATCTCTACAAGCTCAAATATCCGGTAATTCCGTTTAGTTCAAACTTACTCGTTATTACTTCGGTACTTTTTACGTAATCTGAACCCAAGAGTGACAAAATAAATGGCTAGTAAACTTTCAAATGAGTTATATAGCCAGTCCACTTCAATTTCAGATGTCATCCACTTTAAAATTGATAGCGCGAGTAAAAATATCCCACCAAAGATGAATGCTCGAGGTGTCTTATCTCCGAGTGGTAATTTTTTAAATTGTGACATATTAAATCCTTATAATATTTACTGATGGTTATTTGACATGAGTTTCACATATTTGGTTATTCCGAACAACTGAATACTGTAGTTATAAATGCTTCGGTAGTGTGAGATAGTCAGACTGAACTAAATCAGCCAATCTATTCAAAGCTGCTTAATGCGGCTTTTTTCACGTAAAACCACCTTTAATACCTTGATATTACTTATCTTCTGCATGATGCAGGTTTAGTGCTATATCATCGTTCCGCTTGAAACGGAGGCAATGGAAACGAACACAGGGGCTACCCTCTTTAAGAGATATGGTTAAAAATAGCTCAGCATATTTAAAGTACCGATCTGTTATCGATATGCTTACTTTGGCCTGTCCATCAGCCAAATTTTCGCCCAATGAACCCGCTAAAAGAGAAAGCTGATTTTCCCGATTTGAAATCGGAGAAAACATTGCCACTTCTGAATAAGCGACTATGAAATGCAAGTGTAGATGAACATGCCTACCATGTAATATAGCTATTTTTTGTTCACCAATTAGAATTTGCTTAAAGCATTATTCACATAAAAAACCATCTTTATCAATTTCAGTATAAACATTGAGAATCAGGAATAACTAGTCATCTTTGCAAATAGAAACTCTCTCGCTCAGTGAGTAATCACCTGCAAACTGATTAATATCTATACGCGGGATAGACTCATCGAAATGACGATCAACACCGCGAAACTCCGCACTATATATCATAGATACATTCTGTAATTAGTAAGAGAAAAAACTTCATGATACTAACTTGATAGATAAACACTATTGGTCTTTAAAAGTCACCTATTTTTATTGTTTATCCTGGCTTTCAGGAACCGCCAAATTTCAGGGAAGCAGGGGATTACTGCCAGAACAAAAAAGAACAGAGTTAATTTGAATTCGTGTGCAACAAACAAGCCAATGAGAGCGAATAACCCAAACATTGTTGACGTCATCCATCTGATATCATTAAAAATATCCTTTATCATCCAGATAAGAGCCCGCTTAATCCATTGCAGAAACATCAATATCGTCCTTGTTCGCTGTGGTAGTCAGATTATATGTAATACATCCTGGGTACTGACGCACTTTTATCTCCAACTGCTGAAATATTTCTATGGTTGACTTGTGGCGATTATTTGTCCGGGTAAGCAAGCCTATTGCAATTAGACTCGTTATAGCTCTGAAGCAAAAGTTTACGCGATTCGCTATCTGCTCGTAAATTTCCCGCTTCATCTCGAAAAATAGTAGCTTTATTTACTTGATTAAGTGTTGTGTACATCATTCCTAGCGAAAATTCTGGAGAAGATGAAAAAAGAGTGGTTAGCAATACCATCGGAATCTTTGATCCAAATTCTTCAGGTATGTTTCCATTAGGAAGTTGATGGGATTTTATTTCTTTAATGAGTGGGATACCTAAATCTGTTCCTTTATTGACCAATGCTTTGAATTCATCATCTTTTTGTAGCCACTCTGCGTAGAATGCACAATTAAAAATATTAACGAGCGCTTTAATCGTGGCGGCGGTGTGCAGGTGTACTCATGGTTAATCAACTCTTATGATGGAATGATGGGGCATTATTATTGCACGAAATTTCTCATGACGACACCATCTAGTTATCCATCTGAAGATGAACTATTATCTATAAAGCACCACCCGTCTATAAAGTACCACCCATAATTTAAGGCTCTTTGCATCTCAGCATGAGATCTTACGATACGAATTCACTACAGGATAACCTATATATGAGTACCCTTAATAAGCACAAAACAGATAAATAAGCCGCAGCAACCACAGTTTTTTTCGGTTGTTGCGGCGTTCTCAAGAAGCACTTAATTCTATGAGCACGCCGCCAAATCCTTAACTTTAGGAGATGGATTCGTGCAATCAAAAGATTTTTTCTGGCAATATTCTCTTACCGCCACAGTATTACTGTTATCACCATTCAATTTACTGGCATCACTGGCTATGGATATGTATCTGCCCGTAATGCCTTTCATCGCTGATGCACTTAGTGCCGGAATAGGAACGATCCAGCTAACGCTGACTGCATATATGATCCTGTTAGGAGTCGGCCAGCTTCTATTTGGCCCTCTATCAGATCGGTTTGGCCGCCGTCCTGTTTTGCTTAGCGGTGGAATTGCTTATACGGTTGCTTCATTCGGCCTTGCCATTACTTCATCCCCCGAAGTTTTTTTGGGTCTTCGCATTATTCAAGCCTGTGGGGCTTCAGCATGTCTCGTAGCCATGTTCGCGGCTGTACGCGATATCTATTCGGGCCGTAAAGAAATCAACGTGATCTATGGCTTGCTCGGCTCTATGCTTGCCATGGTTCCAGCAGTAGCTCCTTTGCTCGGAACACTGATTGACATTTGGTTGGGGTGGCGCGCAATCTTTGGTTTATTAGGATGTGCGATGGCAGTTACGGTTATTGTGGTCTGGAAATTCTGTCCAGAAACTCGGCGGCAATGGACGGTAGACTTACCGTGGTCACAATTACTTCTTCCTGTAAAACGTCTGAATTTCTGGATGTACACACTCTGTTACAGTGCAGGCTTGGGGAGCTTCTTCGTCTTCTTTTCAACTGCCCCTTGGGTAATGATGAGCCGACAAGGATTATCACAAATTACTTTCAGTTTGCTATTTGCAACTGTGGCTATCGCAATGATGATGACTGCGCAAAGTGTGGGTAGTTTGATTACCCGATGGGGAACCCTAAATACGTTGCGGGTGGGAATGTTTTGCCTGATGACAGGAGCGTTGTTGCTATCTGTTGGCGAAACGCTCATACCTGAGTCGGTAATTGGCTTCATCGTCCCAATGTGGCTTGTCGCTGTCGGGATCTCTATGGCGATTTCAGTAGCACCTAATGGCGCACTACAAGGTTTTGATCATATGGCCGGAACTGCAACAGCATTCTATTCCTGTCTGGGAGGGTTATTGTTGGGAATAGGTGGAACACTCACCATTACAATTTTATCCAATGCTACTACCTGGCCGATTATCGCTTACTGCCTGCTTCTGGCAACAGTAGTACTTTGTCTGTCCTGCTTTATTAGCAATGGGGAGCAAAAACAAACAGATCAAAGTTATTAAGTGAATGGTTTACGAATACTGCTATACGGATTATTTCATTTTGAGGATTTGTGCTGTGTTGTCCGGTAAAGTACGATGAATCTAATTTTATTATTACAGTTCACGAAAGGGCTGTATTGTATTTACTATTTAAGCCTCGCGTTTGCGGGGCTTTTTTGCTTTTCTCAGTTAATTTATTGATTTTATTAAATCGATATCCCAGAGAATGACATAAATCCAAGTGACATAAGGCCGACAGTGATAAAAGTAATTCCTAATCCCTTTAATCCTTTGGGTATATTTGAATATTTCATTTTTTCTCGTAGTCCGGCCAGGGCAATAATCGCTAGCATCCAGCCAATGCCACAACCTGCGCCATAAGTAATAGATTCAGCAAAATTATAGTTTCGCTCAACCATAAATATAGTGGCGCCAAAAATCGCACAGTGGATAGTGAGCAATGGCAAGAAAATTCCTAGTGAGTGATAAAGGGAGGGAATAAACTTATCTAGAAACATCTCCAAAATTTGGACAAGAGCAGATAAAACACCAATAAAGGTTATAAAACTAAGAAATGATAAATTTATTCCTTCAATGATCGTATTCTCTTTGAGTATGTAATTATAAATTAAGTTATTGATTTGATTGGATAATATAAGCAATACTGTGACTGTTATACCCAGTTTGAATGCAGTTTTAACCTCTTTAGAAACAGCTAAAAAAGTACACATTCCAAGGAAGAAACTTAGGGCCATATTCTCAATAAAAGCTGCTTTAATGAGTATATTTAAGTGATTTTCAATCATAATTTCCTCCTATGTATGATAATCTTTCTATAGTCTAAATAAAACAGTAAATTACTTAAAGCTATCTTTTAAAAAAATGGGAGGTAGATTTATGAGTATGAACTTGGAAGAGAGAGTTTTATTAGCGCTTGATGAGCATTATCCTGATTTACGTTATAAAATTGATCATTATGATGTTGAAGTGACTCAAGCGAATTGCAGCATAAGAATGTGGATTAAAGGCGAAGTTTTGCCAAGATATGTCATATTTGATAGGGACATTGATACTGACAATTTGTACCTGACACACGGAATCAGTAATGAAATCTAGCAAAAATGTTGGTGCTTGTTTTTACAACTAGTAGTAAACTCCGGTTTTACCACTCGATCGGGGTCGAATAACACTCTATAGCTTGTTAAATCAATATATTAGATTGATTTTATAACAAAAAATAGATAGTACCCCGATCATTGCTGATAATGCTGTTTTCATAACTGCTAATGTCATTTGATAACGAGTAAGTCTAGTTAATCATTCTCAGACAACTTACTATTTTTAAGGTAATTTCCCAATCCTCGCTTCCACAACTACTCCAATAATATGTACTTGATTGCTAAGGGGAATCATATTGTATTGGGGATTTAATGGCTTTAAAAACGTATCATATCCTTCTGTAATCAGTTGTTTGAAAGTCAGTTCTTTTTCTCCATCGAGTTTTGCTACGATTAAATTGTTGGGAGTCGGCTTAACTTCTGGATCAACTAAAATAATCATGCCTTGCGGGATGCTTAGCCCATTCGGCGATACCATTGAATCACCTTTTACTTCCAGCCAAAAAGCACGTTGTGAACATTCAACACAGGTTTCATATACCTTTGCTGTGCGGTTTGTTTGGTACTTTGGTGCGGGATCTTCGCACCAATTACCTGCATTTACCCAGTCGAGTAATGGATATTGCTTATGTAGGAGCATATGACTGGCAAATGCAGCATTATCACCATAAAGAACAGAGACAAGTTTTCTTGCTTGTTTATCTAGCGATGGACTGAAATCTGCAATTTTGACTTCCAGTTTTTGGGCAAAATAGGCCGCGATCTCCAAGTTAAGGGCGTTTATCCCGTTGAGATAGTGTGAAATTGCACTTTGTGTCTTGCCAATTTCTTCTGCAAGCGTTTCCTGAGAGATGCCGAGCTGTTTTTTCTTAGACTCAAATAGCTCTTTTAAGCGTGCTGCATCTGCAATTTGTTCTGCTGTAAGTTTCTTTTTCATGGGATCATTTTAATACCAACGCTATTAAAATGATAAATACTAAAAGTATTGAAATATTTAGTACTTTAGATATTATTTTGAGGGAAGGAGAAATCGTATGGAAAAAATCCCATTATCAGAGTATGTAAAGTTGAATGGTCAAGTTAAAGCAGCACGTTTAGTAGGTGTTCATCAAACAGCGATCAGTAAGGCATTGCGTTCAGGCCGGAAAATATTTTTGATTCGTCAAGAAGATGGAACCTACAAAGCTGAAGAGTGCCGCCCGTTCCCTAGCCAAAAGCAAGGTGTATTGTGAATAACGAAGATATCAGAAGTACGATTAATTCATCTCTATTATAGGTTGAACTTAATTATCTCACTGATTTTATTAAAGCGTTTTTTGTGTATATTGCTGGGGGAGAAATCGTGAACTTTAACATTGGTCATTACTTCAGAGCGATAGGGAGCATTCTTGACATTATGCCCGTAAATGATTACCGCAATGCTTTAGATGCTGATTCATCGGATGGATATTTACTCGAAAATAAAGAGATATCTCATTGTCTTGATTCATTTCCATCCCCTGAAGTATTGAAGAGTTATGAAACAATTTTACCAGGTTACGCTGAAAGAGTATTTACTCTCAGAGAAAAAGAGCAGGTTTTTCAACATGAAAAGCAGAATAAGGCGTTGGATGGGGTGATAAACAGGGATAGACGAGGGCAATGGATGGGCTTTTTCATTACCATATTTATTTTAATCATTGCGACAGTTTTTGCTTTTAGAGGAGAAATATTATTTGCGGGTACTTTAATCACTATAGATTTGGTGGGATTGGTTTCTGTATTTGCCATTGGCCGTAAATTGAATATTAAATAATTTCAGAATAATACGAATATATCTTTTTTTCTGGGGGCATAAAACCAATCATTCCAACCACATAACTAAGTCTTGTTTAAGTCAGTGGTATCCAGCTCCATTTATTGTTGATAATATAAAATATGTCAGTGCGGAACATTATATGATGGCAGGTAAAGCCCGTTTGTTTAATGATCACGAAGTGCTGAAAAAAATTATCAATGCTAAAAATCCAGGTGCGGCAAAAGCATATGGGCGTGAAATACGTGGGTTTAACCAGTCGGTTTGGGATGAACATCGGTTAAATATAGTGGTTGAAGGAAACTTAGCGAAGTTTTCTCAAAACAAGTCCTTGGCAGAGTTTTTATTGAATACTGGGGATAAAATATTAGTTGAGGCTAGTCCCGTTGACCGCATTTGGGGGATCGGATTATCAGAAGACACCCTTAACATTAATAACCCTTTGATGTGGGATGGCCTCAACTTACTCGGGTTTGCATTAATGGCTGTGCGCGATAAATTAAAGATATAAACTTAAGTATAGAGCCTGATCTGATAGGCTCTATACTTTTCATTGTAATCATCACGTTATCTATGTCTTAGGCATTTACTGATTTTCTTTTGCTTTGCACGCAACCGCATCAAATCTAACATTGTGAGTTAATTAATAATTATAAGCTAATCAATTTTTTCTGTTATAGAAAAGGAAATAAATAGTTATTATTCTTTCCCTAATGAGTGTTTTTCAAAGTTATTTATATTCAATCGATTTCAAGTTACAGTTGTAAACAACAAAGCAATAGCTTGAAGAATTCATGGGATATCTCTTATCTGCTAAAGGAACTTCATCTTGTCTGATTCAGTTTTATTTTCTGCGATTAAAAGGCCAGAGGCCGGAGCACAACTGTTATTTTTTCATCACGCCGGAGGCTCTTGTTTTTCCTACATTGAGTTGGCTCACAAGTTATCGGAATTTATCGAGGTTTATTGTTTGGAGCTTGCAGGTAGGGGAATGCGTGTTTCAGAGCCTTTTCAGGTGGATGTTGAAACTATTTTGTCTGATATCCTTGCCGCAATAAAGCGTTTAAGGTTAGGAGAGGATAAACCTTTATTACTGTTTGGGCACAGTTTGGGTGCAGAACTGGCTTATCAGGTTGCTCGTAGGCTGGAGAGTGAATTACCAGAAAAGCAACTAGCACTTATTATCTCAGCCCGTGGTTTTACTGATCCCGAAAGGTTTAAAAATAAGCCATGTGAGGAATATTCTGACTCTTATGTTTTGAATATTCTTGAGCAATGTGAAGGAACACCTACAGATATTCTTGCTAACCCAGAATTACGTAATTATGTAATCAAAACAATGAAAAACGATCTCATTTTGTTGGATTCTTTGTCTTTATTACCGAAAGTAAAGTTGAATATCCCAACCTATGTGATAGGAGGAGATCGGGATAATAGAGTTCCTGTTTCTCGTTTGGCGGAATGGTGGCGAGTGTTACCGGCGCCAATAGAGCAACAAATTTTCACAGGAGGGCATTTTTACTTGTTCAATAATTATGCAGTGGTTTCTTGGCTCGAAAAACAAGCGAGAAAACTAGCAGGATAGGCTAAAAATTATAATCTAATAACAAAGCAGCAATTTAGAAAATTCAGGGTATTTTTATATAAAAAATAGACAATACGCTATAACGGAAAAGCAATGATCAGATATCAAGAAAAGAAAATCACTGTTAATGATGCTCAATTTGTGTATCTCCATAATCATGAGAATACTAAAACACCCTTATTGTTTCTGCATGGTGCGTTGGCTGATAGTTATATGTGGCATCAACATATGATCGAATTGGAAGATACAGTGTCACCAATAGCTTTGAGCTTGCGCCACTTTGGAGGTTCTGCAAAAGTGGGTAACTTTGGTATTGAAACTCATGCTAATGATGTTATTGAAGTTATCCGTAAAATAGGCTGTTCTCCGCTACATCTGGTCGCATGGTCTTATGGCGCTGATGTAGCATTATTAGCAGTATTAAAAGCTCCTGAATTGTTTCGTAGTCTTTTTCTTTATGAGCTTGGATATCCCTCTTATTTAACCAAGGATGAATTAGCACTATTTATGGTAGATGCTCAAGCTATGTTTGGCCCTTTATTTGCATTAATAGGAAAAAGAAAACTGACTGAAATGGTGGAAATTCTGATTGATGGTTCAGGAAATCAAAAAGGTTATTTTGCATCACAACCTGAAGCTGTGCGTATGGCTCAATTAGCCCAAGCAGATACGGTAATTAAGCAATTGAATCAGAATGAGAAACCAGATATAAGCGTAAACGTTTTGGGGACGATAAAATTGCCAGTGCATGTTGCTTATGGTGAATACTCTCGTCCATTGTTTCAACTTGTTAGTGTGTCAGCAGCAAGAAACATTCCCAATTGTCAATCGGAAATTATCACAGGGATGACGCATATGTTCCCTATAGAACAGCCAGCCGTTTTTAGCGCAAGGATAAAGAATTTTATTCGGAATGTATGAGTTAAGTGGTAACTAACTTATGATCATGTATTTGATTATTGACTTATCTCAGTTTCAAGCTCTTAATAATTAGATGGTTGACTCCAAATAGATAAATTATTAAATAGGAGAAAATTAGTGATATCAGAAAAAATAAGTGGTCAAGGGAAGTTTTCTGGCAAAAAAATAATTATTGTTCATGGATATACTGCTTCACCTTCATCACATTGGTTCCCTTGGTTAAAAGAGAAACTTACTGAACAGGGTGCGGAGGTTATCATACCCACAATGCCTGATACATCATCTCCTAAACCTGAAGCCTGGGCTAAGATGTTGATGGATATCGTGCCTGAAGTAGACAAAGGCTCGATTTTTGTTGGTCATAGTCTCGGTTGTATTACGCTATTGCGGCATTTAGAATCGATGCGTTCTCGGCATCTTCGTATTGGTGGATATATTTTGGTCTCTGGATTTGACTCTTCTCAAATTACTTTACCAGAATTGGATTCTTTTACTGTTGAACCGTTAGATTATGCTTTCTTGCGTGAGGTAACCGAACACCGTTTTTCACTTATTTCATCTGATGATGAAATTGTTTCTCCGCAATCCTCCCAGATTCTGGCTCATTCTTTGCAAACGGAAGTGATTAATATTGATAATGGTGGACATTTCCTTAATAGGGATGGATTCACTCGTTTGTTACCTATTTATGATATTCTGGAAAACATGCTCTCAAAATGAGTATAGATAAATGGTAGCTTTTAACCCTCCAGTTTATTGTTTTTATTCTGGAGGGAGATATTAAATATAAAAGACTAGTGAGTTATTTTAAATATAGTTTGTCGGCTATAAGGTTTGACTGTCATTTCAAACAGGGACAATATAAAAATATATTTTAGATTGTTTTTTCTGATTTTTCTTATTCTATTTGGAGCTTTATGTGAAAGTATAAATATAATTTACCAAGGAGCTAATTATGGTGCCAATTCATTTTTCTCTTGTATCTAATGATAATTTGATTAATGTAAATTTTGCACACAAGATAGGGCAATACTCTGCTAAAGATTTCAAATCTGATTGGGGGATTTCACCTACATCATCGTCTGGTCTTCGTCAGGGAAGATTAAATATCGTTATTGATCCTCAAGATGATAACAACAAAGTATTAGAGCTCACTTATCTTGCCAATGCTGTTGGTTCTGAGGCCGGTACCTCATTCAACGCACCGATTAATGGTGAGCATGAAGCGTTATGGTTACAGTATAGGGTGATGTTCAGTAAAGAATTTATGTGGGTTAAAGGTGGAAAACTACCAGGATTAGCTGGTGGTGATCATCCGTCAGGTTGTATTGATAATGACAGTTTCGATGGTTTCAGCAGTCGCGTGATGTGGAGAAAAGCTGGTGAGTTATTTGGTTATCTCTATTACTCGGAAAAAAATGAACAATGTGGGGATTACGTTAAATTAAAAATTTTTTTAAAGAAAAATATTTGGTATACCCTGACACAATATGTGAAGCTGAATAGTATCGGTAAACATGATGGTATTTATATCCAATATGTCGATAATCAAGAGGTTTTTAGAACGGATAATCTCAAGTTGAGAAATAAAGATGATGTTTTTATTGATGCAATAAAATGGAGTTCTTTTGTTGGTGGCTCTACGCTGGATTGGGCGCCACCAGTGGAACAATATGCTTATTTTGATGATTTTATTGTTAGTGTAGAAAAACCTTTTAACTTTTAATACGTTGGAGATAAAGGTGATCAAACGAAATGGTATGCCATAAAATGTGTGAATAACTTTACATTAGGATAGATATTATGATTATTTCCGCTTCAACTGATTATCGGGATGCAGCACAAGCTAAGTTACCGCCTTTTCTGTTCCACTATATTGATGGCGGAGCCTACGCAGAACATACCCTTAAATGTAATACCACAGACTTATCCAATATTGAATTACGCCAGCGTGTATTGAAGGATATGTCCGAATTAAGCCTGGAAACCAGCTTATTCGGCGAGAAAATGTCAATGCCGGTGACACTTGGCCCTGTTGGACTGGCAGGAATGTATGCGCGTCGTGGTGAAGTGCAAGCTGCACGTGCCGCAGCCAAAAAGGGGATCTCATTTACTTTGTCGACGGTATCAGTATGTCCGATTGAAGAAGTCGCTCCTGCAATAGATCGCCCAATCTGGTTTCAGCTCTATGTGCTAAAAGATCGTGGTTTTATGCGCAATGTACTGGAAAGGGCACAGTCTGCGGGAGTCAAAAATCTGGTATTTACCGTTGATATGCCAGTACCTGGGGCGCGTTACCGTGATGCACATTCCGGTATGAGTGGCCCGAATGCAACCATGCGTCGTATTTTGCAGGCGATGACTCATCCTCAATGGGCATGGGATGTAGGATTATGGGGTAAGCCACACGATTTGGGCAATATTTCTATGTATCGTGGCAAACCGACTAAATTGGAAGATTATATTGGCTGGTTGGGAAATAATTTTGATCCATCAATCTCATGGAAAGATTTGGAATGGATCCGTGATTTCTGGAAAGGGCCAATGATTATCAAAGGCATCCTTGATCCAGAAGATGCTAAAGATGCTGTCCGTTTTGGGGCTGATGGCATTGTGGTTTCAAATCACGGCGGACGTCAGCTTGATGGTGTTTTATCAACGGCACGCGCCTTACCTGCGATTGTGGATGCAGTCAAAAACGACATTACCATTCTCGCTGATTCTGGTATCCGGACCGGATTGGATGTAGTGAGAATGATTGCTCTGGGCGCGGATAGCGTTTTGCTGGGGCGTGCTTTTGTTTATGCGTTGGCTGCGGCAGGTGAAGCAGGCGTTTCTAACTTGTTGGATCTGATTGAGAAAGAGATGCGGGTAGCGATGACCTTAACCGGAGCGAGATCAATCTCGGAAATTAATTCAGATTTACTGGTGCGTAATCAAAGTTAATGTAGATAGTTGTCATTATTGGTCAGCAGAATTTATTCCGCTGACCATAGCTAGTTTATCCTTTAAATACCAATAGGGCTTTTTCTTGCAGATAACTTTTATCTATTGTGACTTTGTGCCAGTTTTTTTATCAAAAATAAGGAATTATATATTCTCAAGCAGTATCTCACCGTGTGAAAAGAGTCTTGCTTTACCCGTCAGGTAGATACGATCTCCATCTATTTGACATAACAACTCACCGCCTCGTTCTGATAATTGGCGGGCATGAAGCTCAGTTTTATTGAGCCGCTTTCCCCAGAAAGGGGCAAGAACACAATGGCTGGAGCCTGTAACAGGATCTTCATTGACACCTTTAGCTGGTGCAAAATAGCGAGAAACGAAATCAGCGAACGAATCACCGAGAGCGGTAATGGCAAGTCCTGGCAAGGGCAGGGCTGCAATCTTATTAAAATCGGGGTGGGTATTGATGATCTGTTCTACGGAATCTAAAACACAAATATAACGATCATGTGAAGCTAATACCGCGGAAACATTTTGTCCCAGGGCGTCTTGTATGACAGGGATGAGGTCATTTTCTTCATGACAATCGGCGACAGGGAAATCCAATGTAAAAACACCATCTTGATGAGAAACTCGGAGTTCACCGGAGCGGCTTTTGAATGTGAGTAACTTCTCTTGGATGTTGCGATGGGTTATGAGGACAAACGCGGTCGCCAACGTTGCATGTCCACATAAATCTACTTCGACTTTAGGTGTAAACCAGCGTAAGTGGTTTTCTACCAGAAAAGCGGTCTCTGGCAGGCCAATTTCAGCAGCGATAGAAATCAGCGTTTCATCTGTTGGCCATTTATCCAGTAAGACAACCGCAGCGGGATTGCCAGAAAACGATTTTTCCGTAAAGGCATCGACGTGATAAATAGGGTATGGATGCATCAGAATCTCACTTAATTTTTATAATGAAAAGTAAATCACAGAATGTTGAAACGACATTGATTTGTAAAGAGTTATTTTTTTGGTTGCAAAATGCACAGAAATTGTAGTGTTGACCTTAGGTGATAATGGTTATTAAATAATAATTTGTTGTTATAGTTTCATTAAGGAAGGATATGAAAATCAAAGGATCCCATTGCCTGTTTTTTATTTTGTCAGTGTGGTTTTTTCAAGCTCAGGCTTTGGATTTAAGCTACCAGGGCGATATACCCGTAGATAACAGGCTCTCAGGAGAATACCTGAAAAAGAGATTCAGCCTGGACAGTTCGGATTACGAAAATTGGAACATGGATAAACCGGCTAAAGCTATTACCTTAGCTGAGAAGGGGGAGAAGGAATTGAAAGAATATAATGAATATAATGGCAAATTTGAGAAAAAGAGCCTAAGACTTCCTCCTGATTGGTATGCGCAGAGCTTTAATGCTTATCCCGATATTCAACAGCATTACCTTCGCCAAGAGATGCAATTCTTCCGGATACAAGCTGAACGTTTTCAGGGTGCAAACTAAACGTCATTGTTATATTCCCATTAAGGAAAAATATGAAAATCAAAAGATCCCATTGCCTGTTTTTTATTTTGTCAGTGTGGTTTTCTCAAGCTCAGGCTTTGGATTTAAGCTACCAGGGCGATATACCTGCGGATAACAAACCCTCAGAAGAGTACCTGAAAAAAAGGGACAAATTGCACGATGGAAATTGGGACAGGGAGAAATTGGTTAAAGATAATGCCTTAGCCGAAAAGCAGGAAAATGAACAGAAAGAGTATAATAATCGATCTTCTGATTGGTATAGGTCGAACAGTTTTAGCTTTAAGGATTATCCCCCCAATCCGCAAGATTTAAAGCGAGATATAGAACGCTTCATGAAACAAAACTGAACGTATTCAGAGGGTAAACTAAACGTCATTGCTATAGGACAACAAATCAAAAGAGGCGTGAGGTTTTTATTAATTGAGCCAGCAGTTGTTAGCGAAGACTTAAACTTTCTCTGAAGCCGTGATGCACAATATGATAACGATTATTAATAATAATCATTTGTTATAGTTCTGATAAGGAAGAATATGAAAATCAAAGGATCTCATTGCCTATTTTTTATTTTGTCAGTGTGGTTTTCTCAAGCTCTGGCATTGGATTTAAGCTACCAAAGCGATATACCCGCGGATAACAAACCCTCAGAAGAGTACCTGAAAAAGAGGGACACACTGGATAGTGGGAATTGGAACACCGAAAAACTGGCTAAAGATAATGCCTTAGCCGAGAAGCGGGAGAATGAACAGAAAGAATATAATGATAAATTTAATAAGCATCACAATAGACTTGATAAAGAGAGCTGGAAGCTTTCTTATGACTGGAGTGAGCAACAGCCTAAATTTTCCCATAAGCCACAAGACGACATTATGCAGCATTTCAGAGAGCAGAATAAACGCCGTTGCTATAGGGAAACAAGGCAGAAATTAGAGAAAGAACAAGGGAATGGTTATTCCTATTCTGATATTGAAGATGCTTGTTATGCTTACTATTAATTGAGTTAACTGGCAGTTAACATAGGTTTACGCCAGTTTCATAAATGTAACAAAAGCTGTGAAATAGTGTGTAAGGATGCTGAAAATAGCGAAAGGATTCGCAAATTTAGCAGCAACCGACAGGGGATTACATTCGATCTTGTCAAACATGGTTTAAGAGCATGTGATATATTCTTGTTTAAAACTGGCTAATACATAAGTTAATGGCTAATGCCATAAATATCAAGCTAGTAACTCTATTAAGAGCAATCTGTATTGATGATTTACTGGATATTGCTTTATTTAAAAAACCGGATAAATAGGATATTAGAGTAAATACCATAAAAGCAATTACGACAAATATTAAACCTAGATATAATAATTGAAGAGATACTGGAGTAGCAATTGTATTGTCAGTAGTAAATTGAGGCAGAAAAGCTAAAAAGAAAATAATTACTTTTGGATTTGATAAATTCATAATCAAACCTTTTTTAATGAGTTTTTTTGTGTCATTAAAACTGTTGCTGTTGAGATGAATAGGCCTTGCCTTAAAGGCTCCCCAAGCCAGATAAATTAAATAAAACACACCCAATAGCCTGATAATTTCAAAGGCCATCGTATTAGCTTGTATTATTGCTGCAATGCCTAATGAAACTAAATAAGTATGTATTACTAATCCAATACATAATCCAATGGTAATTAATACTCCATGTTTGAATCCATTTATTGCAGACTGACTTAAAACTAAAAGATTATCAGGACCTGGCAAGAAGCATAGGAAGGTTGAAATACTGATAAATGTAACAAGTGTTTCTATAGAGAGCATATTTATTACCATTATAAAATTGAAAATAACAGATGTTACCATCTATATGAAAAAGTGCTGATTATATTAATGTAACAAGATCATATATAAAAGACGAAAAATCTACTTATAGGTATGAATTAATTTCATACCATGTTCGATAGTTCTTTCAAGATGAGCTTTGATCAGAGGAAAACAGATATCCCTAAACCATCTATGCTCTGGATCTTGGTGATGTTTCGCATGCCATAGCAAATAGTATTGTTGTGCTTTAATATCAATAGGTAAACGTCTTATTTGTAAATCATAGTTTTGAGCAAAATCAGCAGCAATATGCAGTGGTATGGTTAGCATGGTATCTGTTTTTAACAATAACTCAATGGCCGCCTGGAAGAAGGGAACTGTAGCGTAAATGTGGCGATTTAGGTTCATCTTTGCCAACATCTGATCGACAAAACTGTCTTTATCTCCGCCACCACTAATCAAAATATGCCGACCTTCTGTATAGTCGTTAATAGTCATATCGCTATCAGTTTTGGGATGTGTATTTCTAAATGCAACGGCAAGTTGATCTTCAGCCATCATTTTACCGTATAAATTATCAGGTATCGTATCGGCAATGGTTGCGACTAAATCAATATCTTGTTCAGCAAACTTATTCAAATTGTCTTTATGCCACAATTTATATTCAATACTCACGTTAGGAGCATCAACTTCAATGTTAGAAATTATAGATGGCAAGATGGCCTGGGCGACATAATCACTGGATGCTAAGGTGAATTTTCTCTTACAAAGATTTGGTTCCATTATCTCTGGTGCATAGAGGTTATCCAATTGTTGCATTAATGCCGGAAGCTTTTCTTTCAGTTTTTCACCTTTTGGGGTGAGAATAAATTGATTTGCCTCCCTCACAATAATTTTGTCATGAAAATCTTCACGCAGCTGATGTAATATTTTGCTCATTGCTGATTGTGTAACACCTAATTGCTTTGATGACTCAGTTAGGTTAAGTGTTTGCAATATTGATACTAAAGCTGGTAATAACTTGTAATTATTCAAGATGTGATTTCCATGGGATAAAATATTTAATGATTATAATAATTTTTTGCAACCAATGTGAATCCTGGACAAAATGCCACTAAATATCTCTGATTCGGGTATGGAATGTTAGTGGCGATTTAACTAAAGTTTAAGTTACTTAAGATTTTACTTCTGTCTCATGCAGTCTGCTCATCAAACGGTGGATAGGGATGATTAAAACAAGCAAAATAGCAGAGCAGATGACCAACGATAGTGATACGTTGGAAAATAGTTGAGGCAGGCTATCCAATTTATCTGCACGTACATTACCACCAATCAGGCCAGCAGCCAGATTACCTAAATGCGTTGGGTCGCTCACGCGGCGGTTATGGCACCAAAATCCACCTGGCCAAGCCGTGCTGGCAGATAAAGGTTATTCGGGAAAAAAACTCTGCGGTTACCTGCGCAAATTGAGAATAAAGGGCATTATTCCTTATAAAATCCATGAAAAAGGAAATAGTGATGGTTGTGTTCAATTTGATCAGCAGGCTTATTGTCACCGTAATGTTGTGGAACGCTGTTTTGGTTTTCTCAAAGGACATCGGCGTATCGCAACACGTTATGAAAAAACAGCACGAAACTACCTGGTTATGGTGAAATTAGGCTGTATTCGACTCTTTTATCGGAGATTATATAATTAAAGGACACCGCCTAGCAATTTCGACTGGATTAAATGGAATTACTCCCATCGCCACCAATGCAACAATTACACAGACAGCTATTAAAATTGTGCTGACCCATTTGCCAACATTCTTGCGTTTTATCATTGGCCGATCCCAACAGGAATCCAGCCCTGCATCTTTATCATAGCTACGCATTAATGGAATAGTATAAAAACGGAAAATCAGCAAGGCGAGTAGCATACCCAATCCACCAACGCCAAATCCCCAATGCCAGCCATAATCTTTCACTAACCAGCCAGTAATTAGCGTAGCGATGAAAGATCCCAAATTGATGCCCATATAAAACAGGGAGAAATCACCATCACGGCGAGGATCGTCTTTTTTAAGGAGATGTACTGAATTATTGAAGGAGGATATTGGCTGTTACTTAGGAAATAACAGCCAAATGATGTTTATCAGTGAATATTATCGTTGTCACCATACAAAGATGGCATACCTTTAGGGCGAGTTTTGAAACGGCGATGCAACCACATATATTGATCGGGTGCCTGCATAATTTCCTTTTCGATCACCTTATTCATGAATGTTGCTGCTTCTGTTTCATCTTGCAGAGGAAAATTTTCTACAGCGGGCTGAATAATTAACTCATAACCCTTTCCATTGGGTAACCTTCGCGGAGTAAAAGGGATCAGTGCAGGTTTGGCCAAACGGACGAGAATTGAGGTTCCAGTCGTGGTTGCAGCATGTTCAACAGCGAATAATGGGGCAAATACACTGCTACGTGGGCCATAATCGTGATCAGGAGCGTACCAAACAATTTCACCATTTTTTAAGCATCGGATCATGCCCTTAACATCTTTCCTATCCAGCATATATTTATTGGAACGGAGACGCCCCCAAGTTTGTAGCCAATCCATGACAGGATTGTCATTTGGACGATAAACACCAATACCTGGGTTCAGCATACCAAAAATACGTGCTCCCAATTCCAGTGTTAAAAAATGGATACCAATGACGATAATTCCTTGGCCTGTGGATTGTACTTGTTGGATATGTTCCCTTCCAGTGACTTTGAACCAACGCTTGATCCGCCAGTCAGGCCAAAACCAGGCCATTCCGGTCTCAAACACGCCCATGCCAACAGATTCGAAATTTCTGACTAGCCATTCTTGTCGTTTCTCTGCTGGCATATCAGGGAAACAAAGTGTCAGATTGCGCTCTGCAACTTTGGCTCGTTTTTTCAAGAAACGTAGTGAAAGTCGTCCAAGTCGGGTTCCCATCCAATAAATCGCTGGATAAGGTAGCAAAACCAGTAAATAAAGTATGCCAATACCCAACCAAGTCAGCCAGTGGCGGGGATGTAAAAGTGAACGACAAAAAGGGGGTGCTTGTATCATGTGTTTTCTGTATGTTATTTGTTATTTTGAATCGGTTTCGTCTGTCTGAATCATAGATGCCTAAGATAGGCTCTAAAAATCGTATTAGTGTATTGTGACACTTTTTAGTGGAATATCGAAATTTTGCGGCATTAAATATTGAATCTGGTGATAACTCATTTGCCTGATTCACTGTTTGGCAAGGTTTTGCTGCCTCAGACTATCGTAGTCATCATCCCACTGTATCGGCGTGATGGAAAAGCATAAATCACTATTCCTCCAACGACCATTTTCGTTATGATATCCAGCCATCAATGGAACGACCATTGAAGTTTTCATTTTTTAAGCGAAATTCAGGAAAGTACACCATGCCTGTCTTTTAAGGCTCCGTCCATGGAACCTTGCTTTATTTGATTGAAATAAAATCCCTTTAAATCAATTAAATAAAAAGTAATGCCAAGCAATTATAACAAACTGAAAAACATATTAGTGTGGACACTTTGAGGTCACTATAATTGCTTAAAATGTTTATACACCTATCCCCCCTTTCAGTGGATTAAGAGTGCTAGCAAACTGCATATAATCAGGCAACAGATGCGCATAAACCGTGGTTTGCTGAATACTGGCGTGACCAAGAATCTGCTGTAATGCAATGATATTTCCACCATTTATCACCTGTTCACTTTTTAACGTTGCAGCTTCCGACCATCTGGCACCTGTGCTTAAACAAAGCAATGCTACCAATTTGTAATCTCCTGATAACGCATTGAGTAACAGTTTGATTTCTTCATGAGCTAAAAAGGTCATTTCAGCCCGTTTTTCTTTCAGTGTTGGTAATCCTTTGATCGGGTTATCACCATTAAAGAATTCCAGTTAGCGGTAGAATGCCAGGAATAAACCCTGCCAGTGTCCGCCTAGAATGTCCCGGTCACGTCGATATGCCGTATTCATCACTCCATTATATAGCTGAGAGATTTATGTTGATATTAATATATCCTTAGTTGTAATATCAATCTGCTGGCTTTTACCTTGAGTAGATTGCTTTTATTAATGCTTGGCAATTAAAAAATGTCAATGAAATTAATGCTCGTAGAAACTTAAGCTAAAATTGAATTTAGTGTTTTCATCTTGAACTATAGTAATAGTTCTACTTTGAAGAAAAAATCCAAAATTTGGTTCTTGTATTTCGTTTGAAAAATATTCCAATTGTAATGTATTTAGAGAGTCTTTAAATATTATACCAGTTATCGTAGGAATCTCCGAAAAATGTGAAAAATCAAAAAGCGCACTGCTCTTAGATTTTATACGGTTTGTTATGATTGGATACTGACTGTATATAGATACGTTAAAATCGAAGTCAGTCAGGTTAATTACTATCCTAGTATTATAAAGAATGCCACCCATTTCATAACTCCTTTAGTGATATTAAGCAATATTATATTATGACTAAATCATCGGAATGATAGAAACCGGAAAACAGTTTTTATACGTAGGGTACGTATCTTTATTACAGATGAACCAATAATTAAGAACAAACTTTTCATGTTTTAAAAGACTGGTTACTTCCGACTCTTGTCCCATAGATTTTAAAATCATACTAAAGCCAATATGGTACATATGTATAGAATATTCCAGTTTCATTATATAAGTTCCTGGTACAGATAAAGTTAGTGTTTCTTTAGAATGGATTAATTGACTAACCTTTGCAGGAAGATGAGGCGTTCCCTGATGGTTTCCCTCAAGCGTTATGAACATAGGCACGTCTGAGTTGTTATAAAATGTCTTTATAATGCTCATGATGTTTTCCTTAATAATAGAAGAGAAGAGGATTTATATTATTAAAAATACGTCACGGGATATATTTCATAAAATAACACCCTGTTTTTTTTGTATTTATCAAGCAATGGAGTAATTATTTTAATATTAAATGAATGAGTTAATTATGGTAGTTGTATTTTAAGTATCCATATATAATGATTGCAATCAAATTTATTAGCTTTTATCTCTTTTTAATTAAATAAAGAAGTAATGCGCGTAATGAATTTTAATAATGCTATCATCATACAATTTTTTAAATTTCCCGTTTTCTTGGTTTTTCAATTTATCGAAAATGTCATTAATGAGTTATCTGCATAAAACATTCTACTTTGCGCATTTTCATTCAGGCAAAAGAAGACCGCCTCGCCGACGGTCGTATCATCAACGTGATGTGGGTTAGTCGTTTTTGTCCGTCTCCAGGGAATAGCGTCCAAACCGGAGCACCTCTTCCCCGAGCCAGTCATTCAACTGTTTCATCTTGCTTTGCAGTGGCAGTAATTCGTTGCGCACAAACACCTTAGCCGCTTTCTCCACGTCACCGAACCCACCGGTATTCTGCGGGATAATCCCCATTAACGGAGGGAGGTATACGGTGCGCCGCCAACATGTCATCACGGCTCACATTCTTGATATTCAAAAATTCATCTTTCGCCGCGGCTTCGGACAATGGGATAGTTTGAATGCCGCCTTTCTTGCCGCCGGGGGCATACAAAAACAGATTGCGAAAGTTGCATAGAGAATGTACCCCGCGTGCGAACCATTGAGATAATACTTACGACGGAAAAGTGTCGAAGCTTCATTAAGCAGAATGGACGGAATAGCCGCCAGATATTCCGGCAGGCCGTACAGTTCCTGATTAATATCCGGCTCTCTTAAATGAAACAAATGACCCGTCTTAAATTCAAACGGCTTAGTCTCATAGCCATATTGCACAAACCAATAGGTATTAAGATCAACACCACGGCGAGTGAACTTAGCCGGCGAGTGTTTCAATGTCAGCGGTTGACCTAACATACCCTGTCTTCATTCATCGTAAGCGTAACAATATCTCCACTATCACTAATCGAGAGTGGTTGCCACATTTTCATTGATTTTTGCAAAACAGAGAGATGTGTTGATTGTGCAAAAACACCCAATGAGGTCAGCAAAAGTAGTGTACAGAGATATTTTTTTTATTAAGATAATCTTGGATTTTCATAAGCATATATATGGAAAAATATTGCATACAACAAACGATAATCAAGTTTTATACTGTATGGATGTGAAATCAGTCTGATAATTTAGAAGAATTCCTGTTCAACCATTATGGTAGATTGATAGATTTCGATCACAGGAAAAAGTAATATTGTAGAAAATAAAAAACCCCTAGTATGATACAGGGGGTTTCTAGTTAAAATTGTCGATCATGGTCTAGTGTGGACACTCTGTGGACACAGAAAGACATAAATTTATAAATATCAATAGATTAAAAAGGTATTTTGAACACCATGCCAGTGTTACATAACCGTATTTCTAACAAAGAGCTGAAAGAGCGCATGTTGGCTGAAATTGAGCCGCGCACTACTATCTCTTTTTATAAGTATTTCACCATTTCCGCACCACAGACTTTTCGCGATAGCCTGTATCAAAAGTTTACCGAGTTATCTGTCTTTGGGCGGGTTTATATCGCCAAAGAAGGTATCAATGCACAAATTAGTGTGCCTTCCAAGAATGTCGATGCGTTGAAGGTATTATTGGATGAGACCGATCCGGCACTATATAATCTGCGCCTTAACATTGCGTTAGAAGATGATGGTAAATCATTCTGGGTATTGCGCATGAAAGTGCGTGAGCGCATTGTTGCAGATGGCATTGAAGATGAAACTTTTGATTCATCTAAAACAGGCGAATATCTGAAGGCGGAGCAGGTTAACCAAATGTTGGATGATCCTGATACTGTCTTTGTCGACATGCGTAACCACTACGAATATGAAGTTGGGCATTTCGAAAACGCGATTGAAGTTCCATCAGATACGTTTCGTGAACAGCTGCCAATGGCTGTAGAAATGCTGAAGGATAATAAAGATAAAAATATTGTTATGTACTGTACTGGCGGAATTCGTTGCGAAAAAGCAAGTGCTTATATGTTGCATAATGGCTTTAGCAAAGTTTACCACGTAGAAGGTGGCATTATTGAGTATGCCCGCAAAGCGAAAGAACAAGAATTACCAGTTCGTTTTGTTGGTAAGAACTTTGTCTTTGATGAGCGTATGGGGGAGCGTATTAGTGAAGATGTTATTGCTCACTGTCACCAATGCGGAGCGACGTGTGATAGCCATACCAATTGTAAGAACGATGGTTGCCATTTGTTATTTATCCAGTGCCCATCTTGTGCAGCGCGTTTCGAAGGCTGTTGCAGCGATGCTTGCTGTGAAGAGATGAAACTGCCAGAGGAAGAACAGCGTGCCCGTCGTGCAGGAAGAGAGAATGGGGCTAAGATTTTTAATAAGTCCCGCTATCGATTAAATGATGGTTTGAATATTACATCACTGCAATCTATTAAATAGTAGTGCTTTAAGTAGTATTCGTTCCCATCTTTCAAATTGTAGCTTTATTCTCTGTGCTTACTTATCCCATTCACATAATTTGTTATGTGAATGGGAATTTTATACTAAAATAGGTTATTCAAAAGGCTTAACAAAAATATTTAAAGATATTGTAAATAAAGAATAACTCTATTTTGTTAGATACCCCTATTTTTTCTATAATATGCCTCTTATGCGAATAAACTGTACTATTGCTAATTTTTAAAGTTTTGGCAATTTTATGGGTATCCATTTCTAACATCCAATAATAGATGATACGATTTTCCTGATGACTAAAAATGGAACTATATGCACTAAAATTAGAGAAATAACATTGAATATCATATGATGCTATTTCTTTTAGGCGTTCAAGTAATATCGTTAGATCTTTTTTTGGTAATATAAAATCTTTATTTGTCAACTGGATAGGTGTTTCCTTGGTGGGGTATGTTTTGTCTACATAAATATAGTTACGAGTACCATAAACTGAAGAAATTAATAACTCCAGTTGTTCACAATATTCACTGTAGTAACCATAACTAGTCAAATTCGCCAAAATAACATCTGGAGAGAAGACAGGCAAAATATTTATGGCATCCCGTATTGATACAGCGCCTAAAGAGAGGATGTCTGTATTTTCTTTTAGGGATTCAATAATTCCCAGACGTGTGTAATAGCATTCATCAATGACTAATAGTTTCATCACTTGAACATCCTTGTTCTACTATGGTTATATTTAAATAATCAGCTTAATAACTAAGCATTAGGTGGGTGAACATGGATGTATAATACAATATTATGAAGGATAATAAACCATATGGATAATTTTATTGGTTGATATGTGTTCAATTGTTTGTTTGGGACACTCAATATATTGAGTGTCCGAATGTGTTGGAGGTGTTAAACCTAGTTATTGTTAATGTTTAATATGATCAAGTTGGCTGTATTCTGAGGATTCTATTTTTTCAATCCCGGCTTGTAAAATGAGGATAAGCTGTTTGGCTACGCCTGTTGTTAACCATAACGTTTTGTCAACACTGACATTTTCTGTTGTTTGATCTTGGGTGGATGAGTAATGAAGGCGTATCATCATGGCGTCATAGGCATCGACAATGCTGATATCCCAGCCTACAACAGGATGTGTTTGAATTATTTCATTTTCTTTTCCCATATAACCTCCTAATCAGACTACAGAATCATTATTGATATAATTGACTAAGAGCAGAAGGCCTCGTCTAAGATAAGCCTTTAGCAGTATAAACCTTTTTAGCAATCTAAGAAGTGAAAAAAGCAGGATTTTTTGCATCAGAACTGACTGAGAAGAACCGTTATGGGTTATTTCTGCTTTTTATCAGGTCGGGATTGTGCGGAAATAAAAAACAATTTCCGCACGAAGGAGCGTGCTAAAGTTACTCACATACCCTTACGTCCCATCCTGCATCTTCCCCTGCAAGGAATGGAATTAACTTTTCGTCACCACACTCGATGTATTCAACAACGGGAGTTGGTTTGCGGGTGAGTTCGATAAGGCCATCATTAACCGGCAAACCGTAAAATGCAGGGCCATTCAGGGAGCAGAAGGACTCGAAATATTCCATTGCCCCCATTTCTTCAAAAACAGTGGCATAGGCTGCCAGGGCGGTTGGAGCATTGAAAACGCCTGCACAGCCACAAGAAGATTCTTTGCGGTGCCGTACATGAGGAGCGGAATCCGTGCCTAAGAAAAAACGGTTACAACCACTGGCAACTGCTGACCGGAGGGCTTCTTGATGAATATTGCGTTTTAGTACAGGCAAGCAGTAAAGGTGGGGACGAATACCACCAACCAGCATATGGTTGCGATTGAACATTAAGTGCTGTGGTGTCAATGTTGCGCCTAATTTATCGTTGCCTTCTAAAACATATTCTGCGGCTTCTTTGGTTGTAATATGCTCGAAAACCATTTTTAATTCAGGAAATTGCTGGTGCAATGGTTCCATTACCTGTTCGATAAAGCGCGCTTCACGGTCAAAAATATCAATATGAGAAGCGGTAACTTCCCCGTGGATCAGCAATGGCATCCCTATTTTTTCCATGGTCTCCAATAATGGGTAGATTTTTTTGATATCGGAAACACCGTGGCTAGAATTTGTTGTTGCGTTGGCAGGGTAAAGTTTGCAAGCGGTAAAGATGCCTTCTTTATAGCCAATCTCAATTTGATTGCTGGTTGTTGAATCTGTCAGATAACAAGTCATAAGAGGTTGGAAATGATGATCTGACGGTGTAGCTGCAATTATTCTCTCTTTGTAGGCTTTGGCGCTGGCAACATCTGTCACTGGAGGGACGAGGTTGGGCATGACGATAGCTCGGCCAAAAAAACGGCTGGTATGGGGAACAATGGTTTTTAGCATATCACCATCACGAAAATGGACATGCCAGTCGTCAGGGCGGCGGATTTTAATTGTATATGATTCAGTGGTCATGGAACCGGCTCCAGAATATAAGTGAAAAATGATGGATGCTGATTCAGCAATCCTTAAGCCGGAGGAGAATGATAAAGTGAAAATAGCCAAATAGCTATTATTGAATGATAATATTCTCTAAATTTTGAAAAATTAGAATGTTAAGCTTATCCGGGTGAGGGTACGTAGAGGAAATTATCGTATCAAAAAAGGAAAAAATAGAAGTAACAACACGAGGGTGAATTGAATTTGGCTCCTCCAGCTGGACTCGAACCAGCGACATACGGATTAACAGTCCGCCGTTCTACCGACTGAACTATGGAGGAACTCCTTCAAGACGGGGCGAATATTAACGGCATTTTTTGCGGTTGTCAAAGCAGAAAATAGTAATAACTGTTTTATTGCTGAGAATCTGTACGTTGTGTGTGTTTTTTGACTAAAATTGACTGGTGATAGTATCGGGGAGCAGAAGTAGGATTTCGCCACCCAAAACCCACATTCCTTCTTTGCTGAGCATTGCCCGAACGTGTTATGACCATTTAGCTGGCGAAATAGCTGTAGAAATTTATGATTTTATGGTTGGTGAAGGCTGGTTTGATGCTGATGGAATATCAATAACCTTGGAAGGCCGAAAACAATCCCAGCAGTTAGGAATTGTGCTTGATCCAAAAACAAAGCGCAAAGAATGCTGTGCCTGTCTTGACTGGAGTGAGCGACGATTTCATCTTGGTGGTGACGCTGGTGCAGCTTTTTTTATTCATTGCGAACAAAAAGGCTGGTTAACTAGAACTTCGGGATTTAGAGAAGTTAACATAACTTCCGGTGGAAAACTGGCTTTTAAAAAATTGTTCAATGTAAGTGTATAGTCCGTTAAGTACGCCTTTTTCAGAAAACGAAACGGTCAGATTTTATATCTGTCCTTACATTGCATGGTAAAGGATTTCAAACACTTTCGTTTTGACAGAGGAAAGTGCAGTAATTGCTTTTACGTTGTTCCTTTCCGGTGGAAATTTACCAACAAAGTGGTGTGACTTTGAGTGGTTTTTAGTGAACGAGGGAATAGGGATAACTAGTTGATAAAAACGCAGAAAGCAGACCTTAATTAATGTCTGCTTTCTTTAAGTTGGCTCCTCCAACTGGACTCGAACCAGTGACATACGGATTAACAGTCCGCCGTTCTACCGACTGAACTATGGAGGAACTCCGTTTAATTGGCCCGAATGATAACGGCATTTTTCACGTTTGTCAAAGCAGAAAATAACAATAAGTGTTTGATTGCTCGTAATATGTGCTTGTTGGGTTGTTTTTGATCTTTTTGTGTTTTTAGCATAGGCAATCACGTCGGCAAGGCTATTTGAAATAGAGAAGAAACGGGAAATAAAGAGATGGAGATAAAAGGGGATGGATAACAATTGGTACCCAAAAGAAAAAATCCCGACCAGCAAAGCTAATCGGGATTTCCAAAAATCTGGCTCCTCCAGCTGGACTCGAACCAGCGACATACGGATTAACAGTCCGCCGTTCTACCGACTGAACTATGGAGGAATTGAGTTGTTCCTGAGAACGGAGCGAATAATACAGTGAATGGTTTTATGTTGTAAAGTAAAAAAATTAAAAATAAAATTAATTGATTTGTTTTTCGCCTAAATGGCTTTTTTTGCTATTTTTTGCTTAAAAAATATCTAATAATTTGAGATTTTATTGATTTTGTAATCTTTATTGTCTTTTGTTTATCTTGGAAAAACGCAACTTATTTTATATTCGTCGTTTTTATCTCTGTTTTTATTGAATTCTAAGTAGAAAATACAAGATATTACAAAGTAGATATGTGCAGGATTGGTTTTTAATAGATTCTGGCAACAAGTGCAGAACACGTTGATCTTAGTAATGGGAAATAAAAAATCAGGATGAAAAAAAACGGCTTCCCAATTGGGAGGCCGCTTAAAAAGGCTTAGGCTAAGTTACCTTTCTCAACCTTAACATCACGCTAACTTATCTAGCGAAATATTTGAATTTGGCTCCTCCAGCTGGACTCGAACCAGCGACATACGGATTAACAGTCCGCCGTTCTACCGACTGAACTATGGAGGAATCGGGTTGTTCCCGAGAACGGGGCGAATATTAGCGATGAACTGGAATAGTGTCAACGCAAAAATTCTTTTTTCTTACTGTTTGCTCATAATGCGATCTTCTTGGTTTATCATTGTACTATTCTATTGAATCTATTAGATTTATGCACTTTTATTAACCATGTTAATAGATTGAGCATAGGGTGATTGTTCCGAACAAGCGAGCATAAACACATCATAAAAACAAACCCCCTGTTTCTTCTGCATGATATGCTTGATGTCATCTTTGATTATATTTGGTACTTGAGGATGAGTAAGTATCTTATTGATCGCTTTCTCAGAAACTTGCTCGTTGACAAACCATTCACCGTTATAGCATACCCGTAAATCAAGTACGTCAATATCTTCAAAATGATAGACTGGCTTGATGTCAAATAGCAGAACGCCTGCCATAGCAATAAAGGCTAGAGTAAATGCAAAAAGAGACCAGATGCCAAAATAGGGTGCGTACCACATGAGCATAGCAAGAAAAGCATAGGCAATGACCATCGCCAAACACAAGTAGGGATGATGACGAATAAAAATGCTGTTGAAATGTACTTTACCATCACGATGCTCTTTAAGATTGATCCGCTCAAGATCCTGAATCAATATCTGTTTTATGATTTTCATAATACTAACTCACTCATTTGTAGAAATTGTGTCGTAAAAAATGCTGTAAAAATCGTGATCGAATTGAAAGTTATGGCATTTTCAAGGTTAGCATGTCCTGAACCTATATCTGTATAGCAATTGCTTTAATTTATTTGGCAAATTGTTATTGTTGGCAAGCAATATCTTGTATTTTTCTTGCTAAGAAAAAGTTGAATAAATCAAATAAAATTATAAAAAAACCTGTTTATTATGTTATTCTGTTCTAATATTGAGCGTCTGAGTTTTTTTTAAAACGATAATACATAAAAAGGTTGATATTCGTGTGCGGTCATGCGTTAATGCGTTTGGCCTGATTAACAGACCTACTTTATGTACGACATATTGAGTTAATGAGTTATGTGTAAGTGCTATCCCTCTGGTAGCCTTTGTTGACCGTTTCCTTCTTAGTGCCTCCATAAGTAATAGCTGATACTGGCCAACACATGCCCGAGGTGGCGAGTTTTTTTTGATATATAGGAAAGTCAAATGTCTGACAAAATGAAAGGTCAAGTGAAGTGGTTCAACGAATCTAAAGGCTTTGGTTTCATCACTCCAGCTGATGGTAGCAAAGACGTATTCGTACATTTCTCTGCCATTCAAGGTAACGGTTTCAAAACCTTAACAGAAGGCCAGAACGTAGAATTCACCATTGAAAATGGTGCCAAAGGCCCAGCAGCAGCAAACGTGACTGCTATCTAATTTCTGCCTTATGCCTTATTTAAGCTCGCCAGCGCGAATGCCGTGGCGGGCTTTTTGTTTTCCTTCACCGTGTTTTCTGTACCATAAAATTTATTTCACGAATCTCATTTTATGTGTTCAATCCTAAAATGTCCGCAGGTTATTTATTTGATTGATAAAAAATAACATAGTGAAAGTAAGTTAGGAAAACGGAAAGTCATTTCTGTCTTGTAGAACAATCTGCCTGTTTAAGGCCTTTACTTGTTAATTTTAACTGTTTATACTCCCCCGAAAATTCTATTGGAGAACGATTAATTGGACAGTCAAAGCTTTTGGTTAAATAAAAAAATAATCTGGTAAGCTGTTCATATCCCTTCGATTTGCTGCTTACCTGGAATGGTGGGCGGTGCTACTTTAACTTCATGAGTTGTACCCACCTGAAGAAAATTTGTCTGATATTAAGGATCTACTGAGTTGGAATTCTTAGTCAGGTATCAACTGAAGGTATATCGGGGTATACATGATGTGGTCATATATTCACTCCTTGTTTCCTCCGGGAACATACGAATAATCGATTAAAGACTCGTTGTCAGAATATTCTATGTACGATGAAGAGATGATCTCTTCAGGCTATTCTTTGCGTATTAGTTTTATAACGAATTAAAAAACTCAACCAATAAAAAGCTCAGCAAATAAAATTAAATGAGCCAGCCTCTATGTACATGGTTTTCTGCACCTAATAGGTACTAATCAATCAAGTTCACAATCAACAACTTGAGGGACTTAGAGTATCTTTATCCATTTGATGTTATGGAGAATGCCATGTTGTTAACATCTATTGCAATGCACTTACTATCTGCGCTGTGTTTTGGGGCTTTGATTGGAGCAGAACGCCAATGGCGTCAACGTATGGCGGGATTAAGAACCAACGCTTTGGTATCAACCGGTGCTGCACTTTTCATGATTACTGCAATGAGCGCTTCTGAGGGAAATCCTGATCGTATTGCGGCACAAATTATCTCTGGCGTTGGTTTTCTTGGTGCTGGTGTGATTATGCGTCAGGGAATGAGCATTCGTGGTTTAAATACAGCAGCGACATTATGGTGTTCAGCGGGAATAGGGGAGTTATGTGGTATGGGGCAATACTGGGCAGCAGGGATTGCTACAGCGATTATTCTCTGTGCGAACATTTTATTGCGGGAGCTCGCACAACGAATTAATACTCAGCCTCACCAGCAAGCCTTAGATTTAGAACAGCGTTATAAGATCCATATTATTTGCGACATAAATGATGAAATCCTAGTAAGGACTTTGATTTTACAAGCCCTCAATGGCTTAGGTGTCAGATTGCAGTCATTGAGCAGTGCAGATGCCATTCAGCCTGACAGGCTTGAGGTTTGTGCGGAAATATTAGCAACACCTGCGGAGCAAAAAGAAATCGAATCGATTGTTTGTCGAGTAAGTTTGGAGAAAAGCGTCACTTCAGTTAATTGGAAAATTGCGGCTGAACTACCAGCTTAGAATATTCTTTTATTTTTAATTCCATAATTTTATATCAATAAGGAGTCAATATGGACGATGCCCCTCCCTCTACACTAAATGAGATGTTGCCTATGGAGTAAGTAATTCACAGAAAAAAGAAATTCCAATCAAGTACTTGGTTCCGGGAGATATTGTTTATTTATCTGCCGGAGACATGATCCCAGCAGATCTGTACTTAACCGATTCCAGAGATTTATTTATCAGCCAGGCAATTTTGACGGCGGAAGCGATCCCTGTCGGAAAATATGACACGATGGCTCATGTGAGTGCCAAGACAGCACACTTACTTTGGTGCAATGGACATATTATGTACGGACAAAACAGGAACGTTAACGCAAGATAAAATTATTCTCCAGTACTATTTAGATACAGAAGGCAAGGAAGATGCTTCTGTATTCCATTGGGCTTGGTTAAACAGTTTTCATCAAAGTGACACCAAAAACGTAATGGATCAAGCCATTGTTAGGTATAGATGCGATAATTCAGGCCTTGATTTCCTCCGCAGCTACAGAAAAATTGATGAGTTACCTTTTGATTTTGTTAGACGCAGATTGTCAATTTCTATACAGAATTTGTCTAATAACTATCAATTAGTTTGCAAAGGAGTCGCAGAGGAAATGCTATCAGTTTGCTCCTATATAAGGATAAAAGAGAAAATTATTTCTCTAACTGAAGAAAGCCGCAACAATGTAATGGAATTAGTTAGCAGTTATAACGAACAAGGTTTCAGAGTGTTAATCTTAGCGACTCGGGAGTTAAGTCACGATGAAGTGAAACACCCACTTTTTGTTGCAGATGAAAAGGAGATGGTGCTACAGGGTTTATTAACATTTTTAGATCCAACAAAAGAAAGTGCTGCAATGGCAATTGCAGCATTAAGGGAAAATGGTGTTTTAATTAAGGTGGTTACCGGAGATAATCCTGTTGTTACGGCTAAAATTTGCCGAGATGTGGATTTAGATTCTGGAAATATTCTTATTGGCCCTGATGTTGAACTAATGAGTGATGAAAACCTTTCAAAAGAAGTGGAATTAAGATCAGTCTTTTGTAAGTTAACCTCTCTGCAAAAATCATGCATTTTAAAATCATTGCAAAATAATGGACATACTGTTGGTTTTCTTGGTGATGGAATAAATGATGCCCCAGTATTACGGGATGCCGATGTTGGAATTTCAGTTGATACAGGGACGGATATCGCAAAAGAATCAGCAGATATCATCCTGCTTGAGAAGAATTTGATGATTTTAGAAGAGGGAGTAATTAAGGGAAGGGAAACGTTTGGGAATATCATCAAGTATTTAAATATGACGGCTAGTTCAAATTTTGGAAATGTATTTTCTGTATTAGTTGCCAGTGCATTTATTCCATTTTTACCGATGTTAGCCATTCATTTGCTTGTACAAAACCTAATGTACGATATTTCTTAATTGTCTTTGCCGTGGGACAAAATGGATAAGGCGTTTTTGAAAAAAAACCGTAATGGGATGCAAAGAATATAGGGCGTTTTATGCTCTGGATTGGTTCTACGTCATCTATCTTCGACATCACGACTTTCGCTGTGATGTGGTATGTATTTGCAGCTAACAGTATAGAACATCAAGCATTATTTCAATCGGGGTAGTTTGTGGAAGGATAGCTATCACAGACCTTGGTTGTACATATGTTGTGCACACAAAAATTCTTTTGTGCAAAGTACGGCAGCGCTCCCTGTTTTATTAACGATACTAATAATGGTACTTGTGTTTACATTCAGTTCTCCGCATTTGGTACCCTAATTGGGTTACAACCACTACCGTGGGAATATTTTCCATGGTTAATTGGGACATTAATAAGCTACTGTATCATTGCTCACATGATGAAGCGGTTTTACATTCATCGATTTGGTGGATGGTTGTAAATAATTCTCATTAAATAATATCTTATTCTGTGTGGGTTAAGAGAGTAATTCATACGGAATATATGACATTATGACTCTCATCATGGCGAACTTTTGCAGATATTTAGAACAGGTCTTGGTGTTATTCTTTAAAAACGAACTACCTACCACAACACAAATGAATTTAAGGAAACAATAGCGTTACATTTACCTGTTATTTTTTTTATTTGAAACGCTCAATTAATCTATCTATTTCTATTTATTTTCAAAGTTAAATAGGATGAATTGCTTTTTTATATCTGTTTTTACATATGGTTTTATTTGTTTTGTTCTAATTCTTTATTCGTCTTTTAATTAGGTTTTATGTGATAATATGTTGTTGCCAAATTTGCATTTGGGGATTATTTTATATTTATATTTTTTGTTATTTAAGCAAATTAATTTTTGGTCAATAAATTACCTTGTTTGAGAATTTAACTGCGGATTTGCCCGCGCTGAAAAGCCTTATAAAACATTTATCATTCTTATCATTTTCGCTGTGGGCGTGAAAATAATTGATTAATTTTATTTATTTATTGTGCGTGTGAGCTAGCTAAAGAGGGGAAATAATCAGCAAGGGACTCTTAGTTAAATTTATGTCACAAGCAGGCGGTGTATGTATTTATTTTGTTTAGAAAAATTTATTGATTATGATGGTGGAAAATATCCTTGATAGATTGCAGAGGGGATTGAATTTTGTTTAATTAGCAAAGTCTTGCTAGTTGAGTTTACAGGGTGTGAAGATGCAGATGTTTTTTTATTTCAATATCATACTGTATTTTATCTTATTTTTGTGATCTGTGTGATGTTTGTGCTCAAAGTGGGGGAGTGTGTATTTTCTCTTCTGTTTGAAAATGCTGCGATTATAAACTAAAAATGATCATACTGATAGCTTTTCAATAACTAGTATTCACATTTAATTAATAAATTTGGCATGACTATGATCTAAATCAAGTTATAGTGGAAGATGAGTACCTACCTGCATTATCAAGAAGCAAATTTTATTAGAATATTGATAATTTAACTAAAGGAAAGATTTTTTATCGTTATTTTGGATTTATAAGTTTAATAGATCGTATAAAACCAAAAACACTGTCTAATATTTTTATTTAAATAATTTAACTTATTAATTGTAGACTATTTCTCGTTTTTTTTTGCTTGAATAGTTAATGAGCTAGAATCATAATAAAAAGCACCAGTTTTGTGATCAGGATCACATAGTATTTAAAATGACATATATTCTCCGTTGTATAAGTTGATGATTCAGGAGTAAAGTTAATTAGCATTAAGAATATTCTTAATCAATTGTGGCAAGTGCATTACCCAGATGACGCAATAATACTTTTACAACCCATTACCGAAATATTTTAGAAATTGGGCGATCCCAAGAGTAATACAAAGGACAGTTACTGCTCTGGCTAAAGATGTATATTTCAGTTATGTCGGAGATTATTGAATCTCATGCTACTGGTAATTTTGTCGTGAGTGATTCTTTGATCACTTAATTTGATTTTTTCATGTAATCGGACGGGATATATAGAAATGAGTACGGCTGAATTGCTCAAACATATTTATGACATAAATTTATCGTATTTGCTTTTGGCACAACGGCTAATTAACCATGAGAAAGCATCTGCGATGTTCCGTTTAGGTATTAGTGAATCGATGGCTGATACGTTGGCCGAGCTGACATTGCCTCAGTTAGTAAAATTAGCTGAAACAAACCAACTGATTTGCCATTTTCGGTTTGAAGACCACGAAACCGTACAGCAGTTAACTAAAGAATCGCGGGTGGACGATCTGCAACAAATTCATACAGGTATCTTACTGTCTACTCATCTTTTTCAGCAGTTATCCGCCCAGGATGACACCTCAATCAAGAAAAGAGCGTAAAGATGGTTGAAAAAAGTATTGTTCAGGAAGCGAAAGATATTCAGCTGGCAATGGAACTCATCACTTTAGGCGCGCGATTGCAGATGCTTGAAAGTGAAACCCAACTAAGTAGAGGCCGCTTGATCCGATTGTACAAAGAGTTGCGGGGAAGCCCTCCGCCTAAAGGGATGCTCCCCTTTTCGACGGATTGGTTTATGACTTGGGAACAGAATATTCATTCGTCAATGTTCTACAATGCTTACCGTTTTCTGTTGAAAAGTGGACATTGTGAAGGCGTAGAGGCTGTTGTCAAAGCTTATCGTTTATATCTTGAGCAATGTCCTCCGGCGAATGAAGAAGGGCCTGTTCTGGCATTAACCAGAGCTTGGACATTGGTTCGTTTTGTTGACAGTGGGATGTTACAGCCAACACAATGTCGCTGCTGTGGTGGAACTTTTATCACACACGCTCACCAGCCGGTAAATAGCTTTGTTTGTAGTCTTTGTCAGCCCCCTTCACGGGCAGTAAAAAAACGTAAACTTTCCTCTCAACCTGCCGATACTAATTCACAACTGCTGGATGGATTTGCTCAGCAAGCTGTGTGAATTTAAATGGGAAAGTAAAATTCAGGTTACAGGTTTGATTATAAACTCTGTAACCTGTCGTCGCACTCTTCTTCATTTATCGATTCTCTCTGTTCAGATCCCATCTGCTCACCAACTTAGCTAAAGGATATCGCGTGTTAGTACTTTTAGGATATATCGTGGTTTTTGGTGCGGTAATTGGTGGCTACCTACTTGTCGGTGGTCACATGGGCGCACTTTATCAGCCAGCGGAATTTTTGATTATTGCAGGTGCGGGAATTGGCGCTTTTATCGTGGGCAATAATGGCAAGGCGATAAAGGCAACACTGCGTGTTTTACCAAAAGTATTGCGCAGATCAAAATACAACAAGGCGATGTATATGGATCTTATGGCGTTGCAGTTTCGTCTGTTGTCCAAATCTCGCCAGCATGGGCTGCTGGCTTTGGAGCGAGATATTGAAAATCCACATCAAAGCGACATTTTCACCCAATATCCTCGTTTGTTAAAAGATCAGTATTTGATGGATTTTATTACTGATTATATGCGCCTGATCATCAGCGGTAACATGAATCCTCATGAAATTGAAGCCTTGATGGATGAAGAAATTGAGACTTATGAACAAGAAAGTGAAGTACCAGCGACGAGTTTGGCGGTTGTTGGGGATTCACTGCCTGCATTCGGGATTGTTGCGGCTGTCATGGGCGTCGTTCATGCATTGGGATCTGCGGATCGTCCGGCAGGAGAATTAGGTGTGCTGATCGCACATGCGATGGTGGGAACATTCCTTGGGATCTTATTGTCTTATGGTTTCGTTTCCCCTCTGGCAACACTCCTTCGTCAACGCAGCAGTGAGCAGGTCAAAATGATGCAATGCATCAAAGTGACACTGCTTTCCAGTTTGCATGGTTATGCGCCACAAATTGCAGTTGAATTCGGTCGTAAAACGTTATTCCTCACAGATCGTCCTTCATTCACAGAACTGGAAGAACATGTTCGTCGGGTTAAATCCCCTGTACAACAAGAAGTTGAAGAATAATTATGAGAGCGAATAATGTTTCTGTCGTCAGAATAAAGAAGCGTAAAAAACATGATTCGAACCATGTCGGCGGATCATGGAAGATTGCTTATGCTGATTTTATGACTGCAATGATGGCATTCTTTCTGGTTATGTGGTTGATATCGATAGCCAGTCCGCAGGAATTGACTAGCATTGCTGAGTATTTCCGCACTCCTTTAAAAGTAGCGATTAATCAGGGACAGAAAAGCAGCGATAGCACCAACCCGATCCCTGGGGGAGGGGATGATATTTTCCAACAGGATGGGGAAGTTTTCCGTCAATCTAATCTAGTTGAAGCTAAAGAAGAAACTCGCCGCTTAAATCGGTTACGTCAGCAACTCGACCAATTGATTATTACCGATCCTCGCCTTAAAGAGCTGCGTCCTCATCTATTGATTGACATGATGGATGAAGGTTTACGTATTCAGATTATCGATCGAGAAAATCGCCCGATGTTCATGATTGGCAGTTCGAAAGTCGAAAGTTATATGAGCGATATCTTGCGGGCAATTGCGCCGATCTTGAACGATATTCCAAACAAAATCAGTCTTTCTGGTCATACCGATAATTTACAGTATGCTAACGGTCAGCGGGGTTACAGTAACTGGGAGCTTTCTTCCGATCGTGCCAATGCATCAAGGCGCGAATTGCTGATAGGTGGTCTGGATGGAGCCAAAGTCCTGCGAGTTGTGGGTATGGCATCTACTGTTAGTATGCAGAAAGATATCGATCCTAATGCGCCGGTTAACCGTCGTATCAGCATTATTGTACTAAATAAAGATGCAGAAAAAAGGATTGAGCAGGAAAACAGTGGCGGTAACGCCATGACCGCTAACAATAGTATGGATATGCAAGAAGTCATCAGAATGGATTCAAATGAGGGAGCGGCTGCTCAGCAACCCACCGAACAATCCCATGTGATCATAAAACATGAAATCACAAAATCGGAACAGCCATCGGCTGAACCGCCGAGTGATAATCAGATGACAGAGTAAGTAACGATGGATATTACCGCGTTTTATCAAACTTTCTTTGATGAAGCAGATGAATTATTGGCTGATATGGAGCAGCATTTATTGTTGCTTGATGCCGATGAGCCTGATCATGAGCAGTTAAACGCAATATTTCGCAGCGCCCACTCCATTAAGGGGGGCGCTGCGACTTTTGGTTTTACCAAGCTGCAACAGACCACGCATGTTTTGGAAAATCTGCTCGATAGCGCCAGACGTGATGAAATACGTTTGACTATTGACATTATCAACCTGTTTTTAGAAGCGAAAGATATTATGCAGCAACAATTGGATGCCTATAAAAGTTCTCAGGAGCCGGATGAAGACACATTCAATTATATCTGCGAGACACTGCGTCAGCTTGCATTAGAACTACAACAAGGACATCAGGAAAAAGAATTTTCTGCAGCAACACCTGAGATTCAGGCTGAACTTGTCACGGAAGAGGTTGTAAATGAAGTTGAGGAAAAACAGGCAGTAGCATCGGTTCAGTCCGAAGAAAATCAGCCGGAGGAGAGGCATACTTCAGCAGACAAATCCAATCATGGACAGATCCGTGTTCATTTATCTGGATTGAAAGAACGCGAAGTCAGTTTAATGAAGGATGAATTGGGGCATCTTGGTGAGATTTATGATGTAGAACAGACTACCAATAGCCTTGAAGCCTCATTGATCACATCTGCGACAGAAGATGATATTACGGCTGTCTTGTGTTTTGTCATTGAGCCAGAGCAAATCACTTTTTTACCAACAAATGAGTCTCAGTCAGAAGGCGCGGACACTGAAACAGAACAAGATGCAGCAGTAGCAAAAGGTGATGTTGTAGATGCCATAGTAAAAACGGATACGGTAAAAACTACGGTAGAAAATAGTACAACAGACAGCAATACAGTAAAAGATACTACCACAGCAATAAATACGACAATTACAAATAATCCACAGCCGACTGATGCTCCGAAAAAAGCAGATGTACGTGAGGTTGGGCGTCCGGCGCCCCGCCCGGCGGCGGGATCGCCACGTCAACGTGCGGAATCATCCAGTATTCGTGTTGCCGTAGAAAAAGTTGATCAGCTTATCAATTTAGTGGGTGAATTGGTCATTACCCAATCTATGCTGGCCCAACATTGTAACGGTTTGGAACCGACCAAACACAGTGAATTGCTGAGCTGTATGGCCCAATTGCAGCGAAATTCCCGTGACCTGCAAGAATCTGTCATGTCAATTCGCATGATGCCGATGGAATACGTTTTTAGCCGTTACCCGCGTTTGGTGCGGGATTTGGCTGGAAAACTCAATAAAAAAGTGGAATTGACACTAATTGGCAGTTCGACAGAACTGGATAAGAGTTTAATTGAACGGATTATCGATCCTCTAACCCACCTGGTACGTAACAGTCTTGATCATGGTATTGAAAGTCCGGAAAAACGCCTTGCAGCGGGTAAACCAGAGACGGGTAATTTGACTCTGGCGGCTGAGCATCAAGGTGGAAATATCTGTATTGAAGTTATTGATGATGGAGCGGGTCTGAACCGTGAAAAGATCTTAGCAAAAGCACAATCTCAGGGCTTAAGCGTCAGTGAAAATATGAGCAACGAAGAAGTGGCTATGCTGATTTTTGCCCCCGGCTTCTCTACCGCAGAAGTGGTAACTGATGTTTCTGGGCGTGGTGTTGGCATGGATGTGGTCAAACGCAATATTCAGGATATGGGCGGGCAAATTCAGATTAACTTCCAGGCAGGAAAGGGAACTTTCATTCGCATTTTGCTGCCACTAACATTAGCGATACTGGATGGCATGTCAGTCAGAGTCAATGAGGAAGTTTTCATCCTGCCACTGAGTGCCGTAGTGAGTTCATTGCAACCACAAGAGGAAGATATTTATCCATTGGCGGGTGATGAAAAACTATTGCTGGTACGTGGGGAATATTTGCCTCTGCTTGAACTGTATCGCATATTCGATATCCCTAATGGAATCACTGATCCAACGAAAGGCATTGCTGTTATTGTGCAGAGTGCCGGACGCCGTTATGCCTTGCTGGTGGATAAATTGGTGGGGCAACATCAAGTTGTTGTTAAAAATATTGAGAGCAATTACCGCAAAGTACCGGGTATTTCGGCGGCCACCATTATGGGGGATGGTAGCGTTGCGCTCATCATTGATATTCCTGCTTTGCAAAAACTTAACCACGAACAATTGGCACAGCGCAAAACATTTCACACTAAAAGGTAACATCATGTCGGCCATAGAAGAATTTAATAAATTATCGGGGGAAACGACCGGAAAGGAATATCTGGTTTTCACCTTGGGTGATGAAGAGTATGGAATTGAGATATTAAAGGTGCAGGAAATTCGCGGTTATGACCAAGTTACCCGCATTGCAAACACGCCTGCTTTTATAAAGGGGATCACCAACCTGCGTGGGGTGATCGTTCCTATCATCGATTTGAGGATCAAATTCTCACAGGAAGATGTCACCTATAACGACAATACTGTTGTGATTGTTCTGAATTTGCTTAACCGTGTTGTTGGGATTGTGGTTGACGGTGTGTCAGATGTGCTGTCCCTGAAAGAAGATCAGATTTGTCCTGCACCAGAATTTGCGGTCACTTTATCAACAGAATATTTAACGGGGCTGGGTTCTATTGATGAGCGGATGCTGATTCTGGTTGATATCGAAAAGCTTCTCAATAGTGAAGAAATGGCATTAGTTGATTCAGTCGCCAAAGGTTGATGTAAAGATTGATATTTTGGGGCTATTGCAATAAAAAACAGCAGCCCCTTTGTTTTAGATCAAAAAAATGCCGTAAAAAATCAATTTTTAGAATTATACGTAAAGTTCCCTTTAAGTGTGCCGATAACTATCTGTAATTCTAAAAATCGGCATAGAAATTTAGTAAAAAAGGGAAGTTATGTTTAACCGAATGAAAATAGTGACGGGATTAATCTCAGTCATCATATTGTTTGGTGCTTTGCAACTTATCTCCGGGGGATTGTTCTTCAAGGGGTTGAAGAATGATATAGATGCCTTTGACTTAATAGATAAAATGCGAGAGCAGCAAATCTATCTGGATGAGAGCTGGGTTAACCTGCTACAAGCCCGTAATAACCTGAACCGTGTTGGCATCATGTACATGATGAAAAATCGCGGTGTTGAAGGTAGTTATAAAACTGATGACGCTCTGGCAGAAGCCAAAGCTAATATTGCCCGTGCCGAACGGCTCTTCGAAAAATATGAACAGACTGAAAAATTGTCTTTCTATGATTCAGAACACCTGCAACGTTTGAAACAGACCCATAATGACTATCTTAATGCGCTTAAAGAGTTAGATAACATGCTAGCGCATAACAAGTTTGAAGAGTTTTTTCTCCATAAAACAACGGATTATCAGAATGCGTTTAATGCGGAATTTAACTTTTATCTATCCCAGAGCGCAAAATTTTATGATCAGGTGTCACAGGAAGCTGATAAAGCTTACAGCAATGTTGTTGTTTCGTTGATCCTTGTGATGCTCCTGCTGTTTGTGGTCATGGTGATAAGCTGGATTGGCTTACGCAAAGCGCTGATCAATCCGTTGCACAAACTGTTGGACAATATTAAGGCCTTCTCAAGAGGGGACTTGACTCAGGCGATCACGGTAACTGGCAATAATGAAATGGGCATGTTAGCCGTTGGCTTGAGACACATGCAGGAAGAACTGATCAATACGGTCAGAAGTGTTCATCAAAGTACCGAAACCATCTATACCGGCACCAGTGAAATTGCCGCGGGTAACAACGATCTTTCTTCCCGTACTGAACAACAAGTGGCTTCGTTGGAAGAAACGGCTGCCAGTATGGAGCAGTTGACTGCGACAGTAAAACAGAATGCTGATAATGCCCGTCAAGCCAGTAACTTGGCTGACAACGCCTCTGAGATCGCCCGTCAGGGAGGTAAAGTGGTGGCTAATGTCGTTCAGACCATGCATGAAATTGCGGACAGTTCTCGTAAGATCTCTGATATCACTGGTGTCATTGATGCCATTGCTTTCCAAACCAATATTCTCGCCCTTAACGCTGCTGTGGAAGCTGCCCGTGCCGGTGAACATGGCCGTGGTTTTGCCGTGGTTGCTGGTGAAGTGCGTAATCTGGCACAGCGCAGTGCAGAAGCGGCTAAAGAGATCAAAGCGTTAATCGAAGACTCGGTAAATCGTACAGATACCGGTTCCATGCAGGTAGAAAGTGCTGGCGAAACCATGAACAAAATTGTCGATTCTGTTACCCGTGTGACTGACATTATGGGGGAAATTGCATCGGCTTCTGATGAACAAAGTAGAGGGATCACGCAAGTTGGTGTCGCTATTTCCGAAATGGATAGGGTCACACAGCAAAATGCGTCATTGGTTGAGCAGTCTGCTGCTGCTGCGGCGGCATTGGAAGAGCAGGCCAAGATATTGACCAAAGCGGTTGCGATGTTTCAGTTACCGGAGCAGGCAGAAAGGAAGCAGCCTGAGAAAAGAAAACATGAAGTTTTATCGGCGACAAAATCGTCGACTCCTCCAGCTAATAAAACAAATCTTCCCATGCTGAAGAAAGACAGCAATGTGGAAGACCCATCTAATTGGGAAACATTCTAAAAAAATAATAGCGATAACCACGGCTGCATTATGCAGCCGTTAAACGAGGTGATTACATGTTAGGCAAGCTCCGCATATCAACCAGTTTGTATCTGTTACTGATGATGTTTTGTGTTCTGCAAATTATTTCGAGTGGTTTATCTCTGGGAATAATTTATACAGATCAGACATATATCGAAAGAATTGATCTGGGAACTCAACGGAGAGATACCCTTGGATTGAGTTGGTCGGCATTGTTGCAAACGCGTAATACTTTGAACAAAATCGCAATAGCCCAGAGAGCGGGGCAGTCACAAACGCAGATAGAGTCAATGGAGGCGTTACTCAAAGGTTCAATGAATGACGCAGACCGGAATTTTGCCAAATTTAGTTCACTACCTCGGATGGAACAAACTGATCATGGTGCAGCTTTATTAACTGCGGTTGAACATTCTTATCAAGAATATATCAACGCATTAAAAGAGCTAAAAACTTATCTTTATGAAGGTAATTTTCAGGCTTTCCTTGATCAACCTACAGAAGATTATCAGCGGAAGATGGAAATTGCATTTAACAACTATATGCAGTTTCTCGGCGCTAACATTAACTCAGCAGTTTCTGAGGGGAAATTTTACTACAAAGTATCCATTGCTATGTTTTTTGGCGCCGTCTTGATGGTATTTGTTGTTTCAATAGCAGCTAATTGGTGGATGAAACGTAACTTGCTCAGACCGTTTTCGAATATGAGAACTTGCTTCCAGGATGTAGCGGAAGGGCGTTTGGATAAGGAAATTGCCGTGTTCACCGATGATGAAATTGGTGATATTTTCCGCAAACTGCGTGACATGCAGGCATCATTAGTCAAATCCATTGCTGCCGTGCGTGAGAATACCAACCAGATGTATTCTGGCATTCAAGAGATCACTCAGGGTAATACGGACTTATCTTCACGTACAGAGCAACAGGCCGCATCACTGGAAGAAACGGCTGCCAGTATGGAAGAGTTGACTGTTACCGTTAAACAGAACGCAGAAAATGCGCGTCAGGCCAGCGAACTGGCGGTATCTGCTTCCCAGACTGCTTCAAAAGGTGGTGAGCTGACCACAAGTGTTGTAGCAACTATGGATGAAATTGCCACAAGTTCGAAGAAAATCAGCGCCATTATCAGTGTTATTGATGGCATTGCTTTCCAGACCAATATCCTGGCACTGAATGCTGCCGTTGAAGCGGCACGTGCCGGCGAACAGGGACGTGGCTTCTCTGTCGTAGCCGGTGAAGTACGTGACTTGGCACAACGTAGTGCCGAAGCCGCGAAAGAAATCAAAACGTTAATCGATGAATCTGTCCATCGTGTTAACCAGGGTTCAGAATTGGTGAATAATGCGGGACAGACGATGGATGAGTTGGTTAGGTCGGTGAACCAGGTGACTGATTTAATGGCTGAAATTGCTGCTGCCTCTGATGAGCAGAGCCGTGGTATTCATCAAGTTGCTCAAGCCGTTAGCCAGATGGATCAAGTCACACAGCAAAATGCTGCGTTAGTGGAACAATCTGCCGCAGCCGCAGCTGCCCTTGAAGACAAGGCGGACATGTTGGTAAAAACTGTTGCTCAATTTGAACTGCCTGACAGTTTGGAAAATGAGTACGATCATCAAGCGACCGCTACATCAAACATGACTGATGAGCATGTTGTAAGTCAACTACGCTGAGGTCAGATGAAAGCCAATTCAATAGCTTCAGATACTGATGCTACTGTGTCGCTGAACTTTATGCTTCAACGACATGCTTTATCGGATGCGCAATTTGAGCGCATCTGCCAGTTTATCTATCAACGGGCTGGCATAGTACTGGCAAAAAATAAGCGTGAGATGGTATACAACCGTTTAGTCAGGCGGCTTCGTCTATTGGGACTTAATGATTTCGGTCAATATCTGTCGATTTTGGAACAAGACAGTCACAGTAAAGAATGGGAATCTTTCATTAATGCATTGACCACTAATCTCACCGCATTTTTCAGGGAATCCCATCATTTTCCTATTTTGGCGGCACATGCCAGCAGGAAAAATGGCGGGACATACCGCGTTTGGAGCGCTGCCGCTTCAACGGGAGAGGAGCCATATTCTATTGCAATGACCTTGTGTGATGCACTGGGGCATCGGTCAAATCGGATAAAAATCATTGGCAGTGATATTGATACTAGTGTGCTGGAAAAAGCCAGTCGGGGTGTTTATCGGCTGGAAGAATTACAGTATCTGAGTGAAAGCCAAAAGAAAAAATATTTTTTCAAAGGGGTTGGTCGCTTTGCAGGATATGCACGGGTTCGTCCTTTACTTGCTGAATTGGTGAGTTTTCAGCATTTGAACCTGCTCGATTCTGATTGGGCACTCGAAGGTAAATTTGATGCAATATTCTGCCGTAATGTCATGATTTATTTTGATAAAAAGACACAGGAAAGGATCTTGCGTCGTTTTGTCAATTTCTTAAAACCGGATGGTTTGCTCTTTGCAGGGCATTCCGAAAACGTCACTCAAATCAGCCGAGAGTTCTACTTGCAAGGGCAGACCGTTTACGGTGTAGGTCGGGCAAGGAGGGGTCATGAATAAAATAACTGTTCTTTGTGTGGATGATTCGGCGTTAATGCGTCAAATCATGCGGGAAATTATCAATAGTCACCCTGATATGGAAGTCGTGGACTGTGCGCCGGATCCATTTGTTGCCCGCGATTTAATCAAAAAACACAATCCGCAGGTATTAACATTGGATGTTGAAATGCCGCGCATGGATGGCATTGATTTTCTGGAAAAATTGATGCGGTTACGTCCTATGCCTGTCGTGATGGTTTCTTCTCTGACAGCAAAAGGTTCGGAAATTACATTGAAGGCATTGGAACTGGGGGCGGTGGACTTTGTGACTAAGCCACAATTGGGTATCCGTGAAGGTATGTTAGCTTATAGCGAACTGATTGCCGAAAAAATCCGTGCCGCAGCCCTGGCTAAAATCAGTCCTGTGGAACCGATATCTGTAAGTACAGCACCATTGAATTTTAAGCCACTATTATCCAGTGAAAAACTAATCGCAGTAGGGGCATCGACAGGAGGAACAGAAGCAATCAAAAACCTGCTGCAACCCCTGCCGATCACCAGTCCGGCTTTATTAATTACTCAACATATGCCTGCGGGTTTCACCCGTTCTTTTGCACAACGACTTAATAAACTGAGTCAGATCACGGTAAAAGAAGCTGAGGATGGGGAACGTGTCCTGCCGGGACATGCCTACATTGCACCTGGCGATCGTCATATGGAACTTTGCCGCAGCGGCGCTAATTATCAAATCATGATAACTCATGCCCAGCCAGTTAATCGCCATCGTCCTTCTGTTGATGTTCTCTTTCGTTCCGTTGCCAAGTATGCCGGGCGTAATGCGGTAGGCGTTATTTTAACCGGTATGGGTAATGATGGTGCTGCGGGCATGCTGGAAATGAAACAGGCAGGGGCTTACACATTGGCCCAAAGCGAAAAAAGTTGTGTCGTATTTGGCATGCCACGGGCCGCGATCCAGTTAGGGGCGGTGGATGAAGTCATGGATCTTCAAAAAATCAGTAAAACTATGCTGACCAAAATCAGTGCGGGGCAATCGGTTCGTATTTAGTCGTTGTATTTGGTAGTTGTATTTGATGTTAATTTTTGCAGCGCTGTGCTGCTGGATAAGTGAAATTCCAAGGAGTTTTTATGGCAAGTAAGGATCTGAGATTTTTGGTCGTCGATGACTTTTCAACTATGCGTCGCATTGTGCGTAATCTACTGAAAGAGTTGGGGTTTAACAATGTAGATGAAGCACAGGATGGGGCAGAAGCGTTGACTAAACTCCGCACTGCCGAATTTGATTTTGTTATTTCTGACTGGAACATGCCAAATATTGATGGCCTTGAATTGTTGAAAACGATTCGCAGTGAAGAAAAACTGGCAGCTTTACCTGTCCTGATGGTAACGGCAGAGGCAAAAAAAGAAAATATTATTGCAGCAGCACAAGCCGGAGCCAGCGGTTATGTTGTGAAACCGTTTACTGCGGCTATTTTGGAAGAGAAACTCAATAAAATATTTGAAAAATTGGGGCTCTAAGGAGACAAAATGAGTGAAAATCCAGTCATGCCGAGAAATGAGGCGATCTCAACCAGTGAGATAATCAGCCGTATTGGGCAGCTAACCAGAATGCTGCGCGATAGTTTACGTGAACTGGGATTGGATCAAACCATCGCTCAGGCGGCTGAAGCGATCCCGGATGCAAGAGAGCGATTGAATTACGTTGTTCAAATGACAGCACAAGCGGCTGAAAGGGTGTTGAACTGTGTTGAAGTCGCGCAGCCCCGTCAGAATGAATTGGAAGTGTCAGCAAAAGCTTTAACCCAACGTTGGGATGAATGGTTTGCAAATCCGAAAAACTTGGATCTGACCGATGCTCGCTCACTGGTAACGGACACGAGAAACTATCTGAATCTCGTACCTGATCATACTTCATTTACCAACACCCAATTGCTTGAGATTATGATGGCGCAAGACTTTCAGGATCTTACTGGGCAGGTAATTAAACGGATGATGGAAGTCATTCAGGAGCTGGAAAAACAATTGGTCATGGTATTAATGGAAAATATGCCTTCTGACCAGATGGCTAAAGCGAAAAAAGAGAACGACAGTCTTCTCAACGGCCCTCAAGTTAACCAGAATGGTACTGGGGTTATTACCAACCAAGAACAGGTTGATGATTTATTGGACAGTTTGGGTTTTTGATAACGAGTGTAATTACTTTAACGAACAGAATTTTTATATTTTGGCTGCGCTTGGGTGAGCAGGATAGCTGGCCCAAGCGCCTGCTTCGATGGCATTAATCCAGGCTATGCAGAGGAAAATATTGTGGAGTCAATTGATAAAGTGATTAAGTTAAAAGATTCATTGGTGTCTTACCACAAGGTATTTCCAGAAAATAAGCGAAGTAACAAAAAACCAATAGTCTTCCTGCATGGCACAAATAGCAGCGGTAACAGTAGCTTTGGAGAGATAAAAAAGGCATTTAGCAGTGAGCGAGCCGTTATAATCCCTGATTATGCAGGATGTGGAAATTCTGAACTACCGTTAGAAACATTGACCATTGAGCATTTGGCGGAACAGGTTGCTGTTGTAATAGAAGATAGCAGTAATATTTCTATTGATATTCAATACTTGGTTACATTTGGAATTGAATGATAAATCATCAGCAATGGCTTTCGCTTTATCACATGCCCTAAGTCCTGAATTTATCTCATCGTTGGGACATGAAACCATACAGCGGATCTGCTCTCAACCGGCAGAAAAAGAGATAGAAAAACGTATTGCTTTGGGATTATCCATAGATATAAAAGAGTATCTTACTCAAATAGATAAAAACACACTGGTTATTGGATTAAACAGTGATACGTTAATCCCGCCTTATTTGGTGCGTGAAGTTTATAAAAATATTAACAACAGTACATATAAAGAGATTAATAGTGGTCACGCGGTACAGATTGAGAAACCAGCAGAGTGGATTAGTCTGATAAAAGATTTTATAAACTAATTAACCACTTTCCCCACGGGTAAATACTTATAAATTGTTGACAACGATACATTATAAATAATCGATAACTGCTTCCGGCTATGCCCTTTATTCAGTAATCTGGCGGCCTGTTGTCGATTTTCCTCGGTAAACACTACTGGCCGTCCACCAATGCGCCCCTGTTCCCGTGCTGCGGCTAAACCGGCATTGGTTCTTTCTACAATTAGTTCACGTTCCATTTCTGCCAGTGCACTCATTACATGGAAGAAAAACCTTCCCATTGCCGTGCTGGTATCAATACTGTCAGTCAAACTTTGAAAATGAACTCCGCGTTCATGTAGTTCTGAAATCAGTGTGACCAGATTCTTCACACTGCGCCCCAGCCGATCCAATTTCCAAACCACTAGTGTATCGCCAGATTTAAGATGCTTTAAGGCACGTTTTAACCCTGGACGATTAGCCGTTTTCCCGCTGATCTTGTCTTCAAAAATCAGCTCACAGTGAATACTGATTAACGCATTTCTTTGTAAATCACTATTTTGGTCATTTGTTGACACTCTGATGTAACCAACTCTTGCCACTGATAATCCTTGAGTCATTCTAGAAACTATGTGAAAAGCAAATAATACCCATTTATTCGCTATAAAAAACCTTTAATTTATTTAATGGCGAGATAAAAATTTAGAGATGGAGAGGGAGATATCAGAATCAGTGATGTAAGAAGAATTATTATCAATAAGATTGATAAAGAGTAACCATAACGAGTGACTTAACTCACAGTATCAATTTTTTCTTGCCAAAGATACTCAATTAACCCTCGCTTATTTTCCTAAAATGCTCTTTATTTAATTGAAATAATTTTGTTACCAACTTGTTATATTGAATGCCGAGGGTGTATATGGAATTAATTACACAATGGTTAGCTGCACTAAACGGGGTAGTATGGGGCGTTCCTATGCTAATTGGGCTTTTGGGGATTGGTATCTTCATGCAAATCCGCTTGTCCTTCTTACCGATCCGTAAATTAGGCACGGGGTTCAAATTACTCTTTCAAAAAAATGAACAACGAGGTGAAGGTCAGATTTCACCTTTTAACGCACTAATGACAGCATTGTCAGCAACAATCGGGACTGGAAATATCGCGGGAGTGGCGACAGCCATTGTGATGGGCGGACCGGGAGCTATGTTCTGGATGTGGATGACCGCATTGGTGGGCATGGCGACGAAATATTCAGAAGCGGTATTGGCAGTACGCTTCCGGGAAACCGATAAAAGCGGTAATTACGTTGGCGGTCCGATGTATTACATCAAAAACGGCTTGGGTAAAAAATGGGTTTGGCTGGGAACACTCTTTGCTTTCTTTGGCAGTATTGCGGGTTTTGGTATCGGCAATACAGTACAAGCCAACTCTGTCGCTGACGTATTGCAAAGTAACTTTGGTATTGAAAAAACCATTACCGCCGGCATCTTGGTCGTTTTGGTTGGTGCCGTGTTAATTGGCGGTATCAAACGCATTTCTGATGTTGCAGGTAAATTAGTGCCTATTATGACTGTTGGTTATTTTGGGGCAGGGGTTATTGTTTTGGCACTCAATTTTACAGCTATTCCCGATGCATTTGCTTTAATCATCAAATCAGCTTTCACTCCCGTTGCGGCGCAGGGTGGATTTGTTGGTGCAGCCGTTTGGGCGGCGATCCGTTTTGGTATTGCCCGTGGTGTATTCTCTAACGAAGCGGGCATGGGAAGTGCACCTATTGCCCATGCAGCGGCAAAGACCCAAAACCCCATTCGTCAGGGTTTGATTGCCATGCTGGGAACCTTTATTGATACGATCATCGTCTGTTCCGTGACGGGCTTGACCATTGTTATTACCGGTGGCTGGCTGACAGGTCAAACAGGTGCAACACTGACCGCAGCTTCCTTCTCAGTCGTGATCCCAGGAGGCAACTATATCGTTGCTGTTGCTTTGGCTATTTTCGCCTTTACAACCATCTTGGGGTGGAGTTTTTACGGTGAGAAATGTATCCAATATTTATTGGGTCCAAAAGCTATAGTGCCTTTTCGTATCGCCTGGATTATCGCGTTGCCGATTGGAGCTACTCAGTCATTAACATTTGTCTGGTTGTTGGCAGATACCCTTAATGCCATGATGGCGATCCCCAACCTGATAGCAATTGCCTTTCTTAGTCCGGTTGTCTATCGCCTGACGAAAGATCATATTCGTGATGTTAATGCCGATAGTATTGATATTAAGGCATCAGTTAAAACGGATTGAAAAACGATTTGAGATGGCTGGTAACAGCCATCTCAATTCAAGACCGTTGTCATAATGCTCCAAATACCCCCGCAAATTTTGCAGTGTTCCCGCCATTGAATTTCTGGGCTTTTGTCATGCTTAACACAATTTTATTTGCCTTCTCCTAAAGGCAAATATTCTGCATGTAATCACGAACGCTCACCAAGGAAAGCTGTGGCTGAAGATAGCGATCTCGAAAAAACCGAAGAACCCACGCCCCATAAACGGGAAAAAGCTCGCAAAGAGGGGCAAATTGCGCGTTCTAAGGAACTTACCTCAATCCTGATGTTAGCGGGAGGGGTAAGTTTGTTGTGGATGAGCGGACAATCGATTACCCATGAACTTTCCCTGATGGTGTTTGAAGGATTCAATTTTGACCATAACATGGTCAGTAATGACAAACAGATGGTGCAACAAGTCGGTCGGTTACTGAAACAGGCGGTTTGGGCATTGCTGCCGGTTTTTGTCGGATTGGTATTGATTGCCCTCAGTGCGCCAGCGTTGATGGGCGGGTTGTTATTCAGTTCAAAATCGATCAAATTTGACTTGGCTAAGCTGAATCCCATTTCGGGTTTGAAAAAAATCTTTTCCATGAATGCACTGGCGGAATTATTCAAAGCCATCTTGAAGGCATCACTGGTGGGAGGTGGCACAGCCCTGTTTATCTGGCTTAATTGGCCTACTATGCTCAATCTGGCTGCTCAGCATCCGTTGATAGCCTTGAGTGATGCTATGATGATGCTGATTTTTGCCAGTTATATTGTCTTATTTATGTTGATACCCATGGTGGCGTTTGATGTGCTTTATCAGATCCGTAGTTACTTGAAAAAATTGAGAATGACCCGTCAGGAGATCAAGGATGAATTTAAGGAGCAAGAAGGGGACCCGCATGTAAAGGCAAGAATTCGTCAACAACAGAGATCGGCTGCGCGTAAGCGCATGATGACGGATGTGCCGAAGGCGGATGTCATTGTCACCAACCCGACTCATTACGCCGTTGCCTTGCAGTATGACAGCAAAAAAATGAGCGCCCCCAAAGTATTGGCAAAAGGGACAGGACTCATTGCCTTGCGCATTAAAGAAATTGGTGCGGAAAATCGCATCCCATTACTGGAAGCTCCCCCCTTGGCTCGAGCGTTGTTTCGCCATGCTGAGGTTGGAGGCTTTATTCCTGCGGCGTTATATGCTGCTGTCGCAGAAGTGCTTGCCTGGGTTTACCAATTGAAACGTTGGAAACAGGAAGGTGGCCTGAAACCGAAAAAACCTGAAAATCTGCCAGTGCCGCCAGCACTGGATTTTGCTGGAGAAAATAATCGTCATGGCTAATCTGGCCTCATTATTACGTTTATCGGGGAATATAAAAGGCTCCCAGTGGCAAATGCTTGCAGGGCCTGTTCTGATCCTCATGATCTTGTCGATGATGGTACTGCCGTTGCCACCATTCCTGCTTGATCTACTATTCACTTTCAACATTGCGCTTTCCATCATGGTCCTGCTGGTGGCAATGTTTACCCGCCGGACGCTGGATTTTGCCGCATTCCCGACCATTTTGCTGTTTTCAACCTTACTGCGCTTATCACTTAACGTCGCTTCCACGCGAATTATCCTGATGGAAGGACACACGGGATCTGCCGCAGCAGGGCAAGTCGTGGAAGCTTTTGGTCATTTCCTCGTTGGCGGTAATTTTGCCATTGGTATCGTGGTCTTCGTTATCTTGATCCTGATTAACTTTATGGTCATTACCAAAGGTGCAGGGCGTATTGCAGAAGTCGGTGCGCGCTTTGTGTTGGATGGAATGCCTGGTAAACAGATGGCGATTGATGCTGATTTGAACGCTGGATTGATCGGCGAAGATGAAGCTAAAAAGCGTCGTGCCGAGGTGACACAGGAAGCAGATTTCTACGGTTCAATGGACGGTGCGAGCAAATTCGTACGTGGCGATGCGATTGCCGGATTGATGATATTGGTGATTAACATCGTTGGTGGCTTGATCGTTGGTGTTGCCCAACACAGTTTGTCTTTGGGGGATGCCGCGGAAGCCTATACTTTGCTGACCATCGGTGATGGATTGGTTGCCCAGTTACCTGCATTAATTATTTCCACAGCGGCAGGTGTTATTGTAACGCGTGTAGCGACAGATGAAGATGTTGGTCAGCAAATGGTGACCCAACTTTTCAACAACCCTAAAGTCATGATGTTGAGTGCAGGTGTACTCGGCCTGCTTGGGTTGGTGCCGGGAATGCCTAATTTCGTCTTTTTGTTATTTACGGTGGCTTTGGCGGGTGTAGGCTATTTCCTATTGCGTAAGGACAAAAATCCGCTTGTGACACAACATGAAGAGATGAAAGCGGTGGAAGAGCAGCAACAAACCGCAGAAGCCTCATGGTCTGATGTGCAACTGGAAGATCCACTGGGAATGGAAGTAGGTTATCGTTTGATCCCAATGGTGGACTTTCGTCAGAACGGTGAATTGCTTGGTCGTATTAGTGGTATTCGCAAAAAATTCGCGCAAGAAGTGGGATATTTGCCACCCGTCGTACATATTCGTGACAACCTTGGATTGGCGCCAGCCAGCTACCGTATCATGATGAAAGGTGTAGAAATTGGACGTGGTGAAGCCCATCCGGGACGATGGTTGGCGATTAATCCGGGCGGTGCTGTGGGCGAATTACAAGGTGACTTGACGACAGATCCAGCCTTTGGCCTGGCTGCTGTCTGGATTGATGACAGTCTGAGGGAACAGGCGCAAGTGCAAGGCTATACTGTCGTGGCGGCCAGCACGGTTGTTGCAACTCACCTAAACCATTTGCTCACCCAGCATTCCAGTGAGCTATTTGGAAGACAGGAAGCGCAGCAATTGTTTGAGCGTGTCAGTCAGGAAATGCCGAAATTGACAGAAGATTTCATTCCTGATGTCGTGAGCCTGACAACTTTGCATAAAGTTTTGCAAAACTTGCTGGCGGAACAAGTGCCGATCCGCGATATGCGTACTATTGTTGAAACACTGGCAGAACATGCTCCGGTACAGAAAGATCCTTATGAATTGACTGCCATGATTCGAATCGCGCTTGGCAGGGCGATTGCCCAGCAATGGTTCCCAGGTGCGGATGAAATCAAAGTCATTGGTTTGGATGCGGGTTTGGAAAGATTGCTGCTGCAAGCACTGCAAAATGGTGGGGGATTGGAGCCAGGCCTGGCAGAAAGTTTGGAACGTCAGGCGGCAGAGGCATTGGAGCGTCAGGAAATGCTGGGAGCGCCACCGGTATTATTGGTCAACCATGCACTTCGTCCACTGTTGTCTCGTTTCTTGCGTCGTGTACTGCCTCGGTTGGTTGTACTGTCCAACCTTGAAATCACCGACAATCGTCAAATCAGAATGACGGCAACGATTGGTGGTGCGAGGTAGTCTTGATAAGAAAAAAATAATGAATATAAGGTGATCATTTAGGTGATCACCTTATTATGGATTAATCTGAACTAATACAGGTGAATGGCTACCTCTCAATTACTTATAATCGACAGTGAAGGTGGCTGTAGCATTAACGCTACCGGCAATGACAATATTACTAGTCTGATAATACTTTGCCTTATATGACAATGTCTTCAAAGAATTTATTATGCCAAGAGCTTGCTGTTCACCAAACTTTACAGGATTGTCTCTGTCATCTAACATCTGAATACCGATCCCTGTTGCTGATGAGGTTGAATCAGCATTTATCACTCCATTTGTATTAGTCTTTCCCGGCTCCCAGGTAATATTCGCGTTCGGGGATCCTTTGCATTGCACATTAATCTCGAAAGAACGTCCACCGGCAGTATCACCTATGCTTTTAAAGTGATTTTTTGATACGGCTCCCATCGGGACATTAACAATCGGTGTGGTTATTTCACAAGATCTTGCCGTGACGTTAAAAGAAGGGATTTTATAAGTGAAAACCGTATTCTTATTTTTAGTATCAGCCATCGTTATTATTATTTCATTGACTATTCCTGATTGAACATCACTATTGATCTCTATATAAAATTTACTGCTCAATATTCTGTTTCCGGTGCCGATCCCTCTTGAACTGCCCATATTCATAATCTGACTCACTACACCATTAGGTTGGAGTTCCCATTTAAATCTGACACCAGGAAGACTGGTTTCATAAAAGTTATTTTTGGGGGAACTTACATTTACTCCAGTCATGGATTTTACGTATATATGTTGACCGGATATATTGCATCTTATCCTCATCTCGTCACTGGAAGCACGTTTTATGTTTGGCAAATTTTTATAGTCAACATAAATATCATCAAATTTGACTATTTCCTGCATTCTATTAGCATTACATACTGCTGCTATAACCTGAGTTGAATAACTCCCCGCGACAATAACAATTAATAATACCAATAAAAAGTTATTAGCTTTAATCTGAAAGTGATTATTACGTTCAACATTAAACATGATAAATTCCTTTTAGTTGCGGCAATCAGCAGTCAGGCGTAATACGCCTGACTTTTCGGGCAGCATTGATAAATCTGTTTTTGCACGACATTGTTGACCCTTATTTTTTCCCCATTGTACTTTTATTTCTGCCTGTTCGGGGACAGCATTCAAATACAACTCACCATCATCACCAACAATCCCGCTACTGTCACTGTTTATTAACGCGGCACTGGCACCGAAAGGCACAGGTTTACCGTTGTAACATAATGTCACCAATATACGGTACCCTTGGCGGACGCGAAAATCGGCAGCAATCACGGCACCGCGAGTCGGTACAATGTGTTGCACTGAATTGTCAAGGTCAACGCCATCAGCCAGCATTTCAGTATCCAGAGCAACCCGGTTGTAGGTATAAGGTTCGATCGACGGGATTACGGCATAGCCACGTGAATCCGTTTTAATTCCACTGTGATTTAAAATTTTTGTTTCTGCTGCACCAGCCGCTTTGACCAGTGCTACGGTCTCACCCAAGGATTGGGAAAACGTAATACCGTCTTGATGGGCGACAATACCGCCAGACAGCCCGTAGTTAAGTGATTGGCTATTATCACTGTAGCTGTAGCCCAGATTCACACGACCAGAAGAATGGCTATATTCCAGCGAAGCACCACCGCTCGCCCCTTCCATATTATTGCTGTGCTCTCCGTGGATACTATATGACAAGGCATGATCGTCCAATGCGCTGCCACTAATCGTCAGTTGTTGGCTTCCCCGACTGTGGCTATTTCTATTCATGCTGTAAGTTACCCATCCATTAGGCAGCCACTGATCCAGTGGAATAGAAATGTTAAACGATGCCTGTATATCCTTACTCTTAATGGATTCATGATTGGCATCGTAGGAAAGATTCAACCCATAACTGATCCCAGCAAGGTTAATGTTATAACCTGCAGATAATGATTGGTTGGTGCCTTGTTTTCCCCAGTAATCTTGCTGATAGGCAGACACATAAATATTGCCAAAATTCCCCATCCCTTGGTTTAGGGTTAGCTGTAATTGGCTACGCTTATTTTGTGCGTGGCTGGCTCCTTTTCTTACTGAATATTCATTTGCCTCTGCAAATGAATAGTATTCTGGTGTGGAATAGCGATACCCGGCCAATGTCAGGGATGTCCCCGTTGTCTCGATACTTTTCGTATATTGGATTCGGTACGATTGCCCTTGTTTATGTTCATTCTCCTGCAACCAGGCATCTGCTTGTGTCATATCCAGAGAAATCGCCCCAAAATTACCTAAACTAATCCCCAGGCCAGCGTTAAACGCCCGGTAGTTTTCTGCTACCTGAATACCAGATAGCAAACTTAACCGATTGGAGAGTCCATAGATAAATGTTGCTTCGCTAAAATAAGGTTTATCAGCGTTGGCATTTGAATAACGGTAACGCCCCAGGGTAACCTGATATTTTAGTTGCCCTTCTCGCTGCATCATTGGCACTGATGAAAATGGTTGCACAAATTTACGCTGCTGCCCGTCCTTTTCGGTGATCGTGATATCCAAATCACCGGAGCCGGAGGTTGAATAAAGATCCGTAATAACGAAAGGTCCCGGCGGAACATAGTTTTCGTAGATGACGTAATTATTTTGGCGAATCGTTACGCGCGCATTGGTTTGAGCAATACCACGGATAATTGGCGCAAATCCACGCTGGCTGCTGGGTAACATTAAGCTATCGGATGTCATAGACGCACCGATAAACGGCACGCTTTCAAATATATCTCCGTTAGTAAAGGTTTCGCCAAGAATTAGTTGGCTTTTTAGTTCCAGAATGTCCCGTTGGATGTAGCTGTTAATGGATGAAAAACGACTCTCACCTTTATTTTTTCCAGAATTATAGTCATAAACAGATTGATTCCTTATGCGCCAGGCTCCGATATTTATTCCGCTTTGTAAATTTAAAAAATAACTTTGGTTTTTTGTATTTTTATTATAATTTTCCGATCCACTAAAATTATAACTCATTAAAAATGCTGATTCTCCATGTTGCCATAAATGTGATGCCACAGTGTCTCTGGCTTGATTATCCAAAGCTGCTTGTGGAATGCTGATGTCCAGACGTTGCCCATAGAAATCAAATGAAGTCGATGCCTGTAGAATATATTCGCTAATATCATCAATAGTTTGCTCAGGAGAGAGTTTCATCAGCGCAGGAAAAGCTGACATTTTCACGCCAAACTGTTTTAAATTATCGACCGTTAGTTGTGGAGACAGTTTTCCGTTTTCCAGTTTAATAAAATTAACCTGTTTTGTTTCTTTCTCTTGTCCGTTAAGAAATATGTTCACCTGATACTGACCCGGTAATTGACCACCGGGGAATGAAAATGCGCTCAAATCAATCACCGATTGAGTATCATCTAATTCCAATGCTGATAATCGAAAATAATCCTGTGCCGTGACGGGTAATGATAACAATATGGAAAAACATAAAATAAAGATTGAAAGCAAACATGTTGGCATAATTGAGTCGCCACTCGTTCTATTTTTAAAAAATATGATTTTTCGTCCCCAATATTTAACTTTTATTTTCTTTTTAAGGCAGGTTTTTAATTATTTCTTTGCTTATGCCACCATGACTGTTAATACTATTCCAGCTGACTAAGCCTGATGATTCAGATGGCAGAACGAAATACGCTACACCTTGTGGAGCGATCATATCAGTACCTGTCAGGGTTTTACCGGCCACTTTGAGCTGCCCGATGGTTACGTAATAATTACTGGGGTTTCTGACCTCAAGTTGGTGACCAATGCGACAAAATGTCAGCGTCTTATAAGCCTCTTCAGAATCACCTTCAATGCCTTCTGGCCGATAAAACAATTTGATTCTGGTTTTCACCGCAATCAATAAAGTATTCTGTTCGTTTTCTTGTATGGCAGGGATAGACTTCACATTAAGGTAAAAAACCGATTCCCTATCCTCAGGTAGATTACCGCCGATACGGACAATACGAAGAATACTTTCTTTGCCAGCATCCAAACGAAATAGCGGCGGCGTCACAATGAAAGGCGCTTTTTCTCCTTTTGAATCAGTACTGATAAAAGACTGAATTAAATAAGGCCGGCTTTCGTCAGCGTTTTTCACTGAAATTGAAGTTTCTTTTTTATTTCCTTTATAAATAACGCGGGTTCCACCAATAGTTACACCCGCCCAGGACGGAAATATAAAAAACAATAAGAATATAAACGTTATTTTTTTCGTTAACATATACGATATAAATATTTTTTTTATTTTATGTTTCATTATTACATGACTACTTATGATGTTAATAGCTCCTGACCGCAGCCATAAAAATGCCTCTGCGGCTAGGGAATAAATTTTTATAAATAATTAATTTTTATTTGTAATTTATACTAAAATTAAGTGTGGCATCGGCCTTTCCGGCTTTAACGCTTTGTCCATTAGATACATAAGCCACTTGTAAAGGTATTTTCATATCAGCCTCGTTGATTTCAATTATTGGCAGCTTAGGAGAGGAAGAAAGATCTATTTGCTTACCTGTGCTATTATAAATACCAATGCCAATTCCGGCTGCGGCTGTTCCAGAAAGTCCATCTAATGCTAACAGCCTGTTATCGACGGAATCCAGTGTACTCCCAGAAAGTGTGACTTCCATGGTAAGAGGTGTAGTAGTAACAGGACACCCGGTTAATTTAATACTAAAAGGCTTTTTGCTCCCCGCAATTTCAGTTCCTTTTTTTCCTATATCGCTCATGTGATATGTCCCCATGTTCACAATATTGCCAGAAACATCACTATTACACGTTGATTCTACAATGTCCCCGTGGAATTTTACTGACCCAGTTGTTACCGGAAAGGCCGCATAAGAAATACTACTTACTGAAACCAATATTGCAGCAATAAAAGATGAAACTAAAATATTTTTCATTTACATATCCATAACAATCATAATATAAAACTACTTATTATGCATAACGCAAAATAATAAAGCGTTATAACAAAAAGATCTCGCGCACAGTTTTCTGTGCGCAGAAGAAAAATTTACCTTATGAATCAAAAAAGATCAACAAAACTATCGGTATTCACGATCAATTAACAATATATTGATAGGATTTATCAATCAAGGAGAAGTGAAGAATTTGAGAGAGGCATTTCTACATAAGCGATGGTTTTTTCTTTTTTTATCAAAAGCATACCTAAGACAGTGGCGTTGTTTTTTTGTTGCCGACAAAAGACCATTGTTCATCCAACTCGCAAATGAGCGTGACATCGTCGTAAGCTTTTCGTCTCGATGTTACCTACTTCCATGCCTACGTACCAGTTCTGTTTGGCCACAATATCGGCAAATAACTTCTATCGTAACGGTCATGCTGATCTCTCTTTAAAAAAACATAATAAATATCAAATTAACGCTTTAGAGTCATGACTAAAAATTGAATATATCGAAACTATAACCGAGGGGCCGATCAATATTCCTTTAAAAGTTAGTATAATGAGAATTATTTTCTTTTTTATCTAGGGCAGGGGAAATACAGATACACAGGAACAGACCCCTTATTATTGCCAATAAACCAAGAGGTCTGTAGAGCTTACTGCCTAAGCAGTAACAGAATGATCAAACGCTGATCTTGTGGCCTGATAGCGCTGAATGATGACGGGCCTGGCCGTCTGCACCATAAAGAGAAGGGCTGTGGTGAGTTTTCAGAAAAGCGATTGCTTGACTGTTCAATTCAATATGTTGTTCCAGTAAAAATCCGTTATGTGAATTTAAATCACGGATACGTTCAACAGATTGACTAATTTGACTCCATAATACTGCTAGCCTTTTATGGTTAGCATAAGGAGCATTTATTTTTAACGTGTCATTTAACTGCTGGCGTTTTCGTTCAGCATGATCGAGTGCTGAAAGCAAAAATGTCTTTTGTTCCGTCACGCGATGTAAATGATTCACTTCAATAAAGCCTTCGCTCAATATGCGCTGTTCTTCTGCCATAGTTTGCGAAAGCGAATTTAAGTGCGCGCTTTGCTGTTCAAGCAAGAGTTGAAGTTCTTCCATTTATGGCTCTTTAGATTTTGGTGTTTATTTATCATATTCCATGTTTTCAAGGGCCTCCCTAAATAGAGCATCAGCAATTTTACCGCTGTCCATCGTTAGGGTTCCCTTTGCAATGGCTTCTTTCAATTGTTGTACTTTTTGGATATTAATATCCTGACTGCTTGGCTGAACGAGCTTTTTCTGCGCTTCGCTCAGCTTAACTTGTGTATCTGCGCTTTTTTCTGCAACAGCCACAATTCTGCGAGTGCTCTGAGCACCTTCATTGGCATTGCGTTGCTGTAAAGCAGCCATAGCCAGTAGAGGTTGAGTGCGTTCAATACTCATAATCGTAATCCTTTAATCAGGCATTATTTATTTGTCTTAGGTAGCAGGCGATATACCGCTGGCATGCCTGTAAATCATGGTCTGTTGGTTATATCGGCGTGAAGAAATAAAACTTTAGCCATTTATAACATCATTTTTACACTGCCATTTTCTTGAGCTTCACCAGTAATAACCTGTCCAGAGTTCAGGCGGACACGGATATTATCAAAACTCGCGGCGTTGTTAATCGCTTTTCCTTCGTAACGCACCTGAAAATGGTGTCCATCTACGGTGACAACTACATTTTGTCCGGCTTGAATTGCCCAGGGACGCCGGACCATATTACGAGTGATGAATTGTCCGGCAGGTATGTTGCGCAGCGCAATACCATTTTGTATGGCCCTGTTGTTACGGATTATGTCGTTTGGCAGCTTATCTAAGGAGCCTGTTTTTACTTGAAAATCTTTTTCTGTCAGGACCGCATTGCGGTTAATGGCCCGCTTAGAAACCAAATAAGGGCCGATGACATTGACATAAACCTGAATAAAACGGCGTTGCTGACCACAAATCACAGGAACGGAAAGGTTACCCCAATTTTTGTTGCTAAGTAACGGTTGTATTTCAGGGTGTTCACAAGCAGGCCATTGTTGTTCAGGTGTTTTGATCTTCACTGAGACCTTATGATTCGATGTGCGATGAATCTGCCTGAAATAGTCATCTATTAATTGCGGTATATTGTTTCCCCAAGCTACAGAACTGCCGAAAACAAAAAATAGATTAAGGAAAAAGGCAAGGAATCCGATAAACTTTAGTGCAGGCATTTCACCACCTTAAATCCTGTTCGCGAGCCATGATTGCAAAAAATATTCAGCACCTGTTGGATGTTAATAGTGTAACTCGATTGATTATTCGTTAATGGGATAAATAGCAATTCAATTTGTTTCTATTCTTCGAATTACCTTTTTCTTCTCCGTTTATTCTGTTAGCTGCTTGGGGATTATCCCCGACAGAACAAATCCGAGGGAGGAATATGCTCGATAAATTAGATGCCGCCTTTCAATTTCGACAAGAAGCGCTGGCACTCCGCAACCAGCGGCAGGAAATCTTGTCTGCCAACATTGCTAATGCGGATACCCCTGGCTATCAGGCGCGTGATATCGATTTTGCTGCTCAACTGAAAAAAGTCATGGCACATGGTCGTGTAACGGGGAATGGAATTGGGCTAACTCTGACTTCCGATCGACATATTCCCGTTCAGCCTCAAAAACGTCTGGAGATGGATCTGCTGTATCGGGTGCCATACCAGACAGCCATGGATGGAAATACCGTTGACATGGATATAGAACGCAGCAATTTCGCAGATAACAGCCTGAAATATCAGGCCGAACTTACTATGACGAATGCGCAAATCAAAAGCATGATGTCAGTTCTACAGTCACAAGGATAATGGGAATGTCTCTACTCAGTATTTTTGATATTGCCAGCTCGGCGCTTTCTGCCCAGTCCCAGCGACTGAACGTCAGCGCCAGTAATATGGCGAATGCCGACAGTGTTGCGGGGCCGGATGGCGAGCCATACCGTGCCAAGCAAGTGGTTTTCCGTGTCGCTGCTCCCGCAGGCCAAGAGGTTGGCGGCGTTCGCGTTAGTGAAGTGGTGGATGATCCTTCACCTTTCCGCCTCGAATACCAGCCGGGCCATCCGCTGGCCGATGAAAAAGGTTATGTACGTATGCCGAATGTGGATGTGGTCGGGGAAATGGTCAATACCATCTCGGCTTCCCGCAGCTATCAGGCGAACGTTGAAGTGCTTAATACCACCAAATCCATCATGTTGAAAACGCTGACACTGGGCCAGTAACAGGAATGTCGTTATGGGAATTACCACCTCAATTAATGAATCATTGGATAATTCAACAGTCGGTGAACTGGCTAAGTTGACCAATCAAAAACCACAAAATAGTGGTGATATCAAAGATAGCTTTTTGAATATATTGGTTGCTCAGCTTAAAAACCAAGATCCAACCAACCCAATGCAAAACAGTGAAGTGACTTCACAGATTGCGCAGATCAGTACTGTGGAAGGTATTGAGAAGCTCAATAAGACGCTGGGTTCCATTGTCGGGCAAATGGACAGTAACCACGCGATGCAAACGGTAGCACTGATTGGTCGAAGTGTTATGGTTCCTGGCAATGAGATTTTGGTTGGTTTCAACGGAGAAAAAAATATTGACGCAGCACCGTTGGGCTATGAACTGAACCGACCTGCCGATATCGTTAAAGTGACCATCAAAGATAAAAGTGGCGCAGTTGTTCGGGAGATGGAATTCAAGAAATTAGATCCCAACTCATCCGAATATTTGAGTGCTGGCGTACACAGCTTCTTATGGGATGGTAAAGACGCAGAAGGCAATATGCTGGAAGGAAAAGCTTATAACTTCACCGTTTCCGCAAGCCAACAGGATCAAGCGTTGATGATACATCCTCTGAGAGAGGCTAAGGTTAACGGCGTTGTGCGGCAAGAGAATAGCACTAAATTAGATTTAGGGCTGGCGGGAACGGTAAACATGGATCAAGTTCGTCAGATTCTTTAATTAAACGGAGGACATATGTCTTTTTCACAAGCGGTCAGTGGCTTGAATGCCGCAGCGAGTAACCTGGACGTTATTGGTAATAACATTGCAAACTCAGCGACATTTGGCTTTAAATCCAGCTCCGCTTCCTTTGCGGACGTTTTCAGCGGCTCAGAAGTGGGCTTGGGTGTTAAGGTTTCTGGCATGGTTCAGAACTTTAAAGACGGCTCAACCACTACAACTAACCGCCAATTGGATATGGCAATCACACAAGGCGGTTTTTTCCGTATGGAAGATTCCAACGGTAATATTTTCTATTCCCGTAACGGTCAGTTCAACCTGGATTCAGACCGTAACCTGATCAATATGCAGGGTATGAAACTGACGGGTTATCCGGCGGTGAACGGAGTCATTCAACAAGGTGGCGCAGTAGGACCGATTTCGATCCCAACGGCAATGATGGATGCGAAAGCAACGAGCAAAATTTCGTTGTCAGCTAACCTGAGCGCAACGGAGAAAGCCATTACAGAAAAATTAAATCCGGGCGAGAAAGATACGTTTAATTTCAGTACGCCCATGCAAATTTTCGATAGCTTGGGTAGCCAGCACGATCTTAATGTGTTTTTTGTTAAAACAGAAAATAATAAATGGAAAGTTTATGCCCAGGATACTTCTGTAACAGGTTCTGAAGCTCAAGAATTGGGTGAGTTGTCATTCAATACAAGTGGACAAATGGCCGCGATTGATCCATTCACATTTACAATGCCAGCACTGAATGGTTCCGCTCTCGCGGAAATCACCATCGATTTAAATGGAAGTAAGCAGCAGAGCCTTGCACAAAGTTCCAGCAACAATCCAAAGCAAGATGGTTATGCCGCAGGTTATTTCACCAAGTACCGTGTAGATAATGACGGTAAAATCTACGGCACTTATTCCAACGATCAAAATCAGGTATTGGGTCAGGTGGTACTGGCAAACTTTGCCAACCCTGAAGGTCTGGCTGCACAGGGCGATAATATTTGGGCAGAATCCGGAGCATCAGGTAGCCCGGTTGTGGGACTTGCAGGTTCAGGTAACTTCGGTAAGTTGATCAGCGGTGCGCTGGAAGCTTCTAACGTAGATATGAGCCAAGAGCTGGTCAATATGATCGTCGCCCAGCGTAACTATCAATCCAACGCTCAGACCATCAAAACGCAGGACCAAATTCTGCAAACACTGGTCAGCATGCGTTAATAAGCTCAGGCGGATAGCTTTATGGATCACGTCATTTATACCGCTATGGGAGCTGCGCGCCAAACGCTGGAGCACCAAGCTGTCACAGCCAACAATCTGGCCAATGCGTCAACGCCGGGCTTTAAAGCCCAACTTGCTGCACTGCGTGCTGTACCCATTGAAGGTGAAACCTTGCCGACACGCTCGCTGGTTGTTGCTTCTACCCCTGGCATGGATAGCCGTCAGGGACCCATGAATTATACCTCCCGTCCGTTAGATGTGGCGGTCGGACAAGGTGGCTATTTAGCTGTTCAGCTTGAAGATGGGACGGAAGCCTATACCCGCAACGGTAATATCCAAATTTCGCCTGAAGGGCAACTGATGGTACAGGGGCGCATGTTGATGGGCGAAAACGGGCCGATTGATGTTCCGCCGCAAGCTGAATTGACCATTGCGACAGATGGTGCCATTTCTGCCTTAATTGCCAGCGATCCGCCCACGTTGTTGGGCCAGATTGGCAAGCTGAAAATCGTTAAACCGGAAGCTAATCAAGTGGTACGTGGCGATGATGGTTTGTTCCATTTAACGTCACAGGCGCGGGAACAGCAGGGCAATGAATTGGCGGCCAGTACAGAAGTGAAACTTATGCCAGGTGTCTTGGAAGGCAGCAATGTTAATCCAGTGGAAAGCATGGTGAACATGATCGCCAACGCGCGTCGTTTTGAGATGCAAATGAAAGTCATACACAGTTCCGATGAAAATGCACAGCGGGCTAACCAAATTCTCGCTATGAGCTAAATCGGATACAGGGGATAAATTCATGATCCGATCTTTATGGATTGCCAAGACTGGGCTGGATGCTCAGCAAACCAATATGGATGTTATTTCTAACAACTTGGCAAATGTCAGCACCAACGGTTTCAAACGCCAGCGTGCGGTGTTTGAAGATTTGCTCTATCAAACCGAACGTCAGCCAGGTGCGATGTCGTCTGAACAGACTACCCTGCCATCAGGTTTGCAGATTGGTACGGGCGCACGACCGGTAGCCACTGAGCGGCTGCACAGCCAGGGTAACCTGGCGAAAACCAATAGCAGCCAGGATGTGGCAATTAAAGGACAGGGCTTTTTCCAAGTCCAGATGCCTGATGGCACCATTGGCTATACCCGTGATGGTTCATTTCAGAAAGATCAGAATGGTCAGCTGGTTACTGTGGGTGGTTTTCAGATAGTACCTGCCATCATCATTCCAGATAATGCCACTAAGCTCAACATTGCCAGTGATGGTACTGTTAGTGTAAACGTGCAAGGGCAAAATGCGCCTCAGCAGATTGGGCAACTGACATTGACCACGTTTATCAATGAAAGTGGACTGGAAAGCATCGGTGAGAATTTGTATCTGGAAACCAACAGTTCTGGCGTACCAGTAGAGAATGCACCGGGCATCAATGGCGCTGGCGTGCTCTATCAAGGCTTTGTCGAAACGTCTAACGTCAATGTGGCGGAAGAGTTGGTCACTATGATTCAGGTGCAGCGAGCCTATGAAATCAACAGCAAGGCAGTATCGACTTCTGATCAAATGCTGCAAAAGCTGACACAGTTATAACCTAATCATTAAATGGTGGGGGAATACGTTCTTCCACTATTTCTACGATAAACTTAAGAGCATAGAAGATGGATACAATGCCCGTTGCCGAAAGCCATGCTAAAAACCATGTAGCTTATGGCTCCACTGGTTTACGGAGAAACCAGAGAAATAAGTGGCGTATCAGCATATCTGTGGCGGTACTCGCATTGTCGGCACTGACATTAGGGGGCTGTGCTTATATGCCGCACAAGCCACTGGTGGAAGGGCAAACAACCGCAAAACCCGCCGAAACGCCTGCTCCAACGCCAAATGGTTCTATTTTTCAAACTGTCCAACCGGTCTATTACGGCTATCAGCCACTGTTTGAAGACCGCCGTCCACGCAATATTGGTGATACGCTAACGATTATTTTGCAGGAGAACGTCAGTGCGAGCAAAAACTCTTCAGCCAATGCGAGTCGCAATGGAAAAACCAGTTTTGCGGCGGCTTTGACGCCTCGTTTTTTACAGGGATTGATGGGGGGTGGAAAAACCGATCTGGGCATGGAAGGCAATAATGAATTTGGTGGCAAAGGTGGTGCGAATGCCAACAATACCTTCAGGGGCACCATTACTGTGACTGTGGATAAACTGCTGGCCAATGGCAACCTACATGTAGTGGGGGAAAAACAGATCGCTATTAATCAGGGTACGGAGTTTATTCGTTTCTCTGGTGTTGTTAACCCGCGCACGATCACGGGCAATAATACGGTGAGTTCCAATCAAGTTGCTGATGCCCGTATTGAGTATGTTGGTGATGGTTATATCAACGAAGCGCAGCATATGGGTTGGTTACAACGTTTCTTTATAAATATCTCGCCGTTTTAAAAGAGGATGGTTAGGATGAAAAAATTAGTCGCCAGCCTTTTTACGTTTTTGTTGGTGCTGTCCGGTACGTTCACTTCTGCCAGTGTTTTTGCCGAACGTATTCGTGATTTGACGACGATTGAAGGAGTCAGGGATAACGCGCTGATTGGTTATGGTTTGGTCGTTGGGCTGGATGGAACGGGTGACCAAACCATGCAGACGCCTTTTACTACCCAAAGCCTGAGCAATATGTTGTCACAGCTAGGGATCACCGTACCCGCCGGTACAAATATGCAGCTTAAAAATGTCGCTGCCGTGATGGTGACAGCAAAACTGCCCCCGTTTGCGCGTACAGGGCAGAACATTGATGTTGTCGTTTCCTCGCTGGGTAATGCCAAGAGTTTGCGTGGCGGTACATTGCTGATGACGCCGTTAAAAGGGGTGGATAACCAGGTCTATGCTTTGGCTCAGGGCAATATTCTTGTGGGTGGTGCCGGTGCGAGTGCCGGTGGTAACAGTATCAAAGTCAACCAACTTGCCGGTGGCCGGATTTCCAATGGTGCGGTGATTGAACGTGAGTTGCCAACACAGTTCGGCCAGAAAGGCACGCTGAATCTGCAACTGAATGATGATGATTTTGGGCTGGCTCAGAAAATCAGTGATGCGATCAACCGATTGAAAGGAACGGGAACGGCGACACCGTTGGATTCCCGCACGGTGCAGTTGCGTTTACCGATTGAGAACAGCGAACAGGTGAAGTTTCTGGCTCAGGTACAGAATTTGCCTATCCGCGTGGATGCCGGTGATGCCAAAGTGATTTTCAACTCCCGAACAGGTTCCGTGGTGATGAACCGTAATGTTACCTTGGACAGTTGTGCGATTGCTCATGGTAGTTTGTCTGTGACCGTTGAACGTCAGATCGTGGTCAATCAGCCCAATACGCCATTGGCGGGAGGCAGTACCGTCGTGACCCGTAATACGGGGGTTGGCATTCAGGAGCAGGGGGGCGCATTGCAGCAACTTAGTGCCAGTGCAAATCTGACACAAGTTGTGCGTGCGTTGAATGCGTTGGGTGCAACGCCAACCGATTTAATGTCGATCTTGCAGGCAATGGAGAGCGCAGGTTGTCTGCGGGCGAAATTGGAGATTATCTGATGAATGATTTTCTGACGATGTCCAATGCAGCTTACGATGTTAACTCATTGCATTCACTGAAAGCTAAATTGTCACAGGAACCACAACAAGGGCTACGGCAAGTAGCCCAACAATTAGAAGGCGTCTTCGTTCAGATGATGCTGAAAAGTATGCGTTCCTCGTTGCCGCAGGATGGCATTTTAAGCAGTGAGCAGACGCATTTTTATACTTCGCTGTACGATCAGCAAATTGCCCAGGATCTTTCCCAAAAGGGGTTAGGATTTGCGGACATGATCGTTAAGCAATTCTCTAATGCGAATAATAATGTACCTGATGAATTAGCCAACACTGTGCCGATGCCGCTGGATAATGAAATCCTGCAAACATTACCGAAGCAGGCATTGGAACAATTTATGCGTCGGGCTATACCGGCTCCTGACTATCTGTCTAAAAACCCATCTTCGGCGAATGGTTCACCTCAATACAGTTCAGCCCCACCAAAATCATTGCCGATGCACAGCGCCAGCTTTGTTTCCATGCTTTCCTTACCAGCTCAGTTGGCAAGCCAGCAAAGTGGTATTCCTCATTTATTGATTATTGCTCAGGCAGCGCTGGAATCCGGCTGGGGGCAGCGAGAAATTCTGACAGCGGAAGGTAAGCCAAGTCATAATTTGTTTGGTATCAAAGCGGGAAAATACTGGAAAGGGCCCGTCACCAATATTATGACGACGGAATACATTGATGGTGAGCCGAAGAAAATGCAGGACAGCTTCCGCGTCTATAGCTCTTATACGGAAGCGATAACGGATTACGTCAATTTACTGACAGAAAACCCCCGTTACACCAAGGTTGCACAATCAACAACGGCAGAGCAGGGAGCGTATTCCTTACAAGAGGCCGGATATGCCACCGATCCAGGTTATGCACAAAAATTAGTGTCATTGATCCAGCAGTTAAAAAATACCGGCAATCAAATGGCAAAAGCCTATGCCTATGATTTTGATAACTTGTTTTAAGGGAATCAATTCGCTCAAGAATCAGGGTATTTTGCCGATAACTGTAGCAGTGAATTACCTCCCACGATGGAGGCATAACGAAAACGTAAAAGGATCTACACATGTCCAATAGTCTTATCAATACTGCCATGAGTGGTATTAATGCTGCGCAAGTGGCAATGAGTGTGGTGAGTAATAACATTACTAACTCTAAAGTCGAGGGATATCACCGACAGATCACGGTAATGTCGCAGAATAATGGCAACATGTCACCAGTTGGCTTTATTGGCAATGGTGTGAATGTCAATTCCATTGATCGACAATATAATGAGTTTGTCAACGAGCAATATAATGCTGCAAAAACCAAATATGCTGAATTAATTACATACAATAATCAGGCTTCTCAAGTTGAGAATCTGCTGGCAGATAATACAACCAGCCTTTCCAGTTCTATGGAAGACTTTTTTAAGAGCCTGAGCACGCTTGAAAATAACGCGGAAGACCATGCGGCAAGAACCACAGTACGAGGTAAAGCTGAAGGTTTGGTTAACCGGTTTAAAGAAACGGATCAACATCTCCGTAAGATGGACAGCGGTATCAATACCCAAATTGAGAAGAATGTCAAAGAAATTAATAAGTACGCGGAAGAAATTGCCTTTCTGAATAATGAAATTTCTCGTATGCGTGGCGTAGGAACAGGTGAACCTCTGGCTTTACTGGATAAACGCGATGATACGCTTAATAAATTAAATCAACTTATTGAAGTAGATATGGTTCAGCAAGACGGTGGTGTTTACAACGTCTCATTTGGCGGTGGCCCCTCATTGGTATTGGGCAGCAAATCCTATCGGCTGGAAGCGATTCCATCCAGTGCAGATAGCGGCCGTATTACCCTAGGCTATAACAATGGTATAAGTACGAAAGAAATTGATGAGCGTTTTATCTCACAAGGGACGTTGGGTGGTGCATTGCGTGTGCGTAGTGAAGTGATAGACCCAACCCGCAATCAATTAAACCAATTGGGATTAGTGATGGCGGATCAATTCAATCAAGTCCAGCGTGGTGGTTTCGATCTGGACGGTAAACCAGGTATCGATTTCTTCAACCTTGCGCAGCCAGAAACCATTGCTAACAGCAATAACAAAGGTTCGGCTGAAATTAAAGTGGAATACGCCGATACCACTAAAGTAAAAGACAGTGACTATACGATTAAGTACCAAGGCGGGGATTGGAAAGTACAGCGTGTTACCGACAAGGAAATGATCTCTGTAACTAAAAATGGTAAGACGCTGGAATTTGACGGTTTGAAAGTCGCAATCAATGCGACTAATCCACAGGATAATGATCGGTACACACTGAAAACAGTCGGTAGCGTAATAGCTACACTTGAAGTCAATATTAAAACCCCCTCCCAGCTGGCAACGGCAGGTGCTAAAGGTTCTGGTCAAAGTGATAACAACAATGCGAAGAAATTCACTCTCCTACAAGAACAAAAGCTGGTTGATGGTAAAAATACCTTGACTGATGCTTATGCTTCACTGGTCAGTACCGTGGGTAGTAAAGCTAATAGTTCTCAACGTAGTTTCGAAGCCCAGAAGATCCAAGTAGAGGTGCTTTACAGCCGCCGCGAGTCTATTTCTGGCGTCAACCTAGATGAAGAATACGGTGAACTGCAACGTTTGCAACAATACTATTTGTCAAATGCTCGTGTTATCCAGACCGCTTCGACGCTGTTTAATGCCATTTTGGATATTCGTTAATCACTAAGTGGCGAAAGAAAAAAAGGAACTGATATTGTGCGCGTAAGTACGAATCTTTTATACAGCCAAAAAATGAATGGAGTTTTTGGCTCCCAGGCTAAATGGATGCAATATGGTGAACAGTTATCCAGCGGGAAACGTGTTATCAAACCATCTGATGATCCGTTGGCTGCTTCACAGAGTATTATGGTTGCTCAATCTGAGGCGAAGAATCAGCAATTTGTGGCAGCTCGTATCTTTGCCAAGAACACGATGTCAACCCAATTGAGCACTATCGATGGTGTTGTATCGGTGACACATAATGTTTTGGAAACATTAGTCGCGGCGGCGAGTGCAGAGAGCGATCATGATCGTGAGTCTTATGCCCAACAATTAGACGGGCTTAAACAGCAATTGCTGAACCTTGGGAATAAAACCGATGGCAATGGCCGCTATATTTTTGCTGGTTATAAGACAGACGTTCCACCTTTTGAAGCGGATGGCAGTGGAAAAGTTCACTACAAAGGTGGATATGAGGCTATAAGCCAAAGGGTGGATGACAATCGTTCCATGGTTATCGCCCATACAGGGGAAAAAGTCTTTTTATCGGCAACGTCCAACCCGATTAAAGAACCTGATGGCAGTGCCAGTGAATCAGATATTTTTGCTTCTATTGATTTTGCGATCGAGGCGCTTAAAAGGCCATTCACGGATGCCAGCGAAACAGAAAGAGAGGAATCACTGGAGTTAATTAACAAGGCTAACCGAGGGGTACGTAATAGCTTGAACAACTTATCCTCGGCGCAAGCCGTGCTAGGGTTACAGCTTCAGGAAATGGACCAACTGGATGCGTTAGCCAGTGAACGCAGCATAGCCAATAAAGTTCGTATGGGGGAATTAGTCGATGCGGATTTGATCTCCACCATTTCCAGCTATTATCAGGAACATGCTGCATTACAGGCTTCCTATAAAGCTTTTTCTGATTTAAAAGGTATGTCTTTGTTTGAGATGTATCGTTAATTAAGGTTGGTATATTTCCAACCTTTCAGGTTGCAGTTTTATTTTCTTATCCCAGTAACATAGCCCTTGCCTTTTCCATTAAATTAGGAAAAACAAGGGTTTATTTAGGTTGTACTTCCAAATAGTTAGATCCCTATAAAACATGATACTCAGAGATGCGGTTCCCGTTGCCAAGAATGACGGCAGGACTGGCAAAGATAACGTTGATGACCAGAGCGAGAGCGCCCATTACGGTGGATCCCTTTAACTGCACAACAAGATGGACAGGTCACATCAATCTTTGCCATCTGAATGTTCTCCAAATAGACAGACTATACATGAGTCAATAAATTGATGTCATGACCTTGCATTGCTTTGGCATGATAAGTGATATGATCTTCAATAAAGCTGGCAATAAAGTAATAGCTGTGATCATATTCAGGCCGAAGATTGATAGTCACTGGATAACCGGCTTCATCGCAAATATCTTGCAATAAATGAGGGCGTAACTGTTCATCCAAAAAGTCATCATTGAGACCCTGGTCAATCAAAATAGGAAGCTGTTCTTTCGCATTCCTGATCAGTTCTACAGTGTCATATTGTTTCCAATCTGATGTATCTTCGCCAAGGTAGGCTGAAAATGCTTTTATTCCCCACGGAACCTGGCTAGGAGCCACAATAGGTGAGAATGCCGAAACACTGCAATAACGTTCTGGATTCTTCAATGCAACAATCATTGCACCATGGCCTCCCATTGAGTGTCCACTGATTGCTCGTATATTAGTGACCGCAAAGTGTGTTTCAATCAAATTGGGGAGTTCTGAAACAACATAATCATACATACGATAGTGTGAAGCCCAAGGGTGTTTTGATGCATTGAGATAAAAGCCAGCACCTTTTCCAAGATCGTAGGCGGGATCGTCAGCGACATCATCACCCCGTGGGCTGGTATCTGGAGCCACAATAACGATACCCTGTTCAGCCGCATAACGTTGAGCGCCTGATTTTGTGATGAAATTTTGCTCAGTGCAGGTCAAGCCAGAGAGCCAGTAAAGGACGGGTAATCTTCTTGCTTTAATTTGAGGAGGCAAGAAAATGGCAAAACGCATCTGGCAACCCAAAGCCTTTGATTCATGTTGATAGATATCCTGCCATCCACCAAAACAGGCGTGATGTTCGATTCTTTCCATTACTTCCTCTCTAAAGTCATTTGTTGCAGTGATTATTTTATTACTTGTCAGATACCGTGTTGGCTTGCAACACGGTTTTCTGTCTACGATCCAAACTTAATCAGTAGTAAATAACTGTTCGGATCGATTTACCGTCATGCATCAGATCGAAAGCCTCATTAATGGATTCCAGAGGCATCGTATGGCTAACGAAAGGTGCAAGTTCGATTTCACCTTTCATGGCTTTTTCCACCATTCCCGGCAACTGGCTGCGTCCTTTTACACCACCGAAAGCTGTGCCTTTCCATGTACGCCCGGTAATAAGTTGGAATGGCCGGGTGGAAATCTCTTGTCCAGCGCCAGCTACACCAATGATGACTGATTGCCCCCATCCCCGGTGCGCGCTTTCCAGAGCGGCACGCATGACATTGACATTACCGATACATTCGAAAGTATGATCAACACCCCACTTGGTTATCTCCAGAATGACCTGTTGGATAGGTTTGTCGTAGTCATTGGGATTGAGGCAATCAGTGGCACCAAATTGTCTGGCAAGTTCAAATTTAGTTGGATTGGTATCAATGGCAATAATGCGCCCGGCCTTTGCCTGACGAGCACCCTGGACAACGGCCAGACCAATCCCACCCAATCCGAAAACGGCAACAGAATCTCCCGGCTGCACTTTGGCTGTATTGTGTACGGCACCGATACCAGTAGTGACACCACAGCCCAATAGGCAAACTTGTTCATGGTTTGCGGTTGGATTTATTTTTGCCACTGATACTTCAGCAACAACAGTGTATTCACTGAATGTGGAACACCCCATGTAATGATAGATAGGTTGTCCATTGTAAGAAAAGCGTGTTGTGCCATCTGGCATGAGGCCCTTACCTTGCGTTTCACGGACTGCGATACAAAGGTTAGTTTTTCCAGACTGACAGAACTCACATTTGCCACATTCCGCCGCATATAATGGAATAACATGGTCACCTGGTTTTACACTTGTGACACCGTCACCTACTTCGACAACGACACCGGCTCCTTCATGCCCCAGAATAACAGGAAATATTCCTTCAGGATCGCTACCTGAAAGGGTAAAGGCATCCGTATGGCAGACACCTGTATGGCTGATTTTTATCATTACTTCACCTCTTTTTGGTGGAGCAACGTCAATTTCGATAATTTCGAGTGGTTTGTTTGGCCCAAAGGCAACGGCAGCACGTGATTTCATATAATCCCTCTTTGATTTTTGCACAGAATATTTTAATACTTCTATTTGTCTGGATATTATCCTTATAGTTTGATTTTATTTTTGAATTATGACCAATCAATCAATAAAAAATATTTATACGCATCAATATCACCATCATTATGCAATATTGCCGGATCCTAGAATTAATTCAATCTTAATAAGATTAGATAATCTGTGTATTTTTTCACAAATAAAATCGAAGTTATCATATGGATTTTTATCAAATATTTTTTGTTCTTGGTATTTGGTTAAGTGAATATATGTTAAGTGAACAATTTTCATTTTTTACTCCCTTTGGTGAAAAATGAACAGTAAGGATATTTTTCTAATCTTATTTTTTATATTTATAGAAAATTTATAAAAGACCCTATAAGAGTTGTCAATTGACTTTAAACTGAGAAATGGTGTCTTTTGTAAATTATTTAAAATAAAATAATAAATAATGGATTTTATTGAGACCTGTCAATAATATGTCTCATCGATTAACTAATTTTATATTGTGCTATAAAAATCATTGAAGATGATAAACGTCCTTACCGGGTAGCTATATATTCTGATTTCAAATCATGGAGGTTTAATGGCTGAATTCAATTCTCAACCCATTAAATTTGCTTATTGGGTGCCAAATGTTTCAGGTGGATTGGTTATAAGTAAAATCCAGCAACGTACCAATTGGGATCATACTTATAATCGCAGTCTGGCTCAAATCGCCGAAAATGTAGGTTTTGACTATGCATTGACCCAAATTAGATTTACTGCTGGATATGGTGCTGAAAACCAACATGAATCGATGACCTTTTCGCAAGATCTGCTTTCCGTAACAAATAAATTGAAAATCATTGCAGCCCTTTTACCTGGGCCTTGGAAACCGGTGTTGGCTGCTAAGCAGATAGCAACAATCAGTCAGCTTTATGGTGCCCGTATTGCGGTTAATATTGTTAGTGGTTGGTTTCGCGGTGAATTTAAAGCGATTGGTGAACCGTGGTTGGATCATGAAGAACGTTATTTACGTTCTGAAGAATTTATCCATTGTTTGAAAGGGATCTGGTCGCAACCCGCTTTCAGTTTTTCTGGTGATTTTTATCGTTTTCATGATTATGTTTTAAACCCCAAGCCACAGACACCATTACCGGAAATTTTTCAAGGAGGGAGTTCCAGAGCTGCCAGAGACATGGCCGCCCGCGTTTCTGATTGGTATTTTACTAATGGCGGCAGTGTGGAATATATTCACAAACAAATCGAAGATATCAGAGCTAAAGCGTTATTGAATCATCATCAGGTAAAAATAGGCGTTAATGGTTTTGCTATTGCCCGTGATGATGAGAAAGAGGCTCGCGCAGTATTACAGGATATTTTAGATAATAGTGATTTTGAAGCGGTGAAAAGTTTCCATCATGAAGTCCAAAATGCGGGAAATGCATCACCGGAAAAAGAAGGGAACTGGGCAAAATCAACTTTCGAAGATCTTGTACAGTATAATGACGGCTTTAAAACCAACCTTATTGGTACACCATTACAAATAGCCCAACGAATTATTGAATATAAAAAGGTCGGTGTAAACCTGATGTTGCTTGGATTTTTGCATATGCAGGAAGAGCTAGAGTATTTTGGTAGAAACGTGATCCCACTGGTTAGAGAATTGGAACAACAAGCTGATTGAATAACTATTTATTGATTTTAAACGATGTGTTATTTACGTTTTGTATTTGTAAAAAAAGAACCCAATAGATTTCAAACAGCGGCTATGCTGCCACTTGAAATCTATTGGGTAGATAAGTTAATCAAACGAATACTGCGATGTGATATCAGACCATATACTCAATTGATTAAATTGTGTAGCGTTTGCCAGAGCGGACTTTGTTGTGCTAGTTGACGCTGCTCCTCAAGCATATTTTCGAGTATTGCCAACGTGGTCAGAGGATTTGCCAGCACGACGCGTAAAACTATTGTTGGTTGTCTAGCCCATTGCGCGGGTTTGAGACAGGTATGTGAGACAAAAGATTTTCCCGCAGTCCACTGCATCGCTTGGATATTCTGGTTCAGTGTATTAATTAATTCATGCAGTTGTTGTTTAACCTGTTCTGAACCTTCCCGTAATGCCGGTAACACCTTTGGTGGCACATAGCGATAAGTCAACAGGCAAAGCTGTGGCTCACTGATTAACTCGAAATCTTCTTGCTGGCGGATCAGATCGGCAAATTGTTGCGCTTTCTCAATGCTTGCATCTATCAGGCCAGCCAATCTTTGGCGGCCAAGCAGATGGAAGTTACTGTGTAACATCAGCGACATTGCACTGCGTGAACCTTCCAAAGTATGACGGCCCAGATCCTTCGACCCTTTGCGCACAATATAATTAGCATGCTGGGCAATGGCGCTGGTCAGAGTAGGTTGACGGAATAACACCATACCAGCCCCCATGGGGACATACATTTGCTTATGAGCGTCGATCGTCACGGTATCAGCACGTTCGATACCCGCAAATAAATGCCGGTAGCGTTCGGACAGCAAACTCGCTCCGCCCCAGGCGGCATCAACATGGAAATGGCACTGTTCCTGTTCAGCGATATCCGCCAGAATATCCAGTGGATCAATGGAACCGGTTTCTGTGGTGCCAGCTATCCCGACAATAGCCATAGGTTTGATATTGCGTTGGCGCAGTTTCTGTAGTTGTGTGAGGAGGGCATTGATGCAGATCTTGCCATCTTTGTCGGTATCAACTTTTATCAAGGCATCTTGTCCTAATCCAAGGATATCTACCGTTTTTTTCAGCGAATAGTGTCCCAATTCCGATACCAGAATGGCTAAGCCCCTATAGCCATAATGCATCAGCCCCCTGGCTAATCCCTCACGTGCAAGACCAGCAAAATCCCCGTCAGCCGGCATAAGCTGGTTTCGGCACGCCCACATGGCGGTTAAATTAGCCACAGTTCCACCAGAACAGAAGGTCGCCAGAGCATGATCACTGCTGTGAAGCCATTGTTTATAGAAAGTTTCATCACAGTGGTATACCAACTTGTGCACCATACCCAGAACCTGGCGTTCCAGCGCAGTTAAAATATGCGATGTTTCCAGTTTGACCAGGTTTTGATTCAGGGCTGTCACTATTTTGCCAAGTGCAGGCAAATGTCTGGGGAGAGCCGATGTCATGTGACCAACAAAGGTAGGTGATGATACAGGCACAACCTGATTGAGGATATTTTCGCTCAGATGTTGGGCATATGCCCCAGCATCAACCGGTGATTCAGGGATAATCACGGAAGAGAACTGACTTTCAAGCTCCGTCAGTTCGCGTATGGGGTTATTTAACTCGCGGAGACAATAAGTGACTGGGTCACTAGCAATTGCCGTTTCCAGTCCGGCCAGATCTTCCTCACCGGCACAGGAAATAAACTGGTCGAGCAGTGCTTGCCATTCTTGTTCATCCAGACAGTGAGTGTTAAGCGCTTTTTTATCCGCTTCGTCGTGATTCAGGCTGTCAGGAAAATACAGCATAGTTTGCCTCTTTAGGGTCACTAATAATATCAGTCATATTTTTCTCTCACATATGGTTCAGTAGCTTTATTTATCAATAATGAACCCGCAACTTTTGCCATAGGCTGGTTACCCATTGCCCGACATGAGGTGCAGACAACAGGGTCATATGATTGCCGGGCACAACCATCGTATTGAGTTCGGTCGTATGAAGACGCCACTGGGTTTCGCGAGTTCTTCTTTCATCCTTATTGCCTTCTTCTGCGTTAATCAGATGTACAGATCCCTCATAACGGGTACGAGGTATATAACCCGTGTTCAGATTAGCCTGCATAACGCGGACAATCCCTTGTAACAGTGATATTGGTGTTTTTGCGGGAAAGAGACCGACCTTAACCAGAGCACTGTGCAGATGCTGAATTTGTTCATCCGCGGCCAGATCATTAAAATCTTGTCTGGCGAGCGGAAGGGGCTGGTTTAATATCATATTATAGATATCAATCAACTCCATGATTGTCTCAATACGGTTGACTGACTTGAGGGCATTTTCTTGCTGGTCAGGTTCATCGGTATCGATAAGCATAAGCTCGGATACCTGTTCTCCTTCAGTTTGCAATTGCAAGGCGATTTCAAAGGCAATCCAGCCGCCAAAAGAGTGGCCTAGCAGGTGATAAGGGCCATGAGGTTGGACTTGCCGGATTTTCTGGATATAGGCACGGGCCGCCCCTTCGACACTGCTGTAAGGAAAATGATGCTCAGTCGTGAACCCACGTGCTTGTAAAGCGTATACCGGAAGTTGCGATGGGAACGATAGGGCCAGTTCAAGCAAACTGGACGGGCTGGCGCCGGCACCAGGCAGGCAAAATAGCGGCGGCACGGATGGCGAGCCCTTCTGAATAATAACCAGTGGGTCGAAGGAAGGCACATCCGGTAAGTTTTCAGTGATTGAGTCCACGATTTGGTTTAGCAGAGGAGGGTGCATAATGGAGAAATGCGTCCCGCCGATAGGGTGGAGCACCGAATTGTGGCCGACAATGTCATGCCATCCGTGCCAACTATCGTTGTTGACTGACTCCTCCGCAGTATAGAGATGGATAGGTAAGGCGGATTTTTGCGCGATGTACGCCTGACCACGTTGTGTAATCATCTCGGCGGTATAAAAACGCAGGAGAATATCTTCACGAGTGATACCCGCCGACAGCCATTGGTGTTCGATACAGCGATCAAGTACCTGTTCCACGTTACTGAGATTGTGCAGTTCTGCCAACGCTTTTTCATCGTCAATAATCTTTTGGGTACGCAGTGCGTTAATGATTAATTCTATTCGCTTTGCTTCCTCGTTTACAGATGGGTCAGCAGTGGTTAAGGGGTCATGACTATCTTTATGGGCATGATAATAGGAGTCGATCATACCGAGAAACTCGACTGTTTCACCGTTACTTGTTAATTGTTGGGCTATTTCGTAGGCAATCACCCCCCCAATCGACCAGCCCATCAGACGATAAGGCCCTTGTGGCTGGATGCGGCGTATGGCCTGAATATGGCAGGCGGCCAGTGCTTTAATCGACACCGGAGGGTGCGCCAGTGTATGGATGCTAAGTGCCTGCAAGGCATAGACGGGAAGGTCAGGTGGTAGTAAGGCAGCCAGGGGAGAATAAACCAGGGGATCGCCGGAAGTTTCATGCACCAAGAATAAAGGTAGCAAGGAACCTGCTGGGCTTAGTGGTACAGGATTTGCATCAAATGGGGATACTGGCATGACAAAGTGCTCCTTAGTAGCTAGGGCTAGATCACATAAGGTTGGATGGGCGAACAGAGTGGTCAATGAAACCTGCATATTTTGTTCACGCATATGATTCAACAACTGTACAGCGAGCAGCGAGTGCCCGCCAAGCTCAAAGAAATGATCATGACGACTGATCTTTTCCAGCCCTAACAAGTCCTGCCAGATCTGGGCCAGCGCGGTTTCTGTTTTGCCGATGGGAGATTCATAGCCACGCACCACGAAAGCGGACGGATCGGGGGCAGGTAACGCCCGACGGTCGAGTTTGCCGTTAGGGGTTAACGGGAAAATCGCTAACGTGACAAAAGCACTGGGTAGCATATAGTCGGCAAGATATTGGGCGAGTTGCATGCGCAGTTTGGTTGGCAGCAATTCAATCCCTTCTAGCGGTCGTAAATAGGCCACTAGCCGTTTTTGACCAGGTGTATCTTCACGGATCAGCACCACCGCTTCGCGTACCCCGTCACACTGGGTGAGTCTGGCCTCGATTTCCCCTGGTTCAATGCGGAAGCCACGCAGCTTGACCTGAAAATCAGTGCGGCCGAGGTATTCAATTTTGCCATCGGGCAGCCAACGCCCCAGATCGCCGGTTTTGTACATGCGGGCGTCTGACTCCGAAGAGAACGGATTGGTGAGGAAACATTCGGCCGTCAGTTCAGGGCGATTCAAATAACCGCGGGCCACGCCAGCGCCCGCGATATGGATTTCACCAGCAACACCGACGGGAACGGGCTGACTATGTGTATCCAAAATATAAATTTGGGTATTGGCAATCGGGCGACCGATAGGAATAGAACGAGTCGCATCAATAAGAGAAGTCATTTCGTAGGTTGCAGCAAACGTCGTGGTTTCCGTTGGGCCATATCCATTAATCAGATGTGCGGGTTGGGACTTAGCCAATTGCACCTGTTGTATCCTCCTTGGATCGAGAACATCGCCGCCAATAAGCAGGTAGCGCAATTGCCCAAACAGGGGTTTGAGGTTATCAAGATATTCATTAAATAAGCCCGCTGTCAGCCAGAGAGCGGTGACGTGTCCCCTGATCAGTGCATCACAGAAACGTGCCGGATCGAGTAGTACAGATTGTGGAACGATGTACAGACGCCCACCATTGAGCAGGGCCGACCAAATTTCCCAGGTCGAGGCGTCAAAAGCAATATTGGCGCAATGAGCGACACAGTCATGCGCACCGATATCTGCGTAAGCATTATTGATAACCAGCCGATTGATACTGCGGTGCTCGACCATTACACCTTTCGGCTGCCCTGTTGAGCCAGAGGTGTAGATCACATAGGCCAGATGGCGTGACGTTAGTCCCAGTGTATGTGCTTGCGGATTGTGAGCCGGCTGTGTTGCCAAACATGGATCTTGTGCATCAAGCAATACCTTGGGTATGGGGTTGTCCAGTCGGTTAACTTGTGCTGTTTGAGTTAGCAAGGCCACGGGCTTTGCATCCTCCAACATATAGACCAGCCGTTCAGTCGGATAGTTGGGATCGATAGGTACGTAAGCCCCGCCGGCCTTAAGGATACCAAGTAAGCCCACGATCATGTCTAAACTGCGTTCAACACAAATTGCTACCCGATCATCCGGACGCACGCCCAATGTAATCAGGTGATGAGCCAGGCGATTGGCTCGCTGGTTAAGTTCACTATAGCTCAGTATCTGGTCTTCACAGACGACAGCAATAGTATCAGGATGATGTTCCGCATGGGTTTCAAATAGTTGGTGGATCAGGGCATCTTGCGGAAAATCCGTTTGAGTGGCGTTGAAGTTTATTAATAGTTGTTGCTTTTCCGATTCAGTCAACATTGGCAGGGCAGCAATGAGCTGTGTTTCATCCGCAGTCATTGCCATTAATATATTGGTTAAATAGTTGACCATACGTTCAATCGTTGCAGCATCAAACAGCGCGGTGGTATAGGACAAGGCACCGGCTAAACCTGCTTCAGTTTCTGCCAGGGATAATGTCAAATCAAAATGAGTCTTGTGATATGTCTGTTCAAATGGCGTGAGCTGTAGTTCAGGTAAGATGAGTGTTTGGGCTGGCGTGTTATTTAAGGCCAGCATCACCTGGAAGAGCGGACTGTGGCTTAGGCAACGTTCAGGTTGGAGTACTTCTACCACCTGCTCGAAGGGCAGATCCTGATGGGCATAGGCGGCAAGTGCCCGTTCCCGAATTTGTGCAAGCAGATCAGTCACACGAAGATTGTCATTGAATTTAACGCGCAAGGCCAGCGTATTGACGAAGAAACCTATCAATCTTTCAAGTTCATGGTGCGGGCGGTTGGCGACAGGGGTGCCGATGACAATATCATCCTGACCACTAAGCCTGGCGAGTACAATACTCCAGCCAGCCAGTAGGGTCATAAATAAGGTGCTGTTATGGCGTTGTCCAAGTTCCCTCAGTGATGTTAATAACGTGGCATCAAGCTGGAAAGCGATTTGGTCACCGATATAGGTCTGTATTGCTGGGCGTGGTCGATCCGTGGGCAGCGTCAGTAAGGCTGGCGCACCTTCAAGCTGAGCACCCCAGAAATCACGTTGTGCAGCGAGGGTTGCTTCTTTTAACTGCTCATGTTGCCAGACCGCATAATCAGCATACTGAATGGGCAGTGGTGGTAAAGGAGCTTCATTGCCATCAAGTGCCGCACGGTACAAAATCCCCAGTTCGCGTACCAGCACGCCAATAGACCAGCCGTCGGTAATAATATGATGTTGCGTGAGCAGCAGCACGTGTTCCTTATCGGCCAGTTGCAGCAGTTGGCCACGGATAAGCGGTCCCTGAGCGAAATCGAAAGGGGTTTGGGCTGCAAGGTTGGCAAGTTCGGTAATACGGTCGATATGCAGAGCAGGATCGAGCTGACGCAAGTCTTGACAGGACAGGGAAAAACCGATATCCGCAGGGTCGATTTGCTGGCTGGGTTGGCCTTCAACCAGCACAAAACGTGTCCGCAGACTTTCATGTCGAGCCACCAGACGATCAAGTGCCATTATCAGGGCATGGCGATTGAGTGAACCAGCTAAGCGCAGTACCGCAGGGAGATGGTAGGCCTGACTCGCCGCCGGATCGAGCTGACTGAGGAACCATAATCGTTGTTGAGCAAAGGACAAAGGCAAGGGCTGGCTGCGATCAGCAAGGGGGATGACTGTTTGCGTGATAGTGGCCGCTCCTGTCAGCGTCTGGGCCAGCCCCATCAGGATCGGTTGAGCAAACAGGGTTTGTAACGGTAATTCCCGCGCCAATACCTGACGAATACGGGCGACAAGCTGGACAGCAAGCAGGGAATGCCCGCCCAGCTCAAAGAAATGATCATGACGACCCACTCGCGCCAGTCCCAATAAGCCTTGCCAGATTTGTGCCAACGCCGTTTCTATGTCACCGACGGGCGCTTCATAGCTGCGCGTCACTACGGCAGAATCATCCGGCGCAGGGAGTGCCTGACGGTTAAGTTTACCATTGGGCGTGAGTGGGAAGGTTTCCAGCATCACAAATGCAGTGGGCAGCATATAGTCGGCAAGGTGTCGGGCGAGTTGCTGACGCAGTTCAGCGGGCACCAGTTTAGCGCCCGCCCGCGGCCGTAGATAGGCCACCAGCCGTTTCTGACCGGGTTCATCTTCGCGGGCAATCACCACGGCTTCGCGCACCCCGTGACACTGCATAAGCTGTGTTTCGATTTCCCCCAATTCAATGCGAAAACCCCGCAGTTTGACCTGAAAATCATTACGGCCGAGGTAGTCGATATTGCCATCGGGTCGCCAGCGGCCAAGGTCACCGGTTTTGTACATACGGTCATCGGGATTTGGGGAAAACGGGTCAACCAGGAAGCGCTCAGCCGTCAGTTCAGGCCGGTTGAGATACCCACGGGCTATGCCAGCGCCGGCGATATAGATTTCCCCGGTCACGCCCACAGGCACAGGCTGACCGTTCCCATCAAGAAGATAAATGCGGTTGTTGGCTATCGGGCGACCGATGGGCGGCAATGTTGGCCATTGTGCCATTTCCTTACCCAGTTGGTATGCCGTAGCGACATGGCTTTCTGTCGGGCCATAGTGATTATGTAACCGGCAGTTGTTGGTCCGTTGCAGGAAACGCTGAATGGCTGGCGTAATACGCAATTGCTCGCCGGCGGTGATAATATGCGCCAGACAGGAAAAATCCTCTCCACTGTAATTAGCGGCTTCAGCCAGATGCTGGAGCGCAATATAGGGCAGGAAAATTCGGTCAATCTGTTGTTGCTGAATCAGCCGGAGAAGCTGTTGAGGCGCCTGTCGCAGGGTTTCATTAATCAGAACCAGACAGCCGCCTTCACACAGGGTGGTGAATATTTCCTGAAAGGCGACATCGAAGCCCAGCGCAGCAAATTGCAGGGTTTTGCCGGTGCCGGCGGGCGGTGCAGGGAGGTGTCGGTGCCATTGTAGTAGGTTTGACAAGGCCGCCAGCGGCATTTCCACCCCCTTGGGTAATCCGGTGGAGCCTGACGTGTAGATGACATAGGCCAAATGGTGTGGTGTCAGCCCCTGCGCCTGTGTATCTGGGTTGTGAGTCGGTTGTTCAGCGAGAGAAGCTGTCTGAGCATCAAGCAGTATTGTGAGATAGTCGGTCTCAGCCGTGGAGTCCGTATTGTTCAGGGCGTCGGCGAGGGTCGTCTGGGTAAGTAAGGCCACGGGAGCGGCATCTCGGAGCATATACGTCAGCCGTTCGGTTGGGTAGGCCGGATCGAGCGGGACATAGGCCCCACCGGCTTTAAGAATAGCCAGTAATCCGACCACCATTTCCAGACTGCGTTCGACACAAATCGCCACGCGTTTGTCCGGACGGACGCCCAGCGCCATCAGGTAATGGGCCAGCTGATTAGCACGGCGGTTCAGTTCGCCATAACGAATAGTTTGCTCTTCAAATATCACGGCGGGGGCATTGGGTTGTTGTTCTGCCAGTGCTTCAAACTGAGGGTGGATTAAGGTGTTTGGCGGGAAACCCACCTGTGTGGCATTGAAATCCACCAGTAATTGCTGTTCCGATTCTGGCATTATCGGCAGAGTGACAATGCGTTGCGTTTCATCAGTGACCATGGCTACCAGTATATTTTTTAAGTAGCTAACCATACGCTCAATAGTGGCTAAATCGAACAAATCAGCAGCGTAGGTTATAGCACCAACTAAACCAGATTCGGTTTCAGTGAGTGATAATGTGATGTCAAAATAGGCACCATGATATGCCTGTTCAATTGATGAGAGCTGTAAATCAGGTAATACCAAGTTCTGAGCGGGTGTGTTGTTCAAGGCCAGCATTACCTGAAAGATGGGACTGTAGCTTAAGTTACGTTCAGGCTGGAGTGCTTCCACGACCTGTTCGAAAGGCAGATCCTGATGAGCATAGGCGGCAAGTGCTCGTTTCCGAACTTGTGCGAGCAGATCTGCTATCTTGAGGTCATCATTGAATTTAACACGTAAGGCCAGCGTATTGACAAAGAATCCAATCACTCCTTCAAGCTCATGGTGTGGGCGGTTGGCGATTGGGGTGCCGATGACAATATCATCCTGACCACTAAGCCTGGCGAGTACAATACTCCAGCCAGCCAGTAGGGTCATAAATAAGGTGCTATTATGGCGCTGTCCAAGTTCTTTAAGTGACGCCAACAACGCGGCATCAAGCTGGAAAGAGGCTTGGCCGCCAACATAGGTTTGTATGGCTGGGCGTGGCCGATCCGTGGGGAGCGTCAGTAAAGTCGGCACACCTTCAAGCTGAGCACACCAGAAATCACGTTGTGTCGCGAGGGTCGTTTCTTGTAGTTGCACATGTTGCCAAACGGCATAATCAGCATACTGGATGGGCAGTGGTGGTAAAGGATCTTCATTGCCATCAAGCGCCGCACGGTAGAAAATTCCCAATTCTCGCACTAGTACACTAAGAGACCAACCATCGGTGATAATGTGATGCAGGGTCAACAGCAAGACGTGCTCTTTGTCTGCCAGTTGCAGCAGTTGGCCGCGAATAAGTGGTCCTTGCGCGAAATCGAAGAGAGTTTGAGATTCGAGTTGGATAAGCTCGTCAACCCGATGGGTATGCAAGGCTGGATCAAGCTGGCACAGGTTGTGGCAGGACAAGGTAAAACCGATGTCAGCGGGTTCAATGTATTGGTAAGGTTGCCCCTCAATCAATATAAAGCGAGTGCGCAGGCTTTCATGGCGGGCAACCAGACGATCAAGGGCAACAGCCAAGGCATGATGATTAAGTGAACCGGTCAGGCGTAGTGCCGCAGGCAAATGGTAGGCCTGACTCGCTGCCGGATCGAGTTGACTGAGGAACCATAAACGTTGTTGGGCAAAGGACAGAGGTAATGGCTGGTTGCGGTCAGCAATGGGAATAACAGGCGGAGTCGTTGTAGCCGTTCTAGCCAGCGTATGAGCGAGTGTCATTAGAATGGGTTGGTCAAAGAGGGTCTGTAACGGCAACTCCCGTGCCAACATCTGGCGAATACGAGCAACAAGCTGGACGGCAAGTAGAGAATGTCCACCCAGCTCAAAGAAATGATCGTGACGGCCAACACGTTCCAGTCCTAGCAAGTCTTGCCAGATTTGTGCCAACGCCGTTTCTATTTCACTGACAGGCGCTTCGCCGCTGCGCGTCACTACGGCAGCAGCATCCGGCACAGGGAGCGCCTGTCGGTTGAGTTTACCGTTAGGCGTTAACGGGAAAGTGGTTAACGTGACAAAAGCGCTGGGCAGCATATAATCGGCAAGGTACTGACTGAGTTGCTGACGCAATTCAGCGGGCACCAGTTCAGCACCATCCTGTGGCCGCAGATAGGCAACCAACTGTTTTTGCCCTGGTTCATCTTCGCGGGCGATCACTACTGCTTCACGCACCCCATCACACAGCATCAGTTGTGCCTCTATTTCTCCCAATTCGATGCGGAAGCCGCGCAGCTTGACCTGAAAATCATTGCGGCCAAGGTATTCGATGTTGCCATCGGGCAACCAGCGGCCGAGGTCACCGGTTTTATACATACGTGCGCCTGATTCTGAAGAAAACGGATTGGCAAGGAAGCGTTCAGTGGTCAGTTCAGGTTGGTTTAGATAACCGCGAGCCAGACCAACGCCGGCGATATAAATTTCCCCCGTGACACCAAAGGGAGTGAGTTGCCCTTGGGAATCGAGAATGTAGCTTTGGGTATTGGCGATGGGGCGGCCAATCACTGAAACTGGCGGTACACCTGATTGAGCAGAATATTCATACCAAGTGGCATCACCATTGATCTCGGACGAACCATAGAAATTAAGGAGACGGAGCCAGGGATACTCAGTGACTACTTGTTGTGCTAACTCAGGTGCAAGCCGTTCTCCGCTGCAAATCAACATTTTAATTGATTTCAGATAATGACCTTTATCGCCTTGTTTATCACTACCTTGTATCAATATTTTCAAGAGGGAAGGTACGACGACCAAGTAGTTAACATCAAAACGCTGCAAGCCTTCACTGAAACGGACAGGATCTTTGACTTCGTGGTTATCAAAAACTACCAGTTTGCCCCCTGCCAGCAGCACGCCCAGGGTTTCAGTGACTGAATCGACAAAGCTGATACTGGTTTTCAGCGCTCCAACTAATGGCGGGGTTGCGATATCTCGGACGAACCACAGTAGCCGATTGCATAAGGCTTGGTGACTACTCATTACCCCTTTGGGCAGACCGGTGGAGCCAGAGGTATAAACAACATAGGCTAGATGATGGGCAGTCAGACCTGATACCTCTGGATTGTGATCTGGCTGTGCTTCCATGACGGAATCTTGGACATCAAGTGTGATGATAGGAATAGCATCAGTTGATTCAGTACTTGTAAAAATATCAAGCCATGCTCTTTGGGTCAGTACCACCGCTGGTGCCGAGTCTTCAAGCATATAGGCCAGTCGTTCGGCAGGATAAGCCGGATCAAGTGGCACATAAGCCCCACCAGCCTTGAGGATACCAAGCAAACCAACCACCATTTCCAGACTGCGTTCGACACTCATCGCGACACGATCGTCTGGGCGTACACCCAACGTCATTAAATGATGCGCTAAACGATTGGCATGGCGATTGAGTTCACCATAGCTAAGTGACTGTTCACCGGACACCACGGCGATAGCGTCGGGATGCTGTATCGCTTCTATTTCAAACAGTTGGTGAATCAGGGCATCCTGCGGAAAATCGGTTTGTGTGGCATTGAAGCCTGCCAGCAGTTGTTGTTCCAGGGCAGGCAGGATCGGCACGTGCAGAATGGGTTGCTGTGGGTTATGAGTGAGTGCATCAATAAGACCGCTGATGGCAGTGATCAGATAATGGGTTATGCGTGCAGGATCAATATTCGTCACAGTTTGGGCAGTTAAGTGGAAACCAACCCCCATATCATCCACTGATAGCGTGATTGGATAGTTGGTTCGTTCTTCTGCCGCCAAAATGCGTATCCCGGTCCAGGCCGAGTCGACCGTTTCTACTTCACCAGATTGACTGTGACGATAATTCAATAAGGCACTGAACAACGGTATCGGTTGGGTCACGCCACTGCATCGTTGTGCCAGCGATAATGGGGCCTGTTCATGTTCTAATAACAGGGTCAGATTGCGGTAGGTGGCCTGTACTACTTCTTGCACGCTGAGTCCGGTCAGAGTAATCCGTATCGGCAGCGTGTTAATAAACATACCCAATATTTTGTTGGCTCCTGCGATCCCCTGCAAACGCCCCAATAATACCGAGCCAAAGACCACATCGTAATGACCGCTGGTTTGAGCCAACACTTGCGCCCACGCGACATGAAACAGGACGCCGGGACTGATGCCTAAACGGCGAGCCTGAGAACGAATCGCCTTTGCCAAAGTGGGATCAAGCGGCAGACTGTGTTCGTTGATAGCCCGATTATCGTTGGGTACGTTGAGTATCCCGTAGGGAGCGGTTGGCTCCTCAATATCAGCCAGTTGGTCACGGAAATAGGCTTCATGCTCTGCTACTGGCCCACTTAATGTCCGGGCAATAAAGTTGCGATAAGGTAAGGCAGTGGGCAGCATGGCGGCATTTCCCTGCAACACGTGGGCAATCTCAGCGAAAATCAGCTCCAGTGTCATATGGTCACTGACCAGATGATGAAAACGCAAAGATAACAACCACTCATTGTGTACAGGATCATGGGCGATATCTGCGGCGAACAGCGGCGCGCGGCTCAGATCGAGGCGATGTTGACGCGGATCTGTGCCAGCACGTAGTTGCGATAAAACATCGCTTTCCGTGGTCGGGGTGAAGACATTGATATACAGCGATGCCTGACGCCAAACCACCTGAACTGGCTGGGCCAGATCTTGCCAATAGGCGGCAGTTCGCAGAATGTCATGGCGATCGATAATGTGTTGCAGTGCAGCTAAAAAGGCATCAAGACGTTCGCGGGTATCGAACGCGAGCAGGCTTTGCAGCAGATAATCATCACCTTGTGTCTGTAGCAAGTGCTGGAAGAGAATGCCTGTCTGTAACGGTGCCAGTGGATAGATATCCTGCACATTGGCGGCTCCTCCCGGTACAGCCGCGACGATGGCATCAATCTCGTTTTGGGGCAACGAAACCAGTGGCAGCATATCCGGGGTAATGGAAGTACAGCCTGCGGGAATAAGCTGGGGTGGCACGTCGAAAGTGCAGGTATTGTCTTGATATGCCAGGATGGTTTGCGCCAGCTCACTGAGGATCGGGGTCGCGAACACACTGCGCACGTCAAGCCGCCAACCCAGGTTATGCAGTTGTTCAATAAGGTTGATGATCATCAATGAGTGCCCGCCGAGTTCAAAGAAATGGTCATGACGACCGACTCGTTCCAGTCCCAGCAAATCTTGCCAGATCCGGGCTAAAGACGTTTCTATCTCTCCGACCGGCGTTTCATAGCCGCGAGCTATCACCGCAGATGTATCGGGGACAGGCAGGGCCTGACGGTCAAGTTTGCCATTAGAATTCAGCGGGAAAGTTTCCAATGTCACAAAGGCGCTGGGTAACATATAATCGGCCAGGTGTTGGGCGAGTTGCTGCCGCAATTCGGCCGGCACCAGCTCGGCACCATCCAGAGGCCGCAGATAGGCGACTAGCCGTTTCTGCCCCGGCTCATCTTCACGGGCAATCACCACGGCTTCGCGCACCCCGTCACATTGCAGGAGTTGGGCCTCGATTTCCCCCAGTTCGATACGGAAACCGCGTAGTTTGACCTGAAAATCATTGCGACCCAGATATTCGAGATTGCCATCAGGCCGCCAACGACCCAGATCGCCGGTTTTATACATACGCGCGTTCGGTTCTGAAGAGAAGGGATCGTTTAGGAAGCGTTCGGCCGTCAGTTCAGGCTGATTCAGATAACCACGGGCCACGCCAGCACCGGCGATATAAATTTCACCGCTAACCCCAAGAGGAACGGGCTGACCGGTAGCGTCAAGGATATAGATCTGGGTATTGGCGATGGGGCGGCCAATATGAGAAACAACATTTGTTGTCCGATGCATGCGTGTCCAGGTTGAATACGTTGTCGTCTCCGAAGGGCCATAGAGATTGCAGATATCTTCTACCTCTGAATGGGCAAACAGATGTTCAACGATATGGGGTTTCAACGCTTCACCCGCCAAATTAATGGTTTTAACGGTGGGAGGAATGGCGTTTGTCTCGCTCAAATGTGCGATGGCCGACGGCACCGTATTAATCAGGCTGATCGCCTGTTCTGTCGAAGAGGACTTAGTCGTGATTAACGACAGGGCATCAGGAACAATATGAACTGTGCCACCAGAAATCAGTGGCGCAAAACATTCGTACACGGACAAATCAAAATTAAATGAAGTCGCGAACAGGGTATGAGCCAAGGCTTCGGGGCGAAAAGCTCGTTGAGCCCAGGTCAGGAAATTCACGGTATTGCGATGGGCAATCGCAACCCCTTTGGGTGCTCCGGTGGAGCCTGACGTGTAGATCACGTAAGCCAGATGCTTTGACGTTAAGCCCAGTGATTGCGCATCGGGATTGCCTATTGATTGACTTAAGGGTTCGTGATTGTCATTGTCGAGTAAATTATCGATGAATACCGTAGGTACAGAGTGAGCCAGTCTGTCGGATAGTTTTTTCTGCGTGATGACCACGACGGGAGCTGCATCCTCAAGCATATAGGCTAATCGATTTGTTGGATAAGCGGGATCGAGCGGGACATAAGCGCCACCTGCCTTGAGAATAGCCAGCAATCCTACCACCATTTCTAAACTGCGTTCGACACAGAGAGCGATTCGATCGTCTGGATGTACCCCCAGAGTAATCAAATGATGAGCCAGATGATTGGCATAACGGTTCAATTCCCCATAGCGGAGAGACTGTTCTCCACACACTACCGCAGTCGCATTCGGCGTTTGTGCAGTTTGCGCTTCGACCAGTTGATGGATCAGGGCTTCCTGTGGGAAATCAGTTTGAGTGGCGTTGAATTCCACCAACAATTGGTGCCGCTCCGATGCTGACAATATAGGCAGGCTGGCAATAGTCTGTTCGGCATCTCTTGTCATTGCCACAAGTACCCGTTTCAAATAGCCGGCCATACGCTCTATCGTTGAGGGATCAAACAGATCAACAGCATATTCCAGTTCGCCGAACAGACCCGATTCGGTTTCGGTCAGCGACAAGGTTATATCGAAGTGGGTATTGTGGCGTGCTTGTTCAATTTGAGTGAGTTGGAGGCCCGGTAACGTCAGGGTTCTGGCGGGCGTATTGTTTAAAGCCAACATCACTTGGAAGATCGGGCTGTAGCTTAGGCTGCGTTCAGGCTGGAGCGCTTCCACCACCTGTTCAAAAGGCAGATCCTGATGGGCATAGGCGGCAAGCGCCCGTTCCCGAATCTGGGCAAGCAAATCCGCCACATTGAGATTACCCTTGAAGGTGACACGCAAGGCCAGCGTATTGACAAAGAAACCGACCAGCCCCTCAAGCTCACGGTGCGGGCGGTTGGCGACTGGCGTGCCGATGACAATGTCATTCTGTCCACTAAGTCGGGCGAGTACAATACTCCAGGCTGCCAGTACAGTCATAAACAGAGTCGTGTGATGCCGTTGTCCAAATGATTTAAGTGATGCCAGTAAGGCCGCATCAAACTGAACAAGCACCTGTTTACCTGCATAAGTCTGTACGGAGGGGCGTAGCCGATCCGTGGGCAGTGTCAGCAAGGCTGGGGCGCCCTTAAGTTGCGTACACCAAAAATCGCGTTGTTTGGCAAGGACGGTGCCTTGTAACCACTCGCGCTGCCAGACGGCATAGTCAACATACTGAAGGGGCAGTGACGGAAGCGGATCATCATGGTTGTCGAGAGCCGCACGATAGAGCGCACCCAGTTCGTGCACCAGCACCCCGATAGACCAGCCGTCAGAAATGATGTGATGCTGGGTGAGCAATAACACATGTTCTTCATCCGTTAGTTGTAACAGTTGGCCGCGGATCAATGGGCCTTGGGTCAGGTCGAAAGGTGTCTGTGCTTCAAGGGCGGTCAGTTCGGCGAGACGGTGAGTGCGCGTTTCGGTGTCTAACGGACGCAGATCATGGCAGGACAGGGTAAAGCCCATATCAGAAGAATCAATGTATTGGCAGGGCTGGCCCTCAATCAGCATAAAGCGGGTACGCAGGCTTTCGTGACGCGCAATCAGGCGTTCGAACGTGTTAGTCAGGGCATCACGGTTAAGTTGGCCCGTCAGGCGCAGCGCTATTGAAAGATGATAGGCCAAACTGGCGACAGGATCGAGTTGGTTAAGGAACCACAGCCGCTGCTGGGCGAAGGACAATGGCAGAGGAAGATCACGGGCTGCCTGCTTGATGGGTGGCCGCTTCTGATGATGCTTGTTATGTCGTAATTGCTCTTTAATTTTCTTTTGTAAAACAGCACGTTTCAGGTTATCGCGGTTCATGTTATTCCTTATCATTTGTTGCTGTCTCCGCTTAAAATTGCCATTAATTCTTCGGTTGACATTAAATCCAGTTCGTTCTCGAGTGATTCAATATTGCTGTTCCCTATAGCATCCAGTTGGGTGGTAAGGATGATGCCGGCCTGTTCCGCCAATTGAGGAGAAAGAAACAACGAGGAGATAGGGATATCGACCAGAAATTCATCTTGTATGCGTGTTGCTAATTGCGCGATCATCAATGAGTGGCCGCCAAGTTCAAAAAAGTTATCGTGGCGACCGATTCGCTCCAATCCCAGCAAGTCTTGCCAGATTCGAGCCAGAATAATTTCTTCCTCACTGATCGGTGCTTCATAGTGGCGTACAACCACAGCGGACGCATCAGGTTCAGGGAGTGCCTGACGGTCAAGTTTGCCATTGGGCGTCAGTGGGAAAGTGTCCAAAATGACAAACGCACTGGGCAGCATATAGTCAGCGAGATGCTGAGCAAGTTGCTGACGCAGTTCTGCCGGCACCAGTTCAACATCGGTTTGGGGGATCAGGTAGGCGACCAGACGTCTCTGGTTTTCCGTGTTGTCAAGATGAGTACCTTCACGCATAAAAACGATAGCCTCATGCACCCCATCACATTGCATTAACGTGGCTTCAATCTCGCCGGGTTCAATGCGGAAGCCACGCAACTTGACTTGGAAATCATTGCGACCAAGGTATTCGATATTGCCATCGGGCCGCCAACGACCCAGATCGCCGGTTTTGTACATGCGGGCATCTGGGTTCTGGGAGAACGGATCGGTAAGGAAACGTTCGGCAGTCAGTTCAGGACGATTTAGGTAACCGCGAGCAACACCGACACCAGCGATATGAATTTCTCCGGTAACACCAAGAGGAACAGGCTGACCACGTGCATCCAGAATATAAACTTGGGTATTGGCAATCGGGCGGCCAATAGGAATGGAACGGGTTACATCCACGGGGGAAGTAATCTCGTAGGTGGTGGCAAACGTGGTGGTTTCCGTTGGACCATATCCGTTAATCAGGTGTACGGGTTGTGACGCAGCCAATTGCACCTGTTGTATTTTCCTCCGATCGAGCACATCGCCGCCGACAAGCAAGTAACGCAATTGCCCAAACAGGGAATTGAGGCTATCGAGATATTCGTTGAACAAGCCCACCGTCAACCAGAGAGCGGTGACGCGTCCCTTGATCAATGAATCGCAGAAACGTACTGGATCGAGCAACTCAGATTGCGGAACGACATGCAGGCGCGCCCCATTGAGCAGGGCAGACCAGATTTCCCAGGTCGAGGCATCAAAAGCAATATTGGCACAATGGGCAACGCAGTCGTGGGCTACGATATCGGCATAAGCACTATTGATAACCAGCCGATTAACACTGCGGTGTTCGACCATCACGCCTTTGGGTTGCCCGGTAGAGCCAGAGGTATAGATCACATAGGCCAAATTTTGTGATGTCAGGTGCCGTGCCTGTAAATTAGGGTTATGAGTCGGTTGTTCCTCTAGTAACGTTTTCTGGGCATCAAGCACGACTATAGGCACAGTTGCAGGTACGCTGCTGTGCAGCCGGTCCAGCTGTGCTGTCTGGGTCAGTAATACCACCGGGGTGGCATCTTCGAGCATATAGGCCAGTCGTTCAGTTGGATAAGCGGGATCGAGCGGGACATAAGCTCCGCCAGCCTTAAGGATGCCGAGTAATCCTACAATGGTGTCCAGACTGCGTTCGGCACAAATTGCCACCCGATCATCCGGCCGCACTCCCAGTGCAATCAAGTGGTGTGCCAGACGATTGACACGTTGGTTCAGTTTTCCATAGCTCAGTGTCTGGTTTTCGTAGACGACAGCGATGGTATCAGCATGCTGTTCAGCCTGTGCTTCAAATAGTTGGTGGATTAGCGCACCTTGTGGGAAATCGGTTTGGTTGTCGTTAAAACCTGCCAGCACTTGTTGCCGCTCTGCCGTCGGTAAGATTGGCACGGCCAAAATCATTTGTTGCGGATTATGTACCAAAGCATCGATCAGGCCACTAATGGCTGTCAGCAGATAATGGGTTACACGAACTGGATCGATATCGGCCACAGTGTGGGTGGTCAGGTGAAAACCAACACCTAAGTCGTCTACCGATAGCGTAATGGGATAGTTGGTTCGTTCCTGTGTTGCGATGACGCGCATGTCTGACCAGATATTAACCGCATTCGCTTCATTGGGCTGGGAGTGACGGTAATTAAGCAAGGAGCTGAACAGCGGTATGGGTGGCGCGATACCACTACAACTTTGTGCCAGCGCCAGTGGTGCCTGTTCATGTTCCAGTAGTGACATCAAGTTATCGTAGGTGGCTTGCACCACTGTTTGCACATTGCGATCAGCCAGGGAGACACGCACTGGCAGGGTATTGATAAACATGCCCAGTGTTTGGCCGGCACCCGCACCGCTTTGCAGACGGCCCAATAGTACGGAACCAAAAACGACATCGTCACGACCACTGGTATGAGCCAATACCTGCGCCCAGGCCACATGAAACAGGACACTTGGGCTGATCCCTAAGCGCCGAGCCTGGCTGCGAATGGCTTCCGCCAGCTCAGGGGCAAGAGGAAGGCGGGCTTCGGTGATGGCGTTACTCTCGCGTAATGTTTGGTTATCCGGTATCGACAGCACACCGAATGGTGCCGTCGGTGTATCAATATCGGCGAGTTGAGCACGAAAATAGGCTTCATATTTTGCGGCTGGTACGTTCAGGGTTTGGGCGATAAAGTTGCGATAGGGCAGTACCGTAGGCAGTATTTGCTGTCCTTGCAATATTAGTGCTATTTCAGCAAAAATCAGATCCAGTGTCATATGGTCGCTGACCAGATGATGGAAACGCAAGGCCAGCAGCCATTCATCCTGTAGCGGATCATGGGCAATATCAGTGGCAAAGAGGGGGGCACGGTTCAAATTGATACGGTGCTGGCGCGGATCAGTGTAAGCCTGTAACTGTGCTGAAATGTCGTCTTCCACATCATTTGGCGTAGACGTTGGGGTAAAAACCTTGATATCCAGTTGTGCCTGGCGCCAAACTACCTGAACCGGCTGTTCCAGTCCTTGCCAATAAACCGCCGTACGCAGGATATCATGGCGGTTGATAACCTGTTGCAAGGCAGCCAGAAAGCTATCGAGACGATCACGAGAATTGAACGCAAACAAGCTCTGTAACAGATAGGTATCACCTTGTGCCTGCATTCGGTAATGAAACAGAATGCCTTCCTGCAACGGGGCCAGTGGATAGATATCCTGTATATTACTTGTTCCGCCGGAAACGGTATCAACGATGGCATCAATCTCAGATTGGGAAAGCGAAACCAGTGGCAACATATCGGGGGTGATGGCCGTGCAGCCTTCGGGAATAAGATTGGGTGGTACGACAAAGGTACTGTCCCCATACTGGATAGCCTGAGCCATATCGGCGAGGACAGGTGAGGCGAACACACTGCGAACTTCGAGTTTCCAGCCGATACTACGCAGCTCTTCGATCAGACTGACAATCATCAGTGAATGGCCGCCGAGTTCAAAGAAATGGTCATGGCGGCTGATTTGTTTCAACCCCAGGAGTTTTTGCCAAATTTGTACCAGAGCGATTTCTCTCTCACCGACGGGCGCTGCATAGCTGCGGGTCACAACCGCCGATAAATCCGGGGCAGGCAGGGCCTGACGATCGAGTTTACCGTTAGGGGTAAGCGGGAAAGCGTCTAATATCACAAAGGCACTGGGCAACATATATTCAGTGAGATATTGGCTAAGCTGATGACGCAGGTCAGAGGGCACCAATTCGATACCCGTTTGGGGCAACAAATAGGCCACCAGACGCTTCTGGCCTGGCTCATCTTCGCGGGCCAATACCACGGCTTCGCGCACACCGTGACATTGTCTGAGCTGGATTTCTATTTCCCCCAGTTCAATGCGGAAACCCCGCAACTTGACCTGAAAGTCATTGCGGCCAAGGTATTCAATATTGCCATCGGGCAGCCAGCGGGCAAGGTCACCGGTCTTGTACATACGGGCGTCCGGTTCCAACGCAAACGGATCAGCAAGAAAGCGCTCGGTGGTCAGTTCAGGGCGATTCAGATAACCACGGGCGACACCAATACCGCCGATATAAATTTCCCCCGCCACACCGACGGGAACAGGCTGACCCTGTGCATCCAGAATATAAATTCGGGTATTGGCAATCGGACAGCCGACAGGAATAGAACGGGTTACATCAATGGGAGACGTAATCTCGTAGGTGGTAGCAAATGTCGTGGTTTCCGTTGGACCATACCCATTTATCAGGTGGGCGGGTTGGGACTCAGTCAATTTTACCTGTTGTATCTTCCTCGGATCGAGCACATCGCCACCGGTAAGCAGGTAGCGTAATTGTCCAAACAGGGGCCTGAGGCTATCGAGATATTCGTTGAACAAGCCCACCGTTAACCAGAGGGCGGTGACGCCTCCCTTAATCAGAGTGTTGCAGAAATGTGTCGGATTGAGCAGCACGGATTGCGGAACGACATGCAGGCGTGCCCCATTGAGCAGGGCAGACCAGATTTCCCAGGTCGAGGCATCAAAAGCGATATTGGCACAATGGGCAACACAGTCGTGGGTACCGATATCTGCATAAGCACTGTTGATAACCAACCGGTTGACACTGCGGTGCTCGACCATCACACCTTTGGGTTGACTTGTTGAACCAGAGGTATAAATCACATAAGCCAGATGGCGTGATGTTAGCCCCAATGAATGGGCTCGCGGATTGTGAGTCGGTTGTATTTCCAGTAACGTTTTCTGGGCATCAAGCACGATGACAGGCACCGTTGCAGGGACGCTGTCGTACAGTCTGTCGAATTGTGCTGTCTGGGTCAGTAATATCACTGGGGTGGCATCTTCCAGCATATAGGCCAGCCGCTCGGCGGGGTAGGCCGGATCGAGCGGGACATAGGCCCCACCGGCCTTAAGAATACCGAGTAAACCCACGATGGTGTCCAGACTGCGTTCAGCACAAATCGCTACCCGATCATCCTGATGTACGCCTAAAGTAATCAGATAGTGGGCCAGCTGATTAGCGCGCTGGTTTAACTCACCGTAGCTCAGGAGTTGATCTTCATAGACGACAGCAAGGGTATCGGGATGCTGTGCTGCCTGCGCTTCAAATAGTTGGTGGATCAACGCGTCTTGCGGGAAATCTGCCTGAGTGGCATTGAAGTCCACCAGCAGTTGTTGCCGTTCTGATGCGGGCAACATGGGCAAAGTGGTAATCCGCTGGGTTTCATCCGTCACCATGGCGGTCAGCACATGGGTTAAATAGCCCACCATCCGTTCAACGGTGGCGGTGTCGAATAAATCGGTGGCGTATTCCAATTCACCGATCAGGTCAGTCTCGGTTTCACTCAGTGATAAGGTTAAGTCAAAATGAGCATTACGATGATCCTGAGCAATCGTCATCAGTTGCAAACCCGGTAGCGCCAACGCTTGGGTTGGGGTGTTGTTTAAAGCCAGCATCACCTGAAAGAGGGGATTGTAGCTTAAACTGCGTTCGGGCTGGAGTGCTTCCACTACCTGCTCGAAGGGCAGATCCTGATGGGCATAGGCGGCCAGTGCCCGCTCCCGAACCTGAGCAAGCAGATCGGCCACATTGAATCCATCATGGAAGGTAACGCGCAAAGCCAGCGTATTAACAAAGAAACCTATCAGCCCTTCCAGTTCATGCTGTGGGCGGTTAGCGACAGGGATGCCGATAACGATCTCGTCCTGTCCACTGAGCCGGGCCAATACCAGACTCCAGGCACTGAGCACGGTCATAAACAACGTGGTGTTGTGACGTTGTCCAAGCACTTTAAGTGAAGCCAATAAATCCGCATCAACGTGCACAGGCACGCGGTTACCCGCATAGGTTTGTACCGCTGGGCGAGGCCGGTCGGTAGGCAGGGTGAGTAAGGCGGGCGCGTCAGCCAGCTGAGCACACCAGAAATCACGTTGAGCAGTGAAGGCCGTGCCTTGTAGTTGCTCCTGTTGCCAGACCGCATAATCAGCATATTGAATTGGCAGGGGGGGCAAAGGATCACCATGATGACCGTCAAGGGCCGTGCGGTAAAAGGTGCCCAGTTCTTGCACCAGCACACCGACGGACCAGCCGTCAGTGATAATGTGATGCAGGGTCAGCAACAGCACATGCTCGTCGTCTGCCAGTTGCAGCAATTGACCACGGATTAACGGTCCCTGGGCAAAATCAAAGGCCGCCTGCGCCTCGATATCAGCGAGTTCGGCAACACGCTGGGTACGCAAGGCGGGATCGAGCGGGCGCAGGTCGTGGCAGGACAGAGCAAAACCGATATCAGCCGGATCGATATGCTGGCAGGGTTGGCCTTCTATCAGGACAAAACGAGTACGCAGACTTTCATGGCGGGCAATCAGGCGGTCAAGTGATGTTTTCAGCGCCTGGCAGTCGAGTTGACCAGTGAGGCGTAATGTCACTGGCAAATGATAAGCCTGGCTGGCCGCCGGATCGAGCTGGCTGATAAACCACAACCGCTGCTGGGCAAAAGAAAGAGGCAGAGGCTGATGTCTGTCCGCAGGTTTGATGAATGCCGGTTGCTGCTGATCCCCGCGGGTTTTCAGTTGTTCTTCAAGTCTTTTCTCCAGCACCGCACGTTTTAAGTCATTAATATTCATATTGAACTTTGTCATTATTTACTGTCCCTGCCTAAAATTGCCATCAATTCTTCTGCCGACAATGAGTCAAGATCGTTTTGAATTGACTCAAGCTCGTTTTCCGCTACCGCATTCATTTGAGCTGAGAGAATGACAGTGGCCTGCTCTATCAATGTGGGCGAAGTGAATAACGAGGTCAGAGGAATATTGACCAGGAATTTGTTTTTTATGCGGGTTATCAGTCTGACGACCATTAGCGAGTGACCGCCGAGTTCAAAAAAGTGGTCATGGCGGCTGATACGTTCCAGTCCTAATACGTCTTGCCAGATTTGCGCCACCGCGGTTTCTATTCTGCCCTGTGGCGGTTCATAACTCTGGGTTACTACGGCAGCTAGATCTGGCGCAGGCAGAGCTTGACGGTCAAGTTTGCCATTGGGGGTCAGGGGGAAGGATGCCAGCGTGACAAAGGCACTGGGTAGCATGTAGTCAGCGAGGTGTTGGGCCAGTTGCTGGCGCAGCTCCACAGGCATCAATTCAACGCCTTCCTGCGGTAATAGGTAGGCGACCAGCCGTTTCTGGCCGGGTTCGTCTTCGCGCGCCAGCACCACCGCTTCGCGTACCCCGCCACATTGACTGAGCCGGGTTTCGATTTCCCCCGGTTCGATACGAAAGCCGCGCAGTTTGACCTGAAAATCATTGCGGCCGAGGTATTCGATATTGCCATCGGGTAGCCAACGACCAAGGTCGCCGGTTTTGTACATGCGTTCCTTTGGATCTGGGGAGAATGGATTGATGAGGAAGCGTTCGGCAGTGAGTTCAGAACGGTTAAGGTAACCGCGAGCCACCCCGGCACCAGCAATATAAATTTCCCCCGCTACACCATAAGGAACGGGCTGACCCTGCATATCCAGAATATAAATCTGGGTATTGGCAATCGGGCGACCAATAGGAATAGAGCGGGTCACATCAACAGGTGAAGTAATCGTATAAGTTGCTGCAAACGTGGTGGCTTCCGTTGGGCCATATCCATTAATCAGGTGTGCTGGCTGGAACCCGGCCAATTGCACTTGCTGTATCTTCCTCGGATCAAGCACATCACCGCCGACAAGCAGGTAGCGTAATTGTCCAAACAGGGGCTTAAGGCTATCGAGATATTCGTTGAACAAGCCGGCCGTCAACCAAAGGGCACTGATTTCCCCCTTAATCAGTGAATCGCAGAAATGCACCGGATGAAGCAGAACAGATTGTGAAACCACATGCAGGCGTGCGCCATTAAGTAAGGCCGACCAGATTTCCCAGGTTGATGCGTCAAAAGCAATATTGGCACAATGAGCGATACAGTCGTTGGGACCAATGTCAGTAAAGCCATTATTGATAATCAGGCGAAGAACATTGCGGTGCTCAACCATCACGCCTTTAGGCAGTCCGGTAGAACCGGAGGTATAAAGCACGTATGCCAGATGGTGTGACATCAATCCCAGAACCTGCATGTCTGGGTTATGGGTTGGTTGCTCCGCCAGAAGTGATTCTTGAGCGTCGAGTATCACTGTCGACATGGACATAGGTACAGAATTGGACAGCCTGTCGGCTTGTGTTGTCTGAGCCAGCAAGGCCACGGGTTCTGAATCTTCAAGTATATAAGCCAGCCGTTCGGTCGGATAGGTGGGATCGAGCGGTACATAAGCCCCGCCGGCTTTGAGGATAGCGAGCAGGCCTACGATGAGATCCAGACTACGTTCGATACAGATTGCGACCCGATCATCCGGGTGCACTCCCAATGAAATCAAATGGTGAGCCAACTGATTGGCACGGCAGTTGAGTTCACCATAACTGAGTGTTTGCCCTTCAAATACGACAGCGATGGTATCGGGATGGTGCACCACTTGAGTTTCGAACAATTGATGAATCAGCTTGTCTTGCGGAAAATCTGTTTGTGTAGCGTTGACATCTACCAGTAGTTGCTGGCGCTCTGTGGCGGGCAGGATTGATATGTCTTGAACTAACCGTTGTGGATCATCAACCAAAGCATCAATCAAACCGCTGATGGCGGTGACCAGATAGTGGGTTATTCGGGTTGGGTCGATATCGGCTGCTGTTTGAGCGATCAACTGGAAACTGGCACCTAAATCATCCACTGACAGGGTGATGGGATAGTTAGTACGTTCTTCTGCGGCTAAAGTACGTATACCTGACCAAATGGTATCAACCGCCTCGGTTTCACTAGATTGACCATGACGATAATTCAATAAAGTACTAAATAACGGTATCGACTGTGGCATACCACTGCAACGTTGTGCCAGCGCCAATGGAGCCTGTTCGTGTTCCAGTAACATCATCAAACCGTGGTGGGTGTTTCGTACGACTTCCTGAACAGTGTAATTAGTCAGGGAAACTCGCATTGGTAACGTATTGATGAACATACCCAATACTCGCTCGGCCCCCGCGCCACCTTGCAGGCGACCCAATAGCACGGAGCCAAACACCACATCATCACGGCCGCTGGTTTGTGCCAGTACCTGGGCCCAGGCGACATGGAACAGGACACCCGGACTGACCCCGAAACGACGCGCCTGAGTACGGATGGCTTTGGCCAGATCGGGGGCGATAGGGAGGCGTGCCTCAGTCACGCGGTCGTTGTCAGGGTGAACCTTGAGTACACCAAAGGGCGCCGTGGGTTCATCAATATCCGCCAGTTGGGTACGGAAATAAGCCTCATGATCAGCGGTCGGGGTAGCCAGGATTTGGGCGATAAAGTTGCGGTAAGGCAATACCGCTGGCAGCCTCTCCGTTTTGCCCTGCAAGATAAGCGCGATTTCTGCAAAAATCAGCGCCAGTGTCAGATGGTCACTGACCAGATGATGGAAGCGTAGCGCCAGCAACCACTCATCTTGGGCTGGATCATGGGCAATATCGGCGGTAAACAGCGGGGCGCGATTCAGGTCAATACGGTGCCTGCGTGGATCGGTATGACTCCTGAGTTGAGCAACCACGTTGTCGTCAACCGTGATGGGATTGAAAACATTAACTGTCAGCGGTGCCTGACGCCAAACTACCTGTACCGGTTGAGCCAGCTCTTGCCAGTAGACGGCGGTACGCAGAATATCATGGCGGTCAATGACCTGTTGCAGTGCGGTTAAAAAGGCATTGAGGCGATCACGGGTATCGAACGCGAGCAAGCTTTGCAGCAGATAATTATCCCCCTGTGTCTGTAACAGATGATGGAACAGAATGCCTTCCTGTAACGGCGCGAGCGGATAGATATCCTGCACCTGACTAGCGCCGCCTGGGATTTTCTCAACGAGGGTATCAATTTCAGCCTGGGAGAGAGAAACCAGAGGCAGCATATCGGGGATGATAGCCATACAATCTTTGGGGATACGGTTGGGGGGCACAACAAAGGGGCTGACCTCACGCTGGATAGCCTGGGCCATCGCAACCAGGATCGGCGCGACAAACACGCTGCGCACGTCGAGCTGCCAGCCCAGATTGCGCAACTCTTCGATCAGACTGACAATCATCAGCGAATGGCCGCCGAGTTCAAAGAAGTGGTCATGGCGACTGACCTGTTTCAACCCTAAAAGTTTTTGCCAGATTTGGGCTAAGGCGATTTCTGTTTCACCGACGGGGGGGACGTAGCTGCGCGTGGCCACTGCGGATAAATCCGGGGCTGGCAGGGCCTGACGGTTAAGTTTGCCATTGGGCGTCAGCGGGAAAGTGTCCAGGGTGACAAAGGCGCTGGGCAGCATATAGTCAGCCAGATGCTGGGCAAGCTGCTGGCGTAGTTCAGCGGGCACCAGTTCAATCCCCGCCTGCGGTAGTAAGTAGGCGATCAGTCGTTTCTGGCCTGGCTCATCTTCGCGGGCCAGCACCACCGCTTCCCGTACCCCGTCACACTGGGTGAGCTGGGCTTCGATTTCCCCCAGTTCGATACGAAAGCCGCGCAGTTTGACCTGAAAATCATTGCGGCCGAGGTATTCGATATTGCCATCGGGCAGCCAACGGCCGAGGTCACCGGTCTTGTACAGGCGGGCAGCCGAGTCCGGGTAGAATGGATCGGTCAGGAAGCGCTCGGCCGTCAGTTCAGCGCGGTTCAGGTAGCCCCGGGCGACTCCGGCCCCAGCGATATAGATTTCGCCCGCCACGCCAAGCGGTACGGGGTGGCCGTAGGCGTCGAGAATATAGATCCGCAGATCTGCCAGCGGCTGACCAATCAAACTGCCCTGCCTTGAGTGGATATCAGCTTCGGTTAGCTCCCGGTAGGTGGCATGAACGGTAATTTCGGTGATGCCATACATATTGACCAGACGGGTTTGTGCCGTCGGGTTGCGCTCCACCCACGGAGCCAGGGTATATAATTCCAGGGCTTCGCCGCCAAAAATAATGCACCGCAGCGTATGTGCAGTCGTATCTTGGGCGGAAATTAATTGACGAAAAGCACTGGGGGTCTGGTTCAATATTGTGACGTGTTCACGGCACAATAGCGAATAGAATAGCTGCGGTGAACGGGCACATTCTGCTGAGATAATGACCAGCCGGCCACCGTAAGCCAACGCCCCCCACAATTCCCAGACGGAGAAATCGAAAGCAAACGAGTGGAACAGCGTCCAGACATCCTGGTCATCAAACTGAAAACGGGCTTGTGTGGCGGCTAACAGGCGGGTGACATTGGCGTGCTCAACCATGACACCTTTCGGTGTTCCGGTCGATCCCGACGTGTAAATCACATAGGCCAGATGACGGGATGTCAGGCCCAGCGCCTGAACGTTTGGATTGTCAGTCGGTTGTGTTGCCCGGCCTGGTTCAGGGTTGTCCAGCAAAACCACAGGCAAGGGGCTGTTCAGTTTGTCGCATAATGTGGTTTGGGTCAGTAAAGCCACCGGAGCGGCATCTTCCAGTATATAGGCCAGGCGTTCGGCGGGGTAGACCGGATCGAGCGGCACATAGGCACCACCTGCCTTGAGAATTGCCAGTAAGCCGATCACCATTTCCAGACTGCGTTCGACACAAATCGCGATCCGATCGTCCGGACGTACTCCCAACGTGATCAGATAATGCGCTAACTGATTGGCACGGCGGTTTAACTCACCATAGCTGATCGTTTGCTCCCCAAATACGGCAGCGATAGCTTCAGGGTGCTGTGTGGCCTGCACTTCAAACAGTGAGTGGATCAGTGCCGCTTGTGGGAAATCCGTCCGGGCGGCATTGAAGCCGGTCAGCAGTTGTTGTCGCTCCGATGCCGACAGCATGGGCAGAGTGACAATCCGCTGGGTTTCATCCGTCACCATTGCGGTCAGTACATTTGTCAGATAACCGACCATCCGCTCAATGGTGGTGGCATCGAATAAATCAGTGGCATAGGCCAGTTCGCCGACCAGGCCGGCTTCGGTTTCGGTCAGGGATAAGGTTAAATCAAAGTGTGCACTATGGTGTGCCTGCTCAACGAGAGAGAGCTGGAGATCAGGTAACGCTGGCTCCTGGAGTGATAAGTGTTGTGGCGTGTTGTTTAAGGCCAGCATCACCTGGAAGATTGGGCTGTAACTCAGGCTGCGTTGGGGCTGGAGGGCTTCCACCACTTGTTCAAAGGGTAGATCCTGATGGGCATAGGCCGAGAAAGCGTGTTCCCGCACCTGGGCGAGTAAATCAGCGACACAGGTAGAATTATCCAGCGTGATACGCAAAGCCAGCGTATTGACGAAGAACCCGATTAGTCCTTCCAGTTCATGATGCGGGCGGTTAGCCACCGGCGTACCGATGACAATATCCTCCTGCCCACTGAGCCGGGTGAGGACGATGCTCCAGGCACTGAGTACCGTCATAAACAGGGTGGTGTTATGGCGCTGTCCCAGTTCTTTAAGCGAAGCGAGTAATGCTGCATCAATGTGGACTGGTATTCGGCTGCCCACATAGGACTGCACTGCGGGGCGAGGTCGGTCGGTGGGCAGCGTTAGTAAGGCCGGTGCGCCGGCCAGCCGGGCACACCAGAAATCACGTTGGGCCGTGAGAGTGGCTTCTTGCAGCCTGCCACGCTGCCAGACCGCATAGTCGGCATACTGAATCGGCAGCGGCGGTAAGGGAGCGTCTTGACCATCAAGGATGGCGCGGTAAAGGATACTGAGTTCATGAAGCAATACGCCGATGGACCAGCCATCAGAGATAATATGATGCTGGGTGAGCAGCAGGTGCTGTTCATCATCGGTCAATTGCAGCAGGTGACCCCTGAGCAGCGGGCCTTGAATAAAATCAAACGGCGTCTGTGCTTCGTGATCCGTTAATTCCGCAATACGGTTGCTACGGGCGTCCGGCGTTAATGGGCGCAGATCTTGGTAAGACAGGGCAAAGCCGATATCAGCCGGATCGATATGCTGACAGGGCTGCCCGGAAACCAGCACAAAGCGGGTACGCAGGCTTTCATGGCGGGCGACCAGATGGTCAAGGGCGCGGGTCAGGGCTGGGCGATGAAGCTGACCGGTCAGGCGCAACGCCATGGGAATATGGTAAGCCAGACTGGCCGCCGGATCGAGCTGAGCGAGGAACCATAAACGCTGCTGGGCAAAGGACAGAGGCAACGGCTGGCTGCGGTCAGCCACGGGGATGTGTACCTGAGAGATGATTGCCGTATCAGTCAGTGCGAGGGCCAGATCGATCAAAAGCGGTTGGTCAAAGAGTTGCTGTAATGGCAACTCGCGGGCCAGTTGTTGACGAATGCGGGCCGCCAGCTGAACGGCCAGCAGGGAATGGCCACCGAGTTCGAAGAAGTGATCGTAACGACCGACGTGTTCCAGGCCGAGCAGGTCTTGCCAAATTTCGGCCAGGGTAATTTCTGTTTCGCCCACGGGAGGGGCATAATCCCGGACCACCACGGCCGCTAAATCCGGCGCAGGGAGGGCCAGACGATCCAGTTTGCCGTTAGGTGTGAGCGGGAAGGCGTTCAGTGTGATAAAGGCGCCGGGCAGCATATAGTCAGCCAAGTGCAGGGAGAGTTGCTGGCGCAATTCAGCTGGCACCAGCTCAGCCCCCTCCTGCGGCAGCAGGTAAGCGACCAGCCGTTTCTGCCCCGGCGCATCTTCGCGGGCCAGCACCACTGCTTCACGTACCCCGTCACATTGGCTGAGTTTGGCTTCAATTTCCCCCAGCTCGATACGAAAGCCGCGTAGTTTGACCTGAAAATCATTGCGGCCGAGGTAGTCGATATTGCCATCGGACCGCCAGCGGCCGAGGTCACCGGTCTTGTACAGGCGGGCATGGGGTTCCGAAGAGAACGGATCGGCAAGGAAGCGTTCAGCGGTCAGTTCAGGCCGGTTCAGGTAGCCGCGAGCCACCCCGTCACCGGCGATATGGATTTCCCCCGCCACGCCGACGGGAACCGGTTGCCCCTGGGTATCCAGAATATAAATCTGGGTATTAGCGATTGGGTGGCCGACAGGGATCTTACCGTCAACGTGCTGGTCTGCCATGGCCGGGATTTCATAGGCGGTAGCAAACGTGGTGGTCTCCGTTGGCCCATAGACATGCAGTAAGTGTTTGGGGGGATATGCGGTTCTGAGGTGAATGGCCGGACGGGTATCCGCCAGCTCCCCACCAAAAAGAACATACCGTAAGCCGGATAAGGCTGGCCCAATCAGGTTTGCATATTGGTTAAACAGGGCCGTGGTCAGGAAGAGGGCACTGACCCCTTCCGATGACAGGCACTGACCAAAAAGGGTGGGTTGTAACAGGGTTTTTTCCGGGATGAGCAGAATACGCGCCCCATGAATCAGGCCAGCCCACACTTCCCAGGTGGCGGCGTCAAATGAGACATTGGCGCAATGGGCGATACAGTCGTCAGGCCCGATATCGGCAAAGCCATTATTGATGATCAGGCTAACGACATTGCGATGCTCGACCATCACCCCTTTGGGTTGGCCGGTTGAACCCGACGTGTAAATCACATAGGCCAGATGACGGGATGTCAGTCCCTGTGCTTGTACGTCGGGATTATCCGCTGGCTGGGTGGCCCATATCGGCTGCTGGCGGTCAAATAAAGGATCAAGTAAGACTGTCGGCACGGTATCGGGCAGCGTGTTTAGTTGTGTTGTCCGGGTCAATAACACCACTGGCGCCGCATCCTGGAGCATATAGGCCAGTCGTTCAGTTGGGTAGGCTGGATTGAGCGGGACATAAGCCCCGCCGGCTTTCAGGATAGCCAGTAAGCCGACCACCATCTCCAGACTGCGTTCGATACAGATGGCGATCCGATCATCCGGGCGTACTCCTAGGGCAATCAAATGATGAGCCAGACGATTGGCATACTGGTTCAATGCTTCATAGCTCAATGTTTGCCCTTCGTAGATCACGGCTGTGGCATGGGGGCGTTGTAATGCCTGGACTTCAACGAGTTGATGGATCAATGCGTCTTGCGGGAAATCCGCCTGAGTGGCATTGAAGTCCACCAGCAATTGTTGCCGCTCTGCCGCCGGTAAGATGGGGATATCCCGGATTTCTTGTTGTGGATGATGAACTAAGGCATCGATTAAACCGCTGATGGCTGTCGTCAGATAGGTATTGATGCGTTCTGGCGCAATGTCGGTGACGGTCAGGGCCGTCAGCTGGAAATTATCTCCTAAATCATCGACTGACAGGGTAATGGGATAGTTGGTCTGTTCCTCAGCCGCGACCAGGCGCATTTCTGTCCATATGGTGTCAATGGTATCGTCCCTGTCAGCCTGACTATGACGATAATTGAGCAGGGTGGTGAACAGCGGCATGGGGTGGGCCACACCACTGTACCGTTGTGCCAGTGCCAGCGGGGCCTGCTCATGTTCCAGCAAAGCGGTTAGATGCTGATAGGTTTCCTGCACGCTTTCCTCTACCGTGCGTCCGCCCAGAGAAATACGCAGGGGGAGAGTATTGATAAACATCCCCAGTATGCGGTCAGCTCCCGCCCCGCCTTGCAGCCGGCCCAGTAACACGGAGCCAAACACCACGTCATTGCGGCCGCTGGTGTGGGCCAATACTTGCGCCCAGGCCACATGGAACAGGACACCGGGACTGACCCCCAAACGACGGGATTGAACACGAATGGCTTCAGCCAGTTCAGGAGCGAGTAAAAGTCTGGACTTGGCGACAGATACAGATTTGGCATCGTTTGGCGTGTTTTTGGGAATAGTGAGTACACCGAACGGCGCTGTTGGCTCATCAATATCGGCGAGCTGTTCGCGAAAGTAATCCTCATGCACTGAATTCGGTACATTGAGGATCTGAGCGATAAAGTTGCGATAGGGTAGCGTGGTGGGTAGAGCTTCCGCATTTCCTCGTAATATTTGGGTAATCTCAGCGAAAATCAGATCCAGTGTCATATGGTCGCTGACCAGATGGTGGAAACGCAGTGCCAGCAACCACTCATTTTTTGCCGGATCAAGGGCAATATCAGCCGTAAATAAGGGGGCTTGAGTCAGGTCAATACGGTGCTGGAGCGGATCAGTGTGAGCCAGTAACTGTGCCGGAATGTCGTCCGTCGAGGCAGGAGTAAAGACATTGACAGTCAGCGGTGCCTGACGCCAAACCACTTGCACCGACTGTGCCAGATCTTGCCAATAAACCGCCGTGCGCAGGATGTCATGACGATCAATAACTTGCTGTAAGGCACCCAGGAAAGCATCAAGACGTTTGCGGGTATCGAAGGCAAGTATGATTTGTAATAAATAGGTGTCACCTTGTACCTGCAACAGATGATGGAACAGAATGCCTTCCTGCAAGGGAGACAATGGATAGATATCCTGCACATTACGCATTCCGCCAGAAACGGTATCAACGATGGCATCAATCTCAGCCTGGGAGAGGGAAACCAGTGGCAGCATATCGGGGGTGATGGCTGTGCAGCCCTCTGGAATAAGGTTGGGTGGCACGATAAAGGTATTGGCGCCACGCTGGAGAGCCTGGGCCATGTCGGTCAGAATAGGGGCGGCGAATACACTACGAACGTCAAGTTGCCAACCCAGCTTGCGCAGTTCTTCGATCAGGCTGACTATCATCAACGAATGGCCGCCGAGTTCAAAGAAATGGTCGTGACGGCTGACCTGCTGCAATCCCAATAGCTCTTGCCAGATCTGGGCCAGGGCGTTTTCTGCTTCGCCAGTCGGAGATTCATGGCTGCGCATCACGATAGAAGATGAATCTGGTTCAGGCAGCGCCTGATGGTCAAGCTTTCCGTTTGGCGTTAACGGAAAAGTTGTTAACGTGACAAAAGCACTCGGCAGCATATAGTCGGCGAGATGCTGGGCAAGTTGCTGGCGCAGTTCGGCTGGCACCAATTTAATGTTCGCCTGAGGCAGCAGATAAGCCACCAGACGTTTCTGATTTGTTTCATCTTTACGAGCCAGCACCACCGCTTCACGCACGCCATGGCACTGTCGGAGTCGGGTTTCGATTTCCCCCAATTCAATGCGGAAACCACGGAGCTTGATTTGGAAATCATTACGGCCAAGGTATTCAATATTACCATTGGAGAGCCAGCGTCCGAGATCTCCCGTTTTGTACATCCGCGCATTGGGGTTGGAAGAGAATGGATCAACGAGGAAACGCTCGGTGGTAAGTTCGGCACGATTAAGATAGCCACGGGCGACTCCCGTACCAGCAATATAGATCTCCCCCATGACACCAAGCGGGACAGGCTGATAATGGGGATCAAGGATATAGATTTGGGTATTGGCTATGGGGCGGCCAATCGGTGGCGGATTATCTGCTGAGTTATCCTCTGCGCAGGAACAGGAATAGAGCGTAGCACAGACCGTGATTTCCGTCGGCCCATAGGCATTGAGCATTTGTCGTCCTGGTGACCAGCGTTTGACTAAGGTTGACGGACAGGCTTCGCCACCCACCAGCAAGGTTTGTAAGGTATCGGGCAGGGCATCCATCGCGGCGAGTGCAGTGGGCGACAGGAGAACATGGCTGATGGAATGGTCTGCTAAATAGCCGGACAATACTGCACCGGGCAGCAGATTGGCCCGTTTGGCCAGGTAGAGGCGAGCACCCGTTACGAGAGCCATACAACATTCCCAGATACTGGCATCGAAACTGTTTGAGGCGAACTGTAAAACGTGACTATCTGGGGTCAGTGCCAGTGCATGTTGCTGAGTGATGATCAAATTGCACAGACTATGATGTTCGATCATGACTCCTTTCGGTTGACCGGTCGAACCGGAAGTATAAATGACATAGGCCAGATGGTGTGACGCCAACCCCAGTACCTGTGCATCTGGATTATCAGAGGGTTGTGTTGCCAGGCATGATTCGTGGCTATCCAGTAAGATGGTGGGCAAAGTGTTAAACTGAGCGAGCCACTCTGACCGGGCCAGTACAGTTTGGGTCAGTAAAGCCACCGGGGCGGCATCTTCAACCATGTAAACCAGCCGTTCGGTCGGATAAATGGGATCGAGCGGCACATATGCTCCACCAGCCTTGAGGATAGCCAGCAAGCCGATCACCATCTCCAGACTGCGCTCGGCATAAAGGGCGACCCGATCGTCCGGACGTACTCCCAGAGTAATCAGATCATGGGCCAATCGATTAGCGCGGCGGTTTAATTCACCGTAGCTCAGAGTCTGATCTTCACAGATAGCCGCAAGGGTATCGGGATGTTGTGCGGCCTGCGCCTCAAACAGTTGGTGGATCAACGCGTTTTGCGGGAAATCCGCCTGAGTGGCATTGAAGTCCACCAGCAGTTGTTGCCGTTCTGATGCGGACAGCATGGGTAAAGTAGTAATGTGTTGTGTTTCATCTGCCGCCATGGCGGTCAGTACATTGGTTAAGTAACCGACCATCCGCTCAATGGTAGTGGCGTCGAACAGATCGGCTGCATAGGCCAGATCACCGACCAGACCGGCTCCGGTTTCAGTGAGTGATAAGGTCAAATCAAAGTGAGCGCTGGGGTGCGTCTGTTCAATGGGTATACATTGGATATCGGGAAATGCCAGCGCCTGGGCGGGGGTATTATTTAAGGCCAGCATGACCTGGAAAATCGGGCTATAGCTGAGATTGCGTTCAGGCTGGAGCGCTTCCACCACCTGCTCAAAGGGCAGATCCTGATGGGCATAGGCGGCCAGTGCACGCTCGCGAACCTGGCTGAGCAGCTCAGTGACCGTGGCGGAATCATTCAGGGTGACGCGCAAGGCCAGTGTATTAACGAAGAAACCGATTAATCCCTCAAGTTCATGATGCGGGCGGTTGGCGACAGGTGTACCGATAACGATATCATCCAGCCCACTAAGCCGGGACAATACGATGCCCCATGCGCTCAGCACAGTCATAAATAAGGTGGTGTTATGGCGCTGCCCAAGCCTTTTCAGTGAGGCTAATAAGCCAGCATCAACGTGCACAGGGACTCGACCACCGACGAAAGTTTGTATAGTTGGACGCGGTCGGTCAGTCGGGAGAGTCAGTAAGACCGGCGCGTCTTCAAGCTGAGTGCGCCAGAAATCACGTTGTGCCGTGAGCGCCGCTTCTTGCAGCCAGTGACGCTGCCAGACAGCATAATCGGCGTACTGGATCGGCAATGGCGGCAAGGCGATATCTTGGCTGTCGAGAATAATGCGATAAAGAATGCTGAGTTCATGCATCAATACACCGATGGACCAGCCATCAGAGATAATATGGTGCTGGGTGAACAGCAAGACATGCTCTTCGTTTGCGAGTTGCAGCAGGTGACCGCGGATCAGGGGGCCTTGGGTAAAGTCAAAAGGCGTCTGTGCTTCGAGGGCGGTCAAATCAGCAATATGGTCGGAGTGCGTTTCCGGTGCTAGCGAGCGTAAGTCTTGGTAAGACAGGGCAAAGTTAATGCCAGTCGGTTCGATATGCTGATAAGGTTGGCCGGAAACCAGCACAAAGCGGGTACGCAGGCTTTCATGTCGGGCGATCAATTGGTCAAATGCACGGGTTAAGGCAGGGCGATTAAGCTGACCGATTAGGCGCAATGCCAGAGGAATATGATAGGCCAGACTGGCTGCTTGATCGATCTGACTCAGAAACCACAGTCTTTGCTGAGCAAAGGACAGAGATAACGGCTGGTTGCGATCAGTAACAGGGATCATCATCTGGGTCGTTGCTGAAACGCCAGTGAGTGTTTGAGCCAGATCCATCAAAATAGGCTGGTCAAAGAGTTGCTGGAGTGACAAATCCCGTGCCAAATCTTGGCGTACGTGTGCGATGAGTTGGACGGCAAGCAAGGAATGACCACCTAGCTCAAAGAAATGATCGTAGCGACCTACTTGTTCCAGTCCGAGCAAATCTTGCCAAATCTGAGCCAGGAGGATTTCTATCTCACCGATGGGGGCTTCATCGCCGCGAGCTACCACTGCGGATAAATGAGGTGCAGGCAGGGCCTGACGGTTGAGTTTGCCATTGGGCGTCAGCGGGAAGGACTCCAGCGTGACAAAAGCACTGGGCAACATATATTCAGCGAGATGCTGAGCGAGTTGCTGGCGCAGTGCAGCAGGCTCCAGTTCAATTCCCTCTTGCGGTAACAGATAGGCCACCAGCCGTCTTTGCCCGGATTCATCTTCGCGGGCAATCACTACCGCTTCACGTACGCCGTCACATTGGGTAAGTCTGGCTTCGATTTCCCCCAACTCAATGCGGAAGCCCCGTAACTTAACCTGAAAATCATTGCGCCCGAGGTATTCGATATTGCCATCGGGCAGCCAGCGGCCAAGGTCACCGGTTTTGTACATGCGGGCGTTTGACGCTGAAGTGAAGGATTCGGTCAGGAAACGTTCGGCAGTCAGTTCAGGGCGATTGAGGTAACCGCGGGCTACGCCGGCACCGGCAATATAAATTTCCCCCATCACACCGTGAGGAACGGGTTGGCCGTGTGGGTCCAGGATATAAATCAGGGTATTAGCAATAGGGCGGCCGATAGGAATGGAACGCGTCACGTCAATGGGAGAAATCATCGCATAGGTAGTAGCAAATGTTGTGGTTTCCGTTGGACCATAGCAATTTATCAGGTGGACGGGTTGAGATTCAGCCAATTGCACCTGTTGTATCTTCTTCGGATCGAGAACATCACCGCCGATAAGCAGATAGCGCAATTGTCCAAACAGGGGTTTGAGGCTATCGAGATATTCGTTGAACAAGCCCACCGTTAACCAGAGGGCGGTGACGCGTCCCTTGATCAGTGAATCGCAGAAATGTGCCGGATCGAGCAGTACCGATTGTCGCACCACATGCAGGCTGGCTCCATTGAGCAGGGCGGACCAGATTTCCCAGGTCGAGGCATCAAAAGCGATATTGGCACAATGGGCGACACAGTCATTCGGATCAATATCAGCAAAGCCACTATTAGCGATGAGACGAAGGACATTGCGATGCTCGACCATCACGCCTTTAGGTTGCCCGGTAGAGCCAGAGGTATAGATTACGTAGGCCAAATTCTGTGATGTCAGACCCCGTGTTTGTGTATTGGGGTTGTGAGTCGGTTGTGCCGCCCAAAACGGTTCTTGTGTATCAAGCAATACCGTAGGTATCAGGTTGTTTAACCTGCTAACTTGTGCTGTCTGGGTCAGCAGAACCACAGGCTCTGCATCCTCAAGCATATAAACCAGTCGCTCAGTCGGGTAGCCTGGATCAAGCGGCACGTAGGCCCCGCCAGCCTTGAGAATAGCCAGCAAACCAACCACGGTTTCCAGACTGCGTTCGGCACAGATGGCAATTCGATCGTCTGGACACACACCCAGCGCAATCAGGTAATGGGCCAGTTGGTTGGCACGGCGGTTAAGTTCGTCATAGCTCAGGGATTGTTCTGCAAATACGACGGCTGTTGCATCGGGATGATGTTTCACCTGGGTTTCGAACAGTTGGTGGATCAAGGCGTTTTGTGGAAAATCCACTTGCGTGGCATTAAAGTCCACCAACAGTTGTTGCTGTTCTGTCGCTGGCAAAATTGATAGATCTTGAATTAATCGTTGTGGTTTGTGAGCCAAAGCATCGACCAATCCACTGATAGCAGTCGCCAGATAAGTAATTATACGTGTCGGATCAATACTTGCCACCGTTTGTGCGGTCAGGCGGAAACCGATACCCATATCATCTACCGATAAGGTAATCGGATAGTTAGTCCGTTCCTCAATGGCAACGATACGCATATCTATTTGAGGTATTTCAATTACATTAGCTTCGTCGCCCTCAGTGATTTGGCTGTGACGGTAATTGAGTATGGTACTGAACAGCGGTATTGACTGCGCCACACCGCTACAACGTTGAGCCAGTGCCAATGGTGCTTGTTCGTGTTCCAGTAGTGCCGTTAAATTGTGATAGGTAAGCTGCACCACTTCTTGCACATGATGATCGGCAAGGGGAATTCGTATCGGCAGGGTATTGATAAACATCCCTAATATTCGGGAAGCACCTGCTCCTCCCTGTAATCGGCCTGATAGGACGGAGCCAAAGACCACATCATCGCGGCCACTGGTTTGTGCCAGCACTTGTGCCCAGGCAACATGGAACAAGACACCTGAACTGACTCCCAAACGGCGGGCTTGAGTACGTATAGCCTCCGCCAGAGTCGGATCGAGCGAGAGATGGGCTTCGACGATCGGTTCATTATCATCCTGCATTGAGAGTACACCGAAGGGTGTCGTCGGTGTGTCGATATCAGCCAATTGAGAACGGAAATAATCTTCGTGCTCAGTACCCGGCACGCTTAAGGTTCGGGCGATAAAGTTGCGGTAAGGCAACGTTGCCGGCAGGGTATCCGCATGGCCCTGTTGTATTTGGGCAATTTCGGCAAAAATCAGCTCGAGTGTCATATGGTCACTGACCAGATGATGGAAACGCAAAGATAGCAACCATTCATCCCGTGTCGGATCATGGGCGATATCAGCAGCGAATAGCGGAGCACGGCTCAAATCGAGACGATGCCGACGCGGGTTTGTATGTTCCCTTAGTTGAGACAGGACGTTATCCGTTGTACCAGGAGTAAAGACATTGATACATAACGGTGCCTGGCGCCAGACTACCTGGACTGGCCTTATCAATCCTTGCCAGCAGGCCGCGGTACGCAGGATATCGTGGCGGTCAATGATTTGTTGGAAAGCGGACAGGAAAGTGTCAAGACGCTCACGAGTTTCGAAAGCAATCAGGGTCTGTAACAGATAAGTGTCGCCTTGGGATTGGCGCAAATGGTGGAACAGGATACCTTCTTGTAACGGTGCCAATGGATAAATATCCTGTATATTGCTGACCCCACCAGGAGTTGCTTCAACGATGGCATCAATCTCGGTTTGGGTCAATGAAACCAGTGGCAGCATATCAGGCGTAATGGTTGTGCAATCGGTAGGAATACAGTTAGGCGGCACCACGAAAGCGTCGATATCACCCTTAATTGCCGGTGCCATCTCAGTCAAGACAGGTGCAGAGAACACACTGCGAACATCAAGTTGCCAGCCGAGGCTGTACAGCCGTTCGATCAGGCTGACAATCATCAATGAATGACCGCCCAGTTCAAAGAAATGGTCATGACGGCCGACTTGTTCCAATCCCAATAGATCCTGCCAGATCTGCGCCAGAACGATTTCCACCTCTCCGTGTGGGGCTTCATAGCCACGTGCTATCACTGAAAACGCATCAGGGGCTGGGAGAGCTTGACGGTCAAGTTTACCGTTGGCAGTCAGTGGGAAAGTGTCGAGTACCACAAAGGCACTGGGCAGCATGTATTCAGCGAGGTGTTGGGCAAGCTGTTGGCGTAGTTCTGCGGGAACCAGCCCAATGCCGTTCTGAGGTCGCAAATAGGCGACTAGTCGTTTCTGTTCTCCCATGTTTCCATCAGGAGTGTCAATATTTTCGCGGGCAATCACTACCGCTTCTTGCACGCCATAGCATTGCATTAATTGGGCTTCGATTTCTCCCAGTTCAATGCGGAAGCCCCGCAGTTTAACCTGAAAATCATTTCGGCCAAGGTAGTCAATCGTACCATCGGGTAGCCAGCGGCCGAGGTCGCCGGTTTTGTACATGCGGGCATTGGGATCTGAGGAAAACGGATCAGAGAGGAAACGTTCTGCGGTCAGTTCAGGACGATTCAGGTAACCACGGGCAACCCCCGCACCGGCAATATGTATTTCCCCGACAACACCAAGTGGTACGGGCTGTCCATGTGGATCTAGAATATAAATCTGGGTATTGGCAATCGGGCGCCCGATATGGCTATTAAATCCCGTTGTCCGGTTCATTCGAGTCCAGGTCGAATAAGTCGTTGTCTCTGAAGGGCCATACAGATTGCACACATTCTGTACGCCTGAGTGAGCAAATAAATGTTCAACAATGTGCGGCCTTACTCTTTCCCCCGCTAAATTGATCGTCCGAATGTTCGCGGGTAGTGCATTGGTCTCCATCAGGTGTGAGATGGCCGATGGCACGGTATTGATAAGGCTGACTAATGGTTTTGGGTTGGCTGAACTTGTATGAATCAGTGACAGTATGTCAGTAATAAGGTGAACCGTACCGCCAAGGAGCAGAGGAGCAAAGCATTCGTATACCGACAAATCAAAATTCAGGGAAGTAGCAAAAAGTGTGTGTGCCAACTCCTCCTGACTAAACGTATGTTGTGCCCAGGTCAGGAAATTCACCGTATTGCGGTGCTCGATTGCCACGCCTTTAGGCAAACCGGTAGAGCCTGATGTGTAGATCACATAGGCCAGATGGCGTGAGGTTAACCCCAGTGCTTGTGCGTCGGGATTATGAGCTGGCAGAAATGGTTTTTGGGTGCTGAGGACGTTATCGAGTAAAACAGTGGGTATAGTGCCAGCCAGCTTGTCGGCAAGTTTTGTTTGGGTCAGTATCACTATCGGCGCTGAATCTGCAAGCATATGCATCAGCCGTTCGGTTGGATAGGCAGGATCGAACGGCACATAGGCACCCCCCGCCTTGAGAATACCAAGTAAACCCACCATCATGCCCGGGCTGCGCTCAACACAAATTGCTACCCGATCATCCGGACGTACCCCTAAGGCAATAAGATGATGGGCCAGTCGATTGGCCTGGCGGTTCAGTTCATCATAACTGAGTGTCTGATCTCCACACACTACCGCGGTAGCGGTAGGGCTATTGATCACCTGTTCTTCAAACAGTTGGTGGATCAGTGCGTCTTGCGGAAAATCTGCTTGGGTGGCGTTAAAATCCACCAACAGTTGTTGTTGCTCTGAAGCTGACAACATCGGCAAATTCGCAATGACTTGGGTTGCATCGGTTACCATTGCTGCCAGTACTCGTTGCAAATAGCCGACCATACGTTCAACAGTCTCGGCATCGAACAGATCAGAGGCATATTCCAGTCCGCCAACCAAACCAGTGTCGGTTTCAGTTAACAACAACATTAAATCGAAGTGGGCACTATGGGTCGCCAGTTCAATTCGGGAGATCTGCAAACTGGACAACGTTTGGCTCTGAACTGGTGTGTTGTCTAAAGCCAGCATGACCTGAAAGATTGGGCTATGGCTCAAGTTTCGTTCAGGTTGTAATGCTTCCACCACCTGCTCAAAGGGTAGATCCTGATGGGCATAGGTGGCTAACGCCTGCTCCCGAACCTGAGTAAGCAGATCAGCCACACTGAGTTCATCATTGAATTTAACGCGCAGAGCCAATGTATTGACGAAGAAGCCCATCAACGCTTCAAGCTCACGATTTGGGCGGTTGGCGACAGGGGTGCCGATGACAATATCATCCTGACCACTAAGCCTGGCGAGTACAATACTCCAGCCAGCCAGTAGGGTCATAAATAAGGTGCTGTTATGGCGTTGTCCAAGTTCCTTAAGTGAATTCAGTACTGAGGTATCAAGGTGGAAAGGTACTTGTCTGCCGACATAAGTCTGTACTGCTGGGCGAGGATGATCGGTCGGGAGTGATAATAACGCGGGCGCATTTTCAAGTTGATTGAGCCAGAAGTTTCGCTGTGCAGTAAACATCTCTGCTTGCAACCAATCACGCTGCCAAACGGCATAATCGGCGTACTGAATGGGCAGTGGTGGCAAAGGATCATTATGGTCGTAGAGAACCGCATGATAGAAAACATCCAGTTCGCGTACCAGCACGCCAATAGACCAGCCGTCGGTAATAATATGATGTTGCGTGAGCAGCAGCACGTGTTCCTTATCGGCCAGTTGCAGCAGTTGGCCGCGGATAAGTGGTCCCTGAGCAAAATCGAAAGGGGTTTGGGCTTCAAGAGTCGCGAATTCAGTAATACGGTCGATATGCAGAGCAGGATCGAGCTGACGCAAGTCTTGACAGGACAGGGAAAAACCGATATCCGCAGGGTCGATTTGCTGGCTGGGTTGGCCTTCAACCAGCACAAAACGTGTCCGCAGACTTTCATGTCGAGCCACCAGACGATCAAGTGCCATTATCAGGGCATGGCGATTGAGTGAACCAGCTAAGCGCAGTACCGCAGGGAGATGATAGGCCTGACTCGCCGCCGGATCGAGCTGACCGAGGAACCATAATCGTTGTTGAGCAAAGGACAAAGGCAAGGGCTGGCTGCGATCCGCAAGGGGGATGACTGTTTGCGTGATAGTGGCCGCTCCTGTCAGCGTCTGGGCCAGCCCCATCAGGATCGGTTGAGCAAACAGGGTTTGTAACGGTAATTCCCGCGCCAATACCTGACGAATACGGGCGACAAGCTGGACGGCAAGCAGGGAATGCCCACCCAGCTCAAAGAAATGATCATGACGGCCCACTCGCGCCAGTCCCAATAAGCCTTGCCAGATTTGTGCCAACGCCGTTTCTATGTCACCGACGGGCGCTTCATAGCTGCGCGTCACTACGGCAGAATCATCCGGCGCAGGGAGTGCCTGACGGTTAAGTTTACCATTGGGCGTGAGTGGGAAGGTTTCCAGCATCACAAATGCAGTGGGCAGCATATAGTCGGCAAGGTGTCGGGCGAGTTGCTGACGCAGTTCAGCGGGCACCAGTTTAGCGCCCGCCCGCGGCCGTAGATAGGCCACCAGCCGTTTCTGACCGGGTTCATCTTCGCGGGCAATCACCACGGCTTCGCGCACCCCGTGACACTGCATAAGCTGTGTTTCGATTTCCCCCAATTCAATGCGAAAACCCCGCAGTTTGACCTGAAAATCATTACGGCCGAGGTAGTCAATATTGCCATCGGGTCGCCAGCGGCCAAGGTCACCGGTTTTGTACATACGGTCATCGGGATTTGGGGAAAACGGGTCAACCAGGAAGCGCTCAGCCGTCAGTTCAGGCCGGTTGAGATACCCACGGGCTATGCCAGCGCCGGCGATATAGATTTCCCCGGTCACGCCCACAGGCACAGGCTGACCGTTCCCATCAAGAAGATAAATGCGGTTGTTGGCTATCGGGCGACCGATGGGCGGCAATGTTGGCCATTGTGCCATTTCCTTACCCAGTTGGTATGCCGTAGCGACATGGCTTTCTGTCGGGCCATAGTGATTATGTAACCGGCAGTTGTTGGTCCGTTGCAGGAAACGCTGAATGGCTGGCGTAATACGCAATTGCTCGCCGGCGGTGATAATATGCGCCAGACAGGAAAAATCCTCTCCACTGTAATTAGCGGCTTCAGCCAGATGCTGGAGCGCAATATAGGGCAGGAAAATTCGGTCAATCTGTTGTTGCTGAATCAGCCGGAGAAGCTGTTGAGGCGCCTGTCGCAGGGTTTCATTAATCAGAACCAGACAGCCGCCTTCACACAGGGTGGTGAATATTTCCTGAAAGGCGACATCGAAGCCCAGCGCAGCAAATTGCAGGGTTTTGCCGGTGCCGGCGGGCGGTGCAGGGAGGTGTCGGTGCCATTGTAGTAGGTTTGACAAGGCCGCCAGCGGCATTTCCACCCCCTTGGGTAATCCGGTGGAGCCTGACGTGTAGATGACATAGGCCAAATGGTGTGGTGTCAGCCCCTGCGCCTGTGTATCTGGGTTGTGAGTCGGTTGTTCAGCGAGAGAAGCTGTCTGAGCATCAAGCAGTATTGTGAGATAGTCGGTCTCAGCCGTGGAGTCCGTATTGTTCAGGGCGTCGGCGAGGGTCGTCTGGGTAAGTAAGGCCACGGGAGCGGCATCTCGGAGCATATACGTCAGCCGTTCGGTTGGGTAGGCCGGATCGAGCGGGACATAGGCCCCACCGGCTTTAAGAATAGCCAGTAATCCGACCACCATTTCCAGACTGCGTTCGACACAAATCGCCACGCGTTTGTCCGGACGGACGCCCAGCGCCATCAGGTAATGGGCCAGCTGATTAGCACGGCGGTTCAGTTCGCCATAACGAATAGTTTGCTCTTCAAATATCACGGCGGGGGCATTGGGTTGTTGCTCTGCCAGTGCTTCAAACTGGGAATGGACTAAGGTATCGGGCGGGAAATCCATTTGTGTGGCATTGAAATCTACTAACAGTTGCTGCTGCTCTGCTAGTGGTAGTAGGGGTAAGTTTCGGATCTGGGTTTTCGGAGACGTCAGGGCGGCTTCTATCAACATCATGAGGCGAGATTGGAGTGCTACCACTTCAGCACGACTCAGGTAATTGGGTGAAAAATTAAACTCAAACGTGATAGGCTTATAGGCATCCTCACTGTTAGCGAATGCATATTGATGGACAGCAATGACAAGCGGGAACGGTGCGCCACGTTGTATTTGGCAGTATTTGAGTGTAGCGTCGGGTATATCGGCGTTCACGTCTATCCGCTCAAATGACAGCATGATATCGAATAACTGAGCACGCCCAGTCTTCTGCTGGATTTGTATGAGTCGATTGATTTCTGCGATTGGTAAGCGCTGACGTTTATAGCAACGGCGCAATTCTGCTGCGGTTTTGCCCATCACATCAAGGAAAGTATCATGGGGCGAAACGGTTATACCGACCGGAATCACCGATGAAAACATCCCCACCGTGTGTCTTTGTTTACTGTTTTTACGGTTATGCACGGGAATACCAATAACAATATCTTCATCTTCGGTACGGTTTGTCAGCGAGTAAGCAGTACGTGAGAAATAGCAAGCCAGCGCGGCATACATAAAATGCAGGACGGACAATCCATGTGCAGCGACAGTGTCTTCGATTCGCTGGAAGAGCGTGTTATCCAGTGACCAAATTAAAGGTTCGGCATGTTCGTTATCTGTTGTTTGCTCTAAAGTTGATGGCTGAATTAAGGCTGGCGGTAAGTTTTTATAGCGCTCTGACCAGAATTGTTGGTCTTGTAGATAGCGCTGTGAGTTTAAATAGGTGCGATCTTCATTAATAAAGTCGAGATAAGAAGGGGCCGTTTCGGTAAATTTTTCTCCTCTGATTAACCGAGTATACGTGTTAGCTATCTCTTCAGGAATAAGCCCTAAAGTAATCCCATCCCCGATGAGATGATGACAGCAGAAATGCCAGTACCAACGATTATCACTCACCCGTATCAGTTCAAAACGCCATAGTTCATTGTACAAATCAAACGGACGCATGAAGGCAGTACGGATATATTGTTCAGCCTGTTCTTCTGCGTTGTCATGATCTGAGAAATCGTGGATTGTCACGGATACAGGCAAAGTGTCGGTGAGTGTTTGCAGCGGTAATTCCTGAGTTTTAACGAGTCGTAAACGCAATGCATCATGACGATAAACAACGGCCTCAACAGCGCGTACTAGCAGCGCTTTATCCAACTTTCCTTCAACCAGAATCACTGAACCTAAGTTATAGCAGATACTATGAGGACGGAAGAACTGGTCGAGCCAGACAACTTGCTGGGGAGAACTGAGTGGGACTTTGTAAGAGGGAGATGCAGAAGCATTCTCTAATGAAAGTGGGTTTTCGTTGTTAATATTATTGCATGATATAGACATTGCTTAACTCCTGCTCGTGAGACTGGTTAACCGGGTTAATAATGAATTAAATTTGATTTATGTGGCATTACTGCACACTGGAGATATTGAAGAACTAACTCTTTATGAGCAGGTACTTTATTTTTAAAATTTCCGCTATAAAAGGGATTTAGACTATTTATTTTTGATAGGGGTTTTTAAAAATTCTGATGGTGTGCCTATGTGGCGAGTTTTGGGGAGGCTTAACAGAACATTCATGGCGCTCTATGGGGCTATCATATACTGGCTCTTAATGATTCAGTTCTTCAAAATCCCTATATAATGTTTTGTTCTTACATAATCTTCTTTGCGGTGTATTGAAGGCATCTGGCATAAATATCCCCTCGCTAGAAAAAGGATTAACTAGCACGGGAACACGGTGGGAGCAGAAGATTTGAGAGATTCAGGAAGTTAAGCTTTCAACGGATAGAACGCTTCTATTGATAATGAAGCCAAAGAGGAAGGGGCAGAAACCGGTCCAGTTTTATCCATACCGGCAACTGAAAATATTTTGACATCCCGTCACTCTGTCCACTCAAGCCAGAGGCTGTCTTCGTTATCGCAGAGGAAGGGACTCAGGGAAGATTTTACGCTGTAGGCACAACGTTTACTGCTGCCGGGCCTTTAGCACCCTTCTCGATAGAGAACTCGACCTTCTGGCCTTCGAACAGAGTGCGGTAGTCGTTACTCTGAATAGCGGAGAAGTGTACGAAGACGTCTTTGCTTCCATCAGTAGGGGAGATAAAACCAAAACCTTTATCCGCATTAAACCATTTTACTAAACCAGTCATTTTATTAGACATGTGATATTTCCTTTAATTGAGCCTTTTTAGGCGAATATGGCTTGTTTTACAGAAACTACTTAGCGCTTAATGGAGAAACTCAAAAAGAAGGGGATATCTGGGATAACGCCTGAGGATGAGAATTGCTTTAATAAACTGCTTTGTATGAGGTCTGTCTTTCAAACCGACCCAGCTATTAACGCATGATTGCGAATATTAAGCAAGTTATATTTTTAGTTATCTGGCAGGGAAGCGGGATACGATACTGTTGAAAATCACCGCCAGTAGGCGGTGATTAGAACTTATAACAATTCAAATGCTCGCTTAATGATCTCATCGGAATAAGGCTGTTGGCCGTTTTCCATTTGAATGATAGCTTTAACCAGTCGGCTCATTGTGGCGACATTTTCTACATCCACCACGGCACTGCTAGCTATGCCAACTGATTTACATACATAAACGATATAACTCTCGGTATTATTTTCATTCGGTGGTGCCCAGCGGGAAATAAACTGGCGAATAGTATTGTCCCCGTATTTGCGTTCGTAGTTGCGCAGAATTTTTAGCATCGCCCGTATGCCATATTCCGGCGCCCCAAATTGACAAAATGATTTGTCTGTCTGGATATCACGCAAACCCTGCCATTTATCACCGTGGCGGATATTGCCCGGGTTGTGGTTACGAATCCCTCTTGTCATTGTTATCTCCTAAACGTTTATTGATGGCACGAATGGCAAACTCTCGTATTTTCTCTACGCCAATAAAACCAACGGCACCGCCGAGGGCAGGTGAAATACTGTTTGGAATACCAAATAGTTCCAGTCCACTGGAAAATCCCCACGACAGCGCTCCACATAGTAGCGGCTCGACCCAGCGATTTTTCCGCTCCACACCGTCATAAATAAGTCGGCCGTAACAGATCATGATGGCCAAAATAGAACCAGAAATTTGCGGCCAAGCGTTTCTTAGACCGTTTAATAAATCGGCCCATAAATCAGGATGTTCTTTCATATTGTTCCCATAATTTAGTGATGGGCATCATCAGCACTTACTTAATGACGTCCCGTACCCTTCATAGTAACGCTGGTAAAGAAAATCCACATGGTTACGCTATTGTGCTCTGGCTCTTACTAAACCCATAAACGCCAAATTTTAGAGATAGACAAAAAAACAAATGGATTGCACAAATTCAAATAGACACTATATTAATCAATGTGATTTTTAATCTTAAAATTATATATTAACAAATAGTTAACTTAGATAATTATATTATTGATAGCTTTTACTGTGTCTCATTTAGCATCGTTAAATTTTCCTGATCGTATCAACTATTCGATGGTCATTGCCAAGTAACTCTGAATTTATCCTGTCAGTTCAAGTAGAGATAGAGTAAGGAATAATGTCATGAAAGTATTGATAGCAGAAAACGAAGTGGGTACACGATATCATAGTCACTATGTGGAAAATGCTGTGCATAGGTTGGCTGATAAATTAATCGAAAAAGACGTGGATGTTATTATTGCTGAGTCTTTTGATGATAGTTATACAATAATTTCAGCCAATGAATCGTTCGATTGTTTAATGATAAGCTGTGCACTCATCGATGATGATTTATATCGTCAAATACAGAAACTTCTCAATAAATTATTTGAACGACAGGAAAATGTTCCGGTCTTTTTGTTAAGTGATCGGGAAAAAGCGGTATTTTTGCTAAATCATGAATTACTGGAACAGCTAACTGAATTTGCCTGGATATTGGAAGATTCTGCGGATTTTATTGCGGGTCGTGCCATTGCAGCCATGCAGCGTTATCGTCAACAATTATTTCCTCCTTTAATGTCGGCATTGATGAAATACAGCCGAACCTATGAATATTCCTGGGCGGCGCCAGGGCATCAAGGGGGCGTCGGATTTAATAAAACACCAGTTGGTCGCTTTTATCATGACTATTATGGGGAAAATCTTTTTCGTACCGATATGGGAATTGAGCGAGCTTCATTGGGTTCGCTATTAGATCATTCCGGTGCATTTGGTGAAAGTGAAAGAAACGCCGCCAGAGTATTTGGTGCAGACCATTCTTATTCTGTCGTGGTCGGAACGTCAGGCTCTAACCGCACGATTATGCAGGCTTGTATGACCGAAGATGACGTGGTCATCATTGACCGAAATTGTCATAAGTCCATTGAACAGGGGCTGATACTGACAGGCGCCAAACCGGTTTATATGCTGCCGAGCCGTAACCGCTATGGCATCATCGGGCCTATCTATCCACAAGAAATGCAGGCTAAAACATTACAGAAGAAACTGAAACAAAATCCACTGTTCCAAGGCATGGCTAATCAGAAACCTGTTTATAGCGTAGTGACAAACTGTACCTATGATGGTGTCTGTTATAACGCTAAGCATGTACAGGAGTTATTAGATAAAAGTGTCGATAGAATACATTTTGATGAAGCATGGTATGGCTATGCGCGGTTTAACCCAATTTATCATGATCATTTTGCCATGCGTGGAGATCCGAAAAATCACTCTGGGCCGACAGTTTTTGCTACCCATTCATCTCACAAGTTGTTGAATGCACTATCTCAAGCCTCCTTTATCCATGTACGGGACGGACGCAAACCTGTAGAATTTTCGAGGTTTAATCAGGCCTACATGATGCATGCAACAACTTCTCCTCTGTATGCGATTTGCGCTTCAAATGATATCGCGGTTTCAATGATGGATGGCAATAGTGGCTACTCATTGACTCAGGAAGTTATTGAAGAAGCTGTTGATTTCCGTCAGGCATTAGCGCGTTTGAATCGAGATTTCAGTAAGAAAGGGGATTGGTTCTTTAAGCCCTGGAATCAGGAAAAAGTGACAGATCCTGTGACTGGTAAAAAAATGGCTTTTGAGGATACACCCAAGGAACTACTGACGAAAGAACAAAGTTGTTGGGTAATGCGTCCGGGAGACAGTTGGCACGGATTTGAAGATTTACCGGATAACTGGAGTATGCTTGATCCGATTAAAGTCAGCATATTGGCTCCGGGCATGGGGGATAATGGTAAGTTGAAAAAAACAGGGCGTGCCGGCAGCATTAGTCACCGCATGGTTAAGTCAGCACGGTATCGTACCAACCCGTACCACGGACTTCCAAATTATGTTCCTATTTTCAATGGGGATCACCAAAGGAAAATGGGGAACATTGCTTAACACCTTGCTGTCTTTCAAACACCATTATGATGCTAATACGCCTTTGAATAAAGTTTTACCAGATTTGGTAGAGCAGCACCCAGAGGTGTATGAGCATTTAGGATTGAAAGAGTTAGGCGATAAAATGTTCGATTATTTACGGCAGAATAATCCGGGTGAAAAACTGAATCGGGCATATGCTGGTTTACCCAAAATGGAAATGACGCCGCGAACCGCTTACCAGGCCATTGTGACCCATAATGTGGAAATGGTGGCACTGGACGATTTACCTCATCGCATTGCTGCGAACTCTATCATCCCATATCCGCCCGGTATTCCCATGCTGCTTTCAGGCGAGAACTTTGGTGATAAAACCAGTCCCCAAATTGGATATTTACACGCATTACAAAAGTGGGATCACGAATTTCCTGGTTTTGAGCATGAAACGGAAGGTACAGAGATTATCAATGGCATTTATCACGTCATGTGTATAAAAAAGTGAAAACGGGAAGATAAATTATGGCTATTGTTTCAAAGGCAAATGTTTCAGAGGCAAAAAAAGTCGGATTGATCCCCGTTACTCTGATGGTTGCGGGTAACATCATGGGATCGGGCGTTTTTCTCCTGCCTGCCAGTCTGGCCTCAACAGGAGGTATTGCGATCCTTGGATGGCTGGTAACTATCATTGGTGCCGTGGGGTTATCGATTGTCTATGCGAAAATCTCCTCACTGGATGACAGTCCAGGCGGTTCTTATGCCTATGCACGACGAGCCTTTGGCCCTTTTTTAGGCTATCAGACTAACATTTTATATTGGCTGGCGTGTTGGATCGGTAATATCGCAATGGTTGTGATTGGCGTTGGTTACCTGAGTTATTTTTTCCCTATCCTGAAAGATCCCATTATTTTAACCATCACTTGTACAGTCATACTGTGGATATTTGTCATTTTGAACATTATCGGGCCACATGTTATTACCAGAGTGCAAGCGGTAGCGACAACCTTAGCATTGATTCCGATTGTAGCAACCGCTGTATTGGGTTGGTTCTGGTTCAACGGTAAGACCTATATGGATGCGTGGAACGTCAGTGGATTGAATACCTTTGGCGCGATTCAGAGTATTTTAAACGTAACATTATGGTCTTTTATTGGCGTTGAAAGCGCTTCTGTTGCGGCTGGTGTGGTTAAAAATCCTAAGCGTAATGTGCCTATTGCGACTATTGGCGGTGTGCTGATTGCGGCCGTCTGTTATGTTCTGTCCAGCAGTGTAATTATGGGTATGATCCCCAACGCGGCGTTGAAAATCTCATCTTCACCTTTTGGTGATGCTGCCCGATTGGCATTGGGAGATACCGCTGGAGCAGTCGTTGCCTTTTGTGCCGCGGCAGGCTGTTTGGGATCATTGGGCGGCTGGACATTGCTTGCAGGGCAAACAGCCAAAGCTGCCGCAGATGATGGACTGTTTCCTTCAATCTTTGCCAAAGTGAACAAAGCAGGAACTCCGGTTGCGGGTTTGTTGATCCTGGGGGTTCTAATGACGATTTTCCAACTCAGTAGTATTTCGCCAAATGCAGCGAAAGAATTTGGCTTGGTCTCTTCCGTCTCTGTGATTTTTACCTTGATACCTTACTTATATACCTGTGCAGCTTTGCTGTTAATTGGTCATGGTCATCTTGGGCAAGAGAAAACGCGATATATCATTATTACGTTTATCGCCTTTATCTATTGTATCTGGGCAGTTTTTGGAACTGGAGCAAAAGAAGTGGTATGGACGCTCGTTGTTATGATGGTCATAACGGCAATGTATACCTTTAATTACAATACGAAACATCCTGTCCCTTTTCCGTTAGATAAAAAAGCTTAACTGCGATTTTTCGGTGTCACTATTTTGGTGCTGTCATTACAGCACCTTTTTTTGATCAAAAAACATTCGTAATTTGTGATCTTGCCCTAATATTCACGCTTCTGCGCGTAGTATTTAAATAACAAAGGAAATGATTTCATACTGGGTTCAGATGGTAAGGCTTTACCTGGCAGATTGTTATCTTTCTTTGTGGAGAAATAAGATTATGAAAAAATATATATTACTCATACCGATAATGGTGGCTTAGGGTTGTTCGGCTTGCGCAAACGATACGAAAATAACAAAGGCAACACATTCTTTAAAACCTGACAATATTGTTCATAAGCCACTGGTTTTCAGAACCGGCGACATGAAGGAATGTGGGTATGGTTATGTGGTTGGGGTATGGTCAAATGGCGATAGATGGTATGAATGTTATCAGCGTCTGATTGATACTTTTGGGCATCAGGCAGAATATGTGGCACTTGGCGGTATTAGTCTCGAACAAGTTTATGGAGTGCAGGAGTATGTGTATGATGAGGGGGAAGAAGATTATGTTGAAAGGGGGGCTTATATACCTAATACATTGTACCGAGATGTTCAAACAGGACTCAATACCGGCCCTTATATACAGCACTCCCAACCACAAAATGAAATAATCACATCTGTATCTTATTGTGCTCTTAATCTGTCTCTCCCGCGTTATTCTGCTCGTCTTACAGCCAGTATTCACGATAAATACCCATTCTTAAAAAAATTAAAAATATGTCATGACAGCTTATCGATAATCGCTTTTTTAAACGCCACTATTTTGTAATAGTATTCAATTTAATTTCACTCCACCGGTTCTAAGGTGGAGTGATTAGTTCTGGATTAATAAGACGATTTTTGAGCAGAAGTAGTAACATTTTCTGCTTATTATCTTAATCAATAAGGTTTGTGAAATAAATTATCATTTGATGTAATAGACAATTATGAGTTTGTCAGGCTAATCTCTATCCATGAATCTGAATAGGAGCTAACTTGTTTTAGGTGTTAGATAACTCACAGTAAGTTTTCCGCATTTCAATATACTAAAAGAAATCAGGATAACTTGGTATTTCGATAAGTAGGAGCGTGCATATGTACAAAACTATTTTAGTACCAGTAGATATTTCAGAAGAAGATCTAACCAACAAGGCTGTTGACTGCGCTCTTAAAATTGCCAGGGAAACAGGGGCCAAATTACATTTTTTACATGTATTACCCATTTCATCGGCGATTATTAATGCTTATGCATTAGGCTATATGGAAATTAAGGACAAGGCGACTATCAAGGCAGAACGGGACTTGAAAAAGTTGGTTGATTCCATTGAATTACCAAATCGTCAGCTCTCTTATTCGATTGCATTTGGTTCACCAAGAGACGAAATTACTGCTACAGCAGATGAAATTGGCGCTGATTTGATTGTTATCGGTTCAAGACGACCTAATATCACGACGCATTTGTTGGGTTCCAACTCTGCTGGAGTTGTCAGATATGCAAAAACATCTGTATTAGTAGTGCGATAATTATTGGTGGTAAGAATGATAATTTGTTGATTTTACTGCTTTTAACTGATGCTCAATAGCTAGCGGTTATATCCGATTACAGGGGAGTATGTATGTATAACACGATCTTAGTTCCAATTGATATTGCGGAAGATATATTAACTGATAATGCAATCAAGCATGCTGAATATTTAGCAAAAATATCTAATGCAAAGGTTCATCTTTTTCACTCTGTGCCAGATATTTCCCGATTTTCCGTGAATTATAGTTACCACTATGATTTATTGAGTGCTTTTGCCAAAAAAGCAATAGCGAATTCTGAAGAGGAACTGAAAAAAGTCGTAGAACGAATGGATTTACCTAAAGATAGGGTATCATTCTCTGTTGCCTTCGGCTCTCCACGGGATAAGGTGTTGTCTACAGCGCGTGAGATTAATGCAGATTTGATTATTGTCGGATCTCGTCGGCCAGATATCTCAACTCACTTGCTGGGTTCAAATGCGTCGGGCATTGTAGGATATGCTAATATCTCTGTTTTAGTTGTGAGATAACTGACTGCATCCGGATAAAGTTGATTTTTATCTATAAAAACCGTGCTCGAACATAGCACGGTTTATTTGGGTTATGGAAAACTACAGAGAAAATTTCGGTTAATCAGAAAACGAATTCAGTGTAATATCTAACTGATTCTTACCGGCGATAATAATCTGAATCTGTAAATTGTTTTCTGAACTGTTAGTGGTAATAACGGTCACCTCTTCATTCCCTGAATATTTTTTTACAACTTCCAGTAATTCTTGCTCAAGTTGTTCAGTTTTAGTGCTAATGGCCATTTATCCTACTAAATTCAATTAAATATTTTAGGAGTGTCTTAATATTACCCAAATAAACAGAGTTCAATAGTTTAATAAGATTAATGTTTTTCCGCTTAATATGCCAATAAAATATGTTAATCGGTGGATTAAATTATATTATTATCAATTACATCAAATAATGTATTGACGTTTTCCTAATCGTTAAAGAGAAATCGACGAATAATATTTGTCATTTTAGAGGGGGATCAGGCAGGATAATAGATGGATGTTATGCACAATAAGTAAATAGGTATTATTTTGAATAGTAAAATAGGCCAGTTGGCACGTTATCTTTTGGTTTTTGGATTAACCCTCTCTTTTCATGCATGGAGTGCACCGACCAGCTTCGAACAAGCTAAAGTTGAATCAAGAAAAAATGTTTATAACGGACAAACAAAATCAGGCATAGGCACACTATATTGTGGATGTGATTGGCAATGGGTTGGCAAAAGTGGTGGGCGTGTTGATCTGGCTTCTTGCGGTTATCACGTTAGATCACAGCAAACAAGGGCTGCACGTATTGAATGGGAACATATGGTGCCAGCTTGGGTATTCGGGCATCAGCGTCAATGTTGGCGGAATGGTGGGCGGAAAAACTGCGTTGAAACCGATCCTGTATTTCGCATGATCGAATCAGACATGCATAACCTGGCTCCATCGATCGGTGAAGTTAACGGTGATCGCAGTAATTTTGGTTACGGAATGCTCGCCAGAAACACACCTAATATGTATGGTTCATGTAGCAGTAAGGTGGATTTTAAATCACATTTGTTTGAACCACGCGATAGAGTAAAAGGTATGGTTGCCAGAGTCTATTTCTATATACATGACCGCTATAATCTGACTATGTCACGCCAGCAGCAACAATTGATGATGGCATGGGATCGCCAGTATCCAGTGGATGCCTGGGAGCGTGAAAGAGATAACCGAATCGCCAAGATTATGGGGCACCATAACCCATTTGTGACTGGCAGCAAAAAGTGGGAATTGGGACATAAAAATTCAGGTCAAGGTTTAATATCGCAGCAAGGATTGATGGCGCAAAAAGGGGGAGAGGTACAGAGCCGTGCGCCAAAGCAAAGTAATTTGTATGCAGGGAATAGCCAGATATCAACCCAAAGGATGACATCAAAAACGGCGCAAGATGAGATAATTAAGGGGAATAAAAATAGCCAGATTTATCATTTTGCACACTGTGCTAGCTATAAAACGGTGGCAGATAAAAACGCAATTTACTTTCGCTCAGAAGCCGAAGCCAAAAAAGCGGGATATCACTTGGCTGGTAATTGTAAAAAGTAGTTGTTAATGCATTGCTAATAAAAATTAAACAATGTTTCAGTAAAATTTAACCTTTGAGCTTGTCATAAATAAAAAACTGTCATTATACTGACATCATAGTCCGTTAGATTACACCAAAGAAAACGGAAAGAGGCGAGGAATGCTAATGACAGATGCTAAAACTGCATTCTCGGTTAGGAGCCGGCGCGTAAGATCATGTCACTGATAAAAAGTGACGATCTTAGCGTCGGTTTTTTTATGGGCCTTTGATGAGCTTAAAAGGGAGCTCCTATCTATAAATAACATCGATGTTAAGACACCGCAAAGTGAGGCTAACGATAAGGTGTGCGACTATGGGTAGACAGAAAGCAGTGATTAAATCTCGTCGTGAAGTTAGAAGAATGTTAAAAAGGGACTCACGTTATCGGGATAACGATAATGTCACTTCACTGGTACAGCTTGGAGGTGTGGAAGCTATCGGAATGGCGCGTGAAAGCAGGGATATTTCAGAAATTATGCCGCGCAGCGAAGCACAGTATCGCTATATGCGGGCGATCAATAACAAGCAATTGATTATTGCTAATGGTGAAGCGGGTTGCGGAAAAACCTACGTTAGTGCCGTGATGGCGGCCGATGCCTTAATCAATAAAGAGGTTGATAAAATTATTGTGACGCGTCCGGTATTACAGGCAGAAGAAGATCTTGGTTTTCTGCCGGGAGATATGGCGGAGAAATTTGCACCTTATTTCCGTCCGGTTTATGACGTGTTATTAAAACGCATGGGAGCTTCATTTTTGCAATATTGCTTGCGTCCTGAAATTGGCAAAGTAGAAATTGCTCCTTTTGCCTATATGCGAGGAAGAACATTTGAGAATGCATTTGTGATCCTTGACGAAGCGCAAAATGTTACCGTTAATCAAATGAAAATGTTTTTAACGCGGTTGGGAGAAAATGTAACAGTGATTGTAAATGGTGATGTTAGCCAGTGTGATTTGCCGATAAAAATTACATCAGGGTTGGTAGATGCATTGGAGCGGTTTTCCGATGACGAAGCTATCAGTGTGATCCATTTCTCCCAACAAGATTGTATTCGTTCTAAATTATGCCAGAAAGCATTGATAGCTTACAGATAATAGATTTTAAATTGCATAGACACGTAGTATAGGAATAAATCCCCCAGTTAACTTTGTGGCTGGGGGATATAAGATATCGTCTCAGTAATTAGAAAAGTTAGTTATCACTTGATCTTCATTCCCGCCATTGTCATTAGAGTACGAAATAACGTGGATACAGCGTATAAGGCCATTACACTGCAAAACCAAATTGCCACCATCCAACCCAAGCGCTTCCAGAGTGAAGGGCGTTGTGATGCTGTTTTAATGGTAGCCTTGTTCATGGGTGATTTTTCCTCGGAAGACATAATAACTCCAAAAGGTATAAGTCAAAATTATCGGGATAATGAACAGAGCACCAACCAGCATAAAACCCAATGATTGAGGAGGGGAGGCCGCCTCTTCATAGCTAATAGAGGGCGGGATAATGTTCGGCCAAATGCTGATCCCTAATCCAGTAAAGCCCATGAAAATTAACAACAGTGCTGCCAAAAACGGGGTGTAATGGCTTGAGTTCTGGTTAGATTTCAATAGCAGCCAGCTTGACCATAATACCAATAATGGTACGGGCATGAAGAAAAATAGATTCGGTAAGCTGAACCAGCGTTCGGCAATCGTTGAGTGGGCAAGTGGTGTCCAAATACTGATAATGGCAATAATTGCTAGCATCAGCAATGTCAAGGGATGCAGAACACGATACATCTGTTGTTGCAAGTGGCCTTCTGTTTTCATCACTAGCCAACCACACCCCAATAAGGCATAAGCGATGACAAGTCCAATCCCACAAAATAGAGGAAAAGGAGCCAGCCAATCAAAATGGCTGCCGATATAAACACGATTTTCGACAGGAAAACCTGCAATAACTGTCCCAACAACGATACCTTGCATAAAGGTGGCGAGAATCGAACCGGCCATAAATGCCTTATCCCAGAAGTGTTGGTGCTTTGGTGTGGCCTTGAAACGAAATTCAAAAGCAACACCACGAAATATCAGGCCCAATAACATAATGGTCAATGGGATTGCCAATGCATCTAAAACTACCGCATAAGCCAGTGGGAACGCGCCAAATAACCCAGCGCCTCCCAGCACTAACCAAGTTTCATTACCATCCCAGACAGGAGCAACAGAATTCATCATCAGATCACGATCGGATTGCTCTTTAATCGCTGGATATAAGATGCCGATTCCAAGATCAAAACCATCCATCACGATATACATCATGGTGCTAAATATGATGATCAGGAACCAAATGAGAGGAAGATCAATGCCCATTTACTGACTCCTTATTTGGGACTGGTGGAAGACCTTTACGGATAAGTTTCATCATATAGGCGTAACCAACACCGAAGACGGCGGCATAGACGACAAAGAAAATAAGTAGGCTGATGCTCATGTGGATTTCACCGTGTGCAGATACCGCATCTTTGGTGCGCATTAAGCCGTAGACGACCCACGGTTGGCGGCCAATTTCTGTTGTGAACCAGCCTGCCAGAATTGCAATAAGGCCGGAAGGTGCCATCAAAAGCATAAAGCGGAGGAAGAGCGGGTTTTCATACAGGCGTTTTTTATAACGCAACCATAGTCCCCAGGCGCCGGCAAAAATCATCAAAATCCCCAATCCCACCATGATGCGAAATGACCAAAACACCATAAAAGCATTTGGGCGATCTTCCGGGGCAAATTCTTTCAGTGCCGGAACTTGTTTATCCAGACTGTGTGTCAGAATCAGGCTGGCAAGATAGGGGATTTTGACTGCATAACGTGTCTCTTCTGCTTCCTGATTGGGAATGCCAAATAGAATCAGTGGGGTGGCTTCACCAGGATGATTTTCCCAATGACCTTCCATCGCAGCGATTTTAGCCGGTTGATGTTTTAACGTATTCAATCCGTGCATATCGCCAATCACGGCTTGTAATGGGGCAATAATCAGGATCATCCACATCGCCATTGACAACATTTTCCGCATGGCGGATGAATCATTGCCTTTCAGCAAATGCCAGGCAGCAGAAGCAGCAATGAAAAATGCTGAGGCCAGGAATGCCGCGGTCCCCATATGCAGCAGGCGATAGGGGAAAGATGGATTGAAAATCACCGCGAACCAATCAACAGGAACAACTAGATTATCTATAATTTCATGGCCTTGTGGTGTTTGCATCCAGCTATTAGAGGCCAATATCCAGAATGTAGAAATAATTGTGCCGAGTGCCACCATACAAGTTGAGAAAAAATGTAGCTTTTCTCCGACCCGATGCCAGCCAAACAGCATGACACCAAGGAATCCAGCCTCAAGAAAAAATGCGGTCAGCACCTCATATACCAACAACGGGCCTGTAATGGTACCGGCAAAATCAGAAAAGAAACTCCAGTTGGTGCCGAACTGATAAGCCATCACCAAGCCAGAAACAACTCCCATACCGAAATTAACCGCAAAAATTTTTGACCAGAAATGATATAACGTTTTGTAGTCCGTATTACGTGTTTTAAGCCATAAGCCTTCCAATACCGCCAGAAAGCTTGCCAAGCCTATGGTAATGGCAGGAAAGATAATGTGAAAAGAAACAGTAAAGGCGAATTGTATCCTTGCGAGTTCAAGGGCAGTTAACCCTAACATAGTGACCTCTTATTGCAATCTTTGGGTATATGGGTAAACGAAGTTAGAAGGTGCAGACAAGTAGAACACAGGGAAATGGGGTATAATAGTGACAATTTTTTATATATTGACTATAACAGTTTGAGTGAAAGCCAGTTATATGATGTGTTGTGAGCAATGGATAAAATTTTTCAATGACGGCTTGATCGTTTCGATGATAAATCGTTTTGATAACATCATATTATGCTACTCAGCAAATCGGCGGGCTTTTATATTGCGGTGTTTTTTAGTGATAAGCGTGATCTCGCTTTTTGCTAAATCGCCCGTGAGTTCCTGGCTGAGATAGCCTTTATTGCCGTAAAGAGAACCTGTTAAAAAACGGAAGGGGAGATACTAATAAAACGGGTATAACTGAGCAAGGTGGAAAAATCGTTGTGGTGATATTTCCAAATATGCACCAGATAAAAATGTTTAAAATCACGGTAATATGACAGATGAAAGAGGATCAAAATGGTCATGATTTCACTGGAACACATGCGATTTCGTCGGTGGCGTAGACGGTATCCGTTATCAAGACAAAACTGCGTCCAGTGGGGATGAAAAAACGACAAAAATTGTCGACATCGCAGAAAATTTCAACTAAGTTATTCATAGCCTGTTCCTCCCGGAGCGGTTTTCGGCGTTCACCAAAGTTTTGCTTCCGGAACAGACTTCTCGTCAATTTCTTATCCAGAATTCGGATTAAATATCATATCATGAAAATTAATTATTAAATAAAAGGTCAACATGAAAAAAATATTTTAAAACTAGCTATTAGCTTATTGGCTTTTAGTATTGTAAATATCGCTCATGCAGAAACTGACAAAACCCAATTGAATTCTATTACAAAAAAAGAATCTGCTCGACTTAAATATGAACTAATCGATTTTTCAAATGGTAAAAAAAGTTGTACCGATCAGGTTAACTATTTGGGCTATGTTAGCTCGGTTGGTATTTGGTATGTAGGCAGAAGTACGACTGGTAATACCAAAAATTGGATAAATATTGCAGTCATGGATAAAAACAGGAAAAATCGTGAAGAGTATTGGACGCAATATGATGCAAACACAGATGCAGGTAAAGTGATCAATACTGTAGCAATGTATACCGCTGCCAGTGGAGAAAAAGTCTCTGCTCAATGCACTGTAGGAAGTGATGGAAATAATTATAACATAAAATCTTTATGGGTTGGACCAGACGCTTGGTAATGTAGGGATGCATATCATGAGTTTAGCAAAGTTTGCGCTGAGAAATAATGGCGGCGGAAGATGAATGTTTATAATCCCAAGGTAAACCGCCACAAACATTATATTTAAAAAAATCAAAGGAAATTAAATGTATGAAATTTTTTTTGAAACGATTACAGACGATATTTTTTCTAAGTTTTACACTGTCTGTTTCAGCGGTACAAAGCTATGCCGCATTTAATGAAAATGATCCAGTCAACAACCGTTATTCAGCTTCATATAATCACGGGGAAAAGATAAATTGTGGGCGTGGACATTCTCCTCCATTATCGCATACAAAGAAAAGTTTGGGGGATTCACAATGCATTGATTTTTTTGTTGTTTACCCCCTGGCAAAAAGTTTAATTCCCATTACCAATATATTGCTAACTCACTCTGAGCCTAAGCCTAAGCCCAAGCCCAAGCCTAAAACTAAAACATGCGGAGTAGAGCTAACCACAACAAAGACTTGGGCTTTCAGTTCATGGTATAGTACCTTTACTCGTCAGGGTGGTTGTCAGATTAAGCTTAGGTTAATTTGTGATGGAAGTGAAAGTGCATGCTCCCCTTCTGTTGGAGACTATTCATCATCCAATAAATTTCAAGTGATAATATTTGATGATAAAACAAACTATAAAAAAGAAACTCTTGATCGCACTCAAAACACAGAAAAAGCTAACGTAACTCACCATTCGACCATCGTAGAATCAACCGATAATATGATGGTTGAAAATAAAGGAAGTGGAACAGCAAACATTTCATATATTACTTCTAGTTGTTATAATGACATAGGCCCTAGTTCATTTCATGTTAATTCAGGTTCAGTTTATTCTTTTACTGTAAAAACGAGCAATGCCTATAATCTAGTCCAGTGGTGGAGTTGTTGGGACAAAGTTAAAACAATCAGTTGGAAAATTGAATATACTACATATGAATAAGTACGTTAAAAAAGAGGTTAAATAAGATGAAAACATTTTCTATACTTGCTTTATTTTTGAGTATAATTAGCAATGTAGCGGCTGCTACACCTAAAGATACTACAAATAATACACAACCTAAATTAAATATAGTTGGCTCAATAATTAAGACGAATCCTGCAAAAGACTGCACTCTCAATGCGGGTTATCTTATTTCTCTATCTGTAGGATATGGTGGTAATAAAAACTGGACAACTTATACCATTAAAAATAAAGAAGGTGCCCAGGCTTGGTATTGGGGGGCTTATCAAGTTGATACCCCTGCAGGGAACGCCATGCTTGCAACGGCAATTTATGCTGCATCTAGCGGACAAAAAGTTATGATTCAATGTGACACCAATAATTATATTAGTTCTTTGATGGTAGGGCCTGATGCTTACTAATTCATTTAGTTGTATTATTATGTAGAAAACAGATGTTGATATTCAACAAATGCTAACTTTGCTACGAGCCTTGCCACCACCACGGCACATATAATTACCGAAATATTTAAGATGCTAATGATTAAAGCAGATTTCATAATTTTACTTTTATTTAAAAGTGTATAAATATTTATTTATTTATTTTTTCCATATGAAAGGTTAAAACCGATTTTAGTCAGTCAGCTTTAGCTGTGATACTGTGTTGCACGAGAGGTGCAATATGGATTACAGATATGGCAGCCACACGGTATTTAGGATTGAATATTATTTTGTGTGGGTAACGAAATACAGGTACAAAGTGCTGACAGGAGAAGTTGTGCTACGGTAAGTTAGGTCAGTTAACGGAAGAGATGATAAAGGCTTATCTGGCGCATCATTTTGAATCGAACTCGGATGATAACTTTAGGATGGACAATTGACGCATCGTTCAGCCGATGTGTATCGGGGCTTTCAGTCCGTTAATCACTCACCCACCGACTTGAGTCGGTGGGTGTTGGATTATTTATTTATGTTTGTATCAAAATTAAAAACTTTTCACACTCTTAGGCTTGGGAACTTACCGGAAGCGGACGTACGTTTGCTTCGCCAGATATAATCGCCTGTCAGATTGATATGTTCCCAGTCTAGGCTGTGTCCCTTAATGTAAATTGATAGTATTCTCATCTAAACTGTTTTCAATATGGGAAAAAGATGATGGCACGCTACGACATTCCTGATGACGCATGGATAGTGATAGAACCTTGTTTGCCCCCGGTCCATTCAGAGCGAGCAGGACGTCCACATGTTGAACACCGCCGTGTGATGAATGGGATGTTCTGGGTCTTGTGCTCCGGGGCACCGTGGCGTGATTTACCGGAACGCTATGGTCCCTGGAAAACGGTTTATAACCGATTTAATCGCTGGTCAAAATCAGGCATTATCAACAAAATATTTAACCGGTTACTGTCCATTCTGGATGAAAAAGGCTTGATTGACTGGGCTGAAATTTGTCTGGATGGCAGTAATATTCGCGCCAGTAAAGATGCCGCAGGGGCGAAAAAAAACATCCCGATATCGCTGACGATCATGCGCTGGGTCGCTCACGCGGTGGTTATGGCACCAAAATCCACCTGGCAACCGACAGACGGGGTTTTCCCCTCAACCTACTTTTGACGGCGGGGCAAGCCCATGAAAGTCGATCCGCCATCCCTTTGCTCGACGGCATTGGCATACAGCGCAAAAATGGTTTCATGAAACGGCGCGGAAAAGCCGTGCTGGCAGATAAAGGCTATTCGGGCGGAAAACTCCGCGGTTATCTGCGTAAATTGAGGATCAAGAGCGTTATTCCGTATAAAATCAATGAAAAAGGCCGTGCTGATGGTCGTACGCAATTTGATGAACAGGCGTATCGTGACCGCAATGTTGTCGAACGCTGTTTCGGTTTTCTGAAAGGAAATCGGCGTATTGCAACCCGTTACGAAAAAACCGCCCGAAACTATTTGTCCATGGTGAAATTAGGCTGTATTCGACTCTTTTACAGGCGGTTATCTAATTAAGGGACGCAGCCTAGGGCAAACGGGTCTAAATTATACTGATGGAAAACCCATCGTAAGGACTTTCAGCATATAGCTATTATCCCAACCTGCTTTATGTCGCTTGGTTTTAATACTGACTTTAACCGTTTTCTCGTTTTTTAGCAGGTTTAACGCGATTTTATTCATTAAGGCTATATTTTCTGCACCGTAACCACTTCTCAGGCGGTTTTTGTCTTCATGGAAACTCACATCCAACTGCCAGTGTAATTTCGATTCAATGTGCCAATGACTGCGTATTGCATACGCGATAAATTGGGCGGTCTTAGCCTGATGGCTGGTGATGTAGTAACGTCGTTCATACGTCTCCGCTTTCCCTTTGATTTCCCGATGAGATTCAACCACGGCAACTCCGCCCAACGTTTTCCATTGCGGATGCCGTTCTTTCAGCCCGTTAACATCACTGACCAGCCATACTTGCCGCTGTTCTATACGCCCATGATCCCCGTCGACACATCGGTTTCGGTCATGTGCTATCCCGGTAAAGTGAGTGGCCAGATGAGTATCTAAAAACAGCTTGATATCCTCATAAAATTCGCCTTGGTTGCCTTTTAACGCCAAGATATAATCAGCCTGACCTGTCACAATTTGCTCCGCTATCTGAGACTGACAACCCATCGCATCAATCATGATTGTTGCTTCTTCAATATCCAGTAAAGCCAGCAGTTTGGGGATCGCAGTGATCTCATTGGATTTGTCCGACACTTTCACTTGACCAAAACACAGCTGATTGGCGACGGACCAAGCACTCACCAGATGGATAGCCGGGACACCCCTGGCTTTATCCAGCGTGCCTCGCATCGTTTACCGTCTACCGCAATAATCTCTTCGGACAGGTTAGCCAGACTTTTCACCCACGCGGTAAAGGCATGGCTAAACTCGTGTGGATTGAGTCGGTTGAGAACATCATTGAAGGTATCATGACTGGGTATTCCGTTCGGTAACGCCAGAAATTGCCTGAACCAGTCTTCTTTGGTCTTGCCATATTCTTCAATATCATTGAAATTTTCATAGCCGCAGATGATGGCACAAATTGAGATAGTGAGAATATCGATAAGCGAGTGACGCTGAGTCCGGTTGACACGCGGATCGCTGAGATGCCCGAAGGCGTGACTGATAGAGGTGGTTTTCATCGTGGGGGTTCAGGGTGATGTGGACGGAAATATAGATGATAAACCACAATGCGTTATTAATGACACATTGAATGGGCAAAAGTATCTTAAAAAATTAATTGGTCAATTTAGACCCGTTTGCCCTGGTCTTTGTATGCCAGTACTCGCTTTCGAAAATCTAAGCTGTAGCCCATCTCATTTTCTGCCTTGTCATCTTAGGTTTAGATATTATGTCATATTAGTATGATTTAGCTATAACACCAAATCAGGCGAGCATGTTTCACCTGCCTGCACGTTTTGGATCAAAAAGTTTTTTCAGTTTTAAAATCCTGCAAACCGAATCGCCAGAGCGCGCCAGTACTGGCGGCGTGGGAAAAATCCCGAACTGAAAGACGTGAAAAGATTTTCAGGCAATTCCAGCTTTTGGATCGCAAACGGATCGCGGGGCAAATATCAATATGATGATATTAAAGGAAAAATTCTATTTTACGTGGGATGAATGGATCACAAAATAAAGCCGCATATCATCATAGAAATCAGATGGAATGCGGCCTTGCAAGATATGCGGAACTGAAATTACTTTCTCTCCTTACATCAGGGCAAGGAAGAAAATTAAAGTGCGCTTAATTCACTAATCAGCGCAGGATTACGCTCAAGCATCTTAAGCAGCTTAAGTGATGAACCAGAAGGAATACGGCGGTGTTGCTCCCAACTTTGAATTAGGGAAGCAGAAACGCCAACAGCTTCGGCAAATTCACTTTGTTTTAACCCAAAGGTTTCGCGTAGGTTTTTTACATCAGGCAGACGGTGGCGATGAATATTTTCAACAGGAACGGAAAGCTTTCCTTTTTCAATCGCTACCATCTGATTCATGCTTTCAACCAGATCATCAAAAAGTTTTTTGTCCATAGTTTCTCCGTTGTATGAACATTGCCGCGTATCTACGCGGCGTTGATTATTGCAATTTGTTACTGATGGCTTTAAGTACTTCTTTCTCTTTTGGGGTTAAATCATCTTTTTTATTCTTAGGGTAAATCAAAAGAAGATAAAGCCTTCCTGTTTTCGTGATGGTGTAGTAGATGATTCTTACTCCGCCACTTTTTCCCATTCCTTCTCGCTGCCAGCGAATTTTCTTACATCCTCCAGTAGCGCTAATGGTACTACCTTGTTCATGATTCTTTAGTAAGTGCTCCTGTAGTTTTCTGAATTCATCATCGGTTAATAAATCAGCTCGATCTCTACTAAATACAGGGGTTTCGATAAAAAGTAGGTATTCCTTAAAAACACATCCTTGCCGTTTATGGAAAATAGTTTATTCGTACCTTGTACGAATGCCAATATAAAATCGTACATGGTACGAAAACTAAAAGAGCATGGGAAAATATAGCCCAAAAATCCCTATCGCCACTTTGTCGCCACTGGTTATAAAATGCAAAAAAGCCACTTGCGAAAAGTGGCTTAATACTATGATTTAATTATTAAAATTTGGTGGGTCGTGGGAGGCTCGAACTCCCGACCAATTGATTAAGAGTCAACGGCTCTACCGACTGAGCTAACGACCCAACACGATTAATTATTCTCCAACGTCAACTGGGCGTCAATGGCCTATATCCATTTTTTTACTAATTGAATAAAATACGCACAGAAAACCCTTAACTAATTGGTCGAATTGTAATCACTCTGTTTTTCATGTGAAATCCTTCTGTTAATAGCGCGGTTGTCTATGTCAAAATGTTCTATTAAACACAGCTTGAGGGTATTAAGGCCATGCTGTGAGAATAAATTGGATACAACTATGGAAGAAAAAATACAACCCACTCACACTACTGAAACTGGAAGCTCGCACTTGCAGCGAAGTCTCACCAACCGACATATACAGCTAATCGCAATTGGTGGTGCCATCGGTACTGGCCTGTTTATGGGATCAGGCAAAACCATCTCTCTTGCGGGGCCATCGATCATTTTTGTTTATATGATCATAGGCTTTATGCTGTTTTTTGTTATGCGGGCAATGGGAGAGTTATTGCTTTCTAATTTGCACTATAAGTCGTTTAGCGATTTCTCCGCGGATTTACTAGGGTCATGGGCCGGTTTTTTTGTAGGCTGGACTTATTGGTTCTGCTGGGTAATTACTGGTATAGCAGATATTGTTGCCATCACTGCTTATGTTGGGTATTGGGTATCCGGCTTTCCAGAATGGGGAACTTCGCTTTTGTGTGTTCTGATATTGTTAACTCTGAATCTCGCGACAGTTAAGCTGTTTGGTGAACTGGAGTTTTGGTTTGCCATGATCAAAATTATTGCCATTATTGCCTTGATTGTGACAGGAGGCATTTTGATTGGCATCAACTTTAAATCACCAGCAGGACATGTTGCAGCACTTTCTAATGTCTGGAATGATGGTGGTATGTTCCCCATGGGGTTAAGTGGTTTTTTTGCCGGGTTCCAGATCGCGATATTTGCTTTTGTTGGTATTGAGTTGGTGGGAACTGCCGCAGCGGAAACTAAAAATCCGATGAAATCTTTACCAAAAGCGATTAATGCTATTCCAATCCGCATTATCACGTTTTATGTGTTAGCTCTGATTGTCATTATGTCAGTCACACCGTGGCGAGCCGTCAGTGCGGATAAAAGTCCTTTCGTGGAATTGTTTATCTTGATCGGATTGCCAGCCGCCGCCAGCGTTGTTAACTTTGTGGTTTTGACTTCTGCGGCATCTTCGGCAAATAGTGGGGTTTTCTCTACTAGCAGGATGTTATTCGGGCTGGCGAAAGAAGGAGATGCACCAAAGCAGTTTAGCCTTCTTTCCCGTCGTTCGGTTCCTGCATCAGGGTTGATTTTTACTTGTCTGTGCCTCTCTTTGGGGGTCATTTTGATCTATTTTATCCCCGATGTGATGAGAGTTTTTACTCTAGTGACAACCGTTTCTGCGATCCTGTTTATGTTTATTTGGAGCATGATCTTATGTTCCTACCTGGTTTATAGAAAGCGTCGCCCAGAACTACACCAGGCTTCGGTGTATAAAATGCCATTTGGTATTGTAATGTCTTGGGTATGCTTGGTTTTCTTTGCTTTTGTTTTGGTATTGCTTTCCTTGCAGCCAGATACTCGCCAAGCGTTAGTGGCCACACCAATTTGGTTTATTATTCTAATGATCGGGTTTCAGATTGTGAAAAAGCGTAAAACCCGCCTTACTCATTAAGTAAAAGGATCCTGCTGATTAATTCTGATGGCCCAAATATTGGGCCATTTTTTATCTTAAACAGGTATGATCGTACCTTGATGAAATCTAAGCTGCCATTTACCGGTTGAAGATAATTGCCAAATTGATGAACGAAATGCTTGATTGAATAGGGTGCCAGTTCGATCCAATTCGTAAGACTGATAAGTTAATAATATAATATTTTCATCAAGACAACTCATAGAAAAATCTTTTGAGAAAAGTTGAAAAGTAGTTTTTATTTCCGTAGTTAATGCATCGAGCACCTCTTTTTTAGTATAAACATAACCTGATTTACTAATTTCTAGAAAGTCATCGTGTAATATCATATTCAGCCAATCGGCATTATTTCTTTTTTTACCGTGAAGACTCACTTCAAGGCTTTTGAGTAATTCAAAAATAGCTACATTTTCCTGAACCATATGAACTCCAAAAAAATAAATGGGTATGAAATAATTTCAGTGGAAAGCTGAATTATTACTTTAAATAGATATTTAACACACTATTTACATTTGTTTCTTTATCAGGTAATTATAAAGAGGGCAAGTTAAAAAGAGGTGTGTATGGAAATTATAATAAGGGCAACTGAGCCAGAGGATGCTGAGCATTATCAACGAATTTTTAGCCACCCTGATGTTTACTTCAATACGTTACAACGACCATGTCCTTCGCATGAAATGTGGCGTGAACGTTTAAAATTAAAGAAAACACAAGGGCATATTGATTTTGTGGCCGAAGTAAATGGCAAGGTCGTGGGTACAATAGCATTATTTACCTATGCTAATCCGAGACTTAGACATGTCGTGGGGCTTGGTATCGGTGTTGATGCGGCTTATTTTGGTAAGGGTGTTGGTTCAAAGTTGATGGCTTTTACCATTGACTATGCATTCAATTGGTTAGGCTGCATCAGAATTGAACTGGAAGTTTTTACTGATAATGAAAAAGCGATTGCCTTGTATAAAAAATTTGGTTTTGAAGCTGAAGGCATACGGCGTATGCAGTCGTTTAGAAATGGTCAATATTGTGATGTGATGGGGATGGCATTAATTAATAGTCGATTTGTATGATGCTTTTAGAGGTTATAGTAGTAAATAATAAACTGGCTCTTGGCAAAAGGAATTTTGCAGAAAACTTGAAATATGAAGACGGAGAAGAATTTCTCCGTCTTATATAATCATTAATATACTAATGTGAAGAATATATATTCTTTTAAATAGGCCACATGGCTGTTCCAACGGGAACAACGGCTTTTTCTTGCATAATTTCAACAGCCTCTTCAAAAGTTTCTTCTTCAAACCATTCGCTTAATTCGATAGTGATATCTTCCATATTAACCTCAACTTTAATAAGTTTATGATGATTAGACTATATGACGAATAATTTATCTATGATATGTTGCAGGTAACAATGCTATATGATAATGAAGAAAAATGGATTGTAAATAAATATGTTGTGCAAAAAATAAAAAATGCTTTTATCTGGTGTAATGGTACGATTCTATTAATTATGTATAAATATTTTACTGTTTAGTTGGTTTTTTAGACTTTGAAGTAATTATAATATTGTTTTTATTGGTTGCCATATATGAAATTGAATTTTATGAAGTTATTTTTAATCTAAATATTAAATAATTTTTTATGAAAAAATTTCTTCTTATCAAAGAATAGGTTTCCTCCTTGAAAAATAAGATCTAAATGGTGGCTACCCATTGCACCGCCACCTAATCCAAGATGCAGGCCAGGATGTCGTTCTTCAAAACCAGCGTTTAAACCGTACAGCCTTTTAACACCATAATTTGTCCCAATACCAAATTCTTCAATCACACTATTGCTTGGATTTGCGGATAAATATTTGTCAAAATCTTGGGAGAAAATAGGATCACGGCATGTAAAGTCAATGATTTGGCTATTTTTTACTTTTATTCTGAAAAAATCTTTTACGACACCATATTTAATAGCAAAAGGGATAGTGCTGAGAAAAGTACCACTAAAAGTGATACATCCTTCTAGATTGTGCAGTTTTGTTGCTATTTCACCAGGAGTGATATCATAACTATCTTTACCATCAATTGATGTCCATGATTGGTTTTTGCTAATCGTTGCGGTAAGAATGCAATCATTCCCTTGTTCAAAGATAATTTGTTTACTTGCCATGGCAAGATTTATGAGTGATTGGTTTCTATTACTTATTATTTCTATTTGCTCAGAGAAAGCTTCATAAAAATGTTCACCATAATCCTTAAAGATAATTGATTTTCGCCAATTTTCTTGCATGACTTGCCTTATGGGAGATAAAAACTGAGGCCCAGATGATGTAAAAGGTTTTAATGTTGATGAAAGATAAAAAAACATGAAAACATCACATTTTTCAATTTGTTCAATTAAAATTGATGAAGGAGTAGAATCGAGAGGCAGTAAATAAATTTTCAGCAAAGGGAATTCTGTCGTGGCACTTGAAATATTTTCAATAATATTCTTATGTCGCTCATCCCATCCAATTAATAAGTTAATGATCTCTCCATTTTCTTTCTTTTTATTGACTGAAGGATGATGAAACAAGTTAGAAAACATGTTTCTTATGCTTTTGTTTTTTTCATCAATGATTAACATAATAACCTCATGATTAAAAATGAGTAAGCATTTTCCCGTTTTTTCTATATATGAATATAGCGGCATATTAATGATAATTAAGAACATATACCAATTTTAGAGAAATTACTTGGCTGCCCCGATAGTAGAAGTAGCAGTCTTACTGCATTATGTTTCAATAGATTGTTAAAAAATTTCTTTTTTAAGAAATTGCTTTAATGAGACAATAATACCTCTCATATTAATATCGAATTTACCTAATGCTATGACTATTAGGTTATGTTATAAGTCACAATATCACAACTAGATCATAACGTGAACAAATATATTGTAAATAATATGTATGTGAAATCGGATAGGAAATTATTTTTATCCGATTTTATCTGTGTTTTCAATTTATTAAAGATATTAAATTGTTTGGTTTATTTTTAGAGTTTTTTATTTGGGTGTTTTTACTTCTATTTCAATTAATTAATTTATTATCAGGATATTTGTTAACTTGTTTTAACAGGTAATCTCATAGAGACGGATATAATCGGATGGAAAATATTTATTCATCTTTAACATCTTAATCTAAGCTTAAACGGGAGCCTGGCCGATAGCAATTGATTAGGCAGGAGTCCGGATTGAAATTAGTATATCCAGCATGGCTAGCTGCTTGTTGAGCGATTTGTTGAAAAAAAATTTTTTGGCTAGGCCAGACCTGGAAGCGGATCAACCATTGTATAACGATACTCTTATTTATCGCTTATCCAACCAAGCGTGCCACAGTTGGTCATGCTGAATGATTATAGTATGCCCGTTTGGTGTGACCGTCCTGACAGTTTATCCTGATTTTGAAAAACCACATCTGCTAAAAAATCTGCTACTTTCCGTATCCTGGGGGAATGGGCTAAATCAGATTGAATAACAAGCCAGATGGGTTTATCTATGCCTAACTCAGGCGAAATACAAGTAAGCCCTGCGTTATTGGCTGCAATATGAGGTAGCACGGCTAATCCCAGGTTCGCAGTTGCTGCTGCAATTTGAGAACAAATCGAAGTTGTTGCGACTGAAAGAGAGCGCCCTTGTAAGACTTGTTTAAGCCAGTTAACGGAAGGAAATTGCGAGTATTCACTTGTCCAGCCAATAAAATGGGCGTCGTTGTATTCACCTCTAAATATACCGGAAGTGCAGGTGGCTAAATAGGCTTCGCTTCCATAAAGGCCAAACCCCAGCGTTCCTAGTTGTCGGACATTAACATGGCCTTGCTCCGGTCTGATGATACGAAGTGCTAAATCAGCATCGCGGCGGTGAAGGTTTACCGGGTAGTTATCCGTTGTGATTTCTAATGTCAGGTTTGGGTGATTTTTTTGTAAGGTCAGCAAGTTTGGCATAATTAAATAATTGGATAATGTTTCGAGTGTTGCAAGGCGTACACTGCCTGCAATCGTTGCCCGTAGATCGGCTTCAAACAGAAATGAACTTGCTGCCATCTCCATGGTTTTGGCTTTTTCCAATAGTTCTGCGCCATCTTCTGTTAGTTGATAACCTGTTTGATGCCGCAAAAATAATGGCATTCCGAAGGTATTTTCCAGACGTTCAATTTTTCTCGATACCGTTGCCACACCAATACCAAGAAGCTCAGCTGCTTTACTGATAGTACCTGCTCGTTCGATTGCCAGGAATATTCGGATATCATCCCAAATAAGTGATTGCATGATTTGTTTTCCATTTCTGAAAATTTGATTACCAATTTTGCCTAAATATTTCAATTTTAAAAGATGCCACAATGATTTTGCCAAGGATCACTTTGTTTAAGATAAATTAAGATAGGGTAATGAATATGAAAACAACTCCACAGTTAGCGATTGTACTGACGTTAATTGCAACATTCTTTTGGGGATCAAATTTTCAGGTAACAAAATTTGCACTTACGAGTTTGCCTCCGTGGACAGCTTCTGTTGAGCGTTTTTTTTATGCAGTTATCTGTATTTTTATTTTTTTTGTATGGAAAGAGGGGATTCACAGTAATGTTTTGAAACAAAATTGGTTGGCTTTTATTGTTCTTGGAGCAATTGGTGTGGCGGGATTTAATGGGGCATTTTTTGTTGGTCTTCAAAGTTCCAACCCCGTTACGGCTGCTCTGATTGTGGCAACGACGCCTATCTCTGCCAATATTCTGGAAGCTATTATAAATCGTAGGTTACCTGGATTGATGCGAGTTATTGGTATGGCGATCAGTTTGTTGGGGGTTGCTTTGGTTATTACCAACGGTAAATTGATTTTGGGCGATGTAGTAATCGGAGATATAATCATTTTTATGGGAAGTCTTGGTTGGTCAATTTACACAGTGGGAACACGGGTATTTGTCAAAGATGCGACGCCATTGGCGACTACGAGCTGGACGATGCTTTTTGGTGCGATCATATTAGTGTTTATTGCGATTTTTGTGGAATCGCCAATAACTGCATTATCTTCCGGAACATTTGAAAGCCATTTGGCCTGTCTCTATATAGGTATTGGTGGTTCTACTGTTGCCTATCTTTTTTGGAATATGGGGGTTGCTATTCGTGGAGCAGGAAAAACGGCGGTATTTTTTAACTTTGTTCCCATGTTTTCACTCATTATACAGCTAATGATGGGAAATATACCCAGCTTGCCACAAATGATTGGTGTTGTTATCACTATTGTGGGTGTGCTCTTGGGGCAGGGAATATTGAGTGATGTCCGGTTCATGAACATTGATAAAAATAAAAACTAACATACAATCACCATGGTAACTAATTTATTAGTGGAGATCTGGTATGGAAAAATTTACTGATAAATTAATTAGCTTTGACCGATTTCTTTTACGGATACTGCGCTTTATTTTGCATGCATTCATTATCTTTCTGATCGGTATTATTCCTGGTGTACTGGGTTTTTTCTTGATCGAAAGCCATGCTATTCCTGATGCAATACTAAATTCAGTTTCAATGATTGGGACACAAAACTTGCATATTGAACCAGTCAGTACTCTGGGAAAATATTTTGCTGCCGTTTATGGACTATTCCTTCAGGCTATCTTTTTTATCGCAGTAGGTATGGTGGTGACGCCTTTTGTCCACCGAATATTGCATAGCTGGCACATAGATGATGATGAAGAGGAGGAGGATAACGAAGACGTGGAAAAATAAATAACTTATTTTCCTGTTATCAAGCCATAACTTGAAGTTTCTAGAACGTATTTGTATGGCTAAAAATTAGAGGGGCATTGTAGTGAATATGGTATTTTGATGAAATATAGTGGTAGATTTATTCAATCTCAGATATAAAATTTTTCCCTTTAAATTTATTATAGATAGAGAGTTAAATGATGAATAAAGGTCATTGTTTATGTGGTGTGGTGAGTGTGAAAACCAATCAACGCATTGAAGATATTCACGTATGCCATTGTGAAACGTGTCAAAAATGGAATGGGGGGCCATTTTTATCTGTAGACTGTAAGGATGATCTAAAAATAGAGGGAGCTGAAAATATTTCAACATATCCGTCATCCGAATGGGCAGAGCGCGCTTTCTGTAACAGATGCGGCACACATCTTTTTTACCACCTGCATCAACCAAGCGCTTATTATGTCCCAGTTGCTTTGTTTGAGAATAGTAATTCAGGTAAATTATCTCGCCAAATTTATGTGGACAGTAAGCCAGCGTATTATAACTTTGTTGAAAAAACCCCTATGCTGACTAAAGCAGATCTCCTTAATTTATTTAAATAATCGCTGCAATATGGGGGAAGTAACACCCTCATATTGTTCTGGGTTAAAATGGATTGCTATAAATAATATAGAGATATGTTATTAACAAAATATTAAATGAAATTAATTGGCTATATGTTTATTTCATTTCATTGATATGTAACAATTTTCTTTCTGTTTTGCACTAATGTTAGTATAATCTGTTATCTCATCCAAAAGGTTTTGATCTCATTCGAGAGAGAATGTTATCTTTTGTCAATTTATCTTATGCAAATCATAAAGATAAACTCAGCGTGTCCGTTTTGTTTTGGAGTTTATTAATTTTATCATTATTGTGGATATTACGTTAGTGGAGATGTTGTTTGATTAATGTTTTATTAGTTGATGACCATGAACTGGTGCGCATTGGTGTGAAAGGCGTCCTTGATGATATAAAAGGGATAAAAGTCGTAGGAGAAGCCAGTAGTGGCGAAGATGCGGTCAGATGGTGTAGATCAAACAGCACGGATATTGTCATGATGGATATGGGAATGCCCGGTATAGGAGGGTTGGAGGCGGCTAAAAAAATCATCCGTTATTCACCTGATACACGAGTGATTATGCTAACTATCCATACTGAAAGTTCTTTGCCCACAAAAGTAATGCAAGCAGGGATTAGGGGATATTTGAGCAAGGCTGCAGCGCCTCAGGATATGATCAATGCAATTCGGGCTGTTTATGCAGGCCAGCGTTACATTTCACCGGACATAGCCCAGCAGATGGCACTCAACCAGTTATCACCCCCAAAAGAAAACCCGTTGGATGAACTTTCGGAGCGGGAATTGCAGATCATGACAATGATAACTCAGGGGCGTAAAGTTAATGAGATTTCTGAGTTGCTTAATCTGAGTCCAAAAACAGTGAATAGTTACCGCTATAGGATGTTCAGTAAACTAAATATCAAAGGTGATGTAGAATTGACCCATATGGCAATACGCTGTGGATTGCTTGATGCGCAGAATATGGTAACTCACGGTGGGTAATAAGATTTGATGGGTGATCAGTCATGACGGAACTATTTAATTCAAATGCATTTTTAAAAACAGTTACCAGTCAGCCGGGCGTCTACCGCATGTATGATATCACTGGCACAGTGATCTATGTTGGTAAAGCTAAGGATCTAAAAAAACGGTTATCTAGCTATTTTAGGGCACAAGTTAGTAGTCGCAAAACAGAATCATTAGTGAAAAATATCGTCCAGATAGACGTCACCGTTACCCATACAGAGACAGAGGCGCTCCTGCTCGAACATAACTACATCAAGCTGTATCAGCCTCGCTACAATGTATTACTGAGAGATGATAAATCTTATCCTTATATTTTCTTGAGTAGTAATATCCATCCCCGTTTATCCTTATATCGTGGAGCCAGGCATGCGAAAGGAGAATACTTCGGCCCATTCCCCAATTCTCATGCAATACGTGACACTTTGGCTTTATTGCAGAAACTATTTCCTATTCGCCAATGTGAAGACAATGTGTATCGCAATCGTTCAAGACCTTGTTTGCAATATCAGATTGGGCGTTGCCTGGCCCCTTGTGTTAAGGGGTTTGTAACAGATGAAGAATATCAGCAGCAAGTTGAATACGTCCGCTTGTTTTTGGCGGGGAAAGATCAGCAAGTATTGGATGAGCTGGTTGCAAAAATGGAAAAAGCGAGTCAACAGCTTAAATTTGAAGAGGCTGCCCGTTATCGCGATCAGATCCAAGCAGTACGGCAAGTTACGGAACGACAATTTGTTTCCGGAGAAGGTGATGATCTTGATGTTATTAGCGTCGCTTTTGAGGCGGGAATGGCTTGTGTGCATGTCTTATTTATCCGTCAGGGCAAGATATTGGGCAGCCGAAGTTATTATCCTAAAATTCCGGCTGATACGAAATTAGATGAAGTAGTGCAAACTTTCCTTGGTCAATTCTATCTCCAAGGAAGTCAAAACAGGACGTTGCCAACAGAAATTTTATTGGATTTTGCATTACCTGAAAAAGAACTATTGGAAAAATCACTTGCTGAAATATCGGGCAGAAAAATTTATATCCAGGCACGGCCAAGAGGCGACAGAGCGCGTTACTTAAAATTAGCACGTACTAATGCCGCTACAGCTTTGATTACCAAACTTTCCCAACAATCGACAATTCATCAGCGATTAGAATCACTGACCACATTTGTCGGCCTTGAAAAAATCCAACGTATGGAATGTTTCGACATCAGTCACACGATGGGAGAACAAACTGTTGCATCATGTGTTGTTTTTGATGCTAATGGCCCGGTTCGTGCAGAATACCGACGCTATAATATTACAGGTATCACTCCAGGAGATGATTATGCTGCGATGAATCAAGTCTTGCGTCGTCGATATAGCAAAGCTATCGATCAGACAAAAATCCCGGACATTATTTTTATTGACGGTGGAAAAGGGCAGCTTGCACGTGCGATTGAAGTTTTCGATTCTTTGGAGGTTGAATGGAATAAAAAGTATCCTAAGCTGATTGGCGTTGCGAAAGGTAGTGATCGTAAGGTTGGGTTAGAAACTCTATTTTTTGAAGCGGAAGGAGAAGGGACGGCACTTCCTCCTGATTCACCTGCGTTACACGTTATTCAACATATTCGTGATGAATCTCACAACCATGCCATTACAGGGCATCGTCAACGTCGGGAAAAAGTGAAAAAGACCAGTACATTGGAATCAATTGATGGTATTGGGCCAAAACGTAGACAAATGTTACTTAAATATATGGGTGGATTACAACCTTTACGCAACGCAAGTGTAGAAGAGATCGCAAAAGTGCCTTCTATCTCTTATGCATTGGCAGAAAAAATCTATAATGCGTTGAAACACTAGAAGTATTGATGCACCATACTGATAAACTTAACTTGGGCAGATAGTTACTAAGCATTATGCAATTAAATATTCCAACATGGCTTACCCTATTTCGTATTGCCTTAATTCCATTCTTTGTTTTGGCATTTTACTTGCCATTTCAATGGGCACCGATGTTATGTGCCATTATCTTTATTATTGCTGCTGCAACAGATTGGTTTGATGGTTTTCTTGCCCGTTTGTGGAAACAGACGACGCGTTTTGGCGCATTTCTTGATCCGGTGGCGGATAAAGTTATGGTGGCTACTGCGCTGGTACTGATTGCAGAACATTACCATACGTGGTGGATCACTCTGCCTGCTGCGACGATGATTGCTCGTGAGATCATCATATCTTCTCTGCGTGAGTGGATGGCGGAATTGGGAAAACGCAGTAGTGTCGCTGTTTCTTGGATGGGAAAAATAAAAACTACAGCACAAATGGCGGCATTGGTTGCCTTATTATGGCGTCCTTGCATTGAACTTGAAGTGGGAGGATTCATCCTATTATACGCTGCTGCGGTCTTGACATTCTGGTCAATGTTTCAATATTTGAGCGCTGCATGGGATGATTTGCGTGAAAGTTGATCCGAGTGACGCAAAAATCATCGAACGAACGAGTTTTATAAATAATTGTATTGACTCATTTCGTGAAGTAAGTAGAATGCAACGCATCGAACGGCACATGAGGTTTACGAAACAAGTTAAGTAAATCAAGAGGTTCGAAGAAAGGCGGGAATAGCTCAGTTGGTAGAGCACGACCTTGCCAAGGTCGGGGTCGCGAGTTCGAGTCTCGTTTCCCGCTCCAAAAGGCGCGTTGGCAGAGTGGCCATGCAGCGGATTGCAAATCCGTCCACCTCGGTTCGACTCCGGGACGCGCCTCCAAATTCAGCCCAGGTGGTGAAATCGGTAGACACAAGGGATTTAAAATCCCTCGGCTGTAAGGCTGTGCGGGTTCAAGTCCCGCTCTGGGCACCAAACATAAGTTTACTAACGTCTACTCTAGTAAACTCATTCTTAGAAAGACCTGATAAATCAATCAGGTCTTTTCTTTTTGGGTCTACTCTAGTCTGTTGCAATCAACGTGCACGGCGGGGCATAATCAGGGGCACCTACACTTCTATTTTAAATGTGCCCCTTATAATGAAACTAAACGCACGACTCATCGAAACAGCAAAACCCAAAGAAAAAACCTATAAACTTGCTGATGGTGGCGGTCTCTATTTGGAGATCACTACTCGCGGCTCTAAGTACTGGCGCATGAAGTACTATCGCCCCACTGATAAAAAAGAAGACCGATTAGCTTTTGGTGTCTACCCTACCGTCTCTCTAGCCGATGCTCGTGCCAGACGAGACGAAGCTAAAAAGCTGATTGCTCAGGGCATTGATCCCAAAGCTGAGAAAAAAGGCGCATATGCTGGGGTAAAAGGAAAACATACCTTTGAAAAAGTCGCCCGTGACTGGCACGCCAGCAATAAACGTTGGAGTGAAGATCACGGCAACCGTATCATGCGCAGCCTCGAACATTATATTTTCCCGCATATTGGCAGGCTGGATATTTCCACTTTACGGACAAGCCAGCTTTTAGCGCCAATCAAAACCGTTGATGCCGAGGGCAAACATGATATTGCCCAGCGAGTACAACAACGTGTCACTTCCATCATGCGTTATGCCGTCCAGAACGATATTCTTGATTCCAACCCGGCTAATGACATGGCTGGCGCACTTTCCACTGTTAAATCTAAACATCATCCCGCCCTGCCTCACGAACGTTTACCTGAATTTTTGAGCCGGCTTTCTCGCTATCATGGGCGTTTAATCACCCGCATTGCAGTAGAACTGACGTTATTAACGTTTGTTCGTTCCAGTGAACTGCGATTTGCGCGTTGGGAAGAACTCGACCTTGAAAATGCAGTCTGGAAAATCCCTGCCACAAGAAAAGCCATTGAAGGGGTTAAATTCTCTGAACGGGGCATGAAAATGAAAACGGAGCATATTGTACCGTTGAGTCATCAGGCTGTCATTCTGTTCAAATCATTACGCAAGCTGAGCGGAGATTGTGAAGTCATGTTTCCCAACGATCACGATCCACAAAAGGTCATGAGTGAAAGCACGGTTAACAATGCCCTTCGTGGCATGGGATACGACACCAAAACCGATGTTTGCGGGCATGGATTCCGAACAATGGCTCGTGGTGCAATGGGAGAGTCGGGCTTGTGGAATGATGATGCCATCGAACGCCAGTTAAGCCATGTGGAAAGAAAGAGCGTCAGAGCCGCCTATATTCACACCTCTAAACATCTGGACGAACGGCGGTTGATGGTGCAATGGTGGGCGGATTATCTGGATGCAAACCGGGAAAAACATATCACACCGTATGATTTTGCAAAAAAAACGCCGGAAATAATCTTGAATAATACCTATAACGTGCTGAGTATATGATGTTTTTTTAGACTTTGTTGGCACTGCCAGCAGAGTCTGTTTTTTGCACGATTTATAGTACAACAACCATCATAGGGTGATTTTTTATCCTTTGCTGGCAGTGCCAGCATAGCCTGTTTTTCAGACAATATATTAACAGGTAAAATCACACATTCTGATCTTGTCAATTCTTTATTTTGTCCTTCGTACAGTTAATCTTGTTATCGCAACCATTAAATATGGTGTTTTTTTAAACTTTGTTGCCTGGGGCAACTAAGGTTGTTTTTTTACACAATAAAGGAGTATTATAAAATATTAATTAAATTCAATGCGTTATATATATTGAATTTAACTCATCTTGATATTATAGCCACAGTATTGATGATTCTTTATGCTTGTGTGCCCGTGGCACACAAGTCTATTTTTCATACATTCAATAACCCGTATTTAATTTTACGAATTGCATAAAGAGTTTACGCTTTCAATTAAACAGAATTTTTAAATAATCCTCTGTCATCAAATAACGTTTACCAAGGCATTTCAAGGACTCGATAACAGGGGGTATACATGCCAACAATGACAACATCTAAAGAAAGTCTCATTCGCCTGCCAGAAGTTCAGCGCAGAACGGGCTACAGCAAGGCATGGATCTACAGGCTCATTAAAGAAGATAAATTTCCGAAGCAAGTCAAAATTGGCCCTCGTTCGGTTGCATTTATTGAATCAGAAATTGATGGCTGGGTGGATCAGCGGATTGCTGAGTCTCGTGCCTGATTGAGTACTGGCCTGAATTTTGGTGCATTCGTTCACAATGCAGATCATTCTTTCATTAAGAGATATGCAAGTCTTGCAATTATTATTTAAACAGCAAAAGGATAGCGGCATGGGAGCTATCCTCCTGACTAATTGTCGGCTGGTTCAACCCTTGGGTTCAATACCACGTGATTGGAGTTCTTTACGAAGTACGCGCTTGATCCATGTAGCAAGGGAAGCATCACCATCGGTTTTTGCCTGTTCTTCAAGTTGTTGCCTGAATTCTTCCGTCAATCTCATTTGGTATTGGGGAGAACGCTTTTCTTTTTGTGTTGACATGGTAATTACCCAAGGATATTTTAAATTACATGGTAATGACCATTTTAATTTTAGTAACCAAATAAAACAACGCCCCATAGTGCTCGCAACACATACAGGGCGTCTGACCAATAACCGTTGAGAGATAACGATAATGGCTGATACACAGCATAACCAAACTCGCCCTAAATTTACATCTTCAGATAAAACAGATGGACAAAAATCGCTCGATCTGATTCAGACCGTGAAAAGATCCGCTATGTACCATTGGGAAAATCTGCTGCCTGCATGCGGCATCGACATTCCTGCAAAGGGGAAACATGGCGCTTGCCCTGTCTGCGGTGGTACTGACCGTTTTCACTTTATTGACGACCATCATCATGGCAACTGGCATTGTCGCCAATGTGACGCCCCAAACTATGGTGATGGGCTGGATTTAGTGGCAAAAACCAAAGGGATCTCGATTCTTGAAGCAGCAAAAGTTATTGCGGATACGCTGGCATTACCTTTGCCAGAACCCAAGCCAAATAGGGAAAGCATTCAAACAACACAGTCGATTGCTGAAAGAGTGACGGCACTGATGGCGCAAACTGTCGCCGGGCAATCTCCCTATCTGACCGCAAAAGGGCTGCATTGCCCTGGTCAGCGGCTGCTGTCCGATAATTCGATAGTGTTGACACTGACAACATTGGATAAAAAAGTAACAGGCGCACAGATCATTAAGCCCAATGGCGAGAAAAAATTACTCTTTGGTAGCCAGAAGAAAGGTGCATTTATTGCTGTATCAGAGCTGGAAGAGCACTCCGACACAGTAATCATTACCGAAGGTTATGCCACGGCGTTCACAGTTAATCAACTTTATAAAGGTACTGTTCTGGCGGCACTGGATGCAGGTAATTTGCTATCTGTCGCTCAAGCAGTTCGGGAGCGCTGGTTGGATACAAAAATTATTTTCGCCGCCGATAATGACTGGCACAGTCCCGACGAACTGGATAAGAACGGCAAACCCAAAGTCAATATCGGTAAGATCTCAGCAGAAAAAGCAGCCCTTGCAGTGAACGGTTGGGTTACCTTGCCACCAACGGAATACAAAGCTGATTGGGATGATTATCGTCAGCAGCATGGCATTGATGCAGCAAAGCAGGCCTTTTCTCAAGAGCTCTATCAACCCGTACCCGTCAAGAAAAAATCAGCCACTCAGTCTAATGATACCAAGCCTTCGAAACTGACATTATGCCAGATGGGAGCCAGTCAGCGCGGGGAAGTGTTACTGGCACGTTATGACAGCAATTTGGCTCTGGATGGCGCTTCGGAAAGCGTTCATCATTATGATGGTATCGTCTGGCGTCCGGTCAGTGATCGTGATTTAAAACGGGAAATGGTGGCTGCCTTTATGGAAGAAAAGCTACCATACTCACCGCATGGTATTAGTTCTGCCGTGGATGCCCTGAAATTACAACTTCCCATGATACAACCGCCAAAACGCCATTTAATCGGATTCAATAATGGTGTGTTTGACCTGAAAACCTGCCAGTTTCGGTCGCATCGTAAAAGTGACTGGCTGCTACTTGCTAATGACGTTGAATTCAATTCCCCCATTTCAGGGGAAACCCTGAAAAACCATGCGCCACAGTTCTGGCACTGGCTGAATCGGACAACAGCCCATTGTGAAAACAAATTTAATCGAGTACTGGCAGCCCTGTTTATGGTGCTGGCGAATCGCTACGATTGGCAGCTTTTTCTGGAAGTCACTGGTGCCGGAGGCAGTGGCAAAAGCATCTTTGCTGAAATCTGCTCGATGCTGGCAGGTAAAGGCAACACTGTTTCCGCCAGCATGGCCGCACTGGAAAACCCACGGGAACGGGCGTTGATTGTTGGCTATTCGTTGATTATCCTACCAGACCAAACTCGCTATGTCGGTGATGGCTCCGGTATCAAGGCCATTACAGGTGGCGATGAAGTTGCCATTGACCCGAAGCACAAACAACCCTATTCCACCCGTATTCCTGCTGTGGTGCTGGCAGTGAACAATAACGCCATGAGTTTCAGTGATCGCAGTGGTGGTGTGTCGCGGCGTCGGGTAATCTTCAACTTTTCCGAAGTCGTGCCAGAAAACGAACGCGACCCATTCCTGCGGGATAAAATCGCGACCGAATTACCCGTGATTATTCGGCACCTGCTGCTTAGGTTCGCTGAACCACAAGCTGCAAGACGTTTACTGGCAGAGCAACAGAAATCAGAAGAAGCACTGGATATCAAACGTGGTACAGATCCACTAGTCGATTTCTGTGGTTATCTGATTGCATCTGATGAAGCCGATGGCCTGTTAATCGGCAATGCGGAGATTGTGCCGTTCAATCCCCGCAAGTACCTTTATCACGCTTACCTTGCCTATATGAAAGGCAACAACCTGAATAAACCCATTTCCGTAACCCGCTTTGGCATGGATATGCCGGGCGCACTGGCAGAATATGGACAGCATTACCTGCGCAAAAAAAGTAAATACGGTATTCGTAGCAATATGAACCTGAATATCGACACGGCCAGTGAATGGATGCCAAAACTGACAAGGAATGACCCGCCAGAAGAATAATTTTTTCTTATACAGACATTTTTCAAAGAAATATAAAAAAGTGTTCACCACTATTCACTCTATAATTTAAATCAGATATTTCAGAGCATTGTAGGGTTAATAGTTGTTTTTAAACTGTTCATGAGTATTCAACCCTATTCACCCTTTTTCTGATTTAGGGTGATGGGTTGGATGAAGACTAATGATGAGTTTGGTTTCAAGTTATCATCATTTAATTAATTGAATTTAAACAAAAATATTTACAGGTGAACAGGGTGAACAGTTTTATCTTTAATTCTTTAATAGGGTAGGATTGTGAAAAATAGTTTTTCTGGCAGGAATAATATTTTTCAGATTCTATGGATTATCTGGTTAATACATTAGCCAGATAACCCATAGAAGACAAGCGTAGCGCGTCAGTGTAATTTGAATCTATTGTGTTACATGAAATTTAAATGATGTAATTAACTGATTTTATTTAAGGAGAGAAGTTAATCACAATTTTCTTTATGTGTCTCTATTTACACTTGAATAGATAAATTATTCTGTTATATCTTGTTCTGTATATATACCTAGGATAAATAGTTGTCATTGATAGGACAACAGATTTTAGTCGGTTCCACTTCTCAAAGGTAATGAGATCGTAGCTATTAATTTAACTGTGGCACGGAATCCTAAATTTTCTTTGCTTCTGGATGGAAAGAACAAATATGGTGAAAAAAACGATGTTATTGACTTTAGCTGCTTTTTTGGGGGCAGGTATCGTAATGCTAATCCAGTGGATGCGTCCCCCCACAGAAGATCCTTACTTTTTTTTAAATCCTAAACCCACTACAATTGGCGATTACCACTCAATTGAAATTCCTATTAAACTATATGAAAAAGGGGAAAAAGTAGAAATGGTGTTTTGGAATGTCCCCCAACCGACACCTAAACTTCTCTATCTTTTTCCCGCCAACACTCCATCACCTCAAATAATGTTGAATATCAAAAAACGAAAAGAATCTGATCTTGGTTTCTATATAAGTGATATTTTCAAAGTAAAAGGATCTATCTCCGAAAATAAAAATAACCCTATTTTTAATATAAAAATATATAAAATTAATGATAATTTAACAGAAGATTTAATATATGAAAAAAATCACTCAAATATAACTCTATATTCTGGCGGGTGGGGTGATAATTTATTTAATTTAGTAGATTTTTATCATGACTATAAATATGGCCAGTACCGTTTGCAAGTTGAAGTTTTAGCTAACTTACCAGAATTCAAAATAGATGAGTTAGATTATTTTATTTATATTAGGCAATATGCAATAAAATAAAAGGATTTATAAATATGATACCAGTAAATTCAACCGAAAAATCATTAGTAAATATCATTAAAGATAACAGCCGTTCAGTAGAAAATAAAAGGAAATTAATTAATGGAATTGCTTATCCAAATCAAAACATAAATTATGCAGCAGGTAAGCCATGTGCCGAGTGCCCACCTCCACAAGCAAGGCCTGAATTTGTAAAAAATTTGGTTAGTTCTTTAGAAAAAAAATATACTGTTACCATTTATGCTGCACATCCAGGAACCCCTCTTAATAAAAATGATGGAACTCCTCATTTTGATAAAGGTAAAAGAGTAACCTCAGCTGCTGGGCATATGTGGTATGAAATTTCAGATGGGAAAGTTAATGACGCCTACGGATTTGCACCTATTAAATCAGGCATTACAGGCCCTGGAGTAGTAACTAAAAAAGACACAATACATTATGAAAACCCACGTTTTAGCCGTACGATAGAAATCACAGAGGATCATTATAATAAATTAAGTAAATATGGTGAATTAGCCAAAGATAAAGAAAATCCTGATTTTGACCTTAATTATAATGGAGCTTGGAATAGCTGCATTGATTTTACATGGAAGGCCCTAGGCAGTGCTGGATTGAAACCCAAAGCAACATGGAATGATTTGAGTGAAATTAATGCGATGAGTAAAGCAACGGGAACATTCGAAGGTGATATGAAAGTCGATAATAATATTCCTCATATAAAATCAATTCCAGCACCATTTCCTAACAGCGAGTTAAATAAGGAGCATTACAATGCGCGCCCTAAAAAAACAATAACCCAAAAAATCCTTACAAAATCAGATAATAAAGATACAGGTACTGGAGTAGCTTAAAAATATACAGATGAAATAATTTAAAATGAAAAAATGAAATTTTAAAAATAATAGGACCTAATGATTATTTGAATTTTTAAAATTACAATTATCATTCAGCGTTAACTAACAAATTGATATATAAAAGATTATGGAGATAATATATGAGTGAAATAATGGATAAAATGACCCAACTAGTTGATCGCTCAGGTTTGGTATTTACACTCATTACAGAACAATTACCTGAACAAACCTTTGCCGTTGTCGATTTTACCCTGCATGAAGCGTTATCAACCCCTTTTCGGTTGGAAGCAGCTTTAACCTGTAAAAGCCCAGAGATTGACTTTGCCGATGTTCTCGACAAAAATGCAGCTTTTGCCGTGCATCGCAATGGAAAAGTTGAACGACAACTCACTGGCATGGTGACACAATTTTCGCAACTTTCTACCGGACGTCACACCAGCCACTACCGTATCACCATTCATCCCCCTTTATGGCGTGCCTCATTACGGGTGAATAGCCGTATATTTCAGAACCAATCCGTTGTGGATATCGTCGAAACCCTGCTCAAAGAAAATGGCGTCCGAAACATTTCCTTTGCGCTCGGTTACAAACATCCACCGCGGGAATTTTGCGTTCAGTATGATGAAAGTGATTTGGCTTTTATTCAGCGTTTACTGGCTGATGAAGGCATTTTTTATTACTTCACTTTCGATCAGGAACAACATGAACAGCACATCATGTTTCACGATTCCTGTCTGTCTCTCAATCAGGTTATCAGTGTGGCCTATCGTCCAGAAACTGATGTGACGGGCACGACGACCTGTATCCAGCAGTTAAATTGGTCAGAACAGGTTGGCGTTACCAATGTCACTGCCAAAGACCGGACTTTCAAAAATCCACGTTGGAACCGAGAATTCTGGTATGAAGGGCGTAACCTTGCCAACCAACGAATACTGAAAAGCTACAACTATTACGATTTTCCCAGCCGCTATAAAGATGACGAATTAGGGCAACGGGCAAGCCAGTATCGTCTGGAATATTTACGCCGAGATACTCAACTTGGTAACGGTAATGGTGACTGTTTTGCCATGTGGCCGGGGCAATTAGTTGACCTGACAGACCATCCCAAAGAAACCTTTAATGATCAATGGCAATTAATTCAGATAACTCATTCAGGGCAACAACCACAAGCCGATGAAACCCAGTCCGGCGGCAGCGGCACTTGGCTTTCCAATCAGTTTACTTTCACCAGCCGTAAAAATTCTTATCGTCCTTCGCCCTATCCGAAACCCAAAATGGAAGGCCCTCATATTGCCACGGTTGTTGGACCGGAGGGCGAGGAAATTTTTTGTGATGAACACGGACGTGTTCGGGTTCAGTTTGACTGGGATAGATACGGTAAATTCAATGATCAAAGCTCCTGCTGGGTACGCGTCAGTCAAGCGTGGGCAGGTCAATTAATGGGGATGATTGCCATTCCCCGCATTGGTCACGAAGTGTTAGTGGATTTTATACACGGTGATCCCGACCAGCCGATTATTGTCGGGCGGGCATATCATGCCAATAATATTCCGCCAAACCGCCTGCCGATGGCAAAAACTCAGATGTCAATCCGCTCGAAGACGCATAAAGGCCAGGGGTTTAACGAACTGCGTTTTGAGGATGAGAAAGATCGTGAAGAGATCTTTATTCATGCGCAAAAAAATCTCGCCATTAAGGTGCTCAATTCACGCGACGAACGCATTAACTATGACCGTACAACCAGCATCGGGCATGACGATGAATTGGTTATCGCCAACAATCGTAAAATCACAGTCGAAGGTCAACAAGATCATAAAACCACAGGAAACTATCTTGAGCAGATTGACGGTGACCGCTCGTTGCAAATTAAAGGCGATCTGGCAGAAAAGATTCAGGGTATTGTCAGTATTGATGCGCAAGGGGATCTGACACTACAAAGTGGCAGTAAACTTACCCTACGTGTTGGCGGGAGTTTTGTTGTGCTTCATGCAGGCGGTATTGATATCAAAGGCCCGTCTATTAATCTGAACTCCGGCGGTAGTCCCGGTGATTTACTGGCACCCGCTAACCCTGCCATTTTACTTGCAGCAGCAAGTGAAGGCTCAATGTTCGTTGCCCACTGCCCAATGAAAGATAAGGAGAATCAGGAATGAGTCAGGAAACCCTTTATGCTATTATCGACGGCGCAGCAGAGCCTGACCTATTTTTGATGCTCGAACATTATGATCCCCCCTCCACCTGCCTCTATGGTGAACCACTCCAGCCAGAATTAGTTAAAATTGCGCCTTATCTGGTTCAAGTTGATGAAAAAGTTAAAATTTGGCTGGAGTGCCGTAGAACCCCGTGGGGGATTTTCGTTCACAGTGAAGCGAACATGAAAACCGTTCGACAACATTTACGTAAATACCTGCAAGCATTACTTCCTCAGCAGGATAAACCTGTATTTTTCCGTTTTTACGATCCGCGTAATATCTGGGATTTTCTTAGTGTCCTCAGTGACTGGGAAATACATTGCTTTTTAGGGCCGATCCAAAAAGTTGCAACAGATTATCAAGATGAACATAAAGAAGATAATTTCCTGAAAATTAGAGAAAAATATCCTGATAATGCCAAGGGAAGATATAAAATTTTCAGAATTAACGAAGAACAGTATGAACTGATAGAAATAAAGCAAAAAGAGAAGTATTTACAAAAACTTGATTCTATTTTGCTATCTAAATTAGCAGAACTAAGAAAAAGTATCAGCATTAATAACTCATTATCATTTTTAGCTTTTTTCTATGATTACCTGCTTTTCGAAAAAATTACTGATACAGGGTCTATAGAGGGAATTCTTAATAAAGTGATCAGAGAAGATAATTTTGATATTGATAACTTTGATAAATCAATTTTATCGAACCTTGTTGATGATGGAACTCCCGGCTGGTATAGAGCTAATAAATTTATTAGTAATATTTAACCAAGTGTTACCTCTCTAGATAATTACTGTAATAAATATATTTCCATTTCCTTACAATCATGGAGAAAAATAGTATGGGAAATGCAGTCAAAATCGGTGATATCGGTACAGAACATGGTGATTGTCCGGCAACGCCAGTCATTACTGGTGCTAACAGCGTCAAAGTGGATGGTGCTTATCTCGCCCGGCAAGGAGATGCTCTACAATCACATTCATCCCACCCTCGGGCGATAGCAAGTGGCTCAAATTCTGTTTTTATTGAGGGAAAATCAGCTGCCAGAACGGGTGATACAGTTGATTGTGGTGGTGTGGTTATCGGTGGTGGTAGCGTAAATATTGGTTGAGAATATTTAATAAATCAGTTAGCCTGAACGAACTTCCTGACCATCATAGATGGTCACATAGCTGTAATGGCAAAAAACCTCCCGTAGCCTGAAAGGGAGAGCAAGATTGCGGTACATCTGCCCACCTTTGGAAGCAGATATTGTCAGACATAAACCCCTTGTCTGGTGATGAAGGTTTCTTAAACTGAAAAATACACCCAATAGGTGTTTTTATATTGTTACCGAAGTGTGTTGGATGTTGGTTCATGCACTGACTTTTCATATCAGTACCAGATCACATTTTTATTTATCTTCAATAAACAACCGGATGTCTTTCATGCATCCCGTTCATACTTCTGACTATCCCTGTTTGAAATATTCAGTAGACTACTTTCTACACCTAAACGATTAACTCATTGCTACCGTTTGACACTGAACCTTGCGACGTTTTGCGATGCTTACTGGCATTTCAACGATTGCACGACTTTTGCTGACTGTTTGTGGAACTTAAGGCGTCACTTTTTGCCGGTTTATCGCTGAAAGTGACGCCGCAGCCAAAGAAAAATCAAACCATGACAGGCTCAGGCCTACTTAACCGCGCAGTGAATCTGACACTGCATTTTATAGATTGGAAAAGGATAACTTGACAATATCGAGGCTGGCTTTTAGCCAGTGGGGATGACCTGTTAATACAGGCGGCAGTACAGTGTACTCAACCGATACCCCGCAATACCTCAACCTGCGTTCACTCTGGCGCACAGATATCAGTCAAGGGTAAGACAGGCATTTTCTGTTTTGCCACACTTTCGCGCGCCAGAGATCGCATGTTATCAGGTATCAATAAGGGGAAGCCGATGAGCCGACTGATTAAGGAATTAAAATTTTTTGCTCGGCAGGGTGGCGGCAGTCATAAGACCTGCCATGACCGCATTCGGATCGCAGATCGTTTGGGTGCGTTGTTATTGAGCCTGAATATTCAGGTGAAAAGCCTCAGCCATTTGAAAGCCAAGCATGTGGAACAATATGTTGATGCCCGTTTGTCTCAGGGGATTGCTAAACGAACGGTGCAAAATGAAATGGCTGCGCTTCGTAATATCTTTCGCATGGCAGGCCGAGAAAAACTGGAGACCTCGCCGCGTTTGAGTAATCAGACATTGGGATTAAGCGGAACCAGCCGCGCCGGAACAAAACAAGCGATCCCTGATGCCACGTTTCAAGTTGTTTATCAGAAAGCACTAGAACGTGATGTCGGACTTGCCGTTACACTGAAACTCGCCCGATTGCTGGGGTTACGTTCTCAGGAAGCGGTACAATGCAGTGCATCATTGAAAAGCTGGCGCAAACAGTTAGCGCAACCAGAGCCGAAACTGCATGTTGTTTTCGGTACAAAAGGCGGTAGGCCAAGACAAATTCGTGTATTGAATGTTGCAGCAGTGAAAGAGGCTGTAGAACAGGCCATTACTATTGCAGAACAACGAGACGGCAGGCTGATTGATAAATCAGATCTCAAGCAGGCCATGAACTACTGGCGGACACACACAACACGGATTGGTTTAACAGGCCGCCATTCGCCCCATAGTTTGCGCTATGCATGGGCGCAGGAGGCGCTGAATTTTTACCAACAGAATGGCTTTAGTCATTTGGAAGCAAGGGCACTGGTTTCAATGGATTTGGGGCATGGTGATGGTCGTGGGCGTTATGTGGAGCGGGTTTATAGTCGTTCAACTTAGCAGTCCAGTTATTGAGTTAGATAAAACAATCAGTTAAAGTAACTCCGCCATTAGCAAAATCTAGTGGTAAGGTTTCGCAGCCTTAAAGACACTCCACTGGTAGGATGTTTCTACAAGTGTGCCTGTTATCGCCTTTTCAATGGTGGTTCAGGTGGGGGAGACTTCGGTCTCGCCGGACGAGTGTCCCGGTACTGCGAACCCCGTCTGAATCACCACCATCAATATTAATTAATGGAAGGGGTAACAGGAATGAATAACAATATTAGAAATGACTGGCATCAAGCCGATATTATTGCTGCATTGCGTAAACGCGGTACAACCTTAGCAGCTGTTTCTCGTGAAGCGGGACTCAGTTCATCAACACTGGCAAATGCTTTCAGCAGACCGTGGCCTAAAGGTGAATGGATAATTGCTGATTATCTCGGTGTCCACCCTTCAGAAATCTGGCCTAGTCGGTATTTTGATTCTTATACTGGAGAATTATTAGAAAGGAAAGTCCGCTCTAAGCCACAGGAATAACCGACTTTAATTTGTGATCGACTTCGTGAAAATGATAATTTTTAATATGAAGCCCTGAGTGTGGAATGGCATCCCAATTTGACCATTTTTATCCCTCACGGCTTTTTTGTTTGAGGGTAAAAAGAATACAGAGAAAGATAAGTAAAGTCAGCTATCTACTCTTCCGAAAAGAATTGTTGTACAAAGGTGCCATAGAACACCAGATAAGCCATAGAAATGGAACAATGTTTACACTACCTGAGCATCAAGGAATTAACAAGAAAGCCTTGGCTGGCTTGAAAAAGTAAAGCTACGATAGTTTTCTCCGCAATTGATAAAAATGCTCGGTCCGAGCTTCATATCCATGAACCTACAGTAATTTCGTTGGTGGTCTCAAAAAATAAGCTTATGTTGCAATTGTAGGCTAACTTCCTTGAGTCTGTAGATCAGAGCCTATTACTCTGTTGGAGTTCACAAATCAACTTGAAAACAGTAAATATCCAAAAAATCAATTAGTTAATCAACATTCAAACATAATCATCGAAAATGGAGAAATAATATTTTTTGATCCAAGTAAGACAACATTCACTAACTAATTGTAAAAGTTACATATTTATGATAGCAATGAATTCAATATACAGCATACTTGCATATGTTGGGGCGGTAGCATAAAAGAGTTAGTATATGAAAACTACAGCTCTCACCAGTAAAATTTCCACATGCATATTGGAGTAAGGTTGAAATATGACTGATAATCATATCTTAGATAATTATGAGATCGTCGAAGATAATATTTTAAAAACAGAAGAAGACAAAAACATTCCAAATTTGATACTCTCCCAAAAAGATGGTGAGAATTTCATTATAAAATACTGGCCAAGAAATATTACAAGTGACGAGCAAGTCCTTGAAAGTATTTGGCAACATGAATTACGACAGTTACAAAGATTAAAAGGGTATCCCGGTGTTGGGGATTATATAGTCTACCCTGTTGAATCAAAAAAAACGAATGAAGGCTTCTATCTTGTTCTGAACTCTGACGGGAGAGTTCCGGCATCTTATTTGCTCAATAGAAAAACATTATCCCTTCCAAGAAATAGCCATTGGTTGACTCGATTAAAAGATCCCACGGTTAGAATAAGATTCTGGAAAAACATATGCAGAATTACAAATGCTATTGGTTTACTTCACGCACAAGGATTATTGCATCGCCATTTAGATGAAAACTCCATTCTTACATATGAATATGAAGATGATGATTATAATGATTTTCAGCTAACAGGTTTTGAATGGTCAATACGGATGCCAACTCTCACCACTGCGAAAATAAAACCAATAGGTGAGCAAGGAAAAATATCAACTTTCGCTACAGACTGGATCGACTTGGGAATATTGATATCAAAATTTCTAAAAATAGAATTAAGTCAGATCAAGAATCTTAGTTTCTCTGCAGAACACTTCATATCCAATCACGATTTAACAATAAGTGAAGTAACAATAATTCGAAGTCTTTTGGGTATCCAACCTATACAGCAAAATGCTATTAAAGAACTTCTTAGTGAAAAAGAAATTCTACACTCTATTAATCGTATAATTAATGAGCTTACCGAATTTTATAAAAAAAACAAAAAACATACATGGGGTAGCAATAAATACAAAATATGAGCAACCAAATAATAACAAAGAAAAGAAAGATTTGTTTCACTGCATACAAAAGAAATTCTATAATAAAAATCACTTCACAATTTCAAGAGATGACTCTGAAATAATAAAGAAATTTGTGTGTGATGATCTATCTGATTCACCTGTGTTATTTGTAAACACTTTAGAAACAAACCACCACGAAGTAATATTGAGGGGGAAAGAACTCTGTTATGTTCTCACTCCATTTCAACCAGACCACCGAACTAACGATAAAACATGGGAGTTAGGATATTCTCAATATGCATATTTAGAACTACCAGCTAAATTTTTCAATAAAGAAAATTATATTGAAATCAATAGCAATAACATTTCTTGCTTTACTCACTATGAAGCTAAGAAATTCTTAAGTAATAACGATGACTCACTAAATTTAATGCCGTGGAATCTTGTATTCGCAGAAACAGGTAAAGACAAGAACAAAAGGAATGAAGCTCATCTAAAATTATTAGAAGGATTAACAGCCGTACATATTGCTAATATCGCATATGCCAAGGCAGAGATTTTCCCTGTGGAAAACATTAGTGAAGACAGTGAACCAGATAATGTTAGCTCATGGATTTTTAAATTTGTGCCAAGGCACGATGAAGCAACTGAGGAATTATCAAAATCACTTGGTATAGAATCGCCTTCAGTAAGGCTTGAGAAAATTATAAACAGTAGTGACAATAATGACAAACTATCCTGGAGTCTTGTGAATAACAAAGATTTCAGTAAAGTCGATGATGAAATTCTTTTAGAGCTTTATGGCTATGAAAATGACTCTAACAAACAAGATATTTACAGTTTTATATCAAAAAAACCACTTCCGGAATGGAAAGAGTTTTTCATTGTCCCTGACTCCCTTGAAGGAACATTACGACAAATCACAAGACATGCTAATACTTTGGACATGCTCGAAAATCATGTTGAATTAATGAATGTAATTACTTCCCCGCAATCGCACCTTTTAGTGAATAATGAAGAAATTATTGCAAAAGATATAATGGCTTCATTAGATGAATCAAAACAAAAAGTTTTTTCCAAAGTATTATCAACATTACCAATGAATCTTGTACAAGGACCTCCTGGGGTTGGTAAAACTCACTTAGTAAAAGCACTTTCTCAATTTATATTCAAGGAAGAACCAAACAGTAGAATACTTTTTACTGCTCAGAACCATGCAACCGTACAACATCTTTATCACGAAGTCGTCAAAGATTTTACAAATCAAGAAGAACATATCAACTCCCCCATTATTGTTAGATGCAACAAGGTTTCGGGGGAAGACAATGCCGTATTAAATAGTGCAGATGAAACAGGTTTAGAATATTTAAGGAGGTTTGTCGAAAGTGATTTATTTAGAGATTCATCCAATCATAAATTAAAGAATGATATTGCCAACTTACTTAAAGCACCTCCTGCAAAAAGATATCCTCTGATTAATCAACTGATAAAATCAGCAAGTTTAATATTTGCTACAACAAATTCTGATTATGTAGAACGGATGATAAAAGAGAGAGCACAGTTTGATTGGTCAATCATGGAGGAAAGTGGAAAGGTCACGGGTATAGAACTGATTAGTCCTCTTTTGTTATCTTACCGTAGATTAATGATAGGCGATCATCATCAATTACCACCATATAGATCAATCGAACTAAAAAATATATTAGTTAACAATCAAAAGCTAACAAACACTTTCGAAGAAGTGGATAGCATAAACAATTTTAGATTAAAGAATGAACTGATTCGTAATGGACACTTTTCTTCTATTAATGGCAGCCAAGCAAAAGAAATAGGACTACGAGCAACAAGATTTGTAAACCTATTTGAATCACTTATTTTGGCTGATGAACAAGAGGATATAAGATACGAACAATTATTTGGTAAAGATAAAATACGCAAAAATAAACTATCGTCTATGCTATCAGTCCAGCATCGTATGCATCCATATATAGCAGAAGTAATTTCTAATGTTTTTTACAAAGACAAGTTAGTTACAGATAAGGATATGGAAAGAAAATATCTTGACGAAGATTTTGATGCAGTAATAAATTTAAAAGAGGAATCTGCACTCAAAAACACACCGCCAATTATCTGGATTAACCAGCCTGATATACAGAAAGTTAAAGGTAGTCGTGCAGGAGAACATAAACCAATATGGTCAAATGAAAATGAATGCAAGGAAGTAATTTCGCTACTAAAAGATCTCGATAAGAATGCAGCACCTACTAAAAAAATGAAATTGGCTGTACTCTCACCCTACTCCAACCAAGTAAAACTTATATCTAAATCTATAGAGATAGAGAAAAAAAAGAATGGCTTTAAAACGTTGTTAAATAATTTCATTCCTCCAGATGACAATTATGGCTATTGCCTGACAGTAGATTCATTCCAAGGAGGTGAAGCAGATATAATTATAATTTCGTTAGTAAGAAATAATGGTAAAAGTACTATTAAAAGTGCTTTGGGATTTTTATCAGATCAACGTCGCATAAATGTTCTATTCAGTAGAGCCAAACATAAATTAATTATAATAGGCTCATATGATTTTCTTAAATCTTGGTCTAACAGGATCGCCAAGGAAAATCTAGAAGAATATGATTTCATAACAAAACTAACAAAAAAACTGGATTTATCATTATCTGAAAGCAAACTTTCTTCAATTGAATTAGAACTAATTGAAAATAAAGGCAAAAAAAATGGAAAATAAAAATATCTATGTTAAAGTTCCTTTTCATTTTGGTATTCATAAATTTAAAATATTCAAAGGGCATAGATGGGGAGCTTTAGACCATTTTTTACTCCTTGAAATTAACCATAAATCATACCCTATCGAGGAATTATCTTCAAAATCTAACCTTCCACAAAGATTAATAATTGAAATAATAATTCCTTTTATGAAGTTGGGGTGGGTTGAATTAGTAGAGTTAGATTCCAAATATCATTTCAGAATTACTGAAAATGGGAGAAATGTTGCAAACCTTGAAGAACTCCCCTACGAAAGAGAGCCTATCGAGTCTACAAGGAAATTTTTAATAGACCCTAAAACAGCTAAATGTTATAGGGTAAGTACAAGAAATCAAAACTATCAAACATATAAAAAATATAAAGCAAACGAGTTGCTTAAGAACAAAGGTTCTATTGCAACAGAACTTAATATTAAAAATCAGAAACATATACCATTTTTGTCAGACGTTCTTAATTGTGTAGAAGATACTGATGAAGAAGTTATTGGGTATGAAGAAAGAGTAAATGATAGACCGTACTATCAAAATACAACTTTTGCGATAGCACAGGTTGATGAAGCGGATAATATAACCGGAGTGCCATCCGATATATCAAAAGAATTAGCTGCTGATATTATCGCTGCTGCTAATTTAAAACGAATTGAAAATAAAGAAAAAAATGACTCTCACAATAATAGCTCAAAGTTGAGTAAATATAATACCGAATCCCATGAGAATCGATTTGAAGAGCATTTCATTGATGAAAGTGAATTTAGTATAATATCTGGAGCAGAAAACCATCGTGATCATTTGATGGATATGATCGATAATGCTATAAGCAGAATTATCATACACTCGACCTTTATACAGTTAAAGAACTTTCAAGTGATTTTTCAAAAATTAGTTTGTTCTGCTCAAAGAGGTGTACAAATTGATATATTATGGGGACAAGAAGAACCTGACGATGAGAGAAATATAGGAAGTTATAATCAATTTCTTAGTGGGCTTGCTGTTTATAGAGAAGAAATAGTAAAGCTTGGTTTAACTTCACTTTTCACTATACATTCAGATCCAACTGGCTCACATGCAAAAGTTATAGTATGCGACACGTTGGAATACGGGTATTGTGCTACTATAGGTTCATGTAATTGGTTAGCAAGTGGATTTAATCGGTATGAATGCTCTGTTTTTGTAACAAATAATTCCCTTACCACCGAAATATTAGATATAATGAGCATAATGTCAAGAGGGAAATCAAGAGTATCAAACTATTTGAGCAAATCCATTTCAGCCATCTCATACGAATTGAAAAAAACGTTTCATAATTCAACCCCAGAACTCTCTCAAAATAAAAATGTTAAAATAAAAATTGTCACTAAAAACGAACATCATGACTATGTATTAGATGCAAGAGACAATGCACAACATTCAATATTCATTGCAAGCCATAGAATAAGCAACAATGCAGAAAGACCAATTTTAACACCATTAATAAGTTCTATGACAGATAATAATAACTTGAATATAAACATGTACTATTCATCTCTTAGTGGAGGCATAAATACTCAGCAACTTGAAGAAATAAGCGATTCGCTAAGAGAAAATGGAATTGTTTTAGAAAAAAAGAAAAACCCTATTTCTCATGCAAAGATATTATCTTGGGATAATGATCATATTTTAATTACAAGTCTTAACTGGTTATCAGCATCAGCTTATGGAAATCCATATGATGAATTGGGTTTCTACATTGAGAAAAAAGGTATCTTCTCTGTAATATCGAACAACTTTTAGATAATTTTCTGTTGAACCTTTACCAAGGATCTACAGCTGTAACTATCATTCTATATATTGAACTTCATGAGGATTATTAGGTGTCAGTACATATTACCACGATAGAGATCATCTGATAACATTGATGGAGATAAGTTCATATCACTTTCACAGAGCCATTTTTAATTTAACTTTGCTTGTAGTAGTGTGATTACCGAGGGAGACTGACGGATTAATTATCGAGGGACTTTGTCGTTTCAGTATACCTGCTCCCAGCTTAATGACTCAATCGAAGATCATCACAATACGTTAGCAAGTGATGATCTTGCTTTCTCAACTCGCAGCACACTGGTATTCATTTGTTCCCGTAGCCAGATGGGGATTTTCCAGTGAAAAAGCAATGACCTGTTCTTCTATATTCACGGGCAGTCCGATTTTTATGATATAATGCCGGATTAACGGTGAGTGTGTTTGAGTGCTTCCGGTTCTTTTTCTCTGAAAAATTTACGGTAACGATAGAACATGTCGTGGGAACAGCCACTCTGTCGGGTGGCTTCAGCGATATTGTCCAGTGTGCCTGCTAATGCCAGCGCATCCAACTTTCTCTGAATTTTCAGATCATACAACGAAGGTTTTGTCGGCTCAATCACTTCAGAGACACATAATTGTCGGCCTGCAAAGTAGGCCGTAAAACGTCCCTCACAGTACTTTCAGATCTCGATTTTCTGGTTGGCTATCGAATACCCACTTGTTGATATTGTTGAAGATAATGTTCTACCGTCCGGCGGGATTTACTGAGCAGCTTTGACGCATTAATAATGCTGATTTTTCCTTGTGCCACCTTGGCAATTACATCCACGGTGAGCTGGGCTTTAGAGTCCATCATAACCATTCTCTATCACCGCATTCATCAAGGAAAAACGAGTCGTGGCCGCACACCAATAGAGACATTATTGGAAGGAAAAACAATTTGGGCTGAAAAAAATCTGACCCGAATTTAATCTGACAGGCCCTGAATCAAAGTGGATGACTGTCAGAACAAGTATGAACTACTACACTTTATATCTATAATCTCTTTATGTGCTCTTTACCTCTTAGGGAAAAACCAACATTAATGATAAAAATCAATAAAATAGAAAGATAAAGAAACTAAACATTTCAGGGGCACAAAAAGGGGCATAAAATCAATATATAAAAATAAATTAAATATATTCAAGTAATTAAATGCAATTACTAGTCCCGCCCTGGCACCATATAAAAACTTGCTGTTAAACAGTAAGTTAGCGTTAAAGAAAGCCACCTCTTTAGGTGGCTTTTTTCATGACGCAAATCACATTCCTAATAAATTCCTAATATCTTTTCCTAATATCATTCTGCGTGTTGACCGCCAACAACCGGAACTACTTCAATTTTTCTGTTGTATCTTGCTGTCTGGGTAATATTTTTATGACCGGAAATCACTTGCTTCTCAGCCAGCGTCCCGTCCAGATCTGAAATCCCTTTTGCCTTTAGATCATGAAATGTGAAGTTAAAATCCAGCTCTGGAAATGTTTCTTTCGCGATATTTTTCGCTTTTTTCCAGCGGCTGTTAAAACCGTCACGGGTATATTTATGGCCCGTGGCCTGACAAATGACATACAGGCTGACAATACCTGGGTCAGTAATTAATGTATCACTGAGCTTTACTGCATCCTCTAAGCGTTTCGTCCAGGCCTTAATTTGTTTTTTTCCGGTTTTACCCTGGCGAATAAAGATCCCGTTTTCCATGAGCTGTGCGTGGGTGAGTGACAAAACATCAGCTTGTCGCGCACAGCATAAATACGCCAGTTCCATCGCCATTTTAACGATAGTCGGAGCGATGGAATAAAGGGCATGATATTCAGCATCGGTAATATACCGTTCCCGTGCTTTCTCCTTGTATTGCTGAACGCCTTTACACGGATTGCTTTTGACCATCCCACGCTCATATCCCCACTTATAGACACGGGACAAGAAAGTTTTTTCACGGTTGGCCTGTGTTCTGCTTGTCAGGCCGCGTTTGTCCATATATTTTCTGATGTGTTCAGGTTTCACTCTGTCCGGTGCCATTTTCCCGAAGACCGGGATCAGCTTGTTGGCATATTTCCGATAGTCTTTTTTGGTGTCTGTGGCTAGGCTGCGTCCCTTAATTAGATAACCGCCTGTAAAAGAGTCGAATACAGCCTAATTTCACCATGGACAAATAGTTTCGTGCGGTTTTTTCGTAACGGGTTGCAATACGCCGATTTCCTTTCAGAAAACCGAAACAGCGTTCGACAACATTGCGGTCACGATAAGCCTGTTCATCAAATTGCGTACGACCATCAGCACTGCCTTTTTCATTGATTTTATAAGGAATAACGCTTTTGATCCTCAATTTACGCAGATAACCGCGGAGCTTTCTACTCGAATACCCTTTGTCTGCCAGCACGGCTTTGCCACGTCGTTTCATGAAACCATTTTTGCGTTGTATACCAATGCCGTCGAGCAAAGGGATGGCGGATTGACTTTCATGAGCTTGCCCAGCGGTCAACATCAGGTTGAGGGGAAAACCCTTTCCGTCGGTTGCCAGGTGGATTTTGGTGCCATAACCACCGCGTGAGCGACCCAGCGCATGATCGTCAGTGATATCGGGATGTTTTTTTTCGCGCCTGCGGCATCTTTACTCGCGCGAATATTGCTGCCATCCAGGCAAATTTCAGCCCAGTCAATCAAGCCTTTTTCATCCAGAATGGACAGTAACCGATTAAATATCTTGTTGATAATGCCCGATTTTGACCAGCGATTAAATCGGTTATAGACCGTTTTCCAAGGGCCATAGCGTTCAGGTAAATCACGCCACGGTGCCCCGGAGCACAAGACCCAGAACATCCCATTCATCACACGGCGGTGTTCAACATGTGGACGTCCTGCTCGCTCTGAATGGACCGGGGGCAAACAAGGTTCTATCACTATCCATGCGTCATCAGGAATGTCGTAGCGTGCCATCATCTTTTTCCCATATTGAAAACAGTTTAGATGAGAATACTATCAATTTACATTAAGGGACACAGCCTAGATCCTGAAACGTGGCTGAAGCCAGGAATTGTTTGATTAATTCTGACACAGTGTTTGCCAAACTACAGCATCAATGTTGTGAAAAGTGCGGTGAATCGCTACCCGTGACGGAATGCTGTTTTTCAGGTGAAGCGGCCTGCTGGAATACATGGGGCTGGCATGAACTGAAATTAACGTTATAAAGCAGTGTTGCGTATTACGCGGCATATTATATAATGCGTAGTGCGCAACACCCTAAAGGCATAAGATGACATGATAAAAAGTTTTAAGCATAAAGGGTTAAAGAAATTCTTTGAGACTGGCTCTACGGCAGGTATTGATGCTAAACAGGTAAAGAAGATCAGTTTGCGTTTAAGTGTTCTCGACTTAGCAAAAGAAGTAAAAGATATCGATGTCCCCGGTTTCTTTTTACATCCATTGACCGGGGATAAAAAAGGGCTGTGGTCAATCACGGTAACCGGGAACTGGCGCATCACCTTTGAATTCATTGAGGGTGATGTGTATGTCGTCAACTATGAGGATTATCACTGATGAGCACAATGTACAATCCGCCCCATCCGGGCGAGCTGATAAAGGAAACGATGGAAACCTTGAATCTCAGCGCCAGAGCGTTGGCGAAAGCACTGGATGTTGCGCCGTCTACGGTACAACGGCTAATTAGCTGTCAGTCCGATGTTTCTCCTGAAATGGCAGTACGCCTTTCAATGGTGATCGGCAGTGCGCCGCATGTGTGGCTGGGCATGCAGAATGCCTATGATATCTGGCATATCAAGCAAAGTCTGGATACTTCCCGCTTACAGAAATTGTCGGTAGCATAACGGATTATAACCCGCTAAAATCATCTCCATCGGTCTGAACATCTGAACCTAAACATATGCTGCTGTGCCATTACCTTAAGGGATCAAGAATGGCGCAGCATAGTTTTATCAAAATTTCCGACGACACTCTGAGACCGGCTACTCCGGCCGCCAGAGAATACCTGCATTCGAAAATCAAATGCGGCGATGTGCTGCAGGCTGATTTTAAGAAAGCCCGTAACCCCCGTTTCCACCGCAAATACTTTGCCCTGCTGAATCTCGGTTTTGAATACTGGGAACCCACCGGCGGCACGATTTCCCCCGAAGAAAAAGCCATTGTACGCGGTTACGTACAATTTCTGGCTCACTTCGCTGGCAGTGAAGGTGCCTTACAATCTGCGGCTGATGAATACCTTGCTGGCTTATCCAAAAATCGTGCTCACAATATTACGGCCACTAAATCCTTTGATGCTTTCAGACGCTGGGTGACGGTGGAATCTGGTCATTATGATACCTATGAAATGCCAGATGGCTGCGTGTACCGAGAACCCCGCTCGGTCAGTTTTGCCAAAATGGACGAGCTGGAATTTCAGGCTCTCTATCAATCCACCCTGAACGTGCTGTGGAATTTCATCTTGTACCGCAATTTCCCGACCAGAGATGCTGCTGAAAATGCGGCGGCTCAGTTGTTTGATTTTGCGTAAGGGAGAGGCAAGACCAATGACCAACAGTGAAAAACAGTGGCTGTCAGATGTGGCCTCGCTCGGTTGTATTGCCTGCCGAAATCTGGGACTGGGTTCCTCTCCGGCTGAAATTCATCATGTGCGAACCGGGCAGGGCATGGCACAACGTGCCGATCACTTCTCCGTTCTGCCGTTATGTCCTCGCCATCATCGGGCGTGTTATCTGAGTGGATTCCATGCTGCACCGAAAACATGGCAGGCGTTCCACGGAACAGAAATTGAGTTATTAGCCCAGGTTAAAAGGGAAGTAGAAGAGGTACGGTTATGTCGGAGTTGAGATTTTTGACGGATGGGCTGGAATTGACCACATCACAGGCGATCTGGTTACAGGAATGGTTAGCAAAATTTGGTGCGTGGATTTACTCCGGCAGATTGGATAAGCGTCAAAGTAGCGTGATTGCGGAATTTATGGCACGAGTAGAGCCTCGAGATTATCCAGAACGCCCGATATGCAATGACGACGAAGGCATGCTAATCGCCAGAGTGGTTGATCATATCTACCATCTTGACCGGGTAGCCTTTGCCATATTGTTAAGCCGGTATGTCTTTAATCGTTCAGATAGAGCCATTGCCCGCTATTACCATGCCATCGTTAAACCGAGAAAAATGGTACGTCGTAGCGGTCAACTGGTTTTACGGAAACCTTCTCTGTCAACCTGCCGCCGTGAAGTTGAGGAAATATTAAAAGCCACGGAATATTTGCTTTACCAACCGCTGCAAGGTGCCTTTTCGTGTCGGGAACAGGGAAGAAAAGCAAAAATCTTGTCGCGAATGTGTTGACATCCTTGAGCCATTGAGCCACTATTTCAGTATATGTTGCGCTATTTGTAACCGTGACAAACAAGCCTCGCCAAGCGCGAGGTTTTTTTATGCCTGAAATAAACATAAGACTTGCTGTTGTGCTTGGTCAGAGTTACATGTGTGTTCACGCCGACTAATTGACCAGAAGGTTAAAATTATCATGCTAAAACATGAAGATATGACAACAATAGCCGCCTGTGTTCTGGAAACAGTACCTCTGTATGATTGGGCCTCTGTTTCCGATATTTCCACTCTGACGGGGCTATCCGCGCCACGTTGCCAATTACTGTTAACTCAATTTTGCCTGGCTGGATTGATGGAAAGCCGGGACAACGACTAATACCGCTCGCTTAAGCGTGAGCGGTTCTCTTTTTATAAGGGTAACGTGATGTTTTGCAGAGTATTTGCCGTGGGACGGATGGGCGTTTTTGCTTCGGCGGTAAGATCAGTCTCTTGCCATTCTCCCTGAGCGCTTTTAATTTTTGTGGGATCGTACCGGGGCTACGTCCCGAACACCATAAAAACTCATCCTGTATCAGCCGTAACGCATTGATAAAGCTTATCCGAAGCGGTTCAACACGATAGACTTTTGCCATCCGGCTCATTTCCAGCCGAACCACGTTATAGGCAATCAAGATGCCCCATAATTCCTGATAAATACCGGCCCGTGTCTGGCTCCTCAGGATGGCGGTGTTATTGAGTAGCCTTTGTTTCAGTTCACCATAACCGGTTTCAATCCCAACGTTCCCAGTACACACCCAGGATAGCGTTGAGCGGATAGGTTACCGGGCATTCCATTGAAGTGATAAACCCTTTAATTTCACCTTTCGGATCCGGAATTAAGATAAGACGTGCCCGCCAGGTTTTTCCAAGGTGAGGATGGGCTTGTTGGGCCTGGGGAGAAACCGGCATCTCGATCAATTTATCATAAGGGCTGTATTCCTCAACAATGTCATAACGCATCTTGCTTTTTATCGGCGTCAGCCAATGGGTATTTTTGCCGGCTCCCCGTCACGATTGAAATAATTCCGCAGAGAGAAAACCCCGGTCAAACAACGTCAGCGTATTTTCGGGCGCAGAACCAACCAATTGTTGGGCGTAGCTCATTTCACTTTGGGTGATGGGGCCAAACGCCACATCAGAGATAAGGTGTGTTCGTGCGGACATCAGCGTCAGCGCTAACACGGAAGGAAAGGTGGCTTTACCGGAGGCATAACCCAATTGTTGGTTATCGCCTGTTTCAGGCACCTTAAACTGGGTGCCATCCACACATAAAATTTTCAGGCCACACACAGAATACGTTGTGTCCTCTTTTTCCCATTCGGTGGCGGTGGTATGAAAAAGAAGCCGCAAGGGTTCAACACCAATGCGGTGTCTGGCTTTTGAGATACGGCTTGACGCTAATGATGGCAGTTCCCCCTTGGCGTCAGGAAAAGCCAGGTCTAATTTGTCACACACATCATTGATAGAACGGTTTCTCATGAGCCCAATGCCCAGCACTAGCCACACGGCTTGTTCGGCGGGAAATCGACGTTTTCGCACCGTGGCTCGGCCGGTTTCTTTAACCGCTTTAGTCACCCATGCCATCGGAATGTTTTGGCTAAAGGCATCCAGAGATTCGGGGTAATTAAATTCCGCAGTAGCTTGGAGTTCACGAGAAAATTCAGACATAAAAATCGGCCTCAAACAATCAGTTGAGGACGATTATGACTTATCTTGATTTGCTTAAGCGAGCGGTATTACGCATTAAAACGGGTTTAATGATAGCTTCGTGACAGGTCACGCAATAATAACGGCGATTTTAGCCATTTCTTAGACGTTCATCCAACGTGTCTAGAATGAACGCGTTAACCGAAATATGGTGCTCACTGGCCGCCTGATTTAAACGTTCGCCAAATGATTCAGGATAACGCAGGGTAAATGTTTTGGTTTTCTCACGATGCTGATAGGGTTCAATATCAGCCGCGCGGCAATCGTCCAGATATTCATTCAATGACAGTTTGCCTTCGGCGTGCAATCCCGCGATACTGTCCGCCACAAAATCACAATAGCCTGACAAGCCTAAAAACTTTCCCCGAAACATGCCAATTTCAGGCACATAGCTGATAACCGCCGACAATCCGGCTATTTCCATCACATTGGTGTGTTGTTTACTCATAATGGTGTCACTCCGATACTTTCCAACCATTCCCGCAAGCCAGCGACAGCGCCTTTATCTGTCTCTGGCGACGGGTGGGGACGATGAAAATTGGCAATACTCCCGTTTAACAAAAACTTACAGCGCGAACCCCGGCCTTCCTTTATTTCACCACCTAGTGCCTTGATTAAGGATTCAATATCTGACCACTTAATTCCTGAAGATACAGGCGTTCTGAAGATCTGTTCCAATGTGCGTTGCTGCCACGTTCGGAGCGCTGAAACTTGTTTGTTCATATGCCAATACACCGTGACTTCAAATATTGAAGTCATATTAGCGTTGATAAAAATGAAGTCAAGCAATGAAGTCATTAAAAAACCCGCAAAGCGGGTCCCATGATAGTAATGTGACATGTCACACAATTACAATTTTAACGCATGCCAGCCTAAGGTATTCCAGCACGCGGCTTCACCAGAGAAGCAACATTCCGTCACCGGAAGTGCATCACCACATTTTCCACATTGCTGTGCTGCCAGTGTTTCTATTTTTTGACGTAACGCCGCATCATCTTTGCGGATCAATAAGGTCAGGTATTCAACCATACCCAACAAAACACCCAAATGATAAAATCTTGTTGTGACATAGCCTTTTGTTCCTTTATTTCTCTTTGTTTGTCAACTTAAAGTTATAAAGGAGCGGCTATGTCATTTCAACTCACCATAAAAGTCGAGCATCGCGTTAACGTTCCATTTTATGGCACCGATCTATATGTCGTTAATTATAACGGCGAGCCATATGTGCCAATGAAGCAGATTGTCGATGGCATGGGGCTAGCTTGGCAATCGCAGTTAGAGAAGTTAAAAACTCGCTTTTCAAAAGGTATCACGGAAATCGTTATACCTACAAAAGGTGGTTAACAATCAATGGCTTGACTCGCCATCCGCAAACTTGCTGGCTGGTTAGCAACAATCAGCCCCAATAAAGTTAAAGTGTCAATCCGTGAGAAAGTAATCCGCTATCAGGAAGAGTGCGACGATGTGCTTTATGAGTACTGGACGACTGGCGAAGTTAAGGCGAAGGGAACCACAACCCAAGACCGCACCCCTCTTTGTGGACTGGTTAATACTCTGATGGGTAAGTATGGAGTCAGTAATAAAAAGCTATTCCAGATGGTTCATCATGAGTTCGGGGTAGGTCATATAAATGAGCTAACCCATGACCAACTCCCATCTGCGATAGAATATCTGGCAACTAAGGCGATTGAAGGCGAATTTCTTGGCCGGGAAGAATTGCCAAAGCTAGAAATACACATGGATCTCTCAATTGAACTCAGGAACGTTAATGCATTGCATAAGAACTTAGCGCACTTAAAGAATGCATGGGACAAACTAAATCCACACCTGTTTGTGCTAACACCTGATATAGCACATGCGTTTAATGGGGCAAAGCCAAGGATGGCTTGTAACTAGCTCTGCATTATATACATTGACTGTCTTATTGGTGCTGCTAATCTGTACACATACAGAAAAAGAGGTGTATATGGAAAAAGCTAACGACATACAAAAAATAACGAGACAGGCTGATAATTCAAAGCATGAGCCTACTGATGCAACTAACTCTATTGATGATGCTCGTTCCGAAGCGTTCAGGAAAGCCTTGCTGCATACTCAAACTAAATATGCAGATATTATAAAGGCATTGGAAGATAAATAATGGATATTCAATTTCTCTCAACAGAAGAACTTATTGAAATTCAGAGAAAAACACTTCCGAATGGCGGCGAGCCTGATGTTAATAAACTTGAGGGTGCTTTATTTCGTGTCCAGACATTGAGAGATTATGAAGGGTGCGAAGATGTTTTTAAATTTGCAGCTATGTACTTGATAGCGATAGCTAAATCACACGCTTTCAATGATGCAAACAAACGAACAGCTTTTCAGGCAACGAGCATCTTCTTAATACTTAATGGATTTGAACTCAATGCGTCATTTGAGCTGGTAAAACTGACAATATTGGCAGCTATTGGTGAGGCTGATTGCGACAATACCGCTTTTGCGCTAAAGATTTTGTCTAACTACCGGAATGACCTTTTGGAAGAGGCTGTTACTGGCTATGGGATATAATCAGTAATCACAACCGTTAATATTCACTATGAGAAAAACAATCCATTCAGAACTCACGATTAAGCGGCGGCATAATCATGCGGTCGCGCAACAATTGGGTGAGTTTATTTATGAAGAAAAGCCTCGCTGTTAAACGGCATCACATGTACCGCTTAAAGGTAAAACGCGGTAGGTATAATAATGCTGGTGGTCAACCTGATAAAACATCAGCAGAGATATGTTACAGAACACCTTGCCTATGCTCTTGCTGGATGTGTGCAAACCATCGCGATGTATTTGGTATGAGTATCAAGGAAATTCGGGATAGAGCTAAATATACTGATTACCCCCAAGTCACGGATGGCTTTAAATGAAATTTATGACAGGCGATTAATTAATCAAATAGTAAAAAGAAAATACCCGCTGTAGTGTGTGCTAGACAAAATAAAGAGGAGGATCGATTCATGAATCAATATATTGTTACCTATAGCGGCCTTGGTAGTGACAACTCAGTTCTGGTTAACTCGCAGATTGCTTTAGGTTTTGATTGGAGTACGGGTGGGGTTAGTGATTTTTTAATTGCGGTGGAGAATGAGGCGCTCACTCAAGCCACGGGATTTAATAGCTCTGTAGCAAGAATCGCTATTGTTAGAATATATACTCTGCAATAAATAACCCCCCATGAATTCAAGGCTACGCATTGCGTAGCCTTTTCCATACATGCCACCCACTTCATAATGTTGTGAGCACGATTTTTGGATAAACCCGTAAGGTATTCATCAGCGGCGGATTGCAAGGCATCTTCACTACCCGCGAAGTGAGCCAGAAATTGTACGTAACCGCGTACAATAGCCTTTTCTTCGGGAGAAATCGTGCCACCGGTGGGTTCCCAATATTCAAAACCGAGATTCAGCAGGGCAAAGTATTTACGGTGGAAACGGGGATTGCGGGCTTTCTTAAAATCAGCCTGCAACACATCGCCGCATTTGATTTTCAAATGCAGGTATTCTCTGGTCGCTGGAGTAGCTGGCCGTAGGGTGTCGGCGGAAATTTTGATAAAACTATGCTGCGCCATTCTTGTTCCCTTAAGGTAATGGCACAGCAGCATAAGTTTAGGTTCGGATGTTCAGGCCGATGGTATTATTTTAGCGAGTTACAATCCGTTATGCTACCGCCTATTTTCTCTTGGTACTCGTTGACTAACAAACGCATCAAATTCGCTGTCTGAATCTGATTGCTGCGTTTGAGGGTCATACCATCTATACAGCCCATAGCCAGGATCATGTCGCAATTGTCTATCCCTCTCTTCTGGGAAATATTGACTATCTCTATCTGGCTTATCAATAAGGTAACGAGTTATATGAAGATTTGGACGTAAGCTAGCGGTTGAGCTCATTCTCGTCCCTCCTAAACAACCTTTAACAGGCATATGGAGATGATTAGCTAATAACTGAGCAAGCCCATTTGTACCAGAGTAACAAGCTATTATTCTGATACTCTGAATATTTTGTCCTTTGTTTTTTAGTCCAGTAACTAATTTATGAACTGTGCTACAAAATTTCACTTGATTCATTCCATGGGCCTGCAACATTGTTCCCCAAAATAATATTGAAGAACCAGGGGGAGATGAGTGTCCCACAATATTGAGCCTATATTTGGGTTTGTATTTCGGTTCGTCTAAAAAACAATAAAACTTACCCTCATCATAAGTGTGCCATTGAACTGTTTTCTGTATTAATTCATCACTAGCCATCGCCATGACATTAGATACTGTGTGCCGATATTGTCCCATAACTCCCCCTACATTAAATTCGGCTTTTAATATATGTGACAGAGACAATCTGTAAATGCAACGATACGCCAGAAATAACACTTTATAGCGTTAATTTCAGTTCATGCCAGCCCCATGTATTCCAACACGCGACCTCACCTGAAAAACAGCATTCCGTCACGGGTAAAGATTCACCGCATTTTTCACAACATTGTTGCTGTAACTCAACCATTTGTTTTTTTAATGAACGGTCATCTATTCGGATTAGCATTGTGAGATACTCATTCACGTCGTAAGGTTCTCTACCCGGTCTACGCAATGCACAATTGCGTTTGAGCATCTCCAATTCTTGGGTACCTCGAGGGTTCATTTCTATAGGGTTAGGTTCGGTGTAATTAAAAGGCGCTTTCGGTGCGCCTCGGAAATAAAAATGCCACCATCCCGTGTGCGTTGGGTACGCAGTGGGAACGGGTGGCGGCATGAGTTATTCCTGTAGCCACTCAGGGAGTGGACACAGAAATATTGGTTTTAGTTTCAAGCGTTAATCAATTGTTAAATATTATTCGCTTATTATTGGGTGGAAATAAGTTTATTAGGTTAATTGGTCTTTGTTGTAGTCAGTAAGATAAGGTGAATAAAATGAAAAAATATCTTCTTCTTTACCTGTTGGCGGGTTCGGCTCTTTTTGCTTCAATGCTAACTTATGCTAACACTCCCAGTGCATTATCGCATGGTATTGTATGCGTTCTAACACCTACAGGGGAGCACTGTGTAATGCCTTTTCCACCGCCGCCTCCCTTTATTCCACCAATAAATTAACCAAATTGAACATATTGATAAATCGAGTAGGACGGCAAAATTCCCGCCGTCCTCTCGTAATGACACTGCATTTAGTCCCGCCACTTCAGCATCATTTGCTATGAGGTGGTAGTTGGTCAGAATGTTGTTGGCTGAGCCACTGCACGAACCCAGCACATAATCCCTTTTTGTAGATCAGTGCGGCCTTCGTTCAGCCAACGCATGTCAATTTGGTGATTGCCCGTTTGTGCATTTGTGATGACAAGATAGTCATAAAGCGTATCCAGATCCTCCCCAAGCGCCTTAATCTTGTTCATGCAATCAATTTCATCTTGGGTTAATTCACGGTAGCCAGTGATTTTACGGTGTTGGTTTTCCATTGTTTCCTCTGCATTCAGCCTTAACATATTCCTGCAAATATCTCAGTTTTGCCCGGTCGTTGATGATGCCTTCTCGAATATCGAGAACAGTTGATCCAGTTTCTCCAGTGAGTTCGACGGGGTTCCATCGACCACGCCGCCGGCGGTAACGGTTTCAGACACGGAGGGACAGACGGCCTTGATGCGCAGCTTGCGACGGCCAGCGGCAACATCAGCCTGAAGAGTGTCAATTTCAGCCTTGGCATGGACGAGTTCCTGAGTGTGAGTCTTGTCTAGTTCTGCGAGGCGCTGGATGCGTTCTTGTTGGGTGGTGATAATGGCGTTTTTCTCTGATAGCTTAGTTGTCAGTGCCTCATTCTCTCCAGAGAGTCGCCCATTATTCCGTAAGGCATAAACAGGATTTCCCCTGACCGTATTAGCAATGGGGACATTGGTCTCCAACAACCGTTTTCTGACTGTGCCGCAGTTTAAGCCAAACGCCTCAGCAATCTTGGCAACACTCCAGTTGTAGGCGTCCTCCAGATTACTGACGTTAGACATCGACACCTCATACTGTCAGGTAATTACGTGATTTTTATATTTTAATCAAATAGATAAAAGACATCGAGGTGACAGCTCTCTCAGAAATTTGTCACCTCAAAGCCTTTATTCTTTGTGAATATCAATGTGTTAACTGACCTGCTGCTGACAGCATGGAAATCGGAAAACGAGCCGTTTCCCGCGAGTGCGCCGCCCCGTGGTAAGGGCACCCTCTGAGGGGTCATGACTCCAATAGTTAGATCACCCTATAAAGAAGAGTATTCACGTTCGATGAAACGCCCTATCACCTTGTCGTGTATCTCCTTTGATTTGGAATAGCCCATCGTCCTTCGATTCAGTCTTTTTAAACGGGTACGGAATATCAAATTAGTTCTTTCTATACGTTGGGTATAATGTTTTCCAACAATATGTTTTTCTTCAGGAAGTTCGATCACCAAAAACATGCGCCACAACTCGCTTGAGGCGAGGTTCCCAAGCATACCAGAGCCAGCGTTGATTTTTCTTACTACTCACAAATGACCATTGTTCATCAACGTCACAAATAAGTTGGATTTCATTTCCCTCAAGGGGAAGGCGGGTCACATTTTTCGGGGTGAGTTTTTTAACGTGCGAATGACGGTGTTAACCCCTATCTTCAGTACACGGGCGGTATCACGGACACCGGCGTTATTCATTGCCATATCAATAATCTGCTCTCTCACACCGGGATGACAGGCTTGATAGGTATAGTTCAGTTGAAAGGTTTTACGGCAGGCATAGCAGTGATAGCGGGGATGACCAGTACGCCCTTTTCCATGCCCTTTGACCTCTTCTGTTTTATGACAGTAACGACAAACCACATCAACTTTAGCCATATCTCCCCCATAATAAAAAGCAGGGAGTTTATCACAATATCTAATCATTGGGAGCATGACCCTCACTTTAATGTACCAATCCGCAAGATCAAAAAAAGATCTTATCTCCCGCCTAGCACCAATACGGGCAAAATACCAATTGGTCAGATCGCAAACAGCATAAAGACAACGTCTTTACCGTTGCCGAAAAAACGCGACCTGTACAAACAGATTGGTAACCAGTTACCAAGATACGATAAATTAGAACGAAATTACGCCAGTATGTTGGCACTGGCGTTTATTATTGTCTGGCTGCCAATGTGGGTAGAATAAATGATGAACACAAAACGTCAACAACCCCTAGGTACTACAGCCATAATTATCCCCAAATTAACGTGTTATCTGATAATCAATAAACTGAGAAATCTTATTATTTCAAGCTGTTCTACGGGTATATTTCCGATTGAGAAAAACAAATTTTGGACACGTTTGATTATTGACATTAGAATTCAGCTCTCTATTTTCCTCGGGGGGAGGTGGATCGTACCTACGCGTGCAAGAAACCATGGCCCGGATCCAACGCCTCTCACCATCGGATAAATGGATCATGTGTCTTGCAAGGTGTTGATATTGTGGTTGATTATAAAGATAAAGTGCTTGCAAAAATTCAAATTGATAATTTTCCATAAGACCTGGCTGTGGCCTATCTTGTAAAGTTTCAAGAGAGGCAACACCCAGTTCATCATTAGTATGCCATCTCTCGCTTGATGGTGGATAAAGCGAAATTGCATTTGTTCTTGTTCTTGGATGAGAAAGCCCTACTGCATGTCCAAATTCATGGAGAATAAGTGTGTAAACGAAATTTTCTAGTAAAACTGTCCTATTGTTGGTTCCAAAGTTAGTTTCTAATTGTTGTAACTCTGCTCTAGTTATTTCATCACTTTGCCTAACATATATTCCAGGCGATGTAATAAAAGAGTAGTGGCTATTAAGATATCTTAATCCTGAATAACCTGCTTCATATGTAATTGCCATAGAACTTTGCATATTAAAATCATCATAAAAATAAGAATTTGGAACTGTTTGTATAATAAAATTTGGAATGCCACCACCTGACGAAAATGGTACTATAGTCAGGCCCTGATCTCCAAGAATTTCATTCCAATATGTTGCTGCTTCATCAACAAGAGGTTGCAAACGAATATCTTCACTCTCACCGCCTTCTATATTAAAACGAATTGTTATTTGTGGATCTATGGTATAACGCATAAAAGGTCCATAATGGTGTACTGCTGAATATGGCCTAGGGATAGTGTGCAGTGTTTCTTCTTCAATGAAGACGCTAACATGATTATAGGCTGGATCAGATGGGTCAAAATTAGAAGGTTGAGGCTGAGCATAGCCATGAATCGTTGCTGTAAGTAGAATAAAACTTAACAGGTTAAATATTCTTAATGGCTTGAAAAAATTCTTATACATATGGTTTCCCTTTTATTTTATATGTAATTAAAGATACATTCTAAAGTAGGATGCTTAATGCACCCATCATTTCAGATCAGACTGAATTTATGGGGCTAAGAATGATATAAATGATATGTATATAAAATCCTCTTTTGTAATCTGAGGAAAAATAAGATTGATTTATGATATAAAATTTAATAAATTATATTTTATATTTGTACATCTCTAAAAATTATGATGCCAATTTGAAAATTTTGAATTGCGGGCAAGACTTGTCAAAAGCTTATCTGAAACAAAACACAAGGTGAAGAAAAAGAAATCACAATAAAATTGTTATTTATAATGTAAAGTTGAATAATTACATGAAAAATTTTTATTTTTTTCTGTCTTAATATCGCTCGTATTGCCGATAAATTGGTAAGCTTAATATCGCTTTCATAATTTTCCTCTTAAAATCCTGACTGCCAAAAAGCCGCTTTAATTTTCTGTCGGCAAAATATTGCAATTGTTGGGCCTGTAAAACCTTTTCGATTTAATATCAATACATTAAGATGATGGACATCGAAGCTCACTTTTAGCGATTACGGCTATCTAAGAGCCACGATACTCCCTCTATTCTATAGAGTCAATTAATGCATAGTGCCAGCTACAATCGGTGGGACTCCTGCTATTAACATAGCGAGGGTTAGTATTAATCCTCCTCCAGCAATAGCATCAACAAAACCAGAAAATATAGCTATAAAGAAGAGAGTGCATTTATTGAAATATCTGTATTATGTAGAATGCTTTCATGTTCCTCGTTTGATTTTCTTTCATACTAACAGATTGTCAAATACAAGGCTGGAAAGTACAGGAGAAGATAAATAGTTTATTAATATTATTTAAATTGGATGAATATGACTGAGAAAAAATTGTCGATAATATTAAGGCAGGCTCAATAATATTGAGCCTGCCTAGCTTATTAAGCAAAACAAATTTTTGCCCAACGTGCCAGACCCGTTGTTACTGAACCGAAATAATTACCTCCAACCAGCGGGATCCCCGGTAATTTTTGTTCAACTGCCTGGCGCAGAATGGGGGAACTGGCTGAGCCACCTGTCATAAAGATCACATCAGGTTGGGTTCCACTTTGTGCCACAGCTTCACTAACCAATTTTGCTATTTTCTCTTTAGTGGCATCGATTGCCGCAATCATCTGATCACGTTGAATATCAACTTCAATTATCTCTGATAATAGATTGAGTTTAACGCGGCACTCAGCTTGCTCTGAAAGAGTAATTTTGGCTTCCTCTGCACTGCGAACGAGGCTGTATCCTAATGTCTCTTGGTGCACTTTCAATAAGCGGGCGAGTTTTTCAGGTTCTTGAGCATCTCTGTGCAAGGATTTTAATGCCGTTAAATTCTGGCGAGAGTAGAACTCTTTTTGGGCCTGTATGTCATTGATGGCAATCGGGTTCCAAAACTGCGTCAGTGGCATGTCAATACCTGAGGTAACTTTGCTGCCTAATCCAAAAGGATGCATGAGTTGTTTAAAAGTGAGATTAATATCTAAATCATTTCCCCCGATACGTTGACCAGTGTGTGCCAGTAAGCTGTCATTACGCTCAGATAGGTCTCGCCAGCTTGGCCCCATTTGAATAACCGAGCAATCTGTTGTTCCGCCGCCAATATCGACGACCAATACAGTTTTATCTTCTGTTAATGTGGCCTCATATTCCAAGCCTGCTGCCACTGGTTCAAATTGGAATTCAATGTTGCGAAAACCTGCCCGTTTTGCTGCATTAAGTAAGATTTTCTCAGCTTGTTGATTCGATTTATCGCCGCCACGTCCATGAAAATTGATTGGGCGGCCAATGACGACGTCTTCGACAGTTTGCTGTTTATTGGTTTCTATTTGTTGTTTGATATTTGCCATCATGGCACAAACCAGATCCTCAAAAAAACTGATTTGAGTATCTCTTAATCCCATTGCACCCAGAAAAGACTTGGGTGATTTAACGTAATAAATATCTTGAGGATCTTCCAAATATCGAGCTAATGCTTTTTGTCCAAATATGAGATCACCTGGCAAAAGTTCAATACCTTCTTCTCGGTTTGCCGTGATCGCGCTACGAAGTAATTGCTCACCTGTTTGATTACTTGGTTTGATATTCCAGTGGCGAAATAAGTGCTCAGAAACTGACTCTCTGGTCGGTGCCGCCAGAGCTGAAGGCATGTAGAAGTTATCATTCTCAATAGCAATTAGCTGTGGCGTATCTCCGATCATCTCTGCTACTGCGCAATTTGATGTGCCATAATCAAAACCGATGAACATAGGTTTCCTCATATTTAATCGTAGAAAATTTTAAAAAGGGCGCAGATGCTATCCTAAATTAGTTCTGAATAATAGATAGGGCAATCATAAAGATTGAAATAATCCATTATTTTTCTCTTAGAATGTATTATGCCAAAACTAGAGAGAAGTATTGTATTAATAATAAATTTATTCTTAACAGTATTGAAAAGATCATTAATTAAAATGCATTGTTTATTATGCAATTTCTGATCGTAGGTATATGGAAATTATCTTTTTCAGGCGGATTTATTGACTCTAATCATAGAGTGATTTTTGTTTCTGAAAATACCAAGTATAATATTGAAAATTTTTCATTTTATACCTATAACAGTTTAGACAAAGGCCAAGCATATGACGCGTTACGAACAATTGGCGGGCATGATCCGCCAACAAATAGAAGACGATATTTGGCAAGTGGGTGATAGGTTACCCTCATTGCGGGAATCGGTGAAATCGTCGGGTTTGAGCTTGATGACGGTGCTACAAGCCTACCAGTTGCTGGAAAGTCAGGGTTGGATCGTGGCGCGTCCACAATCAGGGTATTATGTTGCCACTCGGCTGAAACCCTTTGCGGCGGCAAAAGGAGGGAAGGGACTCAACTTAAGTGAAAATGTGGAGATCAGTGCCTCCATATTTGATGTCTTGCAGGCATGCAAAGATCCGCAAATTATTCCTTTCGGTTCGGCATTTCCCGATCCTTCTTTATTAGTCGAACCCAAATTGTCAAAAATACTGGCTTCAGTCGCCCGCCGTTTCGTGCCACACAGTTCGCTGGCAAATTTGCCTCCAGGTAATGAAAAGTTACGACGTAATCTATCCCGCCGCTATGCTTCCCACGGTATCCATGTTTCTCCTGAGGAAATTGTTATTACTGCCGGGGCAATGGAATCGTTAAGTTTCAGTTTGCAATCCGTTACTTCACCGGGGGATTGGGTGGTGATTGAATCGCCCGCTTTTTATGGGGCGCTGCAAGCGATAGAGCGGTTACGTTTGAAAGCCATAGCCATTAAGACAGATCCTCATACGGGTATTGTTTTGGAAACTTTAGAAGAAGTTGTGAAGAAATATCCAATAAAAGCTTGCTGGCTGATGTCGCGTTTTCAAAACCCACTGTGCAGCACAATGCCCCCTGAAAATAAACAGCGATTGGTAGAGATTTTGAACCAAAACCAAATCGCCCTGATTGAAGATGATGTATATGGTGAATTGTATTTCGAGCAGGAGCCTCCGGCACCGATAAAAGCATGGGATACCGAAAATAATTTCATGCACTGTTCATCATTTTCAAAATGTCTTGCTCCTGGTTATCGGGTAGGTTGGGTTGCCGCAGGTAAACATGCGAAGAAAATTCAGCAATTACAGATGATGAGCACGGTATCCGCCAGCACGCCAACCCAGTTGGCGATTGCGGACTATTTGGCGCAGGGAGGGTATGACAATCATCTGCGTCGATTGAGGCGGCAGTTGGAACAACGGCAAAATCGGATGTTATGGGCAATCAGTGAATACTTTCCCCAATCTGTGAAAGTAAACAGTGCACGTGGTGGTTATTTTCTCTGGCTGGAGTTTGAACCCCCTTTTAATGCCAACCGACTCTATCAACAGGCATTGGCAAAGAATATCAGTATCGCACCAGGTAGCATGTTTTCCACGAGCGCCCAGTTTGATCATGCCTTTCGCTTGAATACGTCATTTGCCTGGAATGAAACTCAGGCTTTGGCAATGAAAGAGTTGGGGAATATGTGCCATATGCTCTTGTAGCGGCCGTACCACAACGCTGGGGAGTGGAAAGATGCCCATGCCTACCTGTCATAAATTAAGTGAGGGCGCGAGCGGCTCGGATCAAACTCTCGCCAAGATAGTCATATGTGGATGATATACCCGGTAAAACCAGATAGTAACCACCGCCGAAAGGTTTAATGTAACGCTCTAAGGGTTCACCATTTAACCGTTTTTGGGTATCAATAAAGCCTTTCTTCAGGTCATTTTGGAATGAAACAAAAATCAGCCCCATATCGAGTTGCCCTGTTGATGTTAACCCAAGAGAGTAACTGTAACTGCGCCGACGTAATTTGGAAACATGTCGTTCGGTTGTTCGAGGTTCCGCTCGACGCATATGGGAGTCAAATAATACCCGATCACCATGTGGATCACGATTAAACTCGGGGTCGTCGTGCTCATGCTGTTTTCCCATCGGCGCACCGCTAGCTTTATGTCGTCCAAAATCATTTTCTTGATCTTCAAGCGGTGTTCTATCCCAAAACTCCAATGCAAATCGGATAAGACGAACGGCTTGATAACTGCCATTTTCTATCCAAGCGGGTTCTTTTTGCGTAATCCAGACGAGGGAGTCCATTAAGTCATCGTCTTTCGCATCGGCATTGCCGGTGCCATCTTTAAATCCAAACAAATTAATGGGCGTTGTTTTGCATTCAATATCACGAGCAGGTAAAAAACCATCTATCTTCCAAAGCGGTGCAACCTTTCCCGATAACTGACGCAAAACGTCACGTAATGCATAAATCACAGTTTCTCGGCTATTGGCGCACAATTGCAGTAAGAGATCACCGCCACACCATGACGCTTCTAAGTGGTCATTTGGGAACTCGGTCATCGCAACAAATTTTTTCGGCTTTAGCGAGGTTAATCCAAAGCGGTTATCAAAGAGCGAATGACCGAGTGAAACCGTTATGGTTAAATCATCCGCCGTTAAATAACGACCAAGGATCCCAGATTCTGCTGGCGGCATACGGTCATTCGTGGTTTTTTCCGCCTGACGGTTTTGCGTTAATCGAGCAATGCATTGCGTTAAGCGCTTAAAAATGTCTTCAACCTCATCAAGGGTGGAAACTGTTAAATTCAGCGACAAAAAAATCGCTTCTTTTTGTTCTGGTGTAATCACGCCTGCCTGATGTTTTCCTAAATAAGGAATGGCGTGTGTGCGGCTGAGGTTGTCACATGTTTTTGTTTCCGGTGTCGCCATTGTCGGTAAACTCAGTGCCCCACTGGATAACAGAACACTGCCTGCTCCCAGCCATTTCAATGTCATACGTTTACTCAGCGAAATCGATTCATTCTCACTGGGGAGCGTGTTTTTTTTGTGTTTCATGGTTCGTTCCGGTATTTATAATACACATCTATCTTCAATGCTGCCCGCAGTCCAGACAACGTTTCCGCTAACTGTGTCAGTTGGGCGTAAAGCGTATGTTTATCCTGAGGAGAGAGTTGCTCATAACGAAAATATTGCTTTTGTGCAGAGCGATAATTTGCCATCACGGAATCAAGCGCATCAAATTGCGTATTGAGCGATGTTACTATTTCAGGGGATAAAAATGGCACCAACCCGTTAACTATCCAGCGAGCACCTTGCAAATTTGCTGCAATATCCGCTAAGTCGCTGCGGCTGTAACGGTTTTCATCACCACCGAGTTTTGTCTCTAAAATAAGCTCGATGCTGTCATCTGCGGATTGCACTAACTTTGCTATCGGAAGCGTTTCCACCGCTACACGTTGTTTTAAATCTTGTACATTATGCAGTAGCGCTTGCGTTGCTGCCAAAGCATCCGATTTATCGTTGGTTGAAAACAGTGCGTATTCAACACGATGAAAACCAATAAATTTTGGATCGCGCTCCTGTTTAAGAAAATAACTGGCATGGGGGTTAATCACACGATCTGCATGACCAAAAACGACAACCACCGCGCGGATCGTCTCATAATCATAATGAGCCTGAATATACGCTTGCTGTGCCGCTTGCCAATTTCCTGCGTTTAATGCACGTTGTAATGTTATCAACTGCGCTTCGATGGCCGCCACTTGTACGCCCATCATTTTCATATAGACCGCAATCATCGGTTGATATTGCGTCGGCGTAGGAATATCCCCTTTGGCAATAACGATTTCATTACCTGTGTTTGGAAGCCCCGCGCGATACTTTTCCGCTTCCGCGCCTAAACTCAATAACAGTAATAGCGAAACAGTCATTCTCAACATATTACGCAGCATGACGACGCCCCTGACGACGGAATAACACAATTACAACGATCCAATAAACGGCAAACGTCAGCACACTTATCCCAATAGGTTGCGCCCGATACCCAAACAGGGTAGCCATAAAATTCCCTATCAACCCTGAGTCATCTAACCAATTGCAGGTATCCCATAATGGATAGATAAGAAAATCATTCTGCTCAATATCGTGTTCTAACAGCACATTGGAAATCTCTTCCACGCCTTTGAGAAGCAATGAACAGGCTAAGAAAAGCAGTATGATACTAGTGATACGGAAAAACCATTTCCACGCAATTTTCTGATAGCTAAGTGAGAACAGATACAATGTCAGTGCGGCTATCACGATGCCTAATACCACTTCCCCCGTAAACGACCACATGGAATCTCGCGTTAGCCCCATCACGACACTGGAGAGAAAAACAACGATTTCACTACCTTCACGGGCAATCGCGATTGCGACGATAACCAATGCGCCCCACCAAGAGTGGTGTTTTGCGCTACGAACCATTTCGTGTTCAATACCCGATTTGAGTGAGGCGCTGTGCTGGCTCATCCAATACACCATTTGTACGATAAGGACACAGGCAAAGAGCGCCATCCCAATCATAAAATAGGTTTGTCCGCTGTCATCGAGCACGTTAAATACGCCGTAAATTAACAGGGCTAAAAAGAGGGATAATGCTCCCCCAAGCGCGACACCGCCCCATAAATAACGGCGTCCTGTCTCAGCATCAGGGTGTTGTTTGATCCACGCATAAATAATGCTGACCACGAGTAGCGCCTCAAAGCTTTCGCGCCATACCACAAAAAGAACTTGTCCCATACCATATCCTGCAACCAAATGATTACTCAGCTATTATCTCACCGGCGGGGTGCGCGAGATGAAAATCATCAAAAAATGTATATTTTCCCGGTTTAAGCGGTGCAATGACCACCACTGAGTTTGCTCCGGGCGCCAAGACTTTTTCTTTACGCAATTGCGTGCTTTCAAATTCAACAGGCTCCGTACCGGTATTGCGAATTTTGATCCGAACGGGCGTTTTCGCAGGCACACTTAATATCGGTGGAGTTAACTCACCGTTATTCATTTCAAGTTCAAGAGTAAATTTTTCAGCCGCAATCGTCATGGGCGCATAAATCAACGACACGACCGAGATGCACAGAGTGAAAATGAACGATTTCAAGATAAACCTCGACGAGAGCGTGACGTCCAATGTCTAATAACAGCGAGCGCTTTATTCTTGCTCGCTGTTTTCAATAACTTAATAACTGCCTTTGCGACCTGTTCCGGCGTAATCGAAGTCCCACGAAACATCAAAGGGTTCAAACCATGCTGCTACACCAGTTTCTTTATCGATATGACGTCCGAATGTAACCTCATCATTCATACTTGGTGGAGAAATACGATATTCCACCCGGTATTTTCCATAACCATTCAGTTTTAAATTTTCACCATAGTGAGGACCATCGCTAGCGACCATTGCCATAAATGTGCCGGATTGTGTTTTTTTCGGCTCATCTAATTTAGTAACCTTATAATCGACTTTCAGGTATGGGATCCAATCCCCTTCGGCAAAACCATTTGGATTCTCTTCGACTGCGTGAATATCCGCTTCCAAATGAATATCGGATTTTTCAGCCGCCAGATGGTGCATTTTATGTTTGCCTTCCATCGACATGGTGATCGGTTGCAAGTAAACCCCTTGAATCTCCATGCCATTTTTGATAACCGGTTTCCCCAGAGGATATTCCAACGCCATAGCCGATGTTGATACCACTCCCAGTAACGTTGCCGCGACACTCATCCCGATACGCATTTTGATACCTCGTTGTTATTGTGCAAATAGTTATTGATAATAATGATAATCATTATCACATTTACTATTCAAGAAAAATTGTTATTTATCCTAGATTTTTTAATGACATGAGTGAATTTTGTGAGAGTGATATGTTTAATAATTCATTGATTTTATGAGTAATAAGTTCAAGTTCCCGGCGTGAGCCAATATAACCAAAATCTTGCGGAGAATGTAAACCACTCAATCCAGTGATTGACAGAAGAGCGTGCCGCAGAGAGGGTTTTAGGACGGCGCTAAAATAAGTGAATACGTTAGGGAGGGTATTATTTGCGATTTGTTTATTTGCTCGAACGATTCCCGGCTCAGATTACTTGGATATTTTTTTCTCACCTCAATGTTGTACAACTTATTAAGGGAGCGTAAACATGCTCTTAAGAGAATGCGGGTAATCAATCACATTTCAACTATCTCAATATTGTCGTAGGGGAAATTATTTGCCAATGTTCCTGTTAACAAGTTGACACTGGTTATCTTTTAGCACTGTAAACAAAATTTAAAAGTGGTGAGGGAGTGGCATGAAAATGAAATGCTTCGATTATGCGACATTGCCAAGAGTACAATGGTCTGGAGGGGAGGGCGAAACCAGGGATATTGTTTGCTGGCCTGTGTCTGATGATTTCGCCTGGCGAGCCTGTTTTACGACTGTCCATCAAAGTGGAATATTAGGGCAATTCCCTGATATTGAATGCTCAATCGTTTTATTAAAAGGAAAGGGAGTCCGCTTGACCAGTCCGGGCTTTTTGGAGCACGAATTGGTGAAAAAGATGACGCCATTTAACTTTTCGGGTGATATTTTGGCCCATGCGGAATTATTGGATGGTCCTGTTCAGTGTTTCAATATCATGACTCGCCGTTCATGTTGGGCTTCTGAGATTTCAGTTATTTCTGATGAACGTTTACTGCCAACATCACACAGTGGTGTACTTTATGTTTTAAAAGGACGTTGGGAAATGACAGGAGCGAATTGTGTCCAGCTTGCTTTTGGTCAAGGCGCATGGTGGTTACCGGATATACGAGAAGGGGTAATTAAGCCGTTGATTGCGGATAGCCAGCTATTGTGGGTTGATTTGCGTCCGATTGGGTGAATAGGATAATCATTGAAAATTAATATAATTAATGGCCTGCTTTGTAGCAGGCCGTTGAGTTTTATGCAACTAAATCCAATGAATTTAATTTTTAGTTAAAAAAATTTACCTAAAAAATGAAAAATAGCTAAAAGAGTATAATCTTAAACTATAAGCATATAACGATAAAAGTAATATACCAAAGATATTATTATTTCTGTTATTGATAGTTAAATAAATTATCTCTTCTAGTTGTGGATAGCTATCAGGGTAACAGAAATTATGAAAATTCAATTTACACTCTGATAAGGTTATTAATAATGATGAAAAAAATCTTGATAGCTACTCCATTGTTGACTTTTTCTTTTGGGATCATGGCAGCACCTGCTCTATCACAATTGGATTGGTACGATGGCAGTGTATCTTTTTCGCTTGGGCTTGGTTGGCTAAAAGGAGAATCTAACGAGCATCTCTATGGATATTCCAAAGATCCAAAATACAAAAGCAGTCAATTGAATTGGAAAATTGGCGATGTTCTGATTGCCAGAGGCAAAGTTTCCTGGGATCCCCTTGACAGGCTAACTGTGAATGCGGGTGGTTGGGTCAGATTATCGTCACGTGATAGCAAAATGGTTGACTACGATTGGTTGGATGTAAACCAGAATCATTGGACTCATTGGTCATCCAGCTCAAATACTTCCCTAAACGATGCTAATGAGTTTGATTTAAATGCCGCAGGTTGGTTAATTAAACAATCGAATTACAAATTAGGGGCGGTATTAGGTTACCAGGAAACACGTTTCAGTTGGACGGCTTATGGTGGTCATTATATCTATGATAATGGTGCTAATATCGGCGAATTTCCTGCCGGGATGGCCGGAGTTGGCTATAAACAAAAATATAGCCTACCCTATATTGGATTAGCTGGACAGTATCGTTATCAGGATTTTGAATTTAACCTTTTACTAAAATATAGTCCGTGGGTAAAAGCCTGGGGCAACGACGAGCACTATATGCGTCGTTTAACCCTTCCTCAGCGATCTGATAAGGTACGTTACATTGGTGCCAGCATTGATGCTGGTTATTATTTGACTCAAAATACGAAGGTGTATACGGCGTTTATCTGGAATAAATATCGCGAAGGTAAAGGTCAAACGAGGCTTATCGATTATGATGCTGGCAACACCAAAGATTTAGGTGATAATTCTATCGGAATTGAAAACCGAAACTACAGTATCGATCTTGGATTACAGTACCATTTTTAATTTTCTTATAATCGTATCACTGACAGTTACCGCTTTTTCGGTATCTGTCAGTTTAAGCCATACCAATTCCTCACAGTTCAGTAAAATATTGCCTCACAATTTCCCTGCCAATCTCCATAGAAGCTGTGGCTGCCGGTGACGTGTGGGGAGGTGATCAATTCTGCACTAAATAAAAAGATAGGGAATTGGCCGAAAAGCCTTGATATGATTGAGGTATAGGGATAAGAGGCGATTTTGCACTAATCAGAGAGAATTGATAATTTTTGTTATTTTATGCGTTTAATTCTGCACTGTTTTGATCATAGTTTGAGAGGGTTTAAACAACATTTACAGGGTGATTGATCAGGTATGAAATATCATAATCACCCTGCGTTTTTATTTACCGCCTGAACGATACCAGTTTCAGGTTCCACGTCTCCTTCGTTCTTGCTAATGCGACGCAAAATCTCTTTGTCGAGTGCTTCATTACCAGGTAGAGCAACCTTGATTGCTTGTTTTAATGTGTCTCTGATAGGCAAGGAATCAATAGTGTCCTCAATTGCATCTTGCAATGTTTGTTTCTGTCCTCTATTGAGGATGCTAACAACTCCATTTCTATGTATATACTTTAATAATTCACTGGCTTCATTAGGTTCTATAGAATCAAACACCATATCCCAAGCCTGTTTTAATTGAGTTAACTCTTGTTTTGATATATCAGTATTGACCGATTCAACAATGCCCGAGGCAATAGGGTCAGCGACTTCTCTAGTGCCATTGGCAAGCCAATCTATACTAATGTTCTCAATAGAAGATATTGTATTTATTACACTTAAAGTCGGCTCAGTACCTCTATTAAGATAATTGTTCAAAGTTGATACAGATAGTTCCCAATCTTTTGCTGCTGCCCTTACACTTCGCTTACCTATCAGCAGCTTCAATCGGTCTTTAAAAGTTTCTTTTTCAGTTTCTTTTCCCTTGGGAAGAAAAGAAAGTTTCTCCGTTTTTACCGCACTCATTTTCCTTTCACCTAACTAATTGATATTAAAATTATTTTGCCATATTGAGATAAATAAACTCAAAAAGACAAAAGAAAGTGGTTTTTTTGCTTTACGTGAGTTCAATTTGGATCAATACTATATCCAGACGGATAACCCCAGCGGATTATCCGCGTAGATAATATTTTAGGGTAGTCGAAATATGAATGGAAATGAAGTGGTAATTCCCGTTGATTGGCATCGCATTGATATTGTGGCAGCTATACACAAAGCCGGTTTCACAATGAGGGAGCTTTCAACATTGGCAGGGTTAGCCCCTGACACATTAAAAAATGCCCTTTCACGTTCTTACCCGAAAGGCGAAAAAATCATCGCGGATGTTCTGGAAACCACCCCGGAGCATATTTGGCCCAGTCGTTACTCATATAAACGTAGGATGTGATTATGTTTCTGACAGCGAATGAGTTAATAGGATTGCCTGCATTGCCCGGTTCGGTTCAGGGGATGCGTATGGCATTGAACCGGTTAACCGGGGATAACCCTGAGTTTGTTCGCCAGCGTCAGGGAAGTAAGGCGATGGAGTACCATATTGATTGTTTACCGGATGTTGCACGGGAGGCCGTGCGCCGCCAGTATTTTGCGGCCGTGCTGGCACACCCCGTTAATCAGGATGCGATCAATACCCCCGTGGCGCAGCCCGTGCGCCCGTTGGAGGAATTGCAGTTAATGCGCCAGTGTCCGGCACTGCTCACCCGCGAACTGTCATCCCTGACCGATCAGCAACGGCAGGTGGCAGATGCCCGTGCCCTGCTGGCGCTGGAGGTGTTGAACTTACGGGATGCAGGGATGTCCCGTTCGGCGGCGGTACAGTATCTTTCTGACGGGTCACGCCAGGGTACGTTACCCAGTGCGTTACAGTCAGCCGCTGACGGTGCCAATGCCCGTAAGGGGCGCCGTCGCGGCGTTGGCACCCGTGCCTTGCAGGAGTGGGTGACGATATACCAGAGCACCAATAACGGCGATGAACGGCTGGCCTTACTGTCACCCGGTCATAATAAAGAAGTCCAGCCGGAGCAGGTGCAATGGTTTCCTATGTTCCTGTCGCATTATCGTAATGTGAATGGCCCGTCATTACAGGCGGCCTACCGCAGCTTTTGCGAGGAATGGCAGCAGCTCTACGCTGACCAGCCCCCCATGCTGGAAACGCAGCCATCGTATGATGCGGTACGCCGGCTGATGGCAAAACTGCCGAAGCGGGAAAAAGCCCGTGGCCGTCTCACCGGCTCCGCTGCCCGTGCACTGGAAACCTACCAGAAACGGGACTGGTCACAGATGCCGGTGAATGGCTGCTGGATCAGCGATGGTAAGAGCATGAATTTGAAAGTGGCGCACCCCATTCACGGGCGTCCATTTACACCGGAATTGACATTGGTGCTGGATGGCCGTACCCGCTATGTGGTGGGCTGGTCGCTGGATCTGTCCGAAAGTACGATTGCGGTGGCCTCGGCGTATCGCCATGCCATGAAGCATCACGGTAAACCGCTGTTTGTCTACTCCGATAACGGGGGCGGCCAGACTAACAAAACACTGGATGCCGATATCACCGGGATTTTTCCCCGGATGGGTATTGACCACATGACGGGTATTCCCGGCAATCCGCAGGCACGCGGCATTATCGAACGCCTGAATGCGGTGATCCCCCGGCGTATTGCGCAGAAATTCCAGACCTATAACGGGCTGGGGGCTGATCCGGAATCGGTGCGCGTCACTGACCGCCGGATACTCTCTGCGGTCAAAGCGCAGGAAAACCAACGGGAACTGAATGCTGTGCAACAGGCTGCACTGGCAAAACTGCCAACATGGCAGCAATTGCTGGATGCGATTGAGGAGGAAGTTGAGCACTACAACACCCGGCATGAGCACAGTGAGCTGCCCAAACACAACGGGCGCCACATGACGGCGGCAGTCTACCGCAAAATGGTGCTGGAAACCGAAGGGGATGAAATCGAATACCTGACCCAGATTGAACTGCGCGAGATGTTTATGCCGGAGGTCACCCGTATCGCCCAGCGTGGCTGGGTGGAGTTCAACAATAACCAGTATTTTGCGGAAAATCTTATCCAGGTGGATGGCGAAAGCGTGCGGGTGGCCTACGACATTCATGATGCCGGGGAAGTCATCATCCGCAGAATGGATGGTCGCTATGTCTGCACCGCTATCTGGAATGGCAACAAGGTCGCCGCTGTACCCACCACGGCGATGGCGAAAGCCGTGGAAGCCCGCCGCAGCCGCCGCCTGGCACGGGTTGAGGATAAGCGCCATGAGATTGAGGCGGAGGCACGGCCTGTTCTGGAATCTAAGCCATTGCCGGACTTTGGCGGATTTATTCCCGTGCCAGAAACAGCCGCATTACCGAACCGCAGCTATTCCTTCCTGCAAACGGAATTTGAGCAGCATATGAAAGATGCCGGAAATTACTAATATTTTAGGGGGTTATGATGTCTCTTGTTCAAGAACTGATGGAATTAATGGACGAAAAAGGGTTTTCACAAGCGCAGGTGGCACGGGGCATTGGCCGCAGCACCGCCATGATTAACCAGTATCTACAGGGTAAATACGTGGGCGATACCGCCACACTGGAAACCCAACTGGGGCAGTTTATCCGCCGTGAGCGTGACCGGGAAAAGGTACGCCATCTGAAACCCACATTTATTGCAACCTATACCGCCCGCAAGGGGTTAGAGGTTTGTCGTCTGGCGCATATGGACGGGGAAATCAACGTGATCTACGGCGATGCCGGGATGGGTAAAACCATGGTCATGCGGGAATATGCCAGACAGCAGTGTGATGCCATTTTGATTGAGGCTGATCCTGGCTATACCGCCCGCGTGATACTGGAAGAGCTGTGCAGCCGTCTGGGCGTTAATCGCCGTGGCAACCTGCATGATATGAGTGAAGCGTGCATTACAGCTTTGCGCGGTTCGGGGCGGATTATCCTGGTGGATGAGGCGGAGAACCTGCCTTACCGCGCACTGGAAACGTTGCGCCGTATCCATGATAAATCCGGTGTCGGTATCGTTCTGGCGGGCATGCCACGCCTGATACTCAACCTGAAAGGGACGCGCGGCGAGTACAAGCAGCTTTATAGTCGCGTCGGTTTTGCCCTGCCAATGGGGGACAGCCTGCCAGAGGCTGATATTCAGGACATTGCCCGCAGTCTGTTGCCTGAGATTGAGGGGGATGATATCCGCCAGGCGTTGTTTACCGCCTGTAAGGGGAATGCCAGACGGTTGTTCAAATACTTGCGCGGTGTTTCCCGTGCCAGTCAGTTGAGTGGTCAGCCTGTTGATGTCGGCATGATTAATGAGTTCTCAAAAATGCTGATTAATTAATGAGGTACATATGTTAATTGATTTGAATACCCAGAATAACCAATTGCTGTCTGCCCTGATTCAGGCGGAATCGGTGGTCACCGCGTTATCTGAGCGGGGGATCACCGTGCTGAGTGTGATGATGCGGGATAACAGGCCCCGTATTCACATTGTCCGTCACGCCTATTGTGAGCAGTTAATCCGTGATGGTCAGGCCGCTTATCTGCATTTTGGTCAGGGGCAGTTTAAACAGGGAATTTTTAATCAGGATGGTTGTCAGGTTTATTGGTCGGAATCTTTACATTAAGGGGCGCAATATCATGGCAGTAAAAATTGAGATCTTAATTACCAGTGAGTCGGGGGAATTGCGGCATGAGCTGCAAGCAGGCGCAGCCGTTGCCGGGGAATTCACCCACCAGGAATACCGTGCAGCCGAAAATTTGTACAGTGCGATTGGTGAATTGCTTAAGAACCATAGCGAAGGTTTGGTCATGCATCAGGCAGCCACACAACATAATCTTCACTAACTTTAACGTAATCAGGAAAAAACATGTCAACGAAAATACAACAATTTACTAAAAAATCCGCACCGGACGGCTATTGGATTGATGCGAAAGGGGTGTTGACTCCGGTGGAAATCATCAAAGAAATCGACTTTGAGCGTGACGCGCTGGTAGGGGAGCTTGTGCAGATGGCTTTTCGGGCGAATGAAGTGCTCGAAGAGCTGAAATTACGGGGATTTGCGGATATACAGGCGTTTGTTGATCTCTCTGCCGAAAAGTACGGCGCAGTCAAAGGCGGCAAAAAAGGCAATGTCACGCTGTATTCCTACGATGGGGACTACAAAATCCAGCGTGCCATGCAGGACAGAATTGCCTTTGATGAACGTTTGCAGGCAGCCAAGGCCCTGATTGATGAATGTCTGGCAGACTGGACGGAAAATGCCCGCCCGGAAATTCAGGTGCTGATTAATCAGGCCTTTATCACTGACAAAGAAGGTGAGATTAACACCGGGCGCGTACTGGCACTGCGTCGTCTGGATATCGACGATGAGCGCTGGGGTAGAGCCATGATGGCCATTGGTGAGGCGTTGCAGGTGGTGGGCAGTAAATCCTATCTGCGGGTGTATGAGCGTATCAGGGATACTGACCAGTACCGCCCCATTGCTCTCGATATCGCGGGGGTGTGAGATGGCCGGACGCAATGGCACGTATCTGGGCAGAACGGCGCTGCGCATTTTGTCAAAACGCCGCCACCAGGGAATGGGGAAAGCCGGATGAAAGCGCAGCAGTTTAACCAGCGTTTCCCGATAGGGCACTGTTTTATCTATCAGCCTAACCGGGTTTTACGGGGCGGCCAGACCGTCAGAACGATTGAGCGGGCGCAGGACTTAAATAATATGACCGTGGTGGAAATCAGTACCGAACCTTATTTAGTCCGAATTGAACATTTAACACCGGCTTAATGTAACAAACTGAAAATTAATAATTTTTAAAAATGGCGTAAATCTGCCAGGGGCTGGCTTACGCCAAAATTCAGCCTAATTGATGAGGAAGTTATGTCTTATTCTTATATTGCAACCCATACAGGACGTCATTTGAACTATTCCAATGTCACGCCTGCGGATATTGATATTCACGATATCGCGCAGGGTCTGGCGAATGAATGCCGCTTTAACGGCCAAATTGGAAACTTTTATTCTGTTGCCCAGCACAGCATCTACGTTAGCCAGCTTGTTCCGCCTGATTTTGCGCTGGAAGGGCTTTTGCATGATGCCGCAGAAGCCTACTGCAAAGATATTCCCAGCCCGCTCAAAGGCTTGTTGCCCACTTATCTGATCATCGAAAGAAAAATTGATGTTGCTGTTCGGCGGAAATTTAGTTTGCCTGTAGGTCTCAGCCATGCAGTTAAGCACGCCGATCTGGTTATGCTGGCAACAGAACGCCGCGATTTAGAAGTGGATACGGCGGGAAAACCTTGGCCTATCCTGACGGGGATTACTGCCAGTGACGATATCGCCATCATGCCACTCACGCCACCGCAAGCTCTGTCCGCCTTTATGAACCGCTACCATGAATTAACGGGGGCGTTATGAATCCACGTTACCAATGTCCTGTGTGTGAGAAATATACATCCGTTGATCGTTCCGTATTATCGGTGGGCGACAGGGTGACTTTTACTCAAATGACTCAGCGAGAATACCGCCACCGTATCACCTGCCAAATAAAAACCGTTAAGGGACGTATTGAGCAGATACAGGGTGAGCAGGTCTCAGTGCGTTACGGTAAGAAACTGTATTCGATGAATCTGAATGAAATCAATCCGGCGGGTGCACCGTCAGCACTCTTCCGGGCTATCGTGGGAACCTGTACGTGTGGAGATAATAATGAGCATCGATAATCTGGATTTAGTGCTGTTAAAACAGGAGCTTGTTGAGTGGCATGAGACAGCTCTCGAAGGCTGTGAGCTATTACTTGAACCTGCGGATAAAGCGATGCTTTTTCCATCACAGAAGAAAAAGTTGCAGTTTAAAACGGCCGCCGAAATCAGCGCATTCCGGGCGGGTGTCATACTGGCGCGGGGCCAGTTTAGTGATCTGCCTTTTGATGACGAGGTAGAAAATGACTAACCAACAACTGATCCGCCTTATCCATATTGCCAAAAACAAACAGCAACTGGATGACGCCACCTACCGTTCGGCACTGCTGGCTGCCACAGGCAAAGACTCTTGTGGGAAGATGACCCATTCCGAGCTGAAAGTGGCTTACAGCGCCTTTGTGGCCCGTGGCTTTAAACGGCGTTTAAACCGCACTCAACAGCGGGTTAAACCCAATTTAAAAGGGCAACATCGTGTGCCGGAAATCGGCAAAATCCGCGCTATCTGGATCACAATGCACCAGCAAAAATTTGTGATTGATGGCTCTGAAACCGCGCTTAACCAGTTTGTCCAGCGCCAGACGGCTAAAATCAACGGCGGTGTCGGTGTAGCCGAAGTGGGCTGGCTTGATGCATCACTGGCCAGTCAGGTTTTGGAGTCCCTGAAACAGTGGCACGGTCGGCTCATGTTGGGAGTGATGCACGTGCGAGGTCAGCACCTGCCGGAACGGCGGGGGTATGATGCCTTGTGTGATGCGTACAATATGGGGAAAGCATGATGAAAATTGGTCGTTGCCCAATTTGCCATTCTGATTTTCATCTGGATGCCCTGTTTGAGGATGATGCTGCCCGCCAGTTACTGGTAACAATGACCGGATTGCAGGGCGATTGTGCCCGTCATTTGGTGGCGTATATTGGGTTGTTTCGCCGAAGTAAAACGAACCTGTCCAACAGCCGCGCATTAAAACTGGCGGAAGAGGTGCTGGCAATCTACCCCGCTAACCGGGTACTGACCCACGCCCTGAGTGAAACGGTTGAGCGCATTCGGGAAAAACGGGCACAGGGCGATGCTAAGCCGCTCTCTAACCATAACTATCTGAAAACCGTCTACCAGTCCTCAGAACAGTTATTTGCCCAGGGCAGTAATATCCGCGCACGGGAAAAACAGCAGGTATCGGGTTCAGACAGCCGTGAAGCTTATTTTCAGCAGATGCACAAGCTGGGCGTCGATGTCGCAACCTTGCCGGGTGGTGCAGAATGGCTAAAGAACCAATAGCACTGGAACATATCCAACCATTATTGCCGGAGTCGCTCCGGCATATTGCGTCATTGATTGGCTATCCGGCGACGTTAAAATTAATTGACGTGTTTGGCGGCACTACATTCCCGTTCGGCCGTGGAAAACACCCACGAGGCCAACATAGACAGGCGATGCTGGTTGCGGCGATTGGTGAAGAGGCGGCAGCATGCTTGTCTCAGCATTTTGCGGGGACAGAGCTATATATCCCCAATGCCGCCGCGGCGATGCGGGAATGGCGTAACCAGCGATTTTTATCTGAATTCAATCAGTTGCTCAATGAGGGGAATTCGGCATTGATGGCAATTTCCAAACTGTGTCCTATATTTGGTTTTAGTGATAGACATGCGTGGTCACTCTTATCGCGTTACAAACATTCTGGTACGCTTAATCATCAATGTGATTTGTTTTAAACGGAGGTGATGAAAATGAAACGTGTTTTACTGGGGCTGATGCTATCAACATTATCACTGAGTTCTTGGGCTGTGGATGGTTACAAAGATGTAAAATTTGGTTCTAGCGTTAAAGACCTTATGAATTCTAAGCTTTGCAATTTTCAAAAAATTCCACCTGCATCAACTATAAAAGAACTCTCACTTTATTCTTGTCTTGACTTTAATTTTTCAGGTAAGAAAACTATGGCAATAGCGACATTCCTGAATGGTAAGTTTAAGAGATTCCTTATTGGTGTGGATTCAAATATTAATCCATTAATTGATGCGTTAAATAAAAAATATGGATTGCCTTCATCAATGACATCTGAAGACATAATGGTTCGAGCTTTAACTACAGGTGAGCCTGTTTTTGTTCGTTATGATAATGACACGGTTATTATTAAAGTTGAGAAAAGTAATGGTCAAGAAGTTACTATGCTAATGTATACAGATTCTAAATTTGATGATGAAATAAATGCATTATCTCAAAATAAAATTGCCAATGACATCTAACCACTGAACCCCTTCAACCTATCTAATGCCGCAAAACCTGAAATACTGAACACCTTCCATTTTTTGGCAGGTGTTTTGTTTTTGGGGGAGCGATGCAGATCATTATTGAACACACCGAATTAGCGCAACTGGAATCCCTGCTACCGGATTCCGCCCTGCAATTGATCGAGGTGATTGGCTATCCGGCCACCGCCCGCCTGGTTAGCCGTTTTGGGGGCGTGACCCTGTCCGCTAAAACCGGCAAAGCGGCCGAACGCAGCGGCGGCGTTTATCGCCTGTTACGCGAGGTACTGACTGACGAGGAGTGTCACACGCTGATGGGCTATTTAGGGGATGCGCCATTTTATATTCCCCGTTGTGAAGCGGCGTTCCGTTCCCTGCGCAATGCCCGTTTTCTGGCGGAACTGGCGGGATTGTGTCAGGACGGATTGTCCCGCCGTCAGGCGATGGCGCTGCTGTGTCCGCGGTATGGTTTTAGTGATCGCATTGGCTGGAAGCTGGTCAGTGAGCAGGATGCAGACGTGGCACCGCAATCCCGTTTATTTGATTGAAATGCCCCTCATACCTGTGACACACTGAATGGCATATTCAGCAGGTCAGTCGCCTGCTGAACCCCTTCAAACGCTTCCCTTTTTTTCCCTGCCCTACACTGCGTTCATTGATTAAGCAGCGACATGAGGCACCGCAGGGATGACCACTGATGATAAATATTCCCATGCCACCTACGGTATTTCCGGGCTGATTGCCTTCTTTACCGGGTTATCCCTGTACGAATGGGGCTTTCTGATTGGCGTATTTGCCAGCATCCTGTTGGGAACGCTGACCTATCTACTGAACCGACGGGAGCAGAAAAAGCGTACAGAAATCTTGCAGCACATTCTGGAGCGCAGTGCGTCACCGGAAACGCTGTCAGAAATCATTACCCGTTCGCCCAAGGACGTCTAGTCATGGAGATGAAGAGCCGTCTGAGTGCGGCGGTTATTGCCGCTATTCTGGCGGGGGCAGGTTCGGAGATTATTCTGGCGCAATTTCTCAATGAAAAAGAGGGCAACCGGCTATCGGCCTATCAGGATGCGGGCGGCATGTGGACGATTTGTCGCGGTATCACACGGGTACAGGGCGCGCCCGTTCGTCGGGGTATGACGCTGACCGCTCAACAGTGTGATGCATTAAACCGGATTGAAGCGCGGCGTGCCATTGACTGGGTAAAACACCATGTACAGGTGCCACTGACAGAGCCTCAGATAGCCGGAATTGCCAGTTTTTGCCCGTATAACATCGGCCCCGCCCGGTGCTTTTCCTCCACGTTCTACCGGAAACTCAACGCAGGGGATAAACGCGGGGCCTGTGCTGAGATCCCGCGCTGGATTTTTGATGGTGGCCATGATTGTCGTAAAACCAAAGGTCAGGCGAACGGCTGCTATGGTCAGGTTGAGCGACGTGCTCAGGAAGCGGCACTAACATGTTGGGGGCTGGATAAATGAAATTCACATTAACCGGTTACACGATGATTGCACTGGCCGTTGTTGCAGGCATCAACTCATTTGGCAGTTACTACTATAGCAATCAGTATGCGAAACAGAAACACGCCAATGAACGTCAGGCCAGCGAAATCCAGCAACTGACCGACACTATCCATATCCAGAACACGCATATTGATATGTTGCAGGAACTGGATACCAAACATACTGAGAAACTGGCTTATGCCCAATCTGAAATTGACCGGCTGCACGCTGATTCTGTTGTTCATCCTGAGCGGGTGTACATCCAGGCCAAATGTCCCGTGCCTAAAACCGTTGCCGCCACCCGCGTGGATGATGCAACCCCCGCCCGACCTACAGACACCGCTATCCGAAATTATTGGTTACTCAGGCAGCGAATTGCCACCTCAGAACAAATGATTCTGGGGTTGCAGGACTATATCAAAACACAATGTCAATAAGGTGAATGATGACAATTTATGATTTTCCACCCTATGGGGTCAGTAGCCAGATGTATCCCATAACAGTTGTTTTAGCGCGTATCACGCATTTTCATTCCATTGATTACAACGGTAATCGCGGTACAGCTATTTTTCTGGATACAGGGGGAGAGGTTCGCACCAGTATGCGCAGTTGGGATGTTGGCAAATTGCTGAGAGAAACACCATGAAAAAGAAAAACCGAAACAACCAGGTTTTAACCGCCCTGAATGCATTAAATGCCCGTTTGGATCATCTTGATGATCAGATGGACGCTATTCGCGAAGAGGCCACCAATGGCGCCATGCGGCGTGGAGCGATTGCGGGTGCCGTTTCCGGCACGGTAGCAGGCTGTCTGGTCTCAATGGTCGTGCTGTTGTTACGTACCAAAATGGGGGGCTGATATGGCCTATCCGCAGGAAACGCGGGATAAACTCCGTCGCATGTATATCTTCAACCAGTTATCGCTGGAAGTCACCGCGGCACAGTGTGGTGTGGCGTTTGTCACCGCCCGGCGCTGGAAAAAAGACGCACAGGATAAAGGCGACGACTGGGACAAGATGCGTGCTGCGCAGACAATGGCCGGCGGCGGCATAGAAGAAGCTGGTCGAGCGGTGCTGATGAGCCTGGTGGTGCAATGCCAGACCACAATGGAACTGCTCAACACCACGCCGGATATGCTGCCCCAGCAACGGGTGGAGTTATTGGCGAGCCTGGCGGATGCGTTTAATAAGGCGACCAGTGCCAGCAAGAAGATCTTGCCGGAAACCAACGAACTGGCGACTGCACTGGAAATTGTCCAGAAACTGGGCGCGTTTATTAACGACAAGTATGCACAACATAACGCAGCCTTTCTGGACATACTGGAAGCGTTTGCCACTGAGTTAGAGCAACACTATGGCTAAAAAATTTTCCCTCAAAGACTTCCGGGCATCGCTTCAGGACTATATCACCAGCCTGCGCCAGACCATTGAGGCGGAGTGCCTGGGATTTGATGCCGATCCCAACGCGGCCGAAGAGCGCCGCCAGAACGTGGCCGATGCGGCTGAGGGCTACAGCTTCTTTGTCCAGACCTATTTCCCGCACTATGTGCGCCATCCGTCGCGCAGTCAGTTACACAACTATCTTTTTACCCGCCTGCCGCAAATTGTCGCCAGTCCGGCGGCCGAAAGCGACGCGATTGCCGCGCCCCGCGGCGAAGCCAAATCGACACTGGTCAGCCAGTTGTTTGTGCTCTGGTGCATTATTCGGGGTATCAAACGCTATCCGGTCATCATTATGGACAGTATCGATCAGGCGTACCCGATGCTCGAAGCCATCAAAGCGGAGCTGGAATATAACCCGCGCTTGCGTAATGACTACCCGGATATCTGCGGCCAGGGGCGCATCTGGCAGATGGGGACTATTGTCACCCGCAACAATATCAAGGTGACGGTAGCAGGCTCCGGCAAAAAGTTACGCGGCCTGCGGCATGGCCCCTACCGCCCCGATTTGGTGGTGCTGGATGATATCGAGAATGACGAGATGGTCCGCAACCCGGAGCAGCGTGACAAATTACACGCATGGCTGACCAAGACCGTGATGCCGCTCGGTGAGGCAGGCGGCAAAACCGATATGGTCTATATCGGTACAATACTGCATTACGATTCCGTGCTGTCCCGTACCCTGAATAACCCCCTGTGGCGAACGGCGCGGTTTAAAGCCATTATCCAGTGGCCGGCCAATATGGCGCTGTGGGATCAATGGGAAGGGCTGGTCAATAATAAGCTGTTGGATGCCGCTGACCGTTTCTATCACGAGCACGCCGCGGCCTTACTGGAAGGGGCAATCGTTTCGTGGGCAGCGCGTCCCCTGCTGGCGCTGATGCGTATCCGCGTGCGTGACGGGCACGGCACCTTTGACTCGGAATACCAGAATGATCCAGTCAGTGGGGAAGATGCGATTTTCGCCAACAGCATCATCTTCTGGTCGAATCATTTATCTGACTGGCTCTATTACGGGGTGTGTGATCCGAGCCTTGGCAAGATGAGCAAGAACCGTGACCCGTCCGCTATTCTGGTGGGCGGCTTTAACCGTATGACCGGCATTCTGGATGTGGTGGAAGCCGATATCCGTCGCCGCCTGCCTGACAAAATTATTGCCGACATTATCCAGTATCAGCGCCAATACGGCTGCCTGACCTGGGCGATAGAGTCCGTCCAGTTTCAGGAGTTTTTGCGTACTGAGTTGGTGAAGCGGTCGGCACAGCAGGGTATCCCCGTGCCGGCGGTGCCGGTGATACCGTCCACCGACAAAATCTTACGTATCGAGTCGTTACAGCCCCATATGGCGAACGGACTGATCCGTTTACATCCCACCCAGCATACCCTGATTGACCAGTTACGTCATTTTCCGAAAGCAGATCACGATGATGGCCCCGATGCGCTGCATATGTTGTGGTCACTGGCGGTATCCCGTGCAGGCAGCACCGAAATTTATACCCGTGCCCGGCGTGACGGTGGACAACGTTTCGGGGCGGGCGCATGGTAATAAGGAACAAGAGAAATGCCAATTGTTGATATTTACGGTAACCCCCTCCAGCGGGAGGCACTGAATACACCCCAGACGGTGAAAATTGCCCAAATGCAGCGCATTTACCCTGACCATCCGTCACGGGGACTCACCATCCGTAAGCTGCCGCGTATCCTGCAAATGGCTGAACTGGGCGACCTGAGTGCGCAGGCCAGCCTGTTCGGTGACATGCTGGAGCGTGACGGTCATATCTTTGCGGAAATGGAGAAACGTAAGAACGCGTTATTAACGCTGGACTGGTCGATTGAACCGCCCAAACGCGCGACAGCACAGGAACAGGCCATCACGGCACAGGTGCAGGAATGGTTTGATGCCATGCCGGAAATTGAGGACATCATCCTCAACGGCATGGAAGCGGTCGGGCATGGCTTCAGTTGCCAGGAAATCGAATGGGAACGGGTGGAAAAAACCTGGCTGCCGAAGACACTGCATTTGCGTCCCCATTATTGGTTTCGTACCTTGCCAGAGCAGCGGGATGAGATCCGGCTGCGGGACAATAACGGGCTGTATGGCAGCCCGCTGTGGCCGTTCGGCTGGCTGGTGCATCGTCACAATGCCCGCAGTGGGTTTATTGCGACCAGCGGCATTTATCGGGTGCTGGTGTGGCCGTACCTGTTTAAAAACTTCAGCCTGCGCGATTTGGCGGAGTTCTTAGAGATTTACGGCCTGCCTGCCCGTATCGCGACTTATGCGGCCGGCACCTCGGATGCTGACCGGGATCGGTTGCTGGATTCACTGGTGCGACTGGGGCATGAGGCGGTTGCCGCTATCCCTGCGGGCAGTGATATCCGGTTCGAGAGTGCCGCATCCGGTGGCAGTGATCCGTTTATGGCGATGATTAACTGGGCCGAACGGACGCAATCCAAAATCATTCTGGGCGGCACACTGACTACCCAGGCAGATGGCAAATCTTCCACGAATGCGCTAGGGAATGTGCATAACGAAGTACGCCATGACCTGATGACCGCCGATGCCCGCCAGTTAGAGGGCATGTTTAAGAATCTGATCCAGATGCTATTAGCGCTGAATGGACAGACTGAGATTAACCCACACCGGATGCCACGCTTTGTGTTTGATACCCGTGAAGCGGTGGATCTGCCCCAGTTTGCCACGGCCATATCCACCCTGGTGAATCAGGCGGGAATGAACTCTATCCCGGTTTCCTGGGTACATAAAAAAGCCGCGATACCGACTCCGCAGGATGACGAACCGACATTAAAACCGCGCATCAATACGGTGCTGCCTACGCCCCTCAGTTATGGTGTCTCGCGTTATGGGCTGGGGGTCTTAAGCCAGGTTCATGAGTCAGCGGATATCGATCCGGCTCAGATTGCCCTGGATAATGCCCCGCCGCTGTCTGACCCGATTAGCGTGGCAATGAGCCAGTTACTGTCCCCGCTGGTCAGCGCACTGCAATCCGGCCAGAATGTGGATGAGGCGATGAATATTGTGGCGGCCAGTTACCCCGATTTGGATGACAGCACCTTGCAGCAGTTACTGGCGCAGGCGATTTTTGTGGCCGATGTCTGGGGTTGTCTTCATGCCGACACGTAATAAAACCAACCTGGGGTATGTGATTGGCTTGCCGCCTAAAGAAGCAATTGACTATTTCCAGCGTAAAGGCTTTGCCATCGGTTTTAACTGGCACGAGGTGGAAGCCCTGGCGCATGCCCGTGCCTTTACCGTGGCCGGCGTGTTAAAACTGGATGTGCTGGCCGACATTCGGACGGAACTACAAAAATCATTGGAAACCGGGCAAACCTTCCGCGACTTTCAACGGAACCTCCTGCCGATGCTGGAACGAAAAGGCTGGCTGGGCAAGGGATTGGTTGCAGACACGGAAACAGGCGAACTGCACGGTAAGCGGCTGACCCCCCGCCGTCTGGAGACGATTTTTACGACCAATATGCAGTCGGCCTATATGGCCGGACGCTATCAGCAGCAAATGGAAAACGTGGATGACCGCCCCTATTGGGAGCGTGTGGGCATTATGGATAGCCGTATCCGCCCCTCACATGCGGCTCTCGATGGATTTATCGCCCGCTATGACGATCCCATCTGGCAATCCATCTACCCGCCGGATGGCTATCGGTGTCGTTGCCGGGTGCGTACCCGCAGCGCAGCGGATGTCGAACGGCTGGGATTGAGGGTGCAATCCACCGAGGGGCGGCGGATTGAGGTGCAGCAAGAGTACGGCGAACCGGGTGAAACCCGTCCGGTGATGGGCTTTGAAAACCCGATGACCGGCAAGGTGTATGCCCCCGATCCGGGCTTTGGGTTTAACCCCGGTCAGGTGAGCTGGCAGCCCGAACTGGATAAATACCCGCAACCCGCAGCCAGTCAGTATGTCACCGGGACATTGACCGGTCCAGACTTTATCCGGGTATTTAACGAGGCACTGAAACAGGATGCGCCGTCATCGTTACAGCGTTATCCGGTTGCCGTGCGCCCGCGCTCTGGCGGGTTGCAATCCGATCCGGTGACGGTCGATGCACCGACCCTTAAGCGACTGGCAGATAAGGCGCGAATTGATCTGGCCGATTATCTGGCGCTCCAGCAGATTATTGAGCACCCCGAACGCCAGCATTTGGCGAAAGACGGAACGCAGTATTATGGCGCCATGCGGGCGGGGGTATGGTGGATAGTCAGCGTGCGCGAGGGGCAATTGCGCAATGTGATCCAACAGGCGGATTTCCATGTTCCAGATTGAGATTGACTTAAAAGAATTTCAGCAGGCCATGCAGCAACTGACGGACGGGCTGGGTGACCGAACCCCCATGATGCGCCAGATTGCCGCGACGATGGCCGATGCGGTCGAGGAAAATTTCAGGCAGCAGGGTCGCCCTGCCTGGCTGGGCTGGAGTCCGGCTTATGCCAAAAAGCGGGCGGGCGGGAAAATCCTGCAACACACCGGGCGACTGGCCAGCAGCATCCAGCAATTCAGTGATAACGATGAAGCCCTGGTCGGTACGAATGTGATCTACGCCCGCATCCACCAGGAGGGTGGCACTATTAATATGCCTGCCCGCAGCCAGCAGGCACATTATCGGCGCAAAAAGGGGCAGAGCCGTTTTGCCCACAAAGCGAAAGCGAACCACAGTCAGTGGAATACGCTGCCGGCTTACAAAATCCAGATACCTGCCCGCCCGTTCCTGAAACTGACCGACAGCGACGCCGATCAGATCCAGGCTATTCTGGAACACTACCTGCAACGGCTGACCAATACGCCGTGACGAACGGAATATCAAAACGCCCTGAATCCCATTATGGGGCGTTTGCGCTGGTTGTGATACAATCACCGGCCTTTAACCGGTTACGTGCGTTTAAATCGTTTTTAAACGGGGTTTAAATGGGGTTCCGGTTCAGGGCAAAGCGCGATAGACTGCCTGCCAGAATTTTCCACCTGTATTTTTTGTTTTCCGCTCACTATTTCGTCACCTGCTGAACCCCCTCAACCGCATCGGTCGTGATTGCCCCGCTATGCTGTGGACATGAAAACAAACATTGCTGCACTAACCTCGCTTATCAGAGGAAACCATCACCACGAAATCCAGCTGTTTCCGGCGGGCGAATTTCGTGCCAACGATGGCCGCCCAGCCGATTGTGCCTGCTGGGTAATGACCCGCGAGATTGCGGAAAATCTGATCCAGCAAGTGGCATCACGTGCAACACCGCTGGTGATTGACTACGAGCACCAGACCCTGCGCGCCATTAAAAATGGTAAACCCGCCCCGGCGGCGGGCTGGTTCCATACCCTGGAATGGCGCGACAGTGAGGGACTGTTTGCAGTTAACGTTGAATGGACAGACAACGCGGCCAATGCCATTGCCGCCAACGAATACAAATTTATTTCCCCTGTATTTCTGTATGACAAACACGGTCACGTCACGGCACTGCTGCATTCGGCGCTGACCAACACCCCGGCACTGGACGGGATGGATGCGGTGATGTTAGCTGCGGCCTCCCAACTGGCTGCCCTGAACACCCCACAACCGGAGGATCATTCCGTGGATGACGAACTCATCAAGGAACTGTTAAACAATTTACGCTGGATGCTCAATCTGCCTGCCACCGCGACGACAGCCGATATCATCGCAGAGCTGCAAAAAGCCATTGATTTAATTTCGAACGGTCAGGGCACCGCTACAGCGGCCAGTCAAGGTCTGCTCGACTTGCTGCAAGCCCAGAGAACCCAGATTGCCGACCTGTCATCAAAAGCCTATGACCCGGCCAAGTACGTACCGATTGCAGGCTACCAGGAGCTTCAGGCACAACTGAACAGCGAACGCCAGCACGCACAGGTGAGCCAGGTTGACAGTCTGGTGCTGGCGGCGCTGAATGACGGCCGTTTAACACCGGCTCTGGAGGACTGGGCTAAAGAGCTGGGGCGCACAAACTTTGCGGCACTGACCACCCATCTGGAAAAGGCGCAGCCTATCGCGGCACTATCATCCCTGCAATCAGGGGGACAAACCCCAGCAGCCGTATCCCCGACACACACCCTGACTGAACTGGATACAGACGCCTTAGCGATTTGTACTCAGTTCGGTTTATCGCCTGAAGACCTGAAAAAACAATTGGGAGAACGCTAATGGATCGCAATACCCCTCATCGCGATGGTGAGTTATTCAGTGTGCCGTGTGAAGCCGGTGCGCAAATCGGGGGCGGACATTTGGTCTGCGCCAATGCTGCCGGTTTTGCTGTGCCCGGTCAGGCTGATGCCGGACTGACGGTGCTGGGCGTGGCCGATGAATTTGCCGATAACCGCGATGGTCAACAAGGCGAATGTGCCGTCCGGGTTCGTCGTGGCAGGGCCTTCTATTTCGATAATGACCGCGCCCAGTCGGTGACTCAGGCACAGGTCGGCCGGGCGTGCACCCTGGCCAACAGTGTGACGGTCAAGGCGATAAAAGACGGCGACAAGCTGCCCGTGGTCGGTCGTGTACTGGAAGTATCCGTCATTGATGGCGTACTGGTTCTGATTCAATAGGAAAATCTGATGCTTGTTAATAAATCGAATTTAAACGTGCTGTTTCTAGCGATTACGACCACCTTCCAGAATGCGCTGGAGGCGGCGCCGTCGCAGTGGGAAAAAGTCGCTATGAAAGTGACCTCAACCAGTAAGGTGAACGATTACACCTGGCTGTCGAACTTCCCGGCCATGCGCAAATGGGTCGGTGAAAAAGTGGTGAAATCCCTGTCCGGGCATAAATACACCATCGAGAATGATGACTGGGAAGCCACGATTGAAGTGGATCGTAACGATATCGAAGACGACCAAACAGGCCAGTACGCCATTCAGGCCAAAAGCGCTGGGCAATCAGCGGCGGCACTGCCTGATGATATCGTTTTCGAATTGGTAAACTTGGGATTTGAGCGCCCGTGCTACGACAAACAGTACTTTTTTGACCGTGATCATCCGGTCGGCATCCGGTCGGTTTCCAACAAAGGGAAAACGGCACTGTCTATTGAATCGATGGCGAAAGCGCAGGCATCCTACGGTGCCGCCCGCACGGCCATGCGCCAGTTTACCGACGATGACGGCCGCCCGCTCAATATCAACCCGAATATTTTGCTGGTGCCGCCGGCACTGGAATACACCGCCCGTGCCCTGATGACCGCTGACCGGCTGGAAGACGGCAAGGTCAACCTGTTTAAAGGCACGGCGGAAGTGGTCGTCGAACCGCGCCTGACCCACGATACCCGCTGGTATTTGCTCGACACCACTAAATCCGTGAAGCCGATTATTTATCAGGAGCGCAAAGCCCCGGTGATGGTGGAACAAACCAGCCTGGACAGTGACGACGTATTTACCCGCCGTCAATACAAGTTTGGCGCCGAAGCCCGTGCCGCAGGCGGTTACGGTTTTTGGCAATTGGCTTACGGATCAACCGGAGAAGAACAATAATGCCGATTTTAATTACTGCCAAAGTGGCGGATTTCCGCCGCTGTGGTATCGCCCACAGTGACAACACCACGTCCTACCCGGATGACCGTTTTACTGCCGCGCAACTGGCCGAATTGCAAGCCGACCCGATGTTGGTGGTGTCTGTTGTCAATGAGGCAGATGTGCCGTCACCGGGGGCGGATAGCCAGACTCAGGTTGCCGGACTGACTGAGGAAGTCTCACGCCTGACGACCGAACTGGACACGGTGACCGCAGAGCGTGATGCCCTGAAAAAAGACCTGGCGGCACTGAAAAAGGACGCGAAGAAGCCAACTAAAGAGGACTAACTATGTATGCCACCCAGCACGACATGATCCTGGCCTTTAGTGAGCGTGAATGTGTCAGTCTCTGCGATCCCGAAATGACCGGACAGATTGATGAGCAAACCATGAATGCAGCCTTAACCCGTGCCAGTGCCGAAATTGACGGTTATCTGGTCGGGCGCTATGCCACGCCGTGGCCGGATACGCCGCGCATTCTGGTCGGCCGTTGCTGTGATATCGCCCGTTATCATCTGACGACAGCCCATCGGGTGATGTCAGAAGAAATTCGCCTGCGCTATGAAGATGCCATTCGCTTTCTGGAGAAAGTGGCCGCCGGGCAGATCAGCCTGGGACGGGCGGATAACGGGCAAATTATCCAGTCCACACCGCAAATGGCGTTTGGCAGCCGTCCCCGCCAGTTCGGCCGTGATGCGACAGGGGGAGGTGCCTTTTGATCACCCAGATTGAGCAGGCCATTTGTCAGCGGCTGACCGAAGGGCTGGGGCAGATGACCCGTACCGTGACCAGTTACGGCGGGGAAATCGACGAAGATTTAGGGCGGATTGTGCGCGTGTTGCCGGCGGTGTGGGTCACGTTTGGCGGTATCAGCAAAACCGAGCCATTCAGCGTATCCAAACGCCAGTACAAACCGACCGGACAATTTGTCGTGATTGTCGGGGATTACAGCACCCGCAGTGAAGCGGCCTCCCGTAGGGGTGGCGTTAACGTCAATGAGGTCGGGTGTTATCGCCTGGTCTACGCGGTCAGGCGATTACTGACGGGGCAGGATTTGGGATTGAAAATCAATCCGCTGGTGCCGGGTCGTGTCCGTACCCTGTTTAATACGCAGGTCGCTGAACGGGCACTGTCCGTCTTTGCCTGTGAGTTTGATACCCAATGGCTGGAGGGGGCACTGGCGTCAGGTGCCTGGCCTGAACACACCCGTGACCGGGCACACCCTGACTGGCTGTATAACGAATACCACGGCCAGTTGTCGCAGCCTGACCCTGACCTGTTACGGGTGGGCACGCGCTACGACCCGCCCGGCATGGGGTTACCCGATGATCCGGCCGATTTAGTGAATCTCAGGAAAAACACATGAGTACATTAATTGTGACTGCCGCGGCGGGGCTGCATGTCCCGCTGGAAAACCAGTCGCGGCGCTATATTGGTGCCGAACCCGTGACGGTGCCGGATAGCGCCTATTACCGTCGGTTAATCACGGCGGGCGATTTAGTGCCTGCCGTTCCCACCACGACGAAGGTGGGTAAGTCGAGGAAACATGATTAGTTTTGATACCATTCCGTCCAGCATCCGCAAGCCGGGCAAGTATTTTGAATTTAATACCCGCATGGCGGTTCGCACGCTGCCGGGTAACCCACAGCGGGTATTGATTATTGCCCCGATGGGCACGCAGGCGCAGGCGGCGGCACTGACCCCGCTGGATATCTATTCCGATAACGAGGCCGCCCGCCAGTTCGGGGCCGGCTCACTGGCGCACCTGATGGCCCGTGCTGCCATTCAGGCCAACAGCTATCTGCAATTGCAGGTGATTGGCGTGAAAACCGCCACCGCAGGTAACGCGGCCACCGCTACCCTGAGCCTGACCGGTGCCACCACGGGCAGTGGCACCCTGTACTTATGGGTGGGTGACCAGCGCCTGGAGATTGCTGTCGAGTCGGGTGACAGTCTGGCCGCCCTCAACAGCGCCGTGGTGGCCGCGGTTGAGACGGCAACCGCGTTACCAATCATTGCCTCGATCCGCAATCAGGGCACCGACGAAACACCCCGTGACGTCATTACGTTGACGGCCCGTCAGGCAGGGGCATTTGGCAATGCCGTCTGCCTCAGAGCCGAATGTACCGCCAAAGGTATCAGTATCACCCTGTCCGACATGGCCGGCGGTGAAAATGACCCTGATATTCAGCCGGCACTGGACGCCGTTTTTGCTGCCGGACATCAAATCATTATTTCCCCCTTCAGTACCCCGGCGGCGTTGCTGGCGTTGCGTACCCATCTGGAGCAGACCGGCAATGCGATGGAGCAGCGCGGGGCGATTGGCGTCGCGGGCTGGACAGGCACCCTGGCAACGGGCACCACGCTGGCGGGCGAAATAAACGCGGGTCGTCTGACGATAGGCTGGTATCCGGGGTCGGCCAAATTGCCCGCCGAACTGGCGGCAGCCTATGGTGCCGTGATGGCCAGTGAGGAAGACCCCGCACGCCCCTTAAATACTTTGCCCCTGGCCGGCATGGATATTACCCCGGTGACACACCGCGCCAGCCGTAACGAGCAGGAAAACGCCCTGCATAACGGCCTGACGCCGATTGAGGTCGGTGCAGGGAATCGCGTGCAGATTGTGCGGGCTATTACTACCTACACCCGAAATGCCGAGGGGGTCGACGACATTTCCCTGTTGGATCTGACCACTATCCGCACACTGGACTACACCCGCAAGGCGTGCCGTGAGCGCATTTCACAGCGGTTTCCCCGTGACAAGCTCAATGAGCGCACCCGCCAGAAAGTCCGTTCCGAACTGCTGGATGTCCTGCTTAAGCTGGAAGAAAGCGAAATTCTGGAGCAGGTCGAGGAAAACAAGGACAAGTTACTGGTTGAACGCAACGATAAAGATCCCAACCGGCTGGATGCAGAAATTCCGGCGGATGTCGTCAATGGCCTGCACGTTTTTGCCGGCCGGATTGACCTGTACTTATAAGAGGTAACCCATGTTAGAAGAATATGTTGGTGCCATTGTGTTAGAAGTCGATGGCCGTGAAATCGAGGTCACTGATTTGGATGTGCAAATCAACACCGGCCGCAAGCTGGTCAAGACCATGAATAAAACGGGCAGAGCCAAGGGGTACACCAGTGGTATCGCGACCTACGATCTGTCATTGTCGGTGGTCATTCCGCTGGAGGGCGATCTGGACTGGGGCAACCTGGTGGGCGTTAAAATCACCCAGTACCCGGTCACGGGGAAAGGCGGGCGCCGCACCTCTTATCTGGACTGTTTTACCACCGAAGTGGGCGCGAAATACACCGTGGATAACGAAGCCAAACGGGATATCAAAATGGCCGCATTAAGGGAGGTCATTGAATGATAACCCAAATAACCCAAAGCGGAACACTGCTGTATGGCGTCGAACACACTGGCCGTTTGCATCATGCATTTACCGTCAGGTTGCCCACCATGCGCCAGAGCTACGAGGCGCTGGACGAAACCGAATCGGTGTGCGGCACGGTTGACGGGCATGCAGCCGATCTGCATTACCGGATGGCCGTGGTCGCCAAATGCCTGGTGACGCTGGGGACTATTCCCGCGCCAGACATCACCACCGAATTGTTGCTGGATCAACTGACCAGTGACGATTTTGAGGTGCTGGAGCAGGCCATTGCTGACGTTAAAAAAAAGCGACTGCTGCCACCGAACGACGCCGCGGAATAATGCTGGCCAGTATTGCCCTGGGGCAATACGGTCTCAGCCATGAACGCATCCTGACCATGAGCCGCCCCGAACTGGACGGCTGGATTGCGGCATTAAGGCAATTACAGGGGGCACCTGCCCCTAAAAACAAACACCGCAAGCGGGTTAAATCCCTGCGTCAGACACCCAAACCGCTACTAACACAACGGGGTTAAGGTATGGCACGTGATCTCAAAATATCCCTGGCAGTCTCATTCCGTGATGAAGCATCGCAAAATATCATTAAACTATTGCGGGATGTAGTCAAAGGTGCGGAAGATGCCGGAAAAGCCGCCGACAAGGCCGCCGAGCGTGAAAATCGCCAACAGAAGCAGCGCCGCAAAGCGTCACAAGAGATGACCGCCGAAGCCCGGCGTCAGGCACGGGATGCCCGCGCCCGTGAAACTCTGGGCGTGCGCGCTGAGCGATCCATTCAGCGGGAAATCACCCGCACCATTGCCAGCTATAACCGGCTGGCTCGCAGCGGGACACTGTCCATCACCGAACAAAGCCGAGCCTATGACGCGATGCGCCAGCGTGTCGCAGCCCTGCGTAATGAAATGCAGGGCATCAGCCGGCTGGCAAAATTAGGAGCATTTGGCAGCAAAATGATGACCGTGGGCGGGGGGTTAGCTGCGGGTGGTATGGTGGTGGCGAAGCCGGTCAAGGCGCAGATGGGCTATGAACAGCGGCTGGCGTATCTGAGTAATACGGCCTTTAATGAGCGGGATGTCGCCGGCCGAAAAGCGGGCAAGGCCGAGCTGCATACCATTATTCGCGATTCGGTTGCCGCCGGGGGAGGCACCAAGGAGCAGGCCGCTGATTTACTGAGTGAAATGTTAGCCAATGGGGCATTCAGTTTTGAAGAAACCAAAGCGTTGATGCCCATATTACAACAATATGCGACGGTCACCGAGGTCAGCGGCGCGCAGTTAGCCAAAGTTATTGAGTCGCTTAAAGGATATGGTATCACCTCCGCCGACGATATGATGAAAGCCCTGGACGCCGCCATTCGTGCCGGACAGGAAGGGGCATTTGAATTTGCCGATATGGCGCGCTGGTTACCGGAAATTTTGTCAAAAGCCAATGAAAACGGCTACAAAGGCCTGGAGGACTTGGTTAAAATTCTCGCCTATACGCAAGGGGCGAAAAAAAATGCCGCCTCATCGGATGAAGCGGGCAATAACCTTGCCAACTTAATCGCTAAGCTGAACAGTACCGATTTATCCCGGCGGGCGGCCAGGATTAAAGTCGATAGATATGGTATCGATATTGCGAAAACCCTGGCCGATGCGCGGGGAAAAGGCATTGATCCGCTGGAAACCCTCGTCTTATTGACAGACAGGATCGCCGCGCAAAACCCCGAATTACGCCATATAGAAAAAGGGCTGGCGAGTACAGACCAGAAGTCACCGGAATATCAGCGGATATTACAAGCACAACAAAAGATATACGAAAGCGCGTCCATTGGTCAATTAATGGCTGACCAGCAGGCGATGATGGCCTTGCTGGCGATACGTAACTACCGTCAGTTCATTGGCGACGTTCAGGCGGATGTGCGCAACCAATTAACGATGCCCAAAGGCCAGGGGGAAGGGGCAAAGTCTCTGGCCGTTATTGCGGATGAGAATGAGTTTAAACTCCAGCAGGCGAAAAATGCCAAAGACTTTGCTGAGATGGATGCTGTCAAACCGTTATCAGACTTCACGGGCGATGTCTCAAAATTGCTGACTGATTTTAGCAAAGAATTCCCCAATCTCACTACCGCCGTTGTCGGGGCTACCACCGCCATTGAGGCGATGACTGTCGCCGCCGTGGCATTTGCCGGCCTGAAATTTATTACCGGCCGGAGCGGTATACCGCCCGGCAGTACAGCGGCGGCAGGCGGCGGCTCTGGTGGCGGTGGACGGTTCGGTCAATTTGGCCGCTGGCTGCGTACCTCGACCAGCGGCCTGACGGGTGGACTATCACGGCTGTTATCCACGCCAGCGGGTCGCGCCATCCCGGTTATTGGCACCGGGGTGGCGGCCTATCAGGGCACCCAGGACTTTCCTTTGATCCAGATCCAGGGCAAGGATGAAAAACTGGCCGAAGTGCGCCAGCGTTTGGGTCGTGAGTTAACCGAATTCGAAAAAACCTACTATGGCACGGCCGGGGCAAAAGACGCCTGGCATGATATTAAGTCCCTGTTTAACTTCGATGATGAACTGTCCATTAAAAAAGCGCCCATCACAATACAGGATGCCGAAAAAGCGGGCATTGTCATGGCACCGAAGACTAACCTGGTTCAAAAACTGCCGGACAGTCAAACATCGCCCCTGCCCCCGATCACGTTTACCTCTCAGTTACTGCTGGATGGCCGAACGCTGGCCGAAGTCACCAATGAGTATAACGCGGCCGAAGCCGGGCGCGGCACCGGAGGGGTATACCCATGAGCTGGCGTGATGATCTGCAAGATGCGGCCTTCCGTGGGGTGAAATTTGATGTCCTCAATACCCAGGACAGCATGGCCCGTGACCATGAAGATCACGAATACCCGTTTATTGACGGGGCAACTGTCATGGATTTAGGCCGCAAGGCGCGGAACTTTCGCCTGACGGCGTTCCTGTGGGGAGAGAATTACAAACACCAGTTAGATGCCCTGATGAAAGTGCTCGACCAGCCCGGCACTGGCGAGCTGATCCACCCGATTTACGGTTCTGTGCCACAGGTACTCTGTATTGAATATCAAATTCAGCATGAAGCTGAAGGACCGGACAGTTGCCATGTGGAGCTGGTATTTCTGGAATCCACCCTCGGTACGAAATTGCACAGTGACGTTCACCCTGAGCAATTGGGTGACAGCCTGTTTGATGCGATTAACGAGCTGACAGAGCGTGCCTCAGATTTGTTTGAGCAGGTGATGGCACCGGTGCATAAAGGAATGCGCTTTCTCGCCAAAGGCAAGGCGGCACTGGCTGGTATGTTAAATACCCTGACCATTATGCGCGGTGATATCGCCGGGGTCATCAGTCAGGGCGTGGATTACCTGAAATACCCCCGCGCCTTTGTGCATGATTTGTTGTCCATTCTGGATGTGCGCACGGGCGGTATCGGGGATTTGCTGAACCTGAAACTGTCTGATGTGATTCAGTTAGACCGGGGAGCACGTCCGCCCAACTGTCATGCCTCATCTGCCGGTTCATCCGCCTCGCGCCGCCAACAGGATGGCTATCTGCCGGGAACCGTCACCACGGCGGCGGTGCTCAGCCAGGGGGTCAGTGCCACCACGTTATTATCCGCCTGGGGGGACAGTGTGGCGGTCGTACATCAGTTGACCGCATTGCCTGCGGCGTTGGTTCAGCGTGATATCACGGCACCCGTTCCCATGCCGGTGGATGCCAGCCTGGCGGATGTCCGCGATCTGGGCGTACTCTACCAGGTCATGGCGGCCGGGGAATTGGCGAATCTGGCAACTGCCCTTTTATCTGACGAGGTCCAGCCTGACCGATTATCGCCGGCGGATATCACCAGCATCGTCAATACCGTCAGGACGGCTATTCTGACCGCGATTGCTGAGGTGCGCACCCAGTATCAGCCCAGCACCCAGCGTATCAGCGAAGACAGCGAGCCGGTGGGGTTGTTGTGGCGTGGCGTGGTGTCCCAGTTGAAACACATTGCCCTGGAATTGCAGACCCTGGCGATCATCGTTATGAACCGCCGCCCGCCGTTAACCCGCCGAACGGTCACCACATCAACCAATCTGCACTTGCTGGCGCACGAGTGGTACGGCGACTATCACCGCGCCGCCGAACTGGCGCGCCTGAATCCGTGGTTACGTGACCCGAACGCGATTAAAACCGGAGATATTCTCAATGCCTATACCCGATAATCAATTCGAGGATAAGCCCGTGCTGCTATTGAATGGCAAGGCACACAGCGACTGGCAAAGCTATCGCATTGACAGTGATTTTTTGAAGGCTACGGATGCATGGCAACTTTCATTGGGATTGCCTGACGGGGTATTCCCTGTGGATGCCGTCCGCGGCGCGCCGGTGAAAGTGAAAATCCGTGATACGGTGATTTTATCCGGCCGGGTTGACAGCGTCACGCGGGACGTTTACCGCCGTAGCGTCACGCTGAGTTTGAGTGGCCGCGATGATGCCGCCATTCTGGTGGATTGTGCTGCCCCTGTCTTCAGTGCCCGCCAGTTAAATCTGGATGAAGTGATTGCCAGCATCGTTCGCCCACTGGGTATCACCCGCATTCGTATTCAGGCGAGTGGCATGACACGTAATGACCGGGTGCATATCGAACCCGGTGAACGGGCGTGGGATGCACTGGCACGGGCAGCGGCAGCGCGTGGCGTTTGGCCGTGGTTAGATCCTGATGGCACCCTGGTTATTGGTGGCCCAGACTATAGCAGTCCGCCCGTGGCCGATCTCATTATGCGCCGTGATGGTCAGGGCAATAACCTCATTTCGTTGTCAGACATCCGCAATATACAGGGCTGTTTTTCCGAATTAACCCTACTGGCACAAAGCCATGCCTCGACAACCGATAACCAACCGAAAATTAAGCCGGTGGATGTCACTGCCCCGCCAACGTTCACCGCTGCGGCTGCCAGTGGTGGTTCAGGCAGCACAGCGAAAACAGGGCACAATAACTACCGGATTAAAGTCACTGACCCGACTGTTCCCTATTATCGCCCGCAAATCCTGACGAACGGGGATGTGGACAACCAGCAACAATTGCAGTACCGCGCCCGTAAGGCGATGGCGGATGCCCGTTTAACCGGACTGGATATCCGGGCGGAAGTTCATGGCCACCGTACCCCCAACGGCGAACTCTGGCAACCGGGGCAACGGGTACGCATTCAGAGCGAACTGCATGGCATTGATGGCATTTTCTTCCTGATGGGACGTGAGTTCATCGGCGGCCGTCCGGGGGGGGCAATGACATCACTGCGATTTAAAGAGGATGGTGTGTGGATACCTGACGCCTATCCAGACAAGAAAAAGAAAAAAGGCAGTAAGAAAAAAGGTAAAGATCAACTCCGGGCGGTTCCCGTGTGGGAGAATCAATAATGTGGCCGCAAGTGAATCAACGCATTAACCAGGCATTAAACAGCATTAGGCTGGCATTCAGGGTCGTGTTAGGCGCGACCGACAGTCGCGGAAAAGTGCAGACGATCCAGGCTGAGGGCCTCGCCGACGAACAGCTTCAGGGACAGGAATTTTTCCAGCAGTATGGCTACACCTCTAACCCGCCACCGGGCACAATGGGCATTGTCTTGCCCCTGAACGGCCGAACCTCACACGGTATTGTCATTGCCACGGAGCACGGCGCGTATCGCCTGACGGGGCTGAAGACGGGGGAAGTGGCCGTTTATACCGATGAAGGTGCAAAAATTGTGCTCAAGCGTGGCCGCCTTATCGAAGTGGACTGCGATACCTATCGGGTTAACTGCAAGACATTTGAGGTGAATGCGGCCAATAACGCGGATTTTAACACACCGATGGTGACAACCAGCGAACAATTGACGGCGATGGCACACATCACCGGTAACGGCGGGATGGCGATCCGGGGTGGCAAAGGGGCGACGTTTGAGGGTAATATCAACCAGACATCCGGCAGCTACCAAACCACGGGTGACGTTAAAGCGGGTAACATCTCAGTGCGCGGCCACAAACACACAAACGGCCATAACGGTGGCAATACCGGCTCATCCATTCCCTAACCTAACATCTTCTGCTGAACCCCCTCAACTGCTGATATTTACCCATGCTGCCACACTGTGCAGCATGGACAGATTATTAAATCCCCAAACGGGTGACTATACCGGCACCCGAACAAACAGCCTGGAAAATGCGGTTTACCTGCGGCTGATGACGCCCCTGGGCAGTTACTGGGCTGACCCTGCGCTGGGTTCCCGTTTGCATGAACTGACCCGTGAGAAAGACATGTCACGCATTTATGTGCTGGCGCGTCAGTATGCTGAACAGGCGTTACAGCCGATATTAGATGATGGCCGTGCCACCTCTATTAGCGTCACAGTGCATCGTGACCAGCACAAACGGGCGCAGCTCTGGATTAAAGTCACTGATGCCGCCGAACAGACGCATAATTTTAAACATACCGTGAGAATCGCCTGATGTGGATTACCCCGGAATTTCAGCAAATCCGCGATGATCTGTTGCGGGACATCAAGAATCAATTGCCGGATGCCGATATCGGCGCTGACAGTGATTATTTTGTCCGTGCCTCCTCGGTGGCGAGCGTGGCCGAGGGTATTTATCAACATCAAGGCTGGATTGTGCGCCAGATATTCCCGGACACCGCCGACAGCGACTATCTGGAACTGCACGCCCGTACCCGTAACCTGACACGCAAACCAGCAACGACGGCGATAGGCAGCGCCAGCCTGACCGGTTCGCCCGGCGCCGTTTTGCCCGCAGGGGCTGAAATGCGGGGTGAAACGGTCTCTGTTAAAACCACATCCGCCGTGACGATTGATCCGCACGGACAGGCAACAGTGGCAATCATTGCCAATCAATCCGGCGCAGCAGGCAACCGGTCATCCTCTACGGAGGCTGAACTGGTCAGTGCCCCGATGGGGGTTAATAGCCGTGCGGTTGTTCAGACACTGACAGGCGGCACAGATGCCGAAACCGATGCTAGCCTGCTGGTGAGACTGCTCGACATCATTCGCCGACCGCCCGCAGGCGGCAATAAATACGACTATCGCCGCTGGGCACTGGAAGTACCCGGTGTCACCAATGCCTTTGTTTACCCGTTACGCCGTGGCCTCGGCACAGTCGATATTGCGATCACCTCCGCCGATGGATTGCCGTCAGCAGACATCATCACTGCCGTGCAGGCACATATTGACGACGTTCGCCCCGTCACCGCTAAAAGCTCACTGGTATTAGCGCCCGCATTGCGTCCCGTGGATTTTGTTATTGAAGTCGTTTTGGATGGCATCACTCTTGAAGCCGCCAATCAGGAGATCAAGGCCGTGATTACCGATGCGGTAGGGCGGCTGGCACCGGGTGAGCCGTTGGTCCGCAGCCAAATTGAGATGCGCATTTCCCTCATTCCCGGTATTCGTGACCGCCGCCTGATGGCTCCCATCGCAAATGTTGTCGCACGGGTAGATAAGTATCACCTTGAATGGTTGCGTATTGGTAACATCACTGTAAGGCTCTTTTCCGCATGAAATCATTACTAAAGCAGTTATTGCCGCCGGTCAGCTATGCCATTGATGCCCCCCGTTTGGATGCCGAACTGGGGGCTGAAGCAACGCAGTTGCAATGGACAAAACAGAGCGCCCATCGTGTTAGTGGCGCTATCACACCGTTCTTTGCTCAGTCGTTACTGCCTGACTGGGAGCGCGTGCTCGGTATCACCCAAAATGCCGATAACAGCTACCAGCAACGGCTGGAAATGGTCTTGCTGAAGCTGGCGGAAACAGGTGGGTTATCCATCCCCTATTTTATTTCTCTGGCTGCCCGTCTGGGTTACCAGATTACCATTACTGAACCCGAACCCTTTCGGGCGGGCATAAACCGCGCGGGTGACAGGCTGATGCATCCTGATTCGATATGGTCGTGGGTCGTCAATATCTATGGAACACGTGTCCCCACCTATCGGTTCAGGGCAGGCAGTTCGGCGGCGGGCGAACGGTTGCTGTCCTTTGGCGATCCCGTTATTGAATCCGTTTTTAACGAACTGAAACCCGCGCATACCTTTTGTCGATTTACTTATCAGGATTAACACTATGCAAGATTTAATGCCCCCCGTTAATACACCTGGCAATATATTTGATGATGGCGATCCCAGTACCGGATTGCCCGGCACAATAGTGCCCTCTCAATGGTTAAATGATGTCCAATTCTCAGTCAGGGATATTCAACAGGAATGTAAAAACATTTTGGCGAAAGCCGGGATTACCCCAGACCCCAGAAAACAGAGTCAACTTGCTGACGCGATAACCGCGATTGTTGCCAAAGGTTGGCTGGAAAAATCCCGAAACGGCGCCGATATCCCCAACAAATCGGAGTTTGTGAAAAACCTCGGTTTACCCGAATTAATTGCAGGTAACCCCCCAGCCGCGTTGAATACGTTGGAGAAACTGGCTCAGGCAATCAACAATGACGCAAACTTTTCTAACAGTCTGTCTGAAATTATAAAAAATCGGCAACCCCTGAACGCGACCCTGACGGCACTGGCCGGATTGGTGACCGGAGGAGATCTGCTGCCGTATTTTACCGGGGCGGATACGGCAACACTGAGCCCCATCACACCCACTGGCCGGGATTTAATCTCACGGGGCAGTATTAATGCGGTTCTGGCGTATCTCAGGTTTGAGCATGGGCAGGGCTGGTATCGTTTAGGTGATATATACATTCAATTTGGTCTGATTGATTTCAGTTCGTCAACCCGCGTGTTTGTGGAGTTCCCGTTCAAATTCCCAACAACTGTTGACCACGTTATTGTTTCTGATGCAGGTTGGGCGACAGGACATACGTGGGGAGCAACAAACAAACAACGTAATGGTTTTGTTGCCCATGTCAATGTGCAGGGTGAGGGCGGTCAATATTTAGCCATAGGGAGATAGTAATGAGTAGATATATTTTTAGTGCGGCGCAGAATTCGTTCTTTCTGTTGTCTCTGAAAGATGCATATGTTGCCGCGGGGACATGGCCGGATGACGGGGTTGCGGTGCGCGAGGCTGTTTTTATTAAATTTACACGTGATATCCCCGCGGGGAAACGCCGGATTGTGGGATCTGACGGTCTACCTGCATGGGGTGATATCCCACCGCCGACACCAGCGGAATTGCAACAACAGGCTGAATCCCAGAAAAAATATCTCATGACTCAGGCGACCAGCGCAATCGCGCCGCTACAGTATGCCGTCGATCTTCAAATGGCGACGGCGGCGGAACTGTCAGCGCTAACAGCATGGAAAAAATATTGCGTGCTACTGAACCGTGTAGACTGTTCGACAGCACCCAATATTGACTGGCCTAAAGCGCCAGAATAACAATCAGGGGCACTATGCCCCTATATTTATTCCGACTCAGTCAATTTCCGTTGTTGCTGATTCCAAATAGAACTCTCTGGCATCTGGACACGGACAGATATAGACCGACCGGCGGGGATATCAATCGGGTCACCGTCTGAATAACTCTCTCGTACATTTTGGGCGAATGTAGGTGCTTCTGCATGCTCACGGTGGTAGGTCATTAATTTGATGGCACCATCGGGTAGCACTTTGTAATCCACCCAAATCAACGGCAGTTTATTTTTACACAGCGGTATCTCAACCCCACCATCAACACCGCCCCATGCCGCATCAGCATTAAACCCCAGCACGTTTTTGATGAGATAGACGCCCTCAGACAGACGCTCGACAATAGCACCCTCGGATTCGTCGTTGGTGGTAAAGGTGCCACCAGGGTAGATTTGGATAATGGGGGATGCTGTTTTTAGGTAGCCATCAACGACTGTGGTGTTACTGGTGGTATATAACGCATACCATGTTGGATTTTCGCGGGCAGCCAGGGCATGACCGTAATAAATTAGGCCGTTAGCATAACTCGCTAGAAAACCGGCATACCCCGCACTGGTATCACGTGCTCCAATAACATGCCAATAGCCATGAGTACCTAACGGTGCAGGAAATCCTGCGCTATAGGAGTCTACTAGCACTGAGTAACCAACCGGTTTGCCCCATTCACCGGATTTCAATGTCGTACGCGGTGTGTGAGTTTTGCCTAAATTAGTCCGTTCCACCCGTTCTACGGTTCCCGCTAAACCGAGGTTTTACGGATAAGATACTAATTTATTTTGCAATATAGCCGATAAAATAATTAGGCAGGAAAGAAAAGAGGTGAGTTATGGCGAAGATCGGTTATATCAGAGTATCAACGACTGACCAACACAGTGACTTACAACGTAATGCCTTAATCGCAGCCAACTGTGATCACATCTTTGAAGATAAAATAAGCGGCAAAACTGCCAATCGACCGGGACTCAAACAAGCATTAGAACACCTGAAAACAGGTGATACTTTGGTTGTCTGGAAACTGGACAGACTGGGGCGCAGTGTAAAAAACCTTATTACCCTGAATGAAAAACTAAGCAATGACGGTATCCACTTTCAAAGCCTGACCGACAGCATTGATACCAGTACGCCAATGGGACGCTTTTTCTTCTATGTGATGAGTGCATTGGCTGAAATGGAACGGGAACTGATTATTGAACGTACTAATGCTGGACTAGCCGCAGCACGGGCACAGGGGCGAATTGGAGGGCGTCCGGTGGCACTGCCGGAAGATAAATATCAGCAGGCGATCCAATTGTTGAGTCAAGGAAAAACACGGCGTGAGATCGCTAAGGCATTTAATATTTCACTGTCAAGCATTTACAAATATTTGCCTGTAGGCCGTGCGGCTAATGATGACATTTTTTAATCAGGCGTTTTATTCTGCACTGTGCATTATAGGGCGGTAATTTTCACTTGAAGTAGTGCAGAATATACCGCCAAATAGTGCAAAATTGGCCGCCGCGCTACAGACGGTGCATTGCAAACATGCAGTGAACGACGACCTTTCACAAAGTGAAAATCATCCACCAATTTGCCATCGGCGGTAAGTGCTTGGGCGCGCACGCCGGCTGGCCCTGGAGTGATATCTTCCGGTTGCAAATCAGGAATAAGCTGCCGGGCATTTTCGGTAAAAAGCTGGCGAGAAAAGGAACGTCGTATTTCTGCCATACCTTCACAGAAATAACGTGTGGCGATTTTCCAAAATCCTTTGTAAGTCAGTACCTCGGCTAAATCCCGTAGATTGAAATCTGTTTTGCTATATCCTTCACGCTTAAATGCCAATACTGCGTTCGGGCCAACATCTCGTTTGCCATTGTGCATTCGCGTAAAATGAACGCCGAGGAAAGGAAAATCAGGGTTAGGTACGGGATAAATCAGGTGATTAACCAGATAATTTTTGCTGTTGTCCAGAACATAATATTCACCGCGGAAAGGAACGATCTTCATACCTGTCTTATAGCCTGCTAACTTGGCAATTCTGTCACTATGCAATCCGGCACAATTCACCAGCCATTTAGCCTGATAGCTGGTTTGCTGAGTTTGTACCTCAACATAATCACTGTATTCATGAATACCTTGGATTTGCTGTTGATAATAAATATTACCCCCCCTGGCCTGAATGATTTCCGCCAGTTTAGCCGCAATTTCCGGGTAATTCACGATCCCTGCATCGGGCACTAATATTGCCTCAAGGCCGTTGACATAAGGCTCGCGCTCTTTCAGTTGGGTTTGTGAGAGGAGGCTGACTTCAAGGCCGTTTTTCAATCCTCGCTGGTAGATATTTTCCAGCAGGGGAAGCTCCTTGAGTTGTGTGGCGACAATCACCTTACCGCAGCGGTCGTAATATAATCCATGCTGTTGACAAAATTCATATATTGTACGGTTTCCTTGTTTCGCCAGTTGTGCTTTTAAACTGCCAGGAGTGTAATAAATGCCGGAATGCACAACGTTACTATTGTGACCGCTTTGATGTGCAGCCACGCCATTTTCTTTATCTAATATCAGCAAGCGCAAGTGCGGATGCTGTTCTTGTAAGGCATTAGCGGTGCCAAGCCCAACCAATCCTGCACCAATAACAATCACGTCATACATTTTTAGGGTGTTCCTCATTATTCTTATTTTTTACACGTTCCAATTTATTGCGTAAGAAATGCAGGGTTCCTGCCACGATAATCAATATTATTCCGGCCAGATCTGTGATCATTCCCGGTTTGATTAACAGGATCGCGGCAATAGCGAAGAGAATTCTCTCTAACCAATGGGTTTTGTACATCCAGAAATTAGCACTGGCAACAGAAAGTGAATAGATGCCAATCAGTGCAGTCAGGATCATATAACTAATGGATAGGACGTTTAAGTCATCACCCTGTATCAATAATGCTGGGTTGTACACCAAAATAAAGGGAATGATAAAACCTGGCAAAGCCAGATAGACCGCATTCCATGAAGTCTGTATTGGATCAGCACGGGCAATGCTGGCAGCTGTGTAACTGGCGAGTGCGACCGGTGGGGTAATATTGGAAAGTGCACCAAACCAAAAAACAAAGAAGTGAGCAGCTAATGGTAAAACACCTGCTTTAATTAATATAGGTGACACCGTCACAGCAACAACAATATATAAGGCAGTTGAAGGCAGCCCCATACTGAGGACAATACAAACTACCATAACAACCAGCAGGATCATCCACAGGGTATTGTTGGTCAGGGATACGATATTAAAAGCGAGGGTTGATCCAATGCCTGTCATGGTAACAACACAGATAATAACGCCAATGGCCGCACAGGCGACAGTGACCTGAATAGCTCCACGGGCAGCTTCATTCAGGGCAGCGGCGATTTTCCTGGGAGTCATGCGCACGGAAGTATCTGGTGTGATCCAACTTGCGATAATAATCGCGATAATACCGAGAAAACCGGCATAAATCGGCGTCTTTCCGGTCAATAAAGTGCCAATCACGATAAAGAGTGGCAATAATAGTAGCCCACGGGATTTGAGTACCGCTTTGACTTTGGGAGTATTTTCCCTGCTGACGCCTTTCAATCCTTGTTTTTTGGCTTCCAGATCAATGGCAATAATCAGGGCTGCGTAATAGAGCAGTGCCGGAATAATGGCTGCAATCACAATAGTGGTGTAAGAAATGCCCAAAAAACCGGCCATGATAAATGCGGCTGCTCCCATAATCGGCGGCATGATCATGCCTCCTGTTGATGCCGCCGCTTCGACAGCACCGGCAAAACGGGGAGACAGGCCGATGTTTTTCATCAGGGGAATAGTGAAGGTTCCGGTTGTAGCAACGTTGGCAACAGCACTGCCACTCAGTGAACCCGTCAGGGCAGAGGAGATGACCGCAACTTGGGCTGGGCCACCACGACGACGTCCGGCCATTGCCATGGCAAGGTCATTGAATAATGCCGTTGCACCGCTGACACTTAAGAATGCACCAAACAGGATAAAAACAATAATTGCCGTTGATGCCGTGGATAGGGTAATGCCGAAAATTCCTTCACTGGTCATAAATAAGCGGAATAGCAGACGCTCAAGTGAAAATCCGGCATGACCGAAGATACTCATGAAATAGTTGCCGAATAAAGCATAGATGATGGCAAAAAGAGATAACCCCGGTATGAAATAGCCTGTTGTACGCCTTGCTGCCTCAAAGAGTACAGCGATGCCAATGACGGACATCACATAATCTGTGGTATTGGGAATGCTGTTACGTACAACATGCAAGTCAGTGTAAGTAAAATAAAAATACCCATAACTCACCAATGTAAGCAGAATAAATAGGTAATCCCAATAATTAAATTTGGCTGTTGAATAACGTTTGGAAATCGGAAACAGAATAAAGCCTAACCCCAGAATGCCAGTGAGAAATGTTGCATTACGATAAAATTCCTGCGTATTGGATAACGCATTGGAATAGATAGCATAAAGGGAAATAGCGATGGCAAGTATCATCGTGAGCTTCGAATAGAAACCGCTTAATTGACGGCTGCCTGATCCTGCTTCTTTATCCAGCTCTATTGTGGATGGTATTACATTATCAGTATTCATGGTGACTCCATAACATGATGGGAAAATTAAGTTGAGCTTTATGATTTCCGGTCAAAAATCATTGGGGTTTGTCTGTCGATTTAAGTTCTGGAGGCATAAGATAGTCAGGAATATCCAGGCCAATTTCGCGATAATATCGATATGCCCCAAGATGTAATGGTACGGAAACACCCTTCAATGCGTTTTCAGGCAGAATGTATTTTGCGGAGCTATGGATCTGGTGGACTTCCTTTTGATTTTCAAACATCACTTTTGTTAATTGATAGATGGTTTTTTCATCTATTTTGCGGGTTGTCATCAGAATATTGGGTTGTGCGATCGTTTGGATAGGCTGTTTTTGGCGTGGATAAGTTTCTGGTTTTATGATAAAGCGAAACCATGAGTTGGCAATAGCGTTAATCTTTTTCAATTGTTCACCTGTCACATTTAGAATGCGAGCAGGAACACCACTGGCATACATATCTGTGACTGCTGAAGCGGGTACACCCGCAGGTAAGGCGCCACCATCAAGACGACCGTCCCGCATAGCTGAAACGGTATCACCATAACCAAGATATTCTGGGTGAATCTCTTGTTTGCTGAGGTTGACACCTTGCAGAATAATCAGGGTAGATTGTTCGGTTCCACTCGCTTGTGGTCCAACAGAAAAACGTGTTCCGGCAATATCGTTTAGCGTGCCATCTTTGACTTTATCGTCGACTAGAACAAAATGTTCAACATTTGGCCAAAGAACGGAGATAGAACGCAAATCCCGATAAGGGCGGTTTTTGAAATTTCGGACACCTTGATAGGCTTCGACGGCGAGCAAACTCTGTAAAATAGCCAGTTGGGCTTCATTTTTTTGGAGCAGATCAATATTTTCAATCGAACCGGCTGAAGATTGTCCCGTCACCTGAATATTTTCTTGTTTCAGATGGTTACTCCAGACATTGGCCAGACCGACTCCCATTGGATAATAAGTTCCGCCTGTGGAAGCCGTAGCAACGGAGAGAAAACGTTTATGGGCATTTTCTATTTTTCCTGTCATGGCCATGATGACCAGAGCAATGGCAACAGTAGCTGTCAATAGGCGCTTTACTTTTAAGGAAGCCATATTTTTTATAGTCATAATGTGATTACCAGATGATGTTGTGTAATAAATGTTAAATGTTTGCATTCACTTGTATACAACATTACTTACCTGGTTCGGAGTTTTATGTTGAAAATTTGTGATAGGTGTTTTGTGTGTCTTAAAAAAACAAACGAAAAATATGAAGTTACTGATAGATTTTAAGTGGGGGAAGCGCACTGCATAATCTTGCAGAGGATAAAAAAATCAGATTTTATAAATAAATCTCATAATAACTTTCAGGAGGGTTTAATTCAGTCAAAATCTCTATCGTTTTATGATGATTCAATACTGATGATTTGTAATAAGGCTAATTTAATCGCTTCCTTAAACTCATCCCTATTACTTGAGGAGAGAGAATAATGACTACTACACAGAATGGTATTAATTACTATAATATTCAGACCCGTTATGCAGGTATTTCAGTAATAGATACTGGCGGGAGTGGGTTACCTGTTCTTTTCATTCATGGTAATTCAAGTTGTAAAGAAATATTTCGTCATCAAATTAATCAGTTAAAAGGGAAGTATCGGGTTTTGGCGTTAGATTTGCCAGGGCATGGTTCATCATCAAATGCCAGTGAATCACGTCAGGCATATTCAATGCCTGGTTATGCACATACGGTCATTGAGGTACTAGAAAAAATAGGCATTAACAGAGTGGTAGTATTTGGTTGGTCATTAGGAGGTCATATTGGGTTGGAAATGTTGGCGTTGTTCCCTAAGATGATTGGCTTAATGATTTGCGGTGCTCCACCGGTATCAGTCGGTGCAGATAACGTGGCTCTTGGTTTTCGTCCTGGTTTGGGGCTTGCCGGCAAGGCGGAATTTACTGAGGAAGATATCAAAAATTTTGTCTCTGATACCTATGGTGTTAATGCGCCTCATGAGCCTTTTATTATTGAAGCAGTGATAAGAACAGATGGATTGGCACGGCAGTATATGTTTGAGGCTTTTCTTTCCCCTCAAGCAACAGATCAAAAATTATTGGCTGAAACCAGTCAAACACCGTTAGCGATTGTTAATGGAGCAGATGATCCCTATATTAATTTTGATTATATTAATGGTCTCAATTACCGAAATCTTTGGAAAAGGAAAATAGTTAATTTAGCTGGCCTTGGTCACGCACCGTTCTGGGAAGCACCGGAATTGTTTAATCCTATTTTGGTCGAATTTCTTAAAAATCTCCAATGAAATCAGATGTAATAACCAATTGATTATGATAAATAATAGTGGGAGTCTTTTATTACATGTTTATTTAATAAAACACTTAAAAGCGCTCCCACCATTATATTTTAAGGTGTTATACCTTCACTGTTTTCTCTATTCTAACTTCAGTTTTTACTGTCATAGTAAAATTCAGGCTAGAATATGATTAAATAAAGATAAGAATATCTTTTTTGTACAGTGTTATACTAAGTTATAGTTACAAGCAGAATTGCTTAGCGATTGAAAGGCCGGTACCACCATCAGGGATTAAATTACATGCAGCTTCGCATGTTGCCCGTAAATCAGCATTAAGTGTCTTACATAAGAACGCATTTGCGTTAGTTGTGATGATTGTTCCTACGAGTAATGAAAGCATACAAGCAGCTAATTTTCTTTTCATGATCTATACCTCATAGAGTTAGGGATTAACATCAATAAAAGCATAACGATAAATTATGTAGAAATGGAGTTGACGTTAGAATTAGTATTAACGTCAACATGCTCATTTTTACAAGTGTTCTGTGCTTTTTGCTATTGATTTTTTTATTGCATTGATATTTTGTTTACGATTTTTTAACAATTTGTTTTTTTATTCTTTTATAGAAAAAATGTTCGTAAAAGAGATAAAAAAGTATTTTGAATGAATTTATTTTTTCAATAACGTTAATGGAATGTTTTATTTCATGTGTGATAATTGATGGTGTTATTTTTTATTTTGATTAAATGATTTTTGAAGGAATAACAATCCACTTGGTATATACCCAATGAATTTCAAGTTGCGTCGCAGCCAACAAAGAGGCAACTTAAAAGACGAAGAATATGCAAGTGGATATGTACGATCTTTGTTTTCTAGATGAGTATTTGCAATTGATTAAATAGCTCTCCACTCGCCTTAGCTAGAAAAATGCTGATAAATGTTTTTTTAATCGTTGAATGTCTTGAGAAATTTGTGGATTTTTTATCACATCATAACAAGCAAATGTTGGTATTGGAGACATACCTAAAAACTGGTTTGCCTTGTGGAAAGGGTAGTAAACACTGTCAATACCTTTTCCTTCAAAAAATTGATTGGGATCTTCAAATGATTCCAGTGGCGCATTCCAGGTTACCGAAAACATATAAGCCTTGCCTTGTATCAGGCCACCTGAACCGTATTTTTTGGCAGGGTCATGACGGGTTCGCCCATCATTCTTAAACAAGGCACCGCGGCCAGCCTGGAAAACCTCATCGACATATTTCTTTAAAATCCACGGTGCTTCCATCCACCAACCCGGCATTTGGTAAATAATACGATCCGCCCAAAGAAATTTATTAATCTCTGCGGTGATGTCATAACCTTTATCTACATGCGTTACCTGAACTTTATGACCTATCTCTGTCAGGTGATCTTTGATAACTTCGGTTAAGGCATTATTTAGCCCTCCTTTCGATTCGTCAAAAATTTTTGCTGAATTGATAACTAAAATATGGCCCATAATAACCCTCTGTTTTATTCCATTGATAAACTGAGGATTATCTTAGGACTGGTTTTGATTGAATGTATGCCTATTTATTGGCAATTGTTGCCCAATGCTCCGGCAATATCTATTTTCTTCTCCTGATGGGTGATCCGAAACCGTTTCATATCTCGGCAGGGAGATTCACCAAAAAGACGGCTATATTCACGATTGAATTGGGAAGTGCTTTCATAGCCAACCTGAAATGCAGTTGTTGTCACATTGTGGTGTTGGGTCAATAATATGCGCCTTGCTTCGTGTAAACGCAGCCATTTTTGGTATTGTAATGGACTCATAGAAGTGACAGCCTTAAAGTGATGATGAAAAGAAGAAAGACTCATTTTGGCGATTTTGGCAAGTTGTTCGACTTTAACCGGATCAGCAAAGTGTTCTTTTAGCCATTGGATCGTATGGCTGATTTGGTGGCTTGGGCTTTCCTGGGTAGCCATTTGTTGTAAACGTCCTCCCAATTCACTTTTCAGTAGCCGATAGATGATTTCTTTATGTATTAGGGGAAAGAGAACGGGAATATCTTCCGGTGTGTTTAATATATCCAATAGACGATTAAAACAGACCAGCAGATCCGTTGTAGCAGAAGTCACGGCTAATCCACATGTATCCTGAATTTGATGCTTTATCGTGACCTTATTTTCAACCATTAATTTTGACGCTTTCTGAATATCAAGTTGTAACATCAAGGCAAAAAAGGGTTTTTCCTTAGATGCGGTACAAGTCTGGGTAATGGTGGGGATATTTGTCGAAGTCACTAAGATTTGTTGGGGATCGCAACAATATGAACGATCACCAATCGTTACCCGTTTTGTCCCCTGGGCAATAACCATAATACTGGGATCATACAACCAACCAATCGGATCGGTTGGCTGTTCCAAATGGCAGAGCGTTAATTGAGGAATTACTGTTTTTACGGCGTGTGTATTGGGGCGCGTTAACTTGGCCACTTTGCCAGCCAATTGTTGTAACTGGATTTCAATTTCTGTTTTATCGGGTTGTTGATTCGATGCCCCCATTTTCTATTTCCTTACCTATATAAAAGCCATGATTATTAGTGTGTTATATAGCATATCCCTAGAAGGAAAAATTTTGTATCAGTCACAGGGGGTATTGGAGGATTAGGCAAGAATTGTGGAGGATATTTAAATTGTTATAGTGGTAACCAAAGCCATCATAATTCTTTGTGACATTATAAAAACAGGAAATCCACGCAATGGCGTGGATTTTAAAGATTTAACCCGTTTTAATAGGACAGCCTGAAATGTTGTAAGATAAGAAAAATGATTAGACGTTAAACAAGAAATTCATCACATCGCCATCTTTAACGATATAATCTTTCCCTTCTGCGCGCATTTTGCCCGCTTCTTTCGCGCCTTGTTCACCTTTGTAAGTGATAAAGTCCTCAAACGAAATAGTTTGAGCACGGATAAAGCCCTTTTCAAAATCAGTATGAATTTTACCCGCTGCTTGTGGGGCGGTTGCACCCACTGGGATCGTCCAGGCACGAACTTCTTTCACGCCCGCAGTAAAGTAGGTTTGCAGGTTCAGCAACTGGTAACCAGCGCGAATTACACGATTCAAGCCTGGCTCTTCCAGACCTAATTCTGCCATAAATTCTTCGCGGTCAGCATCTTCCAACTCTGCGATATCGGCTTCAATCGCTGCACAAACGGGAACAACAACGGAACCTTCTTTTTCAGCAATGGCGCGAACGGTATCAAGGTGTGGATTATTTTCGAAACCATCTTCATTGACGTTGGCAATGTACATGGTTGGTTTTAAGGTCAGAAAGCTCAGATAGCGAATAATCGCTTTTTCTTCCGCACTCAGATTTAAAGCGCGTAGCATACCTGCTTGTTCAAGGTGTGGAAGGCATTTTTCTAAGACTTCCAGCTCTGCTTTAGCGTCCTTATCACCACCTTTGGCTTTCTTTTGTATACGATGGATAGCGCGTTCACAGGTATCCAGATCCGACAGAGCCAGTTCTGTATTGATAACTTCAATATCAGAGGCAGGATCAACCTGACCAGAAACGTGGACAATGTTGTCGTTTTCAAAGCAACGTACTACATGACCGATCGCTTCTGTTTCACGGATGTTGGTCAGGAATTGGTTGCCTAAGCCTTCACCTTTTGAAGCACCTTTTACCAGACCAGCAATATCTACAAATTCCATAGTGGTTGGCAGGGTGCGTTGTGGTTTAACAATCTCAGCCAACTGTTCGAGACGTGGATCTGGCATCGGCACAACACCTGTGTTTGGCTCGATAGTGCAGAACGGGAAGTTTGCTGCTTCGATACCTGCTTTGGTCAGCGCATTGAATAATGTAGATTTCCCAACGTTAGGCAGGCCAACGATACCGCATTTGAATCCCATATATTTATCACCTTAAATCACTTATAAACCAACAAGCAGTAGGCTTGTCGGTGAGTTTACAAAATGGCGCTATTATACACGCAATAGCCCGATGCGCCATGTACTCCCAGTTAAGCGCTGGCTTTAAATGCATGCAGGCGATTAATTGCCTTGTTCATGCCATCTTTGATGAGGATGTTAGTACAACGCAATGCTTCATCTATGGCATCGTCAATCAGTTTTTGTTCGCTGGCAGGAGGCTTGCCAAGGACAAAACCGACGACTTTGTTTTTATCGCCTGGATGACCAATACCGATACGCAGACGGTGGAAGTTAGGATTATTACCGAGTTTATTCTGAATGTCTTTTAGGCCATTATGACCGCCATTGCTGCCACCCAGTTTCATTTTTGCCACACCAGGCGGTAGATCCAGCTCGTCATGTGCAACCAAGATTTCATCCGGCTGAATACGATAAAATCCAGCAAGGGCAAGGACAGATTTACCGCTAAGGTTCATGAAAGTGGTAGGTACCAGTAAACGAATATCCTGCCCATTAACGTTGATACGGGCGGTATAGCCAAAAAATTTACTCTCTTCTTTCAGGGATTGGTTATAGCGTTGTGCTAACAAATCGACAAACCATGCCCCTGCATTATGTCTGGTCTGTGCATATTCGGCTCCAGGGTTTGCCAGGCCAACGATTAATTTTATGTTACTCACGGTTTAATTTCGCTTATTGGCAATAGAACAAAAAGGAGATTAGTTTACCTATCTCAAGGCTTGAGTACAAAACTCATTTAACAAAGATTATTCTGATGGAATGTAAAAAATTAGGCTTAAATTTGTACAGCTTGTGATCGCCACCGCAATAACCTTTCATATGATAAGTCTATAATTAATTTTGAAGAAGATATCTACTTTCGTGCTTTTGCGTTCGTTGTATTTGCAAATTAGCGTTCACAAAAAGTATTGGAGGTTGGTTATGAGACGTAAAAAGGCTTTTATTTTTGGCAATATTCTCATGGGAGCAGGAATGGCGGCAATGTTTATTAGCTTAGCTTATGTATTGCTTAGCCATATCTTTAATTTTGGTCTTTCGGAGTTTTTGACAAGCCTCTCATTAATGGGATTGTTTGTTGGGGCATTTATTTGGCTGGTAGGCGCCAGTATTGGCGGTCGGGAACAGGTTACTGATAAATATTGGTGGCTGAAAAATTACGATGAACGTTATTGCCGTAAAAAACAGCGACATTCGTGATTATTTTGGATAAGGCGGTAACAATTACCGCCTTATCCTTCATTTGTTAAATGTTCAGTCTATTAAAAGCTGACATTGAAACCGAGGTTGAAATAGTAGTCATGATTCGGTTCATTATCATTTTTTTCATGTGAGACGGCGGCAAATGCGCGAAAGTTATTGGTCAGATTGGCATTAACACCGACTGTATATTGGACATGATCTCTATTCTGTTTCTCTCCCTGTTGGACGAAACTTGTTTTGGTCGCATTGATCGCGCTGCGAAGAGTATAGCGTTCATCATCGAATTGATGATTGAACAGAATAGAGGCATAAGGATTAAAACGGCCTAGTTTAGTATCTACTCGCCAGCCCACCGAGCCAACTTTGGAATGATAATTTTGATCTGCAAAATGCATAGAGGTGCTGTTGTTACCTGTTTCACGATAACCATCAATATCCCCCTTGTCCCAGGCGTATTGGATGATTGGGCTGGTGGTTAGATAACGAGTGATTGGGATATCCCAGCCTGCTGTAATCCGCCAACCCCACTGTTTACCCATCGTTGAACCTGATTCCCTGCGAGTGGCTTGACCAAGCTGGATGGAGCGTGACAGATTGTCGTAATTGGTACGTGAATAATGGACATCGCCGTTCAGCCATCCGCTGCCATAGTAGTTCCATAGTATGTAAGCTGCTATGACATGACCAGTAGCAGCATAGTTGAAATTAGGGGTTGCATTTTGTTCATCTTTATAACGTGAAATTGTTGCCCCTAATAGCAAATTATCCGTCAGTTGATAATCGCTACCCAATGTAAGGGTATTATTGTGATTGTCTGTATAACCACCGAATACGCCAACTTTACCTTTGGCCTGATGATCATTGCGAAGCTGTTGCAGGTGACCGTCAAGTGAGCTTAGCGCGGTTATGGTTGGGGTACGGTTGATGTGGTTCAACGCCATCACTTGTAAAGGGGCGTTGTAGATCGACATAATGTACTGACCGATGACTTTGTGTGCGTAAGGGGTTGGATGGAGGTCATCGGAAAATAAGTAGGGTTGGCTTTTATCAAAGCCAGGCTCGGAAGAAGAACACTCATTAGCCCTTGTACCTTGTGGGCAGGCATAACCAAGGGTATTAGCAATACCATAGATGGTTGGATTCTCAATAACTTCCCTTAAGAGATGATTGACATCGGCACGCAGAATATTGCCGTTACTGAGTTGATTCTCTTCATTTTGGTTATATTCGTCGGAAAATTGGGAAGCAATTTTGTTGGTATTATCATAAGCAGCAAGCAATTGGCGATAAATTTCTTTCGCTGCGTCTGGATCTTGGGGAGAAGCACCTTCAGCAATCTTTTTAAAAACTCCCTGGATAATTTTATTTCTGATTTCCACATTGGGTGTAGGGTATTTGTTGATGGCCTCATGAGCTTGTTTCAGAATTTGGGCGATTTTGTCATCGGGTACTTTGCTTTTTTTTAAAGCGCCTTTAAGTACTGCTTCCATAATTTTTGGGGTTGTACCAATATCGGGAACATTAGGTACAATAATTAACCCCGCGCCAGCCTTAATGAGTTGATTGATCTGCGATGCTGCGGATGCAGAACTATTATTGATACGATGTTGCGCTGCTTTTTCATCGCCTTTCTCTAAATCTTCCAGAGCGTCCTTTACATCATTACCTCCTACCCAATGTATGTACACTCCATTCGGATCGGCCCGTCCAGAGTGTGCTTGCAAATAGTCATCGAGTTGTTTTTGTGTTGAGTGAACAAAATGATCCCAGAGACGATTCCCAGAATCGTTAGCTGCTGCGCCTCCATATGCATAATTGGTTCCGTTTTCTTTAGAGGGTGTCAATTTTTTGCCAGTGAGGTTTTGGGCTATATATTCATCATAGAGTTCAGTGTCCTTACCATCTGTTGTAAATCTGCCGATATTCCCACTATCACTCAAACTATCTCCAAAAACATACACATCGTTGTAGGCATAAGAATTTGTCATGAGGTTAACTAATAGTACAGTCGTGGCTGATACTAAAAAGAGTGTTTTTTTCATGTAGATCTCCTGAAAAAACAGCGCATTATTTTCACGCCAGCCAAAACACCTTGATTTAAAAGGGTATTTGCTCATCTCTCTTCGGTTAATGGCTGATTCTCTGATTATTTCAGTTCGATACTACTTCTATCTGCATATACGAAAATTAAACACAATGTTAACGTGCGTATATTAATGCTGAATGATGATTAAATAAAAACGCAAGGCAGTAATTTTGCCTTGCGTTCCTGAGTAAATGCTCTCTTACAGACGGGTGTTTTAGAAACTAGCGTTGATACCCAAACTGAAATTGTAGCTAGGATCTTGGGTATTGCCGTCATTACGGGTTACAGAAGCAAAACCGCGTAGGTTATTGCTCAGGTTTGCGTTCACGCCGACAGTATATTGACGCCAATTGGTGTTCTGCTTGCCACTTTCCTGCACAAAAGAAGTTTTGGTGGAGTTAATGGCACCGCTCAGTTTGTAGCTTGTATCACCAAATTGGTGATTAAACTGAACGGAGGCATAAGGATTGAAACGGCCTAGTTTAGTATCTACCCGCCAGCCCAGGGTGCCCACTTTAGACGTGTAGTTTTGATCACCAAAATGCATGGAAGTATTATTGTTGCCGGATTCACGGTAACCATCAACTTCACCTTTATCCCAGACATATTGGATGATTGGGCTGGTGGTCAGATAGTGAGTAACAGGAATATCCCAGCCTGCGGTAATGCGCGCTCCCCATTGTTTACCTGTGGTTGAGCCAGTTTCTCTGCGGGTGGCTTCACCAAGCTGGATAGTACGGGTCAGGCTATCATAATTGGTGCGTGAATAATGGACATCGCCACTTAACCAACCGTTATTATAATAGTTCCACAATGTATACGCTGTCAGAACATGACCACGGCCTCCATAAGAAAAATCAGCAATGGGTGAGCGTTCCTCTTTATAGTTAGAGTACATTGCACCCAACAGCAGGTTATCTATTAGCTGATAATCGCTACCCAGTGTAAAGGTTTTATCTCGGTTGCCAGTATAGCCGCCAAAGACGCCGACTTTGCCTTGTTCATTGCCGCCGTTACGCAGTTGTTGCAGGTGACCATCAAGGGAAGATAGGGCACTTTTAATTGGCGTACGGTTGACTTGGTTTAGGGTCATTACCTGTGATGGGGCATTATAAATAGAGGTAATATATTGGCCCATGATCTTCTGTCCCAACGGTGTTGGGTGGAAAGAATCAGAGAATAAAAATTCTTTGTCTTTGGTAAACCCTGAGTCGTTGGAGGAACATTTATTAGCGTCTTTACCTTGCTCGCAAGAATAACCTAATGTATTTTGAATGCCATAAATCAGAGGATTGGCGATCACTTCATGCAGCAATCCATTGATATCGGCACGCAAAATATTGCCGTTTCCTTTGCTAATTAGTTTGTCGAGTAGCTCATTGTATGTATCAGTGAGTTTTGATGCATCTTCACTTGTCTTATTGTAGGCAGCGAGAAGTTTTTCATATTTTGCTTCTATTTCTTCTTTTGTTTCTTTATCTGAAGATGATTTTTCTATAATTTTTTTCAGTGTACCTTCAATAAGTTGACGGCGATAATCGCTATTAGGAGTAGGATATGCATTAATGCCATCACGAACAGATTTCAAAGTGTCATTGATTTTTTGTTCGATGGGTTTTTTTTGGTCTTCAGGTAGATTATCATAAACTTTAGGATCTTTAATACCTTTGGATTCTAAGGCTTGGCGAATTATAACTTGACTAAGTAATGTTTCTAAAAATCTAGGAGTAGTGCTCACATCAGGAACGGTTGGAGCAATAACTAATCCAGCACCTTTTTCGATAAGTTGATTGATTTGATTTGCAGCTGCGGTAGCGCTGGTGATGACAATACCAGCGGCAATTTTTTGACCTTGTAGTGGATCTGTTTCTTTTGAGGCGTCTTCCAAAGCTTTGGCAAGATCGTTACCACCTACCCAGTGAATATAGATGCCGTTAGGATCAACTTTGCCATTATGGGCATTAAGATATCTATTTACCTGTTCTTGCGTATTAAAGCCGTATTTACTGTATTGTTTTAGAGCTGTAGCACCACCTTGGGCATAATTAGTTCCACCATCCTTGGATGGCGCTGAATTTACGCCTATAGCCTGTAGGGAAAAATACTGATGATATAGCTGATTTATTTTTCCATCTGGCATATATATTCCGTTATTTCCACCATCACTCAAGCTATCTCCAAAGACATACACTCGATCATAAGCATGAGCATTAGAAATAGCATTGATTGAAAGCGCTAACAGTGCAGGTGTAAATAAAAATGCCTTTTTCATTGGCACTCTCCTTAAAAAGTAGTTTTTGTTATTAATCAGCCTCTCGCCTTTGTAAGGTCTTTTTTTTGAACAAAAAAGTCCTACAACTCTTCCTCAGTAGAGTTAGAGAAGTCGATATGTTTAATATTGAAATAAACCCATATAGGACAGCTAACTTATTGATAACGGCTGTCTACAATTAAGTATGGTTCCTTGTTATTGAACTTCCATATGACTTTGCATTTCTTATAGATAATGTGATCTTAAAAAGTTCAGCTCTTAAGGATGTATATAAAATAATCAGTCGAAAATTATCCCTTTCATCCCTGGATATTGATAGCTTACCTATTAGAATAATTTATTTTTTTATAGAAGAAATAATACCTGTTTTCCGATATTGTTATGTGATGTAAGGAAATAAAATCACCGCTATTAAGCGTGCGACAGGTTAGCAGCAACTATTCAATGACACCAGTATTGTTAGAATATTTGGAACTGGACGTACCAGATGGATTGAAATGTTCGTGGGATATTAACATTAATTTTTATGTCAATTTAATCGTTTTATTTTATTGAGTGAAATTTATTATAATAGTATAACAATTTGATAAATTTAATTATTTTCAAATGAAAACTATTCATAATAATTATTAAGTCAAATTGAAAATATTAGCTAAGTATATCAAACAAACAGAAAACCCCGCTGCTGCAAATACAGCAACGGGGTTTTTCAAGCAATGATTTATTTAATCACTTGAATAAGTTAGCGCTTAATATTGACGCAAAACTTAAACATTAATGCTCAAACATCGCAGAGATTGACTCTTCATTGCTGATACGGCGAATAGCTTCAGCAAGCATGCCAGACAGTGTCAAAGTGCGAACTTTGTTCAACGCCTTAATCTCATCAGACAGAGGAATTGTGTCACAGACCACAAATTCATCGATCACTGAGTTTTTGATATTTTCCACTGCATTGCCAGAGAAAATAGGGTGGGTTGCATAAGCAAACACCCGCTTCGCTCCACGCTCTTTCAATGCCTCAGCCGCTTTGCACAGTGTGCCACCTGTATCGATCATATCATCTACCAGAACGCAATCACGGCCAGCAACATCACCAATAATATGCATCACTTGAGAAACGTTTGCACGTGGGCGACGTTTATCAATGATAGCCATATCCGTATCGTTCAGCAGCTTGGCAATCGCACGGGCGCGAACAACACCACCGATATCTGGAGAGACAACAATCGGGTTTTCCAGCTCTTTCTGGAGCATATCTTCCAGAAGAATTGGGCTACCAAATACATTATCAACTGGAACATCAAAGAAACCTTGGATCTGCTCGGCGTGTAGGTCAACAGTGAGAACACGGTCTACACCAACGCTGGACAGAAAATCAGCAACAACTTTTGCAGTGATAGGCACACGTGCCGAACGGACACGGCGATCCTGACGAGCATAACCGAAGTAAGGAATAACAGCGGTAATACGACCAGCAGAAGCACGACGTAGCGCATCGACCATCACAACTAATTCCATCAGGTTGTCGTTGGTTGGTGCACAAGTGGACTGGATGATGAAAACATCACCACCGCGGACATTTTCATTGATTTGAACACTGACTTCACCGTCGCTGAAACGACCGACAGCAGCGTCTCCCAGGTTAGTGTACAGGCGGTTGGCAACACGTTGTGCTAGTTCAGGTGTGGCATTACCAGCAAAAAGCTTCATATCGGGCACGAGAAAAACCTCAGGCTTGCGTCCAGAGAGATATTGTTGACCAATCAAACAAATATTGCTCATTGGTTCAATAACATGGGTATCCCAGAGCGGAATGTATGCAATGGAGAAATGTTGACGCCACGCGCAACAAAGCCCTGCATCCACTCTGGGGCTTGATTTAACACCTTACGGGCCGATGCTTCTGATTCGAACTCGCCGAAAACACATGCACCAGTTCCGGTCAGGCGTGACGGTGCGTATTCTAACAGCCATAAAAGAAGCTGTTCAACCTCACGAAAACGTTTTCTTGCGATTGGTTCACAATCATTTGCAAATGATGCCTGTAATAATGCGGGTAGAGTGCGAATCGGAGAATTTCTTTTTAATTCAGGATCGGTGAAAATTGTTGGTGTTGATATTTCAATTCCAGGGTGGGCAACCAAAAACCATTTTTCTTTCGGTGAAGCAGGCTGGAGTTTTTCCCCAATACCTTCGGCAAAAGCGGCATGGCCTTTGACAAAGACAGGAACGTCTGCCCCAAGGCATACGCCAAGCTGTGCCAGTTCATCATCGGACAGATTGGCTTGCCAATGGTGATTGAGGGCAATTAATACCGTTGCTGCATTGGAAGAGCCGCCTCCGAGACCTCCGCCCATTGGCAGGCATTTATTAATGCGGATATCGGCTCCCAAATGTTCGTTGCCGGATTGAGTCACATTGTGATTCTGTAATGCGCGTTTTTGTAATAGATGGTTCTGCAATAATCGGGCTGCCCGCACAATCAAATTGTCATCATGGGCTACGCCTGCAACCGGAGTCAGTAAGTGGATTTGATTATCTTGACGTGGTGCGATGGTGATCTCATCACCATAATCTAAAAATTGGAACAGTGTTTGCAGTTCATGATAGCCATCAGGCCGTTGTCCTGTGATATACAAAAATAAATTCAATTTTGCCGGAGAAGGCCAGGTTAAAGTCATTATTGAATCGTCCAATTATCCATCTTTAATTTTATGCGGTTGCTTCCTTGCGTAAGCTCCAGTCGAGTGGGTAAGGCTGGCGTGATCGATGTATCGTATCCTTGATAATTTACGCGCCAAATCTCACCATTTTTTTTGTCACTTACGGATTTAAGCAGGTAATTTGCATCCAACTGAAAATTTTTGGCATTACCAGGCAAACCGATAATCCAGCTTCTTAGATTATCCAGAGGAATATTCATATTGGTCAGTTGGTAAATTAAAAATTCGGGTTTATCACTGAGATATTTTTTACCATTATTGTCAGTGATCTGAATCATATTCGGTTCGACGAATAATTCCAATTCTGTTGTACCCAATGGATTGAGTAACAGTAACTTATAATTGTCAGGTGAATATTGTTGCCAGAAAAATCGGGCGTAGACTTTTTTTTCATTTGCCAGGTAAGCGAAAGAACCTCGGGTTTGGTAATGCCCTAGTTTTTGCAGTTGCTGTTCACGGGTGTGCCATTGTGGTGTATCCGCTGATCCCGTGCCCATAGGGGGTTGCGTGAGTGTACAGGCAGTCAGTAAAACACCGGAGAGGGGAAGTAAGCGAAAAAAAGCAGACATTTTCATACGGTAACCCTTGGTGGTAAGAAAGCTTAGTATTCTGTCGATTATAAAACTCTGTCGGTTATAAATATGGCAATATCTATATGACAACTTAAAGCGTGCTATTCAAGTCTATAATCATAGAGGGTAATTTAACGAAAGTTTGCTGAGAATTCTCGAATAAAATTATCGCAGAACCGTCTGATTGACTTTTATTGCACTGATGCATCAAGTAGAATGCTCGACCAATGAGAGTCCTTATGAAGGGTGTGAGTTTATGAGAATAATTATCGATATCATCATGATCTTGCCCCCTATGATAACTCAATGCAGTTAAGATGACTTTATTAGCACTCGGTATCAACCATAAAACAGCGCCTGTTTCTTTACGTGAGCGGGTGTCTTTTTCTCCTGACACAATAGGATTAGCGCTTGATGACTTGCTCCAACAACCACTGGTGCGAGGCGGCGTTGTGCTGTCCACCTGTAACCGTACAGAGCTTTACCTCAGTGTTGAACTGCAGGGTAATTTTGAAGAACAGCTAATTCATTGGCTATGCAGATATCATCAGCTTGACCCTGATGATTTGACCGGCAGCCTCTACTGGCATTTAGACAATGCGGCCGTCAGGCATTTAATGCGAGTTGCAAGCGGCCTGGATTCCCTTGTATTGGGGGAACCGCAGATTTTGGGGCAGGTGAAAAAGGCTTTCGCTGAGTCGCAAAATTATCAATCTCTGTCGAGTGAACTGGAACGCTTATTCCAAAAATCTTTCTCGGTGGCTAAACGGATCAGAACAGAAACAGAAATTGGCGCCAATGCCGTTTCTGTAGCATTTGCTGCCTGTACACTTGCACGGCAAATTTTCGAATCCCTTTCCCAACTGAATATCCTGTTGGTGGGAGCGGGGGAAACGATTGAACTGGTTGCCCGTCACCTAAAAGAGCATGGTGTGAATCGCATGATGATCGCCAACCGGACAAAAGAGCGGGCACAAATGCTTGCCAGTGAAGTCAATGCAGAAGTTATTTCCCTGCCGGATATCGATACCCGATTGGCTGAAGCGGATATTGTCATTAGCTCCACCGCCAGTCCATTGCCGATCATTGGTAAAGGTATGGTCGAAAGGGCGTTGAAATTACGTCGTAACCAACCCATGTTGCTGATTGACATTGCTGTTCCTCGCGATATTGAACCAGATGTGGAAAAATTGAGTGATGTTTATCTGTACAGCGTAGATGATTTACAGGCTATCATTCAGCAAAATCTTGCCCAACGTAAAGCAGCGGCAGTTGTTGCGGAAGGGATTGTGCAACAAGAAAGCAGCCATTTCATGGATTGGTTGCGTTCTCAAGGCGCTGTTAATACAATTCGCGAATATCGAGAACAGGCAGAGAAAATTAGGGCTGAAATGACGGCAAAAGCATTGATGTCCATAAGGCAAGGCGCTGATGCTGAACAGATCATTAACCAATTGACCTACCAGTTGACGAATCGTCTGATCCATACACCGACTAAATCTCTCCAACAGGCTGCCAGCGATGGCGATTTGGAACGCCTGAATCTATTACGGGACAGCCTTGGGCTGGATCATAACTAACCTAACCCTATTCTAAATAAGGTCTGATATTACGAATGAAGCCTTCTATTGTCGCTAAATTGGAAGCATTGCAAGAACGCCATGAAGAAGTTTTGGCTCACCTCGGTGATGCTGAGGTTATCGCTGATCAAGAGCGTTTTCGCGCGTTATCAAAGGAATATGCTCAACTGACCGATGTGACTAACTGTTTTAAAGTCTGGAAAAGCGTTCAGGATGATATTGAAACAGCTGAGATGATGCTTGATGATCCCGAAATGCGGGAAATGGCGCAGGAAGAACTCAAAAACGCAAAAATTCGTAATGAAGAGCTGGAACAGCAACTGCAAATGCTGTTATTACCGAAAGATCCGGATGACGAGCGCAACTGTTTCCTTGAAGTTCGTGCTGGAACGGGCGGTGATGAAGCTGCGATATTCGCCGGAGATTTATTCCGTATGTATAGCCGTTATGCAGAATCCCGTCGCTGGAAAGTTGAGATCATGAGTGCCAATGAAGGTGAACATGGCGGATATAAAGAAGTAATTGCCAAAATTTCTGGTGAGCAAGTTTATGGTCACCTGAAATTTGAGTCTGGTGGTCATCGTGTTCAGCGTGTGCCGGAAACAGAATCCCAGGGGCGTATTCATACTTCTGCTTGTACAGTGGCTATCCTGCCAGAAATCCCGGAAGCGGAATTACCGGAGATCAATCCAGGCGATCTGAAAATTGATACTTATCGCTCTTCCGGCGCGGGCGGACAGCACGTCAATACCACTGACTCCGCAATTCGCATTACCCACCTGCCAACGGGGATTGTTGTGGAGTGTCAGGATGAGCGTTCCCAGCACAAGAACAAAGCAAAAGCGATGTCTGTGCTTGCGGCGCGTATTCGTGCCGCTGAGATGCAAAAGCGTCAGGAAGCCGAAGCCTCTGAACGCCGCAATTTGCTCGGCACCGGTGACCGTTCAGATCGCAACCGCACCTATAACTTCCCACAGGGACGGGTTACTGATCACCGTATCAACCTAACGTTATACCGTCTTGAGGAAGTCATGGAAGGTAAACTGGACATGCTTATCCAACCTATCATTACTGAATATCAAGCAGACCAATTATCCGCATTATCAGAGCAGGATTGATGAATTATCAACATTGGCTCCGGCATGCAGCTATGCAGTTGACTGAAAGTGATAGCCCTAAGCGTGATGCAGAAATCCTGTTGCAACACGTAACAGGGCGTTCCCGTACTTATTTAATTGCATTCAATGAAACATCGATTTCTCCAGAAGCAGTTAACCAGCTTAATGCTTTGTTGGCCCGTCGTATTCAGGGAGAGCCGATTGCTTATATTGTGGGGGAGCGTGAATTTTGGTCGTTGCCCCTGACTGTATCACCAGCAACTTTAATCCCACGTCCTGATACGGAATGCTTGGTTGAAAAAGCTTTGGAACTATTGCCTGAATCATCGGCACAGATCTTGGATCTCGGCACGGGAACAGGGGCAATTGCATTGGCGCTGGCAAGTGAGCGGCATGATTGCTATGTCACTGGGGTGGATATCAATCCTGATGCAGTAGCATTAGCAAAACATAATGCTGCGAGAAACGCGGAAAAATTGTCTGTTCACAATGTGAATTTTCTGCAAAGTGAGTGGTTTTCTGCGGTTGGTGAAAAACAATTTGATATGATTGTCAGTAATCCTCCATATATTGATGAGCTTGACCCTCATTTGCGCGAAGGAGATGTCAGGTTTGAACCAGCCACTGCATTGATCGCTGCACAAAATGGCATAGCAGATTTGCAGACAATTATAGAGCAGGCTCGCCACTTCCTGTTACCAAATGGATGGCTATTATTGGAACATGGCTGGAAACAGGGAATCGTTGTCAGAAACCTATTTTTGGAAAAAGGTTATCAACAGATAGCAACTTTTCAGGATTATGGTGGTAACGAACGTATCACGGTAGGTCGATGGAATAAAGATGAAAACCATAGTTAATTATGAATTCAATAATGCTTCCCTGATAGATGGTATTATTCTGGTAACACGGGCCATTCGTCCTGATTTCCACCACACAATGGTGACTGAGCAGTTAACGGCATTGGTTGAAGAAGCGCGACAAAAACTTTCCTTTATTACTGACACCAAAGCAAAATTACAAGCACTGTTGACGCTTTTTTATCGAGAATGGAAATTTGGTGGAGCGAATGGGGTGTATTGTTTATCTGATACCTTGTGGTTGGATAATGTATTGCGTTCACGCCAAGGCGCTCCCGTAACATTGGGGACGATATTTGCCCATATTGCCCAGACGCTGGCATTGCCCGTACAGCCTGTTATATTCCCGACACAGTTAATCTTGCGGGTTGATTTGGCTGATGAGCCGACATGGTTTATTAACCCGATGAATGGCGATACGCTCAACGAACATATCCTTGATGTCTGGTTGAAAGGTAATATTGGCCCGATGGTTCGTTTGGAAAATAAGGACTTACAGGAAGCCGATAATAACAGCATTGTGCGAAAAGTTACCGATATTATCAAAATTTCCTTAATGGAAGAGAAAAAGATGGAGTTGGCGTTAAAAGCCAGCGAAGTCGTGCTGATGTTCGATCCCGAAGATCCGTATGAAATCCGCGACCGAGGGCTGATTTATGCGCAGCTCGATTGTAATCACATTGCTGTTTCAGATTTGAGTTATTTCGTGGAGCATTGCCCTGAGGACCCGATCTCAGAAATGATAAAAATGCAGATTAACTCTATTGATCAGAGAGCGCTCATCCTCCATTAAAGGCGTTATAAAGCGGCATTTCTCTGCTTCTTATTTATTTTATGGATACAGCAAATTTATTTGTCCTTAACAAGAGAAGGTATAAACATGCAACAGAAAGTGGTTAATATTGGTGACATCAAGGTCGCAAATGATCTGCCTTTTGTACTGTTTGGCGGTATGAATGTCCTTGAGTCACGGGATTTGGCCATGCGTATTTGTGAACACTATGTGACTGTAACGCAAAAACTGGGCATTCCTTATGTTTTTAAGGCGTCTTTTGATAAGGCTAACCGTTCTTCGATCCATTCCTATCGCGGGCCTGGTTTGGAAGAGGGAATGAGAATCTTTCAAGAGCTGAAGCAGACTTTTGGCGTGAAGATCATCACTGATATACATGAACCCGCGCAAGCCCAACCTGTTGCAGATGTGGTTGATGTCATCCAGCTTCCCGCTTTCCTTGCCCGCCAGACTGATCTGGTTGAAGCGATGGCAAAAACTGGCGCAGTTATTAATGTCAAAAAACCTCAGTTTGTTAGCCCAGGGCAGATGGGAAATATCGTTGAAAAATTTAAAGAAGGCGGTAACGATCAGGTAATACTGTGTGACCGTGGCAGTAATTTTGGTTACGACAATCTGGTCGTCGATATGTTGGGCTTTGGTGTCATGAAACAGGCGACTCATGGTTCACCGGTGATTTTTGATGTCACTCACTCATTGCAATGCCGTGATCCTTTTGGTGCAGCTTCCGGCGGTCGCCGTGCGCAAGTGTCAGCGTTGGCACGTGCTGGTATGGCGGTAGGAATTGCCGGTTTGTTCCTTGAAGCCCATCCTGATCCAGAAAATGCAAAATGTGATGGCCCATCAGCATTGCCGTTGGCAAAACTGGAGCCATTCCTGATGCAGATAAAAGCCATTGATGATGTGGTGAAAAATTTCCCAGAGTTGGATACCAGCAAATAATCACGGGATCTGTTTGGTTTTTTGATAATGCGGTTACAGACATTTTGCCCTGTAACCGCTGATTTTTTACGCATTATCTTTAATAAATAATCTCTTACCAGGAAAGTCAATTAATACTGCATATTGATTGAAGAAGTTATTTCCAATTAGTCCATCCGCATTTAAATGATTAAAATCTCCATCAATCAGTAGTGAATTCAGTTTTATTTTTTTAGCATTTTTCTCATCAAGTTGAAACGTCGATACAATGCATTCTTCTTTGTCCAGATCTTCTCTCAAAGCCCCGCAGGGAAGGATAACTGGAGGTGATTGCAACCTTTGTTGCCAAAAAACGGAAGCTGATGCACCAGTATCCAGGATCATGTTGTAATTCTTGGCGTTTTGTGAAACTTTGACAACAATGCCTTCTTGAGTGAGTCTCAACGGTAATTCACTCCAACCATCAGTCACATTGACGTCCAACGCTTGCAAATGATCAGAAACTGACAATTTCTGGTTTTTGTAATCGATAAGAACAACTTTATCTTTGAATAAGTTAGGGCCCATTACCATCGAAGTAGGAAGCTTTTTTTCTTGACCTAACAAGGTCACTCCCCATGGTGTTAGCGAAACTCCGGTAATATCCTTAAATATCATTCCGTTTATCGAAAGTTGTGGAATGTGAAATTTATCATTAAAAAAAACTTTGCCTGTAATGTCAGTAGAGCGTGCTTTTTCAGGATCTATCACTAAGCCTGAGATTTCCGACATAAACTCTTTAGTTAAATGGAGGGCTTGAGATGCACCTGTATCGAGCATTAAATTTTGCTTTTTTCCATCAATTTCGAGAGTTGCTACCGGCAGAGAGAATTTATCAAATTGAAAATCTATATGTATGACTTCTTCAGCAGCCATGGAATCTGTGACAAACAATGACGTAACGGAAGAAAAAACGATAAATGCTGTTGCCATAAGATGTTTATTGAGTGAAAAAAGCATGAAAATTCTCCATATCTGCGTTCATATTTAAGTCAAATTTTAGGGGGAAAAATAAGCTTATTGTGAATTTTGCAATAACGATAAGAATATTAGACCAAAAAATGCACCTAATATTCTTATTTGGAGATTTAGGTTAATCTATTTCTTTCAGTGCTTTGGATAAAGTGGCATAAAAGCTCAATTGCCCTTTAATTGGTTCGACTTTGGCTCGTGCCAACGTTTTCAAGGGCTGGAAGGAGATATCGCACACAACGAGATGTTTCTCTTTTCCCATCTCCCGAACAAATCCTTGAAAAGCATGTAGCCCACCTGCATCCAGAACCGGAACAGCATCCCACTGCATAATAATGGTGTGATAATCGGTTCCTTGTTCTTTCAGTTCAGTAAAAATGCGCTCCGCAGCTGCAAAAAACAGAGGACCATTAATTCGCACAACCAACAAACCTGTATCATGATTTGTTGCAGAAGAAATGCTGATTCGGGTCATATTGGCAATTTTGCGCATAAACAGTAGTGAAGCCAACACAATGCCTATTGTGATTGCCACCACCATATCAAACAGAACAGTTAATAACATACACAGCAACATGACAATGATATCGTCTTTGGGGGCACGGCGAATGAGGTCTATGACCTTATGGGCTTCGCTCATATTCCAAGCTACAATCAGCAAAATGGCTGACATAGCGGCCAGCGGTAAATAAGAAAGCATTGGGGCAAGAACCAGCAGTGCCAATAATACCAGCAGGGAGTGAACGATAGCAGAAATTGGTGAGGTTGCACCTGCCCGCACATTGGCGGCTGAACGGGCGATAGCCGCAGTTGCCGTGATCCCACCAAAGAAGGGGGCGACAATATTACCCATTCCTTGGCCGATCAATTCACTGTTGGAATGGTGTTTTTTTCCGGTCATACCATCCAGAATAACGGCACATAACAGGGATTCAATTGCCCCTAACATTGCCATAGAAAATGCTGCGGGCAGTAATGCTGATACTGTATTCCAGCTAATATCAAGAGAGTGAGTATCAGGCAATTGCCACGGCAGGATAAATTGGGGAAGAATAGGGGGAATACCTTGGCCCTGTGTACCATCTTCCAGCGTATAGCTAAATGATGAACCAATTGTTGCCACATCATGGCCTAACAAATGCATGATCCCCATGATACCCGTACCTGCCATTAACGCCGGTAAGTGACCGGGTAACTTTAACCCTAGTTTTGGCCAGAAAATCAATACCAGCAAGGTTGTTAAACCGATGAGGGTATCGCTGAGTTGTAATGAAGGAAACGCTTGGGAGAGGGCAATTACCTTATTAATATAATTTTCCGGCACATGGTCTAGTTTCAGGCCGAAAAAATTTTGCACTTGCATGGTAGCGATAGTAATAGCAATACCAGAAGTGAACCCAAGCGTAACAGACAGTGGAATGTACTCAATCAGTCGGCCAAATCGCGCTAATCCCATGATAAGCAAAATAATGCCTGACATAAGCGTGGCGATAAGCAAGCCACTGAGGCCAAATTGCTGTGATACAGGATAGAGTATCACCACAAAAGCTGCTGTTGGGCCGGAAACGCTATAACGTGATCCTCCGGTCACAGCAATAATAATACCGGCAATGGCCGCAGTATACAGGCCGTATTGTGGTGCAACACCACTGCCGATTGCCAGAGCCATTGCCAGTGGGATAGCAATTATTCCCACGGTGATCCCAGCAATCATGTCTTTGATAAAACGGTGAAAAGAGTAAGTTTCTTTCCAACAAGCGTCAATAAGCGCACTAAATGGACGTATTCCCCTAACTTTACGAGTATTCATTTAATTAAGAACCAAAAAATAAGATAGCAGATGATGAACTGAAAGAAGTAATACCAGCATATCGCTTTTGTCAGATCAGAAAAGTGTTACATGTCAAAAAGTTAACCAACTCGTCTAATTTTACCTTGAGTGAGTCATCGCAATGCCCAGAATTGGTGCTAGTAACAGATTTGCTGCTGTTATACAGTTTAAAAGCAATTATGGAATAATGATAATGCAGTTTGGATGAATCAATTGGTTAACATTAAGGATATGATAAATTGTCTAGGACACAACGTTTGTTAACTTTGATGGAAATATTACGCAGTTATCATTTTCCCGTGCAGGGCAAGGTATTGGCGCAGAAGTTGAACATTAGCTTAAGGACTCTCTATCGGGATATTGCGACCTTACAGGCTCAAGGTGCAAGTATCGAGGGAGAAGCGGGTATAGGCTATGTCTTACAGCCGGGATTTGTTTTACCACCGTTGATGTTAACGCAAAATGAGATGGAAGCCTTGGTATTAGGGGCTAGTTGGGTGGCAAAACGCGCTGATTCACAATTAAAAACATCTGCAAACAGTGCGATCAATAAAATTGCAGCGGTTATCCCAACAGAACTCAAACAATATCTTGAGACAAATTCATTATTAATTGGGCCAGCTACTACGAAAATTGAACCTTCCATTGATATCCCGCAAATACGGCAAGCGATCAGTCATCGGCATAAAATCACTTTCACTTATTTAGATCTCAAAAACAATCAATCGACAAGAACAATATGGCCATTTGCATTGGGATATTTTGAGAATATCAGTATTGTTATTGGTTGGTGTGAATTAAGAAAAACATTTCGCCATTTCAGATCGGATAGAATGAGCCATTTGAAGATAGAACAACAGTGTTATCCCCGTTCAAGACAGTCTTTACTTAAAGAATGGCGGGAAATGGAAAAATAGTGCATTAACTACTGACAAAAACTGTCACACGGGTTTGTTATCTTGAGGGCTCTTAATGTACTGAACCCGCTATCTGGCTGTTGGAGTCTTTTTATGTTAACCCTAACCTTTTCTACATCGGTAAATGCAAAGCCATCTCATATTTGGTCCCATTATGTCAATTTTGATTTACGAAAAAAATGGGAAGTTGATCTTGAGTATTTTGAATTTGAAGGTGAAGTGAAAACAGGGCAATACGGCAGGATGGTATTGAGTGGTATGCCGGAAATTCGTTTCTATCTTGCAAATATTGAAATCAATAAAGAATTTACTGACCAAGTCAATCTGCCACAGATGGGAATGTTAACTTTCTGTCATCAAATTTTAACCGACGAAAGTCACATGGCAAATGGCATTCAGGTGAGTGTTTCTTTTGAGCCTGAAAAATATCTTCCTGACTCCCAAGCAGTCAGTTTTTTTAAGCAAGTGACGCAAGACTTGGTGGAAACACTCTCAAGACTAAAAGCTGTGGTTGAAAAAACCGAGACAGCAAAACTCGTTTCTGTTGTTAAACCTATAGCATTTACTGCAGGTAAAGAAGCATAAAGGAGATAATGTTCTATGTTTGGTTTTAATCATCAAGATGGTAGTTATTTAGAAGTTGACGGTGCCCATATCTATTATGAGATCCAAGGTAATGCCAATGGTTACCCACTCATTTTTTTACATGGTGGTTTAAGTACCATTGAAACGTTTAATCGATTGGTAGGCGATCTTGGAAAGTCTTATCAACTGATTGGCATAGATAGCCGAGGGCAGGGAAAATCGACTTTGGGACAAAAAAGCCTATCGTATAAACGTCTCCAACAAGATGTAGAAGCGATAGCCAACCATTTAAGGTTAGAGAAATGCAGTATTATTGGTCATAGTGACGGAGGTATTGTTGCGTTACGATTGGCTGCTGCTGGGATCGTTTCAATTGATAAAATGGTGGCGATAGGTGCTCATTGGATCTTAAAAGGAAATGATCCGGCACGAGATATATTTAAACAAATTACAGCGGAAAGCTGGAAGGCGATGTTGCCGGGCAGCTATGATAACTACTATAGATTGAATCCGAAAGCAGATTTCAACAAACTGATAAGCAGTGTTGTTACTATGTGGCTTGATGCTAGTGACGACGGCTATCCAAATCAATCTATCCGTAAGATCACTTGTGAATTAATGGCAGTGCGGGGGGATAAGGATAGCTTAGTGTCACGCACTTACTTAACTGAGTTAGTTGATCAAGTCACCCATTCTTACTTATTAAATATTCCTTTTACTGGTCATTCTCCTCATGAAGAAAAGCCTGAGTTATTGATGCCATTTTTGAAGGAATTTTTGTCGCATTAATATCAGATGTGTAAATTTATCATGCCTGAGAACTGTGATTACATTTCCTTAATAAGAAAATTAATTGTGTCTCAGGTATGTTTATTTTTTAACTTTTTAATTATTACAGATAGCGCTCTTTTTCGGATAAACCCACTGGCTGGCCTAATTATAAACCAGTAAAAAGTAAATTTTTTCTTGACATTATCATTGGGGCAAAAAATGAATGTTTCGGTCACTAGTGAATGATAGCCATTAAGATGTTCCCTGACTAAAAAGCGCAGCACCAATTTGGCTGATTTATGATCATCAAAGTTAATAAATGATTCCAGATCAGCTTGGTGTATGATACCTAAATCCATTTGCCAAAACCTACCAGTTAATCCCATTGATATTTCATGGCTATTTTCATTAAGTGGGGTAAAGGTTTTTAAGCCAAATTCTTGGTTATTGTTTTTTCTTCCTAATTTATTAATTAAATAAGTTGGCATATTTCTGATTTTGGACAAAGTTTTAATAAATAAATCATCGGTCATTTCAAAGTCTTTTACAGCTTGGATTATTTCTTTCGCTGGTATCTTTATAGATTCTGATTCATGGATTTCATGAAAATGAAAGTAAGGGAGAAAAGGTGTTGGGTGTTTCCATGTCTTATATTCTTTACTATTGACTATTCCTAAAAATGTCACCGCTTATCCCCTATATTGTGGTTAAAAATGGGAGGTTGTTATTGAGTGATTTTTGTTTTTCATAAGGTTACTGAGAATGTAAATTAAAGTGCAATTTGTTTACTTTTGGTATTATTTTGATTTGTTACTTTTATCCCTGCATGTTATCAGTAACTGATACTGACATAACGACTCTGTCCATATCATATTAAGAATTGACAGCTTAATGATGAATAAATATGAAGGATGGACTATTTTATTTAAAATGTAAAGGGCTTAATGCTCAATGTAAGAAGGGTGAGTAATATGTCAATTTTAGCCATTATTAAAGGTACTCCTATCTGGGTTTGGATTTTATTTATTTTTCTGATTAAACGGGGTATCAATGCATTATATGACAGAGAAATGCGTATTGATCGACTGTTTTTTATGCCAGTTTTGTTTTTAATATGGGCTGTTTATAGTGTATTAAATGAAACGACATTTCCAGATTCGGCATTCCTGGCGCTTATTGTAGGTATTTTGGTGGGTGGGGGTATCGGATGGGGCTTATGGCGTAGTCAACCAAGATTAAGAAAGGGTCATGAAGATGGCTCAATCATTCGTTCAGGAACTCCTTTGACTTTGAGTCTGATTCTTACTGTTTTTATAGTAAAATTTATTATTTCTGCCATGATGAGTATTAACTCTAATTTGTTATATTCTTTCAGTTTTAATTTACTGTTTGGTTTTATCTGTGGTCTATCGGGCGGTGTCTTTTGGGGAGGAACGCTTAATTTATTTATTCACTATAAGACTAATATTAATTAGTCATTAACAGCTATATGCAGTCATGAAAAAGATGTACACGAGTGCGTACATAAACTACATTAAAAGCTGTATTATTTTTGAGGAAGATGATATGGCAATTACTGATTCATGGCTGCGATCTCACAATTAATGGCAATCCCCAAGAAAAAAATCAAGAGGAGGTATATCATAACTATCTAACTATTGGAGGCATGACCAAAAGCCAGAGGGGGTTATTTGGATGGAGAACAACACATTGCCACCCCAGAGCAAATGATACTGGGGTGGCAGGACTAAATGCAGTGTCATTACGTGAGGACGGCGAGAATTTTACCGTCCTACTCGATTTATTTTAGTATGTTACATTAGTTAATTTGGCAGGGTTGCCGGAGGAATAATGGGCACAACATCGCACCACGGCAACGTAGGTATTAGTACGCAAATAAGATATAAAGGATCACTCGGGGAAATAACGGGAGTGTCGGCATAAGTTTGCAGTGGTAGAATAGCCGAACCCGCCAACAGGCAAAGAAGCGCGTATTTTTTCATTTTATTCACCTTATTTTGTTGACTACAACAAAGACCAATTAACCTAGTAAACCCATTTTCACCCAATAACAAGCGAATAATGCTTAACAATTAATTAACATCTGAAATTAAAGTGAATATTTTTTACCAATTCCCTTGAGTGGTTAAAGGAATAACCCATGCTCTTACCTCGTTCCCATCACGTACCTAACGCCCACGGGATGGTGGCATCACGATTCGCATGTTCCACCGTCAGCACACCCATCTGCCCGAACGCTGTCGTTTGGATGTCCGTATCCAGATTCCGGCAGATTCGGTATGGGTGAATCTATTCCAACGTGGCAAGTTGAAAGCGGGTGAAACGGTTTTAGTCCACGGTGGCACTTCGGGTATTGGCACTGTTGCCACTTTACTGGCAAAAGCATTTGGTGCTTATGTGATTCTACACTATGCTGGTGGTATAGGCGGTTTTATTGGGTATTTTGGATGAAAAATAGCCTGAATTGATATTCAGGCTATTTCATAGAATATGGCGGTGAGGGAGGGATTCGAACCCTCGATACGTTTTCACGTATACACACTTTCCAGGCGTGCTCCTTCAGCCTCTCGGACACCTCACCGAATTTTTTTGTTGCATTCAATAAGAATGCACTATTGTAATCGTATTACTAATGAACCCAACTATTTATGGTTAATTTGTCGGGCATTAAAAAAGCCTGACCATTCTGTTCAGACTCTTTCATAGAATATGGCGGTGAGGGAGGGATTCGAACCCTCGATACGTTTTCACGTATACACACTTTCCAGGCGTGCTCCTTCAGCCTCTCGGACACCTCACCATATTTTATATTGCAGTGATTTCTCTTGAGTTCGTCGCTGCAACGGGGCGCTACTATAGGGAAAAGCAGGGCAGGCGTCAACAGGCTTATGGCGATTTTTTCAGGCTTTTTGACCGATTAGACAAATAAAAAACAATTTGTGTGGCTGGTAGTCAATTACGGGAATAAAAGTGCTTTTTTTGTTGCAACGAATCATGGCAAATTTGTTAACCAGATAACATTATCAATATTTTCATTCCCACCTTCCTAATTGGAGGCTTGCAACCTTTTCGGCAATAAGTTAACCCTATTAGAAAAACAAAAAGGAATGAGATTTTATGAACATCATTTTCTTTCACTCTTCCCCCAATTTTAATTGCGATAAATGGATTCAGGGAATACACGCTAGATTACCTGAGGCTAACGTCCGGCAATGGATTAGTGGTGATAACGCCCCTGCTGATTATGCTTTAGTTTGGTTATCTCCCTATGAAATGTTAGCTAACCGCCAGGATATCAAAGGGATATTTTCACTTGGGGCTGGAGTGGATGCCATTCTTCAACAAGAATTAGAAAATCCGGGGACATTGCCTAAGGGAATACCGCTAATACGTCTTGAAGATACGGGCATGGCACAGCAAATGCAGGAATATGCGGTTTCCTCAGTTTTATATTATTTCCGCCGCATGGATGAATATAAACAATATCAAGCACAGCGTCTTTGGAATCCCATGCCTTCCCATAATCGAAAAGAGTTTGTTATTGGTGTCTTGGGGGCAGGCGTTTTGGGGCGTAGCGTTATTGAAAAATTGAAAGAATTTGATTTCAACGTTCGTTGTTGGAGCCGAACGCCAAAACAAATTGATCAGGTTGAGAATTTTTATGGGACAGCACAATTAGATGACTTTCTTTCTGAATGTAAGGTATTGATTAATATCCTGCCGGATACGCCAGAGACTCGTGGTCTCTTAAATCTTTCATTATTCAGGCAGTTAAAATCTGGCTCATATGTGATCAATATTGCACGAGGCGCTCAATTGGTAGAGCAAGATTTGCTGACAGCCATTGATAAAGGTTATGTGGCTGGTGCGACCCTTGATGTATTTGTTGAAGAACCACTATCAAATTTGCATCCTTTCTGGACTCATCCACGCATTAATATCACTCCACATATCGCGGCTAAGACTATTCCTGATGAAGCTATGGATATGATTTGTGACAATATTCGACGAATGGAAAAAGGTGAATCACCCATTGGCCTTGTTGATATGACCTTTGGTTATTAATAAGTCGCTTTACAGCAAGGCAGACGATTAGGGACAATAACAAATATTTATTATTTAGGTAAGTTATTGGGGGTGAATTAAACCATGAACGAATTTTCTGTTGTCTGCCGCATATTGGGAACATTGTTTAACCGGGCACCAAAAGATCCTGTTTTGCAACCTGTAATCACCATGATTACTGAGGGAAAATTGAAACCATTGTGGCCTTTGGATCAGGATGAGTTATTGGATAGGTTACAGAAAAACAGTGAGTTATCGGTGGTTGAAGCCGATTATCATGCCTTGTTTACTGGAGCGTCTGCGGGCGTTGCAGTCTGCCGCTCTGATTATACTGATAAAGATGAAAGTGAAGTACGCCAGTTTTTGGTGGAGCGAGGCATGCCTTTGACTGATATCCCTGCTGATCAATTTGGCTCCTTATTGTTGGCTGCATCATGGTTGGAAGATCAGGCCGCAGAGGATGAAGTCCAGGCCCAGATTAAGTTGTTTGATGAATATTTGTTGCCTTGGTGTGGGCAATTTCTTGGTAAAGTTGAAGCCCATGCGACCAGCGGTTTTTATCGGACGTTGGTGATTATTACTCGAGAGGCATTGCAAGCGTTACGTGAAGAGCTGGAAGTAGAGTGACAACTCATATAGATAAGCCAATCGGTAAATAGCGATAATAAGTAAGGGCGGGTTATTTAATAACCCGCCCTTACTATTTTATCGATAATGAAAATTATTTATCAACCAAATCAATAACCAATTTACCGGGTTGAATTTCCAAGCCTTTGGCTAATTTTAAAGCAGCAGCTTCAGACTTGCTTTTTTCTGGATTTAAAACATAAACCGGGTGTGCATCAAAAAACTCACTTAAAGACACATTCAAATAAGGGAGTAACGTTTTAATTGGCGTGGCGACTTTTTCTGGTGTGGTTTGGTAGTCTACGATTTCCAATCCCTTAATGAAAATAGCGCCTTTTTCCGCATCAAATATCGGCTTAGCCCTAATAGTCAGTTTCATATCAGCATGAACCGTTCCCAGTAAGGTCACTAATTGAACTTTTGCCAGAGTCGATAATTCAATTTTTTCTAGATCTTGGCGGCCGATCTGACTGGTCAAATCTCCTAGTGTGATATTGGCTTTGGTCGCCGCGGGCAGGCTAATTTGCTTTTGATAATGAACTCTTTTTAATAAATAATCATTCAGCAAACCTTCGTTAATACTGACTTCCTTGAATTGATCACAGCCGCTGATTAATCCTGTCAGTAGCAAGATTACCCCTAAGAAAAATCTTCTCATTGTTGTCTCCTTTTGTTTTCAATGAGCAGATCTTACACTAATTATTACTTAATTAGCTCATCATATGATTAATGCTTGCTAATAATGATAGGTTCAATTTTCTTCTGGTTGAACTGATGGTGCAGGGCATAAATGGTAACTAAGCCCACCAATCCCAGCAGGAGCCACGGTAATTGCGGTATATTCAAGGCGTGGCCTGCATCATAGAGCCACTCTCCGCCGGTATAGCCCAACGCGCCTCCTAATGCCAGCCCCAGTCGGCTGAATCCCATGTAACTACCGCGTGCCCGTGGATCAGCCAGTGAAGCACTCAGGGTTTCACGTGCCGGCTCTGCTGTTACCATGCCCAGATAGAACAGACAAATCAGGCCAAATATGAGGTGCAGTTGATTGACCCAACCTATTGGGAACATGCAAAGACTCATTAAAAACAGACCTGCCATTAGGCGTTGTTCCTAAGCTAAGTAAATCTTGGCCTTTTTCGTATCTGCAATCCTAACTAATTGATATTCATTCGATATGGGAATTCCCATAACGGAACAAATTCAAGTGGTTCTGGCATATCGCGCAACCATACAATCATTTAACGCGACAAAAGATTGCATTATTTGACAAAATGGCGCATATTATAAGTGCGCTTCCGAAGGCGTATGCGTCTCACATCGCATGTAATACAAATCCCGCAGAGAGAATACGCAGATGGCTATTAGTATCCGTTTAGATGATGACTTCGTGAGTGATGTAAAAATCCACGCAGAAGCGTCAAGCAGGAGTGTGCCAAAGCAAATCGAGCATTGGGCAAAAATAGGTCGCATCGCCGAAGATAACCCAGATTTGCCATACTCCTTTATCCTTGATTCGTTACTAGCGAAAAGCGAAGTCGACAATAGTAAGGTGTCGCGTTATGTCAGAAGGACAAAAAAGTCCTAAGATTGATGTTTATGAAACAAGGCGTTTCTCTAAAGCGTTATCTAAATTACCTGAAAATCTTCTTGCAGTAGTGGAAGATGAGATAGAGAAAATTATCGACGACCCCGAGATTGGCGAACAGAAGAAAGGCGATTTAAGTTTTCTTCGTGTTCACAAATTTCAGTTAAATAACCAGCTAACATTGTTGGGATATCATTGGGTTGAAGAAAAAATAGAACTATACCTGTTGAATTTTGGTTCTCATAAAAATTTCTATCAGGAACAAAAGCGACACAGGAAAGACGATTTGAAGTTTATTAAATAACACATAAGGCCCTCGCACTCGCGGTATTAGGTAGCTGTACCGGAAATTTCATGGATTATGATCGGAAACATCAACATAACTTGTACTGATAGGACAAAATAACCGGTTAATGTCAGTACGTAATAAAAAAACCGCCGATCTCTAATCACACGCCCCATACCTTCCTTGATTGGTGTACGAATTGTTGAGATACGGTATGCCGGCAGAAACAAAGCGTTAAAGTGAGCGGCCAGTACAAAAATTGTTGCACCAATCCAGCAGACAATATTGAAATTATATTGCAGCAACCAGCTTCCTATCAGTGCACCAATGACGGCACCTGCACTATCTTGCATCAATAAAAGCGAATAGAAACGGTTACGTTCATGAGGGCGGGTTAATTTTATGACCAATGCAGCCCTTGGAGGATCGAACAATGTCCCGCCCAATCCAGATAAGATGCAGGAAAGGAGTAAGATCCAAGGCTCAAATGCCATGACCATCAAGGCAAAACCCATAGCCCGAAGTAACATACCCGTATCATGGGCTTGGCACCGAACCTATCCGCTATAGCACCACCAAAGATACCCAGCCCTTGTTGTACCAGTTGACGCAGACCGAGTGCAAAACCAACAATAACGGCAGCCCAGCCAAGTTGTTCGACGAAACGAATAGAAATTAGGGGAAAAACAACAAAAAATCCTAAAACATCTAACAGATTATCAAATAAAAGAAAATATTTACCCAAGCTACGCGCTTGTGAAACTAATGACATTTTGCACCATTGAAATATGAAAAGATAAATGTGAATACTTTGTTATTTTGGACTTAATTTGAGTATTAAGGTAGAGGGATATAGATGATATTTTTTTATCGTCAGATGGTGATTAAAAATGCCGTAAACGCTAAATTACTTAATAAATTTTCCAAGGTAAATATCAGGAGAAAACATGTTTGGTTATCGTTCTACATCTCCCAAGATTCGCTTTATTACGAATAGAATGGTTGTTCGTGTGGTGTATGAACGGGATACCTATAGACTAGCTGAATATTATGCAGAAAATAAAGATTTTCTTAAGCCATGGGAACCGACAAGAGATGGTAGTTTTTATCAACCTTCTGGATGGACAAATAGGCTGAATTATATTGCGGAATTACAGCGGCAGGGATCGGCATTTAATTTCTTGTTATTAGATCCTAATGAAAATGAAGTGATGGGGATTGCTAATTTCACTAATGTTGTACGGGGAGCGTTTTATTCCTGTTACCTTGGTTATTCTTTGGGCGAAAAATGGCAAGGTCAAGGGTTAATGTATGAAGCCTTGCAACCGACAATCCGTTATATGCAACGCCACCAAAAAATGCACCGCATTATGGCTAATTACATGCCACATAATCATCGCAGTGGAAATTTACTTAAGAAGTTAGGTTTTGAACGAGAAGGTTATGCCAGGAACTATTTAATGATTGACGGAGTTTGGCAGGATCATGTGCTGACATCACTGATTGATGATTCTTGGGGTAATTTGAATTTATAAACTTGTTGAAAAAATAGCAATGAATTCGGATATAGACAGTGGCCGTCTTGAGGGTTTTATTGCCAGGGCAGAGTCAATGGCATGCAGAAACGGTAAGGAATATCCCGCTGGACGCAGCTTGACCAGAGGCTGATAATTATCTTCAAGATTGCGCACGATGCTGACCGGAGGGGGGTTACCCACAATCAAAGTATAGAGTACTGCCCCCAACGCATAGAGATCTGTCCAAGGTCCATGTTGGTTTTCTTCATTGCTAGTGTATTGCTCAATGGGAGTAAAGCCGGATCGAATGGTTATCTCTGTATCATCAGACAAGCATGTTGTTGTTTGGCGGGTAGATCCTAAATCCAGCAATATCGGTGATTGACTCTCTTGGATCAAAATATTGTCCAAGGAAATATCGTAATGTAAATAATTTCTTTGATGGAGAGAATCAAGTGCATTCAACAAGGGAAACAGTATCTGGCCAAGCCAATTTTCATTGATGAAATGTGGGTGTTTTATCCTCAATTTATTTAATGTCATTCCCTTGTAAAAGGAAGCGGCTATATATGCGGTACAGTTTTGTTGCCAAAAGCGCAGAAAGCGGGGGAGACAGGGATGTTCGAAACAGGACATCAAGTGGGCTTCACGGATAAAATTTTGCAACCCAGCATAAAATCGTTTTTCTAACTTTTTTCCTCGTAAGTTGAGTTTCATATCTTGCCGGCGTATAGCAAAAGAGTGAGGGGTATATTCTTTGATAGCAATAGATTGCTTGAGATGGTGATCCCAAACACGATACACAATACTGCCGCGGCTTTTGCCAATGACTTCTTCGATTTCAAATTCATTGAGGCAGTATCCGATTGGAAGAGGGGGTGTAAAGCCAATGTTACCACCGATATGTGTCCTGTGAAAATTCTGCAAATGGGTAATCCCTTGTTATCTGCTTAATCCATGAATTGACATTGAAATTCACCTTGCTCAAGAGAAACCCGAAGCTGATGATATTGTTCATCATGCGCACTGGCGGAAAGCAGTTGCTGGCTGATTTGCGGTAGTAGGGTATTTGTCAGAATAGCATCAACCATGCGTCCACCTGACTCAATTTCTGTACACCTACTGACGATATGCTCGACCATGACATCATCGAATGTTGCGGTAATTCCGTGATTTTCCAACAGACGTTTTTTAATCCTCTCCAATTGTAAGTGCACAATATTTATCATCACTTCATTACTTAATGGGGAGTAAGGAATCACCAGTAATCGCCCCAACAGGGCGGCAGGAAACACATTTAATAATGGCTTACGCAATGCCGTACTGAGTTTTTCTGGTTCCGGTAAGGTGTCCTGTTGGATGCACAATGAACTGATCAAATCAGCCCCGACATTGGATGTCAGGATAATAATAGTATTCCGAAAGTCGATGTGGCGCCCTTCGCCATCTTCCATCCAACCCTTGTCGAAGACCTGGAAGAAAATTTCATGCACATCAGGGTGGGCTTTCTCTATTTCATCCAACAAGACCACACTGTAAGGGCGGCGTCGGACAGCTTCCGTCAGTACACCACCTTCACCATAACCCACATAGCCAGGAGGCGCTCCTTTCAACGTTGATACCGTATGCGCTTCCTGAAATTCGCTCATATTGATAGTAATAAGGTTTTGCTCTCCGCCATATAGTGTTTCGGCAAGGGCGAGAGCTGTTTCAGTTTTGCCCACACCGGATGGGCCACACAACATGAATACACCAACAGGTTTATTGGGATCATCCAGTTTGGCGCGTGAAGTGCGTATGCGTTTTGCAATTAACTCTAATCCATGATACTGACCGATAACACGTTGACTAAGGGTATCAGCCAACTGTAATACGGCATCGATTTCGTCTTTTACCATACGATTGAGTGGAATTCCTGTCCAATCTGAAACAACGGAAGAAATAATATTGCTGTCTACAGCAGCAAAGATAAGAGGTTCTTCACCTTGTAAGGTTTTCAATTGTTGCTGTAACCCTGACAATTCGGCATGTTTTACTTCAAAGTTGTCGTATTGGTTTGCGTCTAATTGTGTTCGCAGAGAAATAATTCTATCGATCAAGGAAAGTTCTTGCTCCCAACGTTCTTGTAATTGGTTTTTTTGGGCTTCCAGCACAGATAGTTCGTTCAGAATAGTTGCCGGACGTTGTTTATCACCGATGCCTACTTTAAATTCCCGTTCGGCAATCTCCAACTCGATTTGCAATGCATCTATGTGATGGCGGCAATTTTCCAGTTGGGGGGGTTCTGCATATTGGCTGATTGCAACCCTGGCACAAGCGGTATCCAATAGGGCCACAGCCTTGTCCGGTAATTGGCGTGCAGGAATATAGCGATGTGAAAGGCGTACAGCCGCTTCAATGGCTTCATCCAGCAGAAGCACATGATGATGTTGCTCCAATGCCTTGGCCAGACTGCGTAGCATGAGCAGCGCTTTATTTTCATTGGGTTCATGAATTTGAACGACTTGAAAACGGCGGGTAAGGGCAGGATCTTTTTCGACATATTTTTTGTACTCCGACCAAGTTGTGGCGCCAAGAGTACGTAATTGCCCGCGCGCTAATGCAGGTTTTAACAGGTTGGCAGCATCGCCGGTTCCTTGTTGTCCGCCCGCCCCAATCAAGGTATGAATTTCGTCAATGAACAGAATGATTGGCGTCGGGCTAGATTGTACTTCATCGATCACTTTGCGTAGACGTGACTCAAATTCACCTTTGGCACCTGCACCGGCTTGTAACATACCGATATCCAGCAACCAAAGCTGGACATCCAGCAAAGGTGGAGGCACTTCTTTCGCTACAATTTTCAATGCCAGCCCTTCAATGACGGCGGTTTTACCGACACCAGCCTCGCCAGTCAGCAGTGGATTGTTTTGGCGGCGACGCATCAGAATATCAATAATCTGACGAATTTCTTCATCACGCCCTGATACTGGGTCAATTTCACCCTTGCGTGCGCGAGCAGTCAGTTCTTGTCCATATTGTTGTAGAGACGATTGTTGTAGAGAAGATTGTTGTGGGAAAGAACTTGCCGTACCCTGTAATGTTGCGCCCTGTGATGCATTTGATTGGGATTCATCGCTATCGTTGCAGATGCCGTTGAAATTGTTGAGTAGAGTATCTGCATTCACATGGTCAAACTGGGGAGAAATAGATCTCAGTGCATTGCGTAAGTTAAAGGTTTTCAATATGCCTATCAGAAAATGGGCACTGCGAATTTCATTGACACCAAATTTCAGCGACCCGTATACCCAAGCGCGTTCTACGGCATTATCAATATGTTCGGAAAGATCAGAGATGGCACTGGCTCCACGTGGCAAGCGATCAAGCGCTGTAACAATGTCTTTAGTCAACGCAGATTCGTCCAGTGAAAAGTGGCGGATAATTTGCTGTAAATCGCTGTTTTGTTGCTGCATGAGTTGGTGCAGCCAGTGAACTAATTCAACATAAGGGTTGCCACGTAGTTTACAAAAAGTGGTGGCACTCTCTAAGGAAGTGAACAGGATGCGGTTAAGTTTGCCGAAGAGCACAGAACGACTGATTTCTGACATAGTGTATAATCCGTAGTATTGTTGACAGTGATTGAGTTTTGTTTTGCAGGCAAGAGAGGGGGATCATTCCGGCTTATAAATTAAATCCCCGCGATGGGTTGGTTGTTTATTTTTATCCAGCTTAATTTTTCCAAGCCAACTGCTTAGTCCTAATTTTATCGGTTCAGACAGACAAATCCCTTTTACATCTGACTGGTGGAGAATTAACTGGACATCCCATGCGTATTCAATCCCCAAATATTGATAAACCCAGTCACGCAACTGCCTTGATTTGGATTCTTCCGGCAAGAACATCTTGTATTCAGCCAGTTTTAGCGGACCCAATTTTATGCGAAATTTATGTTGAATATCGTAGAGTGCAAGGCCTAAAAAAGCCGACTTACCCAAACGTGGCATGTTGCGTCCTGCTTTTAATTGGGTTTGATCCTGTACTTCGACTTTTAGCCATTGGGGAATATTTTGCACAATTTTTAGCGGCACATGGAAATAACAGGAAAGTATTTTTTCTAACCCTTCTGCGTTATGCCCTTGACGGGATAAATGGCCAGATAAAAAATAACGCGCGTGATCATTGAGGGTGTCTGGTTTTTGTTGAGCAGGCAAACCCATACCCACCAAACAGGAGAAGTAATGGCAAAAGCGTTGATTATCCTGACGATCGAGCGATACGGTTGGCTGAGTATTGGCCCAGGCTCGATAGAACAACAGTATTAATCTATGATGGAATAGGTTAGCGAATGCATTCAGGGTTGGATCTTGATAATTATATTGTCGTGTATAGGCATATTCGGTCATATGTAGTGGCAATGGGCCATTGGGACCGAACAAGCCAAAACTGTAAATGAGCATGTCATACAGCTTCGAGTTTTCTCGCTGCTTGACTTCCGCAATAGTAGAAGGAGCGAAAATCATGGAAGCTTTTTGTCCCAACCGCAGTAGATCATATTTCGGTAATGGGGCAAAACCTAGCATATAACTTGCCCCAGATTGGGCATCTATACGGCGCAGGGTTTGAAATAAGTCGAATTGCCAGGGGGTTTGGGTGAGTTGCTGCCAAAAGTTATCCGGCAAACGGCATAGTTGATGAATAGAAATAGAATTTTTTTGCATCATATTCATTTCTTGCCTGTTATAGCAAATTCTTGTTGCCCATACGGGCAGGCCAAAATCCGATATTGCCGCGTTGCTGGCTATATAGCGTCATTTCAGTAAAGGAGTTCATGGTGACCAGTCGTGAGAAGAGCTTTTCCAATACGCTACCCAACAGCCAGGGGCTGGTTCCTGCAAATTCTTGTTCATTCACTTCAATTCTAATACTAACACCACGGGCAAAGACGATCGGACCAGGCTCAGGAACCCGCCGATAAATCGTTTTTAATGAACTGTGTCGGATGCCATTAATCTGGCGGACGACGGCTGGCTCTGCAAGGTTGGCATATAAGCTCAGCAATTGTCGTAATGCCTGAGTACCTCCTTGCTCGTCATCTTTATCCATGAAGTTCAGATAATTAAGTTGAAGCTGGCTAATTAGTTTCCAAGAGGTTGGGCCTTGTGCTAAGGCAGGACGTGGAATGGTGGGTCTTTTGAGAAATACAATTTGGTTGATTGGAATCGAATCTAGCATGACAAAACTGTTGAGATCCTGTTGGCGCAACATCGCGGATAAGTCACGGTTGGTGCACATGACGTCAGCGGTCAGGAATTTTAGCTCATTGAGCCACGGGGAGTTCTGTTCATCAACAATAGAGACAAAGGATTCTGTTCCAACATAACTGGTTCGGGTTCCGTAGTGACGGGTATGTTCAGATAAGATACGGGGTTCACGGCGCACAGAAAAGTAAGAGCCGTAATTACCATTGTCATCACTGAGAGTAGACCAAAATGGCCTGAATATTTGTGTTTCTTTACGTTTGATGTTTGCGCCGTGCAGGCGTTGTACCGAGAAAATCTCGTAATCCAGAGGACGAATGTTATCGACAACTAAATGGTATTCACTGGTACTTTCTTCCACCGAGATTCGTTCCGTGATTTTAGGGAATAAATTAATTACCGGTGTACTGTTCAAGGCCAGATAAGAGGCATCCACCAAACGTTCCAGTTCGGAGTCGGTTTGATCCAAAAGCAGTATTAACTCAAATTCACTCTTTTCTTTTGTCTGTTTTAGTAAAGATTCCATGCTACTGATACTGAAGAATTGAAAGCGTGCCGGAAAAGCAAAATATTCCTGGAGCTGTCGATAGCCACTGAAATTACGCGAGTCATTGGGTAGTAATGACTGATCATCATCAAATCCTTCATGATGCGGGAATATATCGGGCAAGACCTGATATTGGGGGGTATCACCAAGCGTCTGGCATACTATGCCAACAGAATGTTCCATAATCAGTTCCAACAACCGTTGGGATTGAATATCTGGCCCGGAAAGAAAGAATACCAGTTTCCTGAGATCCAGTTCATTGAGAAAAAATTTTCCTTGACAGCCAAGGTGAATGCGCAATGCACTGACGGCGCCATATTGATGAAGGTTCAGTGCCACGAGCGGAAGGTTAGCGGGGATCCTGCCAAGTTCAACGTTCTTTAGATGCAGCGGCTGTAAGGTGACATCTTGTGTGGTGGTGTAGTGGAAATTGATCCCATCCTTTTTCAATGTTTGGCAGTGCATGATTGTGCCTCGCGGCACTAAAAATCCATGGCTAATATCTCCCTTGCTGGTATCTGGCTTGAGTTCGACGATTGCCATTGAAGGTGTAGGAGATAAATAGTTAGGGTACAGTATCTCCAGTAATTGCTCGGAAAAGTGGGGGAATTCCGCATCCATTTTCAATTGAATGCGGGAAGTCAGAAAAGCAAACCCTTCCATCAGGCGTTCAACATAGGGGTCAACAACGTCAATGCCATGCATTCCTAAGCGATTGGCAACCTTAGGGTAGAGTTTGGCAAATTCTTTACCCATTTCCCGTAAATACACTAATTCACGGTTATAATATTCAAGTAGTTTATTATCCATATTCCTTATATGAACGCATCTCGTTTGCAAGACAAAAATGACTTTGTCATCGTTACTCTTGCCTCAGCAATCTTTCTGCATTCACCCTTGTGGTTAAAAGTTAAGGAATGGTCACATAGGCCGGATGGCGTTTTTTCAGCTCGGTCACCCAGCCTCTTTTATAGTGAAGTAACCGTTTTCAAGATCGATATCACTGCGGAACAGGAATTCCAGTGGCCAGGGAACGCACCACAACAATCCCTTTATCTCTATGGATAAAGTGTTGTATAGGGGTAATGTATGGGGATCGGATATACAACTGACTTCCAGCCCATCGGGAATGATACGTGGCTCGAATATATGAATGGCTGTAATGATTCTGTTCTGGATATTCCCCCATTCTATTTCAGATATGCATTCACCTGCTAAGGAGGGCAAACCAAAGTTATACACAGAATGGCGAATTTCTGGAAAAGGGGTGAGATCTTCCGAGTATTCGCTGTTGATGTTATTGAGTAACCATTGCAAATCCCTTAGGAGATTTTGTCTTAAGGCCGTGTGCGACAGCATGTAATTGCTGATTGTTTCTTGTTTTTTATCAGGTTCATGATCGGTGAGTCTGTCAAATAAAGAAGGTAACATTCTATCTTTGGCAGTAATACGCGTAGCGTTATTCCGACTATGATAACCACCATGCAATAAAGTTATATTCTCGTTCATGATTCACTTATTCGCTATTATAATTGGGAGTTTTTATATCGGTTAACTTCTGCTTCATAGGCATGCAGGAATTTTTCACCAAACAGGAAAGAGTCTTGTTTAAACTCTTTCTCTATTTCTTGGTAATGTTTGATGAGGTACTCCCACATTGAGGCTTTGTTGTTAGCCAATGACAAAGAAAAACGCGGCAAGTAATTGTCTTCCTGTGCTTTTCGTTCAAGAGTAGCGGGATGGAATAAATGCAATATATTTGTCGTAATAGCACGTATTCCCGCAATCATGCCCGATTGGTGTGCTTGCAACTCGATCAAAATGTCACGGGTTGCCAGTTCAAGTGGCATAAACCCTGGTACATGATGACAAAGCATCAGCACCAAAATAGACTGGCCAGAAGGTAAAAGTTTAAATGGGTTGTTGGCGTTAGACTGAGGTTGGGGCATGGCTGCGTTTGTTTCGTGGTTCAGTTGGGTACGTAAGGTGTTGAGAGTGATAATACCCTGAGTTAACTGACTGACGAGTAGTCCTAATTGATACATTTTTTGTTCATCAAATTGCAGCCTGTTGATCTCTTTTAGCCCCATACCATCTAATAACGCCGCCAGTAATTTTCCTTCTAATTTGATGACGCTATTGTTTTGATGCTGGTGTGCATCTTGGTTATTTGTATTTTGATGAGCGGGTGTGTCCTGGTAATGGTGTATGTCTTGATTTTGGTCATAATCGTGGAAGGTTTCCTTTCCTGTTTCTTCTATATTAGCCGGTTCCTTCAATGGCATGGCGTTATCCAATATTTGATTTAATAGATCATCATCTTTAGCGGATTGTGCAGCCTTAATGTGTTTGTCGGAAAACAGTGCCAGTGGGTCAACCTCCTGTTTATCATCATCTTGATCATCCTCATCATGTGGCAATAACGTGGTAGGTGTATGGTCATCCAATATGTCTTCTTGTTGAAAAGTGGTATCTGAATTGAACATGGCAATCGGATCTGTTGCCCGTAATTGTAGAGCGTCAAAATCGGTTGTTGGCTCAATTTCTGCTAATGGATCAATTGGGTTGCGTTCTTTATCATATTGGCTTGTTACCAGAGGGTTATTGTCGTTTATTTCCGGTTTAGCTTGGGGTGAATCAGAAGAAGATGGGGTAGCAGAAGTGGTTGAAATGTGTTCAATGACGTCCCAGATTTCACTGGGAATTTTTGTTTCATTGGCAGTTAGCGAGTGCCCAACATTGATCCCGTGGGTGGTCGCCTGTTGTAATGGGTTCTTATTGATATCAATAACTTGGATCTGATAATTGCCAATATTCAGCATATCACCATCACGAATTTCAACTTGGCGATTGGGAGCCAAGGGTATCATGTTCAGTAAAACTTCAGAGGCAGAGCCTTGATTATTTATCCGGCATTCTCCGTCAGCAGAAATAGACACAATGGCTTGCAATCTGGCAATTGCTTGTCCGTCATCGGGTAAATACCAGTTATTTTCTGTACTGCGACCGATTGTGCCTCCAGGGGGAGAAAAATCGTGACTCAGTTGTGGGGGGGAGCTTGAGCCAGAGTGATTAACAATGGTGAATCTCATAAGTATGGATACCTATTGTTATAGATAACGATGAATTAAGAGATAATTACGTTTTGAAATAATGAAATTGAAAAGGTAGCCCTCCTGTGAGTATCCACAGGAAGGCCATTAATATGTGTGATTTGTGTATGTTAACCGCCTTTATTGGCGTAAGAATCCCATTCATAGCTGACTTCGGCACCTTTAGCGCCTGAGCCATATTCTTGAGAGAAATAGCTTTCTTTATGTTTTTGGAAGGCCAGGAAGATAGAAGAACAAAAACCACCATCCCCGTATATCAGGCTGGATTGAGCGACTAAGGAATTTGTCAAAACCAATGTATACCAAGGCTCTTGTTTACCTCCTTGTCTACGTACTTTAAGTTGCACTTCCTTGATATGTGTCCCTTTAACGAGGTATTGGCGCAAGGTTATGGTAGACTTGTCAAACAAAATATCCAAAGACAAACCAGAAACTGCCACGATACCTGCACCTAATCCAGAACCTTGAGAGTGCGAACTAACATTGTTCATTACTTCAAGTGAAAACGACCTGACAGCCGTCCACTCTTTGAACTCATTATCGCCTGATTCTCCTTTAACATCAGTAAAGTTAATATATGCATCAATGCCCGGAATAGACATAATTTTCTCCTTAATATAGAGAGTTGAATAGTTGAATGAAACTAACAAGTGCATCCAATAAATACATATTGGTGCTATGCATAAAGGTATATACGTATTGAAATTCAAAGACGGGTAAATAAGTTTTGGATAGATAGAAGTTCTATAGGTAAAAAATATTCCTTAATTTTTTAATATTAGGTTCCTTTTAGTGAGGGGAGTTTTGAAACTAAGCGTAGGGAAACGGTCAAACCTTCCAGTTGATAGTGGGGACGCAGGAAAAATTTAGCCTGATAGTATCCTGGGTTGCCTTCCAGTTCTTCCACCAGAACTTCTGCTGCTGCTAGCGGTTTTCTCGCTTTAGTTCCTTGTGATGAGTTAACGGGATCGCCATCAACATAATTTATAATCCAATCATTAAGCCAACGTTCCATATCTGAACGCTCCTGAAAAGTCCCGATCTTATCGCGCACGATACATTTCAGGTAATGGGCGAAACGACAGCAGGCAAATAAGTAGGGCAAACGGGCAGCAAGGTTGGCATTGGCAGTCGCATCAGGATCATAGTATTCTGCTGGTTTTTGCAGGGATTGGGCACCAATAAAGGCGGCAACATCTGTGTTCTTGCGATGCAATAACGGAATGAACCCATTTTTTGCCAATTCTGCTTCACGGCGATCGCTAATGGCGACTTCCGTTGGGCACTTCATATCCACCCCTCCATCATCAGAAGGGAAGGTGTAGCAAGGCAGGTTTTCTACGATACCACCGGATTCTACACCACGGATAGAAGTACACCAGCTATACAGTTTAAAAGAACGATTAATATTAACCGCCATAGCATAAGCGGCATTTGCCCAAGTGTAGTTATTATGCGTTGGACCTTCTGTATTCTCCTCAAAATTGAAATTATCAACGGGATTAGTGAGGGCGCCATAGGGGAGACGGGAAAGGAAACGCGGTAGTGCCAACCCGATGTAACGCACGTCTTCTGATTCACGTAAGCTGCGCCAAGGCGCATATTCAGTGTTTTGGAAAATCTTGGAGAGATCCCGTGGATTCGCTAATTCCTGCCAGGATTCCATTTGCATAACACTTGGTGATGCGCCTGAAATAAATGGGCAGTGTGCTGCTGCACTGATTTGTGCCATCTGGCGCAGAAGTTCAACATCCGGTGCGGTATGGTCGAAATAGTAATCCCCCACCAGACAGCCAAATGGCTCGCCACCGAATTGACCATATTCCGCTTCATAGATCTTTTTGAAAATTGGGCTTTGATCCCAACTAACACCTTTGAAACGTTTTAGTATGTTGCTCAACTCTTTCTTGGAAATGCACATCACACGGATTTTCAGCATTTCATCGGTTTCTGTGTTGCTTACCATATAATGCAAACCACGCCAAGATCCTTCCAAGGTCTGGAATTCTTCATGGTGCAGAATATGGTTCACCTGTTGTGATATCTTGGTATCGATTTCAGCAATCAATGATTGGATAGTACGATAGGTATCGCCAGAAATAGTGACCGTGTTTTCCAACGCTTGTTGTGCCAGTGTTTTCACCGCATTTTCAACGGCACTACGGGTATGATCACTTTGCGGACGAAACTCCTTATTCAGCAATGTACTTAGTTCATCAGGGGTATATTCTTTTGCTACCTGTGCCTGTTGAATCTGGGTTTCTTGTTCAATTTGGCTCATCAATTACTCCTTATCTTCATTACCTTCTGCTGAAGCGCTATCTGTAAGATTTGGTGTTTCAGCCAAGGATTTGAGCAGAGCGGGGTTTTGCAATATCTCGGCAATCAGTTTTTCTGCGCCATTTTTGCCGTCCATATAAGAAAGCAGGTTTGCCAGTTGGGTGCGTGCTTCCAGCAATTGCGCCAATGGCTCGACCTTTTTGGCTATAGCATCAGGTTGAAAATCTTCCATAGTTTCAAATGTTAAATCGACATTCAGCTTACCATCACCAGTCAGGGTATTTTCAACCTGAAAGGCGGCTCGCGGTTTGATTGATCTCATGCGTTCATCAAAGTTGTCAATGTCAATTTCCAAAAATTTGCGATCATTAACATCTGGCAAGGCTTCTACAGGTTTTCCTGCTAAATCAGCCATAACCCCCATAACAAATGGTAATTGAACCGTCTTCTCTGAACCGTAAAGCTCGACATCATATTCAATCTGTACGCGAGGAGCGCGATTCCGTGCGATAAATTTTTGTCCACTGGATTTCATAACACATTCTCCGTTATTGTCTGGATAACTAAGTTGATACCCTTTTTAGCTTTAAGCCGCAATTTGGTAAGTAACGTACACATATTCCGACTAATTTAATCCACCACATCAGGGTTATTGGGGCGACCAAAAACGCTCTCAAGCTGATTTAATCCTTCAGGAACAAGATCGTAGATGATATTAATAAAATCACTGTCAATCAGCCGTAGGATGCGGTCAATCATCATAGGCGCAGGATGGCTTGGCTCATGTTGAAGAAAATAAGTTTTAGCTTTTTCTAATAAAATGCGTGCATCATCACGGTTACTGACTTCGATTTCTCGCCAATGGGAAAATGCCCCTTTTTCAAGGGACTCAAGGATTGTGGTTGGGGAAGTTATTTGCTCCGCTGCGCTGTTTTGTTGCATAGGTTCGGACTCAAATGTTCTTGTGCCGCCAGAATGCCCCGGAATACCTGTTCCTGGTTTATGTATGGGAAAAAATCCGATGATGGTATCCAACTGTTTTAAAAACTGTGGCAATTCGGGTATGTAATTGTCGGATAAATTATGGCGAATAATTTCAATCAAGGCAGTAAGTTGCTCATGAATGGTGATGATTGCCAAGATTTCAGGGCTATTAGATTGTTGGTGTAATTCGTTAATTAATCTAGTGCGTCCGCCAGTATAATCTTTGATTTCGGTTACCGTACCATTAAGCAGTAAACAAATTTCCTGTAATGACAATTCCGTTGAAGCACTCCTGAGTAGAATCGAGTTTTGAGCTTTTATCGTACATGGTGAACCATCTTCAATGATGGCCAGCGTGTTTAGGCGGAATAAGGGATCATATTCACCATTAAACTTTAATTTTGGCCACACATCTTCCCAATAACGTTCCAGGGTTTGGCGTAGTAAACTCAGTCCATCGGCATACCCACATACTCCTCGAATATTTAACCATGCTTGCATAAGGGCGATGATGACACGCAGATCTTTGGAACGGGACAGTAGGTGAGTGGCTTTTTTTTCCACCTCTATCCAGTTGGGTGGCTCAGCAGGGATGAGTACATCACCAAACTGCTGTTCCGGCTTTTCGATTAGGTTCTGCTCTAATGCCAGAAATTCATCATCGTATTCGAGGTCTTCCCCGCAAGGAAATTCCACACTGATTGGGGTGAGTAAGGCATCAATATTCATGGTATTTTCAGCTTATATTCAGTTAACAAGTTCACCGTAAGGATATCAATCATGCTGCTTGAAACAGTTCTGGATTTGGGCACGAGAAAGCAGGGAGATTAAACGGGCTAAAAATGCTGTTCGGGGTAAATTCCAGCAAGACAGTATGACCACTAATATTAAATCTTGCCCATAAGCTCATATCACCGATATTGGTTGGGTTCTCTGTTTTACCACGCCAGGTACGTTTTGCATGATCCAGCAATCGATTTAGTGCCCAGAAACCTGACGTTGATAAGTTTGCGGTTGTACCATTAGTTAGGTTCAATTGAATACGAACCTGATTGATATTGGCAGGGCCAGGCCAGCTAATGAGTTGTGAAAGTTGCGGGCCGTGACTGTATTCTAATATCTGTCCATCTACATCGAGCACCATACTCAATATATCGTTACCCATGTTGATAGGACGAACCATGACGCGGAATGATGGCGTTGGGGTTCCGTTGGTAAATAACGTATTGCGGATAATCTGGGCCTGTTGGAAAGGCTTAAGCAGCTTTTCCCCCCCTGGCAAGGGCTTGCCATTCACACCGGGCATAAATTGCCATCTTGGGAGGGCCGTATCGACTTTACCCACTAAACTTTTCTGGAAAAAACTGTCCATTAAGCCTGTTCCTGGGGCAAACATTCGTGCCATGTCATCGGGCTTGATGTCCTGCCTTGCATTAGGGTTCAACGGATAGCGATTGGCAATCGCTTGGTTGCAAAAACTGCCGATTTCTGTACTGAGATGCTTACCGACATTTTTCATGTCACTAAGCTGGGTATCGCTACTGGCTCCAACTGCGAGTGAAGAAACTATGCTCCTGAACGGCATAGGCAGGAGGGCTGATGTTGCTTGTAGCTGCGTGATAATCTGACCAGGAGGCAAGGGCATTCCCGCATTGGTTGCATTTTGTACTGAGGTTAAATAAAGGTATAACTCGCCAATGTCTTTTAAGGTCTTATCAAAGGGGATACTTTGGGTGTTTTTATTTGGTCTTTTTGCTAACGCAATAATTTGTGAAAAATATTCTTCTAATTCTTGTTCTGGTGTAGGTTGATTATTATCTGGCATTATTTGTTTGGGCACTAATTTCGTTAACTTATCTGATTGGTTCTTCACAACACGGCTCTTCACAATATTGTTGAGTTGTCTGATATTATTGCTACTTTCATTCAGTATAACGTTTTTACTGATATTAATTAAAAGGTTACGCATAGGTGAACCAAAAGAAGACAACAGGCGTGAAGTGTTGATCCGTTGCTCCAGGCTATCGATATTTCTCAAACCAATATCCGCCAGAAACTCGGTCCACTGATATATGTAGTCGTTAATATAAAATTGCTTAACGGAGGATTTTATTTCCTTATCGGTTTGCTTTTTGGCATAGCTACCAAGCACCCAGCTGTCTTGTGAATATAAGGTTGTTAGAAAAGTATTGAGTTTTTTTTCAAAACCTTGTTGATAACCAGCAGGGGTAAACATCCCCGATATACCATCTGTAATGGGTGTGCCACTGATGCGTGAGAAAGCCAATTCAGCTTGGGGGCCAGCAAGTGATTCCAGATTTACGGGAGCTAAATTGGGATCATTGATTAATTTGTCCTTCATATAATTATAAGCACGTTGTGCTGGTGGGATTCTGCTAATTAATTGCTGTTTTTTTTCGATCAGAGCGTCGTCACGAATGAAAGGGGATGTGACAACCTGGTTATCTAACAATTGGCCGATATGTTCCTCGATTTGTTGCAAATGCTGTTGGGTTGTGTCTGCTTTTAATTGGGTTTCCAAATATTGCATGACCCAGTTATGCAGAAACTTACCATCATAATGCTTAGGCTGGTATAACATTTGATAAGCCTTTAGTGTATTGTAGGTGTTCTCTATGTCATCGTGATTGTCATCATGCATCTGGTTAGTGATGATTGTTGCTATCTGGGGCAACAATAATGTTTGTAGTGCTTTTCTATATAGAAAACGGCTGGCATCACTGATTTGTTCACCACAATACAACCCCATTCGATAGGATAAGGGAGGATCATTTAAGGAAAAACGTTGGCTTTTATCTAAATGAACCAAACTGTTTAAAATAGGAAGCAACGCATAAATATCATTGGCGTTTTTCTTTAAGTCAGTGCTTTGTTTTGCAATGGCTGGAAATCTGGCTTGCACTTCCATCAGATAATCTTTGTTATTGTTGTAGCTGGTCAAAAGTAAATTAGCCACCAATGCCAGTATTGCCACTGAAACAACATATCCCAACCCTCCCAGAAAGCGTTTGCGGTATATCCACCAGCGGTTATAACCGGCAATTCCCGCTTCATTGAAGATATTTTCCAGTAAATTTTTTATAAAGTAAGCCTGGCTGGTCGGGGTAGGATGAACAATTCCTTTATTATTCTCCCATGACATGGCCTCACTATTGTTATTTGTTGGTAACTGAAAATTGCGGTTAAATTTCTCCATGACATTGTCAAAGGGAAATCCTGTTTGTGTTCCACTGGTAAAATAGAGCCCTCGTGGATAGTAGGGTATTTCAAATCCCGACTTTGCGAATACGATTTCAAGATATTGTGCGATCAGCGGGCGCAGGGATGCAAATTCTTGCGGGAACAAATAACTTTCGGCACATTGTTGTGAATTGTGTCCGTTTAAGAGAATAGAAGGTAATTCAGCATGTAACCGCAATTCTAATTGGCTATATTGTTGATTAAGAATTTCATTCAAATCAAAATCAAGACCTTTATTCCATTTGCCCCGTGAAGAATTATTCCATGGGAAATTAAATCCCCAAATTTGCTCACGGGATTTTTTGTCAAAATGGGAAAAATAAGCACTAAATCCTTTTAATAAATCAGTCTTGGTGATCATGATATAAATAGGGAACTGTATCTTAAGTTGTTCATGTAACTCTGACAGGCGTTTGCGCAGCATATAAGCCTGCTGATCCCGTTTTTCAGTGGATGGATTGAGTAAATCTTCCACACTAATAGTGATAATAATTCCATTAAGTGGTTGGCGTATCCGGTATTTTTTCAACAGTCGGATGAAATTTTTCCATTCCTCAGCCTCCTGTTGGTGAAAATTATCCTGTGTGACATAGCGACCTGTAGTATCTAGTAGAACGGCTTTATTGGTGAACCACCAGCTACAGCTATTCATGTCTTGCATACTGTACAGTGCGGATTTACCCAGATAGTCTGACAGAGGAAAATGTAGGCCAGAGTTTGTCAGGGCTGTAGTTTTGCCTGAACTGGGGGCACCGATAACCAGATACCAGGGTAATTGATATATATATTGTCGGCTGAAAAAGTTTATCCAGCCCGGTTTGTTTTTATTATACCAACCAGAAAAATAGGCTTTTTTCAATAATCTGGCAGCATCAGAGAAACGTTCTGCCAATGTAATATATTGTTCATTCTGCTTATTTTCTTCGTTTTCATCTTTAGTGATATTCAATTTCTTGGCCAGCTTTTGGTTAAGCCATGATTGGTATAACCGCGGCATTACTTTGACTAATAACCAGAGCAAGTAAAAAGAAACAATGGTAATGATTCGTATTGTCTTTGTTTCAAAAGGTAACTTATTACCAATAGAAATAATGGGACCAATGAACCAGATGAAAAAAGAAATAGCCGTTACTCCAAGAAAACTCCATGTTAACCGGCTGGTGATGATAGAAAAAAGTGCATTCAGCATGTCTTAATTTCCTTACATCGTTTGGCTTACAGGAGAAACTAACAGTGTGATTTCGACTCGTCTGTTTTTGGCTCGATTACTGGCAGTATTATTTGGAACTAAAGGATTTTGGGCACCTTTTCCCTCTGTTTTGACTCTTTCTGGCTGGTTTAGGTAACGTTGTAGCTCTTTTTGCACAGACTTGGCTCTCGCTAGTGATAAAGCATTATTGGATGAAAAACGGGAAAAACGGGTATTAATGGGAATATTATCGGTATACCCGACAACCAGGATTTCTCCGTTAAAGTGGTTTAATACTTCAGCAATCCGCCTGATGACATCCAAATAACGACTTTTGATCTGAATGGAGCTGGTATTGAATAAACCATCTCCTTTTAGCGTGATCACGCTTCTATCAGGCATGTCAGTGACGTCCAATAATCCCGCAGTTATTTCATCCTGTAGCCTGCTTTGCAGGTTCAGGGGGAGTGGTGCAGACGGAAATACCCTATCGCTGACCGTTACATTGGGCAAATTAGTCTGGTAGATTTTTGCCAAAATGGGATTAACCCTATCATTCAACTGCCAGTTCAGGTTTATATACAAGATACATACCAGAAAACTTAATATCGCTATAGAGATCCATACTGGTAAGGAAATGTGTTGGGGTTTATTCGGCAAGGTAATGGCTTGTATTTTTTTTGATAATTCAATGGGGTTATTACCTCTAATTGAACTTATTAACTGGAATAAGCGTTGTTTCACGGTTTCCAATTGGGTACGGCCGTTATCGATGACACGATAACGCCCTTCGAATCCAAGCAGGAGACAGAAGTTAATGAGCTCTAATAGAAGCAAATTATCCCTGGGATTTTGTGATAACTTGGCTAATAACTGGAAAAATTTTTCGCCTCCCCAAGTCTCATTATGAAAAGTGACGAGCAGGCCACTGCCAGACCAAACACTGCGCAGCCCCCAAGGAGTGAGTGCTGCTGCTTCATCCAATGCGGTGCATAGACAGTAGCGGGCACCAATGATCACGTTATAGGGCACGTTGACTTGTTGGCATTCCACTTCGAAGCGCCGGATTTCATTGATCAGTTGCTGGCGTAAATGGGTTGGATCAGGGTGAACAATTGAATGCCGGATCTGGGGAATAGTATTTAACAATGGATTTGCGGCAGAAACCAACGGGTTACGATTGGTATCATTAGAAAGCACTTTATGTTCAGTTTTCTGCTTTTCCTGCGTCATTGGCTTCGTTACCTCGATTTTTCCTGATTACGGACCGCCCAAAATTCTATGTCCAAGCCAGGGAACTCACCGGCCAGATGTAAGGCAAAACCGCTGGATTTCTCCATCTGTTTCCATAAGTCACCCTCTTTTTCTAGTTCAAAATAGACATAACCTGAATGCCAGGGAATTTGTCTGGGCACAGATGGCATGGATCGTAGTGAGATGCCGGGTAATTGCAATTGAACCAATTCACGTATACGACCAACGGGGGCAATTTTCATTTGGGCAGGGAATTTGTTCATGAGCATATCATTTGCAACATCGGCATGGATGGCCAGAATAAAGCTGAACGTATGTATCATATTGGCGTCGGGTAACGTTGCGATATTCAAGCCATGAGAGTATTCCGTTAATGGCAACTGAATGGCATGTTCTTCAAGAATGATTGATAACCCTTGGCGTAGTTGGAACATAAGTTGGTTGAAGCACTGTGTTAAATTGTCATGATTGTAGAGAGGTAAATTTTCTTCCGGTACACGGCGTTGGGAGAATGTCGCCAATTCAGTGGCAAATTGTAGCCATTCGTTGAATAACCGTTCTGGATGCAATAGCGACAGGTTCTGCATATGGTTCATCTGGCCGCTATAGCGATTTAAAAGTGACAGCAAGAGAAAGTCCATAATCTCAGAATCATTGTATCGCCCCAACTGTAACAGGCGCTGGCTAATTTGTTGGCGGCGCTGTTCTAGTAAGTCTTGTATTTGATTGATAAAACTTTCTATTTGTGGATTCACATGGCAGTTGAGCAGGGGCGGAATAAATCGCGAGTCAAGATAGCGTTTCTTGTCATTCGTTTTATTTATGACATATACAAGACCCAATGCGGTCCACTCGGGAGTTAAATCAGATTCCAACATCAGGCGCAAACGCATTTTGCCAAATTGTATCGCAGCATTGCCAACAGACATGGCATTAAAGTCGTTGACTTCAGCTTCAAAGCTAACAAAGCGGGCCAGGGAATCGCTTTTTTCACTGAAAATGACCTCTTCTTTCCCTCGCTGACAAGTCGGTAAAGCCAGAACAACATGGTTATCAGACGGGTTTTCACCAAGCTGTAAGGGCGTGGGTGCATTGGTGGCATCAAAACTAAAGGGGGTTCCGTCAGGGAAAATACCACTGGCTGTGAAAAGGCTGACTTTACCCCGATTAAGCAGTTCCTGATCCAATTCGAGAGTTAAAAACCCCCAATAGTAAGGGTTTTGTGCTATTCCCCATTCACGGATATAGGCTTCCAGGTAGTTTTCAGCCTGCTGGAAGTGGTGGGGGCGTAAAAACATGCCTTCTGTCCAGATAACTTTTTCTGATTTATTCATTATCTTATTTATCTCCTGTCACACAACTCAAGTTGCATTCTTTGATGAGACTTAAGCCAGTGTTAGTGACCTTTACGCATAGACGTAGTTCGTCAGAAGGAGTGCGCCAAAATTCGTAAAAAGAGGGCTTTTCAGGTACAGGAACGGGAAATGAAATACGCCATTTCTTGCCGTTCAATTCTTTATACTCAGCGATAAGTCCGATGTAGTTAGCTTCCGGTTGGTTTTTTTCCAACAGGCAATGCGTAGGTTGAAAAGGGTGTATAAACAATAGGTTTTTATTAACCAGTTTATCGCCTAACGTATTCTGAGCTTTGTCTTGCAGGGAAAAAAAATCGGCAGACATAAACTCTTCATTCGATTTTAGTAAAAAGACATCTACCTTCACGGGTGCGGAATCATTTACATTAGATTCTGTATTGAAGATGAGTTTATAGGGCGGCAAATTTGCTTTTGATGAGCAACCCGTTATGGCTATCAATGCGGTGGTTATCGATACTATGGATAGGAAGCCACTTTTTGCCACTTTTTTACTGGGTGAAAGAAACATGGTCATCATGTTTGTTAAAGCATATTTAGGCATAATGCACTGTTAATAAATAAAAAAGTCAAAAAGTTAAGCGGCCGTGATAAGAACTTTTGTTTGGCTGGGTACAATGCGTGAACCCATGGCATTAGTCGAATTTTGCATAGTAGAACTGGAAATCCGGGTTGCCGGAGAGCCTTTGATCAAGACGGAATTGGCCCCCATTACATGGCGGGCATTACCCATTACGGTGCCGGCAGCTACACCACCATTGACGCCGGAATTATCTCCTGTTGTCATGGGTATGGTTGTTGCCAAATTATGGGCTGGACAACCCATAAATAAGATATTGGTGGCATTGCTTATACCGGTAGTGCCTTGTGCCATATTAGGATAAGGCACAGGTACAGGTGTAAACATTGGTGTCAGGCAAACATCGGGAACGGCTATATCCATTCCACCACCTTGAGTGTTAGCAAACATAGAGTCTTATCCTTAGCCGATATGAATTTGTTCAGCGTCGATTTTGGTCATGGCTTTTGCAGAGACAATAGCCTGTTGGGCATGTAATCGGGCATAATTTTCAGCCTGCATATCTAATTGACCTGCACGAACCTGCTCTGTTTGTGTGGTATGACGAAATAGACGATGACTCAGTTGTGTGACTGTTTTCCAAAGAGATTCGAACTGATTACCAACCAGACGAGTTATTGAGATCCATGCAGACAGGGATTCCCCGCTATATTGCATTTCATTGATATGACAATTCCCATTATTGGCTGTGATAGCGAATCCGTTGCTGTGCATACTTAGGTTCCCTTGTGAGGTGATTGTGAGATCACCTGGGACGCTGATTTCAGCAATGTGCTGTTGTTCTGTCCGTTCCAATATGGCTAATATCCAGAGTTGATTGTTGGTTTTCGTAATTAATACCGTATCCCCCATGCTGGGTGTCAATAAACAGCTGACAGCTTGTCGGCAATGCCAGCCACGGTTGTCATGGCTTTCCGCCATAAAACTACCATCTGGAAGAACGTTAACAATCTGGCCGGTCATCTGCTGTAATGGCTCAGTATTAAGGGTGAATGAGGAAAGTGCATAAGCGGGCTTCGTCATTTTGATTCTCCTGATGAAATCTTGTTATGTTGTGTATTCCACTCTTCAGCGGCAAATAGTTCAGGATCATTTTCCAGAATACCTTGGCGGTCAGAAAATAGTGTTCCAATTTGTTGAGCACGATGAAAAAGTGTTCTCATAAATTGAGCAGTGCGAAAATCACTGTTGTTGACGTTTGCATAGGAAAAATCCGTGTAAGGCATATTACAACCGGTGAATTGTGCATTCATTGCCTGTACTTTGTGCATGACTGCCAATGCCAGGTTACTGTGCCGAAAATCGGCAGATTCAAGGGATGCATCAATAAAAAGGGCTTGTTCGAACAAGCTGTTTTTGCAACGGGCTCGGGTTAAATCTGCTTCGGTAAATAATGCCTGGGTTGCATTGACATTTGATAGTAAGGCATCTTTTAAAATGGCACCTTTGAAATTGCAATTAGTCAGTATGGCGTGATTGAAATTGACGGATTCAAGCTGGCTATCCATAAATTGACACATTTTAAGGGTTTGTTTATGGAAATTTTGCTTACGCAGATCGCATTCAAAAAAAACGGTTTTATTAAATTCACTGGCAGAAAAATCGCTTGTTCGTAAATCCTGCCGAAAAAAAGTGACTAAAAGAAAATGACCGTGGCTAAATCTTGTTTGATCCATTGATGACGCAAGAAATGTGATTCGTTCAAAGTCACTGTGACTGAAATCAGCATATTGCAATGAACAAGATGCAAACTGGGTATTGTTCTGTTTTGTCGCTGTAAATTGGGTTTTTTCCAAAACAGATTGATGGAATACATTGTCTGTTAATGTGCTTTTATTAAAGATTGCGAGCCTCAGATTACACTGTTCAAAAGTGCACTGCTCAAGTATAGCCGAGTCGAAAATTGCTCTTTGTGCCTGGCACTCGGTAAAACAGGTTTCTTTTATTAAAGTACGAGAAAAATCAGCACCTGCAAAATCGACTTCTCTAAAAATTCCACCGGATAAGTCACATCCGGTCAGGGAAATATTCTGCAAACTGATTTTTTCAATGACCTCACCTTGCTTGATTTTGTCTGTTAATTCATCGGCTGTCAGTGAACTCATATCACATCCTTATCTCGTTTGGGCAAGGTCTTGGTACGCTTGATATAAGCATTTGTAATTGAGGTTGAATCGCTAATGATTGATTGGGACATATCAGCACGGAATAGATTGGCGCCCTGTAAGTCTGCATTATTGAAGTTACATTTCTGCATAAATGCGCTCATCAGGTTGGCATTATTCAGTAAGGCACCCCGGAAATCTGTCCTAATAAACAGGCTTTTTTCTGCATTAAGGTACTGCATATCAACCGACTGGCAGTTGGATTCACTGAGATCGGTGTTATTCAAGGTTGTGGCATAGAATTTTGCCTTGACCAAAGGCATTTGGCGCAAGTTACATTCTGTCAATGTTGCATGGCTGAAATCGGCTTGATTAAGCTCACTGTCCATAGCAAATGCGCAGGTCAGCAACTTGGCTGAATGAAATCGGATACCGTTTGCTTCAGTTTCCACCCATGAACAACTTTCCAGTTTTGCATAATCAAAAATTGCTTGTTTTAGCTTGCACTTAATAAATGAAACTTTATTCAGGTTTGTGTGATTAAACCTAAGAGCAGGGAGTTCCAGTTCTATAAATGTACAGTTTTTCCACTGTGAATATTGGAATTGGCAATGCGTAATAAATATTTTTTGCAGGAATAGTTCTGTAAATATGGCATTGTCAAAGTGACAATGGTCAAATCGAGTTTCTTGTAGTTGGGTTTCAGTGAAACTTGCGGAAGAAAAGTCACTCTGTTCACATTTAGCCAGCGACAGGCTGGCATGATCTAATTTGGCTCCACGTAATGAAGCGTTGCAAATTTCAGTCCTCGCCAGCATGGCTTCGTTGAAATTTGCTTCGTCCAGCTGGCAATGGTTTAAACATGCGCTTTCCAATAAGGTGCGAGTGAAATTAGCCCCCCGTAGATCCATGCCTGACAAATCCGCGCCAGTAAAATCCATGCCAGTGAAATTCCCCCCTTGCAGCATGATTTTTTGGACTCTTTTGCGAATGATCTGTGACAGGCTGCCTGTTAAGCGCAGGGCAGGGCTTTGTGCCTGTACTGAAGATAAATACATCGAGTGTACTGTTTGCTCGATTTGTGCCAGTTCTTTATCATTGAAGCCTATTGGGTTCTTTTGTAGCATATCCCGTATCTGATGCAGGTTTTCTGGCCCCCTGGGTGCTGACTTTGTCGTTAGTTTTTCAATATCAATGCCTTGTTCTTTGGCTAAAGCAATGGCGTTTTCTTTCTGTAATTCAGCCTCAGCCTTTTTTTCAGTGGCATATTGTTCTATTTTTTCCATGAATTCCGGTAACTCATCCAGTTTTGGAAAAGGAGGGGGTTGTTCTGTATCAACTGGCAGTATTGTATTGATATCGTAGCCATACTCAGACAAGCGTTCTTGTTGCTGTTCACGCAGGCGTTTTTCACGATTTTGCAAATTTTGTCGCAAGGGTGAGCTATTTTCTGGTTGTTCTGTATCTAGCCACGGGCCAATCATCTCTTCGGCGATAAGATCTTTTTCCCGAAAAGTGTATAGGGCGCCTTTTTCTTTATCCAACCGTTGTTCAAGGACATGCAGGTAATGTTCCTGCGGACGAGGATTATCGCTTAATTCCAGTGCCGATATCATTTGCAAGACATCCCTGGCATCATCTTCATTAATTTGTGCGTTGCCATGCCAAACCAGAACCATTTGTTCCAGGTGGGGAAAGAACCATACAGTTGTGTTGCGCATGACGACTTCTTCAAAAATCTCCTCATCAAGACGCAATCGTTTGATAAAGCAACGTGCATTCCATGTGGGCAAGATGCCTTCCTGAACAGGTTTTTCTGGATGCATATTCCAAATGCGCCACGCTGCTTTCTCTGGCAGTGTGGTATTTTCTTCCCACCATTGATCCTCGGGGGCGGCATTAAATATCCGCCAGTCAATGTCATTGGCAAAACCGGGAAATTCATTTTCCAACCAGGCTTTGTCGTATTTTTTTCCAATACGGGTAAAACGGCGTGGCCATATAAAATCTAAAGGGCAAAAACTTGCCGGAATGGGAACTTCCTGTTGTGATGTCAATTGCCGCTGTGACATTAAGCGATGATGCAGGGCTTCAACATTGGGCAGTCGATGAATTTTTAGTCTGTTATCCAGTTCTTCTGGGGTGAAACCGATTCCGTGTGGGTTTTCGTCACAACCTTCCCCTCCAAACGCTCGACTCCAATCTAATCGCATTTGCGCAAAAGATTGGGGTTTTGAAGGAAAATCATCAATCCAATAGCGATCACCGAAAGCAACTAATGTCTTGTCCAACTGCCCAATCTGAATACGCGCAGCACAGGTGGTTTTATCAGCCTGATGGTGGGTATAGGCATATCCTGTGGCCAAAAATTCAGCACAAGGTTTCGGCATAGCGAGATCGATAACGCCATTACAGGTTTGCAACTCATTTTCTGCAAGTTGCCAAAGCTCTATTTCCGGGCGTAAGCGTGGAGTCGATCCCATATCTGCCAGTGCCATAATGGAAATTCCGAGGTGGTTTCTTTGCAACCAACGATAAGGTCGATAAAGTACACTCAGGCGCAACGGTTTGATGATTTTCATAACAACCCTGGAAGTATTGACAATTATTCATGGGGATAGTTATTAGAAGATAGTCATTAGTTAAGGATATGTAAGCTGCTATTTGAAATATTGGTATTTGAGTTTTCAATTGAAATCGTTGAGTCGTCCAATGCCAGCTCCGCTTTATCTATAGCTACACTTGTTTGGCTGTTGGAAAATATTGTCTTATTGAATTCATTGACATTAAATGATTGGTTCATCGTTTTCATACTCGCCGAAAAGAGGCCGGTACTGTATGATTGTTCGATCGCACTCAGTGAGAGCGCTGTCGTGGATATAGAGGCAATACTAGCTGAAAACACAGAGTTCGGGGAATCTATTACCACATTGGTATCGCTTTTTATCGTAATAAGGTTGGGGCTTGAGATTGCCGTCACTCCTGTAATGTTCTGCACCCAATTCCCATCAATTTTTGCGTTTAAATTCCCCTTAAGTGTGTAAGTATCGCCACCATTAATCTCGGTTTTTCGTCCATTTTTGATGGTTTCTTGCTGACCGTTGTTGATCGTTAATGTATCTTTGCCTTGAATGGATGTTTCATGGTTTGCCTTATAGGTGAAGTTAGCATTTCCAGTCACTGTGTCTTTTTGCTGTTTTTTTATTTCAGTCGTACGGCTTCCATCAATAGTGACTTTTTTATCTTTTTCCACCGAGATATTCATGTTCCGTTCTGCATGCAGATCAAATAATTCCTTATCCGGTTCATCATCTAAAAAGAGATAATTTGCCTGATCATGCTTACCTCCCTTGGTATTCGACATAATACCGACACGGGTTTCATATTTAGGTAGCTCCCATGGAGGCATATTCTCATTGTTATAAGTGCTGCCAATAACTAAAGGTTTATCAGGATCACCATTGACGAAACTGATAACCACTTCTTCGCCCACACGAGGGACACATATACTGCCATAACGCCAGCCAGCCCAATGGCTCGCAACACGTACCCAGCAAGAGCGGGTATCATCTTTTTTGCGATCCTTATCCCAACGGAATTTCACTTTTATACGGCCGTATTTGTCAGTCCATATTTGTTTATCTTTGGGGCCGGTAACGACGGCGGTTTCAAGACCAGTCACTTTTGGCCACGGCGTCATTGTCAGCGGTTTCCAATGAGTGCTGGCAGGAATTGCCTCAAATTGAATCGTGTTTTTGTTTTTATCTGCGTCTGAATTAAGAAGGTCACTAGTGAGTGCGTTAAAGATATTGTCAGTAACGATATCAGAAGCACCGTCAGGAGAACTGGCTATGTAAGGTTTTTCATAAAGAAAGTAATGTGCGCCTATAATTAAATAGTCACCATGATCATCGCCTTTGATGTCATTGGGTAGAGATAGTGTGAAAATATGTCCCGGAGCTATTCCCAGCACATTTCCTTTGCTATTAATCAGCTCACTTTTTGCTTCAGCAGCTTGCTGGCGAACTCGGGCATAAAATTGCCCTTGTTCATTTTCTACATAGCGCCCGGGCCAAATGAATATTTCTGTATTATCAATAGAGCTGATTGGGGTCTGGGTAGCTGTATATAGTTCAGCCCGTGGTTTACGGAAGTCGTAGTCATCAAGGCTGTAAGTATTTGGTATAGTGATACTGGAGACATTCCAATTGTAGATATATTCTTTGATGTGTGTTTTCGGTGAATCACCCTTGTTGATATAGTAAATATTTTTATATCCAGGCATTGGCTCATGTGATTGAGGCGCGTCAACCAGGATCATGGTATGGTTTCCCATTTCATGTTTGAAATAATAGTAAATTCCTTCATGTTCCATCAGGCGATGGATAAAATCGAAATCAGTTTCATTATGCTTGACGCAATATTCCCATGTGCGATATTTTTCAACAAGCTGATTTTCAAATAGAATATTAGTTTTATTGAGTACTTCGGCGATAATATCGGGTACAGTATTATCTTGCCATATACTATAACCAATACTTTGTTTTAATTCCCATAATTTAGGTCTGACGGTGGCCGTATATAAATAAAGCCTGTCATCATATTTATAGAATGGGGCATAGGATATTTTTTCTATATAACCACTTAAGTATCTTGTTTGTGCTGATTTATTCTTTATTTCTACAGTTAGTATCGTCTTATGTAGCGATATTGGATCTGATAACCTCTTTTCGCTCAATAATTCAATCTCAAACTGGTAGGCCTCAGATAACCTTTCTATCCCTCTAAGGGATTTGAAATATAAAGTATTATCAGATGATGAGGTATGTGCGATAAACTGTCTTTCCATAAGGATATCCTTGCTTTTGGTTAAAGCTACCGCATATTCCTTGCAGGGTTAAGGAACATACAAAAGTGGGAATGTAGGGCGATAGTTTCTCTGATATGAGTTTAAGCATAATGTTTGGTATTTGCAATCTATAGGTGCTCCCTTATTTATGAAATATATAGTTTTATTTTTTTGTTGAATTTCATTATTCTAGTTATTTATGTTTATGTTTATGTTTATGTTTATGTTTATGTTTATGTTTATGTTTATGTTTATGTTTATGTTTATGTTTGTGTTTGTGTTTATGTTTATGTTTATGTTTATGTTTATATTATATAAAAAGTTTTAAAATACACGGTTTGTTTTTTTCTATAATTACTTAAATGTTTAGACTGAGACTCATTTTTGAGATATTGAAATACATAATTTATATTCAATAGATTAAAGTGGTTATTCTAACCTTGAACATTCTTTCGGAAAGAATGTTTTTTTGAGCTGGTTAATGTAATTTCCGTCATAAAAAATTCTTTGATAATTAGATAGTAAAGTAAACATAAAGTTTAGAGTAATTAATCAATAAATTCATTTTTTATGTGGATTAGAAAGTCGTTTTATGATGATATCTATTTTCTCTACGATATATGACAGTTTGGGGATGTAGTTAATATGTTAATTATCATCATATTATACAGAGGTTTGTTTTTTAGTATGAGGCTATAATAGATGATCTATGCTAAAATTTTTCTAATAATTATTTTGGTAAGTAAAGAAAAGGCGGATAAATAATGGGATTACTATGGAGCTATAGGAAAATATAAAAATAAATCTTTTAAGCCATTACTATTCCCTGATTCTGGAAAATACCCTCATAATACAATTCATTATAATGTCCCCTTGCCTGGCTTTTTAAATACTATAACGCCTATAATTGATATAAAAACTAATCAAGATGTAATGCTGATTGAAGATGCAAGTTGGATTAATATAGGTAAAGAATATACTGGGATGGCGGTTGAGTAATTTTATATGTTAATCATGGATGAACACCAAAACATAAAATTAATTAATGGGATATAAATGAAGATTTTTGGCAACATTTAATGCGCAAAAAAGTAACACCTTGTAAAGCCATCTGGTTGTAGGTTGCATATAGGTTGAGGTTGTTTGCCATTCTCCCCAGCTTTGAAATGAATAGAAATTATTAATATTCCACAATATTAGCTTGATTTTTTTGGCCTAATTGCTTTACATCTTTTATATTCGTTTCATAAAAATCAATCTTAGAAAATACCATGAATTTACTGAAATCACTGGCCGCGGTCAGCTCAATGACGATGTTTTCCCGCGTTCTGGGCTTTATTCGTGATGCCATCATTGCTCGTATATTTGGTGCGGGTGTGGCGACAGATGCCTTTTTCGTTGCCTTCAAACTCCCTAACTTACTGCGCCGTATTTTTGCTGAGGGCGCTTTTTCACAAGCGTTTGTTCCTATACTTTCTGAGTATAAAAATCAGCAGGGGGATGAAGCGACACGCACCTTTATTACTTATATATCAGGGATGTTGACGCTGATTTTGGCGATAGTCACAGTGATAGGGGTGATGGCCGCGCCCTGGATCATCTATGTTACGGCACCGGGTTTTACAGATACACCGGATAAGTTCACTTTAACCCGTGATCTACTCAGAATTACCTTCCCTTACATTTTCTTGATATCTCTGGCTTCGTTAGCGGGAGCGGTTCTCAATACGTGGAATCGCTTTTCTGTGCCCGCTTTTACACCAACATTGCTTAATATCAGCATGATCATCTTTTCGCTGTTTGTAGCACCTTACTGTAACCCACCTGTGATGGCATTAGGTTGGGCAGTGATCGCCGGTGGTATTTTGCAATTGGCTTACCAGCTTCCGCACCTGAAAAAAATAGGTATGCTGGTGTTGCCACGAATTTCTTTTTTTGACAGTGGTGTATGGCGTGTTATTCGTCAGATGGGGCCTGCTATTTTGGGGGTTTCAGTCAGTCAAATTTCATTGATCATTAATACCATTTTTGCCTCATTTCTTGTTTCTGGCTCGGTTTCGTGGATGTATTACGCCGATCGTTTAATGGAATTACCTTCGGGAGTGCTGGGAGTGGCGTTAGGCACGATCCTTCTGCCTTCACTGGCAAAAAGTTTTTCCAATGGGGATCACCTAGAATATAGAAGGTTAATGGATTGGGGATTGCGCCTTTGCTTTTTGTTGGCTTTACCTTGCGCGGTGGCGTTGGGTATTCTGGCAGAGCCTTTAACTGTGTCACTCTTTCAATACGGCAATTTTTCTGCCTTCGATGCAGAAATGACACAACGCGCATTAATTGCGTACTGCTTTGGCTTGATGGGATTGATTGTGGTTAAAGTTCTCGCTCCTGGTTTTTACTCTCGTCAGGATATTAAAACCCCAGTTAAGATTGCGATTGCAACCCTGATTTTGACTCAGTTAATGAACCTTGCTTTTATTGGCCCATTAAAACATGCGGGATTGGCGCTTTCTATCGGTTTGGCTGCCTGTTTCAATGCCAGTATGCTTTATTGGCAATTGCGTAAGCGTGAGATTTTTAAACCGCTGGCTGGCTGGGGTCTCTTCCTATTGAAGTTGGCGATGGCAATCGTAGTCATGGTTGGGGTATTACTGACAATATTGTGGTTTATGCCTGCCTGGGATCAGGGCAATATGGCATTGCGTCTGTTACGGTTGATGGGGGTTGTGATTGCGGGTGCAGGTAGTTATTTTGCTGCTCTGGCTTTGATGGGGTTCCGATTGAAGGATTTTGCCCTGCGAGGATCGATGTAACTAACTGGTCAATTAGTTAATTACATTTTCATTAAACGACTGTTTAATGATTTATACCGCTCAATGAATGATTGGGCGGTATCATTACCGATGTTTTTTAGCCCTGATTAAAAACTGGCATGACTAAATCATGCCAGTTTGGGACAAGGTGATTACATCCGTTCTACCGTCTCGATACCTAAAGTATCAAGACCTTGCTTCAAGGTTTTTGCCGTCAGCAAAGCCAGTTTCAGGCGGCTCTGGCGCACCTCTTCGCTATCCGCATTCAGGATTGGACAATGTTCGTAAAAACCAGAGAACAGGCCAGCCAGATCATAGAGGTAAGCACACATTACGTGAGGAGTGCCTTCACGGGCAACAGTTGTGATTGTTTCTTCAAATTGCAACAGGCGTGTCGCCAGGGTTTGTTCACGTTCTTCGTTCAGAAGAATAGGGTGGGTCAGGCTGCTTTCATCGATTTCTGCGCGTTTGAAGATAGAATTTACGCGGGTATATGCATATTGCATATAAGGTGCGGTATTACCTTCAAAGGCGAGCATGTTATCCCAGTCAAATACATAGTCGGTAGTTCGGTTTTTGGAAAGATCCGCATATTTCACCGCACCAATACCTACCGCGTTGACAACTTTTTTCAGTTCGTCTTCCGGCATATCTGGATTTTTCTCGCGGATGAGAGTGTCTGCACGTTCAATGGCCTCGTCCAACAAATCAGACAGCCTTACAGTACCACCTGCACGGGTTTTGAATGGCTTACCATCTTTACCCAACATCATGCCAAACATATGGTGTTCGAGTGACATGGACTCAGGAATATAACCTGCCTTACGAACTATTGCCCAGGCCTGCATCAGATGTTGGTGTTGGCGTGAATCGATGTAATAAAGAACACGGTCAGCATGCAAGACTTCATGACGGTACTTGGCACAAGCGATATCCGTGGTGGTATAAAGATAGCCCCCATCCTTTTTCTGGATGATAACACCCATTGGCTCGCCTTCTTTGTTCTTATACTCATCAAAGTAAACCACGATAGCACCATCACTCTCAACGGCAAGCCCACGTTGTTTCAGGTCGGCAACAACGCCAGGCAGCATATCGTTATACAGGCTTTCACCCATAACATCTTTTTTTGTCAGAGTCACATTCAGGCGATTATAGGTTTCCTGATTCTGTGACATGGTGATATCAACCAGTTTGTGCCACATGGTACGACAATATTCATCACCACCTTGCAGTTTTACTACGTAACTACGGGCACGAACAGCAAACTCTTCATCTTCGTCGTAAGTTTTCTTCGCTTCACGGTAGAAGGCTTCCAAATCGGCCAATGCCATATCACTGGCATCTTCGTTCTGGATTTTTTCCAGATAGGCAATCAGCATCCCGAACTGAGTACCCCAGTCACCAACATGGTTGGCTCGGATGATTTTGTGACCTAAAAACTCAAGGGTACGTGCTGCGGCATCGCCAATAATCGTGGAACGAATGTGTCCAATGTGCATTTGTTTTGCCACATTCGGTGCAGAATAGTCGACAACGATGGTTTGCGGTGCTACCGGAGTGATACCCAGTTTTTCATCTTTCAGCGCAGTTTCGATATTGGCAGCAACCCATGTTTTATCCAGAAAGATATTGATAAAACCAGGGCCTGCAATCTCAACTTTGCTGGCAATTCCTTGCAGATCCAGCAAACTGACGACTTTTTCTGCCAATTGTCGGGGTGGCATTCCCACTTTTTTCGCTGCCGCCATGACACCATTTGCCTGGTAGTCACCAAACTGAGCTTTTGCAGATTGACGAACGTGAGCTTCACTGTCGGCTGGAGCACCAGCAGCAATCAGCGCATGGCTGATTTTTTCTGAAAGAATGGCCTGAATATTCACCGAGTTACCTTAAATTACGCACAAAAGCCCTGCATTTGAACTGTGCAAATACTTTCAAGCGTGTGGGTTAGACAAAATAACAGGTTTTATACCATATTCAGCATCCTGCATGCTACCATCAGCCGCCGCTTGCGGTATGACTTTTTGTTTTCAGCTCGCCTTTCAGGCGATAGTTTTTTGCTGGGGGAAAGATGACACACTTTTCAACAATTTCTGAATTACAGGATTTGGTGACTGATTTATATCAGTTTGAGCAAAAGTTAAAGCAGTTTGGTGAATATCTTGGCTTGGAACTTACGCAATATGCAGCGGATCATATTTCCCTGCGTTGTAATGATATTTCAATCGCTGATCGCTGGCGTCAAGGTTTTCTGCAATGTGGTCAATTGTTGTCTGAAAGCTGGATCAATGGCCGGCCAATCAGCTTATTTGAGTTAAGCCAGCCAATCACCTTACTTGGCTGGCAAATTGATTGTGTCGAGTTACCTTATCCGGGTAAAAAGCAATATTTGCACGAAGGTTGGGAGCATGTCGAATTTGTCCTGCCTGTGCCACCAGAACAACTGATACACGAAGCCTATAAATTACTGCCTTATCCGCTACCCATTGTTTTTATCACAAAAGAGAGTCATCCAAAAGGGGATAATGAAAGGTTACCAAACCCAACGTTAGCGGTGACGAAGGGTGAAATTACAATCAAATTTCACCCTTTTTCTCTCAAAGAGATCATCAAAAGTGAGTTGTAAATGAATAGTGTTCTTTTTGTGATCTTTATCGTAGTGCTGCAATTCAGTGTGGCGATAGGCTCGTTGTAGTGCGCCATATTTGAATGAACTATTTCGAGGGAGAGCTTTGAATGATAAAACTAGAAATTTGCTGTTATAGCATAAGCTGTGCTTTGGTTGCACAACAGACGGGCGCAGATCGCATTGAATTGTGTGCAAGTCCGTCGGAAGGCGGGGTAACACCGAGTTTCGGGACATTGCAGCACGCATTACAGCGTTTATCAATTCCTGTGCATCCCATTGTACGGCCAAGAGGGGGAGACTTCTGTTACAGCAATACCGATTTCGAAGTGATGAAAAATGATGTTGCTCGTATCCGTGATATGGGATTTCCTGGTATCGTTTTTGGTGTGTTAAACGAAGAAGGTCATATCGATCGGCTTCGCATGAGGCAATTGATGTCATTATCAGGGAATATGGAAGTCACTTTTCATCGTGCCTTTGATATGTGTTTCAATCCACATGTTGCGTTGGAGCAACTGACAGAGCTCGGTGTGCAGCGTATTTTAACTTCGGGCCAGCAACAAAGTGCTGAGTTAGGATTACCTTTGTTAAAAGAATTGTTACAGGCCAGCCAGGGGCCGATTATTATGCCTGGGGCGGGTGTCAGAATGAGTAATATCTGTAAATTTCTGGAAATTGGAATAACAGAAGTTCACAGTTCAGCAGGTAAGATCGTGCCTTCTGCCATGAAATATCGAAAAGCAGGCGTGACAATGAGTTCTGACGACAGTGGTGTAGATGAATATGCTTACCATTGTGTTGATGGGCAGTTAGTTGAGTCGATGAAGGGAGTGATTAGTTTGGTTCAACGGACAAACTAAAATACTCTGTATGTGTTTCATCTGAATCCCCAGTGACATCATTGACTATGTAACTGGGGTAATCAGCCAGCAAAAAGCAACCTAAAAGATAAAAAAGAAAGATTATGGTTTGCGGGCAATAAGGACAGCCCGCAGTGGTGCTGGGTAGCCTTCTATCGTTTTACTATGATCGTTTGGCTCAAGAAAATCGATCAGCGATTCAGTCTTCATCCATTCTGTCCGGCGTTGTTCATCCAGTGTTGTGACCGCCTGATCAACGATTCGGACATCAATAAAACCACATTTTTCTAACCAAACTTTTAGCATCTTGGCAGACGGAATAAAGTAGACATTCCGCATTTGTGCATAACGTTCACCTGGAATAAGGCATTGATGTTCGTCACCTTCAATAACCAAGCTCTCCAAAACTAATTCACCGCAGGAAACTAACTGGTTTTTCAGTTGCCATAGATGATCGAGAGGTGAACGGCGATGATAAAGCACGCCCATTGAAAACACTGTATCAAAGGCTTGTAGTTCTGGTAATTGTTCAATGCCTAAAGGCAGAAGATGGGCGCGTTGGTCATTGCCCAGTAATTTTCTGATAGCTTCAAATTGGCATAGGAAAAGCTGGGTTGGGTCAATACCTACAACTAAATGAGCACCTTCACCCACCATCCGCCACATGTGGTAACCACTGCCACAGCCGACATCAAGAACGGTTCTGCCTTCTAAAGAAGAAATATGGGGAAGGACGCGATCCCATTTCCAGTCAGAACGCCACTCGGTATCAATCTCCACGCCGTACAGTGAAAAAGGTCCCTTACGCCACGGCATCAATAGCTTTAGGATATTTTGAATACGGGCTTTTTCACCGTTTGCTAGCTTTGGTTCATGGTTCGCAATGACACCATTTTTCAGATCAAGCTGGGTGGGGTTAATTTCAGGCAGGTTTTCCAGAATTTTTATCCATGAACTGAACTGACCATGCAATGAGGCTTGTTGCCAATGGCTTAATTGTGCAGGCAGGCATTCCAACCAGTGACTTAAGTGGTTTTTGGCGATTAATTGATAAAAGTTACTGAAATCAATCATTGTTCAGCTCCTTTTATTGCTAATAATGAGCCAAAGTTAAAACATTGGAACCAGACTTCAACGTGCTGGAATCCTGCTTGTTTGAGACGTGATTTGTGAGTTTCAACAGGATCTGTCCGCATGACATTTTCCAGCATACTGCGTTTTTGGCTGATCTCCAGTTCGCTGTAACCATTGGCTCGCTTGAAATCATAGTGCATGTTGAATAGCAACTCGCCAATCTGCTCATCTTCAAAATTGAATTTTTCCGAGAGCACCAAAACGCCTCCAGGTTTTAAACCGGCATAGATTTTATCCAGCATTTTCTGGCGATCATCAGGATGCAGGAATTGTAATGTGAAATTCAAAATGACCATTGATGCATTTTGAATGTCGGTATCAAGAATATCCTGTTCGATGACTTCAACGGGGATGTTGGCTTTGAAAGAGTCAATATGGCGGCGGCAGCGCTCGATCATTGCCGGTGAGTTATCGACGGCAATAATATGGCAACCCTCTGTATGGGGATTGACACTATTATTTTCGGCGCTAATAGCACGGCGGATTGATAACGTGGCTGCACCAAGGGAACAACCGAGATCATAAATTTGACTATTTGGCGTTACAAAACGTTCTGCCAGCATACCTATCATGGAAATGATATTGGAATAACCGGGAATTGAGCGTTTCACCATATCAGGAAAGACTTCTGCAACCCGTTCATCGAAATTCCAGTCACCTAAATTGGCAATTGGGGCAGAGAACAGGCTATCCCGTTGATTATGAGATTCTTGATTTGACATAACAGCATTGATTTTGGAAACAATAAGAAGCGGTTATTCTAACAGAATGCAGGAAAAGGCAGAAAGGGAGATAATCAATAGATAGATCCTCAGGCGGCAACACACCGCCCCGGGATGACTCTAATCACTATGCTTACAACGTTTTTGCCATCGAGCTACAACGCAAAATATGCAGAAGATGTGGGGAACTATTCATATAGGGAATAGATTATGTATAGAGAGAAAAGATCTGTTCCCACGGTAAATAGTAGATGTTGTTGAGAATCATGATTATCATTGAGATATAGGTTGCTGCCATGCCCATACGTCGCCAGCGCATTTCTCGATGACGCAAGCCAAAGTAGTGTAGTATTCTGCCTGATAGTAATACCAATCCACAAATATGCAGCATCCAAACGGGTGCTCCATTCATCTCCATCACAATCAATAACAACATTGAAATTGGAATGTATTCAACTGCATTACCATGAACCCGAATGGCTATTTGCAATTCATAAAAACCGCCATCACCATAAGCGACCCGATATTGCGTTCTTAATTTGACTACATCCAGAGACAGCTTAATTAACAGTAGTGCGCCCAGTACGATATAAAGCGAGCTAACCATTTTTTAACTCCAATTGCCTAACCAAAAAACGGCCAAATGATAATAAACCGCAAAAAGAAAACTGTCGCTATAAATCATAGTATTTAATCATAAATTCTATGAATGTTAGTGGATAGCAAAAAATTGTCTTGTCAAGAACGGTGTTATGGCGTTATCTCCGGTCAGAATTTCCAGTATATAGTGACTCATTTTGAATGAGCAGTTACTGACGGTCATTGAACAGTGCAATCTGGATAAACGGGCGATACGGGAAATAGAAAATGACAAATTGCCATCCCAGAGCAAATGATATTGGGGGGGCAGGAATGCGCCGTCCTCCTCGATTTTAGATTTTATTATAAACAGATTGGGCTTAGTATCTGTGGGTATACTGCGCACTGACTTACACACTTTTGCCATTCTGGGCTATCTGGAGGAAACACCGAGCACATTATGGCATAAGTTTGCATTGAAGCTAAAAGAGTTGTGCTTGCCAACAGGCAAAGCAGAATGAATTTTTTCATTTTATTATTCCCCATATTTCGCTTAATTAACATTAATGCAACATTACAGCAACAATACGAAAACCTATAAACCCATTTTCGCCCAATAACAAGCGAATAATGCTTAACAATTGGTTACCATCTGAAACTAAATGAAATATTTCTGTGCCCGTTCCCTTGAGTGGTTACAGAAATAATCCATGCTGCTAGCCGTTCTCATCGCGTACCCAACGGACACGGGCTGGTGGCATTTTTGTATCTGAGTTTCACCGCGTCTCTAAACTCGCAGAAAGTTGCCGGTTGAACAACCTTAATAGTCTGTTGGATTTTGAGTTATGGTCATTAAGGCTGCTTACTTATACTAAAGCGGATAGGTGAATAACCTATATGATATTAGCGATTATCATTTCAGTACTCCATTCACGGTGAAGTAATAACGAAGCAAAAATATTGCCGAGTTATTTTGAGTGATTTCATGAGAAGGGAGGGGCGATATGAAACTTTTATTTAGTACCGTTTTAACAATTTTATCTTTAATCATACAGCCAGCGTTGGCTTGGCAGGATTATAATATAAGCTTTATGAGTCAGAAGTCATCTAAAAGCCTTAATGTACCTCTTAAACCAATTGCTGATAATGTTTATTATTTTTCCAGAATAAATGACTCGTGTATAGCTAAACCGGGTCCATTAAATTTCAAGCTTGGCCAATCCTCAAAGCTGGATATACCCGTTCAGGATATTAACTCCAGCACGACGTGTGTGGGGAGGCAGAAAAAAATAATTTGGGCGGTGAGTACGAAAAATGATCCGGCCAGCCTGGATCTTAACGCTTGTTTATTGCAATGGAGTGTCACTCTCTATTGGACAATACCTGTTGCTCCTCAATGGCATACGGCAGTTACGAGCACATGCAAAGACTTTATTATAAATGCAACGTGCCCAGATCAGAATTGTTATAATTATTGTCCAGATCTGAATAATTGTTCTATGGGGAATACACAACATGTGGGCGGTTTTGAGACTGATAGGATAAATATCGTTTTTGAAGAGAAAGAAAATACCAAACTTTGAATGTAATTATCTGTTTTTTCAGGGGAGTTGAGGCTATCTAAAGAGGAGAATCCTCCTCTTTTAACCCCTTGATTTGACTGGATTCCGTTCCTGAGCGGGAATTAAAAAATCAATAGGTTACGCTAAATTTATTGGACAGCTTAGATTCAAGCCCTCCTCTGGGGTGATTTCCCGATTTCAAATCGGAGAATTCTTTAGGTGATTCCTAGATGTTAAAGGGCAGATCTCTGCCCATAGTGACCAGCTTTCCTTCTCATCCTTATCCTCACCCTATGACCCTATACTTTCCCTATCTAACGAGCGTAAAATCCATTGCTATATGCTATAGTGAGCATGTTTTCTGTTTGTACATACTGGTGTACATTTGTTATTTTATCAAGTGTGTGTTTTATTTAATTACATGTTTTAATTGGATTATATCAAATATAACACTCTTCCTAAAAACAATGCCAAAATTTCCGCAGCAGAAAGCATAACGAGCTGAGTAAAAGGATATTGTATGCGTACTAATTATTGTGGGCAGTTGAACCTGGCCCATGAAGGCCAGAAAGTGACTCTTTGTGGGTGGGTAAATCGTCGCCGTGATTTAGGTGGCTTGATCTTTATTGATATGCGAGATCGCGAGGGTATCGTTCAGGTATTTTTTGACCCAGATCAGAAAGAGGTCTTTGCTCAGGCTTCTGAACTGCGTAATGAATTTTGTATTCAAATTACAGGGATTGTGCGTGCGCGCCCTGATAACCAAATCAATAAAGATATGGCAACCGGCGAAATTGAAGTTTTCGCAGAAAGCCTGATGGTTTTCAACCGCTCGGAGCCATTGCCTCTGGACAGCAACCAGAATAACAGCGAAGAACAGCGTCTGAAATACCGCTATCTTGATCTGCGTCGCACGGAAATGTCACAGCGCCTGAAAACCCGTGCGAAGATCACCAGTTTTGTGCGTCGTTTTATGGATACTGCGGGTTTCATTGATGTTGAAACACCAATGCTGACTAAGGCAACACCAGAAGGTGCGCGTGACTATTTAGTGCCAAGCCGTGTGCATAAAGGTGAATTTTATGCACTGCCGCAGTCTCCGCAGCTTTTCAAACAGTTGTTGATGATGTCTGGCTTCGACCGTTATTACCAGATTGTGAAGTGCTTCCGCGATGAAGATTTACGTGCCGATCGTCAGCCAGAATTTACTCAGATCGACGTTGAAACCTCGTTTATGACCGCTGAACAAGTTCGCGAGATCATGGAAAAAATGATCCGTGAACTGTGGCTGGATGTGAAAGGTGTCGATTTGGGCAGCTTCCCAATTATGACATTCGAAGAAGCCATGCGCCGCTTTGGTTCAGATAAACCAGATTTGCGTAACCCTCTGGAATTGATGGATATTGCCGATCTGGTTAAAGACGTGGAATTCTCTGTTTTTGCAGAACCAGCAAACAATCCAAAAGGCCGTGTTGCGGCTATTCGCGTTCCTGGCGGGTCAGAGCTAAGCCGCAAGCAAATTGATGAGTACGGTAAATTTGTTGGCATCTATGGTGCGAAGGGTTTGGCATGGATGAAAGTTAACAACCGTGCTGCTGGCCTGGAAGGGGTACAAAGCCCGATTGCTAAGTTCCTGTCTGCGGAGGTAGTTGAGGGCCTGTTGTCCCGTACTAATGCTCAGGATGGTGATATCCTGTTCTTTGGTGCTGATAAGAAAAACATTGTTACTGACGCGATGGGAGCACTGCGCCTGAAACTGGGTCGTGACTTGAATATCACAGATTTGGCAAGTTGGAAACCGCTGTGGGTTATTGATTTCCCTATGTTTGAAGAAAACGGAGAAGGTGGCTTGACGGCAATGCATCATCCATTTACTTCTCCGCGTGACATGTCGGCGGCTGAGTTGGAAAGTAATCCAGAATCTGCTATTGCGAACGCTTATGACATGGTTATCAATGGCTATGAAGTAGGTGGTGGTTCTGTCCGTATCCATCGCAATGAAATGCAGCAGTCTGTATTCCGCATTCTGGGTATTAACGAGGAGGAACAGCAGGAGAAATTTGGTTTCTTGCTGAACGCTCTGAAATACGGTACACCGCCACATGCAGGTTTGGCTTTCGGCTTGGATCGCCTCGTCATGTTGCTGACTGATACAGATAATATTCGTGATGTGATCGCTTTCCCGAAAACAACGGCAGCGGCATGTTTGATGACTGATGCACCAAGCCCGGCGAATTCAGCGGCGTTGGAAGAACTGGCTATTTCAGTCGTTAAAAAAGAGAACGAATAATGGCTTATAAGCGCCCTGAATCTGTACTGGTTATGATTTACGCCGTTAACAGTAAAAGGGTGCTGATGCTACAGCGACGGGACGATCCTGAATTTTGGCAATCTGTGACAGGTAGCCTTGAAAAGGACGAAAAACCGTGGGAGGCGGCGTTACGTGAAGTACAGGAAGAGGTAGGCATTGATATTATCAATGAAAATCTTGAACTGAAAGATTGTCAACGCTGTCTTTATTATGAGATTTTCTCGCACCTACGACATCGATATGCCCCGGGGATAACGCGGAATAAAGAACATTGGTTCTCTCTGGCGTTACCTGAGGAGCGAGAGATTTTGCTGACTGAACATCTGGCTTATCAATGGTTGGCTGCGGAAGAAGCGGCCAAACTGACGAAGTCGTGGAGCAATCGGCAAGCAATTGAAGAATTTGTAATTTAGTCTACAAGACGTTTTATCGGAGATATTTACATGGCAGGTCATAGTAAATGGGCCAATACGAAACACCGCAAAGCTGCACAGGATGCCAAACGCGGTAAGATTTTTACAAAAATTATCCGTGAATTGGTCACGGCTGCTCGACTGGGTGGTGGTGATCCAGATTCCAACCCACGTTTGCGCGCTGCCGTCGATAAAGCGCTGTCCAACAACATGACCCGTGATACGTTGAATCGCGCAATTGCCCGTGGTGTTGGTAACGACGAAACAGATAACATGGAAACCATTATTTATGAAGGCTACGGCCCTGGCGGTACAGCAGTAATGGTTGAATGCTTGAGTGATAATCGTAACCGTACTGTTTCTGAAGTTCGTCATGCGTTCACCAAAGCAGGTGGTAACCTGGGAACTGATGGCTCTGTTTCTTATCTGTTCACCAAGAAAGGGGTTATTTCCTACGCACCAGGCTTGGACGAAGATGCGGTGATGGAAGCAGCGTTGGAAGCGGGTGCTGACGATGTTGAAACTTATGATGATGGTGCAATTGACGTCTATACTACTCCAGAGTCTTTCGGAAATGTTAAAGATGCATTGGATGCAGCAGGTTTCAAGGCAGATTCTGCGGAAGTTTCTATGATCCCATCTACGAAAGCGGAACTGGATGCAGAAACTGCGCCTAAATTACTTCGTCTGATCGATATGCTTGAAGATTCTGATGATGTGCAAGAAGTTTATCATAATGGTGAAATCTCTGATGAGGTTGCAGCACTGCTGTAATTAGCATTAGGGTTCACAGCGTAGAGAAAGTGTTCCTTAAATCAGGGCACTTTCTCTAACGTTTCTATCCCATATCTCAGGCGAGCCGATTTAGGCGGAATTTAAGTGAATAATTCGATATGGCGATTATTCTTGGTATTGACCCTGGCTCTAGAGTCACGGGATATGGCGTTATTCGCCAGCAGGGACGGCAACTTATCTATCTCGGTAGCGGTTGTATTCGGACAAAAGTAGATGATTTACCCGGTCGTTTGCAGAAGATCTACGCCGGAATTACTGAAATCATCACCCAATTCCAGCCCAATGTTTTTGCAATAGAGCAAGTGTTCATGGCGAAAAATGCGGACTCAGCCTTGAAATTAGGGCAGGCGCGTGGTGTGGCCATTGTCGCGGCCTCTAACCAATCCATACCGGTATTTGAATATGCCGCCCGGCAGGTTAAACAGACGGTGGTCGGTACAGGTGCGGCTGAAAAAAGCCAGATTCAGCACATGGTACGTTCGATGTTGAAATTGTCTGCTAATCCGCAGGCTGACGCCGCTGATGCGTTGGCTATTGCTATTACACATTGTCATCTCAGCCAAAACTTGCTTCGGGTAGGTGATGCGCGGTTAAATTTAACGCGAGGTCGCCTGAAATAGTTGATGCTGGATATACGTCCAGTTTTTTTTGTGCTATAAGCTAGCGGAACGATTTATTTTATTTTCAGGGGGTAAACAGTGATAGGGCGTTTGAGAGGAACCGTGTTGGAAAAACAGCCACCGTTGGTTTTATTGGAAACTCATGGTGTCGGTTATGAAGTTCATATGCCAATGACCTGTTTTTATGAACTGCCTGAAATTGGTCAGGAAGCTATCTTATTTACACAATTTATTGTACGTGAAGATGCTCAGCTATTATACGGTTTTAATGATAAACAAGAGCGGGCGCTTTTCCGTGAACTGATTAAGGTCAATGGTGTTGGGCCTAAATTAGCGCTGGCAATCCTTTCGGGTATGTCTGCCCAGCAATTCGTTACCGCTATAGAACAAGAAGCTATTGCTTCATTGGTTAAATTGCCGGGTGTTGGCAAAAAAACGGCTGAAAGGTTGGTCGTAGAGATGAAAGATCGCTTTAAGGGGCTTAATGGCGATCTATTTAACCAAAGTAGTGATGTTAATTTGCCGGCTGTCAGCAAACAAGCGAATTCTGCTGCTGATATTGAGGCAGAAGCCGCAGCGGCACTGGTTTCGCTGGGATATAAACCACAGGAAGCAAGCCGAATGGTAAGCAAAGTTGCTAAGCCAGGTGCTGATTGTGAAACCCTTATTCGAGAAGCGCTTCGTGCGGCTCTGTAATCACAGGAGTTAAGTGATGATTGAAGCTGACCGTCTAGTTTCAGCAGGCGTTCTGCAAGATGATGAAGCCATTGATCGTGCTATCCGGCCGAAATTTCTGTCTGAATATGTTGGGCAACCTCATGTTTGTGAGCAGATGGAAATTTTTATCCAGGCGGCACGTCAGCGTGGTGATGCACTGGATCACTTATTGATTTTTGGTCCCCCTGGATTAGGTAAGACCACGCTGGCAAATATTGTTGCAAATGAAATGGGCGTTAATCTTCGTACCACATCGGGGCCAGTATTGGAAAAGGCAGGGGATCTTGCCGCTATGCTCACTAATCTGGAACCGCATGATGTACTGTTTATTGATGAAATCCACCGTTTATCGCCGATTGTGGAAGAGATACTTTATCCGGCAATGGAAGATTATCAACTGGATATCATGATTGGCGAAGGGCCAGCCGCCCGCTCCATCAAGATTGATCTCCCCCCATTTACTTTGATTGGTGCGACCACTCGTGCAGGTTCTTTAACTTCACCATTACGTGATCGATTTGGTATCGTACAGCGCCTTGAATTTTACAATGTTGATGATTTGCAAAGCATCGTTTCCCGTAGTGCACGTTATATGGGATTAGACATCTCGGATGATGGTGCAAGACAAATCGCGATGCGTTCCCGTGGTACTCCCCGTATTACTAATCGATTATTACGTCGTGTGCGTGATTTTGCCCAGGTGAAAGGTAATGGCACAGTTGATATCAATATTGCATCTCAAGCTCTGGATATGCTGAATGTAGATTCGGCCGGATTTGATTATCTTGATCGTAAATTGCTGATTGCCATTATTGATAAATTTATGGGCGGCCCCGTTGGCTTGGATAACTTGGCAGCGGCGATTGGTGAAGAACGAGAAACTATCGAAGATGTGCTGGAACCTTTCCTGATCCAGCAAGGATTTATTCAACGAACCCCACGCGGGCGTATTGCAACCCATCATGCTTACCGGCATTTTGGATTGAGTAAGGAAGACGAATAATAACCATCCTGACATACCAGCTCGGGTTAATTACCAGGAGCTGGGTGTATCTATTATCTTGTAAAGAAATTCAATATATTTTCCTTTTAGGCAAATACTTATGGCAGAGCACGCCTTATTATGCTTGACCTATGGATAAGTATGAAGGGTTATAACTTATTTAAATTATAACCCTTGTGTTGTATTGGAGTTGTCGCTAACAAGCAGCAGATTGACAGGTGAAGGGGAGAAAATCAGTTTCTTGCCTTGAACGTTAAACTCAATGCAAATAACACTGCCGAACAAAGCACAACGGAAGGCCCTGCCGGTGTGTTATAAAACGCCGATAATGTTAATCCTCCCGTAACAGAAAGCATACCGACAATAATTGCAAAAACGGCCATTTGTTCAGGTGTGCGGGAGAAACGACGGGAGGTAGCGGCAGGGATAATCAGCAGGGAGGTGATAATTAACGCCCCGACGAATTTCATTGCCAGCCCAATAGTTAATGCTGTCACTAACATCAGCAGGATACGCAGACGTTGAATTTTAATGCCATCAACAAAAGCCAGATCCTGGCTAACGGTCATTGATAGCAGGGTGCGCCATTGCCATGTCAGTAATCCAGTAACAATCGCGACACCGGCCGCAATCAACCAGAGATCTTCATAAGTCACAGACAATAAATCGCCGAATAAATAAGCCATTAGATCGACTCTTACACTGGTCATAAAACTAACGACGACTAAGCCCAACGACAAGGCACTGTGAGCCAGAATGCCTAATAATGTATCAACTGCCAATTGCGGGCGTTTTTCCAACCAAACTAAAATAGTGGCCAAGATAAGTGTAACCGCAATAACCGCATAAAATGGATTCACATTCAGTGAGAAACCGAATGCAACACCGAGCAGTGATGCGTGTGCCAGTGTATCGCCAAAATAGGACATTCTGCGCCAAACGACAAAAGAACCAAGAGGTCCTGCGGCAATTGCCAAAAAAATACCGGCAAGCCAGCCAGGAAGTAATAATTCAATCATCGACGTGATTCCCCAACATTTTTCAAAATAATTTTCCCTCTAAGATCATGTTGATGATTGTGGTGATGGCGGTAAACTGCCAGTTGCTCTGCGCCATGATGCCCAAACATTGCAATAAACTCTGGATGCATTGACACCACTTCCGGTGTGCCAGAACAACAAATGTGCTGATTGAGGCATAAAACTTCGTCTGTTTTCGCCATTACTAAGTGCAGGTCATGGGATACCATAAGTACAGCGCAATTAAGCTCTGTTCTGATTTGGTTGATTAAGTCATAAAGCGCCAGTTGACCATTGACATCTACGCCTTGTGTTGGTTCATCAAGAACCAAAAGCTGGGGGTGGTTCAGTAAAGCCCTGGCGAGTAGTACTCGCTGAGTTTCTCCACCAGACAGTTTTTGCATTGGTTGCTCCAATAAGTGAGCAGCCTTGACCCGATTTAATACCGGCATGATATCTGCTGGTTTCACATTGGGCCTTAGCAGCATAAAACGCTTAACAGTCAGGGGCAGAGTGGGATCAAGGTTAAGTTTTTGCGGAACATAACCAATTCTCAACGCGGAGTTCTGTTCAATAGTGCCCGAAGTAGGTTGGACTAAACCAAGAACGACGCGAACCAGAGTTGATTTTCCCGCACCGTTTGGGCCGATCAGCGTCAGAATTTTCCCTTGCTTGAGATTGAACGAAATATTGTTTAATACCTTGCGGTTACTAAATTCAACCGTAATATTTTTTAAGGTAATCATAGTTGGTGAGTCAAAAGTGTCTTGCAGAATCATTGAAATGTTATATTATAACATAATTAAATTTTCTGCATGGAATATTCATATTATGTTACACAACTCACAGAAATACGCGCATAAATTTTTTCATAAAATCGCATTAGCTACTGTGTTAGTGGCAGGAGTGAATGGCTCTGCGCAGGCAGATGTTGTCACATCCATTCGGCCATTGGGTTTTATTGCTGCTGCCATTGCTGATGGTGTAACAAAGACTCAAGTGCTTTTACCCGATGGTGCTTCTCCACATGATTATGCGTTACGGCCTCTGGATGTACAGAAAATTAATCAAGCCGATTTGGTTGTTTGGATTGGCCCAGATATGGAAACCTTTCTGGCGAAACCGATAGCTAAAATTGAACGGAATAAGCAACTGTCACTGACTGAATTATCTACTATTAAGCCACTATTATTGAAGAATAGTGAAGATGGTAATGATCCTGATGCTGAATCATATCAGCATAAACATGAGGAAGATCACGAACATCATCATCACGGTGAATATAATATGCATATTTGGCTTTCTCCAGAGATTGCGGAAAAAGTCGCTCAGGCAATATATGATCAGCTTATTGAACAATATCCTCAACAAAAACAGCAATTAGAAGTAAACCTACGTAAATTCAATGGACAGCTTGCACAAACTGATAAGAATATTACTTATGTTTTAAAGCCTGCACAAAAGCAGGGTTATTTTGTTTTTCATGACGCCTATGGTTATTTTGAAAAACACTACCAATTGGCTCCGCTAGGTGTTTTTACGGTCAATCCTGAAATACAACCTGGTGCGCAGAGGTTACACAAAATACGAACACAATTGGTTGAGCAGAAAGCAAGGTGTATTTTTGCTGAACCTCAATTTAAGCCAGCCGTTATTCATGCCGTAGCAAAAGGTACGGATGTACGTATTGGAATACTTGACCCTTTAGGGAGTGGTATCGTATTGGATAAAGATAGCTACATGAAATTTATAACTCAGCTATCAAAACAATACGCGAGCTGCCTGAATTAGTACAGTAAGGAATTTTATTAGTGCAGCAGATAGCTAAAACTATCGTTCTGGTATACAACAACCTGCCCAAACCACACAAGATCATGCTTGGATCTTTAACGCTGGTTACTTTGGCTATCGCGATATGGCGGCCTGTTGTTTACCATGAACGAGAAGAACGGACAGGTAGTATTATTAGTACCCCCAATAGCATTCCAGAAGCAACGGATGATGTCGCTGGGGATGCTAATGAACAACTCCCCAATGAGGGCATTGGGGATGATGATGGCAGTTCTGTTGATACAGCAGTAAATGTTCCGCACCAATATGTTGTCTCCAGTGGTGATACCCTGAGCTCGATTTTAACTCAGTTCGGAATTGATTCCTCTGATGTTGCTTTGTTAGCAAATCAATATAAGTCGTTGCGTAATTTAGGTATTGGTCAGTCATTATCGTGGATTACTGACGATAATGGGAATTTAAAAACACTGACTTGGGATATATCACGTCGTGAAACTCGCGTTTATACTCGCGAAGGGGATATTTTTAACGAAACGCAAGAGTTCCAGAAGGGAGAATGGAAAAATAGTGTCATTACAGGTACAGTTGATGGCAGTTTTAATAGTAGTGCCCTGATTGCTGGATTAACAAGCAGCGAAGCCAGAGAAGTGACAAAAGCGTTGCAATGGCAGATAGATTTCCGCAAATTGCGTAAAGGCGATCGTTTTTCTGTGCTGATGTCCCGTGAACTGCTTGATGGGAAAAGTGAACAGAGTCAATTGTTAGGTGTTCGCTTACAGAGTGGTGGCAACGATTATTATGCCTTCCGGGCCAATGATGGTCGTTTTTACGACAGCAATGCTTCCGGTCTTGAGCGTGGTTTCCTGCGTTTCCCCACAACTAAACAGTTTAGAGTATCTTCTTCTTTCAATCCACATCGCTTAAATCCGGTAACCGGCAGAATTACAGCACACAAAGGGGTTGATTTTGCTATGCCAGTAGGAACGCCCGTTTTGGCAGTAGGTGATGGTGAAGTTGTTGTCGCCAAATTTGATGGTGCAGCCGGTAATTTCATTGCCATTCGGCACGGTCGTCAATATACAACTCGATACATGCACTTGAGGAAAATACTGGTAAAACCGGGTCAGAAAGTGAAACGGGGTGAACGTATTGCGCTATCAGGGAATACGGGGCGTTCAACAGGCCCACACTTGCACTTTGAATTCTGGGATAACCAGAGGCCGGTTAACCCGCTCACTGCAAAATTACCGCGTTCTGGTGGGCTAGGTGGTAAAGAGCGTGCAGAATATGTAGCAATGGTTCAAGAGACTAAGCCTCAATTGTTGCTAGATTAAGTGCATCAACCTCCTATTATTGACAGAGATAAAAGCGGATGATTACTATCATCCGCTTTTATCTTATTTTTTGTTGTAAACTTTCGCCTTGAGAGCAAATATTGGGATCATCAGAGTTAGCTCATGAATAAAGAAAAAGATACAGATAGTAAATTGGGATATGTCCCTCGGTTTCATCGAGCTTATTTACATCCCCGTTATTGGGGGCTTTGGGCCGGCGTGGGTATATTGGCAGGATTGTCTTATGTCCCTGTAAAATGGCGTGATCCATTCCTAGCCAAGATAGGTATTTGGGCGGGAAGAACAGCGAAAAGTGCTCGTCGCAGGGCGAAAATCAATTTAATTTACTGCTTCCCTGAGTTAACGGAACAACAGCACGAAGAGCTGATTGATCGCATGTTTGCTACCGCTCCTCAATCGTTTGTTATGCTGGCGGAGCTTTGTCTCAGGGGAGCAAAATCGACACTTGAACGAACCCAATGGCATGGCGAAGACATTATTCAGGCTTTAAAGGCACAAGGCAAGAATGTCATTTTTATGGTTCCACATGGCTGGTCTGTTGATATTCCCGCAATGTTGTTGGCGGCACGTGGACAAAAAATGTCAGCCATGTTTCACCACCAAAGCAATCCCGTGTCTGATTACTTATGGAACAAGGCGCGCTGTCACTTTAGTGGTCGTTTGCATTCCCGTGATGCGGGAATTAAACCTTTTATCTCTACAGTGCGTGAAGGCTTTTGGGGATATTATTTGCCTGATCAGGATCATGGCGAAGAGCATAGCGAATTCGTCGATTTTTTTGCCACTTATAAGGCTACTTTGCCTGCACTTGGGCGTTTAATGAAAGTTTGCCGCGCGGCCATTGTTCCGTTATTTCCAGTTTATAATTGCCAAACCCATCAGTTGCACATTTATATCCGCCCACCAATGGAGGATATTGTAGGACAGGATGATACTTATATTGCTCGTCGGATGAATGAGGAATTGGAAGAATTGGTGAAGCCGAATCCTGAACAATACACTTGGATCTTAAAATTACTTAAGACGCGGAAAGCAGGGGATATTGAGCCTTATAAAAGAGAGGACCTATAATTGAAAAGACAACATATAACCATTGAATTCACTCTATGAATTAACTTATATCCCCCCTAATAAATAATTGCCTTCTAATTAGGGGGTAGTACTAAATTATCCGGTCATGTATTCAAAGCGTTGATCACCCTCAAACATAATATTCACGTTCAATGAAAGTGCCAATGATTTTGTTATGCATTTCAGGGGATTTTGAATAACCGAGTGTTTTACGGTTCAGGCGCTTTATTCGGTTACGCAAGGTTAAGTTTTCGCGTTCGATACGTTGAGTAAAATATTTTCCAACCAGATGGTTGGCTGAAGGCAGTAAATTATAGGCACGGTAAGAATAATCGAGCTGGAAAGTACGATGACAGGATAAACAACGATAACGTTGGTGACCACCTTTGCCAATACCGTGTTTTTTTAATGTCCTTTGTTTGGCGACAAAATCGACATACTACTTCCACTGTAGCCATGTATGTTATCTCGCAAAAAGGGCATTATAGATGAAGAACAACATATTGAATACATGACCGTAGTTCTTATAGTAAGAAGAGGGCCGTGATAGTACAGCCCTATATTTTATTATTTATATTGAGATTATTCTACTTCAAGTACGCGACAGGTATTGGTACTGCCAATAGTTCCCATTTGATCACCTTGGGTCACGAGTACCAAATCCCCAGAGATGAGATAGCCTTTATCGCGCAGGCGATTCACTGCTTCATTTGCCGCAGCGATCCCGTCAGTATGTGAGCTACAATAAACTGGCGTCACACCACGATAAAGGGCGGTACGGTTTAAGGTTGATTCATGGCGAGACATAGAGAAGATAGGCAGGCCAGAACTGATGCGGGACATCATGCGAGCCGTGCGGCCAGATTCAGTCATGGCGATAATTGCCTTGACGCCTTTCAGATGGTTGGCTGCATACATGGTAGACATTGAAATCGCTTCTTCAATGCTATCAAATGTAATATCCAGGCGATGTTTGGAAACATTGACACTTGGCATTTTTTCCGCACCAAGACAGACTTGTGCCATAGCGGCAACAGTTTCCGCAGGATACTGCCCCGCAGCTGTTTCAGCAGAGAGCATAACAGCATCAGTACCATCCAGTACCGCATTGGCGACATCCATGACTTCAGCACGTGTCGGCATTGGGTTGGTGATCATGGATTCCATCATTTGTGTGGCTGTAATCACGACACGATTCAGTTGGCGAGCGCGGCGGATCAGTTTCTTCTGTACACCAACCAGTTCAGGGTCACCAATTTCAACACCGAGATCACCACGAGCGACCATGACAACATCCGATGCCAGAATAATTTCATCAATAATTTCATCACTGCTAACAGCTTCCGCTCGCTCAACTTTTGCAACGATTTGGGTTTCACAGCCTGCATCTCGTGCGAGACGGCGAGCATAATTCAAATCTTCACCTGAACGAGGGAAAGAAACCGCAAGATAATCAACACCTATTTTGGCTGCTGTGATGATATCTTCCTTATCTTTTGCTGTCAGTGCTTCGGCTGATAACCCGCCGCCCAATTTATTGATGCCCTTATTGTTGGAAAGCGGGCCTCCCACAGTCACTTCTGTGAAGACTTTCATCCCCTGAACTTCCAGGACTTTCAATTGAACGCGTCCATCATCCAATAGCAGGATATCACCAGCCGTTACATCAGATGGCAATCCTTTATAGTCAATACCGACTTTTTCTTTATCTCCCTCTCCCTTACTTAGATTGGCATCCAGCAGGAATTTATCCCCAACATTCAGGAAAATTTTTCCTTCCTTAAAGGTGGATATGCGTATTTTGGGTCCTTGAAGATCACCGAGGATAGCAACATGACAACCTAAACGAGCAGCAATTTCGCGCACTTTATTAGCACGTTGGATATGATCTTCCGCAGTGCCATGAGAGAAATTAAGGCGGACGACGTTGGCTCCCGCTTGGATAACTTTTTCTAGATTGTCGTCACGATCTGTAGCTGGGCCAAGTGTAGTGACAATTTTTGTTCTTCTGAGCCGTCTGGACATGTATTACTCCGTTGACCTATGAAGCATACCTTTTGTTTTTCAAGTTGCCGCATCGTTGGGGGGGAACTTGAAATCCATTGGGTATATGAGTTTTCGATTACCGTAGGATAACCATTTAATTTATTGATTATTAACCCCGCACTGCGAATATGCAGTGGGGAAAAGTCTACATATGCTATCAGTCTGGAGAGTTGATAAATAGTGAACAAAAACACAGTCTATTTTCTGGTTTATTCGGGCTTATCAAACCGTGAATTACGCAACGCTTCTTTGACCCTCTTCAAATTATCCCTGAATTTTGAGCCGCGGCGCAGTGTGAAACCAGTTGCCAGCACATCAATGATGGTTAATTGAGCAATTCTTGAGACCATCGGCATATAGATATCTGTATCTTCGGGTACATCCAACAGAATGGGGAGGGTTGCTTCGTGCGCTAATGGGGAGCCTGTCGAGGTAATGGCGATCACTGTTGCATCGTTCTCGCGGGCCAGTTTAGCAATTTCTACAAGGCTTTTTGTTCTTCCGGTATGAGAAATTAATACGACAACATCTCCTTCGGTACTACTAATGCAGCTCATTCGTTGCATCACGATATCGTCAAAATAGGTCACTGGAATATTGAAGCGAAAAAATTTGTTCATGGCATCATGGGCCACAGCGGCTGATGCCCCCAAACCAAAAAAAGAGAGTTTTCTGGCTTGTGTCAGAAGGTCGACTGCTCGGTTAATTGCTGCAATATCGAGATTACTTTTAACCGTTTCCAGATTTGCCATTACTGATTCGAAAATTTTGTTTGTATAAGAGGTGACGCTGTCACTTTCTTCCACATTGCGGTTCACATAAGGTGTACCATTGGCGAGGCTCTGTGCCAGATGCAATTTAAAGTCAGGAAACCCTTTGGTGTTGAGACGACGACAAAAACGATTAACCGTCGGCTCACTCACATTTGCCATTTTAGCCAGAGTGGCAATGCTTGAATGGATGGCAGTTTGTGGTGAAGCAAGGATGACCTGAGCAACTTTTTTCTCTGACTTACTCAAAACATCAAGACTATTTTGGAGCCGTTCCAGTGTGTTCATAAAACGAAGTTTAACCTCGGTTTTAACGATTTCATTAACAGGAGAAATCTATTTCATTTTCATGAAAATATACTACTTGTTATTGAAAGCTGGCAGTGGCAATAACCGGATAATATGGGATTTTTCATGAAAATATGACAAGTGTCTAACTTTCAACTTGGTAAGATTACTTCTTAATCGTTGTAAATTTTCAGTTTATAATTACTAATCGGTATGAATTCTGACCACGTTGCTAGTGAATACAAAATTACCATGGATGTGAAAGCAGTGTACAGAAAACGGATGTTCGGTTATTTAATAGACTGCGTCCAATGGATTTCATTTTGTCGCTAATCCAGCAGTAACGTCAAATACGAAGAGCTATATGAATAACCCATGAATAATCAGTGTTTACTGCATATAACCAAAAGAGTACATTACCCACAGATTCTGTAAAAAAATTACAATATCCCGTAATTGAGGAGATGCAACATGGCGGTGACGTCTACAGCTCAGGCTTGTAATTTGGTAATTTTTGGGGCGAAAGGAGACTTAGCACGCCGGAAATTAATGCCTTCCCTTTACCAGTTGGAAAAAGCGGGTTATATCCATCCTGATACCCGAATTATCGGCGTCGGTCGAGCTGACTGGGATAAAAAAGCCTATACCAAAGTCGTTGAAGAAGCATTGGTGACATTTATGTCCGAGAAACCAGACTCAGAATTGTGGAAGAAGCTCCGTTCGCGTCTGGAATTTTGTAATTTGGACGTAAATGAGACAGGACATTTTACCGAATTGGCAAAAATAATTAATAAAGATGACTTACCCGCTATTCACTATTTTGCTATGCCTCCAAGTACATTTGGAGCAGTATGTCATGGATTGGGCGCTGCGGGGCTGAATACGGAACCCAACCGTGTGGTGATGGAAAAACCACTGGGAACAGATCTTGCCTCTTCCAGAGCGATTAATGATGAAGTTGCAAAATATTTCAATGAGAGCCAAATTTACCGTATTGACCATTATTTGGGGAAAGAAACGGTATTGAACTTGTTAGCGTTGCGTTTTGCCAACTCGCTTTTCGTCAATAATTGGGATCATCGCACGATTGATCATGTGCAAATTACTGTTGCTGAGGAAGTTGGTATCGAAGGGCGTTGGGGCTATTTTGATCAGGCAGGGCAGATGCGCGATATGATCCAAAATCATCTTCTGCAAATTCTGACTATGATAGCCATGTCACCACCGGCTGACCTGACAGCAGATCGCATTCGCGATGAGAAAGTGAAAGTGCTGCGTTCATTGCGTCGGATTGATCAGACCAATGTCAGGGAAAAAACCGTTCGCGGGCAATATACTGCAGGTTTTGTACATGGTAAGAAAGTTCCCGGTTATCTGGAAGAAGAGGGGGCGAATAAAGCCAGTAAAACGGAAACTTTTGTATCGATTCGTGTCGATATTGATGACTGGCGCTGGTCTGGAGTGCCTTTCTACCTGAGGACCGGAAAGCGGTTGCCAGCTAAATGTTCTGAAGTTGTCGTCTATTTCAAAGAGCCTTCTCTGAACCTATTTGCTGAATCCTACCAGCAATTACCTCAAAATAAATTGACAATCCGCTTGCAGCCAGATGAAGGTATTGATATTGAAGTGCTGAATAAAGCCCCAGGGTTGGAACATAAACACCGTTTGCAAACTACCAAACTGGATCTGAGTTTTTCTGAAACATTTAACCAGACGCATCTTGCTGATGCTTATGAAAGGTTATTGTTGGAAGCAATGCGCGGCATTCAGGCATTGTTTGTCCGTCGTGATGAAGTGGAAGAAGCTTGGAAATGGGTGGATTCCATTATGGATGCATGGGCGGCGGATAATGAACCACCGAAACCTTATCAGGCAGGCACGTGGGGGCCAGTGGCTTCTATCGCTATGATTACGCGTGATGGTCGTTCATGGAATGAATTTGAATAATCTGCGTGTTTTTAACTCGCATTAATTTACTTATTGATAAAATAATAGCCGGATCTAATGTCCGGCTGATGTTTGTATAAATATTTATGCTTTAGCATTTGCGGAATTTTTAAGGAAGAAAGTTAATAACTCTTATTTTGCTTAAGCGAGATACTAAATTTGATATCTGGATAAGGAAACTTTAGGATAAATAACCTGTTAATCCACTTTTTTACTGAAAGTGGAGTTTGATTTACCAAATACAAATCATTGCTTTTTATTTTGGGTTATGATAGAAATATGCCATTCATTTACTTATATGAGGGTTCGTAGTATATCACGCGATGTTTGTATAATAGCTGTATGGTTATCGTGTGATGAAAGAATAAAACATCATGAATAGCGCCAAAAGCGTCAACATTCAACATAGTAACAAAATTCAACGTTGTACCCATGTTTTTTTCCTCTCAACTATCTTATCCAGTGAGCACTACTGGTGCGGCGCCCTTTAGGGCCTTCTCCTGCTAACCGGTTCTTCATCGGCAATTGTTGTTTGCCAAAATATTTCGCTAAAAAGTCAGTTTGATTCTGATATTGCGTTATTGCATTTGTAGCCGACTTTGTTGGCCTTTATAGCTTGATATCTTGGCATGCTTATTAGTATGTTCAGGAGAGAAAAAATGATTTATTGGGTGTTTCTTGTATTGGCGATTGTGACAGAAGTGATTGGTACTCTGTCAATGAAACAAGCCAGTGTTTCGGGTGATTTTACAGGCATGGTCGTGATGTACACCATGATCACAACTTCTTATATTTTGCTGGCCGTTGCTGTGAAAAAAGTGGCATTGGGCGTGGCTTATGCACTGTGGGAAGGTATTGGGATCCTGTTTATTACCACTTTTAGTGTGATGTGGTTCAACGAGTCACTGTCATTGATGAAAATTAGTGGATTGGTATTGTTGATAGCCGGAATTGCCTTGATCAAGATGGGGGAGAAAAAGAGCCAAGGCCAAGCTTCAAACAATGCAACAAAAAGCAATGCATCCCAAAATAATCCATTAAGAGCATTAAACAATATTTCGAACAAGCAAATCAGGGAGGCATGATATGCTAACTCAATTTGAATGGTGGCATGGTGCGTTCCTGATTCTGGCTGTTGTTTTGGAAATTGTGGCAAATATTTTATTGAAATTATCCAATGGATTTCAGCGCTTCTGGATGGGTATTTTGTCTCTGGTTGCTGTTTTGGGCGCATTTAGTGCGTTGGCCCAGGCAGTGAAAGGGATAGAACTTTCCGTCGCTTATGCCTTATGGGGTGCATTTGGCATTATTGCTACAGTGGCGGCTGGCTGGATAATGTTTAATCAACGACTGAATTTTAAGGGATGGAGTGGTATTTTGTTGCTATTAATTGGCATGATTATTATTAAGATGGCTTAATTTTTACTCTCCATTCCTTAAACTTCATTTTGTAAACATGGCATTGAACGAGCAATAACTCATTCAATGCCATGTTTTTTTGATAAGTGCAGATTATAAAGCGGCGATAATTCTAATTTCTACTTTATACTTAGGGTCCATCAATGCTGCTTGAACAGTACAGCGGACTGGAGCACTTCCGGCAACAACCCATGTGTCCCAAACGGCGTTCATGCCTGCAAAATCAGCCTTATCCGCCAGAAAAATCGTAGCGTCTAAGATCTTGCTTTTATCTGAACCAAGACGGTGTAACAGGGTATCAATGGCTGCCAGAGTATCGGCGGTTTGCTCTGTAATATCACCATCCAGTTGTTCTGGCACGCTGGTATAATAGATAGTGTCATTGTGAACGACCGCTTCTGACCAACGGGTATCTGGATCAATGCGTTTAATAGTCATTAAATCTCCTGTTAATTTATCCAGTTTTTTGCTGAATTGAGTAGTTATTACAACTTAGTATTGGCATAATTCTGCCACATTTTTTATTGAAAGAGACTGTTTGTGTCAGACGATTTTGCGAAAAATGGCATACTAGCCAAAGCTATACCAGGTTTCAAGCCACGCGATGCTCAGCGGGAAATGTCTTCAGCTATTACAGTTGCGATTAAAAAACAGCAACAATTGGTCGTAGAAGCAGGAACGGGAACCGGTAAAACATTTGCTTATCTGGTACCTGCTTTGCGCTCCGGTAAAAAAGTGATTATTTCTACGGGTTCTAAGGCATTGCAGGATCAGCTCTACAATCGAGATCTACCTACTATCGTTGATGCGTTAGGTTTTACAGGCAATCTGGCGCTATTAAAAGGGCGCTCAAATTATGTATGCCTTGAACGCCTTGAGCAACAAACAATCGGCAATTCCCAGTTGGAAGCTGAAATCTTGGCGGAAGTCATCAAATTGAAGCATTGGTCAGGCCATACAAAAGATGGTGATATCAGCACCTGTCATCAAGTGGCGGAAGATAGTACCGTTTGGCCATTGGTCACGAGTACTAATGACAATTGTCTTGGCAGTGATTGCCCATGCTATCAGGAATGTTTCGTTCTGAAAGCCCGTCGAAAAGCGATGGAAGCCGATGTGGTGATTGTTAACCATCATCTGTTTATGGCAGATATGGTGGTTAAGGATACCGGATTTGGTGAGTTAATCCCGCAGGCTGATGTGGTGATTTTCGATGAGGCTCACCAGATCCCTGATATTGCCAGCCAATATTTTGGTCAGCAGTTAAGTAGCCGCCAATTGATGGATTTATCGCGTGATATCATCATGGCTTACCGTACTGAAGTGCGGGATCAGGCACAATTGCAAAAAAGCGCAGATCGTCTCAGCCAAAGTGCACAAGATTTCCGTTTGTCATTAGGTGAAAACAGCTATCGGGGTAATCTTCGTGAGGCCTTGCAACAGCAGCAAGTTCAGCGCGCATTAGTGCGGTTGGATGATGCCCTTGAGCTTTGTTATGACGTGATGAAGCTCTCTTTAGGGCGTTCAGCCATGTTGGATGCGGCTTTTGAACGGGCAACAGTTTACCGCAATCGCCTTAAGCGTCTGATTGATGTCAGTATACCTAATTACAGCTATTGGTTCGAAAGTTATGGGCGGCATTTTTTGCTGGCATTAACACCGTTATCTGTTGCCGACAAATTCAGTGAGATGATCCGTGAACAATCAGGTAGTTGGATTTTTACATCGGCAACATTGTCGGTCAATGAACAGCTAAATCATTTCACTGAACGTTTAGGGCTAAAACAAGCCCAGACATTACTCTTGTCTAGTCCATTTGATTATCAACGTCAAATGTTATTGTGTGTTCCGCGTCATTTACCATCACCTAACCAAAATGGTGGTGCAAAATGGCTGGCTCGTATGTTGAAACCATTAATTGAAAGCAATAAAGGACGCTGTTTTTTTCTCTGTACTTCTCACCAAATGATGCGCAGTTTGGCGGAAGAGTTCCGTGCTAGTATGACATTGCCAGTATTAGTACAGGGTGAAACGAGCAAAACACAACTTCTGACACAATTTATCTCTGCGGGTAATGCATTGCTGGTGGCGACCGGCAGCTTTTGGGAAGGGGTGGATGTCCGCGGTGATGCATTGTCCTGTGTTATTATTGATAAATTGCCGTTCACTGCGCCGGATGATCCTTTGCTTAAGGCCCGTATTGAGGATTGCCAACTTAAGGGCGGGGATGCTTTTCACGAGGTTCAGCTTCCCGATGCTGTGATTGATTTGAAGCAGGGCGTTGGACGCCTGATCCGTGATATTGATGATTATGGCGTTGTGGTCATTTGTGATAATCGTCTGGTGATGCGTCCATATGGTGAGGTTTTTTTAAATAGCCTGCCTCCCGCTTCCCGTACCCGTGATTTATCAAAAGCAATTGCTTTTTTGAACTCAGGCCCACTGCGGTCTGGGTAATAAAATGTCGGGGCGATGATGTTGGGGCTATGGTAGTATAGCCCCTTGTTTTGAATCCTATATCTTGCCGGAGTTAAGGCATGTCCACGCGAATTTTAGCTATTGATACTGCAACTGAAGCCTGTTCTGTTGCGCTTTGGAATGAAGGTGCTATTGAGGCACAGTTTGAAATTTCCCCACGGGAGCACACTCAACGTATTTTACCGATGGTTCAAGCGGTTTTATCAAAAGGTGGAGTGAACCTGCAACAATTGGATGCGTTAGCGTTTGGCCGTGGACCGGGTAGTTTTACCGGTGTACGGATTGGTGTTGGTATCGCCCAAGGGCTGGCACTGGGTGCTGAATTACCGATGATTGGTGTTTCCTCGCTGAAAACAATAGCGCAAGGGGCTTTTCGCTTAAAAGGAGCAACAAACGTTTTGGTTGCTATTGATGCGCGGATGGGGGAAGTTTACTGGGGACAATACATTCGTAATTCACAAGGTGAATGGCAGGGCGATGAAACGGAAGCGGTTTTGAAACCTGAACAAGTGCAAGAGATTATGAATTCCTTGTCAGGCGAATGGGGAATTGCTGGAACGGGATGGGAAGCCTATCCTCAATTATTAGACAGCCACTTAATGCTGACAGCAAGCGATGTTACTTTACCCCATGCGGAAGATATGCTGCCGTTGGCCATTCAGATGTGGGAAGCGGGGGAAGCGACAGCGGTTGAACATGCTGAACCCGTTTACTTACGTAATGAAGTGACATGGAAAAAATTGCCGGGCCGTTAAGGCGCTTATAAAATTCATGCAACTTGTGGCAGAAAGCGGTGTCCATGAGTATAAAGGGCCAGAGTATGGCTAACCAGATGGATGGTTAGTCTAATAAGATTTTTCTGCGTTGGAGGCGTTATGCTCAATGGAATATACTCTCGAAGCATACTGCAAGCGGTGGCATTATTGGGAACCCTGGTACTTGTGGGCTGTGTGTCAGTTCCTGATGTTATTAAAGGAACGACTAAAACACCAGTGGAAAATCTGCTTTCTGTCAAGAATATGCCTGAGTTATACATTGGGCATGAAGGGAGATTTGGTGGCAAAGTACTTAGTGTCTTGAATGAAAAAAGCCAGACTCGATTAGAAATATCTGCCATGCCACTAGCAGGCAATGCTTCCCCACGTTTGGATGTACCTTCTTTGGGACGAGTTTATGCCTACGTGAATACTTTTTTAGAACCCAGTGATTTTAAAGATCATTATGTGACTGTTGTAGGTTTGATTACTGGTCTTGAAAAAGGAAAAGTAGGTAATAGCCCGTATAATTACGTTGTGATGAATGCAACAGGAGTGAAACGTTGGTATGAATCTCAGAGAATGATTTTTCCTCCTGCTGTAGGAACTGATCCATGGAGCTATTATGGCAACCCTTATGATCCGTTTTGGCGCGGTTATTCACCACTCCAGCCTGTATCAGTTGAAACAATTTTAACTGAATAAACCTCTTGCCAACCAAAGGGTATTTGGTGGCAGGCATTTGTCCCCCAACAAAAACAAACCTGCCACTGGGATACTAGGGGTTATCCCGTCTGTAAAAGAGACAACTTTCCGTTATTTTGTGACATGAACACCTAAGAATTATCCTTTAACTGACATATCTTATTTATAACTATTTGGAATAATAGTAAGACTCCAGGCCAAAAATTAGTAAATCGGTGTATAATTAACTAATTATAAATCCAAGTGCTAATAATTTAACTAATTAGTTGATAAGTAATGAAAAATAATCAGGCGGCAAAAGCTGCCTTATTTTTTTGCAGTAATTGATAGTATTAAATTAGTGATGTGTATCGCCAACCTGAACATTGTTGCTTTGCAAACTGGTACGCTGAGTTAATAATTTGTTAAATATACAAGTCAGGTTTGTTTTATGGTCAGTGGTTACATCGCAATTAGATTTCAGGAGTATTCAACTTGGAAAAAGTTTGGCTAAAACATTATCCGGCAGATGTTCCGGCAGAAATCGATCCCGATCGTTATTCGTCGTTGATTGAAATGTTTGAAAATGCTGTAGCGCGTTATGCCGATCAAGTCGCATTTATCAATATGGGCGAGGTAATGACTTTCCGTAAATTGGAAGAGCGTAGCCGTGCCTTTGCTGCCTACTTACAGAATGGTCTGGGGCTGAAACGAGGGGATCGGGTGGCATTAATGATGCCCAATTTACTGCAATACCCCGTGGCACTATTTGGTATTCTGCGTGCAGGTATGATTGTTGTAAATGTGAACCCGCTCTATACCCCGCGTGAATTGGAACATCAGCTTAATGATAGTGGCACATCTGCCATTGTTATCGTTTCTAACTTTGCACATACCCTAGAAAAGATTGTCTTTAATACGCAAGTCAAGAACGTTATTTTGACGCGCATGGGTGACCAGCTTTCTCGTCCCAAAGGAACCCTTGTTGATTTTGTCGTTAAATATGTCAAACGGCTCGTGCCTAAATATCACTTACCGGATGCCATTTCGTTCCGTAGTGCGATTCATAAAGGCTACCGTATGCAGTATGTCAAACCGGATGTAAAAAGCGACGATTTGGCTTTTCTGCAATATACGGGGGGAACCACAGGTGTGGCAAAAGGTGCAATGCTGACTCATCGTAATATTCTGGCAAATCTCGAACAAGCCAGGGCTTGTTATTCTCCGTTATTGAAGCCAGGGCAAGAGTTAGTGGTAACTGCATTGCCGTTGTATCATATCTTTGCTTTAACGATAAATTGCCTGTTCTTTATTGAATTGGGTGGGCAGAATTTGTTGATTACCAACCCTCGCGATGTAAACGGTACGGTCAAGGAGCTATCGCGTTATCGCTTTACTGCATTATCGGGTGTTAACACGCTATTCAATGCCTGGCTGAATAATCCGGAATTCCAGAAGCTGAATTTCTCCTCATTACGTTTATCTGTTGGTGGCGGCATGGCTGTGCAACGAGTGGTAGCTGAAAAGTGGCAAAACCTGACAGGTCGTAATCTACTGGAAGGTTATGGATTGACGGAATGTTCTCCTTTGGTTTCAGCTAACCCGCATAACTTGACCTATTACAGTGGTAGCATTGGCTTCCCCATTGCTTCAACAGAAATGAAGCTAGTAGGGAATGATGGTAATGAAGTTTCACCGGGCGAAGTAGGTGAAATGTGGGTGCGTGGACCACAGGTAATGAAAGGTTACTGGAATCGACTTGATGCGACGGATGAGGTGTTGAAAGATGGCTGGTTGGCAACTGGGGATATTGCCAGCGTAGATGAAAAAGGTTTTTTCCGCATTGTGGATCGGAAAAAAGACATGATTCTGGTTTCCGGATTTAATGTCTATCCAAATGAAATAGAAGATATTGTTTCTTCCCATCCTAAAGTGTTAGAGTCGGCAGCATTGGGCGTTCCGAGTGAGAACTCAGGAGAAATTGTCAAAATATTTGTGGTACGCAAAGATCCCAGTTTGACTGAGGATGAACTTAAAACGCATTGCCGTCGTTACCTGACTGGATATAAGGTGCCGAAGCTCATTGAATTTCGCGATGAACTGCCAAAATCGAATGTTGGTAAAATTCTCCGCAGAGAACTTCGCAATGAAGAGTTGGCAAAAGTGGATAATGCTGCTACAAATTGAGCCTATTTATTGCCAAAATTGCCATATCCCATTGCACATCAACAGCGCCGGTTTTACCGGCGTTGTTGAGCATGTCTTATGAATGGTTAAGAGAATGATGTTTTGAATTATCAGTTGATTACTACCGATGCCCAATTACAGTCAACCTGTGAGCAGGCAAAAAAACACGCAAGAATTGCACTGGATACTGAATTTGTACGTACACGGACGTATTATCCCCAATTAGGTTTGATACAACTGTTTGATGGTGAACAGCTTTCTCTGATTGATCCCCTCGGAATTTCGCAATGGCAGCCCTTTAGGGAGCTATTGACTGATCCGAACGTATTAAAATTTATTCATGCTGGCAGTGAAGATTTAGAGGTTTTTAGTAATAGTTTCCAGTGCTTGCCAGAGCCCATGATTGATACTCAGGTACTGGCTGCATTTATTGGTCATCCTATGTCATGTGGCTTTGCGACATTGGTTGCTGAGTATTTGCATATCGAATTGGATAAGAGTGAATCCCGCACTGATTGGTTGGCTCGACCGTTGAGCGAAAAGCAATGTCAATATGCTGCGGCAGATGTTTACTATTTATTACCGCTGGCCGATATCTTGATGGAAAAAACAGGGCAGGTGGGATATTTGGATGCGGCAAGAGATGAAAGTAACTTGATAGCACAACGCCGTAAAGAAGTATTGATGCCGGAATATGCTTATAAGGATATTGGTAACGCATGGCAATTGCGCCCAAGGCAATTGGCCTGTTTGAAAAAACTGGCTGCATGGCGTTTAAATCAGGCTCGTGAGCGTGATCTGGCAGTTAATTTTGTGATCCGCGAAGAAAATTTATGGCAGGTTGCCCGTTATATGCCAACTTCTTTGGCTGAATTGGACGCTTTGGGATTGAGTGGACAAGAAATTCGTTGTCATGGTCGCCGGTTGTTGGCGATGGTCGCGGAGAGCAGGGATATTCCAGCAGAAGAGTGCCCGGCTCAAATTGTGAATTTGGTTGATTATCCTGGTTATCGTAAGGCGTTTAAAGAAATTAAATCTTTGGTCACTCAGGTGGGGGAATCCCATCATTTCAGTGCCGAACTGCTGGCTTCTCGCCGTCAAATTAATCAATTACTTTGTTGGCATTGGAAATTGAAAGCGCCGGAATATCAACCTGAGTTAATCAGGGGCTGGCGAGGCAAGTTACTGGCTGAACCTATCGCTGAAATATTGGCAAATTATTCGCAGGAATAGCGTTAATTCAATCACCATCATGGTCTTATTTATTATGAGATGTAGTACTTAAGATGTAAATTTGATTCCCTGCCTGATATATAGGCAGGGAAAATTGTTTTTATTTCCTGATCTATTATTTAAATAACAAATTGTTTTACAAAAATCACCACCTTAAATTAAATAGCGTCGTTTGATACTGCTATTTTGGCGATTCCTCAACCTCAGGTAATGTTACATTTAGTTCTAGTACAGAGATATCATCATTTTTTTGCTCAAACTGCACAGAAAGCATATCTGGATCGATTTGTACATACTTACAAATTACAGCCAGAATATCCCGTTTCATGTCGGGCAAATAGGCAGGCTCGGAGTCACCACGGCGCCGCTCTGCCACGATGATTTGTAGCCGCTCCTTGGCGATATTGGCCGTCGGTTTTTTTCTCGACAGGAAGAAATCTAACAAAGCCATGCGTTACCCCCCAAACAGGCGTTTTAAAAAGCCCTTTTTTTCTTCTTCGATGAAACGGAAAGGCCGTTCTTCACCGAGTAAACGTAAGACAGTATCTTCGTATGCTTTACCCGCGTCAGAATCTTTGTCCAAAATGACGGGTTCTCCCTGGTTGGATGAACGGAGAACAGATTGATCTTCTGGGATAACGCCAAGCAAAGGAATACACAGAATTTCCAGTACATCTTCCATACTCAGCATATCGCCGCGGTTCACACGCCCTGGATTATAGCGCGTCAGCAGAAGGTGCTCTTTGATAGGTTCGTCACTTTGTTCTGCACGGCGGGATTTGGATGCCAGTATACCTAAAATACGATCAGAGTCACGAACAGAAGAAACTTCCGGGTTTGTTGTAATAATTGCTTCATCGGCAAAGTAGAGCGCCATCAATGCGCCGCTTTCAATACCAGCAGGTGAATCACAGATAATGAACTCAAATCCTTGTTGATCCAATTCATTCAGAATCTTTTCAACACCATCTCGGGTGAGTGCTTCCTTATCACGGGTTTGGGATGCGGGCAGAATATAGAGATTATCTGTGCGTTTATCTTTGATAATTGCCTGATTCAAGCTGGCGTCACCTTGAATTACGTTCACGAAGTCAAAAACCACACGGCGTTCACAGCCCATAATTAGGTCGAGGTTCCGTAAACCGATATCAAAATCAATAACGACGGTTTTTTTTCCTCTTTGAGCGAGGCCGGTAGCAATGGCCGCGCTTGAAGTGGTTTTGCCAACGCCACCTTTACCAGATGTAACAACAATAATGCGTGCCATGAAGCGATTCCTTGTTATAAGGGCTAGACTAAAGTTTCAATAGTTAATTCATTGTTTACCAGACGTAATTTTGCTGCCTTGCCAACAAAATTTTCTGGAATTTTCTCGCTGAGCCAATATTGACCTGCAATAGAGGTGAGCTCAGCGTTTAAATGGGTGCAGAAAATCTGGCTTTCTTGATCACCAGATGCGCCTGCCAATACTCGTCCCCGCAGCACACCATATATATGAATATTTCCATCAGCGATTAATTCTGCACCAGCGCTCACATTATTTGTCACAATAAGATCACTGTTTGGTGCATAAATTCTTTGTCCTGAACGAACAGGTGTATTAATTATACGAGTTTTTTTGAAAAGAGGTTCAGCCGGTTTATTTTCTTGAGTAAGAACTTTCTGACTTTTACCTTCTTTCAATAAAGGAAGTTCACATTTTAGAGCAGTTTCTCGTTGCTTTTCGTTTTGACAACCACTGATGCCAACGATGCGCAACCCAACTGACTCAATGGCTTGGTGGAGTGCGAGGAGATCTGCATCAACAGGGAGAGCAGATATATTGATGACAACGGGCGCATTTTTTAGGAATTCGGGTGCCTGCTCCATTTTTTCCTGCATAGCTTTATGAATAACTTCCGGCTGGTCATCATATAAATGAACGACCGAAAGCGTAAAATTACTGCCTTTTAGCTCAATTGGCGACTGTGACATCGATATTCTGACTCAGTAAGGTTAAGTTTCCCAAGGTAGTTTAACAAACATTTTCCTAAAATAGCCTCTGGGAGACGATATTCTTAAATATAATAAGCATGTTATAGTTAGTGAATTATTCAAGCAAGTCACCGAGTTAATTTAAAAGAGTTTATAACAATGATTTGTGTAATCTACAGAAGCCCAAAACGTGACCAGACATATCTGTATATTGAAAGAAGAGGTGATTTTTCGCGCGTTCCTGAAGATCTGTTAAAAGCATTTGGTGAACCTCAATATTCAATGATGATCTCGTTATCTGAAAGAAAAAAACTGGCTAATGCTGATATTGAAAAAGTAAAAACCGCGTTGAGTGAACAAGGTTTTTACCTGCAAGTACCACCGCCAGTGGAAAGTTTGCTCAGTGGACATTTGGTATCAAACAAGCCACTTATACAATAAAAATCGCTGGCAACTGCCTGATCCTGAATTGAGGAGGAGCCGATTTATGAAATTAATCACTGGGCTAACTTTATTGACAGCAACTCTGTTAGCAGGGTGCAGTACATCAAGTAGTAAGCAATTGTACAATCCATCTGTGTTGACTCCTCGCTCCCAAGCTGAAGCCAGGGCACTGGAGCAAGATTTTCCATTGAGTTCCCGTGAACCCTCACAGTTTCCCGCCTATGTGGCTTTGCTGAAACAGCAAGCCAGAGAGCAGGGGATCAGTGAAAAAGCATTGGATCGGGCATTTGCAAATATCCATTTTATTCCGCGAGTTATTAAAGCTGATCGTAACCAGCCAGAAAAAAAAGTGACTCTGGATGATTACCTGAACCGCGTCTTGCCAGCCTGGAAAATTGAACAAGGCATTAAGGCATATGAAGATAATAAACCCCAGTTAGCAAGGATCAGCCGCAAATACGGTGTACCCAAAGCCTATATCGTTGCTTTGTGGGGATTAGAAAGCGGTTTTGGCAAATTTCAAGGAAATGAAGATGTCATTTCGGCGTTATCCACGCTGGCCTTTGAGGGGCGCCGAGAAGTGTTTTTTATAAAACAATTACTGGCAGCGTTAGAAATAATTGAATATCAATATATTGATGAAAATCAGACGTTAAAAGGCTCTTGGGCGGGAGCAATGGGACAAAATCAATTTATGCCAACCTCTTACTTAACGTATGGCGCTGATGGCGATGGTGATGGCCAAATTGATATTTGGCACAATAAAGCAGATATCTTTGCCTCGACTGCCAATTACTTACATAAGGAAGGATGGAAGCAGGGCTTACCTTGGGGATATGCTATTTCATTGCCTACAGGCTTTGATATCGCCTTAGAAGGCATTAAGCCCGAACAGGGAAAAACCATTGCCCAATGGCAGACATTGGGGATTTCATCTCCACATTTTGCTAACCTGTCTGCAGATACCAAAGGCTGGATAGTCATCCCTGATGATTCGGTTCAACGGGCATTTTGGGTGACACAAAATTTCCGCACTATCATGCATTGGAATCGTTCTTACTATTTTGCTCTCAGTGTTGGTATGATGGCGGACGGTATTATGCAACGTACTCATTTTCTTACTCGCTGAAAACCAGATCCTGAAAACAAGATAAAGGAACAATGTTATGTACCAGCATCAGGATTGGCAGGGTGTATTGTTGGATTTTCCTGCTAATAAGGTTGTTTGTGTCGGCAGTAATTACGACAAACATATGAAAGAGATGGGCTCCCAATCCACTGAAGAGCCGGTGATATTCATCAAGCCTGAAACAGCACTGTGTGATCTGCGTCAACCTGTTTTCATTCCACAGGAATTAGGTGCTGTGCACCATGAAATAGAATTGGCTGTTTTAATTGGTTCGACACTTAAGAATACCAATGAAGAGCGAGTTAGTCAGGCGATTGCAGGCTTCGCCGTTGCGCTGGATTTGACATTACGTGATTTGCAACGTGAATTTAAACAATCGGGGCAACCGTGGGAAAAAAGTAAGGCATTTGATAGGTCATGCCCGATATCGGGATTTATTCCTGTCAATGCTTTTGGTGATCCACAAAATGCCGAACTTTCTTTGACAGTAAATGGCGAATTGCGCCAAAACGGCAATACGAGTGACATGCGAATGCCTATCATCCCGTTGATTAGCTACATGTCGCGTTTTTTTACCTTACGTCCAGGCGATATTATCTTGACGGGAACGCCTGAAGGCGTAGGGCCATTGCAATCTGGTGATATTTTAGACGTTTCTCTCAATGAGCACGTTTTGACAACCAGAGTGATTTAACCACGAGGAATGACAGAAATTATGTCCCAACCTTTCTGGCAGGTGAAAACCTTAGAACAAATGACAGACCAAGAGTGGGAAGCACTATGTGATGGCTGCGGTCAGTGCTGCCTGCATAAGTTGATGGATGAGGATACGGATGAAATTTATTTCACCAATGTTGCCTGTAATCAACTGAATATTAAAACCTGCCAGTGCAAGAATTATGAAGATCGTTTCAGATACGAGCCTGACTGTATCAAATTGACCCGTGAAAATATGAATACCTTTGAATGGCTGCCAAAAACGTGTGCTTATCGTCTGATTGGCCAAGGGGGGAAACTCCTTCCGTGGCACCCTCTGGTCAGTGGTTCAAAATCGGCGATGCATGCAGAGCGTATTTCTGTCAGGCATATCGCTGTGCGTGAAGTGGATGTGGTGGATTGGGAAGAGCATATCCTTAATAAACCCATGTAATTATCTTTTGTTTGATATAAAAGGGATTTTATATCATGCATTGGATGTTTGGGGCATGGCATATGTGGGAAAACCTTATTAAATGCAAGGCGTTATAATATCAAGAAAAATTGTGCAGTTTTGTGAAATTGAGCACACTTATTAAAGTTGCTTTTATTATAATTACACATGTTCATTATTTATTTTTCTGGTAAGCATTCTGGGTCAGAAAACTTTTATTAACATGAACAATGACTATATAACGATTATTGTCCGAGGAAGAGATGAACCAGGTTAAGAATGAACAGGAGTAGATAAGCTATTTAATACTAACTATCATCTTGCCTTTAAGGATGGCGAAATCAGATATGATATCCGATTATCTGGACGAAATAGCCATTCTTTATTTTTTTCCTTAATCACCTATTTCTCTAAGCTTTCTCGATAATAGGGAAATAGCATCAGCCTGCTGAGTAGAACTTAGATTCTTTGATTAAAAGGTATCTCAGTATTATTTTTTGGGGAGGTAAGTATGAGATATTCGTTATTAAGCAATACTAACAACTGGATGAGTTGCGTCGATGACGGTAAAAGTTTAGCGTGCATATCTATTCCGGGAACTCACGCCAGTTGTACCAGAAAAGGAGCGTCGGGGCAAATATCTCTTATTGATAGAACGTTTGCTACACAAAATTCGGATTGCACAATAACAAAACAACTGGCAGATGGTATCCGTTATCTGGATATTAGATGTTGTGCAATTAATGACGTATTCACCATCCATCTTGATAAGTTTTATCTCAATATAAACTTTGGTGATGTTTTAAATGAATGCACTGCCTTTTTGGCGGATAATAGTTCTGAAACCATTGTTATGAGAATAAAACAAGAAAACTCATCTGTTCTTGATAGTGAATTTTTAAAAATATTTAATACACATTATTCAGGCTATCATAGCAGCATGTATCTGGAGTCTGCTATTCCAACACTTGGTGAAGTAAGGGGAAAGATTGTTATTCTTTCAGATGTACTTACATTGCCAGGAATTCCCTATAGTTCTATAAAGGTTCAGGATATTTATGCTGATGTAGAACTTAAAAAATCAGAAATAGTTAACTTTGTAAATGAGTCAACGAAATCAAATCGAAATAATGATACATCTGAAATATATTTAAATCACTGTAATAGTGCATCAGGACCATCATTCATTTCGGATCCAGAGCCGTATGCCATAAGTATTCTACGCAGTCTGATCAATGAATTTAAAGGGGGGATGGGTTGTGATTGGGTAGATAATTCAAAAAATGAGGCACCACACATTGGGATCATTGTAATGGACTTTTATACTAATGCAATGGTTGCCGAGATAATAAAGAGGAATGAAAATACAGACCTATATAATTTGTCGATATATTCTATTTTTAACGAATATTATGGGAGGCATTATTTTTATGCTTCTTTATATATGGACTCAGCAGAGGACAGGAGACAGGTTTTTGATTGGGCTCCGGGAGATAAGGTAATTAACGGTTTTTGGATGTTAATTCCTTACGATGAAGACAATGATCAGTATTATATATTCAACACCTATTATAAAGAGTTTTTGTACGCCAGTATTTTTATTGAGGATAACAGAAGAACTGTGTTTACCTGGATTAATGGTGTGCCAACGAGAGAAAGCGTCTGGACTATAAAAGATGGTAACATTTATAATGAATATTATGAATGTTATCTCTATGAAAGCAGTCTTTCATATACAGAGAACAGAAAACTTGTCCCGTGTTGGGCTCCGGGTGATCCAGTGGCACAGGATGAGTGGCAAATGACTTTTGAAAACAAAGCAGGCAATTAGTTTTATCATAAAAGACTCACGAACAGGATACATTGTGTTTTCTGTTCGTGAGATTTGTAGCGTTGTATTTTGGTTAAAAGGATTACCCAGTTAATATTGAGTAATCATAACCGTAGAAGCGGTTGTTAGTGATTATTGAAAATTATTCAACAAGATTTGGACAAACCTTTCCAGAAACTAATTGCTGAATATTTTGCAAAGTTATTTCACTGATACTGGTTAAGGCTTCTTCGGTTAAGAATGCCTGATGGCCGGTGAATAGCACATTATGGCAAGAAGATAAGCGGCGGAAGATATCGTCTTGAATAACGTCATTTGATTTATCTTCAAAGAATAAATCTCTTTCATTTTCATAAACATCCATACCCAGTGCGCCAATTTTTTGTTGTTTCAGTGCATTAATAGCAGCCACAGAATCAATTAAGGCACCTCGGCTGGTATTGACAATCATCACGCCATCTTTCATTTTGTTGAACGCTGTTTCATCCAATAAATGGTGGTTTTCCGGTGTCATGGGGCAATGCAGGGAGATCACATCCGATTCAGCATATAAAGTATCCAAATCCACATATTCCACACCCATATTCAAGGCTTCAGAATTTGGGTAAGGATCATGTGCTAGTAAACGCATACCAAAGCCTTTCAAAATCCGCAAAGTAGCAAGACCGATTTTTCCTGTTCCGATAATGCCCGCAGTGCGTTTATACATGTTAAAACCGGTTAATCCTTCAAGGGAAAAATTGGCATCGCGGGTGCGCTGGTAGGCACGGTGGATACGTCGGTTAAGACATAACATCAATCCAACAGTATGTTCAGCAACGGATTCAGGAGAATAAGCCGGCACTCTAACAATCTGGATACCTAATTCCTTCGCAGCATCCAGATCGACATTGTTAAATCCAGCACAGCGTAGTGCCAGGATTTTGATGTTCATCTCGGCCAGTTCTTGTAGTACTTCCCGTCCACCATCATCATTGACAAAAATACATATGGCATCTGCTCCAACGGCATTTTTGGCAGTTTGTAGACTCAAAGGAAAATCAAAAAACTCGATATGATAATCAAAGCCAAGTTTTTGGTTGAGCATTTCAAAATGCTTACGGTCATACTGCTTTGTACTGTAAACAACCAGTTTCATAACAACATCTCCACTATACAGTAACTATAGAATCATTCGAGCCTGCAAAAACTGCCTGCAATAATGACGTCTCCTGAAGGTTCTAAGCGTTATCTTTCGCTATACTCGAATAAATCGCCGGATAAGCTATTCATAGGGATAGCTTGTATAATAATCGGCTTAGAGCCTGATATGAGATTATCATAACAGGAAGTTGTTCTCAGGGTGATAAGAAGAGATAAGGGTTTAATGGTAAAAATACTCAAAGTGTTTGCAGTGATGGTAATACTGCTGGCGTTACTGGTGTCGATGGGATGGTATACACTTCCACGTTGGTTACCATTGATTGCCAGTTATTGGTTACCACAGGGCGTCACTTTTTCTTTGAGCCAACCTCGATGGGAAAACAGTGGATTGTGGTTAGATGAACTGTCATTGCAGGTAAAAGAGTGTGAATGGATCAAAATCTCTGGGCTATCTATGGAATATTTATCCGGGGAAAATAGTGAAAATCGCCGCTGGAATATTCATGCCGCCAATATTGACAGCCAGAGCCAATGCCTGGTGCAATTACCTGTAGCAGAAGGGCAAACAGCCCCACGATCTGTGCAAGAAATATTATCCACAATACCTTCGGTTAATCTTACCGTTGATCGGCTGGCTCTTATGCCTTGGCCAGAGTTTGCGGGTAAATTTCAATTTATTTCCTCATCTCAGAGGAAAATTTTCTCTTATCAAGGTGAAAAATTAAAACTCAATGCGCATATTGCGGATAAACAGGAACTCATTGTTCAGCGTTTTATTGTGAAGTTGCCTGAACAGGTGATTTCCTTGAATGGAAATATCGCATTACCCTTGAATACTGCAACGCTCCCAGAACAAGGCCAAATCATAGCGCACTTATCTCTGAGCCAATATCCTGAACCGTTGCAACTGGCATTGAATTGGCAGGAGCAGCGCGGGTTGTTCACCGTTATTAAAGAAAAAAATCAGCAGGTATTAGCAAAATTACCCTGGTCATTCGACGAATCGCAGTTCCAGATTGTTAATGGGAAATGGCAATGGTTGGAGAATAATCAAGCGTTGTCTGGAAGGGTGAATATTACGTTTGAACAATGGAAAAAAGGCCTGTCAGGCATGTTTGTCAGTGGGTGGATAAATATGGTTACCCAAAATGAGCAGGGTAAAGGCAATGTTGTTCTTTCCGTGAAACCAACCCCAATCAATATAACCAATGCTCATATTCCGTTTCAGTTTACCGGGCAAATGAATAGCGGCAGGATGGTTATGACGATGTCATTGCCTGCCGTTATTACAGGGCCATTGGTTAATCCTAAAATTATTTTTCGTCCAGGTGCCCTGTTTCGGGCATGGGGAAAGGTCAGTGAAACATTGACGGTCAAGGAAGCCAGATTACCTTTGGCGGGTACTTATTTGACTCGTAATGGCCTTACTGGTCGTCTTCAAGCCATTGTGACGGCACAAGACCGTTATTGGGGGAGATTTAAGCTACATCTGGAGGGTTCTGCAAAGGATTTTATACCCGATCATGGAAATTGGAATTGGCGTTATTGGGGGAATGGGCATTTACCACCGTTACAAGCCAAATGGGATATCGCGGGCAGGGGAAGTTGGAATCAATCAAAGATAACCGTAGATACATTAAATACCGGCTTTGATCTTATCCAATATGGTCTTGTGAAGATGCAGGCGCCGCGCTTAAAACTGACAAATTCGTTAATTTGGGAGAGGGCTGCAGATCGCCCTAACTTAACGGGAGATTTACAATTGTCTGCCCAGAAAACAGAATTTCGTTCTGGTGTTTTTTTGCCTGCTTTTGATTTTAAAGCCACGCTTGCAGGAAAATCCCCTGATGACTTTATGTTAAATGGTAAACTGTACTCTAATGGTATTGGCCCCATTCCCTTTTATGGTCGTTGGGATGGAGAGCGATTGAGGGGCGAAGCTCGCTGGCCCAGGCAATCTTTATTAGCTTTTCAACCTTTAATTCCGTCAGATTTGGGTATTACCGTGCTTGGTGGAACCATTTATGCCCAGGCTGCTTTTTCCGCAGCAAAGGGACAGGGATTACTTGCGGGCGGTCATTGGGTGGTCAAAAATGCGGGCATGTGGCTGAAAAATGGGGAAGTTAGTGGCCTGAATTTTGTTTTGCCATGGCGTTTACAGGAACGTACGTGGCAGTTAGGGCTGGGATCTCCCGTCCAGTTGCGAATCAAGGCAATTAAAGGGCTGTTTGATATGCAAAATGTAACAGCCGATCTGCTGGGTTACTATCCAGCAACGGACGAACAGCCATTGACGTTGAGCAATGTGAATGTGGATATGCTGGATGGTAAATTGGCCATGGACCAATTACAGATCCCCCAAAAAGACGCTGCGGTATTACGGTTTAACAAGCTGAATTTGAGTAAATTGTTTGGCGTATTGAAAGTCAAACAAATGGCGATGTCAGGAAAAATTAGCGGTGAATTGCCTGTATTATTAAATAATAAACGTTGGATTATTCAACGGGGCTGGGTATCCAATGAGGGTTATCTGACATTAAGGTTAGATAAAGATACGGTTGATTCTATAGGAAAAAATGACTTATCAGCAGGTATGGCAATGGATTGGTTGCGTTATTTAGAAATCGACCATTCAAAAGCTTATGTTACGCTCGATAATTTGGGGATCTTGAGATTGCATTCAGAGATTAGTGGAGTAAATCCCGTGGTGGATAGAAAACGTGAAGTCAGGCTTAACTATCATCACGAGGAGAATATTTTTCAATTATGGCGTAGCCTGCGTTTTGGCAGTAACTTAGAAGAATGGTTGCAGAAAAATATATCTGTAATGGGTGGGGGTGATAAATGATAACGAACGTTGAATTCAAGTTGCCAACGGTCAGAATGGGTGTAATGTTGGTCAGTATAGCCTTATTCAGTATGGCATTAGTGGGTTGTGTCAGACTGGAAGTGGCGACACCGGATAAGCCCATCAACATCAATATGAATGTCAAAATTGAGCATGAAATTCATATTAAGGTCGACAGGCAAATTGAAGATATGCTCAAAAACAATTCTAATTTATTCTAAAGGCTACGATATGAAAAAAGTAAGAATGATACTTCTGTTAAGCCTGTTATTCAGTTCTTTTGCTATGGGTATGACGTTGAATGAAGCAAAACAGCAGGGGCTGGTGGGAGAGACTTTTAGTGGCTATCTGGAACCGATAAAAAATACCCAAGATGCCCAATCAGTGGTGAAAAGAATTAACAGTGAACGGCAAAAGAAGTATGCTGAAATCGCGGCTCAAAATAATATGACGACAGATCAAGTTGCCAAAATAGCGGGAGAAAAATTGGTAAATCGTGCAGCTTCAGGAGAATATGTGTTTGGTATTAATGGTAATTGGGTGCAGAAATAGGGGTAATGACTGGCTTGGCTTGATTCTAACATTAAAATTTTTTATCAATCAGCTGTTAAAATCCTAAGTTTATGTGCTATATAATTAGTTGACATTTATTGTGCTTTTCAAATGAAAGAGAATAATATCTTAGGAACAGCATATGTTACCATATATAGTCAACATTATCCGTTTCTTTGTTTTTATGTGTTTTTCATTACTATCATTGTCATCGATGAGTGCCGGTTCTGATCACAATATAAAAACGGAAGAGAAATACTTACAAAATACAGAACAAAAAAACAACACGGATTTTAGAATTAAAAAATCAAGTAAAAAATTATTGAATTCAAATAATAAGAGAGAAGATAACTTAAATAAAAATAATGATGCTTCCATAAATAATAACTTAAATTCCATTAACCAAAGTATCCAAATCGCAGGTAACATTCTATCTTCTTCGCCTTCGGAGCTAGCTGAACAGGCCAAATCCTATGCGTTGAATAAATTTAACAGCACAGTATCTTCCGGAGCACAAAAATGGTTATCACAGTTTGGTACTGCCAGAATTAGTTTTGGACTGGATAGAAAGGGAACGCTAAAAAACAACTCATTCGATCTGTTACTGCCGCTTTATGACAATAAAGTGGATTGGTTGTCCTTTTCCCAATTGGGCTACCGTAATAAAGACAATCGAGATACGATTAACCTGGGATTAGGTGGACGTTATTTTTACCAGAACTGGATGTATGGACTGAATACCTTTTATGACTACGATCTGACAGGCAAAAATCAGCGCCTTGGACTGGGTGGAGAAATATGGGGAGATTACATTAAACTTTCCGCTAATACCTATTATCGTTTAAGTAATTGGCAAAATTCACGGAATTTTGTCGGTTATTATGAGCGCCCTGCCAACGGTTATGACATTAATGGGGAGTTTTTTTTACCCGCTTACCCTAATCTGGGCGCCAAACTAACCTATGAGCAATATTTTGGCGATAAGGTGACCTTATTTAATCGTGACACGAAACAAAAAAAACCCAACCTGGTTAAATTAGGGCTGACTTATACTCCAGTCCCGTTATTTACTCTGGGTGTGGATTATAAACAAGGAGGAAGTAGGCATAGCGAAACGCAGTTTTTGGCGAATTTTAACTATAAACTGGGTGTCCCCCTGAGCATGCAGTTATCGTCGGAAAATGTGGCTGTGGCAAGAACATTAGCAGGCAGCCGTTATGACCTGGTAGAAAGAAATAATCATATTGTGCTTGAGCACCAGAAAAAGCCGATTGCGCAATTGTCGTTACCGGAAACGATCATCGGATACAGTCAGGAGCAGCTCGATATTACCGTCAAATTATCCTCTAATGCCTTTGTTAAGCAGATTCATTGGACAACGAACAAAGATTTTGAACAGCATGGTGGAAAACTCTCTTCTCGCGTTGGTCACACAATCAAAGTCACCCTGCCAACCTATTTATCCGGCGATAGCCAAAATAACAATTATCCCATTTACGCCTTGGCTGAATTGGAAGATGGCCAAAAATCAGCGCCTGTTGCAATGCGCGTAATCGTCAGGCCCTTTATGCTGAAAAAACAGGAAGGAGCTTACTTTACCCCAGCGGGGCCATTGCCGGCAACGGGGGATAAAAAGGATGGCTATACGTTTAACCCTGTGATTACCTTTGATACGGTCAATGGTGCACCGATAAAAAATGCTACCATTAATCAAGTTCAGTGGATAACCGAGCCTAAAATCGGCTCGGATACTGGAGTGCAATTTATTGATTGGGAAACATCAGACTCTGTGACACTTGATGAAAATGGGTATTTCAAACGTAAACCTGTCTTAGTTAGCTCCCAGCCACATAAAGACGTCAAAGTGTACCTGCAACTGGACAGCCAGCCTCCACAATTAGTGGGTGAGGTCAGTTTTGATGAAAATCCGGCTAGTTTCCACGTCGATAAAGTTGAGGTTTTACCATCAGTACCGTCACTGATAGCTAATGGTTCCCAGGCTTACACCTACAGTGCTGTGGTGTTAGATGGTGATAACAATCCGGTGAGAAACCAGAAAATCGCGAATGTGAACTGGAGTAAGGACAAGAACCAGAATGGGCTTATTTGGAACCCATTAAATGGTGAAGTCAAAACGGATGAGGAAGGAAAATTAACCACAACTCTGGCTAGTATAGTGGCAATAGAGGATATCATGGTTTCACTCACCATTGGCAGCCATAAACCTGTGCCAGCAGAACAGGCCGTCTCTTTTACTACTGATACATCGAAATATCATATTCACCATAGTATCGTGAGTGTTGAACCGACAAACTCTTTGAGTGCAGATGGCCAGCAATATTATACCTATAAGGCTGTTATTGTTGATCGCCAAGAGAACCCTGTAAGGAATCAGAAAATTGCCAATGTGAAGTGGAGCATTACGCAAAATGGTCAGAGTGAAAACCATAATAACCATCTAATTTTTAAAGATAAGGAGGATACAACGAATGAAAACGGAGAATTAACTGCAAAATTGAGCAGTACTAAGGCAATACAAAATGTGCTGGTTTTACTCTCCATTGAAGATCTCAACCCTGTTCCCGCCCAACGCCCTGTAACCTTTACTGAAGATACCAAAGATTACCGGATTAACGGGGATATTCAGGTCAATCCATCAAAAATTTTAACGGCAGATGATCACCAAAAATATACCTATACGGCTACTATCGTAGGTATTGATGGAAGCCCCGTTTTCAAGAAAAGCATTCCTAATGCAATCTGGAAGATAGATTATCCAGCCAACACTGATGGACTCAAGCTAGATCAATCAGATATGACAACAAATGATAAAGGACAATTAACGGCACACTTAACCAGTACTAAGGTACTCAAGGGAGTTATCGTTTCACTCACGGTTGGCAACCAAAAACCGATTCAGGCAAAGCGGGCGGTCGATTTCAAATCGGAACAGATGTCAATAATAGTGACACCATCAAGCCCAATATTAGTGGGTAACAATTATACTCTGACAGTGAATGTTAAGGATGCTACGGGTAACAATCCGGAGACCAATAAGAAAGTTAATTGGGCTATAAAGGCGCCTGACCAGACAGCGGTAACATTTACTTCAACAACCAGTACAACTGATGGTAGTGGTAATGCCAGCATAACATTGACCAGTATTCAGGCTCAAACAGTGACGGTAGAAACTTCTGCCGAAGGCGTTGAAACCACAAAGTCTGTGGATGTGGAATTCAAAAGGCCGACAATTCAGAAGATAGAGATAAAACAACCAAACGGAACCATTCTTCCAGGTGGGGAATATGATTTTGCAGCAACAATATCAGGTACTGAGGTTGATGATATTGACAAATATAAGGGTAAATTTGAATGGATGCTTAAATCCTCAACAGGAAAAGGGCTTTCTCTTTCACCGCAAGGTGAAGTCAATATTACACCAAACAATGGTGGGATATTGACGGCGAAATTAACAAGCCAAAAGGATCAGCCCGTTGTAGCTGATGCTGTTGTCTGCCTGACGATTGTTGGCGCACCTGCCTCTGAACTTCCGAAATGTGCCGATCCTGTAAATTTTAAAATAGAGCTTGAAATCAGTTACGTTGAAATATGGGGTGTTAATCGGGCAGGGCAAAAAGAAGGATTTGATCCCAATAAACCATTATCTGGTGATGGAAAATCAGTATATCAATACAGGGCACTGATCGTTGAAAAAGGTAGTAAAAAACCAATTCTTAATTACCCATTTAGTCATATAACGTGGGTTCGGGATCATACAGATGTTACCAATGCAGAAGTACCTCCGTTGGAGTGGGATAAAGAAGGCAAAACAGATGAGAACGGCTATCTATATGCAACATTGAAAAGCAACGTGGGGGTTGATGATGTAGAAGTAATGTTAAATATGGTTGGAGCAAATGGGAGTAAGTTATCTCAGTCTGCTAATAACAAAGTGAGTTTTAAGGTTGTGCCAGAGTTAGCAGCGCTAAAGGTCTATAAATATGATACTAAAACAAAGACAGTGGATAAATCTGTTAGCAAACTTTTTACTGAACAGGAAAGGCCATATAATATCTTTAGGCAATTGGTGGCTGAATTAAAATCAGTTAAAGGTGAGGAACTCGTTGAGCCTGGGGATGCTGCTGGCTATAGTCTACAGCAGGATGGGGGGGGGTGGCCTGCAATAAGTGTAGACGAGCAAACCGGATTAGTTACATTTGACAGTCTAGGTCGCGGGAAAGTTATTCTTGATATTACGAAAAGAAATGGAACAAAGCGTCAATACACTTATGCATTTTTTCCAAAAATGATGCTTGTATCTATATCGAATAGTAACCCCATTTCTTACCCATTAGATGATGATAACAATTGTGAACAGGAAATAAATAATAATGGTCAACATAACCAATCACCTCTTTATTCAGAACTGATTTCAACAGGAACAGGAACAACACTATCTGATGAATTTCCGGACGCCTATAAATTTGGTATTTTGGAAGGTTTTATTAATATAGATAAAACGCCTTATATTAAAATGCTAAAATCTCGTCAAGGTAGCGGGATTTATTTGGCATATGACACAGTTACTGGTAAGGAAATACCAAATGATGACCCGAATCAATCAATAGATGCATATGTTTTATGTGCGCTGTATTACAATTAACCAAGAGTATAATTTAACAAAGAGCAATATTTCACATCAAGCCATGTGACTTTATCTATACTGCACTTATATTAATTAATGGATTATCTATTCTTCGGCATGATTTCATTAATATTATTAAATAAGTTATATCAGAAGCCATTCTCCAAAATACTATATGGTGAAAATAAACTCAGGTGATAACTTTTAATTATCACCTGATAACTATTTTTCATTATACATTTAACTTGAAATTTAGCTTAATATAGTAGAGTTCATAGATAATATTTATATATTCACACAGTGAGGTGTATTATGTCAGAAGCAAAAAAAAGTAACTTAAAGGGTAGTGGTACTCCCACAATAGACGCGAAATTATCAGTAACACCTGATACCACTTTAATTTATGGCCAGCAAATTTACCTTGATGTGACATTAACAGCCAGTACTGGTAATTTGCCAGCAGGGTATTGTATTAATGTCACCGCAAAAGTCGATAGTGGTATAACAATAGCTCCACCGACGTCTAGGGTTGTAACATCTGGTCATGAAAATAGTATAAATTCCGGACTATATAGTATAGTAATTGATGGTTATGATGATAACACCATAAAAAATGGTAAAGTATCTTTTACTATAACTCTAGGTAATGGTAATAATATTATTTACAACAAAGATTATAGCTATAACGTAAAAAAAATACTTCCCTATACTTTGCAGTTACTGCCTGACAAACCAGTCTGCGTTATTCCTAAAAAATATTCTGCACCAACACAGCAAGATCCAAAGGATAGGTATGTTATTTACAAAACTCAATTATTAGAAGATACAGGAAGCCCAGGAATAAAAACACCAATAACAAATGCGCTGGTTCATATTACATCTACACATGGGGATGATTTTAGTAATAATATTATTATTACATCTGACCCAAAATCAGGAGTGCAACCAACAATTTACTCTCCTACCATTGAGAATGGTAAAACATTTATTAGATTGACGAGTGATAATCATGATGGAACAATAAAATTCCGTGTTTATCCAAATAATAAACCCAAAGATGTTAATAGTAAGGTTAATTATAAGCCGACCTTGCTTTCCTTGGGATGTGTGATTTCGGGGCAGGAAAGGTATACGCATATGGCAGAGAGTGTGTGTTTTATTAATCCAAGACCGATTTTTAACTTCGATGATTTAGATCTATTAATGATCCCCAGCGCCAATGGTGGTGTAATAAATCGTAGATCATCAGATGATATTACTTTTGAAGTTATGATTCAACCTTATGATAACCCTAGCCTGGATGATAAAATTTTATTTTTCACCAGAGAAAAAGAACATATCCCTGATATTAATAGCTTAATATTACCCATTTACAGTATGCAGGAAGGTGACAAAGCTAATTATTCTTTTCCTATTCCTTTTGCCAGCTTTAAACCTGATGAGTGGACGGAGATTTTTTATGTCATTACGAATACAGGAAATACGCGTTATTCAAGTGGACAGCAGATTAAATATTCAGGTGAAGAGGCAGATTTTGTACCGTCTGATGGAGTAGAAAGAATCTATAATAAAGTTCAGGTTTATTCCAGTCTTGCCGATTATAAAGGTGACCCACAATTAGATCAAGCAGGAGAAGAGAACACATTATTCTGGGAGAATAGTTATACCACCAGAATAGAATTGTCAAATTATATTAACAATGGCGGGTATGATGCCTATGTGAAAATAACTGCAACTAACGATCCAACGGATAAAAAACGGCCAAAAGTTGGGGATACTGTATATGTAAATATGTACGTCAAGTCGGGTAATAAGAATTCTTTTCACAAGTTACCTGACACAACACTTTTATCGATTCCAGATACTGTTCCGGCAGGTAATAAAACATTATGTTCTACAGTGATTCCAATTAATCACCCGTTATATTATGGAATAAGATCTTATAATGACGGTTCACCCGCATTCGTTTATTTTGAGTATTATACGATGGATAAAAATAACAAGGCAACATTCAGTCATTATTGGCGTGGAATGACGGACACCTCACTGCCTGGCTTAGATGATGATTAGTTTTTTTATGTTTTTAAAGTAAATGGTTTTATATTTTTATAACATTAAAACCAACATTCTGCACTTAATTCATAATATATTTTTATTAAAAATAACATAAGTAAAAGAAACATTGTCTTATATCTAGTGGGTATCAAGAGGCTATGTGCTAGCAAGGGAATGAATTCCTTTTTCACATGGACAATAAGGCTAAGATTTGAAAGGTTATGAATATATACATATGTCGATGGAATGTTGGTTAAAAAATTAAAATGAAGTAGATGTGGTTGTTGGTAAATCTATTTTATATGGTTGTTTTTTATCATATATTTAATTTGCAATTTTTCTTGATATATAGAGTTCATAGATGATATTTATACATTAATACTATGAGGTGAACTATGTCAGAAGCAAAAAAAAGTCATTTATATGGCAGTGGTACTCCATCAATAGACGCGAAATTATCAGTAACACCTGATACCACTTTAATTTATGGCCAGCAATTTTACCTTAACGTGATATTAACGGTTAATACTGGTAATTTGCCAGCAGGGTATTATATTAGTATCACTGCAAAAGTCGATAGTGGTATAACAATAGCTCCACCGACGTCTAGGATTGTAACATCTGGTCATGAAAATAGTATTAATTCCGGATTATATAGTATAGTAATTGACGATTATGATGCTAACACCATAAAAAATGGTAAAGTATCTTTTACTATAGTTCTATATAATGGTAGTCATAATTTTTACAACAAAGACTTCAGTTACAATGTAAAAAAAATACTTCCCTATACTTTGCAGTTACTGCCTGACAAACCAGTCTGTGTTATTCCTAAAAAATATTCTGCACCAACACAACAGGATTCAAAGGATAGATATGTTATTTACAAAACTCAATTATTAGAAGATACAGGAATCCCTGGAATAAAAACACCAATAACAAGTGCGTTGGTTCATATTACATCTACACATGGGGACGATTTCAGTAATAATGTTATTATTACTTCTAACCCAAAATCAGGAGTGCAACCAACAATTTACTCCCCTACCATTGAGAATGGTAAAACATTTATTAGACTGACGAGTGATAGTCATGATGGAACAATAAAATTCCGTGTCTATCCAAATAATAAACCAAAGGATGCCAATAGTAAGGCTAATTATAAGCCGACCTTGCTTTCCTTGGGGTGTGTGATTTTTGGTCAGGAAAGGTATACGCATATGGCAGAAAATGTATGCTTTATTAATCCTAGGCCGTTGTTTGACACAGATCTCCTAGAACCATTGCTGATGCCTGATGCTGATGACAGTGTAATAAATGGTGGGCCAGAAGATCCTACTTTTGAAGTTACTATTCAACCTTATGATAACCCTAGCCAAGATGATCATATTTTATTTTTCACAAAAGAAAAAGATAAGATTCCTGATATTAATAGTTTAATATTACCCATTTATAATATGCAGGATGCTAACGAGGCTAAATATTCTTTTCCCATTCCTTTTGCCAGCTTTAAACCTGATGAATGGGAAGGGCTTTTTTATGTTATCGCTAAAAAAGGAAATACTCGTTACTCAATGGGAGAGATGTTTAAAGTTTCAGGTGGTAGAGCAGACCTTATACCGTCAGATGGAATAGAAAGGACCTATAATAAAGTTCAGGTTTATTCTAGTGTTGCAAATTACCAAGGAGATAAAACACTGAGTCAGCCCGATGAGGTAAATGCGCTGTTTTGGGAGAATAGTTATACTACCAGAGTGGAATTGTCAAATTATATCAACAATGGCGGGTATGATGCCTATGTAAAAATAACCGCAACAAACGATCCAACAGATGATACACGGCCAAAAATAGGAGATACTGTACATGTAAATATGTACGTCAGATCGGGTAATAAGAATTTTTTTCACAAGTTACCTGACACAACACTTTTATCGACTCCAGATACTGTTCCGGCAGGTAATAAAACATTATGCTCGACAGTAATTCCAATTAAGCACCCGTTATATAATGGAATAAGCTCTTATAGTGACGGCTCACCCGCATTCGTTTATTTTGAGTATTATACGATGGATAAAAATAACAAGGCAACGTTTAGTCATTATTGGAGAGGAATGACGGATACCTCACTTCCAGGATTGGATGATGATTAACTTTTTATATTATTACAGCAAACTATTATAAATAATTTCATGTTTTTTAAACAACATGAAATTAAATTTTTTACAAAAAATTAAAAAGGGATTTATTATGATTGATAAAAAAAACATATTACAAAATACTGTCCCATCGTCAGTCGTTCTGTCCGTGCCTCATCATGCAGATGTAATTATTGGACAAAGTTTTTATCTTTATATTACTCTGATGTTCAATGGGACATTACCTTCGGAATTAGATGTTAATTTAGAGAGTATTAACGGAGTAACTGTAGACAGTTTGAGTAAAGCCACTCCTGTTGCTGGCATAAAAAATGTCATGCGATCAATTGCTTATTTAACTATTGATGATGACAGTATTTTAAAATCCGGAGACACTATTGCGTATAAATTAGATATACCTAATATGTATACGAACGAAGTACATTATACTGCAAATTTGATTGATGCCGATTCATTTAGATTATCGATTGACAAATATATTTGTGAAATACCAAACATAGAAACTTACATTGATAATCAAAATAAGAACTTTATTCTTTATACTGCGAAATTGCAAAATAGCAGTGGTAAGGAGCTGAGAAATACACCGATTCAGATTTCCTCAGTTATTAAAGATAACCTAAATGATAAGGTGATAATTACTACGGATCCGGATGATGGGCAATCCAATCCTGTGACTCTTTATCCCATTGAGGAATATGAACAAGTTGTTATTCCTATCAATAGTAATCTCCACGGTAAAGTCATTTTCCGCGTTTATCCAAAAAAGAATCAACCCGTTACACTGCGATTAGAAATTGAATTGCCTGGACTTGAACTCTATTATTCAACACCTGCTGTCTATATGCTGACCCCCAAGCCTGTCGATCCACGTGAATTGCTTCCCGTTCCGATAATAAACAATCTCAATCATGATAAATTGCAAGCATCTGGCTCAGATTATACGTTTGATGTAACCGTTAATCCTTATACTAATTCGCATAATGACGATAGTGTTATCTTTTTTATCGATGACAAACCTGTCTTACCCATTAAAATGATAGTGCACTCAGATGCCCCTGATCACAGTTTTAAACTGTATTATGATTTGTTTCCCAGAAATAAGATGGTACATCTTCATTATGTAATCGCACCAATAGACGGGAATAATCAATATTCAAAAAAATTACCGATTACTTACATAGGTGGTAGAGAGAATAAACCATCAAACAACATTGAGCGGGTTTTTGATATACCTGTTGTTTATGCTAGTTGGGCAGATCCTAATAGCCAGCCACCCTTAAATAAAAATGATGATCGTTTTATACTGGAGTGTGGCTCCATTATTAATAGTTCCTCAATATCTGGCTATCAGGAAGATGGGAATGAAGGTTATGGATTATTTATAAAAATAATAGGAACAAATGACTTTACGGATAAAAGCAAGCCGAAATTTGGCGATACTATTCATTTCACAATGTATATTAATGGTGATTTAAGTGATGATTTGAGCAATGATGATCAATATAAACAGATCAGTAAGTCCTTCTCCATTGCTACTAATGATGTTCCTGACCATAATAGCGGTAAAACATTTACAAATGTCATTGGGATTAAATACGATTTATTGGCTAACTTTGCGAGTAGTTCAAATTATGGTATGCCAATGATTTATTTTGAATATTACATTGAGAATGAAGGTGTGAGGCAATATAGTCATTATTTTTATAGTAAAATAGAAACTGTTGGTGACTAATAGAAGTGGATTTATTTAATCTTTTATATATTAATTATTATGAAATTTTATGGAGTGAAAAATAATGGCATCTAATAAAATTACGACTTCTGTAGAATCGGGTTCAGATTTAGTTATAGGGGAATCATTTATTCTTGATATCATTTTAACGTCTGACTCACCTATTTCGAGTGATGCAAGTGTTGAACTGATACCTTATGGCGGTATAGGGTTACATAGGAATATTCCTCCAATCGTACTGTCTGAGAATGATAAAAAAGGAACGATTTCTGTTGAATTACGCGTTGATAATTATGTCGTTGAAAACAGTAAAATTCAATTAGATATTCAACCAAATTCAGCCGCAACCGGGTTTGAAAAAACCAGTGTCTTTTATTATGCTAAAACGGTTGATATCACGTCAGTACAATTGGCTGTCGGTGCTGATTATTTAGATATGCCAACTGAAATTAATGACCCACCAGGTGGACGATATTTTGTGAAAGTGGGTACAGTAAAAACCGCAATCACAAACAAGGATAACACAACCAAATTATCCGGTACACCTGTGAATATACTTGATACGCCTGACAGAAGTTTTGATAAAGTGGATTTTTATCAGGATGATAAACACACTAAAATCCCTATCAGGAAGATTGGCAGTAAAAGAGGTTTCATTATTAACACAGATCCTCATGGTAAATTAAATTTTTATATTTATGCTAAACAGGAAAGTTCTGTTGTTCTGACGCTTTATTCACAGATATTTGGTGCGACAGGCGAAATTTCAGCCGATAAAACGCTATACATTCTGAATAGTGATCAAAAGAATGTCAATTCAATGGATTCATTATCAGCTCCGATTATTGTTGAAGTCAATAATAACGTTTTACATAACGATGGTAGCTCTTTTGGCTTCTCTGTTAACATACCACCTTATGATAATGCCGAGGGGGGTGATACAATATTTTTCTTTATTAATGGGAAAATGATTGATAATCCTCACCGTTTGTTAAATCCAGATCATCTTGGAATGCCTTTTATAACGTTACCTTATAGTGTTTTTAGCGAAAATAAAGAAAATGTTAATTTTTACTATAGTGTTATTAAAGAAAGTGCGGATAGATTGGTTTCAGACTCTCTCGAATTTACATATACAAAATATATTCCTCCAGCGGATAATGTTTATGAAAAGTGTCAAATTTATTCTAGTTTAGGTGTGGGGGAAGATAATTTAATCACGGAAAATGATATTATAAATTATAAGACTATTTCTCATTATAAAGACAATGCCAATCATGAGGGTTTGTTTGTTAAGGTTATAGGAACGAGTGATCTTAACGATAAAACTAGAATACCTTTAGGTAGCAAAGTGATTTTGAATTTGCACATTCATTCAAAACTCAAAAAATTAGATAAATCTTTCGAGCCGGAAATAATGCCAGCGACAGTTGGTGATGATGGCGTTACTAATCATGTCATCATTGGTATACCACAATTATATCTTGCATATCATGATGAATTTGATATTAATGATCAAGGGGAAATTTATTTTTCTTATGCCGTGGATATAGATAATGTTAAAGTAATCAGCCAAATATGGAAAGGGAAAATCAATACCGTCCCACTCGATGAAGTAGAGTTAATAATAACTGGATATCAGCCAATTGGTGATGGATACGAAATACTTACAATTCAGATTAACGATAGACAGACGTCTAAACTAATTAAAAATATACCTATCTCTTATAAAATAGAACAAGCTATAAATATGAGTAATGTGCCTGAAATTGCTTCAAATTCCGATACGATACAATCAATGACTACAAATGAATATGGACAATTTAAAATAAACCTGCAAGGACAGAAGGGAGGGTATGGCATTATAACGGTTACAGCCAATAATTTTGGCGGCAACATAAAACATACTATGGGACAATATTAAGGAGATATTGGCAATGGCAACGAAAATACTTTCTTTTCCAGATATAAAAAATGGTTGGTATGTTTCGTATTTCTTACAAACATTAGCAGGGTATGATTATACCGTGACAATACAAGATAGTGTCACTAGAAATATTTATGGCACTTGGAAAAAACAAAACGATGGAGATGATTCTCCCTATAGCAATACCCATTCATTTTGGTACACAGGAGCAGACGGAAAACTTATATGTAATGTTGATTGCCCTGAAAGCAGTCGTCTTGATAATACCTGGGCTGAAAGTATTATAACGCCAAGTTCGGGGAACCCAACTCTGGGAAGAACCTATTGTGCTGCCTTTGAGGATAACGGCATTAAGCATAATGGCATCGACTACAGAATCGAATACAATAACTTATTTATCTGTCTGGTCGGGTGGTCTCACTACCACGACGACCCCAACGAATAAATATCCATTTTGCAATCAGAGACTACCTAGAAAGGTTTGAACCGAATGGAGAAACTCGCATATACGGTTCTTAGGAGAGTAGGGGCCGTTACCGGTCACTACTTATCCGATTAAAATGTTCCCGTTGGGCACTATAAAGGTTACAGCCAATAATCTTGTCAGACGCATAAGATATACCATGAAACAATATTAAGGAGATATTAGTAATGGCAACGAAAACACTTTATTTTCCGGATATAAAAAATGGTTGGTATGTTTCGTATTTCTTTCAGACGATAGCTGGATATACTTATATCGTGACACTACAAGAGAGTGGCACTGGACATAGTTACGACACCTGGAAAAAACCGAATGATGGAGATGATCCTGCCATCCGATATTCTAATTCATTTCTATACACTGGGTCAGATGGGAAGCTCATATGTACTATTGATAGTCCGGAAAGTCATCAACTTGATAACACCTGGGCTGAAAGCATAATAACGCCAAGTTCGGGAGAAAAAATTTTGGGAAGGAGTTATTTTGCAGCCTTTGAGGATAATGGTGGCATACTCGAATATTGTAATCTTTATATCTTTCTGGTAGGCGCGCATATTGCTGGTTCAGTGGAAACGAAGCAGTAAAATGCGGCATCATACCTATGACATGGTTGCTACCACTGTCAATCATTGAAGACCATATATTTGTGCGCGCCATTTGGCGCGCTATCTGATCTTAATTACGTGACATTTTATCGAACAATATTAAGCAACGGTTTGTTCAGATTGCTTCTGTCCCATTCTCGCTATAATATCATCTATCGCGTCACGAGCATCTTGATGTGTCTGGTTAGCGGACTCTGCGCCCATAGCTAAACCTTCAGCAAATACAAATTCTACATCTGTGATACCGATAAATCCGAGGAAGGTACGTAAGTACGGAGTCACCAAATCTGTTGGGTTATTTTTATGAATACCACCACGACTAGTCAAGATAACAGTTTGTTTGCCTTTCAGTAACCCTTGTGGGCCTTTTTCAGTGTACTGGAAAGTCACGCCGGCACGGGCAATTAGATCAAAATAGGCTTTTAATTGAGTAGGTATAGTAAAGTTATACATTGGCGCAGTGATGACAATAACATCGTGTGCTTTTAACTCTGTAATCAACTCATCTGATAGGGTCAATACTGTTTTTTGACGTTCTGTCAATTCTGCATTGCTCGCTCGCAAGGCGTTAACTAATTCTCCATCTAGTACTGGAACCGGATTTTCAGCCAGATCACGTGTGGTAATGTTGCTCTCTGAATGGTCAGTCAACCACTTTTCAGCAAAGTAGTCGGCCAGTTTATTGCTTTGGGAATATTGTGCCAGAATGCTGGATTTCAGAACCAGTACTTTACTCATTCTTTACTTCCTCTGTTATCTACAACCCAAGTTATCTAAGATACTAATAACTTCATTGATAATGTCGTTTGTGCATCATATTTTATATAGGGAATTGTTCAATCAATAGCTCAATATTTTGAGATATTCATTCAAATTCATTGAATCAAACGATGAATTGGTGAGGGGGGATATATGAAGTACGTGAGATCGCACAAGATATGTTACACTTCTAATATTGTTATGTCATAAAAAATAATCCTCTGAGCCTGCAAAGACAGCGCTACTCAGTTAAAAAACGTCACAAGGATTTATCACGTGGAATCACCTTTGACAGCACCATTTGCTGAATTATTCGCTGAACTTGATCACACACCGCTGCGCGATCAATTCCGTTTAAAAAAACGTCTGCATGGAGCAGCAAAAATTAAGAATCAAGTCTCCTTGCAGGCTGTAGTACAATCCATCGCTGCGGATATAGCGACCGCAAAACAGAAAGTCATGAATCGCCAGGCTGCATGTCCTTCGATTCAATATCCTGAAAACCTGCCGGTTAGCCAGAAGAAAGCCGATATCTATAAAGCTATTCGGGATAATCAGGTTGTTATCATTGCCGGGGAAACCGGTTCAGGTAAAACAACTCAGATCCCTAAAATCTGCCTTGAATTGGGAAGGGGAGTCAAAGGGCTGATCGGCCATACCCAACCCCGTCGTTTGGCAGCACGTTCGGTTGCTAATCGCATTGCGGATGAACTGGAAACACCGCTTGGCTCGACGGTCGGCTATAAAGTTCGTTTTAGTGATCAGGTCAGTGAAAATACGCTGGTCAAATTGATGACTGACGGTATTCTATTGGCAGAATTGCAGCAAGATCGTTTGTTATTGCAATATGATACGTTAATTATCGATGAAGCCCATGAACGCAGCTTGAATATCGATTTTATCCTCGGTTATCTGCGCCAATTACTGCCAAAACGCCCAGATTTGAAAGTTATCATTACCTCTGCAACCATCGATCCTGAACGCTTTTCCCGTCATTTTAACAATGCCCCGATTATTGAGGTATCTGGACGTACTTATCCGGTAGAAGTACGTTATCGTCCCGTGGCTGGTGGTGATAATGACAGTGATCGCGATCAGCTTGAAGCAATTATTGATGCAGTTGATGAATTAGGGCGTGAAAGCTCAGGTGACATATTGGTATTCATGAGCGGTGAACGAGAAATTCGTGATACAGCGGATGCTCTCAATAAACAAAATTTCCCACATACCGAGATTTTGCCACTTTTTGCACGGTTGTCTAACAGCGAGCAGAACAGAATCTTTCAGTCTCATGTTGGCCGCCGCATTATTTTGGCAACCAACGTGGCGGAAACTTCACTGACCGTACCTGGCATCAAATACGTGATCGACACAGGTTTTGCACGTATTAGCCGATACAGTTATCGCACTAAGGTGCAGCGCCTGCCGATAGAACCGATATCGCAGGCATCTGCTAATCAGCGAAAAGGGCGTTGTGGCCGTGTTTCGGACGGAATTTGTATTCGTCTTTATTCGGAAGAGGACTTTTTGTCGCGTCCGGAATTCACTGATCCGGAAATTTTGCGCACCAATCTGGCCTCCGTTATTTTGCAAATGACCGCCATTGGTTTGGGAGATGTCAGTGCGTTCCCATTTGTTGAAGCACCGGATAAACGTAATATCCAGGATGGGGTTCGCCTGTTGGAAGAGTTAGGGGCTATCGATCCGGAGTCATTGTCAGAAGGAGCTTATCGGCTAACCCCAATGGGACGGCAATTGGCTCAGTTGCCTATTGATCCTCGTTTGGCGCGTATGGTGCTGGAAGCCAAGGCACATGGTTGCGTTCGTGAAGTGATGGTAATTGTTTCCGCATTGTCAATTCAAGATCCACGGGAAAGACCGTTGGAAAAGCAGCAGGCTTCTGATGAAAAACATCGTCGTTTTGCGGACAAGGATTCAGATTTCATCGCCTTCCTGAAGCTATGGGATTTTCTGGTGGAACAGCAGAAAGCGCTTTCCAGCTCCCAATTCCGCAAACTTTGTCGGCAGGATTATCTGAATTATCTTCGTGTTAGGGAATGGCAGGATATTTATACTCAGCTACGGCAAGTTGTGAAAGAAATTGGCTTGCCGATTAACAGTCAGGAAGCCGATTATCGCAGTATCCATATTGCCTTGTTGGTAGGGTTGTTATCTCACATTGGGCAGAAGGACACGGATAAACAGGAATATACTGGTGCGCGCAATGCCCGTTTTTCTGTTTTTCCTGGCTCTGGACTATTTAAAAAAACCACCAAAATGGGCGATGGTGGCTGAATTGGTGGAAACCAGCCGCTTGTGGGGACGTATTGCCGCCCGCATCGAGCCGGAATGGGTAGAGCCATTGGCGACCCATTTAATCAAAAAGCACTATAGTGAACCGCACTGGCAGAAGTCCCAGGGGGCGGTAATGGCTATGGAAAAAGTCACCTTGTATGGTTTGCCGATTGTGGCAGGTCGTCTGGTCAATTACAGCCGAATCGATCCCATGTTGTGCCGCGAATTATTTATTCGCCATGCATTGGTAGAAGGTGATTGGCAAACCCGTCATTCATTTTTCCGCGCTAATTTGAAATTGCGTGAAGAAGTCGAAGAACTGGAACATAAATCTCGCCGACGGGATATTCTGGTGGATGATGAAACCTTGTTCAGTTTCTACGATCAGCGCATTGGTAAAGACGTTGTTTCTTCGCGCCATTTTGATCGCTGGTGGAAAGTTGCCAGCAAAGATCAGCCTGAATTGCTCAACTTTGAAAAGAGTATGTTAATCAAGGGAGATGCAAATAAAGTCAGTGCGTTGGATTATCCAAATTATTGGCATCAAGGTAACTTGAAATTCCGTTTGAGTTATCAATTTGAACCGGGAACCGATGCTGATGGCGTAACAGTGCATATCCCTTTACCGATATTGAACCAAGTTAAAGATGAAGGATTTGATTGGCAAATTCCGGGAATTCGTCATGAATTGGTTGTTGCCTTGATTAAATCATTGCCAAAACCAATACGTCGTAATTTTGTTCCGGCACCTAACTATGCGCAAGCATTTCTGGAGCGTGTGACACAACCTCAGGCTCCTTTACTGGATAGCCTTGAAAAAGAATTACGTCGCATGACAGGAGTGACGGTGTCACGTGATGACTGGCAGTTGGAACAAGTGCCAGATCATTTGAAGATCACATTCCGCATTATTGGAGAGAAAAAAACAGGGGAAAAAAATAAACCGCTAGCGGAAAGCAAAGATCTGTCAGCATTGAAACTGAAGTTGAAAGAAAAAGTCCAGGAAACGCTTTCGGCAGTTGCGGATGATGGCATAGAACAAAATGGGTTACATATCTGGAGCTTTGGGACATTGCCTGAATGTTATGAGCAGAAGCGCGGAGGCTATTCTGTTAAGGCATTTCCGGCATTGGTGGACGAAAAAGACAGCATCGGTATTAAACTGTTCGAGACCGAATCCGAACAGCAGAATGCAATGTGGGAAGGAACACGTCGTCTGTTATTGTTGAATATTCCATCGCCGATTAAATACTTACATGAAAAATTACCGAACAAATCTAAACTGGGACTGTATTTCAATCCATATGGAAAAGTATTGGATTTGATTGATGATTGTATTTCTTGTGGCGTTGATAAATTGATCGCAGAAAATGGTGGGCTAGCCTGGAATGAACAAGCGTTTTCCAGTTTGCATGATAAAGTTCGTGCTAATTTGAATGACGCAGTGGTTGATATTGCCAAACAAGTGGAGCAGATCCTGACAGCAGTCTTTAATATCAACAAGCGCCTGAAAGGGCGGGTGGATATCTCTCTTGCACTGGCGTTGTCCGATATTAAAGAACAAATTTCCGGGCTGGCCTTTAATGGGTTTGTGACTTCCCACGGTTGGAAACGCCTGGCAGATGTTTTGCGCTATTTGAATGGTATCGAACGTCGATTGGAAAAATTGGCGGTAGATCCTAACAAGGATAGGGTGCATATGAGTAGGGTTGAGCATATCCAGCGTCAATGGCAACAATGGTTGGCAAAACTGTCTGTTCAGCAGAAGCAGTCAACGGAAGTAAAAGAAATTCGTTGGATGATTGAAGAACTGCGGATTAGCCTATTTGCCCAACAACTAGGCACGGCATATCCAATATCAGATAAACGTATTTTACAGGCGATGGAAAATATTGCGTCGTGATAAGTAGGGAGCAGTTGTAGTTTATAGCTGCCCCAAAAACTCTTACAAAAATTCCATTATTATTTTTTAGTTACAACATACGTTTTTAACCCAACAAATCCCCCTACTTAACAACATTATTACTAAGTAGGGGGATAACCTTCATTTATTGATATACAAAAGTAATTGTTGCTGTTGCATCTGCTTTGCCCGGCTTAATTTCTGCTTCCGTTTGGATATAACGGGCAACTAATGGGATGGTTATATTTCCACCAGACTGAGTGGAGCCAAATACAACTGGGGTACGCATCGTTACGGGGCGGTTTTGATATAATATCTGTAAACCAACCCCTTTTGCCGTGACGTTGTCACTATAGTCTAATGCCCAGATATCTTGGGTATTCCAGTTTGCAGGCCGTCCATCCAGCGTCAGTCCAATATTTACATTAGCATCGCAATTTATATTGATATCAAAACGTTGTGTTCCCACTGTACTGTAAATGCCGCGGAAATCGCTTTTTTTAATATCACCCATATTGACTGCAATCATCTTTTGATTGAGAGAACAACCTTTGGTCATGATATGGGTATTCGACAAATAGAAAGTATGAACAGGGATACTGTGACCTAATGTAGCACGAGTCAGTTTCGCCGACTTGACGGCCCCTGAACCGGTTGTTGGTGCAATCTTGATCAACTGTATGGTTAAATAACCCCATGATTTACCACAATATTGTTTTTTCCATTGAAATTGCAGCGGTGAAGGGCAAGTGAATGGATAGGTCGCCGTTCTGGGCAGCCAATCAATACCATAACGCGGCTCCCAGGTGTTAATACGGATACCAACTCCCGGAACACCGGATTCATAAACGGCATCCTGATTATAGCTTGCAGGTGTAAGATCAGGTTGTTCCCATATTGTAGGCAAGGAAGTATCGCAGAGGGCGATATTACCTTTTTCATCCACCTGATCCAGACGTATTTCTTTGATAGTTGTTCCGATAGGATGGTTCCTGGGAATTGTAATCGTACCAAAAGAAACTGGAGTCATACCAGGTACAAAACCCGCAGAATATTGGCAATAGTAGTTCGCTAAGCTAGAAAAACTACTCATCGTGCCGATGAGAAATGTACTTGCCAATAATAATTTTAATTTGTTGGCCATAGAATAATTTCCACTATTTTTGTTATATATCAAATAAATATACCGACATTGCCATTTGCAAAAGATTATTCGCACGAAACTTCAACCATATACAAACCTGAAGCAGGCTCTTCACCAGAGAGTCGATAGTTGGCATAACACTCTTGTATTTCTTTATATCCCCATTTAACCCATATCCGACCAAATTTAGGAATACCACTGAGATAAACTTGCCCATCATTACTGACAATCGCGCTGTTAGGAGCATCAATATCATGCTGTTTTTCCAGTGTCGCAGTTGCACCAAATGGGATCTCTCTGCCTTGATGAGAAAGTGTCAGTAAAGCGCGATAACCAATACGAGTCTGGAAATTGGCCAGTGTCAGTGAACCTTGGGTTGGAATAATAGTTTGCGTATTGATATCAATATCAACGTTGTTACCCATTGAATGAGTATCCAGCGCAATACGGTTTTTCCGATAACTACTGGCATAAGGCACGATGGCATAGCCTTTCCAGTCAGTTTTGATACCGGTATGGTTTTGTACTTTGACTTCTGAAGCACCATTGGCGCGTACTAATACCGATGTATCCCCTAAAGGTTGGGAAAGGGTGATACCATAAGGATGGGCAACAATCCCGCCATTTAAACCATAAGTAAGTTGCCTGATGTATTTGTCGTAATTGTAACCAGCGTTGACCTGACCATAGGCTCCTTTATATTCAGCGCTGATATTTCCGCCAACGCTTTGATTACGGCCAGTATAATTTTGCTGAATGCTATAAATCAGATTATTATCTTCAAAAGCTGTACCATTTAAGCTGACTTGATGAGACGTATCACTGCTTTTGTTGCTGGTCATGTTATAGCTTACCCAACTGTTTTTCAGCCAACGATCAAGGGGAACCTGCACGCTGAATGAAACGATTTGCTCACTGCGATTTGAACCGGGGAAAGCGCTGTGAGAATAATTCAAGCTATAATTAAATGAATTGTAACTTGTGTTATAACCAGCACTGATATTCCTTTCACAGCCTTTTTGATGCCAATAATCTTGTTGAAAAGCAGATAAATAAATGGTCCCCAAATCACCAAGGGATTGATTAATATGTAATTGCAATTTACTGCGTTTATTGCTGCTCCTTCCATCGATTGCAGTATTCAACTCATTTGCTTCTTTAAAATTGTAAAAACTTTGTGTTGAGTAACGATAACCTGCGAGAGTGAGGTTAGTGCCTGTCTGAGATAGATCTTTGGCATATTGGAAACGGTAAGATTGACCATAATTGTTGGGTTTCGACATTAAATGAGTTTTGGCGTAGGTCACATCAAAGGAAAGGGAACCCCAGTCAGAGAGGCTATAGCCTGTACCCAAAGCAACGGATTGATAATCTTTTGCAATCGTGGTTCCACCATAGGCAGTGACATGATTAGAAATACCATAAATCACCGTACCCTGCATGAAATAGGGTGCTTTCCCATGGTGAGAATTAGATTGGTATTTTCCCAAAGTCAGCGAATGTCGCAGGCTATTTTCCCGTAACATAATCGGCACAGTGGAAAAAGTTTGCACAGAACGATGTTCTTTTCCATCAGCTTCTTTGACAATGACCTCTATATCTCCGGTTGAAGTTGTTGGATAGAGGTCATTGATAACAAAAGGACCTGGAGAAACGTAGGATTCATAGATAATGTAACCATTTTGTTTGATGGTGACTTGGGCATTGCTTTGGGCAATTCCTCTAATTATCGGCGCAAATCCTTTTAAGCTATCGGGCAACATCTTGTCATCGGAAGACAATTGCATACCGCGAAACTGAAAACTATCAAATATAAGTGAAGGTGTGTAACTGTCTCCAAATACTAATTGGCTTTTCAGTGCATGAATATCTCTCTGAAGGTATATATTGATATTCTGCCATTTTCTATCTTGACTACTGTAAGTGGAATAATTGCGCAAACGCCATGCTTCCCAATTAACGCCCGTTCTAAGGTTGAGAAAATGGTTTTTTGTTGAACCTACTTGATCATCCTGCCAAGTCATGGAGCCACTATAGCTATAGTTGACTAACAGGGACGTTAATCCCTGATCCCACAAATGAGGTGGCACGTAGTCTCTCGCCTGACTCTTCAAGGCTGCCTGGGGAATACTGATATCCAGCCGCTGATGTTTGAAATCGAAAGACGTCGATGCAGATGGAATATATTGACCAAGATCAGCAAGTTCCGTTTCTGGCGACAAAGTAAGCAGCGTGGGGGATGACTCAATATTCACCCCCATTTCTCTGAGTTGTTGTATCTTAATTTTGGGAAATAGCTTGTTATTGACGATAATAAAATCGACATTCCCCGTATCTACTTTTTCTCGATTAAGATAAATATCTACCCAATAACGTCCGGGAGGCTGCTGATCATCTTGAGTAAAGATAGATAGATCAATATCTTCAAAACCTGAATGGATTTCCAGTGCATTGATGTTGAAATACTCTTCAGCGTGAGCCTTATTGTTATACATCCAAAGAGATGTGGTTAACAATGCACAAAGAGGCACCTTACAATATAGACAATGCAAGCTTAGCTTGATAAGTAACGTCCAATTATGAGGACTATTTTGTTGAAGATAATGACGATAGTTATTCATAATAAATTTTTAATTTTGATATACCAACTATCCTACAACTCACGTCTTTCTTCTGGTGTTACGCCACCAAAATCATTAATCGTTTTCCAGGTCACTCGATTGATATTTTTAATAGGAATATCCCAATTCTCTTGTTGAAACGGTGGGATCATCCCCGCAGATTTAATCTCATAATTTTCTACATTATTGCCGGTGGTCAACGCAGAAAAAGAGATATAGTAGGGCGTTGGATTTTCTGCAATGAGTTTGTGTCCATTGGTTTTGAACTTCAGAGCCTTATAAGCAATACCGGCATTGCCGGCTAAGTTGGCAGGGCGATAGAATAACTTAAACCGGGATTTTACCGTGATTTGCAATTGATTCTGTTCTGATTTGGTTGTGGCAGGAATAGACTTAATATTGAGCCAGAACAAAGATTCTTTGTCATCAGGTAATTCATTGCCAATTTTAACAATTCGTAAAACATTCTCATTCTCAGCTGTTAATTTAAAAAGTGGGGGAGTGATAATAAAAGGGGCTTTAGTTTCATCATCTTCACCTTGAACCCACGATTGAATGAGGTAAGAGATGTCAGTTTCTGGATTGCTAATAGAAATAGAGGTTTCTTTCTGGTCACTAATATAAACAACACGTGTGCCGCCAATGACGACTCCAGCAAAAGAGATATTCGTATTAAAAATGCAGATAAGAATAAAAATTAAAATGCGAAAGTATTTCAAAGTGGTCGCTCCAAACAATATTTAGACCAGAGTGATATTGTTTTGGCTTCCCTGCCATAACTTCCTTTGGTTATAGTTAGTTAGTTATAGATAATAGTGAAGTTAGCGACTGCGTCACCCGCACCTGGAGTCACGGTTTCAGCCGTTGCCATGTATTTGGCAACGAATTTCAATTCCTCTGTCTTTCTCTGCGAGAAATACTGAGGACGTGAATTTTCTGCCAGATTGATCATGGTATTACTGTCATCTTCATAAAGTGCAATGGCGATACCTTGGGCAGGATTCTCTCCTCCATTACTGTTTAACGCTAAAAGTCTGCTACTGGCTCTATCTGGCTGGCCGTCAAATTTGACCTGAGCTTGTTGATAATCTTTCGGGCAGTCGGTCAATTTGATACTAAAACGGGTAGCGGCAGAAGTACTATAAGCCCCAGCAAATGAACTCGAGCTGATAGTTCCCATATTTACGGTCTGATTAGCTGAATTTGAATCGACTTTACAGGCAGTGGCGGTAATTTTTCCCGTAAATTTAATTTGCCCATCAGCAGCATGAGCCGTGGACATAAATACCGATGAAACAAATAAAGATGAAATAATTAACTTGGTTTTCATTTTTTAATGCATCCCACCTCTGAAGAACTTATTCGACAGAGAAACAGATTATTGAGTTAATGTTTGTTCCGTATATAAATACAGCAACGGATTGCCTAGGTTTACTTCTAAAAAATAACAAAGAAACAACAGTTAATATTTTCTCATCAGCAGATGAGGTAAAAAATATAGTAGCGAGTAATTAAAAAAGATCAAAATAATAACTTGACTAATCTCATAATTTGAAGTTTTAAGCTATTAGGCGAAAATTAATAGAATTGTTATGCATAACATAGATTTTTTTCTGAACATCAATGAGTTTTTATTCTGTTTTATAAGATTAATTATTATTTACTGACATTTTGTAAAAATAAAAATGATGCAAGACATATAATATATTTGAATTTTACTTTTTTGTTAAAATTTTAAATAAATATTATATATTTATTATTTATTTGTAACTAGTCTTTTGTTCTTTAATTTTTGTATCTGATTATTTTAATAATGTAAGACGTTAAATCTATTTTTAGGCTAAATGAAAATGAATTGCATTTGCTTAAAGTTAACTTTTTATTGATAAAGCCTTTATGATAAATACTCTGCCATAGTTCAAGTTCTATATATTTGAAGAATATATAGATATAAAAGCAGAATTAATTTTTATGGTTTGGTTACAAAATGATCTGAGTCTTACTTCTTTAGTTACAACATACTTATCAATTCTTTTTTTCATCCATAATCAACCATTATCTTTTCAAAATAGAAAAAGGGACATTAAAAAACCGGCACAAAGGCCGGATTCTTTGGAATAGTTAATTTTTTAAGTTTTGCGGCGATTTTCGCGATTGGGAAACCTGTTGCCTTGGAAGCCAAATTAGTGCATTAATTGCCATGTAGACGGGAGCGCTATCAAGAACAAAACCACAATAGTCGATTTTTCTGTAACCGTTAATGGTACTCTTTCCTGATTTTGTCTGCGAGCGTACAGAAAAACCAGCAATCCGGGAACGTATAGTACTACCGAAAGTAAGAGGTTCATGAGCCCCGAAGCATAAAGTAACCATAACCCATAAGTACAAGAACCAAGAGCAATAAAGAGTAAAGCACGGCTACCACGTTGAAAGGCAACTTTCACTAAAAATGCCCCGACAAGAAAGTAGGGGACAAGTATCATCTCAGAAGCAATAGAGAGTAATGTATTGTAATTACTGCCGCTTAACCAAATTAAAACCAAAGAGAGTTGAACCGCACCATTTGTGATCCAAAGTGATGACTCAGGTGCTTTCCTGCTGTTTTGTTTTTTGAATACTTTAGGGAATGAACCGTGTAAGGAAGCGATAAATGGTACTTCTGCTGCCATGATTGTCCAGCTTAGGTAAGCACCACAAACAGAGATGATCAAACCAGCAACAATCACAATTTCACCCGCTGAACCTATTAACCCGACCATCAAACTTGCCATAGAAGGGTTACGCATAACCGCTAATTCAGGTCTGGTGACTAACCCTAGTGAAAGCAGCGTAACCAGCACATATACCCCTAATGCTGAAATCACAGCTAGTACAGTTGCGATACCAATATCCTGGCGTCTTTTGGCTCTGGCTGAAACGACAACTGCACCTTCAACACCGATAAAAACCCACAGTGTAATTAGCATCGTGTCTTTAACTTGCTGCCAAACAGGAACGCCCATCTCAATGCCGCTGAAATCAAAAGAAAATACATCCATTTTGAAAGCGATGACAGCTAAGATAATAAATAGGGTCAATGGTAATAATTTTGCCATTGTCGCTAGCAAATTAACTCCCGCAGCCGTTTGTACACCACGCAATACCAGCCAATGAACAAACCAAAGTAAAATAGACTCACCGATTAACGATTGCCAAGTATTGCCATCACCAAAAATTACTGAGTGTTCGGTATCAGTGAAAAAACTTAACGCAGCAAAGACAATAACTAAATAAGAAACATTGGCAATAATGGCACAGAACCAATATCCCCATGCAGAACAGAATCCAACTAACTCCCCAAAACCTTCTCTTGCGTAAGTAAAAATACCGCTATCCAAATCAGGGCGCAGTCGTGAAAGTAAAAGTAAGGAAGTGGCTAAAAAGAGAATACCTATGCCTGTTATTCCCCAACCAATCATTAATGCAGCAGGACTGCCTACTTGCGCCATGTTTTGCGGCAAACTGAATACGCCGGCACCGACCATAGAACTGAGTACCAGTGCGGTCAGAGACGTAAGGCCTAATTTCTTTTCCAAAGATACGTTCCTAAAAAAATATAATCGACACGATTAGCCAGAACACTTGTTCTGAATATCGAACACATATTGGACATTTATTGCATCCATGCGATGGATTGCAGAACGGATTTAGTCGATAAATCTAAAAACAGGGCGATTCTACGGAGTGAAAGGATTGTATGCAATGGTTTACTATGCAAAAAAATATAAATTTTATGCATAAAATTATGCAGAGGAGTAAGAAAACAAATTACGGATAATTTTTCTAATGTGTGTTATTACCTTAATAAACATGGAGATGATTACAGGATAAGCACTTTGGGAAATATTATTTGTATATTTTACGCCATTGAAACAAATAACAAACAATTATGTAAATGGTATTAATGGAAAGGAAGAATAAACAGGATAATCTGCAAATCATGCCGCCATTATAACGTTATTGAATTGTTAATTTATAGGAGGTTATTGAGGCCAATGAATCATGAAATACCAAAGAAATCCGATAAAAAAGGCACAAGTGTTCTTTGTGCCTTTTTCAAAAATGGCTGAACTATAATGTATGATTATTTGAATAAATCTGCACTGATGGTAACGTTACCACCATTAGATTGCCATTCTCGTGTGATATGGTAGTATTTTGCGCCTTTCTCTGCTGCACGCTTAGCAACCTGATAAGAAACTTCAGGTGCAGTAGTGTAATAACCAGAAAAGGTGACGGAATCAAATGGAGCCATCAGAGCGGCGGATGCTTTATTCAACTCTTGAATTTTTGTGCCATCAGGTAAAGTTACAGTGTAACGGCCACCTTTTGATGTCTGGGTTTCAAAAAAGCGACCAACCACATTGCTTGTTGAAGTTGAAGAAGCAACACCTGGAATTTCGACTTTCTTGGCTTCCTCTCCACCTTGAGCCAGAGCCTGGCGTCCTGCTTCAGAATCGGCTGGGATCACAGCTTCACTAGACTGAACCTTACGCTTGGGCGCATCTTCTTTATAAACATACGCTGTGACTATTTGGTTTCCACCATTATTTGGTGCAATGTCACGGACAATAAAGAAAGATGCTGCATCTTTCTTTTTAGCCGCCTTAGCGATAGCTTCTTTCAGGTCAGGATCAGTCGGGAAATAACCATTCACTGTGACAGTATCGAAAGGCTCTAAAGTAATGGCTTCAGTTTTAGGTAACTCTTTGATGCCACGATAGATGCGATAGTTAGGTGTTTTATCTGCTTTTTCCGCATCTTTATAGTACAAATCGGCGACAACACGCAAATTACCTCGTCCATTAAGATCATCAAGACTTTGAATATAAAAACTGTCAGCGCCTTTTTTATCGGCCTGACGGGAAACCGCATCCGCAGCTTCATAAATTGCATTAAAACGACCAGTAACTGAGATCCGCTCAAAAGGTTTAAGCTCTGCCGCTTGTTCTGGAGTTAATTCTTTAGCCGCATGTGCAGCGGTCATCGTGGTTAGTGAGAACACCGCAGTCGCGATGATCGTTGTCTTCAGCTTCATAAAAAATCCTTTCGCCTTGCGCATTAAAATATTTATAACGTGCTGAACATTGTTATGCATCACATAGAACGCAATTATTACATGTAATAATGCCAATTGTCGCAAGAAATTATGCCCTATAAAGAAACGATTGCTAGCTTTTAGTAGATGACACTAAGAATTTTAATAAATATAGTAAGTTATACGATCTAAATAATTGTTTACATTAAAAGGTCATTTTGTTTTTCTGATTTTATGATAATTCTTTGACATTATTTTCATTAAGTTACTATTTGGTATTCTATTGATAGGTTTTGCTGATAGCAGCAATAAAGTCAATCTAATCGTTAAATAGGCATCAACAAGGTAATAATCAGCAATATTTCATTCTTAAAGAAGGAAACATTATGCGTATTGGTGTACCAAAAGAGCGACTTTCCAATGAGGCACGCGTTGCTGCCACACCATCAACCGTGGAGCAATTGCAGAAATTGGGGTTTAACGTCACAGTTGAGACAGGAGCAGGGCAACTTGCTAGTTTTGATGATGTTGCTTATAAAAAAGCAGGAGCTGATATAGCGGAAATCCATCAAGTTTGGCAATCAGATATCATTTTAAAAGTAAACGCCCCTGAAGATGATGAAATTGCTTTAATGAAAGAAGGTGCCACACTAATTAGTTTTATTTGGCCAGCACAAAATCCGCTATTAATAGAAAAATTAGCAGAACGCAAGGTAACTGTTCTTGCTATGGACGCAGTTCCACGCATTTCCCGCGCACAATCTTTAGATGCTCTCAGTTCAATGGCAAATATTGCTGGTTATCGCGCTATTGTCGAATCCGCCCATGAATTTGGTCGTTTTTTCACAGGGCAAATTACAGCGGCAGGCAAAATACCACCAGCTAAGGTCATGATTATTGGCGCGGGGGTTGCCGGATTAGCGGCAATTGGCGCTGCCGGTAGCTTGGGTGCGATTGTCCGTGCTTTTGATACACGACCGGAAGTCAAAGAACAAGTTCAAAGCATGGGAGCTGAATTCTTAGAATTGAATTTTAAAGAAGAAGCAGGCAGTGGTGACGGTTATGCAAAAGTAATGTCAGAAGCTTTTATCAAAGCAGAAATGGAACTGTTTACTGCACAAGCAAAAGAAGTAGACATTATCGTTACAACAGCATTGATTCCGGGGAAGCCGGCACCACGACTTATCACAAAAGAGATGGTTGATTCCATGAAACCTGGTAGCGTGATTGTTGATCTGGCTGCCCAAAATGGCGGTAACTGTGAATATACGCAAGCCAATAAGCTTGTCGTTACAGCAAATGGGGTGAAAATTATTGGCTATACCGACCTGCCCAGCCGATTGCCCACCCAATCATCACAACTCTATGGATCAAACTTAGTCAATTTGCTGAAACTACTGTGCAAAGAAAAAAATGGAGAAATCATCATTGATTTTGATGATGTTGTTGTACGTGGCGTCACTGTCATTAAACAAGGTGAAATCACATGGCCAGCTCCACCTATCCAGGTTTCAGAGCAATCAATAACTACCAAGCCGACATCAGTAAAAAAAGAGGAGAAACCAGCAGAAAAGCCCAAATCTCCATGGCTGAAGTATGGAGCGCTCGCGCTAGTAATAATTTTGTATGGCTGGTTAGCACATGTTGCACCGAAAGAATTCTTATCTCATTTTACTGTTTTTGCCTTGTCCTGTGTGGTGGGATATTACGTTGTCTGGAATGTCAGCCATTCGTTGCATACGCCATTAATGTCCGTCACCAACGCTATTTCAGGGATAATTGTAGTTGGTGCTGTACTGCAAATTGGTGAAGGGGGATGGGTGAGTTTCTTCTCATTCATTGCTGTGTTAATTGCCAGCATCAATATTTTTGGTGGCTTTACTGTCACTCAACGTATGCTGAAAATGTTTCGTAAAGGATAAGGGGTAAAACTTATGTCGAACGGAGTAATATCGCACGGAATAGTGACAGCAGCCTATATTGTTGCCGCCATTTTGTTCATTTTCAGCCTTGCCGGACTTTCCCGCCACGAAAGCGCCAGACGCGGTAACATTTTTGGTATCGTTGGTATGGCAATTGCGCTGGTTGCCACAATCTTAGGGCCTGATACTGGCAAAATTGGCTGGATTATTTTAGCGATGGTCATCGGGGCAGTTATTGGTATTCGTCTTGCCAAAAAAGTGGAGATGACTGAAATGCCAGAATTGGTGGCTATCCTGCACAGTTTTGTCGGATTGGCGGCGGTTCTGGTTGGGTTCAATAGTTTTATCACCCATGAGAATTTTGCCAGCTCCATTATGGAAAATATTCATCTGACAGAAGTTTTCCTTGGGGTATTTATTGGTGCTGTAACCTTCACTGGCTCGGTTGTCGCATTTGGTAAATTACGTGGGAAAATCTCATCCAAGCCATTGGTGCTGCCACATCGGCACAAACTTAATCTGGCAGCATTGGTTGTATCCTTGATCTTAATGTTCACCTTTATCAAAACAGAAAGTGTTGGCTTGCAAGTCTTCACTTTACTGGTGATGACAGTTATCGCTCTCGCTTTTGGCTGGCATTTAGTTGCCTCGATTGGCGGTGCAGATATGCCGGTCGTTATTTCCATGCTGAACTCATATTCAGGCTGGGCGGCTGCGGCAGCCGGTTTCATGTTAAGTAATGACTTGTTGATCGTCACAGGCGCTTTAGTGGGTTCTTCGGGGGCAATCCTTTCTTATATTATGTGTAAGGCGATGAACCGTTCCTTTATCAGTGTCATTGCTGGTGGTTTCGGTACAGATGGCAGTTCTTCAGGGGATGATCAAGAGCTAGGAGAGTACCGCGAAACAACTGCGGAAGATGTCGCTGAACTGTTGAAAAATTCCACTTCCGTTATCATTACTCCAGGCTACGGTATGGCAGTTGCTCAAGCGCAGTATCCTGTGCATGACATTACAGCGAAATTACGTGAGAAGGGCATAAATGTTCGCTTTGGCATTCACCCCGTTGCGGGACGGTTGCCAGGTCATATGAACGTATTACTTGCTGAAGCTAAAGTTCCTTACGATATTGTCTTGGAAATGGATGAAATTAATGACGATTTTTCTGAAACGGATACGGTTTTAGTGATAGGAGCCAATGACACCGTAAACCCAGCCGCTCAGGAAGATCCTTCAAGCCTTATTGCTGGCATGCCAGTTTTGGAGGTTTGGAAAGCACAAAATGTCATCGTATTTAAACGTTCGATGAATACGGGATATTCCGGAGTACAAAATCCATTATTCTTTAAAGATAATACACAAATGTTGTTTGGTGATGCTAAAGAAAGTGTAGAAGCCATTCTTCGGGCTTTATAACTCAAATAACCTCGAATAAGTATCCGCCTGTTATTCAGGGGATACTTATTTGAGATTTTAGGGGGTGCTGTTAATATTTTCTACCTTCATAGAAGGCATAATAATATCCATTACCACAACTTTTACCACCTATTTTTAAATACCATGTGATTTTGGTCTTCTTATCAGTAAATGCATTAGCAAAACTATTGCCTTTATGAATAACATATTGAGTATAAATATCGCCATTCTTTTGTGGAACTTGATCTACAACAGAACATCCGAAGCTTTTTCCTGAGGCCGATGCAGTCCCAATTCCTCCGAGCAATACTGCTGATAACGCCCCAACTGCCAATAATTTCTTTAACATAAACATTCTCCTGTAATAGTTTTAGAATTTAGAACTTAAATATATTACTGATAACGTCTTACTTGATAACGCACGCTAAATCTAAATCACCACCTGGCGATATTGCAATTTCAAAATTTAGAAACTGATTGTATTTTTATATTCTGGATTAGAAATATAATCTCTATTATCATAATTTATGATCAATAATTATTTGGCTATTATTTTCATGAGGAGAATAAATTATTGGTAATTGCAATGTCATGTACAATAACAATATTTATTTAATGCAATCTAATTATCCGCTTATTAATTAAGTTGAAAATTGGATCTATTTTATAAAGATAGATATTAAAGCAAGGGGATATTATAAAAATAATGGATACTATAAATTCGATTTATCCCACAATACCAATATCGCCGGTTATCAATATGCAGCGATTAACCCGTGTTTATCAACAGGGTGGAGAGGGGGAAGTCCCGATTCTAAAAAATATAACGGCACAAATTTATGCTGGTCAAAGCTGTGCTATTGTCGGAACATCAGGTTCAGGTAAAAGCACCTTATTGAATATCCTTGGCTTACTGGATAAGCCCACCTCAGGTGAGTATTTTCTTTGTGGTGTTGATATGTCAACAGCAGATACTGACCTCAGAGCCAGAATGCGCAATAAAGAAATTGGTTTTGTTTTTCAAAGTTTTCATTTGTTAGCTGGAATGACAGCGACAGAAAACGTTGCTCTGCCACTTCTTTACCGCGGTATTTCTGCCTCACAAGCCTATAAAATTGCCAGAGAAAAACTACATTTGGTTGGTCTATCACATCGTGTAGCTCATTATCCGGCAGATCTATCCGGCGGGCAGCGACAACGAGTGGCGCTCGCCAGAGCGTTGGCCGGAGAACCTTCGTTACTGCTGGCTGATGAACCTACCGGTAATCTGGATCGCCAAACCGCAGAAGAAATTTTATTGCTACTTTCTTCCCTTCATACAGACAAAGCGATGACGCTGGTCGTAATAACCCATGATGCTATGGTTGCGAACCATATGCAGCGCGAATTACGCATTATTGACGGTCAGTTGCATGAAACCAGAGGGATGACAATACATGCATGATAGCAACTATGGCATGTCGATATTAATGATCTGGAGAGAAGCCTGGCGTAATTTAATGGCAACGGGGAGAAGTACTCTACTTGCTTTATCGGGTATTGCTATTGGTTGCGCTTCTGTTGTGGCATTTGTTAATACCGGACATAACGCTACACTTGCTGCGTTGAAGATGTTCAGCGGGCTTGATATCAATGTCATTACAGCAGACTTGAACTCCTATAATCATGGCGTTGATAATCAGTCAATTAAAATGGCCGACCTGACAACAGCGATTCCTGGTTTATCTTCCGCCGCCCCCTGGATCTATTATCCTTCTCCTGGGCGCTATAACGGAAAAACAGAAACGTTTACCATGATAGGCTCCTCTGCGGAACTTGAAGAAGTCATGCAATTGCGACTTCGTTATGGCCGATTTATCACTGATTATGATCAGCACTCTCCTTATGTGGTTATTGGTAATGAAGTCGCCGTTACCCTTGGTGAAGGGGAGCCATCCCGTATACTTGGCAAGCAGATTCAGCTTGGCAATTATTTATACACCGTGATTGGCATTTTCGATATAAAAGGGCAAAACCCTATCTTTCCTTTTTCGTTGGATTCGGTGATGATTGCACCTATCAATGCCATGCGGAAAATCTCACCTAATACCGATCTGAATGGCATCATCGCTCGCACTATAACGACCGCAACCACAGAGAGCGATGCGAAGGATTTATTGGCGTTGCTCAAACACAAGTTTCCGGCGGTTGATATTGATGTTCGGGTAGCCCAGCAATTACTGAAAGGGCAGACAGAACAAAGTAAAACCTTTTCTTTTATGTTGATCGGGTTGGCGGGAATTTCGCTGCTTACCGGCGGCATTGCAATTTCAAATGTGATGTTGATGAACGTTTCAGCCCGACGAAAAGAGATCGGGTTACGTATGGCTTTAGGCGCAAGAACTCAGGATATCCGGCGCCTTTTTTTGTATGAAGCCGCTGCATTGACTTTAGCCGGTGCAATCCTTGGTACACTGACAGGTATTATCGTCTCCTTTCTTTTTGTCCTTTATTCTGGCTGGTCATTTTCTTTAGCCCCTTTATCTATTCCTCTAGGGATAGGTAGTTCAATCATGGCGGGACTTATCTCCGGTTTTTATCCCGCACATAAAGCCTCTCAAATGGAACCCGTACAGGCATTACGTGATGATTAAAAAATATTTTCTTTATGGCTCTCTGACCTTGTTTCTCCTTTTTCCTCAAACAGGACTGCCTGTATCTGAACAGGAACGAAAACCTGATTACAGTTTGCGGTGGGAAGCCTCAGGAGAGACTATAGGCTTGTCGTTAAGTGATGCAATATCGCTTGGTTTAAGAAATAACTATGCGATACGTAGTGTTTATCTGGATCGTATCGCCCAGAAATTTGATTTACGGGTGGCAGAAGATCGATTTACACCAAAGCTACAGCTAAGCGGGCGTTACACTGCGGGCAAAAATCAGGATGCAACTTTCAGGAAAACTGACCTTTCCCCGAATGCCACACTGCTTACTCCTTTGGGAACGAGTTTTACTCTTTCTTGGGCTCGTGAAAACACGAGATCTAGGGTAAATAACTTTCACAATGATGGTGCAAGTATTACTGTGATACAGCCTCTCTTACGAGGAGCAGGAACCGATGTTAATAATGCTCCGATCTTATTGGCTAAACTCCAGGAACAAATCAATCGACTGAATTTAAAAGCGACTATTTCCGATTCAATCACGCAAATTATCTTCGCATACCATGCGTTACTCCGTGCTCAGGAGCAACAATCATTATCAGTCGCTTCCCTTAAGCGTATGCAAAAATTAGTCGAGATTAATAAAGAGTTGATTGATGCAGGCAGGATGGCCCAGACAGATATAATACAAACGCAGGCTGATCTGGCCATGCAGGAGCTTTCGGCAAAAGAGGCAGAAAATAATGTACATTCCACGAAGCTGGCATTACTTAAGTTACTCGCTCTAAACCATAAAACTCCCATCTATGCTACAGATACGCTAAAAGGAACGCATATAAGTCTGAATATCGAACAATCAATTGCAAAGGCGCAAGCACAACAGCCTGATTACCTTATTCAATTACTTTCTGCAAAAACAGCAGACATTCAATTATTGCAAGCCCGAAATAATCGGCTGTGGGATTTATCATTGGTTGGCGGTGTATCTCAGCAACGTTCATCATCTTCTGAAACCCGAAACTGGGAAAATTTTGTAGGTATAAAACTGGATATTCCAATCGGAGATATGACCCAGAAACAAGCAGAAGTTCAAGCTAAAGTAAATGTCCAGAAACAAGCCTTACACCTGGAAGAGGCAAAAACAAATTTGGAACAAAAAATAATCAATGCAATTCGTGATACAGAATCACGCTGGCAGGAATATCAATTAGCGATAAAAGCCAGTTCACTTTCTCAGAAAAAACTCGAAATTGAACAGGAAAAATTACAGGCTGGCCTATCCAGCAACTTTCAAGTTCTGAGTTTTGAAACCGACCTAAGAAATGCCGAAAATGCACGCCTGAATACACTTATTCAGTATCTCAATGCTCAGGCTGAACTGGATCACCTTCTTGGCACAACACTGGAAAGTTGGGAGATAACACTCAATGATTAAACGTTATCGATGGGCCATTGCTGGCATACTTGTTGTTGTGGCTTGTTTTTTTACCTTTTTATCCTTAAAGCAATCGCCAGCTCAGGAGTCAGTACAATGGATTGAGGTAAAACAAGCTGTTATAGAAAAACGACTTGGCTTGGTTGGTCACCTACAATCCGCACGTCTTGAAACCATACCCGCTCCATTTGATGCAATTATTAAACAAGTTTTGGTCAAAGAAGGGCAGTGGGTGAAAGCTGGTCAGGCATTAGTTACGCTTGATACCCGAAAGATTGATATTGAGCTTCGGCAAGCGCAAGTTGAGATGATCAAAGCCTCATCAGTCGTTGACCAATTACATGACTGGGAGAACAGCCAGGAAGTGATCCGGGCCAGAAGAAATGTTGAAAATGCAAACCATATGGTTATAGAACTGAAAAATAATCTCACCAAAACACAAGCTCTGTTTTCACGGGGCATTGTGCCAAAAATGGAAGTGGAAACCCTCCAGCAGCAACTTCGCCGACAACTAACGGAACTTGCTTCAGTACAGGACGATCTTGCATCCATTCGACAAAAAGGAAACATTAATAACGTGCGCGTTGCAGAAATGGAGCTTCAGAATGCAACAAGCCGTTATCAGGCGTTACAAGAACAATACTTGCATAAAGAAATCAAAGCGCCATTTTCGGGTGTCATACTTAGGGCTGCACAGGGAGAAAGTAAGAAACTCTTGACGATTCAGACAGGAGTTAGAGTGACCGAAGGGATGCCATTGCTGGAAATTATGGACACAACCCAATATCAGGTACTGGCGCAGGTAGAAGAAACCGATCTCGCCAAAATTAAAGAAGGGCAGGCAGTAAAAATCAGTGGTGAAGGGTTTTCTGAGAACCCTCTGGATGGAGAAATTGAAACCATTGCGATGCAAAGCGTGAGTACGGATAAACCAGGATCAGCAATTTATTATGATGTTGTGATTAAAGTGACTTCATCCATGAATCAAAGTCATCCCATCAGACCTGGAATGAGTGCCAAAGTCAATATTGTTATTTATCGCAATGAACAAGGAATTGTTGTACCAGAAGCAGCGCTAACTCGCGCTAGCAATGGACAATTAACAATAAATTGGCGCCCGGATTTAAAACGTCAGGCTATATCCCGTCAGATAACCGTTGGGGAAGCTATGCCAGAAGGTATAGAGGTCCATGGGCTAGAAGAGGGATTTATTGCACTGCCGCGTTGATTTTTCAGCCGTATACGCCTATCGAGCGTGTCAGGCGGGTATAAAAGAACAAGTCGTTGATCTTGCTATGAACAACTCAAGTATTTGTGATACTGACCGTGCTTACCTGTAAATCCCCGCCAAATGCAGGCGGCAATCAATGGATGGCTGGGGAAGGTTGTAGTCTGGACTGTTATACCTGTGCAATTACATATAGCATCAAGTCAGATAATTGCCCTGCGAGTAAAATAATTTTTACCCCAAAATAGGCTGATCTCCTAATCAAAACAAACAATCAAAACAAACTACGCTGACCCAGCAGTTTTTGTGATCTGAAAATAATACAACAATATCAAATGGTTATGCGTGATTAGTTAAGTGATTTTTATCACAACCCTTCTACTTATTAAAATATACATTTGAAAAAGTAAGATTCATTGAATAAGATGGCGTGGGTAATTAGCCGTAATTTTTACAGAGCGCAACTATCAAAGCCCCTCCAAATTGAACAAAAATAAACCATAAGGAAAATGAAAATGTCTGTTCCGTTCGACCATGAAAATAACAGAGATAAACAATCATTGATTGTGCCGAACGATTCTCAACAAGAACAGGGTATGCTGATGTCGCTGCCAGCAGCGGGAAGACAGATATATGACAATCCCGCAATTGCCTATCTTGTCAGCCTTGGTTCAAAACGCAGTCGCCAAACTATGAAATCATTTCTGGATATAGTGGCAAAAATGTTGGGATACCAAAATGTACAAGACTGTACTTGGCAAGCACTTCGTCGCCACCATGTTCAAGCAATTATGGAAATGCTTTCAGATTCGGGTAAAGCTCCCGCAACAATTAATATTTATCTTTCTGCCTTGAAAGGAGTTGCGTTGGAAGCATGGTCAATGCAAAAACTCGACACCGACAATTTTCAACATATAAAACAGGTGCGATCTGTCAGAGGAAATCGATTGCCAAAGGGCAGGGCACTTGAGCGTTATGAAATAAAAACTTTATTCTTTACCTGCGAAAATGATATCAGCACAAAAGGGTTACGTGATGCAGCTATCATTGGTGTGCTTGTGGGGTGCGGGCTTCGTCGTTCAGAAATTGTTTCACTCGATATGAAGCACATTATTCGTCGCGAGCAAGCATTAAGAGTGATGGGAAAAGGTAATAAAGAGCGGTTGTCCTATATGCCGGAAGGAACATGGGAACGTTTAAATCGTTGGGTAGATGAAGTGCGTGGAGATCATTCTGGCCCACTTTTTACCCGAATTCGTCGTCATGATGATGTCACTGATAACCGTTTATCAGATCAAGCCATCTATCACATTCTTGAAACACGCAGAATAGAAAGCGGATTGGAAAAATTTGCCCCGCATGATCTGCGCAGGACTTTTGCGTCAGCCATGCTGGACAATGGTGAAGATATCGTAACCGTCAAAGATGCGATGGGACATTCAAGCATTACGACAACCCAAAAGTATGATCGACGTGGAGATGAACGTCTAAGAAATGCCGCCAGAAATCTGAATTTTTGACAGGGAAGATCGCCGTTATACTGCTCTATTTTTGCGAGCAAATAAATATTGTTCGACAGATTGCTTCATTCAATGTTAATTATTTACCTTTCTTAAATAACTATGACAGGTGTATTTGTATGGCCTCAAAAACAACACTTTGGAGTGCTTACGGTTCAACTTCCCTTTTCGTTTTATTATGGAGTAGTGGCGCAATCTTTTCTCGTTGGGGATTGGATCATAGTTCTTCTTTTGCTATTTTGGCGGTGCGTTTTGCGATTGCATTTCTATTTTTGTTAGCATTCTGCATGTTCAAAAAACGTTTCCTTCCAGCTTATGGGAGTAGGAATAAAGTTGCTGCGGTGGGATTATTGATCATTGGAGGATATTCGATTTTTTATTTTCTGGCGTTAGAAAATGGAATAACCCCCGGCATCTTGGCTACGGTAATGGGGATTCAGCCAATTATTACACTTTGGGTGATGGAAAGAAATTTCACAGCTCGCCGTTTAATAGGATTGTTCCTGTCGTTCATCGGATTAGTGCTTGTTGTATTTCAAGGATTGGTTTTGACGAAGTTTTCTTTTTCAGGGACTTTTTTTGCTTTAGCTGCACTGACTTGTATGAGCATCGGAGCCATCTTTCAGAAACAAATCCAGCAAGCGCCCTCCGAAGTATTACCATTACAATATGGTGTAAGTTTATTGCTTTGCCTGTTATTTATACCTTTCAAACCCTTCCATATTGAACCTGTCATTGGTTTTATTGTACCTGCATTATGGCTTGGTTTAGTGATTTCTGTAGTAGCTCAATTATTACTTTATAGACTTATCAGAACAGGTAATTTAGTTAATGTCACTAGTTTGTTTTACCTTGTTCCAGGGGTAACAGCAATAATGGATTACTTATTTTTAGGTAATGCGTTATCTATTTTAAGTATCATTGGGATGTTCGCGATAATAACCGGTTTGGCTCTGGTTTTTCGTAAAAAAAAGCAAATGAAATTAATAATTTCAAATAAATTCAAATGACTAAAATCATTACTATTTATATGGATTATTATGTTGCAGGCTAACAATAATAAAATAACTAAAGATCACCAGAGTTGCTAATTTTTAAAATTTGATTAATCTCAACAGGCGGAAATAATGAATAACATTAAATAACAAAATGGGGGGCAACATGAAAAAATTATCTCATTTAGAATCACCTAAGTCACCCGTCAATGCATTTACCGAGTGGGATCCACTTGAAGAAGTGATTGTTGGTATTGTTGATGGTGCCAGGTTTCCTACATGGCATATGGCACTAGAACCTGTATTACCAGATAATCAGGTTGTTAATTTCCAAAGGAATGCGGGACGTTCTTTTCCTAAAGAACGTATTGAAGCAGCTTCTAGAGAGTTAGAAGAATTTGTTCATATTCTTGCAAGTGAAGGAGTCAAAGTTCGTCGTCCTGATGCTCAAGATCAATCACAAGTATTCGGTGCACCAGGATGGGCAAGTACAGGATTATATTGTGCCATGCCTAGGGATATACTTTTTGTTATTGGTGATAATATTATCGAATGCCCATTGGCATGGCGTTCTCGTTATTTTGAAGCATCGGCCTATAAATCTTTGCTGAAAGAATATTTTAAGGCTGGTGCTAAATGGAGTGCTGCCCCTAAACCGCAATTGACTGATGAACAATATAATTTTAATTGGGAAAAAGAGAGTATAGAACAACAAAAATTCGTTCTTGCAATAACAGAGTTTGAACCCACTTTTGACGCGGCTGATTTTTATCGTTGTGGCAGAGATATAATTGCTCAGAAAAGCCATGTAACAAATGATTTTGGAATTGAATGGCTAAGAAGACATATTGGAGATGAATATCGTATACATGTTTTTGAATTTGATGATCCAAACCCAATGCATATTGACGCAACTTTTGTTCCTATTGCACCAGGGAAGTTACTGATTAACCCTGAAAAAGTATCGAAAATTCCAGAGTTATTTAAAGGCTGGGACGTATTACATGCACCAAAACCGATTATTCCAGATTCTCATCCTTTATATATGACCAGTAAATGGATTAATATGAATATCCTAATGTTGGATGAAAATCGAGTGATCGTAGAAAAGCAAGATGAACCCATGATAGCCGCAATGAAACGTTGGGGGTTCACGCCTATCCCTTGTAATTTCAGAAACTTCAATAGCTTTGGTGGTTCTTTTCATTGTGCAACATTAGATGTCAGGCGCCGAGGCAGTTTGCAATCTTATTTTTAATAATCAACAAACCCCTAATAAAAAATCATTGACAGTGAATATATTGAAAAATAAATCATCATATTTTGTACAATTAAGTATTAATGTCAAAGTATATTCACTGTTGAAATTTTCACAATGAGGTAAATATGAAAATCTGGAAATATTCCACTAAAGATTCCATCATGTTTATTTTTAGCTTGTTAAATATCATTGTAAGTATAATGTTGGCATTATATTGGAGTGGTTTTTCAATTTCAAATTGGCTATTTAATATGGCTATTCTTTCATTTATAGCCACATACAATATTATAGTGATTTCACATTTCTTTAGTCATACGCCATGGTTTATATCGCCAACTATGAATGGTTTTGTTTCTATGCTCAACTCTATCAATATAGGGCAATCAATCCAAGCTTATAAATTTACACATGTTAGAAATCACCATAAATATCATAATGATAATAGTGATCCTATTCAGGATAGTTCGTCAACATTTTTGGGTGGTAAAGATGGGAAACATAATACATTATTGAATTATGCTATCTTAGGTGGATTCAATACCCTTTATAAAATAATTCCTCATATGTTATGGGCAATATTTTCATGGAGAAAACCTTTCAGTCAATATGATCGTGGTTTTGAAAAATTAATTTCAAAAATTGAAATTAATAAGAAGAAAGAACTTATCCAATTGCGTTTGGATCGGCTTGCTATGTTTGTTGGACTAGTTTTTTTCTTTATCTTATCTTGGCAATGGACATTGCTTTGTTATTTACCATCGTTATTAGTCGCTTTTATTTTTGTTAATATTCAAAACTATTATGAACATTATGGAGCAAATCCAGAAAATCAATTTTCCAATTCAGTCAGTTATTATGGGAGATTGTACAACTTATTAACATTTAATGATGGTCACCATCAAGAACACCATATTTCAGGTAGCACACACTGGAGTCTTCTGCCTAAATTGCGGGAAAGATATGCTTCTAAGTTTAAAGAACAGGAGAGAATAGTAAGTCCTGTTCCTGCAATTGTAGGCTTTTTGCATAGGAAACGGAAAATGTTACATAAAACTCAAGAGATAAAAGCGAGAATTCCAAAATAACCAAAAATAAATTAAACGAAATATAATTTAATATATTGAAGGAATAGTCATGACGCACAAAAATTTATCACTCTCAGGAGTGAAGCTGGAAGAGTCAGAATTTGTTATACATGAAACTGAAGGCCGCATAGAAAAAAGTGCTGTTGATGCTCTTCTAGATGGTCATCTTGCAGCATGTCGAATCCGTCATTTCTTACCGTGGGAACAACGACAAAAAATCATTGATAATTTTTGGTTATCTACAGCAAGAAAACCCCGATATGGTGACGGAATAGATGGAGTAGAGGGGTATTTCCTTGGTGCTTCTCACATAGAAAAAACAACGCTTGAGTATTTCAAAGAGGTTGAATATTTTCGTCCAGCAATTACTCAACTTTTTCAGGGGACGCTTAATCCTCAGGCGTATTTTATAGCGCAATTAAATGACTCGCAGTCAGAAAACTTATTACAGGTTCGGCCAGCCATGTATCAAGGAACGCCTGCTGGTGATGTCAAAGCAGTCTACTGGAATAATTCAGGAGAGTTTTTGTTATTACCTCACGATGATTTAGCTCAACTTAGCGATCCTCGACAAAATGATTTTGAGATTCAGAGTGTCAAGCGTGTCATGGCCGTCAATTTTTATGCGGAAGTCCCACAAGGGGGCGGGCAATTGAAAGTGTGGAATATTGACCCTGATATGGAATCTCGTTCTGCTCTTGGACTCATCCACAGTGGTTTTCCTTATCCTACAGATCTACTCGAAGAACATGAGAGTATGGTCATTGATATAGCCCCAGGGGATTTAATTTTACTAAATGGCAATTTGATACATGCTGTTTTAACTGGAAATGCCAATCAATTGCAGAAAAAACGGCTACTCATTACATGCTTTATGGGACGTCACGAAGATGGCGATCTTATTTGGTGGACATAAGTTCTGAAAAATATTGTCGATGATATGACGTGAGACTGCCCGAAATGAAATTCGGGCAATCTATCAACGACTAAGTACGTTACTCTACATCTATCTTGATTGGGCAAACAAAACCATCAGGCTTTATAGCCAACAAATCACATCTTAGTTGATCGATGACATGTTCGGCAGTATTGCCAAGAAATGCGGCTGATAACCCAGTTCGACCAAGAATACCTAAAACAACCACACCAGCATTGAGTTCATCACATATTTCAGGGATGACTTTTTCTGGTATACCTTCATGAACGTGAGTTTGCTGCTCATCAATATAGAATTTCTGTCTCAACTCTTTCATGGCGATCAAATGTTGGCCGCGCAACGCCTGGTTATACACATTAGGGTCAAAGTCAGGTAATTCAGTTGCAATATTTAAAGGCGCGACTGGATAAGCGCTAACGAGATGGATCAGCGGGTCTTTTACAATTCGATTGGCAAGTTCTTGTGTCTCACGCACCAATTTCAGATTCAATTCATTATGGTAAGGTTCTTCATTAGATAAATTGACAGCAACAACAGCAGAACCATTTTCTGGCCATACTTGATCTTTTACCATCCAGACTGGGCAAGGGCACTTACGTAACAGATGCCAGTCAAGTGGAGTAAAAATAATCGATTCCAATCGGGAATGTTGATGTGTCATTTTCAATAATAAGTCGTGATTTCCAGTAATAACTTCTTGAATGATGGCTTCATAAGGACGATTATGCCAAACCACTTTGATCTCAATATCAATGCCTGATTCAAGGTAGTAATGGGCTTGCTGTTTTATCCAAGCGACCCGTTGGCCTATGACACCTTTTCGCATAGCATTTCTTTCTTCTGGAGAAAGTAAGGTGGTCATTTCATATGAAAAGTCATAAATAGGTAAAAACGCTTTAATCTGCCCACCACTGCGTTGCACGATATAGACTGCGCGCCTTAATGCGGGCTGATCATCCTGATTAGGGTCAATTGCAACCAAGAGGTTTTGGTAGTTTGCCATATTGAGTTCCTCGCAGAGTCTGAATGCCTCTTTCGTACAGAAGATAAACCAATATAAACAACTATAACAGGATAAGAGTAAGCCAGATCAGCAAAATATAGTGATCTGGCCTAAAATTTAACTAACGTTAGGACGCATTAGCAGGGGATTTGCCAGCCAACTCTGTCAATTTATTCATATCTTCGATTGCAATATATTTACCTTTGACAGCTAAAATTCCATTTTTCTGGAAGCGGCCAAGCAGGCGACTAATTGTCTCAACAGTCAAGCCTAAGTAATTACCAATATCACCGCGTGTCATAGTAAGGCGGAATTCACGAGGTGAGAAGCCGCGTTGTGAAAAGCGGCGTGACAGGTTGTAAATAAAAGCAGCCAATCTCTCTTCTGCGTTCTTTTTGGAAAGCAGTAGGATCATTTCCTGGTCACCTTTGATTTCTCCACTCATCAAACGCATCATTTGCTGGCGGAGATTAGGCATTTTTCCAGAAAGGTCATCCAGCGTTTCAAATGGGATTTCACATACCATTGAAGTTTCCAAAGCCTGGGCAAAGCTTGGATGTTCAGTATTAATGATGGCGTCAAATCCAACTAAATCACCAGCAAGGTGGAAACCTGTAATTTGTTCATCACCTTCTTCGGTAATAGTATAGCTTTTGATGGTCCCAGAGCGGATGGCGTAGAGTGATTTTAGTGCATCACCGGCCTTAAATAACGTTTGCCCTTTCTGGATAGGTTTCTTACGTTCAATGATGTTATCAAGCTGATCCAGTTCATGTTCATTTAAGGTGAAAGGAATGCAAAGCTGGCTAATGCTACAATCCTGACAGTGGATTGCACAACCACCAGATTGAATCCGACGAATAATATGTTTTTCCGGGATCATAGGGAATGCTCATTAGAAGTGATTGATATGTGTAAATTTAACATATTTAGGTTGCTCTGATAAGAGCAAGATACTGCCATTAATCGCGGTATTTATCATCACTGGTGGAAAGATAAAATTTTTTTGTATTAACGTTGAACTTGCGTAAAATTTTAGCTATTCAATATAATATCTCAATCAAACTGAAATTAAATTAATAATATATGGATATAATACGCATAAATGATGTTATTTGGTTACAGATAGATGGAATAGGGTTGTGACATGAGTGAATGGTTATTAATTGCATTTACAATGATAGTACAGAGCTCGGTGGGGCTTGTCTTGATGAGCGGGCTTTATACTTACTGGATTAAGCATGAATTAAACACATGGCAACATTCAGTGACCATTTTTGTGCAAAAAATATTACTAAGAACATTACTAGTCAGTAGCGCATTGGCAGGGATAGGGTTAGCTGCTTCTTTGAACATTATAGAATACCCATTCAGCGTTTATCACACTTTGCAGAACATAATACATGAATGGGTAAACATAGAAACAATTTTTGCTGTCATCTATTTTGGTTTGCTGGTCTTATACACACTTTTTTTTGTGATCACAAAACGCGCATATTTTTATATTATGCTGGCAATTGGGGTTATTGGTTTAATTGATCTTTATTATATGGCAATTATTTATGTTAATAGCGCTATGATTACTTGGGCAAACATTAACACCTATTTTTTATTCTATAGCGCAGTATTTACGTTAGGGCCTGCATTGGCGCTGTCATTTATTTCCTATCCACTAGGAAAATATCTTCGAGGAATATTACCTATCAAATTAGTAATGGCTGCTTTGCTGGTTGTTTTCATTAGCGTTACCATGCGACTGATTGAGCAACCAGCCTATATGGAGTGGCTATCGGAAATCACAATCGTTAATGATAATGTTATTTTTCCACATCGAGCTGAATTCAATATCAAAAGCGCCTTTGGATTAAGAATGCTTTCATGGTGTTTGTATATTATTGCAATGATAATCTGGACTTATTCCCTATGGAAAACAAGAGATAATCCATTGATTAACAATAACTATTCTATTCCCATCGGAGCAGCCATCATGTTTGTTGCAGAAGTGATCAATCAATATACATTTTTTATTATGTGAAACATATGATAGATAATTCATACTATCTCAATTGATTATCCTAGTTCTTTTCACTCTTCTCTCAACATAACGCAAACTGTGACAACGTCACGGTTTACGTTATGCATGAAAGTAACATACCTTATAATTTCAATGGTAATATTTGCAATTGGATACTATGAGGTATTATTTTCATTTCTTTGTGGTAGCGCACAAAATTAAAGTTAATTATTAACTTATTATTAATATTCCAAGAATTATGTTTTATATCTATATAAAATAGATTTATTCGGCATAATATTGCAGAATGCTTTTTATGCAATTGCAGTGATCGAAAATCAAACAATTATTTTCAGTTAGTTACTGTGGGGGGGTTATCACCTCCGCAAGACATTTGTTGTTAAAACAGAAAATAAAAACAAATCTATTAATAATTTTATAAATATTTAATTTAAGACAAGACAAAAAGAATCAATTAAAAGGTTACATGATCATGACTAAACCATTTCATCCTAATTTAAATGTAGATGCATTGTTTTTGGGACCAAAATCAGAAAACGCTGTTTTTTTTAGAGAGATGATGGATTATGCAGTGAGCGAACATTTACATTGGCGTTCTGGTTTTCATCCCGAAGATTCAACTTTAGTCACATCCGTTGCTCGCTATGAGCATAACTATAGAGAAACGCTTTATCGTACAGAAGGGATCTTAAATCAGCTGTCAGCAAAACTGAAAAACACATCTATTCCTTTCTTTTCTCCTCGTTACCTTGGTCATATCAGTAGTGATACCTTAATGGTTTCTAATCTTGCCTACGTTATGGCCATGATGTACAACCCGAATAACTGTAGTTATGAAGCATCCCCGACAACAACAGAATTAGAGCTTGAATCAGGATTAGATCTCTGCCGCATGTTTGGTTATGACCCACAGAAATCCTGGGGGCATATTACTTCTGGTGGCACAGTAGCTAATTATGAAGGTTTATGGGTAGCCAGGAATTTAAAAAACATTGCCTTTTGCTATATCTCAACATCCTAAAGCAAAAGATCTAATCGAACATAAAACGTCCCGGCAATTGAAAAATATGCCAACCGCTGAACTTTTGGATCTTATTACCGAACTGCAAGAACGCGGACTATTTGAAGAAATTCGCGATATGACATGCCGTGGTACGGGAGTTAAAGCAGAAATTCTAGGTAAATTACTGGTTCCACAATCCAAGCACTATTCTTGGATGAAAGCTGCAGATATTTTTGGTATTGGTCAAGAAAACATTATTCCATTACCTGTAAATGAGAACTATCAAACTGACATTGCCCAAATGCGAAAAATCACCTTTGAATTAATTGAACAAGGTGAACCAATCTTGGCAATGATTGCCGTGGTGGGAACGACTGAAGTTGGAGCCATTGATCGGATTGATGAAGTCATTGCGTTGAGGAAAGAGTGTGAGGAACGTTATGGCGAATCATTCTATATTCACGTTGATGCTGCCTATGCAGGATATGCGTGTTCCATGCTCCTGAATGAGCAGGGGGAATTTGTAGAATATGATGAGCTGGCTAGTTACCACCGTTCGGTGGGGATCATGCCGGAAAATATCAGTTGGCCAAAACCGGAAGTTTACCAAAGCTTCAAGGCATTGAAAGAAGTAGACTCGATTACTGTGGATCCGCATAAAGTTGGCTTCATTCAATATGCAGCGGGCGCTGTCTGCATGAAAGACAAGCGCATTCTCGAATTGATCTCTTCACATGCGGCATATGTGTTTGAAGATCATGATGATAAAACAAATACCATCAATCGGGGAATTCTTGGTTCATCCATCATGGAAGGTTCAAAATCGGGAGCAACAGCAGCGGCACTTTGGGCTGCTCATCGTTTGTTACCTTTGAATATTAATGGATATGGAAAAATAATTGCGGCTGGTATCGTCACAGCACACAGGTTGTTGAATAAATTGGCAAACTTACCGTCAATAGAAATCGGTAAACATCAATTTGAAGTACATATCTTTCCATCCCCTGATTTCCATATGATCAACTTTACGTTCAAAGAAATCGGCAGCGAAAGCCTAAGCAATCATAATGCACTTAACAAGCGTCTATACGAGCTTTGCTCATACTCCACAGGGCGTGCTTATGCCAATGATTTTCTCACATCATCCACCATATTAGATTATAAAGAATATGGTGATACACCGTGGCACTATGCAGAGAAATGTGGTTTTAGCCGTAGTGAATGGGAGAAAGTACGCAATATCTATGTACTACGGGCTGCGGTAATGACTTATTGCTTACGTGATGAAGAGCACTTTGAAGAGTTTTGGCAGCAACTTCAAGCTATCTTTGTTAAAAAATTGAACCAAGTTGTTGATGAAGAAGAGAAAAAATTTCGTTCTAAATTAGAACTAGAAGTACCATTTATTGGTTAATAAATACAAGCTTAAATGTTCAGCGATATTGTTTAACTAATTGAAAAATGATTTCTTAACTCAAAAAAGAGCTTACATTTACCTAAGCTCTTTTTTATTTCAGATGTTTTTCTTTTATTCCTCATAAGATATCCGATTGGTTATTTATTTTTCTAATGTAATCAATCAATAAGAAAACATCATTTTGTAATTATATGAAAAATAAAAAATAACAATTTTGAAGCATAATAATGTGATTTTTATCACAAAATATAAGTATTTTAAATGCGAACTGAAGTTATTGATGTTTAAATGAAAAAATTAGCACTATTAAATTAGCATTCAATAAGACTATAAATTTAATCTTTAAATTATTAAGTCGGATTATTTTATTAACATTTTCATAAACGCTCATATAAATTAATTAAGTGTAACTAATAGATAAGGTTCATAAAAAATATTATTGGATATTGCTGAAGATTAAAGACATTAAAAAATGAACATATAATTATATTTAATATAATTAAAAATAAAAACGATAAATCGAGAAGTTTAACAATGCATATCATTTTGTTTTCGGTTATTTTTAATGTTTAACTAAATAAGTATTTTTATGGGGACAATATATGTCACTTATAATTGAGCCTATTAAAGGAAGTTTTGGTGCTTATATAACTTGCCAAAATGTTTCAGCGTTATCATCAGAAGAGTATAAAGAAATAAAATTGTACTTATCAAAGTATGCGCTGTTGATTTTCAAAAATCAAAAGATGGATGATGAAGTACTGGTGAATTTTGCAAAACAGATAGGAAGCGGAAAACTTGAAGAACCTGCCAGAAAAATTTCGTTGTCAGACAACCGAAAATATGTCGCTTATTTGACTAATCTTCGTGATAGTCAAGGTGAACTACTGGGTTTTGCCGGAAATGATACCGATTATTGGCATTCTGATCAGGAATTTAGGGTTAACCCGGCTTCAGTTAGCATCTTATATGGTGAAGTCGTGCAATTTAGCGGTGGTAATACATCTTTCGCTTCAACATCAGTAAATCATCTCGCGTTTACCCATGATGAAGTGTCAGTATTGAGTAACTTGTATTCTACTCGCCAGCCTGCTTCCTCACATGACAATGTGCCTCATATTACAGTTGCCCATCCTGTCATTCTTGAAAATGTGCAAACGAAAAAACGTTATGTTTATGTCAGTGAAAATACTATCGCATTTTTCCGCGATGAAGAAATTTTACCAAACTCCGATATTCTCAAAAAATCCATTTTAGATAAGATCTTATCACCAGAAAATATTTATTCACACCAATGGGAAGAAGGGGATTTGCTGCTATATGATAATAGCCAGCTTTTACACCGCCGTGAATGTTTCATCGGAAATAGATTTATCAAAGGATTGAAAATATATCCTGATACATCTTACCAACCTGAAATACCTGGTTGGATTGTTGGGGGAATTTGATATGAACCTTACTAAAGAACAAGAGAAATCCATTACTCAATTGGTTAGAAACAGTAATCGAAAATATACTCAAGGGCGCGAACTAAGTCCGGCTGAACCTATGTTAATCAGGGCAGGAATCGCTGGTGATTTGCCATTTAATAGCTTAACCACAGATGTGGTAACGGGTTGTTTGCCAGAAAGTATGGCTTGTTATGGAATGTGTTTTTCCGCCATCTCCAGTTGGGAAAATGGTATCGACTTTGGTAAACGAATCAATAATCATTTGGATGAAGATATTTTCTCTTGTGATCTAAAAGCATTACCTGATTCGCAAAAATACATCAGATGTGGATGGAATAGTGACCCTTCATGGAATTGGCTATTATCGACACGAATGGCTGAATTAGCACGAGAAGAAGGGTTGTTAATGATCTTTATCACCAAATCCTTTAAAAAAATGACTGATGAGGTTGCGCAACGTTTAGTTGCGGTTAAGGCTGAGATGAGAGTTTCTGTCAGTGCGCTAGATACCAATGAGCAATTACAGAAACGGCTCGACTTTATTGAATATTATCGCAATACAGGCGGAATAGTTATTCCAATTGTTTTAACAGCATTTTTTAAAGATATTACACTAATGGAACGGCAGCAAAATATTGTCGATTGGATGGTCATTCATGACTACCCAGCCGCCGAAAACAGTCTGCGATTTCCTGACAGCGCTAAAATTTCTGAGGTTGTTGAGCCTAGTATGGTCAGGCCATTGGATAAAGGCGACCAATTTTGGAGTGGCCGTTTATATCCTGATCAACTTATCTTTCCTACCACAACCACTGTTCCAGAAGATTATCAAGGAATTAATAGTAGTTATCTTTCCAAACTGGATATAGATGAAATTCATCAATTATTCCTTGATCCTGTTAAAACGCATCAAGAGGTCATGCAATCTAATCTGCCACTGTCTAGTCCCAAAATGTGCGGAGTCTCTGATATGCATCGCCGTGCTAAACATTGAGAAGGTGTAAATATCGCCCTCAGAAATCATGGGGCGAATAAAGGGAAGAACGGTAAGCAAGTTGTTTGAAGAGTTTGCTCACCTGAAAAAGCGTTATCCGAATGATAACTTCAGGCTGGATAATTGACGCATCGTTCAGCCGATGCGTATCCGGACTTTCAGTCCGTTAATCACTCACCCACCGACAGTTCAATAAGATGGACGCTCTACATCAAGTATCAATTTCGCCTAAAATGGTGATATTTGTTAACGACAGGAGCGTCCGTTGCAGCTCCTTTCTATTATCTATCTGTTTGTTTATTTTATATATTTCGTCTTTACTTCATTTTATCCCTGTCCATATCGTCCAAAAATCTTTCTCAACAATATCCGTCTCAGCACCCAGCGATTTTTCAATATGCCTGATTAGATGAGCTATTTCCTCATCACTTAATTCATGCAAAATAGATCGACCCTTGCGCGCCTGAAAATCTGCGGCTAACTGTAAGAAATTTTTATAAGTAGTGCGTTTTTCCAAAAGAGAAAATACCTTCACTTGTTTAAAACCAACAGATTGTAATCCATCGATCACTTCAATATTGTCTGGCCTGCGTTGATTTTCAAAATATTGCAGGTGAGGATAAATATCAAAGAGATAACCACGAATATGTTCAGGTGATCCCGGACGTTGGATATCTTGCAATGTTCTGTCCTGCAAAATATACGTTCCGCCAGAGCGCAATAAACGATAGGCTTCAGCAAAACAAGAGGTTCTATTTTCCTGACTGATATGGTGGATAAGCGCTCTTTCAAAGGCAATATCCTGGCTGCTATCGGGTAAACCAGTGCAAAGAGCATCCCCTTGTTTGATAACTATATTTGGCAAACCTTGGGTGTTTTCCACTGTATCAGCCAGCATCTGCTGAGAAAAATCAACGCAAGTCACCTTTTTGGCTCCCATTTTCAGCCATGCCAAAGAATAAATACCTCCACCACAACCAATATCCGCGATTTCCTTATCGCGTGGTTCCACCAGCTTCTGCATTAAATCGAACCATTCTTGCTGAGCTTCACGACCAAAATAAGTATGTCTATTTTCTGGAGAATTAAAGTTGATTGGCATAATAGTTAACCCTTATGGTTGTTTTGATTATGTTTTTGTACACCACAAGCTATTTTCATGGTTGAAAAAAGCATTCAATGAACCCCAAACTCGACTTGCTGATTTTTGTCATTATTATCATTTAATATCAATATGATACATAATTTAACTCTATTAAAAAAAGAGGAAATTATTTATATTTAGATATCGTCTTACTATCTGAATCTACAGCTTACCAATTTACCAGACAATAATTAAATGGCATATAAGGAGCCACTTTATGAAAAATGAAAGAAGACTGTTTCTGAAACAGGCGAGTATTACTGGTGCAGTATTTTCATTATTACCTCTGGTTCCAGCAGGAGCTTTTGCCTCTTCACATAATCAATCAAAGAAAGAGGATGGTATTGATATAGGCGTTTGCGAGATGACCCCAGAGGAAATGTCAGGACCATACTTTATAAATAACAAATTGCTGAGAAGGAATATAACAGAAGATGAACCAGGAATACCTCTTTTATTGACAATGAAAGTCATTGATTCTGTAACCTGTAAACCTCTACATGATATCCTTATTGATATATGGCATTGTAATGCAATGGGAAAATATTCAGGTTGGAAATACATAAACCCAGACCTTGAGGCTCCATCTAGTAATATAGGAACGATTTCGAGAACTGATGAAAGCACATTCCTTCGTGGGGCACAAAGGACAGATAAAGAAGGCATAGTCAGATTTACCACAATTTTCCCCGGTTTTTATGCTGGAAGAGCTATACATATTCATTTATCAGCAAGGAATGCGAATGTACAAAAAAGACAGGAAGATAAATTCTATTTTGTAGGCCAGCTATATTTCCCTGAGAATATATCTAAAGAAGTCATGAGTAATGATATGTATTCTCCAAGGGATGTTAATAGGCTTAAAAATGAAGATGATTCCATTTTTTCTGGAGTTAAAAATAGAGCTGCAATTTTGACAATAAAAAAAATAAGTGATAATCCTTTGGATGGATTACACGGAAATATAGTTTTATCTATTAATAAAGATAATGTGTCTAAGAAAATAACCCCTAAAGACTTGGCTAAATACACTGTATAGGTGAATATAATTTAGAAAAAATCTCCATAACCGGAGTTTGAAATAGTGGTTATGCATTATTACTCCGGTGAAACTGGGCTAAAGAAGAAGTAAAGTTCGAAGGAGTAATTAGTGGTTTTAGTTAAGTGACAGTGTCACCAACAAATCTTTCAGTGTTAGCACAATTGCCACGATAAAACAGCTTCCCAGTATCATCATTGTTACCGCAGTGCCATATTGTGACAACGACATAGTAGCTATTGGAAGTAAAAACAGAATGGTTAGATTATTCAGACTTTCTGAGATAGCCAATATTTGACCTTTATCCTGCTTTGCCCGATTTGCCAGAATCGAAGTGCTTATCGGAGCAGCAAGGCCGAGTGTATATCCCCATAACATCAGACAAACCAAACTAAAAAGCAAAAACAGGGGCAATAACATAAATGCAGAACAAGTAATGAAAAGTAAGACTATTGCCAACAAAAGTGCACATTCATCTCTGATATTCAGGTACTTCACAATACTTACGGATAGATTACCCAAACAAAGTCCGATACCAAATGCAGAAACAGAGATACCAACGGCTCCTGTTCCCAGATCGTAATGATGTCTTAAGACCTCTCCGGCTAATATAAAAGCAGATACTGCTGTACCATTCCAAAATCCTTTCGCAATAAGGGGGCGTATTAAGTTTTTTTGGCATCCAAATTGAAATAGTGATTGAAACGTCACCGTTTGGTGAACAGTTTTTAGGGTATCAATCTGGTTTGGAATGTAATTTTTTCTCAAAACTTTTTTACTTAAAACGTAGAGCAAAAAACAACCTGCTGCACTCACTAAAAATGGCACTTGCCAGTAAAATAATTCAGTCAAAACACCGGCAAAAATAGGGCCTCCTGCAATTCCGGCTGTCATACCAAGCATGACAATTCCCATCGCTGACGCCTGTTTATAAGGTGGAAACAGTTCTGCGACCAGCGCAAAAATGGTCGGAATCAAAGCGGCAGAAGCAATACCACCAAAAATACGTAAACTAATTGCAATCTCCAAGTTGGGGGCTATCGTTAATGCTAATCCATCAAGGAACAGAAACAGCAAAGATACCCGCAATAATTTGCGTCGATTGATCCGATCAGATAACCAACCGAAAATTGGTGCCGCAAGTGCGTAGGCGAGGGCATAACCAGATACCAGCCAAGTGGCCTTGTCTGTTGTTGTCCGAAATGCATCAGCTAAAGGATTGAGCATAGGTGATACCATAAATTCCATCGCACCAATGAAAAATACAATAAGTGAAAATATAAGTAGCATCATAGATAGAACAGTACGTGGCGGCATATTTAAGCCTCCTTAGATATAAGAAACGGGATTGGTAAAACAGTAGAATTATTTGATGAAAATTTCGGAAATTATGCTGAGTGTTGAAGGTGAGGCGATAGTATGAAAAAAACGAAAAATAAGGGGGAAATTAGTACGATGATATTAAATAAGATACTAGGGATTATTAAATATGGCAGTTTATCGACTCTACTAAGACAGCAACTTAGCTCAGTTTTATGATTTCGATAACGAATGGGTACCAGATTACGACTATTATGTCGGACTTGCCAAAAATGCACATGCTATTTTAGATTTAGGCTGTGGCACGGATGAGAATATATAAGGAAAACTCACTGCCAGCTTTTGCCAACAGTGAGTTCATTTACTTTTTACTTAGTAGTAGTTGCTTCAATATCAAGTACATTAATCGGGCCAGCATTTCCTGCCATATCTTCACCATATGCGCAAACACGCCATGGTGCATCAGATTTTGCCAACATTGTTAGTCTCCAGGGATAGCTATAACCTGTTTTGTCGTCACAATTCGTTGTTGCTTTAGGTCCATATTTAATTTGTACACTTGAGATATCATACGGACGAGCGTTAGCTGTTATACGCCAAGCATCTCCATAATCATCCTTATTTAACACGGGCTTAATTGACGGTGGAGTATTATCAATTTCTCGCAACATGACAGAAGCATCTTTTGTCTTTTGCCATTGACCATCATTATTCTGGTGAATAACACAGAGTTTATAGATGCCTTCTTTGTCAGGAACCTGCATGTTTTGCAGCGGACTTTGGCTTACAGGAATAGGAGCACTGTATCCTGCTTCAGCAGAACAATCGACATCACTGATTAATCCTGTTTTATATCGAATATTCTTAACGTTAGCATTTTCCTTGATAACGATGTCCCATTTTGCTTTCTCACCACCAACAGGATTAACACTCTGAGTTATCCAACGTGACCAAAGTGGGCTTCTTTCCAGAATATTACCGCTGTTATTTTCCAGTTTAGGCAGATCTAACTTGCTATCCTTTGTCAACGCATTAGCAATACTATCGACAGGGATAAAATAACTAGCTCCTTCTGTTGAAACGACTTTATTATTTTCGATAGTACAAGGTCTGCCAAGTCCACAGCCGGTCATTCCTGGTGTTACTGTTGTATTCAGTACACCAATTACGTCTGTTTTATCTTTCTCAAAAACAGGGGAACCAGACGTTCCACCAGCTACACCATCACAATTCACGGAGAAAACCGGAGTCCAAATCCATGGAGAGCCACCCTCATATAAGACGGGTGATTTTCCAGTGATATTACACTCAGATTTTCTGAGATAAGCGTAATTGTAATCAACGTTATCGACAGGAATATGAGTCAACACAATAGGTTGATGTTTCATATCAAGGTTTTTCTTCAACTTCAAAGGATGATAGCCTTTTTTAGCTAAGTCACCATAAGTTGCATCCAATTGTAATACCGCAATATCTTCATATTTCATCGTTGAATATAAAATACGGTTGACTTTTATTGGTGATAACTCATCTTTCTTATCAATGAAATAATCTGGGGTATATCGCCAATATTCAGGTGCAGGCTGATCAACCATAACATCATTTGTGCCTACATTGCTATCTACACAATGCCCTGCGGTAAGTATCAATGCTGGTGTATCCTTATTCGGTGCATTTTCACCAGAAATCAGGGTTGCTGTACAGTTTGAGGTTCCATTTAATTTACCAACAGTTCTAAACTTTTCAGCGCCGGAATCGGTTGATTTCATCAACGGAGCACCATTATTATTTGAAGCTAAAGAACTTGCTGAAACAGAAAATAAACTGATTAATAGGATCTTACGATAAGTCACAATTTTCCTCCTTTGGATTGGTTTAATGACTTAAATACATTATCTGATTTAATCATTAATCAGTGCTACCAAAGTGGTTTGTACCAAAGCAGATACAAAAACCTAAAAATCTCAAGGCATAAAAAACTCACTGCCAGCTACTGCCAGTCATTGCCAGCAGTGGGTTTTTGCTATCAAGAACATATGTAATTTTTACTGACTAGAATTTCCAATTGGCATTCAGGAATACACCATTATCCTTATGACTGCCTGATAAAACACCGTTATACCCCAGCGACAGTTTAGTATTTTTATTAATTTCCAATTCCGTCCCTACCTTAATTACAGCAGCATCACGTGCGGCTGCAACACTGTTAACAGTAAACGTAGCATCGCTATTGCTAAAACTTAATTTAGTGCCCCGATCTACACTGCCAAACTGATGTTGCCAACCCAATTCACCATATGCTCCTATAGTGATTTCGTTTTCAGCCTGCCATTTTTGATCGACACGTAAACCTAATGTGGAGAAGGTGGCATTTTTCGACTGTTTCTTACCGTTCAATGCAGCAGCACCGCCATGTTCATTAATACCTTCATTACGGAAATTAACATAAGACAGATTGGCGAATGGTTCCAGATTCAGCCAAGAAGTATTTATTCCGTAAGCGGCTTCAGTAAACAATTGACCAGTTTGAGCACCATATTTCGCTTTCAGATGGTCGGATTGACTGCCAAAAGCAACCGAACGTTTGGTATCAAAACGATGCCAACTGTAAGTAGCGCCGGCACGCAATGCCAAAGCATCAATCTGTTTGCTACCGTATAGCGCCAAATGGAAATTGTTACTGCGTGCTGAAGTGTTATATCCACCATTCAAAGAAGAGCGGGTATATCCAGTAGCGACACCAAGCCGCCAATCATCACTCAACTCTTTATCCGCACCTAATAATACGCCATAGTTGGATACACGATAACCGTTGACTTCACTGCTACCATTAGCACGTTGCCAGTTACCTATGACTTGTCCCCAAGCACCATTTCTATCAACTTTGATATCCTGTTCAATGGTTCCACCATTAGCCTGACGCAAACGGGTATTCAACGTATCGCGCAGATGGCGACTATTATTAATTTGTGCCACAGCGATATCAGCATGGATCTGACCGGAAGAGAGTTGCTGGAATGCCTGGCTGGCTTGCGCCGCTGTATCAAACATCAAGATACTCTCATAAATCGGATGTCCCCAACTCAGTTTATCAGCCGCATTAGCCACAGCACGCTCATTAGCGGTCATTCCTAAACTGGCAAATGTGGTGGAATTACGTTTTATATCCAACATTACCTGATTAGGTCGAGAACTAGATTGAGAATTAGGTTGGTAACTAAGTTCAGTACCAATAAACAAATAGTTTGGTACTACGGTAGTAAACTGGCCGTTGATACCACGATTTGCTTGCAGAATATTATATTGTTGCCCAAGAAAACTACGGACTTCTTGCTTCGATAACAGGTTACTACTATTTTCCAGAGTGACTTGCACTTCACCGCCTTTCAATATAGCTAAACCATTGCTGATAATGCGATCACTATACCCTTGGCTATTTGGTGCAACGTTTACCAGATAACGTGAACCCGCTTGGAAAGTAACATCATGAGCAACATTCAGCGTACCGCCAGAACTGACAGAGTTAGAACTTAAGCTGCCTGGTGCAATACTGGCCCCTGAGTTGGCCATGATTGAACCGACAGTACCATCCCCTCCAAGAATTGCGCTATCTTGCACAGTAACATCCGAAGTTATGGAACCGCTAACCAATAAACGACCTTGTTCGACCAAAGTTGGCCCTTTATAGGTGCTATTTTTACCGGCCAGTTCAAGTATACCGTTACCGATTTTCGTCAATCCACCATGACCGGAGATATTATTACCCCAACTGTCATAAGCACATTCAATACTATTACAGACTCGTTCTACAGTAGTACCTTTCTCAACTATGCTACCAATACCTGGAATATTGGCGATAAATTGAGTTTCGGAATAAGAACCGGGAATATAGTATTTCTTCGGAATATCCTTTTCGGTGATGAACATTTTGGGACCATCAATAGCATCTTTCAGATTCAGCATTCCCCAACCATACATGTCATCCAAACCAGGCTTACCTAAATCGGTTGCCGTGGTTTTAAGGACATCTGCGATCTGCCCGGCCGTCATGTAGGGGAAGCGTTGCATCAAGACGGCAGCGGCTCCAGCCACATGCGGTGATGCCATTGATGTACCTGTGTAGGCATCATAGGTGGGATCAATCGTCAGCTCACCATCTTGGAAAGCATCTTCGTCGATTTTTCCATTCACTTTAGAAACGAATTTTCCCGTGCTGCTATAAATTTTTGTGCCTGGTGCCGACAAACAGTAACTGGCTGTATAACCACAACGCGTTGATGAAACGTTAATTTCGTTTTCCCTGGTCAGGTTGGCAACGCTGAGGTAGTTTTTCAATGCGTCAGGGAAGAAATAGGGCATACCCGCATGTAACCAGGTAATGTTATAGTTATTTGCATTCCCCGCAGCAAAAACAACTAATTTTCCATGACGTGCTGCACGCAATAGGCCCGAGGTTCTCGTTGTATAGTCATCGAGCTCTGGAATCGGAGAGCGGCTTAACCTATCCAAATTATCTTTAATTGGTGTGACATAATTAATGAGATCTTGCAGTGTGATTGAGTAATACTTGATCGTCCCATTTTCCCATCGCTTAGGCTTACCATTCTCATCAGTTTCATAGGAGGGGCGAACACCCCAGCTGTTATTAATGACACGTGCGTTGCTTTGGATCATGGCTTCTGTGCGGTTATACGGGTTTTGTAAATATTTCCCAGTAATCAAACCTGCATCAAATGCCACACCATGCATTTCCTTGCCATCCCGGTTTGCTGCAATGATCCCAGAAACATGGTTACCGTGAGCCCCAAAACTGATAATCCCAGTGTCGGAATTTTTATCGTAATTCCAGGTATCGTCTGGGCTTAAAATTTTTAGTTTTCCTGCAAATTCAGGATGGTTGGTAACGGCTTCATCCAATACACCAACATTAATACCTTTTCCTGTGTAACCACGAGCATAAGCATAATGAGCACCAATAGCGGCCAATCCCCACTGATGATTAAATTCATCTGATAACCAACTATTCGGTGAGTTTTTTTTACCCTGTTCCTGATATTCAGAAGCAGCCATTGAGGTACTAACAGGTAATAATCCAAAAAATAATGTTGTCATCCACAGAAAAATCGGTCGTGCCGAATTGTTTTTTTTTCATAATAGAGGTTCCATTTTTCAAAAAGTGGCAACTTTCAATTCGCTGTTTGGCACATCGCTCCTTGAAAAGTCCTTATTAATAAAACCGATGACGATGATTGAGATATAACAAGTAGGCTATGGTGAAATTCACCTATATTTGGATTAGCTACAGAAAAATGCAAACCATAAATATTCTCTGCCTACAAGTTGCTATAGCATAATAATTAAACCCAAAGTGCAAGGAAAAAATTTAACTTTGTTATAACCATTTTATAACAATAAAGGAATCATATACATAACATTAGCCTTCTTAAAATCCTTTTAAAATGGCATGATTTTGGCGTTGCGTGGATTAATTACATATTAATTGTTATTAATTTGTTTTTTTGTGGGGTGGTTACTATTTATAATGTTTACTTGGATGATGGTTTATTCGATGGCTGTTTCTATCAAGATTTTTAATAAAACTGTTCTAAATTTTATTGTTTCGTTTCAATAATTATTAATATAAACATTATTATTAGAAGTTTTAACTGTTATCCTAATACCTTATCTTTTTACATAAACAATCAATCGTAAATGTCTTTCTAAATCAGTGATCATTGATGTGTAATCGAAATGACTAAAAAGGAATATTTAGCCTTGTCAGTTTTGTTATCAGCTGGATTTGTGACTATTTTTGATCTTTTCGTTGTCAACATTGCCATTGCTAATCTTCAATTACACTTACAAGCCAGTTTATTCCAAATTACACTCGTTATTGTAACCTATGAAATTGGATTTGGTTTATTACTGATTACAGGAGGGCGCTTAGGCGATCTATTTGGGCGGAAGCGATTATTTCAGTTAGGCATACTCGCTTTTACTTTAACATCATTACTTTGTGGCTTTGCACCTACAGCAACTTTTTTGATTTTTGCCCGGTTTTTACAGGGGTTATCAGCAGCTCTGTTATTTCCACAAGTTTATGCCAGTATCCGTGTCAGTTTTGACGACGATAATAGTCGTCGAGCATTTGGTTTATTAGGAATGACTTTAGGTTTTGCTGCTATTGCAGGGCAAACTCTGGGGGGGTGGATGATTTCTGCCAATTTATGGGATTTACAATGGCGATCAATTTTTCTGGTTAATGTTCCAATTGGTTTATTGGCTTTAATTTTCTCGAGGTATCTTAACGAAAGTATTGCTCAAGAAAAAACAGAATTAGATTTAACTGGGGTGGTACTTTCCAGCATTGGTATTTCTGCTTTGTTGCTACCGCTTTTGGTTGGGCCAACATTGAACTGGCCAATGTGGTGCTGGATATCTTTCTTTTTAGCTTGTCTGACGCTGTTGCAATTTTTTCTCCATGAAAAACGTTATGTTGCAAAAGGAAAAACACCGCTATTCAATTTTGATTTATTGAAAAACAAACAATTTAGTTTAGGTTGTTTATTGGTTTTATCTGTTTATTCCACCTCCAGTTCATTCTTCCTTGTTTTTGCGCTACTTTTACAAAATGGCTTAGGTTTCAATCCATTGGATGCAGGATTGATTTTTGCTCCAGCAAGCGTAGGTTTCATTTTATCTTCACTCAATGCTCCTTATTGGGTTAAACGTTTTGGCAGTAAGGCCATCATTACCGGAAGCTTACTTTATGTACTTTCTTTCATTGCCTTGATTGTTGCCATTAGTGCACTATCACCAACAAATTCACTCATATTTTTGATAGTGCCAATTCTAACATTCCTTGGATATGGTCAAGGTTTTGTCATGACACCATTGCTTAATATTGTTTTAGCTTTTGTTAACGTGAGATTTGCAGGTATGGCATCAGGGGTAATTGCAACTTTGCAACAAATTGGCGCCGCTTTTGGTGTTGCCATGGTTAGTATATTAGTCCAATGGCACTTTAATGAAATAGAGACACTGCTTTTTGTTACATACCAAAAAGCCTTTGTTTACAGTATGCTTTACAATGTTATAGCTGCTTTTATTGCATTTTACTTATTGAAAAGATTACATCGAAAGTAGAGTAAATCACGAGGATATCAAAAATGATCAGGCCATTTACAAAAGCAGATATGGATACGGTTCTATCTATTTGGTTGGAAGCTTCTATCAAAGCTCACAATTTTGTGGCGGCTGAATTTTGGCAATCGCAGGTAGAAAACATGAGAAGCATCTATATTCCGGCTTCAGAAGTTTATGTCTATGTACAAAATTCTAACGTTGTCGGCTTTTACGCTCTTCACAAAAATAGTTTGGCTGCGATTTTTGTATCACCAGATAAACAGGGGCAGGGAATTGGCAACGCATTAATGAATGATGCCAAAAATCGAAGAACTGAACTCACGCTATCCGTTTATCAGCAAAACCAGGCAAGTTATGATTTTTACTTATCGCAAGGGTTTTATGTTGTCAGCGAAGAAGTCGATGAACACACTGGATGCCAAGAGTATTTTATGTGCTTAGATGCCGGGTAGCATAGTCGTGTATACGTTTCACCCGCTGTAATTGTTCTGCACTCAGTTCGGCTACAGACATTTTTTTCCTCAATATGCAAAGTGCTAATCGTACTGACCTGATACCAGTTCATTAAAAAAGGCTTCGCCATCGATGGTGTTACCGGATTCAATATCAACGCGGGCCTGTGCTGCTCTTGACTGCAATAATTTTAATCTGAGTGTTTCAATACTTTCGTACTCATCCATTGAGATAACCACTGCGACGGGTTTTTGATCAGAAGTAAGATATTTGAAAAGGAACCGAAAGATAATTATGGGAAGAACTTGGACTAAGTGGGAAGTTATGGAGAGTCAATTGTAATTCCTTTTCAGTATGTGAAAGGCAGACCAAACGGAATTGAGCTTGGTCTGCCCCCTGACGTTGTCAGGTTCAATCAGTTTAACCCGCTTACTCAGACTCGTCATTGAATAATTTACCTTGCAGGCGATCCACTTCCTCCTTTCGAACACGTTTTACTACGCTGTAAATCCATTGAACAGAAACACCAAATTTACGTGCCAGTTCGTGGTGATTCTTACCGTTAAATTTATTGAAGATTTCCCGATCGCGCAGGCTGACTTTCCAAACCATCCCCATAGGGAAATAGACATTCTGACCGCCCCAAACCTGCATCATACGGTTCGCGACAGCCTCCCCAATTTGTTCAGCTAATACAGGGTCAACATTGATAATCTCACTGACTGTACTAGCTGTATGTTGTGCTAATTCGACCAATAATTCAGGGCCTTTGCTACGAAAATTATTCACATCATTCATGCTTTTTTCCTCGTAACGCGATGTTGCCACTTCTTCAACTTTTCAATAACACGACTGGCTTGGGCTGAATTCAGCCATTGTAAGCTGTCGATACCTGTTTCACGTTTAACCCATTGAGCTAATGCCTGTTCCGAACTGTCGCGGACAATCCCCATAGAAGCCATTTCTAACCATAAAGCGCGTATCTTTTTTGATTGAGGATGGCTATCTAATCGACGCGATGTTTCGGATTTCTTTGCTGGCTTAATCTTAAATCCCCGTTTTTTCATGGTTTCCAGAACGCGGGTTAACTGCGGGATATCCATGTCCCGCGTAGAGGTTTTCTTGGTTTCTGAAAGAAGCATTTGGCGATAGGTGTCTTCGTCCAGTTTTAAGTTACTACGTGCAATATGGATAAGCTGAATAAGTTTTTGTCTTGTCATCTTACTCGTCCTCTGCCATGCACTCTCGAATTGAGTAAACCAACATTGCCAAAGTCGCTGGCCAAGTAAAGAAAATGAAAGACCATACCAGTATTAATTTGATACCACGGTATCTGTCCAGATACCCAAGAGTGCGGTGCAATTCAGCTGTAGCCCATCCAATATAGCAGAACAAAAAGATGAAATTAAATATCATACCGTACTCCCAATTTTCATTTGTTCCTGCCCACTGACGGGTTGATGTAATCTGACCAATTCACCTTTGCGATAGCCTGCATTCATGGCATCCATACTACCCCTTGCTTTTTTGGCTTCCCGCCCACTAACTTCCTTGGTGTTGGCTGAGCCATTGATAAACTAATTCCTCTTCTTCCTGGCTCATTGATAACCTTACAATCTCATTAAGAACAGCAAGTACCCAACCTTCCGCGAACTTATCTCCTCTGCTGGTTTTGGTGGTTGTTTTCAGGCGCTTATTTTGACTGTTGATGTATTCCTTTCTGGCCTTCATTAACTGACGCCCCAATACTTCATAGGTATAAGCAGCTAACGCTATACGTTCTTTGGGGCCATAAAAACTAACCTGGGTATCTACTCTATTTAACAGCAGTGAACACACCCCAAATGCATCCCTAATAATTGCAATCAGGCCTAACATATAAACAGGAGGACGACGTTGACCAACGGGCCAATAATCACTGATACTTTCGTCAATATCACTGAATGCAATTTCGTCTTCGCTGATGCTATAGGCCTGCATTAATTTCTGTGCGCGTCTTAGTGCAACTGCGGCTTCATGTGGGTTAGATGATTTTGACAAGGCATAGAGTTTTTTGAGCTTACTTATGATTCTTTCATTATTGTGGTTCATATGTTTCTCCCAATAATTCTGCAATACGATGTAACTTTTGAGTTTTGTGATATTCGATAGCTTTACCCAGTCCATTCTGGCGAAGCTGTTCAATCATAATTTCTACATCCGCGATCTCTTCAGCCAGACCATTTTCAAGGCCATGAAAATTCAGAACACGACAGGCTTCGGCAGACAGCTCGCTGGCCTCCTCGGCCAGCTTGCATAACTGTTTGTCATAACCCCATACCTGCATGGCTTTTTGGTATAAGGTTGTTTTATCCATTCACTGTCTCCAGCGGCTGTAAATCCCATGCAGCGACAGAAACACCATATTGTTGACTACAATGTGGGCAAACCAAGATTAGATCTACAACCCACTCACCAAATTCAGGAGACTGAATAATATTGGCTTGTTTAAAATTCATTTGTTCAACAGGTTTTTTGCAGTTATTACATGTTATTTTCATCAATATATTCCTTACTTAATTTCCTGTTCGAATGGGATAATTGAAAAATCTTCTTTACCTGAAATAATCGATATTCCTTTTATTTCTTTAACCGCATTTTTATCAGCTAAAATAGCCTCCTTATTAATTTCTTCTTTTGTTCTAATAAACCTGTCTAATTTGAGAATCTTTAATGCCTTAATAACCACATCCACGCCTTTAATGGAAACTGATTCTGGCCTCGTCCGCCAGGATACTTCCCCTGTTATCAAGTTTGCTGTCTTAGTTTTATGGCTATTTGTAATTTCATTACGATTAGCCTCACACCATATCTGAACGCCTTTCTGCAATATGTTAAGCTCTGCCTTTAGCGCTTCAATTGTGGGCGTGTTTCTATTAGCAATGACAGCAATTTCGTCATTAATTTCGGTTTCAATTCGGGTCAATTCACGTTGTATATCACCAATTTTTTTAATATCCGCGCTGACCTGCTCACGGGATTGCGGGGTATAGGAAGCCGCAGCAGCTTTAAGCCGCATTTTTCTCTTTGTCATATTTATTTATCCGTTAATTAATGTATTAGTTTTTTACTGATGCTATCTTTAAAAACTTCTGTAATGGAAAAATCCTGTTCTACCAATAATTATTTGTATATGTGCTTCAATTTTTACGGCCATAATCTAACGAACCTCCCATGCAATACGGCATTGATATAGTTGGAATTGATATTTTTCATACGCTCCATGTTCATCATGACCAAATCCATACCTGACAGCCCGTCTACTTTCTTGATATCGGCGGCAATGAACATCATTTTGTACAACGATGGTTGGGCGGCTTTGCTGGTCGATATCAATTCGGCTGACTGTAAATCCTTGCGTTGATAATTTATTAATTGCATGTCCAACGCGTGATAAGGCAGTTTGAATATGCATATTGTCAACATTAATGGTTAAGCCAGGATTTTTTTTCATCGTGACATCCTCAGTTAACACTGCGAATAATATTGGCATCAACCGTAGGTATCTCATTAATAGCAGCCATATTCATTGCCGCAGTCACCAGGTTACCTATCGCTAATGGATATAACAAACTCACTGTTTCTCTACCGCCGTGACGACTAAGACACAAGCGATCTCGAATAGCGGCAATCGCGCTATTATCCAGAATTTTGTTCGTTTCCATGCCCACCCGACCAAATTTAAAGTCCAGAAAAGATTCCAAATAATCATTAAGCGGACGCAAGTTAACGACTTCGCAACGTTGTACTACTTCGCGAACTTCTTGATTTCGTTCTGACAGTTTCAATTCAAGCTCAGGCTGTCCAACTAAAATGATAGATAGCAGTTTCTTAAAACCATCTTCCAATTCAAAGAATCGCTTGAGGTGCTTCAAGGTCGGCAAAGGTAATGAGTGTGCTTCTTCTATTATCAGAACATGTTGATAACCTGCACGAGAACTGTCTTTCAATATCCTGTGCAACTGACGGAAACGTGCTTCAGGTGATCGTTTTAAGTTTTCCAACGGTGCCAAAGTATTCACAATGGCTTCAGCAATACTGGATGCCTTAAGGGTTTTACCTTTGACATCATTGTCTTCCATTGCCAATACATACGGCTCAATAACAATAATGGGGGTATTTTCCCGGTTAATACGGTCAATGAGGTCACGACGCAGTGTTGTTTTACCTGAGCCTGATTCCCCTGATATTGCCAGAAAACCACCATAACGTGCGGTTTGATACATAGCTTCCCGTACATAACGACTATCTGGCGTCATGAAAACATCTTCAGCGCTTTGAATGGCACTATCTTCGAATGGATCACGAAACAAACTAAAATGTTTCTTTGTCGCTGGAAATAATACTTGTTTCTTTAGTAACATGTTTTCCTCCTCAGAAATGAGGGTTGTCTCTTTGTTATCGGTGCAGACATCTAATGGGTTGGTTGTCTGCACCACCTCAAAACTTTTTACTGTGTCAATCCCTTTACTTGTCAAAAAATCAGTAATACGTTGCTTTATTACCTCCGCATTCTGCCGTGGCCAGATATTATGATTAACAATTTGGGCTAATGCGGCTGCCGAAATTCCTGCTGCATTTGCAGCAGCACTTTGTGTTAACTGATGTGCTTGTAACTGTTGTTTAAACACCAGCATATTAATCCCCCGTTAAGCGGCTATAAGGATCATGAACTTTAATTGCCATTCTTTCTTTACCTTATCTATGTCATACAAAATTAATTACCGTTGATAATGTGGCGTACAACATGGGTTGATTGCTCCATGAACTCATCAGACAACACATCAACTTGATCTGCAGGAACACCGTTGGGAAAGCGTTCAACTATTAATTGGTAAAATTTAGCACGCCATGTTTTTCCCTGTGACTGGAACCTTTCGCGTAGTGTTTTGACAACATCAACGGGGTTTAGGAGCTGTTCAATACGCGGGCTGTATACTGTTGAAGATTGCCCACGTTTAGGCATATACGTCGGTGCATCGTTACGTTCAATATCCAGATAGGGATCAAACCGACCATTGAGAGGTAACGTTTTTAATTTACGGGCGCCCTCAGTTTCAGTGGCATTATTTGTTCCCATCACTTTTTGTTCAACTTCAGCCAAATTACGTTGTGCAATTGTGTGGGCAATGGCATGGAACTCACGGCCAATCACAGGGGCACCGAGGGCAAAACCGTGTTCATCTTTAACGACTTCATTAACCAGATGGAAAGCATCAAAGCCATCTTCACCCGTAATGACAACCTGGGCGACTTCATCACGCCACGGATTACGGGTGATCATAATGGAATCACCAACACCGACATGAGGAACTGTACTCACATCATATTCACGCCCCCTAAAAGAGACACGCAGGGTTGACTGAACTTTACGGCTTTCTGGTGCGGCAACAGCCAATTCACGGCAAACTTCGATAGCAGGTGCCTTGACTAGCTGTTCAGCCGTAATTCTCAACCAGCAATCAGTACGGGTTTGTCCATATCGGCTATGTATTGCAGTACGGTTAAATTTCATTCGCCATAGCCGTGCCAGACGGTTGAGTTCGTCAATATCATCAACTTGACGAAAACGTAAGCCAGACTCGAAATTGCGTTCAATAATGTCACGTGCTTTTTCAACCGAGCCTGTAGCACGGGCATTACGGGCTTTGTGTTGTATCATCTGAATACCCAGCGCCTTACACAAATTACGTAATGTAGGTGCGGTTAAAGCTGAGCCAGGGTCAGTAAATAAAATCTGGGGCACGCCATGTAACACATCTGCGTCACTGCGATCTTGCATAGCGTTGATCAATACCGAAGTAAAATTCTGGCTGGTTTCACCGCCAAACAAATATTCGACATATATCCAGCCGCTGGTATGATCTGTCAGTTCAAACGACCAGACGCGATCATTAACAATACGTGCCAGATTTTTCGGTTTATTTTTGTTAAACTCAGCGACAGGCATCATACGCAGCCCGTTATCACCACCCTTATTTTTGTCAGGATTTTTCAGGTAATACAGTACACAGATTGAGGCGTCTAACTCCCAGACATGATTAGGATGTAAGCTGGCTAATTGCAGACTGGGTGCAGGTACTTTCAATTGTTCAGGGTGTAGCTTGTATTGTCGTAATGCGCGGCTGATGGCATCAACAGATAATGAGATAAATTCGCCCGTTTCAGTATCAATATGACCCGCGCTAATTAGGCCATTTGAACGCAGATCGTTAACTGCTTGTTCAAGGCTATATAGGCGCTTGCCTGTGTTACGTGTGGCTTCCATTAATACCCCTGAAATGAGGATGGCTTCTTCACGCGTTAGTGCGCTATTACCTGCATCAGAACGTTTCTTGCGGGGTTTTCTACCAGAAACTTCACCCAATTTTTTTATCAGTGTCGAACGTGACATACACAGCTCCTCACAAGCCGCACGATATACCGCCTCTTTGCCGCCATGTCCGGCTTTATGTGCTGCTTGTGCAATAGCAACTAATCGTTCGGTCATTGTGGCGTTCATATTATTGCCCTTGTTTTTTCAGTTTCTTTTCCAGCATTTTCTTCAATTCACGGACAAAAGGTGCAGCATCATTACCTTGTATCTGTAATTCACCGTAATTTGTCAGAATTGAAAACCCTTGGCTCATATCATTCAGATGTCGGCTGACCGCATAATTCAATTTGGATCTAGTCATGTGCCTCGTCCTTTTCCATCCAGTCAGGGCGTTTGAATTCTTTTTCTTGCTCCTCTGCACCTTCTTTAGCCCAATCAGGAATCACGTCGTGTTCCCTGTATTCAGGTAAATTAAATTGGTTACGCAGATCACGGAATTTGATTTCAATGTCATCCAGTAATCCCGTCATAAACCCAATATGGCTAATGTCAGTACGCATCGTATGACTATTTAATTCAGTGAACCCATTGAAAAGATTGATAATTGCGGCATCAACAGCAAATGCCAATGAATTAACTTCCAGAGTTAGTGCTTCGCTTTCTTCTTCGGGTTTTTCATGATGGATTCGGCGCTGGAGTTTGTGCTGGATTTCAGACTTTTCTTCGATCAAATTACTGACCAGTTCTTTCTTTTCTTGTACTGCTTGACGTGATATTTCGAGATCGTTACGTGTATCGCGTAACGCCTTGCGTAGTTCGCGGACAGACATGCGATCAATATCATCCAGTGTCAGGCCAGCAACAGTGCCGCCTTCGGCTAATTCTGATAATTCTTCGTCGTCTTCAAGCATTAATTCATACAGTTTGGAACGCCCTAAAAGCGAAAACGTTTTCGCTTTTGCTTCTAATCCCGGTGAAAGAAATTTAAGTGCTGCTTGTGCCATTTTTTGAGCAATACGGGGTTCCAGACCAAGCTGATCTCTAACAATGTCAACAAATTCCCCATGAGGCTCGTTTTCTTTAAGAATGATGAGGCGTTTCCCTGCTTCTAACATTGCTTCAGCGCTTTGAGCCATATAAAACTTAGCTTCATGCACAATACGGTTGCAGTCATATGGTAAACCATCCCCAAACTGTTCCATGATTTGCAAACGATGGGTTGTCATGGCATTAAGATTAACTTGCAGATCGTCGGCAAGTTGAATCTCTTCGGCCAGTCCTACTGATGTTGTATTTTTTGTACGTGCCATTATAGGAATTCCTTATTAATTAATTTCTGCTACCAGCTAAAACACGCTGATTCATTTCAGTGATTCTGGCTTGTGTATTAGACATTTCATTTGAGAATGATTGTGCTATTTGTAGTAATTGCATGCCCGGGGCATATCTACCGCTATCTAATTTTTGTGCCAATCCTTCTTCTATTAATGTATTTAGTGCACGATTAATATTTGCCGGAGATTCCCCCAATAATTCTGCTAATTCCCCATTACTCAGCCCAGATAGTGAATGACCACGTAAAGCTTTCATGACTCGTAATATGCGCGTTCCAGAACTGGAAACGTTAATTTTGCGCATGTCACAATCTCCTTTTTCAATATGTGATAATTTGTTACAAAAAGTGATAAATTGCTTATACTAAATACTCAAAGATGGTGTTTTTAGACCGAGCTTCACAGCTATTTCATGGGCCTTTCCGTAGTTAGCTTTGGATTGTCCATTTAGAACACGGTACACAGCTTCACGGGAATAACCGTTTTCTTGTGCCCATTGAGTAACAGTAATGCCGTGTTGTTGGAAACGGTTTTTAATTTGTTCAGGTGTCATGCTATAGCCTCCGGTGATGCAATGATGTTTGTAGGATATGTGATACATTATTGTCTCAATTTTGGGACTTGTAAAGGGTTTTGGTGACAAAAATGTCCCTTGGTGAAAGATTGAAAAAAGAGCGCGAACGATTGGGATTTAGTCAATCTGACTTCGCAGAGATGGTTGGCGCATCAAGAAAATCACAAATAAGATGGGAAAAAAATGAATCTGCACCAGGGGCTGACGCTATTAGCCTCTGGGCAAAAGCAGGTCTAGATGTAATGTATCTGATCACAGGGCAAGCTCAGCAATCAATTTTTACCGCTCAAAAAAACAATGAGATAGATGAAGAATTACTAGGAAAAATTGTTCGTCAACTAGATTCTATCGCAAGGCAATCTAACCGCCGTTGGACAGCAGATGAACTTGTCCTACAATCATCAAAAATATATAACTTTTTGATTAAAGAGTCTGCTGTAGATGACGCTAGAATTGATAGGGTATTGAAATTGGTTATTAATCATTAAAGAATGAAGGATTTATATGGACAACAGAGAAGAAAAACTTAGAACAATTGCAGAACAGGTTGTTGATAGTCTTAAACTACTTCCCCAAGATGGGCAAGAACGACAAGTAACTATCAGTGTTGGTGGTAATAGTCATGGTTCTATTCACGTGGGTTCAGTTGTCAATATTAATCCTCCTACACCACCGCGACCACGTGAGCTTCATGAAAGGGATGGTCAAGAGTTACTTGCAATGAAACAACAATTGCTGACGAAAAATAAAGATGCTAAATGGCGTTGTTATTTTAATACACCTTGCCTACTATTCTTGAGTCTTGTACTTATGGCATTTGGGTTTGCCCTATGGAATGCTTATATGGTGCTTTGGGGTGGAGGGTCTAGTGGTTTATTGCTATTCAATGAGAAAACTTTGGTAATTTTTGTTTCTTGGAGTGTACTGATTTATATTTGTGGAAAAAAAATGGATAAGCATAGAAAAATAGAAAACATCATAATAGATGAAAATAAGAACATTATTGATACCATCAATGTCATTTTACGACGCAGAAATTCTTAATGAGATAATTATTTTCAATTTCATACAAGGTATGAGCTATGCGCAATTTATTAATTCCCACAATATTTCTTTTGGCAGGATGTGGTGATGTGGCTGAAAATAGCGCTCAAATTGAGCCTGAAAAATCTCCCAGTCCCACGTTCTCGATAACAACAGATAACGCCACTATCAATCAACTACTACCAGCTATCAGTCATTTGCTTCCCGGCCTTGATAAATACTCAGAACAATTTCAGGATAAAGCGATTGAGCTGAATCGCTTTCTAACAATTAAATTTCGTATTCCTGATAATGCCCAAATACCTGTTGAGTATATGGCTTCTGGTCATAACTGTTTTATTGAAATTAATGATGACCAGACAGGAATTAAAATTCCTAAGAGTGCTTGTCAAGCGTTACTATTTGATCAACAAAATGTCCTGCCCGATAGTGATTATTGGGTATATTTTTATCCAGACGATCTGACATACAAACCATATGATTTCTCGATCATGCCTGATGCAGAACGCATTGATACCGCAAAAAACTATCTGGATAAAATAACTAAAGCCATAGACAGTTTTCAGCAGAAAAATAATTGGGTAGTTTATGACTTTCCTAATTACGGTCGACAATTTAGGCAAATAGAACATGAAGGAAAAAGATTTTTATCTCAAGATGTAATACAACCTTATAGTGCTTGCCAAATGTCTGGGTTTAATGCGCAGAACTGGTGGGTTGAAAAAATCAATTTAGTTAAAGTTCTCTCTTCAAATGATCCTCAGAAAACCAACTTTGCATTGAGAAAAATTGAAGGTGCCTATAGTGAATACCAAAAAAGTGCAACTGAATGTTTGAAAGAAATTCAGTCTGCGCCAGCAAAACCAGAATCGAGAGAAATATTACCAGCTACACCAGATAATAAACCCCCACGAGCGGGGTGCTTGATGGTATTTAAACCTGATGATACGACTGAGTGGAGTTGCCCAATGTAATGGAATATTAAAAGGGGGATGTTTCCCCCTTTTTAAGCTAAAAGTTACAAATAATCAGTTCTTTACTCTGTTTCGCTTTTCCTTTGACTTTCAGGTTGTAACCAATATTAACCACCTGCAATGTCAATCCCTTAAACGCCTTACGCATTTCTGGAATATCGTTCACTGAAATTATCATTTTTCCGTGGACAGTATGTGCAAGTTCTGCCAACAGATCGTAGTTCTCTAGCCCGAACTCAATGCCATATCCCTCAGTCCCCCAATATGGTGGATCACAGTAAAACAAGGTATGTGGTCTATCATAACGCTGAATACACTGTGCCCAATCCATATTTTCAATGATCGTTCTTGCCAGTCGTAAGTGAGCCATTGATAACTCTTCTTCTATTCTAAGCAAATTGAAGCGTGGTGGACTGGTGGTAGAAGTACCGAAAGTATGCTCAGCAACCTTGCCTCCAAAGGCTTGCTTTTGGAGGTAGTAAAACCGCGCTGCCCGCTGAATATCGGTTAGTGTTTCTTCCGGCGTGATCTGCAACCATTTATAAATCTGGCGGCTGACCAATGCCCACTTAAATTGCCGGACAAATTCTTCCAAGTGATGTTTTATCACACGATAAAGATTCACCAGTTCGCCATTGATATCATTAATGACCTCACACTTGCTGGGTATTTTCAGGAAATACAGAGCAGCCGCACCGCAGAATGGTTCCACATAACAGGTATGCTCAGGAAACAAGGGTAAAATATGTTTTGCTAATCGGCGTTTACCACCAATCCAGGGAACGATGGGTAAAGATTGTTCTTTCATTATTTGTAAGCCTTTTCCATTAGCTAAAAATGAGTTAGGCTTCTTCGGTCATCGATGACGAAAAGAGCCTTGGTTGATTCACAGTGCATACCTGTGGGTTGATGACCTGCCCAGTGTTGAGCGCACTGAGTGGGTCGCTCTTATCCTGTCTTTTACTTTCCCGATGCGCTCTTAACGCCCTTTAAAATTCTTTTCCCGCTAAATTGGCAAAACTGTTTCCATCAACGACAATGGAGACAGTTCAATGAAAACCTTCAACTCACTTATTTCACTTATCAAAAAATTACGCCTCGGCGGCTGGCTGTTAACAGCGGTACTTTTGCTGGTCACTATTGGCTTGGTTTCCCCTCAACAAGTCCCTGTTGTGATCTATAAGTTGTCGCTGATTGCACTGGCTGCTGTCCTGGGATACTGGCTGGACCGCAGTTTATTTCCCAAGGCCAGACCAGGTCAGTATCTGAAACATGATGAAGAACTCATGAAAGTGGGAAAATATCCCATCCTGACTGGTTACCATATGGCGTTTGCGGCTGTTCTGATACGTCGTGCACTGATTGTTGCTGCTGTCTGTCTCAGCGTAGCAACAGGCCTATGATCATGAATTGGTGCCAGATTATCGGAATGGTGCTGCTGTGGTGTGGTGGCCTGATTAATCCTGTGCTGGCTGATGAACCGCCATACCGTTCGCTACAATACCGTAATGATTTGATACGGGCTTCCCGTGTGATTTGGGGATTGAACGCGCCTGTGGCTGATTTTGCTGCTCAATTGCATCAGGAGAGTGGCTGGAAACCACGCGCTATTTCACCTGTTGGTGCTCAGGGGATGGCCCAGTTTATGCCAGCAACTGCGGATTGGATCAGTCAACGCATTCCTGAATTATCCAATAAAGATCCTTTCAACCCTGCCTGGTCTATACGGGCAATGGTTCACTATGACTATTGGCTATGGCAACGCATTAAAGCGGCCGATGAGTGCCAAAGAATGGCTATGGTGCTGTCTTCCTATAACGGAGGCTTGGGCTGGTTATTACGGGATAAGAAGAAAACCGAGGCAGTGGGGCTCAATCCGTGGGTCTGGTTCGGTCACGTTGAATTTCAAAACGCAGGTCGTAATGCCACTGCCTGGAAAGAAAATCGCCATTATCCCCGACGTATCTTACTGGAACTTGCACCGCGTTATTTGGTTTGGGGAGGTGCCCGCTGTGCCAATTAAATTATGGGCTAAGCCTGTTGTATTGATTTTGGCGCTAGTAAGCCTGTTCGCTTTGGCTTATTGGCGAGGCCATGTCACAGGCTTTCAGAAAGCAAAGGAGACTGGAAATACCGCATTGGCACAACAGAAAGCGGATTTTCTTCTGCTGGAAAAACAACGGGCAGAGCGGGAACTGGCAACACTGAATGCCTTGCGGCAGCGTTATCAAATGCAGGTCAACTTAGCGCATCAGGCGGAAGCCCATTATCTCAATGGTATCGAAAAACTCCGTACTCAGAATCAACAACTGAAGAGGAAAATTGATCATGTTACTCAGCGTTGGATGGATGAAAAACAACAATTTCATCCCGTTAATTGCGTGTTTACTCGTGGCTTCGTGCAGCAATACAACGCCGCCTTCGGCCTGTCCGGTGAACAAATGCGCTCTGCCTCCGTTACCTCCGGCGCTGATGAAACGCCCCGTGAAAATGAAACCGCTGACGCCCAACTACGGTCATCCGGTATTACGCAAAGAGACATCCTCGCCAATGTCATCGATAACGGGGAGCAATGTCTTGCATTGAAAGCACAGGTCAATGGCCTGCTGGATTACATCGAAGGATTACAACAATGACATTACAGATTGAATTTTGGGCTGCTGTGGGTTTTCTGTTCTCTTTCCTTGGTTTCGTTTTTGGCATCGCAAAGTGGTTATTTTCCAAAGCGGAAGAACGACAGGAGGAACGGCACGCTTCGTTAGAGCAGGCGCTTAAAAATTCCGTAGATAACTGGTCTCAGCTCGAACGTGAGTTTATGCAGTTTAAGGCTGACTTACCACTGAATTACGTGCGACGTGAAGATTACATTCGTGGTCAAACAGTCATTGAAGCCAAACTGGATGCACTTTATAGCAAATTAGAGGTGGTGCAGCAGCACCGAATTGCCGGAGGTAAAAATGATTGATATAGCCCGTGTTCGTCGTGAGTCATTGCGCTGGAGTTTATTGGTCGCGTTGAATAAAACGCGCCCGTATACCGCCAGTGAGACGTTGTTATTGGATATATCTCGCGCGATTTATCCTGATGTGACTGCACTGGAGTTACGCAAGGAGTTAGATTATCTGGCAGACCGTCAGTTGATTGACCTGAATAAACAGCCATCGGGCAGTTGGTTTGCGGATTTAACCCGTATTGGTGTTGATATCGTTGAATATACGGTTGAATGCGGCCCTGGTATTGCTCGTCCTGAAAAATACTGGAGTGAATAATGGCGCGTCGAAGCACAATCGATAAACTCCCTGAAGACGTCCGGCGTTGGTTGGAACGCGCGTTGACTGAATCAGGATTCAGCGGTTATCAGGAACTGGAAGATCTGTTGAAAGAGAAAGGTTATACCATCAGTAAATCTGCCATTCATCGCTATGGACAGAAAATTGAGCGTCGATTCGCAGCCATTCGTGCCGCGACTGAAGCTGCTCGACTGCTGACTGAAGGGGCTTCTGATGATCAGGATGCCCGTTCTGAAGCAGTAATCGCACTGATTCAAACTGAAATCTTCGAAAACATTGTTAAGTTGCAGGAGGCAGATGAAGAAGAAATTAACCCCGCAGAACGCGTCACCTTACTATCTAAGGTCGCAAAAAATGTCGCTACTCTGAGCCGAGCCAGTATCAATCTAAAGAAATATCAATCTGACCTACGCCAGAAAATTGCTGACAAAATGGAAGCACTGGAGAAGGAAGCCAGTACCCATAATGGTGGACGTATGAGTATTGAAACCTTGCGTCGTGTCCGAGAAGAAATTTATGGGATCGTCAAATGAGCGCCGCCATTCAACTTTATGCTTACCAACGCACATGGTTTCTAGACCGTTCCCGTTTCAAGATAGGTAAATTTGCCCGTCAGACAGGAAAAACGTTCACCACAACACTGGAGCTGACTGATGATTGCTTCGAAATTGAAGCGACAGGGGGACGTACTCGTTGGGTCATTCTTTCCCGTGGCGAGCGCCAGGCTAAAGAAGCGATGGAGGAAGGGGTAAAAAAACACTGCCAGGCCTACAACATGGTCGCCCGTGAGATTGAGGGATATTTTAAAGGTGCATCCGGTGAGCGTTATACCATGCTGGAAGCGGAGTTACCCGGTGGCTCTAGAATTACCGCCTTACCTGCTAATCCCGACACCGCTCGTGGTTTTGCATCCAATGTATTTTTGGATGAATTCGCATTTCATCCTGACAGTCGTAAGATTTGGACAGCACTGTTTCCGGTTATTTCCAATGGTTACAAATTACGGGTGACATCTACCCCGAACGGCAAAGGAAACAAGTTCTATGAGTTAATGACGGATAAGTCACTGGATCAAGTATGGTCACGGCACATTGTCGATATTTATCAAGCCGTCAAAGATGGCTTACCACGAAATATAGAGGAAATGCGGAAAGCCCTTAATGACGAAGATGCGTGGGAACAAGAATTTGAATTGAAATGGCTGGACGAAGCCAGTGCATGGCTTTCTTATGAGTTGATTGATGGTGTCGAGCATGATTTAGCTGGGCTGCCAGAACATTATCAGGGGGGGCCTTGCTTTGTTGGCGTGGATATTGGTATCCGTAATGACCTCTTTGTTATTTGGGTATTAGAGCAAGTGGGTGATGTTTATTGGACGCGTGAGATTATTGCACGTAAGCGCGCCACATTTGCTGAACAGGATGCCTTGCTGGATGATGTTTTCTTCCGTTATCGCGTTTTACGTTGCTGCATGGATCAGACCGGAATGGGTGAAAAACCTGTTGAAGATGCTAAACGTCGGCATGGCAGTAGCCGTGTAGAAGGCGTTATTTTTACCAGCAACAATAAACTGACGCTAGCCACCAGAGGTAAAGAGGTATTTGAAGATAAACAGATCCGTATTCCTCGCGGTGATCAGCTTTTACGGACAGATCTCCATAAATTACAGAAGATTTCTGGGCCAACGGGCACCCCCCGTTTTGTTGCTGATAGTGATGCAACAGGCCACGCAGACCGCGCATGGTCATGTTTTTTGGCGGTGAATGCGTCTGATGGCCCATCAGGCCCAGTCACGATTACATCCCGCCGTCAACGTCTGAGTGCTCAATTGCTGGGAGGATACTAATGGCACGAGGTATCTGGGTTTCACCCACTGAATTTATTCACTTTTCCGAATCAACGCAGTCACTCACAGAGCAAATTGCCTCACGAAACCGTTCCATTGATTTTTACGGTCTGGGCACCTATTTACCTAACCCTGACCCTATTCTTAAAGCACAAGGGCGTGATATCCGTATCTATCGTGAACTGCGCACCGACCCGTTAGTTGGGGGATGTATTCGCCGTCGTAAAGCGGGCGTGAAATCACTAGAGCGTGGTGTAGAACGTAGCAACGCCCCAGTGCGAGTCTTCAACTTTATCCGTGACATGCTCGCTGATTTGGATGTGTCACGTATCATTGGCGAAATGCACGAAGCCGTTCTCTACGGTTACCAGCCCTGTGAATTAATGTGGAGTCGGAGTCCATCATGGTCAGTGAGTGATATCGTCAGTAAGCCCCCTGACTGGTTCCACTATGATCGTGACAACCAGCTCCGTTTTCGTGCCCGTGATGCCGGTGTTGAGGGGGAATTAGTCCCGCTTTATAAGTTTGTGACGCCACGTCAAGACGCAACTTATGACAATCCCTATGGATTCCCCGACTTATCTATGTGCTTCTGGCCTGTCACCTTTAAGAAAGGCGGTATGAAGTTCTGGGTCAGGTTCGCCGAGAAGTATGGTTCGCCGTGGGTCATCGGAAAGCATCCACGAGGCACACCACAAAGTGAAATAGATCTGTTGTTGGATTCAATGGAAGCGATGGTAGATGATGCCGTTGCCGCTATTCCCGACGATTCCTCCGTTGAAATTAAGGAAGCAGCAGGGAAATCAGACAGCAGTGATATCTATCAAAATCTGATTACCATTGCCCGCAGCGAAATTGCTATTGCCTTACTGGGACAGAACCAAACAACAGAAGCAAACAGCAATAAAGCTTCTGCACAAGCTGGACTGGAAGTGACCGATGATATTCGTGATGCCGATGCTGACATTATCGCCAGCGCCATCAATCAGATCATACGTTGGGTGGTAGAACTGAACTTTGGTAACGTTGAATGTCCGGTCTATCGTCTGTGGGAACAACAATCCGTTGATGAAACGCAGGCTAACCGTGATGTTAAATTGAGCCAGTCAGGTGTCAGGTTTACACCGCAATACTGGAAACGTGAATACCAATTGCAGGATGGGGATATTGATGAAATGCCACTCCCTATGCCCGCCGTTCCTCCATTGCCCTTAGCATTTTCAGAAGCAATGAATGCCGAACTGGAAGCACAAAATAAGCTGGATGAAGCGCTGGATATTTTGATAAATGGAGATAATTTAGACAAGACACTGGAACCGATTCTGGCCCCCTTGTTCGACCGAGTTCAGAACGGCGCTAATCCCAGTGAACTGTTGGGAGAGTTAGCCGAACTTTATCCTCATATGAATGCGGGTGATTTGCAGGAACGGCTGGCGCGGGTATTGTTTGTGACTAACATTTGGGGGCGTTTGCATGAGCATGACAACGGCTGAATTGGCATATTGCATGACCTTACCCCCCAAACGCGCTATTGGTTACCTGAAATCTAAAGGTTATCAGATAAGCTGGGACTGGGAAGATCTCTGGCAGGATGCACACGCCAGATCATTTACTGTCGCTAAAGTAACGCGTTTAGATATTCTGGAAGATATTCGTCAGGTACTACAGCAAGCCTTAGACGAGGGCAAAACTGACCGCTGGTTTCGTAAGGAATTGGAGACAGTTCTCAAACGCAAAGGATGGTGGGGAACAACTGAAGCAGACGATCCAGTTACAGGAGAACGAGTTACCGTTCAACAAGGAAGCCCATGGCGGCTTGATACCATTTTTCGTACCAATATGTCTGTACTCTACAGTGCGGGGCGTTGGGCAGAACAGATGGAAAATATTGATGACCGACCGTACTGGATGTATACGGGGATCAATGACAGCCACACCCGCAAAAGCCATCTTGCCTTACATGGACTGGTATTTCGTTACGATGATCCATTTTGGCAGGCATTTTATCCGCCTAATGGCTGGCGTTGTCGTTGCAGTGTGATTGCACTCAGCTATGATGATGTTAAAGCCAGAGGATTAAAAGTTGCGAATTCTGGCAAAGCAATGGGCAGTGAACTGAAGTTAATTTCTCAGAAAACCGGAGAAATGCAGCCTGTAGCAACATTTATTACGGGTACAACTCAAACAGGAAAAACCAAAGTTGCCACCGATGTAGGTTGGTCATACTCACCCGGTGCAGCATACCACCCCGATTTAGCACGTTATCAGGGATCGTTATTCGGGCTGGCTCGCCGTGAATTAAGAGGACAGAATGAGTAATATCACTATTACAATTAATGATAACGATTTGATGCGTGGCTTGCATGCGCTAGCATCTTCTGCCGAAGATCTGACACCAGCCATGCGTAAGATTGCTGCAACACTATCGGCAGAAACCTCATTCAATTTCGAAGCTGACGGTCGTCCTGCCTGGATACCCTCAGTTGCAGCACAAGATCGAAGTGGCCAGACATTACAAAAAACGGGGCGTTTGATGAATTCAATCAATACCCGTTATGATTCCAGTTCGGCGGTTATTGGTACAAACATTATCTATGCCCGTATCCATCAAATGGGTGGAGAAACTGGCCGCAATAAATCGATATCCTTGCCTGCCAGACCTTATTTACCTGTTACAGCAGAAGATGAACTATCACCGGAAGCGACAAGATCGGTTTTGAGTGCCATCCAGAGACATCTTGAAGCAGCGGCTCGCCGTTAAACGTTGTGTCTTTATGCGGGTGATTTATCATTGTCATCCGCAAAAAAGTTTATAAAGCGTTTACAGGCTCAAATTTTCGGTATCTAATGGCCTCCAGTTCTCCACTTTCTTATTTTTTTCCCTCGTTTTTTCTAAAGCAGATTAAAAGTCATTTTTTCTGATTAGGGTGAAACTGTCTCTATCAACATCATAGAGGCAGTGAAATGAAGTTACTTCACATTTTCAAATCCGGTACGCATACCGATATGAATGGCAAACAACTGCCATTCAGTCCAGCAGATTTGCAAGCTTGTGCGAAGGCCTATGATCCATCATTGCATGAAGCACCGATTGTGATCGGACATCCCAAAGACAATCTACCTGCCTATGGTTGGGTTAAATCACTCACCGCTTCCGGTGATGATTTGATTGCAGAGCCTCAGCAGATTGATGCCCAGTTTGCCGAACTGATTGATACAGGTCGCTATAAAAAAATTTCCGCCTCTTTCTATTTGCCTGATTCCCCAAACAACCCTAAGCCTGGTGTGCTCTATTTACGTCATGTTGGCTTTTTGGGTGCACAACCACCCGCCATTAAGGGGTTGAAACAGGTTGAATTCAGTGAGCAAGAACAGGGGATCGTGGAGTTCTCTGACTGGAGTGAGATCACTAACGCTTCACTCTGGGGGCGTCTACGAGAATTTTTGATCAGTAAATTTGGTATGGATGAAGCGGATAAAGCGCTTCCTTCCTGGCAGGTAGATTCATTACGTGAAGAGGCTTATAGCACGACTCAACCTGCCCCTGCTTTTCATGAACCCAATAACACACATCAACGTGAGGAAGACACCGTGACAAATGAAGAAAAAAAAGCACTGGAAGATGAAAACACCCGTCTAAAAGAACAGCTTGCTGCCCGTGATGCCGCCGATGCCCAGCGTAAGCAAGTTGAACAACATGCCGGAAATGTGGCCTTTGCTGAAAAACTGGTCGCAGACGGCAAGTTAGCACCTGTTGCTCAATCTGTTGTGGTGGCATTACTGGACACGGTTACTCAAGGGGAATCTCCCGTTGAATTTGCTGAAGGTGATGTGAAGAAACCGCTGGCTACCGCGTTTAAAGATTTATTGCGTTCTGCCCAGCCTGTTATCGATTTTGGCGAACGAGCGACAAAAGACCGTGTTGACCAACACGAATCCACAGACACGACAGAATTTGCTGATGCAGATCCTGAACGTCTGGCATTGCACCAAAAAGCGCTCGCGTTGGCAAAGAAAGAAGGTATCAGTTACGACGCAGCCGTTGCCCGCTGCCTGTAACACTGCTGCCGTAACTATTGAGGAGAGATAAATGTCTGATTATTTGAAAGGTAAACGCATTGTTGATCCCGTGCTGACCAGTGTGGCTCGGGGCTATAAAAATGCGGCGTTCATTGGCGAACATATTTTTCCTGTTGTTGAAATGGAAAAAGAAGGCGCTACAGTCCCTACATTTGGTAAAAGTGCCTTTGTTGAATATGACACTGAACGTGCGGTGGGTGCTAACAGTAATGTATTAGTTCGTGAGAAAGGCAGTTCGTTGGATATTGTACTTAATGAACATGATTTGGCGGCTGCTGTTGATTATCGCGAAAAAGCCGAATCTTTATTTAATGAAGAGGCTAAGGCAATTCGTCGCTCCACCAATGGCGTGAACCTCAAGCGTGAATTGTATGCAGCCCGATTGGCGCAAGATCCTAAAGTTTATCTCAAAGACTCAGTAAAGAGGCTCGCGGATAATGCGCGTTGGGTGGGTGGCACAGGCAGCCCAATCCAGGTCATTGAGGCTGGGATAGAGAGGGTACGAACCGCTATCGGTGTCCGTCCCAATCTTATGACGATGGGAGCCAGCGTTATGTCACTGTTGAAGTTCCACCCTGAAATTCAGGCGGCAATTGGCGCTAATGAACGTAAGCGTATCACAACAGAAATCCTGAAAGATCTTTTCCAAATCCCAAATGTTATCGTGGGTGAGCCTGTTTCTACGCCAAACCTTAAAAAAGAACCTGTTGATGTCTGGGGTGACAACTTAATGCTGCATTATGTTTCACCTCCGCAAACCGGGGCAGAAAGTGCCGATGAGTATGAGCCATCATTTGGTTATACCTTCCGGCGCAAAGGGATGCCTGTCGCGGATAAATATGAAGGTGTGGGCGGTAAGGTCAATTACTGCCGTTATACCGATATTTATAAAGTGGCGGTGGTGGGTGGTGATGCTGGCTACCTGATTACTAACATTGTGGAGTAAGGAGGACGGTCATGGCTATAACACAACAACCTGTATTAACAACGACAGTTGTCGCCACCGCAAGCATCATCCAGCATCGTTTGGTCGGTGCTGATAATGCACCTTGTCAGGCTGGTGCTGCTGCACTGGGTGTTGCCGAAGTCGATGCGAAAACAGGTGATGCCGTTCCGGTAAATGTGTTGGGCATTATCGCGGTTGAAGCCGGAGCACCTATAGCACGGGGGCAAGTCGTACAGTCGGATAAGAACGCCTGTGCAGTGCCAAGAGCGGCGGAGAATGCCACTGTGGTTTCTGTCGGATTAGCGTTGGATGAAGCCACCGCGGCGGGTAATGTCATTCGTATCTTACGTGGTGTATGACATGTATTGTTCATTGGCTGATCTGCAAGAGCAGATACCCACGCAATCATTGATATGGCTGTCTAACGACGAACGGACTGCCCAGACAATGAATGAGCCTGTGATTAACAGTGCTATTCGCTACGCAGGTGAACTCATCGACGCGCATTTACGTGGGCGTTATATCTTGCCGTTGGCAGAGGTGCCCACCGTATTACGTGATGCTGCGGTGACGTTAACGCGCTATCGACTGTATGCTCGCCGTCCTGAAGGAAAAATCCCTGAAGCGGTGATAGACGATTACAAAATCGTTCTACGCCAACTGGCTGATATACGTGATGCAAAACTAACACTCGGGATACTGGCTACAGGAAAAGATGCGCCTGAGCCCGGAGAGTTTCGAGTCAGGGCGCGTCGTCCCATCTTCGGGGGCAATCATGGGATGTTGGAGAAATATTGATGGACGTTTCACCCATTATTGATGCTGTTGTTGTCAGATTACAGGAAAGGCTGCCTGGCTTACAGGTCGAGTATTTTCCTGAAAACCCAGATGAATTCAGGCTAAACCATCCCGTGGGCGCTATCTTAATCAGCTATGCAGGTTCTCGCTTTAATAACCCAGAAGATGTCGGCGTACTCTTGCAGACACAAATCGTGATGCTTAACGCCACCATTGTTTTTCGTCAGCTTAATGGACGTGAAGGTGCTGTGGTCACACTGGATCACGTGCGCCGGATTCTGGGCGGGTTTCAACCACCGAACTGCCAACGTAAATGCTGGCTGGTTAGGGATACTTTTCTTGGTGAGATAGCAGGATTGTGGCAGTACATACTGGATTTTGCGACTGAATGTGTATTTATCGAAGACAGTGAGTCAGAGGATGGGCCACTGCTAACCCAAGTCAATTACGAGGAAATTGAACAATGAGATACCTTTACACAGGTCCGGCAAGTGGCGTCACGTTGGCGGATGGCACTGAAGTCTTGCTTTGGCCAGGCAAAGAAACTGTTGATTTGCCTGAACAGCATGACTATGTACAAACATTGATCGCGTTGCAATATCTTCATCCTTTACCAGAGCAACAAAAAAATAGCCTGAAGAAAAAAGAGAAATCCGAGGAGGTCACTGATGGCCGCTAACTATTTGCATGGTGTTGAAACTATCGAAATCGAAAAAGGCCCACGTCCGGTCAAAACGGTGAAATCGGCCGTGATCGGCCTGATTGGTACTGCACCACTGGGGCCCGTTAATGCAGTGACGCTCTGTTTGTCAGAAAAAGATGCGGCCCAGTTTGGCACCCAAATAAATGGGTTTACTCTCCCCCAGGCACTGGATGCAATTTATGACCACGGTGCAGGAACAGTACTGGTTATTAATGTGCTTGAGCCTGAAATACATAAGAACCATGTTGCTAATGAAGGTGTTGTTTTTGATAAAACAACCGGTACTGCGAAACTGGCTAATCCTGTGGTCAGTCATGTTGTACTGAAAGCCTCTGCGGATAGTGTACCTTATATAGAAGGACAAGATTACACGCTGGATGCCCAGACGGGCAGGCTCAAGAACATCGGTAAGAATATCGCAGCAGGCACGATTGTGGTTGCCAGTTATGACTTTGCCGATCCTACGTTGGTCACTCCTGCTGACATTATTGGCAGCATCAGCGCAGCGGGCAACCGTACAGGAATGAATTTGCTGAATGATACGTATAATCTGTATGGATTCTTTGCCAAGATCTTGCTGGCACCTGTCTATTGTACCCAGTTAAGTATTACAACCGAACTGATTGCACTGGCGACCAAATTGGGTGCAATGGCTTATATTGATGCGCCGATAGGAACAACCTTCGCACAAGCTATCAACGGTCGTGGCCCGTCTGGCACAATCAATTTTAATACCAGTTCTGATCGTGTTCGGCTGTGTTACCCACACGTCAAAGTCTACGATGCTGAGACTAATAGCGAGCGCTTGGAACCGCTGTCATCCCGTGCTGCGGGATTGCGTGCTAAGGTTGATGCAGACAAGGGCTTTTGGTGGTCATCCTCCAATCAGGAAATCATGGGGATCACAGGGATTGAACGTCAGTTATCTGCCATGATTGATGATCCACAAAGTGAAGTCAACCTGCTCAATGAGCAAGGTATTACAACAATATTCAACAGTTATGGTTCAGGTTTACGCTTATGGGGTAATCGTACTGCCGCATGGCCAACAGTGACACACATGCGTAACTTCGAGAACGTGCGCAGAACCGGAGACGTGATTAATGAGTCCTTGCGTTACTTCAGCCAGCAATATATTGATATGCCGATCACCCCCGCGCTAATTGATGCCCTGACAGAATCCGTTAATGCCTACGGGCGTAAGTTGATTGCTGATGGTGCTTTGTTGGGATTTAAGTGTTGGTTTGACTCTACACGCAACGAAGAAACATCACTGGCAGCAGGTCATTTGTTGCTTAGCTATAAATATACACCACCGCCACCACTGGAACGACTCACATTTGAGACTGAGATCACCTCTGAGTATTTGCTGAATCTAAAGGGGAATAGTTAATGGCTGGAAAAATTGAAATTAACCGTATTACTAATGCCAACATTTATATTGATGGCAATAACCTGCTGGGACGAGCGGAAGAAGTCAAGCTGCCGGACGTATCCATGACTATGCAGGAACATAAGGCATTGGGAATGGTGGGTAAAGTCGAACTTCCCGCGGGTTTTGATAAACTGGAGGGTGAGATTAAGTGGAACAGTTTCTACCGTGACGCTATGTTATCCGCGGCGAATCCTTATAAATCGCTGGCATTACAGTGCCGTTCCAGTGTCCAGAAATTCAGTTCACAGGGACGTATTGATGAAGTGCCATTGGTAACGTATCTGACCATTTTATTTAAGAAGAATCCACTGGGGACATTTAAGCAACATGAAAACGCTGATTTCTCCAGTAGTTTTACGTGTACCTATATTAAGCAGGTATTGGATGGGGAAGAGCTACTGGAACTGGATTATTTAGCCAATATCTTCCGTGTAGGTGGTATTGATCAGCTGACCGATTATCGCGTTAATATTGGAGGCTAGTCGCAATGTCTGGTCTGTAGACTTAGTGGGTAATAATGGGGGCACTCGCCCCTTTCTTCTTTAATCTTCTTTAATATCGCCACTTCCTCCTATGAATGATACTGAATGAAACTTACAGAGGAGTATCATCATGTCAACGAATTACCGCCTTCAATTTCCCTATACCACGGCTGCTGGCGTTAATATTGAAGAAATCCAGCTATCACGTTTGAAAGTGAAAGATATCAAGGCCGCTCGTCGAATCAGCGAAAACCCTGCCGATTGGGATGATATTTTATTGTCACGTTCCACCGGGTTGCTACCGGAAGATATCGAACAGATGGATGCCGCAGACTATCTGGCATTGCAGCAACGATTTCAGAAAATTGTCGGGGTGGATCAAGGAAATAAAGATGCTGTGGGAAGCCGCGGCAATACTGGCACGGTGGTTTCGGTTTCAGCCGAGTGAAATTGATAATCTGGCTCTGGATGAATTTGAATGTTGGTTGGATGAGGCTAACACCCAAATCAAACGCGAGAATAAAGACGATTAACTAACGCGCCGATACCTACAGCGATTGCAGCCAGCAGATAAATAGCTGGTTGCAATATTGCAGCAATCAGCGCCATGGCTATCGACAATAGCACTGCGCCGCCACCAATCATTATCACCCAGACCAATCCACTGTCACTGGTACTTACCGTATAGACCGTCAGTTCAGCCATCAAATAGATATAGATACTGGCAAATACGGCCACTAAGAATGTTTGAAATACCACCAGTGATTTTCCCATTGCATTTCCTGTTTAAAAAATTTCACTTAAAGAGAGCTTAACCCGTGTCTGCAGAATTTTCCATCGGTGTCATCATAAGCGGAGCCATTAGCGGTGCATTTAGCTCTGCTATATCGGGAACTCGCCGTACACTGGGCGCCCTAGGAGAAACCACTCGTCGGCTGGAAAATCGGCAACAGGCATTGAACCGTGCTATTGAACGTTATGGTCAGTTGGGTTCCCGCAGTGCCCAACGTTTGAATACAGATTTACAACGTGTTGGCCGAACACTGGAACAATTAAACCGTCAGCAAAAACGTTTAGAGTCTACTGCCAGTATGAGTGATGCCGCCAGAGCAAACCGTATGGCGCTCTATGGAAAAGGTGCCGAAACTTACGCATTAGCGCGAACAATATCCTCTCCCGTTATGCAATCAGTAACAAAATACGCCTCATTTGAATCAGGGTTAAGAGACATTGCTGTTACGGGTGATCTGGATGCAAAACAAGAACAAGCCATTGGTGTGTCTATTCGACAAACATCACTCAAAGTTAATCAGCTTCAGGAAGAACTTTTGGGTGGAGTTGGTCAGTTGGTTGCTGATGGCATGGCTCCTGAAAAAGCATCACAGTTTGCTGAATTATTGGGAAAAGCGGCTACCGCCACCAAAGCGGATATGACTGATCTGGCCAAAATGACGTTTGCTTTCAGTGATGCTCTTAAAATTACTAATACCAAAGATCTAGAGCAAGCTTTCGGTATTGCAGCAACGGGAGCAAAACTTGGTTCATTTGAATTAAAGGATATGGCGAAAGCATTGCCTGGGCTGTCCAAAGCATTTGCTGCACGTGGAATCACAGGCAAAGAAGCTATCACACAGATTGTAGCCAGTTTGGAGGTTGGTAAAGGAAGTGGTTCAGCGGAGGCGGCTGTTACCAATATGACAAACTGGCTGGCCGCAATGGGGAGACGTGACACTATCCATAAATATGCGGATGCTGGTATTGACTATCAAGGGTCAATGCAGCGTTATGTTGCACAAGGATTCTCGCAATATGAAGCCTCCTTAATGATCGCCAATCGTTTTATTGATGGAAAAGGAAAAGCATTTTTACAGCAATGGCAGGAAGCTGGAGCTAAAGGTGATCAAGACAGCCAACAAAAATTAATGGAATCATTTGGTCTGGCTGAAATTTTTACTGATATTCAGACAGTGAACCATCTGGTATCTATGCGTCAGGGCTGGGATAAGTATTTATCCAGTAAAAAGGAGATGAATAGTGATGGTGCACAAAATACACTGTCGAAAGATTTTGATAAGCAAAATGACACGCTGGAAGCAAGGTGGCGGCGTACTCAGATTGGATTTAATGAATCATCTATTAATATTGGTCAATCATTGCGTCCGACGCTGATGCAATTAGCCGAAACTTTTATCCCATTAATTGATCAGACTGGCAAATGGCTTGCAGCTCATCCTGAACTTATCAGTAATGTTGTCTCACTGGTCGGCGGGTTTTTGGCATTTAAAGCGGCTTCAGTGGGGGTCAGATTAGGCCTAAACCTTTTGTTTTCTCCTATCATTGATATCTGGAAAGGTGCCATGTTAATGCGCACCCGTTGGTTATTGCTTCGGGCCGCTATCGGTACGGGGGGGCGATTTGCTTTTGTCGGCAATCTCTTAGGTAAAATGGCTAGCGCGGCTCGTGGGTTAGGTAAAGTTCTTGGCGGTGCTCTCTATAAGGGTTTGATGCTGGCTGGCAGGGCTCTTTTGTGGATTGGTCGTGCATTGCTAATGAATCCCATTGGATTAATCATCGTCGGTATTGCAGTCGCTGCGTATCTTATCTATCGCTATTGGAAACCCATCAGCAATTTCTTTAAAGGGCTTTGGGGTAGAGTCAGATCTGCTTTTCAGGGGGGATGGCAGGGAATTAAAAACATTTGGTCTAATGTTAAAGGTTGGTTTACTACCCGCTGGAATGACATATCAAATGTTTTTAATAGTGGGATACTTAAAGTTGGTAAGTTAATTTCAAACTGGTCTCCCTTGAAATGGTTCTCTAAGGCGTTCAGTGGTGTCATGAAATGGTTTGGCATTGATATGCCCAATAACTTTACTGATTTTGGTAAAAATATCGTTAATGGATTGGTGAATGGCATTTCTAATATGCTGACCACGGCCAAGGATACTATTAAAAACTTCGGTGGCAACATTTCTGGCTGGTTTAAAGAAACGTTAGGTATTCAATCTCCCAGTCGGGTATTTATGGGCTTTGGCGATAATATCGTGCAAGGCGCGGTGATGGGTATTGAGCGTACAAGTCCGCTGGCTGCTCGCGCCACTCAGCGTCTGGCTGAAGAAATGACACCTGACGCTCCTCAAATTCCAGTGACCAAAACGATGTCAGGTTATTCCACTGGGCGGGCAGCCTATAAAAATGCGGGAAACAGCAATAATGGATTTTCTGTCACTTATTCTCCACAAATTTACATTGGCAATAAACCACAAACGGCTACACCCGATATCAGTCAGGCATTAAATATGAGCTTGCACGAATTGGAAAAAATGCTGGAGCGTATCGTTATACAGAGAGAACGCCGGAGGTATGAATAATGTTTGCTGTATTAGGTGATATTGAATTTGAATTAATCACGTATTGGGATGGGTTCGATGTTACGTTTGGCATTGATTACGCTGAACATGCCCGAATCCACGGTAAGCCTGGCTTGCAGTTCGTGGGTGAGAAGCTGGATGAAATTCAACTTAGCCTGGTCTTTCATCAACATTATTGTACGCCGGATGTTGAATTAAATCGGTTACGCGCAGCGATGCGAAAACATCAGGCGCTGGCGTTGGTATTTGGCAATGGCGATTATCGTGGCTGGTTTGTCATTACTGATGTGACAGCCACCAGTGAACAAACAGACTCAGTCGGCAATGTATTTGCCCTGAATGCCTCCGTGACATTGCGTGAATATGTTGGTGATCCTAAAAATCAACTGAAGCCACCTGCTATTAAATCCCATGTTCCGAATACAAAGGCGTTATCTAATGCAGTACCGAAGCCATCAGGTCTGGCTAAACAACTCAGGGATGGCGTGAATTATGCCAAACAAGCGCAGTCAGCATTGCAAACAACGATCAGTACCGTACGTATTGCGCAGAAGATGAAAGGTAACCCGGCAGTCGCATTGACTCGTGTGCCCGGTCTTTTTACCGGATTGAACAATATTGCTGGGCCATTAGGAAAAAGTTATCCGGCGTTTAAAGCCTTGGGTGACACGCTGCCGGAGGCAATTCAATTGACCAGAGCAACAGGACAGGCCGCAACATTTATTAATAACGCTCAAGCGTCATTAAGCCGTGTAGACAGTCGTAATATTGCGGCTGCATTGGATTCTGTGTCGGGGCAGCTTGAATCGGCTAGTTCAACATTCACATCGATATCTCCTGCACTCAGTAAGATGGCTGCGCAAATTACGACGAGGGTACTTTGATGTTTCTTGAGCACATTACAAAAGCTGGTGATAGATGGGATTTATTGGCCCATTATTATTACGGTGATCCTCTGGGTTATGCCCGTATTGTTGCTGCCAACCCTCATATTGCCGTTACACCCGTATTGCCATCGGGGGTAGTTGTATTGATCCCCATTATTGACGCTGACAATGTAGTCACTACAGAGGATACTCCACCGTGGCTGAGATAATTGATATCAGACAAACCCCCTCTCTGGCGGGTGTCTCTGACGTTTTAAGCCCGACGTTTACGTTACGTTATTTGCAAAAAGATATCACTAGCGACATCACACCGTATGTTACGCGTGTCAGCTATACCGACAATATCAAAAGTGAATCGGATGAAATTGAAGTGGAGCTGGATGATACCGATGGTCGCTGGCTGGATAAATGGTATCCGGGCAAAGGTGATACATTAACGTTGAGATTGGGTTATCTTGGCGAACAGTTGCTTAATTGTGGTACATTCTCTATTGATGAAATTGAAGTCAGTAGCCCGCCCTCGACAGTATCCATTAGAGGTGTCGCAACATCGATTAATATGGCATTACGTACCAAATCTAATCGTGGATTTGAAAATACGACACTGGCAGCCATCGCGAGTCGTATTGCCAAAAAACACCGACTAAAGCTGGTTGGCAGTATTGAAACCATCAAAATTGACCGAGTGACACAATACTCGGAAACTGATATAGCCTTCCTGAAGCGACTGGCCAATGAGTACGGTTATGCCGTTAAGGTTGTCAGTGAACAACTCATATTTTCTCACTTAACCACCTTACGCAGCCAGGTGCCTATAAAGAAACTATCCCCTCATGATGTTGCCCAATTTTCACTGCGGGACACGATTAACAAGGTTTATAAGAAAGCCAAGGTGAAACACCAAAAGGCGGGTGATAAAAAATTAATTGTCTATGAAGCTGACGGCACGACCAGTACAAGTCATCAAGCCGATTCAAAAGGAAAAAATAATAGTGGAAAAGAAACCAGCGCAGATACCTTAAAAGTCAATAGTCGAGCAACAGACAAAAATAGTGCAGAAATTAAGGCACAGTCAGCACTGGATTCTCATAACGAATACCAACAAAACGGTTCGCTGTCATTGATGGGAAGCCCCCAGTTAACAGCTGGAAATAAAATCGCATTGATTGGGTTTGGCAAACTATCTGGGCAATGGCTAATTACGGCAGCTCGTCATTCCTTTGATCGCAGCAGTGGATATGCCACTGAACTTGAAATTGCTCGTGGCCCCATTACATCGGGCAAGTCTAAGAAAGGTAAGAAGAGTAAGACGCAGAAATTAGTTGTTTATAAACCAGATGGTTCTTCCGAAACAGTCATCAAGGAGAAAACCAAATGAGCAGTGTAACTCGTCAAGTTGGTACTATCAGTGCCGTAGACCCTGCCACCGTTCGTGCCCGCGTGCGATTGCCCGAATGCGATAATATGCGCACTAACTGGCTGAATGTATTACAGCGAAATACCCAAAATAACAAAGATTATTGGCTGCCTGATATTGGAGAACAAGTTGAGGTGCTACTGGATGCCAATGGTGAGGATGGCGTTATTTTAGGTGCGGTTTATTCCAGTGTTGATAAACCGCCTGCCAATAATAAAGACACCCGTGGTGTGACGTATGCAGATAATGCAGCCTTTTATTATGATCGCACTACTCACACTTTGACTATCAATGGTGGTATTCAATATATAAATATCACTGTAGGTGCCAATGTTGTTATTCAGGCGCAACAAGTCACTGTTGATACACCGGAAACAATTTTAACCGGAAATTTGTTAGTAAAAGGTCGGTTAACCTACCAGAATGGGCTATCGGGTTCTGGTGGTGATGGTATTGCAGCAAATATTCAGGGTAACGTCAGCGTCAACGGCAATATCCATGCAACGGGCAGCATCATGGATGAAGGCGGTAATTCGAACCATCATTCTCATTAACTTCTTTAAACGTCTTTAATATCAAACCTTCCAGCTGGGGGCGATACTGCCCCCATGAATACAAACTCAAACTCTGTTTTTTGGCAACCTGCTCTCCAACACTCCGGCGAAACAGTCAGTGGGTTGGATGATATTGCTCAAGCCATTCTCATTATTCTGCGTACACCACGTGGCAGTGACCCACATCGACCAGAATTTGGCAGTAACTTACATCGCTATATTGATTATCCCATAGACCGCGCAATTCCCCACGTTGTCAGAGAATCTGTCGATGCTATTTCGCGTTGGGAACCTCGCTGTCAATTGCTATCGGTAAAACCCACCATTGATGGAGAGCATTTAACTCTGCGTGTGAATTGGGCTGCCGCGGATGGCATTACACAATCTACGGAGTTGTTATGGCGCTGACAGAACCTAATTTTATCGAACGCGATGCAGAGAAAATCACAACCGAGATGATCGCACAGTATGAGGCTGATGCCGGCAAAACGTTGTACCCAGCACAGGCTGAACGCCTGCTGATTAATTTGTTTGCCTATCGTGAGGCATTGATCCGGATGAGAGTCCAGGAAGCGGCTAAACAAAATTTGGTTCAGTTTGCTTGTGCCCCCATTTTGGACTACTTAGGCGAATTGGTTGGCGTATATCGGCTACCTGCCCAACCTGCGCATACCACATTGCAATTTAGTGTTGATGAAGTATTAGAACGAGATGTCCTTATTCCCGTTGGAACACGTGTTAGTGCATCAGATAGCATTATTTTTGCTACTAACACAGACGCTGTTCTAAAAACTGGCATGCGTTTCGTCAATGTCAGCGCTACCTGTATGGATGCAGGATTATCGGGTAATGGCTGGCAACCTGCACAGGTTAGCACTCTGTTGGATGAGATCGATGATATTGATCTGCAAGTAACTAACATAATCGCCAGTAGCGGTGGTTCTGCTGAGGAAAGTGACGACAGACTGCGTGTACGAATTAAGATGGCACCCGAATCGTTTACTAATGCGGGCAGTTGTCAGGCCTATCGTTTCCATGCCATGCGTGCTCATCCCAACATTGTTGATGTCGCGGTTATGTCCCCCGTTCCAGGCACAGTTGAATTATTTCCACTATTGGCGACAGGCTTGCCAGATGAAAGCATTCTAACGCTGGTGAAAAGTTTTTGCTCTGATGAGAAAGTCCGTCCATTGACGGACACTGTTCACGCAAAATCGCCAGTACAAATCGACTACACCATCAAGGCAAAATTGACTTTGTATGTCGGCGTTAATGCCTTAGATATTCAGTCCTCAGCAGAACAAGCTATACAAACGTGGGTAGCGGAACGTGCTACAACACTTGGGAAAGATATCGTCCCCAGCCAGATCATTTCAATACTGTCTATTTCCGGTGTCTATCAGGTAGAGCTGGAATCACCTGCACTTCAGGTCATAAATGAGAATGAATGGGCAAACTGTACTGGTATTTCCGTTTTGATCACGGGAGTCGCTAATGGCTAAGTTACATTTACCGCCGCCACTTGAATCTGATATCAGCATGCGTGCATTAGGACAGCTCGTTTCTCGTTTTGATGATATCGATTTAACCCGGTTAATGGTTTATCTCATTGATATTGTCGATATCAGCGCATTGTACTGGCTCGCTGACCAGTTTTCATTATTAGGTGATGGCTGGGAGCTTGTCGAATCAGAAGATGCCCGGCGCACACTAATCAAATCAGCGATAGAGCTGCATCGCTATAAAGGCACGCCCTGGTCAATCAGGGAGGTAATTCGCCGTTTTGGATTTGGTGAAGTTGATTTAATTGAAGGCACAGGACAAATCAACTATGACGGTCATGCCAGCCATAACGGTAATTATGTGCATGGTGATGCAACGTCCTGGGCAGTTTATCGGGTTATTCTTCAGCAACCTATTACCAATGACCAGGCCTCACTATTACGTACCACGCTAGCGGCTTTTGCGCCTGCGCGTTGCCATCTCGCCAGTTTGGAATATCAGTCAGTATCAATTCGCTACAACAACACTGTCAGCTATAACGGCAGTTACAATCATGGGAGCAGTTAAATGGCTAATTTACCCGAAACCCCACAATGGTCTGACGGTGTATATCAGATAGAAACTTCAGACCCCGTATTAGGTGGTCCTGATGGCATTTCTAATCGGCAGGCTAAACAACTTGCTAGTCGTACAAGTTATCTAAAACAGCAGTTGGAACAAAACGAGAGTGAGCTGAAGGAGCATACCGAAGCTAAAGATCCACATCCTCAATATGCACCCAAAGCCAGCCCTGTATTCACAGGAACACCGACTGCGCCAACACCAGCACAGGATGCTAATAACACCCAGATTGCAACGACAGCCTTCGTGCAATCTTTGGCAAATGCAGCAAATAATAATGCCAATACTCGTCTGGAGAAAAACAAGAACGGCGCGGATATTCTGGATAAACAGGCGTTTGTGAAAAACCTCGGTTTACCCGAATTAATTGCAGGTAACCCCCCAGCCGCGTTGAATACGTTGGAGAAACTGGCTCAGGCAATCAACAATGACGCAAACTTTTCTAACAGTCTGTCTGAAATTATAAAAAATCGGCAACCCCTGAACGCGACCCTGACGGCACTGGCCGGATTGGTGACCGGAGGAGATCTGCTGCCGTATTTTACCGGGGCGGATACGGCAACACTGAGCCCCATCACACCCACTGGCCGGGATTTAATCTCACGGGGCAGTATTAATGCGGTTCTGGCGTATCTCAGGTTTGAGCATGGGCAGGGCTGGTATCGTTTAGGTGATATATACATTCAATTTGGTCTGATTGATTTCAGTTCGTCAACCCGCGTGTTTGTGGAGTTCCCGTTCAAATTCCCAACAACTGTTGACCACGTTATTGTTTCTGATGCAGGTTGGGCGACAGGACATACGTGGGGAGCAACAAACAAACAACGTAATGGTTTTGTTGCCCATGTCAATGTGCAGGGTGAGGGCGGTCAATATTTAGCCATAGGGAGATAGTAATGAGTAGATATATTTTTAGTGCGGCGCAGAATTCGTTCTTTCTGTTGTCTCTGAAAGATGCATATGTTGCCGCGGGGACATGGCCGGATGACGGGGTTGCGGTGCGCGAGGCTGTTTTTATTAAATTTACACGTGATATCCCCGCGGGGAAACGCCGGATTGTGGGATCTGACGGTCTACCTGCATGGGGTGATATCCCACCGCCGACACCAGCGGAATTGCAACAACAGGCTGAATCCCAGAAAAAATATCTCATGACTCAGGCGACCAGCGCAATCGCGCCGCTACAGTATGCCGTCGATCTTCAAATGGCGACGGCGGCGGAACTGTCAGCGCTAACAGCATGGAAAAAATATTGCGTGCTACTGAACCGTGTAGACTGTTCGACAGCACCCAATATTGACTGGCCTAAAGCGCCAGAATAACAATCAGGGGCACTATGCCCCTATATTTATTCCGACTCAGTCAATTTCCGTTGTTGCTGATTCCAAATAGAACTCTCTGGCATCTGGACACGGACAGATATAGACCGACCGGCGGGGATATCAATCGGGTCACCGTCTGAATAACTCTCTCGTACATTTTGGGCGAATGTAGGTGCTTCTGCATGCTCACGGTGGTAGGTCATTAATTTGATGGCACCATCGGGTAGCACTTTGTAATCCACCCAAATCAACGGCAGTTTATTTTTACACAGCGGTATCTCAACCCCACCATCAACACCGCCCCATGCCGCATCAGCATTAAACCCCAGCACGTTTTTGATGAGATAGACGCCCTCAGACAGACGCTCGACAATAGCACCCTCGGATTCGTCGTTGGTGGTAAAGGTGCCACCAGGGTAGATTTGGATAATGGGGGATGCTGTTTTTAGGTAGCCATCAACGACTGTGGTGTTACTGGTGGTATATAACGCATACCATGTTGGATTTTCGCGGGCAGCCAGGGCATGACCGTAATAAATTAGGCCGTTAGCATAACTCGCTAGAAAACCGGCATACCCCGCACTGGTATCACGTGCTCCAATAACATGCCAATAGCCATGAGTACCTAACGGTGCAGGAAATCCTGCGCTATAGGAGTCTACTAGCACTGAGTAACCAACCGGTTTGCCCCATTCACCGGATTTCAATGTCGTACGCGGTGTGTGAGTTTTGCCTAAATTAGTCCGTTCCACCCGTTCTACGGTTCCCGCTAAACCGAGGTTTTACGGATATCAATTCGTCATTTTTAAAGTGGTGATAAGCTCATTAATTCATGGACTAAATGAGGTATTAATAATGGCGAAAATTGGCTATATCCGTGTATCAACAACAGACCAAAACAGTGATCTGCAACGAAATGCATTAATGGCCGCAAATTGTAACTCGATTTTTGAGGATAGAATCAGTGGCAAAACCGCCAATAATGATGACCTATTTTAATTAGGCGTTTTATTCTGCACTGTGCATTATGGAGGAATTAACCCCACACAAAAGAATGCAGAATATATTGCTAAATTGGCTGCTACGCTACACTGATTGTGTAAAAAATTTTCAATAGATGAAACGCGATTAGCTCTTCATTTATCGCGCGGATAGGTGAAATTTATCGCGCGCGGCATCAGGTTTTCCATTCTTCCACAGGACCCGTAAGAAGGAATATTATCCCAGAGGCTTAAAGATAACTTGTATTAATAAATGAAAAGGTGATTATTTAATCTAATTGAATGCAAAAGTAGCTATTTGTGTTTTTTTATTAAACAAAAATGCCAAGAATACGATACACTGTTTTTTTATACAGCATGGCTAATGATTTGTAACTTGTTCGATGAAATTACTCGATAGAAAAAGGAAATACTCTCGGCTCAAATAGTTGAGCCGAGGTTTATGTATGAAAGAAATGGATATTATTTATTTACATACCATACAGATAATTTTCGCTTTCTTCGCCAACATCTTCACGAACTTGCTCCAGTGCTTTAGCATAAGATTCAAGCAGTTTCAGCGTATAGTTAACACGGCTTTCAAATTCCTCATCGTTACAAATCAGATCTTTTGAAATCAAACTTTCACCTTGACGGAAGACTAAATGGTCAGGCAAGAAACAGACATGGTTATTTTTAAAACCTGTCATCCTTAATTCGCAAAGAGGATAAACACCGTTAATTCCACTTGACACACTCGCCAATAATGCTGGTTTATGGCCTAATTCTGCTATAGAACAATACAATAGAAGGTTCTTCAATGCCGGAGTTGACATTCCATGCCATTCTGGAGTTACAAAGATAAATGCTTTGCTCTCTCTTAAATGTTGTGCAATTGGCTGCCAGGGATGAGACTCCGCTGATATATCTGTTGTATAACCATCATGTAGTGGCAATTCTACATTGGAAAGCTCCAGAAGCTCTATCTCTGTAAATCCATATTCGCTACTTAATTTTTGCAAATAACAAGCTACACGTTGGCTGCGAGAATCTGGGCGTTGACTACCTGAAATTATAGTAAGTTTCATTGATTTTCCTGTTATTCATTAGGTTGTAGAATTATCGGATTTTTTGTCTAATCCCGTGGAATCGAAAGCCAAACAGCAATAATGATGGTGCATGCCCCGAGTATTTGTGGCAAGGAAAATGTTTGTTTTAGAAATAAATATCCTAAAATACAAGCAGATAAAGCACTAAGAAATCCCAGAAAAGAGATTGTCACAACCGGTAACTTTTCAATTCCTCGAAACCAGATAATATAAGAAAACACCGCACCGACCATGCATAAATAGCTGTAGCCGAGAATATTGGTTACGGTAAGATGTTGTGGTAAACCTTCTATGGAAATAGCGACAGGCAATAACATTAATCCCCCAAGCGTTAATTGCCAGCCAGTAAAACTGAGTAATGACAAATTGGTAGGGCGGTTCCAATATTTGGTAAGCACAATCCCTAAAGCCATACAATTGCATCCCACAAAGCCTGCAATAATGCCCTGCCAGTTTAGGCTGGTGGTTGCATTTAATACCAATAAACTAATCCCGATAACACCCAATATGGCTGAAATAATGTGTTTTATTGTGAGGGAGGTTTTCAATATGCCAGTGCTTAACAAGATAACAATTATGGGTTGGCAAGCCACGATTAATGATGCCGTTCCACCTGGGAGATATTCCGCTGCAACAAAGAGAAAATAGAAGAAGGCACCGATATTAAGTAAGCTCAATATCATAATACGTAACCACCAAATGCCTTTAGGCATGGTACGACAAATCAACAATAATAATATCCCGGCAGGTAACGCTCTGATGGTAGAAGCTAGCAAAGGCATATTAGGTGGTAATACTTCTGTCGTAATAATGTAAGTGCTTCCCCAAACAATTGGGGCCAATGCAGTCAGTAACATATTCTGGATAGATCTAATTTCTGACATGTTGCTGCCCTTCTGGTTTGTTCATTTTTCACCCTGTTTATCACTCTATCAACTTAAATATATCATCAATAAAAGTATCTTTACGTAAAGATAAATTAAAATAATGGCCTAATTGATTTTTATCAAGTATCTTTTCGTCAAAATAAATGAATAGGGAAAAAGTATGAAGTACGATCATGTTGACCGATTACTGATACAGTGGGAACAACAGCGTCCAGACCTTGATTCGTCGTCAATGGGCGTCATTGGGCGGTTATGTCGCATAAACAAGATTATTGAACAACGCTTGCAACATGCTTTCAAAGAACACGACCTAAGTGCGATAGAGTTTGATATCCTTGCGACACTACGACGTAACAACATACCCATTACACCTACTGAGCTATATCAATCCGTTATGTTAACTTCTGGAGCAATGAGCACTCGTATTGAACATATGGTACAGCGAAGATTGATTGGGCGTATTGCTAACGAAGAAGACCGACGTAGCTGCAAGGTCTTTCTGACCTCAGAAGGAAAGGCATTGATAGACAAAGCAGTGGAAAGCCATTTGGAGAACCAAAAAGCCATTCTCGAACCACTGACAGAAACTCAACAAGAGCAACTTGCAACACTGCTGCGGCATTGGTTGCTGGATAATGAGTCAGCTAGTGATTCGCCCTGATTTATGTCAGGGCGAGATAGGTCTAGGAATAAAAGTATTAGAACTTAATATTAACTCTTGCCCAATAAGTACGCCCAGGCTCGTTTACTGCCGTATTACCGGAATAACCAAAGCCCTGATTCCCCGCTAAGTTAAGATGTTCGCTATAGGTTTTATCAAAAATATTGTCAACACCAGCACTAACTTGAACGTTTTTGGTCACCTTATAGGCTGCATTGGCAGATAGAATGGCGAAGTCTTTGCTACGATCAAAGTCTTTTCCTACAACGTTACCTTCATTGATTGCCACTCGGTGCTGGCTATTGACCAGGCGCAGCAAACCGCTGCTAGTCCAGTCGCCATGTTCCCAGGTCAGGCTGAAACGAGCTTCCAAAGGTGGGATCTGCGGTAATGGGCGATGATTAGTGGTATTTTGCGCCCAGGAATACGCCAGGCTGGCATCGGTTTTCCAATTTTCGTTAAACTTATAAGCGACCCCCGTTTCTCCGCCCATAATGGTGGCATCCACGTTACCGGCCACCGCATTCTTGTTGCGATAATCGAACAGGATAAAGTCATTCACTTTACCCACATACGCTGATATCCAACCCTTCAGGCGGTTATCATTATATTGTGCACCGATATCCAACTGGGTCGTTTTTTCGGGCTTGATATGAGTGAAAGCATTGTTGCCCGCTTTACCCGAAACCAACTCCCAGAAATCAGGAAAACGCTCGGTATAACCAATGCCGGCATAGAGCATCACAGGGGACTCTTTCAGGTTATGTTCAAGCCGAATAAAGCCAGCAGGCAGGGTTTCTTTACGTTCTTGTTGAGTAGTATATTTATACGCTGTTGCACGATCTAATCGCGCACCACCGATAACTTTATTCTGTGCAGTTGCATCCCAAGTTAATTCACCAAAAATACCGTAATCGCGGAAACGGACATTTTTCACCCAGCCATTTCTTTCAGCTTCAGCCATCTTACGATCGGTATTGGTACGGTGAATATTAGTTTGCATATCCACACCGCTCTGGAACTTGAAATTTTCCCATATCCAGGTTCCCATCATACGGCCACCCATTGTCAGGCGATCGGGTTCTGAGGCCATTTTCATTTCCGAATAACGCATGGAATAGTTATCCATAACATGATCGGTATAATTGTAATAAAAATTGGATTCGAATTTATCAAACACTTCGCCAATGTTAGTTTTTTCAAAACGTATGCCAAGACTTTTGCGCTTGAATTGGGAGCCATCCATGCCTCGTGTGGCGTAACGTGCTTCACCATCACCCTGTCCAGCGCTTAGCTCAAGTAACGTATTTTCATCAGGTGTCCAACCCAGGGCGACATCGGTGTTCCATTTATCCCAGCGGGAAGGAACGTGATTGCCATCACCATCTTTATAATCATTGGAGCGAGATTTATTACCGATCAAACGGATATAACCCAGTGCATTGCCAATACTGAGATCAGCATTACCATCCCAACGACCATGAGAACCAATCACTGTGCTGACATTACCTTGAGTGCCAAATTGTTCAAACTGAGGGCGAATACGCTCGAAACGAATAGTTCCCGCTGAATTACCCGGCCCCCAGAGTACGGTTTGTGGGCCTTTGACTAAACTCAAAACATCATAACTTTCTGGTGAAATATAAGAACTTGGCGCATCCATACGTCCACCGCAGGAGCCCAGTATTTCACTGTCATCAATTAACATTCTCAAACGAGAACCAAACATGCCACGGAATACAGGATCGCCATTAGTACCACCGTTACGGATCTGTGAAAAACCCGGAATGGTTTTCAGATAATCAGAACCATCACTGGCAGGCACTGGTTGGCGAGGGGCCTTCAGTGAAGAAGCTACTTCAAGTGGTGAAACTGCCGGTGCAGTTACAGTGATCACAGTTTCATTGTCGTGATCATAGGCAATGCGTGTTTCTTTGGTATGTTCCATATTGGCAGCCCAGCCACTGGTTGGCATTGTGAGTGCAATAGCCAAAGCTGCTGTCAAAGGTGATATACGAAATAGTCGTGTAGTAAACATAAAAAATCCCTTAATTAGCAACATTGCCATACAAACTTCGTAAGGCAAGGAAAATAAAATGGTTTATTTCAAGCAGACAGACTAATTAAGGGGTGGGGCGCGTGGTTGTGATTCGCCGTAAAACAGCCGAATAACGGGACCAAAGAAGCGCGATACTGGTGGTGCCCGGGACACAATTAGTGTCAGTAGAATGAAAGGAACAAAACCACCTGCTAATAATGGCAGATTAATCAGAAGCTGGCAGTAACCACAAGCGATATCATCCATCAATCCCATATGAACATGATCCACACCATGATGATTCATAGTGTGTGTCGATGGCATATCGGACACAGACATGCAGTGATTTATTTCGCTTCTTATTCCTTCACGATGGTGCTCCAGCGTTTTTGATACCACGGGTGCAATAAACAACATCAAAATCGCCAGTAAAGCGATGATGGCGGGTGTTCGGCTTTGTGAGAAGCGAAAAAGCGATAACAAGCTAATGATCCGGATCAATTTCTACGATTGAAGGCTAATCTTACTGCATTTTGGGTGGAGGTTGTTAAAATATTTTGGGGTTGTATATTCCTGATTTTTATCTCAGTCACAAGCGTTCCAGTGCAGCATTGATTCACTGGAACGCTTGTTTTATCTGTTCTCATCTTTTCAAAGAAAAACAGCTTTCCCACGTAGATACAATTATTATGGAAATCCTTTGTCTACTGTCTGGCCTGCACCTTCTCCTACCCATATTCCTGTAACCCATTCTCCATTACATTGTATCTCCATTTTTTGCCCTGTGAGTAAGGCTGTTTGTAGTAAGGAAAAAGCAGCTTGTCCTTTAATATCGTCATAATTATAATTTGTCATTATTGCTTTACCTAGATTACTTTTATCAGTCTTGAACATAAATGTTATACGACCATACGTATTATCAGTTGTACCATAATAATATATACATATATCTTCTTACTGCTTCATACGGATTATGAACATCACTAAATACTCTCATTATTCTGTCGTCATTCATTCCTGTAAGGAAATTATCAACATATATACCGTATTGCCCTGCAAGATTAGCATTCCTTAGTGCCAACGTATTTATATATTCAGTTTTAGGAGGTATAACATAACGAATCTCTCCTTCATAAGCTTCTACTGGGTTATAATTAGTTGGCACACCATCTAAAATAAAGAAAGAATAAATCACGTTTGCAAACATTAATAATAAAATCAATCAGTGGAAGGAAAACATAATATGTTTATGATTATACCTATTTTTAATTTGTTAGTTTCATTTACGTGAGTAAACTCATCACTAATGATTTGATAATTGAGGTTTAACTTGAGTATAGTTTCATTGCAAACTCTTGGTTACAACCTTGTGCGAGGAGCTATAAAATGCCAGATAGAAATTATTTCCAAAAATTGAACTTTAAAGCACATTGGATGCCGTTCAGCGCTAATCGTCATTTTCAACAAGATCCACGTTTAATTGTCTCAGCAGAGGGAAACTGGCTGGTTGATGATCAAGATCGTCGGATTTATGACAGCTTATCAGGATTATGGACATGTGGAGCAGGCCATTCACGCATTGAAATTCGTCAGGCTGTTTCAAATCAACTGGGAACATTGGATTATTCCCCAGGTTTCCAATATGGACACCCTTTGTCATTTAAGTTGGCAGATAGAATTGCCAGCCTTATGCCTGATGATTTAAATCATGTATTTTTTACCAGTTCAGGTTCAGAAGCTGCCGATACCGCAGTAAAAATGGCTCGTGCTTACTGGCGGATCCAAGGACAACCTGCAAAAACTAAATTTATCGGTCGGGCACGGGGTTATCATGGTGTCAATATCGCAGGAACCAGTCTTGGCGGTATTGGGGGTAATCGCAAAATGTTTGGTCAGTTTATGGATGTTGACCATCTTCCGCATACATTACAACCTAATATGGCTTTTACTAAAGGAATGCCAGCGGCTGGTGGCCCTGAACTGGCAGATGAACTACTAAAACTCATTGAATTGCATGATGCCAGCAATATCGCTGCCGTTATTGTTGAACCACTTTCTGGCTCTGCTGGCGCTATTATCCCACCACAAGGTTACTTACAACGTTTACGGGAAATCTGTACCCAATACGATATCTTGCTGATTTTTGATGAAGTGATTACCGGTTTCGGGCGCCTGGGATGCTGGAGTGGTGCTGAATATTTTGGTGTAACCCCAGATATTCTTAACTTTGCCAAACAAATTACCAACGGTGCAATTCCTTTGGGGGGGGGTGATTGCGTCCAGCAAGATCTACGATGCCTTTATGTCACAATCTCTATCCGAACATATGATTGAATTCAGCCACGGTTATACTTATTCAGGTCACCCGGTTGCCTGTGCAGCGGGATTGGCTTCATTGGAACTGCTGGAAAAAGAAAATCTGCCTCAACAAGCTGCGGAATTGGCCCCACATTTTGAACAAAAATTACATGCACTGAGGCACTGCCCAAATGTCGTGGATATTCGTAACTGCGGGCTGGTGGGGGCCATTCAAATTGCTCCACGGGATGGAGATGCAGTTGTCCGGCCTTTTGATGCCGGTATTGCATTATGGAAAGCGGGTTTTTATGTCCGTTTTGGTGGTGACACGTTGCAATTTGGTCCCATGTTCAATGCTAAAATTGATGATCTTGATCGTCTGTTCAATGTGGTGGGTGATGTTCTGTACCAAATCAAATAAAGAAAATCTTCATTAATGAGGGGCAGCTGCAAGATAATATGAAAACAAGTGAAGTCATGGAATTAATTGAAAGTAAATATCCAAAAGCAGGGCATTGGGTATTTGGTGATTCTCCTTCCATGTATGATGAATTGGCTAAGTTAGTTGCTAAGGGCATAAAAACAGCAACAACTTGCTCATTTCACTCTTGTGAGTCGGACGATAGCAAAATTACAGTTGGTAATCACTAGTTTGTATTGTCAGAATCACTGCCATGCACTTGATGCAATTTTCTGAAATAACCGAGGAACTGGCATGGTAAAGAAGGCGAGGGAAATAGGAGCTTGTTTCATTGGCAAGTAGAACATCAACATTTTTTGAGAGGATAGGGGAGTTTTCACCAGATATGGAAATTGTTGTACTTGCAATTGTTGCTGTTGTTGCTGTATTTTATTTTTTTCTTCATTGTAAATATTATTCCATTCAGTATGGTAGGGAACGATAATAATAGTATCTTATATCTGCTTAACACCATTAACCCACGGGTTTTCATTCGGACCCCCATCACAGAAAGACATAATAAGTAGCTTGATGGAAAGTAATTATTCCAACATATATTGCTCAAATTATAATTTCATTAAGTTATGATATTGTGTATTGGTCGAATCATTATATCAATATAAAAAATAGGAAATATTATGACTGATAATAGTACTAGAACCGATCTTTTCTCGCCTACCAAATTAGGGGAAATTGAACTTTCCAATCGTATTGTTATGGCACCTTTAACACGTGGTCGCACGAATGAGGATGGGGTTCCAAATGAACTTAATGTTACATATTATGCTCAGCGTGTGAGTGCAGGTTTAATCATTTCAGAAGCAACTAATATTTCAGCACAGGGATGCGGTTATGCTATGACTCCTGGTATCTGGACAGAAGATCAGGTAGCAGGATGGAAAAAAGTCACCGATGCCATTCATGTTGCTGGTGGTAAGATTGTAATGCAATTGTGGCATGTCGGTCGTTTCTCACACGTTGATCTTCAACCAAATAAAGAAGCACCAGTAGCACCATCTGTTATTAAAGCAGACGGTAATGTTTTTACCAGTCGCGGTATAGAAAAAGCGTCCATGCCGCGCGCACTTAGAACCGACGAAATCCCTGATGTTATCGAGCAATATAGACATGCGGCAGAATGTGCTAAATGTGCAGGGTTCGATGGTGTAGAAATTCATGCTGCTAACAATTATCTATTGGAACAGTTTCTGCGTGATTCAACTAACCATCGCACCGATCAGTATGGTGGTTCAATTGAAAACCGAGCCAGATTAATTCTCGAAGTTGTTGACGCGGTAACCCATATTTGGGGTGGTGGACGAGTTGGCATTAGATTGTCTCCAGTGACAACGGAAGTAGGAAACACTCCGCTTGATCGTAATGTGATGGCAACTTATGGCTATCTGATTCAGCAACTCAATAAATTCAAGCTGGCTTATCTTCATTTTGTTGAAGGAACAACAGGAAAAAGCCGTGATGTTCCCGAAGGTGTTGATTTGGATAAACTAAGATCGTTGTTCGACGGATCTTATATCGGCAACAACAATTATAACCTTGAAATGGCGATTTCCCGTCGTGCGGAAGGTAAGGTAGATGCAGTTGCATTCGGGCGTCCGTTTATTTCTAATCCTGATTTGGTAGAACGTTTACGCTACGGGATTGAACTGGCTGATATCAATAATGACGCTTATTATGGTAATGGAGCAAAAGGATATACCGACTGGTTGAAGGCGAATAATTAATTTTATAGGCGGCTAAGCTGTATAGCTTCAGTAAAGCCGCTGTTATTTGCCAAAGCTATCATGGCATGACTCAAACATTACCAAAAACAACATCTACTGGATATATAGTTAAAAACCATGAACCTTATGCATTTGGTTTAGAGCATCACAACCACTTAGCAGAGCCGAGTTTGGAACATTCCGGCGGATGGGCAGGCTACAGAGCTTATTTTATACGTTTGCCAAATTCGCGTTTAACTATTACTGTTCTGAGTAATCAGGAAGCTATTGATACTCAAGTATTAAGTTATAATATTGCTGATATATTGCTAAAGGAAACATAACTATTTTTTAGTTTTTTTGTGATAAATAATAACCACCTCCTAAAAAAACGGACATAAAAGACAGAAGAATTTTCTGTTTTTTATGAAAAATAGAATTATTTTAATTCACTAAAATTCTGCTGACGAATTTTAGGCTGTGTCCCTTAATGTAAATTGATAGTATTCTCATCTAAACTGTTTTCAATATGGGAAAAAGATGATGGCACGCTACGACATTCCTGATGACGCATGGATAGTGATAGAACCTTGTTTGCCCCCGGTCCATTCAGAGCGAGCAGGACGTCCACATGTTGAACACCGCCGTGTGATGAATGGGATGTTCTGGGTCTTGTGCTCCGGGGCACCGTGGCGTGATTTACCTGAACGCTATGGCCCTTGGAAAACGGTCTATAACCGATTTAATCGCTGGTCAAAATCGGGCATTATCAACAAGATATTTAATCGGTTACTGTCCATTCTGGATGAAAAAGGCTTGATTGACTGGGCTGAAATTAGGCTGTATTCGACTCTTTTACAGGCGGTTATCTAATTAAGGGACGCAGCCTAGGCTATGGGTATTTATATTTGGTTTTTTACTCTTATCTGTCTGTAGTGGTTATTTTCTCTACAGATTCTTTACTGGTTATGCTAACGATAGTTCTGTCGTGGCTGGCACTGATAGTGTGTCTGCTAATAATAGATTTCCAGCTCAATCTGGGGGCAAGGATGGCAATAACTATTTGCGAGAGGGAAGCGGAAATAAAGGAGCTGAAAGAGGAAATGGAATAGAAAAGCCTATTTCTTCAAAGTGGCGTATTTCTGGTTTTTTAAGTCTGGATAATTATAATTACGTCACTTTGGTGAATGCTTCCGGTGATATCAGACTGGTTAATAAAACTGAATTTCATGGTAAAGGTATCATGATGTTCGGGTTTGTTGATGGGGAAAAGGTGACTTATTTTAGTGGTGTATCAAAATGAAAAAAATATTTCCTATTATTTTGTTATCTGTTGTTCCTTATTTTTCTTTTGCGAAAGGTGTCGATTTTTATTTGGATGGTGTTTCTATTCCTAAGTCGGTTAATTTTATTTACGGTCAGGTTTTTAAAAAACCCTTTATGATTTCACCAGAAGTCATTATTGATGAAAGATTAGTGTCATTTCATATTACGCCAGACCTTGATGAAAAAGAATTTTTTGTTCGTTACCTTAATAATATGGGGATTGGGGTAATGAAAAAAAACGGAGTGGATTATATTTATAAGTTGAAAGTTGTTGAACCGGTGATCCCTCAATATACCTTTGTTTATAAGCCTCAATATCGTTCTGTGGGTTACTTAACGTCTGTTTTGTCCAGTGTTGTTCAGGGTAGGTTTGGTCATGGTGGTTCGGTGTCTACTTATGTGGGCGGCTCTAAAGCCCCTAATCATTCCTCTGGTGCGAACTTCTTTAGTTCTTCGGGTGATATGTTGGTTTTTTATGGCACTAAAGCGGATATTTCACGGATAGAGCAGGTTTTACCGTCTATTGATACGGTGTCCGACGAGGTTTATGTAGGTGGCTATGTCTATCAGGTTCAGACAACGGAGCGTAACGGTTCAGGTTTGGCATTGGCGGCTAAATTACTGAGTCAGCGCTTTTCTATTCAGATTGGCGGTAATGGTTCGGGGATCGGTATGGACAACTTTATCAAGTTTTCTTCTGGCAATATCAATGCGTTAGTTGAGCTGTTTAATACTGATTCTCGTTTTACCGTGGTCAGTTCGCCATCGCTTCGTGCGCGTTCTGGTACATCGGCTTCTTTCTCTGTGGGTGAAGATGTTCCGGTTCTGGGGAATGTCAGCTTTTCCGGCGACAGGCCAATTCAGTCAGTTGAATATCGTTCTTCTGGTGTGATTTTTAATGTGATGCCGGAAGTGAGACAAAATGTGATTGATTTGTCTATCAGTCAGGAATTATCTAATTTTGCAAAAACGCATACAGGGGTTGATAACTCACCGACGTTGATTAAACGTAATATTCAAACGTCTGTTTCTGTGAATGATGGCGACATTATTTTGATTGGCGGATTGGCTGATAATAAAGATACCGATGCAAATACCGGATTATCATTCATGCCATCTTGGTTCTCCAGTAGCAGTAAAGAGAATACAAAAACCGATATTGTTATCATTTTGCAAGCGAAAAAGGTGAAACGTTAGGATTCGCCCCCGCAGCGTGCGAGGAGGCGGAATCCTAACGGATCATCTTTTTAACTGAATACGGATAGAAATAGGGTGATTGATTTTTTTAGCTAAATATCGATTATAATTTGGTGAAGAATAGGGGATAAATATGAGACAAATTATTGGATATGAGCAGCTTGATATTTTCTAGGTGATTAATTACTTAGAGGATATCTTTATGTCTGTGAAGAGTCAGAGCCGTGATCGTCTTCCTAATGGAAGATTGAAGTCTTATCGTCGGGTAGGAAGGCGTTTTCCTAGTTGTAAGAGATGGTTTGATAAATCTCCATCTTGGTATCGTAACTTAATGATGACCAGACCAGAACGGCGGGAAGTGAAACTGCTTTTGTCTAAGGTACTAAACGGAAGCGATCCTGATGGAATGGCATTTCCGGTACACAATAAACCTTTTGCATGGTTTTATTGATTTTTTAAAAAGTTAAACCTAAAAATCATTATTAAAATCGTCAAGTATTAAATCGTGGGGCCCCTTTAGGGTTCCGATTTAATACTTGTACGACACTCGGATAAAAACACTTGGGATAAGTGGTTGTGGGCACGTAGTGATCACAATCACTTATTAGACCATTATCTATAAAGGAAGGTCTAGGTTTTTGCTAATTTTAGATTTTAATTTAATTTCCTCTTTAAATACTAATTCAAGTTCACATTGTGGGTCAGTATTATATCTTTTTTTGAAAAGGGAATTGAATTGTTCTTTATTGTCAGATATTTTCATTAATGTTGTAACCTCCGTTATCTGTTTTTTTAAATGTTCCCTTCCTATTTCTGGTGTTAATATTTGATGGAATCTATGTTTATAGTTTCCATTTTCTGTTTTTGGTGTATTATCTTTTAATGCATTAAAAACACCATCAGGGAGGATTTCATATATATATTTATTTGTTAGCTTACCTATGAATTTGGGTTTTTTCTTAATATTATTAGATGTATATGGATAGTTCCAAAGCCTAAATATTTCTTTGTAAAATTCATCCGTAAACGTTAATTGCCATTTTAATATTTCATCAGATACATATGCTTGTAATATTTTTTGAAGTTCATCTCTTTCCCTGTCATATTGATATCCTGTTGCTTCATCAATTAAAGATATAATACCTACTTTAGCAAATGATCTTATTAACATTTCACATTGTTCAGCGATTATTGATTGTCTAGCGGATAGAGTGATTTCTTTTCTTGCTTGCATGAATGAATCACAAAGATCAACTAAAATGCTAGCTTCATATCCGTTAATCTTTTTTTCGCCTTCATAGCATATTATTGGTTCATAGTGTGTTTCAGATTTATCCTTATAAATGAATGGGGCAAGTGACTTTTGGTTCAGATATCGTTGTAATCTATCTCCTGAGACTTGGTAACTTGTTTCCTCATCAACAAGTTTTAGGGCTTTTTGCATTTCTCTTCCAGAGAGTATTCGTGTACCATCTTTCAATACGTAACAGGATATGTTAAATCCTGCTAGATCTAATGAACCTTTGTACTGTATTTTTCTTGAGCCGTTCATTTCTTGTCCTTCTTTTGATTTCAAATTGTCACATATAACCCCCGTACTGTACTACGGGGGTAGTCTAAGGTTATCTTCGGGCTTTCAGGTGAACCCGGCCAAATTCTAACTGTCTTTTTCTAAAATTAGGTAACCATGTTCATCAAGTGTGATCATGGACAGCATTTGTTCAATTGCATAATGCACCAAATCCGCCTCGCTGTAGATTTTTTGCCGTCCGCTCATAATATTTTTCTTTGTTAAGAGGAATGCCTTTTCCTGTAAATCGATGGATTCCGATTTCTTTAACCTGATGGTAGTTTTCAATGTAGATGCCTGACTCATTAGCAGCCTCCGTTCACCATAATCTTTAATTCTATAAAATTTGTATGCAAGTTGCCTACGACATGTTGACAGGAAACATGTGATATGTTTACTATCTATAGATAATGTTATTAGTGATTTGTATACAACGCCAATTGAGAGCGTTTTTAGGGAAAGAAAGATCGGGTACTCAGGGGGTCAAACCTCAGTACTTTTTTAAAAGCCTCGCGGGTTCGCATAATGTATATTATGTTAAATTAAACGCAAACTAAAGCCTATTACTGATAATAGTAAGTGCCCTGCTTTATCATCAACGATTCCCCCCGGAATACTTTCTTTTGGCAATCCATCCTTTTGTGAGGTTTGCCAGTGTAGTTCCCTCTTAAATCATGACGGTGTGACGAAAAAAGCGGAGGAGAAAGAAAGGATTAGCATTTCATTCTCCATTATCTATGTGATTGCTTACGGTTGTTCTGTTGAATACGTGTTAGGAATTTAATAAATTCGCATAATGAAATGGTGTTGTTCGTAGAATAGTGATGTTTTATTTCAAGATACTTTTTTTTGTTGCAATAACCAGTTATCTAATTCATTTGCGAACCGCTGGCGATCACGCTGGCTTAACGTCGCAGGCCCTCCCGTTTGGATTCCACTTGCTCGCATCGTATCCATAAAATCCCGCATAACTAGGCGTTCACGTATTGTTGCTTCACTATAACGTTCACCGCGCGGATTGAGTGCTATTGCACCTTTTCCGACCACTTCAGCAGCAAGAGGAATATCTGCTGTAATCACTAAATCACCGATTTTTGAACGACGAACAATTTCATTGTCAGCCATATCAAACCCAGCCGGGACTTGTAACGTACGTAAAAAAATGGATGTAGGTACACTTAGTTGTTGATTTGCCACAAATGTAATCCGTATTTTTTCACGTTCTGCTGCACGATATAATACTTCTTTTATAACCTTAGGACATGCATCAGCATCTACCCATATAGGCATAACAAATTCCTCTTAACTTCATGTTTTTAGCTATATCTAAGATATTTGCATTATTTTAAAATAATCAAACCAGGGTGCCATCCATATCAAAGACATGTAGTAGACTCACGTTTTTTCTCCGGTCTGATTAACAAGGCAAATCTGCCAGTTATCTAGTAAGTCATCACCCAGCCAGAACAGCATTGATTCATCTTCTGACCCTGAGCTGATTCTGGACATGCTCTATGTGCACTATAACAACTTTTGGTAAGGTCCACTACTGTACATATATAATGCATACAATTTCTCTAGTTCAACAGCCATTTTGGTTAATATTAATTAATCACACTTCATCACTAGCATATTGCTTACAACATCAGTATTTACCAGAAAACAAACCCTTTTCTTGTTTTTCTAGCTTCATTACTGAAGTATTATCTCTTAATACGACAAATCTCCAAAGTGGAACACTAAATGTTTCTCGCTATAATACAAGGTGGAAAAAACTACTTGCTATCTTAGATGGTGTCGTCATGAGAAATTTCGTGCAATAATAATGCCCCATCATTCCATCATAAGAGTTGATTAACCATGAGTACACCTGCACACCGCCGCCACGATATTTCAGATCGCGTCTGGAGCCTACTTGAACCTCATTTGCCAGGACGTCAAAGCGCTTGGGGGCGTGTAGCTGAAGATAATCGGCGTTTTATCAATGGGGTGTTTTGGATTTTACGGACGGGTGCGCCTTGGCGAGACCTACATACTGATTATGGTGACTGGAAAAATACCCACCGCCGTTTTTGTCGCTGGAGAGATAAAGGGATATGGGAAAAACTGCTCGAACAATTGGTTAATGACCCCGATTTCGAGTGGTTAATGATTGATGCCAGCCATATTAAGGTTCATCCTGATGCGACAGGCGCTAAAGGGGGTAATCAGGAGATGGGGCTCACAAAAGGGGGCTCAATACCAAGATACATTTGGCCGTGGATGCGCATGGTATGCCGGTCAGAATTGTTATTACAAGCGGTACCCCAGCAGATTGTTCACAAGCTGAGGCCTTAATTAAAGGACTCGATGCAGAGCATCTATTGGCGGACAGGGGCTATGATAGCAATGCAATAGTAGAAAAAGCGAAACAACAGGGCATGCAAGTCCAGATCCCTAGCCGGAAAAATCGGAAGGTCGCCAGAGAATATGATCGTGAACTCTATCGGCTTCGCCATTTGGTTGAAAATGCTTTCCTTCATCTTAAGCGCTGGCGTGGTATAGCCACTCGCTATGCAAAAAATAGCGCGTCTTTTCTTGCCGCAGTGCAAATCCGTTGCCTTGTCCTTTGGCTGAAAATCTCATGACGACAGCATCTAGCAATTAATCACTGTTATCTTCCCCATAATATCAATGATCAACGTATCCAACAGGTACTCACAACGATTTCCTCTACAAACGAACTTCCTGCTCAACAAGATTTTCTATTAAAAGCTATTTATTTATCTAAAAGCCGCTTATCACATCTTTTTACAGATATGACCGGCAGTAGTTTAAAAAGTTATTTGCTCTTTCAGCGTTTGATGCGTGCCCTTTGGCTGATTGCTCAAGGCAATCGTATCACTGATGCCGCACTCCAATGTGGGTTTGACTCCCCTTCTCATTTATCTGCCACATGTCGGAAATTAATGGGAATAAAACCAAGTTTTGCTAAACATGTCAGCCAATTTTTGAAAGTTCCAGAGGAATAAATCTACTATACCAATCGCCATTGAAGATGCTTGATTTCTTATCCAAATCAGATCATGCATGCAACCATGAAAATTCATCTGACACCAGAACAAAAACACGCCCTTGAATTGATGCATGATACTACTCGCGACAGTCGAGTCTGTGATCGCATTAAGGCGGTGCTTTTGGCCTCAGAAGGTTGGACTGCTCAGATGATTGCACAGGCCTTGCGTATTCATGAAAGTACGGTCAGCCGTCACCTGAAAGATTTTATCGCGCAGGAAAAGCTCACCCCAGAAAATGGCGGCTCTGAAAGCCATCTCTCTGCCGAACAAACCGCCGACCTGATTGATTATTTGACCGCCAATTTGATGCATACCACAACCCAAATTGTGGCCTATGTCCAAGCCCGTTGGCAGGTTTCTTTCAGCGTGGGCGGAATGACAAAATGGCTTCACCGCCAAGGTTTCAGCTATAAAAAACCCAAGGGTGTTCCTCATAAATTCGATGCGCACAAACAGCAACAATTTATTGATGACTACAAGGCGCTGAAAGAGGAAGCGGGGCAGAATGAACCGATCCTATTTATTGATGCGGTGCATCCTTCACAGTCCACAAAGCTCAGCTATGGCTGGATGAAAGCAGGAAAAAATCAGGTAAAAGGGATCGAAACCACCGGCAGTCGTACCCGTCTCAATATTCTGGGCGCCCTGAATTTACAACGGATTGAAGACACCGTGATCCGTGAATATCCGCGCATCAATGCCGAAAATATCGCCTATTTCTTCGGTGCGCTCCGAGAAACTTACCCGCTTTCGCAAAAAATCCACATCATTTTGGATGGAGCGGGTTACCATCGAGCCGAGTTGGTGAAAGATATTGCGTATGTCCTGAATATTGAATTGCATTACCTCCCGCCTTACAGCCCAAACCTCAATCCGATAGAGCGATTGTGGAAGTATATGAATGAGCAAGTGCGTAACAATATCTATTTTCCGGATGCGAAGACCTTCCGTGAAACTCTTCGTCACTTTTTTCATGTCACTTTGCCAGAAAAAGCGAAAGAGCTCACGACTCGACTGACTGATAATTTTCAGATTTTAAAACCTGCATCTTCAAGTTAGATTGGTATACATTGTTATTTACTCAACTAGTAGGAGAATAATGATGGATAGATATTTAGTAGAAACACATTTGTTAGATTTTGAGGCTGAGAACATTCAGCAATTAATTCAATCACGCCATTGGCGGACACTACCTGAGAGTGAGAGAGTCAAGTCTGTTTATAATTTCGTCCGTGATGAAATTAAATTTGGTTTTAATGAAGATGACTCATTAACTGCATCATCAATCTTACAGTCTGGTTATGGCCAATGTAATACAAAATCTATCTTATTTATGGCACTGTTGCGTGCACTTAAAATACCCTGTCGTTTACATGGTTTTACCATCGATAAAATCTTACAAAAAGGAATTATGAATGGAGCGCTATATGAACAGATGCCTAAAGAGATTATTCATACTTGGGTTGAAGCCTATATAGATGGACAATGGCATGGCTTTGAAGGAGTTATTCTTGATTCGTTTTACTTGTCGGCATTACAAAAAAAATACACAGATCATAATGGGGTGTTTATCGGTTATGGTGTAGCCATTGAAGAGTTACAAAACCCGCCGATTGAATGGAACGGTAATAATGATACCTATATCCAACGTGTAGGAATTATACAGGATTTTGGTCTATTTGATGACCCTGACAGCTTCTTTGTCAAACATTCACAGAAACTCAGTGATGAAGATAAAGCACTATTTGCCAATAAGTTACGTCATCAAATTAACGAGAATATCACTAGGCTGCGTCCCTTAATTAGATAACCGCCTGTAAAAGAGTCGAATACAGCCTAATTTCACCATGGACAAATAGTTTCGTGCGGTTTTTTCGTAACGGGTTGCAATACGCCGATTTCCTTTCAGAAAACCGAAACAGCGTTCGACAACATTGCGGTCACGATAAGCCTGTTCATCAAATTGCGTACGACCATCAGCACTGCCTTTTTCATTGATTTTATAAGGAATAACGCTTTTGATCCTCAATTTACGCAGATAACCGCGGAGCTTTCTACTCGAATACCCTTTGTCTGCCAGCACGGCTTTGCCACGTCGTTTCATGAAACCATTTTTGCGTTGTATACCAATGCCGTCGAGCAAAGGGATGGCGGATTGACTTTCATGAGCTTGCCCAGCGGTCAACATCAGGTTGAGGGGAAAACCCTTTCCGTCGGTTGCCAGGTGGATTTTGGTGCCATAACCACCGCGTGAGCGACCCAGCGCATGATCGTCAGTGATATCGGGATGTTTTTTTTCGCGCCTGCGGCATCTTTACTCGCGCGAATATTGCTGCCATCCAGGCAAATTTCAGCCCAGTCAATCAAGCCTTTTTCATCCAGAATGGACAGTAACCGATTAAATATCTTGTTGATAATGCCCGATTTTGACCAGCGATTAAATCGGTTATAGACCGTTTTCCAAGGGCCATAGCGTTCAGGTAAATCACGCCACGGTGCCCCGGAGCACAAGACCCAGAACATCCCATTCATCACACGGCGGTGTTCAACATGTGGACGTCCTGCTCGCTCTGAATGGACCGGGGGCAAACAAGGTTCTATCACTATCCATGCGTCATCAGGAATGTCGTAGCGTGCCATCATCTTTTTCCCATATTGAAAACAGTTTAGATGAGAATACTATCAATTTACATTAAGGGACACAGCCTAGTTTGGCTAAAAACGTTTTGACGCGCGTCAACAACTGCCTCACTTCCCTTACCTCCATTGTACGAATGATATAGATTGAATATATTTTTATCGTATTTATTCAAATAATATGTGACACGATGAGATTTAAATAATTTAACACCATTATAAACATCAACACGATAGCGACTTCTCGCACCAAGCATAACCATCTTAGTCATGTTATAAGACGTCTCAATACGTGTCTTTATAAATCTGGCCAATGTATCAGGATGTTGATTCATCAAAGCCAGATCACAACATAATCCGCTATCCATATCAGTAAAGTGACGGTGCTCGGCAATAAAAGATCGTTGCTCATTCGTAATATTTTTATCCGACGACCAAAAACGCCAGACCTCATCAAGACAGATCAAATCCCCCGCCTTACAAAAAGAACTATCACAGGAATATCCCTCTTGATCGTTACGCTTATAAGGAAAAAACCCCTCCTGCATGACCTGTTCATCACTCACCTTGACGATTTCACCCAAAGCCACGTCCTTGCCCTTAGACAACTTAATGGCATACTCACGGATCGCCTCAGGATTAATACCGTCAATATTGGTGACAATCCTCCGGCCTTTCATGTAAGCCGGAAGAATGACACTTTTCACACACTCGTGACTCTTACCCGAACCAGGAACGCCAAAGTAAGCCGTGATAGACATACGTAATTACCCTATAAACGGAAGCCGACGAATAATAAAACGGGTAAACCACGCATCAATTAACAAATTAATGCCCAGCACCCCCTGAAACAGATTGATAAAGTACCAAGCCGAATCCGGCAGTAAATCAAATAACGCCTGAAGATTCGAACTTTTAGGTAACAATTCCACAATGACAGACATGAATTCCTGCACAATAAAATACAGGGAAAAAAAGACGACAAACTTCAAAATCGCCGCACGAAGCACAAAGCCAAGGACTGTATTCAACGCAGAAAGCAAAAAACCATACATAGAAAACTCCCTTTAAGCATCTAGGACGATACGAAGAGCCATAAAAGCCCAGACTAAAGACGTTATCAGTTCGATCAGCTTCCGATTCCGCTCTATCAGATCACAATGACTGTCAATCACCAAATCAAAATCAAATCCCATCAGAGAAAAAGGCGTATTTACCGTAGGACAAGAAGCATCCTTACCCGATATCTTGAAATCAGAAATAAAAGACATGCCATCTATAATAGGCTGAGCTATTTCTTTGCCCGTCGGCGGTTTTTCCAAGTCCGGTGCTTTAATTTGAGGATCTATCCCTAAATCAACTTTAACATCAATATTACCTCCTCCTCCATTACCGCCCCCGTTATTATTAATTGTCGTATCATGAGAGGATGAATCAATTTCAATATTCTGAATCGGTGAAAAAAAATCTGATGTAGCAATTTTATCATGACCCAATTCTCTTAACGAATCATCGACCTCAGATGAAGTAACATAATCCCCATCACTGACAATTATTCCTTCATAACCACTCTGAGCTGCCGCATCATGCAGCAAATCATTAATTAAATTGGCAACAATGGAATTATCAATAGTTTTATTGTTCAAAAAATGAGGCAATTCATTAGCCGATACTACCCTAACAGAAGATGATTTTAATTTTTCATTAAAATAATTTCCGTCATAACTCCGATTTAAATGAACATGAACTGACAAGCTTGTTCTTTCCGATCGGAATAAATAATCAGATTCTGACGGCGGTATACAAATATAATCACCCCAAATAGGATTACCCTGCGCATCTTGTCTTATCCTGTCGCAAGGTTCAAAATTACTTTTTATTTCCTTTCTATTGATAATAACAGGAACATTGGCTCTAAAATAATTATACGCATTCGGTAAATACAAAGAATCCTCTGAATTTCTTGAATTAAAATCACGAATAACATTAAAATCTAAAACATCAATAGACTCAGATGAAGTAATATAGTCGAAAGTATCATTATCACCACTGACGCTATTAACATAAAATTTAGAATCCTGACGCATTTCGAAATTCTTCACAACCCCAGTAAGAATTAAATCTTTCACAGAACTTAATTTGTCATCTTTAATGTAAAAATAATCACCACTTAAACTTTGAATATCCGATGAATAAGTTGCCAATTTATTATTAAAAAAGTTGGATTGAGTAACAGAAGAAGGAACAGGAAAATATTCAGTACCTTTCCCATCAAGAAGAATACCTTTAACCAGAGGAGTATCAGATGAAAATGAATCCCAATCAGGTTCAAAATTTACGGAATCATTACCATAAAGAATAACCGGAGAATTCGGCGACGGCTGAAAATCAACAATCCGAGTTCGCCCCCCTACCTCAACTTTATACTTACCGTTCCCCAACGAAGTACCGCTTGTCGCTACCTGAAAATCACCAGAATTAAAAGAATCAACCAACTCCGAGACCGTTATCACTCCACTTGCCACACTCAATCCCGCCCAAGTCGCTTGCCCCGCTTTGCGCAAAGATGAATTAACCGGAACAGTTGCCGCCCTTGATGCTGCTGAACGTGACATGGCCCTGGCGGTTGCTGCCGCTTTTTCTGCTGCTTCTTTTCTGATAGTTGCCTGTATCGCCGCTTCGGTTAACGGATATTCTTTCCCCGCCTGCTTTGCCGCTGCTTTAGCGGTAGCCTGTCTCGCTGCCGCTTGCGTTGCTGCCCGTTTTGCCGTGGTTTGTGCAATAACGCGAACCAATAAACCCGCTGCCAAAGCAGGATTAGCCACAATAGGTTTAGGCCAACTGATAAACAGAAATGCAAAACAAAAAGAATAAACTATTAGCCTTTGAATCCCTGAATGACAGCCCATGCGCATAATAGCCCCCAAATAAATACAACCAGCGTTAATAAGTCAGCATTCATAAATAAAAAAGGGGTTTTCACCCCTTACCTAATAAAATGATTTTAATTAAGCGCCTTTAACCGTTCTCAAGACCCACCTGATCCCCGCAAAACCCGCATACAAAGTAATAATAGATCCCGCAACTGCCATTAATGCAACAAGTACACCCGAAAAACTAATATTATTAGTCAGCGCAGTTAAATCCACATCCCCCGCTTTGCTAACTGCATCATCCGCAAAAGCAAAGACAGAAGAAACAGTCAAAGTTGCACCTAACGCTACTTTTTTACAAAAAGATTTTATAGACATCCTTGAATTTCCTTTATTAAGCATGTTTTACCATGCGAATTATTTGACCCAAACCAAAAGAAAAAAGATATAACATCATTACTGAACTAAATGCCAACCCCCAGACTTTACCCAAATAAGGATAATCGTAAGAAATTGGAATTTGATTAGATATGTCCAATAATATTTTTTGACAATTATTAGACACATCACAAATAGAACCTGTTAAAGAGGACATTTCTAGCCCTTATTAAATAGAATGCTCCTATAGCTTTATTAAGTGTTTAACTGTTTCCATCGGAACATAAGAAACATTCCACTGATTAAATTCAAGGCGAGGTGGATTATCACCAAATGGCTTACCTGGATATAAACTAGAACCGGAAATAAGATATTTACCCTCTGGTAACGGATTTGGCTCTGACAATGTGATAACTGTCTCTGACATTGAACGTGGCCCCATATGCGCAATAACACGCTGAGTATAATAGGGAGTAATTTCGCCCGTGTTCTTATTAGTTCGTGTCTTTTGTTCAACTTTCACATCAGTCGATGTGACTTCAATGTAAAATGGAATTTTTTCTAAAACGGACATGTTGATACTCCTAATTTTTCATTAACAAGTGTTTGGTATATTGGGGGCAAATCTAATTTCAGGTTTAAATCAGAAATATGTTCATCTCGGACAATCATTGACAGAACAGCCTGAGTGTCCCCTTCAAAGAAATGAATAACTTTTGCAATAGTGGAAGAGGCTTGTTTTCTCAACCAGCTTACCTTAGCTTCAATAGCATCAATAGCCTTACGACCATCACGAACTGGAATAGGTGCAGGTTTAGTCGGATTAATAGAAGCAGCATAAGGGCATAATCCCGTATATGTCCCTTGAATATCTAACAGTACTTCAGTTGGAATTCCTTTTAACTCTGCCTCTGAACGATACCAAGTACCTGATACCTTTTGTTGGGCTGCCTTATTATAAATTCTCCAATAAACACGCGACTGACGGGAGCCAACCTCAAAAATTTCTTTTTTAATACTGCCATTACCATGATATTTAATATCATACCCGTGAGCAGGTCTTGGCCCTCTTCCACCGTAGAAAGCATCATCTTCAAAGGCTGTTTGTGCATTCAGAGAGGTGAAAACCCCATCATAATCATCAGTAGATAAATCTAACCTTTTCAGCTCAATAATATCTAAATGGTTTAACCACTTATAAATTCTTTCTGGAGTTGTGCCACTCATAACATGTGCACAACCTGCTCCATCAATCTGTATATAGAAAGTGCCGTTATTCCCTCCCCAGTAAAGTGTACCGAAGTATTCACGCCCACCATTCTCCGAATATAAAACGGCTGAATCTTCATAGAAGTGTCCGACTTTACCGCGAGCGGGTCCAACAGATAATCCAAAGACAGCATTAATAAACCGTCTTAGCCGAGAGTGAAGACAAGCTAATAGTTCTTGGTTATAAATTTCGGCGTTATGGTTGATGCTCTCAATCGATGAAGAGAAAACAACAGATGAATCAGGTAAAGGATCATAATCAACGTTTGATGCAGATCTATATTTATGGTTTTTATAAGATGGCAAAGGCTGGTATTTGCGCCATTCATGACCTTTTTCCTGAAAAGTATGAACGTCTTTCATGCAAGACAATGGCGCAGAAAATGCAAGGTAATCAATAAAAACAGACCTATCAGTCATCATTTTGAAGACTCCTGATAGCCAGTAGAAATCCCTGATGTAACAGTGGTGGAAACAAGAACAATCTGATCGCCATAAAGCGCGATACAATAATGAATTAATTCATCAAAAGATGGGAAAAAGTCCAATTCATCAGCAATAAAAGCATTGATGCCAAAACCTGCGATGTAATCGAAATAGATGATCTTCATAGCCCCTCTCTTGTAACCAAGAGAGAGCGAAAGTTAGGGGTTATAACTGTATGATCGGCGTGGGATTCGCATAATCCACGTTATGTGTAAATTGCTGGGCTGCTCTGCGATTTTAGCAGCCCGCAATTCAACATAACGTTGATACATTATGCGAATCATTGATGCTTTTAAAAAATACTGAGATTTTATGGCGATGCTGAAGCTCCTCTCTTGTAACCAAGAGAGGAATAATTTAATCGGCGTGGGAGCGATTGTATAGAGCACATAGCATGTGATAGTTGCCTCTCTGCTAATGGAAACCAACCACTCAGAACGAAACCATATCTGCCGGATTAAGCGTGCTCATTACTCCCAGAGCGCCTTTAATCAATGGGATAGCCACCGGAGAGAGATAGGAGCCTAACGGAATCCTCGTGTGATCAATGCAGGTAAGCATAGCAAAGTCGTGATTGCGTCCGATGAGATCGTCGCTGATGGCTTTGCCAATGCGTACCGTCTGCGCCACTCCATGTCCGCTCCAACCATGCACCATATACACAGGGATGCTGTCACCGCTTTTGCGGGCATCGGTGGCACCGTTCAGTGTCAAATCGCTGATCCCACCCCAGGAGTATTCCAGTTCAGGTTTTTCCAGATGCGGGAATACGGTTCTGATACGATCAAGCAAGTAGTTGTTCACATCACGCGGTGACCAGGAGTTGCCAGTGCCCTGTCCACCGAATAGCAGACGGTTGTCACGCACCGCGCGATAATAGTCTATCTGTAACTGTGTATCGTAGACCGGAAGATCTGACGGAATAAGCTCTTTGATATCCACCGGCAACGGCGAGGTTACTGCTACATAGGTGAAAAAAGGCACTGTAGTAGAAGGGCCGGAAATAAACTCATCGGTGGAGCCATGTACCCCCAGTACCACAGCTTTACTCGCTCTGATAACTCCCCGCTCAGTTTCTATGACCGTGCTGCTGGCATCCTGTCTAATGCCTTTCACTTTTGTACTGTCATAGACTCGTCCACCCAATCTGACAAAGCCATAAACTAAGCCTCGCAGCAGCGCCAGAGGCTGAACCTGTCCGCCGATGCTGTCGATATTGGCACCATGATAGATACTCGAACACACATACTCTTCCTGTAATTCGTGTGGCCCAATAACCTTCACTGCCCTATCTCCCAGTTGGCGCCGGGCATCAACATTAGCAACCAATGGCCCCATATGACCTGGATGTATTGCTGCAGTAATATGACCATATTTGCGGTCACATTCAAAGCCGTAACGCTCGCGGAGCTCATCTACAAGAGCCATCGCTTCAATCGATGCAAAACGCCATAAACGTTTGGCCTCATCAGGTGAAAATTTTTCCAGTATGGTTTCAGCTTCCCAACGGGCAATTCCGGGGGTCATCTGTCCCCCATTACGGCCAGAGGCTCCCGAACCAATGTTATCCTTTTCAACCAGAATCACATCCACGCCAGCTTCAGCAAGATGCAGTGCAGTGGAAGCTCCCAGCAACCCGCCGCCAATAACTACTACCTCACAGCTTTGGTCTCTGGAAAAGCTTCCAAAAGCTGGCCAATCGACCAAGGAGGCCTCATAGTAGTTGGCGGGCATGGCGTTGGTAGTCATGTCTCTATGCCAGTTCCAGATGCGCGGATCCAAGCCCAACCGGCTGGTTCTGTACTGTGCATCCTGCAACAGAATCGGCTGGAATGGGTTAATATTGATGGCCTGAGCGAGCAGAGATGTAGTGGGAAATATGGATGAAAGTACTCCCGCTCCTGTGAAGGTTGCGGCAGTAGAGATAAAATCTCTTCTGTTCATTGCCATTTCAGCACTCCTTTATGATCGGAAATTATCCGTTAGCCTGGCCTGGGGTATTTTTCCTGTGAGTGAATCCGATTATTTATTGCTGCCCGCCCGTCCTTTCCGAGCGGCGAGAATCAGTAAAATAATAGTGCCGACAAACGGGATAAGATGTAACAGTAGCCACCAGGCGCTACAATTGATATCGTGCAGGCGGCGGGCATTTACCGCCAATGCTGGCAAAAATGTGATCAGTAAATAGATAGCACTAAACCACCCCATATAAATTTCGGGGTTGGCAACAGCAAACAACCTTTCCAGGAAAGAAATGATGAGAACAACAAGGATCTGAAACAGAAAGAAATACCAGAACTCCTTACGCTGAGCCCGCCCCCTGAAATAGGTATAATTCTTTAATACATTTAAATACCAGTGCATTGTTCCCCTCTCTTATGAACCAGCTCAGGTTCCTCCCTGCCGCCACGTGCATATTACTTTCCCTCTTTATAATTCAAATCGAGCAACACAGATTTCAGGATATTGAGTGCCTCGTCAAAAACATCATCCTGTATGGTCAGCGGTGGAAGGAAACGAATTACGTTGCCATGTACACCACACGTCAACAGAATCAAGCCATGCTCTAACGCTTTTTGGCGCACCGCGTTGGTAAAATCGGCATCAGGTTCCTGACTATCCGCACGATTAAACTCCACCGCAATCATTAGCCCAAGTCCACGCACATCAGCGATCTGTGGGACATGCGGTCGCAGTTTATACAGATATTGTTTTAGCCGCTCTCCCAGCTGCGTTGCACGCTCAGCCAGCTTTTCTTCTTCGATCACATCCAGCACCGCATGGCCAGCTGCAATCGCCACTGGGTTACCTCCATAGGTTCCCCCCAACCCCCCTGGCACTACAGCGTCCATCAACTCTGATCGCCCCGTTACAGCCGCCAGCGGAAATCCCCCCGCCAGACCTTTTGCCATTGTGGTCAGATCGGCCGCAACCTCATGATGTTCCATAGCAAACAGTTTTCCTGTACGCGCGAAACCAGTCTGAATTTCATCGGCAATGAGTACAATACCGTAGCGATCGGCAATTTCGCGTAGGGATTTGAGTAGTTCGGGAGGCGCAGGATAAAATCCACCTTCGCCTTGTACTGGCTCGATAATAATGGCAGCAACGCGCGTGGGTTCAATATCGGTTTTGAAGAGATTCTCCAGCGCGTTCAGTGTCTGTTCTACACTGATACCGTGTAGCCCTACCGGAAACGGGACACGGTAAACATCGCTAACCAGCGGGCCAAACCCCATTTTGTACGGTGCCACTTTGCCGGTTAATGACATACCGAGGAAGGTACGACCATGAAAAGCGCCGCTGAAAGCCACTATGCCATTACGTCCGGTAGCGGCACGCGCGATCTTCACGGCATTTTCTACTGCCTCAGCCCCGGTGGTAACAAAAACGGTCTTTTTAACAAAATTACCCGGCACCAGACGGTTCAGTCGTTCGGCTAGCGTTACATAATTTTCGTAAGGCACTACTTGATGACAGGTGTGGGTAAACTGTTCCAACTGCTCTCTGGCTGCGGCAATGACGCGCGGATGACGATGGCCAGTATTTACTACGGCGATACCGGCTGCAAAATCAATATAGCGTTGTCCTTGGGAATCCCAGATTTCAGCATTTTCCGCACGTTCAACATAGATTTGTGTGGTCACGCCTACGCCTTTTGCGATAGCCGCTTTACGCCTTTTAGTTAACATAGATTCAGTCATAAGGAAAAACTCCTGAGTAATCTTAATAAGTGAGCTTCAGCTGACAAACGCCCTGTGTGATGACGGTAGGATCACCAGGCGCAGTGAAGGCGTTTCACCATCGACCGCTCGGTTAACGTCTTGGTTCTTCAATAATGAACCAGAACGTACTCCTGGCACGGTTGAAGTCACGACCCGCGCATCGTCATTAATAATTAATGCTGGCTTACCGATAGCTCCCAGAACCGGCAGAAGTAACCGATCCAGCGTCGAGACCAGAATATCGACTGCCGTGACACCGGCAAACTCCTCACCGATAAGCACCGGATGGGCTATCGTAATCGTGTAGGCGCCATTGCAGACATAATCCACATAGGGGCCGTCGATGACGGGAAGGTGACGACTGGCTGGTTGCCGGAACCACTCAAACAATCGGAAATCCAGACGCCTGCGCTGCTCTTGATTGTGTTCCAGCTGCGCATACTGAATGATATTCCCTTCCTGACGCCACCATTCCAGCGTCCAGTAACCATTCTCCTCCTTAACCGTCTTTGGTAGCGCATAACTGGCAAATCCCGCCCCGTTACACCAAACGTGATTACGCCGTAGTACATCTTGGATATGTTTTTGCAATGCGTCGCGCTGCTCCTGCTCCAAACGAACGCCTTCCGTACGATATAACGGCAGCTCTAATAAAATACGCGCTGTCTTATCCGCTAAAGTTGTAGTGGCCCGCTGCGCCGCGACCAAGATATCGTCCAGGATATCCCTGGCTCGTTCTACGTATATGTTGTTGTACATATGCCCCCCCTTCCAGGGATAAATGCAGCCACATTACTCGCGATCAGATCTCTGTAAGAATGACGCATCAGTATCCATACGCAATTTGCATTCAAGCAGGTGGTCAGTAATTCGGGTAATCATCTTCTGTGCCAGCTGGTAACAGGCGAGGCCATCCCCCTTATACAAAGGGGCTAAGAGTGTATGCCAGGCGGCAGCAACCTCGCTGTGAATACCAGTCTCTCGATACAGAAGCACCATCAAAGGAGCCCATTCAGCCTGTATCTCCAGCTCTTGATTGGCAAGCCTAGCCGACTGTGCCTGGGATGCTAGGGTTAACAAACAGCGCATATCTGTCTGTATACGGACATCCGGCTGCGTCGCGATTGCAAAGCTGTCGATTAGTTGTCCAAGCTTTCTCAGTTCACCCGGCGTTGAACGTTGAGCGGCAAGCCTCGCACTGTGGCCAATCACTGCACAGTGAAACTCGCTGAAATCCGCCAGTTCACCTGAAGCCATCAACCGCAACGGGTGATATTTCCGCATTGTTTCAACGGAAACCCGGCATACAAAACTACCGCCATGACGTCCGCGCCGAGTATCAATCAACTGCCTGGCACGTAGCGTGTTCAGGGCATCACGAACAGTTACCGGAGACACACCCAGCCGCCGCGACAACTCGTTTTCGTTAGGCAACTGCTCATCAGTTTGTAATATCCCGGATATGATCGCGTTACTTAAACGTTCCACAACCTGTTCGGTTCTGGTGGCCTGATCGAGTGGTGCGTAGACGATAGAATATGCCGTCATTCTCTAACTCCTGATTGAAATAACCCAGAATTTCAGCATGTCTGCAAACAACGCTAAAAAATACCGTGGCGGTGTAGCGCTTGCGCATCCTCCGGTACTGGTGTGATAGCATCCCAAAGTTCAGCCACTTTGCCGTTCTCGACACGCCATAGCTCAAAATAACTGTGACGTGCTCCGGCAATACTCCCCTCTGAGTGGGTCAGAACAAACTGCCCGTCGGCTACTGTGTGGTGGATTTTTGCATAATGTAGGCCCCGCCCTTCATCTTTAAGTTGTTTAAGAAATGCAATGACCGCAGCTGTACCATCGGGAATATCGGGGCTGTGCTGGCGAAACTCTTTACCATTGGTGTAATTTCCAAACTCATCATAGTGCCCTTCGATCAGGGACCGTGTGAAAAAATTAACCACCAGTTCGCGATTTTTCTCTCGGTCACGACTATGGCCTGTTTCAGTTGGGCCATCCAACTGAGTTCGGCCACTGGCGTTGGGCGCGGACTGCGGTACTAATCCATCCCAATGTTCCACGATTAAGCCATCGGCAATCCGGTAAAGATCGAAACCGACCAACGGTTGATCGTCTAAACCCGTGAAACGACCGTGGATAGCAACCAAATCACCGTCTTGTAGTACGCGAAATGTTTCATGATGCAGTTCAGGATGTGATTGGACCAGCTCACGCAGTCCGGTAAGTCCGTCTTTGATTAGTGGAGAATGTTCAATGAAATTCGGTGCAAAATAACGCTCAAGTGCCCTCACATCACGGTCAGTAAAGAGCTCATGGTGCGCACGTGATACCAGGTCGCGCAAAGATCTATTTTGATTCATTGTGGGTATCCTTGTATCAATCATTGGAACTCATCACGTGTTTGATACGTGTATATTCATCGAAGCCATAAGCCGACAAATCTTTACCGTATCCAGAATTCTTGAAGCCACCATGTGGTGCTTCTGCCGTAAGAGGAATATGGGTGTTAATCCAGACAGTTCCAAAATCAAGCTCACGAGACAGGCGTAACGCGCGGCCATGGTCGCGGGTCCAGACACTGGAGGCCAATCCGTATTTTACATCGTTAGCTTTCTCGATAGCTTCCTGTTCTGTGAGGAACTTCTGCACTGTGATAACAGGGCCAAAAATCTCAGTCTGAATCGCTTCATCGTATTGCTCCAGACCAGTAATCACCGTAGGTTCAAAATAATATCCCGAACGATTGGCCTGACGGCCTCCTGTTTCGATACGGGCATGGGCGGGCAGACGTGCAATGAACCCTTTGACCTGCTCCAGCTGACGAATATTATTAAGCGGTCCATACAGCGCCTCTTTATCTTCTGGATCGCCAAAACGGGTGGCTTTAGCTGCCGCCACCAATTTAGTGACGAAGATATCGTGAACAGATTCATGCACCAGCACACGTGAAGCCGCCGTGCAGTCCTGACCAGCGTTGAAGTACCCTGCGGTAACGATGGTATCCACTGCTTTGTCAATATCCGCATCAGAAAAAATAACCACCGGCGCTTTGCCACCCAGTTCCAGATGCGCTCTGGTGAGATTAGCCGCCGCCGAAGAGGCAACCTGAAAACCTGCACGTGTGGAACCAGTGATAGAAACCATAGCAGGCGTTTTGTGTGAAACGACCAGGGCACCCGCGCTCGCATTACCCAATACCACGTTGAAGGCGCCAGCAGGGAAAAACGGAGCGGACAGTTCAGCCAGTAACAGAGTACTCTCCGGTGTGGTATCACTTGGTTTAAGTACCACGGTATTTCCTGCTGCCAGAGCAGGTGCTATCTTCCACACTGCCATCATCAACGGATAGTTCCATGGGGTAACCTGCCCCACCACGCCCAGCGGTTCACGCCGGACACTAGTAGTCATATCAGGGAGATATTCAGCTGTAGCCTTGCCTTCCAAAAAACGGGCTGCACCGGCGAAGAAGCGGATATGATCCACAGATGTCGCAACCTCCTCGGAGGCAATCAGGTGCTTAAGCTGCCCTGTATTGCGGCTTTGTAATTCAATCAGACGTTCAGCATTTTTTTCTATCGTATCAGCCAGCGCTAACAGCGCCCGCTGACGTGCCGAGGGTGTTCTACGTCCCCATACTTTAAATGCCTCTTTAGCCGATGCATAAGCATCATCAACATCCGCCGCGGTCGCGTTAGGAGAACGTGCATAAGATTCACCAGTGACCGGGCTCACCAGATCAAAATATTCGGAACCTTTAGTCTCAATATACTGACCATTAATGAAATGCCTTAGCGTTGGTATCAGCATGGTTACTTCCTCTCCTTATGGATTAAATGGATAAAATATAACCTATGATTTAATATATTTAACGGTTGCATTTTAGTCAAATTTGTAGCAAAAATGTAAAAACAGGAGTAAAGTTAGATACATACATGTAACTTTAAGTATTCTCGTCAGGAAAGAATATTCAAATCTGTGAGAAAGATCGAAAATTTCATATTTTATGAGCTGGATAAATAGGAAGTTTATGTAATTTCAATTGACTATAAAATTTAGGATCGTTGCCGTATATTTTTTCGGTATTATTTTAAATTTATGCATATATTTGCGAAACATCTGCATTATTACGCAAATAATTCCTTGGTATAAAAGCAGTAATGAAATTTTTCCTAACTTGTTCTTCTAATTTTGAGGCGTGATTTAAAATACCTCACATTTCTTTTATGTTGACTTTAAAGTTATATCAGTTCATAAAAATCCCCTTACTCTAAGTATTAAAATGGATTAAAAATCGACCTATAAACTTCACTTTCTTCAGTTTTAATGAAATTTTCTGCCATATTTGTGATAAATATCACTGACAGATATATATAATACACTACCTTACTACCCATAATTTATATCATCAATATATTTATATTTAGTTGGCTATATATATCATTCTAGTTAACTTAGGTGAAATGTTGTTTATTGACAAACAAAAAATAAACATACCCATAAAAAAAATAAAATTGAATCATTAATATTAGTCTGTAACATATCTCGCTGTAACTGTTTGTATCATGTTGTTTTTTCTCTGTTTCATGTTCTAGTTGATGAACATTTTTAGAGGTAATAATGAGTAACAAAATGAACGAAGCCATTAAATCGATATTTAATGGACTCCCTGATCTTCCACCTGAAACTTATTTTCAGGAAGGTTTTTTCAGGGATCCAGCGAGAACAATCAATACGGATGATAGATATTTTTTATCTCCTGCTGATGGGTTCGTTATCTATAGCGGAATAATAAACCCAGATGAAGCGATCACCGAAGTAAAAGGAAAAAAATATAGCATTCAGGATATCATAAGAGATAAATATTATGATAAACGTTCGCTTGTCATTGGTATTTTTATGACATGTTATGACGTGCATATTAATAGAGTTCCTTACGATGGCATCCTGAGTTACGCGGAACATGAACCTCTGGAAACCAACAATCTACCAATGATTGATGTAGAGAGTAATATTTTTTATAAAGAGAACATTGAATTAATTTATGACGACTATTTATATCTGAACCAACGAGTCGTCAATAAAGTCTACTCGCCTAGCATTAATCGAGAATACTATATGGTTCAAGTCGGTGATTATGATGTTGATACGATAACACCGTTCCATATACAACAAAATACTCCTGTATATCAGGGTGATAGATTTTCAATGATTCGGTATGGTTCACAAGTCGACTTGGTGATCCCTGTCACTGATGATGATGAATTAACTTCATTGGTAACTGAAAAGGAACATGTCACTGGTGGTATAACTAAGTTAGTTAGAATCAACGATAACTCTCTATAAACAAATAATATAAACTAAAATTGAGGTTTTAAGATGTTAAAGAATTCTTCCAGTATCATTTCTGACCTGAAAATGCCAGTTTTTTTATTAGCTCCTCCATTTTCATTAAATACCAATGTAAGAAATAATATTTGGATGGAGGAACTGGATGAATCCGCCATCAACGTTAACAGCAAAGTGGCTTTAAGACAGTTCTATAAGCTATATAGCTTTATGTCATCACAATCGTTGGTCTATTTACTGCCATCTGATACTCATCAGGAGCTACAAGATCAAGTATATGTTGCTAACTTGGGAATTATTATTGGAGATGAAGATCCAACTGCAATAGTTGCCAATTTTGCATCAGAAATCAGAAGATCAGAAACACCTATTGGGGTAAGTTTCTTTGAATCATTGGGCTATAAAACTGAAGTTGCTCCCTACTATTTTGAAGGTGAAGCGGAGTTAAAACACTTGCATGATAATGTACTGATCGGCGGTTATGGAATAAGAAGTGATATTAAAACTTATGACTGGATGGAAGAAAAATTCGGTCTCAAAATCGTGAAAGTGGAAGAAAGAGATCCTTATCTTTACCATTTGGATTGCAGCATATTCCCACTGGATAAAGAAAATACGCTCGTTTATACCGGCGGATTCAACAGCGATGAGCTGAAAGAACTGGAAAAAGTAACCAACATTATCAGTATCAATAAAGATATTGCGTACAGTGGGATTTGTAACTCTGTCAGAGTCAATCAACATATTCTCTGTTCATCTAATATTAATGACCTGAAAGCAGGTACAGAGGAGTATATCTATGAAATGAACAAAAACCATGAGCTGGAAAAAATTTGCTCTAAATTGGCATTAACGCCAAAACTTTTCAATTTATCTGAATATATGAAGAGCGGCGCCCTGCTTTCCTGCATGGTTATGCATTTAAATAGATATTCTTATAAAATACAGGTAATCTAAAAATTGCGATAAATCATTCAATAATATTGATCACATAATTCCACTCAAAATTATTGAGTTGTTAGTTGCAATATAAATTGTATTTTATTGTCATAGGATAAATGTATTCCAAGGATGGAGTTAGTCGCTTTTTGGTAGGATGGTAAGTTTTAACATGTTGTCTATACTAGTTAGATTGATAACTCAACAGTGATCAGTATATGAAATATATTATATTCCTTTATTCTTTTATACGTAAACAAAAAACAGCATTGGTACTGGCTATTGTTTTTACAGTAGTGGCTGCTTTAGCGGAGGTTTTATTTCCATTTCTGGTTCAGGAATTAGTCAATACTTTATTGAAGGATAAGCTAATTCTTTCTTTCTCATTTAATGAATTAATTGCTTCTCTAATCGCAGTATCATTATTGATTGTCATCAGCCACGCTATTATCATTTGGATGCAAACAATTAATGCATCAGAACTGAGTTATAATATGAGGAAATCGCTAGTCGATTCTTTCCTCTCTTTTCCCTATCATATCACCAGAAAATTTCATTCAGCGAATCTGGCATTTAGAATAAAAAATGATACTTATCTTGTGTCAGATAGAGTTAGAGATTTATATAGCGAATTTCTCTATGATACGTTATCAATCATCGGCCCATTTATTGCCATGGCCCTGATTGATATTAAATTGGCTATTTTGGCATTTATGATGGTTTGTCTGACTACTCTAATCAGCAAGCCAATCACTAACCGAGTGGCTGTTTATGAAAGAATTCTGCAAATTTATAACTCACGATTAACTGGCGTCATCCAAGAATCTCTTTCTTGGATCAAATCTGTCAAGATTTTCAATTCTGAAGAGTCGGAGAAAAAGAGAATTAATGATGCTAATACTAAAGTGAAAAATGTTGAGAAGATCACCGGGCTGTTTATGTCTCTATCTATTCCTCTTGGCTTTTTTGCACAGTTAGCATCGACAATTGCCGTACTTTGGTATGGTGGTTTGCTATTGATGGATGGAACGATCAACCCTGGTAACTTTGTTGCTGCATTTACCTATGAACAATTAATGTCTGATTCCATTAAGAGATACAGCAATCATTTAAATAAATTTGCTTCACTCAAATCGTTGTTGGACAGGGTGTTAGAATTGTTGGGAGCTTATCAGCCAAACAATCGCAAACAGAGCCAACCAGTGGAGAATTATAATGCTAATGCTATTGATATCAACGTCAAGAAATTCTCCTATAACGACAGAGAGACTTTGTTCAAAGATATGAATATCTCTATACAAAAAGGAGAACGAGTTCTTATCGTCGGTGATAACGGTCAAGGTAAAAGTACAATATTTGATATCGTGACTGGTTTGACACCATTAAGCGAAGGCTATGTTTCAATTTTTGGTGAAGTTCTCGATAATCCCGATTCTCAGCGTTGGTTACAAAAATTTGGTGTGATGTCACAACAGACTCAGATTATAAAAGGCACGTTATACGATAATCTGCACATTGCCAATACAGAATCAACCAAGGAAGAGATGATTTCAGCGTTGATTAAAGCCGGTGGTAATGAACTGTTGGGCAAATTGAAGGATGGCTTGGATTCATATATTGACGAAAAAGGTTCTTCTTTGTCGGGCGGTGAAAGGCAGGTGATTGGGTTAGCGCGTTTGTATCTTAAGACGCCAGAAATATTGCTATTTGATGAACCGACTACCTATTTGGACAATAGTAAAATAAATAGCTTTGCTGAATCATTGAACAATATCGTTCGTGGTAAAACTGTGCTCATGATAAGCCATGATCCGCGTGTATTTAGACTGGCTGAGCGAGTAATCCGAATCGACAAAGGGAAAATTGCATTTGATGGCTCTCTACAGGAATATATGGGACAGGCAAGAGCAAACTAATTACTGACCTTTCCAGGCCCGCATTTAGCGGGCCATTATGTTTATCTTAAGATATTCATTCAAAGTAAATTCCCCGATTTCAATTCTAAAACTTTCAAATCACAGCTAAATAATTATTTAAAAAACAATCAATTGGCAATAAAGCCATAATTTCACCTTGACTAATGAGAAACAACTTTTTCTACTAATATGGACATTACGATAATAAATTGCAGATAAGAGGATAGTTATGATTGTTTTTGTGACAGGAGCAACTTCTGGTTTCGGTGAGGCAATTGCAAGAAAATTTATCAAACATGGCTCCATCGTCATTGCAGCAGGACGCCGTAAGGATAGATTAGATCAATTGAAAAATGAATTGGGTGAGAACTTCCACCCCATCCAACTTGATGTGAGAAATCGCACTGCAATCGAGCAGACAGTTCAACAACTACCAGATGGCCTACGTAATGTAGATGTTCTTGTGAATAATGCAGGGCTTGCGTTAGGGTTAGAACCCGCTCACCAAGCTAACCCTGATGACTGGGAAACAATGATTGATACTAATACGAAAGGATTAGTGAATATGACGCGGGCTTTGTTGCCTAATATGGTACAAACCAATCATGGACACATTATTAATATTGGTTCCACCGCAGCAAATTGGCCTTATGCTGGCGGTAACGTATATGGTGCTACTAAAGCCTTTGTCAAACAATTTAGTTTAGGGTTGAGAGCTGACTTACATGGAAAGAATATCCGAGTCACCGATATTGAACCTGGTCTGGTTGAAGGAACTGAATTTTCTCATGTTCGTTTTAAAGGCAATCAGGAAAAAGTTGATAAAACTTATGCAGGCGCTGATGCATTGATGGCGGAAGATATTGCAGAAGCGGTATTTTGGGTTGCTAACCTGCCTCCTCGCGTCAATATTAATACATTGGAAATGATGCCAGTTTGTCAGTCATTCGCGGGTTTAACCGTATACAGGGACTAATAATTTTTTAGCAGTTTCGTTAAATGGCTTAGTCTTATAGTTTAAGTAACGTAGTAAAAGAGGTTCAAAAATGAACGTTCGTTCTTTGATTGTTAAAAGTGTTTCTGCTATTGCTCTGGTATTCTCTTTCTTTTGGCAGACGTCCGCATTCTCTACGCCATGTGCATCAGAAAGTACGTGTGTAACCATCAATGGCGGAGAAACTTCCTTAAGCAAAGAAATGGCTCGTCAAAGCAAAGAAGAATGGAATGAACAGAGAAGATTGCGCCATAAAGCGGACAAACGTAAAGAAAAAGAGTTTGATAAGTATGAAGTTGAAGCTGATAATCGTGAAGCCTGTTTAAAAAGTGTCGATATTAATGCTTATTGGGAACCGAGCACAAAACGTTGTCTGGATATCAATACAGGTCGCCCGATTAAACCTTAATAAAATCAACACCGACATCAAGATAAGGAGATGATGGTGAAAAAGATCCTACTGACCGGAGCGTTGTTTTTTGCGCTTTCTTCCTTTACAGTGCAAGCTTCACAAAAGATAACATGTGAAAACTTGAAAGAAGAGATTGCGCAGAAAATCATTAAAAATGGTGTTTCAACAACGGATTTTAGACTTGACTTAGTTCCTAGTGATCAAGTTACTGAAAACAATACGACAAATGGAAAAGTTGTTGGTCATTGTGATTACGGCAAACAAAAAATAGTCTATGTCCGTCTTTCTCATGATAAGAAAGGTCAAGAGTAATATTCTTTCTGACTTTTGGAAAAGGGAGCGTAATCTGCTCCCTTTTTATTTCTCTTTTTAATCATCACATGCCAATATCGCAGAAACATCCAGATAGCAAGATAAGTCGCGTTCTTCTGGCCTTAAAAGATAAGGTATTTCTCCTAACTGTGGAGCTGGTATGTGACGCCGTAACCTTTCCAATACCTTGGCGTAGTGTGCTAGTCCTGGATTGATGCGATTAGCAATCCAGCCAATCAGAGGTATACCATCATTCACGATGGATTGCGCCGTGAGAATAGCATGGTTAACACAACCTGCCTGAATGCCAACTACCAAAATGACGGGAAGTTTTTCTTGCACTACCCAATCAGAATAAAACGTTTCATCTTCCAGCAATACACGCCAACCACCGTTACCTTCAATGATGACACGATCTGCTTTACAGCCTAAATTTCTTAGACCTTTTGTCATTTGAGTAAAATCAGCACGATTTTCTTCTTCATAATTGTTTTCCCAAACAACAGGATTGATTTCTTCATAATCCACTTGTACCGGTGAAGATTTATGTATGACTAAAGCATCACGATTACGTATTCCCTCCGGAGTTTCATGTTTTTCTGTCGCAATAGGTTTATATCCTACTGCGGTTGCTCCTTCACGATTAAAGACTTGCAATAATGCGCGGGTAACAACCGTTTTACCAATGTTGGTATCCGTGCCTGTAACAAATAAGCGCGTTAACATAAATTCATTTTTCCGTAATAACAGAATAGATTGACCGGTTACTTACTCTCTTTAACGAGCAAGATTAGAGTGTAGGGGATGTGTTTAAGATAGGGGTTGCGTTAGCGCAATGTTTTGCGTGATGGGTGTTATCCTTGCATGAGCTCGAGCAGTAATTCACCGTTATACAATGCTTGTTTAATTAAGGCTGCCGCAGGTAATGTGCCTGTATTGTCAAATTGGGTAGCCACAATATCAACTTGTTGGCTATAGCCGGGAAGTGAACGCTGTACTATCTGTTGTTGAATGGCAGGATAGAGAATATGTTTAACGCTGTTCAGCGGCGAACCAATTAAGATCCTTTCGGGGTTAAAGATATTGACCATAATCGCCATGATGCGCCCGATTCGTTCTCCAGCATCACAAATAATTTCTGTTACCCGTGGATCACCATCTATAGCTGCCTGACAAAGTGAATCAATTGTCAAGGCGTCAGATTGCTTTTCCGTCTGGGAGTGAAATTTATACAAAATTTTTTTGATACCCACCACTGTTTCAAGACAGCCGATATTACCACAGTAACAATGTTCGCCATTGGGTTCGATTTGAATGTGCCCAATTTCTACGACACTATGATTTCCTGCATGGAGCATTTGCCCCGCTGTCATAATTCCAGCGCCAACATTGTCATCTATAACAATCTGAATAAGATTCTGATAGTTTTTCCCTGCCCCATATAAAGATTCTGCGATTGTCCATGCGGCTATACCATGTTGCAGAAAAATGGGCAGTCCTGTGCGTTGGTGTAAAAACTTTCCCAGAGGAAGATCGTGGATATCGTAATATGGTGAACTATGGATAACTCCATTAACCGGATCTACTATCGCATTGATAGTAATACTGATTGCTGTTAACCGTTCCAGGGCAGATTGATGACACAAAAAGAAGTTATCAATTTCATTAACAATACAATCTAAGAAAGAGTAATTCAGAGACACAGAGAATGCTGATTGCTTTTCAACGACGAGATTACCGCTCAAGTCACGAAGCCCAATGACAATACGCCCTTCGTCAATGCGAATACATAAAAATTGCCACCCTTTACTATCTACTTTCAACCCAACAGCAGGACGTCCTCTAAAACCGAGGTCAGGAAATTCAGTTTCTTTCACTAAATGTGCATCAATGAGTTCCCGTGTGATTTTAGTAATACTGGCTGGTGCCAATTGAGCTTTTTTGGAAAGAGCGATACGCGAGATAGGCCCATATTGATCAATTAACCGATAAACCAACCCAATGTTGGTCTGTCTGATTTGGTCAATATGACTTGGTTGAACATCAACACTCACCTCGCCTCCTGCATTTAATTCACGCTGCTAAAAAATTAATAATGACGATTATGTCTCTGTTTAAATGAGAAGATATCCGTTTAAGGTAGAAATGTGATCTTTCACACGAACTTATCTTGATTATTACTTTTGATGAACAATTTTAGCTATTAGCTTCATCCACAATGTTTGAAATCAGGAGCTGAGTTAACCGATCTGCCGCAGCGCTGTTATTGTAATTTTTATGTTTAACCAGCCAAACTTCGGAGTAAGCAGGATTATTTGCTAAAGGCAGATATTGAACTCCATCCAGTTTCATTCGGGTAAACGATTCTGTAATAATGCTTACTCCTAATCCCGCAGCAACTAATCCTAATATTGTCATGGCTTCCCCTGCTTCCTGAGAAATCGTCGGAACCACTCCTACATTAGCCAATAAGGAAATAATTTCATCATACAGTGCTGTCCCTACATCACGTTCAAAAAACACCAGTGGGTAATCAGATAGTATTTCCAAATCCACACCTTCATTAGCGTATTTCAACAAAGGATGATCATCATATACGGCCAACATAAAACGCTCGCGGAAAAGTAACTGATGTTCCAGATTATCGGGCAATGACGTATTGCGCATAATCCCTATATCAATTCTGCCTGTCTGCAAAGGCGCTATTTGCTGTTTAGTATTCATTTGATGCATATGGATGGCGACATCAGGATAACGTTCTCGGAATTGACGTAAACTCAGTGTTACTTTTTGCATAAAAGGTGTGATGGATGTAAAGCCAATAGATATCTCCCCTAACTCCCCTTGCTGCATTCTGGCAGCTTTGGTTGCTGCAGCATCAACTTGGGAAATGATTTGATATGCTTCCTGAAGAAACATATGTCCGGCAGGTGTTAAATTAACATTTCTGTTATTACGCACCAGTAACTGGGCATTTATATTTGCTTCCAGCGCTTGGATCTGCTGGCTTAATGGTGGTTGTGAGATATTCAATCGTTCTGCTGCTCGTCCAAAATGTAGCTCTTCTGCCACAGCAATGAAGTAACGCAAGTGTCTGAGTTCAATATTAGTAGTCATTATTTATCACCCCATTGATATTTTAAAAATATCATTTTTAATGATTAATATATTAGACAAAATATTCATGAATTCCTATCCTTGATCTACATCAAGTAATTAACGTTTGTTTTACCTAGATAAGGAAGTAGCGTGAATACAATCCAAAGCGTCAGTGAAAAATCAGCAGTCTCTGGCGTTGAAAGAGATGTTGAAAACACGATTAATCAAGGATACAAAAGTAAACAGCCTTATATTCAACGTGAAGATGCTGTATACCTGCGAGTCACTCTCTCGTTCTTTGCCGTAGGGCTGGCAACATTTGCATTACTCTATTTTGTTCAACCCATTTTGCCAATTTTGTCAGATGAATTTGACATCTCGCCGGCCAATAGTAGTTTGGCTTTATCCCTTTCCACCGGAATGTTATCCCTCGGTCTATTAATAACAGGTCCTTTATCCGATGCACTTGGCCGTAAACATGTGATGGTAGTATCACTTATTGCCGCCGCTATTTTTACTCTCCTAAGCTCTGTTGTAACAAGTTGGCACGGGATTTTGTTTATGCGCGCGCTAGTGGGTTTATCATTAAGTGGTGTTGCTGCTGTTGCGATGACTTATTTAAGTGAAGAGATCCATCCCAGTTATGTAGCCTTATCTATCGGCCTCTATATCAGTGGTAATTCAATAGGGGGAATGAGCGGACGTTTGATTACTGGTGTGATCGCTGATCACTATTCATGGCGGATTGCCGTTATCTTACTTGGTACATTTGCTTTAATCTCCGCCATTGCGTTTTGGAAGATGTTACCGGAATCCAGGCACTTTAAATCCAGCTCATTAAAACCTAAATCATTACTTATCAATTTGAAGTTACACCTCCGTGATCAAGGTCTTCCCCTGCTATTTGCCGAAGCTTTTTTACTTATGGGAAGTTTTGTCACTATGTTTAACTACATTGGTTATCGATTATTAGAAGCACCTTATCATTTAAGCCAAACTATTGTTGGTTTGCTATCTGTCGTCTACTTAACAGGAACTTACAGCGCAACTAAAGCTGGTGGATTAATAAGCAGGCATGGGAGAGGAAAAGTATTGTTATCCGCTATCAGTATGATGCTAATTGGTTGCTTAATCACCCTATTTCCCCCTATCTGGGCAGTAATACTGGGAGTGATGATATTGACAACAGGCTTCTTTGCTGCTCATGCAGTTGCTAGTGGATGGTTAGGACAGAGAGCCAAGCGCGCCAAAGCGCAAGCTTCATCACTTTATTTATTCTGTTATTACTCTGGTTCCAGTATTGCAGGAACGTTAGGTGGAGTATTCTGGTTCTATTTTGGATGGAACGGCGTTGCTGCTTTTATTTCATTATTAATGATAATTGCTATTTATTTAGGCTTAAGACTCAATAAATTACCAAAATAATAAAATATAGCTGCCGGCATAAATTTAATTTAAATTATAAATGTCGGCTTTTTTAAGCAATACATTTAAAATAATCTGAATTATTCATTGTTTATCTGATACTTGAAATATTTTTTAATAATAAGATTCAATCGGTAGCACTAAAACTTTTGTCAAATATCCATCAATAATTTCAATGCATCCTTCTTTTTTTAGAGAGAGTAAAACTCGTTGTATACAACTGCGTGAAAGTGTGCATCTTTGTTCTATATATTTAATTGCCGTAATATTTTCTCTGAATTCTGTCGGTAAGGTCATCAGGCGAGATAACAAACTACACACGACTTCCCTATTGCAATGACGGAAGAGGCTAATATCTCTGGCATATAAGAAAGATATTTTATAGGAAATTATTCTCATCCACTCTCTATAGAGGTCATACTTCTTTATGGCATTCAATGCATTAACCCGAGGAATTTGATAAAGTTTACAGCTTTCCCCTAGCTCAATGGAATAATAGGTTTCTGCTCCAGAATAGAAAGATAAACCGATAATGTAGGGTGAAAAAAGTGTAGCAATAATTAAATTGTCGTTTATTCTGCGCATATTGATATATCCTTGCTCTAATAAAAAAAACTTAGCAAATTCACTTTCTATTTTAATCACTTTTCCTTGTGTTGATAAATCAGCTGTGATCAATTCGGAGTATGGTAACAATGCATCGACCACTTTCTTAAAGGAATTTATTGGCTTAACTAATTTTTTCATATTTAACGACCTTGGTGTATTTTCAATTAATGTGTTATTGGTTTTTTAGCACAATGCTAAATTATTTCGCAATAGGTGTTTTCTTTTTTAATTAACTTTGGGAGTGGTAGGTTGTGGATTTTTTTGTGGGTTGATTTTATACTAAAAGTATGTTGTAACTAAATAAAGCACCGTATGATCGTCGATGGTTGAGAACAATCATGAATAAGTATTTTTCAATAGAATCACTTACAACTTGCTTTAAAAAACAAGAAGAAAAGCTATCTGAACTGGTTGAGTTGTTAATGAGTTATAAGCTTATTGATGCACGGGTATTTGAATTACCAAAAATTGAAAAAGGTGAAGAACATGAACAAATAACCGAAATTATGGTCAATCAGCTACAGGGAAATGAAGCGCTCAATGTAGGTTTACACTTCTATCAGAAGCTATTCATACACCATAATAACCCTAATGTCAGCAGTAAAGCTGCGATCCGCCTGCCTGGCGCCTTGTGTTTTGCTGTTAACCACCAGCAATATAAAGAAGCAATGGAAGTCATTAATGAAGTAAACCAATTAAAAATAGAGTTAGAAAATATCGTTACCAAAGAATCAGGTATCAGCAAAGAACAACGATTTGAATTTGTTCATGATCATTTGCGCGGCCTTATTACCCTGAATGCCTATCGCACTATCACTCCTCTATTAAATCCTGATTCCATTAACTTTGGGTGGGCTAATAAGAACATCATTAATAAAGTCACCAAGCAACAAATTTTGGAAAAGCTGGAGAAAAGCTACAATGCGGGCAGAGCAGTCCCCCCCTACTCCAGTGATCAATGGGCAGCGTTGGTGGCATTGGAGATTACAGATATTAAAAAATTACCTGATGATGTGGTATTGAAAATCAAACGACCAGTAAAAGTACAACCTATTACTCGTGTATGGTATTCAGAAATACAAAAGCAAGTCCAATATGCTTGTCCGATTCCTGTGATTGTTTTCTACACAGAAGATAGTGAAATCAAACCTAAACTCGGCACTTTGTCCAACTACAATGCCAACGCAATTAAACATAAGTATAAGCCCAAATCGAAGCCACTTGAGTTGGTCATTTCCCGCTTACATCTCTACAAAGAAATCTGAGAAATAAAAAACCGGAGTAAATGCTCTCCGGTTTTTTTCATTTTTGCTTATATAGCAAGCATTACTTCATGCTGCCAACCATATCTTCTGGGCGAACCCACGCATCAAATTCAGCTTCAGTTAAATACCCTAACTGGAGTGCTGACTGCTTCAGCGTCAGGCCTTCTTTATGTGCTTTTTTAGCAATTTCAGCAGCCTTATCGTAACCAATATGAGTATTTAATGCCGTTACCAGCATCAGTGATTCATTCAGCAATTGGGTGATGCGATCACGATTAGGTTCAATACCAATAGCACAATGCTCATTGAAACTACGCATACCATCCGCCAGCAAACGAACGGATTGCAGGAAGTTATGGATAACCATTGGGCGGAATACGTTCAGTTCAAAGTTACCAGACGAACCACCAATGTTGATTGCCACATCGTTACCCATCACTTGGGCACATAACATGGTCATAGCTTCACACTGAGTTGGATTCACTTTGCCTGGCATGATGGAGCTGCCGGGCTCATTTTCAGGAATGGAAATCTCACCAATACCACAACGAGGGCCAGAAGCCAACCAACGAACATCGTTAGCAATCTTCATCAATGATGCAGCCAAACCTTTCAATGCACCGTGTGAGTGAACCAGCGCGTCACAAGTTGCCAGGGCTTCAAATTTATTTGGCGAAGTGACAAAAGGATGACCAGATAATTCAGCAATTTTCTGCGCAACACGGACGGCATACTCAGGATGGGTATTCAGACCAGTTCCTACTGCAGTCCCCCCCAGAGCCAGTTCACACACATGAGGAATACTCTCTTCAATATGTTTCAAGTTATGCGTCAACATGGCTGCCCAGCCGGAAATTTCCTGGCCTAAGGTCAATGGAGTGGCATCTTGTAAGTGAGTACGGCCAATTTTTACGATGCCTTTAAATGCTTCCGCTTTATCTGCTAGGGTTTTTTGAAGTACTTTTAACTCTGGTAACAAATGTTCACGTAATGCAGTAACTGCTGCAACATGCATGGCCGTTGGGAAAACGTCATTAGAGCTTTGGCTCTTGTTAACATCATCATTAGGATGGATCAGACGTTCATTGCCCCTTTTACCACCAAGGATCTCACTACCACGGTTCGCCAACACTTCATTCATGTTCATGTTGCTTTGAGTTCCCGAACCGGTCTGCCAGATAGCAAGAGGGAATTCTGTTGGGTGTTTGCCTTCTAACACCTCTTTCGCCGCAGCGATAACTGCTTCGCCACGCTCTTTAGGTAGAAGGCCCAGATCCATATTAACGCAGGCCGCTGCTTGTTTAGTCAATGCAAGGGCATCAATCAATGCAACAGGCATTTTTTCCTGAGAAATGCGGAAATGCTCCAGTGAGCGCTGAGTTTGCGCCCCCCATAATTGGTCAGCAGGTACTTCGATAGGTCCCATTGAGTCTTTTTCAATGCGAGTGGCTGCCATTTACTATCTCCTTAGCACACAGAATAATTGAATACGCCGGAACAAACTTTGCAGATAAATTAGTCGGCATTTTCTTATCATGCCATAAATTTATTATCGATAATGCGACCTAACCGTGTTTATTGTATTGTTGTCACACAAATAAGTTACTTTTTATTATAGGAAATTCCGCCATGCTGAAAATGACCAACAAAATCCAACATTATGACTGGGGAAGTAAAACCGCTCTGACGGATATTTATGGTATCGAGAACTCTGATAATCAGCCAATGGCAGAACTATGGATGGGAGCACATCCAAAATGTAGTTCACTGGTAACAGATCCTCAAACAGGTGAAACTATCGCCTTGAATACTTTGATCAACAAAGAACCAGAGAAATACCTTGGGGAAAAAGTAGCCCAGCAATTCCAGCGCTTGCCTTTCTTGTTCAAAGTATTGTGTGCAGCTCAACCACTGTCTATTCAAGTGCATCCTGATAAAACATCAGCAGAAATAGGTTTTGCCAAAGAAAATGCACAAGGAATACCGTTAGACTCAGCACAACGCAACTACAAAGATGATAATCATAAACCTGAATTGGTCTATGCGCTGACTCCGTTCAAGGCCATGAATGCTTTTAGACCCTTATCTGAGATTGCGCAATTATTGGATTATGTTTCTGCCGCACATCCAGATATTCAAACATTCCTCCAACAACCGATTGAACAAAATCTGTCGTTTCTGTTTTCACAGTTATTGAATATGCAAAACGAACAAAAGCATTTGGCGATGGCTGTTTTAAAGTCAGCATTAAACTGTCATCAGGGCGAACCGTGGGATACCATCAAAAAAATGACCTCATTCTATCCTGATGATAATGGACTGTTTGCCCCACTCTTGCTCAATGTCGTTGAACTCGAACCCGGCCAAGCGATGTTTCTATATGCCCGCACTCCCCATGCCTATCTTGATGGCGTCGCCTTGGAGGTTATGGCCAATTCTGACAATGTGTTGCGTGCCGGTTTAACCAGCAAGCATATTGATGTCCCTGAATTAATGGCTAATCTGGATTTTATTTCAAAAGCTGCCGATACTTTGCTAACCGTGCCAAGACAGGAAAAAGATGTGCTGAATTACCCTGTTCCTGTTAATGATTTTTGTTTTTCTGTTTATTCTGTTTCAGAACAACCAATCTCATTGGAAAATGATTCAGCATCGGTTCTATTTTGTGTTGAAGGGCAAGCAGTGATCAGCACTGATAAACAGCAGTTGAAATTACTCTCAGGTGAATCAATCTTCTTGCCTGCTATTGAAAAAGCCGTAACTGTTTATGGTAAGGGGAGAATAGCCAGAGTATCTAATTAATTTTATTATACTCATATGGTTATGATTATTTTTATTGGTAGTTAATCATATTTTCAGTGAATTTTGACATAAATACAAAACGCATAATACGTCCATGTATACGCGTTAAAAGGATGGGATTTCCACATGAAAAAATCGTTAGTTGCAGTAAGTGTTGTTGTTGCTCTGGGCGCTGTATGGACAGCAGCATCATGGTATACAGGTAAGAAACTTGAAGATCGTTTAGATAGCTTTATAAAACAGGCGAACACTGAACTGGTAAAATCGTTTCCTCAAAGTGGCATAGAATGGCAAGCAAAAGATTTCAAACGAGGTATTTTCAGCTCCGATGTCCGTTTAATCCTAAACATCAAGAATGGTGTAAAAAATGCCGATATTCCGCCAAATGAAGAAATCATTTTCAAATCGACAATTGATCATGGGCCATTTCCCACTGCTAACCTAAAGAGATTCAACCTGATACCCCAAATGGCCTCTGTCCACGCAGAACTTGAAAAAAATGACGCATTGAAAAAACTATTTAATATCACAAATGAAAAATCACTGTTTAATTTAGATGCTAAGGTCAGTTATAGCCGCGCGCTCTCTGCTAACATTGAGCTGATCCCTATTAATCATACGGAAACGAATGAAAATGGTGACCAACGGGTTCTGTCATTTTCAGGCGCAAAAATCAGTGCCGACGTTAATCATGATCTAAGTGAATTTTCCTTCACAGTCAAAAGTGATGAACTGTCTTTTAGTGATCCTACCAAAAAAGAGACAATTTCACTTAAAGGTATTGATTTTAAAGGAGATAATAAAAAAGGTAAATTTGATATCTATACCGGAGATCAAAGCTACAGTATTGGCGAATTCAGCATGAATGGAATTCCTAATGAGCCAAATATCGCTCTTAAGGGAATGAAAGTGACATCCAATTTAGGTGAGGATAAAGACAATCTGAACATCAAAATCGTTTATAGCATTGATGGTGTAAAGATTAAGGATATAGAGTTTGGCTCTGGTAAGTTAGCTCTGGGTATGGAAAAACTCGATGGCCAGTCTGTACGTAAATTTACCCAAGCCTATAATGATACGGCAGAAACAGCCTTGACTACGGATAAAGTATCTTATGATACGACTTCCCTAGCGATCCTCAGTAACTTACATCTCCTTCTGAATAACAATCCACAATTCAGCATTTCTCCTTTTAGTTGGAAAAACAGCAAAGGTGAAAGTTCAGTAGATTTCAATCTTTCCTTACAAAATATTCCGGAAAATAAAAGTGCATGGCAACTTATGGAACCGGAAGAAATGGCTCGTACTCTGGTTCAGGAATTGTCCTTGCACATTAATGTACCGAAAGCCATGTTGATAGAATCTATTGCGCAGTCAGCGATGCTAGATGGTCAGGATAAAGCTGCCGCAGAAGCTCAAGCAGAACAACAAGTTAGGATAATAACTCAAGAAGGGATTAAATACAAAATCCTTACTGATAAAGACGGTATCATTGGCCTTAACTTCCTCTATGCTAATGATAAAGTCAAATTAAACGACAAAGAATCCAGCTTACATCAATTCCTGCTTGATAATGGCCTTGCAGAATAGTGCTTTCACTTTCTTGCCAGTCAACACGTTGACTGGCTTTTTTGTATATATAAAATTTGATAATAAGGATAAGAAAATGATTGACATACAGCTTCCACTGACCGATCTTCACCGTCACCTTGACGGTAATATCCGCCCTGAGACCATTTTGGATCTTGCTCGTCAACATAATATCCCACTCCCAGCTTATGAGCTGGAAGCATTACGTCCCTATGTCCAAATCATTGAAAATGAACCTAACCTTGTCAGCTTCCTGCAAAAATTGGACTGGGGTGTGACTGTACTTGCTGATTTAGAAGCTTGTCGCAGAGTCGCCGTTGAAAACGTTAAAGATGCGGTCAATGCGGGTCTTGACTACGCTGAACTGCGTTTCTCCCCTTATTACATGGCGATGAAGCACCAACTTGCCGTTGAAGGTGTCGTGGAAGCAGTAATCGATGGTATTCACTCAGCAAGCCAACAACATGATATTCAGATCCGTTTAATTGGTATCCTGAGTAGAACATTTGGGGAAAAAGCTTGCACCGAAGAACTCGCTGGACTTCTTGCCCATAAACAACATATCACCGCATTAGATCTGGCCGGTGATGAATTAGGATTCCCAGGCCATCTCTTTGAGCAACATTTTATCCGTGCGCGCGACGCGGGTTGGAATATTAGTGTACATGCCGGTGAAGCCGCAGGTGCGGAAAGCATCTGGCACGCTATTCGTGAATTGGGTGCAACGCGTATTGGTCACGGTGTCAAAGCAATCACTGATCCAGCCCTAATGGATTATTTAGCTGAGCATGGCATCGGTATTGAATCCTGCCTGACATCAAACCTGCAAACCAGCACAGTCAGTTCCTTACAAGCTCACCCACTGAAACAATTCCTTGAGCATGGGATTTTGGCATCAATCAATACAGATGATCCGGCAGTAGAAGGTATTGAAATTCGTCATGAGTATAACGTTGCTGCGCCAGCAGCGGGGCTGTCTCCAGCGCAGATCCGACAGGCGCAGATTAATGGATTGGCAACAGCATTCCTTAGTGAAGCGGAAAAACAAGCGCTGAAAGAAAAAGTCGCCAACCGCTAAGAAACATTATTTATTCTAAATTGTTCCAAGGGCAGAAAACTACTCTGCCTTTTTTGTTTTTAGGCGCTGCGCATAACGCTGAGCGAGGACAGCACAAACCATCAGTTGGATCTGGTGGAAAATCATCAGCGGTAACAGCATCACACCTACCATTGGCGCGGGAAATAATACATTGGCCATTGGCACGCCATTCGCCAGACTCTTCTTCGAACCACAAAACACAATCGTGATTTCGTCATCTTTACCAAAACCCAGCAAACGCGAGCTATATACATTAATTATTAATATAATGGCTAATAAAACACAGCAGACGATCCCAATCATGAAAAGTGAATAAGCATCGATTTTATGCCAGATACCTTCCACCACCGCCTCACTAAATGCAACATAAACCACCAGCAAGATAGAAGAACGATCCGTCATGTTGACCAATTTTTTATGTTTCTCCACCCAACGGGCAATCAGAGGACGTGATAAGTGTCCAACCATAAAAGGCACCATCAGCTGCAAGATAATATCTTTTATCGCCTTCCAGGTATCAGTTTGAGCACCTCCCTCATGAGTTTGGATCAAAAAACCAACCAATAATGGCGACAGGAATACGCCTAATAGGCTTGAAGCAGAAGCACTGCATATCGCCGCAGCAACATTTCCTCCTGCAACAGAAGTAAAAGCAATAGCCGATTGCACCGTGGCAGGTAAAGCACAAAGATAAAGAAAGCCCATATAAACTGTCGGTGACATCCATTCCGGCACGATGAAACTTAATCCCATACCCAGTATGGGAAACAAAATAAAAGTGCTAGTGAAAATCACCAAGTGCAACCGCCAGTGCCCTATTCCTGCCAAAATGGCATTACGGGATAACTTCGCGCCATGCATAAAAAATAACAACGCAATAGCGGCCGTTGTGAAGTACTGAAACCACTTTTTAGCTTCACCTTCACAAGGAAAAAATGATGCAATGATGACCACCGCAATCAATATAACTAAAAAAAGATCAATTCTTAATTTCTGCAACATGTTCATCAATATAAGCCCACCTGCCACCGTTTAATTAGTCAATTAAGATTGTGCGCTGTTCTTTTGCCGATTTTTCACCTGCTTCAATAAGCTTCATAATCAAAATAGCTTCGCTGGCCGTCACTGGGTTCGGTTTTCCAAACAAAATTGCATCACGAATAGCGGCATAATAAGCGCCATAATTGCCAGGTACTGTAGGAACAACTTTCGCAGCCAAATCATTACCTTGTGATAACGTTACATAACCATCCCGTGCATCATATCCCCAGTCAGCCCGTGGGGGCCTTTCCCCTGCCTTTAAACGCTCTTCCTGAGTATCCAACCCATACTTGGTATAACTGCCAGCCATACCATGCAATGTATAAATAGGTGATTCTGCCGCTGCGAGCATGGTTGCATGTAATACAACTTTCAAATCAGAATAGGTGAGCTGGGCATGAAAATAATCCGCCGTCTCTGCATTCGGACGCATCATGCCCAAATCTGTTGTGATGGCTTGTGGTTTGCCAAAAAGTTGAACGGCCTGATCCAGTAAATGGGGAGCTAAATCATACCAAATACCACTACCGGCTCCGGCAGCTTCACGCCAGCGCTGACGAACAGCAGGACGGTAACGATCAAAATGGGATTCATAATATTTCAGTGTTCCCAATTTATTTTCTTTAATAATTGATTTAACCGTCAGAAAACCAGAATCCCAGCGACGATTATGGAATACAGATAGCAATAAATTAGCTTCTTCCGCTTGCTTTTTCAGTGATTGGGCTTGTTCTACCGTAATGGTAAAAGGCTTATCAACGATGACATGTTTACCTGCCGTCAATGCCTGTTGTGCCAATGGATAGTGAGTATCATTCGGAGTTGGGATCACAATAAGGTCAATGTTGGGATCATGGAAGAGCTCCTCCGGTGAAGAAACAACTGATATTGTTGGCCAGTCTTTTTTAACTTTATCTGCATCACTGCTGGAAATAGCAACCAATTCAATATTGGATGTTCCTGCAATCAATGGAGCATGGAACGTTTTACTTGCATAGCCATAACCTACCAAACCAACTTTTAAAAAATCACTCATAACTGCCTCTAAGAAATGATCGTAATATCGTAAACGCGTAATCAGGCATCAGAAAGTATCACCACCTCTCACACGTTAGCAAATAATCCTGGTTCCAGTATTACTATCTTTTTCCTATAATCATTTTCCCAATATCAAAAACACTCATGATGGAGTGAAAACTTCTTATGTATCAGTCCAATGATTATTATCGTATTAATGGCTGGTTATTAGCGCCTGCCGCATATCTAATCATGACATTAATTGCTGCCAGTTTGATGTTACTGTTATATATAATGACGTTTATCCATAAAAATGAAGCTATTCATCAAATAGGTGGTGGTTTTACCGCGTTGTGGTATGCCTCAGTATTAACCACGACAATGATGTGGTGTTTTACTGTATGGGTACTGAAGCTACTTTTTATTCGTTCGAAACGATTCCCTCGTATTTTTATTATTTGGCTGATGGTTTCCGTGCTGATAGCGATAAAAACTTTCGCCTTTTCTCCTATTTCTGATGAAATGGCAATACGCTCCCTATTATGGCCATTACTGGCTGCTGCCGTTTTCATTCCTTATATTAAACGCTCCCATCGGGTGAAAATGACTTTCACACAAGATCGATAACATACCCCACAATTGATTGTTATCATTGCCCCGCTTCCCCACACTCAGGTGGGGAATTTCTACTCAAACTATGTAAGCAGTGTTCCATTTTCCAATATCTTATTTTCAGGTATAGCAATGACTGAATACCTTTTGTTATTTATTGGCACAGTCTTGGTCAATAACTTTGTTTTAGTAAAATTTTTGGGTCTATGCCCATTTATGGGAGTATCCAAAAAACTTGAAACCGCCATCGGTATGGGGCTGGCCACAACTTTTGTTCTTACCCTAGCTTCTATCTGCGCATGGCTGGTAAACACATTTATTCTTGTCCCGCTTGATTTGGCTTATTTGCGAACTCTGAGCTTCATTCTCGTTATTGCGGTTGTCGTTCAGTTTACGGAATTGGTCGTCCGCAAAACCAGCCCGACGCTTTATCGCTTGTTAGGTATTTTCTTGCCACTGATTACAACTAACTGTGCTGTACTTGGTGTTGCATTACTGAATGTCAATCAATCCCACGATTTTTTACAATCTGCTGTATATGGCTTCAGCGCTGCCGCGGGGTTTTCTCTCGTCATGGTGCTGTTTGCCGGCATTCGGGAACGCTTGGCCGTTGCCAACATTCCTGTCCCTTTTCGTGGTTCATCAATAGGGCTTATTACAGCAGGGTTAATGTCCCTCGCATTTATGGGATTTAGTGGTTTGGTGAAATTCTAATGATGTCATTATGGATTGCTATCGGCGTGTTAAGCATACTCGGATTAGCCTTTGGCTTAATCCTTGGTTTTGCAGCCCGTCGTTTTAAAGTAGAAGAAGATCCAATTGTTGAAAATATCGACAATTTATTGCCCCAGAGTCAATGTGGACAGTGTGGTTATCCCGGTTGTCGCCCCTATGCGGAAGCGGTTGCCAATAATGGCGAGATGATCAATAAATGCGCCCCCGGTGGAGAGCAAGTTATGATCAAAATCTCTGAATTGCTGGGTGTTGATCCACAACCGTTGGATGGCGACGATAGCGTTCAAAATCCAGCCAGAAAAGTTGCTTTCATTGATGAACAAAATTGCATAGGCTGCACAAAATGCATTCAGGCTTGCCCTGTAGATGCCATTATTGGTGCAAACCGTGCCATGCACACCGTTGTTGAAGATCTCTGCACAGGCTGTGACCTATGTGTCGCACCTTGCCCAACAGATTGCATTACGATGATTCCCGTTGCTACGACTACCTCAAATTGGAAATGGGATTTAACCACTATTCCAGTAAAAAATATTCCCGTAACACCAGACCCCACTTTGTTCTCTCTTGCTAAGCCTGTTGAGGTTAAAACCCATGTTTAATCTGCTCAACTTGCTTAACAAAAATAAAATCTGGGATTTTGATGGTGGTATCCATCCACCAGAAATGAAGCTGCAATCTAGCCGTACCCCATTACGCCATGCTCCATTGCCGAATGAATTAATCATCCCCCTACAGCAACATTTGGGACCAGAAGGAGAACTGCTGGTTAAAGTGGGCGATAATGTATTGAAAGGCCAGGCTTTAACGTTTGGAATAGGCAGAACAGTACCTGTTCATGCTTCCACATCCGGGACAATTATTGCAATTGAACCTTGCGTCACGGCACACCCATCCGGGCTGAAAGAATTGTGTGTCCGGTTGCGTCCTGATGGTAAAGATCAATGGGGAGAACGTAACCAAGTCGCTGATTATACGACACTGGATGCCAATGAAATATTGCAACGCATTCAACAAGCCGGTATTGCTGGCTTAGGTGGCGCTGGCTTCCCTACTGAAATAAAACTTAAAGGCGGACGACACAATCTCAGAACCCTGATCATCAATGCGGCTGAGTGTGAACCCTATATCACCGCTGATGACCGTTTAATGCAGGAACATGCGAAAGAAATTATTGCAGGTATCCATATTTTGATACATTTGCTTAATCCAAAGCAGGTGTTGATCGGTATTGAAGATAACAAACCCGAAGCAATTAATGCCTTAAACGCAGCACTTAATGGTGATAAATCCATCATCGTGCGCGTTATTCCAACAAAATATCCTTCTGGTGGTGCCAAACAACTGACCAAGATCCTGACCGGAAAAGAAGTACCTTCTGGCGGTCGTTCTTCTGACATCGGCGTTCTTATGCAAAACGTGGGGACAGTCGTGGCGATAAAACGAGCCATTATTGATGGCGAGCCGTTAATCGAACGTGTAGTTACGCTAACAGGTGAAGCTGTCACTTCTCCCGGTAATTTCTGGACTCGCCTCGGTACCCCCGTTCACTTCCTGTTACAACAAGCCGGATTTAATCCAGGATCAGAACAAATGGTCATTATGGGGGGGCCATTAATGGGATTCACTTTGCCTGATTTGAATGTCCCCATCGTCAAAATAAGTAACTGTATTCTTGCACCTTCGGTACAAGAGATGGAACCCAAAGTTATTGAAGAAGCCTGCATTCGCTGCGGCTTATGCGTTGAAGCATGCCCTGCCGGATTGTTGCCGCAACAACTGTACTGGTTCAGTCGAGGGCAAGAACATGAAAAAGCCAAAAATCATCATTTATTCGACTGTATTGAGTGTGGCGCTTGTGCTTATGTATGCCCAAGTAACATCCCTCTGGTTCAATACTACCGACAGGAAAAAGCTGAAATATGGGCGATAGAAGCAGAAGCACGCCGCTCTACCGAAGCTAAGGTGCGTTTTGAAGCCAAACAGGCACGTCTGGAACGGGAAAAATTGGCGCGTGAAGAACGCCATAAGAAAGCGGCTGTTCAAGTAAATAGCAGTGATAAAAGTGCCGTACAAGCCGCTCTTGCCCGTGCGAAGGAAAAACAGGGAAATACTGGCGAATCTATCATGGTGCAAGCAGGCCAATTACCTGACAATACGGCCGCAATTGCAGCACGTAAGGCCAGAAAAGAACAGTTGCGTGCTCGTCAGGCAGAAAAACAAATTACTACAAGCTTAAATATAGAAGAAAATACATCAAAATCGGTTGAAGATAATGATCCACGTAAAGCTGCCCTCGCCGCTGCAATAGCCAGGGCAAAAGCAAAAAAGGCAGCACAAAGTGGAGAAGTGACAACGTCACCAGAGGAACCTCAACAAAATAGCACAGATGATAAACAAGATCCACGTAAGGCAGCTGTTGCTGCGGCTATTGCTCGTGCCAAAGCTAAGAAAGCCGCGCAAAGCCAACCTGAGTCGATTCCACCACAGGCAGATTCCGCAGAACCAGAAAAGACTGATCCTCGTAAAGCGGCCGTTGCTGCGGCTATTGCTCGTGCCAAAGCTAAGAAAGCTGCACACAAACAACCTGAATCGCCTCTACCTCCGGCTGTTTCCGAAGAACTGGAAGAAACCGATCCACGCAAAGCGGCTGTTGCTGCAGCTATTGCTCGTGTCAAAGCCAAAAAAGCCGCTCAAGCTCAAGAAGAACAAATAATTACAACCGAATAGTGAAATTTATCGATGAAATTTAGGCCAGTAAAAACTGACAACAACCAACTAAAAGTCGCGAGTTCGCCTTTTACACACAATCAAAAAAGCACTAGCCAGATCATGCTTTGGGTGGTTTTAGCTGCCATACCCGGTATTGCTGCCCAAACCTATTTCTTTGGCTATGGAACATTGTTCCAGATTTTGCTAGCTATCATTACCGCATTGTTAGCTGAATCTGCTGCTATCGCATTAAAAAAACAACTAATACTTCCCTATCTCAAAGATAACTCTGCTTTAGTGACAGGATTGCTTTTAGGTATTAGCCTGCCACCATTAGCACCATGGTGGCTAATCGTGCTCGGCACATTTTTTGCTGTCATTATTGCTAAACATCTGTATGGCGGACTTGGACAAAATCCGTTTAACCCTGCCATGATTGGTTATGTCGTTCTGTTGATCTCATTCCCTATACAAATGACCAGTTGGATGCCCCCAGAATCTTTACAGACATTCACTTTAACACCATGGGATAGCCTGGTGGTTATTTTCACAGGACATACGCCAGATGGCTCTACTTTGTTACAACTGCAACAAGGTATTGATGGATTAAGTCAAGCAACACCGCTGGACAGTTTCAAAACGGGCAGGTTAACTCACAATATTGATGAAATATTGCAACAACCTATATTACAAGGAATTTTAGCAGGCATTGGCTGGCAATGGGTTAACGTTGCCTATTTGGTTGGCGGCCTGATTATGCTCAACCGAAAAATCATTAACTGGCAAATTCCAACTGCATTTATTTTGTCACTGGGTATTTGTGCATTGATTAGTTGGCTCTTTGAGCCTACTCGTTATTCACCGCCTTTATTGCAACTCTTTTCCGGTGCAACCATGCTAGGCGCATTTTTTATTGCGACTGATCCAGTTAGCGCATCAACAACACCAAAAGGTCGCTTGATTTACGGAGCCATTATTGGTGGGCTTATTTGGATAATTCGTGTTTATGGTGGTTATCCTGATGCTGTTGCATTTGCGGTATTACTGGCAAACATATGTGTACCACTTATTGACCATTACACCCAGCCTCGTGCTTACGGCCATAAATAGGAAAAGGGAGAATACTATGTTAGAAACTATGCGTCGTCACAGTATTACCCTCGCAATTTTTGCGGCTTGTACGACAGGATTAACAGCAATTGTTTATTCATTAACAAAGGATCGGATCGCCGAACAGGCAGCTTTGCAGCATAAGGTATTACTGGATCAAGTTGTTCCCCCTACTTTATACGACAATGATCTGCAAAATGAATGCTATCTAGTGACAAACAATGCATTAGGCAATGAACTGCCTCATCGTCTTTACCTCGCCCGTAAAGACGGCGTTCCGGTCGCCGCTGCGTTAGAAAGTACAGCCCCTGATGGCTATTCAGGTGCAATTCAATTACTGGTTGGCGCTGATTTTTCTGGTAGTGTACTGGGTGTTCGAGTAACTGAACACCATGAAACACCCGGTTTGGGAGACAAAATTGAGACCAGAATTTCCAATTGGATCTATGCCTTCTCCGGCAAAAAAATCATGTCAAAGGATGATCACAACTGGGCGGTCAAAAAAGACGGTGGAGAGTTTGACCAATTTACCGGTGCAACCATTACGCCTCGTGCTGTTGTCAATGCCGTTAAACGGACCACTCTTTATCTGGAAACAGTGCCGACACAACTTTCTTCCCTGCCAACTTGCGAAGAGAAATAATCATGAATGAAACTAAAAATCTATTTATGCAGGGACTATGGAAAAATAACTCCGCATTGGTACAGCTTTTAGGGCTTTGCCCTTTATTGGCTGTTTCCTCCACGGCAACCAATGCTCTGGGATTAGGATTAGCGACAACACTGGTTTTAATGAGTACCAATATGGCAGTGTCAGCATTGCGTCGCTGGGTACCTCATGAAATCCGTATTCCAATTTATGTGATGATAATCGCGTCTGTCGTCAGTGCCGTTCAGATGTTAATCAATGCCTTTGCTTTCGGACTCTATGAATCATTGGGTATTTTTATCCCCCTGATTGTGACTAACTGTATCGTGATTGGTCGTGCCGAAGCCTACGCATCAAAGAATTCGATCTACCATGCGACGATTGATGGCCTGTCAATGGGGCTGGGAGCAACTTTCGCCTTATTTGTATTGGGTTCCATGCGAGAAATTTTGGGGAACGGGACTATTTTTGATGGTGCCGATTTATTGCTGGGTAGTTGGGCTAAATCACTGCGTATTGAAATAATTCATCTGGACTCTCCTTTTCTGCTTGCCATCTTGCCACCAGGTGCTTTTATCGGATTAGGTCTGATGCTGGCAGGAAAATATCTCATTGATGAACGCGTCAAAAATCGGGCAGAAAATAAAGAACGCCAATATAACGTAGAAAAAGGCTGTGGAAGCCATATCACAAGAGGCTGAAAAGTAACCAGATATGAATCAACAAAAACGGATTGAGATCCTCACCCGTTTACGGGATAACAATCCACATCCAACTACTGAGCTGGTGTTCAACACTCCATTTGAGTTACTCATTTCCGTATTACTGTCTGCACAAGCTACAGATGTCAGCGTGAATAAGGCAACAGCAAAACTATATCCCGTTGCCAATACTCCGCAGACGATCCTTGATTTGGGTGTTGATGGTTTAAAGGAGTATATAAAAACCATTGGGTTATATAACACTAAAGCTGAAAACGTAATTAAAACTTGCCGGATATTGCTGGAAAAACACCAAGGAGAAATACCGGAAGATCGCATGGCGCTGGAAGCATTGCCAGGCGTCGGTCGAAAAACTGCTAACGTTGTTTTAAATACTGCTTTTGGTTGGCCAACCATTGCCGTTGATACACATATTTTTCGCGTCAGCAATCGAACCCAATTTGCCCCAGGGAAGAATGTTGATGAGGTCGAGAAGAACTTATTGAAAGTTGTGCCAGCCGAATTCAAGGTTGATTGTCACCATTGGTTAATTCTGCATGGTCGCTATACTTGCATTGCTCGTAAGCCGCGCTGTGGCTCTTGTATTATTGAGGATCTTTGTGAATATACGGATAAAACCGAATAATAAAAAATCTTAAATCTCCATTAGTCTGTCTCCTATTTAATCATTACAGGAATTACAGGAGGCAGACTGAAAAAACCATATCATTGTTGTTTTTTTCTTATTGAAATTTGTAAGTAAATTAAGATGAATTGGATTATTTGGGTGGTTTTAATAGTATGTTGTAACTAAATATCGTTTTTTCAAACGTTACCTAATACGGATTAAGCTGTCATAAAACTAACAACACTGCCATATCAGTGGATAAGTAGAAATAACATTCCCCGTTTCGGAAAAAAGACTAATTTTTGGTCTTACACCACAGTTTTTCCTGTTTTGATAAGATGTTACTTGCTCCATACTCTCGATTCGCGTAAAACTGTTGTCCAAAATTATCAATAATAACTCCATATTCTCTTGATATTATGTTTCAAAATAATCCGCTGCTTGCGCAGCTAAAACAGCAACTTCACGCTCAGACCCTGCGTGTAGAAGGTTTAGTCAAAGGAACTGAGAAAGGTTTTGGATTTCTAGAAGTCGACGGCCAAAAAAGTTATTTCATTCCACCTCCTCACATGAAAAAAGTCATGCACGGTGATCGGATTACCGCTGCTATCCACACAGACAAAGAGAAAGAAATTGCCGAACCAGAGTCTCTGATTGAACCCTTCCTGACCCGTTTTGTAGGAAAGGTCCAGAAGAAAGAAAATGACAACCGACTGTGGATTATTCCTGATCACCCATTATTAAAAGACACTATCCCTTGCCGCCCAGCAAACCACGTTGACCATATCTTTGAAAATGGCGATTGGGCCGTAGCTGAAATGCGCCGACATCCCCTGAAAGGCGATCGTGGTTTTCATGCCGAAATCACTGGCTATATTACGCAAGGTGATGACCACTACGCACCGTGGTGGGTAACATTAACTCGCCATGAACTGGAACGCGAAGCGCCAGCGATGACGGATTGCCAGTTGGATGATAGTTCTATCGAACGCATCGATCTGACCGCGCTTGATTTTGTCACTATTGACAGTGCAACAACTGAAGATATGGATGATGCCCTGCACATCACCAAAAATGATGACGGCAGCCTGAAACTTTCTATTGCAATTGCCGATCCCACTGCTTATATCAAAGCGGATAGCGAACTGGACAAAATTGCCTACCAGCGTAGTTTCACCAATTACCTGCCAGGTTTCAATATCCCAATGCTCCCTCGTGAGCTATCCGATGACCTATGCTCTCTGCGCCCTAATGTACGCCGCCCTGCCTTGGTTTGTCAGGTTTCAATTTCCGAAGATGGTCAATTGGGTGATGATACTCAATTTTTCTCTGCTTGGGTTGAGTCTAAATTTAAGCTGGTTTATGACGAAGTCTCAGACTGGTTAGAAGGCCAAGAAAGTTGGAAACCAGGATCAGACGCTGTAATTAGCCAAATCACCCTTCTGAAAGAGATGTGTGAACGTCGCAATAACTGGCGTCTACAAAACGCCCTGGTTTTCAAGGAACGCCCGGATTATCGATTTATCCTTGATGATAATGGCCATGTTGTTGATATCGTTATTGAACAGCGCCGTACAGCTAACCGTATTGTCGAAGAAGCCATGATCGCAGCAAACTTATGTGCAGCTAAAATTCTGCGTGATAAGTTAGGCTTTGGTATTTATAACGTCCACACTGGCTTTGAACCTACCCAGATTGAGCAGGTCGTTGAAGTTCTCAAGGAAAACGGCATTGAAGCTAATGCCGAAGCATTACTGAATCTGGAAGGATTCTGCGAATTGCGCCGTGAACTGGATAAACAACCAACCCAATTCCTGGACAGTCGCATCCGCCGTTTCCAAACATTTGCTGAAATCAAAACAGAACCAGGCCCACACTTTGGTTTAGGATTTGATGCTTACGCGACCTGGACATCCCCTATCCGTAAATACAGCGATATTATCAACCACCGTTTGTTGAAAGCAATTATCCAACAAGTGGAGATAGAAAAACCGACTGAAGATTTTTGCCTGCGATTGACAGAGCGACGCCGAGCTAACCGCATGGCCGAGCGCGATGTTGGTGATTGGCTCTATGCCCGTTTCTTACAACCTTATGCTGGCACAGATAAAACATTCCCAGCAGAAATTATCGATATCACCCGTGGTGGCCTGCGAGTTCGACTGGTAGATAACGGTGCTATCGCTTTCGTTCCTGGACCATTTTTACATGCTGTTCGTGATGAACTTCAATGCAGTCAAGAAACAGGTTCCGTGTTGATCAAAGGCGAGACGGTTCACCGCTTGAATGACATCATTAATATCCGTATTGAAGAAGTCAGAATGGAAACCCGCAATATTGTGGCACGTCCTGTATAAACTAATCTTACAGATAATTTCGATAAAGCATCTCTGCCGCCATTTATGGCGGCAGTTTTGTAATAACAATAAGATAATCCCTATGAGGACTTCCACATGCTATTTTCTTCGGTAAACCGAATAGGTTTTACAACTGCCCTCGCTTCGTTACTTGGTATATTATTCACTTTTCCAGCTAGTTCCACTGTTCATAACAATCAAATTTCTCACCAGCATGAAACATTATCTGGCAAGACAAATAAAATCATCCATCAGCTTTCCATATTGGAGAAAAATGCCAATGGCCGGCTTGGTGTGGTATTGATAGATATATCTGATCATTCCACCATCACCTACCGTGCAAACGAGCGTTTTCCTCTATGCAGCACCAGTAAGCTGATGGCGGTATCCGCTATTCTGAAAAAAAGCGAAACAAATATTCACCTATTAAATCAACCAGTTCACTATCAACGATCAGATCTTGTTGAATATAGTCCAATTACGGAAAAACATCTCAAAGAGGGTATGACCTTAGGAGAGTTGAGCGCAGCAACACTGCAATATAGCGATAATACGGCTATGAATTTACTTCTTAACCAATTGAATGGCCCAAATGAAGTGACACACTTTGCCCGTACTATCGGTGACAATTCTTTTCGCCTCGATCGCTATGAACCCGAATTAAATACCGCTATTCCAGGTGATGAGCGTGATACTTCCACACCTCAAGCTATGGCAAAAAGTTTATATAATTTAGTATTGGGAGATGCCTTGGCTACAATACAACGTGAACAATTAGCTGAATGGATAAAAGGCAATACAACTGGCGGCGCCAGCATTCGTGCGGGAGTACCCAAGGATTGGATTGTAGGAGATAAAACCGGTCGCTGCGATTATGGTACAACAAATGATATCGCGGTCATTTGGCCAGTATCCAATCGTGCACCGTTGGTTTTAGTTACCTATTTTACTCAGCCAGATAACAAAAAAGCCAGTGCCCGCCCTGACGTACTGGCTGCGGCTGCCCGTATCGTAACACGTATTAATTAGTTCAATTACCAAGCTATGTAGTTTATTGGCTGCATAGCTTGTATATAACAAACTGAGCTTAGCCTCCAGCCAGTTTTACCTTCATGCCTTTTGCTTCCAGCAATTGCTTCAACAAGTCGCGTTTATCGCCTTGAATCTCAATTTCACTCTCTTTGACAGAGCCTCCACAGCCACACTTTTTCTTCAATTCGGCTGCTAACTTAGCCAAAGTTTGGTCGTCAGCATCTATGCCCGTAATCACACAAACACCTTTCCCTTTACGGCCACTGGTTTGGCGCTGGATACGTACAATACCATCACCTTTCGGACGAGAAGGCTTTACTTTTTCCTCCTCCTGGATGCGGCCACCATCCGTCGAATAAACCAAACGAGAGTTATTATTCATGAACGAGTCCAAGAGATTGGTTAATCTGCCGTAGTGCTAATGTCGGATTTTCTGATCGAGTAATTGGACGCCCGATCACCATATAATCCACCCCAGCCTGAACCGCCTGAGGAGGTGTCATGATCCGGCGCTGATCTCCCGCTTCTGTACCTTCAGGACGAATACCTGGGGTAACAAGCTGGAATGCTTGTCCACATACAACTTTCAATTGCTGTGCTTCATGGGCTGAACAAACTACGCCATCTAAACCACACTGTTTTGTCAATAATGCCAAACGCTCCGCATGTTGCGCTGGAGTTATATCAATGCCTGTGCCTAATAAATCAGATTGTTCCATACTGGTCAGCACTGTCACCGCAATCAACAGAGGCGCATCCTTACCGTAAGGCAGCAACGCTTCTTTAGCTGCTGTCATCATTCTCGCACCACCACTTGCATGAACATTAACCATCCACACACCTAATTCTGCGGCAGCGGCAACCGCCCTTGCCGTTGTATTGGGGATGTCGTGAAATTTAAGATCCAAAAACACATCAAAACCACGCTGATGCAGCGCCTGAACAAATTGCGGGCCATACAGTGTAAACATCTCTTTGCCCACTTTCAGACGACAGGATTGTGGATCAATCTTGTCGATAAATGCCAGCGCTGCGTCCTGATTGTCATAATCCAGTGCAACAATAACAGGCGAGTCAATCTGTTTATCTAAAGTTTGAACTGTGTGGGAGATCATTTTTAGGCCCTTTGATTTACTAATTAAATTGAATTACTTAATTACTTATAAACTTTAATTACTAATGAGTAGCAGTATAATAGTGACAGTGTCACTGACCATCCAGCCCTCGGATCGGTTTAATAGAATCCCAAGAACGACATGATGGGCAATGCCAATATAACGAACGGGAAGTAAAACCACATTTATGGCATCGATAATCAGGTTTTGTACGGATTTGCTCACCAACCATATTGCGCAAAAGAATCAAGCTTTCTTTAGCCCGCCCTTCTTCTGCTTCCGTCATATGGTAATCCATCAAACGGTAAAATAATCTCATTGTTGGATGGCGGTCCAACTGACGGTTAATGAAGTTTTGAGCAACTTCACGCCCTTCTTTCTTCTCAAGAATATCGGCCATATGAAGTTCAGCGATCGCACCACAATTTTCTTCTACACAACGCTGTACAAAAGCTTGCCACGCGTCCGGTTGAGACAAATGTTGGTAACATTCTTGCAGCATTGGCAAAGATTCACTGACTAGTTGTTTATCCTGCTCAAGAATGCGTTTCAACGCATTGGTCGCTTTAAGATATTCTCCCTGAGCCATATAAATACGACCAAACATAATAGAAGCACGGGCACAATTTTTGTCTGCTTGAGCCGCTTTATTCAAATAGCCGATCGCAGCAGTAAAATCATCACTGCCCATACATTGCAGAGCCAACTCACAGTAGAAATGGGCAATTTCTTCCCGAAAATGGTGTTTACCCAGTTTTACGAGCTTTTCTGCGATATCAATGGCTTTATTCCAATCACTGGTTGACTGATAGATGGTTAGCAAGGAATTAAAGGCATTTTCACGGAAATCAGTTTCGTCAACTAACTGAACGAACATGTTCTCTGCGCGATCATAAACTCCAGCAGCCATATAATCTTGCCCAAGTTGCTGGATCGCAAGCAAACGCTGTTCAAATGTCAGGGAAGCACTTTCCATTAGGGACTGGTGAATACGAATAGCTCTTTCAACTTCACCACGGGAACGGAAAAGATTTCCCAATGTTAGGTGAGCCTCAAATGCAGAGCTATCCTCTTTCAGCATATCAAGAAATAAATCTACCGCCTTATCTTGCTGATTGGAGAGCAAAAAGTTAACACCATCAACATATTCACGCGAAAGGCGGTCAGCCGATTGTTGTTTATCTTGTTGAGCACTTCTGCGCCCCATATACCAGCCATAGGCGGCAGCAATGGGAAGCAACAGAAACAACAGCTCTAACATAGAGAATTATTCCTTGTTTAATGCTACGGTAGATACGACTTTTTTGGATGATTCAGATGGTTGTTCCACTTGAGTTTCCAGTCGCTTGATTTTGCGTTTCGCATGTCGCAAAGAAACACAGGCGCGTAGGTAAAAAAAACCACAAACTCCCCAACCGAGAATAAAGCCAACAGCAAACAACGCAGCCAGCAATGTGGATACAGAGTAATCACCCTTAGCAATCAAATAATTAAACGTCACTATCTGATTATTATTTGCTCCCAGCGTCACTGAGATAACAAAAACAACCAGTGCCAGTAATAAGATCAGAAAATATTTCACATTTCTTCCTGTTATCTATCGTTGCTGATTGATTATGCCAAATAACAGACATAGTGGCGTGTTAAATTAGCATTTCTCGTCTACACACGTCTACGTAAAGGAAGCAATTTATTGCAATAAACGCTGATTTCCCTCTTCTTGTAATAAATACATCTGCAAAAATCTGCCTATAGTTTAGCATGTTAATATATTTATCATTAAAGGACCCGACGCTTTATTCATGCGCAATAATAATTTCTGTTACAATGCGTCGGCGTGCATGCGTTGTAATCAGAGAAAATTTTTGCGTAGTTTTAGCTGATTTCTCAACCGATATTGTTCTGATATCGCAATATTTATAACGAGTTAAATCAATATATGAATACAAAAATACAACTAAAACGAGTAGCTGAAGCAAAATTACCTACACCATGGGGCGAGTTTTTAATGATTGGATTTGAAGAAATCAAAACAGGCCGCGATCATGTCGCTCTTGTTTTCGGCGATATTTCTGGTGATGAACCTGTATTATCGCGCATCCACTCAGAATGCCTCACTGGAGATGCTTTATTCAGTCTAAGATGCGACTGTGGTTTTCAATTAGAAGCTGCACTTTCGCAAATTAGTCAGGAAGGCCGGGGTGTTTTGCTCTATCACCGCCAGGAAGGCCGCAATATTGGCCTGCTGAATAAAATTCGTGCCTATGCTTTACAGGATCAAGGTATTGATACTGTTGAAGCCAACCATCAATTAGGTTTTGCTGCCGATGAAAGAGATTTCACCCTGTGTTCAGACATGTATAATATTTTGAATATTAATACAATTCGTCTTCTTACTAACAACCCTAAAAAAGTTGAAATCATGATAGAAGCAGGTATTAATATCACCGAACGTGTTCCATTGATCGTAGGACGTAATTCCCAAAATGCTCACTATTTGGATACCAAAGCCAACCGAATGGGCCATTTGCTGTCCAAATCAAGCTAAAAGTTCTCTAATGACTTTCTGTAAAAGATAAAAACTGCGTCAGTGTGGGCGCAGTTTTTATTTCTAAATGCGATTTTTCAGTTTTTTATCATTTCAGCATATTACGAATCACATAATGCAAAATACCATCATGATAGAAGTAAGACAGTTCTGTTCCCGTATCAATGCGGCAACGGGTATCAATCACAATTTCCTGTCCATTGGCATAGGTAACTTTCACTGCAATTGTCTGCCCAGGTTGAATGTTAGATAATCCTGTAATATCAATTCGCTCCTCACCTGTCAGGTTTAAGCTCTTGCGGCTAACGCCTTGAGGAAATTCCAATGGCAAGACACCCATACCAATCAAGTTAGAGCGGTGAATGCGTTCAAAAGATTCTGCAATTACAACCCTGACTCCCAGTAGTCTTGTTCCTTTTGCAGCCCAGTCACGGCTTGATCCTGAACCATATTCTTTCCCCGCAATAACGGCTAATGGTATTTTTTCCTCCTGATAACGCATCGCTGCATCATAAATAGCAAGTTGGGATTGTGAAGGAATATGCCGGGTATAACCTCCTTCAACCCCTGATACCATCTCATTACGAATACGAATGTTAGCAAACGTTCCTCGCATCATAACCTCATGATTGCCACGCCTTGAACCATACGAATTAAAATCTTTTGGTGCAACACCATGTTCTTGCAAATAACGTCCGGCAGGACTGTCAGCTTTGATATTTCCCGCAGGAGAAATATGATCCGTCGTGACTGAATCCCCCAAGATCGCCAAAATGTGAGCCTGATGAATGTCTGTAACTGGTTTAGGCTCAGCCGTCATATCACTGAAGAAAGGCGGATTGCGTATATAGGTGGAATCCGCCTGCCAAGCATAAGTTGCTGAGCTTTCGACGCTCAAGGATTGCCAACTTTCGTCACCATCAAACACAGAATCGTATTCTTTATGGAACATTTCAGTTCTGACTTTTCCAACCGCTTCTGCAACCTCTGCACTATCAGGCCAAATATCCTTCAAGTAAACATCATTACCTTGTTGATCTTTCCCAATAGGCTCTCGTGTCAGATCCTTTCTCATATTGCCAGAAAGCGCATAAGCTACCACCAGCGGCGGTGATGCTAGCCAGTTAGTTTTCACCAAAGGATGAATGCGCCCTTCAAAATTTCGATTACCGGAAAGCACAGCTCCAACAGTTAAATCCGCTTGTTTAATCGCAGCTTCAATAGGATCAGGCAATGGCCCAGAGTTACCAATACAGGTAGTACAACCATACCCCACTAAATTAAAACCCAATTTTTCCAGATATGGCATGAAACCTGCCAATTCTAAATAACTTGTCACAACTTTCGAGCCAGGAGCCAGTGAAGTTTTAACCCATGGTTGACGCTGCAAACCTTTTTCAACCGCTTTTTTGGCAAGTAATCCCGCTGTCATCAATACACTGGGATTAGAGGTGTTCGTGCAAGAAGTAATGGCAGCAATCACCACAGCACCATCTTGCAATGAAAACGTTTGGTTATCTAAAGTCACTGATACCGCTGATGAGTGTTCTTGGGTTTTATGAATATCCAATTCTGTGGCGGATTGAAAAGCTTGTGGTACATTTCCCAATGCAACCCGGTCTTGAGGACGTTTCGGTCCAGCTAAACTTGCTTCAACTGTCGACATGTCCAACTCTAGGGTGCTGGTAAAAATAGGCTCATCTCCCGTATTACGCCATAAACCCTGAGTTTTGCAATAAGCTTCAACCAAAGCAATTTCTTTTTCATGGCGCCCCGTTAAACGCATATAGTCTAATGTAATGTCATCAACAGGGAAGAAACCACAAGTCGCACCATATTCAGGGGACATATTGGCAATAGTTGCCCGATCTGCCAACGGCAAATCAGATAACCCATCACCATAAAATTCAACAAATTTACCCACAACACCGTGCTTACGCAGCATTTGTGTCACAGTCAGTACAAGGTCAGTTGCTGTGATCCCTTCTTGCAATTTTCCGGTCAGTTTAAAGCCAACAACATCTGGGATCAGCATAGAAACCGGCTGTCCCAGCATCGCTGCCTCGGCTTCAATTCCCCCTACACCCCATCCCAGAACGCCCATCCCATTAATCATGGTTGTGTGAGAATCCGTTCCGACCAACGTATCAGGATAAGCAAAATCCTTACCATCCTGATTTTCATACCAAACGGCTTTACCCAGATATTCCAGGTTAACCTGATGGCAAATCCCTGTTCCGGGAGGGACAACGCGGAAACGATTAAAAGCTTTCTGTCCCCAACGCAAGAACAGATAACGTTCATAATTACGTGCCATCTCTATCTGGACGTTTTCTGAAAATGCCTGTTCAGTGCCAAATTTATCAACCATCACCGAGTGATCGATAACCAAATCAACAGGGGATAACGGATTAACCTGCTCTACATTTCCACCAAGTCTCAACACAGCTTCCCGCATCGCAGCAAGATCGACGACAGCCGGCACACCTGTAAAATCCTGCATAAGTACGCGGGCGGGGCGATAAGCAATTTCTCGATCTGCATGACCGGTTTTTTGCCATTCCACCAACGCCTGCAAATCATCTTCCACAACTGATTCACCATCAACATTGCGCAAGAGATTTTCGAGCAGAACTTTCAGTGACTTTGGCAGGCGGGATATATTGCCAACTCGTTCAGATAACAGAGGTAAACTGTAATAGTGATAGGTTTCACTGCCAGTGGATTTGCTTCCGATCGAGAGCGTTGAAGCACAGTCCGTTTTCAATTTAAACGACATAACTCCTCTCCTTTCTTATTATTGATGGTCAGCTACCATTAAACATAACATATAAGCAACTATTTGTTATTCCGTCACCACACATTTTGCTAACTAGCTGTAAATCCTCATTTATTGATAAATTTTAATGATGACACCTCCAAAGTAGATATGTTTTATTCACGCCATAAGAGTTTGATTGAATTGACTCTAAAGTTTCTACGCATTTCTGGCTAATAGGTTTCAAATTGAAATTTGAAAAATAAAGGTATATTCAGGATACTCAATACGTTTATTAGAGATTGGAGGCAAAATTATGGATACAGAAAAAAACAAAGAATACCAACATTACCTGAGCCATATAAAACAAGCCGATCAGTTTTTTTCGGCTGGCATTAGAGATAAATTTTCCTTGTCGGATTATCAGCTTAGTGATACAGACGGCCTTGTCCAATTTATTATTACTTCAAATATTGTCGACAAAGGCAGTGTCATACAGAAAATGAATGAAATCAAAAAAATACAGATCGCCCTTTCTTCAATAGCCGCCGATTATATCGCCAAATATACCAATACTCATGGCAAAAAATATAAGACTGACATTCAATTTTGGGGTGATATCATGGCAAAACTGCCCTTGATGAGTATCATGAATGTCGAAAGTCAAACCTATCAGCATGAAATGAAAGGCGTTTCTATTGCAACTAATTTACTCCAACTCATCATGGATATTATTTTAAATGCAAACTCTCCAAGCCTGAAAAGCTTTTCCGATTTTTTGCAAAAACAAGGTGATGCTATAAGGCTGGGTTTAAAACGGAATGGAGATCATTATTCCACCCTCACATTAGCCAGTGTTATTGAAGCAATTGGCGTTGAAGATCGGGTCATGTATGCCCCTAAAATAAAACTCTATAAAATAGATTTTGACAGAACCAACTCAACAGTGACGTCAAATTGCGCTTCTAGCGAGAATATTAATGTTGAATTTACTTACTCCTCTTGTATTTCCTTATTTCATTATCAATCGTTAGAAAATCACGAAGTTAAAATAGCTTTCGATAATTTCATTCTCAAAAATCAAAAATCTTCAATAGAAAATTCTGACAATTTTTTCAGTGGTGAATTTAAGACAATGAGTCCAAAGGGGACATAAAATAAAAGATCAACCACCTGCCTGCTGTTTGGAGGTGGTTTAATCTTCTTGACACTATCTATCTTATTTATATCTATTTTTCTGATAGTAAATATCTTTTTACACTATCGGCAGTTCGATATCTTTGAACATTTCTTCGATTTCTTCATTGGAGCGTAACGCAATGGCTTTATCCACGACATCACGCGTCAAATGTGGCGCGAAACGCCAAATAAAATCATACATATAACTGCGCAGAAAACTACTGCGTCGAAAGCCGATCTTGGTAGTGCTGTAACCGAATTGATCACGCATATCAATACGTACTAAATCACCGTCCTTAACGGGTTCTACGGCCATACTGGCAATCACACCAATCCCTAACCCTAACCGCACATAAGTTTTAATCACATCGGCATCTGTTGCCGTAAATACGATTTTAGGTTTCAAACCAACCCGATCAAAAGCAACATCCAACTCAGAGCGCCCAGTAAAACCAAACGTATAGGTTACAATCGGATATTCAGCCAGTTCTTCAATCGTCACATTCTGTCTACTAGCAAGAGGGTGATCTTTCGTCACCACAATAGAACGGTTCCAATGATAACAAGGCAACATAATCAGATCGCTATAGAGATGCAGTGCTTCTGTTGCTATCGCAAAATCACTATTTCCTTTGCATACCTCTTCCGCAATTTGCGTTGGAGAACCTTGATGCATATGCAGTGATACATTGGGATAACGTTCAATAAAGCCCTTAATAACAGGAGGTAAAGCATATCTTGCTTGTGTATGGGTCGTCGCTATATATAAAGAACCGCGATCTGGATAGGTGTGTTCACTGGCAACAGAACGAATTGAATCAATTTTTGACAGAACCTCACGTGAAATACGGACAATTTCTTCACCAGCTGGAGTCACGTGCGTCAAATGTTTACCACTACGAGCAAATATCTGAATCCCCAGCTCATCTTCGAGCATCCTGACTTGTTTGCTGATCCCCGGTTGAGAGGTATACAACCCTTCTGCTGTAGAAGATACATTTAGATTGTGGTTAACCACCTCTACAATATAACGCAATTGCTGTAGTTTCATATCAGCACTGTCCCTAATAATCAAATGTATGAACGTTTTGTAGTTTAACCAATTGCTATATTGCTAATGGTTACTCACTTATAACTATATAGAATATATATCTGTAGGAATATAACCACTATAACACTTGCTATATATTTATATAACAAATAATTAAGATGAGTAACTATTATCAAGCACCTGTTGCAGATATATTGTGTTTTAATTTTGTCGAAATACAAAAAAAGCCAGTCCATAGAACTGGCTTTTTAGAAAGAAAAGTTACATTTCCCATAAAAAAAGAAATATATCTCTAAATATATTTCTATGAATTATACCCAATAAATGAGGATATAATGCACAAATTTATCTTAAAGATCGATTACTTTTCTTTCACAACCCAAGCCCCTTCAACAAAAAATGCGGTCCATCTGGTGGCCTTGCCATTTTTCTCTGACGAAACGTACTGCTGTTTAGTTTTACGGCTAAAACGAACAACTGTTTTATTCCCTTCCGGATCAGCAACAGGCGCTTGCGCTAAATAACGCAATTTTTCCGGCAAGCGATCTTTGAACCGAACAAGCTCTTCAACTAATGGTGCTCGCGTTTCGCGAGATTTAGGGAAGGTGTTGGCTGCTAAAAACACCCCTGCTGCACCATCACGCAGAACAAAGTAAGCATCCGATTTTTCACATGCCAGCTCAGGTAACGGAACCGGATCTTCTTTCGGTGGCGCCACTTCCCCATTACGCAAAATTTTACGGGTATTTTTACACCCTTCGTTTGTACAACCCATGTACTTACCAAAACGCCCCATTTTCAGGTGCATTTCTGAACCGCACTTATCACACTCAACTATCGGACCGTCATAACCCTTAATGCGGAATTCACCTTCTTCAACTTCATAACCATCACACTCCGGGTTATTACCGCATACGTGCAATTTACGCTGGTTATCAATCAAATAACTGTCCATCGCTGTACCACAATTTTTACAGCGCCGACGAGCACGCAATGCATTGGTTTCAGCATCATCCCCTTCCAGGACATTTAGGATTTCATTTTCCGGGATAAGGTTAATCGTCTGCTTGCATCGCTCTTTAGGTGACAACACGTAACCAGAGCAGCCAAGAAATACCCCTGTTGTTGCAGTACGAATTCCCATTGGACGGCTACAGGTCGGGCACCCAATTGAGGTAATCACCATCGGGTTCGGGCGCATTCCGCCTTCATCTGGTTCTTTACTGGCAACATCAAGCTGTTCACTGAAATTGGAGAAAAATTCGTCCAAAACGCCTTTCCAATTTGCGTCATTGTTGGCTACATGATCGAGCTGGTCTTCCATTCTTGCCGTAAAATCGTAGTTCATCAATTCGTTGAAATTTTCTTCCAAACGATCATTGACAATTTCACCCATTTTCTCTGCATAGAACCGCCGATTTTCAACGCAAACATAACCACGCTCTTGAATGGTTGAAATAATTGATGCATAAGTCGATGGACGACCAATCCCACGTTTTTCCAACTCCCTGACCAAGGACGCTTCACTGAAACGCGCAGGTGGTTTTGTAAAGTGCTGGCTTGGTATCAACTGTTGCACATCAAGCTCTGTGCCCACTTCCACCACCGGCAAAGTATTATCTTCATCTCCTTTGCGCAAAATCGGCATGACTTTTGTCCAACCATCAAAACGCAGAGTACGGCCTTTGGCGCGTAACTCAAAATCGCCAGCTTGAACGATCAATGTCGTGGAATCATATTTCGCAGGTGTCATCTGACAAGCAATGAATTGACGCCAGATAAGCTGATACAATTTTTGTGCATCAGTTTCCATATCTTTCAATTCTTCTGCCATGACATTAACATCAGAAGGTCGAATCGCCTCATGGGCTTCCTGAGAGTTTTCCTTGCTGCTGTAAACATTGACACTTTTCGGCAAGTATTTATCACCAAAATGGTTACTGATATAACCACGAACCATTTCCAACGCGTCCTGACTCAAGTTAGTCGAATCGGTACGCATATAAGTGATATACCCAGCTTCATATAAGCGTTGCGCCATCATCATGGTTTTTTTAACCCCAAACCCAAGCCGTGTACTTGCAGCCTGTTGCAATGTTGAGGTAATGAATGGTGCACCTGGCTTACTCGATGTTGGACGATCTTCACGCTCAATCACTTTGTATCTCGCTTTTTCAAGCAGAGATACTGCTGACTGCGTTTGTTGCGCATTTACGGGTTTAAATGGTTTTCCCTTCTCATGGGTAACTTCCATATGGAGAGAGATATCACCCTTAGCCATTAAATCCGCGTGCAGTTGCCAATATTCTTCCGGCACAAATGCCTTGATTTCACGTTCCCGCTCAACCACAAGACGAACTGCGACAGATTGCACCCGCCCAGCGGATAACCCTCTGGCAACTTTTTTCCACAGTAGCGGTGAAACCATGTAACCTACAACGCGATCCATAAAACGACGCGCTTGCTGGGCATTCACACGGTCAAGATTCAATTCACCGGGATTATCAAAAGCCTGTGTGATTGCATTTTTGGTAATTTCATTGAATACAACCCGGCTGAAACGGGATTCATCTCCACCAATCACTTCTCGCAGATGCCATGCAATAGCCTCCCCTTCGCGGTCAAGGTCTGTTGCAAGATAGATATGATCAGCTTTTTCAGCCAGCGTTTTCAGCTCTGAAACAACTTTTTCTTTGCCTGGCAAAATTTGATAGTTCGCTTCCCAATCATGATAAGGATCGACACCCATACGGATGATCAGCGCCGTTTTCTCATCTTTTTTTGCTCTCTTTTTATTCTTATCGGTAGATGAGCTTGAACTCTTTTGACTCACTGTTCCACTCGTCGGCAAATCACGGATATGACCTACACTGGATTTTACAACGTAGTCATTCCCCAGATATTTATTGATTGTTTTGGCTTTTGCCGGGGACTCCACTATAACAAGAGCTTTAGCCATAGTTACCTTTACCTAATTATCTTCTTTTCAGATGGCGAAAATCACGGCGTTATGTTGCGATATATAAAATAAAACCTCTTTTTATATTGCGATAGATTTGCAAGATATCAACTAATTTTTATCTTGTACCTTTGCTTAAGCGCAAAACCCTTTGAAATATTTAGGATATTTTATATACCTACACAAACCATACAATTGTATGTTTTAACAGTTGTAAACAAAATCTTCCATCTGCATGACGAAAAGCCCACACTCTACCTGATAAAAAACGATGCGCAACAACTTATTTTTTGAAGGAGCACAATAAATGAAAACTAAAACCATGCCTGTTAAGCGAAAGCAGTTACTAAAAAAAGTAAATGAAATCATTAAGAAACACGAAGATTTTATACAAGGCATGTACGCAGAGAGCGCGGAACAAAGAGAACGGAGTATCATCCCTGATTGGTTAATCAATTATCAATAAATATGCGGGCAATAAAGGATATATAAATCTCTTCTATTTACCCGCATAATATCTGCGGTAGTTTTAGGTAACTGATTTTTCCGTTACAACAAAGGTTTTTCTCCCCTTTGCCACCAACGCATAAACAATTTGTCAACGTTCTCCATCGCACTCCCCATAAAACGGTCTATGGCACGTTTGCGGCGATAATAATTAACACCGATTACTTCACAATGTTCAATTTTTTCAATCAGAAAATCATCACTGACACCCACATCATCAATCAACCCATTTTCTTTTGCTTGTGTACCGTACCAATATTCACCAGTAGCTACGTTTTCCACATCCAAAGATGGACGATATTGATGGATAAATGATTTGAATAACTTATGCGTTTCGTTCAAATCTTCCTGAAATTTCTTGCGTCCCTGTTCAGTATTTTCTCCCAGAACAGTCAGGGTACGTTTATATTCGCCCGCAGTATGCAATTCAACATCAATATCATTTTTCTTCAATAACCTATGAATATTTGGTAATTGAGCCACAACGCCAATGGAACCGATAATGGCAAACGGTGCAGCAATAATGCGATCAGCCACACAAGCCATCATGTATCCACCACTTGCAGCTACTTTATCCACGGCAATTGTCAGACGTATCTCTTTCTGCCGCAAACGAACCAATTGAGATGCTGCCAGTCCATATCCATGAACCACACCACCAGGACTTTCCAGTCGCAGCAAAACTTCATCTTTTTTGTCAGCCACAGCCAGTATTGCACTGATCTCTTCGCGGAGTGACTCCACTTCACGGGCATCCATACTACCTTTAAAGTCCAAAACATAAAGATTTGGCTTCTGTATGCCTTTCTGACCCGTTTTGGCTTCCGCTTTTTTCTGTTTAGCGTCACTTTTTTGCTGTTTTTTAAATGTTTTTTGCCAAATTTTTTGTTCTGCTTCACTCATTCGAGCCTGCTGCATCTGGCGCTGTCTTTCCTTGTATGACTTACCAAGATTAGTCAGCTTCAATTCCCCTTTGTGCATTGTTTTACGTACACCTAATCCGATACAAACGACCGTCAGAATGGCGATTGCCAAAACCACCGTGAGCACTTTGGCTAAGAACAATCCGTATAGAGACAAATATTCCACAGCTCCACCTTTATTAATTGATGAACAATATGTTTGTTTCATTCTAACTAAAAACCGAATACCTTGCCCTAACAGTTTGCTTAACCTATCTCAATTGGAGTTACACTCTTTTACCCATTTTTCACCAATGCAGGCAAATTTGACGGGAACCTTAAGTTTTGTTCTGATGATGACCTGTATGAGCCATCCTGAAATGGCAGTCATAGATTCACAAGCAATATAGGAAGATTGTTCGATGTTTGATTACCAACCCAATAGTCATCTGCTACAACAAAAAATTATTTTAATAACCGGTGCTGGCGATGGCATTGGGCGCGAAGCCGCGCTGACTTATGCCCGCCACGGTGCACAAGTTATTCTGCTGGGACGTACCACCGCTAAACTGGAAGCAGTCAGGCAGCAAATTGCAAACGATAGTGGTTTATCTGCTGACATTTATACGATGGATCTGCTGACAGTGACCGCAGAAGAATGCCAAACTTTCGCCAACTATCTGGCCCAGCATTATTCACATTTGGATGGTGTCTTGCACAACGCTGGGCTTCTTGGTGCTGTTTCCCCTATCGTAGAACAGCCTGTACAACTTTGGCATGAAGTGATGCAAGTGAATGTCAACGCTACTTTTATGCTGACTCAGGCATTGATCCCTCTATTATTAAAATCCACTAGCGCTTCTTTGGTGTTCACCAGCTCCAGTGTCGGCCGTGAGGGCAGAAGTGGTTGGGGAGCATATGCTGTTTCCAAATTTGCTACAGAAGGCCTAATGCAAGTTTTGGCACAAGAATATCGGGATACTTCCCTGCGTATTAACTGCATCAATCCTGGCGGAACAAGCACCAGCATGCGAGCATGTGCTTTTCCTGATGAAAATCCCGCTAAGTTAAAAACACCAGCGGATATTATGCCTGTCTATCTTTATGTAATGGGAGATGACAGCCGAAATGATTCTGGCATCAGTTTTGATGCTCAACCCGGACGCAAAGCGGGACCTGCTGAATCGTGACCAGAGATAATAGCCAGTACCAGAAAAGGCAACAACGCCTGAAAGAAAAAGTCGATGCCCGTATTGAAGCAGCACAACAAGAACGGGGGATTGTTATTGTGTTCACAGGAAACGGTAAAGGAAAAACTACCGCTGCATTTGGCACAGTTACTCGTGCAATCGGGCATGGACAACGTGCTGGTGTTATCCAATTCATCAAAGGGACATGGGAAAGCGGTGAAAGGAACTTGCTGATACAGCAAGGTGTTGAATTTCATGTGATGGCAACAGGTTTCACATGGGAGACTCAAAATCGCGAATCAGACACAGCAGCCTGTCAAACAGCCTGGAAACAGGCTGCGGCAATGCTATCTGATCCTTCATTGCACCTTGTAGTGCTGGATGAATTAACCTATATGGTTAGTTATGGTTACTTAGAACTCACCGAGGTTCTGACTGCCCTTAAACAGCGTCCTGCCCATCAAAGTGTGATTATCACAGGCAGAGGATGCCATCGAGAATTACTGGAATATGCCGATACGATTACGGAAATGCGCCCGGCAAAACATGCGTTTAATGCCGGAATTAAGGCACAGAAAGGCATTGATTGGTAAATGAATCCGCTGTTTCAATCGCTTTAGATAAATGCTGATATGGCTGAAACAGCGGCTTAAACGTATTAACGACCTTTAGATGTGGTCTTCTTCCCTGCATTCTGACGAGAACTGCTTGCAGGACGTTTTCCTGCCGGACGGGATACAACCTGAGTATGTCGTCTTACCGCGCGGCGGATCTGATTAGCCTTAACGCGGCGTTGATCACGCCCAACAGCGACTTTGGTCAAAATCTCTTCATCCAAATCAACCAATTGACGTAAATAGTTAGTCTGTTCCAACCCCAACTCAGTCCAGCCACCACGCGGCAAACCTTTCGGCAGATCGATATCGCCATAACGCACACGGATCAGGCGGCTGACTTGCACACCAACGGCTTCCCATAAGCGTCTGACTTCGCGATTACGGCCTTCTGTCAGAGTAACGTTGTACCATTGGTTGATACCTTCTCCACCTTTAAACGCAATGGTCTTAAATGAAGCCGGGCCATCTTCCAGTTGTACACCTTGTGTCAATTGACGGAGTTTTGCGTTATCGACTTCACCGAACACACGAACTGCATATTCACGCTCAACTTCGCGGCTTGGGTGCATTAAACGGTTAGCCAATTCCCCATCGGTAGTAAACAACAACAACCCGCTGGTATTAATATCCAGACGCCCTACCGCAATCCAGCGTGCGCCTTGCATTTTTGGCAGACGATCAAACACAGTCGGACGGCCTTCAGGATCATGGCGGGTACACAATTCACCTTCCGGTTTATAATAAGCCAAAACACGGCAAATTGTTTTCTGTGGCTCTTTGATATTTAAGATCCGTCCATCCAGACGAATTTTTATTGAGGGCTTAACTTCGATTCGATCACCCAACGTTGCAATCTTACCATCAATGCTAATGCGTCCTTGTTGGATATACCCCTCGATTTCGCGACGGGAACCATGACCAGAACGCGCGAGAACTTTTTGTAACTTTTCTGTTTTATCGCTCATTGAGCAACCTCTATTGTCGCCTTCACAGGCGTCGTGATACTAAATAAAAATTGAATCGTATACTTTAAAAAAAACGTACACTTTATAAAAAAGGTGTTACATCACCTTCGCCTTCACGAAGAATTACTGGTGAATCCCCAGTCAAATCTATTACCGTCGTCGGTTGCTGCCCAAGATAACCACCGTGAATGATTAAATCAACTTGTTTACCCAAAGTATCCTTAATCTCTTCAGGATCAGATTCGGCAAAATCATTTCCGGGCAAAATTAAGCTACATGACATCAATGGCTCACACATCCCTTCCAGCAAGGCCAACGCAATAGGATTAGAAGGAACTCGCAAGCCGATGGTTTTGCGTTTTTCATTCATCAAGCGACGCGGTACTTCTTTTGTCGCCTGTAAAATAAAAGTGTAATTGCCTGGCGTGTTATTTTTGATCAACCTGAACGCCTGATTATCTACATGAGCATAAGTGGCAATTTCAGACAAGTCACGACACATCAACGTAAAATTGTGGCGTCCTTCCAATTGGCGAATACGGCATATACGGGTCATAGCATCCTTATTTTCAAGGCAACAACCAATGGCATAACCTGAATCAGTAGGATAGATGATAACTCCGCCTTTTTTCAGTACATCCACACTTTGATCAATAAGACGGATTTGTGGATTGTCAGGGTGGATATAAAAAAACTGGCTCATAAATATAACCTCTATACTTCTATGCAGCCCCAAGCCGTGACCAATCGTGCCATATCGGTACAACATCACCGGGTAACCACAAATTGCGCCCAAGTTCTATCCATGAACAAGGTTGGTGAAAATCCGATCCTAATGATACTTTCAACCCATATTCTCTTGCCAGCTGACCAAGTTGTTGTCTTTCATTAGGGGCTTGCTGGCACTGTGCAACTTCCATTGCATCACCACCATGTTGTTTAAACCAAACTATTAACCGTTTTAGCCACTTCGTCGACAAATTATACCTACCGGGATGGGCAATCACAGCCCGTCCCCCTGCCTGATGAATGGTTTCAATAGCCTGCTCGATTGTACACCATTGCGGTGGGACATAACCGATTTTTCCCTTTACCAGATATTTTTTGAACACTTTCGGGATAGTCGGTACAACTCCCGTTTCTACCAAATAACGGGCAAAATGGCCGCGAGTGACTTGTCCACCATTGGCTAATCTAGATGCACCTTCCCAAGCATCGGCAATGCCTGCTTTGGCCAACCGTTGCCCCATTTCAATACCACGCTGTTGCCTTAAATCAACTTGATGCGCTAAAAACTTCCGTAAGGAAATAGAGTTGATATCAATGTGTAAGCCAACGATATGAATTTCCAGATTTTGCCATAATGTCGAAATTTCAACGCCGGATATCAATGTTAATGGCAAATTATTTTGCTGAATATGATTTAAAGCAGACGGAATACCCTCCGTCGTATCATGATCGGTAATTGCCAGTACATCAATACCCATAGCAATGGCTCTGTCCACGAGCTGCTCAGGTGATAAAACACCATCTGAAGCGGTCGTATGGCTATGCAGATCATAGCGTTTTGTCATTTCACTGGCGGCTTCAGTCATTGTTTTTTTACCTGTTTTTCGGATGGGAAAAAGGCACTATCGATTAAAGTGATATGAAGCGCAATCAAGCGCAAAGCGGTAATGATAACACAAGAGTAAAAAAAATCATTGACAAGCAAACCTCGAACCAGTTTACTAGTACACAGGTTAACTGAAACACTCTTTACTAAAAAAACCTTTATCAAAAATCCATTGAATCAATGAGGCACTCGAAATGAGCGTATTTATGCAACCTAAGCAGTCAAAGCGTTGGTGGCACAACTTCCCAGTCAGGGCGGTTGGCTCACGCACATAAATCAAGAATAGATACGCAAGTGCCAAAACCCGCCCTCAAGAGGCGGGTTTTTTTGTAGCTATTTTCTTATAACGCAAGTTTTTATGAATAAAGATTAGAAATGGGGTATGAAGATGACTGGCAAAGAATTTAATATCTCTATAAGTCAGGTGGATACTCTCTACCAGACAGATCCAACACTGCTTTTTCACCAACTTTGTAGTAATCGCCCAGCAACGTTATTGCTGGATTCTGCTGAAATTCACAGTAAAAAGAATCTCAAAAGCATCCTGATCATTGATAGCGCTATGCGCATTACAGCCAATGGGCGTCAAGTTACTTTTGAAGCACTCACTGAAAATGGCCAAAACCTGATCCCGATACTCGCGAATTTACTTTCAGACAAAGCCCAATTAGACGTAGAGCCGAAGGTTATGCAAGCACGGTTTCCTGCTATTGAGCACAATCTGGACGAAGACAGCCGGCTAAAATCCGATTCAGTTTTTGATGCATTGCGTGCCCTGACAGCATTAGCATCCTTCTCAGAATCTCCCGATGCCATTTTTGTTGGTGGATTGTTTGCTTATGATTTAGTAGCCGGTTTTGAACCATTGCCTACAGTAGAAGATCGCCAACGCTGCCCTGATTTCTGTTTTTATCTCGCAGAAACGCTATTAGTGATCGACCATCAAGATAAACACTCACGTCTGCAAACTTTATTGTTTGGTGAATCCGATTCAGAAAGAAAACGCCTTAAAGAGCGTTTAGCAACCTTAGTTACAGCTATTTCAGCCCCACTTCAGCCACTCTTACCTGTCACACTGCCCGGTATTACTGTTGGCTGCGATCAAAGTGATGAACAATACGCAAATATCGTACGCCAGCTACAGCAATTTATCCGTCAAGGGGATATTTTTCAGGTAGTTCCATCACGTCGTTTCACCTTGCCATGCCCTTCTCCGCTGAGCGCTTATCATGTATTGAAAAAACAAAATCCAAGCCCTTATATGTTTTTTATGCAAGATCAGGATTTTTGCCTGTTTGGGGCTTCACCAGAAAGTGCTCTTAAATATGATGCCAACAACCGCCAGATCGAAATTTATCCGATAGCCGGTACTCGACCACGCGGACGCGATAACAACGGGGAATTGGATGCCGATCTTGATAGCCGAATTGAGCTGGAAATGCGCACGGATGCTAAAGAAATGTCTGAGCATGTGATGTTAGTTGATTTAGCTCGCAACGATTTAGCCCGTATCTGCGAACCAGGCAGTCGATATGTCGCCGATTTAACCAAAGTCGATCGCTATTCATTTGTTATGCATCTGGTTTCCCGTGTTGTCGGCACACTCCGGCATGATTTAGATGTCTTCCATGCCTATCAAGCCAGCATGAATATGGGCACATTGACGGGAGCCCCTAAAGTTCGGGCGATGCAACTCATCGCAGAATATGAAGGTGAACGGCGTGGCAGTTATGGCGGAGCCGTCGGTTACTTCACTGGCAAAGGGGATTTTGATACCTGCATAGTAATCCGTTCTGCCTATGTGGAAAACGACCAAGCTACCATTCAAGTTGGAGTAGGTGTGGTGCTGGACTCCATTCCCCAGTCAGAAGTAGATGAAACTCACAGTAAAGCCAGAGCCGTTATTCGCGCAATTGCACAAGCACATCATGTGGAGGTAACATTCTGATGGCTAATATTCTTTTACTCGATAATGTAGATTCCTTCACATATAACCTTGTGGATCAACTGCGTACTCATGGTCACCATGTCATTATTTATCGCAATACCGTGTCAGCAGCCATCATTATTGCCAAACTTAATGAGATGGAATCTCCTCTTTTAATGTTATCCCCCGGTCCAGGGAAACCCTCAGAGGCAGGCTGTATGCCTGAATTGATCAAGCAAGTGATAGGCCAGATCCCAATAATCGGAATTTGTCTTGGACATCAGGCGATTATTGAAGCTTATGGAGGAAAAGTTTCTGCTGCTCAGGAAATTCTGCATGGCAAGGCAACACCCGCTATCCATGATGGGAAAGATATGTTTTCCGGCCTACCAAATCCTTTGTCTGTTGCTCGTTACCATTCTCTTGCCGCTGTGCATACTCCGACAGCACTGACTGTCTCTGCTTCATGTGGCGATATCGTGATGGCTGTGCGCCATGATGAGCACAAAGTTTGTGGTTTTCAGTTCCATCCCGAATCTATTTTAACTACGCGGGGTGCCAAACTGCTCGAACAAACACTGGCTTGGGCATTGAGCTGACGATTTAAGGGTTGTGAGTTTGGGTATCGAATGAAAGGCACTAAACTTAAAGGGATGGAAAAATGCAGTTGATTTTTGACAAATTATTCAGTGCTCAGGCACTGACACAACAAGAAAGCCAGCAGCTATTCACTGCCATTATTCATGGTGAGCTGAGCGATACACAACTGGCTGCTGTGTTAATTAGCCTGAAGCTGCGTGGCGAGCAGCCACAAGAAATTGCGGGCGCAGCCCAGGCGTTCCTGGCAAACGCAGCCCCCTTTCCTCGCCCTGATTACACGTTTTGTGATATCGTCGGCACAGGTGGAGACGGTTCCAATAGTATCAATATTTCAACAGCCAGCGCCTTTATTGCTGCTGCTTGTGGCCTTAAGGTGGTAAAACATGGAAATCGCAGTATTTCCAGTCGGTCTGGATCATCTGATTTATTAGCTGCATTCGGCATTGCATTGGATGCCCAAGCTGAAAAATCACGCAGAGCCTTGGATGAAATTGGTGTCTGCTTCCTGTTCGCACCTCAATATCACAGTGGATTCCGTCATGCGGTGCAAGTTCGCCAGCAACTAAAAACTCGAACATTATTTAATGTGCTTGGCCCGTTGATCAATCCGGCGCGTCCTCCTGTTTCTCTCATCGGAGTCTATGGCCCTGAATTAGTTGAACCCATAGCCCATACCTTACACGCTTTGGGTTATCAACGCGCCGCCGTTGTACACAGTGGAGGAATGGACGAAGTTGCCTTACATGCACCAACCTATGTTGCAGAACTTCATCACGGTGAAATTAGCCAATATCAGTTAACAGCAACAGATTTTGGTTTGCCAAGCCATCCCATATCTTCACTGAAAGGTGGATCACCTGAAGAAAACCGCAACATGTTAGCAATGTTATTGCAAGGCCACGGAAGCAAAGCCCATGCTCATGCCGTAGCAGCTAATGTGGCTCTGTTAATGAAGATCCACGGGCAAGAAGATCTACGGGAAAATACTCAATTGGCACTCGATACTATTTACAGCGGCCAGGCTTATGAAAAAGTAACGGCATTGGCAGCAAGGACTAGATCATGAAAACCAGCGTATTACAGAAAATTGTTGAAGATAAAGCAGCATATCTGGTTACTCGTAAGGCAGAGCAACCGCTGGAAAGCTTTATTGATGTTATCGTTCCAAGTCATCGTCGGTTTTATCAGGCGTTGACCCATAAGCAAACCGTTTTTATTTTGGAATGCAAAAAGGCATCTCCATCAAAGGGGCTGATTCGTGAAGATTTCGATCCCGTTCATATTGCAAAAACTTATCAACCTTATGCTGCTGCAATCTCTGTCTTGACCGATGAAAAATACTTTCAGGGCAGTTATGATTTTCTGGCAATGGTCAGTTCTGCGGTACATCAACCTGTTTTGTGCAAAGATTTTATTATTGATGCCTATCAGGTTTATCTTGCCCGTTATTATCAGGCTGATGCTATTTTACTGATGCTTTCTGTCCTTGATGACGATACGTATCGTAAATTGTCTGCATTGGCACACAGTCTTGATATGGGTGTACTGACCGAAGTCAGTAATGAAGATGAACGGCAACGGGCAATTAAATTGGGTGCAAAGGTTATTGGCATCAATAACCGAGATCTACGTGATTTGTCCATTGATTTAGAGCGTACCCGTAGACTGTCTGTTGGTTTACCTAAAGACACTATCGTCATCAGTGAATCTGGTATCCACCAACATCTCCAGGTGCGGGAATTGAGCCAGTTTGCCGATGGTTTTCTTATTGGTAGTTCTTTAATGGCACAACAAAATTTAGATCTCGCTTTACGCCGCCTGATTTTGGGTGACAACAAAGTTTGTGGCCTGACTCGCCCACAGGATGCGAAAGCTGCGTTGCAAATGGGTGCCGTTTACGGTGGTTTAATTTTTGCTGAAAAATCACCGCGCAAAATCAGTCTGCAAAAAGCTCAACAAATCATCAATGAAGCCTCTCTTCTATATGTTGGTGTGTTTCAAAATCAACCCATTGATTTTGTCAATAATATCGCCCGTAAACTTTCGCTCACCGCAGTTCAACTGCACGGAGGTGAAGATGAAAACTACATTAACTCCCTACGCTCGGTACTACCTGAACATTGTGAAATTTGGAAAGCCATTAATATGTCTAATGCTGTAGCAGTTTCCGCAATACCTCATGTTGATCACTTATTGTTGGATAACGGAGCAGGAGGAACAGGAAAATCATTTGACTGGCAGTTAATCAACCCACTCATTCAGCATAACAGTTTTCTGGCTGGTGGCCTGAACGCTGAAAACTGCCAAATGGCAGCAACATTTGGCTGTTATGGACTGGATTTTAACTCAGGAATTGAAGTGTCTCCGGGTATCAAAAGCAGCCAGAAAATCAAGCAGGTGTTTCAACAATTGCGCTGTTATCACTAATTTTTCAGATAAAAATGGATGAGTAGAACAATGAGTAAATTGAATCCTTATTTTGGCGACTTTGGTGGACAATTTGTGCCACAAATTTTGATCCCTGCACTTAACCAATTAGAAGAAGCCTTTATTGACGCACAGAAAGATCCTGAATTTCAGCATACATTTCAGGATCTCCTGAAAAACTATGCAGGCAGACCCACTGCCTTAACACTGTGTCAAAACCTGACTAAAGGGACAAAAACACGTTTGTACCTGAAACGTGAAGATTTGCTCCACGGCGGTGCTCACAAAACCAATCAGGTTTTAGGACAAGCATTGTTGGCAAAACGCATGGGAAAGCATGAAATCATTGCTGAAACAGGCGCTGGTCAACATGGCGTCGCAACCGCCCTGGCTTGTGCGTTATTAGGGCTGAAGTGCCGTATTTATATGGGAGCAAAAGATATTGAACGCCAATCGCCCAATGTTTTTCGCATGCGTTTGATGGGGGCACAAGTGCTCCCTGTCCATAGCGGCTCGGCAACCTTGAAAGATGCCTGTAACGAAGCAATGCGTGACTGGTCGGGTTGCTATGAAAAAGCGCATTATCTATTGGGCACTGCGGCTGGCCCTCACCCATATCCGACAATGGTACGAGAATTTCAACGTATGATTGGTGAAGAAGCCAAAGCTCAAATTCTGGAAAAAGAAGGCCGTTTACCTGATGCCGTCATTGCCTGCATTGGTGGTGGTTCAAATGCCATCGGTTTGTTTGCTGAATTCATTCCAGAAAATGATGTCCGCTTGATTGGTGTTGAACCTGCTGGGCATGGTATTGAAACTGGAGAGCATGGTGCCCCATTGAAACACGGAAGATTGGGAATTTACTTTGGCATGAAAACGCCAATTATGCAGACAGAAGACGGGCAGATTGAAGAATCTTATTCCATTTCGGCGGGTTTAGATTTTCCTTCCGTTGGTCCGCAACATGCCTATTTAAACAGCATCGGAAGAGCCGATTATGTTTCAATTACTGATGATGAAGCGCTGGAGGCCTTCCAGGAACTCTCACGCAATGAAGGTATTATTCCTGCACTGGAATCCTCTCATGCTTTGGCTTATGCCTTGAAAATGATCCATGAGTCTCCAGACAAGGAACAATTATTCATTGTCAATTTATCTGGCCGTGGTGACAAAGACATCTTTACCGTTCACGATATTTTAAAATCCAGGGGGGAAATCTGATGGGACGTTACGAACAACTTTTTAAGAAGCTGCAAAACAAAAAACAAGGCGCTTTTGTTCCTTTTGTCACCCTTGGCGATCCTAATCCCGAATTATCGTTGGAAATTATTGATACCTTGATTTCAGGTGCTGCTGATGCGCTTGAATTGGGTATTCCGTTCTCAGATCCCCTGGCTGACGGCCCAACTATCCAAAATGCCAATCTGCGTGCGTTATCATCCAAGGTCACTCCCACATTATGTTTTGACCTGCTGGCTAAAATTCGAGCTAAACACACTGATATACCCATTGGCCTGTTAGTTTATGCCAATCTCGTCTTTCACAATGGCATTGATGAATTTTATCGTCGCTGCAAAAATGCGGGTGTTGACTCCGTACTTGTGGCTGATGTGCCGTTATCTGAGTCATCGCCTTTCCGTTCAGCCGCCATAAAGCATGATATTGCCCCGATCTTTATTTGTCCCCCTAATGCAAATGATGATTTACTGCGTGAAGTTGCTTCATTTGGACGTGGATATACCTATCTGCTATCAAGAGCGGGAGTAACTGGTAGTGAAAATCGCGCTCCACAGCCACTTAATCATATTATTAACAAGCTCAAAGAATATCACGCTGCCCCTGCTATACAAGGTTTTGGCATTTCAGAGCCAGAGCAGGTTATGAACGCTCTCAATGGCGGTGCGGCGGGTGCAATTTCAGGTTCAGCTGTTGTCAACATTATTGAAGATAACTTGCATCAACCCAACATCATGCTGGAAAAATTAATGAATTTTGTTCGTGCCATGAAAAACGCCACCCAATTATGAACACGCGATAGATAGTAAGTACAAAAAATGGGGCAATTACGCCCCATTGGTTCTCTCTTATGTCAAAGTCAAACACACACGTAGCTTTAATTAGAAACTATAACCAACACCGAACATAAAGACCCACGGATCAAGGCGGGTTTTATATTTTTTATCTACATCACCGGCTTTGAATTTCACATCAGTTTCAATATTCATCCACCAAAGCGAAGTATTCAGCATCCAGTTTTTGTTCAGTTGATAATCCAGACCAACCTGCCCAGCGATACCCCAAGAATCTTTCAGATCCAAGCTATTTAAATTAGCAGCCTTCACGGTTGCATTATTATTAAATTTTTCGCTAAAGAAAGTAGTGTAGTTAACACCAATCCCAACATAAGGACGAAATTCATTTTCTGTAGCACCAAAATAATATTGTGCCATTAGCGTTGGTGGTAAATGTTTAACTTCAGCGACCTCACCCGCTCCTGGTAAACTGACTCTATGCTGGAATGGTGTCGCTGCCAATAATTCAACACCAATATTATCAGTAATCATGTAACCAAAAGTTAAACCCAACTGAGTATTATTATTGACACCAAAAGATCCCAATCCTAATACATTATCAGAACCCGCATGAGGCCTTACCGTTGCTGTACCCGCACGGAACAGGAAGTCACCTGCTTCATGGGCAAAAGTCAATGACGGGGCTAACGTAGCAACAGCCAATACAAGCGCAGAAATCTTCTTCATTATCCATCCCATTTATGTGGTTTTAAACCAGTCCGAAATATACCCGTTTGTTTACCATTGTGATCTAAGACAGATCACATCTTTTAAATATTTTTGGCGAAGTAAGGTATTTACCGCTTACCGCTTTATTATTTCATTTACTGGACATTTTAAATTGATCTAAATCAAAATTCTCTGCATATTAATTTTAATACCACCCATGATTTATATCTTAATATCAACTTTTAAATGAATAACAATAAATAATAATAGAAATTATACATTAAAAACCTTTATTTAATATTCCAACCTCTCATCAATTTATTAACACAAAGTTAATGAATTGATCATTTATATAAAATCTACACTGAGGAAATCTGGCAAAAAAGAACGCTTACTCCCACTAGTCTCAACATACAGGATCAAGCATTGGAGTAAATCTTAGGTATCCAATAATCCCCCTAACAAGGTACAATTGTTCCCTATTGTTGTTTTATTTGATAGGAGCCACTTTCATGCCCATCACGGCAAATACCCTGTATCGTGACAGCATCAACTTTTTAAAGAATCAACTGTTGAATATTGTCATCCTCTCTGTCTTAGCCGCGCTGGTGACAACACTGCTGGGGCATTTACTCATGCCGAATGATGAACAGCTCAATTTATTAGCCGAGTTGCAAAATATAGTCAAAGAGTCCGGCAATACAGGTATCCAACGTTTCGTGATGCAATTAACGCCAGATGAGCAGTTCATGTTAATGCGCACAATGTTCGGAGTTTTATTTACCCATATATTTGGTAGTACCCTACTAACGGCCAGTATGCTGGTACTCATCAGTGCTATCTCTAGCGGTCAGCAAACTAATGCCATTCATGCCAGTACATTATCAATAACACAACTACCCAAGATGTTCTTGCTAATGTTTATTAGTACCCTATTGGTCCAAATCGGCTACGCTTTAATGGTCTTGCCGGGGATACTGTTTTCTATTGCATTCTCACTGGCTCCTATTTTTTTGTTTGAAAAAGGCAAAAATGTTTTTGCAGCCATGCAAAATAGTTGGAAGTTGGCATTTGGTAATATGCGGTTGTTGATCCCAGCTATACTGTTATGGCTTGTCGCCAAGCTAATCCTGGCTCTTGTACTGACAAAAATGCCCGATATGTTGCTATCAGTACTGGATAATTTCTTATCATCCCTGTTACTGATTTATCTATTCCGTTTGTATATGTTAATCAAACCACAAAATAAAACCATACACGGTATCTAATAATCACTGAATAATAAGCACCTAAAATAGTTCACCTCACTGCAATGTAGCGAGGTGAACTGCAGTTACTTCTCCTGTTTTTCCTCCACATGCTGCTTACTTTGAAGTAAACGAATAGCAAAATAGAGATCCGGCACAACTATCAAATCGTCACCGCTACGACTCAGTTTGTTCTGTTTAATCCAGCGATTCAGTTCTGTCCTGCGCCCTGCTAAGACCAATGTCACACCTTTCTCTTTTAATTCTGTGATTAACTCATCCAACACGGCAAAAACACTGACATCATCGTAAGTAAAACTAACCGTCGCATCGACCACTAACCACACAGGATCATTTGCAGCACTGTTCACATGTTGTAATACCCGTTTTTTGAAATATCCAACGTTAAAATAAGTGAGTGGAGAGTTAAAGCGGTACATCATAATGCCATCAACGGGTTTGATATCATTATTCTTATGGATGGAACGAACCATACCTTGGTCATTCACGCCCAGCAACTGATCCGAAGGCCGAAAAACTATCCGCAAAAATTGCAATAATCCCAACAAAACGGCAAAACCGATACCATCGATCACTCCCACCAGCAAGACGGCAATTAACGTAAAGATTGACAGGGTAAAAGCCTGACGATTGCGTTTTCGATAAGCCCAAAGATTTTTTAGACTCAATAAAGACCAAGTGGAAAAGATCAAAACAATACCCAGTGATGACAGAGGGATATACACCAAAAGTTCTGTCATAAATAGCAATACCAGCAAAATGGCACAAGCCGCTATCACCGACACCATTTGCGTTTTACCGCCTAGCGCATCATTGACCGCAGTACGGCTACCCGCAGCACTGACAGCAAAACCTTGTGATAATGACGAAGCAATATTGGCGATACCCAATGCCCTAAGTTCCAAATCTGCATCGACTTGGTAGCCATTTTTACTGGCAAAACTACGAGCAGTCATCATAAAACTGACGAAACTGATCACCGCTAAGTTAATAGAAGGAACCACTAAATCACGTATGATACCGGGTTCAAATTCGGGTATAGGAACAATAGGCAAACCACTCCCCATACTACCCACAATCTGGATGCCATAATGGCTGAGTTGAAATTGCCAGCTGATATAAGTCGATACGATCATTGCCACCAGTGGAGCAGGCCAACTCGGACGGAGAAAATGTACATTAAGCAGTACCAGCAGCGTCATTATTGACATCCCTACCGTCGGCCAGTGAGATTCTAATAATTTACGGGGAAGTGCAATCAATCGTTCAATCAATTCCACAGGCAACCCAGACAGCCCAAAAACTTTAGCCAACTGATCAGCCATAATGGTAATCGCAACACCGTTAATAAAGCCTTTCAAAATGGGACGAGATATAAAATCAGCGAAGGCACCCAGTCGAAAATGGCTGGCCAAAATACACCAAAATCCCGTCATTAACGTCATCACTATGGCAAGCTGCCAACGCACATGCTCATTTCCCAATGCCAGCGGTGTAACAGCAGCAGCAATGACAGCACAAGTTGCCGCATCTGGCCCAACAATCAACTGCCGCGAAGTACCGAACAGTGCATACGCAAGCATCGGTAAAATACAGGCATATAAACCAATAATGGCACTAATTCCCATTAATTCAGCATAAGCAATCGCAACGGGCAGCGCTACTGCGGCAACAGAGAGGCCCGCACGCATATCATGGCTGAAATATTCTCTACGATAATGACAGATATTTCCCAAGCCCGGCATCCAGCGATGTAATCTTTCCCACAACATGGCCTTTATGTCCTTTTGTGAAAATGGAACCTAGTTATAATGCGTTGCTAAATGGAAACTCACAAACTTCCCCTCTCCCACACTTAGCTTGTCACTCATTGTGATAAAATTACCTAAACAGATGAAAAATGTTTTTTACCTGATAAATAAACCATTTCATTGAGATCTGGTACACTCTGGCACAAATTCAAAAACATGCCATCATTGACTTCACAATGGGTTCAATTTATGAAACAACTTTTAGACTTTTTGCCGCTAGTCGTTTTCTTCGTCGTCTACAAAATGTACGACATTTTCTATGCATCTGGCGCCTTAATTGCAGCAACAGGATTAGCTGTTGTCATTACTTACCTCATTTATCGTAGAGTTGAAAAATCCTCCTTAATTACATTTGTTATGGTTGCTGTTTTCGGCACTCTGACACTGGCCTTCCACAGTGATTTATTTATTAAATGGAAAGTGACTGTAATTTATGCCATTTTTTCTCTGGTACTACTTATCAGCCAATGGGTGATGAAAAAGCCGCTAATTCAACGGATGTTAGGCAAGGAGTTAGAATTACCTGATTTTGTCTGGAACAAACTGAATATGGCTTGGGCAATCTTCTTTATTGCCTGTGCATTAGCAAATATTTATGTCGCTTTCTGGCTACCTCAAGATGTTTGGGTAAACTTTAAAGTGTTCGGATTAACGGCATTGACACTAGTCTTTACTGTATTGAGTGTGGTATATATCTACCGTCATCTTCCTCGCGAACAAAAATAATATAATGACCTTTATATGGATACCTGCCGATGCAGCGGCAGGTATTGTTGTATTCACCAAATAAAGCAAGTTTTCTAATGACACAACAACAATGCTTACCAAACGGAGAATTGGTTCTCCGTACACTGGCCATGCCTGCTGATACTAATGCCAATGGGGATATTTTCGGTGGCTGGCTGATGTCTCAAATGGATATTGGCGGCGCAATTTTGGCAAAAGAGATTGCTCTGGGGCGCGTAGTAACTGTTAGCGTAAATGGCATCAGTTTTCTGAAACCGGTTGCGGTAGGTGACGTCGTATGCTGCTACGCCCGTTGTCTTAAAACGGGAAATTCATCTATTACCATTCATATTGAAGTTTGGGTGAAAAAAGTGGCTTCTGAGCCAGTCGGTCAGCGTTATCGTGCAACAGAAGCTGTTTTCACCTATGTTGCCGTTGATGAAAATAACTCTTCCCGTCCTTTGCCTGAAGATAAAAGGCACTTTAAATTGGAACGCAGTGATTCAGAGTCATAATTCATTTTACTGATGAAGTTAGGGGATGCTTTACATCCCCTATTCAGGAAAGAGACAGTTTGGTAAGTTAAGATTGTGAAATACCAGTAGTTTTAAACTCGATAGTCGTTATATGTCCGATAGCAGGAATTTTTTCATAACGCCATTTTCTCATCGCGTTTTTCACTTCACGTTCAAAGACATTTTTTGGATCAGCAGAAATAATTTCAATATTCTTAACTCGACCATTTTCATCAATATCAAATTTTACCTTTACCTTCCCCTCAGTCCCCAACTGTAGTGCTCTGGATGGGTAAATGGGATCTGGCCTATTCAATGCCTTTGGTCCTCTGTGTACCCCGGCTTTTTCACTAATGGTATGGTGCTCCGATTTTTGATCATCCAAATTCTTCGCCGTTTGAGTTTCTTGATCAGAAATAGGTTTCAGCGGTTGTTCTGAAGCTTTTTCTGTCTTTTTCTCTCTTGGCTTAACTTCTTTTTTAACAATTTTTTTCTTTTCAGGTTTAGGCAAAGCAATTTCCGCAACAGGTTCAGGTTCAGGCTCCGGCTCAGGAAGTGATTCAGACACGGCAGGTTTGGAGACAGGTGTCTCTTCAGCAGCCAACTGGATCATGGCAACAGACATAGGTGTAACTTCTGCCTGCTTCCCTGGTTCAATGGCATGAAAAAGTGCCGTAGCAATGGAGATGTGTAAACAAATGGAAAGTAGTATCGGCCAATGTATCCAACGCATAAGAGAATTCTTGCTTAACAGCATGATAGTCAGTTTTCAGATAGATATTAGTTTAAATGCAAATGACTATCATATTCAATAAAGATTCAAAAACATCTATCCCTGACTTGCATTTCTCAAATTAAAACCTTATTGGATACACACGCTCATTCCAGTCATATCGCATAATTATTGGCTATAATCTTGGAGGTTGAAAATGTTTTTCTTAACGGAAAAATATCGAGTTGTTAAGAAAATGCTGCACATTGACCCTAAGCAATTTGCACTATATTAACATTAAATCCACTCTATATTCTGGATGAATAGAATCGATCTACGACGCTTATAAGCATCTGCCTTACGCAGTGCATATATTCGTAAATTACGACGTGACTGTCCTTCCAACCAGCGACGGCGACGACAAATACCTTGGCGGAGCATTCTCCAACGCCCTACTTCTCTTCTGCTATGTTTCATAAGTATTCCGGGTAATCTCTCATTGAATAAATAACATTATTCTTAATTGTCACTATTAGCGATGTCAACCCATTGCCAATCTATTCCATGACTCTGGGCATAATAGTACATTGTTCGAAATCATCAAATTAATAACTATCATCAACCATTCATGATTTATTTATATCAATTTGCATATATTGCATACAGTTTATGAAGTTAAGTTGTAGTTATAACTAGCTAAATAGTAATGATATTTATCATAATTAGCGCTTTTTTGCTAAAATTGCACTCTGTTCAATTAATGATATTAAGTTGATAGTTTGCCCGAATTTCTAGAAACTTGCGGCAATGACTCCATTAACTATTTAAATAAATAGGATTGATTGCCACATATGACAACTTTCTACTCTGTACTGAGCTGGCTGGCGATTTTTTTCTACTGGCTGATTATTGCCGGTATCACTATTCGAGTGTTGATGAAACGTCGTCCAGTGACATCAGCAATGACGTGGTTACTCATTATTTACATTTTTCCTTTAGTCGGAATCGTTGCTTACTTGTCATTCGGCGAATTACATCTTGGCAAACGCAGGGTTGAGCAAGCCAGACAAATGCGCTCATCTGTAGCCAAATGGTTAGCCGAGTTAAGAAACTCCCCTCAAATTTTTGCCGATAGAAACAGTGAAGTCGCGACTCCGCTGTTTCAGCTATGTGAGCGTCGACAAAAGATCAAAGGTGTCAGTGGCAATAAAATGCAATTAATGACATCTTATGATAACTCACTAAAAGCAATTGTTCATGATATTGAAAACGCCAAATACAATATCGAGATGGTGTTTTATATATGGCAATCCGGAGGGCTGGTTGATCAGGTCACTGATGCCTTGATGTGCGCAGCCAAACGCGGTGTTAAATGTCGAATCATGGTAGATTCGGCAGGAAGCTGGCAATTTTTCCGTAGCCCTTATCCTGATATTATGCGAAAGGCAGGTATTGAATTTGTCGAGTCGCTAAAAGTGAATATCTTCCGTTTATTCTTGCGTCGTATGGACTTACGCCAGCATAGAAAAATTATTCTGATCGATAATCATATTTCATACACCGGCAGCATGAATATGGTTGACCCTCGTTTTTTTAAACAAGATGCAGGAGTCGGTCAATGGGTCGATATCATGGTGAGAATGGAAGGGCCTGTTACAACAACACTGGGGATCATTTACGCTTTTGACTGGGAAATGGAAACAGGACAACGGCATCTTCCTCCTCCACCTGAGCGTGTCACTATGCCCTTCGAACAAACCAGTGGTCATATAGCTCAAGTTATTGCTTCCGGGCCAGGGTTCCCTGATGAATTGATCCAACAATCCCTGATGACTGCTATTTTTGCTGCCCGCAAACAGCTTATTCTTACTACCCCGTATTTTGTTCCCAGCGATGATTTAATGCATGCGATTTGCACTGCGGCTATGCGCGGTGTTGATGTCAGTATCATCGTGCCAAGCCAAAATAACTCATTTCTTGTTCGCTGGGCCAGTCGGGCGTTTTTTACGGAATTACTGGAAGCCGGCGTGCAAATTTATCAATTTGAAGATGGTCTGTTACACACTAAAAGTGTCTTAGTCGATGGGCAACTCAGTATGGTCGGTTCTGTCAATTTAGATATGCGTAGCTTGTGGCTGAATTTTGAAATTACAGTGGTAATTGATGATGAACACTTTGGCAATGATTTAACACTGGTTCAACAAAACTATATTATGCGTTCAACATTGCTTGAAAACAATAAATGGGAAAAACGTCCTGTTTGGCATCGTATCCTTGAACGTATCTGTTACTTTTTCAGTCCACTTTTATAATTCATGATAGAAAAAATTGACCAGTCACTTTTTCAACATGAATATTTTCATCACGAATAACAGTATTCATTCAATACAGAACATGTTTTAATTTCACCTTGTGATTAATCTCGGACCTTGCATCATGGAAAATCAACCGACACATTCTATGCAATTGGACTTAAATAACCGAATGACTGAAGATGAAGCGCTTGAAAAAGCCTATGATATCTTTTTGGAACAAGCGCTTTCTCATCTCGATCCGGCTGACAGCCTATTGTTTAATTTGCAATTTGAAGAACGGGGCGGTGTTGAATTATTGGAACCGTCAGGAGTCTGGTTTGAACATGTTGATTTTGATCTGGATCCAGACTTTTTTTCAGAAGTCATTATTGGCCTGGCTGAATCAGACGATGCCGAAATTGATGACATCTTTGCCCGTGTCTTGATCTGCCGGGAAAAATCTCACTCCATCTGCCATATCCTATGGAAAAAATAATCAGACAGCCCTCCCCAAGGTACCTCCCTGATCGGTAAAAATGCCCTCATTTTGAGGGCATTGAATTTAAATTCGTGACAGCGTCACACTGGCAGAATCTAACGGGTTAGAGTGGATCAACCTTAAGGCAAGACACCGCATGTTTAAAACTTCCTTCAAGCAATGGTCGAGTCTTGGCACATTCGGCATCAGCCTTTGGACAGCGAGTGCGGAATACACATCCAGACGGGGGATCAATCGGTGAAGGCAGTTCTCCTTCCAACAATTCAATACGCTTGTTGCGCTCTTTGTCTGGATCAGGGATCGGCACCGCCGACATAAGCGCTCTGGTATATGGATGCAACGGATTATGATAAACCTCGTCGTAAGTGCCTAATTCTACAGCATTCCCCAAATACATCACCAAAACGCGGTCTGATATGTGTTTTACTATTGATAGATCATGGGCAATAAATATCAGGGAAAGTCCCATTTCCCGCTGTAATTCCTGCAACAAATTAACGACTTGTGCCTGAATGGAAACATCCAATGCTGAAACAGGTTCGTCGCAGATAACTAATTTAGGTTCCAGAATCAAGGCGCGAGCAATTCCAATACGCTGGCACTGTCCACCCGAGAATTCATGCGGGTAACGGTTTATCAGGTTAGGCAACAACCCTACCCGCATCATGATCTTTTGAACTTTTTCTTTTACTTGCCCATCTTTCATTTTGGGGTAATACGTTTTCAATGGCTCTGCAATAATATCACCAATGGTCATACGCGGATTCAACGATGCCAAAGGGTCCTGAAAAATCATCTGAATATCATTGCGAATATCCCGCCATTGTTTGTCATTCATATCCAGCAGGTTCTTGCCAAGCCAGGTGACTGCACCACCAGACGCTTTCACTAACCCAATGACTGCTCTGGCAAGTGTTGATTTTCCGCAGCCAGATTCTCCCACAACTCCCAGAGTTTCACCTTCATATAGCCTTAAGGTAACGCCATCTACCGCTTTTAAGGTTTTTGCCTGCTGCCAGAACCACTGTTTTCCATCTTTAATATCAAAATAAACTTTGAGGTCATCAACTTCCAATAAGGCACGTTTTTCAGCTATTGTGCTCATACTAATTCCTCCTGGCGTTTAAAGCAGGCACGCAAGCGCCCAAGGCCAAATTGTTCCAGCTGTGGTTCCTCACGAACACAATGCTCTGTGGCAAATTGACAACGCGGCTGGAATGGGCATCCCTTTGGCAAACGCAATAAATTGGGGGGATTGCCTTGAATCGTTTCCAATGATTCCTCATCACCGTCCAGACGGGGAACCGCATTCAATAACCCGATAGAGTATGGATGTGTAGGCCGGTAAAATACGTCACGCGCCGTGCCATATTCCATCGTTCTCCCTGCATACATCACTAATACTTTGTCACAAATGCCGGCAACCACCCCCAGGTCATGGGTAATCATGATGATGGCAGTGTTAAACTCTTTTTTCAGCTCGTTAAGCAACGTCATAATCTGTGCCTGAACGGTCACGTCCAATGCCGTTGTCGGTTCATCGGCAATCAACAACTTCGGTTGACACAATAACGCCATAGCAATCATGACTCGTTGGCGCATACCACCAGAGAATTCATGAGGGTACATTTTCATACGCTTACGAGCTTCTGGCATCTTAACGGCATCCAACATACGAATGGATTCCTCAAAAGCCGCGCTTTTACTCATACGTTTGTGCAGCATCAATACTTCAATTAATTGATCACCCACCCGCATATAAGGGTTAAGGGAAGTCATGGGATCTTGAAATATCATCGAGATCTCTTCTGCCCGCATTCGGTTCAGTTCTTTTTCTTTCAGGTTGAGAATCTCTCTCCCATTAAAGTGGGCAGAACCACTGACAGAACCATTGCTGGCCAATAACCCCATTAATGCAAATGCCGTCTGCGATTTGCCAGAACCGGATTCGCCCACGATCCCCAGGGTTTCTCCGGCCTGTAAGTCAAAATTCAATTTATTTACGGCAGTTACGTTACCGTCTGGCGTGCTGAATATGACATCCAGATCTTTTACCGATAGGAGTGATTCAACATTTTTCGAAGTTTCTACGCTATTCATAGGCTCTCCTTAACGGTCTTTCGGGTCGAGGGCATCTCGCAGGCCGTCACCAATAAAGTTAAAACAAAACAGGGTCATTACCAGAAAGCCTGCCGGAAATAACAGTAACCACGGAGCTACTTCCATTGAGTTGGCGCCATCACTTAACAAAGCGCCCCAACTGCTGAGTGGTTCCTGAGTTCCCAAGCCAAGGAAGCTTAAGAAGGATTCAAACAGGATCATACTAGGTACAAGTAATGAGGCATAAACCACCACAACACCCAATACGTTTGGCACGATATGGCGCAAAACGATATTACGGGTAGAAACCCCACAAACCAACGCTGCTTCGATGAATTCCTTGCGTTTTAAACTCAATGTCTGACCACGGACGATACGTGCCATGTCCAGCCACGACACCATGCCGATTGCAACGAAAATCAACAGGATGTTTTGACCAAAGAAAGTAACCAGAAGGATAACAAAGAACATGAATGGGAAAGAGTTGAGGATTTCCAACAAACGCATCATAACCATGTCAATTTTGCCGCCAAGATAGCCTGACATCGCACCATACAACGTGCCAAATAACACGGCAATTAAAGCTGCGGCAATCCCAACCATCAATGAAATGCGCCCGCCAATGGCAACGCGCACCAACAGATCACGCCCTGATGAATCGGTGCCAAAATAGTGTTTGGATTCAAAATCCGGCGGCATCGTCATCATATTCCAATCTGTATCATCGTACGCAAATTGGGACAACATCGGGGCTAAGATCACAAATAATGTGATCAGGAATAGAATACATAAACTCGTAATCGCCGCCTTGTTATGCATAAAACGGCGACGAGCATCCTGCCACAAACTGCGGCCCTCAATTTCCAGTTGCTCAGAAAAATTTTCCAGAGCTTCGCTATTTTTTTTATTCAGTAACATTGCGTGCTCCAGTTCTAATAACGAATTTTCGGATCAATGACGGCATACAGCACATCAACGATGGCATTAAATATAATGGTCAGGCTCCCCACCAGAATCGTCAAACTCAGTACCAGTGAGTAATCACGGTTTAATGCGCCATTGACAAACAATTGTCCCAAGCCAGGTAAACCGAAAATGGTCTCGATAACCATTGAACCCGTAATGATCCCCACAAATGCAGGCCCCATGTAAGAGATAACGGGCAATAAGGCAGGTTTTAACGCATGACGGAAAATAATCTTCCGCAATGGCAACCCCTTGGCCCGTGCCGTACGAATAAAGTTGGAATGCAAAACTTCTATCATGGAACCGCGGGTAATACGGGATATGCTGGCAATATAAGAGAGGGAAAGTGCAACCATTGGCAAAAGTATATACTTAGGTGCCCCGCCATTCCAGCCTCCTCCCGGCAACCATTTTAGTGTAATGGCGAATATCAAAACTAATAAGGGGGCAACCACGAAACCAGGGATCACGACTCCTGTCATGGCAAACCCCATTACCGTGTAATCCCATTTCGTATTCTGGTTCAATGCCGCAATAACCCCTGCACTGACACCCAATATAACCGCCATAACAAAGGCAGCAAATCCCAATTTAGCAGAAACAGGCAAAGCTTCTGCAACCAGATCATTGACACTGTAGTCTTTATATTTGAATGAAGGGCCAAAATCCCCTTTAGAAAGTTGAATTAAGTAATTGAAATATTGTTTATAAATAGGATCATTTAGATGATATTTTGCTTCAATATTTGCCATAACTTCTGGCGGTAGCTTCCTTTCTCCTGTAAATGGGCTACCTGGAGCAAGCCGCATCATAAAAAACGAAATAGTAATAAGTATAAAAAGTGTCGGGATCGCCTCTAAGCAGCGACGTAAAATAAATTTTAGCATTGCCCGTTCCTACTGTTTGGCCAAACCGTGGCTTTTAATTATTTAACAAGCAGGTGACCCCACTAGATCACCCGCTAATTCCTAATGTTTTATTATGTACAGATCTTTGGTATGGAAGTTGTCTAATGGATCTTTACCGGTATAACCACCTACATAAGGTTTTAGCAAACGAGAATTTGTATAGTAATAGATTGGAATAATTGCAGAATCTTTATCCAATTGCGCATTAGCCTTAGCATAAACTTCAGCACGTTCTTCATCCGTTTTTACCTGAAGTGATTGCTTCATTAATGCATCAAATTCTTTGCTCTTATAATGGGCGGTGTTATTACTGCTATTGGATAACATAGGATTCAAGAAGGTAGAAGCTTCGTTATAATCAGCACACCATCCTGCACGGGCGATGTCATAGTTGCCTTGATGGCGGGAATCAAGGAAAGTTTTCCATTCCTGATTTTCAAGAGAAACATCTATACCGATATTCTTTTTCCACATAGAAGCAGCGGCAATGGCTAACTTTTTATGCAGATCGGAAGTATTGTATAGTAGCTTAATTTTCAAGGGATTATCTTTAGTAAATCCAACCTCTGCCAAAAGTTTTTTCGCTTCTTCGTTGCGCTGCTGCTGATTTAATTTGGTATACCAGTCTGGTTTTTCATCTTTAAAATCGGCGATATAAGGTGGTGTATAACCATAGGCAGGTATATCACCCTGATTTTTTACCTTATTAGTCATAAGATCTCGATCTATACCCAACTTCAATGCGGTACGTACTCGCGGATCGTTAAATGGTGGCTTCTGGTTATTAATTTCATAGTAATAAGTACACAATTTCGGATTAACGTGCAGCTGTTCGGGGATTTCTTTTTTTAGTTTTTGGAATAACTCAATCGGTAAGTTGTCATAAGACATCTCAATTTCGCCAGCGCGATAACGGTTAACATCTGTGACTTCAGAGGAAATAGGCAAGACAGTTATTTGATTAATGACCGTATTTTTATCATCCCAATAGGTTGGGTTACGTTCGAAAACAAGGCGTTCATTGATCACCCAACTTTTCAGTTTATAAGCGCCATTACCAACAAAATTCTGTGGTTGCGTCCATCTTTCACCATATTTTTCTACAGTTGCACGATGAACTGGTGATGTACTTGTATGAACAAACAATTTGACTAAATAAGGTACAGGTTCGCTGAGTGTCAATTCTAACGTATGATCATCCAATGCTTTGATACCCAATGTTTCAGGTTTCTGTTTACCTCTGATGATATCGTCAACATTAAGAAGATGGGCATATTGAAGAAAACTTGCATATGGGGATGCAGTATTTGGATCTACCACACGGCGCCAACTATAAACAAAATCCTGCGCAGTGACAGGGTCACCATTAGACCATTTTGCATCTTTACGCAGATGGAATGTCCAAACTGTGAAATCCTTATTTTCCCAACTTTCTGCAACTCCCGGTATAATTTTACCGTCAGGGTCATTGATCACCAGAGTTTCAAATAGATCACGGGCGATGTTAGATTCTGGTACACCTTCAATTTTATGCGGGTCCAACGATTGGGGTTCAGAGCCATTGTTGCGAACCAGCACTTGTTTTGCAGCGTCTGCAAGTTGCACGCCAGCAGGCACTTGTGCTGCAAAGGCCGGCCACCCGATCATCATGCCTAACGCTACTGTAATGCCAGTAGCCCGTTTTTTCTTTGTTGTGTTTATCATCTTATTCTCTCCAATTGATATCATTTGACCCATTAAAGTCATATCCACGCATTGGGATGGTTATTTTCCGTATCTAAAAGGAACTATTTTGTTTACGGTAAAACAATATGTTGTGACGATAATTAGTTATTCACCTTTTTAATATACAAATTCTTTAGATCGACATAATCCATAGGATCTTTCCCTGTCATTCCCCCAACCGTCGGGCGAATGAGGCGCACACTGACGCGGTAATAAACTGGTATCAGCCCTGAATCTTTATCAAGCTGGGCTTCAGCTCGCTGATAAAATGCCTTACGTGTAGCATCATCTTTGGCAGTCAGAGCATGGTTGAGATAGTTATCAAAAGCCTCACTTTGATAAAAACCAGTATTGTTACTGCTACTTGACAGCAATATATTCAGAAAAGAAGAAGGTTCGTTATAATCGCCACACCATGTTGCCCTCGCGACATCATAATTCCCTTGATGGCGGTTCTGGAGCGAGGTTTTCCACTCCTGGTTTTGCAGCGTGACTTTTGCACCAATATTTTTCTGCCACATAGAAGCCGCAGCGATGGCTTGTTGTTTGTTTTGCTCGGATGTGTTGTACAACAAGGTAAACTTAAGAGGATTACTGGCATCAAAACCCGCCTCTTTCAACAATTCCCTTGCCCGTTGATTACGCTGCTCCTGTGTCCAACTCGCCCATGCTGGATTAATGGACAATCCCCCCCCAATATAAATCGGAGTAAATCCATAAGCTGGAATTTGTCCCTGTGCCATAATTCTTTCAGTAATGATATCTCGATCAAGACTCAGTTTTATGGCTTCCCGCACCCGTTTATCTTTAAACAGAGGTTTTTGGTTATTAATTTCGTAGTAAAACGTGCACAGATAAGGTGAAACGTGCAATTGTTCAGGAATATCCTGTTTCATTTTTTGGTATAGATCAGGAGGAATAGCATTATCAGTAATATCGACTTCCCCGCTACGATAGCGGTTAACACCACTAACTCCAGAGACAATAGGCAGGAAAGTGCCTTTTTCAATGATGGTTTCTTTATTGTTCCAATACCGGGGATTGCGCGTTAAAACAATGCGCTCATTGACCACCCAATCTTTCAACGTATAAGCACCATTACCAATATAGTTTTCTGGCAAAGTCCATTTGTTCCCCCATTTTTCAATTACATCTTGCCTGATGGGTTTCATCGCTGTATGGCTTAACATCTCAATCAGATAAGGAACTGGCTGGCTGAGCGTTACCTGGAAACGGTGATCATCTAACGCCTTAATCCCCAATTGTTCCGGTGATTTTATTCCTTTCAGAATATCGTCAACGTTCTGAATATAGGCATATTGCAAGTAACTGGTATAAGGCGATCCTGTGCTTGGATCAGCAAGCCGATGCCAACTGTAAACAAAATCCTGTGCAGTCACAGGCTTACCATCACTCCATTTGACGTCGTTACGTAAATAGAATGTCCATACCTTATAACCTTCATTCTCCCATCTTTCTGCCACGCCAGGCACAGTTTCACCATTTGGCCCAGTCGTTACCAACCCTTCCAGCAGATTACGGATAATGATAGTTTCTGGAGCACCCTCAACTTTATGAGGATCCAATGAAGTAACTTCGACACCATTGTTAACAGTTATTTCTTGTTTTTCAGCCAGGGTAACGCCTGCTGGAACAGTTGCAGCAATGCTCTGTGCTGCGGGAAAAGATAATAAAACGATACTCGAAATCAACTGACCTAACTTTGATGTTTTTTTTCTCATATTTTACTCCAAGTTATAAACAGTAAATGAATCGTTTTTAATCTACTAACTCCAATAATTTACTTATCTCGTTAACAAAGGGTAATTAACCTACTAAAAAACGATGTCCACATAATAATTGTTATTTGTTTTTTATAATGAATTTATTAAAACATTAATATCATTCGTTATCCCTGTATACAATACATTTGAAAAACCAATGTAACATAATGATAATTATAGGTTTTATTCTGTTATTTCCATATGATATGCGTGGAATATTATCAAAAGAGAAAATAAACATTATTTTAACAAAATGCAATCACCACAGAGTAAAAGTCCATCTTCATCACAAAACAACGATACAAGCCACCTGTTAGATAAGATTATGAAATGCAAAACAGTGTAGAAAATTACAGTATCATTTTAAGAAAATCACAGATTAAAAAGGAATAAAATATGAACAATGTTTCAAGAAAAGGACATCAAAAGCGATGTTATCAACCAATTACACTTTAATTGATCATTTATTAGTTAATTTTTGATTAATCAACACTCCTTTTAAGGATAAAATTTCAACTTATTACATTAATAATTTAAATAAATACATAAGTTATCTTTGCTATATCCTAGTAACCCAGGAAATAAGGCTATGCCCTTATGCCAAACATATTAATAATAATCCCATAATTCGAGTAATCACATTAATACCAATCCACCGAAAAGTTAATAGATTGTATTTGTATGGTTAAATAATCAACTGATATTCATTTCCTCAGAAACAACAGCTGAATTGAGTCAGCTTAATGTTTTCATGATCTAAATCACAATACAAATGCCTGTAAATGGTAAGCTGTATTCAACGCAAAATTTCAAGGAAAGAAACTATTCCTATATTAATCATTTTATTAAGTAATTTTTTAAGGCAATTAGCTATATTCACGATTAAATCTAAACGATTAATCTCATAATATTATTTAATAAATTAATAATCTCGCAGCTAATTGCCCTAAAAAATTTAACATCTCTCAGGAGTAATTTTTATGGCTGTAACTCACGTCGCAGAACTCAATGAATTAGTTGCTCGCGTAAAAAAAGCCCAGCATGAATTTGCCAATTTTTCTCAGGAACAAGTTGACCGAATTTTTCGGGCTGCGGCTCTTGCCGCTGCTGATGCCCGTATTTCCTTGGCAAAATTAGCCGTATCTGAATCAGGCATGGGAATTGTGGAAGATAAAGTGATCAAAAACCACTTCGCTTCAGAATATATTTATAACGCCTATAAAGATGATAAAACTTGCGGTATCTTATCTGAAGATAATACCTTCGGTACTATTACTATCGCTGAACCTATTGGCCTAATTTGCGCCATTATTCCAACAACAAACCCAACATCTACCGCAATTTTCAAAGCGCTTATCAGCCTGAAAACCCGTAATGGTATTATTTTTTCCCCTCATCCTCGTGCTAAAAAAGCAACCAACAGAGCAGCAGAGATTGTCTTAAAGGCAGCGGTTGAAGCAGGTGCTCCAAAGGATATCATTGGCTGGATAGATGAACCTTCCGTTGAACTCTCAAATGCCTTAATGCATCACCCTGACATTAATCTGATTTTAGCAACAGGTGGTCCCGGCATGGTAAAAGCAGCCTATAGTTCAGGTAAGCCCGCTATTGGTGTCGGTGCAGGCAATACCCCTGTCGTGATTGATGAATCGGCTGATATCAAACGTGCCGTTGCATCTATCCTGATGTCTAAGACGTTTGATAACGGCGTGATTTGTGCTTCAGAACAATCTGTTATCGTCGTTAATTCTGTTTACGAGCAAGTCCGTGAACGTTTTTCAACTCACGGTGGCTATCTTCTCCAGGGAAAAGAGCTAAAGGCCATTCAAGATGTTATCTTGAAAAACGGTAATTTAAATGCAGCGATTGTTGGTCAGTCAGCAATAAAAATTGCTGAAATGGCCGGTATTAATGTTCCCGAAAACACCAAAATTCTTATTGGTGAAGTTACTCAGGTAGATGAAGCAGAACCCTTTGCTCATGAAAAACTATCACCACTGCTTGCTATGTACCGTGGTAAAAACTTTGAAGATGCGGTCGAAAAAGCCGAGAAATTGGTTGAGATGGGGGGTATTGGACACACGTCATGCCTCTATACCGAACAAGATAATCAGGCAGAGCGTATTAAATACTTTGGCAACAAAATGAAGACCGCGCGTATTTTGATCAACACACCTGCATCTCAAGGTGGTATTGGAGACCTGTACAATTTTAAGCTGTCCCCTTCTTTGACGCTGGGTTGTGGTTCTTGGGGAGGCAACTCTATTTCTGAAAATGTTGGGCCAAAACACCTGATCAACACAAAAACCGTCGCCAAAAGAGCCGAAAATATGTTGTGGCACAAACTTCCAAAATCAATCTATTTCCGACGCGGTTCTCTGCCCATTGCCTTGGAAGAAGTCGCTACTGATGGTGCTAAACGCGCTTTTATTGTGACAGACCGTTTCTTATTCAATAACGGTTATGCCGATCAGGTTATTAATGTCTTGAAATCTTATGGCGTTGAAACGGAAGTATTCTTTGAAGTCGAAGCAGATCCAACATTAAGCATCGTTCGCAAAGGTGCTGAACAAATGCATCTGTTTAAACCGGATGTCATCATTGCCCTTGGCGGCGGTTCCCCGATGGATGCAGCTAAAATTATGTGGGTGATGTATGAGCATCCAGAAACACATTTTGAGGAACTGGCTCTGCGCTTTATGGATATCCGTAAGCGTATCTATAAGTTCCCGAAAATGGGTGTAAAAGCTAAATTGATCGCCATTACCACCACTTCAGGCACTGGTTCAGAAGTCACGCCTTTCGCGGTTGTTACCGATGACGTAACCGGGCAGAAATATCCTTTGGCAGACTACGCACTCACCCCTGATATGGCGATTGTTGACGCGAACCTCGTCATGGATATGCCAAAATCGCTATGTGCCTTTGGTGGCCTGGATGCAGTAACCCACGCATTGGAAGCCTACGTTTCTGTTTTAGCCAATGAATACTCTGATGGACAAGCACTGCAAGCACTAAAGCTGCTAAAAGATTACCTGCCTGTTAGTTACCACGACGGTGCAAAAAACCCCGTTGCCCGCGAACGTGTCCATAATGCAGCAACGATAGCAGGTATTGCCTTTGCTAATGCATTCTTGGGCGTATGTCACTCTATGGCCCACAAACTTGGCTCTGAGTTTCATATCCCACATGGCTTAGCTAATGCACTGTTAATTTGTAACGTAATCCGCTACAACGCTAATGATAACCCAACAAAACAGACTGCTTTCAGCCAATATGACCGCCCACAAGCGCGACGTCGTTATGCGGAAATTGCAGATCATCTGGGGCTAACCTCATCAGATGATCGTACCGCTGCCAAGATTGAAAAACTATTGGCTTGGCTGGAAGAAATGAAGTCTCAGCTAGATATTCCAGCTTCAATTCGTGAAATAGGTGTGCAAGAAGCTGACTTCTTGGCAAAAATCGACAAGCTTGCAGAAGATGCATTTGATGACCAATGCACCGGTGCAAATCCGCGCTACCCATTAATTTCTGAGTTGAAACAACTGCTGCTAGATTCTTTTTATGGCCGTAAATTCACCGAAGAGGACAAACCACAGGAGACAGTAAAATCAAATAGAAAAAATAATAAGAAAGAATAATAAATGATAGGCTGATGGATGTAACTTAAAAGGCGTTAGGGCAACCCAGCGCCTTTTTATTATTTTATTTTCTGGCCTATCTTAACCTATATAGTTTTAGATTTCTCAATTACAACTGGGGGCGTATTAAACCTTTTTTGCCCTGGCTTCACGAATAACGTCAGTATAATGCCTACGACACACTGAGACGTATTTTTCGTTACCACCAATATCAACCTGAGCACCATCGTAAACAACGTTGCCATCGCTGCCAAAACGAAGTACACGGCTGGCTTTTCTCCCACAATGACAAATTGTTTTCAACTCTACCAATTTATCTGACCACGCGAGGAGATATTCACTGCCGCTAAATAACTCACCTTGAAAATCTGTCCTTAAACCATAACAAAGAACAGGGATATCGTCATAATCTACAATTTCACAAAGTTGCTCGACATGTTCTTTCGTTAAGAATTGGCATTCATCAATCAAAACGCAATGGACTTTTTCTGCCTCATTTTCCTTTCTGATAAGCTCAGCAATATTTATTTTCGGTGAAAACAACAACGCTTCAGCCGATAAGCCAATACGGGAACTAACCTTTCCTTTACCGAATCGAGTATCGATTTCTGCTGTAAAGATCAGCGTTCTCATTCCTCTTTCGTTATAGTTATAGGAAGACTGCAATAAGGAAGTTGATTTCCCAGCATTCATGGTAGAATAATAAAAATAAAGCTGAGCCATTGGCCTGTTCATCCTCTTGTCAAATTTAATCAGGCGATATAACAGCAACAGTTTACCACAAACTTTGGTTGAAATTATCTTTGTTGTTGTCAAATGTGGAGTAACAGAAACAAATTAGGTTGAATAACAAAAGATTATTTTCATGATAATCATCACATTTGCGCATATAAAATCAGCACCACAAGTACTTACTGCATGCCAAATGCACAAAATTAACATAAAAAGAAAATAGTTATTTTTACCCTCATCCTTTGAATATTAATAATCAAAGTGGTTTACTTTTGTTCAATTCACCCATCATGATCATAACTAATGGATTACCCATAAAAAAACTTTCATCACACACTTACTCTTCAGTTTATTTCTAGCAAAACAGTTAATGTTTCTTACGGATTGACTATAAATTGGTTTTATACCCTAGGTTTTATTCCTTACTAAACTTTACAGTAATCCCCGTCATTCTTATTGAAAAATGGTAAACCCAATAGCAGGATTAAAACGCAATATATCGATTACTTCAAAAATTGCATTTTAAAATGACATGTTTTATCCTGAGAAAGTAAATTCACTATTGCAGAAAATAAAATAGCATTCTATTATTATCTCTACATCGGCTATCATCATTATAATTTGAGACCAGGACAATGAGCGAAAATTTAAAATCCTTAAATAACATCCGTACCTTGCGCGCACAAGCAAGAGAATGTGAACTTAGTACTTTAGAAGAAATGCTGGAAAAACTTACGACTGTTGTTGAAGAACGTCGCGATGAAGAAAACCAGGTTCGTGTACAATTAGAAGAGCGCACACGTAAGCTTCAAGAATACCGTGAAATGCTGGAAAAAGACGGTATTGAATTAAGCGATTTAGTGGATGCTTTAAGTGGTAAATCTACTGGTAAATCTAAACGTGCTGCTCGTCCAGCAAAATATTCATACATTGATGACGGTGAAACTAAAACCTGGACTGGCCAAGGCCGTACACCAGCTGTAATCAAAAAAGCAATTGAAGAAGAAGGCAAATCACTGGACGATTTCCTGATCTAATCAGTTGCTTTGTAAACCTGATAACAAAAATACCCTATCAAGGGTATTTTTGTTTTATGCTTAATATAAACTAACTAGGTTAATTACAGGCTGATGTAGAAACACAGAGAGTTATATTAATGGCTAAATCGCTTTTATATTCTCGATGTGATAAAAAATAACTTAACACTAACTTAGTTTTTTATTAACATAATTTAGTAAAAAAAGGAGCTAATCGCTCCTTTTCCTATTTCTACTGTCACAGCTTTTGATAAAAGTCTAAATACCAATCAGTAAATCGTTTCACCCCTTCCTTTACCGGCATGTTAGGTGAAAAGCCAATCTTATTGTAAAGCGCGCTTGAATCTGCACACGTTGACAATACATCGCCATCTTGAATTTCCATAAAGTTTTTCTTCGCCTCAATTCCTAATGAGGTTTCAATGGCTTCAATAAAATCACCCAGTTTTGTCGGTTGTCCATTGCCAATATTGTAAACTCGATACGGCGCAGAGCTGGCAGATATTTGCCCATCTTCGACTGACCAGTCTTTATTGGAAGTAGGAATGATATCCTGCAACCTGATTATTGATTCAACAATGTCATCAATATATGTGAAATCTCTCACCATATTGCCATGATTATAAACATCAATCGGCTTACCTTCTAACATAGCTTTAGTGAATTTAAATAAAGCCATGTCAGGACGCCCCCACGGTCCATATACGGTAAAAAATCTTAATCCTGTAGTGGGAAGTTGATAAAGATGTGAATAGCTGTGAGACATTAATTCATCAGCTTTTTTCGTTGCTGCATATAAAGAAACCGGATGATCAACTGAGTCATCAGTAGAAAAAGGTTGCTTTTTATTTAAGCCATATACTGAACTGGAAGATGCATATAATAGATGCTCTACAGAATGATGGCGGCAACCTTCAAGTATATTGATATGACCGACGATATTGGCATCTATATATGCCATAGGGTTTTGTATTGAATAACGCACACCCGGCTGAGCCCCTAAATGGATCACTCGCTGGAATTGATGTTGCGCGAACAATTCGGGTATTGCAACTCTGTCAGCCAAGTCTAATTTTTGAAATTTGAAATTTGAATAAGGGAGTAATAAATTTAATCTCGCCTGTTTCAAATTAACATCATAATAATCGTTGAGGTTATCAATACCAACAACCTCATACCCCATATTCAATAACTGCTGACTAACATGAAAACCTATAAAACCAGCAGAGCCTGTAACTAAAAATTTCATAAATTAACTCAAATGACGGGTCTGATTGAGGCACCGCGGCCAATACCATAATAAGTAAAACCACGCGATTGTAGGCGTTCAGGATCATAAAGATTGCGTCCATCAAAAATCACAGGCGTTTTTAATGAATCTTTAATCACATCAAAATCAGGTGCTCTGAAGTTTTGCCATTCTGTACAGATAATCAAAGCATCAGCACCTTTTAATGCTGCTTCTTTTGTTCCCATTAAAGAGAGATCATCACGCTGCCCATAAATACGCTGAGCTTCTTGCATAGCCTCAGGATCATACGCCTGAACTTTAGCGCCACATTTCCATAACGTTTCCATCAAGACACGGCTCGATGCCTCACGCATGTCATCTGTATTAGGTTTAAATGACAGCCCCCAAATAGCAAATGTCCTATCCGATAAATCATCACCAAAATGTTGTCTTACAAAAGCAGGCAATTTATTTTTCTGTTTTTCGTTAACCTGCTCCACTGCCTGAAGAATTTTTGGCGTATATCCAATTTGTTCAGAAGTCCGGATCAGTGCCTGAACATCTTTAGGGAAACATGAACCACCATATCCACATCCAGGGTAAATAAAGTGATATCCGATGCGTGAGTCGGAACCAATTCCCTGGCGCACATGTTCAATGTCAGCTCCCAGTATTTCAGCCAAGTTAGCAATTTCATTCATAAAACTGATTTTTGTCGCCAACATGCAGTTAGCTGCATACTTAGTCAATTCAGCACTGCGGATATCCATGACTATCATACGATCATGATTACGATTAAATGGCTCATACAGCTCGCGCATGACATCAACCACATCATCATTATCACAACCAATAATAATGCGTTCAGGCCGCATACAATCAGCAACAGCGGCGCCTTCTTTCAAAAATTCAGGATTGGAAACGACATCAAATGGAAGTTCCAGATTACGTTCTGCCAATGTTGCTTGCATCACTGCCCTGACTTTATCAGCTGTACCTACTGGCACAGTTGACTTGTCAACAACAACTTTGTAACCATCCATATTTTCCGCAATAGTTCTGGCTACAGCAGTTACATACTTAAGATCAGCAGAGCCATCTTCATCAGGAGGTGTGCCTACTGCAATAAACTGTAATTTGCCATGAGCAATACCGGCTTTGGCATCCGTTGTAAAATTCAGCCGTCCTTCAGCATGATTTTTCTTTACCAAGGGCGTCAAGCCCGGCTCAAAAATAGGAATTTGACCATTTTTCAGGTTCTCGACTTTTTTTGCATCAACATCGACACAAAGAACATCATGCCCCACTTCAGCAAATACGGTTGCTTGTACTAAGCCTACGTAGCCAATACCAAATACAGTAACTTTCATATCACACCTTAAAGTACTAGTAGATTATTTTTCGAACTGATTTTGCAAGGTCATGATCCAATCCGCGAATGACTTGCCCAATTCTTTATGTTTCATGCCATATTCAACAAATGCCTGCATATAACCCAACTTATTACCACAATCATGACTACGGCCTTGCAAGTGATAAGCCTCAACAGGCTCTTTTTCCATCAGCAGGGCAATAGCATCAGTCAGTTGTATTTCATCTCCTGCCCCTGGCGCAGTTTTAGCCAATAATGGCCAGATTTTTTCAGATAATACATAACGACCAACAATGGAAAGATTCGATGGCGCTTCTTCTGGTTTTGGTTTTTCAACAACACGGGCAATCGGTTTGCTATCCCCAGGCTGTAAATTTTCCCCCAGGCAATCAACAATGCCATAATCGGCAACACTTTCTACAGGGACAGGTTCAACTAGAATTTGGCTTGCACCACTGCTGTTGAAGCGTGATAACATTTCGCTCAAATTATATTTTGATAGGTCGGTACTGTACTCATCCAAAATAACATCCGGCAGAACAACAGCAAACGGCTCATCACCAATAAGTGGTTTAGCACATAACACGGCATGTCCCAATCCTTTTGCAATTCCCTGACGGGTTTGCATGATTGTCACATGATTTGGACAGATAGATTGTACCTCGTCCAGTAATTGGCGCTTAACTCTTTTCTCAAGAATCGCTTCCAACTCAAAGCTGGTATCAAAATGGTTTTCTATCGAGTTCTTGGATGAATGTGTGACCAGAATGATCTCATTAATACCTGCTTTGATACATTCATTGACCACATACTGAATAAGTGGTTTATCCACCAAGGGGAGCATTTCTTTCGGGATGGCTTTGGTGGCTGGCAACATCCGGGTTCCCAAACCAGCAACAGGTATAACCGCCTTCTTGACCTTTTTATTTATTACTGACATTACATCGTCTCCTACTGCTATGTTTTCACTGATATGTTTTCACTGAAAAACTCCTTTACAGTTTAAACAATAGCATTAACTCTCAAAAAAAATCGTATGTGTGAAGAAAATTGCACTCGCAAAAAATAACGCGCACGAGTATACACCAGTTAATTCGGCCAGATATACAATGCGCTAGCTTTTAATCACATTTCAATGATTAGATGTCGGGTTGTGCATTTAATCCTATTCAACAAATACTAATTTACCTTACAATTAACGATAATCTGCAACTTCTTTAAATAACTGGAGTTATTTTGACAAAAATGTGTCCCTGCGGCAGTGGCTCATCTTTCGACCTTTGCTGTAGTCCCTATCTTGAAAATCATCACCCTGCCCCAAATGCTGAATCCCTGATGCGTTCCAGATATAGCGCTTACGTTACACAAAATGCAGACTATCTTATCGCTACCTGGCACCCAGATTGCCAGGCTGAAAATTGGCGTACAGAAATAGAACAAAGTTTTGCCGGTGTACAATGGCTGGGATTAAATGTCCTCGAAACTCATCAGGGGAAACATAATAACGAAGCTTATGTTGAATTTTCAGCTTGCTTTATTGAACAAGGAAAGCAAGATAAGCAATTGATTCATGAGCGCTCACGTTTTTTGCGCATTGATCAACGTTGGTTTTATATAGATGGCATTCGCCCTGAAATAGGCCGAAATAGCCCTTGCCCATGTGGTTCAGGCAAAAAATATAAGAAATGCTGTGGTTAAATCAGCATCTAAATATCAAACATAACAACTCACACACAGTGAAGAATATTTGAGGTTCTCGTAATCCATGCAAAACGCAAACATACAAAAAAAAATCTTGCGGACGATTTGTCCTGATTCCAAAGGATTGATCGCAAAAATCACAAACATTTGTTACAAACATCAATTAAACATCGTTCAAAATAATGAGTTTGTTGATCATCGTACTGGCCGATTTTTTATGCGTACCGAGCTGGAGGGTATTTTTAATGACGAAACTCTTCTGGCAGATTTGGATGACGCTCTACCGGCGGGTTCAAACCGTGAATTGAATACAGCGGGCCGACGTCGTATCGTTATCATGGTGACAAAAGAAGCGCATTGCATTGGCGATATTTTAGTCAAAAGCGTCTATGGTGGACTGGATGTCGAAATTGCTGCTGTCATCGGCAATCATACTACTTTGCAAAAATTGGTTGAGCAGTTTGATATCCCATTCCATTACATCAGTCATGAGGGTCTAACCCGTGAACAACATGACGAAGCATTGATAGCCCAAATTGATCAATATAAGCCGGATTATGTTGTGCTTGCCAAGTATATGCGAGTCTTAACACCGGCATTTGTTCAGCATTACCCAAATCAAATAATCAATATTCACCATTCATTCTTGCCCGCATTTATCGGTGCTCGCCCTTACCATCAAGCTTATGAGCGTGGTGTGAAAATTATTGGCGCGACGGCTCATTATGTAAATGACAATTTGGATGAAGGGCCGATTATCACCCAAGATGTGATAAATGTGGATCACACCTATACCGCTGAGGAGATGATGCGGGCAGGACGGGATGTTGAAAAGAATGTATTGAGCCAAGCATTACACTGGGTATTTTCCCAGCGGGTTTTTGTATATGGTAACCGTACCGTTATTCTTTAATCAACCATGTTATTTTTTAATAAACAATAAAGTATTGTGTCTATAGCTGCTTGGGCAAAATGCAACCTGTAATACAGATACTTTCTATCGATGATATTACCCAGTAGGTTGCAACACAATCACCCGGATCAAAAAGTAATCATACGATACTTTATTTTCAATTAGCTACTTTACAGCGGCGGTTTATCTGATATCATGCCGCTCGCTGCTAACGATAGCATACAATTCAAAAATCCAAAAATCTGGTGGGGTTCCCGAGCGGCCAAAGGGAGCAGACTGTAAATCTGCCGTCACAGACTTCGAAGGTTCGAATCCTTCCCCCACCACCATCAAGAACTCACATTTCATTTCATAAAATGAAACATACTTATCCTTACTAAAGCAGATTATAGCTTGCTGGCTCATAGAATGTATCGATTTGGAAAGTGTTAATGCGTTCAGCTAACATTCAAATTGGAATACCACAGAATGGCTATGGGCAAGAGAAGCAAGATGAAATGACAGATGTGTAATACCTATATAAGCCAAAGGTGAGGAACGAAATAACACATCATCCTTCCTCACCACCATCAAAAATCTATTCTAAGCTCTTTTAATGCATTTGGGCAAACACCCATAGCGGAGCTGAGAAACCTGATAGTTCGCTCCGCTCACGCAGTCAGTTACTCCATATCACTGACGGAGTCGATGAAACGATTTAACACACTTGAATGAGATTTTGATTTGTAGACATAACACTGATTAATTGCATCAGGCCGTGATATAGAAATGAAGCCTAGGCTTTCTCCCTCTTCCAATGCACCGGAATGGGAATCTGTAATAAAAACATAATCGGTTGACTGAATAAAATTGAGACAGCATTCGATATTATCCATCTGTCGAATATTAACTTTTTCTCCGTTTTTTATCATTTCCTCTTCCAAATTCTTTATCAAATTGCCTTTATAGAGCACTGGATCACATAACCACGTTCTCTTTCTCAGCAATTGAGTAAAGTCCCCATTGACTTCAGCCAATAACTCTTTACGGCAGCAGATCCCCAAATTTGGGCCATCAATTTTCCTTACCAGGCTGAATCGATCACTAAGTATTTTTTCTGAACTTAAAATTATTGTATTGCCCTCATAGTCAACTATTTCATCAATGTTATCATAACTGAAGCGTAATATATTAACTTGAGCATTATTTCTGTCCGCTGCTTTATAAAGCGAAATCAGATGCTTTTTCTTACCCCAATCATGGTATATATTTACAACATTACAAATACTCCCGCTAATGTGTTTCTTTGTAATTTCTTTCTCTTTCAAATAGAGCTCTTTTAAGTCATTATATAACTCCACTCCGTCTTTGGTCAGAATCATCCCAAACTTCTCCCTTTTGAATAAGCGCTTTCCTAACGTCGCTTCAAAGTCTTTAATTGATTTAGCGACTGGGGGAGTCGTACGGTTCATCACTCTTGCCGCTTTGCTTAAAGAACCCATTTCCACCACCGCCATGAATGCTTCTAATTTACGAGAAAAAAACATAATTCACCGTTCCTATGTAACTTGTGGCTAAAATAATTTCCTTGAAATGGCCTTCTCATCAGGTAACCGCTAAATCAAACTTGATATTATGAAGGTATAATTTTGTACAATAAAAATAAGTATTTTTCAAATGACATTTATATAAAATGCCAGTCCCTGATGCAATAATGCGGTTTAGATGAACTATATTATTCATCTATATCATGATGAATATTCCACCGTGATTGTAAACCATTAATAAATATAACCCTGGCCTACAAGTTCAAATTTCTATCAGAGATTGATTAACTCTTCTACTTTTTCATTAATTAATTTTTGTAACACACAACATAAAATAAATTTCAAGAATAAAAACTCTCACGGAAAATTATAATATCAAATGTTAAATATAACACATAACAATTAGTGAATTGTTATACATCAATTAATTTACTATTTATTGATTTGGTGTCTTTTTATTATTTAAAAATCGATTCGACACTTTAAATTTGGGGTAACGAGGGCATTATACTCAATATAGTATTACATATATGAGTAAAATAGCGAATCATCAAAATAATTAGGTAAAATTTATTATTTAATAAATAGTTACATCCTTATTTGTATCTGTTAACATTAAGAATAAGAATATTATATAGGTGATTATAACAATATGAAATTTATATCATTCAATATTAATGGGTTAAGAGCACGTCATCATCAACTCGCTGCCATTGTTGAACAACACCAACCTGATGTTATCGGATTACAAGAAATAAAAGTCCATGATGAAATGTTTCCTCTGGAAGAAGTCAGTAAGCTGGGTTATCACGTTTTTTATCATGGTCAAAAATCGCACTACGGTGTCGCCCTGTTGACTCGCCAACAACCCGTAGATATCCGTAAAGGTTTTCCTACTGATGGCGATGATGCACAGCGCCGCATTATTATGGCCGATATCGAGACACCTCTTGGTTTATTAACTGTAATCAATGGCTATTTTCCTCAAGGGGAGAGCCGTGATCACCCAATTAAATTTCCTGCAAAAGAAAAGTTTTATCAGGATTTACTGTCTTACCTGGAAACTAACCATTCTCCGGAGTCACACATTCTGATTATGGGAGACATGAATATCAGTCCAACAGATCTCGATATTGGTATCGGAGAAAACAACCAGAAACGCTGGTTAAAGACGGGGAAATGTTCTTTCCTGCCAGAAGAGCGTGAATGGATGGCACGCTTGAAAAATTGGGGATTCATCGATACATTCCGAGCACTAAGCCCCGAAGTCAATGACCAGTTTTCTTGGTTCGACTATCGTTCAAAAGGCTTTGATGATAATCGTGGGCTGCGCATTGATTTGCTGCTGGCCAGCCATCCATTGGCAGAAAGATGTATCTCTTCTGGTATCGATTATGCTATCCGCAGCATGGAAAAACCATCCGATCATGCCCCTGTTTGGACTGAATTTAAGATATAAACAGCGATCATGAAACACAGCACCATAATAGGTGGTGCTGTGTCAGCATTTCAGATTATCCCTGATTGGCTTGATCTTTCTTTGCCCTGCTCTTACTGGATTTTGCCTGCTTTCCTTTCCCTTTTTTGGCATTAACGGGAACAGGAGGCAAGTCCCTAAAAGCCGTCAAATTACGATGCTGTTTTGCCTGCCAAATCAACTGCTGCAATGTTTCCTGAAGGGGGAACATAAAATCCTGATAACGGAATTGCTTTTCGCTGATTTGCGTCAACCGAGATTCCCAATGTGCAGTCATATCTGGCAATACCGCCATGTCCGGCAATACATGAATTAAAGCCCTGCCAGCCGGAGTCGCGTGAATATGGCGCCCTTTTTTGTACAGGAAATCCCGTTTGAATAGCAACTCAATGATCCCTGCTCGGGTCGCTTCCGTACCCAAACCATCAGTGGCACGAAGCACCTTTTTCAAAGCTTTATCCTGCACAAATCGGGCTATGCCAGTCATTGCAGACAATAGTGTTGCATCAGTGAAAGGCCGTGGAGGTTGTGTCTGCCTTTCCACCACTTCGCCTCTCTCACACAATAATTCATCTCCTTTAGCAACAACAGGTAATGGCGTACCTTCATTCTCTTCATCCCGTTCCTTGTTGCCAAGCAGAGTCCTCCAACCCGCTTCTGCCAGAAAACGTGCCTTGGCGATAAATTTCCCCCCTGCAATATCAAGTTCAATCGTACATTTCCGAAATACCGCATCAGGAAAAAACTGCATCAGGTATTGTCGCGCAATCAAACTATAAATATGGCTTTCATTTTCGGTTAAATTGACTTGGCTACTACGTGCAGTAGGAATAATGGCATGGTGAGCATCAACCTTCTTATCATCCCAACAGCGGTTCTTTTGCTCTATATCTAAAGCATCCTGCGGAAGCAAATGAGTAGCATGAACCGAAATGGCATTCAGGACCGCATGACGCCCAACAAAATGTTCTTCCGGCAGGTAACGACTGTCAGAGCGTGGATAAGTGATCAATTTATGGGTTTCATAAAGCCGCTGACAAATGTCAAGTACATCTTGAGCGCTCAAGCCAAAACGCCTGGCCGCTTCAATCTGTAAAGATGACAAGGAAAAAGGCAATGGTGCCGTTTCTGATTCACGCTTATCCTGATAGGAAGAGACATAGGCGGGTTGTCCGGTAATACGAGCAACAACATGCTCAGCTAACGGCCGGTGAATAATTCTCCCTTCTTCATCCTGAAAATCAATGCAAGATTCACTGGGTTGCCATAAAGCCGTAAATCGCTCTTCATTGGGTGTAACAACATGTGCTTTGACTTCAAAAAAGTCTTTTGGCACGAAATTTTCTATCTCTTCATCGCGGCGCACAACCAAACCTAAAACAGGAGTTTGGACACGCCCAACCGATAATACCCCTTGATAACCTGCATTTTTGCCTAATAAGGTGTAAGCGCGGGTCATATTGATGCCATAAAGCCAGTCCGCTCTGGCTCTGGCGAGTGCAGAAACACATAAGGGGATAAACTCCCGATTGCTCCTTAACCGTTCAATCGCTTTTACGACCGCCTGGGGATTTAGATCATTGATTAGGCATCGTTGGACATTGTGTTTTTTATCCGTATCCAGATCTAAAAAGTCCAGCACTTCATCCACCAACAATTGACCTTCACGATCAGGGTCTCCTGCATGGATTATTTCGGTCGCTCTTTCCAATAGGGATTTAATTATGTTGAGCTGTTTGGCCACGGCTGCCCGTGGCTTTAGCTGCCATTTTTCAGGAATGATCGGTAAATCAGCCAAGACCCAACGCGCATAACGGCTCTCGTAGGCATCGGGTTCGGCCTGTTCCAATAGATGACCAACACACCAAGTCACAAACTGGTTATTACCACATTCGATAAACCCATCCCCACGTCGATGGGGCTTCGGTAAAACATCTGCGATGGCTCTCGCGAGGCTGGGTTTTTCTGCAATAAAAAGACGCATGGAATTATTCAAGAACTTCAATTAGTGCTCTGCCTGAGCTTGGCTCAGTCAGTTCACCAATAGCAAAAAAATCAATGTTGTGGCTTCGTGCAACGGCTTTCGCCTCTTCCACGGCATCCGGCAAAATCGCCAGCAACAAACCACCCGAAGTTTGTGGGTCACACAGGAGATGGCATTGATGAGGAGTCATCTTTCCAACTAAGTGCCCATAGCTGTCAAAGTTGCGTCCTGTGCCTCCAGGTACGCAACCTTTTTCGATATAAATATCAACATCTGGCAATCGCGGAATTTGTGAAAATTTGACCTTCGCCTGAACACCAGAACCTTCACAAATTTCACTCAAATGCCCTAACAAACCGAAGCCTGTTACATCCGTCATCGCTGTAACACCCTCAATTCCTGCAAAATCTGTCCCCGCGTTATTTAACTGGCACATAGTTTCTTTCGCAATACCTTGGTGTTCAGGTTGAAGCAAACCTTTCTTTTCAGCCGTAGTCAATACGCCAACACCCAAAGGTTTAGTCAGAAACAGGAGATTCCCCGCCTTTGTCTGATCATTACGCTTTACACGTTCAATATTGATAATACCCGTCACTGACAAACCGAATATGGGTTCAGGTGCATCAATAGAATGCCCTCCAGCCAGAGAAATGCCCGCTTCCTGACAAACAGCCCTGCCTCCCTCAATGACATTTTGAGCGATTTCCGGGGCCAGCTTATTAATTGTCCCCCCCATCGCGTAAATATCACTGATAGCATTAGTGGCCGCAACACGGCCAAAATCAAACGTATCATCAACAATCGGCATAAAAAAATCCGTAGTACTAATGATACCTGTACCATTACCAATATCATACACAGCAGCATCATCACGGGTTTCATTGCCGACCAAAAGATTAGGATCGAAAAATTTTGCCTGTTCACTGTGCAAAATAGTTTCCAGCACTTTAGGCGAAATTTTGCAGTCACATCCGGCATCATGGCTGTATTGAGTCAGACGGATTTCAGTTGACATTAGTCGCTCCAGTTAAGAAGTCACTGGCAAATTAGAAGTAACTGACAAAATTCGTTAAATCTGGTATTGCAACTTTTGCAGGTGCCCTGAGTTCAGGGGTTCCTAAGTAAAGGAACCCAACAATCTTGTCATTTTCCTCACATCCCAAACCAGCCCTGACAATGGGATCTTCTGTCCATGAGCCTGAACGCCATATGCCGCCAAAACCTTGGGTGACTGCGGCCATTTGCATCGCGTGAACGGCACACCCCGCAGCAACAACTTGTTCCCATGCCGGAACTTTTGCATGTTCAACTACCTTGGCGATAACGGTAATAATCATAGGTGCTCGGTAAGGGGCATTTTTTGCTTTCTCCTCAACCTCCTTTCCCAATCCACCCTCAATGGCTGCTTTTTCAAGGAGGTTACTGAATTTATTTATGCCTTCCCCTTCCATCACAATAAAATGCCAAGGACGCAAAGCCCCATGGTCAGGCGCTCTCATCCCTGCGGCTAAAATATGTTGCAATTCATTACCTTTTGGGGCGGGGGTTGTTAAACGTGAAACTGAACGACGATTTAACAAAAGTTCCAAAGCATTCATTATTTTCTCCTAAATAAGATAATCTGTCTCAAACCAACATTCTCTGTTTATTCGTCAATGAATGAAAGCACATAAACTATTTTTTCAATCAATAACATGATTTCCAGCTGACATTTCCCAACGAGCTGATTAGGATAACCCCATTTCCATTTGATACCATAATCGGAGACAATATGCGCAAATTATGGCACTTCACGGCAGCATTATTTAAATGGAGTTGGAAACTCCTAAATTTTGTTCGCCAATTTATTTTCAATCTTATTTTTATTCTGTTGATTGTTGTCGTCGTTATTGGAGTCATCGTTTACCAACAACAATCCAAACTTGACGATAACTCTCACGGGGCATTGTATGTCAACTTATCTGGTATTGTTCTTGATCGCGTAACGGATCGCAGTCCATTTGAACAATTCGCAAAAAATCTTTTTGGACCATCCAATAGCAATTACAAAGAAACCTCCGTGTTTGACGTTGTTGACAACATTCGCCGCGCAAAAAACGATCCCAAAATTACAGGCATGGTATTGAAGCTAAATGATTTCATCGGCTCAGATCAGGCTTCTATGAGATATATTGGCAAGGCTATCAACGAATTTAAAACAGCAGGAAAACCTGTTTTTGCGATTGGTGACTCTTACAGTCAATCACAATATCTTTTAGCCAGCTATGCCGATAAAATATATCTATCTCCACTCGGCTCTGTTGATATCCATGGTTTCTCTACTAACCATTTATACTACAAGTCATTGTTGGATACGTTGAAAGTATCTACCCATATTTTCCGTGTGGGAACCTATAAATCAGCAGTTGAACCCATGTTACGTAACGATATGTCAAAAGAGGCTCGTGAAGCTGACAGCCTTTGGCTCAACGAATTGTGGGACAATTACTTAAATACTATCGCAGTTAACCGACATATCCCTGCCGATCAGATCTTCCCTGGCGCAGCAAACTTTATCGAGAAATTCCGTAAAGCTGGCGGAGACACTGCACTGTATGCGTACCAAAACAAACTGGTGGACTATATTGAGCCACGCAGTGCCGTTGAAAAGAAAATGCAGGAGAAATTCGGCTGGAATAAAGAACAAAAACATTTCAATTACATCAGCATTTATGATTACATCGACCAAAAACCAATACAAAATACAGATAATAAAGGCAACATTGCTGTCATTGTTGCTGAAGGGGCCATTTTAGAAGGCAAACAATCAACCGGTATCGTTGGAAGTGACACTATTGTTGAACAACTACGTGCCGCACACCATAACCCCAACATCAAAGCGATCGTATTACGAGTAAACAGCCCAGGTGGCAGTATCAGTGCGTCTGAAATTATTCGCAATGAATTGGCAGCTATCCGAGATGACAAGACAGGAAATGCGAAACCTATTGTAGTTTCCATGGGGGGGGTGACTGCCTCAGGGGGTTATTGGATTTCTACCCCTGCTAACTACATTATTGCTGATCCGAGTACCTTAACAGGCTCGATTGGTGTTTTTGGTGTTATTCAAACCATTGAAAAGAGCCTCAATTACGTTGGTGTGAATACCGACGGTGTTTCAACAACGCCATTAGCCGATATCTCTGCAACCAAAGGCATCAACCAGACATTTTCAGATGTAATACAGTTGGCTATTGAGAATGGCTACAATAAGTTTATCGGGCTGGTAGCAGTTGCCCGTAATAAGTCTCTGAATGAAATCGATAATATCGCTCAGGGGCGTGTTTGGAGTGGCATTGATGCCAAAAAACATGGTTTAGTCGACCAACTGGGTGATTTTGATGATGCCGTTAAAAAAGCCGCTGAGCTGGCAAAGGTCAAAAATGTATCACTGGACTGGATGCAACCTGAACTTTCATTCTCAGAAAAATTCATGTTGGGACTGACTTCGTCAGCGCAAGCACTATTACCAAATACTTTGCAGTCAATGTTGCCGGCTTCACTTGCCGAAGTCGCTCAAGATGTGAAAAAACAAGCTGCATTTTATAACAATATGAAAGATCCGCAGAATATCTATACCTTCTGTTTGAATTGTGTCGATATTCGTTAAAATTACTGACTAATTTTCCAACAAACTTAAAGCCTGATTTCGCCATCAGGCTTTTTTTATTCTTGATACTCCCTATAATCCAGCTAAATGTTTTTATTGAGGCGTTACCATGCAGAAGAAATCGATCTACGTTGTTTACACTGGCGGTACTATTGGGATGCAACATTCTCCCAATGGATACATTCCCGTTTCCGGCCATTTACAACAACAACTCGCCAAAATGCCAGAATTTCACCGTCCAGAAATGCCAACATTCACAATCCGTGAGCACCAACCCCTGATTGATTCTTCTGATATGAGTCCTGACGACTGGAGCATTATCGCAAATGATATCTATCAGAATTATCATGACTATGATGGTTTTGTGATTCTGCACGGTACAGATACCATGGCTTTCACTGCGTCAGCACTCGCCTTCATGTTCGAAAACCTTAACAAACCTATTATTGTGACAGGGTCACAAATTCCTCTGGAAGCATTGCGTTCCGATGGACAAACTAATCTTCTTAATGCATTGTATCTCGCAGCAAATTATCCTATTAACGAAGTCAGCTTATTTTTTAACAATAAGTTATTTCGTGGCAATAGAACAATTAAAGCCCATGCAGATGGTTTTGATGCTTTTTCATCCCCAAACTGCCCACCACTGATGGAAGCCGGGATAAATATTCGTACCTTCAAAACAAACCCCATACCTGTTAGTCACGGCGAGTTTGGTGTGAACTCAATCACATCACAACCGATTGGTGTTGTAACCATCTACCCGGGATTATCCGGTCAGGTGGTAGAAAATATTCTGATGCAACCAGTCAAAGCATTAATTTTGCGCTCATACGGTGTTGGCAATGCTCCGCAACGTGCTGATTTGTTGCAAACGTTAAAGAAAGCAACTGAGCGAGGTATTATTGTGGTCAATTTGACACAATGTATTTCTGGCCGAGTCAACATGGAAGGCTATGCGACGGGTCATTCTCTGGCTGCATCAGGTGTTATCAGCGGTTATGACATGACTTTCGAAGCAACTTTAACGAAATTGCATTATTTATTAAGCCAATCTTATACACCTGAAGAGATCCGCTATCTGATGCAACAAAATCTGCGGGGAGAATTGAGTTATTCCGATGAATAATAAATAGGTGAGTCGAGAAATATGATGAAAACAGCATTATTACTTATCGATCTACAAAATGACTTTTGTACTGGGGGAGCCCTGGCTGTCAAAGACAGTGATGCAGTAATTGAGGTAGCCAATAACGTTATTGCACGATGTCAGGAAAATAATATTACGGTTATCGCCACTCAGGATTGGCATCCAGCCAACCATATGAGCTTTGCAGAAAACTCAGGACAGAAAGTAGGTGAATTAGGAAAACTCAATGGCATTCCTCAAGTATGGTGGCCGAGCCACTGTATACAAGGAGAGTTTGGTGCAGAATTTCATCCTTTGTTAAACCAATCTGCTATTCAAGAAATTTTCCGAAAAGGTGAAAATCCCCAAATAGATAGCTATAGTGCATTCTTTGATAATGACCATAAAAGTAAAACCCGTCTGGATGCATGGTTAACAGAGCAGAATATACAACGCCTCTTTGTCATGGGTATCGCCACTGATTACTGCGTAAAATTTACCGTACTTGATGCCCTGGCACTAGGTTATGAAACCTATGTCATTCTTGATGGCTGCCGTGGTGTTAATATCCAAGAAGACGATAGCCAACAAGCAGTTGAGGAAATGACCAGAAAAGGGGCTAAGTTAGTTCCACAAAGTGAAATGATACCCATTTTATGACCCAACCCCAATCATTAATAAAATTAATTTATACATCTAATTGATGTAACTAAAAATAACCTCGTTCTTAAACAAAAAATAGGACGAGGTTCTCAATTCATGCCATTTCAATCTTCTGACTGAGGTTTTAATTTTGCGACCATGTCGGACTGAAATATAGCCTTTAACTCCTGTTTACTTTTTATGGTAATTTGGCCATCTGTGCCAATCGTCATATGTTCAGGATCATGATTATATTTTGCTTGCCAGAGCATCACCGCCTGTAAACTGTATTCTTTCTGTTCTGGCGTAAGTGGTACACCATCCTGCCATTTTCCCAGTTCAACAGCCTGAACTAATCGCTGATAAATTTCAGGAGTCATGGCGGAGAGTAAATCATCCAACTTCATCGAAATTTCCTTAATGGCTATGCGCTTCTATTTCACTACATATTTTACTTGTACGGCTGTAAGCCGACATGGTTATTATTAATATATTGACCTTAAGAACAGTTAAGAATACTTTGTCAAAAAATGAGCTGAATCGTTTCTCATCAGCTCATAAAGCCAACATTTCATTTAAATTCAGAGTATTCAAAATAACATTAACCTACCGTTTCTTCGCCTGTTTCTTTATCAACAAAACGCAGCGCTGCTGAATTAATACAAAAACGTTCTCCTGTCGGTTTGGGACCATCGGGAAAGACATGCCCCAAATGTGCCTGACATTGGCTACAACGCACCTCTATCCGATGCATGTTATGAGAATAATCATCAAGATATGTGATGGAACCATCACGAATCGGTTGGTAGAAGCTCGGCCATCCACATCCCGAATCAAATTTCGTATCAGAAACAAATAATGGCTGGCGGCAACACAAGCAATAATAAATGCCATTTTTTTTGTTGTGCAGTAGTTTTCCTGAAAATGACGGCTCAGTACCTGCTTCTTGTGTAACATAGCGCTGCATTTCACTAAGCTTTTCTATAGAAAGGGAAATATTTTGACTTTTAGTCATAATGACCACCTTTTAAGGTCAATATTTTCAATAAAATATCATCGGAAACAACCCAAAATTAACACCAAAATGTCAAAACGCATTCTAACCCATCCAACATAGCAATTTACTTTACTAATTGTGATAAGTCTCACATAACTAACCAATGGTAACTTTAAATATCTCCTTATACCCCGATAATAGTGTGCGTAGAGCTTGTCCCAGCTGTATAACAATCGTCTAGATAGTGATTATTAAATTGATATTTTTCAATTGTTGACACGATTCCGCTTGACGGCTGGCAAGATTTTGGTAACTTTAGAAACAACTTTTAATTCACTAAAAAATAGCTGGTGGAATACTATGACTATCAAAGTAGGTATTAACGGTTTTGGTCGTATCGGCCGTATTGTTTTCCGTGCTGCTCAGGAACGCTCAGACATTGAAATCGTTGCGATCAATGATCTGTTGGATGCAGAATACATGGCATACATGCTGAAATACGATTCAACCCACGGCCGCTTCAAAGGCACTGTTGAAGTTAAAGACGGTCAACTGGTTGTTAACGGCAAAACCATCCGTGTGACATCTGAAAGAGACCCAGCTAACCTGAAATGGAACGAAGTCGGTGTTGATGTTGTTGCAGAAGCAACGGGTATTTTCCTGACCGACGAAACTGCACGTAAGCATATCGCGGCAGGCGCGAAAAAAGTTGTTCTGACCGGTCCATCCAAAGACAATACTCCAATGTTTGTTATGGGTGTCAACCACAATGCCTACGCAGGCCAGGATATCGTTTCCAACGCATCCTGTACCACTAACTGTCTGGCTCCACTGGCTAAAGTTATCAATGACAAATTCGGTATCATTGAAGGTTTGATGACTACAGTTCACGCAACAACTGCTACCCAAAAAACTGTTGATGGTCCTTCAGCGAAAGACTGGCGTGGTGGCCGTGGTGCAGCGCAGAACATCATCCCATCTTCCACTGGCGCAGCAAAAGCAGTAGGCAAAGTTATCCCAGAACTGAACGGCAAACTGACCGGCATGTCTTTCCGTGTTCCTACTCCTAACGTATCTGTTGTTGACCTGACTGCACGTCTGGCTAAACCAGCAACGTATGCAGAAATCTGTGACGCGATTAAAGAAGCAGCAGAAGGCGAACTAAAAGGCATTCTGGGCTATACTGAAGATGACGTGGTTTCCACTGATTTCAACGGCGAAAAACTGACTTCTGTATTTGATGCAAAAGCAGGTATCGCGTTGAACGATAACTTTGTAAAACTGGTTTCCTGGTATGACAACGAAACTGGTTATTCCAATAAAGTCCTGGATCTGATCGCTCACATCTCCAAATAATTGAGCTTTTATCCACTTTCAAAAGCCATCTGTTTACAGGTGGCTTTTATATTTATATAACTAAAATATTGAGATATTCTTGTCCCTTGGTTCAACTGCCAATTTAAGTTTACATAAGGTCATGACAGATGCTTGATAAAATTTTCTCATTACCGATTGTAGAACAGCTTTCCCCTTATATCAGCCAGCGAAACATTGATGGTTTTCCGTTAATTGTTGTTTCCCATCCTAAAGCTCGCGGCGTGATCAGTATTCAAGGTGCACACCTGATTACCTGGCAGCCCAATAACGAAAAACCCGTATTATGGGTAAGTGATAACACTCTTTTCAGCGCAGGCACTGCTATTCGTGGTGGTATTCCCATCTGTTGGCCTTGGTTTGGTTCGTTTGCAGTTCCCAGTCATGGATTTGCACGGATACTCCCCTGGGAACTCAAAGCACATGATGAGAATGAAAATGGCGTTATTTTGACGTTTACATTACAGGATAACGCATATACCCGTAAGTTATGGCCACATGAATTCACGCTGATTGCCCGCTTTAAATTGGGGGAAACTTGCGAAATAGAATTAGAACCCCACGGTGAATATCAAGCCACGTGCGCCCTTCACTCTTACTTCAATGTGAGTGACATCAATCAAATTCGGATTAGTGGGCTTGGTTCACATTTTATTGATACCCTCACCGATAACGAGCAATCTATTGATGAAGATTTAGTCTTCCACGGGAGAACCGACCGCATTTATACAGAACCAGACGATTTTAACCTGCTCAGAGATCCGCTATGGAAACGAACAATTGAAATACACCACTATCACCATAGCGAAGTAGTATGTTGGAACCCTGGCGCTGCACTTTCCAGTAGTATGAAAGACATGAGCAAAGAGGGTTATAAAAATATGGCTTGTATCGAAACTGCACGTATCAATAACCCATTACAGCCTAAGAATGGTCACCCTGACAGGCTTTCTATTGTTATCCGTTGTCGTAAGTTCTCAGATAACAATTAGCCAAGTGGAACATAAAACAGGCATTTTTACTCCAAAACCAAGGATAGAAATGCCTGAATTCTTAAAGATAGACAAGAATTAAATCACAGTGGCAGGAACACGCTTCGCTAAAGCGCACAAAAGCTCGTAACCAATGGTTCCTGCCGAGTTTGCGACTTCATCTACGGGTAGCTTTTCTCCCCACAACTCAGCAATGCTGCCTATGTTTGCTTGAGGACACGGAGTCAAATCAACCGTCATCATGTCCATTGATATAGCACCCAATAACTGGGTGCGAACACCATCAATTATAACAGGAGTTCCCGTTGGGGCATGCCGCGGATATCCATCCGCATAACCACAAGCAACTGTACCGACACGCATGGATTTCTGGGTTGTATAGCGGCTGCCATAGCCAATTTTTTTCCCCTTGGGAAGTTCATGTACTGCAATGATTTCACTTTGTAGCGTCATGGCTGGTTTCAACCCAATATCGGCAATATCACGCCACTTTCCACTCGGAGACGCGCCATAAAGAATAATACCTGGCCGTATCCAATCTTTATGTGTTTTCGGATGCCACAACACAGCACCAGAATTCGCCAGACAATGAGGCAGTGAATTCATTTGCAAACGTTCAACAACCGCGAATTGTTCATCAATACCAATTTCATTATCCGAATTGGCAAAATGGGTCATTAAAGTCACTGACTTAATATTTTTAACCTTTTTCGCCATTGAAACTATCTGTGGATACTCTTTTGAGGTGAATCCCAATCGATTCATGCCACTATTGAGTTTCAAATAGATATCAATGGGAGTATCTAATTTAGTTTTTTCTATCTCATCAAGCTGCCAATGACTATGTACTACGGCTGTCAAACGGTATTTATTGATAATCTGTAAATCCGCGGGTTTGAAAAAACCCTCCAGTAGCAAGATTGGCCCTTGCCATCCCTGCTCTCTTAAATAAATAGCTTCATTCATGTCAAGCAGTGCAAATCCATCTGTCTGCATGAGTGATTGCCATATTCTGTCCAATCCATGCCCATACGCATCCGCTTTTACTACCGACCAAATTTTACTGTTACCCACCATTTGACGAATAACCGACAGATTATGGCGAAATGCATCGAGATGGATCGTTGCCAAAATAGGACGTGGCATGACGACCCCTTCTTATTTGTTTATTAGTTTATGCCGTATGTAAATGAGGCTTCATTGGAAACACTTTTATATTAAAACCATCGATATATCTGAATACAGAGAGATCATCTGCCGCGATATCAGGCTCTTTGCCAGAAATTAAATCAGCCAGTAACTTCCCTGAACCACAGGCCATCGTCCAACCTAGTGTTCCATGTCCAGTATTTAAATAAAGATTCGCATATTTGGTTGGCCCAACAACAGGAGTACCATCCGGGGTCATAGGACGCAAACCTGTCCAGAATGAGGCCTCCGCAATATTGCCACCATTGTGGTATAGATCCTGTACAACCATTTTTAACGTTTCACAACGATTCTGGGGAACATTCAAATTAAATCCGACCACTTCCGCCATACCACCAACGCGAATACGATTATCAAAACGCGTAATGGCAATCTTGTAGGTTTCATCCAGCACAGTTGAGACAGGCGCTTTTGATTCGTCCATAATCGGCATCGTCAATGAATAACCTTTCAGCGGATAAACCGGAATTTTAACCAGCTCTTTTAAGATTCCAGTAGAATAAGATCCCATCGCTACCACATAGTGATCCGCTGTCATGATGCCATCATCACATTGAATACCCGTGACTTTATTTCCATCCACTAAAATCCGTTTAACCTGCTTATTGAATACAAACTGCACACCAATATCTTCTGCCATTTTGGCCAAGTCTTTGGTAAAAAGTTGACAATCACCCGTTTCATCATTCGGTAATTGCAACCCGCCTGTCAGTTTATGGGAAGCATTGGCAAGCGCTGGCTCCACTGTAGCCAATTGCTCGGCAGTTAATAACTGATAAGATACCCCTTCTTGTTCTAACACTTTGATATCATTGGCAGCATTATCAAATTGCTTAGTGTTCCTGAACAATTGCAGGGTTCCCCCCTGACGCCCTTCATATTGGATCCCCGTATCGGCTCTTAACTGTTTAATACAATCCCGACTATATTCTGCCAAACGTACCATTCTGCTTTTATTCATCGCGTAATGGCTTGCATCACAATTACGCAGCATTTGCCACATCCAGCGTAACTGAAACAGGGAGCCATCAGGGCGAATAGCCAAAGGTGCATGACGTTGAAACACCCACTTTATTGCTTTTAGTGGGATCCCTGGAGCCCCCCAAGGGGTCGCATACCCTGGTGAAATTTGACCTGCATTAGCGGCACTAGTTTCTTCCGCAGCACTATTCTGGCGATCAATTACGGTAACTTCATGACCTGCTTGTGCAAGATACCATGCGCTGGTTACGCCAATAACACCGCTGCCTAAAATAAGGACCTTCATTTTACCCCCTACTGGCAAGTGATATTTGCAAGCATAATATGCTAAACATAAAAAGCCAATACAGAATAATAGACTATGACACAATTAACTAACATTTAGGATTTAAGTCACATTTACATTACAAAATATAAAAAATACATTTCTTCAATAAGCGTAGCATTTCAATATAAATTCATTTAAATCAAAATATTAAAGAAGATAAAAATACTGTTTATCACTTTAATTTCTACTTATTAAAGTGATTTAAACGGCAAAAAATAAACATTTCACTCACAAGAACAAAATTTACAAAATTCTAGACAAATGAAAATTTTTGGAATTTAACTAAACATCACCGTTAATTAAGTAGAATAATAATTTAAAAAATCGCATTACACAGTTGGGAGTGTTGCTAAATAGCACACATGTGTTAAGTGATGATTAGAGAAATGCCCCAGAAACATAGATAATTATGCATCATATAATTGCATATTATATGACCTAACCATGATATCACTACATAACTGGGGTAAATAAATGTAACCAATAGCGAGGCAAACAAAAAACGAAGAGTTTAACCAACTTAAGACATGTTTCTGTTAATTCGTTGATCTTTCCGTCAATTCATTGATCATAATACTCTGCATACTATGCCAGATAATGCCACTCTCTTTACCATAATTACGCACACAACCCATAATTTTGTCATAGGCTTTTTCCCGACATAATGAGCTTAACTGCTGGTAGAAATTCAACGCTAAATTACGTGCTTCAGGACTGGAGAAATAATAACGACCAACACGGGTATACAACCCTTTCAGCCCATTAATAATCAAACCATAAATTGGGTTTCCTGACGCAAAAGCCAGACCACGGAAAATATCGTAGTCCACAGAACTGAAAGCTTCAGCGGTATCTTCCACGCTTTCTTTTCCTGCCAAAATTTCCAATGATTTTTCAGGATTGTTCCTAAATGCCGTGCGGATAAAGATGGCTGCAATATTGGTTCGCACAGCTAATAAGTTATCAATCAACTGGGGAACGCGATCATGATCAAGACGCGCCAAAGTTTCCAGAATATTAAGACCGGATGTTTCCCAGAAATTATTAACCTTGGTTGGTTTACCATGCTGAATAGTCAACCAACCATCACGGGCAAGGCGCTGCAACACTTCACGCAAGGTCGTACGGGTGACACCGATCAATTCAGATAATTCACGTTCTGCTGGCAGTATGGAGCCGGGTGGAAAGCGATTATTCCAAATACTTTCAATGATATACTCTTCCGCGAAACTCGCAGGACTTTGAGCCTTAATTACCATAATTTTAATTATTCCAAAGCAGTTTTCTTGGCTAATAATAGCGATTGATGATACCAGAATGTGCTTGCTCGACATAGTTACCGGGTAAATAAACCATGAAAGAGTGAAAGGACTCATAAAAAATGCGATCATTGGTAGATTAATTATGCGCTAATGCCCTTAAATTGCTATCGCATTGAGCATACTATACCGCTCCGATATGTTTCTATAGTGGTCGTTTTGATTTATAGCTACTTAGATTTTTTCTACATCCACAAAGAGGAATATCAATAATAATGGAAATCAGTATCCAACGTGCAGTGGTGAAGAACTTTCTCGGCAATTCGCCGGATTGGTACAAACTAGCTATCATTGTTTTTCTGATTATCAATCCACTGGTCTATTTCTTTATCAGCCCCTTTGTTGCTGGCTGGATGCTCGTTGTTGAATTTATCTTCACACTAGCAATGGCATTAAAATGTTATCCTCTGCAACCTGGAGGATTACTCGCTATTGAAGCAGTCATCATTGGAATGACTTCGCCAAAACAAATAAGTCATGAAATTGCCAACAATCTGGAAGTCATTTTATTGCTGATTTTCATGGTTGCGGGCATTTACTTCATGAAACAATTATTGCTGTTTGTTTTCACAAAGCTGCTACTCAGTATCCGCTCCAAGAAAATGCTGGCATTAGCATTCTGTCTGGCGAGTGCTTTCTTGTCCGCTTTCCTTGATGCCCTGACTGTCATTGCCGTTGTCATCAGTGTTTCAATCGGGTTTTACGCCATCTATCACCGATTCCTTTCCCACAATAGCAGTTTTGAATTGAGTGATGATAAGTACATTGACAGTGAGGATCAAAAACAGACGCTGGAACAGTTCCGGGCATTTCTGCGCAGTTTGATGATGCATGCGGGAGTTGGTACTGCACTGGGCGGCGTGATGACTATGGTTGGTGAACCCCAAAACCTGATTATTGCCAAACATGTTGATTGGGATTTTGTCACATTCTTTATTCGTATGTCGCCAATCACCATTCCTGTGTTGATTTGTGGTTTGCTGGTCTGTTTGCTGGTTGAACATTTTAAACTGTTCGGTTACGGTGCTGAATTGCCTGAGCGTGTTCGCTCTGTTCTGGAGGATTACGATCAAAAAGCCTGTGAAAAACGTACCCGCCAAGAAAAATCCCAGCTTGCTGTTCAAGCATTGATCGGCATCTGGTTGATTGTAGCACTGGCTTTTCATTTGGCTGAAGTGGGTTTGATTGGCCTATCAGTCATTATTTTAGCGACTGCATTCTGTGGTATTACCGAAGAACATGCGTTAGGTAAAGCATTTGAGGAAGCCTTACCGTTTACTGCCCTGTTAACCGTGTTTTTCTCTGTGGTTGCCGTCATTGTTGACCAACAACTGTTTGCGCCATTTATTCAATTTGTCTTGCAGTCTTCACCGGCTTCACAGCTTTCCTTATTCTACTTGTTCAACGGATTGCTCTCCACGGTTTCTGATAACGTTTTCGTCGGTACGGTTTACATTAATGAAGCACTGAACGCCCTGAAAAGTGGCCTGATTTCACAACAACAATACGAATATTTGGCCGTTGCCATCAACACAGGAACTAACTTACCATCCGTGGCAACCCCTAATGGACAAGCAGCTTTTCTGTTCCTGTTAACTTCTGCCTTATCTCCATTGATCCGTCTCTCTTATGGTCGCATGGTAATGATGGCCTTGCCTTATACCATTGTGATGACACTAGTAGGTCTGTTGTGTGTTGAATTCTGGTTAGTGCCTGCCACTGAATATCTCATCAAACTTGGTTTGATCACTCCACTATAATTGGAGACCGAATTTATCGTTATATCCTGCCGGATGGTGTAGTTTTGCACACTATCCGGTTTTTTTGTTAATCACTTGCCTGAAAAAATAGCTCAGTTGATTTTAATTTTATTTTTTTATGGCTGATGAAACGGCACAATAAACCAGTTATTTATCTTGAAAATATGGGAAGAAAAAAATGTTTCAATTTTTAAATCAAAGTTCCCAAGGGCGAGGCGCATGGTTATTGATGGCGTTGACAGCTCTTATCCTGGAAGCGACAGCACTCTATTTTCAACATGTGATGCAGTTACAGCCTTGCGTAATGTGCATTTATGAGCGTGTTGCGTTGTTTGGTATTTTAGGCGCTGCGCTGCTTGGTGTCATCGCACCTAAAACGCCTTTGCGCTGGTTGGCTATCTTGCTGTGGATTTATAGCGCATGGCAAGGATTACAACTGGCATGGGATCACACCATGATGCAGTTATACCCTTCTCCGTTTAATACTTGTGAATTTTTTGTCCAATTCCCATCTTGGTTACCGTTGAATGATTGGCTACCTTCGGTGTTTCAGGCAGTTGGGGATTGTTCAATGAAACAGTGGAAATTTTTAACCCTGGATATGCCGCAATGGCTGATTGGCATTTTTGCCGCTTATCTGCTGTTGAGTATATTGGTGCTTGTGAGTCAGTTTTTTCGGATTCAGGGTAGATCTTAAGAGTAAGAAATTGTCCCAAAGGGGTCTTGTTAAGGAGATCCCAGCACTTTAGCTGGGATCTTTGAAGTCAAAGCAATCTAAAACGGTATGCCAGCCAAATGATTGCGCCACCAGCTCCACCGAGAGTACTTCCCATTTTAAAACCTTTTATCCAATCGAGCTGATAAATATTTTTATCAGTCAAAATCCATTCCAGTGCTACAAGACCAAATGAACATGTTAACCCATACGCAAGTATCAACAAGATCAAAGTAATCAAAGGACGTTTCATTATCTTTAATCCTTATTATTTACTTTGTCGTTAGTCATGCTATTGCTGATATGATTACCACGTATCGTTTGACCATTTGTGATATTACTGTTTACTTCAGCCCCACTAGCTTCTAAGAAAATAGAACCAATAAATCCTCCAGATATGCCAGGAAGCGGACCAAAATTAGCTTCCCCATATATAAAATTGGAATACACAGGTTTTTCTGCATACTTAAATGCGTCTCGGCTTGCAGGCATACCAAAATAATTTTTAATTGCATTGGCTTCTAACTTACTTGTAATTGCAGAGCCAAATCCGTAACCCAATGTTGTACCGAACGCGGCCCCAACGACTGCCGCCTCTGAGTTCTGACCGGCTACCTGACTACTAAAATACGCACTACCCGCGTTTAATTGGACATTCGTATGCAGTGATCGACCTGTACCTGTCCAACCGGTGAAACCCGCGAGGAATAAGCTCGTATAATCAAATTTATCTCCGGTATTACCGTTGTAAACCTGAACACCGGCATTCGCGCCCATACTCAGCCCGGTACCGACTACTTTAGCTCCTGCGGATGCATTTGAATTCATTAAAGAACGGCCTCCCGCTATCAAACCCAGCATATTTTCGGGTTCAGCAATGAAAGCACCTGCTCTGTCCCAATTGTCCATATGCTTGTTACCATATTCCGCATCCAGACTATTAACATAAAGCACAGCATTTCTGACCTCTTCATTATCCAGTGAACCATATAACCATGTCGGTCTTGTCGCTGCTGAAATCCCGCCATCAATCTTGAGCTTATCTTCACCCGTTGCACATACCAATGAGTTTTCTTGGCAAGCCTTCTAATATCTTTCGGAATTTTCCTTGTGTATTGCAGCATATTTGTCAATGACCGGTTGACAGTCTTTGCCTGCCGCTTTACAAGCGGTTATTTCTTTATCAAAAGCACGCGCCTCATCAAAACTCAGGAAGTTATTCTCCACCGCATTCTTCGCCGCCGACGCCCCGCTCACCCCGCCTGCCGTGGAATCCGTTGCCAGTCCTGCCGCTATCCCTCCTGCCAGTGTAGACAAGTTACTGACTTTTTCCTTCTCATCTGGCGGCAATTCACTCAGATTTTTGGCTGGGTAAAGCGCACTGGCTATCGCCGAAGCGGCCAGTTCACCACTGACCGCCCCCACTGCGCCGGCGGACGCTGAACCACCTTTCATCTCAGCAATCACGCCGCCCAAAATCGCATGGGCCACCAGATTGGTCGCTTTTTCTTCTGCTGTCAGTTGCTCATACGGCTTACCGCCGTAGGTCAACTCCTTGACCGCATTGGCCAGATAAGGCGCCGCGCCGCCAGCGATGGCGGCTTTAATATCCCCGCCGGCCAGTCCTTGCAGGGCAGTCACGACAGCCGTCACGGCCTGACGCTGCCCTTATTGACACTGGCAGAGAATTTGATGCCGTAACCCATACCGTCTGCGGGCCAGCGGCGGTCTCAACCGTCTCGCTCACCAGCCAGACGATACCCGGACTGGTTGTCGATGCTGCCGGCCGCTTTCACGGTCAGCTGTTGCTCAGAAAATAGCTTGCCCTCGCCGTTTTGGAGATCCCCCGACGTCACATGCAACGCGGACAGCCCCTGCAACATGCCGCGCTGGTTATCGATAGTGCCCGTCGTGTTCACGGTCAGCGCTTGGTCCGCTAACAGTTTGCCGTCACTGTTATTGATATGGAGGGCAGAGATATCGCCCCCCGATGTCACGTTCAATGCGGACAGCCCCTGCAACGTGCCGCGCTGGTTATCAATGCTGTTGCCCGTGGTTATGGGCAATGCGGCCGGGCTGGAGCGTCAGCGTCAGCACACCCCCAGTCAGATCCTGCTCCTGCACCATGACACGGGTGGTGACATAACCTTTGGTCAGAATGGCATTTTGCACCTTGTTATTAACCAACAAAATCCCCTGCCCGCCCAGGCAACGCCCTTTGGCATCCCCTGCCGCGTCCAGTACCCACTGAAAACGGCGAGCGGAATCGCCTTCCAAACGTAAGGTATTGATCGTAAAACAAGGATGTTCATCCGCCGGATAATCAGACAGGCGCACACCGGGGCGCGTAAGCCGGATATCGCTATCCGGTGTCTGTTGCTGCTGTAGTGCGTGCTGCCTTTCCTGCTGCCGGAGTTGCTCCTGAGTATCCAAGGTCGCCGCACTTTGCACGAGGTTATCGGAAAAAGGCTCAGTAAGCCGCACAAACGGTATGGGGGTTTCCAGACGTTGTTCTGCTGTCTGTGATTGCTGTTTTTGCTGAATAAAGGGCGGGTCATCGGCCTGTACGGGGGAGAATACAAATACAGTCCATCCGGCCAGCCCGGCTATCATGTTGCGGGAAGTTACCGTTGCCATAGTAAACCCATAGGATATGTAATTATTATTGAACAGTAATAAGGGAATTTTAAGATGAAGTATTATGGTCGGCGGAGTTTAATTATCAAGCCAGTAGATGAGATATTCATCACGCCGGCGTGAATTCAGGCTACTTAACTCTAAAAATGCAACAATATGGCAACGAATCAACAGGATCACAACACATTATGCGCAACATTAAGCAGATTAATCCGGGTTTTAAATTTATCCAAAACAAAAATGCAATGAATATGATGAAAAAAAATGATGAATAGGGTGATATTCAGAGTATTCCTAAATCAGTCACCCCGTTGAACTCTTTATCGCTTACCGCCGGACAGGATTTTTTGCGTCAACATCTGTCCGGACAGCCGTTGCCGCAAATCCCGCCTCTGCAATGGTCGCTGCATCAATGGCCTGATTACGCGTAAATCGATAAGCGGCTTCAATATCCTCCGGTGTTTTGAGTGATTGCCCAATATGATTGACTAAAGAGGCAGTGAATTTGATAAGATATTTTGTTCGTCGGCTGTCGCCTAAATTGGCGCGAGAAAAAGTCTCATAAACCCATTGTCCTGCGTGAGTTTGAAACATTTTACCGTACCTCAATGAAATCGTTATCACTCCTCCTTATTTTTCTAAATACCAATTAATACCTTATGCCACATACGAAATTTCTACTGACTTTCCGCTGTAATATTTTCTTTCAGTAATGTGTGATTCACGGCATATTTTGCCTGCCATGCTTTAGGGTTGATTAAATAATGTTGCCGAAAACGTTTAGAAAAATGACTTGGGCTGGAATAACCTACTGCGGCAGCAACCTCAATGACATTCATCCCTTTCTTTAATAAATCCTCCGCTGTAGTCATACGAACGTTTTCCAGATATTGATGGAAAGTACGGAAAACAACCGCACGGAATCCCTCTTTTAATTTCCGCTCATTCAAACCCACAGCTCTTGATAACGATTTTATTGTCCAGGGGTAATGATAATCGTTATTAATTATTTTTATCGCATTGTAAACAGCACGGCGCTGCAATCCGCTAATCACATTATATTGGCAATCATAAATTTGAGCTGTCACACAAGCGAGTATTTCTAGTGCCTTTGCCTTTAAATAGACCTTTCTGACACTACCATTTAATTGACATTCTTCTATTTGATTCACTATCTGCATAAAAGGTGGATAGATAGGGCATGCCATCATCAAGGCATCACTATAACTCGCATTTTTTTCAAAACCAGCCGTTAATTTGGTAAAAGATGGCAACTCCTGAGCTTCAATTTCGTTCAGAGAAAATCGGATATCGAGAATACGCCAGGTTCCACAGCCAAAGAAATTCATACCCCGTGTCATCGTAGGCGAATAGAAAAATACCATCGTTCCCGGATTAATATCTAAAACCTCACCATTCTCAATTGCCATTTTCCCCTTCCCACTGAGAACAAAGGCTATTGACACTGTTGGCGGCCCTTCGCAATATTCGGTAAAATCTTGACTTAACTCAAGATGGATACGGTTGATGTGAATTCCATCAGATAGCTCCTCTGTTAGCAATGAAGGCGTTGTGTTATTTTCCTCTACTGGTGAATGCATATTATAGCCATGGCCCGCAGAGAAAATCCCCAATGTCTCGCTATAGATCGTCTTCATGAAATCCCCTGTAAAATTAGCATCAGACACCAACCATTTCAAAAAAACGCTTTCCACAATAAAAACAGCATATTGTGCGTGTTAAAGACATTATGCTTTTATTTTATATATTTATATACCAATGTGAATATCACGCAATTTATCATTAATGAGAATCATTATCAATAGTACGTATCGCGCTATTTTTGTCCCTATCCCGTTAGCTCTTCTTTTCTATTCCAGTTAATTTCACCAAATATGTTTCCGGGTTTACCACACTTGTTTGGTTTACCACATTTGATCTTTTTAAAACATGATTTGAAAAGGCATAAAGAGTACTTATGAAAAAAAAATATGCTAAAGCGTCTGTCTTATGTTGTCTGATTTCACCTGTTGTGGCCTGGGCGGAGCATTCACCCGAAGCCGCAGAAGATGTTTTGATTGTGACAGCTAACAAACGGGCAGAAGCATTAAATAAAGTTAATGGCAGCATTTTGGTAAAAACTGGCGAGGAACTTGAGCAAGCGGGTATCACTCAGGTACAGGATCTTGAGCGTGCTTTCCCTGGTTTGCAAATCCGCTCTCGCGGTAACCGAACCTACTCGGCAACCACAATTCGGGGTATCAGTTCACCCGATTACTATTCACCTTCCATTCGTATTTATGTTGATGGTGTTCCTCAGGATCACCAGTTTCTGACACAAGAGTTAATCAATGTAGAGCGTGTAGAGTTATTACGTGGTCCCCAAGGCACTTTATATGGTGGGAACGCCCAAGCGGGTGTTATCAATATTATCACCCGTTCTCCCAAAGAAGGCCCTTGGCTTAACCTTTCTGGCAATTACTCTAAGTTGAAACAAGGGGGTTCCTTCAGCGGATCAATACCGCTTATTGAAGACATGCTTTATGGCAGCATGAGCCTACGCTGGGTAAAAGAGCCAGGACAAATTGATGCGCCAAATCGTGGTGATAAAAATATTGACTCCAGCAAAACCTGGCTCGGTAAAGGAAAACTGACATTTGCGCCAGAAGATTCCCCTTTCAGCGCTGAACTTAGCTTTGCTCATGAAGATCTCAATTCACATGAAGAGCTGTATTTAACCGATGAACAGTTCCGTCGGAAAGAATATGATGGTTCTATCCCTGATTTAACACGGCGCGTCAACAGCTATGCCCTCAAAGCGGAATATGATTTTGGCAATAACGTATTAACCAGTGTCACCGCCTATCAGGATCGCGATATTTTCCGTGATTTTATCGGGGGTAAATGGAAAGAAAAACACCACGCCACCACCCAAGAGCTACGTTTAAATTCCAACTATTCAAATGGGATTACCAGTGTTCTCGGTGGCTGGTTCTCAGATGAAACGAACAGACATCATACTAGCTATAATGATGCACGTAACAAAATCAAAGGAAAATCGCTAGCCCTGTTCGGCGAGGTTAAATTACCCATTGCATCTCAATGGGATCTTACCCTTGGCGGTCGTCTATCACATGAAAAATCTCAGATCAATTATTCAGGATCTGACATCAAGAAGATTGACGCTTTTGATAACCAAGTTTCCAGCAATGAATTTATACCTAAGGCGGCTCTGGGCTGGCAATTGACACCGGATACCCGTTTCTATCTCTCTGCCACCAAAGGATACAAACCTGGCGGATTCAATAACATTGTTTCCTCCGCCAATGATAAAAAGCCTTACGATACCGAAACCTCAGACAATTATGAGTTCGGTTGGCATACCTCATTCTTTGATGACGCAATGACATTAAACAGCGCGGTTTATTACATTCGTTCCAAAGATAAGCAGATCTATGTTGGACCTATGGGTGGGCAATTTATTCGTAACGCCGGAAAGGCAGAAAGTAAAGGTATCGAGCTAAGCAGCCAGATTAAACCAATGCAAGGGCTTAGGCTCTCTCTTGGTGGTAGCGTAGGTAAATCAAATTTCACTGATACAACAAGTGGCGTAAGTTATCAAGGCAAACGCCTGCCTTATGCACCCGATGTCATGCTTAATGCAAGTTTTGACTATCTCATTAATCAAACATTGTTACCCGGTAACCTCTATTTAAATGCCGGTACTCGCTACTATTCAAAAAGCTACTTTGATGAGGCAAATACCCTTGAACAAGGGGGTTACACTCTCTATGACGCGTCCTTAAGTTTAGAAATGGATCATGGTGTTAATGTCAAACTTTATGGCGAAAATTTAGGTAACAAACAGTACCGTGTCTCTAGTTTCCAGATGGGAAATACGTACAGCATGATAAGTAAGGGCTTGAATGTTGGGTTGGATGTGAGCATTGCACTATGACGCACAATACCTCACATCGCCGTCACATCTCGTTGCTACTTTTGACTTTGGCTGGTGTTTACACCATCCAAAGTACCATTGGTATGTTAACGTTACAAAGCATGCCGGCATTTCTACGTAACCACGGCGTTACCCCAGATAAGATAGGGTTACTCTATCTATTAATGTTACCTTGGGCATTAAAATTTCTCTGGGCTCCCGCTGTAGAACGCTATCGCAAATCAGGTTCGGGGGATACTAACCCCCGCCGCATCATGCTCTGCGGCAATCTGTTAATTGCACTGCTTTTTGGTTTAATGTCCTTAGCAAAACCTGCCGAACATATGCCGCTGATCATAGCGGCTCTGTTTCTGATTACGCTTTGTCTGACCGTGGTAGATACCACCACAGACGGCCATGCTATCGATCGGTTATCACCACAGCATCGCCCCTGGAGCAATGTCATGCAAGTTGGAGGCAGTTATCTGGGAGCCATTATTGGCAGCGGCCTGTTTTTATATCTTATTTCACTCTATGGCTGGCACATTGGTGCAGGTATGCTAGTTATAGTGATCCTATTAATGTCACTGCCTATCTTGTTCATCCGAAAAACTCAGGGACAGGGAGAATCGAATGCGTCAAAAACATCGGGCATCCTCTCTCCAAGACCCTCCCTAAAGAGTGCATTACGTCGTACTCCGGTTAAACAGGCACTGCTTTTAATACTGCTATGTATGATTGGGACACGCCTGTCACTCGGTATGCTCTCCCCATTTTTAGTCGATCGCGGCGTAGACTTAACCCAGTTAGGCATCATTGCTGCCAGTGGTGGTGCATTAGCCGGATTATCCGGTGTCCTGATTGGCGGCATCGTGGTACGTAAGTTAGGTGCTGTCCAGACATTATTGGCAGTAATGCTGCTTGAATGTCTGGTATTAGTCAGTATTTTTTGGCTTGCCCAACAACCAGAAACACCCCTATCCCTGCTTTCAGCAGCATACGTTTTTATCACATTAATCACCGCTACCAAATTTGTTGCCTTGTATACCCAGATGATGTCTCTGGCGGCTGGCATACAGTCTGGTGTGGATTTTGCGTTGATGCAATCCGCAGATATGAGCATTGCGATCATCTGTTCAATGCTGGGTGGATTGATTGTGACCAAAGCAAGCTACGCATCCCTTTTCGCTCTGGCATCACTCTTTACCCTCGCTGGCTTGTTTTGGACATTACGGATGCGCCACAATTTCCAAAAGGAAAGCACCTATGCTCAGTAATGATCCTTCTGTTCAGAATTCTCCAGAGCAACGTGCCGCTGACGCCGGTGTCCTTAAGACATTGTGGGATATGATGCGCCCATATCGCACGCTGAGTTACGTTGCCATTGCGCTTGCTCTTGTTTCTGCCGGCTTGCAAATACTACCGGCAGCGATTGCTGGTCTTATTACCCAATCTCTCTATGACGGGCAATATGACACATTGCTGAATTACGGCATCATGTTATTAAGCTTTACCTTTGCCGCTATGCTGACTTTCAGTGGTTCAACGTTTGTTGCTCATTTGATCGCTGCCGATGTTCAGGCTGATGTTCGTCGTCATATCAGCAATAAGTTGAAGTCTGTTCCCTTAGGCTTCTTTATGCAGACTGACAGCACCGAAATCAAGAAGATGATGTTAGATGACGTCGAACAGCTTGAGGATGGTATTGCCCACATTATTCCAGAGATGTCAGCAACTTTGTTCGGCCCATTGATTGCATTGGGTGTGATGTTAGCCATTGACTGGCGATTAGCATTGGCGGCTTTTGCTCCAACTTTGGGTGCCTGCTTATTATTCATCTATATTCAGATGAAAGTTCAAACCACTACTCAGCGTTTTTACGCAGCCCAAAATCGTATTGCTTCAACAATGGGTGAAGTTATCAACGCCATTCCTGTAGTAAAAACCTATTCAGGCGGCAATATTGCCCTACAGCGAGCGGAAGAAGCATTTACCGCCCTGACACGTATTATCGATGTTTGGGTTGAGAAAGTGCAGGTCAAATCCAGCCGATTTTTTGTGCTATCCAGCGCTAATCTGCTGTTTGTCCTCCCTTTGGCGGTCTGGCTATTTAACCGACAAGAGATCACTTTATTTGAATTCACCTTCTTTATTCTGTCTGCTATGGCATTCGGCAATATCGCTTCATCCATGTTCTCTGTGATGACACGCTTGCAGCAGCAAGAGGCGTTAATCACACGTTATCGTTGGCTAATGAATCAACCAGAATTAGCGCCATGTACCCAAAGTCAAGTTCCTGCCGATCATACTGTGACTTTGCATAATGTCAGCTTTTCCTATCAAGATAAGCAGGACAATGTCTTAAATAACATCTCGTTTTCCGTCCCTGCCGGCAGTTCACTCGCTCTGGTTGGAGCCAGTGGCTCTGGTAAATCCACGATAGCCAGCCTGATTGCTCGTCTTTGGGACCCTCAACAAGGCAAAATTACTGTTGGTGGTGTTGATATCCGCAACATGGATGAACCCACTCTGCGTAACAACATCTCTTTTGTGTTCCAGCGGGTATTTCTGTTCAACGATACGGTAGCCAATAATATCCGCTTGGCTCGTCCTGATGCTTCACAAGCTGAAGTTGAAGCAGCGGCTATCGCAGCACAAGCTCATCAATTTATCCAACAGTTACCCCAAGGCTACAACACCGTGATTAACAACGGTATTAGCTTATCTGTAGGAGAAAAGCAGCGTATTGCCGTTGCCGCCGCTATCCTGAAAAACGCCCCCATTCTTGTATTGGATGAAGCCACCGCTTATGCCGATCCAGAATGTGAAAAAGAGATGCAACAAGCACTCAATGCGTTATGCCGTAATAAAACCGTGATTGTTATCGCCCATCGCCTGCCAACTATCCGTCACCTTGATCAAATACTGGTTTTGGATAAAGGACACATCATTGAGCAAGGAACCCATGATGAATTGGTCGCACAGCAAGGCGCGTATACCAAACAATGGGCAGCTTGGCGGGGAGAAAATACCGGAACAGGAGTAAATTAATCATGGGATTATTTAATCGTCTCCAACAACATCTGTCTGCAAAATTACAACGGGTTTGGTTTGGTGGGTTGTTATATAAACAACTTGATACCATTGCGATTATTGCTCAACTGGCTATCGCCGCCTGGGCCATCGCTCATCTGAAGGAAAATCATCTGCAAGAAAGTGGCAACGCTATGATGCCACTTATTATCCTGATATTATTGGTTATTTTACTGTTACTGCGATTCGCTTTTATGTCTCGCGCATTACGTAAACTCACCATTGCTGCTTATGGGCTGGGAATAGAAATCCGTCGCTCTTTGCTACAACGGCTTGTCAGTATGTCCATAGCAACAATTCGTGGATTAAGTGCCGGAAAAATAGCCCTGACGTTATCCGAAGATGTGCAATGGCAGGAAAATCAATCAGCCTATACCACCCCACAAATCACCTGCCAGATTATGATGCTGACGCTTATCTATCTGGCTTTATTCTGGTTCGACTGGGTTGTTGCTGGCTGTGCCCTATTAGTATTGATGGTTGGATTACTGATTCTGGGTGGTATCCGTCAAAAACTCAATGAAATACTGCGTCGTCGGGCAGCGATGATGGCTGATGTATCCGAAGCAATCGTAGAATATGCCCAAGGCATGGCTTTTATTCGCGCTGCGGCTGCTACCACAACGGTAGAACAACGTTTTGACCAGGAAATTGAACAACTACGTGCCGCATTCCGCCGCGGAATATTCAAAAGCATACCGTTGCTGAGTCTGTTCTACATCATTATTGATACCAGCGTGGTTGTTGGCATTCTGGCCGGTGCCTTACGCTTTAATGAAGCACTCACTCTCTCTGAGATGCTGATCACTATTCTATTGTTGTTCGCCACTATTACCCCTTTACGCGGGATCATTCCCCTGCTCAACGTGACCGCATTGACACAAGTCGGCGAAACACATATTGCAGAGATAGAGGCAGTTGCAACACAAACTTCCGGGCCATTAGCTGCACCAAACAAATATGATGTTGAAGTTAACAACATCTCATTTAGCTACCCAGGTACTCGCCAGCCCGCTATCCAGAACGTTTCATTTTATGCACCACAAGGCAGTATGACCGCCATTGTGGGGCCAAGTGGTAGTGGCAAATCCACGCTGGCCTACTTATTACTCTCTTTCTATCAACTGGATAAAGGTGAAATTCGTCTTGGCGGTGAGCCGATTCATCATTACCAGACTCAAGCATTGTATGACACTGTCACAATGGTATTCCAGGAAACTGCACTATTTCAGGATACTGTCGCCAACAATCTCCGTTTAGGTGATCCGAATGCGGCACAGTCAGAGCTGGAACAGGCTGCCCGCCTTGCCAACATTCACGATACGATTATGGCATTACCGCAAGGGTACGATACCCCTTTAGGTGTGGATGGCGGTACGTTGTCTGGCGGGGAGCGCCAACGGCTTGCCATTGCTCGCGCAATCCTAAAACAGTCCCCGGTTCTATTCCTGGACGAAGCAACGGCGTCGCTGGACCCCGAAAATGAGCAATTGATACAAGAAGCATTTGATTCTCTCACTCAGGATAAAACCGTTTTTGTTATCGCTCATCGGCTAAGTACGATAACCCGGACTGATCAAATATTAGTCATGGATCATGGAACCCTCTGTGATAGCGGTACACATGATGAATTACTGAAGCGTTGTCCGCTTTACCAATCACTTTGGAAAAATCACCTTGGCTCAGAAGAGCATTGGCATTTACATCCCAGTATTCACTTAAATAAGGTGTAACCCACCCATTTGATTTATTAGGTACTGTCATTTTATAGGATTTACTCATGCACACGGACCTTCTCTCTCCTGATTCGCTGCGCCAGCTTATCGCTGACCTGTTTAATCAAAAAAATATTTTGGTGGGCGATCATGACGATTTAATTCGCAATGGGCTGGATTCAATGCAAATCATGGCATTGCTAAACCAGTTTAGACGTCAGGGACATCGTGTCACTCTGCGCGAACTTTACCAAAAGCCAACGCTACATGCCTGGAGTCAGCTTCTGCAACGCCATGCCCCTGTCACCCAAACAGCACCCCAAAATACACCGCCACAGCCACGGATTGCTGATGCCCGCCCATTCCCTTTAACGGCAGTACAGCATGCTTATTTTGTTGGGCGTTCACCGGAGCAAACGTTGGGAGGAGTGGGTTGTCATCTGTACCAGGAGTTTGATGGTATTGGGCTGGATCCTGAACGACTGGAAGCGGCTATTCACATGCTGATCCAACGGCATCCGATGTTGCGTGTACGTTTTTTGCCGGATGGTCGTCAGCAAGGCATAACCAACGCTTACTGGAAAAAATTAACGGTTCACAATCTCCGTCATCATTCAGTTGATGAACAGCACCAAGCGCTGGACAGCATACGTAACCAACTAAGCCATCGCGTATTACGGGTTGAAGAAGGAGAAACGTTTGATATTCAACTTAGCCTGTTTGGTGATAATCAACATCGGCTACATGCCAATATCGATCTGCTGATCATGGATGCCGCCAGTTTTAGTCTGTTCTTTACCGAACTGGCGGCATTAATTGCCAAACGCAGCCTACCCGCTATTGCTTCTGACTATGATTTTTGCAGTTATCTCACACAATATCAGGCTCAATTTAAGCAAGCCCGACAGGAAGCAGAGGTATTCTGGCGTAACCGATTAGATACTTTGCCACTTGCCCCCCAGCTTCCTTTGGCCAGGGATCCTTCCCTAATAAAAAATGTTCAGGTTCAGCGCAGATGTTTTCACTTATCGCCTGAACATTGGGAACGTTTTAAGCAACTCGCGCAACAAAATGGTGTTACGCCAACGATGGCATTAGCAACAGCATTTGCCGCTTTATTGTGTCGCTGGAGTAATTCAACACGCTTGTTGTTCAACCTGACGCTATTTGACAGAACTCCGCTGCATAACGCGGTTGACAACATTCTGGCCGATTTTACCAATATTCTGCTGTTGGACATCCCTGGCGATAATTTACCGTTCTGCCAACTGGCTCAGGATGCACAAGCAACATTTACCGAAGCTTACGAACACCGTCATTGGTCTGGTGTAGAAGTTCTGCGTGAGCTCAAGAAGCAAGGCAACCACCCACATGGCGCGCCAATTGTGTTTACCAGCAATTTAGGCCGGCCTTTATATGGTGAGAATACCCGTGATGTCCTGGGAAAACCAAGTTGGGGAATATCACAAACACCTCAGGTATGGCTGGATTTCGTTGCCTTTGAACATGAAAACACCCTGAATATTCAGTGGGATAGCAACGACGAACTTTTCCCTGACGGTTTGATGGATACTCTATTCACTACCTATCAGAAATTGATTGAGAACCTGACGGCAAACGCGACACAATGGCACGAAAAGTTACCGGATCTGATGCCTGAGTCGCAATACCGTCTGCGACACCAAATTAATAACACAGTTGAACCGTTACCCACTGCCTTGTTGCATGAGGCAGTGTTTACACAAGCAGAACGCACCCCAAATGCTATCGCTTTAATTACTCATCATGAACAAATAAGTTATGGCGAACTCAGCCTGGCAGCCCGCCGATTAGCCGCCGTACTGCAAAAAATGCCGGTTATACCGGGAGATCGCGTCGCCATTAGCATGGAAAAAGGCATCGGACAAATTGTCGCTGTACTCGCTGTACTTTATGCTGGCGGTGTTTATGTTCCGGTTCCCGTGGATCAGCCACTAGGCCGACGTCGGGCTATCTGTGAAAGTGCCGGAATCAATGTCGTTATCATTGATCCTAAGCAGCAGAATACTTGGTCACAGGATATACATTGCATTTCTTGGCATCAGGATGAGCAATTACTGCCCTTAACTCACATGGCTAAGCGCGCAGTGACTGATCCGGCTTATATCATTTATACCTCTGGTTCAACCGGAATGCCAAAAGGTGTGGTGATTAGCCACCAAAGCGCATTGAATACCTGTCTGGACATCAATCGCCGTCATCAAGTTCAAAGTCATGACCGTTTACTGGCACTCTCTGCCCTGCATTTCGACCTCTCTGTTTATGACATTTTTGGCATTCTCAGTGCAGGAGGAGCGCTGGTATTCATTAATGAAGCACAACGCCGCGATCCATCCACCTGGGAAATGCTGATCGAGCGCCATCACATTACGTTATGGAACAGTGTACCGGCACTGTTCGATATGTTGCTAACCTATTGTGAAGGAATGGAAGTTGATGCACCGAAAACGCTTCGTACTGTGATGTTATCCGGAGATTGGATCGGTTTGTCGCTGCCTGAACGTTACCGTGCGTTCAATCCCGATGGCGTATTAAGTGCAATGGGAGGCGCAACAGAAGCGGCTATCTGGTCAAATGAATATATTGTTAAGGAAGTTGACGAACAGTGGCGCTCTATCCCTTATGGTTATCCTCTCGCTAATCAGCGTTACCGTATAGTCGGTGAAGATGGCCGTGATTGCCCTGACTGGGTTGTCGGTGAACTTTGGATTGGTGGTGCCGGTGTAGCGCTAGGCTATTTTAATGATGAAGAACGCACGGCAGCCCAATTTGTCATTGATCAAGGAGAACGTTGGTATCGCACTGGTGATCTGGGTTGTTATCACCCCGAAGGCTGGCTCGAATTTATGGGGCGCCGTGATAGCCAGGTGAAAATTGGTGGTTACCGAATTGAACTGGGAGAAATTGATGCTGCCCTCAATCAAGTAACCGGTATCAGTAAAGGCGTTGCCTTAACCCATGGTGAAAAAGAGAAATCCCTGGTGGCATTTCTGGAGTTGGAAGGCGATACTTTGTGCCAACGCATAAATCGTGCGCCACAATTACCAACAAACTATCGTGATCTGTTCCCTGCAATGCAGGCTATAACCGATAACAATCATAAACATGATGACGAAGTTGCGCTATTTCTGCTTGAACACCTGTCTCGTTACGGCATTACATTTATTTCACCTCAATCGCTCTCCGATTGTCTGAAACACTATCAAGCTGAGCCGGAATACCATCTCTGGTTTGCCCGGATGCTGGCGTATCTTTGCCGATGCAATTTATTGGCTGAACCTGCACATCATGTCTATCAGTCTGTATTGCCATCCACCGCATACAATAATGAAGCAAAATGCGTTCCTGCACGCTGGCATTCTACGTTGCGTAATATTCTTACCGGACAACAGACAGCCGTCACATTACTTGATGATCCGCAATTCGCACCGGAACAACAGCTCTTTGCCCAACCAGAAACCCAGCAATGGTTGGCAGGATTGAAACACGTCATCCTTGCCCTTTCCCAGCGGTTACAACGCCCCGTTACTTTGATGGAGTTCGATGCCCGCAGTGGTCTCTGCGCTCAATGGCTGGCAGAACATATTACTGACCAACATCTGTCTTATATCGGCTTTGAACGTTCTCAGGCCCTGATTAATCAGATGCAAACAAGGTTAAGTGGCTATACTCATGCATCAGTACACTATTGGTCTGAGAAAAATAAACCTGAATCGCTACAGTATCAGGCAGATATCATCCTGTTAAACAATGTATTACACCGCGAGGAAGACCCAACAAGTTGCATCAAAGCATTGCTTCCACTGGCACAACCGGGTGCGTTGGTATTAGCAATGGAGTTGCAACAAGCATCCTCTATCTCCCTGATTACGACTGAGTTGCTCTCACCTCAAGGTATTCAGTTACGCTCTGCGTCAGAGTGGTTATCTCTTCTTCCATTGCAAACGGAAACTCCGGTTACCATCGGTAATCTGAGTGTGTTGTTGATGCAAACAAGTGACAACGTCACCAAGCCTGATCGGGAAAAAATTAAATCCGCTCTGGCACAACATTTGCCAGGATATATGATCCCACAGCGCTTACACGTTATTCCGCGTCTGCCTCTAACACCTAACGGCAAAATTGACCGCAAGGCACTGTCACAATCTCTTCAGTTCGCCACAAAAACAGACACAGCGACGTCTCAGCCTGAAATGACTCTGCTAAATACGGTGGAACAAACCGTTGCCGATATTTGGCAACGCCTGCTGAATACTGAGCAATTGGGCCGTAACAGCGACTTTTTCCAACTTGGCGGTGACAGTCTTTTAGCTACTCGTTTGATTGGTGAACTAACACAACAAGGCTTCAAAGGCGAACATGGTCATCTTTTCCGTAACCCGCAATTGGCGGCGTTTGCTTCAACACTGACTTCTTTGTCCACAACTTCATCAAAAGCCTATTCCATACCGGAAGAGCAAGATGAATATCAGCCTTTCCCATTAACTGAAGTTCAGCAAGCTTATCTGGTCGGACGCCATGCTGGTTTTGCTCTGAGTGGCATTGGTGCACATTTCTTTATCGAATACCGGATAGAACAGTTAGATGTTCAGCGCCTGAATCGAGTGTTAAATCGTTTGATCCAACGTCATCCTATGCTGAGGACTGTTGTGATTAATGGGCAACAACAGATATTGCAAGATGTTCCCGTCTTCTCTGTTAAACAACACCGATTTGCTGATATTACTGAGGCAGACACCTTACGCGAACGTCTGTCACATCAAGTATTGGATGTCAGTCGCTGGCCGGTGTTCGATTTCCAACTTGCACAAGACAACAGCCTTGTCTCCCGACTATTTGTCAGCCTGGATAACCTGCTATTAGACGGATTAAGTATGCAGATATTGCTGGCTGAATTAGAGCAGCTATATCTCAACGAACAGCACGCATTACCACCACTGAACGTGACATTCCGGGATTGTGTGTTACGCCAGCAACAAATGCCAGTACACCAGAATTCATTGCAATACTGGCAAGAGCAAGTGAAGACACTACCACTGGCTCCGCAATTACCATTGCGTATTGCACCAGAACGTGTTCAATCTCCGCATTTTGTGCGTTATAGCGATCGGTTATCTGCACATGAATGGGATCAATTAAAACAACAGGCTGCCTCCCAGCAAATAACGCCTTCTGCGCTCTTGATTGCCGCTTATGCAGCCGTTCTGTCCGCATTCAGTACCAAACCGGAGTTAACTCTTAATCTTACCCTGTTCGATCGCCCACACTGGCATGAGGACATTAAACATATTCTGGGTGATTTCACTTCACTGTCACTACTGGCTTGGCATCCGAAGAAAAATTGGTTATCAAGTGCCCGTCAGCTGCAACAACAGCTATGGCAAGATCTGGATCACCGCCATATTTCAGCGATCAGAGTGATGCGTGAACTAGCACAGCGCCGTGGTCCCGATGCTGCCGTTATGCCAGTCGTTTTCACCAGTGCGTTGGGAACCCATGAAGGACAGTTCCTTTCACGTTCATCATGGATGAAACCGGTTTGGGGTATCTCGCAAACGCCACAAATCTGGCTGGATCATCAGGTTTACGAATCTGACGATGAACTTTGCCTGAACTGGGATGCAGTCGAAGAATTATTTGCGCCACATCAGTTGCAAAGCATGTTCAACAGCTATATGGCGCTATTGCGCACCCTTGCTGTACAACCGGAAAGCTGGCATTCAGAGTTGGAGCAACTGATGCCACGTCAGCAAAGCGTGAAAGGTACAGATAATCCTGCGGTGACTATTGCATCATCACCGCGCTTAGAAGGATCCGAACCGCAAGTATGCAGTGAAACATGCAATGAAATTCAACACCTGTTTTTATCTGTAACCAATCATCCGATACATGCACAACAAAACTTCTTTGAGGCAGGAGCCAGCTCACTACAGCTAATCCAACTGCATAACAAATTACAACATGCAGGTTTCCAGCATCTTGCTGTTACTGATTTATTCGCTTATCCAACACCAAAGACGCTCAGTTTGCGTTGCCGAAAAGAGGCTCAAAACGGAAATAGCCAGTCAATTACCCTTCGTCAACGTCAACAACAAAAGCGTCTGCAACAACGGGAAAAACGTCATAAAGGAGCTGTACAATGACTAATTTAGCGCCTCACTACGATAATTGTGATCCCATCGCAGTGATTGGTCTTGCCTGCCGTTTTCCGCAGGCACCAGATAGCGATACGTTTTGGCATAACCTGCAACATGGCGTTGAGTGTACAACGTCACTGTCCCGTCAAACATTATTGGATGCGGGTATTCCTCCTGAAGTCATTGATAGTGAAAACTTTGTTAATCAGGCTGCAATACTGGAGAACGCGGAACAATTTGACGCCACGCTGTTTGGTTATTCGCGTCAGGAAGCAGAAATGCTCGATCCTCAGCAGCGTCTATTCCTGCAAACAGCCTGGCATGCGCTTGAACATGCCGGTTATGCACCGCGCCATGTCCCCCTGAAAACCGGTGTCTTCGGGAGCAGCCGGATCAGTACCTGGCCTTCATGGTCACAGTTTGCCATGACCGATGTTGGCAAGGTTAAAGGGTTACAGGCGTTAATGAGTAACGATAAAGATTATCTTGCGACTCGTACCGCCTATAAATTAAATCTGAAAGGTCCTGCACTCACCGTCCAAACGGCCTGTTCAAGTTCACTGGTTGCCGTGCATATGGCTTGCGAGAACCTGCGTTCAGGTGAGTGTGACATGGCCTTAGCCGGTGGTGTGGCGGTTTCTTTCCCACAAGAAAGCGGTTACTTGTATCAACCAGGGATGATCTTTTCACCTGATGGGCATTGTCGTCCCTTTGATAGTCAAGCAAATGGCACCTATGGCGGCAATGGTGTTGGTGTTGTCGCACTGAAACGTCTGAGTGATGCCTTACGCGATGGCGATCCCATCATGGCCGTGTTACGTGGCAGTGCAATTAATAACGATGGCAACGAAAAAGTTGGCTTTACTGCACCTTCAGTGAATGGTCAACGCCGTGTTATTAGCGAAGCATTACAACTGGCAGATGTCAGCATTGATGATGTCGGCATGATTGAAGCACATGGCACGGGGACACCCCTTGGTGATCCCATAGAAGTTGACGCGTTACGCACTGTATTTTCTGAGCGTAGTGTGTCAGTACCGCCTTGTTACCTTGGCTCAGTGAAAAGCAACATCGGCCATCTCGATACTGCCGCAGGCATTGCCAGTTTGATCAAAGCGGTTCTGTCCGTTTGGCATGGTTACATTCCTCCAACGATCAATGTACAACAACCCAATCCGGCATTACGGCTGCAAGAAAGCCCATTCAGACTGGCAACACAAGGACAACATTGGACGCAAGAATTGCGTACCGCCGGTGTTTCTTCATTCGGTATTGGCGGCACCAACTGTCATATTGTGGTGCAATCATTGCCAACAGAATTACATCGTCGCCACGTTAATCATTCACCAACAGCGCCGTTGCTGCTCTCTGCTGCTTCTGAATCCTCATTACGTCAATTGGCGCAACGCTACGCGACGGCACTCAATAATGCCCCAGAACATTATGCCGATCTGGCCTGGACTACATTGCAGGGACGTGATCTTTCCCTGCCCTGGCGCTTAGCGCTGACAATATCACCACAAGATATTGAGAAAAATACTGCCAGCCTATCCGCTTTTGCGGACAATATGCCAACACCAAACATTTTTAGCGGGCAAGCCAAGAGCGAAAACAAGCAACTGTGGCAATTCAGTGGTCAGGGGTGTCAATGGTCTGGCATGGGAAAAGCCATGTATGCGAGTTCTCCGGTTTTCTCCGCCATGTTAGATCGTTGCTGTGCGGCCTGTGCTTCCGAATTAGCACTGCCACTAAAAGCAGTCATGTTCGGAGAACATGATGCCGCATTATCGACCACCGAATATGCACAACCGGCTATTGTGGCACATCAAATTGCGTTGGCAGCGCATTGGCGTGCACTTGGGCTAAAACCCGATTATGTACTGGGGCATTCCGTCGGTGAATTCGCGGCTGCCGTTATTGCCGGCATCTTCACACCTGAACAGGTAATGCCACTGGTCGCAGTACGAGGCAAACTAATGCAAAGCTGTTCCCAAGGGGGAGCAATGCTGGCGGTCTTTGCCAACGAAGATGATATTCTTCCTTTTACCCATTCACTGGCATTGGATCTGGCGGTTTGCAATGGCCCGCAACACTGGGTTTGGGCCGGTACAGAGGCAGAAATTGATATCCTGGCACAACGTCTGGAACAGCAGCAGATTCGTTGCCAGCGCCTTAATGTTGCCTGTGCAGCACATTCCGTCATGCTTGAGCCTGTTCTGGAAACATTTTCCCTGTATTGCCGTCGGTTACAACCTGCATCAGGAGAAATTCCGCTAATTTCCACCTTAACAGCCAATCTTGCAGATTATGAGCAATTAGGTTCACCAGATTACTGGTGTCACCATATGCGCCACACTGTTCGTTATCATCAAGCCATTGAATTTGCCCGCCAACAAGGTGTTACATTGTTCATGGAGTTTGGGGCTGATGCACAGCTAACAGGGATCGGACGACGTGTCAGTCTGCCGCAGGAAACCTGGGTTGCGAGTGTATATCGTCAAGGCTCCCCAGAGGCAGCTCAGCAAACGGCTCTCATGCAACTTTATTGTGCCGGTGCACATCTTGATTGGCCGCCTCTTTTCCCGTTCACCGGAGTAAAATGCCATGCGCCACTCTATCCATTTGATGAGCAGCATTACAGTTTCTCTGTAACCGGATTACCTATAAATAAAACCGAGCAACCTTTAGCCAATATCCACGCTGAGCTTGATGTTAATTCCCTGCTCGATCCGGCCATTGAACAAAATCCCGATGCGCTAATATTGCGGGCATTGTATACCGACGCATTGATATATCAATGTCATGGACGTGATGCTGAACAAGGTTTCAGTGCCATCGACACGATTCGGGCTGGTCGGCTACAACCCTGCTGGCGTCCTTTGCTGGAACAGTTATTAATCCACTGTGTTCAGCAAGGTTATTACCAGGAGGTTTCCGGTCCAACGGTAAGTAAAATATATCGTCCTTACCGTGCCTTGCCTTATGCTAAACGCCGGTTATTGGAAGCGAGTTTATTCGCAACTTTTCCGGCACTGATCTATGCTGGCGAGCGTTTATTCGCTCTGTTGAGTGATCGTGCTGATCTGCCTCGTCAATCAGTGGTATCTCAATCGATGACAAAAGCATGGCTTCCTGCACCACAACCATGCCCTGATACTCATTATGTCTTGCATTGGCGCACAATAAACACCACAGATACACAGAAATCTTCAACGACCTATACTCTTCGCACCTCAACAGAAAATGACGAGATAATTAATCATTGGCGTCAGGCAGGAATTCATTTACAGCCTGAAAGCGAAAATACGTTATTACTGCTTGAAGGCAATGATATTACTGAATTATGTGATCAAGTTATTCGTGAACTAAAACGCGATGAAACAACACCTTTAACCGTCGTAACCTGCGGCGCCCAACCAGAATCCACCTTATTAAAAGAGGATATCAACCCCGCTCAATACGCTATCTGGGCGTTACTGCGTGTCGCGGTTGAAGAGTACTCCCATCGTCGCATCCAGGCGATTGATATCGCTGATATCAACGATACTGACGCTGTATCATTAGCGCTTGGCTATCTGGATACACAAAATCATGAACGCCATTCTGGATACAATCGCTGGCTGAGAGTGCGCGGAAATCAAATCGCTGTACCTGTTTTACAGCGCCAGTCATTACCCTTATCACAGCAGCCGATACTCATTCCTCATCAGGGTTGGCACATTATTACGGGGGGTATGGGCGGTATCGGTCGCATTTCCATCCGTTGGTTGCTAGCCCAAGGTGCACGTAAGATCGCCGTGTTTGCCCGCCGCAAAAAGGCAGATTGGGATACTTTTGTGCAAGCATTGTCACTGAATAGCGAATGTGAAATACGTTGGATTAACCTTGATGTCACTGATACACCAGCCTTGCTAAATGCAGTGCAATCGCTGGCACAAGAGGATTGTATTGCTGGCGCGATCCATACCGCAGGCATTGCTGACCATACCCCACTGGCAAAACTTGAGCGTCAACACCTGTCACAGGTATTAACCGTCAAAGCGCACAGCGCATCGGCGTTGCAAGCTGCGCTCCAACAGCATAATGCACAATATCTGCTGCTTCACGCTTCTGCCGCATCAATGTTAGGTGCCCAAGGGCAAGGTGCTTATGCAGTCGCCAACGCTTGTTTGGAATCTTTAGCGCTGACAGCACCAAATCAATTGATGGTTAAAACATGGGTTTGGGGGGTTTGGGGTGGCATTGGTATGGCCAGCGACCGACGATTAGTGGAAAAGCTAGCGCAAGATGGCATGTTACCATTCAGTACAAATGAAGGTATCTGGCATCTCAATCAATCTCTGTACACCACATCACCTTGCTATCTGGCAATGCGGTTAGATGATCATCATCCTGATATTATGCGACGCCTACAGGCTGATGTTCCCAATATAGCCGTTCCCAATATAGTCGTTGCGAAATCGACATCTTCACTTTCTACCGATAACACGCTGTTTCAGGACAGTGAACAACGGCTTAACTGGTTGCGTCAGCGTGTCGCAACATTATTGCGTCTGGAACAGCCGGAACGTTTAGAGCCACAACAAGATTTATTGCAATTTGGTTTGGATTCCCTGCTATTTCTGGAGTTGAACGCGGCCATCCACCAACAATTTGGCTTTAGATTAACCGCTGGATTGGCTTATCAAAATATGACGCTAGAGGGGCTTAATACACTCGTTGGGAATGCCCTGCCTGAACAACCTGTTGTCTCTTCCCAACCTGAGATGATTGTTGACAGTTCCCAGCGTCACACACCATTTCCCCTGACACCCATTCAGCACGCTTACTGGATTGGTCGTACACAGGCCATTGATTTTGGTGGTGTCGCTTGTCACGTCTTATTTGAATGGGATCTGGCTCTGGATAGTTTTGATATCCCGCGTTTTGAGCAGGCATGGAATGCGTTGATTCAACGTCATGGCATGTTACGCATGATAGTAGATGAAGATGGGCAACAAAGGATTTTGCCGGAAACGCCGTGGTATGTTCTATCTCAGGATGATTTGCGGACACTGAATAATACGGCCTGCGAACAGGCTTTGGCTCAGCGTCGTCATACCCTCTCCTACCAAGTACCACCAGCAGAACAGTGGCCGCTGTTTGAAGTCTCTGTATCACTGCTACCGAATGAACGCTGTCGCTTACATATGAACCTGGATCTGTTGCAGTTTGATGTACAGAGTTTCCGGATCATGATGGACGATCTACAACTTGCTTATCATCAACAACCTCTGGCCCCACAAGCATTTACTTTCCGCGATTATGTGATGGCAGAACAAGCGCAACGTGAAAGTAAAGAGTGGCGGGCATCATGGGCATACTGGCAGGAACAACTCCTTTCATTACCTCCGGCGCCAAGATTACCGTTGAATCCACAACTGCCACAACGTAACCAGCCACAATTCACGACTTATGAAGGTCGCTTGGCACAATCTGACTGGCAACGTCTTAAACAAGGCTGGAAAAAATGGGGAGTAACACCTTCCGCTGGCCTGTTGACGCTGTTTGCCCATACCCTTGAATGGTACAGCCGTCATCCACTATTTACTCTCAACCTGACATTCTTTAATCGGCAACCTTTCCATCCAGAAGTGCAAGAACTGATTGGTGATTTTACCTCGGTTATGTTGATGGATTTTGATTTACGCAAGACAACGTCCCTACGTGCCAGCATGGAAAAAACGCAGGCTTTGCTCTGGCAACGGTTGAGCCATAGTCATGTTAATGGCGTCGAAGTATTGCGGGAACTTGGCCGCCAACAAAATGGCGAAACCCAAAACAGGCAGCCGCTGACACCGGTCGTTTTCACCAGTATGTTAGGGATGACACAAGAAGGTGTTGCTATCAAACAATCCATCACCCAATTACTGGGCGATCCGGTCTTTGTTCTGAGCCAGACGCCGCAAGTCTGGTTAGATCATCAGGTTATGGAAGTCGATGGTGATCTGCTGTTCAACTGGTATTGCATGAATGATGTGCTAGAGGCAGGTGTCATTGAGTCACTGTTTGCCGCTTATAACGCGTTGTTAATGCAAATTTGCCACCAGCCTGAACGTATGGAGTATTATGACCTTCATACGCCGCCGACTACTTACATGCGTTATGATTTCTGGCCGCAACACCCTGAATTACATCAAGCCGAACAATATCTGCGTGCTAAGCCTGAAATACGGCTGGCAGAAATTCAGCCACGTCAGGACGATACTCAAGGTTACAACCTATGGTTGGTTGCAGAAGATAATTTGTCATTATCACTGCCAGAACCACGAGTTATCAACACTGATACCTTACCGCTACCGACCTTGGCAGAACAACAAGTGTTTGAGCGCTCTTGGCAACATATTGAGCAACAGGCATTATTTGGCCTGAGCCAGACTTTACTGCGCCATAACTTATTCACTGCTGTACAACAATATCACTCTCGTGAAGAGATTGAACAACGCTTACAACTGGCACCACAGTATCAACGCCTGCTTACCCAATGGCTGACCTTATTCAATAACCAGGGATTTATTGAAAAAACCGCTGACGGATACCGCTGTCTGCAACCGCTTAATCATGTTCCGGCCCCTACAGCAAAACTGGATAATGCAGTGTGGTGTCAAACCATCAGTCGTTATGTCACAACCTGTATCGAACAACATAACACCCTGCTTGCCGGACGTGGCAATGCATTGGAACTGCTGTTCGCCGATAAACAAATCACAGCCAGCCTCTACAGTGAGAATCCCGCATTACGTTGCCTGAACCAGGCTGCTGCTGAAATTGTTCGGCAATTGAGCCAGACATCCGAACATTTCGCTGTACTGGAAGTTGGTGCAGGAACCGGAGCAACCTCACAGAAGGTACTGGCACACAATGCACAGGCCATTCAAAGCTACCACTTTACTGATGTTTCACCGCTATTCCTGGATGATGCACGCCAGTTACTCAGTCACTACGACGAAACCGTAAAATTTGCCCTGTTCGATATTAACCAGCGTATTGATTTTAGCCAGCACCCAGAATCCGGTTATGACCTGATTATGGCAGTTAACGTATTACATGATGCAATCCATCTGAAAAATACCCTGCGACGCCTGTCTCGGTTACTGAAAACCGGGGGATGGTTGCTGATTATTGAATCAACCAAACGCGAAAGTGCCATGCAACTCGCCAGCGTCGGATTTATTGAAGGTATTAACGCCTGGGTTGATGATCGCGGTGACAGTAATAGTGCATTGATGGAACTTGCGGACTGGCGGAAGTGCCTGACGCAATCCGGTTATCGGGTTTCATTGGAATGGCCGGGACAAAACGGGCCAGAACTGCATCAACAACTGATCCTGGCACGGGCTGAACAACAAGCGCGGCTTAATATCAGTGAAATAGCAGCACAATTTTCCACCTTGCCTTACTCATTGCATATTCAACAGCAAGAGCAATTACCGTTGATAGCGACAGCGAAAGAGAACATAGCACAACCGTTAATCACGGAAACTGAGCAACCAGAAACAGAAAATGATCAATTTCATGATATTGAACAACAAGTCATTGCTCTCTGGAGTTCACTGCTGCCTCAGTCAATACAGCGTCACAGTGACTTTTTCCAAAGTGGCGGTGACAGCCTGATTGCCACCCGAATGGTGGTGCAACTACGTCGCCAAGGTTACGAACAAGCAAATCTGCAACAGCTCTTCGAACACCCTAAGTTGAGTGAATTTTGCCGTACTCTGCGGGTCGCCGAGACCAGTTCAACGACACTTGCGATACCGCATCAAACTGAACCGGCATCCGAGCAAATTTTGCCACTTACTGCGCTGCAATACGCTTATTGGTTGGGAGAAAGCCAACTGTTCCAATTTGGTAACGGTATCGCTCATTTCTATGCTGAACTGGCTATCAATGGGCTTGATCTGCCTCGTTTTACCGCCGCCTGGAACCGTGTAATAAATCATCATGCGCAATTACGCGGTTATATGAAGGATGGGCAATATCATATTTTGCCGGAGGTTCCCTGCTATACACCAACAATCATTGATTGTCGTGACATGATGTCAAATGAACGCGAAGTACAACTGAATCATGCCCGCGACACGCTACGTACTCAAGGCGTTCCCAGCGATAACTGGCCGCTGTTTGATTTAACCCTGTACCATACCGATGATCGGGCGCATTTATTGCATTTAACTATCGACCTGTTAGTCGCGGATGGTAAGAGTCTGACGTTAATCTTGCGCGATTTACACCATTGGTATCAGGAACCTAGCTGGCAACCAGAGCCACCGGCAGCAACCATTGGCGACTATATTCAGGCACTGGAGAATGAGAAAACGGGAGAAGCCTGGCAACAAAGCCGGCAATACTGGCTTGATCGCTTACCTTCGTTGCCTGATGCTCCGGTGTTACCACTGCAAGATCACCAGTCACAGCAACTCGATCAACAGTGCCTGACCGGATATATCAGCCCACAACAATGGCAGCGTTTACAACAGCGTGCAGCAGAATACCGAGTATCGCCTTCACAAGTGATGCTAACCCTATTTGCCCAAGTTTTATCTGTGTGGAGCAACAACGAGCATTTTACAATCAATGTTCTGCATGGTAACCGCCTGTTAATGCCACAATATTGCGATATATTAGTCGGCAATCTGTCTACCACATCCTTGCTGGAAGTGGATCTACGCAATATCACCGGTTTCAGTGATGCTATAAGCCGGATACAACGGCAATGGCTGGCCGATCTTCAACATGCGCTGTTTGACGGACAATTGGTACTCAGGGAGAAAAATCAACACCGCCACAACCTAAACGCCGGTATGCCGATTGTATTCAACGATACAACCGGTACAGCAGGCAAAGGGCCATCAGGGTTGGGAACACTCAATCTCTTTGGTGCGCAAACTCCCCATGTTTATCTCGACTGTATGTTAATTTCCGGCGCAGAAGGTGGTGTCACCATACAATGGGCGATCTTGCCACAACTGTTCCAACCCCAAGTTGCAGAAAACATGTTTGCCCATTATCAAGCTTGTGTTGTTGCTGTGCTCGAACCGAATTACCAATGGAGCACTCCGCTTCCTGACTGGCTGCCAACAAATGATCGCGCTTTATGCCAGAACAGTAATGCGACAAAAAACGTTTTTCCATCACACACCCTTTGCTCACTAATTGAACAATCAGTCAATCGTTATCCCCAACGTACCGCTGTGGTCGATACCTCTCGTCAGATCGACTATCGCACTTTATGGTCACAAAGCCTGACGCTGGCGGCTCATCTGCAAGCACAGGAAAATCAGGCTTCATCCCTGATTGGTGTGGTAATGGAAAAAGGCTGGGAACAGGTTGTCGCAGTTATTGCGATTTTATTAGCAGGACGGGCTTATCTGCCTATTGATGCCAGTTATCCGCAACAGCGGATCCATCAGCTATTGGCATCAGGAGAAGTGAATACCGTACTGACGCAACCTAAGTTTGCTCAACAGATGAGTTGGCCTGAACATGTACACCTCATCTCTCTGGATGAGACATTGCTTAATAACTTACCCGTAACCGAAGAGCAACATTTATCTGTACGCCCAGAAGATTTAGCCTATGTTATCTTCACCTCCGGCTCCACCGGAAAACCAAAAGGCGTAATGATAGACCATCAGAGCGCAGCCAACACTATTCTGGATATTAACCAACGCATTGCACTCAATGAGCACGATAGCGTGCTGGCAATATCAGAGTTAACATTCGATCTTTCCGTTTATGACCTCTTCGGCACGTTGAGCGGTGGGGCAAAACTGGTTATTCCTGCTCCTGGTGACACTCGGCAGCCTGACAAACTACTGACATGGTTACAACAAGAATCGGTTACTGTTTGGAACTCCGTACCTGCATTTGTGCAACTGCTTGAAGAGTATGCTCGCAGTTATCCTCATTCCCTGAATAGCCTGCGCTGGGTATTGATGAGTGGTGATTGGATACCACCCCATTTGCCAACAAAATTGTATGCCCTTCACCCTGTGCTTAACCTGCTCAGTTTGGGTGGCGCAACTGAAGCATCAATATGGTCTATTGCTTATCCTATCGCCCACGTCGATCCTAATTGGCGCAGCATTCCCTATGGCAAGCCCTTGGCTAATCAGGCTTTCTATGTGCTTAATTCAGCACTGTCACCTTGTCCGGTCTGGGTAACTGGCGAGCTTTATATTGGCGGACAAGGACTCGCATTAGGTTATTGGGCTGATGCAGAAAAAACGGAACAAGCATTTATCATCCATCCCCAAACAGGTGAGCGGCTTTACCGCACAGGTGATTTAGGTCGCTGGCGCCCAGACGGTAATATTGAATTTTTGGGGCGCAATGATCACCAGATTAAAATTCGTGGCTACCGGATTGAACTGGGGGAAATCGAGCATCGCTTATGTGAACACCCTGATATACAACAAGCGATAGTATTTGCACATACAACGTCAAACGGTGCATTGCAACTCGTCGCAGGCTTACGTTTGACCGATACTGCGCCAGTATCTACCGAACTGTTACCGATATTACCTCATTGGTTGCAGCAAACCTTGCCAGTTTGGATGTGCCCACAGCGATTTATTATTCTCGATACAATACCCGTATCTGACAACGGTAAAATCGACAAACGTACATTGATTACTCTGGTTGAAAAAGCGCCAGAAGGTGATGCAATACCATCGGTGACTCTCAGCGCGACAGGACAAACAGTACTAAACCTTTGGGAATCAGTACTAGAGCAACAAAATATTAACGTGCATGAGAGTTTCTTTACCCTTGGTGGGGATTCTCTGGCAGCGGTGCGATTAATGGTGCAAATCAATCAGACATTTAATCGCCAATACCCACTCAGCCTGTTGCAGGCTTACGATACCGTACATTCATTGGCAGAATTTATTGAGCATCAACCAGAAAATGCTTACCAAAGCGTGATACTGAACAAGGGAAACATTGAACAATCTACTTTAAAACAATCTACCTTAGAACAATTTACCTTAGAACAATCTACCTTAGAACAATCAGCCTTGTTTATCGTCCATCCAATTGGTGGGCATCTGTTGGGATATCGTCATTTAGCAGCCAATTGGGGTGTCCAACGCATGATTGGCCTGGCATTTTCGCCAGAGAGCATGAACACCGACAAACCTTCTGTCGGTGAGCTGGCTGCTGATTACATCGGCCAAATCCGCAACTTCCAACCTAAAGGACCTTACGCGCTGGCAGGCTGGTCTTTTGGCGGATTAGTAGCCTATGAAATGGCTCATCAATTACGCGCTGCCGGTGAAAATGTTTCCCATTGCATCCTGATTGATAGTTTCGCGCCGAATGTGCGCACGGATCTGACGCTGGATAATGCATTCTGTCATCGTCATTTCCTGCTCGATTTACAGGGACAATTCCCTGGGCTGGAACTGGATAACAGTGTTATCGCAGCAAACACTGAAACCTTCCTGCAAGCGCTACACAAAGCCTTACCGCAATCTGCACAGATTGATAGCTCACTGACTGAGCTTTATGCCGTATGGCAGCATAATCTGCGGGCATTGCTTGACTATTGTCCACCACAGACTTCACAACCTTTCTGCCTTATCCGGGCAAGGCAGGCATTGCCTGATTTTATGGATTACCTTGATCCAACAACAATCACCTCAACTGATCTTGGTTGGCAGGCTTTTGGGCCAGTCAATGTGACACAACTTGATGGTGATCATTACAGCCTATTCCAACACAAATATGTCGGCTCTCTGGTTGCGTGTCTGAAAAACATCCTGAGTTCAGTCCCAACTGTTAAGCCTGTTAAGGAGAACATATGATAAAGCCACGGCGGGTTCTGATTGTCGGTTCGAAATTTGGCGAACTGTATCTTAATGCGTTTCTACAGTCTCAGTCAGATCTGGAACTGGTCGGGATCTTAGCGCAAGGAAGCCCTCGTTCACAGCAGCTTGCCCGCGATTTCAATGTGCCCCTATTCCGCTCACTGGATGAATTGCCGGATGATATCGATATTGCCTGTGTGGTCATACGTGCAGAAGTAATTGGTGGCAAAGGCGACCAATTAACCCAAGCATTATTGGCACGTGGTATTTCTGTCATTCAGGAGCACCCTCTTGATGCAGAAGCGATCAAAAGACACCAGTCAACAGCTAACAAGCATAACGTTATGTTTTGGGTAAACAGCTTTTACAGCCAATGCCATGCTGGCAGAAGTTGGTTACATGCAGCTCATCAAATCAATAAATTATCACAACAACGTCCAGTAAGTGGCTATCTGACAACCAGCCGCCAATTGCTCTTTTCCGCACTTGATCTGTTGTTACAGGCCTGTCATTGCCCGGAACAGATTGAGATAACCTATGTGGACCAGCGGAGTAGCGCATTTCATTGCTTTGAACTCAGCTTTGCGGGAACAACAATAACGTTAGACATTCAATCCTATCTGGACCCCAGAGATCCCGATATGCATAACCTGGTTATGCATAAAATGACGCTGATCTGGCCGGCCGGTTATCTTACGCAGGAAGCCAGCTATGGACCGGTTATCTGGACACCGGTTCTTCATGCGCCAGATCATCTAAATAATGAACAAAGCCTTTACCTGAATGCTGGCCAGCCGGAAGGCGCTTATCTGCATCAGGCAACATCACATGTTCTTTGTCCGGCAACTCAAAACTGGATGACAGCATTTGAATGTGATGGTGCCGAAGGTGTGGCATTGCTACTAAATACCTTGAGTTCGGTATTGAATGGCGCACTTTGCCCCCCTGCTTTTAGCTACGACTACCAATTGCGGCTGGCAGGCTTGTGGCAACAAATTTTACGTATGATGGGAGAGCCTGTTACTCAGGATTTACAATCCCCAGTCTGGATTGATCCAGCTCAATTGATGCTAACCAAGGAAGTATGCTGATGACGTGGGAACTTCCTGTACATCCGATGATTCGTCCATGCTTGACGACTCACAGCAAACCTAAATATACGCTGCTAATCTGCCCCTTTGCCGGGGGCAGTACCAGTGCATTTCGGAACTGGTCCACATTGGAAGATTCAGGTATTGCCGTTTCCCTGGTGATTTACCCCGGACGGGACAGCCGTATGAATGAACATGCTGTTACCAGCATTACGCCATTGGCTCAGTCACTCGCTGATGTGATCAGATCATTGACTCCCGCACAGAGAGAAAACCTGATACTGGCCGGCCACAGTATGGGAGCTCAGGTCGCTTTTGAAACCTGCCGACACCTTGAACAACATAACTGTGCCCCCAAGGCACTAGTACTTTCGGGATGTCATGCCCCCCACCTTCAATCCCACCGCCAACTGAGTGGATTGCCTGATCATGAATTCATTGAACAACTGATTGATATCGGTGGTTGCAGCCCGATTTTACAAGAAGATCCTGAACTACTTGCACTGTTTTTACCCATGTTACGGGCCGATTTTTTTGCTACAGAGCACTATTACCACGCTATTCAGCCTGATTCAGTAAAACTACAAACACCCACATTGTTGCTTTATGGCAACGCAGACAAAGAGGCTTCCGCTCTGGAAGTTCAGCAATGGCATCATTGGCTTGCAAGTGATAAGCAAAATCTTGCTTATTGCTGCCAAGAGATTACCGGCGATCATTTTTACATTACACAAAAACCACAGAATTTTATTCGTCACGTTACCCAATTTATGCAATATGTTTATTCAAAGGAGTTCGCATAATGGCACCTTTTTCTATCCCAGAGAAAACACTTACTATGACGCCAAACTATCTTTGGAATGGCAAAACCCTGGATCAGCAACTTGCCGGATGGTCCAGTATCTGGGGAGATAAAACTGCGTTGATTTATCAAGAGCAGCGGCTAACTTACCATGAACTCCATCAATCAGCGGAAAGGCTAGCGAGCGGATTGTATCATCGTGGAATACGCCGTGGTGATAACGTTATGGTACAGCTACCTAACCGTATCTCCTTTGTTGTCACCTGTTTTGCCTTGTTTAGGCTAGGGGCTCATCCAGTATTATTAATGCCTACCCAACGGGCACATGATGTTCATGCGCTTTGCCAGATTGCACGTCCGGTGGCTTATATTATTCCTGATTGTATCCACGGTTTTGACTATCGAAAAATGGCGCGGGAAATTGCAGCATCTTGTGACGAACTTAAACATATTATTGTGGACGGAGAGGCAGAAGAATTTATCCCATTCGCCTCCATTGAGGAGGAACCGCTCAATATTTCTGGTCCAGGTTATGGCGATATTGCCGTACTTTTGCTTTCCGGCGGAACGACAGGCACACCAAAATTAATTCCGCGTACTCACGATGCCTATGCCTATGATTTTGTGCTCTCCGCCCGTCTGTGCTCAGTAAATACTGAAAGCGTCTATTTAGCGGTATTGCCTGTTGCACATAACTTTACTTTAGGCAGCCCCGGGATTCTTGGCACCCTTTCTCAGGGAGGATGTGTACTCCTCAGTGATACAGCTAGTTGTGATGAAGCCATGCCATTGATCGAGCAGCATAAAGTGACACATTTAGCATTAGTACCGGCTCTTGCACGGCTCTGGGAACAAGCTCGTGACTGGGAACAAAGCGACCTTTCATCCCTGCGCTGCTTACAAGTCGGTGGTGGCCGGCTCACACCGGAACTGGCAGAGCAGGTCATGGCACGTCTTGGTCCTTTGCAGCAAGTATTTGGTACAGCGGAAGGATTACTTTGCTATACCCGACTAGACGACCCTTATGACGTTATCATTAATACCCAAGGGCGCCCATTGTCAGAAGAGGATGAGATCAAACTTGTTGATATCAATTTGCAACCTGTTGCATCTGGTGAAGTAGGTGAACTGATTACACGAGGTCCTTACACCATTACAGGATATTACCGTGCTGAACAGCACAATACCGTCGCTTTCACCACGGATGGATTCTACCGCACAGGCGATTTGGTTCGCATCAGACCAGATGGCAACCTGATCGTTGAAGGACGGATTAAAGAGCAGATTAACCGCAGCGGTGAAAAAATTTCAACGCTAGAAGTTGAAACATTATTACTGCAACATCCAGATATTGATGACGCCGTTGTGATCGCTGTCCCGGACGAATTACTGGGTGAACGCATTTGCGCTTGCCTGCCAAAGAGCATCAACCAACCCGATCCTGCACAAATGCAAGCATTCTTGCATCAAGAAGGTGTTCAGCGTCATAAAATCCCTGACCAATGGTTATTTGTGGCGTATTGGCCATTAACCGCGGTAGGAAAAATCAACAAACGCCAGTTAGTACAAATGGCCCAGGCAGAAAATAACAGCCTCATGCAGCAATATCGTGAACAGACGATTGCGATTACCAGCAATCCGTTAGATCTGGTTACCCACTTGCTTGCTGATAATGATGCACAACCTTGTACGCTCTATGAAATAAAAGGTGAATGGTCATTGGGAATAGGCTGCGCCGCAACCATAAGTGCAGATGCATCGGGACAATTGATTGATTCACAAGGTCATCATCATCCATACGATATCAATACACTCAGCCAAAAACTTGAGCAAGTACTCAACGCTGTTCCGATTAAAGACTGGCGTGCTTATGGCAAAACATTATTTGAATTTTCCCATATGACGTATGGGATATCATTAGAACAACAAAATGAAGCGTTAATAAAAATTACTATTCCACAGCATGAATTACGCATAACTCAAGGACAGGTTCTGATACGAACACTGGAAGAAGCGCAAATATCCATATTGAGCGAGAAAGTCAAGCGCGCTGATCAATTAGGCACACCGATTTTCCCATACACAAAAGAGATGGAAATTATCAACACAGCAGACGCGGCAAAAAATTATCAAGACAACGTTGCAAATGCGGTTAAGGATATTGCCACAGATCACTACCAAAAAGTGATCCTGTCACGCCGGGTTGATCTTGGTTCAAATATTGATATTACACACAGTTACTGGCTGGGCCGTCAGGCTAACACACCTGCCCGCTCTTTCTTCTTACGTGATGGAGATTTCTCTGCTTACGGTTTCAGTCCAGAAACCGTCGTTGAGGCCGAGGGTTCGGGTTGGGTTAATACCCAACCGTTGGCTGGCACCAGAGCATTGACACATGACAAGCAGCAAGATCAGAAATTGCGAGCCGATTTACTTTCTGATCCGAAAGAAATTTCCGAACACGCTGTTTCGGTCAAACTTGCATTAGAAGAATTAGCGCCGATTTGTCAGCCAGAAACGCTTTGTGTATCAGAATTTATGGCTATTCGTGAACGTGGTTCGGTACAACATTTGGCATCACGAGTCAAAGGGTTACTACAAACAGACAAAAATCGCTGGGATGCATTCATTGCCTTATTCCCGGCAGTCACCGCTTCAGGGATACCGAAAAAACCTGCTTTACAAGCTATTTCTCGATATGAAGATGAACCTCGTCGGCTTTATAGTGGTTGTGTCATGCTCTTGGATAGCACAGGTAAACTGGATGCCGCGCTGGTATTACGCTCTCTCTACCAGCATAAAGAACGCTGTTGGCTCCAGGCCGGTGCCGGATTGGTCAGAGATTCAAGGCCAGAAAGAGAATGGCAGGAAACTTGTGAAAAACTTGAGTGCATTATGAAATATATTCGCCCTTATGCTGACAAAAAAGACTAAAAGCTTATTGGGATAGGTAGTCATCATACTTTCGGGGAAAACCAGAATGATATCTGGTTTTCCCTACATTAAAAGGATGTACACCCACCATCTAACAAAGCCTGTTCATTACAACGACGACCATTCGCCAATTGGCAAACAGGAATTTGATGACCATTCAATTGCTTGGTTAATGCCGGAATTCCCCCTGCATCAGAGCAACTTTCACTGGCATCTTTACTCAGATAAATACCCAAATCAGAATATTGATAATGTTTGTATCGGCTTGATGAAGTATCTGCTTGATGCCCGCTGCAACCTGCTAATATAGCACCTACCAGCAACAACATGACAAGGATAACTCCCCGCTTTAACAGCATATTTTCTCCAGTTTAACTATCGGATTAGGATATAGATCAATGCCCTGCACTTTTGGAAAGCAAATTGATGACTAAAACACCTGCAATAATAAGAAGAATACCGATAATTGCCGGTAAATCCAATTTTTGCTGGTATAAAAATATACCTGCAATAGAGACTAAAACGATACCAAGGCAAGACCAAACGGCATAAGCAATCCCCAAAGGCATCACTTTTACAACTTGTGATAACGCCCAAAATGATAAACAATATCCCATCACCACAACAATAGACGGCACTAATCGGGTGAAGCCATCGGCAGTTTTTAACATTGTTGTCGCTATCACTTCAGACAAAATCGCGATAAACAAATAACCCCATACATTCATATTACTCACCAAGCCAAAGTTTTATAAGACAGATCAAATTTCAAAAAAACCGCTTAATCTACCATAAGTTAAAATACAATACATTAACGAAATGAGGTGTTTTTTCTTTATGAAAAAGAATAATAATAAGGGAAAAAAGCATAAATCCGGCAGAGAATTATTCAATAAAATAAAAATGATTATTCCATTAATCTATCCACATGTATCAATATTATTTCCACCCATAAAAATCACCTTAAATAATTTATCATAAAAATGACTTAAAGAAATTATTCACTCCAATATAAAAAAGAACAGGAAATTATTTTTTGCGATAAAAAACACTATAATAGCAATTTAAATACCAACAGGTAACCATAAATAAACTAAACCAGATCGCATTATATCCATAGAAAATTAAAAAACATAACCATAACAAATAAAAAATATTATAGACTTCAATGCAAATGACTATCACTATTGAAACTTGAAGAACTACGACCATAAAATCATGATCATGGAATAATGGGTAAAAATAATGACTATTCTCGAAAATAAAAACAAACTGTGCGAAACAGGATAAGTGCCGAAGATATACACTTAAATAGACAAAAAATAAAATTTTAAACCTTGGACAAACAATATTAACTATTTAAAATGAGGGGGAATGCTGAAAGATTGCGAGATTAGCTGTAGTGATACCATGATAGATCATGCTAATACCTATTAAATAAAATAGTAACCTGATGTTAAAAATCGTAAAAGTTCAGATATAACATAATAAATTATGTTAATGCCAAAACATAAATGAATTAAGGTTAGGCAAGCACTGAAATCTACTCATTTGTATCATGAATTACAAATAACTTGTAAACGGAATGCATTCGTATAATTTACTATGAGAACACTTGAAGGTTCGTTGAATTCGAACTTATATAACCTTCATCCCGCTCAAGAGGATGTGTTTTATGAGCAAACCTTTCATGAAAACAAGCCGTTACACAACCTGGGCTGGTATACCTTGATGGAAGGTGAAGTTGATATCGTCATCTTGCAACAAGTTTGGCGATTACTATACCAACATGTTGATATGTTGAGGTTACGCATATCCGTTAATTCGGATAATGAAGCAACCCAATATATTCAGAATCAGAGTAATACTGAATTAGTCATATTCCATGATTTTACAATGCAGCCTAATCCTGAAAAAAAAGCAAAACTTTGGATGCAGCAGCAGATAGATATTCCCATTAACTTTCCAAATGCGTCCTTATACCAAGCCTCATTGCTTCGTATTACGAACGAGAAACACTACTTCTTCACTAAATTCCATCATATTATGATTGATGGGGTTGGTTTATTTCGGTTACATGAATATACCCATAAATTATATGCATGTCTGAAAAGTGGAGCATCAACAGCCTGGTTAGCAGAAATTCCACAATATTTAGATAACATAGAAAAAGCAAAAGAATATCTGACTTCTTCTTATTATGAAAAAGATAAAAACCACTGGTATGATTTTTTAACAAAAAACGATATCCATCAATTAACTCCTTGTTATCAGAATAGGGGTTCCCGTAACGACATGTTGGTATTACCGTTTTCAATTAAAGCTGATTTACTTGCTTTTTGTGAAAAAAATAAAACGAACTTTCTTGCTGTCTTTTCGAGCTTAGTTATCATTATGATGTCAGAACTGACAGGGCAACAGGAATTAACATTTAATACCATTACTCATGGCAGAAGGACAAAATCAGAGAAATATGTCGTAGGGATGCAGACAAATATCTATCCGGTACATTGCCATGTTTCTCACACAATCAGTGTCACTGAACAGATTAAGGTAATAGAATTAGCGCTAAAAGAGAGTTATCACCACGGCCAGTTCCCTCGTTCTCACTTGATTCGCATGGCCAATAACCATGGCATTGCTTTACCTAATATATTTATATTCTATGAAAGGCTTTCAGAATCAGCATCTGAAATCAATCAGGCGCAGCATTATATTGTAGATGGGGGATTTAACACTGATCCTATCGTTTTTCGCTTGCAAGACTTTGGATATGATCAGGAGCTAACAATAGCGATAGATTATTTACGGGAATATTTTAGTGAGCAAGATGTAAAACAAATACTTGCGCGATTGCAGAACTTATTGACTGCTTTACTTAACACACCTTCTTTATTCGTCAATGAATTACCTATCTTATTAGAACAGGAGTGTCACACCCTATTACACAGTTGGAACCAGACTGATGCATCCTACCCACAGGATAAAATCTTACAGCAACTGTTCGAGGCACAGGCAGAAAGAACACCGAATAACGTGGCGCTGGTATTTGAGGAGAAAACCCTGACCTATCGTCAACTCAACGAACAGGCAAACCAGCTCGCCGTTGTGATACGTGAACACTGCCAGCGGCAATGCAATGCACCGATGCAAGCCGATACACCAATCGCTCTCTACCTCGACCGCAGTCTGGAGATGGTAGTCAGTATCCTGGCGGTACTGAAAGCCGGTGGCGCTTATGTACCGATCTCTCCTGAATATCCACCGGAACGAGTTCAATTTATTCTGGCAGATACCGGAAGCCTGTGCGTGCTAACCCAACAGCGGCACCTGACAACACTGGAGAAACATACCCACACTTTGCCAATTCAGCCAGCGCTGATAGCCACAGATGACTGCACAGTCACCCAAGACCAAGCAGTGGAAAATTTAGTGCCAGTGAACAAAAGTACTGATTTGGCCTACATCATCTACACCTCCGGGACAACCGGACAGCCGAAAGGCGTTGAGTTGACTCACCGAAACGTCATCAATCACCTGTGTTGGATGCAATCCCAATATCCATTAAGTGCATCGGATAAGATCCTGCAACAAATCCCTTATACCTTTGATGCTTCAGTCTGGGAGTTGATTGCAGCGAACTGTTTTGGCGCCAGTATCGTGCTGCCCTCACCGGATGTCCATAAACAGCCTGAGGCCTTATATCAACTGATACAGAAAACTGGCGTGACGGTGGTGCAATTTGTCCCGTCCATGTTAGGTGCTTTCTGCCAAACGCTGCGGGACTTAGGGCAGCTGTTACCCGGCACTATCCGTTATGTTCTGTGTGGCGGAGAGGCGTTGACGATGTCCCATGTCAACACGTTTAGATCTATAAATAGTCATTCGAGTACCTTAATTAACCTTTATGGTCCTACAGAAACAACAAATGATATTACTCACCTTGATGTAACCGATGAAATGAGTGGCAATATCCCCATTGGCAAAGCACATCATAACACCCGCCTGTATGTCCTTAATCATTATGGCAAACTGTCTCCCATTGGCGCCCCTGGTGAGTTGTATATTGGCGGTGCAGGGCTGGCAAGGGGGTATCGGAATCGTCCAGATCTGACCGTCGAGCGTTTTGTGGAAAATCCGTTTGCCACAGACGAAGACAAAGCCCGGGGTTATACTCGCCTGTACAAAACCGGTGATCGGGTACGCTGGCTGCCGGACGGTAACCTGGAATATCTGGGACGCTATGATTTTCAGGTCAAAATTCGTGGTTACCGCATTGAACCGGGTGAAATCGAAACAGCCTTGTCTTCTCACCCACAAGTGAAGCAGGCAGTAGTGATCGACCGAGAGCATGTGGGCCATAAAGCACTGGCGGCTTACCTGGTTACCGACGAAGCCTTGACCAATGACACTCTGATAGAGCATCTGTCAACTCACCTGCCGGAGTACATGATACCCGCCAGCTTTACCCGCATTGATGCCATTCCCTTGACTATCAACGGCAAGCTCGATCGCCATGCTTTGCCAGATCCTGAGTGGGAAGACCGAGAGCTTTATATAGCGCCACGCACTGAGTTGGAAACCCGATTGTGCACGCTTTGGCAAGACGTTTTAGGATTAGAACGGATCAGCATTGAGGATAACTTCTTCCGTATCGGTGGCGACTCGATTGTCAGTATCCAGTTGGTCTCCAAACTGCGGCAGATCGGTTTCTCCCTGCAAGTCAAATCGATTTTTGAAGCACCAACAGTAGCACGGTTAGCGCAACTGCTGACACAAACACCATCTCCGGTAACTGTGGTGGCAGAACAGGGATTATTAAACGGGGAATTTGATCTGTTGCCTATCCAGCAGGATTTCTTCAACCAGAACCTGCCATGTCCGCACCATTGGAATCAGGCATTTATGATCCGACTGCCAGGCAATATCAGTCACGCTGCTATTGAACAGGCGCTGATCGCACTGGCTGAACGACATGATATGTTACGTGTCCATTTTGTTGACACCGAACAAGGTTATCGTCAGTGCTACCCCGCAGAAATGCCGCCCTGGTTACCCACATTACAGCATTGTGATTTCAGTGAGTTAAATCACCAGCAACTGACCCAATGGCAAAGTGGCTTTAACTATTGCACGGGACCTTTATGGCAAACCGCTCATCTGACCGGATATGCTGATGGCAGCGCCCGTTTATTCTTCGCATTTCATCACCTGATTATTGACGTGGTGTCGTGGCGGATTATTGCTGAAAATATACGCCTGCTACTACAGGGAACAGCGCTGCCACCGAAAACCAGCAGTTATCGGCAATGGGTTGCTGCTGTCCATCGCTATGCCATACAACATCAAGACGAAGTGCCCTACTGGCAGGGCGTCATGGCGGGGGGAAAAACTTATCCGGTGACGGGAGAACTCAACACGCATCAACTGAGTTTATCAACTAAACTGACAAACACTCTGTTGCATGAGGCTAACTTAGGTTATCACACTGAAATTAACGACTTACTGCTTAGTGCCCTCACACAGGCATTGCAGACAACATTCTCTCGTACGGTAAACCTCATTACTCTCGAGGGGCATGGGCGGGAAACTATCGACAGTGCTCTGGATGTCTCCGAAACTGTGGGCTGGTTTACAACCACTTATCCTGTTCGTCTGACAATGCAAGCCGATGTCGCGGAAACCATTATTCACACCAAAGAAATGCTGCGGGCCGTACCGAACAAAGGCATCGGTTATGGGGCGTTACGTCAGGCCGGATACTTATCAGAGAATTTGCCAGCTATCAGCTTTAATTACCTTGGGCAATTGGGGGGTGAGGCCGGACACATTAACCATCAGGATTGGGCGCTGACCAACGAAGACTGTGGTTCAATGATCGCCAACGAGAACATTAGCCATTTACTGCTGGATATCAATGGCGCAATTCAGGCAGGAAAACTGCAATTCAGTATACTGTCTCGCTTACCATCAACCCAAACACAAATGTTTATCACCGCCTTTGAGCAAGCACTCAATAGTGTTATCACCACCGGCCAAAAACAGGCTCAATTGGGTAGTGTGAGAACGCCCAGTGATTATGAATTTAAAGCGGTTTCAATTGAACGCTTAAATCGTTTGCAACAAAGCTATCAGGTGGAAACCCTGTATCCCGCCACCAGTTTGCAGCAGGGATTTATTTATCATCATCTGGCTCAACCACAGGATGATGCCTATCGTGTGCAACTGTTGTTGGATTATCACACCCAACTCAACCTTGCCGCCTATCAGCAAGCCTGGTCGCTGGCTTCACTGCGCTTTCCTATCCTCAGAACAGCATTTGATTGGGAAGGGGAAATTTTGCAGATTGTAACCACAGGTGCCAGTATTAATTCGGCGAACTTCGAGCTTAAAGATATCAGCCAATTACCAGAAGAAGAACGAAACAAAGAGATTGAAGCGATCCAACAACATGACCGTACTCTGCCTTTTAATTTACAGCAGCCCGGATTAATCCGATTTACCTTAATTAAACAGAGTGAACAACTGATAACGGTGCTGATCACCCAACACCACACTATTACTGATGGCTGGAGTGGCCCGATTTTATTACAGACTGTGCACGAGTATTACGACATGCTGGTACAAGGACAGAAACCTCAGATCGTAGTGGAGCACGCTTATCTGGCAACCCAGCAATACTATCTGGGGCATCTGGCTGAGTCAGAAAGGTATTGGGCGGAACGCAAAACACATTTCCAGGGAACCAATAATCTATCATCCCTGTTAAATCATCATGTTAATCTGACACAGATAAAAACCATCGAAAAACCGGCTGAACAGGCGCTTACTGTAAAGGGAGGTGATTATACGCAACTTAGGGATGTGTGCCGTGAACAAGGCATTACCCTGAATGTGGTACTGCAATTTGCCTGGCATAAATTACTGCACAGCTATACCGGAGATGAACAGACTATTGTCGGCACCACCGTCTCCGGACGCGATGTACCGGTGGACGGTATTGAGTCCAGTGTCGGCCTGTATATTAATACCTTGCCATTAATAGTGCAGTGGCATAAAACCAACAGGGTGATTAGCGTCTTACAAGCTATACAGAAAGATATCGCCGCACTCAACAGTCACAGCGCCGTCTCACTGGCCAGTTTGCAATCCGACGGGGAACGGCTATTCCATAGCTTGTTTGTCTTTGAAAATTACCCCGTCCCTGTGGCAAGCGAAAATAAGGCAGGGATTGAAAACACCCTGATATTCCGCCAGGCCATCGAAAAAACCGATTATCCATTATCACTGATGGCCTATGAACAAGATAATTGTCTCACTGTCAAATTGGGTTATGGAGAAGACTGGTTGACAGATAAACAAGCCCTGCGCTTGCTTCGTCAGCTTGAACGCATCCTGCACGCTGTGGCCTGTGATCCACACCAGCCGCATACTGCCCTCCGGTTCCTCAGTGAGGAAGAGCGCTATACCCTGCTGCACACCTGGAACCAAACCGATGCCCCTTACCCGCAAGATAACACCTTGCCGCAACTGTTTGAGGCTCAGGCAGAAAAGACGCCGGATAACGTGGCGCTGGTGGTTGAGGGGAAAAAACTGACCTATCAACAGCTAAATCAGCAGGCAAATCAGTTGGCCAGTGTTATTCGAGAACGTTATGCCCCTCTGCGAGCAGACACCCCTATCGCTCTCTATCTTGACCGCAGTTTTGAAATGGTTATCAGTATCCTGGCGGTGCTGAAAGCCGGTGGTGCTTATGTGCCCATTTCCCCTGAATATCCACCGGAGCGAGTGCAGTTTATTCTGCAAGATACCAGAAGCCCGTGTGTACTCACCCAGCAACAGCATCTGACGACCCTCGCGGAATATACCCAGGCACTGGCGGAATCGCCAATACTGATAGCGGCAGATGACCAGATAATAACCACAGGCCGCACCGTAGAAAATCTGCCTCCAATCAATAACCCTACCGATCTGGCCTATATCATCTACACCTCCGGCACCACGGGGCAACCCAAAGGCGTCATGATCGCGCATAAAAATGTGGCTCATCTGGTTGCGGCACAGGCAGAACTGTTTGATATCACAAAGCGAAAAAAAACCTTAATGTTTGCCGCGTATGTTTTTGATGCTTCGGTTTCCGAACTGTTTCTTAGTTTATTAAATGGTCTGACGGTTTATCTGTGCAGTGAAACCGAACGTAATGCCCCCGCGGTTGCACACCTGATTCAGCGTGAAGGTATTGAATTAGCCACCTTACCGCCCGCCATGCTGAAAATATTAATCGGCACTGAGTTACCCTCCTTGCAGTTATTGGTGACCGCGGGAGAATCACCGTCCGCAGATTTTCTTGACTACTTCAGTTATCACAGTGGGGTACTGAATGCTTACGGCCCAACCGAAGTTACCGTTTGTGCCAGCGGAAAGCACTATCAACATGGAGAGGCTGCCAGCAATATTGGTAAGGCCATCAATAATGTCCGTCTTTACGTCCTTGATAGTCACAACAACTTATCCCCTATCGGTGCGCCGGGTGAGTTGTATATCGGCGGTGCCGGACTGGCACGGGGATATTTAAACCGGCCTGAACTCACTGCCGAGCGTTTTGTCAAAAATCCGTTTGCCACCGCAGAAGATAAAGCCCGTGGCTATACCCGCCTGTATAAAACCGGCGACTTAGTCCGCTGGTTGCCAACTGGGGAGCTGGAATATCTGGGACGCAATGACTTTCAGGTTAAAATCCGCGGCTACCGCATTGAGTTGGGAGAAATCGAAAACGCCCTGACTTCACATCCCCAAGTCAAACAGGCGGTGGTGATTGACCGCGAACGGGAAGGCCATAAGGCGCTGGTAGCTTATCTGGTCACCGATGGTGAGGTATCGGATGATGCCCTGATTACACACCTTTCTCTTCACCTGCCAGACTATATGCTGCCCGCCAGCTTTACCCGCATTGAATCGGTGCCCTTGACCTTGAACGGTAAGCGGGATCGCCGCGCCCTGCCGGCGCCGGTATGGGGAAACCGCGACAGTTATATGGCGCCCCGCAATGCCCTAGAAACCCGGTTATGTGCCGTCTGGCAGGAAGTGTTGGGGCTGGAGAGAATTGGCATTGAAGATAACTTCTTCCGTATCGGCGGCAATTCCCTGACAGCGATTAAACTGACGGCGGCTATTCGCCAAACTCTGGCAATGGACGTGTCACTGACGCAACTGTTTGAACTCAAAACCATCGCCGGTCTGGCGACCCAGATGGGACAACCAGCCGATACGGTTATCCCTCACCTTGCGCTGGAGCACTATCCCTTATCGTTTGCCCAAGAGCGCATGCTGTTTATCGAGCAGTTTGAACAAGGCACCGATGCCTACCATATCCCCTATCTGGTTCAACTGGATAATGACACCTGTCTGCCCTTATTAGAAACCGCCATTAACCGATTAGCGGAGCGCCATACCATCATCAGGACAGTCTACCGCCATCATGATGATGGACAGAACGACCAACAGGTACTGGACAGGTCGTTGGTTATCAGGTCAGTAGCACCCTGTGATGATATTGACACACTTCTCGATACGGTTCGCACTGAAATCACCACGCCATTTGATTTGACCACAGAACCCAGTCTGCGCCTCTGTCACTATTCCATGGCCGATAAACATTATTTCCTGATGCTATGGCACCATATCGCCATTGATGGCTGGGCTTTCGATATTTTTATGCATGAACTGGCAGAAATTTACCAGGCCCTGCTAGCCGGCCGTGACAGCCGGTTGCCTGCCCTGGATATCGCCTATGGCGACTATGCCGCATGGCAGCGGGAATATTTACAGGGCGATGTGCGTGAACGCCAGCTCACCTACTGGCGACACACTTTAGCCCACTACGAAACCCTGGCCCTGCCAACAGACCACCCCAGACCCGCCCAGGTCAATTATCAAGGAAAGGACTTCAATTTCACATTGGATGCCGCCCTCTCTGACCAGTTAAGAACGCTGGCAAAAAATCAGGAAACCACCCCGTATACCGTGCTGCTCAGTGGCTTTTATGTCACGCTGGCAAAATTATCCGGCCAAAACGATATCGTACTGGGGACACCGACCGATAACCGGCACCATGCCCAAACTCAATCCCTGATAGGGATGTTCGTTAACTCCCTGGTCTTGCGGGCACAGCTTGCGCAGACAGACAGTGTCGCCACCCTGATTAAACAGACCCATCAATTACTGGCCGACGCCAAGGCGCATCAGGACATGCCGTTTGAACAACTGGTTGACGCCCTGACGATTGAACGTGACACCGCCCGCCATCCGATTTTTCAGGTGATGTTTGGCTTACAGAGTTTTGGTGAACACCAGCCAGAAACCAGATTACCCTTTCATCCGGTGACGCTGGACGAATCGCTATACAGCCCAGCCAAGTTTGACTTAAGCCTGTTTCTGTCCGAGGGACAACCCGCTATTACAGGTTGCCTGAATTATGCGGTCAGCCTGTTTAACGAAACCACCATGGCACGGCTGGCCGGTATCTATCAACGGGTGCTGACCGCCTTCGTGGCAGACCCGCAACAATCTCTGGCCGGGATTGATATCCTGTCGGCCCCGGAGCGCCACACCCTGCTGCACACCTGGAACCAGACCGATGCTCCCTACCCGCAAAATAACACCTTACCGCAACTGTTTGAGGCTCAGGCAGAAAAGACGCCGGATAATGTGGCGCTGGTCTTTGAAGGGGAAACCCTGTCCTACCGGCAGTTAAACCAACGGGCAAATCAGTTAGCCGGTGTTATTCGTGAACGTTATCAGCAACGTAATACTGTCCCCCTGCAAGCAGACATCCCCATCGCCCTCTATCTTGACCGCAGTCTGGCAATGGTTATCAGCATCCTGGCGGTACTGAAAGCCGGTGGCGCTTATGTGCCCATTTCCCCCGAATATCCACCGGAGCGGGTGCAGTTTATTCTGCAAGACACCGGAAGCCCGTGCGTACTCACCCAGCAACGCCATCTGACGACACTGACGGAATATACCCAGGCACTGACGGAACCGCCGATATTGATAACCGCAGATGACCGGACAACAACCGCAGGCTACACCGTAGAAAATCTGGTGCCGATCAGTAACCCTGCCGATTTGGCCTATATTATCTACACCTCCGGCACCACCGGACAACCCAAAGGCGTCATGATCGCGCATAAAAATGTGGCCCATCTGGTTGCAGCACAGGCAGAACTGTTTGATATCACAAAGCGAAAAAAAGCCTTAATGTTTGCGGCATATGTTTTTGATGCTTCGGTTTCCGAACTGTTTCTTAGTTTATTAAATGGCCTGACGGTTTACCTGTGCAGCGAAACCGAGCGTAATGCTCCCGCGGTTGCACACCTGATTCAACGAGAAGGCATTGAATTAGCTACTTTACCTCCTGCCATACTGAAAGTATTAATCGGTACTGAGTTACCCTCTTTGCAGTTATTGGTAACAGCAGGTGAATCACCGTCCTCAGATTTTCTTGACTATTTCAGTTATCACAGTGGGGTACTGAATGCTTACGGCCCAACCGAAGTTACCGTTTGTGCGACGGGGAAACATTATCAACATGGGGAGATTGCCAGCAATATTGGTAAGGCCATCAATAATGTCCGTCTTTACGTCCTTGATAGTCACTGCAACTTGTCCCCTATCGGTGTGCCGGGTGAGTTGTATATCGGTGGTGCCGGACTGGCACGGGGGTATTTAAACCGGCCTGAACTCACTGCCGAGCGTTTTGTGCCGAATCCGTTTGCCACCGCAGAAGATAGAGCCTGTGGCTATACCCGCCTGTACAAAACCGGCGACTTAGTCCGCTGGCTGCCGAATGGGGAGCTGGAATATCTGGGACGTAATGACTTTCAGGTTAAAATCCGTGGCTACCGTATCGAATTAGGGGAAATTGAAACTGCCCTTGCCACGCATCCGCAAGTCAAACAGGCGGTGGTGATTGACCGCGAACGGGAAGGCCATAAGGCACTGGTGGCTTATCTGAGTACAGATGGTGAGGTATCAGATGATGCCCTGATTACACACCTTTCTCTTCACCTGCCGGATTATATGCTGCCCGCCAGCTTTACCCGCATTGAATCGGTGCCCTTGACCTTGAACGGTAAGCTGGATCGCCGCGCCCTGCCGGAGCCAGTATGGGGAAACCGCGACAGTTATATAGCCCCCCGCAATACCTTAGAAACCCGGTTATGTGCCATTTGGCAGGAGGTGTTGGGCCTGGAACGGGTTGGCATTGAAGATAACTTCTTCCGTATCGGCGGTGATTCTATTGTCAGTATCCAGCTAGTCTCTAAACTACGTCAGGCAGGCTTTTATCTCCAGGTCAAATCGATATTTGAGGCACCAACAGTGGCTCGGTTAGCCCAACTGCCAACACTGACATCACCCACAGTAAAAGCCAGTGCAGAGCAAGGGTTATTAAGCGGGGAGTTTGGTTTATTGCCTATCCAGCAAAACTTCTTTGACCTCAATCTGCCAAATCCACACCATTGGAATCAGGCATTTATGATTCAGCTTCCCGGTAATATAAAATCCGCAGAAATTGAACAGGCTCTGATAACGCTGGCTAAACGACACGATATGCTACGTACCCATTTTATATATACTGAAAACGGTTACCGTCAGTGCTATCCGCCGGAAATGCCATCCTGGTTACCCGCATTACTTCACTGTAATATCAGTGAACTTACACAAACGGAATTACACCAACAACTCACTCAATGGCAAAGTGGGTTTGATTACAGTAACGGGCCTCTATGGCAAGCCGCTTATCTGACCGGATACGCCGATGGCAGCACCCGATTATTCTTCGCATTCCACCATCTGATCATTGACGCTGTATCCTGGCGAATTATTGCAGAAGATATGCGCTTGTTATTGCAAGGCATGACCTTACCATCGAAAACCAGCAGTTATCGGCAGTGGGTGACCTCTGTCCATCATTATGCACAACAGCATCAGGATGAAGTGCCCTATTGGCAGCAAGTAATAGCAGGCAACGATATAAATCCTGAGTTGGATAAAACCACTTATCACCTATTAGACCTCTCTGCTGAAATGACTGACATCCTGCTGCATGAGGCCAACGCCGGTTACTCCACTGAAATTAACGACTTATTACTGAGTGCCCTGACACTGGCGTTACAGGGTACTTTCTCCCAATCAGTAAACTACATCGTCCTGGAAGGTCATGGACGGGAAACCATCGATAACACGCTAGATATTTCCGAAACCGTCGGCTGGTTTACAACACAATACCCCGTCCGGCTGGCAATGCAGACCGATATTGCAGAAACCATTATCCACACTAAAGAGATGCTGCGCGCCGTGCCAAACAAAGGCATTGGTTATGGGGCATTACGTCAAACTGGACATTTGTCAGGAAATTTACCGGCCATCAGCTTCAATTATCTCGGCCAATTAGGAGGAAGCTGCCATCAAGACTGGTCACTGAGCAGCGATAGTTGTGGCACAGTGATAGCCAGCGGGAATGACTGTCATTTACTGCTGAATATCAATGGCGCAGTTCAGGCTGGAAAACTGCAATTTAGTGTGGACTCCCGCTTGTCACAAGCCCAGACAGCGGTATTTATCACAGTATTTGAGCAAGCACTCAATAGCGTTATCACCGAAGGTCAAAAACAGGCCCAATCGGGAGGAATAAAAACTCCCAGCGATTATGGAATTAAAAGCGTTTCAATTGAGCAGCTAAACCAGCTTACTCATCGTTTGGGCTGTGTGAAGAACGAAAATTCACCTCTCTATCCAGAAAAGAAAACCATTTTGGACATATAAAAAATGTTGATGCTATTTAAAGAACTCAAGAAAAATTATGTATCAGTATGGGTCTGTGAAAATAAATTAAAACTGGCATTTACAGGGGAAACGCCTCCTGTCCAGCTTATTGATAAGGTTAAGAAGAAAAGAGAAAACATATTAAGCTTCTTAAATGAAAAGAATATTTTCTCCGAAGAGGATTTCAACAGTTTTACCTTTAGTGGAATTGAAGCGATATTTCCTGCCACCAGCTTGCAACAGGGTTTTATTTATCATCATCTGACTCAACCACAGGATGATGCCTATCGCATGCAGTTGCTGTTGGATTATCACACCAATATCGACTTTGCCACCTATCAACAAGCCTGGTCACTGGCCTCACTGCGTTTTCCTATCCTCAGAACCGCATTTGATTGGGAAGGGGAAATTTTGCAGATTGTCACTGCGGGTGCCAGTATTAGCTCGGCAAATTTCAAAAGCAAAGATATCAGCCACTTACCAAAAGAAGAGCGCAACAAAGAGATTGAAGCGATCCAACAACATGACCGTACCCTGCCTTTTGATTTAAGCCGGCCCGGATTAATCCGCTTCACTTTCATCAAGCAGGATGAACAACAGGTAACCGTGATGATCAGCCAACATCACTGCATTTCCGATGGCTGGAGTAACTCGATTTTATTACAAGCTGTACATGAGTATTACAATCAACTCATAAAGGGACAAGTTCAGCAGGTTGTCGTGGAACACGCTTATCTGGCAACCCAGCAATATCATCTGGATCATAAAGCTGAATCAGAAGCATATTGGGCGCAGCGCAAAGCACACTTCCAGGGAGCTAACGATCTTTCTGCAGTGTTAAGTCATCATGTTGATTTAACGCAGATAAAAGCCGTTGAAAAGCCAGCCGAACAGAAGATTACGGTACAAGGGCACGCTTATGTGCAACTTAAGGATATGTGTCGAATGCAAGGCGTTACCCTGAATGTGGTACTGCAATTTGCCTGGCATAAATTACTGCACAGTTACACCGGGGATGAACAAACCATTGTTGGTACTACCGTATCCGGGCGCGATGTACCGGTGGACGGTGTTGAGTCCAGTGTCGGCTTGTATATCAATACATTGCCATTAACAGTGCAATGGACCCAGGCTGACAGGGTAGCCACTATATTGCAAGCAATACAAAAGGATATCGCCGCCCTCAACAGCCACAGTGCGATATCACTTGCCAGTTTACAATCCGATGGGAAACGGTTATTCCACAGCCTGTTGGTTTTTGAAAACTACCCTGATCCTGTCGTGAGCGAAAACAAGGAAGGCATTGAAAACACCCTGACATTCCGCCAAGCCTTCGAAAAAGTGGACTATCCGGTATCTCTGAAAGCTTATGAACAGGATAACAGTCTCATAGTCAAATTGAACTATGGTGAAGACTGGCTGACAGATAAACAAGCACTGCGCTTGCTTCATCAGCTTGAGCGTATTTTGTATGCCGTAGCCCATGATCCACACCAGCCGCATACCGCCATCCTGTTTCTCAGTGAAGAAGAGCGTAAAACCCTGCTGCACACCTGGAATCAGACCGATGCCCCTTACCTGCCAGATAAAACCTTGCCACAACTATTTGAAACACAAGCAGAAAAAACACCGGATAGCGTGGCGCTGGTGTTTGAAGGGGAAACGCTGACCTACCGGCAATTAAACCAACGAGCGAATCAGTTGGCTGGTGTTATTCGTGAGCGTTGTCAGCAACGTAATGCTGTCCCTCTGCAAGCAGATACCCCCCTCGCTCTCTATCTTGACCGCAGTCTGGAAATGATTATCAGTATCTTAGCGGTACTGAAAGCCGGTGGCGCTTATGTGCCCATTTCCCCCGAATATCCACCGGAGCGGGTTCAGTTTATTCTGCAAGACACCGGAAGCCTGTGTGTACTCACCCAGCAACGGCATCTGACGACATTGACGGAATATACCCAAATACTCGCGAAAACGCCGATATTGATAACAGCAGATGACCAGACAATAACCGCAGGCTACACCGTAGAAAATCTGGCTCCGATCAATAACCCTGCTGATTTGGCCTATATCATCTACACCTCCGGCACCACGGGGCAGCCCAAAGGCGTCATGGTTGAGCATAAGAATGTGACCCACTTGGTTGCAGCACAGGCAAAACTGTTTGATATCACAAAGCGAAAAAAAGCTTTAATGTTTGCTGCGTATGTTTTTGATGCGTCTGTTTCCGAACTGTTTCTCAGTTTACTTCATGGCCTGACAGTTTATCTGTGCAGTGAAACAGAGCGCAATGCTCCCGCGGTTGCACACCTGATTCAGCGAGAAGGCATTGAAATCGCCACCTTACCCCCAGCTATATTGAAGTTATTAATTGGTACGGCATTACCTTCCTTGCAGTTATTGGTGACGGCAGGTGAATCACCATCCTTAGATTTCCTTGACTATTTCAGCCATCACAGCGATGTACTGAATGCATATGGCCCGACCGAAATCACCGTTTGTGCGACGGGGAAACATTATCAACGTGGAGATATTGCCAGCAATATTGGTAAGGCGATTAATAACGTTCATCTGTATGTTCTTGACAAACAGGGTAACCTGCCCCCTGTCGGTGCATCGGGCGAGTTGTATATCGGTGGTGCCGGACTGGCACGAGGGTATTTAAACCGGCCTGAACTGACTGCCGAGCGTTTTGTGCCGAATCCGTTTGCCACCGCAGAAGATAAAGCCCGTGGCTATACCCGACTGTACAAAACCGGCGACTTAGTCCGCTGGCTGCCGAATGGGGAGCTGGAATATCTGGGACGTAATGACTTTCAGGTTAAAATCCGCGGCTACCGCATTGAGCTGGGAGAAATTGAAAGCGTACTGACCTCGCACCCACAGATAAAACAAGCTGTGGTGATTGACCGCAAACACAACGGAAATAAGGCACTGTTCGCGTATTTGGTCACAGATGGCGTGCTATCCGATGACACCCTGATTAGATATCTTTCCACCCGCTTGCCGGACTATATGCTGCCCGCCAGCTTTACGCGCATTGAATCTATACCCTTAACCCTCAACGGCAAGTTGGATCACCGCGCCCTGCCAGAGCCAAAATGGGGAAACCGCGACAGTTATATGGCGCCCCGCAATGCCCTAGAAACCCGGTTATGTGCCATTTGGCGGGAAGTGTTGGGGCTAGAGAGAATTGGCATTGAAGATAATTTTTTCCGTATCGGTGGCGATTCCATAATCAGTATCAAACTGGTTTCCAGGCTGCGACGTGCTGGTTTTTCCCTGCAAGTCAAATCGATTTTTGCGGCACCAACGGTAGCGCTGCTAGCGCAACTGCTGACACAAACACCATCTCCGGTAACTGTGGTGGCAGAACAGGGATTATTAAACGGGAAATTTGGTCTGTTGCCTATCCAGCAGGATTTTTTCAACTGGAATTTATCGCGTCCACACCACTGGAATCAGGCATTTATGATCCGACTGCCAGGCAATATCAGTCATGCTGCTATTGAACAAGCCCTGATCGTACTAACTAAACGACATGATATGTTACGCGCCCATTTTGTTGACACAAAACAGGGTTATCGCCAGTGTTATCCTACAGAAATGCCCCCCTGGCTGCCCACATTACTGCATTGTGATTTCAGTGAGTTAAATCACCAGCAACTGACCCAATGGCAGAGTAGCTTTAATTATTGTACTGGTCCTTTATGGCAAACCGCCCATCTGACCGGATATACCGATGGCAGCGCCCGATTATTCTTCGCATTTCACCACCTGATTATTGACGTCGTGTCGTGGCGAATTATCGCTGAAGATATGCGCAGATTGCTGCAAGGCGAAACGCTGCCGGCAAAAACCAGTAGCTATCGGCAATGGGTTAATGCCGTACATCGCTATGCAGAGCACCATCAGCAGGAAGTTCTCTATTGGCAGCAAGTGATGGCTGAAAACCATGTCTATTCTGCTTCGCATGAAATGAGTCAACACATGTTAGGTGTTTCCGCTGAATTGACCGACATTCTGCTGCGTGAAGCCAATGCCGGTTACCATACCGAAATTAACGATATACTGCTTAGCGCCCTCACATTGGCATTACAGACCATTTTCTCACATCCAGTTAACCACATTATGCTTGAAGGTCATGGACGAGAAGCCATTGATAATACACTGGATGTTTCAGAAACCGTCGGTTGGTTTACGACTATCTATCCTGTTCGTCTGGTGATGCAGAACGATATTGCGGAGACGATCATTCATACTAAAGAGATGTTGCGTGCCATACCGAATAAAGGTATCGGTTACGGGGCATTACGTCAGGCAGGATATTTGTCGGGGGATTTACCGACGATTGGCTTCAACTATCTCGGTCAGTTAGACGCAGAAACTGAGCAAAACTGGTCACTGATCAGCGACGACTGTGGAACCGTAGTGGCAGATGATAACCATAGTCATTTGTTACTGAATATTAATGGCTTGATTCAAGCGGGCAGGCTGCAATTTAGTATCAGTTCGCACTTATCACAAACTCAGACGCAAGCATTTATCACAGCATTTGAGCAGGCACTCCATTCTGTTATCGCCGCAGGTCAAAAACAGGCTCAATTGGGTGGAATAAAAACTCCCAGTGACTACGGTATTGAAGGGATCTCAATCAAACTTTTGTGTCATCTTCAACAGATATATCAGATTGAAGCACTATACCCCGCCACCAGTTTGCAGCAGGGATTTATTTATCATCATCTGGCTCAACCACAGGATGATGCCTATCGCGTGCAATTACTGTTGGATTATCACACTCAACTCGACCTTTTCGCCTACCAACAGGCCTGGTCGCTGGCTTCACTACGCTTTCCCATCCTCAGAACAGCGTTTAACTGGGAAGAAGAGGCTTTGCAGATTGTGACTGAAGGGGCAAGTCTTGATTTGGCAAATTTCACCTTCAAGGATATCAGTCAGTTACTACCAGAAGAGAAAGCCAGGGCGATTGAAGCGATCCAACAACATGATCGTACGCTGCCCTTTGATTTAAGTCAGCCCGGATTAATCCGCTTTACCTTAATTCAACAGAGTGAACACCAAGTAACGGTGCTGATCACGCAACACCACAGTATTACTGACGGCTGGAGTAACCCGATTTTATTGCAAACTGTGCATGAATATTACAACGAACTCGCGCAAAACCGAGTTCCCCAAATCGTGGCAGATAAAACTTATCTGGCAACTCAGCAATATTATCTGGAGCACAAAGCAGAATTTGAGGCTTATTGGGCGGAGCGAAAAACACAATTTCAGGGAGCCAACAATCTTTCTGCTCTATTAAGCCATTACGTTGATTTATCCCGAATAAGGGCGATTAAAAAACCAGCGAGGCAAGCTATTGCCATCCAAGAAAACGTATATCAGCAGCTTAAGAAAATGTGTCGTGAACAAGGCATTACCCTGAATGTGGTACTGCAATTTGCCTGGCATAAATTACTGCACAGTTATACCGGAGATGAACAGACTATTGTCGGCACCACCGTCTCCGGACGCGACATACCGGTGGACGGTATTGAATCCAGTGTCGGCCTGTATATTAATACCTTGCCATTAATAGTGCAGTGGCATAAAACCAACAGGGTGATTAGTGTCTTGCACGATATACAGAAAGATATCGCCGCACTCAACAGCTACAGTGCCGTCTCACTGGCCAGTTTGCAATCCAACGGGGAACGGTTATTCCATAGCCTGTTTGTCTTTGAAAATTACCCCGTCCCTGTGGCAGGCGAAAATAAGGCAGGGATTGAAAACACCCTGATATTCCGCCAGGCCATCGAAAAAACCGATTATCCATTATCACTGATGGCCTATGAACAAGATAATTGTCTCACGGTTAAATTGGGTTATGGGGAAGACTGGTTGACAGATAAACAAGCCCTGCGCTTGCTTCGCCAGCTTGAACGCATCCTGCACGCTGTGGCCTGTGATCCACACCAGCCGCATACTGCCCTCCGGTTCCTCAGTGAAGAAGAGCGTAAAACCCTGCTGCACACCTGGAACCAGACCGATACCCCTTACCCGCTAGATAACACCTTGCCACAACTATTTGAAACTCAAACAGAAAAAACACCAAATAGCGTGGCATTGGTGTTTGAAGGGGAAACCCTGACCTATCAACAGTTAAATCAACGGGCAAATCAATTGGCCAGAGTTATCCGCGAACGTTATCAGCAACGTAATGCTGTCCTTCTGCAAGCAGACATGCCCATAGCCCTTTACCTCGACCGTAGTTTGGAAATGGTTATTAGTATCTTAGCGGTACTGAAAGCTGGCGGGGCTTATGTGCCCATTTCCCCTGAATATCCACCGGAGCGGGTGCAGTTTATTCTGCAAGATACCAGAAGCCCGTGTGTACTCACTCAGCAACAGCATCTGACGACCCTCGCGGAATATACCCAGGCACTGGCGGAATCGCCAATACTGATAGCGGCAGATGACCAGATAATAACCACAGGCCGCACCGTAGAAAATCTGGCGCCGGTCAATAACCCTGCCGATTTAGCCTATATCATCTACACCTCCGGCACCACGGGGCAACCCAAAGGCGTCATGGTTGAGCATAAGAATGTTATCCATATGGTTGCAGCACAGGCAGAATTGTTTGATATCACAAAGCGAAAAAAAGCCTTAATGTTTGCCGCGTATGTTTTTGATGGTTCTGTTTTCGAACTATTTTCCAGTTTACTTCATGGCCTGACGGTTTACCTGTGCAGTGAAACCGAACGCAACGCCCCCGCGGTTGCACACCTGATTCAGCGTGAAGGTATTGAAATCGCCGCCTTACCGCCAGCTATATTGAAGTTATTAATTGACACTGAGTTACCTTCCTTGCAGCTATTGGTGACCGCGGGAGAATCACCGTCCTTAGATTTTCTTGACTATTTCAGCCATTACAGCGATGTATTCAATTCCTACGGCCCAACCGAAGTTACCGTTTGTGCGACAGGGAAATATTATCAACATGGGGAGATTGCCAGCAATATTGGTAAGGCCATCAATAATGTCCGTCTTTACGTCCTTGATAGTCACAACAACTTATCCCCTATCGGCGCATCGGGCGAGTTGTATATCGGCGGTGCCGGACTGGCGCGGGGGTATTTAAACCGGCCTGAACTCACTGCCGAGCGTTTTGTCAAAAATCCGTTTGCCACCGCAGAAGATAAAGCCCGTGGCTATACCCGCCTGTATAAAACCGGCGACTTAGTCCGCTGGTTGCCAACTGGGGAGCTGGAATATCTGGGACGCAATGACTTTCAGGTTAAAATCCGCGGCTACCGCATTGAGTTGGGAGAAATCGAAAACGCCCTGACTTCACATCCCCAAGTCAAACAGGCGGTGGTGATTGACCGCGAACGGGAAGGCCATAAGGCGCTGGTAGCTTATCTGGTCACCGATGGTGAGGTATCGGATGATGCCCTGATTACACACCTTTCTCTTCACCTGCCAGACTATATGCTGCCCGCCAGCTTTACCCGCATTGAATCGGTGCCCTTGACCTTGAACGGTAAGCGGGATCGCCGCGCCCTGCCGGCGCCGGTATGGGGAAACCGCGACAGTTATATGGCGCCCCGCAATGCCCTAGAAACCCGGTTATGTGCCGTCTGGCAGGAAGTGTTGGGGCTGGAGAGAATTGGCATTGAAGATAACTTCTTCCGTATCGGCGGCAATTCCCTGACAGCGATTAAACTGACGGCGGCTATTCGCCAAACTCTGGCAATGGACGTGTCACTGACGCAACTGTTTGAACTCAAAACCATCGCCGGTCTGGCGACCCAGATGGGACAACCAGCCGATACGGTTATCCCTCACCTTGCGCTGGAGCACTATCCCTTATCGTTTGCCCAAGAGCGCATGCTGTTTATCGAGCAGTTTGAACAAGGCACCGATGCCTACCATATCCCCTATCTGGTTCAACTGGATAATGACACCTGTCTGCCCTTATTAGAAACCGCCATTAACCGATTAGCGGAGCGCCATACCATCATCAGGACAGTCTACCGCCATCATGATGATGGACAGAACGACCAACAGGTACTGGACAGGTCGTTGGTTATCAGGTCAGTAGCACCCTGTGATGATATTGACACACTTCTCGATACGGTTCGCACTGAAATCACCACGCCATTTGATTTGACCACAGAACCCAGTCTGCGCCTCTGTCACTATTCCATGGCCGATAAACATTATTTCCTGATGCTATGGCACCATATCGCCATTGATGGCTGGGCTTTCGATATTTTTATGCATGAACTGGCAGAAATTTACCAGGCCCTGCTAGCCGGCCGTGACAGCCGGTTGCCTGCCCTGGATATCGCCTATGGCGACTATGCCGCATGGCAGCGGGAATATTTACAGGGCGATGTGCGTGAACGCCAGCTCACCTACTGGCGACACACTTTAGCCCACTACGAAACCCTGGCCCTGCCAACAGACCACCCCAGACCCGCCCAGGTCAATTATCAAGGAAAGGACTTCAATTTCACATTGGATGCCGCCCTCTCTGACCAGTTAAGAACGCTGGCAAAAAATCAGGAAACCACCCCGTATACCGTGCTGCTCAGTGGCTTTTATGTCACGCTGGCAAAATTATCCGGCCAAAACGATATCGTACTGGGGACACCGACCGATAACCGGCACCATGCCCAAACTCAATCCCTGATAGGGATGTTCGTTAACTCCCTGGTCTTGCGGGCACAGCTTGCGCAGACAGACAGTGTCGCCACCCTGATTAAACAGACCCATCAATTACTGGCCGACGCCAAGGCGCATCAGGACATGCCGTTTGAACAACTGGTTGACGCCCTGACGATTGAACGTGACACCGCCCGCCATCCGATTTTTCAGGTGATGTTTGGCTTACAGAGTTTTGGTGAACACCAGCCAGAAACCAGATTACCCTTTCATCCGGTGACGCTGGACGAATCGCTATACAGCCCAGCCAAGTTTGACTTAAGCCTGTTTCTGTCCGAGGGACAACCCGCTATTACAGGTTGCCTGAATTATGCGGTCAGCCTGTTTAACGAAACCACCATGGCACGGCTGGCCGGTATCTATCAACGGGTGCTGACCGCCTTCGTGGCAGACCCGCAACAATCTCTGGCCGGGATTGATATCCTGTCGGCCCCGGAGCGCCACACCCTGCTGCACACCTGGAACCAGACCGATGCTCCCTACCCGCAAAATAACACCTTACCGCAACTGTTTGAGGCTCAGGCAGAAAAGACGCCGGATAATGTGGCGCTGGTCTTTGAAGGGGAAACCCTGTCCTACCGGCAGTTAAACCAACGGGCAAATCAGTTAGCCGGTGTTATTCGTGAACGTTATCAGCAACGTAATACTGTCCCCCTGCAAGCAGACATCCCCATCGCCCTCTATCTTGACCGCAGTCTGGCAATGGTTATCAGCATCCTGGCGGTACTGAAAGCCGGTGGCGCTTATGTGCCCATTTCCCCCGAATATCCACCGGAGCGGGTGCAGTTTATTCTGCAAGACACCGGAAGCCCGTGCGTACTCACCCAGCAACGCCATCTGACGACACTGACGGAATATACCCAGGCACTGACGGAACCGCCGATATTGATAACCGCAGATGACCGGACAACAACCGCAGGCTACACCGTAGAAAATCTGGTGCCGATCAGTAACCCTGCCGATTTGGCCTATATTATCTACACCTCCGGCACCACCGGACAACCCAAAGGCGTCATGATCGCGCATAAAAACGTGGCCCATCTGGTTGCAGCACAGGCAGAACTGTTTGATATCACAAAGCGAAAAAAAGCCTTAATGTTTGCGGCATATGTTTTCGATGGTTCGGTTTTCGAACTATTTTCCAGTTTACTTCATGGCTTGACGGTTTACCTGTGCAGTGAAACCGAGCGTAATGCTCCCGCGGTTGCACACCTGATTCAGCGTGAAGGCATTGAAATCGCTGCGTTACCGCCAGCCATGCTGAAGCTATTAATTGGTACGGCATTACCCTCTTTGCAGTTATTGGTGACGGCAGGTGAATCACCGTCCTCAGACTTTCTTGATTATTTCAGCCATCACAGCAATGTATTCAACTCCTATGGCCCAACCGAAGTCACCGTTTGTGCCAGCGGCAAGCACTACCAACATGGGGAGATTGCCAGCAATATTGGTAAGGCCATCAATAACGCTCGTCTGTACGTTCTTGATAGTGACGCTAACTTATCCCCTATCGGTACGCCGGGTGAGTTGTATATCGGTGGCGCCGGATTGGCACGGGGGTATTTAAACCGGCCTGAACTCACTGCCGAGCGTTTTGTGCCGAATCCCTTTGCCACCGCAGAAGACCAAGCCAAAGGTTATACCCGACTGTACAAAACCGGCGACTTAGTCCGCTGGCTGCCAAATGGGGAGCTGGAATATCTGGGACGTAATGACTTTCAGGTTAAAATCCGTGGCTACCGTATTGAGATGGGAGAAATCGAAAACGTCCTGACTTCACACCCCCAAGTCAAACAGGCGGTGGTGATTGACCACGAGCATGAAGGCAATAAGGTGCTGGTCGCGTATCTGGTCACTGATGGTGTGTTGTCCGATGACGCCCTGATAAGATATTTATCGTCCCGCTTGCCGGAATATATGTTACCCGCCAACTTTACCCGCATTGAATCCGTACCGTTAACCCTTAACGGCAAGCGGGATCGCCACGCTCTGCCGACGCCAATATGGGATAATCGGGACAATTATATTGCGCCCCGCAATGTGTTAGAAACCCAGTTATGTGCCATTTGGCAGGAAGTATTAGGTTTGAAACGGGTAGGTATTGAAGATAACTTCTTCCGCATTGGTGGTAATTCCCTAATGGCGATTAAATTAACTACAGCAATGCGTAATGAAATAAACGTTGATATTCCTTTAAATATTTTATTTAGCTACAAATGTATTTCCTTGTTATCCCAATGGTTGGAGTCAGGCAGCATTAAATCCAATTTACTTAATTTTTTAACACCAAAATCAACCGCAACCAGTAAACTGTTTATGATCCATGCAGTCAATTGCGGTAGTGAAGTATATGAACCTCTGGCAAATACCTTATCTGATATGTATAACTGCATCGGTATTGATAATTACAATCTTTCTACAGAGAATAAAATTGATTCATTACAACAGATAGCACAGATCTACATGAAATTAATCTTAACCGAAACCTCCATTGACAAACCTATTCGTATTTTAGGCTGGTCATTAGGAGGACAGATAGCTATGGAGATTGCATTTCAATTGGAACAACTTGGTGCAAAAGAGATTCAATTATATTTATTAGATACCGTAATCAATAATAATCAGATAAAAGAACTTAGGGATAAACTAGATATATCAAATGCATATGGTAAAGTCATAAAAAAATTACAGGAAATGGGAGCAAATGAAAATTATATCAATAAGGTATTAGAAGCAATACCGTTTGAGTCTGGAATAGCAAACTGTAATTTAAGCGGTAATTTATCATATACAAACATCATTTTATTTAAAGCTGGTCAAGCAAATCCACATCATAAAGATGAAATAGGACTTACGATGAGTCAATTGATAACCAAAATACCAGATAACAACATCTCACAATGGGCAACCAATCCATTAGTAATTAAGTTGATTGATAATTGTTATCATGAAAATATTATTGAACATGTTTCCATTATTAGTACAGAAATAATTAACACATTGTCAATTAAAGACAATATATCAATATAGGTTAACTTAATTACAATTAACTTAGTGAGGCCAGTAGTGCTGGCCTCATATTTTCGACTGTAAGTACTTTTCCAGTCGCTATTAACGCTTCCTTCATTGCTAACAACTACGGTAACGTGTCCTTTCACAACAACACTCAGTATATGGTTGAAATTTGTTGGTCACAGATATGTTTCAAACAAAAAGAAAAATCCGTATAATCCAGCCCCTGCAAAGGATCCGTATAGAAAATCTACAACCGGTATAATCGGCAATGTGAGAAGTCGCAATGAATCAAAAAGATACGAGAAAAGAGACACTTGAATTCAACAAACTCCAGAAACGCCTGAGGAGGAACGTTGGTAATGCCATCATTGATTACAATATGATTGAAGACAATGATGTTGTAATGGCATGTATCAGTGGTGGCAAAGATTCATTCGCGATGTTAGATATCCTGTTGAATCTGCAAAAAGCGGCACCAATAAAATTCAAAGTAGTTGCAGTGAACCTTGATCAGAAACAGCCTGGTTTTCCTGAGCATATTTTACCCCAATATTTTGAAAGCCTGGATATTCCCTACTACATTGTCGATAAAGATACCTACTCAGTGGTTAAAGAAAAAATCCCTGAAGGCAAAACTACCTGTGGATTGTGTTCAAGACTACGTCGCGGCACTCTCTATTCTTTTGCAGAAAAAATCGGGGCAACAAAGATTGCACTTGGGCATCATCTTGATGACATCGTTGAAACGCTGTTTCTGAATATGTTCCATGGTGCCCGTATGAAAGCGATGCCACCCAAA
>NZ_RAQI01000001.1 GCF_003610465.1 Xenorhabdus ehlersii | reverse complement strand
ATCCATATAACCTCAATATCTAATCCTCGGCTGGCTCAGGCCTTTATTGATTATATGGCGACGCAGGGCATTCATTTGACCATGCGGCCCACCAATGAGCCACCATTAGTTGAACTCTGGTTAGAGGATGATAGCCAACTCAGTCGGGTTGAAGAGGAACTTCGCCACTTTGCTCACGATCCACTCAATGAACGCTATCAAGCTGCCAGTTGGCAAACAGGTAAATCTGTCAGCGTCTTCAAGTATCATAACAATCTGAATTTGAGTACGCTCAAAAGCCAGTCAGGCCCACTGACTATTGCCATAACCCTGTTCTGCATCCTCGTTTACTTCTGGATGGCAATGGCAGGCATACCGGATGTTATGAACTGGTTAGCATGGCCAACCAACAGTGATCAATATCTGGAGTTATGGCGCTGGATAAGCCCGGCTCTATTGCATTTCTCTCTGACACACCTGCTCTTTAACCTTGCCTTATGGTGGTATTTCGGCAGCCAGGTAGAGCGAAAGATTGGGGGCTGCAAACTGTTTGAAATCACGATAGTGTCAGCAATTTTCAGTAGTTGGGCACAATCATTATTCAGCGGATCTGATTTCGGGGGGTTATCCGGTGTCGTCTACGCACTGATCGGGTATGTTTGGCTAACAGGTGAAATCTCCCCAAAACGTGGGATCAGTGCTCCCAGAGGGTTAATTGCCATCGCTGTCATTTGGTTGTTGGTAGGCTATTTCGATCTATTTTCATTAAACATCGCCAATGCCGCCCATGTTGCAGGATTAATCATCGGGTTATTAATGGGGTTATGGGATAATTTGCGTAAACAAAAAAACCAAAAAATGCCAAATAAGCCCCAATAGGTTTCAAATTTCAGCATCGGCTTGAAATAGAAAGGCGATAATTTTGGCCAACTATAATCCATCTATGCATATATTAGGGGAATTTTGTGAAGCAAACTCAGCGACATGATGCAATAATCGAGCTGGTGCGCCTTCAAGGTTATGTCAGCACTGAAGAGCTGGTTGCACATTTTGATGTTAGCCCGCAAACTATTCGACGTGATTTAAATGATCTCGCAGATAAAAATAAAATCCAGCGTCATCACGGCGGAGCCGCTTTGCCATCCAGTTCCGTCAACACAGCCTACCATGACCGCAAGATCATGTGGTCGGATGAAAAAGCCCGCATTGCACAACAAGTTGCCACCCAAATTCCAAACGGCGCAACCCTGTTCATCGATATTGGAACAACACCAGAGGCTGTAGCACATGCCCTGCTCAACCATCGCGATTTACGGATTGTCACCAACAATCTCAACGTCGCAACTCTGTTTATGGGTAAAGAAGATTTCCGCCTGATTTTAGCGGGTGGTGAAGTACGCTCCCGCGATGGCGGCATCATTGGTGAAGCAACGCTAGACTTTATTTCCCAGTTCCGTCTTGATTTCGGCATTCTTGGGATCAGCGGCATTGATAGTGATGGTTCACTGCTGGAATTCGATTACCACGAAGTTCGTACCAAACGTGCCATTATCGAAAACTCCCGCTGTGTCATGCTGGTTGCCGATCATTCAAAATTCGGCCGCAATGCCATGGTGAATCTTGGTAACATGAACCTGATTGATTTTTTGTTCACTGATAAAGCACCTCCTTCCGGCGTCCAGAAAATTATCGAACAACATAACGTTAAGCTGGAGTTGTGCTAACCACTTTTTAGGTAGAATGCTGCAATAATATCCCCACCTGATATTCTGGTGGGGTTAGTTCCCACTAATATTTCCCCCTCAAATTTGTATCCCCAAAAATCCTTATTAATCTTATGTATATAATAAGGTTTTGTTACTTCTATCACGTGAATATGATTTTTCTGAGTTAATGGTTGGCGACTGATGAATTTTTGATTACAATTCTTGAGCGAAAACGAACATTAAAGAACTGTTTCGAACATTTCAAAGGGGATGCGATGGAAACCAAAGACTTGATTGTAATCGGCGGCGGAATTAACGGCGCTGGTATTGCGGCAGATGCTGCTGGCCGGGGACTTTCTGTCCTACTGTTGGAAGGTCAAGATTTGGCCAGTGCAACTTCGTCTGCCAGCTCCAAGCTGATCCACGGTGGTTTACGCTATCTGGAACATTATGAGTTTCGTTTGGTCAGTGAAGCACTGGCAGAACGTGAAGTGCTTTTAAAACTGGCTCCCCATATTGCATTCCCGATGCGTTTTCGCCTGCCACATCAACCACACTTACGCCCAGCGTGGATGATCCGCATTGGCCTGTTCTTGTATGATAACTTAGGCAAACGCGTTAGCTTACCAGGCAGTAATGGGCTGAAATTTGGCACAAACTCGGTACTGAAACCATCTATCACCCGTGGCTTTGAATATTCCGACTGTTGGGTTGACGATGCGCGTCTGGTGGTTCTGAACGCACAGGAAGTGCAGAAACACGGCGGTGAAGTACGTACCCGCACCCAGGTAACCCGTGCATGGCGAGAAAATGGCTATTGGATGGTTGAAGCCACAAACCTCAAAACTGGCGAAACCAATACGTGGCGCGCGAAAGGTTTGGTTAACGCAACCGGCCCGTGGGTGAAAAATTTCTTTGATAACGGTCTGCAACTGAAATCGCCTTATGGCATCCGTCTGATCAAAGGCAGTCATATCGTTGTGCCTCGCGTTCACGATGAACCGCAGGCTTATATTCTGCAAAATGAAGACCATCGCATCGTGTTCGTTATTCCATGGAATGATGAATTTTCGATTATCGGCACGACGGATGTTGAATACAAATGCGATCCTAAAGAAGTCAAAATTGACGATAAAGAGATCGGCTATTTACTAAAAGTCTATAACGACCACTTTAAGAAACAACTTGGTCGCGATGATGTTGTCTGGACTTACTCTGGCGTTCGTCCTCTGTGTGATGATGAATCCGATTCACCACAAGCGATCACCCGTGATTACACGCTGGATGTTCAGGATGAGCAAGGCCAGATGCCATTACTCTCCGTATTTGGCGGTAAGCTAACAACTTATCGTAAACTGGCTGAACACGCTATGGATAAACTGGTGCAATACTACCCTAACGCGGGCAAGGCATGGACCAAAAATGGCAAGTTACCGGGTAGTGAGCTGGAAGGCTGTGATCGCGATGGTTATGCACGTCTGTTGCGTCAGCGTTATAACTGGCTGCCAGAAGGCATAGCACTGCGTTATGCTCGTACTTACGGCAGCAACAGCCAATTCATCCTGCAAGGCGCAGAAGCGCTGGCCGATCTCGGTGAATGTTTCGGTCATAATTTGTATGAAGCTGAACTGCGTTATTTGGTTAAACACGAATGGGTAATCGAGCTAGATGATGCTATCTGGCGCCGAACCAAACTGGGTATGTGGCTCACTGATGAACAAAAACAGCGTGTAGCTGACTGGCTGGCACAAAACGCCAAAGCCGCTTAATTGCAAGATTGATTTTGAAAATGGCGATAGAAATTATCGCCATTTTTCATTTTGATTTATTTCTATCATATAAGTTTTTTCTCGCTCATCAACATCCGCAAACGACCATAAACTTTCGAAATCAACCATCCCTATTTTCCATCGCAATTTCCTTATTTTTTATTTAATTCAACTGGTTATTTAACGCACATATTTTTGTCGCCGTGATAGTATGTTAGAAATCAAATTGGGAGATATCCATGTTAACGATTCGGGATGCAACGATAAAAGACGCTACACGACTATCCTGGCTACTGGAAACAAGCTATCGTTTTCACTTTTCTTATTTATGGCATGACCAAGATGAACTGGAAGAATATATTGCGGGAGAATGTTCCATAGAGAAAATATTGACTTCATTACAATCTCCCGACCATAAATGGTTTATTGCTGAATCCCAGCATGCTATTGGCTCAAATATAATTACTCCCCAAAATACAAGCTATGCCAACATTGTTGGATTCAGTAAAATAATTTTAAACCAACCTGTTCCTGATAAAGATTTTACTGGCATTTATTTACATAAGCTCTACCTGATGCCAAAACTAACCAGACAAAAATATGGCGATCACTTATTTGATCATGTGGTGAAATTTGGTCATGAACAAAGGCAAAAGTGGCTTTGGTTAGAAGTATTGGAACAGAACACTTCTGCCATCAAATTTTATGTCAGAAAGGGGTTAAAACAGCAAAAAGATATTATTTTTTCCAGCGCAAAACAGCAAAGTATTATGCATATAATGACTAAGAAGCTATCCAATTCGTAAATCAAAAATCTAGACCGCAGACTCTGTAACTCCAGCAATTTTTTAATTTATATATTTTTCATCTTTCTAAAAACAATCTGATTGCTCCAGCAATTATAAATTTATTAGGTATATATAAATAAACAACTTAAAATATAAACCTAATTTATTATTGGTTATAACAACAGAATCAGCTAAATTTTAATGATCTTAAATAAGATACATTCCATAATATATTTTATTGATTCACGCAAGGATAACGTGCAGAATATAGCCTAATTATTCTGTAGCGTGATAAATAGTATAGCAAAAATCACCATCTATACAGAAAAATACAGTGAGCGGGCATAGATAATACCCTCACCTGCCCTATATTCTCCCATGATGGCAATTTTTATATCTTCAATGCAAAATTAAAATATATATTCAAAATACTGATAATATTAAACTTTATTATTTTTTAAATTTTCATTTTTTTTGTAATTGTGATATTAATCTCTTTTCTTTAATTCGCTTATTGCGATTTATGTTCAATTTTATGAATATAAATGAGAATGGATAAGAACTTGTAATGATGAGTCAAACATTCATTAAGAAAGAGGGGATCGCACAGTCATTTCTGGCTCGTTACCTCCTCTCTGAACAATGCGGTAACCGCCTGAAAACCATAGAATCATTGGCTAAAGAATGTGGATTGTCCGTGGGTTTGATGCAAGCAGCATTAAAATCTCTTGAACAGGCACAGGTGGTTGGAATTAAGCGTCGTGGTCGCAGTGGTAGCTTTCTTGTACAGATAAACCACAAATTACTGTTGCAGTATGCCGATATTGGCAATGTGGTTTGTGCGATGCCGCTCCCGTATACCCGTGCTTATGAAGGGCTGGCAAGTGGTTTAAAAGCATTGTGTGCAAGTGTTCCCTTTTACTTTGCACACATGCGTGGCTCAGATATCCGCATTGAATGTTTACTGAATGGTGTTTACGACTTAGCGGTAACATCAAGACTTGCCGCAGAGCAGCACCCAGAAAATAAAGATCTATATATTGCGCTTTCACTAGGGACACAAAGTTATACGGACAGGCATAGGTTAATCTTTCGCAATGGCGAAATGGAATCAATTCGTCGCGTTGGGTTAGATAGCACCTCAGCAGACCAAAAAATAATGACAAAACAATACTTTGCTGACAAAAAGATTGAATTGGTCGAGGTCTCCTATCATGAATGCCTAAATCAAATCATAAAAGGCCATATTGATGCGGCCATCTGGAACGTTGGACAGGGCCATGAACTCATAGCACAAGGCCTGATGACCCAACTCCCTGACAACAGTGAGTGTTTTATCAAGGCTTCTGAAGCCGTTATCCTTACCCGCAAGGATAATATCCCTATCCAGCAACTCCTGCATACTATGATTGATCGGGATCTATTGCTGACCCATCAACAAAACGTAGTAGCAGGCACCATCGAACCCGTTTATTGAACCAAAATAGACTGTTGATTAACACCTACGTATAACAAAAAGCAATGATAGAACAACGGCTAACTATCCTGCTACAAGGTGGCGTTATCGATCAAGATATCTACGATAACATGCTGGAAGTTGTGCATGTTCTGGAAGATATCTGGCTCATCCCTATCCGTCATCCACAAGGCGAAATGGCGCTTACCCATATGGCAAGTGCTTTCATGCGCTCACGCCGTGGTGAAAGAGTAGCCCCATTGGATAAAGAAATATTGGCAAAACTCGAGCAATCTGAATACTACGATCAATTACTCACAATGCATCACTCTCTAATCAAAAAATTTACCGTAGCCTTACATCCCAATGAGGAAGGCTATCTGTTGGTAAATTTATATGGTTTAATATTTTCACTCGAAAGAGGTTAGTTTTTGATTCTCATAAAAAATATTCAAAAAAATGAAGGTTTACCTGCAAAAAATTTTGATTTCACACAGCTTTGCTGCTTTGCAGCCATGAAGGGATCCCTATGTTTATTGAGGCATTAAAAAAACAGAACCCCAAATTGATTGAAGTTGCAAAAGACCTTTGGCAACAAGGTGCAATCTTGCCAGATACCTACATCATTGATGTCGATCAGGTTTTAGACAATGGCCGACGCTTGCTGCAAGCTGCAGAGCAATATGACATTGAGCTCTATTTGATGACCAAACAAATTGGACGTAACCCATGGCTGACCCAAAAATTGCTTGAACTCGGTTATCGTGGTGTCGTGGCTGTTGATTTCAGGGAAGCCTATAGCCTAAGCCAGCATGGTATTCCACTGTGCCACATCGGTCATTTGGTGCAGACACCAACCCATTTAATAGAGACCATGCTCAAACACAGTCCAGGTATCATTACCGTGTTTTCCCTTGAAAAAGCCCAAACCATTTCGGATATTGCGGAAAAATTGGGGCGAATTCAGCCCATCATGCTGAAAATATTTGATAAACGAGATATCACCTTTTCCGGCCAAGAAGCAGGTATCACCTTTAATGACCTAGACACCGTCGTCGATGCCTTAAAGCGCATGCCAGGCATAAAATTGAGTGGGCTGACGCATTTTCCTTGCCTGTCATGGGATTCACGGTATCAAATAACCTTACCCACCACCAATTTGCTCACCCTCATTCGGGCGCGGAACCGACTGGAACAACTCGGCATCAAACTTTCACAAATCAATGCTCCGGCGGCCTCAAGCTGTAACACCATACCATTACTGGCCAAATATGGTGCCACCCACCTGGAACCAGGACATGCTTTGACCGGAACCATCCCCGCCAATGTCTGCGGCCGAGAGCCGGAACATATTGCGATGGTCTATCTCACAGAAGTTTCCCATCACTATGATGGTCATAGTTACTGCTATGGTGGCGGATATTATAAACGCGGGCATATGAAACATGCATTGGTTCTTCCTGAACGCACCATCCCTTCTGGTATCATCCCGGCTAAAAAAGTACGCATACTGCGTCTGGGTGAACCTTGCATTGACTACCATCTTCCATTGGCAGGCATTCACCCTATTGGTAGCCCAGTGATCATGTGTTTTCGCCCTCAGATTTTCACAACGCGCAGCGATGTTGCCCTTATTTCAGGTATTCAATCTGGCTCTCCAAAACTTGAAGGTATTTATGACAGTCAAGGAAATTGGAAAAATAGTGGTTATTCTAACTAATCCCCCAATAAGGGTATTACAAATAAGATCATTCCATCATTAAATAATATTATTTCCGCTATAACGGAATTACCGCATGATCCGGCCGTTTGGCAATAAAGGCAAATAACTTGATTGATGTTTCAGGCTATACCTATGTACATGAGCACTTGCATATCGATCTCTCTGATGTGAAAGGAAACCTGGATTGTCGATTGGATCAATACGATCTGATCGTAGGAGAACTTCGTCACCTCTACATCCTTGGGGTAAGAAACATCGTGGAGATGACCAATCGTTACATGGGTCGCAACGCAGCTTTTCTGCTGGATCTGATGCGTGATACCCGTATCAATATCATTGCCTCGACGGGCTACTATAAACAACCATTCTTCCCTGCTCATTTCAGAGAGTTAAGTGTACAGGCTATCGCCGATGACATGATCGCTGAAATTGAAATTGGCATTGATGGCACCGCATTAAAAGCAGGGGTAATTGCAGAAATTGGTTCTAGTCTCGATCAAATCACGAAAGATGAGCAAAAGGTGTTCACCGCTGCGGCATTGGCACACCAGGCTACAGGCTGTCCCATTTCCACCCACACCACATTAAGCACAATGGGACGTGAGCAGTTGGCGCTGCTAAAGGAGTTTGGCGTTTCCCCTGAATATGTGGCTATCGGTCATTGTGATCTGAGAGATAATCTGGACACCATTATTCCGCTGCTAGAGGCCGGAGCATGGGTACAATTCGATACAATCGGCAAGAATAATTACTATCCCGACAGTCGACGCATTACCATGTTGCAAGAAGTTGCCAAGCGTCGGCTACTTGATCGGGTCATGCTTTCCCAAGATATCACGCGTCGATCTCATTTGAAAAACAATGGAGGAAATGGCTTCGATTACTTGCTAACCGTATTCGTTCCCATGTTACTGGAAGCTGGTTTTTGCCAAAAACAGATAGACCAAATGCTGCGTGATAATCCTGCACAATTTTTCCAAGGCAAGATTAAATAAAAAATAAACATATAAAACAGAAAGTTAAAATAAGCTAATTCTAAAAACATCGCTTTTTCAAAAAGCAATCCGATATGAAGATACAAAGAGAGAGATAACAGCATGAGATTTGTCATTGGTGGACAAATAGAGAAACAGGCAATAGCCGAAGGTATTCGTCAATTGGCAGGCAATAAAGCCACTGCTATTACCATCATGAATGATATTGACGCGGCGATGGCAATTAAAAATGGCGAAGCGGATTACTATTTTGGCGCATGCAATACGGGTGGTGGAGGTGCGCTGGCAATGGCAATTGCTCTTATTGGACTAAATCAATGTGCCACCATCGGAATGCCGGGAAAAATCTTGTCTAATGACGAGATCATCGCCCATGTGAAAGCAGGCAAGAAGGCATTTGGTTTTACAGGCCAGGATATTGATATCGTCCTGCCTGTGATCATCAGTACCATCATCTCACTGTAAGGAGGCAATCATGCAACATTTCCATAATTTCCTGCTGAGATTGATGGAAGTCGATCCTTTTAAGGCAGGGTTATTGGCAGCCATTGGCGCCATTGCCGCTATGATGGCAAACCGTGGTATCGCTGTTTTCCACGATGGCTTGCGCCCACTTTTGCCGGAATACCTTGAAGGTCGCATGAGCCGCAAAGCGCTTGCCGCAACCAGTTTCGCACTGAGCATTGGTTTGGTTGTCGGTTTTGGCATTCCCTTTTCACTCACCGCCCCAATTGTCTTGGTTCACAGCCTGTTACTCGGTACAGACATGATCGGGATTTGGTGTGCCAACAGCCGGAGAGGCTTTATCGCCTCTGGCATCATTGGTGCCTTATATGCTATCGCGTTGCTGGCTGGGCTGCGTTCGGTGGTGGAACTGTTTGCCATGTTGCCTGTCAATTTCACCAATGACCTCAAGAAAGTGGGCGATCCGATTGTGGCCTGTTTTGCCTTGTTTCCTGCGATGGTCGTCGGCTATCAATATGGCTATCGCAAAGGGCTTTTGGTCATGTTCACCGCACTGGTCGGCTATCTGGCAACCAAGGCCATTGGCCCATTGAGCTTTGGAGGGATGATCGAAAAACCCGTCAGCATTGACCCTAACGGAGCTGCACTATTGCTGTCGATGATTGCCATGTTCTACTTTGCAATGCGTGAACGCCCAACGCAGTCAGCAGAGCAAAAAGGCGCCAACGAAGTCTTAGTCGGCCTATTTTCCACCCGTATAGAACGTATCCAGAAAAATAAATGGCTGCTAATCCTGTGCGGCGGCCTCACCGCCAGTGCCGCCACCATGTCTTTTAGCCTGCTGGCGGAAGGGCCTGTTTCCCTGCAACTCATGGCTCAAGGTGAACAGACCAATGCATTGCTGGTAGCACTGGCACGTGCCATCAGCTTTATCCCATTAGTGGGCACGACGGCTATAGCCACAGGCGTTTATAGCCCAAATGGCATGAAATTTGTGTTTGTGGCAGGACTGGCAACCAACAATCCGTGGATTGCCTTTGTCGCAGGCGGCATCACCATGTTCATTGAAATCCAGCTACTGGCAAAAATCGCTATCTGGTTGGATAAATACCCTGGGGTGAAAGCATGCAGCGGACATATTCGTACCGCGATCACCAAAATGCTCGAAGTGGCCTTGCTGGTTGGTGCGATGATTGCCTCCAACGCTATTCTGCCGGGCATGGGCTTTATGATCGTAGCGGGTATCTATCTGCTTAACCGTACATCCAAACGTCCTTTAGTGGAAATGGCTATCGGCCCAATAGCAACAATCATTGTGGGCATTCTGGCAAACTTGCTCTTTCTGCTGGGAATAAAATAAGAAAATGAAAACCTATCCATTGCAAAGCATGACGATGGCACAAGCGCAACAGCAACAATTCAAGTTGGTTGATATTATCTGTCGTCACTTTCCTGGTGCTGATTTTCTTTCGCAAGGTGATCTGGGCTTGGTCCCAGATCTTCACCAACCACGGATGACCCGACGCATTGAAGCGGTGATTGCAGCGTTTTTTGGTGCTGAAACCGCCGCTTTTGTCAATGGAGCAGGAACGGGCGCATTACGTGCGGGGCTGGCCGCTTTGGTCAGCCCCAATTCAACATTACTTGTACATAATGCACCGATTTATCCCACAACCAAGGCATCAATTGAACAAATGGGACTTCGTGTCGTTCAGGCAGATTTCAACCACACAGGGCAAATTGTAGCCGCCATTCAGCAATACCAACCCGCAGCCAGCCTTATTCAACATACACGCCAGAAAATGTTTGACAGTTATTCCCTGCAAGAGGTTATCAGCACCCTGAATCAATATGACATTCCTTCATTAGTCGATGATAACTACGCGGCGATGAAAGTGGCACATATCGGTTGTCAATATGGCGCAACCCTTTCCACGTTCTCTTGCTTCAAATTATTGGGACCACAAGGCGTTGGGTTAATTGTAGGAAAGCAGGCAATCATTGATAATCTACGCCACAGCATGTACTCCGGTGGCTGCCAGATACAAGGTTATCAGGCAATGGAAGCCCTTCGTGGCATGGTATTCGCACCCGTTATGCACGCCGTACAGGCCGAAGTGAATAACGAACTGGTGACTCGTTTGAATCAGGGAGAGTTGCCACAAGTAAAACAAGCCCTTCTCGCCAACGCACAATCAAAAGTGTTACTCGTAGAATTTCATGATCCCATTGCAGAAAGAGTACTCGCCACAGCCCATATACTCGGTGCACTACCTTATCCGGTAGGTGCAGAATCCAAATTTGAAATCCCACCACTATTTTACCGCATTTCCGACACCTTCCGTCAGACAGATCCCACACTGGAACAACGCATGATCCGCATCAATCCTAACCGTAGCGGCGCAAATACCGTAATACGCATTTTACGGGAAAGCTGCCAATTGAAATAAAAGGGCACAGCCCAAATGGTAAATAGCATAGTTAAAAACAATGCTAATGGATAAACAACAAGTATACAGACACACCATTTTTATCCAGAGAATTCCATTCAAAAAATATTAGATGTAGTTAGATAAATATTACTTGACCTCAAGTTATCTTGAGGTTTTATAGTGTGCCCATTAACCAGGGAAAAAAATAATCAGGATGCTTTTGTTACTTTGGTGAATCATTTGCATCCTTTCCATTTTTAAATGAAAAACAATCATAAAATTTAAAATAAAAACACCCAATGTATTTCAAATTATTTAAAAATTTGAATAAGGAGAATAATAATGTCATTGGAAATGGTTACTGCCTATCGTAAATCGAATGCACTATATGCTTTTGTAGACAGTAAAGCACCATTATACTTAAGTACCCAAGATGGCAAAACCGTGGAACAAATTGCTCAGCTATGCAATGTTTATCAAGATAGATTCCATAATCTATTGAATTACATGCAAAAACTCAATGTGTTAACCAAAAAAGATGATAAATTTTACCTCACTGAACAATGGGCATCACTCAGTGATCCAAATAGCTTTGAAACATTATATATAAAGTTCGAATTAGATCCTGCCTTCTGGAAAGCGTGGTCACAATACAGTGCCTCCTTAAGCAAAACGAATAAAAAATCTGCTTTTGAACTTACCCATCATGAGCCATTTTTTGATTATCTCAATCATGAACAGAATAAAACCATCAAAACGATTTTTGATAATTTATTGGCAAAAATGACTGATAAGATGAATAAACATATTATTGAACATATCCCTCTCAATGGCATTTCTTCATTTATTGATATCGGGGGCGGGGTGGGTTCTTTTGCAAAAAATATAAAAATGCATTATCCACATATCCAATGTCACGTTATGGATCAATATGATTTTACCAAGCAAGAATCAGAAGGGATGACTTTCATTAATGGTAATTTCTTCTCTGCTATTCCATCAGGATATGATGCTTATAGCATAAAAAATGTTTTGGATGATTGGCCAGATAATAAAGCCATTGATATTCTCAGAAATTGCCAGAAAGCAATGCGGGAAGATTCCGTTTTATATGTTATCGATATGATTAAAGAACCAAATGAGGCAGTGTCATTTGATTTATATATAGATATTCTTCTGTTAGGCCGGAAACGGTATCAATCAGAATTTGAATTTATGGCAAAACAGGCTGGATTATCTATTACAAATATCTACAGCTTGAATTTTTCCACAGAAAATGGCTGTTACTATATTATCGAAATGAAAAAGTGAATTTATACTAAAGTGACCGCTGAGGGGCGCTGAGATTATGGCCCCTGCTAAGGCTCATATAATTTTCAGAGAAAAGGCACTGTCTTTTTTCAAATTATAAAAAAAGCAGTGCAGTATAAAACCTAAAGCTAAATTAAGGTTTATAGATATGGAGAAAGATAAATCCATTGATTTTAATCGGGCATTAACTATCGGAGAGGTATCAAAACGTAGCGGAGTTGCTATATCTGCCCTCCACTTTTATGAATCGAAAGGGTTAATCAAAAGTTCACGCAATCAAGGTAACCAACGCCGTTTTCCTTCGATTGTATTACGCTATATTGCGATCATCAAAGTTGCACAAAACACGGGTATCTCTCTGAAAGAGATAAAAAAAGCACTAGATCAGTTTCCACCTGATAGTAAATTGACAGCCGAACAGTGGTTAACGTTTTCTTTACAATTGCAGGATATTCTGGATCAGCGCATCAAAAAACTCATCCGATTGCGAGATAATTTAGGTCGTTGTATTGGATGTGGATGCCTTTCATTAACAGAATGTCCTTTACGTAATCCGAATGATGTTCTTGGACAAGATGGGGCCGGCCCAAGAATTTTAGAAGAGGATTAAACACGCTGTTCACTCGCATCTTGAGGAAGTCTCCCCTCATTTTGGCGGCTGGCTCTGCTTATCGCAATCTAAAACGAGATTGGATGCTGCCCGCTGGTCTTCATATTGGTCAGAAAGAAATAAGTAGACAGATATACCATTTTTATATTTAGCATGTATTTAATAGCAACATTGGAAAAATTATTCCGAACGTTACAACTCACATATGCTACCGATAAAATCCAGCCTGAATTTAAACTTTAATAAACAGCCTGAGGATTACCGCTGCCCTTGCCTTTGACAAATACCCTCAGGCTCTTCTGTTCCCTTGACTTAACAACGCTTATCCTAAGCCGCAAAATCCCCTTGCTGCCGTTCTACCAACGTCAGGATGCTATAAAGTGCCACCGGCTGTTGTTCCTGATTCAACACCTGCACATCCCACATCACCACACCATGTGGTTTATCTTCTGGCGCCTTCTGGACTTTCTTAATCTTCTTCTTGCAGGTCAAACGAACTTGAATAGTATCGCCAATCTTGACCGGCTCAATGAAACGCAGGTTTTCCATACCATAGTTAGCCAGCACCGGCCCTACCGCACCATCAACGAACAAACCCGCAGCAGCCGATACAACAAAATAACCATGTGCCACGCGCTCGCCAAACAAGGATTCAGCCGCGCCGATTTTATCCATATGAGCGTAAAAATGATCGCCACTCAGGCAGGCGAAATTCACGATATCCGCTTCCGTCACCGTCCGGCGAGCAGTCAGTAAACTTTCACCAATTTCAATTTGTTCAAAGTACTTACGGAATGGATGAATCGGCTCTTCTTTCACTTTCGCGCCACGCACCCACTCACGGCCAATTGCTGCCAGCATACTTGGGCTGCTTTGAATCGCTGTGCGCTGCATATAGTGTTTCACGGCACGCAAGCCCCCCAACTCTTCTCCACCACCAGCACGCCCTGGCCCACCATGTACCAACATGGGCAGCGGGGAGCCGTGTCCCGTGGACTCCGCAGAAGCCGCGGCATCCAGCACTAACATACGGCCATGAGCACACGCTGTCGCTCTGATCACCTGGACTGCAATCTGTTCATCTGCCGTCACCAATGACCCCGCCAAACTACCCTGTCCCATCATCGCCAATGCAATCGCCTGCTCAGTATCCTGATACGCCATTAATGTGGCAACCGGCCCAAAAGCTTCCGTGCTGTGTACCACCTGATTGGTCATTGGATCAGCGCAGTAGAGCAACGTCGGCGGGTAGAATGCACCATTACTGTTGCTATCACCTGTCAGCACCAATTTATCCAGTGAACCACCGTATAAAATCTCACAGCCGCTATTGCGCAATTCGTTGACTCTCGCCTGCACCTCATCACGCTGTTCCAGGTTAATCAACGCCCCCATGCGCACTTCTGGCACAGTAGGATCACCAACTGCCACACCAGATAGCCGCTTGAGCAGCGCTTGTTTGACTGCTTCCATTTGGCTGGCAGGTACAATAACGCGCCGGATAGCCGTACACTTCTGACCGGCCTTCACCGTCATTTCACGAGCAACTTCCTTGATGAAAACGCCAAACTCCGGCATGTCAGGTGTCACATCCTCGCCTAAAATGCAGCAGTTAAGCGAATCTGCTTCCATCGTAAAAGGAATGGATTTTTCTATCAGTCGAGGATGGACACGCAACTTCCGCCCCGTTTGTGCCGAGCCGGTAAACGTCACGGCATCCTGATAATCGAGATGATCAAACAGATCACCAATGCCACCACAGATCAATTGCAATGCCCCTTCCGGCACCAGACCACTGTCGATGATCATTCTCACCATCGCCTGTGTCAGTTGAGCGGATGCCGTGGCAGGCTTGATAATCGCTGGCATGCCTGCCATCCATGTTGGTGCCAATTTTTCCAGCATCCCCCAACAAGGAAAGTTAAACGCATTGATATGCAGTGCAACACCAGGACGGGAAGTCAGCACATGGCGTGCCACAAACTGGGATTGTTTAGATAGCGGGATCATCTCATCTTCCGGCCACAGGGTATCATCCGGCAGTTCGCGCCCTGCTAATCCGGCATACGAGAACAGGGTTGCTATGCCCCCCTCAATATCCACCCAACTATCCGCACGGGTTGCGCCTGTTTCTGTGGAAATGGCATACAGTGCTTCTTTGTTGGCGAGCAAGTGTTTTGCAACTGCCTTCATCATCTGCGCACGTTGCTGGAACGTCATCGCAGCCAGCGCCTTTCCCCCTTTTTCACGGGCGTAGACTAAACTTTCTGCCAATGGCAAACCTTCTGAAGATACCTGATACAAAGCTTCGCCGCTTATTGCATGATGAATGGTTCTGGGATCACCTTGCCCATAAACCCAAGCACCACAAATGTAACTCGTTAACTGTTGCATTTTTTTCTCCACCGATTTAACCAATGAAACAATCATTAAGTAATGGAATGCCATTTATGTATCACATATATGATTGACAAAACCACCCATATAATTAACAAAATACAAACATTTGTACCTGATCACTTGTTAATATTTATCCCGCCGCTAAATAAAAATAATTAATCAATTGTTTTATAAGTAATTAAAATTCATATTGTGATGTGAACGACAAATACACAATTTTTGTGTTTGCTATTTTTGTTATCAGTTTGTAGATTTGTGGTTATAAAAAGTGATTCATTTTTATGTTTTATATCAGAAAATAAGAATCATAATGGAGTCGCATATGACAACTGATCCACTTCAGGCGAGCTTTGAGGCAAAAATAGCAGCAGATCTCTCTATTGAGGCTAAAGATTGGATGCCCGAAGCCTATCGCCAAACCCTGATACGCCAGATCGGTCAACACGCACATTCGGAAGTCGTCGGCATGTTACCGGAAGCCAATTGGATCACCCGTGCCCCGACACTGCGTCGCAAAGCCATATTGCTGGCGAAAGTACAAGATGAAGCAGGGCATGGGCTATATCTCTACAGCGCCGCTGAAACACTGGGTTGTTCCCGTCAGGACATCTACCAAAAATTGTTGGATGGCAAGATGAAATATTCCTCGATTTTTAACTATCCCACCCTCAGTTGGGCAGATGTTGGCGTGATTGGCTGGCTGGTGGATGGTGCGGCAATCGTCAATCAGGTTGCCTTGTGCCGAGCCTCTTATGGTCCCTACGCCCGCGCGATGGTGAAAATCTGCAAGGAAGAAAGTTTCCACCAGCGCCAGGGTTATGAAGCGGTAACGGTGCTGGCGAATGGCAGCGAAACCCAGCGTGCCATGTTACAAGATGCCATTAACCGCTTCTGGTGGCCGACATTGATGATGTTTGGTCCCAATGACAGTGATTCCCCCAACAGCGCCCAGAGCATGGCATGGAAAATCAAACGATTCAGCAATGATGAACTACGGCAAAAATTCATCGACAACACCGTGCCCCAGTTGGAAGCCCTGGGTATGACAGCTCCCGATCCTGAGCTGGCTTGGGATGAAACAACAGGGCATTACCGTTTTGGTGAAATTAATTGGGATGAATTCTATCAAGTACTGAAAGGACAGGGGATATGCAATCACGAACGTCTGGAAGCCAAACGTCGGGCTTGGGAAAACGGGAGCTGGGTACGCGAAGCGGCTTCTATTCATGCCAGAAAAATAGCTGCCAAAAATCGCGCGGCTTAATACTTTGCGTGACCTGAACAGCATCGGAAGGAGGAGTCAATGAACGATACCGATTGGCCACTGTATGAAGTCTTTGTCCGCAGTAAACAGGGATTAGCGCACCGTCACGTCGGCAGCCTCCACGCGGCAGATGATCAAATGGCACTGGAAAACGCGCGCGATGCCTACACTCGGCGCAATGAAGGTTGCTCCATCTGGGTAGTGAAATCCATCTATCTGGTGGCTTCACAACCGGAAGAGCGTGGCGCTTTCTTCGAGCCATCGGAGGACAAGATCTACCGTCATCCGACTTTCTACACCCTCCCTGATGGCATCAAGAATATGTAAGGGGTGAGAATATGAATATACACAGTATTTCATCACCCAACCATGCCCTGTTCAAATATGTACTTCGTCAGAGTGATACCCCGCTGATTCTGGCACAACGCCTGTGCGAATGGTGTGGATATGCGCCAGAACTGGAAATTGACCTCGCCCTGTCCAATATCGGACTCGACCTATTGGGACAAGCACGCCATTTCCTCAGTTATGCAGCTACTCTTTCAGGACAGGATGAAGATCATCTGGCGTTTTGGCGTAATGAACGCGAATTCTGCAATCTGCTGCTGGTGGAACAACCCAATGGCGGCTTTAACGACACCTTGGTACGCCAATTTTTTATCGATGCCTATCACGTCTTGTTGCATCAGGCTCTGGGACAAAGTCGAAATCCCCAGTTGGCCGCCATTAGTGCCAAGTCGTTGAAGGAAGTGGAATATCACCTGCGATTTAGCCGAGGCTGGATGATCAGATTGGGGGATGGAACAGAACTGAGTCACGAAAAAATCCAACAGTCCGTTAATCAACTGTGGCGCTTTACCGGCGAACTATTCCATTGCGACGAAATAGAGCAGCAATTGGCAGAAGAAGGCATTGCCGTTGATCCCCGCACCCTGCATGAACCATGGCGGCAAATCATCAACGAAACATTCACCGAAGCTACGCTAGAAATGCCACAAGAAGCACCTTATCGGCGAGGTGGAAAACAAGGACTACATACGGAACACTTGGGATACATGTTGGCAGAGATGCAATACCTGCAACGCACCTACCCCAACTGCAACTGGTGACAAAAACGGTCAGAAAACGGGGAGTAATGGGGGAAAATCATGGAACAGCTATGCAATACTCACTTTTATTCAGAGATACAGCCGCCGGAAGTGCATCAAATCTGGCAATGCCTGCACCAAATTGCCGATCCAGAACTTCCTGCTCTCTCCATTACTGATCTCGGCATGATACGAGCTGTCACGTCCTTGCAAAACGGCTGGCGGGTGACATTTACCCCAACCTATTCAGGCTGTCCTGCGACGGAATACCTGCTTGAAACTATTCAGGAAATTCTGGCACAAGCAGGCTTTTCTCCGGTGCATATTGAAGTAAGCCTGAACCCAGCGTGGACCACCGATTGGATAAATGCAGATGCCAAACAACGCTTGCGAGAATCCGGTATTGCCCCTCCCCAGGGATTAGCTTGCGAAAGAACGGCAAACATGAACCCCATCATCTGCCCGTACTGCGACAGCCATGAAACAGAAAAAATCAGCGAATTCGGTTCTACTGCCTGCAAAGCCCTCTATCGCTGTCGAGATTGTTGGGAACCGTTTGATTATTTCAAATGCATTTAACGAGGTGCACATTTAAAGAGGAAAGTAGAAGATGTCCACTTTGCATCAAACACGCTCACATGGCTTTCACCACTTAAGCATTGCCGCCATCGAAAGGGAAACGCCGGATGCTGTGGTCGTTACCCTGCATATTCCTGCTGAGCTGAAAAAACAGTTCTGCTATCACCCTGGCCAACACCTGACACTCAAGGCGAAAATAAATAACGAAGAACTACGCCGCTGCTATTCTATCTGTAGCTCACCGTTGGATGATGTATTACAAATTGGTGTCAAAGCTATTCATCAAGGCCGCTTTTCGACCTTCATCAACCAACAATTAAAAGTCGGGGATGAGCTGGAAGTCATGCAGCCACAAGGCAATTTTGGTCATCCCCCCAATATCGGCCAACAGGGGCATTATCTGGCTATCGCCGCCGGTTCGGGTATCACTCCCATTTTATCGATCATCAAAAGTACGCTGGCACTAGAACCCAATAGCACTTTTACGCTTATTTATGGTAATCGCACCAGTCGCTCTGTCATGTTTAAAGAAACGCTGGCCGATCTGAAGAATTGCAACCTGAGCCGTTTTCAGGTGCTGTACCTGTTTAGTCAGGAATCCACTGATAGCCCACTGTTTAACGGACGCATTGATACTGAACACCTGAACCTCATTGGCAAAACCCTGCTCAATTTTACCCAATTTGACCATGCTTTTCTCTGTGGACCGGAAGCCATGTTGGATGACGCTCATTCTGCCCTGGAACAGGTGGGAATACCTGCTAAGCGTATCCATAGTGAACGTTTCAATACCGGACAAGCCACAATAAATTCCCGACCTGCCAATCTCACAGAACGCAGTGAGACTCGCGTTGAGATCCATCTGGATGGTCGCACCCTCAACATTGCCATGAACGCCGAAGATGACAGTATCCTCGATGCCGCATTGCGCCAGGGCGCAGACTTACCCTACGCCTGCAAAGGAGGAGTATGCGCTACCTGTAAATGTCAGCTTAAATCCGGCGAAGTGGACATGAGGGTCAATTACAGCCTAGAACCCGATCAATTGGCTGCCGGTTATATCTTAAGTTGCCAATCATGGCCGAAAGGTGATGGCGTAGTTGTCGATTTTGATGTCTAGCCACTTTCATATACTTGATATGCTTGTGAGGAACTACCATGAGTCAGGAATGGATTTTATGCCACCAGCAGCAAAGGGTACGCACATTGACCCTAAATCGGCCAGAAGTGCGTAATGCCCTCAGTAATGATTGTCTGGAACAACTCGTGCAGCAATTGGAACTCGCGGATACGGATAACGGAACCGGAGCCATTGTTATTACGGGATCAGCGCGCTGTTTCGCGGCAGGTGCCGACCTGAAAGAACTACAACAACAAAACATTGCTACAGCTATGACTGATCGCCGTCCACAACTTTGGCAACGTTTAAATAATATCAGCAAGCCCCTGATCGCTGCTGTCAATGGCTACGCACTTGGCGCGGGCTGCGAACTGGCATTGGCTTGTGATTTGGTGATTTGTGGAGAAAACGCCCGTTTTGGTCTGCCAGAAATCACCCTGGGGCTGATGCCAGGGGCGGGGGGAACACAACGACTCATCCGCAGCGGCGGCAAGGCATTGGCTGGCCAGATGGTATTGACCGGCGAGGCTATCGATGCCCATCGCGCCCTGGAGGCGGGGCTGGTCAGCGAAGTTTGCACTGATGCTCTGACATTAGAGCGTGCAGAGCAGATCGCACAACGCATCAGTGAATTTTCCCCTCTGGCACTGCGGGCAGCCAAAGCAGCCCTCAAAGCCGCACAAGAAACAAGTCTGTCACAAGGGTTACTCGCCGAACGCCAACACTTTGTTGCTTTGGCAGGTACAACCGATCGTCAGGAAGGCATCTCCGCCTTTCTGGAAAAACGTAAACCAACATTTAAGGGGTTCTGATAGATGGAAAACATGTCAACGGTACTGACTGATATACAAGCAGGTGTCCTTAGCATTACTCTCAACCGTCCAGAATGCCTCAATAGCTTTAACGAGGAACTGCACCAACAATTAAGTCAGGCAATGGATATTGCTGAACAGGATAAGTCCGTACGCAGTATCCTGCTCACCGGAGCCGGACGCGGCTTCTGTGCCGGACAAGATTTAAATGATCGCAATGCCATCATTTCTGATGGCAGTATCCCTGATCTCGGCCAATCTGTTGAACGCTACTACAACCCACTGATCCGGCGTATGACTTCCCTACCTAAGCCCATTGTCTGCGCCGTCAACGGCGTGGCGGCGGGTGCTGGTGTCTCCCTTGCCCTGGCCTGTGATATTGTGATCGCCTCCCGTACCGCCAGTTTTATTCAGGCTTTCTGCCGTATTGGCCTGACACCTGATTCTGGCGGTAGCTGGTTCCTGCCCCATAAGATTGGACAAGCGCGGGCAATGGGGATGGCACTTTTGGGCGACAAAATCAGCGCTGAACAAGCACGGGATTGGGGAATGATCTGGCAAGTCGTTGAGCCAGAAGAGTTGGAAGAGAAAACCCAGAAGCTCGCCCTACACCTTGCTACCCAACCTACCTTGGCCCTTAGCTGTATCAAGCAAGCCACCTATGCAGCCGCAACCAATACACTGGAACAACAGCTTGCTCTCGAACGAGATTTACAACGCCAGTGCGGGCATAGCGAAGATTTCCGTGAAGGTGTCAATGCGTTCATTGAAAAACGCCAGCCAACGTTCAAGGGGAAATGATCATGACCACGCCTCACCTCCACGGCCCCATAGCCGTTATCGGTGCGGGAACAATGGGCATCGGCATTGCCCAGGTTGCAGCTCAGGCAGGACATTCCGTCCTGCTGTTTGACCTCAATGGCGAAGCGGTCAGTCAGTCACTGGACAATTTACGCACCCGTCTGCATCAACGTGTGGAAGCAGGCAAAGCTGAAGCCAGTGCAACAGAAACCCTGTTACAACGCATCACGCAAGTGAATGCCTTACATGCGCTGGCACCGTGTGGTCTGGTGATCGAAGCCATTGTCGAACAACTGGAAGCGAAACAGGATCTCTTCCAGCAACTGGAATCCATTTGTTCACACCAGACCCTGTTTGCCAGCAATACTTCATCATTGTCGATTACCGCCATTGCCCGTGTGCTGTCGACCCCGCAGCGCATGGCAGGGCTACATTTTTTCAATCCAGCCCCCCTAATGAAGCTGGTGGAAATCGTACAAGGTTTAGAAACCGCCCCTCAAACCGTAGCAACACTCAAAACCCTCGTGACTGGCTGGAAAAAACAGCCTGTGATTTGCCGTTCTACGCCGGGGTTTATCGTCAATCGCATCGCCCGTCCATTCTATGCTGAAGCCCTGCGCGCACTGGAAGAACGGATTGCGACACCCGCCACATTGGATGCCGTCCTCAAAGAATCTGGCGGTTTTGCGATGGGACCATTACAACTGATGGATTTGATTGGCCATGACATTAACTATACCGTGACCGAATCTCTGTTTCATGCCTTCCATTACGATCCCCGCTTCCTGCCTTCACTACTGCAAAAAGAGCTGGTGGATGCCGATCATCTTGGACGCAAACGCGGTCGTGGTTTCTATGCCTATGATATAAAAGGAAACAACAGTATAAGAAAAAACGGTGGAACAAAAGAAACCCAGCCACAGCCTAAAATAGAGCCGAAACACGCTAAAGCGCAAAAAACAGCCAGTGCGGATCAAGGCGACAGGAAATTGGGCAGCATTGCCACACTTTGTTGCCCTGCTACAACAGCCTAAGTTACAGCAATATGGAATCATCTTCGAAGAAAGCAAAAATGACCGATTCCACTCCCCGACTTTACAGGTTGATGAAATTCTCTTGATTCTGGCCAAAGGGAGAACCAGTGCACAGATTGCCGACGAAGTCAGGGCGCCCGTGGTGCAATTTGATCTTTCTGCCAATCACCAATTAGCTTCTATCATTACTCTTAGTGCCGCCTGCCAGAATACGCCCCAACAAACAGCAAAGGTGATCGGTTTTCTGCAATCCCTCGGTAAGCAAGTTATTCTCCTGCCGGATTATCCCGCCCTGCTAACCATGCGTACCGTTGCTATGTTGTGTAACGAGGCATTGGATGCCGTTAATAAAGGTATCGCCAGCGCTGAAGATATCGATCTGGCCATGTGCCATGGTGTGAATTATCCCATCGGCCCGCTGACATGGGGTGAACAGTTGGGTTGGAAACATATTCTCAGTACGTTAGAAAACTTGCAGAAGTTTTATGGGGAACCCCGTTACCGCCCAGTGCCCTTGCTGCGCCAACTCGCGGCGGGACATACCAAACTCCCTCTCCAGCAGGCTCCAAAACACAAGAAAGGGGTTGACCATGCAAGATAATGATAACGCGGCAAGTCAACTGGCTCACCATCACGTTGAAGCCATGTATGCCCAGGATGCCTGCGCCCAAAATATGGGAATGCACATTGAGCATATCGATATCGGGTTCGCCCGACTCAGTATGAAGATCGTGCCCAACATGCTCAATGGTCATCAAAGTTGTCACGGTGGCATTTTGTTCAGCCTGGCGGATACGGCTTTCGCCTATGCCTGTAACAGCGAGGGGAGGGCAGCCGTCGCTTCCAGCGGCAGCATTGATTTTATCCGTCCGGCATTAGTGGGTGATCAACTGACCGCCACCGCTTCTGTTCGGCATCAAGGCAAAAATACTGGCCTGTACGACGTGGAGATCATTAACCAGAATAGCAAAGTTGTGGCTTTTTTCCGCGGTTACTCCTATCGTCTCAGTCACCCTATTTCTGGCAATACTGTGGAAAAAACCCAGCCACATCGTCAGGGAGAGCAATAATGAATCATGCATTTATCTGTGATGGTATCCGTACACCTATCGGCCGTTATGGTGGTGCGCTATCCAGCCTGCGGGCTGATGATCTGGCGGCCCTGCCGCTACGGGCATTGATGACTCGTTATCCAGCATTGGATTGGGAACAAATTGACGATGTGATCCTCGGCTGTGCTAATCAGGCAGGAGAAGATAATCGCAACGTTGCACGTATGGCACTATTGTTAGCAGGATTGCCAAATTCGGTCTCTGGCACGACAGTCAATCGGTTATGCGGCTCAGGCTTGGATGCACTGGCCTTCGCCGCTCGCAGTATTAAATCCGGCGACGCTCAACTGATATTGGCGGGTGGCGTTGAATCTATGACCCGCGCTCCTTTTGTGATGGGCAAAGCAAACAGCGCTTTCAGCCGACAGGCAGAGATCTTTGATACGACCCTTGGCTGGCGCTTCATTAACCCGTTGATACAACAACAATTCGGCACAGATTCCATGCCAGAAACGGCAGAAAATGTGGCAGCCCAATTTAAAATTAGCCGTGATGATCAGGATGCCTTCGCCCTGCGCAGCCAGCAACGTGTCGCCAGAGCGCAACGACGTGGCGTACTGGCCGAGGAAATCATCCCTGTTACTCTGCCTCCAGCCAACAAAAAAGGCGTCGCAACGATCATTTCACAGGATGAACATCCCCGACCAGAAACGACGCTCGAACAATTACAACGGCTCAAAACCCCATTCCGTACAGGCGGCACCATTACTGCGGGTAACGCTTCCGGTGTTAACGATGGTGCGGTGGCACTGATCATCGCCTCAGAAACGGCAGCCCTACGCCAAGGGCTGACACCACGGGCGCGCATCATCGCAACAGCAACATGTGGTGTTGAACCACGCATCATGGGGATCGGGCCACTGCCTGCGATTCGCAAGGTACTGGAACTCACAGGCTTAACCCTAAATCAAATGGATGTTATTGAACTGAATGAGGCTTTCGCCGCACAAGCACTGGCTGTCATGCGCCAACTGGGGTTACCGGATGATGCAGGGCACGTAAACCCGAACGGAGGGGCGATTGCACTAGGACATCCTCTCGGTATGAGCGGTGCCCGCCTTGCACTGACCGCCACCCTTGAACTGGAGCGACATGCCGGACGTTACGCCTTGTGCACCATGTGTATTGGCGTGGGACAAGGCATCGCCATGATTATTGAACGTGTTTCATAACAGCTATTTTCACAACGATCATTTTTACAACAACAAACTGATACACAGTTACCTGACTTAACCAACACCTGCATATCACTACGTGCACATAACGACAAAAGCAACCTGTTACAAACAAATCAACAAAAGGACAGGAAACTATGAGCAACAACGTACAAAACCTAAAAAAAACCCTCTGAACAACCTCTGGATGCCATTGAATTTGCTTCACGTGATGAGATTCAGGCGTGGCAATTTAGCCAGATGAAATGGACCCTCAACCACGCCTACAACAACGCTCCCCTGTACCGCCACAAATTTGATGCAGCAGGTGTCCATCCGAGTGATTTTAAGCAACTCAGTGACATCGCCAAATTTCCTTACACCACCAAGCAAGATCTGCGGGAACACTATCCTTTTAATGCCTTCGCCGTCCCGATGGAGCAGGTCGTGCGCATCCACGCATCATCCGGCATGACCGGAAGCCCTACTGTGGTAGGTTATACCCAACGGGATATCGACACATGGGCAAATATCATTGCCCGTTGTCTGCGCTTTGCCGGAGTCAGTGCCAAAGATAAAGTTCACATTGCTTACGGTTACGGCCTGTTCACGGGAGGTTTGGGGGCACACTATGGTGCTGAACGATTGGGAGCAACTGTCATTCCAATGTCTGGTGGCAACACCATAAAACAGGCGAAACTGATTATGGACTTCATGCCTGACATCATTATGATGACGCCTTCTTATTGCCTGACTTTACTGGATGAGCTGGAGCACCAAATGGGTGGGGATGCCAGCACGTGTTCCTTACGTATTGGCATCTTTGGCGCAGAACCGTGGACAGCTGCCTTACGTACTGAAATTGAAACACGCATGGGTATCAAGGCATTGGACATCTACGGCCTGTCCGAAGTGATGGGGCCAGGAGTTGCCATGGAATCACTGGAATACGCCGACGGCTCTACTGTTTGGGAAGATCATTTCTACCCGGAAGTCATTGATCCTGACAACCTGAATAACCTGGCAGATGGCGAAACCGGAGAACTGGTTCTCACAACCCTGACCAAAGAAGCCATGCCCGTGATCCGCTATCGCACCCGCGACCTGACACGCTTATTGCCTGGTACAGCACGTAATATGCGTCGCATGGACAGGATCACCGGCCGTTCCGATGACATGCTGATTATCCGTGGCATCAACGTCTTTCCATCACAGATAGAAGAACAGATCATGCACATCAAGGAACTATCACCGCACTACCAATTGGAAGTCAACCACGAGGGCAATCATGATTGCTTGTCAGTCAAAGTTGAACTGAAAGAGCCAAATCTGCTGAACCACGAACAACGTTGCAACCTCTGTGATCAATTGCGCCATCACATAAAATCGACGGTAGGACTTAGCACCGATGTCAGTATCGTCAATTGTGGGGTCATTCCACGCTCAGAAGGTAAAGCGGTGAGGGTAATCGACAACCGACCGCGCGAATAGCTTTTTGCCACCGCAAGTTAAATGAGAGGAAACGGCGGTGGCACTTTTTTCAATGGCATTTTTCCCAACAGTGTGTTTCTCCGACGGGTTTTCTCTAAGCGTATCGATTAAGCCCATTGATACAGTTATGCTAATGTCATGACACACTTTTGAGCAGATCACAGAAACTATGGCACATAAACTTGACGATTTTATCCAACACGCTCTCAATGCACAGCCTGTCAGCGGAACATCGCTGATCATCTCCTTATATGGGGACGCCCTGAATCACCGTGGCGGTGAGGTTTGGCTTGGCAGTTTGAGCCTCTTGCTGGAACCGATGGGGTTTAGTGACCGTTTCGTGAGAACATCCGTATTCAGGCTGCAAAAAGAGGGATGGCTTACAGTAGAAAAACTAGGGCGACGCAGTTATTACCGCATCACCGAGCGGGGAATGCATCAATTTCGTCACGCAGAGGATAAAATCTATCTCAATGAGCAGCCAGAATGGGATGGCAAGTGGGATCTGCTGCTACTGGAAGGCACCGCCAAAAACGAGCGTAACCGTTTAAAAAAAGAGCTGACCTGGTTCGGGTTCGCGCAATTTAACAGCACCCTGATCGCCGCACCAAGTCATTCCCAAAGAGACATTCCTTCCCTGTTGGGGGAGCTTAACGCCAGCGATTCTGTCATCTATTTCCGTGCTGATTATCCCTACCCCCGTTCGGAACAGAGCTTGAAAGAACTCGTCTCTAACAATTGGTCACTGGAGCAGATATCACAACACTATCACGAATTTATTGTTTCCTTCCGCCCGTTGATGACACTGCTACGGGATTGCCATGAGGCCGACCTGACACCAGAACGCTGTTTCCAATTGCGCCTGCTGCTGATCCACTTTTACCGTCGCATAGCTCTGCGCGATCCACTGCTGCCTGATGCCCTGTTGCCCGCACAATGGGAAGGACAAATTGCCCGTAATTTGTGTATAAATATTTATCAGCACATTGGCCTTGCTGCGACACGCTACGTCAGTGAGCATTGCGAAACGACCATTGGCCAATTACCTCAACCCACCACGGCGTATTACCGACGTTTTGGTGGGTTGCACAGTGAAATGGGTGCCTATTAGAAGGTTCATAGAAGCCCCAAGTTTTTATATGGTGTCAATCCGAACATCTCCTTAATCGTTTCGGTTTCGTAATTGGTTGTCGTAATGGCAATTTCTTGACCACGCTCTTGGGGAGCAAGGTTTTGGAGCATCAGATCTCTTTCATTCATTTTACGATTTGCCATGACAATTTTGGAGACAGCAGGGATACGGACATATTCATATGCCACGATTGCAGATTCGAAATCAGGATAGTCATATAAAGCATAGGCAAGCGTTTCTGCATCAAGAATAGATTGGGTTGCACCATTTGCCCCCACCGGAAACATCGGGTGCGCAGCATCGCCCAGCAGAACACACTGACCATGGCTCCATTTTTCTAATGGTTGCTTATCTACCATCGCGGTTCGCATAATTGTTTTACTCATGGTGATTAATGTTTGTAGATCTAACCAATGAAAATGCCATTCTTTAAGTAGATCAAGCAGGAAATTTGTCGCCTGGAAATGATTGATTGCTGTCTCAGGCAGTGTCTCATATGACATAGGAACAAGAATGACCCAATTGACAAGGCTTTCTACGCATAAATCATGCGATTTGGACATAGGATAAGCAACCAGACGAACCCCGTTTTCATCATTAGCAATAATCATGGTTCGGCCATCCAGCAACCGCGGCATAATGGTCATGCCTCTCCAGAGCATTATGCCCCCAGCGTTTAATTCCGTAGTATCAGGGAATAATGCCCGCCGCACTGCCGAGTGAATGCCATCAGCCCCCACAATCAGTTTGTCCGCCCAATCCGCTTTATTAAAAAAATCACCAGAAAATGCAGAACCAAAGTGAAAAGCTTGTTTGTCCTTCGCCATAGAAAATATTAGGTTAAGTAACTTGGCACGGGATATTGATATTTGTGGGGTATCAAACCCGGCTTCTATGCCTCTTGCTTCTTCGAAAAGAAGAGTTCCCAAATGATCCACATAGCGATGAGCTCTCGTTTGGATCCCAACAGAATTCAATTGTTCAGAAAGCCCTAAACGATACAAAGCTGATACGGCTGTAGGTTGAATATTCAAACCAAATCCAGCTTCAGAAAGTAACTTTTGCTGTTCATAAATGTCACATTCTATACCCAATGAAGCAAGCTGAGCGGCAAGAGTGACACCACCAATTCCGGCACCGGCAATGACGATTTTTTTGTCTATGCGATATACCATAATGAATAATCTCCCCTTGAATCATTTACCGACAGATTTCGGCAGCTTCATTTAAATGATTCTGACCAATAACAGAAATAATACGAAAATATGTTGCTCCAGCTTTATCAGCTTTTTGGGATTTGACAGAAGCATCAGATACGGACTATAAGCCCTCAAGTTAAATTGAAGTCAATAGATATTAAGAAAGTTGACATCCTCCCCGGCCTAAGGCCGAGGATTCCTACTACGTTCAAACCGGAGTATGAATCATTTCGGGGGGTTCCTGCTTTAACGGACGGCCTGACTGCACCGCTCCTCCATAGGCAAGCACGGCATGCCCTGCCGCTAAAATGTTACGCGCGCCGTTGACATCGGCGTTCGCTGTGTATCCGCATACGCTAACGATTTACCCAACTATCTAAACGTGTTTTTGCCTGTGCAATATCACTACCTAACCACAAAACAATGCCATCAGGTCTAACGATAGTAGCCTGCCCATCTCGAAGTAGTTTTTTAGGGGAAATAATCTCAACCACCGTCAATTGTTGAGCAACGGTTTGAAAATATGATTGCAGTGCAGATACCAATCTTGGTGCATGATTATGTATTAAGACAAATTGTTTTTTCCGCAATACTTCTGTCAGCTTACGTTCCTGTCCCGCGTGACACAGCACTAAATGCGGTAAACGCTGACCGACTCGCTTATGATCACCTTTCTGACGCAAACAGTGATATTGGGCATCTTCACCAGCCAACATCCTGACAACTTTTTTCTCGATATAGGGAATTTTGGTTGCCTGCACACCAATCCAATGAACCATTCGCCCCAAAATACCCGGCGCTGTATTGAATTTAAACAGTAAATCTGTATTTTTTAATGCCGCTTTTGCTATCGGCCTGCGCTCGTTTTCATAGGAATCCAGAATATCTGGCAATAAGGTTCCCTGAATAACTCCAGCCAATTTCCAACCTAAATTAGCCGCATCGCCGATCCCCATTTGAAGCCCCTGACCACCAGCAGGAACATGGGTATGAGCCGCATCACCAAGCAGGAAGATCTTTCCCTCCCGATACCGTTCTGCCAACCTCTGTTTACTTCTGTAGCGTGCACTCCATAAAATATCGCCTAAACCAAAATCCTGCCCCAAAATGGCAGACATACTATTCGCAATCTCTTCTCTGGTAACGGGTTGCTTCACAGGCAGATCCATTCTTTGATTATCTTCAATGCTGATGCGATAAGTACCATCTGGTAATGGAAATAGCGCAACCAATCCTCTCGAAACAGAACGCGCATACACCGCCGGAGTTGGAGGGGTATTCAAGGTCACATCTGCCACAACCAACGAATGTTGATAATCCTGCCCAACGAAAGGAATATCCAACACTTGACGCACGATACTGTTGACACCATCAGCACCGAGAACCCAATCGTATTCTATCTTGGTTACCGAATGTGACTGGGTTTCTTCAATCTTCACTACAACTTTTTCACCCATCGGTGTCAAAGTCTTAAGTTCCATTCCTCTTTTGAGGTTGACGCCGACCTTATTTGCCCACTCTGTCAACACACTTTCAGTATACGATTGTGGAATGATTACCATGTATGGAAATTCGAGCGCCAATGTTGAAAATGAGAGTGTTCTCCCTTTTTTATCCCCAACAGGAGCTTCCGCCCACACGATACCTCGACGTATCATTTCATCCGCAATATGCCAAGCGCTCAACAGTTCAAGAGTGATCGGCTCCAACCCAAAGGCACGCGAATGCAAGGAAGCCGATGGTCGTTTATCAATGAGGTCGACCGAAATTCCCTGCTCACAGAGTGAGGCAGCAACCGCCAGCCCAACTGGCCCAGCGCCTACAACCAATACACGTTGGGTGATACGGATATTACTGGTCATGATAGCTGTGCCCTCCATTGGGAAGTTGAAAAACGGAAACAATAATATTTCTAGCCGTCGTCGTAGAATAAATCCGCTGTAACCCCACCGACTCTGCCAAGCGAACGATTTCTGCTTCGGGTATGTAACTCCCCAGACTACCCATAATCCAGTTAATCAAAGAGTTAATTCCCCACCCGGGTGGTGCATTTTCGATAAGACAAAACAGGCCATTAGCGTGAAGAATCCGTCGTATCTCACGTAATCCGGCAGATTTATCATACCAATGCCCAAACGACATCGAACAAACGATCAAATCAATACTGCCTGATGGGAGGGCCAGTTCCTCTGCCATTCCCACAAGGAATCTGGCGAATGGCCTGCGTTTGATCGCTTCATCCACCATACCTTGGGCTGGATCGATGCCAATGCAGTTGGCCTGAGGCCATCGTATATGTAAGTGCTGCAACAATGCGCCTGTTCCACAACCAATATCCAATATACTACGCGGCAAAGATGCCCAATCCATCTTCTTCAAGATGCTCAAACATTCCTCATGTGCCAGGTTCAATTTATCGCCATATTTTTCTTCATAGGTAGGTGCTATTCGATCGAAAGTTTCAATAAAACCAGGTCCTTTTTTCACCCTCTTTGTTTTCTCAGAATTTAACATTTTCTGAAAACCTCCAACACTTTTAAGTAAAGCAAACGTAATCAATTGTGTTGACTTTTCTCTCCCGATGTCAAATTCTATCGATCACAAAACGATCACAATTATTATGAACCCAGCCAACAAAAACAAATAACACAATGAAATAAATATGAATTTATTCTGGTTATTTTTTCACAGAAAAACATAACCAAATAAATAATGTTTTTTAACTTTAAAATAACATAAGAAAACATAATTAATTATGATAAGTAAAAAACGGGCCACTCCACGACAAGAAGTGTTATGTCTACAACAAGCAATTGATCCCTATTTACCAGGTTTAATTCTTGAAATCGTTTTTCGCATTGATGGTTCCCTTTCCGGGCAACAATTGAAATCGCGCATTGACGCTATAGTCAGGCGGCATGCATCGCTCAGGCAGCGTTTTGAATTTCAGGATGGAAAATATTGGGTTGTGGAAGCACCACCGGAAGCATCAGGGTACTGTCATATTCGTTTCCTGGATGAAATCCCTGATTCATCATTATCTGAAATTCTGCTCCCCGATACTCGCGAATTTATGGGGGTCGAATCAGAACGATTATTTAAGGCAGAAATCATTGAAACAGGAAATCATGATTTATATTTAGTGGTCAGGGTGCATCACGCCATTGCAGATCTCTGGTCTGTTGGCTTGCTGATAGAAAACTTAAATGATGCCGATCCTGAATTCCTCCAGAAAAAAAGTGATTCTCTGCCACCAAACATTGATCGCGATTTTTGGCGTGCCATGCTTTCACAAGACGCTTCTCTCTCGCTACCCCTGAAAACACTACCTCCGAAACCTCAGCCACAGCAAACCCAAGATAGCGCTGGTTTTCGAAAAATGGTGACACACCATTTTAACCTCAGCACGGAAGATACCGCCAAAATATATGAGTTAGCCAAAACGTGTTCCGTGACTCCCTATTCAATTTTGCTGGCAGCACAAGCACTCACACTTTCGAAGCTGGGTATGAGTCAAAGAGTACCTATTGCAGTGACCATGCATGGCAGGAATAAATATAACCATCAAGAAGTGGGTTATTTGGCTAATACCGTTGCCATCCCTGTCGGTATTGAAGATATAAGTGTCCATAATTACATCAAAAATAATGGCGACCTATTGCGTAATGCCATACATGCCACCAGCGGAGGAGGTTACCCCGAACTCGTTGAACTCATGGCACAAGAAGGATTACAACCCCCCCTTCCCAATTCAGCGGTTATCTTTCAGCAAGATGTTCCTGGCATGGCCAGAGGCGTCGCCGCTGCTTTACTGGGCTATGGTAAGGTACACCTGAAAGATCTGACGCTGTCTACTGTAATCGCACCAACCAGTATCGGCCCTTTCAGTAACACGGTATTAATGACCCAGTATGACGACCAGTTATTCGGTCGGATCGAAATCGATCCTGCCCAGCATCCCGCGTGGCTGGCACAAGCTATGGCAGAGCTTTTTCAACACACCCTCGAATCTATGGTGCGCTATCCGCAAGAAAATCTGTCAGCATTGCCACAACGCCCAATACACCAAGCTGTGTATCTGGCTACATGGGAACAATTGCCTCGTAAGCATTTGTCTGAAATTGAAGAAACGCTGATCACGTCTGTTATCCGGCAAATACAGTTACACCCAGATAGACCCGCCATATTCAGCAAATCAGAATCTATTAATTACGGTGAGTTAGGCAAACGTATCGCAAATATAAGCAGTTCATTACGCGCATTCGGCCTGGAATCTGGCCGCTCTGTCGGTATTTTACTGCCACGCGATATCAACCTAATCCCTGTTTTATTGGCTGTCATGGTATGCGGCGGAAATTATGTTCCCCTTAGTCCAGACAATTCAATTGAGCTGAATAGTTCAATTATAGAAAAAGCCAAATGCCAAGCGATCATTACACACAACAACACAACGCTAATTCTATCTGATCGGGTAGAACACTGGTGCCTTGACGATCTCATGCAGGAACAGAATGAAGCACTGGTAGATCTGTCCAAGTTACACGCCACCGCCTATATATTATTTACGAGTGGTTCAACAGGACAACCAAAAGGTGTTGCCATTAGTCATGCCAACGCCGCTAATTTAATGCGTTGGGCCAATCTGGAATATAGTTATGAGCAACTGGGTGTCACTCTGGCAGTCACACCAATTACTTTCGATCTTTCCGTCTTTGAAATGTTTGCACCTTTGGTCGCTGGCGCCAGCGTCAAGATGATTCATTCCGTCATCGATATTATCGATCAACCTTCAATCATGGAAGATGTCACGTTGCTAAATACCGTACCTTCCGCCGTTGAAGCGCTAATACAGCATAATTCATTGCAACAGAGCGACTTACAGGACAATAGACAGAAAAACGACTTAAAAGTCATCAATCTTGCCGGTGAACCTTTAACTCGCGATCTCTATCTCCGTTTGCACCAAATTCTGCCCAATGTGCGAATTATCAACCTCTACGGCCCAACAGAAACCACAACCTATTCCACAGGATTGGAACTGACCCAAGACGACGATATCACCATTGGAAGTCCCTTATCTGGAACCTACGTTCAGGTTCTGAATGAGGATCTGGCACCTGTTAGCATTGGCGTGATCGGTGAGCTGTTTATTTATGGGCATGGTGTTGCACAAGGCTACCTCAATGAAGCCGCTCGTTCCGCAGCAGCCTTTCTACCTGCCCCCAATGGGGAACGCTGTTATCGCACCGGTGATCTTGTCAGATGGTTACCAAATGGCAATCTTGATTTTATTGGGCGCCGGGATGATCAGGTCAAAGTTCGTGGTTTTCGCATAGAACTGGGGGCTATTCAGGAATTTTTACAACATTTTGATAATGTTAAGGAATCCGCCGTATTAATTGCCGGAACAGGGCAAAAACGGCATATCGTGGCATTTATTGTCCTCACTGAACCCATTCAAGAGGAATATATCCACATTAACCAGATAAAACAGCAATTACTGCGCTCATTGCCTGCTTATGCCATTCCTTCACAATTCTACCTACTTCCTGAGCTACCCAGAAATAAACATGGGAAAATTGACAGGACTCAATTATTACAAGAGACCAGGCAACAACATTTTCCTCCCAATGAGATGTCCCCCATTGAGCAACGCGTTGCTGCTTGCTGGAAACACGTGATCGGCATAGACGCTGCCCCAAATGATAATTTCCTTGAAATCGGTGGGCACTCACTCGTGTTAACTGAATTAACCGGATTATTAAGGAATGAATTCAATATTCATATCCTACTGCATGACCTCTGGATCAGGCCAACCATAAGACAACAAGCCGAACTCATTAGCAGCCTACAGAACTCTGTTAATACCAAACCTGCGCCGATTCCGATTCCACGGCTTAACCGAAACAATTCACACCATTAATCAGGAGTGTTGGATGAACAATAATGCACACCAAACGATGATTTTTCCTGCTTCCCATAGTCAGGAACAACTTTGGTTCCTTAATGAGCTGGCGCCAGATTCACAACTGGCTTATACCATGGCCGTTCGGGTTTCCATTGATGGTGAGCTTGATGTGCTTAAACTACAACGTGCCGTAAATCAGGTCGTGTCATCACAGGAAATATTGAGAACATCTTTTTCCTATGCCAATGGAAAACTGAGTCAAGTCGTCTCACCGTCCGCCACGCTACCCATTCATACAATGGATTATCTCAATGATATGGCAGGGGCATTGCGATTAATCAATATGGAAATCAAACGGAAATGGTCTCTGGAGCAGGCACCACTTTATCGGTTACTACTGATAAGGACAGGACAAAGCCACTATGAATTACTCCTCAGCACCCATCACATTGTTTGTGACGGAATATCGCTGCAATTGCTGCTGAAAAGAATCTTCACTGCCTATGAAACCGGACACGATTTTATGGAAGCGGATGCCCTGCAATTTGCCGATTATGCCGCCTGGAATAAACAAACTCCCCATCAGGGTCTTGATTACTGGCGATCACAGCTAGCAGGGGCTTCGACTACGCTAGAAATAGCACCCATGACACAGCGCAATGATAAACAGTCTTTCACCGGTGCCCGTATCCCGCTGAATTTTACCTATAGTGAATGGCAATCCATGCGACAGGGGGCAACCCAAATAGGGGTATCAGCAGCAGCAATATTTTTGGCTGCATACTGTATTGTCCTGCATCGCATTACAGACCAGGATGATATTCTGGTCGGTATCCCAACATCAAACAGAATCAGACCAGAGTTACGCAATGTTATTGGTTATCTCTCCAATATTTGTGTTTTTCGCAGCCAATATGATGAAGAACAAAGTGTCACAGACTATCTAAAGTCTGTGCAAAAGACACTTTCTGACCTGATTGATCACAGTGAAACTCCACTACCTGAAATATTGCATACCATCGAGCATGTTCGGTCTCCTGGTCTTCCTCCACTCTTCCAGATCTTATTTGGCTATGAACAGGATACGCCGCATTCTTTTGACGCTGGCTCGCTGCATTTGACGTTTTCCGATGTAGATACCGGTGCTTCTCGTTTGGATCTTTCCCTTTTCCTGTTTGAAGATCCGGATCGCAATACAACAGGTTTTCTGGAATATGCCACCGACATCCTTGATGCTTCAACCGCGATTAAGATTTCAAGTATGTTGGAACATGTCCTAAAGCAGTTTGCTCACTCAACCTCCATGCTGCTTAATGAATTAAACATGGGTCATGGGGATTCCCGTGCTGTATCTAACCCTATTGAGCCTGAATTCCAAAGTATTCCTACCCAATTATCAACCTTGGCAAAAAAAACAGCCTGAGGCGCTTGCTCTGTGTGACGAGCATATCCAGCTAACGTTCCATGAACTCAATCAGCAGATTATGCATGCAGCTGGCATATTGAACACACACGGCATTGTTGCTGGCTCTCATGTTGCCATTATGGGTAAACGCGGAGTCGCCTGGGTAGTCACCATGTTAGCTATCTGGCAACTGGATGCGATCTATATTCCCCTTGATGTGACTATGCCGGAATCCCGGTTGCAAGACATGCTATCAAGATTAAGCAATGTGACTCTGATAGCAGATGAAACAGTGCCTGATTCTTTCAGGCAATGGCCGCCTATCCAGATGGCATCACTGTGGTGTCATTCTCCGCAACATACCGAGAATCCTGCACTCCATGTCGGCACAGCCGCAGGCTATATTATGTTTACCTCTGGTTCGACCGGACAACCCAAAGCCGTCCTGGTTCGTCAGAATAATCTTGTCTCCACATTAAGTGCATTTGGTCATCTGCTGAATATCCGTCCTAACGATCGGATGTTGGCTCTGACCACGTTCTCTTTCGATATCTCTCTGCTGGAACTCTTGTTAACACTGGTACACGGCGGAAGTGTCTACATTGCCCCTACCACAGCACAACGGGATGGCAGCAAGTTAATTGAATGCCTGAATAACCATGAAATAACACTGGCTCAAGCAACACCTATCACATGGTCGCTCGCCTTAATGACGGGTTGGTCGCCACGGGAAAACTTGACTATGCTGTGCGGCGGAGAGCAATTGCCCCAGGATTTAGCGGATCGCTTGTGTCAACCTGGCATGACATTGTGGAATCTGTACGGGCCAACAGAAACAACAATCTGGTCAACGGCATACCAAATACAACCCCGAATGAATCAACGTTGTGTAATTCGCTTGGGTGCACCGATCGCGGGTACGCAAGTGATGGTCGTGGATAAACATCTCCAGCCTGTTCCGAAAGGATTTTTAGGTGAACTGATGATTTCAGGGTTGGGCGTCAGTGCTGGATATTATGGTAATGCGCGTGAAACCGCCCAAAAATTCTTGCCGGATCCTTATACCACAGGAACAAGAGCCTATTTGACGGGTGACATGGTACGTATGTTACCGGACAATTCCCTGCTCTACGCAGGTCGGCGTGACGATCAAATCAAGCTACGCGGACATCGCATTGAGCTGGGAGAAATCGAAGTCACACTCAGGAAACTCCCTAATGTTAAAGATGCTGCTGTATCTCTCTCTGCTCAGGGAAACGAAAGTGCTGCACGACTTCAGGCATTCATTATTTTTTCAACGCATGTCGAAGATGAACAGGCATGGATGAGCCACGCCCTTAATATCCTGAAACAAGATCTACCAAAAGCATGGATACCCACAGAATATTTTCGCATTTCAGACATTCCCCTGACACACAATGGCAAGCGGGATAAAAAACACCTGCAAACCCATGCCGTCCGCATGAGTACTACGGTTGAAAGCATAGCTCCAAGAAATGGGGCAGAAGCTAAGATCCATGCTGTTTGGAGCCAATTACTTGGCATAAACCATTTTGGTGTCACCGATGATTTTTTCCAACTTGGCGGTCATTCCATTTTAGTCGCCCAGATGGTGGAACGTATTGAAATGGAGTTCGGGGAACGTATACCTATCGCAGATATTTATATTTCCCCAACAATCGCCCGTATCGCAGCAACACTGGAATCCATGCAATTCGATACAGGAATAAAAACCGAAGGAGTCCAGGGGAACTGGGAATTTAACACGATAGCACTCAATTCCCCCAACGATACCTTCAACAATCATGCCCACGACCCATCCTCTTCTCAGGTTCAGGAGAAATAAATCGTGCAAACTAAACACATGGTCGCTTTCGAAGATGAACTGCGTTCACACCCACTGGCTCAGAGAGCACTCAGTGCACATCCACTTTCCACAGAACAAAAAAGGATCTGGTTACTGACTCATTTATCTGATGCCAACATGATGCCCATTACTGCTCGCGTTCAGGTAAACGGGCATGTAGATATTGCAACAGTGCAAATTACTCTCAGTCAGTTAGTGACCAAGGCTGAAACCCTGCGTAGCCTGTTCATTGAAGTGGCAGGTCAACCCGTCAGGCTATTAATGCCGACAGGACAGGTACAATTTGAATTTTTCAATGCAACCCCCTCTGAGTTTGAATCTGAGCTTATCATCAAACAACTTCAGCAACCTATTGATGTCAGTGAAGGCCCATTACTGCGCATTTTCATCAACAAATTCTCTGAAGAAAAATATGATGTTGTTTTGGCTGGTCACCCCATCTCTCTGGATGAAGTCTCACTAAGACTTATTGCAGAATTGATATTTTTACCAGCAAGTGATTTGCCTTCGTTATCGGCTGGTGATTTGACGGCTGCATTTCAGGCAGAACAAGTTCGCTTAGACGATGAAGCAGTCAGAAGCACAATTTATCAATGGGGACAAAAACTGCAAGCTCCAGCCGCAACCGAAATCCCGATTGAATTTCCTCGACCAGAGATCAAACTGACACAACGTAAAATCCACAAAATACAACTCAGCAAAGCATGGCAGACAAAAAGCCCAGAACATTTTATCTCTTGCTGGCTCGCCGTGTTGATGCGCTGGCAAGGTTCCCATGCTGCCGTTTGTGGCGTTAAGGTTCGCGATCCTTCTCTTTCTGCTGTTATCGGGCCATTGCAAACATTCCTGCCCATTCGGGTTGATTTGGCCGAAAACGGTACACTGGGGGATATCAGCCAACAGGTCGCTGAACAGTTGGCCGCGGAAAACAAAGTGTCATTTTCCAGTTTGTTGGAAATCTGCCCACCCAAAAGGGATCTGAGCCGAACACCTTACTTCCAAACTGGCTTGAGATATGTCGAAACCAGGCAATATCCCGATTTAAACCGTAAGATCGAGCTGGTGGAATGCTCGCCACTGTTCTCATCCAATGACCTTGATCTCTACATCACCTGCTATGAGAGAGAACAAGAGATGACGCTGGTAATGGACTATGACTGCAACGTTTTGACCAAGAAATTGGTCGATACACTGGAAGAAGCGTTAACAACACTGCTATTTGCTCCCCCTGATCAGTGTCTTGAAACTGCATTGTTGATATCAGACAAAACGCGGGAAAATATCTTGGCAGTTTCACAGGGCAGCAGAACACCAGCCTTGAATGCAACACTCTCTGATTTGGTTGCTGAGACGGTAAAATCAGCGCCGGACAACATCGCTATCGTGGATGATACTCAACAGTTGAGTTATGCAGAATTATGGAATCGCTCTGAATCTGTGGCTGCGAATATTCAATCACACGTTGCACAATCAAAACTAATTATTGCCGTATGCCTGCCCAGAACGGTTGATTTCGTTACTACAGTATTAGGTATATTACGTTCAGGTCACGCATTCCTGCCCCTTGATCCACGCCTGCCCAGTGACCGAATCCGCTTTTTATTGGAAAACAGCGGTAGCTCATTGGTCGTCACTTCACAAGGGCAGATCACCAGTGACTGGCCCAAAGTGCCTATACTTTGCATGGAAGACCTTGATACTTCAATTAGCTGGCAAGCCCCTGAAAACTTGTCAGACAAAGATGCCGCTTACATTATTTACACCTCTGGCAGCACCGGACAACCCAAAGGGGTACTCGTTGAACATCAGCAAGTGGTCAATAACTTAATATGGCGTCAACAAACTTGGCCTCTGCATCCGCAAGATAACGTCCTACATAATCATTCATTCAGTTTTGATCCCAGTATCTGGGCACTATTCTGGCCTCTCACCAGCAGCGCCACCATTGTGCTGGCAGATACGGCAGCAATGGAAGATTCAAACATCCTGATCAACCTGATTAAACAACATCAAATCAGTATATTGGGAGGTGTACCCAGCTTGCTAGGAGCCTTGGTCGATCATCCCCAGGCAGAAAGTTGTCATTCCATCCGGCTTGTACTCAGCGGCGGTGAAGCACTGAATTCAGATTTGGTACAGAGGTTCCACACCGTTTGGCAGGCCAAGGTCATTAACCTGTATGGGCCAACAGAAACAACTATTGATGCACTGGCTTATGCTGTTCCGAATGATATTTACGACCCTATTCCCATCGGTTATCCCCTGAACAATGTTGATGCCTTTGTCGTTGATCCTGATCTTAATCTCGTCCCCTGTGGTGTTCCTGGCGAGATCATGATTACCGGCAAAAGTCTGGCTCGCGGTTATCGGAGTAAACCGATGGAAACCGCCCTGCGTTTCCTGCCCAATCCTTTCGGTACAGGGCGTCTATATGCCACTGGAGATATAGGGCGTCGTTTGTCTAATGGCGCGATCAGTTATCTGGGACGGCGTGATCATCAAGTAAAAATCCGCGGGCATCGCATTGAACTTAACGAAGTTGCCCATGTAATACGTCAGGTTTTGGATATCAGTGAAGTGATCGTTTTTGCGATTGATGCAGGAACAGAACAAGCAAGACTGATTGCAGCAACAGACCAAAAAACAGAATGGGATGCTAACAAGATCCTCTCGCAATTATTCCAACATTTACCGACTTATTTAGTACCAGCACAATTCCTGCTGATGGATAAGTTACCCAAAACCACCACCGGAAAAGTGGATCTGTTAAAACTAGCTGAATTGGCAACACCAACTAAAACGGAGACTACCACACTCAAGGGACGTGATCCCCTGTCAAAACTGGAAGAATCCGTCATGCAAGATTTTGCTCAGGTACTAGGCTTGTCAGAAGTCACACCTGATACCGATTTCTTTGTTCAAGGTGGTACATCCATTCTCTTAACCCGATTGGCGGGTAAACTGGCCACACTGCACCAAGTTCAGATCCCATTACATGAATTTTTCCGGGTTCCTACGCCCGCTGCGGTGGCAGAAGCCATAGAAATTTATCGGCGCGAAGGTTTGTCTTCCCTCCTTGCCCGTCAGCATGCACAAACCCTGGAAGGCGATATCTGGCTGGATGACAACATACAATCTCTGGGACTGCCACATGCCAATTGGTATCAGCCTGAATTAGTCTTCCTTACCGGAGCAACAGGTTATTTGGGGTTATATCTGATCGAACAACTCCTGAAACGGACATCCAGCAAAATAATCTGCCTGTGTCGTGCTAAAGACAGTGAACATGCCAAAGAACGGGTTATTGAAGGCCTGAAAAAATATCGCATTGAAATTGAAACCGAACTGCAGCGGGTCGATTTTTGGGTCGGTGATCTGGCGCTTCCCCACTTCGGCCTATCCGATAATCAATGGCAATCACTAGCCAACCATGTAGATGTGATCTACCACAATGGTGCTTTGGTCAACTTTGTTTATCCCTACAGTGCACTAAAAGCCACCAACGTAGGTGGTACTCAAACAGTCTTCGAACTCGCCTGTACAGCCAGATTAAAAAACGTCCACTACGTTTCTACTGTGGATACTCTGCTGGCGACACACATGCCACGACCATTCCTGGAAAATGACAACCCATTGAAGTCCGCCGTTGGCGTTCCGGCTGGCTATACGGGCAGTAAGTGGGTAGCCGAAGGGGTCGCCAATCTCGCTCGCCAGCGAGGTATTCCCGTAAGTATTTTCCGTCCTGGATTGATTCTGGGACATACAGAAACAGGTGCATCTCAGAGTATCGACTATTTATTGGTTGCACTACGCGGCTTTTTGCCAATGGGCATCGTGCCGGATTATCCACGTATTTTTGATATCGTACCGGTAGATTATGTTGCTGCCGCCATTGTGCATATTTCACAGCAACCACAGAGTCGGGGTAAATTCTTCCATCTCTTTAACCCAGACCCCGTCTCCATTCGCCAATTCTGCGATTGGATCCAGGACTTCGGCTATAAATTCAAGATAGTGCCTTTTGAGGAAGGTAGAAAACGCGCTTTAGCCGTTCCACCCGGTCATCACCTTTACCCATTGATCCCCCTGATCAAAGATGCCGATCCCAAACCACATCGGGCACTTGATCCGGCTTATAGGCATGAAGTGAACCCAGAATTAGAAGGACAGCAGACGTTTGAGTTACTGGCATCCTCAGACATCCCCCGTCCAATTACCATGAAAGGATATGCCCACAAGATCCTGAATTATCTGATTGAGACCGATTTCCTGATAGCACCAGAAACTCTACAACACCAGACACAGGAACAGAAATAACATGAGTCAGTCATCTTTCCCGATATCAAGCAATCCTTTCATTCTGGGCATACCTGAAGACTTACCCGTGGACGAACAAGGTTTGCAGTCAGCAAAAATGCTGGCAAGTCAAGTTATAACACAAATTGAAGCAGCACAGGCTTATCGGAGCTTGACGACGTTCATAAGCACATTAAACAAAATTCACCAACAACTCCCTCAGGTTTCCGATGGCGTCGTAGTGGATGATCCCCGAGAAAGTCAGGAAAACAGAGATAATGATAAAGCGTTCTGGATTGAGAGGCATCGGGGAGAAAGCACCGCTCTATTAATCAAAGCTACACTGGAAGCCACCGTGCAGGTCTGTGAATTAGTCGAGCGTTGGGGCACCAACTTGAGCCAAGACGAGTGGAATCAGGTCATCTCTACCGTCGATGCTATTTTGCATACGATTATCGAGCCACGCAGTATGCCGCAAACCAGGAACTATTCATTGGCCCTCCCTGCTCGGCAAGAAGATCCAAACATGCCCTTTAGACGCTGGGTAAGAGGACACCTGCTGTTTATGGTGCTCTGCCAGGGAATGAGCCTGTCCCTCAACCTGATGACAAGGGCCGCCCAGAATAACGATATAGAACTTGCTCATGCACAAGCCAACCGAATTATTCAATTGATGGATATCTCTCGGATCACGCTTGAGTTCGCTACCGATCTCAATCAAGAACAATATCTAAGCGAAATCCGGCCGACATTAATGCCGCCCATAGCACCTCCCAAAATGAGCGGCATTAATTGGCGTGATCACGAAGTATTGGTTCGCCTGATGCGCCAGTCGACACCAATCTGGAGTTTTATTGAACAAACACATCCCAAAACTGTTGAGCGCATGCGCTCGGTGCTGACTGAAGTTTACACCGCTCATCGTAGCGTTTGCGAAAAATTTGTGGGGGAAAGCAGCAGTAGCCTACTCGCCAGAAAAAAAGCGGCTACCCCTGCCGGCCAAATTCTGGAAGGGCTTAAAAAAACTCGGATGAGATCCCTGGATACAAGCTCCCTGACCCCAGATGAACACAAAAAATAATCCCAGCATGCCATTTATTAAGGAGACCAATATGGCAACTTTTCTTGGTGAAAATGACTCCGTGTTGTGCCTTGTCGTTACTAACGCCAACAAACAATATTCAATCTGGCCAAGTGGGCGGGAACTCCCGTCTGGATGGTCTAAAGAAGGGTTTGAAGGATCACGTAGTGACTGTCTGAAATACATCGACCTCGTATGGACAGAGCCTACGGCTTATGGCTCGACACAGTAATAGTAAAAACAGTAGTAAAAACGTTATATGCCGACCCAACCATTAACCTATAACAATATTATTATTAAGGAATTAAGATATGACATCTACCCATCGCTCAGTTGACTATACAAAGCCTGCTCAACTTGATATGGCGGGACTCAGTTATCTCCTATTTAGTCATGCGGCATTCCAATATCTTAGAGCAGCTTGTGAGCTTAATTTGTTTGAAACGATCACAGACCTTCATGAACCTACGAAGGAAAAAATCAGAACAGCGTTGGGTTTGGAAGAGCGAGCAACAGATATCTTGCTATTAGGTGTCACCTCATTGGGTATGTTGACAAAAGACAACGGAATTTACAGAAATGCTGAGGTCCTGGAAGAACTCATGAGCACGGCTGATTGGCAACGCTTTAAAGATACTGTGGCATTTGAGCAGTATATTGTCTATGAGAGCCAGCTCGACTTTACCGAATCTCTGCGGGCAAATAACAATGTCGGTTTACGGCGTTTTCCAGGCACAGGTCGTGACCTTTACCACCGTATGCACCAACATCCTGAACTTGAAAAAGTTTTCTATAAATATATGCGTTCTTGGTCTGAACTTGCCAACAAAGATTTGATTAAACACCTTGACCTGTCCAACACACATCGTCTGCTGGACGCAGGTGGTGGCGATGCAGTCAATGCTCTTGCCCTGGCACAGGCCAATCCTCACCTGCATGTGACCTTGCTCGATATAGAATCAGCGTTGGCAGTTCCCAAATCCAAAATTGCAGCAGCAGGGCTTGGAGACAGAGTTGAAGCCAAGGCGTTGGATATCCTGCATGATCCTTTCCCAACAGGCTACGATTGCATCCTTTTCGCCCATCAACTGGTTATTTGGACACTGGAAGAAAACATACGCATGTTGCGCAAAGCCTATGATGCCCTGCCAAAAGGGGGACGGGTTGTGATTTTCAACTCAATGTCAAACGATGAAGGAGATGGCCCTGTTGTTGCTGCGCTAGACAGCGTTTACTTCGCCTGTCTGCCCGCTGAAGGAGGGATGATTTATTCTTGGGAACAATATGAACACTGCCTGAATGAAGCCGGATTCAAAGATCCACAACGCATCCGCATTCCAGGCTGGACGCCACATGGCATCATCATTGCCCATAAATAATTATTACCTATAAAAGACTGAGGGTATAAATCACATTAAGTCATCCAGCCTCTTAAAGCCGGATGACTTTTTGCCACACATTCAACACGATACCCATTTAACAACATGCTCAATGAAAGGAAACAACAATGGACACGCAAAGTGACAACAACACACCTCAACAAATTAGACAGATCTTATACAGTCAATTGATATCCCAAGCTATACAGACTTTCTGTGTCCTCAATTTGCCCGATTTAATTGACACGTCTAACAGCTCAATTGAACAATTAGCAAACCAAACTCAAACCAATCCGGCCGCTCTGGCGAGACTACTTCGGGCGCTGACCCAATTTGGTCTCGTCACCAACACGGATGGAGAATTTGCTTTAACCTTATTAGGTAAGAGCCTAACAAGACAAGCAGTCGCCTCTGCACAGCCAACTGCATTGCTGATCAACGGAGAAATAGGGCAGGCCTGGCGTGGTATAACAGAGACTATCCGTAGTGGAAAATCCAGCTTTGAAGAGTTCTATCACGCTACCCTGTTCAAATATCTTGAAGCCAATCCAGAAAAAAGAGCTATTTTCGACCGTTCACAGGATATGGGATTAGAATTGGAAGTCCCTGAATTATTAGATCATCTTGTCATTGGTGAATCAGAAACCATTTTAGATATTGGGGGAGGATCAGGCTATCTACTCACGCGAATATTAGAAAAATGGCCGAACAATCAGGGGATTCTCCTTGATTTACCTGTCGCTACAGAGATAGCTCGGAAGAAATTGGCTGAACAAGGAAAAACGGGGTTATTCCAAATCATCGCAGGTGATTTTTTCAAAGCATTGCCTGAAAATGCCAGTATTTACCTGCTGTCACATGTACTCCATGATTGGAGCGATGACAATTGCAGAAAAATATTATCAACGTGCCATCGAAATATGCCTAAAAAGGCCATACTCATCATTATCGATTTATTAGCCTCAGACATAGAAGACACAAATGCAAATAAAACTGCTGCCATGATGGACTTATATATGCTGTCTCTTTTTGGTATTTCTGGCGGTAAGGAACGCACGGAAAAAGAATTTAGAGAATTACTCGGACAAGCTAATTTTACCGTTAAAGAGATCACCCAATTACCCAGTGGCAACGGCATTATATATGCCACACCCAAGTGACGCATGGCGCCAATAAACTCGTAACACTAATAAACCAGTAACACCATAATGCGAATATACAATGACACATCTTACTTTATAGATTATAAAGAACACGGCCTAATCGACCTGATAATTTAGAGCCTAAGGGAATAGGCTTTATAAAACTAATTTAATAATGTTATTAAATTGGCTGAAATTAATTAATGAAACTTTTTACTTGTCAAACAGGGTTAATTAGCCAAAGTTTTAATTGTAATGTGTAACTATGAGGAAAAATGATGTCAAAGCTCATTTATTTTGTCGCTGCAACAATGGATGGTTATATCGCAACGGAAAACCACGAGTTGGATTGGCTCTATGAATTCACACTTGGCGATGATGCCACCCCGTATGATGATTTTTACCGTGGAATTGGCGCGGCCATTATGGGTGCTGAAACTTATGAATGGATCATGAAAAACTCAGCGGATGACTGGCCCTATAAAGATATTCCGTCATTTATTCTTTCTTCAAGAAAACTATCCATTCCTGTAGGGATCAACGCGGTAGTCACCCAAGAATCCCCTAAGTCCATCGCTTCCAAGGCAAGACTGGCAGCAAAAGACAAAAATGTCTGGGTCGTGGGAGGAGGAAAAACAGCTGCATATTTTGCTAATGCAGGTGAATTGCAACAATTGTTCATTACAACCATTCCCGTATTTCTGGGTTCTGGCGTTAATGTTCTGCCAATTGACCAAAAGACTAAAGTGGTTCCTAAGATGCAGCGATTATTACAAAGTGGTGCTATCGAAACCTTAATGGACGTAAAAATGAGCTAAGTATTAGCACTGCGTGTGACAGTACTTGTTCTTGCCAAGAAACTGTTATCACGCAGCCTATTGACAACACTGGGGAAACAACATGACTCGTATCATTTTGAGCCTGATTTTAGTCGTTGTTCTTGGTTTATCTGTATATCAAGGTGTCAGCATGGTACAACCGACAACGATGACCACCTTACCAACTAAAGAAACAGGATATTTAAACGTACAAAAAGCGCTCAGTATCATTGCAGCCAAACCACATCCTACAGTATCCACACAGCAAGAACAGATCCGCCGCTATTTACTCACAGAAATTCAAGCAATGGGATACCATGTTATCGAACAACCGTTCCTGTTCACTATCGATGAACTTGTTGCTCGTCAGGAAAAAATCTACTCACAACTTGATGAATACCAACGCCGCGCATTTGATGCAGAACTAGCACGAGTCGGTGCCAAAACTTTTGAAGAAGAAGTGCGCATCCGCTCAGGGCTAAAACAGGGAAACTCCGCTTACGGCACCAACATCATTGCTAAACGAACTTCTCCTGCCGCTAAAAACACGATATTGATTGTCGCGCATTATGACAGTGTGGGCACCTCTCCTGGAGCAGGGGATGATGGCATGGCTGTTGCCTCCATGTTGCAGCTAATGCGGGATCTGACCCAAGTAACGACGATAAAAAATAATGTTATCTTCTTACTAACCGATGGTGAAGAGTTAGGTTTATTAGGCGCAAATTATTTTGCCAACCAATTGACCGATGAAGAGTTACAATCGATTAGCCTTGTTTTGAATTTTGAAGCAAGGGGAAATCATGGTATTCCTGTATTATTTGAAACCTCTGCTCAACCTTATGCTCTGATGACGGCATTAAATAAGAATTTAAGCAACGTCACTGCATTCTCATTTACCCCTTTGATATATGATATTTTACAGAACGATACTGATTACACGGTATTTAAAGAAAAAGGGATAGCCGGACTGAATTTTGCAGTCGTACAAGGCTTCGAACATTATCACAGAATGAGCGATACGCTAGAAAATCTTTCCCCTGAAACCTTATTTCAATACCAGAATACCGTGAGAAAAGTGGGTTATTATTTTATCGTACAGCAAGATATGGAACTACTGGGACATAATAAAGATGCAGTTTACTTTCCGTTGCCCATATACGGGTTAGTTATAATTCCCTCCGATATCACCGCTGTCCTTGGTATCAGCATTTTAATTCTTTGTTTATTCTGGGGAAAACATCTTTTTCACCATCAGATGAATCGTAATGTAAAAAAATCTTACAGACAGATCCCCTTTATTTTTATTGGATTACTCTGTGCAATAATTTCCATAAAAATACCCGCCCTGTCTTATTTAATTACCATCCCGTGCCTATTTTTATTAATTTCACACATTATTCTATTTAAATTTAATCGATTTTATCTCGCGCTCATTATCACAACATTAGGAATATACTTTTCAAGCCTCTTATATACGCCTGTGGTTTACCTGATCAACAGCGGATTACAAAGCTTACTATTTGCTTTCATTATAGCCTTAATACCGACAATCATATGGAGTATCAATTATTGGTGCTTATGGAGAGCAATACCTCATTCATTCACGAAAAACCGATAGATAACAGGTTAAAATTCCCGTGGATCTGTTTTTCCAACCACACCATTCACACGGATATCATCGAATTGAATAACATTCTGCGCCGCCACCGGGCGCAGATCCAAGTTGTGACTCGCTAGGGTACGGATCTTTCTTTATTTTACCAAGCCATCGATGGTATGAACCTATAAGTCACATCTATTAATTACTGAAAAAACTAAAAACCCGATAATAATAAGTACTACGAATATAAAAAACCCTTTAATTTCAAATCAATGGCCTAAAATGTGATCTAAAACTCAAACAAAGCAACTTTTCATATTCAAAATATAAAAATCTGTCTAGGATTAACCTGCTATTACTTCAGTCTATTCATTATCTCATCATGAGAGAAATCATTCTGTTAATCGCAAAACTCCATTATTTATAACTCCTGCCACACCAAGGAGAAAGGCATGAAGAAAAAACAAATAAATCAAAAGGATATTGATAATCTTATTACCTTGATTGGTGGTAAAGAAAATATCGCTTCCGTCAGTCATTGTATCACCCGCCTCAGATTCGTTCTTAATACACCAGAAAATGCCGACGCCAAAGCCATTGAAGAGTTACCAATGGTCAAGGGATGCTTCACTAATGCCGGACAATTTCAGGTCGTGATTGGGACAAATGTGGATGTCTATTATAAAGCTCTGCTTGAAACCACAGGGAAACAATCCGTTAATAAAGAAGAAGTTAAACAAGCTGCTCGCCAAAATATGAAATGGTATGAAAATGCAATTTCACATTTTGCTGAGATCTTCTTCCCCCTACTGCCAGCCCTGATCAGCGGCGGTTTAATCCTCGGTTTTCGTAACCTGATCGGCGATATCCCGTTTAGTGAAGGCAAATCGCTCGCGCAACTCTATCCTGTCTGGCAGAGTATTTATGATTTTCTCTGGCTAATCGGTGAAGCTGTATTCTTCTACCTCCCTGTAGGTATCTGTTGGTCTGCCGTCAAAAAGATGGGCGGAACACCCATTCTGGGGATTATTCTCGGTATTACCCTGGTTTCCCCACAATTGATGAATGCCTACCTGCTTGGGCAACAAACGCCCGAAGTCTGGAATTTCGGCTGGTTTACCATTTCTAAAGTCGGTTATCAGGCACAGGTTATTCCTTCCCTATTAGCTGGCCTCACGTTGGGGTGGATTGAAACCCGGCTGAAAAAATGGGTACCAGACTATCTCTATCTTGTGATTGTCCCTGTGGCTTCTCTGGTACTGGCTGTCCTCCTTGCCCACGCCCTGATAGGCCCTGCCGGACGTGCTATCGGGGATGGTGTTGCCTGGGTTGTTAAAAGTCTAATGACGGGTAGCTTTGCCCCTATCGGAGCCGCCTTGTTTGGTTTCTTCTATGCTCCACTGGTTATCACGGGTGTACACCAAACAACACTGGCCATCGACCTGCAAATGATCCAAAGCACCGGAGGAACACCGATCTGGCCTATTATTGCGCTATCTAATATCGCACAAGGTTCTGCCGTTCTCGGCATTGTCTGGGCAAGCAAGAAACAAAAAGAACGCGAAATCTCTGTTCCTGCGGCAATTTCAGCCTATCTGGGCGTAACCGAACCCGCCATGTATGGTATCAACCTCAAATACCGTTACCCCATGTTCTGTGCGATGATTGGCGCAGCTCTGGCTGGACTGGTTTGTGGACTCAACCATGTGATTGCTAATGGTATCGGCGTTGGCGGAATACCAGGAATTCTTTCTATCAAGCCACAGTTCTGGATGATTTATCTGATTGCCATGCTCATCGCTATTGTTGTGCCATTCTTCCTGACTGTTCTGGCTTATCGCAGAAATGAACGCAAGGCGCTCTTACCCAATGAACAGGCCAATTAATTTTGTAGGTATCTATTTATGACGGAACAAAAACCATGGTGGATGGATAGCGTTATCTACCAAATTTATCCAAAAAGTTTTCAGGATAGTACCGGTAGCGGTACGGGAGATATCAACGGGATCACCCAACGGCTGGATTATTTACAGCGACTCGGCGTTGAGGCCATTTGGATCACGCCGATTTATCCCTCTCCGCAGGTTGATAATGGCTATGATGTCGCTGATTACTGTGCTATCAATCCTGATTATGGCTCCATGGAGGACTTTGATAATTTGGTGCAAAATGCCCATCGACGTGGCATGCGCATTATTTTGGATATGGTTTTCAATCACACTTCAACCCAACACCCGTGGTTCCAGGCGGCACAGGACATTAATAGCCCTTATCGCCAGTTTTATATCTGGCGGGATGGTTCTGAAGATTCCCTGCCCAATAACTGGAAATCCAAATTCGGTGGTAATGCGTGGCAATGGCATGCAGAGAGTCAACAATATTACCTCCACCTGTTTGCGGTTGAACAAGCCGATTTAAATTGGGAGCATGAACCGGTTCGCGCTGAGCTGAAAAAAATCTGTGAATTCTGGGCTGATCGTGGCGTTGATGGCTTGCGTCTGGATGTCATTAACCTTGTCTCAAAACAGCAAGATTATCCTAATGATGATCACGGCGATGGCCGCCGATTCTACACCGATGGCCCGCGGATACATGAGTTTCTGCAAGAAATGAGCCGTGATGTTTTCCAGCCTAAAGGATTAATGACCGTTGGTGAAATGTCATCCACCAGCCTTGAGAACTGCCAACGCTATGCTGCCCTGGACGGAACAACGCTGTCCATGACGTTTAATTTTCACCATCTAAAAGTTGACTACCCAAATGGAGAAAAATGGACTCGGGCAAAACCAGATTACGTTGAACTGAAAAAGATTTTCGCAACATGGCAGCAGGGTATGCACCAAAAAGCCTGGAATGCGCTTTTTTGGTGTAACCATGATCAGCCGCGCATTGTTTCTCGGTTCGGGGATGAACACCAACACCATAAAACATCCGCTAAAATGCTGGCGATGGTGTTGCACGGTATGCAAGGCACGCCTTATATTTATCAGGGCGAAGAGCTGGGCATGACAAATCCTCACTTTACGCGCATTGAAGATTATCGGGATATCGAAAGCTTGAATATGTATCAAGAGCGTATTGAGAAAGGTGTGCAACCAGAGGATATACTGGCGATTTTGGCGCAGAAATCCCGTGATAACAGCCGAACCCCCATGCAGTGGGATAATTCAGCAAGCGCTGGTTTTACCACCGGAACACCGTGGATTGCGCCTTGCAGTAATTACTCAGAGATCAACGCCGAAACCGTCTTACAGGACGAAGATTCCGTCTTCTATTGCTACCACAATTTGATTAAATTGAGAAAGCAACAGCCCATTCTGACATACGGTGATTACCTGGATCTGCTGCCAGAACACCCTTCACTGTGGTGCTATCTGCGTCGTTGGCAGGATCAAACCTTGCTGGTTATTGCAAACCTAAGCGATGAAACTCAACTTTGGTCTCCAGAACCTGCTCTTTTAAGCAAAGAATGGCAGGTATTGATGAGCAATTACCCATCACCTGCAACGGTAGATCATGAGATTAAAATTAAACCTTATGAATCAATATACTTAATATCCAAATGATAATATTATTGATATATCGTCATTTGGCATAATGAATTATTTATAAAATACTTAAAATACCCTACCTCACTAAAAATAAAACGAGGTAGGGTATTTTCTTTTAAAGACTCATGAAATGCATGTATATTAATGGCGCACCCACAAAATCCATGCCATACTTTTTTAATCTCAAACAAGGAGTATGCCATTATGTTTTACTCAAGATACTTAACTTATTTGGGGATCATCAGCCTACTATTATCTGCCTTTGCACAAGCAAAAGTACCATCTCAACAATTATCTCCAGACCAGAAAAAATACCTGCAACAGCAGATTAATGAGCAAGTTACAGATAAATCTGCACTACCAATGGTAGAAAGTTGGTCAGATACCAAAAAAGTGGCAGAGTTTATTTGTCGTCCTTTTGCCTTACCCATCATTAAGAAATATCACAAAGATGCTGATAAAGTTTTCCTCGGTGTGGTTTCAGAAGATAGTATAAGACTCAAACACCCTTCTGAGTTGGTCGGTATCGGTATGTATAGGACGGATGATGGCTGGCACGACATTCGATTTTCCTGCAAATTAGATGCAACTGGTAAAGCCCGATCATTCAAGTTCTTTCCCATAAAGGAGAATTAAATGAAATATCTCTGGCTTATGTTACTTATCTTCTCCCCACTCAGTTTTGCTGCCAGTTTTGACTGTGCCAAAGCCAAGGCACCGGATGAAAAAGCAATTTGTTCAGACCTAAAGCTAAATGATTTGGATGTGGAATTAAATGTGAAATATCACTTTCTGCGAGGGTTATTTGCCATGGGCGTATCTGGTGAAATGTATGATAACCAAACTGCATGGCTGAAACAGCGCCAAAAGTGCAAGGGTGATACAGCCTGTTTGCTGCAAAGTTACCACCAACGCATTCATCAACTTGATACACTGTATAATTGGATAGAGAAACCGATTTGATAATAAATAATTAGGGTTCCAAGGAACGGAGCGTAATACAACTTCCAATCAATAATAATCGTTAATATTTATTATAAATATCTGGACGAACTATTTTCTTTCTGCCAATGAAAGTGTTGCGCCATACTTTTATTCTCCGACATTTTTATCCTACAGAAACCCAGTAATGTGTACTACTGTGTGAGTACTAAACGAGAGAGCCAACCTATCAGCCCGAATAATGTGATAAGAAATGCAGCCTGACCTGGAAACATTCCCCATTGAGAAGCAAACATTGGTACTTGAGTAATAAAAGCGGCTAACACAATCCCAACGCAACCTTGCATCAACATCAGCATACTTATTATGCTTACTTATTTGAATGGAAAAATTGAGTTAAGCGGAGGGTAATTGGCGGAAGATCACAGGAGTCGAACCTGCCGAGGGCCGCTGGCGGCCCCACCGGGGACGATGATCTTCCATTAATGAAACTGATGAAGAGCAGGGATTATAGCGCGTCTCCAAGAATATCTAAACTTCTCCGTGACTTCACAGATCTCTGATAGAAAAAGAGCCTAATTATTCGCATAAAAGTGCAGCATTAGCATTGAACTCACGGTATCTTATCCCCATCTATCGTCAACAACCCATTGGGATGCGGGGCTGGTTTCAGCCTATACCTAAATATACATATAAGGCGCTCATTATGACTAATCCGCTACTGACATCTTCTGCATTGCCTGATTTCTCTGCAATCGAACCAAAACATGTCGTGCCTGCTGTGGAAGAGACGTTAGCCAATTACCGCCAATTAATTGAGAAGATTTTATCCGAAAACTCCGCTTTTACTTGGGATAATCTGTGCCAACCCATTTCAGAAGAGAAAGATCGGCTTTCCCGTATGTGGTCGCCAGTCGAACACCTGAATGCGGTCAAGAATAGTCCAGAGCTTCGCGAAGCCTATGAGCAAAGCCTGCCCTTGCTCTCTGAGTTCGATACCTGGTTGGGGCAACACAAGGGGTTATATCAAGCCTACAAATCCCTGAGAGATAGCCAAGCCTTCATGACCCTTTCCCTGCCACAGTGCAAGGTTGTTGAAGATACTTTGCGTGATTTTGAATTGACCGGCATTGGCTTGCCAGAAGAGAAACAGAAGCGTTACGGTGAAATTACTGCCCGTTTATCTGAGCTAGGGGCAAAGTTCGGCAATAATTTGCTGGATGCCACTATGGGGTGGACCAAGCTGATTACCGACGAGTGCGATCTGGCCGGTCTGCCTGAAAGTGCCAAAGCCGCAGCCAAGGCCGCCGCCGAAGCCAAGGGGCTGGATGGGTGGTTGTTGACACTCAATATGCCAAGTTATCTGCCGGTCATGACCTATGGCGATAATCGTGAACTGCGCAAAGAAATGTATTACGCCTATACAACCCGTGCTTCCGATCAAGGGCCAGATGCCGGAAAATGGGATAACAGTGAAGTGATGGCGGAACTACTCGCATTACGTCATGAACTGGCCCAATTACTGGGATTCAAGAACTATGCTGAAAGTTCGCTGGCGACCAAAATGGCTAAAACACCTCAGCAAGTACTCGATTTCCTGAACGACCTGGCCAAACGTGCCCACCAACAAGGTAAAGAAGAGTTGGAAGCACTCACTGACTTCGCCAAATCTCACTACGGTGTTAATGAGCTGGAAGCGTGGGATCTGACATATTACAGCGAGAAGCAAAAGCAGCACGATTTCTCTATTGATGATGAACAACTACGTCCTTACTTCCCTGAACAACGAGCGCTGGAAGGGCTGTTTGAAGTGGTTCGCCGCATTTATGGCATCACTGCCAAAGAGCGCCATGGTGTAGATACATGGCATCCTGATGTTCGTTTCTTTGATCTGTATGATGATAAGCAGGTATTGCGCGGCAGTTTCTATTTAGATCTTTACGCCCGTGAACATAAACGCGGTGGCGCATGGATGAACAGTTATGTTGGCAGAATGCGTCATGCATCTGGTGAATTGCAAAACCCTGTCGCTTATCTGACTTGTAACTTCAACAAGCCAGTCGGTGATCAACCCGCCCTGTTTACGCACAATGAAGTCACAACACTGTTCCATGAATTTGGGCATGGCCTGCACCACATGCTGACCGAGATTGAAGCCTTGGATGTTGCTGGCATCAGTGGCGTACCGTGGGATGCGGTAGAGTGCCCAAGCCAGTTTATGGAAAACTGGTGCTGGGAGCCGGAAGCATTGGCATTTATCTCCGGTCACTATCAAACTCAGGAACCGCTGCCACAAGAGATGCTGGATAATATGCTGGCAGCCAAAAACTATCAGGCCGCAATGAGAATTCTGCGTCAGCTTGAGTTTGGACTGTTCGATTTCCGTCTGCATGTGGAATATGATCCAGCTAAGGGGGCGCAAATCCTGGAAACGTTGCAATCAGTGAAAAAACAGGTTGCGGTTGTGCCATCACCAGATTGGGGGCGCTTCCCACACTCCTTTAGCCATATCTTTAATGGTGGCTATGCAGCAGGTTATTACAGTTATCTGTGGGCGGATGTGCTGGCAGCCGATGCCTATTCTCGCTTCTCAGAAGAGGGAATTTTCAATCGCACAACCGGTCAGTCATTCCTCAACAACATTTTGACCCGTGGCGGCTCAGAAGATCCAATGACTCTGTTTGTCCGCTTCCGTGGTCGTGAACCAGAACTGGATGCAATGCTGAAGAGCTACGGCATCGGCGGATAAAACCAGTGAAGATTTGTTTGATTTGTGAAGAAGGCGCTGATCGCAGCGCCTTATCGCGATTGGCTGAACGTTGGAATCTGATCCACGATGAAGAATCAGTCATGGCATTAGTACTGACTCCCGAACGACTGGAATTGCGCAAGTGCGATGAACCTAAGCTGGGCGGGATTTATGTCGATTTTGTCAGCGGTACAATGGCACACCGTCGTCGCTTTGGTGGTGGTCGTGGCGAAGCCGTCGCGAAAGCAGTCGGCATCAAGAAAGATTATTTACCCAATGTTGTGGATGCTACCGCTGGATTGGGACGCGATGCTTTTGTACTGGCTTCTATCGGTTGTCATGTCAGGATGTTAGAGCGCAACCCAGTGGTAGCCGCATTGCTGGATGACGGCCTACAACGTGGCTATCAGGATGAAGAGATTGGCGGCTGGCTGAAAGAGCGCATGACGTTGATCCATGCCTCAAGCATTACAGCTTTGACGGATATTACACCGCCGCCAGATGTGGTTTATCTTGATCCTATGTATCCACATAAACAAAAAAGCGCGCTGGTCAAAAAAGAAATGCGGGTTTTCCAATCGCTGGTCGGGGCGGATGAGGATGCTGATAGTTTGCTGGAACCTGCCCGAACATTGGCAAAACGTCGTGTTGTAGTGAAACGACCAGATTATGCAGAACCACTGGCAGGTGTTAAAGCTTCCGCTGCAATTACCACCAAAAACCACCGTTTCGATATTTATCCTTGTTAAAAAAATAAACCCCATGTTCTGAATGGGGTTATTAATTACAACGAATCATGTAGTTAGACAATAAATTAATTGCATAACTACCTAACTACACAACACCTTGTGACAACATCGCATTCGCCACTTTGACAAAGCCAGCGATATTTGCACCTTGTACGTAGTTAGTTTGTTTCTCTTCTCCACCATATTCTACGCAAGCCTGATGGATATCGAGCATGATGTGATGTAAACGAATATCCACTTTCTCTGCTTTCCAATTCAAACGTGCTGCGTTCTGTGCCATCTCCAGACCCGAAGTTGCCACTCCACCCGCATTAGCCGCCTTACCCGGTGCAAACAAAACGCCTGCTTCAAGGAAAGCCGTAGTAGCCGCAATTGTCGCCGGCATATTGGCGCCCTCCGCAACCGCTTTCACACCATTTTTAATCAATGTTTTTGCTGCTTCCAAATCCAGTTCATTCTGCGTCGCACAAGGCAGGGCAATATCCACAGGAATAGACCACGGATCCTGGCCTTGAAGGAAAGTCAGTCCACGCTCTTTGGCATACTCTTCTACACGGCCGTAACGCTGGTTTTTGATCTCTTGAAGATGAGCCAGTTTCTCCGGTGTAAAACCATCTTCATCCAATACCGTACCGCCTGAATCCGATACTGTGACGACTTTTGCCCCCAGTTCCATACATTTCTCAATAGAATACTGGGCGACATTTCCCGCACCAGACACAGATACCCGCATACCTTCAAGTTCCATACCATGCCGTTTGAGCATTTCATGGGTGAAATAAACCAGCCCATATCCGGTGGCTTCAGGGCGGATCAGGCTACCACCAAAAGAAAGACCTTTACCCGTAAAAACGCACGCCGTATTGTTCGACAGTTTTTTCATCATACCCGCCATAAAACCTACTTCACGGCTGCCTACGCCAATATCTCCGGCAGGCACATCGGTATCTGGCCCCAGATGCCGGTACAGTTCTGTCATCAATGCCTGACAGAATCGCATAATTTCACCGTGGCTTTTCCCTTTGGGATCGAAATCAGAACCCCCTTTTCCGCCTCCCATCGGCAGAGTTGTCAACGCATTCTTCAATGTCTGCTCGAAGCCTAAAAATTTCAGGATAGAAAGATTAACAGAAGGGTGAAAACGCATCCCACCTTTAAATGGCCCAATAGCAGAGCTGAACTGAACCCGCCATGCGCGGTTAACCTGTACTTTCCCGTGATCATCCACCCAGCAAACGCGGAATTGGATAACTCTTTCCGGCTCCACTAGGCGTTCCAATAACCCTTGCTCACAATATTGCGGGTTTTGTTGCAGAAAAGGCCAGAGAGAGGTCAACACTTCTCGTACTGCCTGTAGGTATTCTGGTTGATGCTGATTACGGGATTGAACCGAATCAAGAAATGAAACTAAAGATAATGAAACATTCATTTGGGCTTCCTTTTTGTCATTCAGATGTGATGACCCCCTGCCATTTCCCATATTATTTTTTTGTCGAAAATGTGAGGTAATTACGGTTTGCTTTCTGAATATAGCACTGTTCTATGCTTAAATTTCAACAACTATTTTTTATATATTTTCTCAAAAATAACTTTGACAATTTCTAAACCAGTTTCATTATCTTTTCTGAGGATAAAAAAATCGCCTGCATAAGCAGGCGATTTTACGGAATAAAATATCAACCGAAGATTATTCTTCGTCACGCAAAGGTACAATCAACATATCAACATGAACGGTGTTAATAAGCTGGCGAGCTGAAGACATCAACTTACTCCAAAAGTCCTGATGGTGACCACATACAACCAGATCCATATCGTATTGCTTAATAGCATCCACAAGGACTTGTCCTAAATCACCACTGCCACTCAACGTTTCCTGAATGGGGTAATCTGCACTAGCAGAGAGTTCTTTCAGGGAATTACGGGTTTCATCCGCGATACGCTCCTGCATATCACCAAGATTTACGTCAATCAGGCCGGTATAAAGATCAGAGTAGTTAACATCAACATGGATCAGGGAAATTTTGGCATTGTACGGTTTCGCCAATGATACAGCTTTTTCCACCAAAATCTGACTTTCTGGAGATAAATCAACCGCAACAAGAATATGTTTGTAAGCCATAAGAACTCCTTCCATAACGTCGATTAAATGGATTGGCAACATTAAACGCCATGATTCGATGTTTATACTATAACCGCTCAATGTGTCTTTTGAGTGTTGTTTTGATCACAACTTATTGTTTTATTTCTCGCAGTCTGGCCACAATAGCGGATTATATGCCTTACGATAATACCCGCTGAGCACTGTATTTTTAACTAATATTTAATATAGTCATTATTCAAATAAAAACGTTTCCGGTTGGTTTCTTCTTTTGCTGGCAACTATTGCTGCCACGATCAGGAGGGGGAAGTATGTTCAATACCACGGCACTATTTTGGGCTGTTTGTCTTATCTGCATTGTTAACATAATGCGCTACTTTTCTTCGCTCCGTGTACTTCTGTCAATTTTACGCGAGTCAGATCCAATGCTGTATCAAGCCGTTGATGGGAATGGTTTTTTTAAAGCTAATGGTCAATTCAATAAGCAGATTCGGCTCGTGCGTTATATCAATTCACAAAGTTATATCAACCATCACGACCCTGATGTCGTCTTGTTATGCGAAAGGATGAGAAAACAATTTATATTGACAGAAATGCTATGTGGCGTTGTTCTGCTATGTCTGGTAGCGATGATGATCTGAGATAAAATAAAAAAGGTTGGCTTGCAATAACGAACAGCCAACCTTTTTTCTAAGATGTGATTAGATCAGTTTCAGGGCGATCCAATACAGTAAGCCCGACAATGCAATGGAAATCGGCAACGTCAAAACCCACGCCAACATGATATTCTTGATAGTCTTGCTCTGCACACCACCACCATCAACCAGCATCGTCCCCGCTACCGCAGAAGAGAGCACTTGTGTCGTGGATACCGGCATACCGGTATAACTGGCAACACCAATAGAAACCGCAGCAGTCACCTGCGCAGAAACACCTTGGGCATAAGTCATGCCTTTTTTGCCAATCTTCTCACCGATAGTCACAGCAACACGTTTCCAGCCAACCATTGTGCCCAAAGATAAGGCAAGAGCCACGGCAACAATGATCCATAATGGCGCATATTCCACGGTACTTAGCAGATCTTTACGCAGCTTATTCAGGAAACGTGCATCTTCAAGGCTGGTTTCTGGCAGCTTAGCCACAACGTTGGTCGTATCAGCGGCGCACATCAACATACGGCGCATACTGTTACGTTGATCCGGCGTTAACTCGTTGAAATTTTGAATACTCGCCAACATGCTTTCAGCCTTGTTCAGCACCACTAATGCGCGTGAACTATCGCAATGGAACGTCATATCTAGCTGATCGTCAACAGAAGAAACGGCTGGATTCAGCTCAATCGCATGTGTCAGCGCTGGAGTATGCTGCCCATAATACTGCTGCAAGTGGACAACGGCATCACGAGTACGTGCAATATCATAACTGGTTGAATTCATATTGACGACAAACCCTGCAGGCGCAACGCCAATCAGAACCAGCATAATCAAACCAATTCCTTTCTGACCATCGTTCGCTCCGTGGGAGAAACTCACACCAACAGCAGAGAGGATCAGGGCAGTACGTGTCCAGAATGGGGGTTTACGTTTGCCATCCTGTTTTTCACGCTCAACAGGCGTCATATGGATACGACGACGTTTTTTTGTACCACTCCAGTAGCGACGCAGTAAAAACACCATCGCTCCGGCAATGATCAGGCCAACAAGAGGAGACAGAATCAAGGACATGAAAATCTGTATCATCTTCGGAATATTCAACGCATCAACCACTGAAGAACTGGTCACTATCGCATTAGTCAGGCCGATGCCGATAATAGAACCAATCAACGTATGGGAACTGGATGCAGGAATGCCGAAATACCACGTACCTAAATTCCAGATGATCGCCGCCAGCAGCATGGAAAAAACCATAGCCAAACCGTGAGCTGAACTGACATTTAGCAGAAGATCCGTAGGTAGTAGATGCACAATCGCATAAGCGACACTTAACCCACCAAGGAGAACACCCAAAAAGTTAAAAACCCCTGCCATCACAACAGCGAGCTGTGAACGCATTGCCCGGGTATAAATAACAGTTGCTACTGCGTTTGCGGTATCATGAAACCCATTGATGGCTTCATAGAAAAGCACAAACAACAGAGCAAGCACTAACATAAGGCCGGTATAAAATTCCAGGCCAGTAAACAGATGTAGCATAAACGTTAAGCCAGTTAGTAGGACATGAACGCGCGCATTATCAGTGACAAACGTTAGCGGGAAAAGAGAAATATGACCTTTTTTTGATTTAATGATGGTCAAATGGCATAAAAATCCTTGCATTTATTAACTATATCAAAGAGTTATTTAATTTTAATATTTTGATATTTTTTTGATGAAAAATAACTTTTTATCGTAGAAAGTTAAACCAAATGCCTATTTTTCTCCGTAGTTCGTGAACAGAGCCCTCACAATGCAGTGAATTCCCACAATTAACTCGGCTAAAAGAGACAAATGAATGGAAAAATTTGATGTAGTTATTATTGGTGCTGGCGCTGCCGGCTTATTCTGTGCTGCACAAGCAGGGCAAGCTGGATTAAACGTTCTGGTACTGGATAATGGCAAAAAAGCTGGTCGCAAGATTTTGATGTCCGGTGGAGGGCGCTGCAATTTCACCAACATGTATACCGAACCAACGGCATACCTTTCCGCCAATCCCCATTTTTGTAAGTCAGCACTTGCTCGCTATACCCAGTGGGATTTTATTGATCTTGTACAACGCTATAATATCCCTTACCACGAAAAAACATTGGGACAGCTTTTCTGCGACAACTCCGCGCAACAAATCATAGACCTGCTTTTGAAAGAGTGCGAAATAGGGCAAGTAACGATTCGATTGCGCAGTGAAGTTACCCATGTCGAAAAGAAAGAGCAGGGTTTTGTCATTACAGTAACAGGAAGACAAGTAAGTGCACACTCACTTGTTGTAGCCTCCGGTGGTTTGTCCATGCCTGGCCTGGGAGCTTCTCCTTTGGGCTACCGCATTGCAGAGCAATTTGGACTCAACATCCTGCCTACACGTGCAGCATTAGTTCCCTTTACCCTGCATAAACCACTACTGGAACAACTTCAAACGCTTTCCGGCGTTTCAGTTCCTTCTGTCGTGACCGCAAAAGATGGTACCGTATTCAGGGAAAACATTCTGTTCACCCATCGCGGCCTTTCTGGCCCAGCTATTTTGCAGATTTCCAGTTATTGGCAACCTAGTGAATATGTGAGTATTAACTTACTTCCTGACACAGATTTCGAGAATTTTCTGGATAAGGAACAGGAATCTCATCCCAACCAGAGTTTGAAAAACACACTGGCTAAATTACTGCCCAAACGTCTGGTGGAATGTTTGCAGTCCCTTGGGCAATTGCCGGAACTGTCCCTGAAACAACTCAATCCCGCACAGAAAAAAGCGCTGATCACAACCCTGCAATGCTGGCAGGTACAACCCAATGGTACGGAAGGCTATCGCACAGCGGAAGTGACTCTTGGCGGCGTGGATACTCACGAGTTGTCATCAAAAACGATGGAAACCCATAAGGTGAAGGGATTGTACTTTATTGGTGAAGTGGTCGATGTAACCGGTTGGCTTGGTGGATATAATTTCCAATGGGCATGGAGTTCGGCGTGGGCTTGTGCGCAGGCTTTGGTGTTGTGCAGAAATTTTTCTGAAGAAGGCATTTAGTTGAATGGAGTTGATATTCCCTAAAAATTGAGAATATTGGACAGAACAACACCCTAAATACTCATACATCAGTTTGACATTCAGGGTGAAGTTTTGGGATAGCTATTGGAGCAAATTAGAAACGATAGCCAACGCCAACTGTCCACGTTCCTGTTTTAGCCTGGCTTAAATCAGAATATTCGTAGGAAACATCAACAGCTACACTTGGTATCGGGTTAAATTGTAATCCTGTACCGTAGGCAACAGCTGTTTTCTTTTTACTTACACTTGGTTGTGCAGTCAAACGAGCTTTACCTTCAACTTTAGCTGCACCAATCAAGGCATAGGCGCTGACATATTCATTGAAGCGATATGTCGGACCAGCCATCAATGATCTATAAGTAATGTCCCCATTACCAACTGATAACTGTCGATTATGAGGATGATAGTAGTTAATTTCTAGCTTGGTTTGTGTGACCGAGCTGATAAAGCCCCAATTATCATTAATCTCATAACGGTATTTCAGGTTGAGACCTCTTGGATCCTTATCCAGATCCTTCATATTTGGTTCACTTCCCTCAATTTGCGCCTTTATATCGGTTTGGGCGTAGCCTAATGAAATGGTGTGTTTACCACTTGCATGCGCTGTCAATGAAGAAATAGATAACCCAGCAACGATCGCTGAAGTCAATAGAGCTTTTTTCATTATAAGTATCTCTTTGTTGTATAAATCGCATAGAAATATACTTAAATTTCGAAAAAATACAACGTAAAATATAACCCATAAAAATAATTCATATAAAATAATCACAATTTATTATTATCTTTTACACCGCATGTTATGATGATATTTTTATAATATTGCTGACTGAATTTTACGAATTGAGACACAAATAATCCCCAATTGATGGTATATTTACTTTTAATTTTCCATATGGCAAAGCCAGACTCTTTTTGAATATAAAATTCGCTTTAATTTCTTAAATTATCTCTAAAATAGGTGTTTTTCCTAATCCATTCACACACCAAAAGAAACTTAACTCCGTCACACATAATAATAAATAATAAGATAGATGTATTAAATAATGATTGAATTAAAAACAAAACATTAGAAAAAAAGTTTGATTGCTATCATTTGGTTTGAAATAATGTGCTCCGCAAACGCAGGACTGACATTAACTGTAATACGGTAAAAAAAACATTTATCATTATACGCAATATCACTATTTTCAAAAAAAATACCACTGTCAGATCCAACATATCATCCTCCAACAACGCCCAAATATTAAATTAAAATAGACGTCAAATTAATTATTACACCCAACCTAAGAATAAAAAATTAATTAATAAATTTTAATTAATAATCCTTTGTAGCTGTTACTGAAGAATGAGTACTGATATGCAAAACTTACCTCACGTCAAAGCACTGTGTGCTATCACACATCCTTACCGTGCTTGTACCGAATATGATGCACTATTTAATAACGCCATGTGTGAACTGACGCTATATCACTGCGCACATACCCCTGGTTACAAGCAATGGCTGTCAGATCATGGCTTGGATAAACAAGCACTAATGGCACTGGATGATTGGTCAAATCTGCCTTTGCTATTTGCCAATTATTTCAAACGTAACCTAATACTCAGCGATAGTGCACACGATGCGCTGGAACTGACTTCCTCTGGAACCACCGGACAAAAAAGCCGTATGCGCTATGATGCTGTAAGTATTGCGGCTGCCCAGCATATGGTGGACTGTATTTTTGACTATTATGGCTGGAATACTCCTAATCAACTCTGTAACTACCTGCTGCTTAGCTACGAACCCGCTGGTGCCGTCACACTGGGTACAGCCTACACCGATCAATTCCTGTGTAAATATGCTCCGGTAAATCGGGCTTATTATGCTTTGCGCCATAACGGACAAGGTAATGAATTCGATCCTTTCGGTACTATTACAGCACTCCAGCAATTCGCTCAGGAAGGATTGCCAGTTCGGATTTTCGGTTTTCCTGCCTTTTTGTGGTTCACCCTGCAAAGGATGGAGAAGATGGGGCTGCCAGCACTAGAATTACATCCTGAATCGCTGGTTTTCCTCGGTGGGGGCTGGAAAACACATGCCGATCAATCCATTCCTAAAAAAGAACTGTACCAACGGATAACCGAGCAATTGGGTATCCCAGATATTCGCTGCCGCGATGGTTATGGTTCCGTTGAACACCCAGTCCCTTATGTTGAATGTTCTCACCATAATTTTCATGTTCCGGTCTATGCCCGTGCTTATGTACGCCACACCCAAAATTTAACCTGCCAACCCTATGGGGAACCAGGATTTCTGCATCTTACATCACCTTATATCACTTCCTGCCCAGCCCATAGCATCGTTACAAGTGATCTGGCTGTACTGCATTACGGTGAAAGCTGTGGTTGTGAACTTGAAACAGATTGGTTTGAACTGCTTGGCCGCGCTGGCACTAGCAAAAGCCGTAGTTGTGCGATTGCCGCTTCAGAATTGATTAAGAGATATTGATATGTCTTCCGTAAATACCGTTTCCGTAAAAATGATGAATAATCCGATGTCTTCAGAGCAATTGGCAGGGCAAGAAATCGCGAAATTGCATGAGTGTTTACCTGATCTGTTGGCACACCCCCATACTTCTGAGCAGGTACTTGATTGCGCACAACGCTTTGCCGAATATCTTGCCAATCTGGGTGAACACCCATTGTTTGATGCCCAAACCCGAGAATCACTTAGCGCTTTTTGCCAACGTGAAGCCCTGGAAGCCAAACTGGAGCGGGAACTTGGGCAAAACCCTTTTTCACTGCGTCGATTCGATTATAACCAGAACCGATACGAGACCTGGAAGCCATTAGGCTTGGTCGTCCATATTACACCTTCCAATGCTGAACTTCTGCCCTTTATGGCCGTAATAGAGAGTTTGCTGGTGGGTAATATTAACTGGTTACGTCCAAGCAGCAGCGATAACGGGTTTAGTGCACAACTGCTGGCAGAATTTTTGGCTCATGATATTTCAGGTGATTTAGCTGCTCGGGTAGCAGTCTTACCGTTGCCAGTGACACAATTGACTGAGCTGTTCAGCCAGGCTGATGCGGTTTCTGCTTGGGGAAACGATTCTTCCCTGACATCCATTCGTGCTCAACTCCCCGCAGGTTGCCGCTGGATAGATTGGGGGCACCGTATCAGTATTGCCTGGTTAAGCCCTGATGCCGCCGATGATACCCAATTGGATGCATTAGCTGATGACATCTGTCGTTATGACCAACAAGCCTGTTCCAGCCCACAATGTTTGCTGGTCGATAGCGATGATCCTGAAGTTTTACAACATATTGGACAACGCATGGCAGCCGCGCTGCAACGCCGTACCGGACTACATCCAGCCCTGACCCCTGATATTCAGGAATCCGCTGAAATTACGACTCAAACGGCTTTCCAACAACTCGATTTTGCGTTTACACAGGTACGCGGTGAAATATGGCAAGCCGACGACTGGCGAGTGATATGGCGACACGAAGAAGAATTAGCAGCGTCTCCTTTGTTCCGTACATTGCAGATACGCCCTGCTCCACGTCAGCATCTGTGCGCTATTTTGCTGCCCTGGCGTAACTATCTGCAAAGCTGTGCGTTGATTACCCACCAAGAGCATATTACCGAAATAAGTCATGCCCTGTTTGCTGCAGGTGTCAACCGTATCACGCCGGCGGGACAGATGCATGACGGCTATCATGGTGAACCACACGATGGAGTCTACGCACTATCACGCCTTACCAAGCGAGTATCTGTCAGCCTTGCGCCTGATTTAATGGCAGGTTGCGCCCATCTTGATGTACCTCCACCACGTCCAAGCGGATTAGAAAATCTGCCAGTCATGAATAAGGCAGATTTTCAGGCGCTGGTTCCTAATGATAAGGCTCGTCTGTTTTTCCGAAGTGGCGGTAGTAGTGGTACGCCTAAGCTGGCGGCTTATAGCTACCATGATTACCACAGGCAGATGCTGGCCGCAGCCGATGGCGTATTCGCCTCAGGGCTTGAACCTGCAACCGATCGCGTCATGAACCTGTTGTATGGCGGGAAGTTGTACGGTGGCATGATGAGCTTCTTCACCATTCTGGATAAATTGGGAGTGACACAATATCCAATGGGTGGCCCTACTGATAATGACTTTAGGGAAATCGCTGATTTTATCGTACATCAACGCATTAATACGCTGGTAGGTATGCCAAGCACGATACATCGGCTATTTCTAAATGAAGAAACCAAACTACGTCAATATGGCGGCATTCGTAAGCTATTACTGGGTGGCGAACACCTCAATATAAACCAGCGAAATTTCCTGACCAATTTTGGCGTTACCCTGATACGTTCAACAATTTACGGTTCAGTCGACGCTGGGCCAATGGGTCATGCGTGCGCAGCCGGCGAGGATGGTATTTTCCATTTAATGGCTGATACTCAATGGCTGGAAATTCTCAATATAGAGAATGATCAACCCGTGGCAGAGGGTGAAACGGGTCGTCTGGTATTCACTTCCCGCCACCGTGAGGCACAACCCGTCCAACGCTACGATTTAGGGGATCTCGGTTGCTGGATTAATCAACCTTGTTCTTGTGGTCTGACTTCACCACGTTTCCGACTTAAAGAGCGCCATGGTTCCCTGTTACGGGTAGGCACTATTTTTTTCAATCTTGCTAATTTGTCTGAACAATTGGCATTACCCGTGCAATGGGTAATCGACCATAACAGTGATGGTATCGATAGCATTCAGCTATTGGTTGATCATGCCGATCCCCTCACTGTGCGCCAAAACTTATTGAAAGACCCCAAAATTGCCGAAGTTGTTGAAGGAAACCTGCTGAACTTAGACGTTATTTCCACTTCAAGTGCAGAGTTTCACCGCAATGAACATAGTGGAAAAACACCATTATTCATCGACTTGCGTAAATATTAATTGAGTAAAATTAAGATGATGACCAAAACGACATTGACTGATTTGCTCCATCATGCACGCGAGCATTCAGCTTATTACCGAGAACTCTATAAATCCATTCCCAATAATTGGGTTTTGGAAGATTTACCACTCGTGGAACCCAGTCATTACTGGGCACATTCAACTAATTTACCAACATGGCCGGTGCTGACTGCACCACTGGAAGGCGGTCATGTGTTTAAAACAGGTGGCTCAACCAGCGATGGACGGTTGTCGGTTTTCAGTCAGCAAGAGTGGAAAGCATTTATTAATTCCTTTGGCCAAGGCATTGCCCGCCAATTAAAAACCGGGGATCGGGTGGCTAACCTGTTTTTTGCTGGCGATCTTTATACCAGCTTTATATTTATCCACGGCGCATTATCGAATGCACCAATCCCTATATTGGAATTTCCTTTCACCTGTAAGGTGGAAGATGAATTGCTGATTAACAATATCCGCCTTCACAATATCAATGTTCTGGCAGGTGTACCTGTGCAGTTAATCCGCCTGGCTCACTATTTGAAAGAAATGGGGCAAACATTACCGATGGTGGAGACCATTCTCTATGGTGGAGAAAGTTTGTTTGATCCACAGGTCGCTATCATACAACAAGTTTTTCCTCACGCCCGTTTAGGTTCAATCGGTTGTGCCAGTGTTGATGCCGGTTTGATTGGCTTTGCTGATCCCGACTGCAAACAGGGAGAGCATCGCGTATTTTCTGACGACACGATTATCGAAATCGTCGATGAAATAACTCATCGGCCCATTACTGTGCCAGGGAAACGTGGTTTATTAGTTGTCACTAACCTGCAACGACAACTTATGCCTGTGATCCGCTATCCTACTGGTGATATGGCTTGCTGGTGCGAGCCAGAACAACCAGGCCGTAAATTCGCTCTGCAAGGACGTGCTAATCAAGGTTATCGTGTACGATTTGGCACTCTGTCATTATTCCCTGACGATTTAGCGACACAACTATCACAACAAACAGAGCTTTTGGCCTGGCAATTGGAGCTAAGTCAGAAGGCAGGGCAAGATCAGCTCCGATTGTTGGTAGCAAGCCTGCAACCTGTAGATATCGACAGAATACGCCATCGGGTTATGGCCGCCTTTCCAGGTCTGGAAGAGGCTTGCATACATCAAAATATACTGGAGATCGTGCAAACTAATATCGATAGCATGTCTACGCACCCACGATCAGGAAAATTGCAGCGAGTTGTGGATCTACGTCGTTATAACTAAGGTTGAATCGATGACTATCTTCCAATCCGCCATTCAGATCCGCAGCTATCAGCCAGGGGATGATAAAAAGATCAGCCAACTATTCCGTGAGGTTTACGGTGATTCATATGTCTATCCTGATATCTATCTACCAAAGCTTATCAATGAGCACCAAACTACAGGGCAATGGTACTCCGCCTTGGCATTCCACCAAGGTTTGCTTATTGGTCATGCTTCTCTGGTTAAAGATACGGTACAGAAAAGTCAGGCAGAGTTGGCGCTGATTGCTGTGTATCCTGATTTTCAAGGTTATGGTGTGGCTAAGTCTCTGGGCAGTTATTTATGCGGCTATGCGAAAGAGCAAGGTTATAATTTATTGACGATGAAACAGGTATGCTCACACCCTAAAAGCCAGTACATCGCCCAAAATTTGGGTTTCTATTCTACGGCGCTGATGCTGGATTATGTTGATTCGCCATTTGGTTTGCCAGAACCCGAAAGTATTGTGCAGGGCATTTTGCCATTTAAATCATTGCCATTACCTAAACTGAACTGGCCCCAACCTTGGCAAGGCTGGGTCGCCCAAGTCAGTCAATATGTTGGTGAATCACCCCTAAATGCACCATTAATGTATCGGCGTTCCATGATCTCTGAGCCATTTAGCATTAAAAAATCCGGTCGACGTTTGGAAATCACACTATACGAGGTTCATGCTGACTTTTTATCGGAGATCATCGATCTTCCTTCTGGACAGTTAATCTATTTGAAACTGCCTGCATGTGAAGAAGCTCTGGGGTTATGCTCATTGCTGAAAAAAGGCGGATTTCGATTCGCCGGGCTTTGCCCGGACACGCATGATGGGTGGTTTTTACTGTGGCTACGAGGCTACCAATTAACACCCTATCAATTTCATGATATGGGCACTCAACATCTCTATCAGATGGAATTGGGGGTGAGCTGACATCACAACTAACATCACAACACGAATCTTAAGCAATACCTCAAATTTGCTTAAAAAAACACTTTACAAATGATATTGAGAACGATTATCATTCTTAGCACTTTCAGTGCACCACCTTCAGGGTCCATGTGAAAGTACGACATTGCTCACATTGCTTCCAGTGTTTACTTTATAGGCCAACTTTATGTTGGCTTTTTTTTTACCCTGATATTGTCTTATTTTTATTCAAAAATTTTGAATATTTAGATTAAATTTCCCGTCTTTTCTATTTCACTCCTTCAACTAGACTACAAAAAAAATTTGAGGGATTTTGCAATGATCTACTTACGCCAAGCTTCAGAACGGGGTCATGCCAATCACGGCTGGCTGGACAGTTGGCATACTTTTTCATTCGCCAACTATTATGATGCAAATTTCATGGGATTTTCTGCTCTCAGGGTTATTAACGAGGATGTGATTGATGCTGGACAGGGATTCGGCATGCATCCTCACAATGATATGGAAATATTGACTTATGTGCTGTCTGGAACGGTGGAGCATCAAGACAATATGGAGAACAAAGGGAGAGTGTCTGCGGGAGAATTCCAGATTATGAGTGCAGGAACGGGTATCCGTCACTCAGAATATAACCCACAGCATGATAGCCAACTGCATCTTTACCAGATCTGGATCATACCGGAAAAAACAGGACTCACTCCTCGTTATGAACAACACCACTTTGATACGACCGAAAGTCGCCAATTAATTCTTTCTCCTGATGCCCGTGCTGGTTCCCTAAAAGTTTTTCAGGATATGACATTATGGCGTTGGGCATTAAGAAATGGTGAAAATGGTGAATATGACATGGAAAAAGCACGCAACATCTGGATTCAGGTTGTTCGTGGTGAAGTAATGATCAATGGAATTCGGGCTACCACCAGCGATGGTGTTGCTATTTGGGATGAGTCCCAACTTCGGCTAACTGCAAATCAAGAAAGTGAAATCCTACTGTTTGATTTACCATCCAACTGATGTTGAGTACCGAAAAAGAACTCTACCCAACCGAATAGAGTTCTTTCATTGAAAACTTAAATTACATTACAGCTTAGGGCCAACTTTCACCAATGCAGCACCCGCAGCGGTGTCAGTATATTTATCAAAGTTATTGATAAAACGTTGGGCCAGATCTTTTGCCTTCACATCCCATTCAGATTTATCGGCATAGGTATTGCGTGGGTCCAAAATGTTGGTATCTACGCCCGGCAATGTCGTTGGTACGGCCAGATCAAAAATCGGCAGTTGAATGGTATCCGCCTCTTCAATGTCACCATTAAGAATCGCATCAATAATCGCACGGGTATCTTTGATGGAAATACGTTTACCCGTGCCATTCCAACCTGTATTGACCAGATAGGCTTTCGCCCCCGATAATTGCATACGTTTAACCAGGACTTCCGCATATTGCGTCGGATGCAGTGACAGGAATGCCGCCCCAAAGCAAGCAGAGAAAGTTGGTGTAGGTTCCGTCACACCACGTTCAGTTCCTGCCAATTTTGCCGTGAAGCCAGACAGGAAATGATATTGGGTTTGTTCTGGAGTTAAGCGGGAAACCGGAGGCAGTACACCGAAAGCATCTGCGGTCAGGAAAATAACCTTGGTCGCATGCCCTGCTTTTGAGATCGGTTTAACGATATTTTCAATATGGTAAATCGGATAAGAAACACGGGTATTTTCTGTTTTAGAGCCATCATTGAAATCAACCGTACCATCCGCCAGTACAGTGACGTTTTCCAACAGGGCATCACGGCGAATGGCGTGATAGATATCCGGCTCAGCCTCTTTGGACAAATTGATAGTTTTCGCGTAGCAACCACCTTCAAAGTTAAACACGCCATCATCGTCCCAGCCATGTTCATCATCACCGATTAACTTACGTTTCGGATCAGTGGAAAGTGTGGTTTTCCCTGTTCCAGAAAGACCGAAGAAAATAGCGACATCTCCCGCTTCACCCACGTTGGCGGAACAGTGCATAGAGGCAATACCTTTTAGTGGTAACAGGTAGTTCATCATCGAGAACATCCCTTTTTTCATTTCACCACCGTACCAAGTACCACCGATTAACTGCATACGCTCTGTCAGGTTAAAAGCAACAAAGTTTTCAGAATTCAGCCCCTGCTCTTTCCATTGAGGGTTGGTGCATTTAGCTCCGTTCATCACAATAAAATCAGGTGTGAAGCCAACTAATTCTTCGTCTGACGGGCGGATAAACATATTTTTCACAAAATGTGCCTGCCACGCCACTTCAGTAATAAAACGCACTTTCAAACGCGTATCCGCATTGGCTCCGCAAAAAGCATCAACCACAAACAAACGTTTGCCTGAAAGCTGCTGAGTAACCAAACCTTTTAGATGAGACCAGGTTTCCTGACTGAGCGGTTTATTATCGTTCTTTCCTTTGCCCTGATCAGCCCACCATACGGTGTCGCGGGTAATATCATCGCGGACAATATATTTATCTTTCGGAGAGCGCCCCGTGAAAATACCTGTATCTACCGCGACAGCACCAAGGTTAGTCAATGTACCACGCTCATACCCTTGTAATGAGGGTTGAGTTTCTTCAGAGAATAACAGTTCATAACTTGGGTTATAAACAATTTCACTAACACCGTGAATACCATAAACCGCAAGTTCCTGCTCAGTAATGCCTGTAACGCTCATTTGTTGCTCCTGGTCGGTTATACTTTATCTCTGTAGGGGATAATAAATAATTATGACTAATTAACAGCGATTGTTATCAAAAAATTGAAATCACATTACTTTTTTTAAGTTTATATGAGACACAGGGCACGGAATGGCAGAATTATTCGTATAAAAAAGGGCGTGTATAACGCCCTATAAGAGTTCATTGCTAATCAGTGCAACCGCTCTTTTTTGCAGCCTTTATTTCGTTGATATCTTTCTCGTCGAAAACATAGTGCATGCCACAAAATTCACATTGCATGTCGATTTTGCCATCGTTGTGCAAAATTTCCTGAAGATCAGCTTCTGATAACGTCACCAGCGTATCAGCACAACGTTGCTGGGAGCAGGTGCAACGGAATTCCACTTGCTGAGGTTCATATAGCGTGACATCTTCTTCATGATAAAGGCGATGCAAAATCTCTTTCGCATCCAGCGTAAACAGCTCTTCTCCCTTAATGGTTGCAGTCAGTTGCACCAAATGGTCAAGCATATCTTCGCTGCCTTCTTGTGCCCCAGGCAAGATTTGCAATAACATGCCACCTGCTGCTATTTTTCCATCCTGCATACCAGTACGGATAAACAGGCGAGTTGGCAACTGCTCTGACTGTTTGAAGTACGCATCCAGACACTCTGCCAATGTATTGCCTTCCAGTGCCACAACGCCTTGATAACGCTCACCTTCTGTTGGTGTCACAGTGATGACCATATAACCATTACCGACCATATCACGCAGGCTACTTGCGGCATTCACTTCACCATCAATACGGGCCGTACCACGCATCTGTTGCAGGTTGTTACCATTAATTACCGCCAGTTTGACCGGCCCATCCCCCTGTATCTGTACCGTGATATCACCATTGAATTTTAAGGTGGCTGTCAACAGGCTGGTTGCGACCAACAATTCACCCAATAGCTGCTGTACCGGTTGGGGGAAATGATGATTCTCAAGCATCCGTTGGTAAGTTTCACTAACGGAAACAAGTTCCCCTCTGACAGAATGGCTTTCAAATAAAAAGCGGTGTAATTGGTCATACTTGGTCATAAATCTCTCTCATTTCACTGAGACGGTTGTACTCTTCGTCTTTCAAGTTGCCTATTTTTATTGGATACAGCTTAAAATCGATTAAGTATCTCCCGACTCATTTAATTTTGCGTTCTTGAATTTTATCAGTGTACGCCGTTCTTTTTTGTCTGGACGGCGATCGGGATGTGGCATCGTGAGTGCATTCATTTTACGAGCCAATGCCATTTTTTCCCTATTGATAATACTTTCTGCCGTTTCCTGATAAAGCTGCTGGGCTTCGGTAGCACTCCGTCTGTGACTGCACAATGCCAAGACGATCACCGTTTTTTCATCATTTCCCTGACGCAGTTTAATCTCTGCATTCAATTCAACCAACTTACTCGGCTTACTCCGTTGCCCATTATAATGAACTTTTCCCCCTTCAATCATTTCACGCGCAATGGAACGGGTTTTATAAAAACGACCAGCCCACAGCCATTTATCAAGGCGAACAGCCTGATCAGTGTCTGAATTCTGCATGGATATTTCTCTTATTAAAACAGCTATCGTAGTACTGGGTGATATGTTGGAGACGCCGCCGGTTTTTCTGCTTTTTCTTGATAATCAATATGACGTTGATGATCAACGTTACCAACAAGATCATCAGTAGCAAACAACCTCCCAGATAACGAATAATCGACGTGGAATCCGGTTCACGGTGCAACACGATATGACGAGTCCCGTTGGGATCTTCTGACAATTTTGTCACAATTCCCTCCGTTTCAAATGGTGTCTTCATCAACAGCTCTAAAAGCCCCTGTAATTCCCGCCATCGATCTAAAGCTGAGTGTTCGTATATGTATTGTGTCCGCATCGGGTATTCAACTAAGGTTTTCCCCTCATCACTCAGCAATAAAACGCCTCCCGGAGATGGACTGTTTATAAGAATGACCATTTTATCGATCTCCCGATAGATAAATGATGCGGTAGTGGAATCAACCAGTTTTTCCAACGCATCGGCACTGATAGAACGCAACAATACCTTAGTTCCGTCCAGCTTGCCGCTTTCAGCGGCTTTTAACAGTTTGTCCCAACTTTTGGCATTTCCCAAATTGACCAATGCATTTTTCAAACGGCCACAATCAGCATCGTTCTGGCACAACTTTTGTGTTTTCAAAATGATTTGTGAAAAATTGTCCAGCATGGTCATGCCCGATTTGGCAATGGCTGCGTTCAGGCTAGGATTACTTTTACGTTCAACTGGATGTAATTGCTCACCAACCGCTGTAATCAGTGCTGAAGCACTTTCGACAACTTCAGATTCCAGCATAGGTAATGGAATTTCACTATTCCAATAGATACCCACACAATCAAATGGTGCGAATATTGTAATATTCGCTTTGGGCATGATATTGGGGGGAACATAGCACATCCCAACACCTTTGACCTTTAATACATCCCCTTCCTTCAACGGCATATTTTGTAGCTCATAGAAGCTGGTAATGACCTTGGTATTACTGCCATATAACCAGGCAAAACTAAGCCGCATGGATAAGTTCACCGGTTGATAAAAGTAAAGCAACAGCATGACAAATACAGAGAAAGCCACCAACATCACATTCTTTCTACTACGCTGATAAGGATAGTGCTTCTCTTCTTCATGCAAAGAGAGATAGCACCCCTGCCGCACAACATCGCAGTTGGTGTAAATATCAATATCGGTATTCTGATCAAGATCATGGGAAATATAAGGCTCCCAATGTACGGGATAAACCAGATCAATACCGCCCAGAGAGATATTCTTTCTTTGCTCCGGCTCAAACTCGCTAAATATTCCCCATCGTTTCGGAATGCCATTGAAACAATGGATATTGGCTAATTTTCGACTAGAGGGCAATCGAAAATGTGACCAAAAACCGCCTAGAATAAACAAAAACGCCACCAGCATTAACCACGGCAACATCGGAATGGGCACAAAAAGAGCCACAAACCACAGTGATAAACCAACACACATCAGGACGCTTCCCTGAATGCCCGTTGATTTCCGCAAACGATATTCTTCTAATGTCTCCTTGCGGATATGCAGTAATTTAGCACTCGAATTACCATTTTTTTGAATGGAGGCATGTTCGGTTTTTACCGTTACTCTCGTGATGAACAGATCTTGCTGATAATCTTGCAAAAAGTGACCATTAACCGCGATGACAAGCGGTATTGATGAGGTTCGAACAATCTCAATCGTATTCCGCTGTTTGATAAATGGCTCAAACAACACAGGCAAATGTATTTCTGTTTCACCAAGATAGTAGCGCCAATGGTGCTCCCCATCCGTTGCAGCAGAAAAACGGCTAATAGGATGCGTGATGGTATAAACATCATCATGTTTAACAGGGAGTACCGGATAATCAGCCCTGTGTCTACTATTCGGTTTCATCAGAAGACGGGCGTTTCGCAAGTAAGATTCTATGGCTTGGTATTCATCAGTATCCAGTTTACGGCTGGCAGTCTTAGCCATTGACTGTAGATAACACGCGTTACCAAGCCGCCTCCATCTGAAAATCAGAAAGGAAGCCATTATAATCAGGCTAATGATAAAAATAGCCAATATAATGACCAATGAGTTCATTTTTTCCCCATGCTCATAACAGCAGTACAGAGATCAGCAGAATAACAATCTCATGAAACACCCAAAATCAGGCTATTCCTATTCTTGTCTTCTATTTTTAATTTTATTTACAAAAGGTTATATAATTTTTCTCATACCTTTCCATAAATTAACGTCTTTTTTGCAAGAGTGAGTAAGATAGCAACAAAAATACATTCAAGCGATAATCGCTATCATTTACTAACATAATCCGCCATATTAAAGCAAAGCTTGAATGCGTAACCATTTCATCACAACACTTAAAAAATACAGTAATATTTAAGTTATTTGGCGCATTATTATTTTCAATTATCCGGTATATGACAACCATCAGGGGCAAGCATGATTGATCTAAAAAAACCTAAGATACTGAATATAAATGACGTTGCCCACTCACGCTTATTCAATATTCAATCTGTTGATCTTGAATTCAGTAATGGTGTAAAACGAGTTTATGAACGAATGAAACCGGCAAATCGTGAAGCAGTTCTAATTATTCCAGTTATCGGGGATGAATTAGTTCTGATTCACGAATATGCCGTTGGTATCGAACAATATGAATTAGGTTTTCCAAAAGGTGCCATTGATGCTGGCGAGAGTATTTTTGAAGCTGCCAATCGTGAATTGAAGGAAGAAATTGGTTTCGGCGCAGGAAAATTGGAACTGTTGACGAAATTGACGATGGCACCGTCCTATTTTTCCAGCAAGATGAATATCATGATTGCTCATGATCTTTATCCAGAATGTCTGAAAGGAGATGAACCCGAACCACTAGTGCAGAAACGCTGGCCAATCTCTGACATGATGTCACTATTGGAGCATCCCGATTTCAACGAAGCCAGAAATGTCAGCGCCCTATTTTTTGCTCAACGATACCTGCAAGCAAAAAAATAATGGGAAACATTAATTAATGCATTCCTTAAAAACGGGTATGCAATTGATATCCCAATACCAATTTTATACTCGTTTTAGGTGAAATACGGAGATAAAAAATAAACACCTAAATAGAGTAAGGTTTAATTTGATACATGTAATAATTTTAATGATATTTATGAAAAATAACTCAGTTTATTAAAAATAATAAATACACAAATTAACTACACCTTCAAAATTAATTCGCATCATCATAATCATCTTCCCCAGTAAATAACAAAAGGCCCCGCCAGTTCCCTGACAAAGCCTTTTTATTTCCGTTATTTTGATTGCAGGAAGATCAATCAGAATAGTTCACGACTTTCACCATTCTCAGTGACTGTTGTACCCACATCTGGTACGGCATATTCCGTCGGCTGAGTGCCATCAATGAAATACTCTTTACGGGTATTGCTACCACCATTAGATAACTTACCTGTAGCCCGATCAATCGTGACAGAAACAATGCCGGCAGGGGGTTCCATAACTTTCTCAGGAACACCTGCCAACGCAGTTTTCATAAAATCATCCCAAATTGGTTGAGCTGTTTTCGCGCCACCTTCCCCTTTTAATGCCGGAGTACGCCCCAAACTTCTGCTATGTTCATCGAAACCAATCCAAGCTGTTGCCACCATATCTGGGCCATAACCGGAGAACCACGCATCTTTTGAGCTGTTGGTCGTCCCAGTTTTGCCACCAATATCACGGCGCTTCAAATCACGGGCAGCCCGCCAGCCCGTTCCCATCCAACCCGGCTCACCAAAGATATTGGTATTCAAGGCATCATGAATAAGGAACGCCAACGGTGTACTAATAACGTGAGGAGCATACTGTTGATCATCCACATTAACATTTCCCGATACGCTCTCTAACTCCGGTTGAGGCGGTAAAGCTGGATTTTGCGGAACATCAGAATGAGCCACGTTCTCAATGGAGTCTTCAGACAATTCAATGGAACGAGCTGTTTCACCATAAATCACCGGAATGTTTTCACATTGTGGACAAGCAATTTTAGGTTTCGCTTCAAACAGTACCTTCCCCTCATCATTTTCAATTTTGCTGATGAAGTAAGGATCAACCAGGTAACCACCATTTGCCATCACGGCATAACCGCGTACTAACTGTAGCGGGGTAAATGAAGGGGAACCCAGTGCTAAAGATTCTGTACGTACAACATTTTCACCCGGTAAACCGAAACGCTTCAGGTAATCAGCAGCGTAATCAACCCCCATTGCACGCATGGCACGAACCATCACTACGTTCTTGGATTGCCCTAACCCCTGACGCAAGCGAATTGGCCCATCGTAAGTCGGTGGTGAGTTTTTCGGACGCCAATCCGTCCCGGCTCCGGCATCCCAACGGCTGATTGGCGCATCATTCAGCAATGAAGCCAACGTCAGCCCTTTGTCCATTGCAGCGGTATACAGGAATGGCTTGATATTGGAACCGACCTGACGCAACGATTGTGTCACACGGTTAAATTTACTCAATTCAAAATCAAACCCACCGACCAACGCTTCTATCGCACCATTCATCGGATTGATGGAGACCAACGCCGCATTAACGTCGGGAAGTTGAGCCAACCACCACATATCATTGACTTTTCTGATCCAAATTTGTTCGCCTGCTCGAATGACTTCATTGACACTATGTGGTACAGCGCCTTGTAAGCTGTCAGTTTTAAATGGACGTGCCCAGCGCACGCCTGCCATTGTCAACTCAACTTTGTTGCCATCCACCAGCATAACTTGTGCCTGGTGAGTGCTGGAGCTCGTCACAATGGCCGGCACCAGAGGGCCATATTTGGGCAAGGTTTTCAGCTTATCGATAATCTGCGTTTGACTCCATACCGGCTGATTGGCTTTCCATAACACTTCCTGGGGGCCGCGGTAACCGTGACGGACATCATAATCAATCACATTGGAACGCACCGCGTTTACAGCCGCTAACTGAGATTTGCGCGTGATAGTGGTATAGACCTTATAACCATCTGTATAGGCATTTTCACCATAACGATTGATCATTTCCTGGCGAGCCATTTCAGTCAGATAAGGCGCAGAAAAAATAATTTGTGGAGCGTGATAACGGGCAACCAATTTTTCTTCTCTGGCTTCATCATACTGACGCCGAGTGATATATCCCTCTTCCAGCATTCTTCCCAGTACCACATTGCGGCGGCTGATCGCCCGATCATAAGAATAAAGTGGGTTAAACGTTGAAGGCGCTTTCGGCAAACCGGCAATCATCGCCATTTCACCCAATGTCAACTCGTTGACGCTCTTGCCAAAATAGACATGAGCCGCAGCGCCAACACCATAAGCGCGATAGCCAAGATAGATCTTGTTGAGATACAACTCCAGGATTTCATCCTTAGTTAATAATTGTTCGATCTTAATCGCCAGAAATGCCTCTTTCGCTTTACGTATCAAAGTTTTCTCTCGGCTAAGAAAAAAGTTTCTCGCAAGCTGCTGAGTGATGGTACTCGCCCCTTGGGAAGCATGACCGGAAGTCATTACCACAGAAACAGCGCGGATCACCCCGATGGGATCAACACCGTGGTGTTCATAAAAACGGCTATCTTCCGTGGCAATAAAAGCTTTCTCCATTAGGGGAGGTATTTCTGACAAGGTAAGGGGTAAACGGCGTTTTTCACCATATTGGGCTATTAATTCGCCATCAGCACTGAACACCTGCATAGGTGTTTGTAACCGGACATCCTTTAGCGTCGCAACATCAGGAAGCTGTGGCTCGATATATTTGTACAAACCAAAAATCGAGGCAACTCCCAATAAAATGCAAACAACAATAAGGATCAAAAAATACTTTATGAACTTCACCTGAAATTTCTCACGCCATGTTAATCGGGCAGTTTATAAACGATCAGTACGTAGTATAAAAGGCTTAGTATAAAGGGATTAGTATAAGGGTTGTACAACACTATATGTACAATAACCATATGTACAAATAATAGATATCACCTTTACCAGTCCCGCTTTCATGTCTCATTAGGTTTTCATTAATTTGATGTTTTCGTTGATAGTAGATAAGGAGATCTCTATATGTATCCACCTAAATGGTATATCGGACTGGATGTCCAAGATCATTACATTCGCGCTCTTGCCGCCATTAAACGCCGTGACGGTTGGCAACTTCGACATTGCTGGCAATATCACTTATCCAGCGAGATTATTTCAGGAGGGCGGTTACAAGATCCTGAAAAATTATTCCACATTTTAATGCAATGGCGAAAAATATTACCTAAGAATCTTAGCTTAAGATTAGCCCTCCCTGTTCAGCAAACCTTACAGCGCCAGATCGCCTTACCTGACCATACTGCTTTACAGGAGCCGGAACTTGGCTGGTTTGTGCACGCCAATGCTGAAAAACAATTTCCTGCCAGTGATCTGGCGTTGGATTATCGTGTTCATGGTCAGCAGATTTGCATTAGTGCAACCCGTCAAAAAGATCTCAACCTCTGGCTGAATCTGTTCGCTGAGATCAATTTGTCTCTCGATGCCATTGATATTGCACCCTGTGCATTGCGTTATGTCGCCAAACTTGCGGGAGTGCCTGACGACAGTTGGTTAGTTCACAAACGTATGACAGACTGGCTATGGGTAGCCCCTGCTAACCGACCTTTCGGTTATGGCCTGATAACTTCACAACCGGATTCCCATCTGGTCCAGGTCATCAACCAGCTCCCCATGACTCCAGGAACAGAAAATTATGCAATTTATTACAGCGATGAAGAGCAATCGACATCAGTAAAAGCGATATCAGTATCAACAAAATCGGCCAATATTTGGCAACTCTTAATGGCGTTCCGTCATTATCATCCCCCACTGCCAGATAAAACGAATGCGTTCATTATTGCCGCAGGTTTAGCGCTCAGGCCGAGTGATCAATGATGCATCAAGTCAATTTTTTACCCTGGCGGCAGAAAAGGCTCAAACGCCAGTGCCAAACATGGGGAGCACTACTTTGCTTACAACTTACGTTGTGGACAGCAATATTGGTGTTTATTTCTACGCTACAAACAAACCAGATTAGACAATATCGCGAACAATTAACGGAAATGACTCACCAATTGGCTCAATTACAACAAACTATCAGTGCAACAGACCAAGCCGTGCAACAGCACCAACAATTGTCACAACAATTACGGAAAAAACGCATATTCATGGAACAGAATCAACGTTATTTACAACTATTTCGTCAACTTCCTCATTTATTACCAGAGAATAGTTGGCTGACTGCATTTAGTGACGACAGTGGACAATTAATTTTTACCGCCCGCAGTCAAAACTATACAGATATCTCCAATTTGTTGGATAACCTGACTGACGATACTTCGCTTAACAATGTACAGCTAAGAAAAATGACCACGACAGAAGATCATTTCAAGGTTTTTACCATTGATGCAAATTGGTTGATGGGAGAATCCGATGAGAAATAATTATCTTGAATGGTTTTATCGGCCCGTCTGGCAACAGCTTGTCTTGCAACAATTGCTCATCATCTCACTACTGTTGGGGTTCTATTTTTTAGTCTGGCAGAAAAATCGGTATGAGATTCACGCTCTCCAGAGCAATATTAAGCAGCAGCAACACAATGCGGTTCTATCCCGGCAAAAACTTGCTGAACTGCCATCTCTGCCTGAAACTCAACAGCAGATCCAGCATATGACTACAAGCCTTGCTCAAAACGGCCATCTTTCATCCTCAAAAAATAATACGACCATACTCAAACGACTGCATACACCACTAACCCATTCCGGTAGTCAGCTAATGGAATGGAAAATCCACAAAGAAAACGAACACGTTTTCTGGCATATCATGCTGTCGCTAAATTACGGCCAATTTCTCCATTTCTTGAATGAAATTCAAAAATTGCAACCACCGTTATTAATTAAGCACATCACAATTACACCTGCCGATGATAACCTAACGGTTCACATGGTTTTTTCAGATGAGGAGAAATCATGAACCGCCATCCTTTGCTTCTCCTAATCTGTCTCTTATTCCCCCTATTTGGTTTTACCGGAGAAGAGCCAAATTTTGAAATGCCAATAAGAGATCCGTTCCAGCCTCCGATAATAGAGAATGCAACTGACTTTTCTCCGGCAGAACAAAATGAGCAAGAACAAGAGATCGAATATCAGGCAATTACTTTGCAATACGCCGACGCAGGGCAAGTGGCAGAACAATTACAGAAAAATCATCCTGCACTACTGACAAAATGGGGAAAGGTTGAACACGATCCCTTAACCAACAGCCTGATCCTGGAAGATAAATTTGATGCCATTACCCGTATTAAAAACTGGCTGAAAGAAGTCGATACCCCACAGCAACAAGTACAGATCACTGCCCATATTGTTACCAGCAGTCAGGAAGCCCTGCATGAATTGGGGATTCATTGGGGAGTAAACGCCGATCCACATAATCAATCAATAGGTCTAAACCGCTTAAATCTACATCAACCCGCTGGCAATCAGCGCCATAGGTTGGTACTGAATACCGCCCGCATTCATGCAAACTTACTAGAGCTGGAACTCAGTGCACTAGAGCAGGAAAACCAGCTTGATATCATTGCCAGCCCACGACTAACAGCTTCACATCAGCAAACAGCCAGTATCAAGCAAGGTTCTGATATTCCCTATATTGTTCAGGACAAGGACAAAACTACCGTTCAATTTAAAGAGGCGGTATTGGGCATGGAAGTTACTCCCCATATTTTAAGGCAGGGGAAAATCCGGCTCGCACTGAAAATTAGTCAGAATGCGCCCGGTTTTCCCATCAACCAGGGAGGAAATGAAAATTTGTCCATCGATAAACAAGAGATAATAACCCAAGTTACAATTAGAAATGGGGAGACCTTGATTCTCGGAGGGATCTTCCAACAGAAAAAAACCGCAAGTTTACAAAAAGTTCCTTATTTGTCAGATCTGCCCCTATTGGGGGCATTATTTAACCAAAAAGGAGAGCAACATAGCCGCCGGGAACTCGTAATTTTTATTACACCTCAACTGACCGATATTTAATCAATGAAAAATATAATATAAAAATCAATCCATTAATAACGTAATTATGTTTTTTCTGTCAAAACACCTACCGTTTTTCTTGGTCTGGCCTGTTTATGGATTTGACGCTGAGAGTAATTTAGCATACAAGGATTAACTAATTGAGTGAGCAGATCTAATATCGCAAGCAAGAGCTTATACCCAATAGATGGCAAATTGCAGCAAAACAGCAAGTTGTAGGATGGAAGGTAGATACAATAGGCTCTCAATCGGCCAGCAAAAGCATGAACCCGATGATTCAGCTCGTGCGAAATTTATATAGTTGCAATACAGGCTGATGTGCTGAGATAATTTTCCTATCTGATCTCACATTATCACTCATGAGGTTTCAGTTTAGGTCCCGTGGCTAATCTGATTGGCGGGGCGGGTTATCATTAACAAACAGTCTTAGTAATACCAAAAACATGGCAGAGAAACGCAATATCTTTCTGGTTGGGCCTATGGGTGCCGGCAAAAGCACTATTGGTCGTCAGTTAGCTCAGCAACTCAATATGGAGTTTTACGACTCTGATCAAGAAATTGAGCGACGTACCGGAGCTGACGTGGGCTGGGTATTTGATGTGGAAGGCGAAGAAGGCTTCCGCGATCGCGAAGAAAAAATAATTAACGAACTGACTGAAAAACAAGGCATCGTATTGGCTACTGGAGGGGGTTCTGTTAAATCAAAAGAAACCCGCAATCGCCTGTCTGCCCGTGGTGTGGTCGTCTATTTAGAAACAACCATCGAAAAACAGTTGGCTCGTACCCAGCGCGATAAAAAACGCCCTTTACTTCAAGTTGATGCACCAGCACGAGAAGTTTTAGAGAATTTGGCTGATGAGCGCAATCCTCTTTATGAGGAAATTGCTGACGTGACTATTCGCACAGATGAGCAAAGCGCCAAAGTCGTCGCTAACCAAATCATTGAACTACTGGAAAAAAACTGATTATAGCGCGTCCGCACAGCGGCAAACGATAAGGCGAAAGCTGATATGGAACAAGTGACTGTTACGTTAGGTGAAAGAAGCTATCCAATTACCATAGCCGAAGGGCTATTTTCTGACAGTGAGGCATTCAAGCCCCTGCAAGCGGGTCAACAGGTCATGATAGTGACCAATGAGACGCTTGCTCCCCTGTATCTCGAACAGGTGAAATCCACATTGCAGAGAATGGATCTTCGGGTAAATGAAGTTATCTTGCCTGACGGTGAACAGCACAAATCACTTTTTGTGCTCAATGACATTTTTTCCGCCTTGCTGGAAAATAATCATGGTCGTGACACAACGCTTATCGCCCTTGGTGGTGGTGTAATCGGTGATATGACGGGGTTTGCCGCGGCTAGCTATCAACGCGGTGTTCGTTTCATCCAAGTACCCACCACGCTGCTCTCTCAGGTTGACTCTTCCGTCGGTGGAAAAACAGGAGTCAACCACCCTCTCGGCAAAAATATGATAGGCGCTTTCTACCAGCCAGCTTCGGTTGTTGTCGATCTCAATTGCCTGAAAACATTACCTGCTCAAGAATTATATTCAGGTCTGGCTGAAGTGATTAAATACGGCATTATTCTGGATGGCGAATTCTTTAGCTGGCTTGAAGAGAATATTGAGAAATTACTGGCTCTCGACAGTCAGGCAATGGCTTATTGCATCCGTCGTTGCTGCGAACTCAAGGCGTTGGTTGTTGCAGCTGATGAACAAGAACGCAGTGGAATGCGGGCACTGTTAAACCTCGGTCATACTTTTGGACATGCGATTGAGGCTGAAATGGGTTATGGTGTCTGGCTGCATGGTCATGCTGTTGCTGCGGGTATGGTGATGGCGGCCAGAGCATCTGAACTTGTCGGCACATTCTCAAAACAGGATACCCAACGTATCATCCGCCTGCTGGAACGAGCAAGATTACCTATCAATGGTCCTGAAGCAATGTCCCCTGATGCCTATTTACCTCATATGATGCGTGACAAAAAAGTTTCTGCCGGGAAACTGCATCTGGTACTACCAACAGCCATTGGGAAAGCAAAACTTCGTTCTGATATTGGGAAAAAAGTTATATTGGATGCCGTTCGTCTATCTCAGTTCTCCCTCCGCTAGATATACTTACTCTCTAATTAATTCCAACTTATTGCTCTGGCAGTGAATTTTACTGCCAGGCTGCAATTCGGAGGATGAAGGGAATTTCTGGATATGGCAAAATTTGCGCTGATAATAAAAGCTGAATGATGAATTATCCTCTAGCTGTTATGCTATACAATAGCTAGATTATCAAATAAAGCATCATCAGTTTTAGTTAGGTCAGACTGCCAAACCTCTTCAATAACAATTGGCAGAATTATCTCTGTTAGGAGGGCATGTGGACGAATTAAAATCAGAAAACAAACAAAAAACAGAAAGTGAATTAAAGCCTGATACTTCTGATCGCAATCCTCAGCGCTCCAGAAGACAATTCAATCAACCTAAGCTCGCAATATCCCGCCAACAAATAATGATCGGTGTTGGCATTCTGGTACTTTTGCTTCTGATTATTGCCATCAGCTCTGCATTGAAATCACCCACTGAGCATGAAAAACAGCAATCACAGCAAAATGCAGCAGAAAAGAGTATTAACCTTTCTGGTTCTTCTTCACTTTCTACCAATTCCCCCGGCAGCGAGCAAGAAAATCCGTCAGAACCAGCAATTCATGGCGCACGTGAAATCAGTCCGCCACCAATTAATAGTACACCAAGCAAAGATCTTCCTCCCAAAACTGGAACTGGTGGCTACAACCAGCGTATAGAGTTACCCGGTGATATTTCTGATGCTTTGAATCAACAACAAAGCACCATTAATAATTCTATACAAAACAATCTGACACAACCGCAAGCCAAACCCACTAAACCAACGGTAACACCACCTGTTGAGCCAAGCAAACCAGAGAAGGTTACGCCACCCAAAAGAGAGAATAAGGCCAGAGAAGACAATCACGCCAAAGCAGCTAGTCAATATCAAGCCAATAAAAAGAGCGTCGCCGATGCTGGTGGTGATCTGCTGAAAGCACCAGCAAATCGATTCACACTACAATTGAGTAGTGCCGGCCGTTCTGATACCTTAAGCGCCTTCGCGAAAAAAAATAACCTTATCAATTACAAGGTTTATGAAACTAAACGCGATGGCAAGACATGGTTTATCTTGATCCACGGTGATTACAGTTCTGTTTCTGATGCTAAAAGGGCTATTTCCTCACTGCCTGCTGAAGTTCAGGCCAAAAAGCCTTGGGTCAGAAAACTACAACAAGTTCAGCAAGATCTGAAAAAATAAAACTATTTTGATTAGGCGCTGATATGCTGTCCTAAACAGAGTACAATCTGCGGCTCTGAAATTATTGAATAACTAATTTGACGGCATGAAAAAAAAACGCGCTTTCTTAAAATGGGCCGGTGGAAAATACCCCTTGGTAGATGATATTAAACGTCATCTGCCAGAGGGAGATTGCTTGATTGAGCCATTTGTTGGCGCAGGCTCGGTATTCCTCAATACCGATTATGATTCTTACATTTTGTCAGATATCAATAGCGATCTGATCAACCTGTATAATGCCGTAAAATCTCGTGCGGATGAATTTATTAATCATGTCCGTCCATTATTTTCATCGGAGTTCAACACTGCCGAAAACTTCTATCGCCTGAGAGAAGAGTTCAACAAAAGCAAAGATCCCTTTCGCCGCAGTATGCTGTTTCTTTACCTGAACCGCCACTGCTATAACGGGCTTTGTCGCTATAATTCACGAGGTGAATTTAACGTGCCTTTTGGCCGCTATAAAAAGCCTTATTTTCCTGAAAATGAGCTTTACTGGTTTGCAGAAAAATCCCAGAAAGCAACGTTCATCTGCCAACATTACGAAATAGCATTAAACAATGCCTCAAAGGGTTCGGTGATTTATTGTGATCCCCCGTATGCCCCACTTTCGGCTACGGCTAATTTTACCGCCTATCATACAAATAGTTTTAACCTTCTCGATCAGGAAAATCTGGCGAATATCGCCTATCATATCTCGTCTCAAAAAGGCATTCCGGTACTCATATCTAACCATGACACACCGATGACACGGGAATGGTATCATCAGGCTTCCCTTTACATTGTTAAAGCCCGCCGGACAATAAGCAGAAATATTCTTGCCCGCAGTAAAGTTGATGAACTTTTGGCGTTATACTGCCAGGAGTGATTGAGGTTTCCAGCCCCTGAAATAATGGGGGATAAAACAATGAATTGGAGAAGATAACAATGAAGAAAGACTTTCTGATTGCCCCATCCATTCTATCCGCAGATTTTGCCCGATTAGGTGAAGATACCGCTCAGGTTTTGGCAGCAGGCGCTGATGTTGTGCACTTTGATGTCATGGATAACCATTACGTGCCAAATTTGACGATTGGTCCAATGGTCTGCCAGGCACTGCGCGACTATGGCATTACTGCGCCAATTGATGTTCACCTGATGGTAAAACCTGTTGATCGCATTATTCCTGATTTTGCCAAGGCTGGTGCAACTTATATCACTTTCCATCCTGAAGCGAGTGAGCATGTCGATCGCACACTGCAACTTATCAAGGAACATGGCTGTAAAGCGGGCTTGGTCTTCAATCCAGCAACCCCGCTTAACTATCTTGATTATGTATTAGATAAGTTGGATGTGATTCTGTTGATGTCTGTTAATCCAGGTTTCGGTGGTCAGTCTTTCATTCCAGAAACACTGAAAAAACTGCGTCAGGTACGTAAAATCATTGATGACAGCGGATATGATATCCGTCTCGAAGTTGATGGCGGTATCAAACCCAATAATATTGCTGAGGCGGCTCAAGCTGGCGCAGATATGTTCGTTGCCGGCTCTGCTATTTTCAGCCAGCCAGATTATAAAGCGGTTATTGATGAGATGCGCCGCGAATTATCGAAGGTAGCATAATGAAAAATGACGTCATAAAAGGAATTCGTGCCATTGCATTTGATTTGGATGGTACACTGGTGGACAGTGCTGGCGGTCTGGCTGATGCCTTGGATCAGGCTCTGATGGCCAAAGGCTTACCTGTTGCGGGCAAAGAACACGTCGCCGTCTGGATAGGCAATGGTGCTGATGTCATGGTTGAACGCGCATTAAAGTGGGCTGGAGCAGAACCGTCTGCCGAATTGCATAGCGAAACACGCAAACTGTTTGATAAATTTTATGAAACTAGCGTAGCCACAGGCAGCCAACTATTTCCCCAGGTAAAAGAGACGTTGGCAGAACTGGCAAAACACCATTTGCCGATGGCGATTGTTACGAATAAACCCACCCCTTTTATTGCTCCATTGCTGGAATCATTAGGTATCAGTGAATACTTTTCATTGGTGCTAGGCGGTGACGATGTTAAAGAGAAAAAGCCTCATCCCGCACCACTCTATCTAACAATGGGTATGTTTGGTTTGCATAAAGAAGAATTGCTTTTTGTTGGCGATTCCCGTAATGATATTTTGGCGGCACAAGCCGCTGGTTGCCCGTGTATTGGCTTAACCTATGGCTATAACTACGGAGAGTCGATAGTATCAAGCCACCCAAATTATGTATTGGACCATTTTTCGGATTTACTCCCAACTATTGGACTATCCACTTTGAACCCATTATCCAGTTTGAAAATACAGGAAGCTTAATAAAATGAATGAACCCACTGCAATGAAACCAAACTCCCAAAAACCTATTGTATTCAGCGGCGCACAACCCTCCGGTGAATTAACCATCGGTAACTATATGGGAGCGTTACGTCAGTGGGTTAAAATGCAAGATGAATACGATTGCATCTATTGCATCGTTAACCAACATGCCATTACCGTGCGTCAAGATCCCAATGAACTGAAAAAACGCACGCTGGATACGCTGGCACTTTACCTTGCCTGTGGTATTGATCCAAAGAAAAGTACCATCTTCGTTCAGTCACATGTTCCACAACATTCCCAGTTAAGCTGGGTGCTGAATTGCTACACTTATTTCGGTGAACTTAGCCGCATGACCCAGTTCAAGGATAAATCAGCCCGTCATGCAGAAAATATCAATGCTGGCTTGTTTGATTATCCGGTTCTCATGGCTGCTGATATTTTGCTTTATCAGGCCAATCAGATCCCTGTAGGCATCGACCAGAAGCAGCACCTTGAATTAACCCGTGATTTAGCGCTACGGTTTAACGCTTTATACGGCGATATTTTCACTGTTCCAGAGCCATTCATTCCAACAGGTGGCGCACGTGTCATGTCATTGCAAGATCCGAGCAAGAAAATGTCGAAGTCGGATGATAACCGCAATAACGTCATTGCCCTGTTGGAAGACCCTAAATCCGTCACTAAGAAAATTAAACGTGCAGTTACCGATTCTGATGAACCACCTTGCGTACGTTACGATCAGGAAAATAAACCAGGCGTTTCCAACTTACTGGATATTCTCGCTGGTGTAACAGGTAAAACTATTCCTGAATTAGAAGCCGAGTTTGAAGGTAAAATGTATGGTCATTTGAAAGGAGCTGTCGCAGATGCCGTAAGCGAAATGCTGACAGGCTTACAAGAACGTTTCCATCATTTCCGTAACGATAAAGCCTTACTTAACCAAATCATGGCAGAAGGTGCGGCCAAGGCTCAGGCTCGTGCCCAGGTAACCTTGGATAAAGTCTATGAAGCGGTAGGTTTGATCGCTCATCCGTAACAGCCAACCTTATGTGAATGCCAAAGGGTATCCATTTCCCCCTTTGGCATATAGATTCCGTTACTTACCGAATAAACGACGATTAAAATCCTCAATTCTTCCATGCAATATGCGTTTTTGCATCGTCAGATTCCAACTGGCAGACAATCCAGCAGCCCCCATTAAACGACGATACAGCTCTTCATCAAATGGGTTATGAAAAGCAATGGAAATTGCTTCCTTAACAGAAACATCGCTATTACGACTTAACAGTTTTATCGGTTCACCGGCACTCACCAATCCAGGAGAGATAACACGATATAACCAACCACAACGCCCATTATTTTGCATCATCGCAGCAAACTCACTGATGTTTGTAATAAAGTTGAGTTTATAACAAGGAGAACGTGGTTGAGTTACTTGAATCAGAGCTTCATCCCATTGGAAAATATCACCAATATAGACATCATCTTCCGTCATTCCTTCAGTGGATATATTCTCACCAAACAAGGGAGAGACAAATAATTCCATCAATTCAGGAAATTGTCTTTTCCAAAATAGGTAATGCTCTGTCGGATAATGGCAAAGCGCACGATCAGCTCCACCATGAAAACGAGTTTCCGCTTGTTCATCGCCTTCTAGCCCAAGAGAGGTTAGCTGTAAACGACCATTCACCACCAGTTTATTGATCGCACTGAACCCCAGTGTTTCTGACGATGATATTTTGCCTCTATATATTTGTGGATAATACATTCTTTATTCCCTCTCAGTGAGCTAGTGAAGATGAACACGTATTATCCAGGCATAATAACCAAGATTGCAGACAATAAGAATGCAGATCACAGCCATGACCTGCATTCTTATGAAAAAATAATAGGATGGATTATTTAGTTTTTTCTTCGTAACGTTTTGCCGCTTCATCCCAGTTTACTACATGCCAAAATGCTTTGATGTAATCAGGACGGCGGTTCTGATATTTCAGGTAATAGGCATGCTCCCATACATCCAGACCCACAATCGGGTAACCAGAAGCACCCGCTATTTCTTCACCCATTAACGGGCTATCCTGATTGGCTGTTGAAACAACAGCAAGTTTGCCATCTTCTTTCAGTACCAACCATGCCCAGCCAGAGCCAAAGCGAGTTGCTGCTGCTTGTTCAAATTTTTCCTTGAAGCTGTCAATACTGCCAAAATCACGCTCAATCGCGATTTTCAAAGCACCATCCAATACTGTGCCTAATTTTAAGCCTTTCCAAAACAGGCTATGGTTTGAGTGACCACCCGCATTGTTGCGAATAAAAGTGCGTTTATCGGCTGGAATTTTATCAAGCTGCTGAATGAGATCATCGATATCAAGTTTGCTTAATTCTGGAAAGGCTTCCAGAGCAGTATTCGTGTTAGTGACATACGTCTGATGGTGTTTAGTATGGTGAATTTCCATCGTTTGTTTATCGAAATGAGGCTCTAGCGCATCATAAGAGTAAGGTAGAGAAGGCAATGAATGGCTCATATCATATCTCCAGTTGTTTAGAATTTAGAATATATAAAGCTCACACCTTGTGAACAACATGATTATTATAGTGAATTGAACAATAATGAAAATGATTATCAATTCCATGTTATCTCTATGGTTTCCTTTATACATTCACGTTTCATGCCTTCTCATAGATAAAAATATCAATAATAAACTTAAATAACAGAATATAAATCCAATTAAAATAATAAACTCATTACTTAGTCTTGCTTAAACCTACAGCATTAAATGATCATTCCATAAAATTCATTCTCTTTATTGCGTGATCTTCCGCGCAAAAAAGAAACAAAAATTCTTCTCACAGTTTAGTTAACCTTGTTTTGACATAGTATTAACAATTGCAAGGAGATAAAAATATGACTCAAATAATCAAGCATCTTATTCCTGCTGATATTGCAGATACGGCCCTGATAAGCAAGCAACAGTACCTACATGACTATCAAAGGTCATTGCAAGACCCAGAGGGCTTCTGGGGTGAAAAAGGTAAAGTAGTTGACTGGATTAGGCCCTACACCAAGGTCAAAAATACCTCTTTCGATCCCGGGCATATCAGCATCCGCTGGTTTGAAGATGGCACCCTGAACCTAAGTGCCAACTGTCTTGATCGCCATTTGCAAGAGCGTGGTGATCAAACAGCCATTATATGGGAAGGAGATAATCCTGCAGAATCCCGCCATGTTACGTATCGAGAATTACATCATGACGTCTGCCAATTTGCTAATGTATTGAAAAAATTGGGGATCAAAAAAGGCGATGTTGTTGCTATCTATATGCCAATGGTGCCAGAAGCCGCCGTTGCAATGTTAGCCTGTGCCCGTATCGGCGCGATCCATTCCGTAATTTTTGGTGGTTTCTCTCCTGACGCCATCGCTGGTCGAGTTATCGATTCCAACGCTAAGCTCGTGGTTACCGCAGATGAGGGCTTGCGAGCTGGCCGCACAATCCCATTGAAAAAAAATGTTGATGAGGCACTGAACCATTCTGACGTTACTGGTGTGACTAATGTGGTTGTTTTCAGACGTACCGGAAATATTAAAAACTGGAATAACGGTCGTGATTTATGGTGGCATGAACTGACCGAGAGTGTTAGTGCTGAGTGTCCCGCCGAAGAGATAGGTGCCGAAGATCCATTATTCATTCTTTATACCTCAGGCTCTACAGGTAAACCTAAAGGCGTCCTGCATACGACTGGCGGTTATTTAGTCTACGCATCTTTAACGTTTAAATACACGTTTGATTATCGCCCTGGAGAAATTTACTGGTGTACAGCCGACATAGGCTGGGTAACAGGACATAGCTACCTGTTATATGGGCCTCTGTCTTGTGGTGCCACGACTTTAATGTTTGAAGGTGTCCCCAACTATCCCGAAGTTAACCGTCTCTGTCAGGTAGTTGATAAGCATAAAGTTAATATTCTTTATACTGCGCCAACCGCCATTAGGGCATTAATGGCCGAAGGTGATAAAGCCATAGAAGGTACTAAACGTACGTCATTACGTATTATGGGCTCTGTGGGTGAACCTATTAACCCAGAAGCATGGGAATGGTACTACAAAAAAATAGGCAACAGTAAATGCCCTATTGTAGATACATGGTGGCAAACCGAAACTGGCGGATTCATGATCACACCGCTACCGGGAGCGACCGATCTCAAGGCAGGCTCTGCCACTCTGCCATTTTTTGGTGTTAATCCAGCGTTGGTTGATAATTCTGGAGAAATTTTAGAGGGTATGAGTGAAGGCAATCTTGTTATCACGGATTCTTGGCCAGCACAGGCACGAACTTTATATGGTGATCATGAGCGTTTTGAACAAACCTATTTTTCCACTTTCAAGGGAATGTATTTCAGTGGTGATGGTGCTCGGCGTGACGAAGATGGCTATTACTGGATCACCGGCCGGGTTGATGATGTTCTGAATATTTCAGGCCATCGTTTGGGAACCGCAGAAATTGAATCAGCTCTGGTTGCATACCCTAAAATTGCTGAAGCTGCCGTTGTTGGCATCCCTCATCATATAAAAGGACAAGCAATTTACGCCTACGTCACACTAGTTCATGGTGAAGAGCCTTCCCCTGAACTGTATACCGAGGTCAGGGATTGGGTTCGTAAAGAAATCGGCCCAATTGCAACACCCGATATCCTTCATTGGACAGACTCTCTGCCCAAAACGCGTTCCGGAAAGATTATGCGGCGTATTTTGCGCAAGATTGCTTCTGGTGATACCAGCAACTTAGGAGATACCTCCACGCTGGCCGATCCGGGAGTTGTTGAAAAACTGCTGGAAGAAAAACAATCCATCAACATGTCGTAAAACATATGCGCCGCCGCAAGGCGGCTTGAATAACGCATCACCAAAAGTACGGAGCCGTACAGGGACGTGGCTAATCATCAGGAATTCCTTGGGTATGGCTATCCAATATCTGGTATCTCATGAGGTGGCTTAAGGTGTAACGTTTAAAATCAGCAAGGAGATACTCCAATGAGTGACGACATTTATCAAGAGATTGAAAATAATCCCCGCTTTAAGGAGTTAGTTAAGAAGCGAGGGCGTTTTGCCTGGCTGTTATCCATCATTATGTTAGTGCTTTATGTTGGTTTTATTTTCCTTATTGCTTTTGCTCCTGAATGGCTTGGAACACAACTTCATGAAAATACCAGTATGACGCGGGGGATCCCTGTAGGAGTTGGGATCATCTTCATCTCTTTTATACTAACCGGAGTTTATGTAGTCAGGGCGAATGGTGAATTTGATCGTCTGACGTCAACTATTCTCAACGAGGTAAGAAAATGAAAAAAATCGTATTACTACTTTCTTCCCTCTTTCCTATCCTAGCCCAAGCAAATGCCATTTCAGGTAATGTAGAGAAACAACCTCTGAATATTCAGGCAATTATCATGTTTCTGTTATTCGTCGGGTTAACGCTTGGCATTACTTACTGGGCTTCAAAGCGGACTATTTCACGCTCAGATTACTATACCGCTGGCGGACGTATTACTGGATTCCAGAATGGTATGGCAATAGCAGGTGACTATATGTCAGCCGCCTCATTTCTGGGAATTTCAGCGTTAGTTTATACCTCTGGCTATGATGGGTTGATCTATTCCATTGGCTTTCTCGTTGGCTGGCCAATTATTCTATTCCTCATCGCCGAAAGATTAAGAAATTTGGGGCGTTACACCTTTGCTGATGTCGCTTCTTATCGGCTGAAGCAGCGACCTATCCGTACCTTATCCGCAATGGGTTCGTTAGTTGTTGTTGCGTTATATCTAATAGCTCAGATGGTCGGAGCTGGAAAACTGATCGAGTTACTATTCGGATTGAATTATTACGTCGCTGTTGTTTTGGTCGGCATTTTGATGGTGCTTTATGTATTATTTGGCGGAATGCTGGCGACAACATGGGTCCAGATTATTAAAGCAGTTTTGTTGCTGGCAGGAGCAACATTCATGGCCCTGATGGTCATGAAAACGGTTAATTTCAATTTTCATACCCTATTTAAAGAGGCCATTGCGGTACATTCTCTTGGGCCTGCCATTATGAGCCCTGGAGGATTGGTATCTGATCCTATCTCTGCCCTCTCTCTAGGATTGGCATTAATGTTCGGTACTGCGGGATTACCCCATATTGTCATGCGGTTTTTTACCGTCAGTGATGCTAAAGAAGCCCGTAAAAGTGTTTTCTATGCAACCGGCTTTATTGGCTATTTTTATATCCTGACGTTTATTATCGGATTTGGTGCAATTCTACTAGTCAGCGCCAATCCTTCATTCAAAGATGCAACTGGCGCATTAATTGGTGGTACAAATATGGCAGCTGTCCATCTGGCAAATGCCGTTGGCGGTGATTTTTTCCTTGGTTTTATCTCTGCTGTTGCTTTTGCCACTATTTTAGCTGTAGTAGCAGGGCTAACATTGGCAGGCGCTTCCGCAGTATCTCATGACCTCTATGCCAATGTGATTAAACGGGGACAAGCTAATGAACGAGATGAGCTAAAAGTTTCAAAAATTACTGTCGTTATTCTGGGGTTAGTTGCTATTGGCTTGGGTATTTTGTTCGAAAAACAAAACATTGCTTTTATGGTTGGTTTGGCTTTCTCCATTGCTGCAAGTTGTAATTTCCCTATCATTTTATTGTCAATGTACTGGAGCAAGCTGACTACACGTGGAGCATTAGTTGGTGGATGGTTGGGATTACTGACAGCAGTTGTATTAATGATCCTAGGCCCTACGATCTGGGTTAGTATTCTTGGTCATGAGAAACCCATTTATCCTTATGAATATCCAGCTCTGTTTTCCATGTTTATAGCATTTATCGGAACTTGGTTATCTTCAATTACCGATACTTCCGCACAAGGAATGCAGGAAAAGGAAATGTTTCGCAGTCAGTTTATTCGTTCGCAAACAGGTATTGGTATCGAACAAGGGAAAGCACATTAGCTTTTGGTTAATTATTTCGATTTTTCTCAAACGCAAAAAAGCCATCCGATTAAGGATGGCTTCTCTGACTGATTGAATGTCTGGCAGTGTCCTACTCTCACATGGGGAGACCCCACACTACCATCGGCGCTACGGCGTTTCACTGCTGAGTTCGGCATGGGATCAGGTGGGACCACCGCGCTGTTGCCGCCAGACAAATTCTGTTTTCAATCCCGAACAAGCCCGCTTTCTCTGAAACTTCTCTCTCTCAAACCCCAAAACACCTTCGGTGTTGTCAGGTTAAGCCGCACGGGTCATTAGTACCGGTTAGCTCAACGTCTCGCAACGCTTACACACCCGGCCTATCTACGTCCTCGTCTCGAACGTTCCTTCAGTGTCCTCTAGGGACAAGGGAAGACTCATCTTAAGGCAAGTTTCCCGCTTAGATGCTTTCAGCGGTTATCTCTTCCGCACTTAGCTACCGGGCAGTGCCATTGGCATGACAACCCGAACACCAGTGGTGCGTCCACTCCGGTCCTCTCGTACTAGGAGCAGCCCCTTGCAATCTTCCAACGCCCACGGCAGATAGGGACCGAACTGTCTCACGACGTTCTAAACCCAGCTCGCGTACCACTTTAAATGGCGAACAGCCATACCCTTGGGACCTACTTCAGCCCCAGGATGTGATGAGCCGACATCGAGGTGCCAAACACCGCCGTCGATATGAACTCTTGGGCGGTATCAGCCTGTTATCCCCGGAGTACCTTTTATCCGTTGAGCGATGGCCCTTCCATACAGAACCACCGGATCACTATGACCTGCTTTCGCACCTGCTCGAGCCGTCACTCTCGCAGTCAAGCTAGCTTATGCCATTGCACTAACCTCACGATGTCCGACCGTGATTAGCTAACCTTCGTGCTCCTCCGTTACGCTTTGGGAGGAGACCGCCCCAGTCAAACTACCCACCAGACACTGTCCGCAACCCGGATAACGGGCCGACGTTAGAACATCAAACATTCAAGGGTGGTATTTCAAGGATGGCTCCATGCAGACTGGCGTCCACATTTCACAGCCTCCCACCTATCCTACACATCAAGGCTCAAGGTTCAGTGTCAAGCTATAGTAAAGGTTCACGGGGTCTTTCCGTCTTGCCGCGGGTACACTGCATCTTCACAGCGAGTTCAATTTCACTGAGTCTCGGGTGGAGACAGCCTGGCCATCATTACGCCATTCGTGCAGGTCGGAACTTACCCGACAAGGAATTTCGCTACCTTAGGACCGTTATAGTTACGGCCGCCGTTTACTGGGGCTTCGATCAAGAGCGTCGCCTTGCGGCTAACCCCATCAATTAACCTTCCAGCACCGGGCAGGCGTCACACCGTATACGTCCACTTTCGTGTTTGCACAGTGCTGTGTTTTTATTAAACAGTTGCAGCCAGCTGGTATCTGCGACTGGCCTCGGCTCCGAAAGCGTGTTTCTTCACCTAACGCCAGCGTGCCTTCTCCCGAAGTTACGGCACCATTTTGCCTAGTTCCTTCACCCGAGTTCTCTCAAGCGCCTGAGTATTCTCTACCTGACCACCTGTGTCGGTTTGGGGTACGATTGACCATAATCTGACGCTTAGGGGCTTTTCCTGGAAGCGGGGCATCAGCAACTTCAGCACCGTAATGCCTCGTCATCGTGCCTCAGTGTCCTGGATAACCGGATTTGCCAAGTTATCCCACCTACACACTTAAACCGGGACGACCGTCGCCCGGCTTGCCTAGCCTTCTCCGTCCCCCCATCGCAATTATGGCCAGTACAGGAATATTAACCTGTTTCCCATCGACTACGCTTTTCAGCCTCGCCTTAGGGGTCGACTCACCCTGCCCCGATTAACGTTGGACAGGAACCCTTGGTCTTCCGGCGAGCGGGTTTTTCACCCGCTTTATCGTTACTTATGTCAGCATTCGCACTTCTGATACCTCCAGCAAACCTCACAGTTCACCTTCACCGGCTTACAGAACGCTCCCCTACCCAACAACACATTCGTGTCGCTGCCGCAGCTTCGGTGCATGGTTTAGCCCCGTTACATCTTCCGCGCAGGCCGACTCGACCAGTGAGCTATTACGCTTTCTTTAAATGATGGCTGCTTCTAAGCCAACATCCTGGCTGTCTGAGCCTTCCCACTTCGTTTCCCACTTAACCATGACTTCGGGACCTTAGCTGGCGGTCTGGGTTGTTTCCCTCTTCACGACGGACGTTAGCACCCGCCGTGTGTCTCCCGTGATAACATTCTTCGGTATTCGCAGTTTGCATCGGGTTGGTAAGTCGGGATGACCCCCTAGCCGAAACAGTGCTCTACCCCCGAAGATGACTTCACGAGGCGCTACCTAAATAGCTTTCGGGGAGAACCAGCTATCTCCCGGTTTGATTGGCCTTTCACCCCCAGCCACAAGTCATCCGCTAATTTTTCAACATTAGTCGGTTCGGTCCTCCAGTTAGTGTTACCCAACCTTCAACCTGCCCATGGCTAGATCACCGGGTTTCGGGTCTATACCCTGCAACTTAACGCCCAGTTAAGACTCGGTTTCCCTGCGGCTCCCCTATGCGGTTAACCTTGCTACAGAATATAAGTCGCTGACCCATTATACAAAAGGTACGCAGTCACCCTGATAAATCAAGGCTCCCACTGCTTGTACGTACACGGTTTCAGGTTCTCTTTCACTCCCCTCGCCGGGGTTCTTTTCGCCTTTCCCTCACGGTACTGGTTCACTATCGGTCAGTCAGGAGTATTTAGCCTTGGAGGATGGTCCCCCCATGTTCAGACAGGATACCACGTGTCCCGCCCTACTCGTTGAGCTCACAATACCAGCGTCTTCGGATACGGGGCTCTCACCCTTTACTGCCGGCCTTTCCAGACCGTTCTCCTGACACTCATATCGCTGATGGCTCTGGGCTCCTCCCCGTTCGCTCGCCGCTACTGGGGGAATCTCGGTTGATTTCTTTTCCTCGGGGTACTGAGATGTTTCAGTTCCCCCGGTTCGCCTCCTTACCCTATGGATTCAGGTAAGGATAGTGCAACGGATTGCACTGGGTTTCCCCATTCGGACATCGCCGGCTGATAGCGCTTCATATCAGCTCACCGGCGCTTTTCGCAGATTAGCACGTCCTTCATCGCCTCTGACTGCCTAGGCATCCACCGTGTACGCTTAGTCGCTTAACCTCACAACCCGAAGGTGTCTTCGGACTGGAGTTTTTGAGAGACTCATCAATGTTATCATTCAACAACATCGATTGTTTCAAATTTTCAGCTTGTTCCAGATTGTTAAAGAGCTAATATTGCTAAACCGACGCGCACGTCCGCTTAACAATATTTCATCGGCACCGGCTTTCACCCGATACCTGAGCAAGATGGCGTCCCCTAGGGGATTCGAACCCCTGTTACCGCCGTGAAAGGGCGGTGTCCTAGGCCTCTAGACGAAGGGGACTTTAAGTCTTCTTCGCAGACGCTTGCTCTGCTTTCTTTCATCAGACAATCTGTGTGAACACTCACATTTCACCATCTTCGGTTAAGGAGGTGATCCAACCGCAGGTTCCCCTACGGTTACCTTGTTACGACTTCACCCCAGTCATGAATCACAAAGTGGTCAGCGCCCTCCTACAGGTTAAGCTACCGACTTCTTTTGCAACCCACTCCCATGGTGTGACGGGCGGTGTGTACAAGGCCCGGGAACGTATTCACCGCAGCATTCTGATCTGCGATTACTAGCGATTCCGACTTCATGGAGTCGAGTTGCAGACTCCAATCCGGACTACGACAGACTTTATGAGGTCCGCTTGCTCTCGCGAGGTCGCTTCTCTTTGTATCCGCCATTGTAGCACGTGTGTAGCCCTACTCGTAAGGGCCATGATGACTTGACGTCATCCCCACCTTCCTCCGGTTTATCACCGGCAGTCTCCCTTGAGTTCCCACCATAACGTGCTGGCAACAAAGGATAAGGGTTGCGCTCGTTGCGGGACTTAACCCAACATTTCACAACACGAGCTGACGACAGCCATGCAGCACCTGTCTCAGCGTTCCCGAAGGCACGCCTCTATCTCTAAAGGCTTCGCTGGATGTCAAGAGTAGGTAAGGTTCTTCGCGTTGCATCGAATTAAACCACATGCTCCACCGCTTGTGCGGGCCCCCGTCAATTCATTTGAGTTTTAATCTTGCGACCGTACTCCCCAGGCGGTCGATTTAACGCGTTAGCTCCGGAAGCCACAGCTCAAGGCCACAACCTCCAAATCGACATCGTTTACAGCGTGGACTACCAGGGTATCTAATCCTGTTTGCTCCCCACGCTTTCGCACCTGAGCGTCAGTCTTCGTCCAGGGGGCCGCCTTCGCCACCGGTATTCCTCCACATCTCTACGCATTTCACCGCTACACGTGGAATTCTACCCCCCTCTACGAGACTCTAGTCAACCAGTCTTAGATGCCATTCCCAGGTTAAGCCCGGGGATTTCACATCTAACTTAATTGACCGCCTGCGTGCGCTTTACGCCCAGTAATTCCGATTAACGCTTGCACCCTCCGTATTACCGCGGCTGCTGGCACGGAGTTAGCCGGTGCTTCTTCTGCGGGTAACGTCAATCATAAAGCGTATTCGGCTCTATGCCTTCCTCCCCGCTGAAAGTACTTTACAACCCGAAGGCCTTCTTCATACACGCGGCATGGCTGCATCAGGCTTGCGCCCATTGTGCAATATTCCCCACTGCTGCCTCCCGTAGGAGTCTGGGCCGTGTCTCAGTCCCAGTGTGGCTGGTCATCCTCTCAGACCAGCTAGGGATCGTCGCCTAGGTGAGCCTTTACCCCACCTACTAGCTAATCCCATCTGGGTTCATCCGATGGCGTGAGGCCCGAAGGTCCCCCACTTTGCTCCTCAGAGGTTATGCGGTATTAGCCACCGTTTCCAGTGGTTATCCCCCTCCATCAGGCAGATCCCCAGACATTACTCACCCGTCCGCCGCTCGCCGGCAGGAAAGCACGCTTCCCCCCGCTGCCGCTCGACTTGCATGTGTTAGGCCTGCCGCCAGCGTTCAATCTGAGCCATGATCAAACTCTTCAATTAAAAGTTTGATGCTCAAAGAATCTTACTGTTAGTTCATCATGAATTAACTGTCAGGTCACTCTTTAAGACTTTAATCTTTTTTGCCTTTCGGCATATCGATAGTGTCTTGCGAGTGCCCACACAGATTGTCTGATTAATTTGTTAAAGAGCATTGGCAACCGGAAGTGCCTTCCGGGTTGCGAGGCTGCGTATCTTACGCTTTTCGCCGCCAGAGTCAAGCGATTATTTTCGCTTTTCTCTCACCGTCCTGCGCGGCCTGTTTCAGCTCAGCGTCGGTCAGTGGTGGCGCATTATAGGGGGTTTTACGGCGCTGACAATAGTTTTTTTTAATTTTTTTTCTGTTCGTGGTTTTTTTCAACAAAAATGGTAATTATGCGTGTTTTACACCCTAAAATTGATGACTTAAACAACAATCATAAAGGCAAAGTTCTTATGCAATGATTGTTGTGCAATTGCCTACGGCAACTGTTAATTGGCCTTAGAGCAAGTTATTGATTGATTAATAACCAATAAATGGTTTGAGTTTGATATAGTAAGATATTATGTATTCACTATCATTAAAAAATAAACGGGATATCTAATGGTCAAATCCGCACGCAGTATGTCGGGGTTACCTTGGATTGCGGCGATAGCTTTTTTTATGCAGTCTTTAGATGCCACAATTCTTAACACTGCACTACCGGCGATTGCAAAAAGTCTTAATCACTCTCCACTAGCAATGCAACCCGCCATTGTCAGTTATACCTTAACTGTAGCGATGCTAATTCCCGTAAGCGGTTGGCTCGCTGATAGGTTTGGCACTCGTACGGTATTCATTTATGCTGTTTCCTTCTTTTCTTTAGGTTCACTTGCTTGTGCACTGTCACACAATCTCTCTTTCTTAGTTGTATCCCGCGTTATTCAAGGTATAGGTGGGGCGATGATGATGCCTGTTGCCCGCCTGACTTTACTAAGAACATATCCACGTAGTGAATTACTACCTATTTTGAATTTTGTCACCATGCCAGGGTTACTCGGCCCGATTTTGGGTCCCATGCTCGGTGGATTGTTAGTGACCTATGCAACATGGCATTGGATCTTCATCATCAATATTCCCATTGGCTTATTAGGTATCATTTACGCCAGAAAGAATATGCCTAATTTAACTATGCCCAAATGCCCTTTCGATTTTCTGGGATTCATGCTGTTTAGTATGGGCTTGGTAACGATTTCGGTCAGCTTTGATTTATTTGGGGATCACTCATTCTCTGGCTATATTCCTCCCGCTTTATTTTCTGGCGGTATCATTATGCTATTGGGGTATACTTTCCATGCTAAAAGACACTCAAATCCCCTCATTAACCTCCAGTTGTTCCAAACACGCACATTTTCAATCGGTATTGCCAGTAATATTGCTACTCGGCTAAGTACTGGCTCGCTTTCATTTATTATTCCTTTGATGCTACAAGTGGGGTTTGGATTTTCAGCAGTCATTGCTGGCATAATGATGGCACCGAATGCTATTGGCTCAATTTTAGCTAAATCTTTTGTGACCAATATATTGACCCGCTTTGGATATCGAAACACCCTCATTTGGGTCACGATCATTATTGGCGTAATGATTTCACAATTTTCGCTACAGACACCGGAACTCCCCATCGTATTTTTGATATTCCCTCTTTTTATATTGGGAATGGTAATGTCCACACAATTCACAGCAATGAATACAATCACCTTAGGTGATCTGAATGATAACAATGCAAGTGCCGGTAACAGCTTGCTGGCAGTCACTCAGCAGTTATCCATCAGTTTTGGGGTGACTGTCAGTGCGGCAGTCCTGAGATTTTATGAGTCAATGAGCGATGGTTCTACGGTAGAACACTTTCACTATACATTTATCACAATAGGTACGATTACTTTGGCTTCTGCTTTTATTTTTTTACTTTTAAATAAAGAGGATGGCAGCAATTTGGTGAAGAAAAAGCAACCTAAAAAATGATGTTATCAACGCTGACCTACAGAATCTCGCTCAATAAGTTTCGGAGTCAATACTAATTGTTTCGGTTCACTATCTGGATTATCTATTCGATAGAGCAACATATCTATAGCTAACTTACCTAACTCATCTTTTGGTTGATGAATTGTCGTCAAAGGAGGGGTCAAATAGGAAGCTATAGCAATATCATCATACCCAATGACAGAAATGTCTCTAGGAATAGCAAGCCCCACCTGATATAAAGCCTGATAAACACCAATCGCCATAGCATCATTTCCCGCAAAAACTGCTTCGGGAATTTCAGGTAATTGGAGAAGTTTTTTCATTGATAACAATCCCCCCGTAAATTCATAATCACTGTGGATTTCATAACCATCTGGGATCTCAAGCCGAGCATCTCTCATTGCTTTTCGATATCCAGCCAGACGCTGAAGGGAAAGAGGTATATTCTGTGAGCCTGCGATACAGGCAATTTTGCGAAACCCTCGATTAATCAGATAAGATGTGGCTAATTCCCCTCCGAACAGAGAATTATCTTTAATAACATCACTAAAAGCGTCAAAAGGAGACCAATCCAATGTCACTATTGGCACTAGCGGATATCGCAATAGAAAGTCTTTGGATAACAATTTATGTTCGGAACTCATAATTAAAAGACCATCAACACGTTTTTGCAATAGTGTTTCCATACTGCGAATCATACGGGTAACACTACCTTCGGTATTACACAGAATTAAACTGTATCCCCGTTCGTAACAATTCTTTTCTACACTTCTAACGACTTCAGAATAAAAAGAGTTATCACTGGTAGTAACCAACATACCAATAGTTTTGGTTTGCTTGACTTTCAAGCTCCTTGCCAAAGCAGACGGCGCATAATTCAATTCCTCAATCGCTGCATTGACTTTCTTTTTCACGTTTTCACTGACATAACGATTGCCATTAATCACATGAGAAACTGTTGATGTTGATACGCCCGCCAGACGAGCAACGTCCTTCATGGTAGCCACGTTTAATCCTGTTCAGATAGAAATGCGTCAATTTCATTCCGCCACGGAACTGCAGGCTGCGCTCCCTGACGCGTAACTGCAATCGCAGCCGCAGCATGTGCAAAGCGGATCGCCGACAATATCTCTTTTCCTTCCAGCAATCCCGTTACCAAGGCGCCATTAAATGTATCTCCAGCAGCAATTGTGTCGATCGTTTTTACTTTAAACCCGGGAACAATTTTCCCTTCCTTATCTTTTTCACTCAGCCATACACCTCGACTACCCAATGTAATAATGACCGTTTCTATACCCTTATCATGTAAAGCCTGAGAGGCTTTGTCCGCCCCAACATCATCTTTTACGGCAATGCCAGTCAAGTACTCTGCTTCGGTTTCATTCGGCGTGATAATATCTACCAACGAAAGTAATCGATCCGAGATTTTCTGTGCGGGTGCTGGATTCAAGATCACTTTGGTATGATGTTTCTTAGCCGTTTCAGCAGCAAGTTGTACTGTTTCCAATGGAGTTTCAAGTTGCAATAATAATGCATCAGCATCTTTGACTACTTGGTCATAACGAAGGAAATAATCAGGAGTTAACCTCCCATTCGCCCCTGCATTAATGCCAATAACATTTTCACCCTGCCGATTGACAAAAATCAGAGCAACACCCGTTGTTTCCCCTTCAATCACTTCAATTGAGGAGATATTGATATTATCTTTCACCAACTGTTGGCAAACACGTGTACCAACGTCATCTTGGCCAACGCAAGCAATAAATGTAATGTCAGCACCACAACGACCAGCAGCAACTGCCTGATTTGCTCCTTTTCCTCCAAAGGCAACCTTATACTGTTTTCCCCTCACTGTTTCCCCTGGTTGGGGAAAAGAGTTAAGATTCAATATGTGATCTACATTGATGCTACCCATCACAACCAGTTTTGCCATACTCATTACATTTATTCCTGTGTAAAAATAATGCAGCCATTAGTTTTAATGGCTGCATGAATAATGTTGATTATTTCTTCACAACTAATTCCAGTTCAACCGGAATAATGGCATCAACTTTTTCACCTTTCAGTACTTTGTCCGCGGCCTGAACGCCGATGATACCTATTTGATCCGGACGCTGTGCGATCGTTGCTCCCAATTTACCGCTCTGTACAGCCTTAAGAGCATCGTCAGTGCCATCAAATCCGACAACCAACACATTTTCTTTACCGACTGCCTGCAATGCTCGCAATGCACCAAGAGCCATTTCATCATTTTGAGCGAAAACAGCTTGTACTGACGGATGAGCTGTCAGCAGGTTTTGCATGACATTCATTCCCTTTGTGCGATCATAATCAGCGGGCTGACTAGCCAACATATTGAATTTGTACTTTTGGGCTGCCTGACCAAAACCTTCACCACGTTCACGCGCACCTGAAGCTCCTGGAATACCTTCCAATTGAATGACTTTGACATCATTACCTAATTTCCCAGCGATAAAATCAGCTGCCATTTTGGCACCTAAACGGCTGTCGGAGGCAATATAGCTGATAACGTTGCCCTTATACGCTGAACGGTCAAGAGTAATAACCGGAATATTCGCCTTATTTGCCACGATCACTGCATTACCAACAGCATCCGAGTCGGTTGGGTTAATTAACAACAATTTTATGCCACGAACTGTCAAATCTTGTACATTGGCCAACTCTTTTGCCGGATTATCCTGAGAATCAAGTACAATCAAGTTATATCCCAGCTTATCAGCCTCTTTTTGTGCACTATCTTTCATTGTGACAAAAAAAGGGTTATTCAAGGTTGAAATAACCAATGCAATGCTATCTTTCGCCAGTGCATTAGCACTTATAGTGGTACTCAATACCATGGCGGAGAGAATAGTTGCCAGCTTCTTCATTTTCATGTTGTTTTTTCCTGTAGGGTGAGGTTATTTACTGCTTTTGTTATCAACCAAGACCGCCAATAAAATAACAACTGCCTTGACGATCATCTGGTAGTTGGAAGAAATACCTAATAAGTTCAAACCATTATTCAAAAAGCCTAAAATCAACGCACCAATCAACGTACCAACAATTCGCCCCTTACCTCCTGCCAAACTGGTTCCACCCAGTACGACTGCTGCAATAGCATCCAGTTCATAACCACTTCCGGCCATCGGTTGAGCAGAAGATAATCGGGCAACTTCGATAATACTGGCCAATGCAGCCAACAGGCCACATAGGGAATAAACGATTATTTTTATTTTATCAACACCAATACCTGATAAACGTGTTGCAGATTCATTTCCGCCTAATGCGTAGATGTAACGACCAAGACGAGTGTGGTGAAGAATGAACCAAGCCGCGACAAACACCAGCAACATAATCCACATAGGCGCAGGTACTCCTAATGGACGCCCAATACCAAACCAACCAAACAGATCAGCATTGTCACTGAAACCGGTATTAATCGGACTCCCATCGGTATAAACCCGAGTCACTCCGCGTAGCAATAACATCATCACCAATGTTGCAATAAATGCCTGAACCTGGCCTTTTGCAACAATCACACCAGTGCAGGCCCCAATTGCAGCCCCCAATACCAAAGCCCCAGCAACCGCGACCAAAGCATTGATATCTGCTCCAACCATTGATGCCGCTACAGCACCAGTCAGAGCCAACAAAGAGCCAACTGATAGATCAATTCCTGATGTCAGAATAACCAACGTCATGCCTACCGCCATGATAGCGTTGACAGAAGTTTGCTGAAGGATGTTAAACAGGTTATTCAATGTGAAAAAATTGGGGCTAAGGGAAGAAACGACGGCAATCAAAAATAAGAGCGCAATAAGTGACTTCTGCTCCATCAACCATGTTTTCGTAAACCAACGTCGGGAGGCTGGCGCTATACTAGAATTCATATCCATTATCCTTGACCATTCTCTTTTAATTGCATCGTATTTTGTTTACCAACAGCAGCGGCCATCAACACTTCCTGAGAAATACCATTCACATTGAATTCCCCACTGATACGACCTTCATACATAACCAGAATACGATCACTCATTCCCATCACTTCAGGCATTTCAGAAGAAACCAAAATAATGCTCAAGCCTTCTTTTTTAAACTGATTGATAAGCTGATAGATTTCCTTTTTCGCCCCAACATCTACGCCTCGGGTTGGCTCATCAAGGATCAACACCTTTGGACGAGTCATCAATCCACGGGCAATCGCAACTTTCTGCTGATTACCCCCGGAAAGCAGTCTCATCGTCTGTTCCATTGAGGGGGTTTTGATATTGAACAACTTAATGAAGTCGGCAACGGATTTTTGTTCTGCGGAGTGATTCAAGAAACAAAAATTTCGGCTGAAATAACGTAATGCAGTGAGGGACATATTCTCTTTGACCGACATTCCCAAAACTAACCCATCACGCTTGCGGTCTTCCGAAATATAGACAATACCATTGGTCAGCCCTTCCTGCGGACTATGGATCGTCAGCGGTTTCCCATCAAGCAAGATCTTGCCTTCAGTTTTTGGCAAAGCCCCGTAAATCACCTTCATTAATTTAGTACGGCCAGCGCCCATCAAACCGGAGATCCCCAGAATTTCTCCACTAAACAGGGAAAAACTGACATTATTGATTCCCGATCCAGAGAGGTTTTCCACTTCCAATCGTTTTTCACCTCTCGGTAGATTCAAACGCGGGTATTGCTCCTCCAACTTGCGCCCCACCATCATTTCGATCAATCGCTCTTCATTCAGAGCATTGACAGGCTGTTCACCAATAAATTGCCCATCACGCAATACCGTCACATCATCACAAATTTTAAAAAGCTCTTTCAAACGATGGGAAATATAGACAATGCCACACCCTTGCGCTTTCAGTTCCCGTATGACATGAAACAAGGATTCAGTTTCGGTATCCGTCAAGGCATCTGTGGGTTCATCCATAATGATAACTTTGGATTGGAAACTCAGCACCTTGGCAATTTCTACCATTTGCTGCTCACCAATAGACAATTCAGAAACAAGCCGACGGCTGCTGTAATGGATATTTAAACGCCTCAGTAAGTTATCGGCTTCTTCATACATTTTTTTCCAGTTAATGACACCCAATTTATTAACGAATTCACGTCCCAAGAAAATGTTTTCGGCAATCGTCAATTGAGGGATAAGATTTAGCTCTTGATGAATAATACCAATACCTGATTCCTGAGAGGATTTAGTCCCTGAGAAAGCCACATCCTGCCCAAGATAACGGATCGTGCCAGCATCTTTTGTATAAATGCCGGTCAAGACTTTCATCATTGTGGACTTGCCAGCACCGTTTTCGCCGACTAACGCCATCACTTTCCCGGGATAAACACGCAATGCAGCTCCTGACAATGCTTTTACCCCAGGAAAAACCTTATCAATTCCCTTTAACTCCAGTAATGGCCCCATAATAACCTCAGACAGTTACACTTTTCTCTTTCAGAATGCTATGACTGACATACTTTATCGCAATTGCATTTCCCTGTTGTATTTCGAGAGCAGCAATACGCTTGATGATTTGCTTATGTATTTACGGATTGTGTTCAATAATTTCAGCGGCCAAAATGACCGCTTCAACTTGTACTTCCTGAACAACAACATCAAAGACAGATAACAGATCGGATGTTCCCTGGGTTAGCGCTAAATCAATTCTTTGGGTAGATAATGGGATAGTTTTCATTTTTATAAGCCTCTTAGCGAAACGTTTCGCTAAGAGGCTATCATATAAAGCTAACTATCAAAGACAACATGATTGATACGAAAATGTGATCATCACTGAAACGTTTAAGAAGATGATAATTAGAAGATAAAAACTAACTTATTGAATAAGTTAAGCTGAATCGATTTTTTAAAACACGACATTGAAACTTAATAAATTATCACCAAAACCTTTGCATAGGATGAATTTTATCTATAAATAAAGGAAGGTAACTATTCAAGCCCTGGTGTAAATTTTATGCGATTGGTCGAGAAAATATCCCTGTTAGGTCAGTATCTAGAAAGCGGTCTATATGAAAGACGGCAAGCCATTCGCCTGTGCCTGCTGGCCGCTTTATGTGGAGAGAGTGTTTTTCTTCTTGGACCACCAGGAATAGCCAAAAGCCTTATCGCGCGTCGGCTCAAGTTTGTATTTCAAAACGCACATGCTTTTGAGTACCTGATGACCCGTTTTTCCACCCCAGAAGAGATCTTCGGCCCCCTTTCCATCCATGCACTCAAAGATGAAGGGCGTTACCAGCGCCTTACCGAAGGTTATTTACCCGAAGCAGAAATCGTTTTCTTGGATGAAATTTGGAAAGCAGGGCCCGCCATTTTGAATACGTTACTCACCGCGATCAATGAAAAGAAATTCAGAAATGGCAACCAAGAAGAACAGCTACCGATGCGTTTACTGGTTACAGCATCCAATGAACTCCCTGATAGTGATAGCAGTCTGGAAGCACTTTACGATCGTATGTTGATCCGACTCTGGCTAGACAAGATTCAGGAAAAGAAAAATTTTCGAGCCTTACTGACTGACCGAAACAATGAAAATAGCAATCCCGTGCCTGCCCATATTCAAATCACCGATGATGAATTTCAGCAATGGCAAGACAAGATCAACCATGTATTCCTGCCAGCTCATATCTTCGAACTGATTTATCAATTACGCCAACAAATAAATGCTACTGGGAGTACGGCTGATGTCTCAGATCGCCGTTGGAAAAAATCTATTCGCTTACTACAAGCCAGCGCCTTTTTCAGTGGCAGAAGTGAGATCTCTCCGTTAGATATGGTGCTATTAAAAGATTGCCTATGGCACGACTTGAATAGCTTAAAACTCCTGTCCCAATTTTTGCATGTCTTATTGACAGAACAGGCTTATCTACAACATTCCCTCATGCAAAAAATAGAGAAGTTATACCAGCAATGGATACAATCCAACCAAGACGAAATTGACCATCCCCTGCAATTAGTCGCCAGATCCTCTCTGTTTGGTCGCAAGGCTTTCTATTCACTGCCTGAAAATATTGCAGATGAAAAACTGATCCTATTTTTATATCCTTCATTACACATGCATAATATTGAAGTCAATTTCATCGAACTAGATAAAAAATCACTGGAAAATGCCTTAAAAAATAATACAGGAGAACTCTCTGCCTGTTTAAATAGCATTGGTTTTCCTCAAACTATCACGACAGAAATCAATGAAAAGAACCAGCTTACAGTGCTGGATATTAGCCGTAATAGCGCTGTCCTCTGCCTATCTGGTCCCGCAAAAAACACTAATACGGAATGGCGTGAAAAGCTGATATCCATCAGCGATGAAATTCAACAACAACGCTATCTGTTTAATCAACATCAACCCTGTTTATTTATTGAAGAACATTGGCTTACCAGCATTGAACAGAGTTTCCTGCTATTAACCGAAAAACAGAAACAATTGAGATCAAAAATGGGATAGCGACATGTTAACACTAGCCACACTCGATCTCTTACTTTCTATCAACGAAAGCGAGCTGATCGAAGAGATCATTTTGGTACTGTTAGATACCCCTCAGTTAGTTATTTCCTTTGGAAAGTTCCCAAGGCTTAAGAACGCATTGCTGAAAGATCTCCCCTCATGGCAACAAACATTACAGCAGAAAATAAAAGAGACGCTTATTCCTGCTCCATTAGTCGAAGAGTTTCAGTTATACCAGTACATACAATCAATTGACACGGCTAGTTTCTATCAACAGTTACCTAATATCGTAGAGAAACTTCAACAACTCGAATCTCCCTTTGCCAAAGAAGCCGGTATACTCTCCAAAGCATTCTCTGAATACACCTCTTCAGGACAAATGTTGTTTATCCAACACTGGCGACTCAGCTTGATCCTGCAAGCGACGACATTTAACAAGACACTATTAGAACAAGAAAAAGAGCAACTCCTTGCAGAGATCCAGAAGCGATTAACACTCAGTGGCGCCCTTGATCCCATATTTGATCACAATGATCACGCGGCAGGCCAATTATGGGATATGAGTAAAGGACAACTTCACCTGACCACGAAAAATATACAACTATTTACTCTCTATGCTGACTTTCTCAAACAGCAACCTGAGCTGGAGAAACTGGCACAATTACTCGGCCGCAGTCAAACAGCGAAATCAATTCCTAAAGAAATCCCAATTCTGGAACCATTCACCCGATTCGAAAGAGTGCCAGATACTATACCTGAGCAAATTAGCGGGGTTAGACAAAGCGACGACATCTTAAGATTATTACCCGCCGAGCTGGCTATGCTAGGTATTGAAGAGTTGGAATACGAATTTTATCGGCGGCTGGCGGAGAAAAAATTACTGTCCTATCGCTTACAAGGAGACGATTGGCAAGCAAAAACCACGCTCAAACCCATTACACACTACCACAATGAAAAACAGCCTCGGGGGCCATTTATTGTTTGTGTTGATACTTCAGGCTCAATGGGGGGGGTTAATGAGCGATGTGCAAAAGCATTCTGTCTGGCTTTGATGCGTATCGCACTAGCGGATAATCGTCACTGCCATATTATGTTGTTCTCGACACAACTCGTCCATTATGACTTGACATCACCGGATGGACTCACTCAAGCAATGCATTTTCTAGGGCAAACCTTTAGGGGAGGAACCGATCTGGCATCTTGTTTAGATGCAACCGTTAAAAAAATGAAAGAAAATACTTGGGAAGATGCTGATGCTGTTGTTATTTCAGATTTCATTGCCCAACGATTGCCAGACTCCCTAATCCATCAGATAAAAAATCGGCAACAGCATCAACAACACCGCTTCCATGCGGTCTCCCTTTCCCACTATGGAAAACCCGGTATTATGCAGATATTCGACCATATCTGGCGTTTTGATACCGGGCTTACAAGCCGTTTACAAAGAAAGTGGCGAAATTAAAACTTAGAGTACACCTTCAACTGATTCAATAATCTCAGGAGACCAGACACCGCACTGAACCTGACCGATATGAGCCATTTGCAGCAGTAACATCACCAAACGGGATTGACCAATACCACCACCGATAGATTGTGGCATATCACCTTTGAGCAACGCTTGATGCCAATCATATTGCAGGCGATCTTCATCACCAGTCAGTGCAAGCTGACGTTTCAGAGCCTCTGCATCAACACGGATACCCATTGAAGAAATTTCAAAAGCATCCTGTAAAACAGGGTTCCAGACAATAATGTCACCGTTCAGGCCAGAGAAACCATCACAGTTTGGTGTAGTCCAATCGTCATAATCCGGCGCGCGTACATCATGAGCCTGATCATCAGACAACTTACCACCAATGCCCATCAGGAAAATGGCACCAAACTCTTTAGCAGCCTCACGCTCACGACCTTTAGCATCCAGATCAGGGTAACGTTTCAGAAGCTCTTCACTGTGGATAAAGTGAATTTGATCTGGCAGGAACGGTGCCAGACCAAATTCCTTACTTACCGCTTGTTGTGTTTCTTTTATTGCTTCGTAGATTTTACCTACTGTCTGTTTTAAATAGTCGAGTGAACGCTGACCTTCACCCATCACTTTCTCCCAATCCCACTGATCAACAAAGACAGAATGGATAGGAGTCAAGCGATCTTCATCAGGACGCAGAGCTTTCATGTGAGTATACAATCCTTGTTCAGATTGAAAACCAAAGCGACCTAATGTTTTACGTTTCCATTTCGCCAGAGAATGAACCACTTCAAAGGTGTCGCCCGGCAAAGTTTTCACTTTCACCTGAACCGCTTTTTCATGGCCAGATAAGTTGTCCTGAGTACCATCACCAAGACGACTCAAGATCGGTCCTTGAACTTCGATTAAACCAAGTTTTTTCTCTAACAGACGGGAAAAGTATGATTTCACAAAACTAATCTGCTGTTGTTTTTCAATAAAGGATGTTTTCATGATGCAGCTCTCAAAATTTTTAGTGGCCCTGTGTCCTGTTGATATAGATTAAGCAACAAAATGAGGTACAAATTCAATATCTGATAATAAAAATATTGCATAAGGTTTATAAATGATAATTTATACACTATAAAAATGAATATTATTTAAAAACAGGGGTTAAAAATGGCAGAAATTTATCAGATCGATAATTTAGACCGTGACATACTTCACGCTTTAATGGAGAACGCACGTACACCTTACGCAGAATTAGCCAAAAAATTCGCAGTAAGCCCGGGAACCATTCATGTCCGCGTAGAAAAAATGAAGCAATCAGGGATTATTACGGGAACTCGGGTAGATATCAGCGCCAAACAACTGGGGTTTGATGTGTGCTGCTTTATTGGCATCATATTGAAAAGCGCCAAAGATTATCCGGCAGCATTGAAGAAACTCGATATGCTTGATGAGGTCGTTGAGGTTTATTATACCACAGGGCACTACAGCATTTTCATTAAAGTCATGTGCCGATCCATCGAAGCTCTTCAGGACGTACTTATCAACAAGATCCAGACGATTGACGAAATCCAGTCAACAGAAACATTGATCTCCCTGCAAAACCCGATAATGAGGACAATAAAACCTTAAAACGAAAAACCAGTTAACCACATTATCCACAGGTAGATCCCAATAGATTCACTGCGTACAATAGTTGTTCTTTAATTTAGCAAGGATCATGATGAGTACAGTAACCTTAATCAGCGGCAGCACAATGGGTAGCGCCGAATATGTCGCAGAACATATAGCTGAGATCTTAGAAAATAACGGCTTTTCAACAGAGATGCTGCATGGTCCCTCATTGGAAGATCTTCCACTTGAAGGATTATGGCTTGTGGTTACGTCAACGCATGGCGCTGGGGACTTACCTGATAATCTCCAGCCGCTGGCAGATGAGATCACACAACAGCAACCGGATCTCAGTAATATCACATTTGGTGCAGTCGGTATCGGCAGTTCCGAATATGACACCTTCTGTGGCGCGATAAGATCACTGGAACGCTTATTGGAAGATCACGGAGCAAAACGGATCGGCGATCGATTGGAAATCGACATCCTGCAATATGAAATCCCTGAAGATCCGGCCGAAGAATGGGTTAAAGAATGGGCAAAGTTACTCTGATCCGATTAAAAATATAACGATCATCTGTGGATAACTTATCTGAAAAGCAGGGGTTAACCCGTAGTTATCCATTTAACAACTGAGTTCAAATCGAGTGGCTGTGAATAACTTAGCTTTTAGATCCCAGCTTATACTGAGTTGGATCACGGATCATTCACAGCAAATGATCCTTTACAGCGTCATGATCTTTATATGGAAAATCCACTTATCCACAGATGATCGTGATCCTAATAAAAGATCCAATAAAGAGATCTTTAAATAAAAAGATCTTCTTTTAAATAACGATGATCTCTTGCCTCTTGGTCTGAGGTCCAAACTTGAGTAGAATTCTCTCCCTAATGCATATGAAGCATTCTCACTATTGAAGGTTCGCACATGTTTTATCCAGAGCACTTTGACGTCATCATTATCGGCGGGGGTCATGCCGGTACTGAAGCGGCGATGGCCTCCGCACGTATGGGGCGTCAAACCTTACTACTGACTCACAATATTGATACTTTGGGCCAGATGTCATGTAATCCAGCCATTGGTGGGATCGGTAAAGGGCATCTGGTAAAAGAGATCGATGCACTTGGTGGCCTAATGGCAAAAGCCACGGATCAGGCCGGTATTCAGTTTAGAACACTCAATGCCAGTAAAGGCCCGGCTGTTCGGGCAACACGAGCACAAGCGGATCGAGTACTTTACCGACAAGCTGTAAGAACAGCACTGGAAAATCAACCTAACTTAATGATCTTCCAGCAACCCGTTGAAGATCTCATGGTTGAAAACGACACTGTTACAGGTGTTGTTACTCGTATGGGATTGAAATTCAAAGCTAAATCTGTAGTTCTGACTGTAGGGACTTTCCTTGATGGAAAAATTCACATCGGATTGGAAAATTACAGTGGAGGACGGGCAGGTGATCCTCCTGCGATCTCATTGTCTCATCGTTTACGTGAACTGCCTCTGCGCGTAGCTCGCCTGAAAACAGGCACACCACCTCGCATTGATGCACGAACCATTGATTTTAGCCAGCTTGAACAACAACTGGGCGATAACCCAACACCTGTATTTTCATTCATGGGTAATGTCGATCAACACCCACGGCAGATCCCGTGCTACATCACACATACCAATGAAAAAACCCATGAAGTGATCCGCAATAACTTGGATCGCAGTCCAATGTATGCAGGGATCATCGAAGGGATCGGCCCTCGTTACTGTCCTTCCATCGAAGACAAAGTTATGCGTTTTGCGGATCGTAACGCTCACCAGATCTTCCTGGAACCAGAAGGATTGACCAGTAACGAAATCTATCCAAACGGTATTTCGACCAGTCTGCCATTTGATGTTCAGATGCAAATTGTTCACTCCATGAAAGGCATGGAGAATGCCCGTATTATTCGCCCTGGCTATGCGATCGAATATGACTTCTTCGATCCACGTGATTTAAAACAAACACTGGAAAGTAAATTTATTCACGGTCTGTTCTTTGCTGGTCAGATCAATGGTACCACTGGGTATGAAGAAGCGGCTGCACAAGGATTACTGGCTGGTCTCAATGCTGCACGTTATGCCAATGGTGAAGAAGGTTGGTTCCCACGTCGTGATCAGGCTTATATTGGCGTCTTGGTCGATGATCTATGCACACTCGGCACTAAAGAGCCTTACCGCATGTTCACCTCCCGTGCTGAATATCGTTTGATGCTACGTGAAGACAATGCGGATCTTCGATTGACTGAACAAGGTCGCAAACTTGGCTTGGTTGATGATCTTCGTTGGGAACATTACTGCCGCAAATTTGAAATGATCGAACAGGAACGCCAGCGCTTGCGCAATATCTGGGTTCATCCTCACTCTGATAACTTAGAGGATATCAACCAGATGTTGAAAACATCGCTGTCAAAAGAAGCCAACGGTGAAGATTTGCTGCGTCGCCCTGAGATGAATTATGAATTGTTGACATCGTTACCACGTTTCTCTCCTGGGCTGACTGAGCCTCAAGCTGCGGATCAAGTTGAAATTCAAGTGAAATATGAAGGCTATATCGCCCGTCAGCAAGAAGAGATCGAAAAACAGTTACGTAATGAAAATACCGCATTGCCTGTTGATTTGGATTATCAACAAGTGAGCGGGCTTTCCAACGAAGTTATTGCAAAACTGAATGACCATAAACCAAGTTCAATTGGCCAGGCTTCACGGATTTCAGGCATCACTCCGGCAGCAATTTCTATTTTGCTGGTATGGCTGAAAAAACAAGGTCTATTGCGCCGTAGCGCCTAAGGAGACAGATTTTGCTTAACAAATTGGAATCACTGCTGGCGAAAACTGACATTAAGTTATCACTGCCACAAAAACAGCAACTCGTTGCCTATGTTGACATGCTGAATAAATGGAATAAGGCTTATAACCTGACATCCGTCCGTAATCCGGAACAGATGCTGGTTCGGCATATTATGGATAGCATCGTTGTTAATTCATTCCTGCATGGAACGCGTTTTATTGATGTTGGAACAGGCCCTGGCTTGCCAGGAATCCCACTGGCAATTGTACGCCCAGATTCTCATTTCACTTTATTGGATAGTTTGGGAAAACGCGTTCGCTTTTTGCGTCAGGTTCAACATGAATTAGGTTTGAACAATATTGAGCCTGTACAGAGCCGGGTCGAAGAATTTATTCCTGAACCTCTTTTTGATGGGGTGATTAGTCGTGCATTTGCTTCACTGCAAGACATGCTGTCATGGTGCAACCATCTTCCTAAGCCACTTGAAGGGCGTTTTTATGCTTTGAAAGGTGTACTGCCGGAAGATGAATTGGCTGAATTGCCAACGGGGATTGTGCTCGACACCGTCGTTCCTCTCCAAGTCACAGAGTTAGATGAACAGCGTCATTTGGTAATACTTAAGTCAAACTAACTTTGCTATTTGTCAATAAAAATCTAAATAATGAGTGACGTCAACTACATTTAAAATGTAACTGGCGTTACTCATTATTCTCTTCCATGGATTCAACTTTATTTACTGATGATTCACAGAAAACCAACGTTATTTTTATATTGGTAGAATTTCTCTTTTCAAAGATTGTTATCGATTTTCTTTATAAATAAATTTTAGAGAAAGTGAGAAAATAATCATTTAACCTTTTTTATCGATATATCAGATAAAACTGCATAGGTATAATATTAATAGTTTGATTTTCGATAAAAAAATAAAAGATTTTTATCACATATTTAATGATAAATATAATTAATGATTTTTGTTTAATGTGATGTATATCACGTTTAATTTTGAGGTCATACCATTAGTCATTGCAGAATATTAAATGGTATTTGTGAGCGATCTAGCACCAAAGTTAGAAATTTAAATAATTATTCACTTTTTCGCTACTTATGGATTGAATTCATTTTGTCGGCCCGTATAATTTGCACGTTTTTGTCACTTGACACTCTTAAGCAAAGCCAGTTTTATACAACATTCAGCAAAGCCTGATATGTAATGGTGTACCACAGGGAGAAAACAAAAGTCATGTCTGTATCCCTTTACAGCGGTAGAATGGCACTGAAACTGTTATTTTTGCAGTTAATGACTTTTGTTATTCTCAGTGTAGCTTTTTGTACCAAAAGTACAGAGTGGGGCGCTTCCGCTTTTGTTGGTGGGCTAGCATGTTGGCTACCGAATGCCATTTTTATGCTACTTAGCCGCTTCCAAAAGGTAAAAGAAGAAGGGGTTCCAGTACGGATTGCATGGTTTTTCGCGATTAGCGAAGGGGTGAAGGTTATCATTACGATAATCGTGCTGATAGTCGCTTTAGGGGTGTTCAAGGCGGCATTTGCACCACTTGGTGTGGCCTATTTAGCGGTGCTGATTGTGCAGATCATCGCACCTGCCGTAATGAACGGTTAGCGTTTTTAACAACAAAAGGGTAAAAAGCATCATGTCTGCATCAGGAGAAGTTTCAACTTCGGAGTACATAAGTCATCACCTGAAGCACCTTCAGTTGGACTTGCGTACCTTTGAGTTGGTCAATCCCCACGCTAGTGGTTATGAGGCGACGTTTTGGACGTTGAATATCGACTCGCTTTTTTTCTCCATCGTATTAGGGATGTTGTTTCTATTTGTATTCAGAAGAGTCGCGGTTCGCGCCACTGACGGCGTTCCGGGCAAATTTCAGACTGCAATAGAAATGGTAATCGGCTTCGTTGATAACACCGTGCGTGATATGTATCACGGCAAGAGCAAAGTGATAGCTCCTCTGGCTTTGACTGTGTTCGTCTGGGTGTTACTCATGAACGCATTGGATTTGCTGCCAATCGATTTTATTCCTTTAATCGGAGAACACTTCTTCGGCTTGCCTGCTCTGCGTATTGTTCCAACCGCAGACGTCAGTGTCACTTTGTCGATGGCCCTCGGTGTTTTTGTCCTCATTCTGTTCTACAGCATTAAGATGAAAGGAATTCGTGGTTTTGCGAAGGAGCTGACATTGCAGCCTTTCAATCATCCACTCTTTATTCCAATTAACTTAATCTTGGAAGGGGTCAGCTTGCTGTCTAAACCTATATCACTCGGTCTGCGACTGTTTGGTAATATGTATGCTGGCGAATTGATCTTTATTCTTATTGCGGCCCTTCTACCGTGGGGAGCACAGTGGTTACTCAGCCTGCCTTGGGCGATTTTCCACATACTAATTATTACGTTACAAGCCTTTATTTTCATGGTTCTGACGATTGTTTATCTGTCGATGGCATCTGAAGAGCATTAATTTTTATCAATCAATAATTGTGTTTTAACTTGAAACAAACTGGAGACTGTCATGGATATAAACATGGATCTGCTGTACATAGCTGCCGCTATTCTGATGGGTTTGGCGGCTATCGGTGCTGCGATCGGTATCGGCATCCTCGGGGGTAAATTCCTGGAAGGCGCTGCTCGCCAACCTGATCTGATTCCTCTGCTGCGTACGCAGTTCTTTATCGTCATGGGCCTGGTTGACGCCATCCCGATGATTGCTGTGGGCCTGGGCTTGTTTATGATGTTCGCTGTTGGCGGTTAATAAGATAGCAGAACTTAAAATTACGCCAATTCATTAATTGAAATAGAGGTATTGTGTCGTGAATATTAACGCAACAATCCTCGGCCAGGCCTTAGCGTTTGTCCTGTTTGTTTTGTTCTGCATGAAGTATGTATGGCCACCAATTATGGCGGCCATTGAAAAACGTCAGAAAGAGATTGCTGACGGTTTGGCTTCAGCAGAGCGTGCCAAAAAGAACCTGGACTTAGCGCAAGCCAATGCGACCGACCAACTGAAAAAAGCGAAAGCTGATGCACAAGTTATCATTGAGCAGGCTAATAAACAAAAAGCCCAAATTATCGATGATGCTAAAGCAGAAGCAGAGCTGGAACGTAACAGAATTGTAGCGCAAGCCCATGCTGAAATTGAAGCTGAACGCAAGCGCGCTCGTGAAGAGTTACGTAAACAGGTTGCGATGCTGGCGATCGCAGGTGCCGAGAAAATCATCGAACGTTCCGTGGATGAAGCTGCTAACAGCGACATCGTTGATAAACTGGTCGCTGAACTGTAAGGAGGGAGGGGCATGTCTGAATTCGCTACGGTAGCTCGCCCCTACGCCAAAGCAGCTTTTGACTTTGCTGTAGAACACCAGTCGCTTGAACACTGGCAGAACATGCTGGCGTTCATTGCTGAGGTTACTCGCAATGAGCAGGTTGGTGAGCTGCTTTCTGGTTCATTAGCACCGGAAACGTTAGCCAAAACCTTCATCACCCTTTGTGGTGAGCAGGTTGATGAGCATGCTCAGAACTTTATTCGTGTAATGGCAGAAAATGGTCGCTTGCTGGTATTGCCAGAAGTCTTCCAGCAATTTATCCAATTGCGTGCGTCACTTGAATCGACTATCAATGTTGAAGTGGCTTCTGCGTCCGAACTGAATGAGCAGCAGCAGGCTAAAATTTCTGCGGCGATGGAAAAACGTCTGTCACGCAAAGTGAAGCTGAATTGCAAAATTGACAAGTCTGTTATTGCCGGTGTCATTATCCGTGCAGGTGACATGGTAATAGATGGCAGTATTCGTGGCCGTCTGGATCGTTTAACAGACGTCTTGCAGTCTTAAGGGGACTGGAGCATATGCAACTGAATTCCACCGAAATCAGCGAACTGATCAAACAGCGTATTGCTCAGTTCAATGTCGTGAGCGAAGCTCACAATGAAGGTACGATTGTTTCCGTTAACGACGGTATCATTCGTATCCACGGTTTAGCCGATGTCATGCAGGGTGAAATGCTTTCCCTGCCTGGCAACCGTTACGCAATTGCACTGAACCTGGAGCGCGACTCTGTAGGTGCGGTTGTGATGGGTCCGTATGCTGACTTGGCCGAAGGCATGAAAGTCAAATGTACTGGCCGTATTTTGGAAGTGCCTGTTGGTCGTGGCCTGCTGGGTCGTGTTGTTAACACCCTGGGTGAGCCAATTGATGGTAAGGGCGCTATTGAGAACGATGGCTTCTCACCGGTAGAAGTTATCGCACCAGGTGTTATCGATCGCCAATCCGTTGACCAGCCTGTCCAGACAGGTTACAAATCCGTTGATGCCATGATCCCAATCGGCCGTGGCCAGCGTGAACTGGTAATCGGCGACCGTCAGACCGGTAAAACTGCTCTGGCTATTGATGCGATCATCAACCAGCGTAATTCTGGTATCAAATGTGTCTACGTTGCGATTGGTCAGAAAGCCTCTACCATTGCTAACGTAGTTCGTAAACTGGAAGAACACAACGCACTGGAAAACACTATCGTTGTTGTTGCATCCGCTTCTGAATCTGCGGCCCTGCAATATCTGGCACCTTACTCTGGTTGTGCGATGGGTGAATACTTCCGTGATCGCGGTGAAGATGCACTGATTGTTTACGATGATCTGTCTAAACAGGCTGTAGCATACCGTCAGATTTCCCTGTTGCTGCGTCGTCCACCTGGACGTGAAGCATACCCTGGTGACGTTTTCTACCTGCACTCCCGTTTGCTGGAGCGTGCAGCGCGTGTTAACGCTGAATACGTTGAAAAGTTCACTAATGGTGAAGTGAAGGGTAAAACCGGTTCTCTGACCGCACTGCCAATCATTGAAACTCAGGCGGGTGACGTTTCTGCATTCGTACCAACAAACGTTATCTCCATCACTGATGGTCAGATCTTCCTTGAATCGTCTCTGTTCAACTCAGGTATCCGTCCAGCGGTTAACCCAGGGATTTCCGTATCCCGTGTAGGTGGTGCTGCTCAGACTAAGATCATCAAGAAACTGTCTGGTGGTATTCGTACCGCTCTGGCTCAGTACCGTGAACTGGCAGCATTCTCCCAGTTTGCTTCTGATCTGGATGATGCAACGCGTAAGCAGTTGGATCATGGTCAGAAAGTCACTGAATTGCTGAAACAGAAACAATATCAGCCGATGTCCATTGCACAGCAGGCTCTGTCTCTGTTTGCTGCTGAGCGTGGTTATCTGGAAGATATCGAAATCGCAAAAGTGGTCAGTTTCGAAGCTGCGCTGTTGGCGTATGCTAACCGTGAACATGCTGATCTTCTGAAAGAGATTGACCAGTCTGGTGATTACAATGGAGAGATCGAAGCTAAGCTGAAAGCTCTGTTGGAATCCTTCAAGGCGACTCAGTCCTGGTAACACTATTCGGCCCTGTTTGATTCTATTTAATGAAAAAACTTGGGCCGTCTGGTTGAATTCGGAGAAGCAGAAATGGCCGGCGCAAAAGAGATACGTACCAAGATCGCCAGTGTGCAGAACACGCAAAAAATCACTAAAGCGATGGAGATGGTCGCCGCGTCCAAAATGCGTAAAACGCAGGATCGCATGGCGGCCAGTCGTCCTTATGCAGAAACCATTCGCAATGTAATTGGACACCTTGCGTTAGGTAATCTGGAATACAAACATCCATACCTTGAAGAGCGCGAAGTCAAGCGTGTTGGGTACGTGGTTGTTTCGACTGATCGTGGTTTATGTGGCGGTTTGAACATTAACGTGTTCAAAAAATTGCTGATAGAAATGAAAGACTGGTCTGATAAAAACGTCCAAGTTGATTTGGCGCTTATTGGATCAAAAGCGGTTTCCTTCTTTTCTTCTGTTGGTGGCAACATTGTTGCTCAAGTAACAGGGATGGGAGATAACCCGTCATTATCCGAACTAATCGGGCCAGTCCACGTCATGATGCAAGCATATGACGAAGGGCGTCTGGATAAACTGTATATAGTGACAAATAAGTTCATGAATACAATGTCTCAGGTTCCGACGATCACTCAGTTATTGCCTCTGCCAGCCGGAGACGATGAAACACTGAAGAAGAAGTCTTGGGACTATTTGTATGAACCTGATCCTAAGGCGCTGTTGGATACCCTGTTGCGCCGCTATATAGAAGCGCAAGTTTATCAGGGCGTCGTTGAAAACCTGGCTAGTGAACAGGCCGCACGAATGGTAGCGATGAAAGCCGCGACTGATAACGGTGGCAACCTGATCAAAGAGTTGCAGTTGGTTTACAACAAAGCTCGTCAGGCCAGCATCACTCAGGAACTCACCGAAATCGTTTCGGGTGCTTCTGCGGTTTAACAGCTAGGTTTACGAATTACGTAGAGGATTCAAGATGGCTACTGGAAAGATTATCCAGGTAATCGGCGCCGTGGTGGACGTCGAATTCCCTCAGGACAGCGTACCAAAAGTATACGATGCCCTTGAGGTTAAAAATGGTGAAGAAAAACTGGTGCTGGAAGTTCAGCAGCAGTTAGGTGGTGGTATTGTTCGTTGTATCGCAATGGGTACCTCCGATGGCCTGCGCCGTAATTTGGACGTGACTGATTTAGGACACCCAATCGAAGTACCAGTGGGTAAAGCGACACTGGGCCGTATCATGAACGTATTGGGTGATCCAATTGACATGAAAGGTGAGATCGGCGAAGAAGAGCGCTGGTCAATTCACCGTACAGCACCATCCTATGAAGAGTTATCTAACTCTCAGGAATTGCTGGAAACCGGTATCAAAGTTATGGACTTGATCTGCCCATTCGCTAAGGGTGGTAAAGTTGGTCTGTTTGGTGGTGCCGGTGTAGGTAAAACCGTTAACATGATGGAGCTGATCCGTAACATCGCGATTGAGCACTCAGGTTACTCCGTATTTGCCGGTGTTGGTGAGCGTACCCGTGAAGGTAACGACTTCTATCATGAAATGACCGATTCAAACGTACTGGACAAAGTATCTCTGGTATACGGTCAGATGAATGAGCCACCAGGAAACCGTCTGCGTGTTGCATTGACCGGTTTGACGATGGCGGAAAAATTCCGCGATGAAGGCCGTGACGTTCTGTTGTTCGTTGATAACATTTACCGTTATACCCTGGCAGGGACAGAAGTATCTGCACTGTTGGGCCGTATGCCATCTGCGGTAGGTTATCAGCCAACGTTGGCAGAAGAGATGGGTGCTCTGCAAGAGCGTATCACCTCAACTAAAACGGGCTCCATCACCTCCGTACAGGCAGTTTACGTTCCTGCGGATGACTTGACTGACCCATCACCTGCGACAACCTTTGCTCACTTGGATGCAACTGTCGTATTGAGCCGTCAGATCGCATCTTTGGGTATTTACCCTGCGGTTGATCCACTGGATTCAACCAGCCGTCAGCTTGACCCACTGGTTGTTGGTCAGGAGCATTATGACGTGGCTCGTGGTGTACAGTCTATTCTGCAACGTTATCAGGAACTGAAAGACATCATCGCCATTCTGGGTATGGACGAACTGTCTGAAGACGACAAGCTGGTTGTGGCACGTGCCCGTAAGATCCAGCGCTTCCTGTCTCAGCCATTCTTCGTTGCAGAAGTTTTCACCGGCTCACCAGGTAAATTCGTTTCTCTGAAAGACACTATCCGTGGCTTCAAAGGCATCCTGAACGGTGATTATGACCACCTGCCAGAGCAGGCGTTCTACATGGTTGGTGCCATCGAAGAAGCTGTGGAAAAAGCGAAAACGCTTTAATACGGCTGACGGGAGGTTGATATGGCTGCAATGACGTTCTCCCTGAACGTAGTCAGTGCTGAAAAACAGATGTTTGAAGGGCTGGTACAGAAAATTCAGGTGACAGGTAGTGAAGGTGAGCTGGGGATCTATCCTCAACACACACCACTGCTTACTGCCATAAAACCGGGCATGATACGTATTGTTAAGCAGTTTGGTGAAGAAGAATTTATCTACCTGTCAGGTGGTATTCTTGAAGTTCAGCCAAACGGCGTTATCGTACTGGCCGATACAGCGATCCGTGGTAAGGATTTGGACGAAGCTAAAGTGCTTGAAGCCAAGCGCAAGGCAGAAGAACACATCCGTAATTCTCACGGCGATGTTGATTATGCTCAGGCATCTGCTGAATTGTCGAAAGCGATCGCGAAACTTCGCGTTATCGAGCTGACAAAAAAAATGATGTAATAAATACCCAATAGATTTCGAATTGCATCCAAATTAGGCTGCAACTTGAAAGATGAAGGGTATAGGCAGTTAGATAAAAAGCCAGTTGGTGAAAACTAACTGGCTTTTTTGCATTGCGAAATATGTGGCAATTTATTTCGCAAACAGGTTTACTTTCATACTTAAAAATTGGGATTGTCAGGTTTCTTATGTCTGTGATTGCAAATAATGATAACGCAAATAGTGTCGGTACAAAAAGTGTCGTGATCCTTGCCGCAGGCAAGGGAACTCGCATGTATTCCGTGCTTCCTAAAGTTCTGCACTTATTGGCTGGTAAGCCGATGGTTCAGCATGTTATTGATACCGCAATGGAGTTGGGCGCCCAAAATGTTCATCTGGTTTATGGTCATGGTGGTGATTTGATGAAACAAGCACTTTCTGGCCAAGATCTGAACTGGGTACTACAAGCTGAACAGCTTGGTACTGGTCATGCCATGCAGCAAGCGGCTCCGCATTTTTCGGATAATGAAGATATTCTGATCCTTTACGGTGATGTACCCTTGATTGGCAAAGATACTTTGGCGCGTTTGATTAAAGCTAAGCCAGAGGGTGGAATTGGTTTATTAACTGCCATACTGGATAATCCAACGGGCTATGGTCGTATCATTCGTGAAGATGGTGAAGTGACGGGCATTATCGAACAGAAAGATGCAACGGAAGAACAGCGTAAAATCAACGAGATTAACACTGGTATTTTGGTAGCGAATGGCGGTGATTTGAAACGTTGGTTATCCAGGTTGGAAAACAATAACGCACAAGGAGAATATTACCTGACGGATGTTATTGCACTGGCACACAAAGAAGGTCGTCAAATCAAGGCGGTACACCCAAGTCGTTTAAGTGAGATGGAAGGGGTCAACAATCGTCTGCAACTTTCTGCCTTAGAGCGTATTTACCAATCTGAGCAAGCAGAAAAATTACTGCTGGCGGGCGTCATGTTGTTAGATCCTGCTCGTTTTGATTTGCGCGGAACATTAGAACATGGTCGAGATGTGGTGATTGATACCAGTGTGATTATTAAAGGTCATGTCACATTGGGAAATAATGTTCAGATTGGCTCTGGTTGTATCCTGAAAGATTGCGTTATTGGTGATGGGGCAGTCATTGACCCTTACACTATCATCGAAGATTCTGAAATTGCGGCCGAATGCACTATTGGGCCTTTTGCCCGTTTACGCCCTGGCTCCAAATTGGCGGAAAAAGCTCACGTTGGCAATTTCGTTGAAATGAAAAAATCCTCACTTGGCAAAGGTTCCAAGGCTGGTCACCTGACTTATCTTGGTGATTCTGAAATTGGCAATAATGTAAATATTGGTGCGGGAACCATTACTTGTAACTATGATGGCGCCAATAAATTTAAGACCATCATTGGTGATGATGTTTTTGTTGGTTCTGACACCCAACTTGTTGCGCCAGTTACGGTAGCAAAAGGTGCGACTATTGGCGCCGGAACCACAGTAACAAAAGACATTGCTGAGAACGAATTGGTTATCAGCCGTGTAAAGCAAACCCATATTAAAAACTGGCAGCGTCCAGTGAAGAAAAAATAATTAAGATATATCCATAATAAAAATCCCCATCTCTACAAAGCTCGGGGACGGCAAAGCCGGAACACAATCAGGTTGGCGACATAAAAGGGCTTCATCGCCCTGTTTTTAGGAATAAAATAAAATGTGTGGAATTGTTGGTGCAGTAGCACAACGGGATATTGCAGAAATATTGATCGAAGGTCTTCGTCGCCTTGAGTACCGTGGTTATGACTCTGCGGGTATGGCTGTCGTTGACAGTGAAAACCGCATGACCCGTCTGCGTGAAGTAGGTAAAGTGCAGATGCTGGCTGATGAAGCGGACAAACAGCCGGTTATTGGTGGTACGGGGATTGCCCATACTCGTTGGGCGACTCACGGTGAACCAAGCGAGCGCAATGCCCATCCCCATGTTTCTGAACATATTGCTGTTGTGCATAATGGCATTATTGAAAACCACGAAGAACTGCGCGAAGAATTAAAAGCGCGTGGTTACACCTTCTCTTCTGATACAGACACAGAAACTATCGCTCATCTTGTTCACTGGGAACAGCAACAAGGCGGTTCACTGCTCGAAGTGGTTCAGCGTGTGATTCCAAAATTGCGTGGCGCTTATGGCACCGTAATTATGGATAGCCGTCATCCTGATGTGCTGATCGCTGCGCGTTCTGGCAGCCCATTGGTTATTGGTTTAGGTGTAGGGGAAAACTTCCTTGCATCTGACCAATTAGCGTTACTACCGGTGACTCGTCGCTTTATCTATCTGGAAGAGGGGGATATCGCAGAAATCACTCGCCGTACCGTTCGAATCTTTGATGTACAGGGCGAAGTGGTTGAGCGCGAACAAATTGAATCTAACGTTCAGTACGATGCAGGTGATAAAGGTGTATACCGCCATTACATGCAGAAAGAGATTTACGAACAACCGATGGCGATCAAAAGCACATTGGAAGGCCGTTTAAGCAATGGTCAGGTAAATCTGTCAGAACTGGGCGCTAATGCTGCGGAATTGCTGTCTCAAGTTGAGCATATCCAAATCGTTGCCTGCGGTACTTCCTACAATGCGGGAATGGTTTCGCGCTACTGGTTCGAATCACTGGCAGGTATTCCATGTGATGTTGAAATCGCTTCTGAATTTCGTTACCGCAAGCCAGCGCGCCGTAAAGGAAGCCTGCTGATCACCCTGTCCCAATCTGGTGAAACGGCTGATACCTTGGCTGCCCTGCGGTTATCCAAAGAACTGGGTTATCTGACTTCGTTGACCATCTGTAACGTTGCCGGTTCCTCTTTGGTACGTGAATCTGAATTTGCCCTGATGACCAAAGCAGGGGCTGAAATCGGCGTGGCATCCACTAAAGCCTTTACCACCCAGCTAACTGTGTTGCTGATGCTGGTGGCTTACATAGGACGCCTGAAAGATGCAGATGCAGCACTGGAACAAGATATTGTCCATGCCCTACATGCCCTGCCAAGCCGCATTGAAAGCATGTTATCTAAAGACAAGCTGATTGAAGCATTGGCAGAAGATTTCTCTGAAAAACATCATGCACTGTTCCTTGGCCGTGGCGATCAATACCCGATAGCGGTTGAAGGTGCACTGAAACTGAAAGAGATCTCCTATATTCACGCAGAAGCCTATGCTGCTGGTGAATTGAAACATGGCCCGTTAGCACTGATCGATGCGGATATGCCGGTTATTATCGTTGCACCGAACAACGAATTACTGGAAAAATTGAAATCTAACATCGAAGAAGTCCGTGCCCGTGGCGGTTTGTTGTATGTCTTCGCCGATCAGGATGCAGGTTTCACTAACAGCGAAAACATGAAGATCATCTCCCTGCCTCACGTAGAAGAGCTGATCGCACCGATCTTCTATACCGTACCACTGCAATTACTGTCTTACCATGTTGCATTGATCAAAGGTACGGATGTGGATCAGCCGAGGAATTTGGCGAAGTCGGTGACGGTGGAGTAAGAGCCAATCTGTTTTAGTGTAGAAGAATAAAAAAGTTTTAATTTCTAAATCCGGCTTAGTCGTTAAAAGCTAACCGGATTTTTTTATGGTGAAAGTTAACATCTTGATACTCCCCCTACATAAATGCAAATGGTTGCTCCTGCAAATAAAAAATAACATGACATATTGAACAAGCCACTTATTTGGTTAAGAGAATCTTTTTGCAGGAGAAGTAGTATGAGTAACCATTATGATGTTTTGATCATAGGCGCTGGAGTTTCTGGTATTGGTATGGCGTGTCATTTGGCAAGGGAATGTCCTGATAAAAAAGTGGGGATCTTAGAACGTCGCCGTAATATAGGGGGAACTTGGGATTTATTTCGCTATCCAGGTATTCGTACAGATTCGGATATGATGAGCTATGGCTATAAATTCCGTCCTTGGACAGATACCAGTATTTTTGCTGATGGACCTTCAATTAGACGCTATCTCCATTCAGTGGCAACAGAGTATGAAGTTGATAAGAAAATACAGTTCGGGTTAAAGATTATTCAAACTGACTGGTCAAATGAAACTTGCCAATGGACTGCTACTGCAATTGATGAATCCAGTGGAGAAACTCGGCAATTTACCTGTCATTTTCTTATCATGGCGACAGGTTACTACAACTATGATGAACCTCATTTACCCAAATTCCCCGGTGTTGAAAATTTCAAAGGTCTAATCATTCATCCTCAATATTGGCCTGAAGAATTGGATTACAAAGGAAAGCGAGTCGTTGTGATTGGAAGTGGTGCAACCGCAGTCACTTTACTGCCTGCAATGGCCAATGATACTGAACATATCACCATGTTACAGCGTTCCCCCAGTTATATTTTATCAATACCGGGAAGAGATAAGATTGCAGAACTGTTAAAAGGCATTATTCCCCAACGTTGGATTTATACGTTAAGTAAAAATCGCAATATCTTATTTTTTAGTTCTATGTATAAGATAAGCCGATATTTTCCTAACCTGGTCAGATCGTTTTTACTGGGATTGGTTCGCAGAAAAGTGGGGCCTGGTTTTGACATGAAACACCTTACACCAAAGTACATGCCATGGGATGAACGATTGTGTTTTGTTCCCGACAATAACCTGTTTAGGGTACTGAAAGAAGGCAAAGCTTCTATCGTTACCGACCAGATTGAGCGTATTACTGCAAATGGCATTTTGTTGAAGTCAGGTAAGGAATTACCCACGGATATCATAGTGACAGCGACAGGGCTGCAATTACACCTTATGGGGGGAATTGAATTTTTTATTGATGGGCAAAAGCCACAAAGTTATAACCAATTGTTATATAAGGGAACGTTGGTGCAGAATGTTCCTAATTTTGCTTATCTGGTTGGCTATATCAATAATGCCTGGACATTAAAAATTGATCTCTCGGCAGAATATATTTGTCGTTTGTTAAATGAGATGGATCGTCGCCATGCCAAGGTAGTCACACCGCATGCTCAACCGGATGAAATAGTAATTAATGAGCATATTTTTGGTAATTTGCGTTCAGGTTATGTGAGACGTGGTGAATCTGGTCTTCCTCGTCAAGGGCGTAGCCAAAATTGGCGTATTTCACATGATTATAAAAAGGATAAAGAGATATTTAGGCAATCTATTGATGATACGGCATTACGGTGGAAGTAAATTTTAACTCACGATTTGTGATGAGCCACTTCTTGGTCATCCAAGAGAAAATTCCCCCTGAGATAGCGCCAAAAATATGTCTTTCGGTTGAAAGTAACAAACCGAAGGCAAATCTCATGGCTTCAAAATAGCAGACATATCGCTTTAAAATTTCCAGTGCTATAGCTCATAAATATACTTGCACCTTTCGTTATATTTTGTCAGTTTTAATGAGATTAGTGGTATCTGATGAATATCTTTCAAGGCAGGGTAAGCATGAGTAAGAGTGTAGGTTTTATCGGCTGGCGCGGTATGGTCGGCTCAGTATTGATGCAACGGATGGTAGAAGAGCGGGATTTTGACGAAATAAATCCGGTTTTCTTTACTACTTCCCAACATGGGCTTCCTGCGCCGCAGTTTACAATAAATCGCGCAGGAAAATCAGGAGTCTTACAGGATGCTTTTGATATTGAGGCGCTGGGTGCGCTGGATATTATCATTAGCTGTCAGGGTGGGGATTATACCAATGAAATTTATCCCAAGCTGAGGGCAACCGACTGGCAGGGATATTGGATCGATGCTGCTTCTGCACTGCGTATGAATGATGATGCCGTCATTATTCTTGATCCTGTTAACCATCAACATATTCAAAATAGCCTGAATAAAGGCATCAAAACCTTTGTTGGCGGTAATTGTACCGTTAGCTTGATGCTGATGTCATTGGGAGGGTTGTTTGCCAATGATTTGATTGAGTGGGCAGCGGTATCAAGTTATCAGGCGGCTTCTGGTGGTGGCGCTCGTCATATGCGTGAACTGCTGGTGCAAATGGGGATGCTGCATAATCAGGTTGCTGAAGAGCTACAGAACTCCGCTTCCGCAATTTTGGATATTGAGAAACGTGTAACGGATTTTACCCGCAACGGTTCATTGCCAACAGACCAATTTGGTGTTCCTTTGGCGGGAAGTTTGATTCCGTGGATTGATAAGCAACTGGAAAATGGACAGAGCCGCGAAGAATGGAAAGGTCAGGCGGAAACCAACAAGATCTTGAACACGGGCAAGAATGTGATCCCGATTGATGGTTTGTGTGTCCGTATTGGGGCATTGCGCTGCCATAGTCAAGCGTTTACCCTGAAATTGAAAAAAGATATCCCGATCCATGAAATTGAAACATTGTTGGCTTCCCATAACGATTGGGTGCGCGTGATCCCGAATGATCGTGAACTGACAATGCGTGAGTTAACGCCGGCTGCGGTGACTGGTACGTTGAATACACCAGTGGGTCGTTTGCGTAAGCTGAATATGGGGCCGGAATATTTATCTGCCTTTACGGTGGGTGATCAGTTGCTATGGGGAGCAGCAGAGCCTTTGCGCCGTATGTTACGTATTTTGCTGTAAGAATTCATATAGAGGGATAATATTTTATCCCAGATACACAGGGTTATCTGGGATAATAGGATTTTAGCAGTAATATTAGATATCAATATTTGCCGCTTTCAGGGCATTCTCTTCAATAAATGCTCGGCGAGGTTCAACCGCATCCCCCATCAGGGTTGTGAACAGTTGATCAGTGGCAATCGCATCTTTCACCGTTACACGCATCATACGACGTGTTTCTGGGTTCATGGTCGTTTCCCACAACTGATCCGGGTTCATCTCTCCCAGGCCTTTATAGCGCTGGACAGCAAGACCACGGCGTGACTCTTTAGTCAGCCATTCCAGAGCCTGTTCAAAGCTGCTTACTGCCTGACGACGTTCGCCACGTTCGATGTATGCACCTTCCTCAATCAAATTCCCGATCAATTCACCCAGTTTGGTAATACGGCGATATTCGCCACCATGGATGAAATCAAAATCCAGATTGTAGTTGGTGTCAACGCCATGTGTACGAATGCACAGAACGGGGTCGAAAACCTGACGTTCACGGTTCTCATGGATTTGATAGCTGTAAGTGCTACCATGCTGCTCGTTGTCATTCAGGCGAATAGCCAGTCCACCTACCCACTCTTCCACTTTTGCCTGATCGTTCAAGGCATCTTCAGTCAGTGTTGGATGGTAAATCAGGTTATTCAGCAGGGCCAGCGGATATAGACGTTCCATGCGACGGATGATTTTATGAGCGGCATTGAATTCAGTCACCAATTTTTCCAATGCTTCTCCTTTCAGGGCAGGTGCATGTGGATTGGTATACAACGCTGCGCCATCCAATGCGATGGACATCAGATAGGCTTCCATTGCATCGTCATCTTTAATGTATTGTTCTTGTTTGCCTTTCTTCACTTTATACAATGGTGGCTGGGCGATGTAGACATAACCGCGCTCAATGATTTCCGGCATCTGGCGATAGAAGAATGTCAGCAACAGAGTACGGATGTGCGATCCATCAACATCGGCGTCGGTCATGATGATAATGCTGTGATAACGCAGCTTGTCTGGGTTGTATTCATCACGGCCAATTCCGCAACCCAAGGCAGTGATCAAAGTGGCGACTTCCTGTGAGGAGAGCATCTTGTCAAAACGTGCTTTCTCAACGTTCAGGATTTTACCTTTCAATGGCAGGATAGCTTGATTCTTACGGTTGCGTCCTTGTTTTGCCGAACCGCCCGCAGAATCACCCTCCACCAGGTAGAGTTCGGACAGGGCTGGATCGCGCTGCTGGCAGTCAGCCAGTTTGCCCGGCAATCCGGCCAGATCCAGTGCACCTTTGCGGCGGGTCATCTCACGGGCTTTACGTGCCGCTTCACGGGCACGGGCTGCGTCAATGATTTTGCCGACGACGGTTTTAGCATCGTTTGGGTTTTCCAGCAGGTATTCCACCAGCTTCTCATTCATCAGGGTTTCGACCACGGTTTTCACTTCGGAAGAAACCAGCTTGTCTTTGGTTTGGGAAGAGAATTTAGGATCAGGCACTTTAACGGAAATCACCGCAATCAGGCCTTCACGGGCATCATCACCGGTAGCACTGACTTTGGTTTTTTTGTTGTAACCCTCTTTGTCCATGTAGCTATTGAGGGTACGGGTCATCGCAGTACGGAAGCCAACTAAATGAGTTCCCCCGTCGCGCTGAGGAATGTTGTTGGTGAAGCAGTAAATGTTTTCCTGGAAACCGTCATTCCATTGCATGGAAATTTCAACACCAATACCGTCTTTTTCGGTACAGAAATAGAAGACATTTGGGTGAATTGGGTTTTTATTGCGGCTCAGGAATTCAACAAACGCTTTGATTCCCCCTTCATAGTGGAAGAGATCTTCGGTATTTGTACGTTTGTCGATTAAACGAATGGCAACACCGGAGTTGAGGAATGATAATTCACGCAGGCGTTTGGCCAGAATATCGAATTCGAACTCAGTGTTAATCTTAAACGTATCCATACTTGGCCAGAAACGGACAGTCGTTCCTGTCTGCTCAGTATCACCGACGACTTTCAATGGTGACTGTGGCACGCCCAGACAATAGGTTTGTTCGTGAACCTTACCGTCACGGCGGATAGTCAGTTCCAGTTTTTCCGATAAGGCGTTAACAACAGAAACTCCCACGCCATGCAGACCACCGGAAACTTTATAGGAGTTATCATCGAATTTACCCCCCGCATGCAGCACGGTCATGATGACTTCTGCTGCTGAAACACCTTCTTCTTCGTGTATGTCGGTCGGAATACCGCGGCCATCATCCTGCACAGAAACTGAATTATCTGCGTGGATAGTGACAGTTATTTTGTCACAATGACCTGCGAGGGCTTCGTCGATAGCGTTATCAACAACCTCGAAGACCATGTGGTGCAGGCCGGTACCATCATCGGTATCACCGATATACATGCCTGGACGTTTACGGACGGCATCCAGCCCTTTTAATACCTTGATACTTGAGGAGTCATATGTATTCGACATCAACGTTTCTCGCTCATCTTAATCCTATGGTTGAACCTCTATTTTGCCATGTTCTACGCGAAACATCCTGCTATTTACATCAATCATGTCTGTAACTTGCCCGGATGTGATTGCACTGACAAACACCTGGGCTTGCGTAGATTTCAGACGCTCGGCTAATAGCTGACGACGGCCGGCATCCAGTTCTGAGGCAAAATCATCAAGCAGATACAGGCATTTTTGCCCGCTCTGTCGGGTGAAATATTCACCCTGTGCTAACCTCAATGCGCACATCAGTAACTTCAACTGACCACGGGACAGCATATCTTCTACTGGTGTACTGTCCGCCCTGATCCGCAGATCGGCTTTATGCGGGCCGGAAGCGGTGTAGGTTAGCGATCTGTCGCGCTCAAACTGCCGCGCGAGCAGTTCCACATATTCACTCTCTTTATCCCAACCCTGCTGGAAGCTGATACTGAGTGTGAATTCAGGTAAAAATTGTTTGCAGGTTTTTTCTATATCCTCGGAAATTCCTGCAATATATTCAGCCCGCCATTGACTAATTTCGGTTGCCAATGGGGCAAGTTCTCGATCCCAATGCTGGATTTGGCTGTAGCGGGTGACTTGTCGCAGTGCAGCATTCCGTTGCTTAAGCAGCCTTTTCAGGTTGGCCCAGGCAGCAAAAAAGCGTGGCTCATTGTGAAAGCATCCCCAGTCAATAAAAGCCCGACGATATTTCGGGCCACCATTTAGCAACGTAAAACCTTCTGGCGTGATGAGTTGTATCGGCAGTATTTTCGCTAATTCAGCAATTTTATGTCCATCACTGCCATCTATCCTGACTTTGCTGTCGCCTTGGCGGTTTTTGCTTAATCCCACTGACAAAATACGTTCATAGGATTGCTGAGCAAGTCGTCCATGAAGAATGAACTCTTCGCAATCATGACGAATTACCCTCCCGGCCTGAATACTGCGAAAAGCACGGCCATGTCCTAATGTATAAATGGCTTCCAATATACTTGTTTTGCCGCTACCGTTTGGCCCAACCAGAAAATTAAAACCGGTTGCCAGTGGCAGGTCAGCATCCGCGATATTACGGAAATCGCGGATCAACAAACGCGAGAGAATCATATAATGGGTTAATTTTGTTACAGGCGCATTGGCATCACGACATAAGTCGCAGCCTGACTGGCTGAATTCTCAATTTTTACGCTGGATGTGGCATCTGTTAGCAGGAGACTCACTTGTTCGCATTTCAATGCGTTCAGAACATCCAATATGTAGCTGACATTGAAGCCAATTTCCATTTCAGTACCCTGGTAACTGACATCAACAATCTCTTCTGCCTCTTCCTGCTCTGGATTATTGGCGGTAATTCTAAGCTGGTTTTCACTTAAGTAGATGCGGACGCCCCGGAATTTTTCATTGGACAAAATCGCTGCCCGTGAAAATGCCTGCTTAAGCATGTCGCAATTGGCTTCCAATGTTTTATCGGGATTTTTGGGCAATACGCGACGATAATCAGGAAAACGACCATCAACCAACTTTGAAGTGAAGATAAAATCACCAACATGAGCACGAATGTTATTGCTGCCAATCTGCAATTGCAGCGGATTGTCACCGCCGTCCAGCAGACGCATTAATTCAATGACGCCCTTGCGAGGTACGATCACTGAATGGGACGGCAGATCTTGCCCGATGCTCATGGAACAAACTGCCAGACGGTGGCCATCTGTGGAAATGGTACGCAGTTCTTCGCCTTCAGTTTCAAACAACATACCATTCAAGTAATAGCGCACATCCTGATGCGCCATAGAAAATTGGGTGGATTCGATCAGGCGTTTCAGTGTGGCCTGAGGCAAGGAAAATTCGACTTCGCTCTGCCAGTCATCAAGATTGGGAAAATCTGAAGCGGGTAGAGTAGAGAGTGAAAAACGGCTGCGACCAGAACGAACGAGAATGCGATCGCTATCCAGTTCTACACTGATTTCTGCGCCGTCAGGCAACCCACGCCAGATATCGAAAAATTTACGTGCGGGGACAGTTGTTGCACCTTGTTCATGTGGCTGGGTCAGTGTAACCCGAGCTTTCATTTCCATTTCCAAATCGGTGCCTGTCAGCAGCAGGGCGCCTTCTGTTACCTGCAATAATAAGTTGCCTAAAATAGGCAGAGTAGGGCGACCGCCTAAGGGGCTGCTAACCTGTTGCAAAGGTTTTAATAATTGCTCACGTTCAATGATAAATTTCATAGCGCTAGGAAGACAGTGTTCTGATTAAGTTAGAAAAATCCTCTTTGATGTCGTGACTCTCCTCACGCAGTTGTTCGATTTTCCGACAAGCATGAAGTACGGTTGTATGGTCACGTCCACCAAAGGCATCCCCGATTTCAGGCAAGCTGTGATTGGTCAGCTCTTTTGCCAACGCCATTGCCATTTGTCTCGGACGGGCAACGGAGCGCGAACGGCGTTTGGAAAGTAGATCCGCGACTTTGATTTTGTAATATTCAGCCACCGTTTTCTGAATATTATCGATGGTTACCAGCTTTTCCTGTAGAGCCAATAAGTCACGTAATGCTTCACGTACAAAATCAATAGTAATCGCACGGCCTGTAAAATTGGCATTGGCAATAACTCGATTCAAAGCACCTTCGAGTTCACGAACGTTAGATCGCAGGCGTTTAGCAATAAAGAAAGCCACTTCCCCTGGCAACTGGATTTGATTCTCATCAGCTTTCTTCATCAGAATGGCAACGCGAGTCTCCAGTTCCGGTGGTTCAATAGCAACGGTCAATCCCCAGCCAAAACGGGATTTTAACCGATCTTCGACGCCATTTATCTCTTTCGGATAGCGATCTGATGTCAGAATAATCTGTTGATTACCTTCTAGCAGGGCATTGAACGTGTGAAAGAATTCTTCCTGGGATCGCTCTTTATTGGCAAAAAACTGAATATCATCGATCAATAGAGCATCCACTGAGCGATAATAACGTTTAAATTCTTCTATGGCATTGTTTTGCAATGCTTTTACCATATCCTGAACGAAACGTTCAGAGTGCATGTAAACCACTTTTGCATTGGCCTTGCGTGCCATAATGCTATTGCCGACAGCATGCAAAAGGTGGGTTTTGCCCAGTCCGGTTCCGCCATAAAGGAACAGAGGATTGTATGCTCCTCCAGGGTTATCAGCCACTTGTCTGGCGGCAGCTCTGGCGAGTTGGTTGGATTTACCTTCAACAAAGTTATCGAATGTATGCTTAGGATTAACATTGGAACGATAGGATAACTCTGGCTGAGCTTTTACGTTATCCCAGCTTGGGCGCACTGATGAACTGGACGGCGCAGCAGCCACCGGCATATCGGCAATGATTTTCTGAGATTTAGACTGGTTTGGCGAAACAGGCTTATTCCCTACTTCAAAACGCAGTAACGGTACTTCAGGACCACAGAAATCATTTAATAACAAATTGATATTATTAATATATTTCTCCCTTACCCAATCCAACACAAAACGGTTGGGGGCATAGAGAGCCAAAGTGTTATCACTCAGTTCTGCCTGAAGGGGTCGTATCCACATACTGAATTCTGTGGCAGGTAACTCATCCTGCAATCGGGCAAGACATTGCTGCCAAAGCGAAAGTGACACGGCGAACTCCCCTAAAACAAGACCAATAAAAGAAACCGGAATAAAAGATACGTTATATTGGGCACAAGGCGTTATTCCTCGTGGCGAGGAAGATAGCATGTACCTTGTGGCGATTTTTAACATCATCGCTCCCCAGAAATCCACATAATCTGTATATAGAGAGACTGGGATCGGGATCAACGATCATAACGCAAAAGACGACACAAATCCTCATTCTTTTACACAGCTTTGACGCTTTTTATCCACAGGGAGATCACCATGCTTTGGCACTTGCAGAATATAAAGGCCCATAAGAGATACTGTAGTGGAATCATGGTATATAGCAAACTTCATTTAATTATCGTTTGAAATTCAATATGCAAATGATGTTATGTTCACACATTAAGAATGCAACGATCTGTGTATGATCCTTGCGCTTTATTACACAGTCCGTATAATCTTGCACCCTGCGTGTTATGCCAACGATTTTTTCCGGTTAGGTCTGGTGAGAATTTGGGGTTAGCACTTCGGGTAGCAAAAAGTCTGACCTGTCTGTGATTGATTGAAATAAAAAAATCCGACAGGGAGGCGGTCAGGCTCGCATTATCTTAGATTGACGAGGGGTAGTACATTTTATTACAATCCTGCCTCTTTCTATATATTGATGTTGCGACTGAGGCATCGGTGTCTACTTTATTCTCACTGGTCGCCAACGCATTTGCTGAATCAGTAACAAATTTTAAGCTAGGTAGAAATCGCTATGAAACGCACTTTTCAACCATCCGTACTGAAGCGTAACCGTTCTCACGGCTTCCGCGCTCGTATGGCCACTAAAAATGGTCGTCAGGTTCTGGCTCGCCGTCGTGCGAAAGGCCGTGCTCGTCTGACTGTTTCTAAGTAATAAAGCTAACCAACCAAGTGGTTAAGCTCGCTTTTCCGAGGGAGTTACGTTTGTTAACTCCCGAGCATTTCACTTATGTTTTCCAGCAGCCGCAACGGGCAAGCTCCGCAGAGATAACTATTCTTGGGCGCTTGAATGAGCTGGGGCATCCCCGCATCGGTCTAACCGTCGCCAAAAAAAATGTTAAACGCGCCCATGAGCGTAATCGTATCAAGCGACTAGCTCGTGAAAGTTTTCGTTTAAACCAGCATAAATTGCCTCCAATGGATTTTGTGGTTTTGGTGAGGAAAGGGGTCGCTGAGCTCGATAACCGTGAGCTAACGGAAGCTTTGGGCAAATTATGGCGTCGTCACTGTCGCTTGGCTCGCGCCTCCTGATTGCTTTGATCAGAGGCTACCAGTTAGTGATTAGTCCACTGCTGGGGCCTCGTTGTCGTTTCAATCCTACCTGTTCCCACTATGGTATAGAGGCATTGCGCAGGTTTGGGATGATAAAAGGCAGTTGGTTAACAGTGAAACGCGTATTAAAATGCCACCCTTTACACGAAGGTGGTGATGATCCTGTCCCACCTAAAAAAAACGACGATAACAGAGAACATTAACGATGGATTCGCAACGCAATCTTCTTCTCATCGCTCTGCTGTTTGTTTCGTTCTTGGTCTGGCAGGCGTGGGAAAATGATAAAAACCCACAACCAACGGCCCAGATCACGCAGCAAGCAAATACTACGCTGAGTAGCGAAGCAAGCAGTGGGCAAGGTAAACTGATCACCGTGAAAACGGATGTGCTTTCATTGCACATTAATACTCGTGGCGGTGATATCGAGGAGGCTGATCTGCTGGCCTATCCTGATACTCTCGGTTCCAAAACTCCGTTCAAATTGCTGGAAACAACCCCTGAATTCACTTATCAGGCTCAAAGTGGATTAACGGGTATCAATGGTCCAGATAATCAAGCTGAACGCCCACTTTATCATGCCACTCAGGATAGCTTTGTTTTGGCTGATGGTCAGAATGAATTGCGTATTCCAATGACTTATACTGCGCCGGACGGCGTTGTTTATGTCAAGACTTTCGTTTTAAAACGTGGCGACTATGCAGTTTCTGTTGATTACAACGTCAATAACGTCACCGATAAACCATTACAGATGGCGTTTTTCGGTCAGTTGAAGCAGAGCGTTGAGCTGCCAAAACATCGTGATACTGGCAGCAGCAACTTTGCCCTGCATACTTATCGTGGTGCTGCTTACTCTTCTGATGAAGAAAAATACGAAAAATACAAATTTGATGATATTGAAAGTAAAGCGCTTTCCGTGACCACAAAAGGTGGCTGGGTAGCGATGCTCCAGCAATATTTCGCCACTGCGTGGGTTCCGGGAGAAGGCAAAACCAGTACTTTCTATACCAAAGACCTGAAAAACCAAAAAATGGCGATCATCGGGTACAAAGGTGAAGACATCAATATTGCGCCAAACAGCCAGCAGAATATCTCTTCTACCCTGTGGGTTGGCCCTGAAATTCAGGACAAAATGGCAGCGGTTGCACCACATCTGGATCTGACCGTGGATTACGGTTGGTTGTGGTTTATTTCTCAGCCATTATTCAAGTTGCTGAAATTCCTGCATGAGTTCATCGGTAACTGGGGCTTCTCCATTATTGCGATTACCTTTATCGTGCGCGGTATCATGTATCCGTTGACCAAGGCGCAATACACTTCAATGGCGAAAATGCGCCTGCTGCAACCAAAAATCACGGCGATGCGTGAGCGTTTTGGTGATGATCGCCAGCGCATGAGCCAGGAAATGATGGCGCTATATAAAACAGAGAAAGTGAATCCGCTGGGTGGCTGTTTGCCTCTGGTGATTCAGATGCCAATCTTCCTGGCGTTGTATTACATGTTGATGGGTTCTGTTGAGTTGCGCCATGCACCATTCATTGGTTGGATTAAGGATTTGTCTGCCCAAGATCCTTACTATATCTTGCCATTGCTGATGGGTGTGACCATGTTTGTTATCCAGAAACTGTCGCCGACTACCGTGACTGACCCAATGCAGCAGAAGATCATGACCTACATGCCTGTCGTGTTCACTGTCTTCTTCCTGTGGTTCCCATCTGGTCTGGTGTTGTACTACATCGTTAGTAACCTGGTTACCATTATCCAGCAGCAAGTTATTTTCCGCAGTCTGGAAAAACGTGGCTTACATACCCGCGAGAAAAAGTAGCTGGTTTTTTTAAATTAAAACAAATATAAGTGGAAGGCGGTCATTGGCCGCCTTTATTATTTTAGTTTTGAAAGATAACGAATATAGGTCAAAAGAGAGAATTTCATGAATACCACCGATACGATAGTCGCTCAGGCCACTCCTCCGGGACGAGGCGGTGTAGGCATTCTGCGTATTTCTGGCTCTAAAGCTGCGGAAGTTGCTGAGGTGGTATTGGGCAAACTCCCAAAACCTCGTTATGCCGATTACCTTCCCTTCTGTGATGCAGATGGTTCTGTACTTGATCAAGGCATTGCACTTTATTTCCCTGGCCCTAATTCATTTACGGGGGAAGATATTCTGGAGCTTCAAGGGCACGGTGGGCCGGTTATTCTGGATTTGCTATTAAAGCGTATTCTGACTATTTCCGGTGTACGCATTGCCAATCCAGGCGAATTCTCTGAACGTGCTTTCCTCAATGATAAACTTGACTTGGCACAGGCAGAAGCCATTGCAGATTTGATCGACGCCAGTTCTGAACAGGCAGCACGTTCCGCGATGAATTCTTTGCAAGGCACGTTCTCTAACCAAGTACATCAAATGGTAGAAGCGCTGACTAACTTGCGGATCTACGTTGAAGCCGCGATTGATTTTCCTGATGAAGAGATTGATTTCCTTTCCGATGGCAAGATAGAAGCTAAGTTAGATGAAGTGATCGCAGAACTGGAGCACGTTTGTTCACAGGCGCGTCAGGGCAGTTTGTTACGTGAAGGCATGAAAGTTGTGATTGCAGGGCGCCCAAATGCAGGTAAATCCAGTTTGCTCAATGCATTGGCAGGCCGTGAAGCCGCGATTGTGACTGATATTGCGGGTACAACGCGCGATGTTTTGCGTGAACATATCCATATTGATGGAATGCCGCTACATGTGATTGATACGGCCGGCTTGCGCGAAGCCAGTGATGAGGTGGAACGTATTGGTATTGAGCGGGCATGGCAGGAAATTGAGCAAGCGGATCGCGTGCTGTTTATGGTGGACAGTACGACAACGGATGCCATTGAACCTGCGCAAATCTGGCCGGAATTTATGGCTAAGCTGTCAGAATCGCTGCCTGTTACCGTCATTCGCAATAAGACAGATATGACTGAGGAAGAAACGGGCGTTACGGAAGTCAGTGGCTATACATTAATTCGTCTCTCTGCCCGTGATGGGGAAGGTATCGATTTTCTGCGTGATCACCTAAAAGAAACTATGGGTTTTAACAGCAATACAGAAGGTGGTTTCCTTGCCCGTCGTCGTCACTTGCAGGCATTAAACACAGCAGCGGAACATTTACAGGAAGGCCATCAACAGCTCGTTTTTGCCCGTTCAGGGGAACTGCTGGCAGAAGAACTGCGTTTGGCACAGCAAGCATTGAGTGAAATCACCGGTGAATTCACTTCCGATGATTTACTTGGGCGGATTTTTTCCAGTTTCTGTATTGGGAAATAATATCATTAGCTGATTAGCCACAATGATACTCAATCCTCGCTCCGCTTGAAAGCGAGGTGGGATTTACCTCAATGTAAAATCGAGGGTCAGTGTAACGTTAGACCCTGTGCCTGCTGGTATGGGGCCAACTGAATTGGCATTATTGATAGCATCAAGTGCGGCATTATCCAGTGTGCTATTGCCAGAGGAATTAACTACCTTGGCAGCAGCTAATGTGCCGTCGTCTAGCAGGGTAAAATTAACTGTGACTATACCTTGTTGCTTCATCCTCTTTGCCTTGCGGGGATAGCGTTTATGGCGTTCAATTTCTTGCCTCAGTCTTGCATAGTAATTGTCCACTTCGCTATTTCCTTGCCCCACCAAGGGTTGTGACGTTGCCGCGCGGCTCATACTGCCTTCTGAATTAGCCTGATCGCTACCGTGCGTTTCCTGCTCTGTCTGATTGTCTTTCTGTACCTGCGGTGATTGGGTGGTTTTCTTTTCTGCCATTTCTTGCGGTTTTTCTTTCTGTTGCTTTTGACGTTTCTTGGGTTTATCGGCTGCTGGCGGTTTGGCTACCTTATTTTCAGGGTGAATGGCTTTATCCAGCGCGAGTTCCGGTTTTATTGGTGATTCCGGTGCAGTCAAAAGTGGGGCTGGAGGAGAAACAGGCTCCGGCTTATTTTCCCACGATGGGGCAGCAACCATCGTAATAGATAACCCCAGAGTAGAAGCGTCACTGTTGATATGATGTGCAGTGTCATCATCATATGGAGTATGTCGGTTAAACAACCATATTAGACTGGTATGGAATAAAATGGCGATTAGGATACCAACCAGCAATCTTCTTCTGGGAATCAATGGAAAACAAGCGGCTGGATTATCTAATATGGCTGTGTTGGTCATACTATCCTCTAATCAAGTCCTTAAAACTGGCTGGTCAAACTGAGTTTAAAAGTTCTGCCCGGCGCTGGAATCATCGAACGTGTCAGCGGATCGAGATAGTAGCGGTTAGTTAGGTTTGTGCCAGTTAACTCCATTGATATAGAGGGAGTGATTTGGTAGCTGATATAGGCATCAACCGTAAACACCGGATTCCAGCGCATTGGGTTATTGGATTGCCCCTTATAAATGTCTGGTAAGGCATTCATCAGCCATTTTTCATCTTTGTTTTCTGCCTTGCTGTGGTAGAGCATTCGGCTGCCTAGTTCCAGTTTTTCATCAAACAGGCGGCCGCCGACGGTCAGGTTAGCTGAGTATTCTGGCTGGATAGAGGTGCGCAAATAACCGCCAGGGAAACCGCCATCAATACATTCAGGTATGCCATAACGATTCTGGGAATCCAGTCTCATGACAGAATTACTATCACATACCTTGTTTTTCATGTTATAGACCAACCCCATATCGGCAAAGAAACTGCCGTTGTCATAACGTGCCTGTAGTTCCAAACCAGCCAATTTCTGTTTATCCAATTGGGAGAATTTATAGGTATTGTCCCTGTCGAACACATTTTCAATGATGGTGTTGTAATAGGAGAGTTTGATATCGGCATGGCGTTCAGCTTCGACTAATTGGCTGAAATCGTAGACTAAGCCGACTTCCGCGGTTTTGGCACGTTCAGGTTTGAATTTATGGCCTATTTGGTTGGTTGTAGAGCCTGAAAAACCGACGGTATCTTCAAAAATGCTGGGCATTCTTACTGCTTCGGCATAGCGGGCGTAGATACGGAAATTGTCGGTGACATAGGCCGTCGCGGAGAAAGTAGGTGCCCAAGCGTGATCCTTACGTTTTGGCGCAGGTTCCCAAGGATCGTCAACAGCAGGGCCTGGTACGCCATTGGCATCCACTTTTTCGCCGTACTCATATTTATAAGCTTCTTTGCCACTGATTGGATCGATAACCTTTTCATTCATATCCAGTTGATCATTGAAATAGGGGTTACTGTTTTTACTCAGTTTGCCATTGTTAGGATCGTAATTCCAAGTGAATTCTTTTAGAACCATATAGCGTTTTTGCCCATCACGATCAAGAATAGAGTTGGTTGATAAACCTATTTCTTTTAATTTATTAGACAATTCCTTGCGTTCTTTTCGGCTCAATTTTCCATGCAATCTTTTCTTGAGATAATCAGATTCTTTTGCTGTCGGCGTTTGGTAATAACTCATTGCATGGCCAATGGTTTCCCGTTGTTTCTGGTAACGGTCATCTCTTGCGGCACGTCGTTCATTAAGTAAATCATCTTGAGACCAATAAGAAACGCGCTTGGCTCCAGCATTCAGCTCCAGCCATGAAGCTGGCCGCCAGTTAAAGTTAAAGGCGAGATTGATTTCCTGACGTTGTCCTTTCCGCGCCGGTGACTGGAAGAAATATAGATTGGTTGAATTATAATCATCATTGGAATCGAGGCGTTCCCGTTTGAAATTCCCCATTAAGGTCAGCTCTAAACTAGGGTGTAGGGTAAATTTATTGGAAAGATCGACACCCCAACGATTGTTTTGAGAATGGGTGATGGCGGTATTGATCAATGTGCCATCAATATTGGCGTTTCTGCCCTCAAGGCCATCTTCCCAACGCCAGTCTCTATCGGTGGGAGTGCGAGGATATCCTCCGGCGGTGTTGGTATTGCTGGTGGTGCGAGTTGTCCATAAGTTCATGTCGAAGTCGACATAGGGGTTATTCTCAGGCTGCCATTTATAGGTCAGGTTAGCAGCTTTCTGGTGAACTTTCGCTAATGGCCATTGAGGAACTTTATTTTTTTCGGGTGTAACCCAGCCCAAGCGCGAAGGCATGATATCACCAAATTCCATATGGGTATGACGAAACCCCAACTGTAGAGTCTGATCTTCGGTGAAACGCCAAGTATTTTTAATTAATACAGAACGCATTTCACTGGAAGTATTGGGAACTTCATTGCCGGGGCGATAGATACGAGCCGCAAAAGGCAGATATGGGTCCAGTGTTGTCTGGACATTCTTCATGAGTTCCCTGTCATTTTCCGTAATGGGTTCATCATAGCGATGGGCACCACCTTTTCCGGCAAAATAGTTACCCTGACGACGGTATGCATAGGCCAGCATTAGGTCAAAATATTCCTGCCGTGTTCCTAATGCGAAACGGAAGGCATTATCTTTGAAGCCAAACAGTTTATTGTCTTTCGATGAATGAGGCGTAACTTGCAACTCCGGATCGGTTTCAACCTTATTTTGGATAAAGTTAGGAATATCGCGGTAGTCTTGTCCCAATGATAGGGACGGTGTGCGCTCTCTCACTGAGTTGCTACTGGTTTCCAGTTTAGCATTGATGCCAAAAGTTTCCCCTTTCGGCACCACATCATCAATACTTAATGTTTTGATGGATACAGCGCCGCCGACAGAACTTTTAATTCCACGGCTTAGTGAAGGACCCTTTTCGATTTCAATGCTACTGATTAAATTTGGATCGATGTAGTTACGGTTATTGGCTCCATTATAACCACGCCCTACGGTAATAGCTTGTTCTGTGCCATCAATGGTGACGGGAATTCGCCCCTGTCCCTGAATGCCACGGATATTGACATCCAGAGCACTACTATTGCGGGCGTCACCGCTATATACGCCAACCGCATCTTTCAGTAAATCGGCAGGAGAGGCCCCTTTGTAACGTTCTATTTGTTTTTTGCCGATGTAGATATTGGAGATATCTTTGTCATAGACTGCGTTATAACCCTCTTCATCTTTAGCGCTGTTATCTGTGACACGAATCTTGCCCAGATCAGTTTTGCTGTTTGCGGTTGTGACCGTAGGTTCGGATTCAGCAAATAGGGGGGAGGCTGTCAGTGAAAAGGCCAGTGACAATGCAATTGTTATAGGGGTAAACTGTGTTTTAACTCGATATACCATTGATGTCTCTTGCCTCGCTTTGTCGATTATCATCACATAAATAAAAAACATAACACTTTGATTAAAAATACTTTTCCAGTCTGATTAGCACTTCGTTTTTGTTATAGCTGTACAGCCAATCCACATTGCTGTGATTACGTCGATGGCGGAAAGTGAAAGAAGGTGTCATACCCCATATTTCAGCGGCAGGGACTTTAATAACAGCGGTATATATTTGCTCATTTTCTTGCCGTTTAACTTCAAATATCGGGTTATAAGCATCAAAGTGGCGGACTCTTAGCGTGGCAAACAGTGAGCCATTAATACCAGTATAAATCTGCCCGGCTATCCCTGCCCGAAAGCCCCATTGTTGATAACTATCAGTAGGATGCTGGTCGTTATTCCGATATACCCAGTCACCACCGCCAAACAGAACAAATTCTTTGCTGATAGCATGGGATAGGGTGAGGTAGGAAGAGGTAAGTTCACCATTTTTCCAACGGTAAGTTTGTTTATGTCGCAGTTGCTTATGCTCAAGTTCAACATTAAGGGCTGTTTGCTTGGTTAATACCCATCTCCATTCTGTTTTGGCACCTATGGAGTGAGAGAAGGGATAACCAGCACGTTGTTTATATTCATACAGAGGGCCGAAGGAGACATCGTGGTTACTGCTTTTATAGTTGTATCCCCCGACCAGCAGAAATGTATTCTCGTTTTCATCATGGTAATCACGATAGTTTTCACCATAAATCAAGCCGCGGCCAAAAATGCCATGATGACCGGAAAGTTGGTAACGTCGGCTTAATGTCGCATCATAAGACATGCCCCACGCTTTGATGGCTTTTGGTATATGGCGTTCTTTATGGCAGCCACCGTTAGGATTAGGGATTAGACAAGTGGGGGGAGACTGGGAAGACATATTCACATTATCGTTATAGGCATAACCGACGGAGAAAGAGCCGCGCCAGCCATTTCTCAGTGCTATTGCTTTTAGATAGCTGTCGATATTTTTCACAACCGTTTCTGGTAATTCGTGCTGTTTGCTTAATCCGGTAAACAGTTGTTCAGATTCCCGATTTTTATGATCTTCAAAATAGACGCGGGCCAGTTCCAATTTAATACGAGTGAAGTCCGATTGTTGGTTCAGAATTTGTTGATAATGATAGGCAGCGAGGTCCAAGTTTCCTTCAAAGCGAGCCAGGCTACCCTGAGCAAAGGAGACCAACATAACATCATGCCCTGGCATTTTTTGGTAAGTAGTCAGAAAACGTTTGACATCTGACCACTGTTGGTGGTTGATGGCAAGGTAGAGAGCTTGGCTGATATCATTCAGGTTGTTTTCTACCTGAAATGTTTGTCCATTAATAACAATTAACGATGAACCATTTTTAGTAAAAACGGGGTCGGGTGTAATCAGATTGGCTTCATTTTTTCGTTGATTGTGCTGTGTTTCCTGCCAGATTTTGTGGCTGGTATCTTCATCGGCATATGTTGGCAGGGACAGGCATAAAGCCATAAGTGCCGTTAATAATATAGGGGTTGTTCTATTATCAGACATCATAAAACCAGATCACAAAGCCCACGTTAAAAATAAATGGCAATAAATAAATCCGTTAAATAAAACAGAGAACAATGCCATTTTGGCATTGTTCTCTGAAAAATTAATGACTACTGTTTAGAACCACCAAAAGCGGTATCTTTGGAACTGTCACCTTCAAATCTGGCATATCCGGCCAGACTGGAAGCACTGTCACCAAAGAAGTGACCTTGAGTTGTCCCATCAAGAGCACCAATCTTGGCATCACCCTCAAACCTGGCATCATCATAGATATCGGCATCGATATTTAATGTCATCGCAGTATTTGACATAGAGCCAACCAGCGTTTGCTCACCAAAGTTTGCGGTCAATGTACCAGAGAGTGCATTGTCACCACTGTATTGGTTAATACCTTGCACCACATAGGTTGCTGTACCATCGGTTGGCATATTGGTGGTGATATCCTTGCCTGCATAGTAAACCGTATGGGTGTTATCACCAGCTTGACCGGTCTGAGACCATTCACCGAAGTAAACGTCAGCATTGGCAACTTTGCTGAAATGGAATACACCCATACCGCCATGAGAGCCTGGTGCACCTGCTCTTGAGATGTTATGAATCCCATTACTGTCCTCTGGTGCCATGCGAGTCAAGCCAGAAAAACCGATGAGTTTTCCTCCACCGATTGAACTGACCCCAATGCCAGGGGCACCACTCGCACCACCATGTGAATTTGAACCCGTTTCGGTTGCACCAACCTTAACATATGATGGCGTGCTTATTTGATTCTGCCCAAAACCGACTTCTGCCTGAGCCTGTGCCATAAATCCCAATGTGCCTAAAGCGGCGATTAATACGTTGAACTTTTTCATCATTATCCTCGTTTGGAATGGGGGATCCCTCGTTACCCAATCTTAAAAACGGCCTGATCTATCGCGCGAGAAAAAAGTACACCGTTCAAATGATAATGTAAATGATAATTATTATTATTTGTTTCACTAATAATAGGGTTTATTAGTCAATATCTTTTTTTATTTTATTGATTTTTATTTTATTTTTTGCATTTTGGGTAAGGTTTAATCTATCTGATTTTTTTTTAAAATGTGAGGTTGGTAGATTTTATTTACTGAGGTTATTTTGTTATTAACAAGTTAATTAGCACTAAAAAAGTTTCTAATGTAATTAAATTAATAGTGTTATATAACGACTCATATAATTAAATAAAGTTAATACATATATTTTATATGGGGAAATATTCATCCTTTATTGTGGAAAATAATGAGTTATGGTGAAATTTGAGCGCAAAGAACCAATCAAATAAATGTTTACCCATATCTTTATTTTCTGCGTTGTAGAAAACCGCCATTTAAAAGAATAAAGGGTATATCAGTTTTCATATATTTATCTGGCAGAGAAAGCCTAATTGGAGATGCATTATGGAAGCAAAAATTGTTATTCAGTCTGCTGAAGAAAGGACCGATCTTGGTGATAAGGTAGAGGAGCTTATTGATAACAATTGGCCTCTATTTATGAATTATGATGCAGTTGCTGAGCAACATTGGCACAAATTATATGAACCGGGTTTTAATCACTTTCAAAAACTTGCCATTCTGCAACAGGGGAACGAAGAGCGTCTTATTGGTTTACTGAACTCAATTCCTTTTCCTTGGGAAAATCGCTCATTAGATCAATTGCCTGATGAAGGATGGGATGCTGTATTTGACGCTGGTGTGACGGCGAGAGGAAAGATGCAAGCCAATCTGGTGTCTGCCCTGAGTGTGACGGTTGATCCTGCGTTCCGCGGGAAAAATATTCCTGCTTTATTGATTAATAGTTTGAAACAGACTGCCAGAGATGAAGGCTTACAGGGTCTGGTTGTTCCTGTCAGGCCGAGTTTGAAAAGCCAATATCCCCTGCAAGACTTCATCGAATATTGCGGATGGAAAAATGATAAAGGCGAATCGTTTGATCCGTGGATCCGCACCCATTGTCGATTAGGTGCCAAAATCATTAAGCCTGCCCTGCGTTCCATGGATATTTATGGCACTTTGGAACAGTGGCAGGAATGGACAGGCATGAAGTTTCCGCAAAGCGGGGAATACGTCATTCCGGGTGGTCTGGTGCCATTGGTGGTAGATGTTGAAAAACAGATGGCTTATTACATTGAGCCTAATTTGTGGATGTACCACAGTCTTGATTAAAAATATTTCTCTAACTGTATCTGTACTTCGTTTTTATCGTAACTGTATAACCAGTTCACATTACTGTGATTGTGTCGATGGTGGAAAGTTAAAGATGGTGTCATGCCCAATATCTTAGTGGCAGGAAATTTAATGGCGGCAGTATAGATTTGTTCATTATCCTGGCGTCTGGCACCCAATAATGGGCTGTAAGCGCCGAAGCGTTGTTTTCTCAGTGTGACAAGCAGCGAGCCATTAATGCGGGAATAGAGTTGCCCAGCTATTCCCGCACTTACTCCCCATTGTTGATAGCGAGCCATTGGTTGTTGATTATTTCGATAGCTCCAATTGCCACCACCAAACAGAACTAATTTATCATTGATGGCATGAGATAGGCTGAAATAGGATGAGGAAAGTTCGCCGTCTTTCCTGCGGTAAAGCGGCTGATAACTCAATTTTTTATGTCCAAATTCAACATTAAGGGCGGTTTGTTCGGTGATAGCCCACTGCCATTCTATTTTGGCACCGATGGCATGGTATTCGGTATTCCCTGCACGCTGTTGATATTCAAATAAGGGGCCAAAGGAGAAATCATGGCTCCTGTTTTTATAGTTGTAGCCACTGATCAGCAGGAACATATTTTCGTTTTCGTCGTGATAATTGGGATAATTTTCACCATAAATCAGACCTCGGCCAAAAATGCCGTGATGGCCGACAAGCTGGTAACGTCGGCTTAAGGTAGCGCTGTAAGTCCCACCCCATGCTTTGATAGATTTTGGCACGCCACGTTCAATTATGCACTTTCCCTTTATGGAACGTAGGCAGATGGGTTTCTGATTTGGAGACATATTGATATTATCGTCATAGGCATAGCCAAATGAGAATGAACCGCTCCAATCATTTCTTGAGGTTATTGCAGCCAGATAACGGTCAATATTCTTCAAGACCATGTCTGGTAACTGATATTGTTTACTGATTTCTTTAAATAACTGAGCGGATTCTTGGTTTTTGTGATCTTCAAAATAAATACGAGCCAGTTCCAGTTTAATGCGGGTAAAATTCGGTTTTTGACGTAGGATCTTTTGATAATAAGAGGTAGCAAGCGTTAAATTCCCTTTAAGATGTGCTAGCCCGCCTTGAGCAAAATCGCTAAGTAACGGATCATACCCAGGAATTTTTTGATAAATCGGCAGAAGGCGTCTGACGTCTTGCCACTGCTGATGGTTAATGGCAAAGTACAGTGCTTGACTGATGTCCTTAAGATTGTTTTCAACTTTAAGTTCTTGTCCATGAGTCATGGTTAATGAGAAGCGATCTTTTATAGAAACGGAATTTAGAACTTTCTTTTTCTGTTTATTGTGTTGTTGATTATATCGTGCTCCTTGCCAAATCTTGTGGTTAATATCTTCATTGGCACAAACTGCTGGGGACAGGAATGAGATCAACAGTACTATAAGTAATATTGGAAATATTTCCTTTTCAGTCACTTTTTTTTGATCAGACATAGCAAAAACCCGATTCATAAGGCCCCTATTTATTTGAAATAAACAATTTGGAAATAAATAGAGTTAAAGAAGATGAAGAGGAAAACAGTGCCCAAAATGACACTGTTTTCTGAGGAATTAATTATTTAATTCTAGTACCAAAGAAATCAGTGTCTTTTGTTCTGTCGCTATAATATAAAATGTGGCCTTCCAAAGAGTTAATGTTGGCACCAGATAATTCTCCAAAAGTGTGCCCAATCATGCCGTTGGCTCTGGCGCTACCTAAAAACTTGCCGTTATCATTTATCTTGGCCTCAATACCTACAGTTTGTGAACTATTGCTCATTGAGCCACTCAATACGTAATAATCAAAATCTGCGACAAAATGACCGGAGAGGGGGTTTTTGCGGTTATCTTGGCTAACGCCTTTTACGTTATAGATTACAGTACCTCTGTCTGGCAGTTTGGTTGTCACCTCCTTGCCTGTATTAAAAACAGTATGGGTGATCTCCGAAGTATCGGGCGTTTTTTGTGCCCATTCCCCAAAGTAAATTTCCCCCTTTTCCTTCTCGAACAGAAAATGGGGATTGGTTTCTTGCTGGTTTATACTATCCGCAATTTTTGCTTGAGCTTGTGCGATAAATCCAACAACACCTAACATGGAGATTAATAATATATTGAGCTTTTTCATAAGCAGCCTCACAGAGTATTGAATGTCTTGTTATCCTGTTATAAGAACGTCCTGAATTTTTCGGGTGAAAGTTTTGCACAAAAAACGCACAGAAAATAAAATGTATACTGGACAAATGGTGGTGTAAATAATAAGTTATTATTATGTTTTGTGTTCGTTGAATGTCATTGTTTGCACAAATTAGCGTTTACGTAAATTAGAATTTAATTATTTGAAATAAATAAAAATAATATTAATGAAGAAGGGTAACAGTGCCTCAAATGACACTGTTTTCGGAAGGGATTAAATTATTACTGTTTAGTTCCTCTGAATATAATTCCTTGTCCCTCTTTATCAAATATGGCCCACCCTGATAGAAAGGGGGTGATATGAGGTAATTCAACGAATTTCCCAAGGGAAACTCCATCCATTTTCTCATGGTACACCCTATCAATAGTACCGCTGCCTGTGGCCTTACCTAAAAATTCGCCATTGTCCTTTATATTGGCATCAATACCTATCGTTAGTGAACTGTTGCTCATTGAGCCAACCAGTTTTTTTGCTATCAAAATTTGCGGTTAATTTGCCGTAGAGAAAATGACGGCCAGTAAAGTCTGGAGTGCCTTTTACTGTATAGACCGCAGTGCCATTATCAGGCAGCTTGGTTGTTACCTCCTTGTCTGTATTAAAAACAGTATGGGTGATCTCCGAAGTATCGGGCGTTTTTTGTGCCCATTCCCCAAAGTAAATTTCCCCCTTTTCCTTCTCGAACAGAAAATGGGGATTGGTCTCTTGCTGGCTTATACCATCCACAATTTTTGCCTGAGCTTGTGTGATAAATCCAATAATGCCTAACATAGCGATTAATATATTGAGCTTTTTCATAAGCAACCTCACAGAGTATTGAATGTCTTGTTATCCTGTTATAAGAGCGTCCTGAATTTTTCGGGTGAAAGTTTTGCACAAAAAACGCACTGAAGATAAAATGTATACTGGACAAATAGCGGTGTAAATAATAAGTTATTATTATGTTTTATGTCTGTTGAGTTTCATTGTTTTCGCAATTGGAGTTTACCTGAATTAGAATTAATATATTGAAATGTAATGTTATTGTTGTAAGTGAGATGAAAGGGAAAACAGTGTCATTTTGACACTGTTTTCTGGTAAATGAATAATTATTCTTTAGCACCACCGAAAGCAGTATCTTTGTTTCTGTCGCCATCAAATTTGGCATACCCTGCTAGTGCTGAGGCGGAATTACCGTAGAATTTCCCATCGGTAACCCCATTAATACTCTCGTTGGCTGTGGCCTTACCTGAAAATCCGGCATTGTCATTTATATTGGCATTAATACCAATATTTAGTGAACCATTACTCAGTGAGCCATCCAATTTTTTGGTACCAAAGTTTGCGACGAGTTTGCCGGAGAGGAGATTACTGCCGCTATATTGGCTCAGACCTTTTACTGTATAGGTCGCAGTGCCGCCAGTGGGTAGATTGGTTGTAGCATCTTTACCTGCATAAAAAACAGTATGGGTAACATCCGATTTATCGGGCGTTTTTTGTGCCCATTCCCCGAAGTAAACTTCTGTATTGGGAACCTGACCGATATCGATATACTGGTTCTCGATACCGAATTTTGCACCATCCAATTCGGTATGATAGATGCCATTCTTGTCGAGTGTAGCGAAACCTTTCAGTTGGGAGGCAGGAAGTAATCGATCTTTTACTATGGGTAAAGTGATACCCAGAGCGGGTTCACCGTTTACCTCTCCGATTATAAGATGTGGATCGGTTTCTTGTTGGCTTATACCATACTCGATTTTTGCCTGAACTTGTGTAGTAAATCCAACAATGCCTAACATGGCGATTAATATATTGAGCTTTTTCATAAGCAGCCTCACAGAGTATTGAATGTCTTGTTATCCTGTCATAAGAGCGTCCTGAGCTTTTTGTGTGAAAGGTGTGCGCAAAAAATGCACAGCAAATAAAATGTATGTTGGCTAAATAGCGCTGTAAACCATAAGTTATAATGATGTTTCTTGTTTGTTTAATCTCATTGCTTGTGCAAATTAGCGGTGAGTTGATTGAAATTAAGTTATTTTTTGAGGATGGAATGGATTTGTGGATTTCAATTAATCCACTAATCGTTGAGGATGGGTATATACTGTTGCCCGTCCTGGCTTGCAAAATCCGATCAACGTTAGATTACATTTCTGTGCGACTTCAATGGCGAGTGAGGTTGCAGCAGAAACGGCAAATAAAATTTCTACCCCACAATTAGCTGATTTTTGCACCATCTCATAACTGGCACGGCTGGAAACCAACACAGCGCCTTGTTGCCAGCCTGTTTTAGCTCGCATTCCCAGTAACTTATCCAGTGCAACATGGCGGCCAACATCTTCACAACCACCAAGCAATTTGCTCTCTGGGTCAATCCAACCCGCCGCATGGGTACAGCCAGTGAACGCGCCAATTTCCTGAACATGTGGTAATTGGGCAAGCGCAGTATCAAGGTAGGAGAGCGAAAACGTTTGGGTGAAAGGCAGGGGCGTAATTGGGCGAAAGATCTCTGCGAGTTGTTCTGTGCCGCAAATACCGCAACCCGTTCTCCCAGCCATATTGCGTCGTCGCTCTTTTAATCCCGCAAAACGACGGCTGGAAAGCTCAATGTGCAGTTCAATACCACCGTGGCAGCTAACTATTGAATCAATCCCCCGAATTTCCTGCGCAGATGTAATAATCCCTTCCGACAAGGAAAACCCGATAGCGAAATGATCAAGATCTTTTGGACTCGCCATCATCACGACATGGGAAATACCGTTATAGACTAATGCGACAGGCACTTCCTCGGCCACCCAATCCGGCGTTGGACTGCCCAATCGGTCACTCTGTTTGGCGTTTTTTTGTTGTACATTAATGCGAGAAGCACCGTTGATTCCTTCCATGATTAACTTATTTTCTGACCTTTCATTTTCCATTCATGAATTTCCCTGTAGTTTGATTCATAATACTGTTCGTGTGGATATATAACGATTCATTAATTTATTACCACATGCTGATTTATTCAGGTAGCGATTAGCAGTCGAAAATAGATATCGTCGTTCTCAGAAAAGTGAAGGAAACCGGAGGCCGTTTTCTCCTCCGGTTTATTGACTTTTAGTGATTGATGAATGCCTTGAGCCTCTTATTAACCTGCTGTTTATCAAAAGGTTCCAGTGACTCGGTTGGGGATAATCCCACAAATTCTAATTGCTCTGCTTCATCTTCAGTCAGGAGTTTTTTTCTTCTCAACTTGAGCAAATAGTTCCAATTCCAAATGCCACCAGAATCTTCAGCCGGACATATGCCATTACCTGCGGTGACTTCAGGCTGGATAATATCTTTTTGCTGGACTTTCTCTACTGTTATTTGATGGAACCAATCATCACCAAAATCATATTGGTAGTTGAGTTCATCTCCAGCTTCAAACAGAAATGCACCGATGCACATTTGATCATAATGTTCTTCTGGAATGTCGATTCCTGCAATATTAAAACGGAATAGATGAGCGTTTTCCCAGCCCATGGCATTTTGTATCACTTCATGAAATTCATTTAGTGTTAGTTGATTGCTGACACGGAGCCGACGCCATACGGCTGGAGTAGCATCAAGTAAACTCACTTTGAGAACCAAACCCTGCGGTTCAATCTCTTCCTCTTGTTCCATGTAGAAATATTCAAAGCTGAGTTCAGACAAAGTATCAAATAAAGCAAACTTTTTGCGGTTTAATGCAGGGTCTCTGAGGGCATAGGCTAAATCTAAATATTGTTCTACCCAATATGGGGCTTGTGATGGCAATCTGTATTGTTCGATTGAAGCGGAATAAGTCAGACGTTCAGTAAATAGCTCGCGGTTTGCATAATAATAGAGCTTCAATAAATCCCTGGGTTTTTTCGCTTTCAACAAGCATTCTTCCGGTGCCAGCCAAGACAGTATTAATGATGAACCCATCGTCATGCCAAGGCGATTCTGATCCTGTCGCTTCGGATCAGCTTGATATCCGAACTTCTGGCTCCAGTGTTCAAGTTCAAATGCTTCTGGCTGAGTCCATTCGACGGGAAGTTGTGACAACCAATACAGTGAGTCGAGATCGAGCGGAGTGTTTTTATTTTGCTGAACTGAAAGTATCCACGGTAAAATTTGTTGCAGCCAGTCAGGGGAGACCGGAGTAAAGTCAACATAAGACTCATTATTGCTTAACTCTTCAATCAGTTCGGGGATGGTTCTCTCAGGAGCAATATTCAGTAAGCTCTCGCGGATACCAGATTTGAAATCCAGCATCATATTCATTTGATATTCTTGACCATCCAGCGTGATTGTCATCATCATGCTGGCACAGTCATTTCCATCAACATGAGTGACATATAATTCGTGTATCTTCGCTGTTTCCCGTACCTTATTGTGGTGCGACATCGCCTTTTTTTTCCAGCGCTTAAAACAGGAATGAATGGCAGGATGGCGGTTAAACCGTGCACACAGATTAACAAGTTGCAGGTAGGATAAATTTGCCCATGCAGAGGAAGGGCAATCGTCCAATGCTTGCGCACAGGCAAGGGCAATGGGTTCTTCAAAGTATTGAGTGAGTAATAGCAGGGCATCCATACCCCATGAATGCTTGGCGACTTCTGTCAATAGATGAGGTAAGGTTTCATGAGGAACGACGGAAAGACCACTCTCAAAAAAGTCGACGAATTCAATGCCTAAATGAATTTCAAACTGTTTAAATAGTTGGCTTAAGTTTGGGGATTTTGCCGGAAAAGTCGCTATGTTGGTGTTATCAGCATATTGGAGGATATCCAGGAGTTGGGTGATGTCAGTTCTGATATGAAACTGATTTCTTTTCAGGATCGATACACATAACAATACGCATTCGCTATTGATCTCGAACTCTTCTTTGGTATTCACCAAAATTTGCTCAATGATCTCTTCAAACAGTTGTTTGGTCTCAGCAGACAATTTGTTTGTTGTTAATGCAAATTCTGCTATAGCAACTTCAAGCCAATTATTAATGCTGTCCCCTATCTCCGTCATCGCTTCTTTAGGTAGCGTTAACACCAGGCTAATCAACAAGAAGACGTTTTCTGGCTCGGAAAACCATTGTATCTGTGTTTGGGTTAAAGAACGCTGTTTCTCAGGAGTATGGGCGTATTTTTCTATTGCAGATAGCAATTTTTCAGGTGTTAATTTCATTATCAACCTCTTCAATATATCGATATTTCAACCAAGAAGAGGGCTGGTGATCTATGCCGTCAAATCCACCTTTCCCCCTTTGCAATTACCAATAGTCTAACCTGAATTTTTGTAAGGCCAGTAAGTTTGTGTTGAAATTTATCCGGGTTATTTTCCAACTTACTGCTTTGTGGTCTGTAATTTGAAATCGACAGGATCTGGCAATGCTATTCCGTTGTTTGGCAGGGTAAGATGACTTGGGACGTACAATCAACATAACGAGAAGGTAAGATAATGAGTAATCGCATTGCTCCTATTCCCCCATTATATTGTTTGTCAACCTGAAAACATTAGCGACAGAAAGCAATCCATTTTCAAGTTACCTGAATTTTGCGGCAGAGATAGCACAAGCACAGCAAAAAGCATTGTATGACAATCCGCTGGAGATGGAATTGGAGGAGCTTCTTGGTCATTCTCCGCAAGAAAATCGTGTCCCACTGGATTGTAAAACGTTACGTCGTACTCAGCATTGGCAAAATATCCTGCGCTCTTTGATTGCAGAGTTACTGCCTACTGTACCTGAACATGTGAAACCCACCCTCGAAAATCTGGCAAAAAATTCAGCGCAAGAGTTAGAAGAGATGGCGAACGCACTGCTTAATAATGAGTTTAGCAAGGTCAGTGCTGATCAGGCGTTGTTTGTTTGGGTAGCGTTATCTGTCTATTGGACACAAATGGCCAGTTTGATCCCAGGCAAGGCACGGGCGGAATATGGAGAACATCGCCAGTTTTGTCCGGTCTGTGGCAGTATGCCGGTTGCCAGTGTGGTGCAAATCGGTACTCACCAGGGATTGCGTTACTTGCATTGTAACCTGTGTGAAAGCGAATTTGCACGTTCTGCGGGATGAGGGAATTTTTTAGCATTTTATTTACAGTATCTGTGACAATCTGTGCTATTTTCCATCGGGTTGGCAAACGGAACTCATGTATGGAATTCAATAGAGTATGAAAAAGAAGATAATCTCGAGGATTTATCTTGGATTGTTGTTGATTGCTTCCTTGATATTAGTGTTCGAAAAAAGTGGAGATATTTATCCTGCACTGGTGTCTGTCGGCGTATTCGGCATCATCTTTGGCCTGGCTTTTTTAGTTTCAGCACGCTGGTTATTTTCGGCAGTGTTAACTGGCACCTTATTTATCATCCTCAAATTCCTCAACCAGATAAAAATCCATTACTACAAAGAACAACTGATGTTTTCTGATTTGAATGTTATGTTAGATCCTTCAAATCAAGAGACTTTACGCCATTATTGGCTGGCAGGTATTGCTGTAGTGGTGATGCTTATCTGGTTGATATTCAACATAATATTGAGCTGGAAAGTAGTACCTTCTGCGCGTGGGATCAAATGGCGCTTCACCAGTATCGTTTTGATGGTTGTGAGTGCCTGGGGTGTCAATCTAACGGTTAGTGCCTATCATGCTCAATGGCAAGGGGAATTACCGAAGGGACGGGGAACGGTGACCAATATGGTGATGTCTGCCTCGGATGCACAATATCAGCCACCAAAATTCGGATCATCTGCTGATTATTTCTTGCAGCGGGCGAAACAAGTGACGTTGCCTGAACCTCAGTCAGAGGTTAAACCCGATGTAGTTGTATTGCTGCAAGAGTCCACTGTCAATCCCCATATTTACCAATTACCTGCCAATGTGCAGTTGCCAGATCTTTATATGTTCCGGCGTGATGCGGGTGTCAGTGCCCAAAGTCCACTCAGGGTACAAACCTTTGGTGGCGGAACCTGGTTATCTGAATTCTCCGTTTTAACCGGATTGAATACGGATGATTTTGGTTCACGTAAAAATGCGGTATTTTATTTTGTCGTTGATCACCTGAAAAACAGCCTGTTCCGGGCAATGAAAGACAACGGTTATTACACGGTTGTTCTGACACCATTTAATAAGTCCGCTTACCATGCGGGACATGCTTACAAGACACTGGGTGTTGATCGAATTATCCAACCGCAGGAGTTAGGTTACCCCGCAGACATGGATGAAAATTTGTGGAAAATCCCGACACAAGACATGTTGTCTTATGTGAAAACTATCTTAGCTAAGGAGACAGACAAGCCGATTTTTATTTTCTCTCTGACCATGTATGAACATGGGCCTTATGAAGAGAGCCATCATGATGATTATGGTTTGACTGGGAAAATTAATTCTGCAACGGCGGCAGGTAAATTTAGCCATTACATGGAAAAAATCGTGGCATCTGATCCTGCCATCAGAGATTTCAGTGAATTCGTTGCCAATCGCAACAAGCCTACTGTTTTCCTCTATTTTGGTGATCATCAACCAAACATCAATTTTGGTCACTATAACTCTTTGTTACCTGATCCAGCACATGTGACTCAGTTTACTTTGCGGGATAACCTGAAACAGGGAGCATCAATAACAACAGGCAAACTGACCGATATCTCCTTCCTCGGCGGAATGATTCTGGAACGTGCCCGCTTGTCGGCCCCGGTGTTTTACCAAACAAATATGATCATGCGCCATTTGTGTGATGGTGCCTTAAATGATTGTCAGGATAGTGCACTGGTAGAGAGTTATAAGCATTATATTTACCAGCAGTTGGAAGCGGCAGGCAAGGAATAATGTTATCCCTTCTGTCGGTGATGCTGCTGACAGAAGGGATGTGTTATAGATATATCGCTACGATATGGGAGCTATTCGTGAAACTATTCAGTTATATTAAGGATGTGCGGCGGTGATGCGATAAGTGCAGCGGCGGTGATGCGATAAGTGCAGCGGCGGTGACCACTAAGGATATATTCGGTTCTTTCCACATTGGCTTGCAGGATCTCCCGAAACAGTTTCAGCTCTGTCCGACAGAAGCCTTGGCACAATTTGGCGGCGGCACAAATTGGACAATGGTTTTCAAAAAACAGAATATCGCCATTTTCTTCAACAGAATAATAAGCCATGTAGCCTTCTCGGCAGCGGATCGAAACCAGACGCTCAACCTTCTCCTGTAACCCTGTAGCACCTTCCATCGCCTTTTTATAGTTGGAAAAAGCCTCTTTTTCACGAGCGCTGATAATCAAATCCATAGTATCTTCACCCAACTGATTACGAATAATCGAGATCAATTGCGTTGTTAACTCTGCATGGGCATCAGGAAATTTGGCATGGCCTTTCTCTGTGATATGCCAAAGCTGTACTGGACGCCCAACTCCCCTTGTTTCTGCTTTTGCTTCAACTAATCCCTCCTTAGCCATTTTCACAAATTGCTGACGGGCTGCTTCTCCAGTTGTTCCCAATAATTTGCCGGCATCAGAGGCTTGTAAGGCACCTTGAGTTTTTAGCAAAATTAGTAGCTTTTCACTCACTGTTTGCCCTACGATTATACTATTTTCCAAGTCATCGCTTGACATATTGTTGATCCCGACATTAATTTATTCCAAGATTTATCTTGTTTAATTTAGCGTAAGACTTTTCACAACTCAACCTGTGTTCAGGGCAAAAATTATGATAATGACTGAGGAAAGCCGCTGGAGGGATCTGTTTTCCAGCAAAAATGCACCGAGTGCGATAGCACTTTCACTGGGCGTGGTATTGATGGCAATTAATACCTTAATTGCGATTACTATTCTGCCTTCTGTCGTCAATGATATTGGAGGATTGAACCTCTATGCCTGGAATACGACATTGTTTGTCGTGGCATCGATTATTGGTTCCATTCTTTCTGCGAGGTTGTTGAGTGCTCTGGGCGCAAGAAATGCTTATCTGATTGCATCATTGATCTTTTTTATCGGTAGCTTACTCTGTACTCTTGCACCGACAATGGAAGTGATGCTGGTTGGCAGAACCATTCAGGGCCTTGGCGGTGGATTTCTGTTTGCCCTTTCCTATTTGATGATTAATCTTGTATTTGCTCAATCACTTTGGCCTCGAGCTATAGCGTTGGTTTCAGGGATGTGGGGAGTTGCGACTTTAATAGGGCCAGCTATTGGTGGTGTTTTTGCTGAAATGAATGCATGGCGTTACGCTTTTGGCATTATGCTTCCCGTTATTCTGTGTTATGTCGTATTTACCTACCTGATTTTACCTAAAACAGAGGCGCAGAATAAAACCAAAACAGCATTGCCTATTGTGCAATTGATCCTATTGTCAGCAGCAGTACTGGCGGTTTCTTCTGGCAGTTTGTCACCAGATGTTCGATTCAACATTCTCGGCATTGTTGCGGCTGTAATATTAATCTTTTTATTGATCAGTTATGAGCGTAGAGCTTCAGTAAGGTTATTGCCTGAAAATTCCCTAAGTTTACGTTCTCCTCATTTGGTTTTATTCACTACCATATTTCTATTGGTAGTGGGTTTATCGGGGGATGTTTTTATTCCCTATTTTTTGCAAATTCTGCATGGACAATCCCCTTTGGCTTCTGGTTACATGGTTGCTTCCGTGGCAATGGGTTGGACTATAGGAGAAGTACTCAGTGCTAGCTGGCAAGGGACAAAGATGCGGTTTGCAATTGTCAGTGGTCCTGTCTTCATGTTGGTTGGCATGTTGCTGTTGCTTGTGTTGCTGCCATACCAGTCAGTAGGGGAGTGGCAGATTATACTACCGATAATCCTGGGATTAGGCGTGTTTGGTTTTGGGGTTGGATTCGGTTGGCCTCATCTTTTGACCCTCATTTTGCAGGTTTCCCGTGATGCGGATAAAAGCATCGCTGGTTCATCCATTACCACCATACAGTTATTTGCCTCTGCATTTGGTTCTGCGTTGGGGGGGATGACCGTCAATTTATTTGGATTTTATCAGCCAGGAGGCGTTGAAGGGGCTGCTTCTTCTGCTTATTGGCTATTTTTACTCTTCTCCATTGCACCAATATTGGCATTATTAACAGCATTTCAATCAGCGAAAATTAAGGCAGAAGAATAAATTTATTATCAACGGCATTTTCATAAAAAAGTAATGCCGTTTTCTTGATTACGTGTGATGGGAGATATCCGTATAATAGTGGTGCTTGATATCAGAACTAAGGATATTTGATGTTAATAATTTCCCATATACCAAAGGATGGTTGTAACGCCAGAATAATACAACCGAAAATAAGCTGTATTTCTATAATAAAACATTTTTTTATACTATTTTTATTGCTTATCGGGATAAGCAATGTATCGGCTGGAGAGATAAAACAAGAGACAATAACTGTTGATGTTCCAGCGTTAAGCAAGCGTGTGGCAGATATCTCTAAAGTTCTGACGAAAGAAGAGAACCAACGCCTGACCCGCCAATTAAAAAAACTGCAATCTGAAGAAAAAGTACAGATGGCAGTCCTGATTATCCCGACTATTGGCAGTGATACGATTGAGAAATTTTCTTCCCGTGTATTTGATAAATGGAAGTTGGGTAATAAAGAAAGCAATGATGGCATCTTGTTTTTGATCGCTTCTGATGACCACAAAATGCGTATCGCAGTTGGTTCCGGTTTAGAGCGGAAATTAACCGATGGCAAGATCGCACGTATTCTACGTGAAGAGGTGAAGCCGGCTTTCAAAGAAAATGCTTATTTTGAGGGTATCAGTAATGCGATTAATTCAGTTGATACATTGCTGAAACTGTCTAAACAAACAGGGATCGATGAAGAAATAACGAAAGTGACATCGGCTTTCTCAGAAGAGGGTGGCGGCACATTCAGCAAGATATCTGGCAAAGACATTGCCGCACTATTGTTTTTTTGGCTAATCAGTCTGTTCCTTTTGCCAATGAAAGTCTTTCGCGAGGGACACTGGTTTAAGCGTTTCCTTAAGTGTGCCCTGACGATAGCGGCAGGAACCTATCTACTGACCCTGGTGGGATTGTTTTCTTCCATTCCGGCAGAGTTTTATCTATTAATCCTTCTGCTACCAGTGATTCTGGTGTTTTTGGTTATTTCTACGGTATGGTCATTATTGAAAAACCTATTCAGCGGTCTCTTTGGCGGCTTATTTGGTGGTTCTGGCTCTGAGCGTCCAGAAAGTGGCGGGGATGATAGCTTTTCCGGTGGCGGTGGCAGCAATGATGGTGGTGGTGCTTCAGGCGATTGGTAATTTGTTTTTGGTTGATTGGGTGGGGAGATTATCCCCATCTGTTGCCGTTATTCACCGCATTTGCAGGATATTTTGTTTCTCTGTATTTAGCTCTGGGGAATTCGGATTATTTAACATCATGAAAAATAGCTAAAAAGCCTCTGAGATTTAGAGGCTAAACAGAGGAAAACATGATATTTATAAAAAATTTCATTTACACAGTGATAAATTTTTTACGTAAGTTGTTGGAGACATCCACGATATTTTATCACATGTAATTATACCACTGAATTGATAAAAATGTGTTGCCATCCACCTAAAGCGCCATATATGTTTAAAGGTTTTTCGATAGCATAGATATAGCCCGTTACCGTCTGCTTTCCCTTCGAACCTTTTGCCTGACTTTATCCACGTCCTGATTTCTTTATCGGTGATTTTAGGCATTGTGCAATCTCCAACGTAAAAAATGGCCTTGTACCACTAAATAGCTTTTATGATCGCTGGTGGTACACGCTAATCATGCGCTGCGCTATTGTGATTCACTCTGCAATGCTCTGATAGTAAAAAAGCCAGATTGGATCTATTCATTGAGTATAGGTCTTAAACCCGCATGAATGCTGGATTGTTGTAATTCAATATTTTCTAGGGGTACACCCTTGGGTACACGCTAAACCGGAGTGTACCTCTGAATTGATAAAAATGTGTTCGCTGGTGGATTTACTACAATAATAATCACTAATGTAAACTACCCATACTCTTGTCCCTAACGGTCAAATTGACTGAGAGCAACCGAAAAATATTTTTCATCTGATAGTTAACCTATTGATTCTTTCGACGTCCTCACTTTGGCCTTACGGTACTATTTAACGTTTCGGTGCTGGTTTCGTCCATTGATAGGTTGATGAGGTCATTCTACGGCGGTGACGCTCTTTAGCCTGCAACGTCTGTGCTACTCCGGTTCTGATTGCCAGCCTATCCCGTCCAGTGAGTGATTGCCCCTGCTGGTGGGCTAATTCCATCATAGCGGCCTCTATCGTCTCACGGTTTAACATGGCTTCCCCTTAAGGTGTTGTGATTATCGCTATACCTTGCCTGTACAGTACGCATTATAAACCGTTCCGGTGCGTACTTGCTTGCGTACCACCATCAAGTAACAAAGTGGGTTACATCAGAAGCCAGTAACAACGCGGTGCTGAATCAGATTAAGGTAATAAAGCTGGTCAGATAGATATCAGGTTTTGACAGGTTCTAATATCAAGTTTTGACAACATCCAGTTATTGGTTTTGGTTGTGGTCAATGTGTTCTGCTTTAGCTGTTTCGGCTAATGTTTAGCTACATTGGCTAATGTGCGACTTAGTGTGTGCTATGAGCTTCTACTGGCTGGCTATATCTCTCTTCATCATGTGCGGTAATATGTGCGTCTGTAGGATCATGAAGCATAAAATCTCATCTGTATAACACTGTTATACACGGATATAATAAGCATTCATTGAATCAATAGCGGATTATTATCATGAGTAAATCTAACCTTATCGCCTTTCGCCTGCCTGTTGAACTTCAAGCCCTGTTTAATGAAGCTGTATCAGCTTCTGGCGGTGATAAATCATCGTGGATTATCTCAGCCATCAAAGAGAAGTTAAACCGTCCAGAAAGTAATCCTGACGTTCGTATGCTATCGCTGGTAGAACGGTTAGAGTCGGCGGCGGCCTCACTGATTGCGGGTAAGGCTGATATTCCACCTCACGCCTATAATGAACCGGCTATTATTGCTGTGGTGAATCAGGTGCTTTCTGAGGGTATTGATAACGGTCGTATCATCGCTGAACGGATTAATGAGGCGGGTTATCAGACTAAAGCGGGTAAGGCATGGGATAAAGATATCTACTCAGCATGGAAACGTCACAAAGATATTGCCGGTAACCTTATTAGCTGAATATGTTTACAATTGTTAACATCGCACTTTATCAAAATTTATCATCTGAACGTTATCGATTGTTATCATCCACCTTAAGAAATCTAAAGATTCAGCCATCAGAAAACTGTTAGGAAATGTTAAGATTTTGCTTTTTTATGGACTGTAAAAATCATCATTCCCTAACATGTCCTTTAATCATCAAAGTTCACGCTGTAGCTTCTCTATAATCGCCTGTCTGACAAACTCCGCACGGTTGCCCCGTGTCACTTTGCTACCTTTGATATGCTTGTCTACGGCATCAATAACGGACTGCTCACAGGTTACAATGAGGCGTGTTGTCGGTGTGTCATTGAAATAGCGGTTGGTCTGTTTTTTCGTGCTCTGTTGCATATATTTCCCTCGTGCGCGTACTGGTGACTAAATCATCATAGTTTACCGCCTTGGCTTCTGCGTTGGCGGTAGTGTGGTTAGTTCAGAATGCCAGAGTTCTTAATTTCCGCCTTCGAGATATTAAACAGGGCATTCATTGAACCAGTTTCCTCTGCGCAGACTTTGTAACCTGCGATCACCATTGCAACGATAAAGGCCACATTGCGGATATAGAAAGGCTCATCGGTATGACTGAATTTATTGGCGTTCTCGCGCTCAACGATATGCTTGAACTTATACGATGTGGTATACCCTGTTTTGCTGATCTGTTTGGTTTTGGCATTCATCAGGTTATGGCGTACCAGCCAGCGTAAGCAGCTTTCTACTTCACGATAAAACATAGCACTACCGATCAGTTGCTGCGGTTGGTGTTCGTATTCCTTGCCTCTTCGTGTAGCTAACCCGTCTGTGCTGAAATGGGGGAACTGGATAATCAGCCAATTCAGCGCCTGAATGATTTGCCCTTCTATCGGCTTATTTATCCAATCTTCGGACTTGTGTGAGGTGATCCCTTGCTGCCAGTAGTCTGAGCCACCATCTTCAATACAACGCCTGCCCGTTAATTGCCATTCGTTCTGCATAGCTTCGGTTGAGGCGTTACCGTCTGTTCTGTTTTTCTGGGCTTCTGCCCATTGTGACGCATACTCAGTAAAAGCAATCGTGCTGCCTTGCCGAAACCAGTGTGCCATCATGATCAACGTTTTAGAGAGCGTTTCAATATCATTGTTACTTTCGCAGTCTCTGGCGAAACTCTTTAACCGTTCACGCTCTTGAGACATCATTTTCTGGCCTGTTAACTGAGTATCCATAAGTTTTATCATGTGTAGCTGCCTCTTTTTTGCCCGCCAGAGAGTGAGAGGTTTCTTTCTGACAAGCGTTGATTGTTAATTTTATGTGTACGAGAAAATGGATTTTTTACTGCCGTTTTAGCCTCTGACGGAAAAAACGCAAAATAACTGTACCAACTGTACCACTTGAAATATTTTACTTTAATATCAACTAATTAATGTGGTACAGATGCGAAAAATAACTGTAAATAACTGCGCCATATCTGTACCACTGGCATTAAAGATCTTGTTTTAACTCTATGCCTAAGTCTGTCGGCTCAATCGAACCCTTACAGGCAACACAGGGCAATATCAACTCACAGGGATCTTCTTTGTGGTTCTGGACTTCAACAACAGCCCACGCAACCACCAGATCACTATCGCCATCATCAAACCAAACGCGCCATTTTCCAGTTGTAGGAGACACAGCTTTAACCACATAGAAAGGGGTAGACATCATAATGAGCACCTCTCGCCAGAGAATGAAAGGTTGCTTTCTGGCTGGCTTCCTCTCTTGAATGGATACAGTTGTGATACAGATAACACCGTTATTTTATGTTTTGTCTTAGAAAACATCACTCACCCCCATACCTATCATTTGAGCAAATCTCACTCTCAATTCGTTGACGCTTGGTAGCTCATAAACAATGCCTATTCCTCGGCCTCGCCTGCCTGAACTATCAAGCCCCATTTTAACCATTGTGCTACCCACACGCCGACGAGCCGCAGGCTCTGTTTCTTCCTCGTTATTTTCTTTGCACCACAGCAAATAGCTGTCTATCAGCTCACTGACGGGAATTCGTGCCATACCTCGGAACGGCTCATCTTTTGATAACTCGGCATATAGGTACGCATATAACCCGGTCAGACCGAACAGAATTTCTTCCTTAAGTGCGTCGGTCTGTGGTGCTCGGTGGCGATCAAAGTGAGTGATATCGTAATGGAGTAGATAGTGGAGCAATTTAGATGCTCCGTTATCATTCAGCCATTGATAAAGATTATCGAAGTAGGCTTTATCTTGTGCCTTCGTTCCGTCTGGCTCAAGTACCAGATAACGCCGTTCTCTGATGCCGGCTTTCAATGCCTGAGTGCTGTTACTGGCAAAAATCAGACGCGAAAAATTCACCATAGGTTCAGCGTCTATGCCTTTGCGCTCAAGGTTAAGTGTGGGTTCACTAATGATTCCTCGTAACTTTTCTCCATCACTGGCTTTTGCTACAGTGGCTTCATCAGCAAAAATTAACAACTTATTTGCCATCATTGAATTGAACTTATTGGTGATCTGTTCAGCACCGTTCACTTGCACACCATATTGCCCCAGTATTTCAAGCAACGGCCTGACTAATGTCCCTTTGCCCGTACCCGGAACGGACTTCATAGCAATAGCCACAGACGGTTTTTCATCGGGTTTTTGGAACAAATGTGCCAGCCATGAAAGCACATACTGGTAAGCTCGTTCATCACCCGCACAAATCACTTGTTTAATATGATTAAGGTAGGTACTACAATCACCCTCAACAGGTTCAACAGCCAGTCCCATGAACAGGTTATATACGCTGTTCGGGCATTTTTTAGGCTCAGGGTAAAAGCCCACACCATTAGGTTTATAGTTCTTCCCTTTCCATTTCAGCCACGCATCCCCCAGTGACAGTTTTTTAGCAATTCTCCCTTCATGCAGAAAGTAATTCTTAAATTGGGGCAGTTCCTCGAAAACATGTGTTACCCCATTTACCTGACACGGCTTTAAGCTGACAACCCGATGCTTACCCCCGATGGTGATATGCGTGTAGGTCTTGTTCATTTTCTCCAGTAGGGCTAATTCCGTGCCTGTAATAACTTCACCACTGCCTAGCTCATACATATCAAGTTCTGCCCCTACATAATACTGATACAACCCTACACTGAACGCTTGCTTTGCTGCCTCGATGCCGTGATGCTGGCGATAATCGTCCCAATCGGCCTTGTACTCTGTCGGCGGTAAAGTCACTGAACCCTTAACCGCTTTGGCGGCTTTCTCTGCTGAGATCTTGCCTGTGTTCCATTCATCGGGTTTAATGTCGTTATCTGCTGCGATAATGATAGTAACGTCCGCATACTGGTTGCGAAGCTGAACAGCAACCGGTTCTAAGTTTCCGGCATCCATCGCTGCCACGGTCAACGCATCAGGGCGGATTAAATGGCACGTTAAAGCGGTTGCCAGTCCCTCAGTAATAATCACCTCTGAGACGTGCTCAGGTGTGTTAATCGGGTAGTAACTACCTTTCTTGGTGCTGTCGGTTAAATGTCGCTTATCGCCGTTTGGCTTGATGACCTGTGCGCCTGCTACTGCGCCGCCTGTATTAACCAGCGGGATCAATAGCGAACCGTCCGCCAGTAATGGCATCGTGAAGCCTGATAGCCCCTTGTTGTTCAGGTAAGCTGATTCGCCTTGTTGAACTTGAGATAAAAGGTGGTTGTATCGCGCTGTGAAGCGTTTTTGCTTCTCTGCCTGTTGATTTGCTTGTTTCTTTTTGTGCTGCGCCTGCTGTGCCTGAATCTGAGCCTCATTTCTGGATGGCTGATAGTCTGAACGGGTATCAATTCCAATAATATTGGCGACCTCTTGAGCGGCTTCGGTCACACTTACCTTTAATACTCGCTGAACTAAATCAAGGCCATCACCTGCGCCACACTGGTTACAAATGAATGTGCCGTTGCCGTCCTTATCATCAAAGCGGAATCGGTCTCTACCACCACACGCAGGGCAGGCAGTATGCTGGTTTAGGGGCAATTCTGCCCCGATATTGGATAAAATACCTTGCCATTGTCCGTTGGCTTTTAGCTTCACTTCACGGATCACGTCAATAGCTTTCATTGAAATGCTCCCTTTGCTGCCAACGCCTCGCCCATGTCATTGATCATGCTTTGCCATATTTCACGCCCGTAACCAGTCAGATAGCCGTTGATGACGCATTTTTCCATCAGGTTAATGGCTATTACTTCCCATGCCGGGTAATTCTGCTGTAACGCTTCCAGTGTGTAGCTGTCTACCAATTGGCGAATACCGTTTACCCCATCGACAATAGCAACATTGATTTCTGTTTTACCCACTTGCATTGTGAAGTGATCGCCGCCGTTCTGGTGTGTGACCTCCCGATAAACAGCCGCCGAAAAATCGTTAGCCAGCGTATTGAGGCGAAAGTTTTTTGTTATCAGTACCATGCTATCCCCTCAGTGTACCGCTGGTGCGGCTTTATCCAGTGCGCCATTCACAACATCGAGTGTAAAGGCTTCGTGCATGTCATCCATCACCTCAACGCCCATCGGTGACAGCTTTAAAATGCCGCTATCGTCCAACATACCGCTGTACATTAAGACGGCGTTCTCTGTGCCTTGTTTCTTACCGAAACGCTCAATCATTGCGCCCTCAATGTTGTTCGCCATTGCGATGCGTTCACAGTCCATCAGTAACGGCAATGTCACGCCGTGATTGCGGTAGTAAGGCATCTTGTTTTTATCGGTGGTTTCCATGATGTAAAGCGTGGCGACCAGCCAGCGAAAAGCGAGTAAATCTTTCTCCTTATCACCTTGTGCATGGTCTAAATATTCTGCAACTAAACGCATTCCTAATACTTTTTCGTTATCCCATTCACCCGCATTGGCACGAGTGGGAATGTCTGCCAGCGGTATCAGGCCAATATGTTCAAATATCCCGTTCTCGTTGCGCTTCATGGCGTTGACGTCTGTTCCGATAATTTCAGTGTGATATTTACTCATGCCAGTACCTCCGACAGCTTGTTAATTTCGTTAAATTGAACGGTCATAAGACGCTTTATTCCCCTCAGCATGTGATAAGTATCACTGTCGGCCTGATTTTCTACGGCGGTGAGCAATGGGATCATCTGAGCCTGAATTTCTTCATTGATATGCTTTACATCGCTGACAGAAGCCGTGATGCCAGGATTAATTTTTATTTTTTTCATGCACCCATCTTCCTCACCCGCAATGGCTTCAATCAGAAATACAGCAACATCACCGGATAACTTCGCCATCAGTGACGAAATAAGCGATAGTTCTCTACTCTCTATTCGATGGGGATATGACTCAATAAGCTGGTTAATAAATTCGAGCTGTTGCGCCTTTTCAGAGGCTTGATGAATAGTGATAGGCTGGCTCATGCTGCGACCACCTGAACGGGGATACGCCCGGCAAATAACAAAATATAGTCACCGACAAGCATCATTCTTGCACTGTGCTCATCGGGTGCGGTGGCTGCGATACGGAAAGGTTTTGCTGTGGTATCTGAACGTTTGATACTCAAAAAGAGAAATTTAAAATAAGTTTGGGTAGGGATAGTCATCATAGCGACGATCTCCATTCGATGATTAAAGCAATCACCGCCAGAGTTCTCACGCTCAATAGGGGCGGTGACGTTATCAGAGGTGAGAATACTGGCTCGAATGGATACCAGCCACCCTTTCGGGTGCTCCGATAACGCCACCATTGAATTCGGATAGGCGTAAGCCGCCATTAGGTAGGCATTATCTACGACATAAAAAAAGACGCATTCGGCGTCTACTGTCGCCATTCGAGTATTCAGGTTCTCACGCCTGACACCAGATTTTGCTGGTGCGTCATCAATATAGCCAATGTTTGATGACAAAGTAAAGAAGTAATAATGACTATTTTTGTAATGGCTATTTCCTCGCGTAGTGATGTACGAAAAATCTTTACGCATAGTGATATAAGAAAAATCTTCGTTTACAGGTGTTGTGACCCCAGTAAAATCATCAACCTCTCCACCGTTCAAATGGGCGTTGAAAGCCCATATAGGTAGACTGACGCAATTACTATCCTTTTCTTTTCGCATACCGCTATCTTCCGTGCTCAAACTGTCCCCAAATGATTTCTTCTCCTTCCCCATGCCATCAGGCAACTGGCCCGAAATAATCGAGGCAGTTAAACGATGACCAGACTGCATATTTGCAGTGTGACTCGATCTCAATGGGTTATTAAGGTGTCCGAAAATATCCATATACCCGCCAGAGAGTGAGAGGTTTCTTTCTGGCTGGCTTTCTCTTTTTAATAGGTACAGTTGTGGTACAGATATGGCACAGATATTTAAATAACTGTACCAACTTAATACATTGATAAATATGAATTTATTTACAATTGGTACAGATGGTACAGTTATTTTGTGTTTTTGACCGGCTGAATATAATGAACTTATGTCACTAGCATTCATCAATTCGGCTGAGTAACCGGATGAAAGTTTGTCTGATTGAATGCCAGCCAGTAGGAAATCATTCACTTGGTTGGCATTCATTGATTTGCCTCTACGCGCTGCGCTAACCACTTTTGAGACAACCCGGTTAGCTTGTCCTTGCGGGCGTAATAATCCATACCTAATTCAATCAGTGTTGTATTGGTCTGTTCCAAATAAGAGAGATGTTCAAGCTGTAACTCGCTCATAGCATCACGGGGATCGCCAATAATGCCGTGGTGTTGCGCCCATTGTTTCGCTGTCATGCCTGCCAGAACAATACGGTTCAGCATGTTTGATTCATTGGTGTAGTGGCGGGGTAGTGTGATTTTTCCCTGCTCCATGCGCGCCATGTCTAGCGCTGAACACATAGGCTTAAAGTAATTCGCTACTTTTAAGCGTGATTTCAGCTCATTTCGTAGCTGTTTGGTCACTGCTGGAGCGACTTTGTGTAATGCTTCCTCACACTTAATGAAGTACTGGCGGATTAAGCGCCCTTGTTCGGTTCGCTCAACCATTGCCAGCTCTTTAGCCATGCTAATAGTAACGTGATAGTCTTTAGTTAATTGTTGCCTAGATTTTGCGCTGTCCGAATTTGGATAGCTCAAATTTACGACAACAGAATAATCTTGATCCTTCGTAAAGCTGTATTGATTAATTCTTTCACCCACCCATGCAGCAAAAGCACGTTTAACGCCTAATGCCTCATGTAATGCTTTTGCACTCACGCCGTTAATGACCTGCCCGCCAATCTTGCATTGAATAACGGGTAGCATTTCAGCAAAAGATAATTCAGTAATACCGTTTCGGCTGTTTTCAGCGTGAGCGAATCCCTGACCCATTACGGTCATATTTTTCTTTGTCATGTTAATTACTCTTTATTAGAGGTAAAAATGTGAACGTCCACGTTTTGATTTTTCTGATTTCAAATCGGTAAATTCTCTTTCAGTAGTGAACCTAGCCATCCAACAAATCAGGTTGGTGCTTCTTCCACATTTCGCCCTCTTCACGCTGTAAATCGGCTTTCTTGTTTTTGCAGGCTTGGAGGTCACGCCCACGTTGTGAGGCTGTAATATTATATTGCTGCTGACGCTTGGTGAAATCGTTCAGCGCAGCAAATGGCACACCATAAGCGCCAGTCTTACGGATAGACGGGATAACATCACGGAATACCCAATTAGTGAAACGATGGGCGAAAGTACCTTGCTTGGTGGCCTTGCGGCTACGAGTGATTAACTTGTAAAAACCAGACTCTGAAATGCCAGCTCGCTTGGGGTTTCCCTGAATACCATAACTTAAAGTTACAGTATTTTTTTCATCCAAATCTAAAGCTGTTAGGGCTTTGCTTGGGTTCGTGATCCCCAAAGCGTCACAAACATCTTTCGCAATAAACCACGGTTCATTGTTAATTTTAATTATCCGCACCTGTACACCCTCAAAGCGAATAACAGAAATATCCTCTGAGTTAATATACTGTTCTGGCTGTTTTTAGAGTGAATTTGTCCGTTGGCACTTAAGCCACTTTTTAAATTTTCCATGTTGATTACTCCATTATTCGATTGGGTACAGGGATAAAATTAATTCAGCTTGTGATTCAGACATGCCCTCATATCCACCCGCTTTAGCACGTTTATTAATGAGGCTCACAACCTTCTGTGCGTCCTGTTGGCTGCGAATGCGATAGCGGTAATGGCTGCCAATGCCATCAGGGTTCGGTTCATCTATGCGCTCTAAGGCAATCTTTAACGTTCTCTCTAATTCAGAGGCGTAGTTACGGAACGAGGATAACCGGCAATATTTCAGGCCGTCATTTTCGGTAAATCCATTAACGCCAGTACCTGCAATATAAATAAAGCTGCGCTGTTTCTTTGGTGTCCGTTTGGTTATAATGGCGGGGCAATTTTCAATGTCTGAAATATTTAAGCCGCCGCTACAAGGGCGGTTTTTTTTCATCATTACACTGCTTCTCGTTGTGCTTTCTTAGACTCTACCCATGCGCGGATCTCCGCAGCGTCAAAGACAGAAAATCCCTCTTCAAGCTCAAAGGGTAATGGTAGCTTTCCGGCTTTAATCCAACGGTTAAGTGTTGCGTCTGATATGCCTAAAAAGTCGGCTGTATGGCGTTTACGAGCATTGCCATTAATAGGGTATGGGGTATTACTTTTGGTGCGTGGATTGCGTTTGCGCTGGTATTCCATGATTTGCCTAGCTCCGTTCTGTTCGTGGCTAGGCATATTTAAGCGTAATAAACTGGATAAAAAAATAGGGATAAAGTATCAAGCATATGTTTGATATATCATACATCAATAATCAGGTTATTTTTCCTTCAATCCATCCCATATCTTTCAAATAGTCACTAATAATAGTCCTAAGCGTTAAGTCATCTTTTATTGGCAACTCACTGTCATCAAATAAAGTGGCTGCGTGATAGTCTAGGCATTTTGCAATTCGAGCTACTATTAATCTTCCGTCTGTTGATCTATAGCTTGTATTCTCATCATGTTGGTTATGAGGGTATAAGGCAAATAATCTAATAATGGCCTTATGTATTTTTAGCCTGTTTTCACGGGCTTTTATTTTTGTATGATGTGTATCAGTCTTCTGAGGTTGTTCATTTTCAGGTGCTTTTAATCGAGTTATCTCACCGCCGATGCTTTCATGCAGTCTATTTATTTGTGTTTTTGTTATATATAGGTCGACAGGTGTTAAAGTGACAATAGGTTTTACCCTGTCTTCAATAAGTCCCATATTTTCGTATAAATGAGATGTTAATGGGGCAACTGTATATGTATCGTCGTTATCTGATAAGCATTCATAATCTGCCTCGGCAAGAAAAAAATCTAATGCGCTTAACTCTACACATCCTTTTGTCTTTAGCTCGCCAAAAATATCTTTAGAGAAACAACCAAAAATAACCCATAAGCCGGATAGATAAACAATAGGGTGTTTTAATTCTTCGTATTCTTTGTATTCATAATGTGACTCATTGATAGGCTCACCTGTATTTTGATCTGTGGTAATGCGAAATTTAGGTATAAATCGGCTGACGCTACCTGTTCTTGTTTCAGGGGCTCTTGTCGTAAATATATGGTAACTTTCTACACAGAATGACTCCCAATCTTTTATGTTGCTATACTTAAATGGTGTGAATAGAGCTGCTTCATAGTGATTTAGTTTTATACATAGCTGTATTTTCCACTCCTCAGCAAAATGAAGTAGGTCATTTATTTTGCAGCCCAGTAACTCAGAGGCTCTTATTAAATCACAGTACTCCATTTCAGGTAGATTGTTCTTGTGCCAAACGTTTTCTATTTTATTTTTTTTACTACTCATCAAGTTACCTTTTACGCGCCTTAAGTATTGCCGTATCAGGTAGGTAAGGCTTCCCCACTTTTCGCCCCGTCAAGCTAGATACGGCTAACTTGGCTATTTTGCTTTTCGTATACTCAGTGGGATCACGTTGTAATCTTCGCCTTTCTCCAGCGCCACCAGCAAATCACACCATTGAGCTAATGCGGCCTTGCGCTCATCAAAGTAATCATGCCTGTTATAGATACCCTCAACGCCTCTTATGCGGTGATTTAAACAACGTTCAGCAACAAACGGATCAACACCTAATGCGGCTAAGTGGGTTCTGGCAGTTCGTCTAAAGTCGTGAATAGTGAAGTTAGGCATATCAATAGGTATTGCTCGTCTGACTTTGGCAAGCGCAACGGACAGGGTAGTTTCCTGAATATGTGGGATCATACGATGTTGCATTTTTCTTGCTGGTAGAACGTACTTACTACCACAGGCCATAGCCTTTAACTCCATGAACCACTCTATAACTTGTGGACACAGTGGAATATCTACCGCATCACCGTTCTTGCTGCGTTCTGCCGGAAAGTGCCAGACAGCCTTTTTAAAGTTGAATTCTTCCCATCGTGCGCCGCATAGCTCCATTTTCCGTAAACATAGGGCAAGTAGTATCTTAAAGCTGATTTCATTCTGACGGCTGATTGTAGATGTTCTAAACGTCCTCAACAGAATGATTAATTCTTCTCTGGTTAGCCATCTATCGCGTGATACCTCTTTCCCGCCAGCGTCTGCAACCTCGAAAGCTGAACAGGGATTTACATCAATGATCTGACGCCTGATACCATAATCAAATATGCGCCTAACCCATCGTAGAACGTCTGTCGCTATGGTTGGAGCACCTCTATCAACGATGCTTTTTAGCATTTCATCAATATGGCGGGGTTTCACATCCTCGATCTTCATATTGCCGATACGAGGGTTAATGTCTTTGTCTATTCGTCTACGGAGTATGTCGGGATGTTTCCAACGTGGAAGTATCTGACGTTCAAAATATTCAGCCGCGAGATCGGATACTTTGATAGCGTTCTTTTCAGCTTCAATCTTTGCCAGTGCTTCGGCTTTACGTTCTTGCTTTTCCATAGCAACGTCATAACCCAAAGAAACACGCGCTGATAGCTCTCTGGTGAGTTCTCGCGCTTTTGATAGTGATAGATCAATGTATGAACCTATCAGGACGGCACGACGCTTTCCGGCAAATTTATATCTAAATCGCCAAACAGGGTGCTGATAGTTTTCTCTATAGCATAAATATAAGCCGTTACCGTCCGCTTTCCCTTCGAACCGTTCACCTGACTTTATCCATGCTCTTATTTGTTTATCTGTGAGCTTTGGCATTGTGCAATTTCCAATATAAAAATGGGTGGGTACACCTAAATCACATTCGTAATAGCTAGGTGTACACCTAGGTGTACCCGATAATCATGCGCTATTGTGATTCGCTCTGCAATGCTCTGATAGTAAAAAAGCCAGTAAACACAAGGTGTATTCTGGCTTTGTGGTATGTTCTGCTATGTTATGAAACGTTATTCAATATTTTGGATTTGCTCGCGCATTTGCTCAATCAGTACTTTCAGCTCAATTGCAGAATTTGTCACATCCGCATTAATTGATTTTGAAGCCAATGTATTCGATTCGCGGTTAAATTCCTGCATCATAAAATCCAGTCGGCGGCCGACGGCTTCTTTTTTCATCAGGATATTACGTGTCTCTTTGACATGGGCATCCAGACGATCCAATTCTTCTGCCACATCAATACGTTGGGCTAATAAAATTAGCTCTTGCTCAAGGCGGTTATTATCTAACTGAATTTGTGCTTCTTCCAGCTTGGTCTGTAAGCGCTCGCGCTGCCATTGTAGAATTGCCGGCATTTGTTCTCGGACTCTAGTCACTTCCACAGTTACCGCATCCAAACGCTGCTCAATCAGTGTCTTGAGTGCTTGTCCTTCGGTTTCACGACTCTGGATAAAAGCATTCAGCGTCAGATCTAATTCTGCTAACAATTGTGCACTGATAGCATCTAAATCCTGCTCCTCGGCAGACATCACACCCGGCCAGCGTAAGATATCTACCGGATTAATTTCACCTTCATTACTTTTCTGTTTAACCCAGCTTGCTGCTTCAACCAGTTGTTTTGCCAGTTTTTCATTCAGGATCAAGGAATTTTGAGCAAAAGTATCTAACTCAAAACGCAGGTTACATTCCACTTTGCCGCGCGTCAGGCGGGAACGAATGCGCTCACGGATGACAGGTTCAAGGCTTCTGAATTGCTCTGGCAGGCGAATATAGGTTTCCAGGTAACGCTGATTGACAGAACGCAGTTCCCACGCTGCATTTCCCCAATCTCCCCTGATATCTCTCCGTGCAAAAGCAGTCATACTACGGATCATAATTCGTTCCCAATTTATAAAATGATGTGCGGATTATAGCGCTCTGTGTAGATGCAGGATAGGCATTCGCCGCTTTAGGCCGTATAATGCGCCCCTAAAATGTACGAACAACGGAGATCACACTATGAGCTTAGTAGGAAAGCGTCCAGCAGGAAGGTCAGCAGGGCAGGTGCGTCCTATTAAAATGACCCGTCATTACACCAAACATGCAGAAGGCTCTGTTCTGGTGGAATTTGGGGATACCAAAGTGTTATGTAATGCCTCCGTTGAAGAAGGAATTCCCCGTTTTTTGAAAGGCCAGGGACAAGGTTGGATCACCGCCGAATACGGCATGTTGCCACGAGCAACCAATAGCCGTAATGCGCGCGAAGCTGCTAAAGGCAAGCAAACGGGCCGTACGATGGAAATCCAACGCCTGATTGCACGTTCATTACGTGCTGCCATCGACTTAAAAAAGCTGGGTGAATTCACTATTACGCTGGATTGTGATGTGATTCAAGCGGATGGCGGTACTCGTACTGCGGCTATTTCTGGCGCTTGTGTGGCACTGGTCGATGCCCTAAATAAGCTAGTTGCAGAAGGCAAACTGAAAGAAAGCCCACTAAAAGCAATGGTTGCGGCAGTGTCTGTTGGCATCGTTGAGGGTGAAGGACGTTGTGATCTGGAATATATCGAAGACTCTGCGGCTGAAACTGACATGAATATCGTCATGATGGAAGATGGCAGAATGATTGAAGTGCAGGGTACGGCAGAAGGTGAACCGTTCAGCCATGATGAGTTGCTCTCATTGCTCTCATTGGCAAAAGAGGGATTGGATACGATTTTCAAAGCGCAGCGAGATGCGTTAGAACAAGATCCATTAAAATAATAAATAAATCAGGCGGCTGAAGAGTCGCCTTTTTTATGCCTGCAATAAATTTACCTGCAATATAGTAATGAATGACAAGAGATCAAAGAGGAGTAACCCCAATGAAAGCCTATCAGCGCGAATTTATTGAGCTGGCACTGAAAAGACAGGTACTGAAATTTGGCGAGTTTACGCTGAAATCTGGTCGCAAAAGCCCGTACTTTTTCAATGCGGGCCTGTTTAATACCGGACGTGACTTGGCGTTGATTGGTCGTTTCTATGCAGCAGCATTGCTAGATAGCAGAATGAAGTGCGATTTGCTGTTTGGACCGGCTTATAAGGGGATCCCGATTGCGACAACTACCGCAGTAGCATTGGCTGAACATCATGATATCGATATGCCTTATTGTTTTAACCGCAAAGAAGCTAAAGATCATGGTGAAGGTGGAACGCTGGTTGGTAGCCCTCTGCGAGGTAATGTTGTGGTTGTGGATGATGTCATTACCGCAGGTACGGCGATTCGTGAGTCAATGGAAATCATTAAGCAGCACGGAGCAATGCTATCCGGTGTGATTTTGTGCCTGGATCGTCAGGAACGCGGGCGTGAAACGCTTTCAGCGATTCAAGAAGTCGAACGTGACTACCATTGCCAGGTTTTTTCCATCATTACTTTGAATGATTTGGTGAGTTATTTGCGCGAAAATCCAGAGATGCAATCTCATCTGGAAGCGGTAGAAGCTTATCGCAAAGAATACGGTATTTGATGGTCAGTAATCTGGGGTGAGTGAAAAAAAATCCCTCGCCCAAGATGGGCGGGGTGAGTAGTAGAAATGGCATCTATCTATATGGTAAGGATTGCGACAATGATGCCATTATTAAGTCACTTAGTAGTGAACTCAATGAGCCGGAACATATTAACACAACTCAATAAAAAATCCGCACGTTATCATTCACTGTATAAAGATATGAACTTACGATGCTGCGATAATCTATTGTAGTGGATTAGATTATTGCAGTTGGGTCAATATCAATGGCCAGCGTACTTCAAATTCAGTTGTCGGGCGATAGCGAAATTCAGAGCGAACAAAACGGGAGAGCATCCCTTCACAAAACGCCAGTAACTGTGATGCCAACACAGACTCGTCATAAGTGAATCCTCGCCCATCACGGATTTTTCTCTCTTTTAAAATTTGGCGAAGTTGCATTTCAATTCGCTCAAATAGCTGGTTGATGCGATTTTGCAATCTGTCTTGTTCGAACATTAGCGCATGGCCAGTCATAATACGGGTCAGCCCCGGATTCCTTTCTGCAAAACCCAAAAGCAGGACGAGGATTAACCGAATACGTGTGATGGTGTCTTTTTCATCTTGCAGGATCAGATTGATACGTGAAATTAAGGAATCTTCAATAAACTCAATCAAGCTGTCAAACATCCGGGTTTTGCTCGGAAAATGACGGTAAAGGGCTGCTTCAGAAACACCAACGTTTGCGGCAAGTTTTGCAGTCGTAATGCGTTGGCTGCCATCACTGGATTCCAGCATATGTGCCAGTGCCTGCAAGATTTCCTCACGTCTATTTTTCTTTTTTGTACGTTCTTTTTCTGCCATGTCTGCTAAGACCCCTGCTAAAACAGCAAAACAAATCCAGCTATTTTTTGCCACAACGTTATTGCTGTCAAAAGCGATTGTTGTCAAAAGCCATTGTTATCAAAAACATTGTGAGCAAAAAATATAAAAATCGGTTGACGGTATCAGGCCTTATGGAAAATTATTGACGACCGGAATGGCCAAATCCACCCATGCCGCGCTGGCTTGCCTCAAAATCTGCAACCAAATTAAATTCAGCCTGTACAACGGGCACAAAAACCATTTGGGCGATGCGTTCGCCTGGTTCGATGATGAAAGTTTTATCACCACGGTTCCAAACTGAAACCATCAATTGTCCCTGATAATCCGAATCGATAAGTCCCACCAAATTACCCAGAACAACGCCATGCTTGTGACCCAAACCAGAGCGGGGGAGAATAACTGCTGCCAATTGTTCATCTGCAATATGGATAGCAATCCCAGTTGGCAGAAGTTCAGTTTGGCCAGGAACCAGTTCCACTGCATTATCCAGACAAGCACGTAAATCTAAACCCGCAGAGCCAGGTGTAGCATAAGTCGGTAAAGGAAATTCTTGCCCGATGCGGGGATCAAGGATTTTAACGTCGATTTTTTTCATCATAGCGTTTGAGTATCTCGTCTAATAAGCGGTGGCTGAGTTGTAATTTACCACTGTGGGGTAACTGAACACTACCATCATGCCAGAATAGATGTAATGCGTTAGTATCACTGTTGAAACCGTGTCCGGCCAGGGATACGTCATTTGCGCAAATCAAGTCCAGATTCTTCTGCTTGAGTTTTCCGCGGGCGTATTCTTCCACATTCTGGGTTTCGGCTGCAAATCCAACGACAAATGGACGATTTTTTTCCATGGCCGCAACGCTCGCTACAATGTCAGGATTTTTCACCAGTGTAAATGTGATTTCATCACCCTGCTTTTTGATTTTCTCTGTTGAGATTTGCCTGAAACGATAGTCAGACACGGCAGCGCAACCGATAAAGATATGCTGTGAGGTTACGGTAGCTTGAACTTGTTCATACATTTCCAGTGCACTACTGACATCAATGCGTTTAACGCCTTGTGGTGTGGGTAAATTAACGGGGCCGGTAATTAATGTCACTTCAGCACCACGCTCTGCCGCGGCCTGTGCAATGGAAAAACCCATTTTACCGGAGCTATGATTGCTGATGAAACGGACGGGGTCCAAGGCTTCACGGGTTGGTCCTGCGGTAATAGCGATGTGTAGACCAGAAAGATTTTGCTCGGTGTTGAAATGTTGCATTGCCCGTTCGACGATAGTCATCGGTTCCAACATTCTCCCTGGCCCTACATCACCACATGCCTGGCTGCCTTCAGCGGGGCCCCAAATCAATACATTACGCTCTTTAAGTACGTTCAGGTTATGCTGGGTGGCCTGTGCACGGTACATTTGTTGGTTCATTGCGGGGGCAACAGCAATAGATGCAGCGGAAGCCAGGCAGATTGTGGTGACTAAATCATTCGCCATGCCTGCGGCCAGACGAGCCAGCAGATCAGCAGTAGCGGGCGCGAGAATAATTAAATCAGCCCATTTTGCCAGTTCGATATGCCCCATGGCGGCTTCGGCAGCGGGGTCCAGAAGATCATCTGAGACGGGATGACCAGATACTGCCTGTAAGGTCAGTGGAGTGATGAAAGCTTCTGCTGCGGGAGTCATGACAACGCGTACCTGGGCACCACGATCACGCAAACGGCGCACCAATTCGGCAGTTTTGTAAGCGGCGATCCCTCCGCTGATTCCAAGGACTATTTGTTTACCAGAAAGTTGTTTACCAGAAAGCGGATTATCAGAAAGTGGTTTGCCGGAAAATCCTGTCATTTTGATTGTCCAGATGTCAGTTGCAATTCCTTAAGATTCTATCACAAGAAAATATTGCGTTGAGAACCTTCCCTATTTAGACAGCCAAAAATGGCAAGTTTGCGAAGCGCTGCGCAAGCCTTGCAAGTCGAGCTGGCGGCAATTTTTTCATCATGGAATAGTAGGTGCGAAATGTAGGTGAGTGATGGCACCCATCGTTATGGGGGACTATAGGGCAAGGGAGTGGAACAAAGGATATTGAAGGGGGAGGAAATTATGGATTTAACGGTAATGGAAAGAAACGATGAATTGCATTTAAATCTTCTTCCCCGGGAGAAATTATTGGCTTATGGGGCTGTTTCCCTAACAGATGCGGAATTATTGGCTATCTTTTTACGTACAGGTTCCAGGGGGGTTCATGTCGTACAAATGGCAGAATATCTGCTGAAATCATTTGGTTCGCTTTATCACCTTCTATCTGCGGATTACGATGACTTTTGTGCACATAAAGGCATGGGACGATGCAAGTATGTCCAATTGCAGGCGATATCTGAACTGGCAAAACGATTTTTCTCCAGTCAATTTATCCATGAAGATATCATGAACAGCCCCACGATAACCCAGAATTATTTGCAGGATTTATTATCCTGGCAAGATCGGGAGATATTTGTGGTACTGTTTTTAACTAACCAGAATAAAGTTATCTGCCATGATGAAATGTTTAAAGGAACGATAAACAAAGTTGAAGTTCACCCGCGTGAAATTGTGAAACAGGCGGTTAAAGTGAATGCCGTATCAATTATTCTTGCGCACAATCACCCTTCCGGCAATCCAGAACCTAGCTTGGCAGATAAATTGGTGACAGAAAAAATTATTGAGGCTTGTGACTTGGTTGGCGTTAAAGTTTTGGATCATATCGTTATTGGCAAGCAATCTTGTGTCTCATTTATGGAAAGAGGTTGGATTTGATACTGTTTTTTCGCGATACGATCAGATCTTAGTTGTTCGGGACTTGAGCATCAGCGAATGAGGGCGTATACTACGCCACCTTTGAGGATCTTGGGTTTGACGAGAAGAGCCTATCTCAGTAAGTTTTTTTACTGGGAAAATGTGAGTCTTTTCAGTGACGTTCTTTTCAGTAACCTCTTTTCAGTAAAGAAAGTTTGCTGAGATGGGCTCCTAAGCCTGACGAGGCGGTCACACCCAATACAAAGCTCGAGCTGATTTGATTTTTGGAGAATAGACATGTCCCGAGTCTGCCAAGTTACTGGCAAGCGTCCGGTGAGTGGTAACAACCGCTCCCACGCATTAAATGCGACTAAGCGTCGTTTTCTGCCTAACCTGCACTCTCACCGTTTCTGGGTTGAGTCTGAGAAACGTTTTGTAACTCTGCGTGTATCTGCTAAAGGTATGCGTGTGATTGACAAAAAAGGCATCGACACAGTTCTGGCCGAACTGCGTGCCCGTGGTGAGAAGTACTAAGGAGCTGAAAAATGGCTAAAGGTATTCGCGATAAAATCAAGCTAGTTTCTTCCGCTGGTACAGGTCACTTCTATACCACTACGAAGAACAAGCGTACTATGCCTGAAAAACTGGAAATGAAAAAATTCGATCCAGTTGTTCGTCAGCATGTTATGTACAAAGAAGCTAAAATTAAATAATTTTAGTGGATTATAAAAAGCCCAGCATTATGCTGGGCTTTTTTATATCTGTTGATAATGCCACTGTAGCTTATTTTAAATTGGGCTATGCGTGTAGACCTATGCATTGTTCAGTTATACTACCGTTTTTTTAATTATGAACCGTCAGGTGTAGCGCTAAAATGGTTAGAAAGACCTTGAATATCTTACATACAGAATCATCGTGTGGTTGGGGAGGGCAGGAAATTCGTATCCTGACAGAGTCTCAGGGCATGATACAGCGCGGACACCATGTGGTTATCGTTTGTTGTCCAACTTCAACCCTTTACCGTGAAGCTCATCATTATGGTGTGTCTGTTGTGGCGCTCCCAATTGAAAAAAAACGTCTTTCTTGTCTTCGGGCAATGCGTCATTGGCTAAAAACAGAAGGTCGCCAGTTCGATGTAATCAATACCCATAGTTCTACTGATTCTTGGCTGGTGGCTGCGGCATGTGCCACATTAAAAGGTATGCCTCCGATAGTCCGAACCCGCCATGTTTCGACTCATGTTTCAAAATCCATTGCGACTCGTTGGCTGTATTTACACGCTGGTCAGCATATTGTGACAACCGGAGAAAAACTACGCCAATATTTGCATGTACATAATGATTATCCTCTATCTCATATGACCTCTGTGCCGACAGGGATCGATTTGTCACGTTTTCATCCTGAAAGTAAGTCCTCAAGTCGTCAGCGTATTGGCATCAAAGACAAGCCAACACTGGGCATTGTTGCCACAATGAGAACGTGGAAAGGCCATCGTTACCTGCTTGATAGTTGGAAAATTCTCCATCAACGTTATCCTGATTGGCAATTGCTGTTTGTGGGAGATGGTCCCCAAAGAAAGAATTTAGAGCCGCGAGTTCAGCAGGAAGGGCTGACAGAGAGTGTCATCTTTCTTGGTAATCGCCAGGATGTTCCTGATTGCTTAAATGCAATGGATATTTTTGCTCTACCTTCGTTTGGTAATGAAGGTGTACCTCAAGGCATCATGCAGGCAATGGCGTGTGGATTGCCTGTTGTCTCTACATCGGTGGGCGCGATTACAGAAGCTGTAATTGATGGCGATACAGGGTATATTATCGAACCTAAAAATGTCGAACAATTAACAGAAAGATTAGATTTATTAATTCATGATGCAGGGCTACGTTTACAAATGGGAGAGGCTTCACTGCGACGGGCAATTCACTTATTTGGCATGGATAATATGTTAGAAAAAATGGAGTCTATTTTTTATTCCAGTATAGAAAGCAAGCGGTAATGTTTTGTTTATATTATTTTTATCTGTATTGGCAGAGTAATCTATGCTTTTTATTAACTATTTGAAATATCATTAGCTTTATTTTTGTATGCCTATTGTGCTTATTAACCGTAAATAGAACAGTGACTCACTTTACTGTATAGTACCTTAAGTGCTCCAATCTTTGGATTGATAATTTAATATTCATTATTATGCAACCCCAAAATATTCTAATCATCAATATTGCCCGTTTTGGTGACACCTTGCTAATAACTCCGGTTATTCGTGCCCTGAAAGAAAAATGGCCGGAGGCAAATATTGATATATTTGTGCATAAAAAAACAAAAGAAATCCTTGAAAATATCGATTTAATTAATCAATTGAAAGATTTTTCAAAAGGCAAGGCTAAATGGTGTGGCTGGTTTTCTCGTCGGCACTATGATCTGGCATTAGTCTATGGCCAGGATAAATCCCTATTGCAGTATGCCAAACGTGTAGCAAATTTGGCCGTTTATTTTTCGGATATCTCTGGTAAAAAACCAAATGAGTATGCTATAGCAAGGCCTAGAGAACTTATGCCTGCCCAACAGGAAAGGGCGCTGTTAATCGATTCACTTGGGGTTGAAGTGAGTAATTGGCGTTTGCAGTATAATGTAAGCCTGTATGAAGCGGAGTACGCCAGAGATTTTCTTCAACGGCAAGGGATAGAACGACAATTAAGAATCGGTTTTCAGTTACAGAGTTTTCCGGCAAAAGCCTATCGTGATTGGCCTGTAGAACATTTTTACGAATTAGCTCAACATATTTATCGTGATTATCCGCAGGCGCATATTTTGCTGTTAGGCAGTAAAGATGGTGAAGACAGTGCGCGAATGCTGGCTGAGAAATTGGGCACAAACAGATGCTCATCATTGGCGGGTAAGACTACGATGCGGCAAAATGCGGCAATCATGAGTCAACTTAATTTGTATGTGGGCGTTGATACTGGAACAACTCATCTGGCTGGGGCCTTGGGAATACCAATGGTTGCTCTGTATCACTGCTTTCACCCAGGGCGTTTTCTCGCACCTCAACAACATCCAAAATTAGTGGTAATTGAACATCCTGTAGATTATCGACAGGCAACTCGTCAAGATACAATGTCAGCAATATCGGTAGATCAAGTCTGGCATTCTGTTCAGTACTTGCTGAAAAATGAATGAAAGGATAATTAACCCAATGAAGATAGGATTTATCGATGTTACTGTTACCATGTCGTACGGCGGCATTCAAACCGCTGTTTGGGCGTTAGCCAAGTCGCTGACAGATGCGGGGCATGAAGTCCATATTTTCGGTGGTACTGGCGATATTCGGCCTGCATTAGGCGAAAGAAATATCCATATTCATACTTTTCCATTTATTCCCAGAGAACGCGTGCTTAACATTGGACGCCGCTTCCAACGTATTGTTGAACGTTATTCTTTTGCCCGTCATGCCCGTGCAACAGTTATTGCTGAAAATTTTGATTGGGTGATTTTGACCAAGCCTTTTGATTTTTTCTGGCCCAGAATGATGCCTGAAACATCCCATACCCAGTTTTGCTACATGAGTGGTGGAACCAGTTTTTTTAAAGGGGATCGGATATTGGGTAAAAAAATATCTGCATGGGTTGCATGTAGCCATTTTAATGCCTGGCAGATTCAGCATCATTTCAAGCAATTTCCGAGCGTCATCTATAATGGGGTAGATATCGATAAATTCAAACCATCTGGCTCGGATGTCCGAACTCGATTAGGTATCAATGAGAAAACGTTTCTGTTAACGTTTGCTGGCAGGTTGGTTGGTTGGAAAGGCATGAAAGTCGCCATTGATGCAATGGCTTTGTTGCGGAACAAGGATGTAAAATTATTGATTATTGGTGAAGGTGAAGATTTGAAATCGCTTAAAAAGCGGGTTTCTGCTTTGCAGTTAGAAAAATCCGTCATTTTTCATCCTCCAGTTGGTCATGATCAATTACCTGAATTTTATGCGGCGGGTGATGCCGGTGTTTTCCCCAGTATTGGTGATGAGGCATTTGGTATTACTATTGCTGAAGCGATGGCATGTGGACGTCCTGTGATTGCCAGCTATATTGGCGGAATACCGGAAGTGGTTGGTAATGAAGGCCGTGCTGGTATTTTGGTGACACCGGGTGATGCTATGGCCATTGCTGAGGCGGTAAATCATCTTTTATCTTTGCCGGATAGAGGAGAAAAGATGGGGAAATCTGCCCGCCAGAGAATTGAAACGATGTACACCTGGCAACATTCTGCTAGCCGTTTATTGAACGCCATAAAAAATAATGAAAATTGCGTATATTGATCCTTATCCTGTGCCTGATTATCGGGTTGCGTCACTACAAATTTTGCAGAATGTAGACGCTTTTGCTCGTCAGGGGCATAGTGTTTTCCTGATTACGCCAAAAGGCCAAAGCCAAGTTGAGGAAATTCTTGGCAGGTCATTGCCGCCTTCTGTGGAGTTAATCGCCCTGCACGATATACGCAGAAAATGGTATTTCCCGCTAAATACTCAGAAACTGTTTTATTTGCAGGTTTCGCGCTGGCTTAAAGAGCATCAAGTTGATGCCCTTTTTACCCGCAATATTAAAATGGCGAATTACCTGCTGTGTAATCATTCGGATATTCCTCATTTCTTTGAAAGCCATGAAGTATTTTCTCAATCGTTTAGAGAATCCCATGATTTGCTCAATCGTAGCAACCAACGTAAATATCATAAACTGAGAAAACTTGAACAGCAGGTTTATGCTAGCTCTAAGGTTGTTTTTGCCCTGACTTCACTATTACGAGAAGATATTTATAAGCAATACGGTGTCAAAACACCGATTGTTGTGGCCCCCGATGGGGTTGATATGCTGGCGGTTGAATCTGCTAAGCAGATGCTTGCCGGCAGCGATTACAACAGTATGCTTCCTAAAAAAGTACTTTATTTGGGGAGTTTACATCGTTGGAAAGGTATCCCAACGGTAATGAAAGCCATGTCTTACCTGGATAACGTTGAACTGAACATTGCTGGTGGTACCACTGAACAAATTGAGCGATTGCGACAGACTGCTGAACAGATTGGTGTAAGTGATAAAATTAATTTCCTTGGTTTTGTCCAACCCAGAAAACGCTTTCAGGTTATTGCTGATAGTGATATTTGTGTTCTGCCATTGACGAAAACCAATATTGGCAGTCGCTATACCTCTCCTCTCAAGCTGTTTGAATATATGGCTATGGGTAAGCCTGTAGTTATTTCTGATTTCCCTTCCATTCGTGATGCTGTTGATGAAAATGCGGTAAATTTTGCTGATAGTGAAAATCCAGCGAGTTTTGCTGAACAGATTCAATGGCTGATTAATCATCCCGCTGAAATGATGGCGAAAGTTGACTATTCTCAACGGCTGGTTGCAGAACGTTTTAATTGGGATCAGCGTGCGAAGTTAATTATGGGCGTGATAGCGGAAATATTGTCTCAGTGAGTGTCTCTCCCTGTTATCTCAATCAAATCTGACTGCAAATGATACATGAAAACGGTATTGTAATCTGCTTAGATGCAATATTCTCAGAAACAATATCGTAGATAACTTATTCAAGGAGTAGGTATGCCGGAGCTACCAGAGGTGGAAACCAGTCGAAGGGGGATTGAACCTCACTTGGTTGGTAATGTGATTCAATATGCTGAGGTCAGGAATTCACGTTTGCGCTGGCCTGTTTCCGAGCAAATCATGACGCTTTCAGACCGGCCAGTGTTGAGTGTTCAACGGCGGGCAAAATACTTATTGCTTGAGTTGCCGGAAGGCTGGATTATTATCCACTTGGGAATGTCTGGCAGTTTGCGTGTCTTGTTGGATGAACAACCGCCGGCAAAGCATGATCATGTCGATTTGGTTATGACTGATGGCAAAATTCTCCGGTATACCGATCCCCGACGTTTTGGTGCGTGGTTATGGAGTGACAATCTCGAAGAGTGCTCCGTACTGGCTCATTTAGGTCCTGAGCCTCTTTCTGACCAGTTTGATGGCGAGTATCTTTACACTGTTTCTCGCAACAAAAAAGCGGCTATCAAATCTTGGTTGATGGATAACAAAGTTGTTGTTGGTGTTGGGAATATCTATGCCAACGAAGCGTTGTTCGTTGCACATATCTTGCCTGAACGTCCCGTGAATTCATTAACGCAGCAAGAAGCCTATCTATTGGCCGATATAATCAAACAGATTTTACGTCGTTCCATTGAGCAAGGCGGAACGACACTGAAGGATTTTCTGCAATCTGATGGCAAACCGGGATATTTTTCTCAGGAGTTGTTTGTCTACGGCAAGAAAGGCGAACTTTGTCCGCTATGTGGTGAGAAAATCGAGTGTGTAAAATTGGGGCAACGCAGTACATTTTTCTGTCGTCAGTGCCAGCATTAAACGGATTGGGGGCAGAGAATAATTGCCCCGCATAAGGTATTATTTAGCCAATTTCTTTAGCATTGCCTGTGCAACTGGCTCTGACAGGAAGGATGAAACGTCGCCATCATGGCGAGCAACATCCTTGATTAAGGATGATGAGACAAACGACAGGGTTTGGGAAGGCAATAAAAAGACACTTTCCAGCTCAGGCATAAAATGTCGATTCATATTGGCAAGTTGCCATTCATATTCAAAATCAGAAACAGAACGAACTCCGCGGATTAAGATGTTAGCCTGCTGCTTTTTGGCAAAATTAACCATCAGTTCGCTAAACCCAACCACATCGACATTTTCCAGATGAGCGGTGGCTTCTTTTGCCAACGTGACACGCTCTTCCAAACTGAACATGGGACTTTTTCTATCACTATTAGCAATAGCCAATAAAACATGGTCAAACATGTTTGCGGCGCGAGTAACAATATCAAGATGACCGTAAGTGATAGGGTCAAAGGTGCCGGGATAAATCGCTTTTCTTTTCATCGTTGTTTTTACCCTTTGTTTGAATCATTTCCCAAAGTGCAGTGTATTTGTTGAATGTATACTGGGAGTTTACAATTGCCAATATCAGGCCTTGCTTACCATCCAAAAAACCTGCCCTTAATAGCCAGGTTTTGAGAAATGCGCCCAGCGTATGGCTGATTATAGAAAAATAACGGATTTTTTTGCCTTGCTCGTAGTGATGTTTCGCCCACTCTCTTGCATAATTTAATTGTTTTTGCTGGAACTCCATCAGGTTACGGCAGGTCAAGTGACGCAGATCCCCCCTTAGTGTCACGATAGATACGCCTTGAGTATCAAGGGATTCGTGAACCTGATTGTTGTTGTATTGGTAACGTTCACGGCAATAAAGGCGAATAACCCTATCAGGATACCAGCCACTGTGTTTCATGAATCGCCCCATAAACAGATTGAGGCGTGCGCAGCTATAGACTTTATTGTCATCAGGATTTGCCAGGACTTGTTCAATGGACGCTTTTAGTTCTGGCGTTACGCGTTCATCGGCATCAATCATAAAGATGTAATCACCGCTGGCATAGGATTGCGCGAGCTGCCGTTGCCGCCCGAAGCCAGGCCATTGGGTATTTGAGTAGACTTTTACCCCCATTTCGCTGGCTATTTGGCAAGTTGTATCGGTGCTGCCGGAATCCAGGACGATGATTTCATCCGCCCAATTCACAGAAAGCAGACAATCTGCAATCACATCAGCGGCATTTTTGGTGATCATGACAACGGACAGGCGTTTTTTGGCAATCATCAATGTCTCCTTGGAGGGAGGTAAGGTTCCAGTAATTTTAGCAAGCGTTGAAGAGCACCTTGGTTTTCATGCAGGACTTCTGCGGCGTGGTGGCCGTAATAGCGTCGGTAATCTTCGTCTGTCAGCAGGCTATTGATAGCTGAACTTAATGATTGGCTATCCGTAACAGTAATCAATCCATCCGCTTTATGCAGCTTGGCACAAATATCTTTAAAGTTGAATGTGTGTGGACCCATGATAACAGGAATAGCATGGGCAGCCGCTTCCAGCGGGTTATGTCCTCCGCGTTCTATCAGGCTCCCTCCGACAAAAGCCAGATCAGCGATACCATACAGGAGCATCAATTCGCCCATCGTATCGCCAATAACCACTTGCACATTAGCGTCAGGAATAGTGTTAGCACTGCGTAAAATCGCGTTTAATCCCGCTTTTTGGGTTAACTCGGCGGCTTTAGCAAAACGTTCAGGATGGCGGGGCACCAGAATTAACAGCAAATCAGGAAATTGTTTAAGCAGTTTGCAATGAGCATCCAGGATAATCGTCTCTTCTCCATCATGGGTACTGGTTGCTATCCATACAGGGCGGTGCGGTGCCCATTGGCGGCGCAATGTGACGGCTTTTGCCGCGAGTTCTGGTGTAACAGAAATATCGAACTTAAGGCTACCCGTTACAGAGAGTTGAGAGCGTCTTAATCCTAATTCGATAAAGCGTTCACCATCTTCCTGATTTTGTGCGGCAATCAACGTGATTTTATTTAAAATGGTTTTAATAAAGCTGCCAATTTTCTGGTATCCCGCTGCTGATCGGGCTGATAGCCTCGCGTTGGCGATAACCAGTGGGATTTCCCGTTGGTGTAACTGAGTAATCAGGTTTGGCCATAGTTCAGTTTCCATAATGATCACTAGCTTGGGATTTACGCGATCAAGAAAACGTCTCATTGATCCTGGCAGATCATAGGGAAGGTATACATGGTTAACATCATTGCCCAGAGCAGACAGAACCCTTTCAGAACCTGTCGGTGTCATGGTTGTTATAGTAATGGGCAAAAAAGGGTAATGGTGCCGTAAGATCCGTACGAGCGGAATGGCAGCTAATGTCTCTCCAACAGAAACGGAATGCAGTAAGATCCCACCTGGGGCCACCTTTTTAGCGCAGAAGCCATAGCGTTCTCCCCAGCGTTTGCGGTACGCAGGGGATTTGCGGCTGCGCAGCAGCAGACGTAACCAGATAATTGGTTGGATAAGGTAGAGAAGTACCTGATATAAGCGAAGCAACATTCTATCAAATTCACTGACATAGACTGCGGTTATAGTACCACATTGGCTTGAAGAAAGTGTGTAAAATGCAGTTTCCCTTGAACCATAGTTTGGTGTTCTGTCTGCTATTTTTCTATTAATTCAATATATTGCTTTTGTATATTGTTTGCCTCAAATTTTTCATACAGTTCATCTGTAATTTGAGGGGGCATATTGTAAGCAAGCTGTATTTTTTCTGCCAAAGAATTTGCGTCTAGTTTAGACAGATAGTTTTTCAATTGGCCCGTCATTATCTCCCTAACGCCACCAGGGCAATCTGTACTGACGATAGGAATATGGCAAATTAATGCTTCGATTAATACTGTCGGTAATCCTTCACTGTCTGAACTTATAACAACCGCTCTTGCTCCATTGATAATGGGATGTGGATTGGAGTGGAAGCCAGCCAAAATGGCTTTATCATTTAACCCGTACTTATCAATTTTTACTTTAAGGTGTTCTTCTATTTCTTTGGAACCTTGGCCTACAATAATTAGTTTGCATGGGAGATTTGCCTTTGCAAAGGCATCTATTAATCGGTCTTGACGTTTTACTTGATGTAAGCGCCCGACATGCAAAATGTAATCCAAACCATGATAAGGATTGATTTCTGATGCCTGCGCTTTTATTTTCTCAAAATCAAAGGGATTATAGATGGTTTTTATCTGGTTGGGCTTTATCCCAATATTGCTTAGTAAATCGTTGCTAACAGCCTCGGAAACGCAGATAACTTTTTTATTTTCATAAACTTTCTTTATCTTTTCCTTTTTTATCCAATAAGAAAAGCCACTTTTATTGCTTAAGTATGATTGAGAAAAAATGCCGTGAATACAATGCCATACATTACAGTTTTTCAGGGCTTTGGATTTAACTACGATACGGTCGGTTTTATGTAGATTAGATATGACAAGTGCAGGTTTACCTTTTTGTTGGAAAAGCTTAAATAAAACTTTATCCATTGCTTTAGCTCTGCGGTTTATCTCATTGAGTTTTCTTAGTAGCCCTCTATAGTCATCAGGGCTGACGATGTAATGAATATCTTCTGGGATGGTGTAATCCAATTGAGCATTGAGTGAAAGCAAGGAAATTTGGTAGTTTGATTTACTCAAACCAGCCGCAAGACGAAGGGTAACATTTTCAGCTCCTCCTCCGGGTAATCCATCGATAATAAAAAGGATATGTTCTTTCACTATATTAAAACTCTTTGATAAAGATCAATTAATTGTTTGGATAAATTTTCAGGTGTTGCAGTGATTATCTGGTTTCTGGCGGCAATAGATATATCTGTTCCGAATATGTTATCAGGGATGCCATAAACAGAATCCCTTAATTTTTCAATATCTAATGCATCACAGATAAAACCATTCTTCCCTTCGATGATGAATTCAGCTCCCCCACATGTTGTGCTAGTAATAACGGGTAAACCGCATGCCATAGCTTCGAGGATAACATTAGGAAATGGATCATATAGTGTCGGCAGTAGCAAAGCGTCAGACAATTGATAAAAGGGCAATGTATTTTTTTGTAATCCCATAAAACGGATGCGATGAGTACACCCTAACGTATTTGCAAGCGCCTGATACTTTTTCTGCTCTTTGTCTTTGCCAATAACTAATAGATAGCTATCTGTTTTTGCGACGGCTTGGATTGCCGCAGATAATCCTTTTCGCTCAAAACCAGAACCAACATAAACTAAGCATCTTGTTGTCGCGGGAATTTGATATTGTTGCCTAAGTTGTAGGCGGGTTTGCTCATCAGCAGGAAAAAACTTTGTGTTATCAATTGAATTATATATAACAGCGATTTTATCTTCGGCTACACCAAATTCTTCGATAATTTCCCTTTTTACCATTTCAGCATTACAAATCACTTTCTTTAAGGCTGGATCTGCATACATTTCTGCCTCAGCATTTATAACATAGCTGTGATACCGATCATTTAACAACCAGCGTGCTTTCCATGTTGGCAAGATACGGGTTCGTTGATGTAACCAGCGCTTATGAACGCCATCTCCGGCTCGATAAATATCACAGCCAGCAATGCGTTCATGGCTTTGAACCAAATCAAATTGTGTTTTTTGCCATAATTTCCGTGCTGATTTGGCAAAACCTCTTTCGCGGCTAATTCTTCCATATTTAATGGGATCACATAGGTGGATATGCCAATTGGGGCTACTTGTACCTTGCCAAGAACGTGTAATGACATTCAGCTCAAGTTGCTGGTGCTCTAGTGCTTCCAGGGCTCTTGAAATAAAACGTTCAGCGCCTCCATCTGGACGATACTTTTGACGGACAATGGCTAAACGTAATGGTTTCATTAAATATATTTCCTTGCTGCTGAAATGATGGCATCTGTGGGTATCAGATCTAAATAGCGTTCGTTTGTACAAGTTTTTATATCATCTGGGTGTGGAATATTGCCATAATCGCCAGCCCAAATCACCTCACCAACAGATTGCCAGGGTTTCCAAAATGTCAGTTTGGATGGACCGAACAATGCAATGCAGGGCGTTTTCAGGGCAGCAGCCATATGCATTGGTACTGAGTCTACACCAATGAATAATTTAGCATGATCAATCAAAGCGGCAAGTTTGGGTAATGTTAACTTTCCTGCCAGAGAAAGAATGTTCTTTTTATCGTCAGGGCAGTGTGACAAGATGGTGGTTACCATTTCCAATTCCTTTTGGTCTGGTCCAGAAGTAATGATAATACTATGCCCATCTTTTTGTAGCGCAGTAATCACTTGCGCCATTTTTTTTTCATCCCAACACTTAAAAAAACCATCGAGATGTAGGTTGAACAACGACATATCTTTCTGAAAATCCATACTTAGAAAGTGTTTGCTTTATCCATTTTAAATCGTCTTCACTATAACTCATTGTCACTTTTGTGATAATTGAATTAAGCTGCAATGGCTTTAGGATAGAAAGATTTTGTTCTACTGTATGTAATAAATCATGGTTATCTGTTGGTATAATCTCAGTATGACAAAAACGCCATTTCCAATTTTGTCGTTTAGGAAAGTTAAAAGCCAATCGAATTGGTGCACCAGTAAAACGGGAAATAAATGCGCTTCTCCACTGGTCGGCAAGGTTGATTACTAAATCGTAATGCTGCTGTTTCAATGTCTTAAGTAGGCTCCACTCATATAATAATTTCTTCCTCGTGCCTAGTTGCTTCCACGCGCGGTCTATAGAAAAAATACGGGAAATCTCTGCTGAATTTTCCAGCATCGGTAAGGTTTCTTGATAAAGGAGAACATCAATTTTTGCATCTAGATAGTGGCGAGTTAGTGAGCTGATCACCGGAGTTATCAGTAACATATCTCCATGATGTTGCAATTTAATCACCAGAATGCGTTTGATTTTATTCTTTTTTGGGATCATTTGTTGAGTTCTTTAGCATATCAGGGTCATATGGTGATCTTAATGTAAAAATTATAGTGTGGCATCTTTAAGTACACCAACCAAGAATGACACTGGATAGAGTGTATGTTCAATCAGATAGAATAGGATCAGACAGATAATTAGTATTCTCTAATTGCGCTCTTTGTTTGCTATGCGTACCATTAGGACAATTATCATTGTCACATTTTGGTGCATATCAATGACATTACCCGCTTTTATTATCACGATCGACACCGAAGGTGATGATCTATGGAAAAATAGTGGCCAAATCTCAACAAAAAACACGCGTTATTTGCCAAGATTTCAGAATCTCTGTGAGCGTTTTGGCTTCAAACCCGTTTGGTTAACTAACTATGAAATGGTAATGGATGATGGTTATATCGAATTTGCCAAGGATGTGATAGCCAGAAATACGGGTGAAATCGGTATGCATTTACATGCCTGGAATAGCCCACCTATTGTTCCTCTTACTGACGATGATATGCACTATAAGCCGTATCTGATTGAGTATCCTAAAGATCAAATTAAAGAAAAAGTTGGTTTAATGACCAATCTTTTGGAAGATAAACTTCAAACTAAGATGCTGAGCCATCGTGCTGGTCGTTGGGCATTTAATGAGTATTATGCACAATTATTAGTGGAGTATGGGTATCAAGTAGATTGTTCTGTTACACCAAAAGTTAATTGGAACTTTACCAAGGGGGATCCTGATGGGAATGGTGGAACAGATTATAGCAGTTTTCCTGATCATGCTTATTTTATGGATTTACAGGATATTTCCAAAGAAGGAGATTCTTCGTTATTACAAGTACCGATGAGTATTCAATATAAGCACTCTGTAGTTATGAATTTCATTAAGCAGAAATATGATCGATTAAGAGGAAAAAAGCGTTCTCCGTCGGTTAATTGGCTAAGACCAAAAGGCGGGAATTTGGCGCAGATGAAAACTGTTGTCCAAAAAACGTTGGCATCTGGCAATGATTATGTTGAATTTATGCTGCATTCTTCTGAATTTATGCCGGGAGGGAGTCCAACTTTCCAGAATGAAGAACAAATTGAGCAGCTTTATCAGGACTTGGAAGGGTTGTTTGTGTTTTTGCAGCCTTTGGTACAGGGGATGACATTGGCTGAGTATTATAGATTGAAATGTAAACAATGAATCAATTCTGTATTTCTCTATTGGGGAGGGGCCGCTCGTTGTTCAGAATATAAGTATGCTCTGTAGAATGGTGTATTGATTATGGAAAATAGAATGAATATTTTATTAAAATTACTTAACATAGCATATTGAAAATTATTTTTTATAATTTAAGATATTATCTTAAATTAATAAATATTAATAATAATGATAAAACTGAACCTTTTGATTGGAATTTGTGCAAGGGTTTTATAAGGTGATCTACTATTGTGAGTTGCTGTTTATTAAGAATAGTTAATTGGGAAATACTTAGTGAAGAAAAATAAAAAATTTGCAACATTGAGATCTTGGAATCGTAAACGAAATTATTTAATGAAAGATGCAAGATATTATACAAGATTACTTATTGCCAAATTGATTTATGATAAAAGGGGAAAAAATATTTTTGATATTGATACCATAAAAACAGTGTTGCTATTACGCAATGAGGGAAAAATAGGTGATATAATAGTTGATACTATCTTGATAAGAGAGTTGAATAGGTCAGGTTACCAAGTTGATGTTGTGGGAACTAAAAGTAACTGCGCTATATTAAAACACAATCCTTATGTTAGAAATATTTACCTCGCTGAAGATATTGATTTGACGTCTTTCATGGAAGATTATTATCATAATATACCATTTGAAACTATAAATAAACTAAAAAATAATCATTATGATCTTATAGTTGATCCATCTTTATTTAAAACTCCTATTCACAGACTAAGTTTATTTAAACAAATAAATGCTAAGAATATAATTGGATTTAATAAAAAACAATGGATAAATCATTATAATCAAAAAATATTTTTTGATTATAATGAAAGCCATATAAAATTTTCATATGAATCAGTAATGGATTGTTTGAATATAAGTATTACTGATTTTAGTTATGATTTATATTATCCATATGAAATAGATATTGAAACTAAAAAGCTTATTGATGATTTAAAGGTTAATTCGGAAAAAATTATTATCATAAATCCATTTGCAGGAAATATAGACCGTTGTCTATCTATTTGTCAATTAAAAAGAATAACGGAAAAGTTAAGTGATATTTATGATAATATCAAGATGATTTTTTTAGATCATGAAAACATCATTGATATGTCTGAGTTTGATGGGGTGTATAGATACCAGTCCGAGTCATTATATCATACTATTTCCCTGATTTCTCAGGCTGATCTTATAATATCACCGGATACGTCTATTGTTCATATATCCGCTGCATATAAAAAACCACTAGTTGCAATCTATCAGGATATTGAATCAAATAAAACATTATGGGGGCCTGGTTATGATGAAGCAATTCAAATATTAGCTAAAAATGGAAGATTACAAGAAAATAAAGATATTGATGAATTGATCATTGAATCTGTAAAGAAAATATTTCAGTCCTAATGAATTACCCCAGTATGTTTTTTCTCGGCTTACTGGGGCTATGAAAATTCAATCTCAGGGTATTATATATATTTATGTTTAAATTTTATTATCATAAAATATATTATGGTATAATAAAGATATATTGAGTTATTGTTAGATTTATAATTATAAACATCCTAGTCATTATATAAATAGGTTAACTTTATTGATATATTGTTTGCTAGTATATTGTCACGTTATTTTTAATGAGTTATTTAACAAATTTTGAATTTTTTAGTGGAGATACTTTCTATGGAAACTGCAAAAGCGCTTTTTTCAGGATGGAAAGAATGCAATTTTGAAAAATATAAAGAAGCACATGCTCTTTTTGGTGGATGTACATTAGCACATCCTGATATTATAAAATTTTTGGATAAACATCTTGATGAGCAGTTTTGCTTTTATATCAAGAAAACAGAGTCTGCAATTCAAGGTGCTTATTTTTCTTTGAAAAACAATAAATTGATTGAAAAAATGCAAGCCAAGTACCCCGTTTCATATGATGAAATTATTTTTCCTATTGCAGCGGATGCAAAACTGTTTTTACCTGTAAAATCAAAAAAATTATCTGTAATCCACAAAAATAATTTTATTAATGCCAGCTTCAACTCCCTATTGAGTAAACGAAAAATTTGCCTAATCAAAGACAGTTTTTCTTACAAAACCCGCCGTAATCGCAGTAATGAGATCAACAAATTTAAGCGTGCGGGGGGAGAAATCCTCCCTTCAAGTGAATTCAGTGCAGAAGGGTTGGTGGATATTTATATCGATCTATACCAAAAGCGTTGGAATTATAGTCATTCTGAAGAGCAAAAAAAGCATCTCCTTGAGATGTACATTGAGCTTCGTGAGCATATATTTGGCAATGTGCTGTTGATCAACGGCAAACCTTGTGCTTATGATTTTGTCCTGCAGGCGGACAGCCCTAAATGGATTTCTTTTGATGCCATTAATGGTGGTTATGATTCTGAATATGCTCATCTTAGCATTGGCAGCATCTTGATGTGGATAAATATTCAGGAAGCTAAAGCGCTGTGCCAGCAGGAAGACAAAATCATGCGTTACTCATTGGGTAATCCTACTCTTGAATACAAAAATCGTTGGTGTGAAACTTTTCCGTTAGGCCGGGTGCTTTTTTAACGTATCCTGCAAGAGCAGCATAACTTTCTCTGAAGTAATACCTTGCATCGTATTATCCGTCGATTTTAGGGGATGTTGCTCTTTACCATACCCACCGATTAAGCCAGGATCAGTCGGCCCAAATAGCGTGATATTGGGTCGATCAAGTGCCGCTGTAAGATGGCTTAATCCCGTGTCAACTGAAACTACAGCTTGTGCCCCTGTGAGAATGTGTGCAGCTTCAGCCAGAGTCAGTTTTGGCAGAACCTCAACATGGGAAAACCCTTCTGCTAGCCTTAATGCCCGCTGATATTCGTGCTCTATACCCCAGGGCAATTTGATGCGCATACCCGTTGCCTGGATATCCGCGATAAGCTGCCGCCAATGATTTTCAGGCCAATGTTTTTCATCACGTGTTGTTGCATGGAGGAAAACGAGATAGTGGTTTTGGCTACTAGTTTTTTGGTGCAAAAAATGGCGGGCGATGGCGTAATCACCTTGCCCTGACGGTTTTTTATAGCCCAAACTATCAGCAAATAAAGCTCGAATGCGTTCAACCGCATGCTGTTGCTTGCTGACAGCATGACAATGATCGTAGAAAAAACTGGCAATGGGTTCACGGATACTTTTTCTGTCGTAACCATGCTTTGGGCCATGTGCTAATCGGGTTACCAAAAAAGCACTTTTTAACAGGCCTTGTGCATCAATGACAGCATCATATTGGTATTGTTGCAGTTGTTGCCGGAACAGTGCTCGTTCTTCACGAATATCTTTTCTGAACCAATTTTTTCGCCAACGGCGAATAGCCACCGGGATCACATTTCCGACAGCATTGTGCCACGTTGGAATTTGGGCAAACCCTTCTTCCACTACCCAATCAAATTGAATGTCAGGAAACTGCTGTTTTGCATCAGTTAATGCTGGCAGAGTATGTAATACATCCCCCATCGAAGACGTTTTTACCAATAAAACACGCATTAATTTTGGCTCTCCGCCTGCAACAGTTTTTCTAATGAAGATAGAACTATTTCAGGTTGAATATCGATCAAACTTTGGTGATAGCCGCCGTCGCTATCGCCTTTTCTGATTTTGTGATAGCCCGTCATCAGGCGGATCACTTCGGCCTTATTCGATAGTGGTGGGGTAAAATCTGGGCTACTTGGCCCGTATAATGCCACCAGAGGACGGTTTAAGGCCGCTGCGACATGCATCAAACCTGAGTCGTTTGTGACGATAGCATCACAAGCTGCGATGACATTTACCGCTTGTTCAAGCGAGGTTTTTCCTGCCAGATTGAGACAATTTTCGCGGGCATCATCGCTTAAAAGAGTTCGAATATCTTCACCTGCTTGATAATCTTTGTCAGAACCAAACAGTAAAACTTGATAGCCTTTTTGGGTAATTAACTGTTCAGCGAGGGCGGCATAGTGATAGTGTGGCCAGCGTTTGGCTGGGCCGAATTCGGCACCTGGACAGAAGCCAATAATAGGGCGGTGATCAGCAATATTGAAGGCTGAGGTTGATTCTGCAATATCTTCGTCATTGACATTTAATCGTGGCCATAACAAAGGTTGTGGAAGATCATCGGCGCTACGCATGTTTTTCCCTTCATACGCGAGAGCGGCATAGCGTTGAACCATGAGTGGAAAAGCATTTTTATTCAGGACTCGGATATCATTTAGCAGTCCGTAACGCATCTCACCGCGCCAGCCTGTACGTAACGGGATATTGGCGAAGAAAGGGACCAGCGCAGATTTGAATGAGTTGGGCAATACATAAGCACGATCGTATCTATTTTCACGCAATGCCAGACCAAGACGTCGGCGCTCACCCAACGCAAGGGCACCATGACCAAGCGGCATGGCTAATGCCTGATGTACTTCAGGCATTTTTGCCAGTAATGGTCGGCACCATGCTGGTGCCATCACATCAATTTCTGCATTGGGGTACAAAGCTTTCAAAGTACGGTAGAGGCTTTGTGACATCATCATGTCACCCACCCATGATGGGCCGATCACCAATATCTTCATAGAGGTCGATTAATTATCCTGATTGAGCCATTGCATATATTCAGCGACGCCTTCGGCAACCGCCTTGAACGGTTTTTGATAGCCAGCGGCACGAAGTTTTGTCAGATCTGCTTGAGTAAAACTTTGATAACGGCCTTTTAATTTTTCCGGAAAGTCGATGTATTCCACGGCTGGGGATTTTTCTTTATGGAATTCAATCACAGCATCTGCAACAGCCTGGAAAGTTTCAGCGCGGCCTGTTCCACAGTTAAAAATGCCGGAAACACCATTTTTCCAGAACCACAGATTGACGGCGGCAACATCGCCGACATAGATAAAATCGCGGCGGAAATTTTCACTACCAACAAATAACTTCGGATTCTGTCCCTGGTGAATCTGATTACTTAAATGGTAGGCGACACTCGCCATGCTGCCCTTATGTCCTTCGCGCGGCCCGTAAACATTGAAATAACGGAAGCCACAAATTTGGGAATCTGCATGGGGCAAAACATCACGAACATATTGATCGAACAGGAATTTAGAGTAGCCATAAATATTGAGCGGTTTTTCATATTGGCGCTCTTCAATGAAATTATCACTGCGACCACCATAAGTAGCAGCAGAGGAGGCATACAGGAAGGGGATTTGGCGCTCAAGGCAATAATGCAGCACATCTTTGGAGTACTGGTAATTATTGTCCATCATATACTTACCATCCCATTCCGTTGTGGATGAGCAAGCCCCTTCATGGAAAATGGCATCAATGTCACCTAAATCATCACCCGCCACAATGCTGGCGATGAAGTCTTCTTTATCTATATAGTCGGTGATATCCAAATCAACCAAATTGACGAATTTTGTTCCATCTTTCAGGTTATCAACAACCAGAATATCCTTATAGCCCTCATCATTCAGTGCCTTGACAATATTGCTGCCAATAAACCCTGCGCCACCAGTGACAATAATCATTTGGCTCACCTCTAAATAGTCAGTTCACTTTATACCCAGCTTTATCACTGTAACTTGACGTCTATTGGGTATATCTTTGCTGCGTATAATAGCACTTAACCCCACTGACGACAGCAGCTTAAACAGGGGTATATCCTGAAATATTACTGTATGCCAGACACTGGGTCGTGATCAGCTTTACAAAGTTGATATTCTCTTTCTCGTTGTGTCGTCACTGGCAGGATCTATCAGTAACATACATCACGCCTTTCACTTAATTAGGGATTCAGGAGAGAAAAATGTCAGCGTCGTTTTACCAGAAAATTAATGAGCAGTTGGAACAAACCCGCTCCGAAGGGTTATTCAAAAGTGAGCGTATAATTACTTCTGCGCAGGATGCCAATATTTCTGTTGCTGAAGGTAACCAAGTAATTAATTTTTGTGCTAATAACTACTTAGGCTTGGCCAATCACCCTGATCTAATCGCAGCTGCAAAAGCAGGTATGGATAGCCACGGTTTTGGTATGGCATCCGTTCGTTTTATCTGCGGTACGCAAGATTCCCATAAAGAATTAGAAAATAAGATTGCTGAATTTTTGGGTATGGAAGACGCTATTCTGTACTCTTCGTGTTTTGATGCAAACGGCGGTCTGTTCGAAACTCTGTTTGGGCCAGAAGATGCCATTATCTCTGATGCCTTGAACCATGCATCCATCATTGATGGCATTCGTTTATGCAAAGCAAAACGTTACCGCTATGCCAATAATGACATGCAAGAATTAAGGTCTCAGTTGGAAAAGGTAAAAGCAGAAGGTGTGCAAAATATCCTGATCGCAACTGACGGGGTATTTTCAATGGATGGTGTCATTGCTGACCTGAAATCTATCTGTGATTTGGCTGATGAATTTGGTGCGTTGGTTATGGTGGATGATTCACATGCGGTTGGCTTTGTTGGCAAGCATGGTCGTGGCACACATGAATATTGTGATGTTATGGGACGTGTTGACATCATCACCGGTACGCTCGGTAAGGCACTGGGTGGCGCATCTGGTGGTTATACTGCCGCGCGTAAAGAAGTTGTTGAATGGTTGCGCCAGCGTTCACGCCCATATCTGTTCTCTAACTCACTGGCTCCAGCCATTGTCGCTGCGTCAATCAAGGTGCTGGACATGCTGAAAAATGGCGATGATCTGCGTGAGCGTCTCTGGAAAAATGCGAACTTGTTCCGTGAAAAAATGACGGCGGCAGGTTTCACTCTGGCGGGGGCAGACCATGCAATCATCCCTGTTATGTTAGGGGATGCAAAACTGGCGCAGGAATTTGCCGCAGAACTGCTGAAAGAAGGCATTTATGTAATTGGGTTTTTCTATCCGGTTGTGCCGAAAGGTCAAGCGCGTATTCGAACCCAGATCTCAGCCGCCCATACTGAAGAACAAATTGAACGTGTGGTGGCTGCATTTATACGTATTGGCAAGCAATTGAATGTCATTGCTTAAGGTATCATTATGAAAGCATTGTCCAAATTAAAGCCACAAGGAGGTATCTGGATGACAGATGTGCCCATGCCAGAGCTTGGGCACAATGATGTCATGATTAAAATCCGTAAAACTGCCATTTGTGGTACGGACGTTCACATCTATAACTGGGATGATTGGTCTCAAAAAACTATTCCTATCCCGATGGTAGTAGGGCATGAATATGTTGGTGAAGTCGTTGCGATTGGTCAAGAAGTAAAAGGATTCAAGATTGGTGATCGTGTATCCGGTGAAGGCCATATCACCTGTGGTTACTGTCGTAACTGTCGTGGTGGACGTACGCATTTATGCTGCAATACCACGGGTGTTGGTGTGAACCGTGAAGGTGCTTTTGCTGAATATCTGGTGATTCCCGCATTTAATGCTTTTAAGATCCCAGACAATATACCCGATGAGCTGGCTGCGATTTTTGATCCATTTGGCAATGCGGTACACACTGCACTGTCTTTTGATCTGGTGGGGGAAGATGTACTGGTATCAGGCGCTGGCCCTATCGGGATTATGGCAGCAGCGGTATGTAAGCATGTTGGTGCCCGTCATGTCGTGATTACGGATATCAATGAATACCGCCTTGAGTTAGCTCGTAAAATGGGTGTTACCCGCGCTGTGAATGTCAGCAAAGAAAATCTGACTGATGTCATGGCAGAACTGGGAATGACCGAAGGTTTTGATGTTGGTTTAGAGATGTCAGGTGCTCCGCCAGCGTTCGGTACTTTGCTTAATACCATGAATCACGGTGGACGTATTGCGTTGTTGGGGATACCACCTTCGGACATGGCGATAGATTGGAACCAGGTCATCTTTAAGGGATTATTTATCAAGGGAATCTACGGGCGTGAGATGTTCGAAACTTGGTACAAGATGGCAGCGTTGATCCAATCGGGCTTAGATTTGTCCCCGATTATCACTCACCAATTCTCGGTTGATGATTACCAGAAAGGCTTTGATGTCATGCGCTCAGGGCAATCTGGCAAGGTTATCTTAAATTGGAATTAAAAATTAGTGCAGGCGTCTTTGGCTTTTAAGACGCCTGTTTGATCGGCTTTTGGTGGCGCTTCTGTTTTATTTGTCGCTTTGTTTTCCGTTGCTTGCTTTACTTCTGGTTTGCCTGAATCATTTGGTATTTTTTGTATTGGATGGTTACCTAAGAGTTTTTGCATGTACCGATTTAAGGCATTAAAGATAACACTGTTAGATAATTCCTTTTTGACCATCTTGAGATACTCCAACTGAGTGGTTGGTGCAGGTTGTGATTCATGGGTTTTTATGCACTTGCGTGTAGTTTGATGATCTAACAACAGGCTGGGTGTTACCAGTTCAATATCACTGGGTAATGTTGCAAGTGCTTGCTGTAAAGCGTGTATGGTTGTGGGATGTGGGTGTCCAATTGCAACGGCAGACCCTCGCTTGCGGGCAAGGGCTATCGCACGGTTAAGTTGATGCCGTGTTTCAGCTTCGGTTTGAATATTATCCAAAAACACATTTCTTCGGATCACAGAAACAGAGGTTCCCATCGCTGCTTTAGTGACTTGTGTATTGCCTATTGTCACACTGTCCAGAAAGTAAAGGTGATGATGGGATAACGCTTGCATTATCTTTTCCATGCCACTGAGATTAGATGTCATTGCACTGCCCATATGATTGTTCATCCCAACAGCATGGGGAACTTTCTGTATCGCATCTTGAATAATACGGGCAATTTCGTCTCTGCTCATGGCAGGATGGAGTGTATTTTTTTCCAGCGGTTGTTTGCTTAATGGTGCCATTGGCAAGTGGATTAAAATCTCCCGTCCCTGCTGATAAGCCTTTTCCGCCATTTTCCTGCCATACGGAGAGTTGGGTAGGATTGCGATAGAAACCGCAACGGGCATTTGTAAGATCTCATTTTCTTCACTAACACGATAGCCAACATCATCAATGACGATGGCTAAACGCGCAGCTTGTACATTTAACGTAAACAGCAATGATGTGAAGAATAGCAGTATCCAAGATAAAAGAGTGAATGCATTAACCCGCTTTATTAATCGATACCGTATCTTCACCATTATTGTGTTCCTATCCTATTTCCCTAACCACGGTAATGGGTTAACAGCCTGCCCTTGACGGCGGATTTCAAAGTACAGTGAAGGTTGTTGTTGTCCGCCGCTGCTGCCCACCAATGCTATTGGCTGGCCTGCCCGAACTTGTTGCCCAACACTGACCAATGTGCTCTGATTGTAACCGTAAATGCTCATATCGCCTTTACCGTGTTCAATCACGACAACCAGTCCATAGCCTTGCAGCCAGTCTGCCAGCAATACACGTCCATCTGAGATTGCCCTGACTTCTGTCCCTTCCGCTGCTGAAATAACAACCCCTTTCCAACGAAGTTCACCTTGTATTGCTTCACCAAAACTATGGATGACACGACCGTGTACTGGCCAGATGGCTTGCCCGGCAGGACGCCCAAGGCCGCCAGTTCGTGCCATGAGAGCACGTTCTTCTTCTGTTGGTTTATAACTGGAACCTTTTTGTTGCGCTTGTTTCTGTTTGGCGGCAACTTGGGCACGAACACGAGCCGCTTCACGAGCTTCACGTTCAGCGCGCGCTTTGGCTTCCCGCTCAGCTTTAGCAATTTTGTTTCTCAATCTGGTTTCATTCTGCCGAAGCTCAGTCAAGCTTTGTTGATCTTTTTTCAATGAAGATTCAAGAACCGTTAATGTCTTATGCCGCGCAGTGCGGGCAGTTTCCATCTTTTGCTTTTGCTGTTTTTGGCTGGCCAGTATCGCTTTCTGTTCACTTTGTTTTTCTAGTTGCAGTTTTTTTTGCTGGTTGAGTTCTTCAGTTGTTTTTTGCAGTTTGGCGATAGTTTCCTGACGTGCCTGATTCAAGTAACTGTAATAGGCGAGAATACGTTCTTTGCGCTGATTTTCCTGCCCATTGAGCAACAATTCTAAACCTTGGTGATTTCCTTGCCGAAATGCGGCATCCAATTGGTTGGCAAGTAATTGTCGTTGCTCCTTTTGTTGCATTTGCAGGTGCTTGATATTGGCATTTAGTGATGAAATATCGTTTTCCAGCTTATTCAGACGAGTTTGTGTTGTGTGCAGCGAACGTCCCACTTCTGAGATAGTACTTTCTTGTTCTTTTAATTGGTTAAGCAGATCTGTACGTTGCTTTTGTTGCTGTTTTACGCTTTTCTCTTTCTCGGCAATATCCTGCTGAATATCTTTGAGCTGATTTTTATTCTCTGAAATTGGATTGGCGAAAGTATTTGTACTGAAACTGAGAAAGGTGAACAACAAGGCACAGAGCTGTAACACTCTGATTTTATTTTGCCGTTTGTATTGCCTCTGCCGATTCTTACGGCTCTTGAGATCCTTATTTTCAGCCATCTTATTGAGTACCCTGCTGCTACATAGCGCCTGATTATTTCATGAGGAATTGCACCTGACCAGAGAACAGATTGTTTTTTATCATTAATATAAGTTTTAGTTAATTTAGTCCATTTATTGTCGAAGATCCTGCCTTGGTCCAGTGTTACATGAAATATTTTATTGATGCATGACAATCAAGTTGTTCTCGGTATGTTTTTTAATTTTTCTCGAAACTCTCCGCAAAATCTGCATTGGATTGATGCTAATTGGCTGTAATTGATGCAACACACAGGTATACTCTTCTACCTTAGATATTTGTTATTAACTAACGGGAGTTGTTGCCCTCCATGCTGCAAGAAATCATGCAATTTATTAGCCGGAACACGATCCTGAGCCTTGTCTGGATTGCATTGCTGGTGGCTGTCATTGTCATGACGGTAAAAAGCGTGTTCTCCAAGAGTAAAGAGATCACCCGTGCTCAGGCTATCCATTTCATCAACAAGGAAGAAGCTATCGTCGTGGATTTACGCTCCCGTGACGATTTCCGCAGGGGGCATATTATTGGTTCCGTTAACCTGACGCCATCTGAAATTAAAGACAGTAATTTAGGTGAGTTGGAGAAACATAAAAAACAGCCTGTTATCGTAGTTTCAGCGAATGGGCTAGAATCCAGAACACCAGCGGAAAATCTGGTTCGTTTAGGCTTTGAGCAGGTTTATTCCCTGAAAGAGGGGATTGCTGGTTGGGCGGGTGAAAATCTGCCATTGGCTCGCGGCAAGAAATAACGAATTTAGGTGCAAGTAGCATGCTTGCATTCTTGAAAAGTTTAATAAGGACATCTGAAAAAGGTAAACATTATTATGTCAGAACAAAACAACACAGAAATGGCTTTCCAGATCCAGCGTATTTACACGAAAGATATTTCTTTCGAAGCACCAAAAGCCCCGCAGATTTTCCAGCAGGAGTGGCAACCGGAAGTTAAATTGGATCTGGACACCGCTTCCAGTGAATTGGTTCAGGGAGTTTATGAAGTTGTTCTGCGTGTTACCGTCACGGCGGTACTGGAAGAAGAAACTGCGTTTTTGTGTGAAGTTCAGCAGGCGGGTATTTTCTCTATTGATGGTATTGAAGGAACCCAGTTGGCACATTGCTTAGGTGCATATTGCCCGAACATCCTGTTTCCATACGCTCGTGAGTGCATCACCAGCTTGGTAGGTCGTGGTACTTTCCCACAACTGAACCTGGCTCCTGTTAACTTTGATGCCTTGTTCATGAATTATCTGCAACAGCAGGCTGAATCTCAGCCTAATGAGGTTGCACAGGAAGCCTAATGAATACTGCTTCTATGACAGTGATCGGTGCCGGTTCATACGGCACCGCTTTAGCCATTACGTTGGCTCGCAATGGGCACGATGTTGTGCTTTGGGGGCATAATCCTACGCACGTCAATGCGTTGCAACAAGCGCGCTGTAATCAGGTATTTTTACCGGATGTTTCTTTTCCTGATAGCTTATTGCTTGAATCCGACCTAAAAAGTGCTGTTTTAGCCAGTTGTAATATCTTGGTAGTGGTTCCCAGCCATGTTTTCGGTGATGTTTTACATCAGATAAAGCCACATTTACAACAGGATAGCCGTATTGTTTGGGCTACCAAGGGACTTGAAGCGGAAACAGGACGCTTATTACAAGATGTAGCCCGTGAGATATTAGGTGATGAAATCCCCTTGGCTGTAGTTTCTGGCCCGACATTCGCAAAAGAGCTAGCAGCAGGTTTACCAACAGCAATTGCTGTTTCTGCCACAACACCTGAGTTTAGTGAAGAACTTCAACAACTTTTCCATTGTGGCAAAAGCTTTCGAGTCTACAAAAACTCGGATTTCATTGGGGTACAGCTCGGCGGGGCAATAAAAAATGTTATTGCAATTGGTGCAGGGATCTCTGATGGTATGGGATTTGGGGCTAATGCCCGCACTGCATTGATCACTCGAGGATTGGCGGAGATGAGTCGCCTTGGCGTGGCGTTGGGGGCTGATCCTTCTACATTTATGGGAATGGCTGGATTGGGTGATTTAGTTTTGACCTGTACCGATAACCAATCCCGTAACCGTCGTTTTGGTATGATGCTGGGAAAAGGTATCGGTGTTGATGAAGCGCAGCGTGAGATCGGGCAAGTTGTTGAAGGATACCGCAATACTAAAGAAGTCCGTGCTTTGGCAGAACGAGCGGGCGTTGAAATGCCTATCACAGAGCAGATCTACCAGATACTATACTGCAATAAAAATGTGATTGAGGCTGCCCAAGCATTATTGGGAAGAGCGACAAGAGATGAGGGAGATGGCTCTCACTCTTAAATAAATGAGAACACTGATATGTCGCGAGCAGAACTGAACGAAGTCTGGAAAAATATAAAAAACGAGGCGAGGGCGCTGGCAGACTGTGAACCCATGTTAGCCAGTTTCTTTCACGCGACACTACTCAAGCATGAAAATCTTGGTAGTGCCCTGAGTTACATGCTGGCAAATAAGCTGGCAACACCGATTATGCCTCCCATTGAAGTCAGAGAAGTCGCTGAAAGTGCGTATCGCAGTGATCCTAAGATGATTGAATCGGCAGCACGTGATATCAAAGCTGTTCGACTGCGTGATCCGGCAGTAGATAAATATTCGACCCCATTACTCTATCTTAAAGGCTTCCATGCTCTGCAAGCCTACCGCATTGCTCACTGGCTATGGAAAGAAGATCGCAAGGCATTGGCAATCTATTTGCAAAATCAGATTTCAGTTTCTTTTGGCGTCGATATTCATCCTGCTGCCAGAATTGGTTGTGGCATCATGCTTGACCATGCGACAGGTATTGTAATTGGTGAGACAGCGGTTGTTGAGAATGATGTTTCTATTTTGCAATCTGTGACTCTTGGGGGAACAGGTAAAACCAGTGGAGATCGTCATCCGAAAGTACGTGAAGGGGTGATGATTGGCGCGGGTTCCAAAATACTCGGCAACATCGAGATTGGTCGAGGTGCGAAAATTGGGGCAGGGTCGGTTGTATTAAGATCAGTTCCACCTCATACCACAGTGGCAGGTGTACCGGCGAGGATTGTTGGTAAACCGGAAAGTGAGAAGCCATCGCTGGATATGAACCAGCATTTTAATGGTATCAATAATGGATTTGAGAATGGGGATGGGATTTGAAATTCTGTTCTTTTCTTATAAGCACTAATAGATAGGACATTCAGCGCGGATTATGCACTGAATGTCCTATTAATCTTAATCCCGCAATAACGCACCTGGATAACCCAGTTGCCGCCATGCTTCAAACACAACCACTGCGACAGAATTGGACAGATTCATGCTACGGCTATCTGGCAGCATGGGAATTCTGATCTTCTGTTCAGGTGGTATGTTATCTAATACATAAGACGGCAAACCACGAGTTTCTGGGCCAAACATTAAGTAGTCACCATCACGATAACTCACATTACTGTGCGCCGGCGTGCCTTTTGTGGTTAAGGCAAACAGACGGGCTCCAGAAGGAGACTGTGAATTGACGGAACTGAGCCCTTCACTTTCCAGGAATGCGTTGTAATCGTGGTGTTGTTTGATATTAGTAAATTCATGGTAGTCCAACCCTGCACGACGCAGGCGTTTGTCATCCCATGTGAAACCCAAAGGTTGAATGAGATGAAGCTGACAGCCTGTGTTGGCACACAAGCGGATGATATTGCCTGTATTAGGCGGGATTTCTGGTTCGAATAGGACGATGTTTAGCATGTTTTGATCAAATTGTTACGGATGTAGTTGTAATTTTCTACAGTATCCATTTCTGCTGCGTGTGTTTTTTCTACTAAGTGTATAGTACCAACTCCTATTTTATCAGTTAAAGATATTATTTAGGGCATGTAATGAGATGGCCTCCCCCGCCCTGTAGCAGTAAATTGACAGTATGTTTTTCTTTTAGAAGAGGCCATCATCATGAACAGTACAGCACTTATTGGTATTGATCTCGGTAACCATACTTTCCACCTGCACTGTCAGGATAAAAATGGAAAAGCACTTTATCGTAAGAAAATGACCCGAACCAAGTTTCTTGAATTTCTGAACGTGACTCCCTGCGCCACCGTCGTCATGGAAGCTTGTGCCGGTGCACATTTCATGGCGCGAAAAATTGCAGCATTAGGCCATGAGACTAAATTGATTTCACCGCAGTTTGTCCGGCCGTTTGTCAAAAGCAACAAAAATGATTTCATTGATGCCGAGGCTATTTGTGAAGCCGCCTCTCGGCCTTCCATGCGCTTTGTCCAACCTCGTACGGAAAACCAGCAAATTATGCGGGTATTACATCGTGTCCGGGAATCTCTGGTGGGTGATAAAGTGAAAACCACTCACCAGATGCACGCTTTCTTGCTGGAATTTGGGATCAGCATGCCCAAAGGGATCGCGGTGATAAAACGGTTATCTGAGGTCATCGCTGAAAATGAATTACCCCCCTATCTGGTGCAATTGCTCCAACGCCTACACGCCCATTACCTGTATCTGGTTGAACAAATTAGCGAGATTGAACAAGAAATTAATATTGCAATTAAACAAGATGAGGGTGCTCAGCGACTGCTAACTAACCTTATATCTTGATTATCACTTTTACAGAGCGATAATCCCCTGACTGATCATCAGGGATGCTGTTGTGAGTTTGTTATTATTAACCTGAACCTGAAATGTGTCATTCAATGGAGTTCGTAATTCAGAGTAAACCACAACAGCCTCTTCTTTATCGCCTTTAAGATTGAACGGTATCTTGTGCCTCGAGCATCTATTTTATAAGTCTAATCATGGCGATATCTCCTGTGTCTCTGACAAAGAGGATAACCTTATGTCTGATAACATCGTAGTCGGTATTGATGTACTAGCTCAGACTTGACCTGACAGTTACCGGTTATTTATACAGGTGTCTGTCAGGTTAAATCTGGTTCAGATTTTTTTCTGCCCAGAGTCGTTTTCCATCTAGTAATGTTTCCATTGGTGTTCGACCACAACACATTTTACCTTGATGTGTTCTTTCATTATTGTAGTGCCATAACCAGTTGTCCAGATCCGATTGCAGACTTTCCAGATCACCATACAGCTTTTTGCGGAACGTGATTTGGTAAAACTCTTGTAAAATCGTTTTATGGAACCGTTCACAGATACCATTAGTTTGCGGAGACATCGCCTTCGTTTTGGTATGGTCGATATCATTAATCGCTAAATAAAGTTGATAATCATGATGTTCAACTCGACCACAGAACTCAGTTCCTCTATCCGTCAGTATTCTTAGCATTGGCAGCTGGTGAGATTGATAGAACGGTAATACACGGTAATACCGCTCGCTTAAGCAAATCAAGATAAGTCATAATCGTCCTCAACTGATTGTTTGAGGCCGATTTTTATGTCTGAATTTTCTCGTGAACTCCAAGCTACTGCGGAATTTAATTACCCCGAATCTCTGGATGCCTTTAGCCAAAACATTCCGATGGCATGGGTGACTAAAGCGGTTAAAGAAACCGGCCGAGCCACGGTGCGAAAACGTCGATTTCCCGCCGAACAAGCCGTGTGGCTAGTGCTGGGCATTGGGCTCATGAGAAACCGTTCTATCAATGATGTGTGTGACAAATTAGACCTGGCTTTTCCTGACGCCAAGGGGGAACTGCCATCATTAGCGTCAAGCCGTATCTCAAAAGCCAGACACCGCATTGGTGTTGAACCCTTGCGGCATCTTTTTCATACCACCGCCACCGAATGGGAAAAAGAGGACACAACGTATTCTGTGTGTGGCCTGAAAATTTTATGTGTGGATGGCACCCAGTTTAAGGTGCCTGAAACAGGCGATAACCAACAATTGGGTTATGCCTCCGGTAAAGCCACCTTTCCTTCCGTGTTAGCGGTGACGCTGATGTCCGCACGAACACACCTTATCTCTGATGTGGCGTTTGGCCCCATCACCCAAAGTGAAATGAGCTACGCCCAACAATTGGTTGGTTCTGCGCCCGAAAATACGCTGACGTTGTTTGACCGGGGTTTTCTCTCTGCGGAATTATTTCAATCGTGGCGGGGAGCCGGCAAAAATACCCATTGGCTGACGCCAATAAAAAGCAAGATGCGTTATGACATTGTTGAGGAATACAGCCCTTATGATAAATTGATCGAGATGCCGGTTTCTCCCCAGGCCCAACAAGCCCATCCTCACCTTGGAAAAACCTGGCGGGCACGTCTTATCTTAATTCCGGATCCGAAAGGTGAAATTAAAGGGTTTATCACTTCAATGGAATGCCCGGTAACCTATCCGCTCAACGCTATCCTGGGTGTGTACTGGGAACGTTGGGAAATTGAAACCGGTTATGGTGAACTGAAACAAAGGCTACTCAATAACACCGCCATCCTGAGGAGCCAGACACGGGCCGGTATTTATCAGGAATTATGGGGCATCTTGATTGCCTATAACGTGGTTCGGCTGGAAATGAGCCGGATGGCAAAAGTCTATCGTGTTGAACCGCTTCGGATAAGCTTTATCAATGCGTTACGGCTGATACAGGATGAGTTTTTATGGTGTTCGGGACGTAGCCCCGGTACGATCCCACAAAAATTAAAAGCGCTCAGGGAGAATGGCAAGAGACTGATCTTACCGCCGAAGCGAAAACGCCCATCCGTCCCACGGCAAATACTCTGCAAAACATCACGTTACCCTTATAAAAAGAGAACCGCTCACGCTTAAGCGAGCGGTATTAGTAATACACGGTCATTTAACAAGTCTGCTGCCGTAATCGGTGTTTTGCTCGTGTACAGCTTACCATGCGCAACTTTCGAATACGTATCGATGAATGTTTGCTGATAAATACGCCCAACCCCTTTCAGATTACCAACGTAGAAAGTATCTTGTGAGCCTAAATAGCCAGGATGGGCTGTTTCGATTTCACCACAAGCCTCGTCATCATGGGCTTTCTTCTCAAGGGCGGCGATTTGAGCGTCATTGAGCGTAATACCTTCTTCTGCAACTTTAGCTTCAAGGGTTTTGAGCCGTTTTGTTTTGCAAAGTTCTCAAGGTTGTTCCTGAGCCAGATAGAGCGTACACCACTTCCTGAGATGAAAATGCCATTTTGTCGTAACTCATTACTGGTTCGATGTTGCCCGTGAGCAGGGAACTCTACCGCATGTTCAACAACGGCACGCTCAGTCGCCTCATCCGCTCTATTTTTAAAATTAGGAACACGACGGCTTTGGTTGATAAGATTATCAATACTGCCTTCTTGGGCAAGTTCTTGATAACGATAAAACGTATCGCGTGATACGCCCATCACTTTGCAAGCTTTAGAAACGTTGCCGAGCTCTTCCGCTAAATTAAGTAAACCGACTTTGTGTTTAATAATAGGATTGTTAGTATATAGCATGAGAGTTACCTCGTGTTTTGTTTAAGATTTGGACATCTCTATCAAAACCGGTAACTCTCAACTTTTCAAGTTGAATTGTCAGATCAAGTTTGAACTACTACATATAATGTTATTATTTTAACGCGATGCTCGACTTTAACATCCTATAACGTTGGCTTGTTGAAGCCAGTCGCGTTGACTTTTACCTTGTTTAAAATTGGCAAAAATACCCAACGTGTGAGAAAGCAGTTTTCTGGAAATTCGATTACTCAAATGCCACAAATCCCGTGCCCAGCACTTCTCGATAGCAAATTGTCCGGCGAGTTGGCCAATCACGGTTTAAATTAAACGGCGTTTGGCGTTAATGATCCTTCTCGTTTTTCTGGGGATGGGATCATCCATATTGGCACGCACCGGGGTAATCATTTCAATCCCCTCTGCCTTCATTTCCAATTTAAATTTAACGCCTAAATAGCCTTTATCGCCGAGCAGATACCCTTTTATCGGGGCGGTCAAATCCCAGGCGGCTTCACGCTCACTGACATTGGCGGGAGTCAACGTGACCCCTGTTAACACACCGGTTTCATCTATCATCAGATGTCCTTTAAATCCGTAGTAAGTTTCGTTCTTGGCGCCACACAATACCCATAATCGGCTTGCCCTTTAAAGTTGGTGCTCCCTTTAGCTCTTTTGAACCCACAGACTGGCAGCGGAAATCCATCGATAATATGTACCGGCCTGTCGAAGGCGCCTAATAATATCGCCAGCTTTTCTTGCCGTTTTTGTTTTACAACCCAAAGGTGCGAGGCTTGTTTGGCAAAATTGGCTCGTGAACCAAGTCTTGGAAACCACTCACGCCAGTGGTGACAAAAATACGTCCAAATCCCTCTATCTGTTGAAAAACCTAAGTATTCACCAATAACCTCCATCGTGATGACTTCCGCGTCACTCAACTTGGATGGGCACCCCCGGCTTCTCAATCGTGTGCCTTGCTGTAACTCCGTTAAATTATCCTCTACCCAACAAAACACCCAAATGATAAAATCTTGTTGTGACATAGCCTTTTGTTCCTTTATTTCTCTTTGTTTGTCGACTTAAAGTTATAAAGGAGCGGTTATGTCATTTCAACTCACTATAAAAGTTGAGTATCGCGTTATTTTATATATTTCACAAAACACTCATTGCTATTTTAAATATAAATTAAAGTTTTCATCTAAAATTATATTCTCGATGGTTAATATTTAAAAAACATTAATCAAAAGAACAAATCCTAGTAAAATTCTATCGCGCATTCGACGACGAACTTTATGAATGTTAAATAATAAGTATAAATTACCAGAATAACCATTATGAAGTGCTTTACACACAAACTTTTCATCATTCAATGATAATAAAGAAATTAATTTCTCAACTTCTGTTCGATACCACTTTAATTTTATTAGCTTTAATCTTTTTATTATGGCTTTAATGCTATTATTAGCACCAACCTGATTATTAGCATGTTGCCGATATAACATACTCGGTTTGTTATCTATAAACCATTTAAGATTATTAGCACGTGCAAAAGCATATAAAAACCAATCATGAAGGCTAAAATCAAGAGCTCTACATTTATTATCAATAATAAATCTTTGTGCTTTTATAAAAGCATCTCTTTTCATAACATAAGTACAACCAGGACCCGCAGCTTCAAAAATAAAGTCATACTTAACAAATGGTTGTGACTTTATAATATTACAAGTTCTCCCATCATCCCAAAAGGCCGTGACGTCGCTTGAATAAAAGTCATTGGTGTTAAGATGATTAATTGCAGTGTTCAATTTATCCACATACCAGATATCATCTTGATCAGCAAATGAAATATAATTATATTGCTCTGCATCTGCCTCTATCATTAAACGAAAGAAATTTTTGGCAGCTCCACCAAATTTTTCGCCCATAGGTAGAAATTTAATTTTCTCGTTTTTATATGCAAGTTCCTGAACAAGCTGTTCAGTACCATCTGATGATTCATCCACGCTAATAAGAATAGAAACATCAACGTTATCCTGATCTAAAATAGATTGAATTTGCTCTAAAATCCATTTTTTTCCGTTATAAGCAGCCAACAAAACCAGAACCTTATTTTTCATTGGCTTCTCCAGGTACTTTTTTTGGATAATATATAAAATACTTAATAATCACACGACGACCAAACTTTAAGAATGAATATAACGAAAGAAAAATGCATTTGCACAGGCTTAATTTTTTTTCAGTATATAGAATACGGAAGTTCAACAATTCGCCTTTCTCCATTTCCCATATGTGGCTACCCAGTCCGTTGTCTGAAGCATAAGGATGCTTACCATCACCATATTTTATGACATCATCAGTTATTATCGCGCAGCGATAGTAATAGCATGTCATATGAAAAAATAAAGCATCTTCACAATATCTTCGTCCTTCAGTAAAACCAGGAACATGAGTGAGGATTTCTCTTTTAAATATTACGGTAGAGGGTTGAAAGTATTGTTTCCGCAACTGCATATCATAAGATATTTCAAAATAACCGCTTTCGGTAGGTAAGTCCTGGAAATTACCGTGATAACCACCGCCAACTAAAGAAATACCGTGTTTTTTTAAAATGGGGATCTGCTTACGAAGTTTATCTGGATACCAACAGTCATCAGAATCTAAAAAAGCTATAAACTCCCCAGTTGCATTGTTGATACCATCATTTCTAGCAGATGCTACCCCTTGATTTTTTTTTGTAATTAATTTGATATAACCTGGGTGTTTTTTTGAAAAATTAGAAACCAGTTGAGCTGTATTATCAAACGATCCATCATCTACGACAATAATTTCAATATCATATTTACCTTGCTGCATGTAAACCGAAGAAAGAGCATTTAAAATAGTCTCCTGTGCGTTATATGCAGGTATAATTACACTTACTTTATCCATTGAGCCGCTCGAGTATTCAAATCATATATTTTGGAACAAATCATTCCATTTCTTAACGACATTTTCAGGGTAATATTTTTGCGCAGAAATTCTAGCATTATGTCGCATCGTATCTAAGTTAACATTGTTTTCAAGTAACCATAAACATTTTTGCACTAGTGAAGAAAAGTCGCCATTGCTGATAAGAAATCCATCAACTCCATCAGTGATAATTTCGCCTGGCCCTGTAGGGCAGTCATAGCTAATAACAACGCAACCTGCAGCCATAGCCTCAACTATGACCATAGAGAAGCTCTCTCTATAGGAGGTTACAATAAAAAACTTCGCATCCTTCATCTCATCTAACATATTTTTGGTTGAGCCTTGAAGGATATCTTTAGAGGATAATGAAAGTCTCAAAAGACGTTCATCATCCTCCCCATGACCAAATAATTTAAACTTCAAATTGTATTTCTTCATAAGAGCGTCATAGAGTTTAATAAAATCCTCGTATCTCTTGATTGGATTTAGTCTACCTGCTGCCATAAAATCAGTATTTCGTGAAGAAAAATCAATGCCATTGTCATCGAACTGAGAAGCCTCAAGATCCAGAATATTTGGAATCACGAAACAATTGGAATGCCACTGACTGTAATACTTATAATCCTTTTGAGTTAGACAAACTATTGCTTTACAACCAATCCGATAACCTATTTTTCGAAGAAAACGCACTCGTGAGTTGTGAGCAAAATAATCAGCATGCTGATGTGCAATAAGTTTATTCTTCTTCCTTAATAAAAAGGACACAAAGCTAATTAGAAATGAGAGTCTGTCATAAGTTGAGATTATTATAGTAGAGTCATCAAGGCCTTTAATATAATTTTTTATTTTTAATAACTCATTTTTTCCATTTAAAAGCCTGTAACTTTCAGATCGGTTTAAAGCAACTTCATCGTTTTCATAAACAGAAACCAATTCAACCGTATGTCCGGCACGCTTAAGAGTCTTGACTAATGTAAACGAACTTCTTTCAATCCCCCCTAAGTCACAGGCATTAAGAACTAAAACTGAAATTTTCATTCTAATTAGCTTCCATTATTAACATATGCGAGCAAAAAAACATGAGATGACAAAGTCTAAAAAAATTAGTATTTACCATATAATATTATGGTATATATATCCCTCCATATTCGTGTATCCGTATATCTTGTACCCAGTCATTAATATAAGAATAAACATAATAAATATTTTCATCGATATGTTTTTTGAGTGTATAAATATTAAATTATACATAATCATATCGAAGGCCAAATAGTACAAGCTTAATCTAACTGCGATATCCGGAAAAGATGGATACAACGTAAAAAAACACAGCAAACCAACAAAATACAGCTTAACAAATAAATTATTTTCGAATTCTTTTATTTTACATACAAACAAAAGCAATAATAAAGGCATTAGCCTTTTTATGCCACCTGCAATATAATTTCCTAATGAATAGGTGTCATTGTAGGTACTATCAGTATACATACCAACGTTGCGGAAATATCCTAACTCGGCTATGATTTCCGTTAATGTAATGAAAAATAACGAAACTAGAAATGAAATAGCTATGGCAATGATAATGTTTTTATATGATAATTTGAAATATTGAAAAAAATATGCTAAGCAAAAAAATATTGCCGTCTTATGAAATAAACATGCTACAAATATAGTAAGGAAAAATAGCCAAGACCTTTTTTGATATATAAAAATTACAGAAAATAGAGTAAGCGATAGTGCAATCCCTTGCCGCATTCCGCTTAAGTTAAGATAAAAGTAAAGATCTGTGAAATAGACTAATAGCGCAACTATTTTGAAATAGGCAAACTTATTTATGAATAAAGTCAAAAAAACAAATGATAATGCACTTATAACCAGCAACACTGTATTAAAATTCATTCCCTCCATTACTCTATAAATAAAAGAGTAGCCAATTTCAATATTTTGTGAAGTCAATTCATTTTGGTTGTGAAACATATTTTCATATGCTGACCAATCAATACCAACCTGATATCGAGTAGCAGCAAGTATGATCAACCAAAAAGTCAGGATTATAAACAAAATTTTTTTATAAGCTCTTTGGTAAAAAAATATGTCACCGATAGCGAACAATGCTATTATTCCAAAAAATATGAAATACATCTCATCTCCAGATATTCAATGCTTAAGACGATGAGTAAAATTCAATGATAATTTCATTTATCGTTGCTTGCACTTAATTTTTAAAAGATGTAACGTTAAAATGTTTTTTAATAATTTTTAGATAAGCATCTCCATGAATACTGCATGGTTCTATATAATTTCCTTCTGCCCATTCGTTCCAAGATTTAACAACTATAATTTTGGGGGCATTTTTCCTCTTTTCAATTAAATTAGCAATTTTACTAACATGTTTTTCAAAAGCAACAGAATTAGTATTTTTCAAAATCACACCTTTTTTGCCATGTCGGAAGCTTGAATCCCAACCAGGGAAAATGATTGGGATTTGTTTACTTTCAGGAAGAATATCTGTATTCATTTTTTTTATTGATCGGTCATAATCATATACCCTAGGGATAATTATATCAACTTTCTGTAATTTCATCAGAAACTTATCCACAATTTTTCTCCATATAGGGCGATGTTTCATAAAATCACAACTGTTTAAGTATTGATCTACCATTTTAGTTTGCGGATCGTGCGGTAAAAGATTCTCGCCAATGAAATAAATGCCGTCAAAACCTTCACTTATCGATCTTTTTTGAAAATACTCGATAAGTTCTTTTCCGTTCTTAGCATTTTTAAGATCATAAATAAAAAGAACAGGTTTATTATTTATTTTGGTATAACGAGCATCTTTAAAGAATGGCAATAAATAATCAAAATACGTATCTAGAGAAAAATCATACTTCTGCTGTTTAAGTAGTTTATTTTCAGTTTTATTCCACCATGTATGATTTGCCCATGCAAAACAAAATCTTACGTCAATGTCGCTTTTTAATAATAACTCAGCTGGCTTTTCTAGTAGCATATCATTCGTATCAAACCAATAGTGCCAAAAGCAAAAGGTAGAGATTCCATTTTCTTTTGCTAAATAATATTGTTTTTCAATATTTTTTACATCTGTTAAATCATAATAGCCCAAAGGCTCGACTGGATGGGGAATTTGATGACCAGGAAACATTTTTTGAGCGTTACGTAATTTTACCCATTCAGTGAAACCTTTTCCCCACCATTCATTATTTTCTTTAATAGTGTGAAATTGCGGTAAATAATATGCAAAAATTTCTTCAACATCAACTTTCATTTTTAAACCTTGCTATATGTTTATAGTATCAATAAATATAAAAATTTATAGAATCAAACTAAATTCTGCTTAAAGCCATTCCTGCCTAACTATTTCTGACATTTCTCTTCATATTTTTTAATTTTTGATATAACTTCTTGTGTTGGAGAGGTGTAAAACAATTTGATATCTTCTTCAACTATTGAATCAAGATTTAATAATGAAAAATCTATTAATTTTGCACTCTTCATCTCTTCGTCAGTAAGTCGATATTTGATGAACTTTGCTGGATTTCCACCAACTATAGCGTATTCCTCAACATCTCTAACTACCACCGAACCTGCGGCAATAACTGCTCCACGTGAAACAGTCACTCCTGAAAGGATTGTGACATTAGAACCTATCCATACATCGTCTTGAATAATAATCGGCCCTTTACAAATAGCATCTATATTTCTGTTGTAGCTATTTTTAGCACTAATCGGATAAGTGGTAATACCAGATGTGTTATGATTTCCGCCTAAAATAAAGTTAACATTATTGGCTATTGACACGTAATTACCAATGAATAATCTTTCATCTGGATGCCCCCAACCATAGATATTTAAGGAGCCATAGCTAAAATTACCAACCTGAACTTTATTACGATCGAATATATTGACCGCGCCAGTGTCATTATGTTTGTTTTGAGCCCGCCATTTTTTTTTATGAAGTAATAATGACAGATTTCTTGTCAAAAAACTTAAAATCACAAAATCTCCTAACTATATCTGAAGGACTGAGGCTATGCTTCGGCTCCACTATATTTCGGACAACCCATACTATGCACCTACAGTTTTAATAATGAAATTAATTGTTCTTTTGTTCTTATTCCTACAGCATAGCTAACTAACAATACATTTATCAGCCACATCCAAATGGACTGGATTGCTATAAATATAATGTTCCCATTGGGAATATAGAAATATTTTTTCATAATACCAACGGCTACAACAGACACTATAATTGCCAAGATATTGTCTTTAAGCCACATAGACAATATATCAGCAACCAGACGTTTATGAACAAGATACATATAAGGGATAAAGATTATTAATACAGTTACTAATACGGATAATGCAACGCCATTAACTTGATAAATATGAAACCAACTAAAGTAAAGCAATGGAATCAAGATCATTATAACGATGCAAAAAACCAAATTTATTTTTATATATGCAAAACTGAGAGTCAAATGAAAAGGTAGAACAGTTAATGCCTGTATCGCTTGAGCAAGTAATAAAAAATAGACGACTGTCTGCATTTGTATCGCAATTTGTGAAGAATTTGTCCATATACGAACTATATCAAATGCATAGGCAGCTAATACTAGTGATAATGGTAATATCGCTATGCACGATAATTTTGACAGACGACTGTAAAAGACATTTAACTCTTGACTATCCCCCGATTCTTTTATTCTTGTAAGTTTTGGGAAAACAGCTTTTGCTAATGTAGTTATTAATATGAATGGAATCAGAGATAGTGTTGCCGCAAGGCTATATTGCCCTACTACATCTATAGTAAAATTTTTCGAAATAATAAGCTTATCAGACTGTGTTGCGATAGTAGATAAAATACCTATGAACGCCATTCCTAATGCATATTTATATGTATCTCTTAATACTTGTAAATTAAATTTTCTTTTTGTAAATTTTATTGATCTCCATGTCATCAAATATAATACAGCAAAAAAAATCATGTTACAGATAATTTGCCATATAAAAAACGCGTTCAATTTATTTTCAGAATAATGTAGGACAGGTAACACCGCAGCTACTCTTAATATCCCCCAGCCAATTTGTAAACCATTAGCCAGGACTTGCTTTTCCCCTCCCATTAATGCACCAATATAAAGGTTCGCTGGTAGTTGAAGAACAATACTAATACCCATCAAAAAGACTAAAAAAGTAGTATCAATACCATTTTTGATTTGTATTAGCCAGTCATTTGCAATCCAATGCGCTGATAACAATATACCTAACGAAAGTAAAACACATAACGCCAGATATAATATTTCGTAGGTTCTTAGTAAATCAGCACAGCTATTTTCGTGCTCAACTGACCCGGTTGAAAAACGTGCAAATTCGCGAGTTGTGGCAGCACTAAATCCTAAATCAGCAAAAGCTAATAATGCTATTAAAGTATTGTAAAAACCAATATACCCAAAGCCCTCATTACCTAAATAGTGTATATAAAAAGGTACAAAAGAAAAAAGTGAAAATATCCCCCATAATCTACCTAAAAAATTAGAGAGCGCATTAAGTTTTATCATTTTACTCTCTCGAAATTAATTGCTTAAATTTATCATAATTCTGAAAATATTCAGCATTATTTTTTATAAAGGAAATATCTTTATCCCACCACTCCGCTACCACTATTTCATTAATGATACAATCTTCAAATCTTTTTCTAATTTCTTTGGCTGGAACACCTGCAACAATTGAATATGGTTCAACATTACGTGTTACAACAGCACCTGATGCTATGACAGCTCCATCTCCTATAGTGATGCCATTCATGATAAGAACATTTTGACCTATCCATACATCATTCCCTATATTTACAAAATATTGACTTCCTTGTGCATAAGTTACTTCTTTATAGATTGTTGAAGGTACAGATTCTAACCCCATCTCTTGTATTACTTGATTACCATTCAGATAAAACATCGGATGAGTCGAGATAAAATCTCGAGTAGGATGATTACCTATTACAACTTGTACATTTTTTGCAATAGAGCAAAATCGGCCAATTCGGGTATTAGTAAAACGCCCGCCATCGCCAATATATGTCCCTTTGCCAACTTCACATGAGATAATTTCAGTATCACCAAGTATGTTGATATTGCTTTCAAATGAAGATTTATATATTTTGCAACTTAAAGAAACTTTTATTTTTTTATTTTTGTTGTTATGATTTACTAGGACATTATTTATGAAGTTTTTAAATTCAGATATCCTAAATATCTTTTTAATGATATTTATCATTTTATAAACTCTTTTCATATGGAAAGACAAATGAACATAACCTATTCCATTTTTAAATTACAGTATTATTTATATTCGTGAAAATTAAAAAAGGCTTCGCTTTATTAATAAGAAAAGCCAAAGTATGTAAATTTATAAAAATGATACAATCTAATTAACCCGAATTCTGGATAAAGAATTGACGAGGGGCCTGTTCCAGGAGCTGTGTTTTGGTGCGCGCCGAAACAGCTCCGGGGAGGAACAGGCCATGGATAACTTAGTTGAAGTTTTCTGTAATGTCGATGATTTTTGCCACTTTTTTATCCCACAGTGGACACAATTTTGTCTTGATAATGGATACCGCCTGCGCCGTAGGAAAGGCCATATGTATCCCAGTGAAATCATGACCATTTTGATCCTCTTTCACCTGTCGCATTACCGTAACTTTAAAGCCTTCTACTTGGAATTTCTCTGGAAATATCATCACCCTGATTTCCCCACCTTGCTCAGTTATACCCGTTTCGTCAGTGTCGCGCCTTCCGTTTTGGTTCCTCTGTGCAGTTATCTGACTAAATTAAAAGGAAAACCCACAGGCATTGCTTTTATTGATTCCACCAGTTTGAAAGTTTGCCATAACATCCGCATTCCCCGCCATCAGGTCTTTCAGGGGATAGCCCAACGCGGAAAAACTTCAATGGGTTGGTTTTACGGTTTTAAGTTACATTTGGTCGTCAATCATCAGGGGGAAATTCTGGCGCTTAAAGTGACTGCCGGTAATGTGGATGATCGGGAGCCCGTTCGCGAATTAACAACAGAATTAACGGGATCTCTTTACGGTGATAAAGGTTACCTCAGTCAAGAGCTCGTGGACGATTTAGGCAAAACCGGTGTGACTTTCATCACCCAAAAGCGCCGAAACATGAAAGCCCGTCTGCAAGCTGAATGGGATAAGATGATGTTATCAAGGCGTTTTATTATTGAAACGATTAATGGACAATTAAAAATAATTTCTCAAATAGAACACTCGCGCCACCGAAGTGTAAACGGATTTTTGCTGACTGTTTTAGGTGGGCTGATTGCTTACTGCCTTAAATGGAAAAAGCCATCACTGAACATTTTCTATTCGGAAAACGATTTTTCAATGACAGCTTAAACAGAATTCGGGTTAATTAGAGTGTATGTCCATTCTGATCTTTCGCTGAAAGAATAGGGTCATTGGCAAGAGGCCAATTGATAGCTATATTCTTATCATCCCACTTTATCGATTTTTCGTAGTTCGGTGCATAATAATTAGTTGTTTTATAAATGAATTCGGCAGTGTCACTTAGAACTAGAAATCCATGAGCAAAACCTTCTGGTATCCAAAACTGACGCTTATTTTCAGCAGACAGGTTGACGCCTACCCACTTACCGTAAGTTTTAGAGTTTTTTCGTATATCGACCGCAACATCAAATACTTCACCAACTATGCAGCGAACTAATTTACCTTGCCCATGAGGTTCTAATTGATAATGTAAACCGCGTAATACGCCCTTATTTGATTTTGAATGGTTGTCTTGAACAAAATTTATTTTTTTGCCTATTTCTTCTTCAAAAATTTTTTGATTAAAAGTTTCCATGAAAAAACCACGTTCGTCACCGAACACCTTTGGTTCAAAAATTAATAAATTTTCAATTTCAGTTTTTATCACATTCATCTTAATAACCTTTGATCATCTTGAGCAAATATTGTCCATACGTATTTTTGGAAAGCGGTATGGCAAGTTTCTTAACTTGCTCGGCATCAATAAACTTTTTTCGATAAGCAATCTCTTCCGGACAAGACACCTTCAAACCTTGGCGTTCTTCAATCGTTGCTATGAAGTTACTGGCTTCAATTAAGCTTTGATGTGTTCCCGTATCCAGCCAGGCATAGCCTCGTCCCATCATGGCTACAGATAAATGCCCTTGCTCCATATAGATTCGGTTAATATCCGTTATTTCCAGTTCGCCGCGTACAGAAGGTTTCAGATTCTTAGCCATTTCCACAACATTATTGTCATAGAAATAAAGCCCGGTAACCGCAAAGTTACTCTTTGGTTCAACCGGTTTTTCTTCGAGGCTAATAGCCGTACCGGTTTTATCAAACTCAACAACACCATAGCGCTCAGGATCGTTGACATGATATGCAAATACAGTAGCACCACTTTCCCGACTAGCAGCTGCATCCATCAGTTTTGGTAGATCATGACCATAGAAAATATTGTCTCCCAGAACTAGGGCACAATCATCGTTACCAATAAACTTTTCACCGATGATAAATGCCTGCGCCAAACCGTCGGGGCTAGGCTGTACTTTATACTGAAGATTGAGTCCCCACTGGCTACCGTTTCCCAGGAGTTGTTCAAAACGCGGCGTATCCTGCGGTGTACTAATAATAAGAATGTCTCGGATCCCTGCCAGCATGAGTGTGGACAGTGGATAGTAAATCATCGGTTTATCGTATATTGGCAGCAATTGCTTACTTACCGCCATAGTCACTGGATAAAGACGGGTGCCGGATCCGCCAGCTAAAATAATACCTTTACGCGTTTTCATGCCATATCTCTTTATGCACAAAATGCCCAATTTTGGGCATTAATATCATTATCAGATCGCTGTTGTCGTAAACAATTCGTTCAGCATACGCTTAACACCAGTCTCCCAATGAGGAAGGATTAGATCGAAGTTACGCTGGAATTTTTCTGTGCTCAGACGAGAGTTATTCGGGCGGCGAGCCGGAGTAGGATAGGCGCTGGTTGGAACAGCGTTAAGTTTGCTCAACGCAAGCTCTATACCGGCGTTTCTCGCCTCATCAAAAACCAACGCCGCATAGTCGTGCCAGGTGGTAGTGCCACCTGCAACCAGATGATACAAGCCCGCCACACCTGGATTTTTCAGTGCTACACGAATCGCTTGGGCCGTGCAATCTGCCAGCAATTCAGCTCCCGTCGGTGCACCATATTGATCGTTAATTACTGACAGTTCCGTACGCTCTTTTGCCAGACGCAGCATAGTTTTTGCGAAATTATTTCCTTTTCCGGCATAAACCCAACTGGTACGGAAGATCAGATGTTTTTCACAGTTGTCCTGCAGTGCCTTCTCACCAGCAAGCTTGGTTTCCCCATAGACATTTAGAGGGGCAGTAGCGTCAGTTTCTCGCCATGGCGTATCTCCAGTACCTGGAAATACATAGTCGCTAGAATAGTGGACAACCCAGGCACCAATTTCTGCTGCCACTTTAGCAATTGCTGCGACGCTGGAGGCGTTGAGTAATTGTGCGAATTCGGGGTCTAATTCAGCTTTATCAACAGCAGTATGAGCCGCTGCATTTACAATAACGTCAGGCCGAATTTTTCGCACACTTTCAGCAACACCTTCTGGGTTTCTGAAATCACCACAATAGTCTTTTGAATGGACATCAGGTGCAATCAGATTGCCAAGAGGAGCTAGAGCTCGTTGCAACTCCCAACCCACTTGCCCCGTCTTACCAAACAGAAGGATATTCATCACTGACATCCCTCATAATTCTGCTCAATCCAGGTTTGGTAGGCGCCACTTTTTACATTCTCTACCCATTGAGCATTAGCCAGATACCATTCCACCGTTTTACGGATTCCGCTCTCAAATGTCTCCTGCGGTTTCCAGCCTAGCTCGCGACTAATTTTATCTGCATCAATGGCATAACGACGGTCATGTCCCGGACGGTCTGCAACATAGGTGATTTGCTCGCGATAAGACGAAACTTTCGGCACGATTTCATCCAGTAAATCACAAATCGTATGTACCACATCAAGGTTCTTCTTCTCGTTGTGACCGCCGATATTGTATGTTTCACCTGCTTTACTTTCGGTCACAATGCTATATAACGCACGAGCGTGATCTTCCACATACAGCCAGTCGCGAATCTGGTTACCTTCGCCATAAATTGGCAACGATTTACCTTCCAGCGCGTTTAGAATCACCAGCGGAATTAATTTTTCCGGGAAGTGATAAGGCCCGTAGTTATTAGAACAATTCGTAACAATTGTTGGCAGACCATAGGTGCGCATCCAGGCACGGACTAAGTGATCGCTAGATGCTTTTGATGCGGAGTAAGGGCTACTTGGAGCATAGGCAGTCGTTTCAGTAAACAGCGGAAGTTCCGTGTTGTTAATGGCTTCATCCGGGTGCGGTAAGTCGCCATAGACTTCATCAGTAGAAATATGATGAAAGCGGAAAGCGCTTTTTTTCTCACTATCAAGTAAAGACCAGTATTTGCGTGCGGCCTCTAGCAGTACATAAGTGCCAACGATGTTAGTTTCAATAAATGCAGTAGGTCCGGTGATGGAGCGATCGACGTGACTTTCTGCAGCTAAATGCATTACTGCATCAGGTTGGTATTGTTCTAATATATTATCTAACCTATTTTGATCACGAATATCTGCTTTTTCAAAGGAATAACGTGGATTACAGTCAATTTCTTTGAGTGATTCCAAATTGCCTGCATAAGTAAGCTTATCAACGTTGATAACGCTATCATTAGTGTGGTTGATAATATATCGAATTAATGCAGAACCAATAAAACCCGCTCCGCCAGTAATCAGAATTTTCATTTTTGAGATTTTTAGTTGATCTTAGGATTGATGGAAATTGGAAAGGAAGTTTATGGAATATAAATTGTTATACGTAATTAAAGCTACCGCACTAGGTTGTGGCTCCCAGAATGCCTGCTATGTGTGTAAATTTTACTTATCCATTTGATATAAAAAGATTTTTTATATTAACAAAAATTAACATAACTCGTTGATATGTTAAGCAGCGACGAGATTAGTCCCTCGACACATTGAGGTCAAGTATAATAGCTTTTTTTTCTTTAATTGTTACATTTTGTAACTAGCTAAATTTCAACACGAAAGCCACCTATCTTCCATGCAATGGCAGCCAAATTACCAGCCGTAATCCCCCTAGCGGGCTATCTTCAGCTTTTACCCAACCTCGATGCTGACTCACTGCCGTTTCAACTATTGCCAATCCCAATCCAGTTCCGCCGGATTCTCTATCCCTTGCTTCATCCGTCCGATAAAACGGTCGGAAGATATGTTCTCGGTCTTCTGGGCTGACTCCTGGGCCGTCATCGTCAACGCTAATCGTCACACCTTGGTTATCTGCCTTAAATGCAACGGCGATATGGTTGCTGGAGTAACGCAGTGCATTGCGGACGATATTTTCCAGTGCACTACCAAGTGCGGCCGGATTACAGTAAATCACCCAGTTTGCGGGAGGTGAGACGATATCCAGCGTTTTGCTCATCTGCTCAGCTTCAAATTTTGCATTCTCCAGGATGTCAGACCATATATCGTGGGCTTTGATATTCTCGCGCAGTAACTCGTTCTTATGTTGATTGCGGGAAAGTACTAGCAGGTCATTAATCATGCCATCCAGACGTTGGGTTTCTGTTTCGATGCGCGCCAGTTCTTTACTTTCACCGTGACGGCGGCGTAGTAAGGCGGTCGCCAGTTGTAAACGGGTAAGTGGTGTGCGTAGTTCATGGGAGATATCGGAAATCAGTCGTTGTTGAGCGGTGACCATCCTCTCCAATGCACTAATCATCTGGTTGAAACTACTGCCGGTCGCTAAAAACTCTTGTGGGCCGGATTCCAGTTCAGGGTGTTGTCGTAAGTTCCCTTTGGCGACGTCATCGGCTGCGTTTTTGAGTTTACGAGCGGGTTTTGCCAGGCTCCATGACAGCCACAAGAGTAATGGGGCACTGATTAACATGGTGGCCGCAGGCAGTAAAAATGGCCGGTCAAACATCAAATTAATAAAATCTGATTGTGGGCTGCCCGCTGGTCTAATGATGTAGAGATGGTAATGATCTTCTCCATCGCGGACAGAAAAGGGGCCGAGTATTTCAGAACGGCCATATTTTTTCTTTTTGGGGTGATCGGCGTTATCGGATTGGCCGATAAAGTTGCGGATGACTTGTTGTTGATGGGGCGGGGTATTAATGTCACTAATCAGCCCTTCACTGGAGACGAGGATCAGGCGTTGGCCAGGGGGAGTCCACAAAGCAATAGCACGATCCAGACGCAACCACCAGAATAGGTCATTCCCAGAGTCGTGCATTAATTCTTCTTCTACTTGTTTTGCCAGTTTTCCCCCCAATTGATATTCGCTATCTAAAAGAGGTGTTAACTGCCGTGAGTCCAGTTTGGGAGCCATTAAGGCTATCATCAGGACAAGTGCAAGCGTGAACCAAAAAATTGCAAATATACGGGCTGTCAAGCTGTTGATCATTTTGCGGAGACCATTAAGTATCCACGGCCGCGTAATGTCTTAAACCATGGTAGTTCATCCGTTCTGTTGGGTAATTTACGGCGTAGATTCGAAATATGCATATCAATAGCCCGATCAAAAGGCGTTAATCGTTTTCCCAATACTTCTTGGCTTAAATGTTCACGGGAAACGACTTGCCCCAAATGTTGCGCTAATAAATAAAGCAGTGTGAACTCTGTGCCAGTGAGATCCAAAATCGTACCGTCAAAACTGGCTTCTTGGCGCCCTGGGTTGAGTTGCAGTTTATCGATCTCCAGTATAGGTGTCCCAATGTCAGCTTGTTGTTCACTCCAGTTGGAACGGCGCAAAATAGCACGTATGCGGGCGACCAGTTCGCGATCGTTAAACGGTTTGGGAAGATAATCATCTGCTCCCAGCTCTAATCCCAAAACACGGTCTAAATCGCTACCACGAGCCGTTAACATGATAACAGGGGTTTGATGGTATTGCCGTAGCTCTTTTAGTGTTTCAATGCCGTTCTTACGCGGCATCATGATGTCCAGCAATAATAGGTCAATTGAAGAATCGATATATTGTAAAGCCTGTTCACCATCGTAGGCGATGACAACATTGAATCCTTCCATCTCGAGCAATTCTTTTAATAGCGATGTCAGCTCGCGGTCATCATCAACTAATAAGATTTTATGCATTAATTCTTCCTCCAAGAGCAAAATACGATAACAAACTTCGCTATTCCATGACTTTACGTTCTTTTACATGCTCTGACGCTAGTTTGCAGCCGCAGGGTTATAGTTATCCACACTGAATCGAATGCTGCTGTTCGAGAAAGCGAGGAAATTTAATGCGTAACATAGCAATATTGGCTTTAGCGTCAATGGTTGTTCTCAGAACAACAGGGGCTTTAGCTAAAACTGCTGATACGGATCATATTCCTGGGATTAATTCTTCCGCTGCATACCCATATTGTATGCCATATGGGTATAAGAGGAATTTTAATCATCACCGAGACAGTCAATATAACTATAGTTATATCTTCGGTGGAATAGCGTTAACTGAACAGCAACGTGAACAGATGTGGAATTTAGTCAAAAAGCAGCATCAGCATGAGCAGCCGCTGATTGATATGCGGGATGAACATCGAAAGTTGAATGCGCTTTTGGCAGCAGAGGGTTTTGATGAAGTTGAGGTTCGTTCGCAGCTTGAAAAAATAGCAGAAAAGAATGTCGCGCTGGGGGTAGAAATTGCGCGCATTAGTAATCTGGTTTATCAACTGTTAACACCAGAGCAGAAAGCGCTATTAAAGAATCGTCTAAAACAAATGAACGTAAAGCTCGAAAAGTGAACTGATTTTTTTTTGCAACACAGTAGCATCGACAACGATTTTCCTTGCCATAGACACCATCCCTGTCTTTCAGCCCCCTTGAGGGGCTTTTTTTTATCCGCCTAATAACATTAATTTCCTTTAAAATTAGATGGATAGTTTTTCATGAAGCAACTGTAGATGATCTGAAATTTTCCAAGTGTGGACACTTTGGTTACGGTCACTAAGCGTATCGACATTGTTTATGCCACTTATGCCACCGCCCGTACGATTGGTCTGCGCACCAAAATCGACGAAGAGAGTGGCTGGTATAAGGCACAGTCGGACGTTGGCGTTAGCTAAGCCCTAAGCCAACGTTAGTTGAGTTTGCCCCACCACACACTGAAAAGGGGCAGCAGACGGTCATGTGCTTTGATAGCCCACAATAAAGCGAAAAGAATACTCTTCGTCTTCAATATTAATATTGGCAATATAACAAATATGTTATACTTTCAATTATAACGAATAAGTTATGGAGTCGGTATGTGGGAAGTTATAACGACAGAGTACTTTGACGAATGGTTTTTGGCTCAGAGTGATGAACTCAGGGAGTCAATTTATGAAGCAATGGGAGTACTGGAAAAATTTGGCCCGAATCTTTGATACGTTATCTGGCTCAGATTTTCCAAACATGAAGGAATTGCGTATTCAACACTCTGGTGATCCGATTAGAGCTTTTTTTGCTTTTGACCCTAAGCGATGTGCAATCGTTTTGTGTGCCGGCAATAAAACCGGGACAAATGAAAAGCAGTTCTACAAGGATATGATACGAAAAGCTGATTTCGAATATCGCCGTCACTTGGACAATCTGGAGAAATAATTATGTCTAATTATAGAAAATTGTTAGCGCAAGAAAGCCCGGAAATGCAGGCGCGCGTTGAAAAGCGAGTTGAGCAGGTCAGCATTAAATTGGCTCTTAGCCAGTTACGTGATGAGTTAGATATGTCACAGGCGGAGCTTGCAGCCGCTATGGGTGTTCAGCAGCCTTCTATCGCTCGAATGGAAAACATCGACCATGATCCGCGCCTTTCAACGCTCAAACGCTATGTAGCGGCTTTAGGGGGAGAGTTAAGTATTGATGTGACACTTCCAACCGGTAAGCGCGTGGCATTTCATCTATGATTCAGTAGGTCAAAAAGGGAACGTGGCGTGAATTATAGAAGCCCCGCGCGTTATGCTAAGGGCTTTTTTTTGTCGATTAGTTTACTTGCATAAACTGGCCTTTTTTTATCTAATCCGATGAATGATTTCTACTGATTTGTTTTCTCATGAAAAAATTTGTTTTTGTTGCTCCTGAATTTCATTCTATTCCTCCAAACTATGCAGCCGCAGTAGAGTGGTGGATCTATAACGTAGCCAAAATCAGTCAGGCTAATAATTTGGTTATTTGTAAAGGGGAAAGAACAGAGAAAACTGTAGAAAAAGTCAGTGAATATGCCACCATTCATAGAATACATATTAGTGCAATATATAAACGTTTTTTTAGGAAATGGTCTCGCTTAGATCCTTACCCTTATGCCAAAAGGGTGATAGATATTGTTATGCGTCATCAAAGTCAGGATGGTGAGAAGCCGATTCTGATCATTCAGAATTCTATTTCGCTTTATAACTCTGTGAAGCAGTTTTACCCAGAGAAACTGATGGTCCTTCATTTACATAATAAACATAAAGTAGTTGACTTAAGGCCTGAAACAAAACTCATTACTCCTAGCCATTTTTTAGCTGATTTTTTTCATGCTGAAGCAAAAATTGAGAATATCAAAGTGGTGCCGAATGGCATTGATAAGGAACTATATCAACAGAGAACTAGCTGGAAAAGAGAACGTTTTGGCCTAAAAAATGACGAAACTGTCATCTTGTATGCTGGCCGATTAGATAAAGGTAAAGGTGTTATTGAACTCATGGATGCAGTCAATTTGCTGCACAAAAAAGATCAAAATATCAAGCTGCTTTTGATTGGCGATCATGCAACGATTAAAAAAGGCGAACGAGAAGTTTATCGGAAAAAAGTGTTGGATAAAGCCGCAAAAATGGCTGATAGCTGCATTCTTGCAGGGAGTATACCTCCGGCAGATATGCACCAAGTATATCCACTTGCTGATTTAACGGTTGTTCCCTCATTAGGAGAAGAAGCCTTTTGTATGGTTGCCTTGGAATCAATGGCATGTGGTATACCCGTTTTGGTCAGCCCCAGAGGAGGAATAAAAGAGTTCGTGATCCCTGAAAGTACGGGATTTTTACTGCAAGAACCCTTGTCCCCAGAAAGCATTGCCAAAGATATTTCGGATACTCTGTTGCGCGATAATTTAAACATTGTTGCTGAACATGCGAAAGAAACGGCAATAAGCCAATACGATTGGAGTAATGTCAGTGTGTCTTTGTCAAAAGCGTTAGCTGAGTGGTTTTGACTATTATTAGACTCATCTTGGGCTATCCAAAAAGATTGAATAGCCCTCAGGGTAGTTAATCTTCTTTTCCGACTTTCAGTCTGCTTTCATTCCATCTTTGCTGACATAATGCCGTCAGTAAGCCAAGGTAGATACCCAAAATGTTCAAATGAACACTTTCAAAGTTCCCTCTGACAATAAAATATCCAAAGAAAGAGATAAGTAAGATTAATCCAGCTTGCTTATTGTAGCCAATGCTTGTGTTCCATTCCTGAGCTGATTGTTTCAGATAAGAGAAGATTAAAAATAAAAAGGTTCCTATTCCTAATATTCCAGAAGAAAACCATACGGTTAGAAAAATATTATGAGGACCTAGGGAAGTTTGATATGTCCAATCAGGGTAATTTTTAGCGTTCTCATTATAAATTTGGTCATATATTTTATTGCCAGCACCATAGCCTTTGAAAGGATGTTCTAGAATTAATGTAAATGCTGAACCTTGTGTTCCATTGGTATATCGGTGACTGCTATCTGTTTGCTCCAATTTATAGGTTAGAGCTGATTGCTTACCAAGGTAATCAGATTTGATAACAAATATGGCGGCGCAGATGAAAACAACACTGGCAATGAAAGTTTTCCAGTTTTTGTTCACGATTATCATCGTGAAAAACATCACAAAAATGGCAAACCAAGCTCCTCTGGAAAGTGTTCCCAGCAATACAAAGAGTACGGATAAGATAAATAAAATTGTCAGTGTCAAACGAACATAATTTTGGGGTTTTTGAAAATGCCAAAGGGCCACTAGTGCTGGAAAGAAGAAAACAATGCCATCTGACACACTGCGGTGGTTATAGTCAGTGAATGGCATGATATTGTTCTGATAATCCAGATAAAACAGGTACATTTCTTTCAGTGTAATGAATAACAATCCAAGCAGAAATGAACCAATAATCATTTTCTGGATTTTAACTGTGTCCGTATGACCTAATGCTAATGTGATGATGATACTAGAGAGAACGACATCCCTGAAAAAAGGTGTTTTTATTTCACTGAAACTGAGTTTGGGATCAGGTGAAATAACAATCGAATAGAGATAGGCTAAAGTTAATATTCCCAAAGCCAGTACGATGTTGTTCTTCAACGCAGATAGGCATCCTTTGGGGTTTTTAATAAGAAAGTAGAGTGCGGTTAACGCTATCAATGCAAAAAATAAGTTTTTATAACGCGTGATGCCGGTTACATAGACAAGCGCGATGTAACCACCGACGAAAAAAGTACCCCAAGATAAGTGGGTTTTAACGGTTTCTTTAAACATGGCCTTACCAGAATGGAAAATGGATTTCTGGCTGGTATTTTGTACCATTTTTACCAGACAGGCACGAATAAAAATACGATGTTATAACGTAGTGTAAGTTCTGACAGTTTTTGAATTTTATCCTATGAAGTTTTAAGAACAATTTCTTAATCAATCAAAGTATTGCTTATCAACTGATCCCCTTTTCTTTCTAACCTGTTGTTATATTGACCAATCTTGATTATCTTACGTTCTATTTATTTTGTTGATTAAAAGATCTTATCACTGTTACTTCACATAAAAGGGATCAAAATATCCAACATGGATATTGGAGGAGTTAGTGCTATGACAAATATCGATCATGATCTGATGCTATCATTTCCTGGAACGAACCGCCAAAATCCAGTGGGGGATGTTGGTGACGGTATTTGCCATCAGCCATGCGCCAGCGTTGTTGATGCTGGATATCCCAGGATATGAGAATCAAAATATCAAATTATTGTTGTTCCTGATGATCGTGGTACAAATGTCCGATGTTTTGCAGTACGTATTCGGGAAATTATTGGGCAAACGCCCAATTGTGCCGAAGCTCAGTCCCAATAAGACGGTCGAGGGATTTGTTGGCGGGATTTTGGTTTCTGTACTGTTAGGAATGTCGTTATTTTGGGTAACGCCTTTCTCCCCGTGGGAGGCGGGACTGATGTCGTTAGCAATCACCTTAATGGGGTTTATTGGTGGATTATGCATGTCGGCGGTTAAACGAGACAGTGGAGTGAAGGACTTTGGTGGAATAATTGAAGGTCATGGGGGGATGTTGGATAGAGTCGACTCACTTTGCTTTGCTGCCCCTATATTTTTCCATCTAACGCGCTATTTTTATACCTGAGAGTGACTGAATAACCGAAAGGAGGGAGTCAATGAGTATAAATTATGGGCGATGGGTCAGTTCCGCTGCGTTGGTGGCAACGGTATTGGCGAGTGTGCTGTTGATCGTGAAAATTTTTGCCTGGTGGTTGACGGGATCGGTGAGTTTATTGGCGGCGTTGGTGGATTCATTGGTCGATTTGGCGGCTTCCTTGACGAATTTTTTTGTTGTGCGCTATTCACTTCAACCTGCTGATGATGAACACACTTTTGGACACGGTAAGGCTGAATCGCTGGCGGCTTTGGCGCAAAGTATGTTTATTTCCGGTTCGGCAATTTTCCTGTTTTTGACCGGCTTCCAGCATCTGTATTCCCCCCAGCCACTGGAACATGCGACGCTAGGCGTATGGGTGATCGTCATTGCTTTGGTTTCTACGTTATGTTTAGTCACGTTCCAGAAATGGGTGATCAGTAAAACTCAAAGTCAGGCGATCCGTGCGGATATGCTGCATTATAAGTCCGACCTATTGATGAATGGGGCGATTTTGGTGGCATTGCTTTTGAGTCTGTATGATTTTAAACGCGCGGATGCGCTCTTTGCCTTGGGTATTGGGGGGTATATTCTCTATAGTGCGTTACGAATGGGCTATGATGCCGTACAATCTTTGCTTGATCGTGCCTTGCCGGATGAAGAGCGGCAGGAGATTATTGAGATCATCCAAAATTACCCAGGCATAGCAGGCGGGCATGACCTGCGAACTCGTCAATCAGGTCCGACTCGTTTTATCCAGTTCCATCTGGAGATAGATGATAATTTGCCATTAGTACAAGCGCATGCTTTGGCCGAAGGGATTGAAAATAAATTGCGGAGTCGATTTCCAGGTGCCGATATTATTATTCACCAAGATCCTTGCTCTGTAGTGTCTGAAGAGCACAAAAACCGCTGGGATTGAAGGGGAATTTATTCATAATCAAAAGAACATCAAAAAACAGACATAATCTTGATGCAGACTGGGTGTTTTTCCGTATTATAGTTAGGGTTGAATCAATTCAGCTAATGCAGTAACAATCAGGTTTCTCAAATATTATATCTACAAGTCAGAGGTCATCATGATCAACAAGATTAAAAGAATCGGAGTCTTAACGAGTGGCGGTGATGCGCCTGGCATGAACGCCGCTATTCGTGGTGTTGTTCGTGCCGCTTTAACCGAAGGGTTGGAAGTCTATGGCATTTATGATGGCTATCTGGGGTTGTATGAAAACCGCATGAAGAAGCTTGATCGCTTTAGTGTTTCTGACATGATTAACCGTGGTGGTACGTTCTTGGGGTCAGCCCGCTTCCCCGAGTTCAGGGATGATAAGGTTCGGGAAATTGCTATTGAAAACATGCGCAAAAATGGGATTGATGCGTTGGTGGTAATTGGAGGGGATGGATCTTATTTGGGTGCGAAAAAGCTGACCGAAGCGGGTTTCCCTTGTATCGGTTTGCCTGGAACGATTGATAACGACGTTGCGGGCACAGATTACACCATTGGTTATTTCACGGCGCTGGAAACGGTGGTTGAAGCGATTGACCGTTTGCGCGATACATCAACTTCCCACAAGCGGATTTCGATTGTTGAAGTGATGGGACGTTATTGTGGTGATTTAACCTTATCAGCGGCAATCGCGGGTGGATGTGAATTTATTGTTCTGCCTGAAAGTGAAGTTCCATTCGACCGTGAGGAATTGCTGGCTGAAATTCAGGTGGGGATTGAAAAAGGCAAGCGTCACGCGATTGTTGCTATTACTGAGCATGTCTGTGATGTTGCTGAGCTGGCAAAATATATTGAGACAGAAACCCACCATGAAACCCGCGCGACGGTATTAGGACATATCCAGCGTGGTGGTGCACCTGTTGCTTATGACCGCATTCTTGCTTCCCGTATGGGGGCGTATTCTGTTCAACTGCTGCTGGAAGGACACGGCGGTCGTTGCGTTGGTATCCAGAACGAGAAACTTGTTCATCACGATATCATTGATGCGGTGCAAAATATGCAGCGTGTCTTTAAGAAAGAGTGGCTGGAAACCGCGAAGAAACTCTACTAATCCTTTCTTACCTGTAGGATCCTCTTTTGGAGACAGCCACATGCTCTGGCTGTCTCATTCCTCATATTCTTCTTGTGCATAAGCAGAAATTTAAAATTATTTCTGCGTCATAACGCTTTCTGTCAGTTTTTATGGAGAAATCATAATAGCTTAGGGGAAATGTCATCGTGGTTATGCATGCAAGGGGTATAAATAGAGGCTCAAGATGGGCAATGACAAAAGAGTATGTTGTATCGGGGTTATTCTTGGTGGCGTTGATGATGACACTGATGACTCACAGTGCATGGGCAAAAGAGCGGCAATTATTGAACGTCTCCTATGATCCGACGCGTGAATTTTACCAGCAGTATGATAAGGCATTCCGCGAATACTGGCATAACAAAACGGGGGATGATGTAAAAATCCGTCAATCACATGGCGGTTCAGGTAAACAGGCAACTTCCGTTATTAATGGTCTTCAGGCGGATATTGTGACGCTGGCCTTGGCTTATGATGTGAATGCCATTGCAGAGCATGGACGCATTGATAAGAATTGGATTCAGCGCCTGCCGGGTAATTCAGCGCCTTATACATCAACCATTGTCTTTTTGGTGAGAAAAGGAAACCCTAAACAGATAAAGGATTGGTCGGATTTAATTCGTCCAGATGTTGCAGTGGTTACGCCGAATCCGAAAACCTCCGGTGGAGCACGTTGGAATTATCTGGCTGCCTGGGGATATGGCCTGGCGCATAACAATCAAGATCAGTCTAAAGCCAAAGAATTCGTGAAAGCACTTTATAAAAATGTTGAAGTACTGGATTCCGGCGCACGTGGTGCAACGAATACGTTTGTGGAACGCGGAATTGGTGATGTATTGATTGCCTGGGAAAACGAAGCCTTACTGGCAATTAATGCTTTGGACAAGGGTAAGTTTGAAATTGTGACGCCAAGCATTTCTATTCTGGCAGAGCCGACGGTTTCTGTTGTCGACAAAGTGGTTGATAAACGAGGAACGCGCGAGCTGGCAACAGAATATCTGAGATATCTTTATTCTCCGGTTGGGCAGGAGATTGCCGCCAAGAACTATTATCGTCCTCGTGATAAAGCAATCGCAGAAAAATACCGCGTGGTTTTTCCTGATTTGAAGCTTTTTACGATTGATGAGGTCTTTGGTGGCTGGGATAACGCCCAGAAAGAACATTTTGCCACAGGCGGAACATTTGATGACATTATCCGGCGTTAATCATTGAACTAATTTGGGATAGGAAACCGCCACAAGTGATACTGCGTGGCGGTTCTGTCTTGATTAAAAGCTTACGCTTTTTTCGCTTCTGCTGCGGCTTTTACGATAACAGCAAAGGCATCAGCTTTCAGTGATGCACCACCGACCAGAGCACCGTCGATATCCGGCTGGGTGAACAGCTCTGCTGCATTGCTGGCGTTAACTGAGCCGCCATATTGAATAATGACCTGTTCAGCGATAGCTGCATTCTGCTTCGCGATATGGTCACGGATAAATTTATGAACGGCCTGAGCTTGAGCAGGTGTGGCAGATTTGCCGGTGCCGATTGCCCAAACTGGCTCATAAGCAATAACCGTATCTTTGAATGCTTCGGCGCCCAGTGTGTTCAGAACGGCATCGATCTGTCGTGCGCAAACGGCTTCAGTTTGACCGGCTTCATTTTCTTGCTCAGTTTCGCCAATGCACAGAACAGGGATCAAGCCTTGCTCTTTCAGGATTGCGAATTTCTTCGCGATGAATTCGTCGCTCTCTTTGTGGTAAGTGCGGCGTTCAGAGTGACCGATAATGATATATTTTGCACCGACGTCTTTTAGCATTTCTGCGGAGGTTTCGCCAGTAAAGGCACCGGAAAGATTGACGCCAACATCTTGCGCTCCCAGGGCGATACGGCTACCGGCCAGGGCATTTTTTGCCAGAGAAACATAAACTGTTGGTGGTGCGATAGCGACGTCACAGCCATCAATGTTGCTCAGTTCTTTACGCAGGCCTGCAATCAGGTCGTTAACCATGTGGGTACTGCCATTTAATTTCCAGTTACCCATAACTAATGGATGTCGCATATTTTTCCCTCCAACCAGAAAATAATCAAATTGCGAACTGAATGAATATTCTTTCTTTGAACGACATTATAGTGATGTCATTCCCTGTAAGCGGAATCCCGACAGTATAAAGATCATCAACGCGAATAGCTCTGCGTTGTGTCACTAATTTTCATTTGCTGCTGTGTCAGATAACGATAGCTTAATCGGTTCAATTGCGAAGGTCATTATATTTTCGCTGCTGTTTACGATGACATAGCGCATTGCTCCCATTTTTTGGCTGAAAGCAGGGCGGTTTTCTGCTGCCTGCAAAAGCCTTTCCAATTGAATTTTGGCTTGTTCAGGGGAAAAAGTAGGTTCGAATTGGCTGATCAGGGCAGTGATATATTGCTTTGCCAGTATGCGGTTTTGTTCATCTTCTCGTTCATTTTGTGATGGCAACAGTGTAACTTGCAGGCTTTTAATTTTTTCGCTGCCTCGTTCCAGTACCGCCGAAGAGTAAATTTTGTCATTGATTTTACTGGCGGCACGGATGAAAGGTTGAGAAATATCTGTGCTTGCAATCACCCTGTATTCGTACAGGGGAGTGTCCGGGTGTTTTTTGTTGTATTTCTCCCGAAAGACAGGGATGGTGTCTTCGAAAGTAGGGGAATCCGGTAGCAGATACATTAACGGTGAGTTTATTTCTGATGTGACTGAAGGCTTATCGGCAGAGGCAGATAATGGTAAACCGATGCCAAAAGCGATTAAAATTGTCATCAGAAGTTTATTTATGCCTGTTTTCATCTTATTACTCACTGAGTTAAATCTTGGAAAAACAGCATCCACAATTGGAAAAGAGTACATGACATTACAACAATGGGGATTTTCATTCAAAGGCCGAATTGGAAGGCGGGAGTTTTGGTTCGGCATAGCTATCTGTTTCGCCTTGATCTTTATACTCCTGACACTGCATGGAATGAATCTCCTCCCCATAAATTATGCGGCGGTTGGGGTTGCTTTGCTATTGTATCCAACAGCCGCAATTTTTTCGAAGCGTTTGCATGACCGGAATAAACGTGGTGGCTGGATGTTACTATGTGCACTGGCCTGGATATTGTTGTCTCTTGATTGGAGCGCAATGGCGCCAATATGGCAGTGGGGAATTGGTCGTTTTGTCCCGACACTGATTTTTGTCATGATGATATTAGATTGTGGTGTATTCCGTGGTACGGAAGGCGCCAATCGTTTTGGTGAGATGGCAGAAACAGTCGATTATATTTCTGCCAAGGAAAACTGATTACCAGTATTGTTCGCTGGTGATATGACCTGGTTTACGACGCAGATGTTTTGCCATATTGCGTTGCTCTTTTAATAGTTGCTGGGTATCCCTGACCATTTGGGGATTCCCGCACAGCATGACATGGCTGTTTTCTGCCTGAATGGGTAAGCCGACAGCCGATTCCAGCTCACCATTTTCAATTAATGCTGGAATTCTGCCCATGAGTGAATTTGGCCATTTTTCTCGGCTGACGATGGTCTGTATCCTCAGTTTACCCTGAAATTTTTTCTCTAATTCCTGCATCATAGATAAATAACTTAAATCCGTTCCCCATCTGGCGGCATGAACCAAAACGATATTTTCGAATCGTTCCAGATCGGTTCCTTGCTGGAGGATAGAAAGATAAGGACCAATGGCGGTGCCAGTGGAAAGCATCCAGAGTGTTTGGCAGTCAGGGATTTCATCAAGAACGAAAAAACCAGCCGCTTGCTCTGTTACCAGCAATTCATCACCGATTTTTAGTGCAGCCAATTGAGGGCTGAGTTTCCCTTCAGGAACGGTCACCAAATAAAATTCCAGATTATTGTCATCGGGAGCGTTGACGTAAGAATAAGCCCGTTGGATGCGTTCCTCCCCAATTTCCAGTGCAAGTTTTGCAAATTGTCCGGCGGTGAATTTTTCTATTGGTGCATGAACTTTGATGCTGAAAAGCGAATCAGTCCAGTTGGTTATGTCGGTAACTTTTCCTGTAACCCAATTTGCCATTACGATTAACCTCTCTACACAAATTGATGATTTTTTGTAACGATTCTACGTGATTACTGGAGATAGCATTATCGATTACGTGTTACAGTTCGATTAACTGGATTTTTGCCAATATCATGGTCTGATATGTACATTTTTATTGACATATATGGGTAATATATCTGTAATTTTTTCTTCATGTAAAATTGTATACTGCAAAGAAAAAATATAGATTTACTAAGTGGATCATATCTATTGAAGTCAGTTCATCAGGCTCTTTATTAAGTGCTTGAAGGCTTCCCTACGGCTGTTTGCAATGGGTGATTGCTCTATGGGTTATTGTTTTCAATTGGTGATTGAATAAAGTGCGATGAAAAAAATAGAACACTTTAATTTATTATTGATGTTAATTGCCTTGGCCGCTGTAGGGCAAATGACGCAAACAATCTATGTGCCAGTTATTGCTGATATGGCAAGTGATCTTAATCAGCCTGCGGGGGAAGTTCAGCGGGTAATGGCGGCATATCTGTTTTCTTACGGGTTTTCACAACTTTTTTATGGGCCGCTATCTGACAAGGTGGGACGTCGCCCTGTGATTTTGGTGGGAATGTCGATTTATCTGGTGGCGACGATATGTGCTCTGTTTGCTCCAAACTTGCTGATCCTGGTGATTGCGAGTGCATTACAGGGATTGGGTACTGGGGTTGCAGGTGTGATGGTGCGTACCATGCCACGGGATTTATATACGGGCACAACGTTGCGTTATGCCAATAGTTTGCTGAATATGGCTATATTGGTTAGCCCTCTGGCTGCTCCCATGATTGGTGGGGTGGTTGCCCACTGTTTTGGTTGGCGCTCCTGCTACTTGTTTTTATTGATGCTAGGGGCTGTCGTTGCTTTCTTATTGGCCCGGTATTTACCGGAGACTCGTCCCACAGAGACTGCACATAGTACGATGCTGGTTTCTTTCCACCAATTACTCTCGCATGGTGCTTTTGTCTCTTACCTGACCATGTTGGTGGGTGGTTTGGCTGGAATTGCCGTTTTTGAGGCCAGTAGCGGTGTGTTGATGGGGGCGGTTTTGGGATTGGATAGCCTAACCGTCAGTATCTTGTTTATTCTGCCAATCCCAGCGGCGTTTTTTGGGGCATGGTATGCGGGGCGTGAAGGGAAAACATTTTATCGGCTCATGTGGTGCTCTGTGACCTGTTGCTTGCTGGCGGGTATCTTGATGTGGTTGCCCGGTTGGTTTGACATCATGAATATCTGGACTTTGTTGATACCGGCCGTATTATTCTTTTTTGGCGCTGGTATGTTGTTCCCATTGGCGACGACGGGAGCGATGGAACCCTTCCCTTATCTGGCAGGAGCAGCAGGTGCCTTGGTCGGGGGATTGCAGAATGTAGGTTCAGGTATAGCAACATGGCTGTCGGCAATGTTACCGCAAAATAGCCAATTTAGTGTTGGAATGTTGATGTTTTCCACGTCATTGCTGATTCTATTTTGTTGGTTGCCCATTTCCCAACAGTTCCAGCGTCAGGAACATACGGCTTTGTAGAAACGATAGTGTTTAAAAAAGGCTCTGGCAGAGTGTATAAACAATCTCAGATGCCAAAGCCTTTATCTCACTTGCTCAACATTTCGCGGTTAGGCGCGATCTTCCCACTCTTGGGCACGGGCAACGGCTTTTTTCCAGCCATTGTATTTATGGTTGCGTTCAGTCGTTTCGATACTTGGACGGAATTCTTTTTCGACTACAGCCTTACTTTTCACTTCATCCAGATCTCGCCAGAAGCCGACGGCCAGACCTGCCAGGAAAGCCGCACCTAAAGCTGTACTTTCACGTACTTCAGGGCGCTCTACACGAGTGCCAAGAATATCGGACTGGAACTGCATCAGGAAATTGTTGGCAACAGCGCCGCCATCTACACGCAGGGCTTGCAAGCGCGTACCCGCATCAGCTTGCATAGCGTCCAATACATCGCGGGTTTGGTAAGCAATGGATTCCAATGTGGCACGAATAATATGGTTGCTATTGGCACCGCGGGTCAGGCCAAAAATAGCACCACGGGCGTAAGGGTCCCAATATGGTGCGCCAAGGCCAGTAAAGGCAGGAACAACATAAACACCATTGCTGTCTTTGACTTTGGTCGCGAAGTATTCTGAATCTGTGGCATCCGCGATGAGTTTCAATTCATCACGCAACCATTGAATGGATGCTCCTCCAACAAAGACCGCGCCTTCCAGTGCATAATTAACTTCACCGCGTGGGCCACAACAAACAGTTGTCAACAAGCCATGATTGGAACGAACAGCATCTTTGCCTGTGTTCATTAGCAAGAAGCAGCCGGTGCCGTAAGTATTTTTTGCCATTCCGGGGTGTACACACAGTTGTCCGTATAAAGCCGCTTGTTGGTCGCCTGCGATACCTGCAATAGGAATGCGAGTGCCACCTTTACCGCCGATATTGGTTTGGCCATAGATTTCTGAGGACGCGGCCACTTTAGGTAACATAACGCGAGGTATGCCCAATTCATCAAGGATTTTTTGATCCCATTCCAGATTATGGATATTAAACAGCATGGTACGGGAGGCATTGGTGTAATCGGTCACATGTACGCGTCCCTGAGTCATTTTCCAGACCAGCCATGTATCGACTGTACCGAATAAAAGTTCACCATTTTCAGCGCGTAGACGGGCACCTTCGACGTTATCCAAAATCCATTTTATTTTCGTACCAGAGAAGTAAGGATCAAGAACCAAACCTGTATTGTGGCGGATGTATTCTTCCAGGCCCTCTTTCTGTTTCAGTTTGGTGCAAATATCTGCTGTCCGGCGGCATTGCCATACAATTGCGTTATAAATCGGTTTACCGGTTTCTTTTTCCCAGACAATGGTTGTTTCTCGTTGGTTTGTAATACCAATGCTGGCAATTTGATCAGAGCGAATATCAGCTTTTGCCAGCACTTCAACTAAGGTAGAGCTTTGGCTTGCCCAGATTTCCATTGGATCGTGTTCTACCCAGCCTGGTTTGGGATAGATTTGCGGGAATTCACGCTGTGAAATGCAGACAATATTGGCATCGTGATCAAGTACAACGGCGCGTGAACTGGTCGTGCCCTGATCCAGAGCAACAATATATTTTTTTTCTGTAGTATTTTCTATTGTCATAACTATAACCTGGTTTTATGTATTTTAAATCTCGCGCGGTAAATGGCGAGTAATCAGCTTGCGGTAGCCAAAAGCACCTAAAATTGCGCCAACAATAGGAGCTACCAACGGAACAAGGCAATAAGGAATGTCTCGGCCTCCGGTTAAGGCAATGTCTCCCCAGCCGGTCAAGTAAGCAACCAATTTGGGGCCGAAGTCACGAGCGGGGTTCAGGGCAAATCCGGTCAGTGGGCCAAACGAGCCACCGATAACTGCAATAAGAATTCCGATTAACAGTGGTGCTAAAGGCCCTCGTGGGATGCCATTGCCATCATCAGTCAGGGACAGGATTAGACATAACAGAACGGCTGCAATAATAACTTCAACGATAAACGCATGAAATACGGAGATCTGGGCAGCAGGGTAAGTGGAGAAAATTCCCGCAGTAAAGAGACTTTCCTGTGAGCCGCGAACGATGTTGTGAACTTGCTCATAATCGAGGAACAGGTTGTAATACATCATGTAAATGACGAGTGCTGCGACAAAGCCACCGAACATTTGGGCAATGATGTAAGGCAGCACTTTTTTTCTGTCAAAGTTGGCAAACAGGCATAACGCAATGGTCACTGCGGGGTTAAGATGCGCACCTGAAATTCCGGCAGTGAGATAAACTGCCAGGGCGACGCCAAAACCCCAGATAATGCTGATTTCCCATAAACCCAGTTGTGCTCCGGCGATTCGGGCAGCAGCAACGCAGCCTAAACCAAAAAAAACGAGCAATGCAGTACCTAGAAATTCGGAAATGCATTGACCTGATAGTGTTGGAGTTGTGGTCTGGCTCATTTCTATATCCTATGAAAAAGTACAAGGAAGCGATTAATTATTAGTCCTTTCTTATGTATTAAGAGAAAGGTGCTTGTGAATTTATCGTTAATGCGCGTAAACGAGAAATAGCGAAATTAAAATCTGCGTGTTGCGTCAACAAAATGAGCGAATTCGCATTTATTTGCAGTTTTATTGAGCTTGGAAATGTGATCTTATAGACATTTGGGTTTGGTCACTATATTTCGCGTTATGCCGCACATTGCAAGGATGAAACTAGACAGACGTCAATAGGCTAAATACAATCAATAACATTGCTTATAAGAGGGGCCCCAGAATGTCATTTGAAGTTTTTGAGAAGCTAGAATCTAAAGTTCAGCAGGCGATTGATACCATCACTTTGCTGCAAATGGAAATTGAAGAATTAAAAGAAAAGAATGCCGTCTTATCTCAGGATGTCCAGAATATGGCAGATAGCCGTGATTCTCTGGTACGTGAAAATGAGCAGCTCAAACAAGAACAATCGGCATGGCAAGAACGCTTACGCACTCTGTTGGGTAAGATGGAAGATGTACAATAAGGTATCCAATGGCTTAGCTGAAAAAGGGCGATAATTGCGCCCTTTTTTATATAACTTTAACTTAGCTCTTCCTCAATCTCCAGAGGGAAATCTGATAAGACAATGCCGGTATTATCTGCGTAGAGATAGTCACCAGAGAAGAATGTGACGCCACCAAAATTCACCCTGATATCGCTTTCTCCCACCCCTTCGCTATTGGAACCAGCAGGGATAGCAGCCATTGCCTGAATTCCAATATCAAGCTCTGCGAGATAATCGACTTGACGCACTGCACCATAGACAACAATGCCTTCCCACTCATTATTGACGGCGAGTTGAGCCAGTTCTGCATCAACGAGTGCCTTGCGTACTGATCCACCACCATCAACGAGCAAAATGCGACCATGTCCGTTTTCTTCAAGTAAATCATAAAGGAGGCCATTGTCCTCAAAACATTTCACTGTGATGATCTGACCACCAAATGAAGTACGTCCACCAAAGTTGGTGAAGATTGGTTCTACCACATTTATATCTTCTTGATAGATATCACAAAGTTCGGAAGTATCATATTTCATGGGATTTACGTCTGGTTTATGCAAGGAACGGACAGTATATCCTGTTAAAGCCAGTGTTGGCAAAACCATCAATCTTGAAACCTATATGTAAAATTGATGCCTATTTGCTTAATTAAGTACCAATCCAATGGAAAACAGAATATTGGTCAATAATGCTGCTTTGACCATTTGTACCAATTTGGGACGCATACCTTCAGCGGTTGGATCACGCAGCACTTGCACCATATGTTTTAACAGCAGAGGAAAAGCGAGCAGGAACAACCAACTAAACAAATTATTCAGGTATAGGAGCGTGAAGGTGACAAGGCAGAGCATGGCAGTTAGCAGAACGGCTGCATGGTAATAGCGAGCCTTTTTTCCTCCTAACCGGACAGCCAGCGTATTTTTGCCGTTTTGGCGGTCACTTTCGATATCGCGTAGGTTATTAATGTTCAAGACTGCCACAGAAAGTAAGCCACTGGCAGTTGCGGGCAAAAAGGTGCTTATGGAAAAAGTACCGGCTTGCAGATAGTAGGTACCAAGAACGCTCAACCAGCCAAAAAAAATCAGGACAGAAATGTCCCCCAACCCCAGATAGCCATAAGGACGAGTACCCACTGTATAAGTGATAGCTGCGACAATCGCCAGTAACCCCAAGATCAAGAATCCGATAATGTCGTTTGGATTATTGCAAGCTACAGCAATCAGGGAACTTCCTGATAAACAGGAGAGTAGCACAGTGAGCTTCAATGCATTTTTCATCTGCTTTGCAGTAATCAGGCCTTTTTGCATACCACGATTTGGGCCAATGCGCTTTTCTGTGTCACTGCCTTTGGTGACATCACCATAATCGTTGGCGAGGTTAGAAAGAATTTGCAGTAGGGCCGCAGTTAATAAAGCCAGTAACGCGACAGGCCATTTGAAATGACCTGTCCATGACGCAAGGGCTGAACCCGTTATGACGGCAGCAACAGCCAGTGGGAGCGTTTTGGGGCGTAAACTTTCCAGCCATGCCTGCATCTGACTGATAGACGTTGTTGAGCTCATATTGTCACTGTTTGTCATTATGATTGATGTAATAAATTTTATACCATCGAAAATAGCAAAATGGGAGGCTAAAAGCCCCCCATTTTGATCAGTCCGGCGAATTATTGGCGCTAATCAAACCAATAATATGACTGATTATAAAATAAACCGACTCAAATCTTCATCTGCAACCAGTTCGTCCAAGTGCTCTTTGACGTAATCGGCATTGATTTCGACAGTTTGTCCTTGACGTTCGCTGGCGTTAAAAGAGATGTCTTCCATCATACGTTCAAGCACAGTGTGCAAACGACGGGCACCGATATTTTCAGTGGTTTCATTGACTTGCCATGCTGCTTCCGCGATTTTACGGATGCCGTCAGTCGTGAATTCAATGTTCATGCCTTCCGTTGCCATCAGAGCTTTGTACTGTTCAGTCAGTGAGGCATTTGGTTCGGTCAGGATACGTTCAAAGTCTTCGGTGGTCAGGGCTTGCAATTCAACACGGATTGGCAAGCGGCCTTGAAGTTCTGGGATCAGATCAGAAGGGCTGGCAACCTGGAATGCACCGGAGGCGATAAACAGGATGTGATCAGTTTTGACCATGCCGTGTTTAGTGGAAACGGTACAGCCTTCGACAAGTGGCAGCAGATCGCGCTGAACACCTTCACGGGAAACATCTGGACCGGAAGTTTGACCGCGTTTACAAATCTTATCGATCTCATCAATAAAAACGATGCCGTGTTGTTCAACTGCATCAATTGCCTGCTGTTTCAGTTCTTCAGGATTGACCAATTTTGCCGCTTCTTCTTCGACCAGCAATTTGAATGCGTCTTTGATTTTCATCTTACGGCTTTTTTGACGCTGGCCTGCTAGGTTTTGGAACATGGATTGTAACTGATTCGTCATCTCTTCCATGCCCGGAGGTGCCATGATTTCAACACCAACTGGAGCGGCTGAAACTTCAATTTCAATTTCTTTATCGTCTAACTGGCCTTCACGCAATTTCTTGCGGAATGCCTGACGAGTTGAAGACGGTTCAGCTTGAGTTTCAGTCTGTCCCCAGTTATTTTTTGCTGGTGGCAGCAGGACATCCAGAATACGTTCTTCTGCTAACTCTTCTGCACGATAGCGGTTCTTCTCAATGGATTGCAGACGGACTATTTTTACTGCTACGTCAGTGAGATCACGAATGATGGAATCGACTTCTTTACCAACATAACCCACTTCGGTGAACTTAGTTGCCTCAACCTTGATAAAGGGAGCATTGGCCAGTTTTGCCAGACGACGGGCAATCTCGGTTTTACCGACACCGGTTGGGCCTATCATCAAAATATTTTTTGGAGTGACTTCATAACGCAGTGATTCATCTAACTGCATGCGACGCCAGCGGTTACGCAGGGCAATAGCAACGGCACGTTTTGCTTTGTCCTGGCCGATAATATGATTATTTAGTTCGCTGACAATTTCGCGAGGAGTCATTTCAGACATACTATCTATCCTTACGCTTTCGAAGGCAGTTCTTCGAAGTTGTGATTATGGTTGGTGTAGATGCAGATATCGCCAGCGATAGTTAAAGCGCGTTCTGCGATTTCTCTGGCGCTGAGTTCGGTTGTTTCCAGCATAGCGCGGGCAGCAGCCTGTGCGTATGATCCACCGGAACCAATGGCGATAAGGTCATTTTCTGGCTGAATAACATCACCATTGCCTGTAATGATCAGAGAAGCATTTTCATCTGCGACAGCAAGCAGGGCTTCCAGTTTGCGCAGCATGCGATCCGTTCGCCAATCTTTGGCTAGTTCAACGGCTGCTTTGGTTAGGTGCCCTTGATGCATTTCGAGTTTCCGTTCAAACAGCTCGAACAGCGTGAAAGCATCGGCAGTACCGCCGGCAAAACCCGCGATGACTTTGTCATGGTAAAGGCGGCGTACTTTGCGGACATTGCCTTTCATAACGGTATGACCCATTGTTGCTTGTCCATCACCACCGATGACAACTTTGCCATTACGGCGAACACTTACGATTGTAGTCACGAGTTAGCCCCTGGTTACAAAATAGAAGATGGTACACACGGAGCATTAATTTGTTATCTCACAATTGATTGCGTACTGCTGATAAAAGCACCATGTGTATATTATTAGAGACTAAGATGGGGGAGCTTTCTGCTTTTTCAACCCCCGGTAGGGCGGAGAATACAGCCAGGTACACCGGCACCTGCGACACGTTCGCGCATTTTCTCAGCGCTGGCTTTATTTTTATAAGGGCCAAGTACAACACGGTTCCAATTGTCTTTCGTGGTAATCTGACTCTCAATGCCTGCGAATGCAAGGTTGGCACGGACGGATTCCGCCTGTTCCATTGTGCGGAAAGAACCGCATTGTAGCATCAATTTCGTCTCATTTACCTCAGACTTTGTACTGGTTTGGGAAGACGTTGAAGGCTTTTTTTCCGGCACGGCTGCTGACTTTTGTTCTGGCAAAATCTGTTCAGTATATTGCTGTTGTGCAGGAGGATTGATCACTCGCGAACGTGGAACCGGTTCACTGTTATAAGGCACCTCTTTCAATGAAATAGGCGGCTGGCGCATATCTGCTTGTATTTGTTCGAGCAGCTGTTTCTGCTCAGGTGTTAGTTGAGGAGGATGGTTTAGCGGTTTATTTACTGTTGCATCGCCTTCCTGTATGGAAGATTCATTCACCGGACGGTTTTCCAATTCCTTGATATAACTCCAGCGTTCTTCTGGTTTTGGTGGCAGGCCTTGTCCTTTGGTTTGATGATGGGACTGTGAGGCATTTTGTGCACTTTCTCCCTGCTTATTTTCTGCCTGTTTATTGTGTACGATGAAATAAAGCCCACCAATAAACATGACCACCAAGGCCACTGCAACGGCTAATGTAGTTTTGGGTAATCCTTGAGCCTGATTTTTTTTCTTACCAGTACTTTTCCGACGGGGATTGCTACGCCCGCGACTCACATAATCTCGTTGTGCCACTGTTTAATTCGCTGAGTTATTTAAAAAATTAAAGAATAGATAACTAATGTTACTTAAGCTGTCGTTATTTGCCTAGCTTTTGGGCGAACAAGTACTCGCACGAATAATCAATTCTGCCTCCAATAATCTTGAATCTTTGGAAACCAAACGGCCTTGAAGCTGTTCCAGCAATAACAGAATGGAATGATACCCAATCTCATAACGGGGATGTTCCACTGTGGTTAGGGCCGGTTCGCAGTATTGGGCCAAGTTTAAATTATCGAAACCGACAACAGAGAGATCCTCTGGTAATTTTAATCCCATTTTTTTAGCTTGCCACATTGCGCCCATTGCCATGACATCACTATGGCAGAAAATAGCGCTTGGAGGCTCTGGCAGGGTAAGCAGGGTTGCCGCCAATGTCGCTCCGCTTTCATAGGTGAAATCACCGCGGAGAATATATTCTTCGCGAATGTCTTCCCCTGTGCGTCGCAATGCCTGGATGTAACCCTGCAAGCGATAGTGGCACAATGGCATGGTTTCCGGCCCGGTAATGCAGGCAATGCGTTTGTGTCCCAGTTTTTGCAAATGATGAGTGGCATTGAAGGCGGCTGTCAGGTTGTCAATATGGACAGTGGGGAGTTCCAGTTCCGGAGTGAATTCATTGGCCATCACCATGGGAGGCAGGTTTTTCTGTTCTTCTTTGGAAACATCGAAAGGAATGTTGGAACCCAGTAGCACCATACCATCAATGCGTTTGGTGATCAGAAGATTGATAAACGCATGTTCTTGTTGCTGTTGATGCTTGCAATCACCAATCAGAACCAGGTAACCATGTTCAGTAGCGGTTTCTTCAATACCCCGAATAACCTCAGTAAAAAAAGGATCACTGATATTGGGCACAAGAACCAAGATGGTTCTGGATACATTATGCCGTAAATTTTTGGCCTGATTGTGGGGATAATAACCTACTTCCAACACCGCATTTTCGACCTTCTGGCGTGTACGGGCAGAAACCTTGTCAGGATTCATTAATGTTCTTGATATAGTTGCGGTAGAAACACCAGCCACTTTGGCAACATCTTTCATGGTTACCCGCGCGCATTTCTTTTTTTCCATAGTTCACTCCTCACTCTCCACAGGCAGCGAAACGATTGCTATCCGGCTGCTAAAAAAACGCCAGTCTTGCCTGAAAAGGAAGTGCTGGCGGATTGTTTTCTACAGTTATATTAATAATTTCATTTTAAGCTGATTAACCGATCAATCTGTTACTTTGTTTGCATAAAAAGTGTGATATGAATCATTTCTTAGAGGTGCTTCGCAAATTAAAGAAATAATTATCAACTTTCGCTGGGATCAACATCAATGTTCCATTTCACTTTACGTGCTTGTGGCAGTGTAGTGATTTGGGGATAGATTCCGGCCATCATTTTCTGGAGAAAAATGCGGGAAGGGTGCTGAATCATCAACTGCCAACGATAACGACCGCCACGTTTGGCCTGCAATGCGGGTACGGGTCCCATGATCCATAAATGATTATCAGGCTGTGCATGATGTTCAAACAGTTGGCGCATTTGTTGCAAAAATGCGGGAGCTTGCTGATTGTCGTGATCTTCTGCGCGGAGCAGGATATGGCTCACAAAAGGAGGTAGGTGAACTTGCTGGCGCTCTTCCATCGCTTGCTGGGCAAAGGCATCGTAGCCTTTTTCCAACAATATTTGTAAAAGTGGGTGTTCAGGGTGGTGGGTTTGGAGGACGACTTCTCCCCGCTTTCCGGCTCGTCCAGCCCGGCCGGAGACTTGGGTATAGAGTTGGGCAAAACGTTCGGCAGCCCGGAAATCAGCAGAAAACAAGGCGCCATCGACATCCAGTAAGGCGACCAGTGTCACATCGGGGAAATGGTGGCCTTTTGCCAACATTTGAGTGCCAATCAAAATGCGGGCGCCACCTTGATGTACTTCGGCCAGTTGCTGTTCCAGTGCTCCTTTGCGGCTGGTGGTATCACGGTCGATGCGGGTAACCGGAGTATTGGGAAACAATTTTGTAATGCCATCTTCAAGTTGCTCAGTGCCCAAGCCAACGGGAATTAAGTTAGTAGAGCCACATTGCGGGCATTGGCGTGGGATTGGGCGCTGGCTGTCACAGTGATGGCAACGCAGGTGGCGGTGATTTTGGTGTAGGGTGTAATAGTGATCACAGCGTTGGCATTCTGCTATCCAGCCGCATTCGTGACAGAGCAGGGCAGGAGAATAACCACGACGGTTCAGAAATAGGATAACCTGATTGTCAGCTTTGAGATGTTCACCCATGCGATTGATGAGCGGCTGGGATAATCCAACTGTCAATGGCAAGCCTTTCAGATCCAGTAAATGCTGAGTGGCTGGTTGGGCGTGGCCTGCCCGTTGAGTTAAGGTGAGGTGGCGATATTTCCCCTGTTGCACATTATATAGCGTTTCCAGTGCGGGGGTGGCAGAACCCATAATAATCGGAATGCCCTCTTTTTTCGCCCGGAACACGGCCAGATCGCGGGCATGATAGCGCCAGCCTTCTTGCTGTTTGTAAGAACTGTCATGTTCTTCATCGATAATGATGACACCCAGATGAGCAAAGGGGGTAAACAGCGCAGATCGTGTACCGATAACGATGGCATTTTCCCCTCTTTTCGCCTTTAGCCAAACTGCCAGCCGTTCGCTGTCATTCAAGGCTGAGTGCAGAACATCGATGGGGGCGTTGAAACGTTCCCGGAATCGGCGAATAGTCTGTGGTGTCAAACCAATTTCCGGCACTAAAATGAGAGCCTGTTTACCTTGTGCAAGAATGTTCTCCAGTATACTGAGATACACTTCTGTTTTACCTGATCCTGTGATTCCCGCCAGTAGCCACGGAGAAAAGGTTTTATCTTCTGCCCGGATGGCGCCTACCGCAGTAGCTTGCTCTGTATTGAGCTTTAACCGTTCGCCAATGGTTTTAAAATGCGCACGCCAATTTTCCGCTTCTGGTTGGATGGGATGCAGAGCGATCAGTGATTTCTTTTTCAGTGATTGCAGTGCGCTTTCGCTTAACTCCAATTCAGAGACTTGATGACGATAAACGGGGCGTTGGCGCAAAGCGGCCAACGCCTTTTGTTGTTTGGCGGAGCGCTTGAGTTGTGTAAGCGGGAGTTCACGGCCTGCCTCAGTGACTTGCCATTGCCAGAGTGGGGAAAATTCTGCCGGTTTTCCCTGCCGTAGCAACACTGGCAAGGCATGGAACAAAACTTCGCCCAGCGGATAGTGATAATAGCTGACTGCCCACTGGAGCAATTGCCAGAGATCGTTGGGAAAAAGGGACTGGACATCAAGAATAGTGGAAATAGACTTGAGTTGTTCAGGAGGAAATTCGCTGCTATCAGTGATACCAGTGACGATACCTATCGCATTACGCTTACCAAAAGGTACGAATACTCGAACACCGATAGCTGGCAAAGGTAATCCTGTAGGCAGTAGATAATCAAACGTGCGGGTTAGGGGGACAGGTAATGCAACCTGAACAACTGTCATAAGGCAATTTCCGGATGATTAATGACCAGATGAAAGAACGTATAGCGATAAGAGTATCATAGCAAATCCGCAGATTTCATTGCGCAATAAACAGATATTCTGTATGATCCGCCGCCTTTGGTATAGAAATTACCGATACATATTTTTTATCAACACGACGTGTGGTGTCTGGCAGCAAAACAAGGCTGGATAGCGACACGGCCTGAACAGAGGTTTCCCATGAAACAAGGTATCCATCCTAAATACGAAGCAATTACTGCAAATTGCTCTTGCGGTAATGTAATCAAAATCAACTCTACTGTAGGTCACGATCTGAACCTGGACGTCTGTGGTGCATGCCACCCGTTCTACACCGGTAAGCAGCGTGATGTTGCGACTGGTGGTCGTGTTGATCGCTTTAACAAACGTTTCAGCGTTCCAGGTACTAAGAAGTAATGACTTTTTCCTGTCTGTCATCCATACAGGCCGGATAGTTAAAACAAAAACGCCCGATGTTTCGCATCGGGCGTTTTTGTTATCAATATTCCCATGTATCAGGATCAATACCTCGTTCACGCATCATGATTTTCGCGGCTTCCGGGATTTCATCATGGCGTTCTTTGCGCAAATCGTTATCATTAGGCAGAGGCTGTCCAGTGAACGCATGCAGAAAAGCTTCACACAGCAATTCGCTGTTTGTTGCATGACGCAGATTATTCACCTGACGACGGGTGCGCTCATCAGTCAGGATTTTCAATACCTTTAGCGGGATTGAAACTGTAATTTTTTTGACCTGTTCACTTTTTTTGCCATGTTCAGCATAAGGGCTGACATACTCACCATTCCACTCAGCCATGAGATACCTTAAATAATTTTTGAATCAAGTAATTGAGATTAGAAATTGGAAGGAATTTCTGATCTGTTTTCATATCGATAATGCAATAGTCTAACATAATTAGCTTGTCGACTATATCGCCCCACCCGTACTAATTTATAAAAAATAACCAGAAGACATATGAAGTGTAATGACAGTCATGGAATTGTGATATTAAACCGCAAAATAATTTGGATGTCTAGATGTATTGACGTCTATCTTTCCAGTCGTTATTCTTGCGTGACGCTAATAATAACGATGATGGGGAAAGGTTATGGGATGTAAGCAAGCGACAATTGCGGTTCACAGTGGTTCAAATATTGATGAACAATATGGTTGTGTTGTTCCGCCTATCTATCTTTCCAGTACATACAACTTTACCGGTTTTAATGAACCCAGGGCTCATGATTACTCGCGCCGTGGCAACCCTGGCCGTGATGTGGTTCAACAGGTTTTGGCCGAGCTGGAAGGGGGAGCTGGTGCAGTCATGACCAGCAGTGGCATGTCAGCGATTCATCTGCTCTGTACCGTATTTCTGAAACCAGGAGATTTATTGGTAGCTCCTCATGATTGTTATGGCGGTAGTTACCGTCTGTTTGACAGTCTAAGCAAGCGTGGTGCATACAAGGTGCTTTTTGTTGATCAGTCAGATAAACAGGCGTTGCAACAGGCATTGGCTAAAAAGCCCAAACTGGTATTGATTGAAACACCGAGTAATCCTCTGTTGCGGATTGTTGATATTCAATACATTTGTGCATTGGTTCATGAAATTGGGGCATTAGCTATCGTTGATAACACTTTCTTAAGCCCTGTATTGCAAAAGCCATTGGAGTTGGGGGCCGATTTAGTGGTGCATTCCTGCACGAAATATTTGAATGGGCACTCTGATCTGATTGCGGGAGCAATTATCGCTAAAGAGTCTGCTATCGCGGAAGAGCTGGCTTGGTGGGCGAACAATATTGGCGTGACGGCTGCGGCCTTTGATAGCTATCTGCTATTGCGTGGCATCCGTACATTATCTGCCCGCGTATTACTCCAACAAAGCAATGCTGTTGCCATTGTGGATTATCTGCAACAGCAGCCCCAAGTGAAAAGACTCTTCTATCCTGCACTGAAGAACCATCCGGGGCATGAAATTGCTGTTAAGCAACAGCAAGGTTTTGGGGCGATGCTCAGTTTCGAACTGGATGGTGATGAACAGGCCATGCGTCGTTTCTTATCTGCGTTAAAATTATTTACCTTGGCTGAATCTCTCGGTGGTGTGGAATCGTTGATTTCTCATACTGCAACCATGACTCACGCGGGAATGTCGGCAGAAGCAAGGGCTCAGGCAGGGATTACGGATTTGCTTCTTCGTGTCTCTGTAGGAATTGAAGATAGTCAGGATTTAATTGCTGATTTGGATAATGCGTTTCAGGCAGCGGCAACGAGGTAATCATGAGTATACTGGCAACAGCGGGGGCGGAATCTGGCCGTCAGTTACATAAATTTGGTGGCAGCAGTCTGGCTGATGTGAAATGTTATCAGCGGGTTGCTGAAATTATGGCGAACTACAGCTTGCCGGGTGATTTGATGGTGGTATCGGCAGCGGGGAGTACGACTAACCAGTTGATCGATTGGCTTAAGTTGAGTCAGAGTGATCGGATATCAGCACATCAAATACAGCAGTCTTTGCGGCGTTACCAGCAAGAATTGATCCGTGGTTTGTTGCCCGAAGCAGTTGCAGAAGAACTAAACGCAATGTTTATCGCTGATCTGGAAAGATTGAGTGTATTGCTGGATAAGCCCGTCACCGATATCACATATGCCGAAGTTGTCGGTCATGGGGAAATCTGGTCTGCCCGTTTAATGGCGGCAGTGCTGGAAAATAAGGGTATCTCCAGTGCATGGCTGGATGCGCGTCAATTCCTGCGGGCAGAGCGTATTGCGCAGCCGCAAGTTGATATCAGTTTATCTCAGCCCCTGCTTAGCCAATTATTGATCCAAAATCCCCATAAGCGTTTAGTAGTTACCGGTTTTATCTCCAGTAACCAGAAGGGGGAAACGGTATTATTGGGTCGCAATGGCAGTGACTATTCTGCGACCCAAGTTGGGGCTTTGGCGGGAGCCAAAAAAGTCACAATTTGGAGTGATGTGGCGGGTGTTTACAGTGCTGATCCGCGTAAAGTCAAAGATGCCTGCCTACTGCCATTGCTGCGTTTGGACGAAGCCAGTGAATTGGCACGTTTGGCAGCACCTGTTCTTCATACCCGTACATTGCAGCCTGTTTCTCTCAGCGATATTGATCTGCAATTGCGTTGCAGTTATCAGCCTGAACAAGGCTCCACTCGTATTGAACGGGTGCTGGCAACGGGGACAGGAGCAAAAATTGTGACCAGCCATGATGATGTCTGCCTGATTGAATTGCATGTTTCTCCCGCTCACGATTTCAAACAAATCTATAAGGATATTGATTCTTTGTTGAAGCGCGCCCAAATCCGGCCATTGGCAACAGGGTTACATGCAGATTGCAACTTGATCCAACTTTGCTATACCTCTGAGATTGTGAATAGCGCCCTTGATGTTTTGCAGGATGCTTCCTTATCCGGCAAACTTTCTTTGCGTGAAGGTTTGGCGCTGGTGGCGTTAGTGGGGGCAGGTGTATGCAAGAATCCGCTGCATAGCCATCGCTTTTATCAACAATTAAAAGATCAGCCGGTTGAGTTTATCTGGCACGCAGAAGATGACATTAGTCTGGTTGCTGTACTGCGTTCGAATCAGACATCGCATTTGATTCAGGGATTGCACCAAAGCCTGTTTAGGGCAGAAAAACGCATCGGTTTGGTGCTGTTTGGCAAAGGAAATATTGGTTCCCGATGGCTAGAGTTATTCGCCCGTGAACAGAAGAACATTTCCGCTCGCAGCGATTTTGAATTTATTCTGGCGGGTGTCGTCGATAGTCGCCGGAGTTTGCTGAATTATCAGGGTATTGATGCCAGTCGGGCATTGGCCTTCTTTGATGATGAAGCGACTGAACATGAAGAAGATGCTCTGTTTTTATGGATGCGGGCACATCCTTATGATGATTTAGTTGTATTGGATGTCACGGCAAGTGAAGAATTAGCCAAAGAGTATATCTATTTTGCCAGTTATGGATTCCACGTTATCAGTGCCAACAAAGTCGCCGGTTCTTCCGACAGCAATACATACCGTATGATCCGCGATGCCTTTGCAAAAACCGGGCGTCATTGGTTATACAACGCCACAGTGGGTGCAGGGCTACCGATCAATCACTCTGTCAGGGATCTGCGGGAAAGCGGTGATACCATTCTGTCCATCAGTGGTGTTTTTTCCGGCACATTATCCTGGCTGTTCTTGCAATTTGATGGTTCTGTGCCTTTCAGTGATTTAGTTGAACAAGCATGGCAGCAAGGGTTGACGGAACCCGATCCGCGCATTGATCTGTCTGGCCAGGATGTGATGCGTAAGTTGGTTATTCTGGCTCGCGAGGCGGGTTATGAAATAGAGCCTGATCATGTGCGTGTTGAGTCTCTGGTACCGACAGAGGCTCGGAGCGGTTCCATTGAAGAGTTTTTTGAAAACAGTGCTGCCATTAATGAGCAAATGATGCAACGGTTGGAAGCGGCACAGGAAATGGGCATGGTACTACGGTATGTCGCACGTTTTGATGCCAGTGGCAAGGCGAAAGTTGGTGTGGAAGCGGTGCGTAGCGATCATCCATTGGCTTCGCTGCTGCCGGCAGATAATGTCTTTGCGATAGAGAGCCGTTGGTATCGTGATAATCCGCTAGTGATCCGTGGGCCAGGAGCGGGACGAGATGTCACCGCGGGGGCAATCCAATCGGATTTAAATCGTCTGTCGCAACTTCTGTAGTCCAATATTTCTATAGGCGAGGATTTTCTTTCTATTGTTCAATCAGGCTTTGGCAGGGATATAACAGGTTATCCCTGCTGATGTTCACACCGCTATCCAATCAATCAAACACGCCTTTTTCTCTTTTAAAATTTCATAAAATTCGCCCAAATTGTTTGTTTTCTGATATGAATAGAACGTTAGAAATAAACAGAAGAACACGTTTTACAGCAAAACATGAAGCATTCAGACAGAAAATAGGGTCACCAATCGATTGGTGAAATAGGTGACATACAGCAACACAAGGCCAGGAACCACATGAATCAACAATATTCCGCAATGCGAAGTAATGTCAGTATGCTCGGTAAGTTGCTGGGCGAGACAATTAAAGAAGCTTTGGGAGAAGATATTCTTGATAAAGTTGAAACGATCAGGAAGTTATCTAAATCATCCCGTGCAGGTAACGAGGCTGACCGCCAGCAGCTTTTATCAACGCTGGAAAATTTATCCAATGATGAATTATTGCCTGTTGTCCGTGCGTTTAACCAGTTTTTAAATCTGACTAATGTTGCCGAACAATATCACAGCATTTCTCCGCATGGCGAAGCGGCAAGTAATCCGGTAGCGCTGGCAGCACTGTTCAACCGACTTAAAGACAAACAATTCAGCAATGACGATTTGATCAAGGCGGTCAATGAGCTGGCGATTGAATTGGTTCTGACTGCGCATCCGACAGAAATTGCCCGCCGTACCCTGATTCATAAGTTGGTTGAAGTGAATGGCTGTCTGGCACAGCTTGATCATGACGATTTGGCCGATTATGAATGTAATAACATCATGCGTCGGTTGCGTCAGTTGATTGCCCAATCATGGCATACTGATGAGATCCGTAAGATTCGTCCTACCCCAATTGATGAAGCAAAATGGGGTTTTGCTGTGGTCGAAAACAGCTTGTGGGAAGGTGTGCCGGCATTTCTGCGTGAATTCAATGAACAACTGGAAGAATCCATTGGTTATAGCTTGCCAGTGGAAGCGGTGCCAGTACGTTTTACCTCTTGGATGGGAGGAGATCGTGATGGTAATCCTAACGTTACTGCCGAAATTACCCGTCATGTTTTATTGCTGAGTCGTTGGAAGGCCGCAGATCTGTTCCTGAAAGACATTCAGGTTTTAGTTTCTGAACTCTCCATGTCGGAATGTACGCCTGAACTTCGCCAAATGGTGGGAGGTGAGCACGTTTTAGAGCCTTACCGTGAGATTGCCAAACAATTGCGTACGCAATTAAGTAACACGCTGGCTTATCTGGAAAAACACCTTAAAGGCGAGCAAGCTTTACCACCAGCGGATCTACTCCTGCATAACGAACAGTTATGGCAACCGTTATATGCTTGTTATCAATCCCTGAAAGATTGTGGTATGGAAATTATCGCGAACGGGCAATTACTGGATACCTTGCGCCGCATTCGTAGCTTTGGTTTGTCTTTGGTGCGTATTGATATCCGTCAGGAAAGTACCCGCCATACTGATGCGATTGCTGAACTGACGCAATATCTGGAAATGGGCGATTATGCGAGCTGGCCTGAAGCCGAAAAGCAGGCATTTCTGTTGAGAGAGTTGCAATCAAAACGTCCTCTAATCCCGCGTGATTGGCAGCCAAGCGCAGAAACACAAGAAGTTTTCGATACCTGCAAGGTTATTGCTGAATCACCACAAGATTCGATTGCGGCTTATGTTATTTCCATGGCGAAAGTGCCTTCTGATGTCTTGGCGGTAAAATTATTGCTGAAAGAGGCGGGATGCCCATTGTCATTGCCTGTCGCGCCGTTATTCGAAACCCTTGATGACCTGAACAATGCTGAAGGCGTGATTCGACAACTATTGGGAATTGAGTGGTATCGCGATCTGATTAAGGATAAGCAGATGGTGATGATTGGTTACTCCGATTCTGCTAAAGATGCAGGGGTGATGGCGGCGTCGTGGGCACAATATCGGGCACAGGATGCATTAATTAAAGTGTGTGAAAAAGAGGGCGTGACGCTTACCCTGTTCCACGGGCGTGGAGGTACGATTGGCCGTGGTGGTGCTCCTGCCCATTCGGCTTTACTCTCCCAACCGCCGGGTAGTCTGAAAGGCGGGTTTCGCGTAACAGAGCAGGGGGAAATGATCCGCTTTAAGTTTGGTTTGCCGCAGGTAACGATCAGCAGTTTGGCCTTGTATGCCAGTGCGATTCTGGAAGCAAACTTATTGCCGCCACCGGAGCCGAAACCGGAATGGCGCCAGATTATGGATACACTCTCCGATGTTTCCTGTGATATGTATCGTGATTATGTTCGTGAGCAACCGGAATTTGTGCCTTATTTTCGGGCAGCAACACCGGAACAAGAGTTGGCAAAACTGCCTTTGGGTTCGCGGCCGGCTAAACGACGCCCGACAGGAGGCGTTGAAAGTTTGCGGGCGATCCCGTGGATATTTGCCTGGACGCAAAACCGCTTGATGCTACCGGCATGGTTAGGTGCAGGTGCGGCGCTGCAACGGGTGATCGATGCCGGTAACTTGCCAGTTTTAACGGATATGTGTCGCGACTGGCCATTCTTTAACACGCGTATTGCCATGTTGGAGATGGTATTTGCCAAAGCAGATTTGTGGTTAGCAGAATATTACGATCAGCGTTTGGTAGAACCGAAACTGTGGCCGTTAGGCGTAAAATTGCGTAACCAACTGGCGGAGGATATCAAAACGGTACTGACCATTGCGCAGGATGAGCAATTGATGGCGGATTTGCCGTGGATCGCTGAGTCCATCGCTTTGCGTAATGTGTATACCGATCCGTTGAACGTACTACAGGCCGAATTACTACAGCGTTCCCGTCAGCAGGAAAATCCTGATCCGCATCTTGAGCAGGCGCTGATGGTGACAATTGCCGGCGTCGCGGCAGGAATGCGCAATACAGGATAGTTTAAATATTTTTGAATCATAGAAGCCGAATGGGGAAACAGTTCGGCTTCTGAGACGTAGCGGGTAAATTAATTAGCAAGGGCGTACTCCCAATGTATGGCAGATGGCATAACTCAATTCTGCCCGATTTAGGGTATAAAAATGAAAATCTTTCACGCCCTCACGACTGAGAATTTTCACCATATCCATTGCAATAGATGCACCGACTAAGTTGCGACTTTCCGGATCATCATCTAATCCTTCAAACATTCTGGTCATCCAGCTTGGGATCCGAACGTTAGTCATTGAAGCAAATCGTTGCAATTGACGGAAGTTCGAGACTGGTAAGATCCCTGGTACAATTTCTACGTCAATCCCTGTTGCGACACAGCGATCACGAAAACGCAGATAACTTTCCACATCAAAAAAGAATTGGGTAATGGCGCGATTGGCTCCAGCATCAATTTTATGTTTTAAATTGATCAAGTCTGCCTGTGCACTTTTCGCTTCTGGATGCACTTCTGGATAAGCTGCAACGGAGATATCAAAATCTGCTTCTTTTTTTAATAGTTCAACTAAATCAGCACCATACATTTCTGGCTTACAACCGTTAGCCGGTAAATCACCACGTAATGCCACAATATGACGAATGCCGTTTTGCCAATAATCATGAGCAATGTTGCTTAGCTCTGCACGGCTGGCATCAATGCAAGTCAGGTGTGGGGCTGCATCAAGACCCGTTTTTTCTTTAATATCCTTGATAATGCTATGCGTGCGATCACGTTCGCCAGAGTTGGCGCCATAGGTAACAGAAACAAACTTAGGTTTCAGCTTGCTCAAGCGATCAATGGATTTCCACAGGGTTTGTTCCATCTCAGCCGTTCTGGGTGGAAAGAATTCAAAGGAAACACGAATTTGCCCTTCAAGTTCAGCCAGATTCTGGTTCAGCGCTTCTCGCTGATTAGCGTGAAAAAAACTCATACCCTGTGCCCTCATGAACAAACGGAACTTTTGCCCGCTTATTTTTAGATGTTTAAGTGTTTATATGTCTATCCATTTAGATGTCCAAATAGAATGGGCGAAGCGGAGTTTTTAGTCAATCGAGAAATGCCTTATTCCCAGTGAGGAATATTCAAAGTGATCAGGAAAGAAATTCATGTTGGAGAATTAGCGAAAAACCCCGATGCATTCACCGAGGTTATAACGCCGACCGGGTACTCCCAGTCCATTTATGGTACTAATTATGAACACTTTTGCAGAGGATTAGCCATTTGACGGCTGGGAAACAGTACAGCTTTAACCCACATTCAAACAAAAATGCGCCACAAGCTGTGAAAGCAATCTTCTCGTTGGCTCAATAAATGCCATATCCAAAAATTCATCGGGCTGGTGCGCTTGTTCAATCGAGCCAGGCCCTAAAACCAATGTTGGACACAACTCCTGAATAAAAGGCGCTTCCGTACAGTAATTGACGGTATCTGCTTTGGTTCCCAACAGTTTTTCAATCACGCCGACCAGTTTGTGGTTTGTCGGACATTCATAGCCCGGAATGGGGGGATGAAGTTCTGTCACGTTCAGGCGACCAGGCCAGCGCTGTTTTACGGGTTCCAGTGCGTCATTCAGCAACCCATTCAAATCCTGCAAGGTCAATCCGGGCAGCGGACGGATATCCATATGCAGTTCACAGCAGGCACAAATACGATTTGCAGCATCACCGCCATGAATATGGCCGAAATTCATGGTTGGGTAAGGGATGACGAACGCCGGATTGTGATAGCGCTCTTGCAAGGTGTGGCGTAGTTTTATTAGCTGGGTAATGGATTCGTGCATCAGATCAATGGCATTGACACCCCGCGCTGGATCGCTGGAATGCCCTGATTTTCCTTCAATGCGGATAGCCTGGGCTATATGCCCTTTATGGGCGCGGATTGGCTGTAATGATGTCGGTTCGCCAATGATGGCAAAATCAGGCCGAATATGAGCATTGGCAGCAAAGTAGCGTGCACCTGCCATTGATGTTTCTTCGTCAGCGGTAGCGAGAATATAAAGAGGGTGAGATAGTTTGCTGACATCGATATCCCGCAACGCATCAATGATAAAGGCAAAGAAGCCTTTCATATCAGCCGTCCCAAGTCCATATAATTTGCCATCGCGCTCGGTCAATGTGAAGGGATCTTGTGTCCAGCGTCCCTCATCAAAAGGAACGGTATCTGTATGACCACATAGCAGTAAACCCCCCGAACCACTGCCCAATGTTGCCAGCAGATTGAATTTACCTCTGGTTTCAGGAACGGGTTGAATTTCAATGGTAAACCCGATCTCTTTTAGCCATTCTGCCAGCAGATTGATAACAACTTCATTACTTTGATCAAGTTCAGCATCAGTTGCGCTGATAGAAGGAGCCGCAATGAGCTGATGATATAATTTAATAAAAGACGGTAATTTAATATTCACTGTTGACAGCCCTTACTCATAATAGTATCAATATTCATGCAAATTAATTGCATATAAATGCAATAAAGTCATTGAATTAATACTATTGGGTTAATACTATAAGGTGAATAAATCCCATGTTGAATACGCTGATAGTTGGTGCCAGTGGTTATACCGGAGCTGAGTTAGCAGCATATCTGCAACGTCATCCCTATGTCCATCTCTCCGGCTTGATGGTTTCTTCTCAAAGTTTAGATGCAGGGAAATGTTTTTCAGAACTTCATCCACAATATAAGGGTATTCTTGATTTGCCCTTACAGCCGTTGGCCGATGTGAGTGAAGCGGCAAAAGGGATTGATGTGGTCTTTCTCGCCACTGCCCATGAAGTCAGCCATGATATTGTCCCGATATTTCTGGCAGCAGGTTGTATCGTGTTTGATTTATCTGGTGCCTATCGCGTGAAAGATACACAGTTCTATAAAAAATACTACGGGTTTGAACATAAAAATACTCGGTGGTTGGAGCAAGCGGTATATGGATTGGCAGAATGGCAAGCAGAGAAAATCAGGCAAGCTCAATTGATTGCTGTTCCCGGCTGTTACCCCACTGTTTCCCAACTTTCCTTGAAACCGTTGCTTGAACAAAATTTATTAGATACAGAACATTGGCCTGTTATCAACGCTGTCAGTGGTGTCAGTGGCGCTGGCCGAAAAGCGTCGATCACCAATAGCTTCTGTGAAATTAGTTTGCAACCGTATGGTGTTTTTAACCATCGTCATCAGCCTGAAATCACTACTCATTTAGGTACAGAGGTGATTTTTACCCCTCATTTAGGCAATTTCTCACGCGGTATTCTTGCCACAATTACCTGTAAATTGAAATCTGGTGTGACAGAAGCCCAAATTAGGGCGGCTTATCAACAGGCATATCATGATAAGCCGTTGGTGCGGTTATATAGCAAAGGGGTTCCCGCGTTGAAAGCCGTTGTTGGTTTGCCATTCTGCGATATTGGTTTTGCTGTTCAGGGGCAATACCTGATCATCGTAGGGGCTGAGGATAATTTGTTGAAGGGGGCAGCGGCACAAGCAGTACAGTGCATGAATATTCGTTTTGGGTATGAAGAAACTCAGGCATTACTTTAATTTCTAACCTACAGATATTAATACCGACAGAGGATAAATCTGATGGAGCCGTTAGTTATCAAGTTGGGTGGTGTGTTGTTAGATAGTGAAGAAGCGCTGGAACGGTTATTTACCACATTACAGTTATACCGAAAAACACATAAACGTCCGCTGGTTATTGTACACGGCGGTGGTTGCTTGGTTGATGAGCTGATGCAACGATTGCAGATGCCTATTTTGAAGAAACAAGGCTTGCGGGTTACGCCTGAGGATCAGATTGACATCATTACGGGGACGTTAGCCGGAACTGCCAACAAGAAATTGCTGGCGTGGGCAACAAAGTATCGTTTGCCTGCCATCGGATTATGTCTGGGTGATGGGGGAATGGTTAACGTTTCTCAACTTGATGAAGAGCTTGGTCACACTGGAAAGGCTCAATCAGGAATACCTGATCTCCTGAAAATTTTGCTGGATTTGGGCTATATGCCGATTATCAGTTCAATTGGTATCACTGAACAAGGTGAATTGATGAATGTCAATGCCGATCAAGCGGCGACGGCCATCGCACAAGTGCTGAATGCAGATTTGATCTTGTTGTCCGATGTCAGCGGTATTCTGGATGGGAAAGGGAAAAAGATCCCAGAAGTCACGACAGAACAGATCGCGCAGCTTATCGATCAAGGCATTATTACTAACGGCATGATAGTGAAAGTAAATGCAGCATTAGAAGCGGCAAAAACACTCGGACAACCAGTGGATATCGCGAGTTGGCGCCATGCAGATCAGTTGATTGCGTTATTTAATGGCATCCCTATTGGCACACGAATTTTGGCGTAATTGGACGTGTAATTCCCGAACTTATGTTTGTACTAAAATTAAAAAGGTTATCTCTATGACTAAAAGCATTAAGAAAATCGTTCTGGCATATTCAGGTGGTTTGGATACATCCGCCATTATTCCGTGGCTAAAAGAACATTATGGCAATTGTGAAGTGATTGCGTTTGTCGCTGATGTCGGCCAAAGTCGTGAAGATCTGGAGGGGGTGGAGCAGAAAGCATTACGTTCCGGTGCTTCTGAATGTCATGTCGTTGATCTGCGCGAAGAGTTTATCAAAGAGTATGTTTATCCTGTGTTAAAAACCGGCGCCCTGTATGAGGGAAGTTATCTGCTTGGTACATCAATGGCTCGTCCAATTATTGCTAAAGCTCAGGTTGAGCTGGCTCTGAAAGTGGGAGCGGATGCCGTCGCCCACGGTGCAACAGGTAAAGGGAATGATCAGGTTCGGTTTGAGAGTACTTATACCGCTTTGGCACCACATCTGAAAGTTGTAGCTCCGTGGCGGGAATGGGATCTGCGTTCCCGTGAAGCGCTGCTGGATTATTTAAAAGTTCGTGATATCCCGACAACCGCAACACTGGAGAAAATCTATAGCCGTGACGAAAATGCATGGCACATTTCAACCGAAGGTGGGGTTTTGGAAAGCACGTGGAATACTGCCAATAAAGATTGCTGGGTGTGGACAGTAGAGCCAGAAGAGGCGCCCAATGAACCGGAATATATCACTGTGACGGTTGAAAGAGGTGAAGTAGTTAGCGTGAATGGTCAGGCGCTTTCCCCCTATCAATGCCTTGATGAGTTAAATAAGTGGGGAGCCAGGCACGGCATTGGCCGGATCGATATCGTAGAAAACCGTTTAGTAGGCATGAAATCCCGCGGTTGTTATGAAACTCCGGGGGGAACCATCATGATGGAAGCACTGCGCGGCATCGAACAACTGGTTTTAGATCGCGATAGTTTCAAATGGCGTCAACAACTGGGGCTGGAGATGTCTTATGTTGTTTATGACGGCCGTTGGTTTGCGCCATTGCGTCAATCAATCCAAGCAGCAGCAGAAATTTTAGCGGCCAGTGTCAGCGGTGAAGTGGTTGTGAAACTTTATAAAGGGCAGGTAACGGCAGTGCAGAAAAAGTCAGCCAATAGCCTCTATTCTGAAGAGTTCGCCACTTTTGGCGAGGATGAAGTTTACGATCATAGCCATGCAGAAGGGTTTATTCGCCTCTATTCGCTTTCTTCACGTATTCGTGCACTGAACAGTAAAAAGTAATTTTGGGGCGATCAACTTTTAGTAATCGATAGCAATTAGAAAAAACAGGAACAATATTATGGCACTTTGGGGTGGGCGTTTCAGTCAGGAAGCCGATCAGCGGTTCAAGCAATTTAATGATTCACTGCGTTTTGATTATCGTTTGGCGGAGCAGGATATTGTTGGTTCTGTTGCATGGTCAAAAGCGTTGGTTACGGTAGGAGTGTTAACTGCCGAAGAGCAACAAAAGCTGGAACTGGCTTTAAATGAATTACTGGATGAAGTGCGAATTAACCCCAAGGCCATTTTGCAAAGTGATGCGGAAGATATTCACAGTTGGGTAGAAGGGCAACTTATTACGAAAGTGGGTGATTTGGGTAAAAAACTCCATACGGGACGCAGCCGTAATGATCAGGTCGCAACTGACCTGAAATTATGGTGTAAAGATCAGATCATCCACATTCTGATAGCATTAGCTGAGTTGCAACAAGCGTTGGTATTCACTGCTGAAAACAATCAGGATGCGGTAATGCCAGGTTATACCCATTTACAGCGGGCGCAACCTGTCACTTTTGCCCACTGGTGTTTGGCCTATGTGGAAATGCTTAGTCGTGATGAAAGTCGATTGCAAGATGCATTAAAGCGGTTGGATGTCAGCCCGTTGGGATGCGGGGCGCTGGCAGGAACGGCTTATGATATTGATCGTGAGCAACTGGCGTCATGGCTCGGTTTCGCCTCAGCGACACGCAATAGCCTGGATAGTGTTTCGGATCGTGATCATGTCTTGGAGCTACTGTCAGATGCGAGCATTAGTATGGTTCATCTTTCGCGTTTTGCTGAGGATTTGATTTTCTTTAATAGTGGAGAGGCCGGCTTTGTTGAATTGTCGGATCGGGTAACTTCCGGCTCTTCCTTGATGCCGCAAAAGAAAAACCCAGATGCATTGGAACTTATCCGTGGTAAGTGTGGACGGGTGCAAGGGGCATTGACGGGGATGATGATGACTTTAAAAGGACTTCCTCTCGCTTACAATAAAGATATGCAGGAAGATAAGGAAGGCTTGTTTGATGCACTGGATACCTGGTTGGATTGTGTGCATATGGCGATACTGGTGTTGGATGGCATTCAGGTAAAACGCTCCCGTTGTGAGGAAGCAGCAAAGCAAGGGTATGCTAACGCGACTGAACTGGCTGATTATCTGGTCGCAAAAGGTGTCCCGTTCCGCGAGGCACATCACATTGTTGGTGAAGTTGTTGTTGCGGCAATTGACAGAGGTAAAGCGCTGGAAGAGCTTTCCCTGCTTGAATTGCAAAAATTCAGCAACGTCATTGCTGTGGATGTCTATGACGTTTTATCGTTGCAATCGTGTTTGGACAAACGACTGGCAAAAGGTGGTGTAGCGCAAGAACAAGTGAAGCAAGCGATTGCTCAGGCCAAGCAGCGATTTAGCTAAAAACATCAATAATCACACGCAGTTGATAGTTTTTTCCCCTCGTGGATATAATGATTTATTGGTCAATACTATCATTGATATCAAATGCTGAGGTTGGGAATGAATATCCGCGATCTGGAATACCTTGTAGCACTTGCTGAATACCGGCACTTTCGCCGAGCCGCTGATGCTTGTCATGTCAGCCAACCGACCCTGAGCGGGCAAATCCGCAAACTGGAAGATGAGCTTGGGGTGATGCTGCTGGAACGCACTAGCCGCAAGGTATTGTTTACCCAACAGGGAATGTTGCTAGTGGAACAGGCCAAAACGGTATTGAGGGAAGTGAAAGTTTTGCAGGAAATGGCCTCCCTTCAAGGTGAAAGTATGTCTGGGCCGTTGCATATTGGTCTTATTCCAACAATCGGCCCCTATCTCCTGCCACTTATCATTCCTGAACTGCATAAATTGTTCCCCAAATTGGAAATGTACCTACATGAGGCACAAACCCAAAACTTGTTGGCACAACTTGATAGTGGAAAGCTTGACTGCGCTATTTTGGCGTTGGTGAAAGAGACCGAAGCATTTATCGAAGTGCCGTTGTTTGAAGAACCCATGAAACTGGCGGTATTTGAAGAGCATAAATGGGCTGGGCGGGACAAAATTAAGATGGGTGAGCTATCCGGCGAGAAGTTATTGATGCTGGAAGATGGACACTGTTTGCGTGATCATGCGATGGGATTTTGTTTCCAGGCGGGAGCCAAAGAAGATACCCATTTTAGGGGAACCAGTCTGGAAACTCTGCGCAATATGGTTGCAGCGGGCAGCGGTATTACATTATTACCTGATTTGTCAGTTCCGAATGAGAGAAGGCGGGATGGGGTTTGCTATCTGGAGTGTGATGAACCGGAACCTAGGCGATCCGTCATATTGGTTTATCGTCCCGGCTCACCTCTGCGTGGTCGCTATGAGCAATTGGCAGAGGCGATTCGTACTAAAATGGGCAATTATTTCGCAATACTCGGAAAAACATCAAAATAATCGGTTTAGCCCATTGAGTGCCGCAACACGGTAGGCTTCCGCCATTGTTGGATAATTGAAGGTAGTATTAACGAAATATTCGATATTATTGCCTTCACCTTTTTGTTCCATAATGGCCTGACCAATATGAATGATCTCTGCGGCACGTTCGCCAAAACAGTGGATGCCTAAAATCTGTTTTGTCTCACGGTGGAACAGGATCTTGATACTGCCAACATTCATACCGGCAATTTGTGCTCTTGCCAGATGTTTGAATTGGGCGCGACCTACCTCATAAGGGATTTTCATTGCAGTTAATTGTTGCTCGGTTTTACCAACCGAACTAATTTCAGGAATGGTATAAATCCCGGTTGGGATATCTTCCACCAGATGCAGATTAGCATTGCCTGTGGTCATCGCTTTTGCAGCGATGCGTCCCTGATCATAGGCCGCAGAAGCCAAACTTGGATAGCCAATAACATCACCAACTGCATAGATGTTTTCATTGTTGGTCTGATAGACGCGATTGACTTTCAGTAAACCTCGGCTGTCTGTTTCCAGTCCGACATTTTCTAAACCTAGCTTGTCTGTATTACCTGTTCTGCCATTGGCATACAACAGGCAATCCGCTTTGACTTTCTTGCCGGATTTCAGGTGAACGATGACACCATTATCAACGCCTTCAATTTTTTCATATTCTTCGTTGTGGCGGATGACCGTGCCACTATTCCAAAAATGGTAGGAGAGGGCATCAGACATTTCTTGATCAAGAAAGGACAGAAGATGATCACGAGTGTTGATCAAATCCACCTTAACACCCAATCCGCGGAAAATGGAGGCATATTCACAACCAATCACTCCGGCCCCATAAATAATGACATGGCGAGGTTCGTGATCCAGTTGCAATATGGTATCGCTGTTATAAATACGGGAGTGGGTGAAATCAACATCAGGAGGGCAGTAAGGACGGGAGCCGGTGGCAATGATAATGTTGTCTGCACTCAAGATATCAACACTATCATCGGTATAACGCACACTTACCCGATGTTCATCAATGAAAGTGGCTTCTCCTGCAAACATTCGACAACGGTTACGTTCATAAAACCCTTGGCGCATCTTAGTTTGCTGGTTAATAACGACTTCAGCATGGCGCAGAATTTCTGAAAACGAGGAACGAAGAATGCGGGAGTTATCACTGTAGAGGGGATTCTGATTAAATTCGATAATACGACTAACAGCATGGCGGAGAGCTTTCGACGGGATTGTGCCCCAATGAGTACACCCACCACCGACATTATTATAACGTTCTATAACAGCAACGTTTTTGCCTTGTTTTACTAACCCCATTGCTGCTCCTTCCCCACCGGGACCAGAGCCAATCACAATGGCATCAAAATGAGTATGTTGCATAGAGGAAAGACCTGTTTTTACACAAAATAACAACGCTATCTTAACATTACTTGATGCAATAACCCAATGAGCATAAGGTTTTTATCTCACTGCTTAGAAATAAATCAGGAAAACATCGAATAATATCTTTAAGAGAACAATCACAGCAAACTTAGCAGAATCTGTTATATTTGCCCGATTAAAGTCGAGATAGATCAGGATTGTTGTGAGTAACGTAACCGGCGTTAGAGCAAAACAGAAAGAAAAAACCCGCCGCTCCCTGATTGAGGCGGCATTTAGCCAACTCAGTGCTGAACGCAGTTTTACCAGCCTGAGCCTACGGGAAGTAGCTCGGGAGGCGGGTATTGCACCGACTTCTTTTTATCGGCATTTTCGGGATGTGGATGAACTGGGGCTAACGATGGTGGATGAAAGTGGTTTGATGTTGCGTCAGTTAATGCGTCAGGCCCGTCAGCGTATCGCCAAAGGCGGCAGTGTCATCCGTACTTCAGTTTCAACCTTCATGGAGTTTATCGGCAACAATCCCAATGCGTTCCGTCTATTGCTGCGTGAACGCTCCGGTACATCGGCTGAATTTCGTGCGGCTGTAGCACGAGAAATCCAGCATTTTATTGCCGAATTGGCAGACTATCTTGAACAAGCTAGCCATATGCCACGTCATTTTACTGAGATACAGGCTGAGGCGATGGTGACAATCGTGTTCAGCGCAGGCGCAGAAGCATTGGATATTGATGAAGAAAAAAGGCGTCGTCTCGAAGAGCGTTTGGTTTTGCAACTCCGCATAATTTCCAAAGGCGCTTATTATTGGTATCGTCGTGAGCAAGAAAAAAATACTGTCCCTAAAGCGATCCCTAAAACCTCTGAATAATAATGAAAGGAGAATAATACGATGGAACAATACCGACAAGATAAAAGCACAATGTTGCTGGCTCTTATCGTTGGAATGGCAACACACGGAACTTTCTCAACATTTTTTAATTCATTTGTCTCTTTTTCTATTTTCCCTCTTATTGCACTGGTACTTTCTTTGTATTGTCTCCATCAACGTTATTTGAATTATCCAATGGCAGAAGGATTACCAAAACTGGCCGTAGGATGCTTCTTCTTAGGCATGTTTGTGTATAACGCATTCATGCGGATGGAATATCCAGCAATTGGCTCTAATTTCTTGCCTGTCGTTATTGGTACTGTCTTGGTGTTTTGGATCTACCTAAAGATGAAAAAGCGCAAGCAGCAAGCAGTGCTCACTTCAGAAAGCCAAAGTTAATCGCTTTTATCGAGAATGGTTCGGTAAAAAACGCCACGAAATTGACCTTGTGGCGTTTGTGTTTTTAATGACGGCTAAGTTCTTTTTTCCAGCAGGACACCGCATTCCATATGATGGGTATAAGGGAACTGGTCAAAGAGCGCCAGTTGGCTGATTTTGTGGGTCTGTGTTAGCGTCTCCAGATTTTGGCAGAGCGTTTCTGGATTGCAGGAAATATAAAGAATACGTGGATACGCTTGAACCATTTTTAGCGTTTCTTCATCCAGTCCGCTGCGCGGTGGATCAACAAAAATGGTTTCACATTGATAACTGCTTAAATCAATTCCTTGCAGTCGGTTAAACTCACGCTCTCCGTTCATCGCTTGAGTAAATTCTTCCGCTGACATGCGGATAATCTGTACGTTATCAATTTTGTTCGCTGCGATATTAAATTGTGCGGCAGCCACTGAAGGCTTGGCAATTTCTGTCGCTAATACCCGTTCAAAATTCTGCGCCAGTGCCAGGGAAAAATTACCATTACCACAATACAGCTCAAGCAAGTCACCTTTCGAGCTTTTGGTGATATCAATTGCCCATTCCAACATATGAACGTTAATACTGGCATTCGGCTGTGTGAAGCTATTTTCAACCTGACGATAAATCATGATCTTGCCTGCAACAGACAGCTCTTCATCAATATAGTCATGGTCAAGCATGATCTTGGTTTTTGCTGCACGTCCAATAAGTTGTACATCAAACCCTGCTGCGGTGAGTTGGTTACGCAGAGCGGTTGCATGTTCACGCCATTCATCCCCCAGTTTTTTGTGGTAAAGCAGAGAGACAATGATTTTGTTACTGCGGGTAGAAAGGTAATCCACTTGAAACAGTTTATGGCGTAATACGGGATTGTCTTTTACGCCAGCAATGATGGCTTGCATCATTTTATTGATTAGGTGATTGGCAACTGGAAATTGATCAATACGGATACGCTGTTTAGTTTGTTGATCAAACATGATGTGGTAAAGGTCATCTTCCTCATGCCAGATACGGAATTCTGCGCGCATTCTGTAATGTGATGCCGGGGAACGGAAAACGTCAGGCTCAGGTGCGCTAAAGGGGAGCATCATTCCTTTTAGACGATGGACTTTCTCCATCAATTGATTTTCATAATTTTCCGTTGGCAAGGCATTCTGCATTATCGGGTTCTCGTCGCGTTAAGAAAAATTTCCGAGCGCATTGTAGGGAAAGTACAAAGGATGTCCAGTTTTCTGGTTTATCTGCTCTTTTTTTGATAGAGAGGTATTCTGGACACGCTAAAGCCTTCATCGTAGCATGACTCTTTATAGTTAAATATATATAGCCAGATACCACACATATTCTCATCACAAATCTTATGATAAATAAAAAACAGATTCTTCTATCTGCTGCATCCGTGGCGGTATTTTCTAGTTGGAGCCATTTGGCAGGTGCAGATAATCAAGATACATTGGTGATTACAGCTAATCGTTTTAAGCAGCCGATTTCTTCAGTGTTAGCGCCAACGACGGTAGTGACTCGTGAAGATATAGATCGTTGGCAATCCAGTAGCTTAGTTGATGTCTTGCGTCGTTTGCCGAGTATTGATATCGCGCAGAATGGTGGTATTGGGCAGCACTCTTCTTTATTTGTTCGTGGTACAAACTCAAACCATACATTGGTGCTGGTAGATGGAATCCGTTTGAATCAGGCAGGCATTACCGGAGCTGCCGATTTTAGCCAGATCCCAATCTCAATGGTGCAAAGAATAGAATATATCCGTGGGGCGCGTTCTGCTGTATATGGTTCTGATGCCATTGGTGGCGTGATCAATATTATCACTAAGCGGGAACAACGCGGGACAACACTGAATGCAGGGATCGGTTCGAATGGATATCAAAACTATAATGGTTCAACACAGCAAAAACTTGGTGAAAATACTTTATTAACTACAGCCGCAGGCTATACCTATACCAAAGGGTTTGATGTGATAGTTGATGGTAAAACCGGAGGATATCGTCAGCCAGACCGGGATGGCTTTATGAGTAAAATGCTGTGGTTGGAAATAGATCATAAAATAAGTGAGCAAATGAGCGGATTTGCCCGAGCCTATGGATTCAATAATCGGACGGCTTATGATGCATGGAGTATCGGTGAAGCAGACACTCGCGAACTGTTCAGTCGTACCTATGATGTTGGTATTCAATTTAACCAAGGCATCTATTCTTCTCAGTTCATTGTCAGTCACAGCCACGTCAAAGATTACGATTATGTTCCTAAGCATGGGCGTTATGGCAATAACTCCAGTCTGAGTGATTCAAAACAATACAATGTGCAATGGGGAAATACGTGGCAGGTTGGTCATGGTGCAATCAGTAGTGGGATTGATTGGAAAAGAGAATGGATTGCCGCAGGCTCTAATAACATCCCTGTACAAAAACATGTTGATAATACGGGACTATATTTAACTGCGCAGCAAAAGGTGCAGGATGTCATTTTAGAAGGTGCTGTGCGTTCAGATCACCATTCTGATTATAACTGGAATACTACGGGGCAAATTGGCATCGGCTGGGAGTTTATTGATGGTTATCGTTTTGTTACTTCGTATGGAATGGCATTCAAAGCACCGACTTTGAGTCAGCTTTATAGCAAATGGGGAAATGAAAGTCTTAAACCAGAAAAAAGTAAGCAATGGGATATCGGGATTGAAGGATTGACCGGACCACTTAATTGGCGTCTATCTGCTTATCATAACGATATTGAGCAGTTGATAGATTTTGCCAATAACCGCTATGAGAACGGTGATAAGGCAAAAATAAAAGGTATTGAGTGGACGGGAACAATGGAGACTGGCTTACTCCAACATCAACTCACATTACAGTTCATTGACCCGCGTGATGGCAGTGGTCAGCAATTAACTCGCAGGGCTAAACAGCAAGTTAAATATCAATTGGATTGGGAAGCTTTTAATGTCGATTGGGGAATAACCTATCAATATATTGGTCGGCGTTATGACCAAGACTATAGTACATACCCTGCGAAAACAGTAAAATTAGCAGGTGTAAGTCTGTGGGATATCAGCGCCTCATATCCGATCATCGACCGCCTAACAATCCGTGCTAGAATAGCCAATCTGTTTGATAAGCATTATGAGACAGCCTATGGCTACCGTACACCAGGAAGAGAATACTACCTCACTGGAAGCTACAACTTCTGATGTAAACAAGACCATCCGTCCAACGATTCTGGTTTTTGATTCTGGAGTAGGTGGTTTATCTGTTTATCAAGAAATTCGGCAGCTCTTGCCGGATCTCCACTATATATATGCTTTCGATAATGAAGCATTTCCTTATGGAGAGAAAACGGCGGAAGTGATTGTAGAAAGGGTCGTTCAGATTGTTGATGCAATCCAGAAAAAACATCCTTTAGCGGTTGTCGTTATCGCTTGCAACACTGCGAGTACAGTCAGCTTGCCCGCTCTGCGTGGACGTTTTTCTTTTCCTGTTGTTGGGGTTGTACCTGCGATCAAACCTGCGGCGAAGCTAACCTGTAATCGCGTTGTGGGATTATTGGCGACACGCGCCACAGTGAATCGCGACTATACCAAAGAATTAATTGCAAGGTTCGCTACGGATTGCCAGATGTATGCAATTGGTTCTGCTGAATTGGTCGAGTTAGCTGAACGAAAATTACATGGCAAGGATGTTCCACTAAAAGAGTTAGAGAAAATACTGAAACCGTGGCTAAGAATGAAAGAGCCACCGGATACTGTCATTTTGGGTTGTACGCACTTTCCTCTGATAGCAGAAGAAATTGCACAAGTTTTACCAGATGGGACAAGATTAATTGATTCGGGAGCGGCAATTGCTCGCAGAACTGCATGGTTGATCAAAAATCGGGAAGATTTGTTTTCAACAACTGCCGATAACTTAGCATATTGCACAAAAATCGAACCATCGAATGAAGATTTGCGTCCCGTTTTACACGAGTTAGGTTTCTTAACGCTGGAAAAACTATCAACTTAAGTGCAATTTGGCGTAATAATCATCGGTTGGTGATTTTTTTTTAAAAAAACTATTGTCAGCGCCGTAAAACCCCCTATAATGCGCCACCACTGACCGACGCTGAGCTGAAACAGGCCGCGCAGGACGGTGAGAGAAAAGCGAAAATAATCGCTTGACTCTGGCGGCGAAAAGCGTAAGATACGCAGCCTCGCAACCCGGAAGGCACTTCCGGTTGCCAATGCTCTTTAACAAATTAATCAGACAATCTGTGTGGGCACTCGCAAGACACTATCGATATGCCGAAAGGCAAAAAAGATTAAAGTCTTAAAGAGTGACCTGACAGTTAATTCATGATGAACTAACAGTAAGATTCTTTGAGCATCAAACTTTTAATTGAAGAGTTTGATCATGGCTCAGATTGAACGCTGGCGGCAGGCCTAACACATGCAAGTCGAGCGGCAGCGGGGGAAAGCGTGCTTTCCTGCCGGCGAGCGGCGGACGGGTGAGTAATGTCTGGGGATCTGCCTGATGGAGGGGGATAACCACTGGAAACGGTGGCTAATACCGCATAACCTCTGAGGAGCAAAGTGGGGGACCTTCGGGCCTCACGCCATCGGATGAACCCAGATGGGATTAGCTAGTAGGTGGGGTAAAGGCTCACCTAGGCGACGATCCCTAGCTGGTCTGAGAGGATGACCAGCCACACTGGGACTGAGACACGGCCCAGACTCCTACGGGAGGCAGCAGTGGGGAATATTGCACAATGGGCGCAAGCCTGATGCAGCCATGCCGCGTGTATGAAGAAGGCCTTCGGGTTGTAAAGTACTTTCAGCGGGGAGGAAGGCATAGAGCCGAATACGCTTTATGATTGACGTTACCCGCAGAAGAAGCACCGGCTAACTCCGTGCCAGCAGCCGCGGTAATACGGAGGGTGCAAGCGTTAATCGGAATTACTGGGCGTAAAGCGCACGCAGGCGGTCAATTAAGTTAGATGTGAAATCCCCGGGCTTAACCTGGGAATGGCATCTAAGACTGGTTGACTAGAGTCTCGTAGAGGGGGGTAGAATTCCACGTGTAGCGGTGAAATGCGTAGAGATGTGGAGGAATACCGGTGGCGAAGGCGGCCCCCTGGACGAAGACTGACGCTCAGGTGCGAAAGCGTGGGGAGCAAACAGGATTAGATACCCTGGTAGTCCACGCTGTAAACGATGTCGATTTGGAGGTTGTGGCCTTGAGCTGTGGCTTCCGGAGCTAACGCGTTAAATCGACCGCCTGGGGAGTACGGTCGCAAGATTAAAACTCAAATGAATTGACGGGGGCCCGCACAAGCGGTGGAGCATGTGGTTTAATTCGATGCAACGCGAAGAACCTTACCTACTCTTGACATCCAGCGAAGCCTTTAGAGATAGAGGCGTGCCTTCGGGAACGCTGAGACAGGTGCTGCATGGCTGTCGTCAGCTCGTGTTGTGAAATGTTGGGTTAAGTCCCGCAACGAGCGCAACCCTTATCCTTTGTTGCCAGCACGTTATGGTGGGAACTCAAGGGAGACTGCCGGTGATAAACCGGAGGAAGGTGGGGATGACGTCAAGTCATCATGGCCCTTACGAGTAGGGCTACACACGTGCTACAATGGCGGATACAAAGAGAAGCGACCTCGCGAGAGCAAGCGGACCTCATAAAGTCTGTCGTAGTCCGGATTGGAGTCTGCAACTCGACTCCATGAAGTCGGAATCGCTAGTAATCGCAGATCAGAATGCTGCGGTGAATACGTTCCCGGGCCTTGTACACACCGCCCGTCACACCATGGGAGTGGGTTGCAAAAGAAGTCGGTAGCTTAACCTGTAGGAGGGCGCTGACCACTTTGTGATTCATGACTGGGGTGAAGTCGTAACAAGGTAACCGTAGGGGAACCTGCGGTTGGATCACCTCCTTAACCGAAGATGGTGAAATGTGAGTGTTCACACAGATTGTCTGATGAAAGAAAGCAGAGCAAGCGTCTGCGAAGAAGACTTAAAGTCCCCTTCGTCTAGAGGCCTAGGACACCGCCCTTTCACGGCGGTAACAGGGGTTCGAATCCCCTAGGGGACGCCATCTTGCTCAGGTATCGGGTGAAAGCCGGTGCCGATGAAATATTGTTAAGCGGACGTGCGCGTCGGTTTAGCAATATTAGCTCTTTAACAATCTGGAACAAGCTGAAAATTTGAAACAATCGATGTTGTTGAATGATAACATTGATGAGTCTCTCAAAAACTCCAGTCCGAAGACACCTTCGGGTTGTGAGGTTAAGCGACTAAGCGTACACGGTGGATGCCTAGGCAGTCAGAGGCGATGAAGGACGTGCTAATCTGCGAAAAGCGCCGGTGAGCTGATATGAAGCGCTATCAGCCGGCGATGTCCGAATGGGGAAACCCAGTGCAATCCGTTGCACTATCCTTACCTGAATCCATAGGGTAAGGAGGCGAACCGGGGGAACTGAAACATCTCAGTACCCCGAGGAAAAGAAATCAACCGAGATTCCCCCAGTAGCGGCGAGCGAACGGGGAGGAGCCCAGAGCCATCAGCGATATGAGTGTCAGGAGAACGGTCTGGAAAGGCCGGCAGTAAAGGGTGAGAGCCCCGTATCCGAAGACACTGGTATTGTGAGCTCAACGAGTAGGGCGGGACACGTGGTATCCTGTCTGAACATGGGGGGACCATCCTCCAAGGCTAAATACTCCTGACTGACCGATAGTGAACCAGTACCGTGAGGGAAAGGCGAAAAGAACCCCGGCGAGGGGAGTGAAAGAGAACCTGAAACCGTGTACGTACAAGCAGTGGGAGCCTTGATTTATCAGGGTGACTGCGTACCTTTTGTATAATGGGTCAGCGACTTATATTCTGTAGCAAGGTTAACCGCATAGGGGAGCCGCAGGGAAACCGAGTCTTAACTGGGCGTTAAGTTGCAGGGTATAGACCCGAAACCCGGTGATCTAGCCATGGGCAGGTTGAAGGTTGGGTAACACTAACTGGAGGACCGAACCGACTAATGTTGAAAAATTAGCGGATGACTTGTGGCTGGGGGTGAAAGGCCAATCAAACCGGGAGATAGCTGGTTCTCCCCGAAAGCTATTTAGGTAGCGCCTCGTGAAGTCATCTTCGGGGGTAGAGCACTGTTTCGGCTAGGGGGTCATCCCGACTTACCAACCCGATGCAAACTGCGAATACCGAAGAATGTTATCACGGGAGACACACGGCGGGTGCTAACGTCCGTCGTGAAGAGGGAAACAACCCAGACCGCCAGCTAAGGTCCCGAAGTCATGGTTAAGTGGGAAACGAAGTGGGAAGGCTCAGACAGCCAGGATGTTGGCTTAGAAGCAGCCATCATTTAAAGAAAGCGTAATAGCTCACTGGTCGAGTCGGCCTGCGCGGAAGATGTAACGGGGCTAAACCATGCACCGAAGCTGCGGCAGCGACACGAATGTGTTGTTGGGTAGGGGAGCGTTCTGTAAGCCGGTGAAGGTGAACTGTGAGGTTTGCTGGAGGTATCAGAAGTGCGAATGCTGACATAAGTAACGATAAAGCGGGTGAAAAACCCGCTCGCCGGAAGACCAAGGGTTCCTGTCCAACGTTAATCGGGGCAGGGTGAGTCGACCCCTAAGGCGAGGCTGAAAAGCGTAGTCGATGGGAAACAGGTTAATATTCCTGTACTGGCCATAATTGCGATGGGGGGACGGAGAAGGCTAGGCAAGCCGGGCGACGGTCGTCCCGGTTTAAGTGTGTAGGTGGGATAACTTGGCAAATCCGGTTATCCAGGACACTGAGGCACGATGACGAGGCATTACGGTGCTGAAGTTGCTGATGCCCCGCTTCCAGGAAAAGCCCCTAAGCGTCAGATTATGGTCAATCGTACCCCAAACCGACACAGGTGGTCAGGTAGAGAATACTCAGGCGCTTGAGAGAACTCGGGTGAAGGAACTAGGCAAAATGGTGCCGTAACTTCGGGAGAAGGCACGCTGGCGTTAGGTGAAGAAACACGCTTTCGGAGCCGAGGCCAGTCGCAGATACCAGCTGGCTGCAACTGTTTAATAAAAACACAGCACTGTGCAAACACGAAAGTGGACGTATACGGTGTGACGCCTGCCCGGTGCTGGAAGGTTAATTGATGGGGTTAGCCGCAAGGCGACGCTCTTGATCGAAGCCCCAGTAAACGGCGGCCGTAACTATAACGGTCCTAAGGTAGCGAAATTCCTTGTCGGGTAAGTTCCGACCTGCACGAATGGCGTAATGATGGCCAGGCTGTCTCCACCCGAGACTCAGTGAAATTGAACTCGCTGTGAAGATGCAGTGTACCCGCGGCAAGACGGAAAGACCCCGTGAACCTTTACTATAGCTTGACACTGAACCTTGAGCCTTGATGTGTAGGATAGGTGGGAGGCTGTGAAATGTGGACGCCAGTCTGCATGGAGCCATCCTTGAAATACCACCCTTGAATGTTTGATGTTCTAACGTCGGCCCGTTATCCGGGTTGCGGACAGTGTCTGGTGGGTAGTTTGACTGGGGCGGTCTCCTCCCAAAGCGTAACGGAGGAGCACGAAGGTTAGCTAATCACGGTCGGACATCGTGAGGTTAGTGCAATGGCATAAGCTAGCTTGACTGCGAGAGTGACGGCTCGAGCAGGTGCGAAAGCAGGTCATAGTGATCCGGTGGTTCTGTATGGAAGGGCCATCGCTCAACGGATAAAAGGTACTCCGGGGATAACAGGCTGATACCGCCCAAGAGTTCATATCGACGGCGGTGTTTGGCACCTCGATGTCGGCTCATCACATCCTGGGGCTGAAGTAGGTCCCAAGGGTATGGCTGTTCGCCATTTAAAGTGGTACGCGAGCTGGGTTTAGAACGTCGTGAGACAGTTCGGTCCCTATCTGCCGTGGGCGTTGGAAGATTGCAAGGGGCTGCTCCTAGTACGAGAGGACCGGAGTGGACGCACCACTGGTGTTCGGGTTGTCATGCCAATGGCACTGCCCGGTAGCTAAGTGCGGAAGAGATAACCGCTGAAAGCATCTAAGCGGGAAACTTGCCTTAAGATGAGTCTTCCCTTGTCCCTAGAGGACACTGAAGGAACGTTCGAGACGAGGACGTAGATAGGCCGGGTGTGTAAGCGTTGCGAGACGTTGAGCTAACCGGTACTAATGACCCGTGCGGCTTAACCTGACAACACCGAAGGTGTTTTGGGGTTTTAATTTTGAACAGCTTTTCGGTGCGTCGGTTGGGACCACCGCGCTGTTGCGCCAGACAAATTCTTTTTTTATCCCGAACAAGCCTGCTTTCTTGAAACTTTCTCTCTCAAACCAAACACCTCGGTTTGTCAGTTAAGCCGCACGGGTCATAGTCCGGTTAGCTCAACGTCTCGCAACGCTTACCACCCGGCCTATCTACGTCCTCGTCCGAACGTTCCTCAGTGTCCTCTAGGACAAGGGACTCATCTTAAGGCAATTTCCCGTTAGATCTTCAGCGGTTATCTCTCCGCATTGCTACCGGCAGTCCATTGGCATGACAACCCGAACACCATGGTGCGTCCACTCCGGCCTCTCGTCTAAGCAGCCCCTGCAATCTCCAACGCCCACGGCAGATAGGACCGAACTGTCTCACGACGTTCTAAACCCAGCTCGCGTACCACTTTAAATGGCGAACAGCCATACCCTTGGGACCTACTTCAGCCCCAGGATGTGATGAGCCGACATCGAGGTGCCAAACACCGCCGTCGATATGAACTCTTGGGCGGTATCAGCCTGTTATCCCCGGAGTACCTTTTATCCGTTGAGCGATGGCCCTTCCATACAGAACCACCGGATCACTATGACCTGCTTTCGCACCTGCTCGAGCCGTCACTCTCGCAGTCAAGCTAGCTTATGCCATTGCACTAACCTCACGATGTCCGACCGTGATTAGCTAACCTTCGTGCTCCTCCGTTACGCTTTGGGAGGAGACCGCCCCAGTCAAACTACCCACCAGACACTGTCCGCAACCCGGATAACGGGCCGACGTTAGAACATCAAACATTCAAGGGTGGTATTTCAAGGATGGCTCCATGCAGACTGGCGTCCACATTTCACAGCCTCCCACCTATCCTACACATCAAGGCTCAAGGTTCAGTGTCAAGCTATAGTAAAGGTTCACGGGGTCTTTCCGTCTTGCCGCGGGTACACTGCATCTTCACAGCGAGTTCAATTTCACTGAGTCTCGGGTGGAGACAGCCTGGCCATCATTACGCCATTCGTGCAGGTCGGAACTTACCCGACAAGGAATTTCGCTACCTTAGGACCGTTATAGTTACGGCCGCCGTTTACTGGGGCTTCGATCAAGAGCGTCGCCTTGCGGCTAACCCCATCAATTAACCTTCCAGCACCGGGCAGGCGTCACACCGTATACGTCCACTTTCGTGTTTGCACAGTGCTGTGTTTTTATTAAACAGTTGCAGCCAGCTGGTATCTGCGACTGGCCTCGGCTCCGAAAGCGTGTTTCTTCACCTAACGCCAGCGTGCCTTCTCCCGAAGTTACGGCACCATTTTGCCTAGTTCCTTCACCCGAGTTCTCTCAAGCGCCTGAGTATTCTCTACCTGACCACCTGTGTCGGTTTGGGGTACGATTGACCATAATCTGACGCTTAGGGGCTTTTCCTGGAAGCGGGGCATCAGCAACTTCAGCACCGTAATGCCTCGTCATCGTGCCTCAGTGTCCTGGATAACCGGATTTGCCAAGTTATCCCACCTACACACTTAAACCGGGACGACCGTCGCCCGGCTTGCCTAGCCTTCTCCGTCCCCCCATCGCAATTATGGCCAGTACAGGAATATTAACCTGTTTCCCATCGACTACGCTTTTCAGCCTCGCCTTAGGGGTCGACTCACCCTGCCCCGATTAACGTTGGACAGGAACCCTTGGTCTTCCGGCGAGCGGGTTTTTTCACCCGCTTTATCGTTACTTATGTCAGCATTCGCACTTCTGATACCTCCAGCAAACCTCACAGTTCACCTTCACCGGCTTACAGAACGCTCCCCTACCCAACAACACATTCGTGTCGCTGCCGCAGCTTCGGTGCATGGTTTAGCCCCGTTACATCTTCCGCGCAGGCCGACTCGACCAGTGAGCTATTACGCTTTCTTTAAATGATGGCTGCTTCTAAGCCAACATCCTGGCTGTCTGAGCCTTCCCACTTCGTTTCCCACTTAACCATGACTTCGGGACCTTAGCTGGCGGTCTGGGTTGTTTCCCTCTTCACGACGGACGTTAGCACCCGCCGTGTGTCTCCCGTGATAACATTCTTCGGTATTCGCAGTTTGCATCGGGTTGGTAAGTCGGGATGACCCCCTAGCCGAAACAGTGCTCTACCCCCGAAGATGACTTCACGAGGCGCTACCTAAATAGCTTTCGGGGAGAACCAGCTATCTCCCGGTTTGATTGGCCTTTCACCCCCAGCCACAAGTCATCCGCTAATTTTTCAACATTAGTCGGTTCGGTCCTCCAGTTAGTGTTACCCAACCTTCAACCTGCCCATGGCTAGATCACCGGGTTTCGGGTCTATACCCTGCAACTTAACGCCCAGTTAAGACTCGGTTTCCCTGCGGCTCCCCTATGCGGTTAACCTTGCTACAGAATATAAGTCGCTGACCCATTATACAAAAGGTACGCAGTCACCCTGATAAATCAAGGCTCCCACTGCTTGTACGTACACGGTTTCAGGTTCTCTTTCACTCCCCTCGCCGGGGTTCTTTTCGCCTTTCCCTCACGGTACTGGTTCACTATCGGTCAGTCAGGAGTATTTAGCCTTGGAGGATGGTCCCCCCATGTTCAGACAGGATACCACGTGTCCCGCCCTACTCGTTGAGCTCACAATACCAGTGTCTTCGGATACGGGGCTCTCACCCTTTACTGCCGGCCTTTCCAGACCGTTCTCCTGACACTCATATCGCTGATGGCTCTGGGCTCCTCCCCGTTCGCTCGCCGCTACTGGGGGAATCTCGGTTGATTTCTTTTCCTCGGGGTACTGAGATGTTTCAGTTCCCCCGGTTCGCCTCCTTACCCTATGGATTCAGGTAAGGATAGTGCAACGGATTGCACTGGGTTTCCCCATTCGGACATCGCCGGCTGATAGCGCTTCATATCAGCTCACCGGCGCTTTTCGCAGATTAGCACGTCCTTCATCGCCTCTGACTGCCTAGGCATCCACCGTGTACGCTTAGTCGCTTAACCTCACAACCCGAAGGTGTCTTCGGACTGGAGTTTTTGAGAGACTCATCAATGTTATCATTCAACAACATCGATTGTTTCAAATTTTCAGCTTGTTCCAGATTGTTAAAGAGCTAATATTGCTAAACCGACGCGCACGTCCGCTTAACAATATTTCATCGGCACCGGCTTTCACCCGATACCTGAGCAAGATGGCGTCCCCTAGGGGATTCGAACCCCTGTTACCGCCGTGAAAGGGCGGTGTCCTAGGCCTCTAGACGAAGGGGACTTTAAGTCTTCTTCGCAGACGCTTGCTCTGCTTTCTTTCATCAGACAATCTGTGTGAACACTCACATTTCACCATCTTCGGTTAAGGAGGTGATCCAACCGCAGGTTCCCCTACGGTTACCTTGTTACGACTTCACCCCAGTCATGAATCACAAAGTGGTCAGCGCCCTCCTACAGGTTAAGCTACCGACTTCTTTTGCAACCCACTCCCATGGTGTGACGGGCGGTGTGTACAAGGCCCGGGAACGTATTCACCGCAGCATTCTGATCTGCGATTACTAGCGATTCCGACTTCATGGAGTCGAGTTGCAGACTCCAATCCGGACTACGACAGACTTTATGAGGTCCGCTTGCTCTCGCGAGGTCGCTTCTCTTTGTATCCGCCATTGTAGCACGTGTGTAGCCCTACTCGTAAGGGCCATGATGACTTGACGTCATCCCCACCTTCCTCCGGTTTATCACCGGCAGTCTCCCTTGAGTTCCCACCATAACGTGCTGGCAACAAAGGATAAGGGTTGCGCTCGTTGCGGGACTTAACCCAACATTTCACAACACGAGCTGACGACAGCCATGCAGCACCTGTCTCAGCGTTCCCGAAGGCACGCCTCTATCTCTAAAGGCTTCGCTGGATGTCAAGAGTAGGTAAGGTTCTTCGCGTTGCATCGAATTAAACCACATGCTCCACCGCTTGTGCGGGCCCCCGTCAATTCATTTGAGTTTTAATCTTGCGACCGTACTCCCCAGGCGGTCGATTTAACGCGTTAGCTCCGGAAGCCACAGCTCAAGGCCACAACCTCCAAATCGACATCGTTTACAGCGTGGACTACCAGGGTATCTAATCCTGTTTGCTCCCCACGCTTTCGCACCTGAGCGTCAGTCTTCGTCCAGGGGGCCGCCTTCGCCACCGGTATTCCTCCACATCTCTACGCATTTCACCGCTACACGTGGAATTCTACCCCCCTCTACGAGACTCTAGTCAACCAGTCTTAGATGCCATTCCCAGGTTAAGCCCGGGGATTTCACATCTAACTTAATTGACCGCCTGCGTGCGCTTTACGCCCAGTAATTCCGATTAACGCTTGCACCCTCCGTATTACCGCGGCTGCTGGCACGGAGTTAGCCGGTGCTTCTTCTGCGGGTAACGTCAATCATAAAGCGTATTCGGCTCTATGCCTTCCTCCCCGCTGAAAGTACTTTACAACCCGAAGGCCTTCTTCATACACGCGGCATGGCTGCATCAGGCTTGCGCCCATTGTGCAATATTCCCCACTGCTGCCTCCCGTAGGAGTCTGGGCCGTGTCTCAGTCCCAGTGTGGCTGGTCATCCTCTCAGACCAGCTAGGGATCGTCGCCTAGGTGAGCCTTTACCCCACCTACTAGCTAATCCCATCTGGGTTCATCCGATGGCGTGAGGCCCGAAGGTCCCCCACTTTGCTCCTCAGAGGTTATGCGGTATTAGCCACCGTTTCCAGTGGTTATCCCCCTCCATCAGGCAGATCCCCAGACATTACTCACCCGTCCGCCGCTCGCCGGCAGGAAAGCACGCTTCCCCCCGCTGCCGCTCGACTTGCATGTGTTAGGCCTGCCGCCAGCGTTCAATCTGAGCCATGATCAAACTCTTCAATTAAAAGTTTGATGCTCAAAGAATCTTACTGTTAGTTCATCATGAATTAACTGTCAGGTCACTCTTTAAGACTTTAATCTTTTTTGCCTTTCGGCATATCGATAGTGTCTTGCGAGTGCCCACACAGATTGTCTGATTAATTTGTTAAAGAGCGTTGGCAACCGGAAGTGCCTTCCGGGTTGCGAGGCTGCGTATCTTACGCTTTCCTCTTATCGTGTCAAGCCTTATTTTCCAAGGCTTTTCACGTTGTCATCCCGACAGGCTTGTGTGTTTGTCGTGACAACGGAAGCGCATTATAGGGAGTTTTATGATACTGGCAATAGTTATTTTGAAAAAAAGCCTCAACCGCTTATTTATCATCCAAAACAACCCGATTTGGTGTTTTTCCAATCTAGAAAAAGAAAAAAGAGGTGCAAAAAACACCTCTTAAAAACTTTCTAAGTAATCAATATCATTGTGTTGCAACAATACGATTGTCTTCTAACCCTAAAGTCACTAATTTACCTGGGATCAATTTGCCAGAAAGAATTTGCTGGGCCAGTGGATTTTCAATCTCTTGCTGGATAGCTCGTTTCAATGGACGAGCTCCATATACAGGATCGAAACCAGCTTCGCTTAGTTTTTCCAGCGCTGGAGGTGTTATCTCCACCTGATAACCGTGCTCTTCCAAACGCTGATATAAACGCTGCAATTGAATATTCGTAATAGACTTCAGATGCTCTTTTCCTAATGGGTGGAACACAACAACTTCATCAACCCGGTTAATAAACTCAGGCCTGAAATGGTGACTAACCACTTCCATCACCATATTTTTCATACCTATATAATCCAATGTACTAAAGCGTTCTTGAATCATATCGGAGCCTAAGTTAGAGGTCATAATTACAACGGTGTTACGAAAATCAACTGTTCTTCCTTGACCATCAGTCAAACGGCCATCATCCAATACCTGCAACAAGATATTGAAAACATCTGGGTGGGCTTTCTCTACTTCATCCAGCAAAATGACAGAATAAGGACGACGACGCACCGCTTCTGTCAGATACCCACCTTCTTCATATCCAACATATCCGGGAGGCGCTCCCACCAACCTTGAAACGGTGTGTTTTTCCATAAACTCCGACATATCAATGCGCACCATAGCATCATCACTGTCGAATAAGAAATTAGCCAACGCCTTACACAATTCTGTTTTACCCACCCCAGTCGGCCCCAAAAACATGAAAGAACCGATCGGACGATTGGGATCAGATAATCCCGCTCTACTACGACGAATTGCATTCGATACAGCATCAACCGCTTCATTCTGCCCTATTACGCGCTTATGCAATTCTTGCTCCATGCGCAGTAATTTATCTTTTTCACTTTCCAGCATTCTGGATACAGGGATCCCTGTCCAGCGCGCGAGTATTTCAGCGATTTCAGCATCTGTGACTTTGTTACGCAGCAGCTTCATATGACGATTTTCTGCTGTTGTTGCTGTCGCTAAACGTTTTTCCAATTCCGGAATTTTTCCGTACTGAATTTCAGACATTTTGGCCAAGTCACCACTACGGCGAGCTTTCTCTAATTCAATACGAGTATTTTCTAATTCAGCCTTGATATTCTGGGTGCCACTAAGTTCAGCTTTCTCCGCTTTCCACTCTTCTTCCAATTCAGAATATTCACGTTCTTTTTCTGCTAATTCTTCGTTCAGCATCTCTAAACGTTTTTTACTGGCATTATCAGACTCTTTTTTCAGTGCCTGCTGCTCAAGCTTTAATTGAATAACGCGGCGCTCAAGGCGATCCAATGCTTCTGGTTTAGAATCCATCTGCATACGCAAGCTTGCCCCTGCTTCATCAATCAGATCAATGGCTTTATCAGGTAGCATACGATCAGAAATATAGCGATGAGATAGTGTTGCAGCCGCCACGATTGCCGGATCAGTGATTTGGACGTGATGATGCAATTCATATCGCTCTTTCAGTCCACGTAAAATAGCAATCGTGTCCTCAACCGTAGGTTCTGCCACATAAACTTTCTGGAAACGACGCTCTAAGGCCGCATCTTTTTCTATATACTGACGATACTCATCAAGTGTTGTTGCCCCAACGCAATGCAGTTCTCCACGAGCCAGAGCGGGTTTTAACATGTTACCTGCATCCATTGCGCCTTCGGCTTTGCCAGCTCCTACCATGGTATGCAATTCATCAATAAATAGAATGACTGAACCTTCCTGTTTGGCAAGATCGTTCAAAACACCTTTCAAACGCTCTTCAAATTCACCACGGTATTTAGCACCAGCTAATAACGCTCCCATGTCAAGAGACAGAACACGTTTGTTTTTCAGCCCCTCTGGAACTTCACCATTGACAATACGCTGTGCCAAACCTTCAACAATCGCGGTCTTCCCAACTCCTGGCTCACCAATGAGAACTGGGTTATTTTTGGTTCTGCGCTGCAATACCTGAATAGTTCGACGAATTTCTTCATCACGCCCAATCACAGGATCTAATTTTCCTTGTTCAGCACGCTCAGTCAGATCAATGGTATATTTCTTTAACGCTTGGCGCTGATCTTCTGCGCCTTGCTCATTCACTTTTTCACCACCGCGCATTTGTTCTATTGCCTTAGTGATTTTATCTTTGGTTGCTCCCGCCGCTTTCAACATGTCACTTAATGTTCCACGTTCTTCTATCGCTGCCAGAACAAAGAGTTCAGAAGAAATGAAGTTATCACCTGATTTTTGTGCAAGTTTGTCACACAGGTTTAAATAACGTCCCAGCTCGTTGGATACCTGCACATCTCCACCATTGCCTTCTACTTTCGGCAATCGGTTCAGAGCTTGATTCAGTTGATTATTGAAGCTTCCCGTATCCACCCCTGCCGAGGCCAATAAAGGACGCACTGAACCGCCTTCTTGATTAATTAATGCACTCATCAAGTGGATAGGTTCGATGAATTGATTATCACGCCCTAATGCGAGGGATTGGGCGTCAGCGAGAGCAAGCTGGAATTTATTGGTAAGACGATCCAGACGCATAACACCTCCAATACTGGTCAGAATTTGCTACTGGAGACTAGATAAGGTCATTCCTTAAATATTCAAGGTCTTCTGAAAAGTTAATTGGAAACTTACCGCTATACGCCAAAGATCGTCCTGTAAAGTAGGTTATCGCAACCAGATTAAAGTTGCCATTCGCCCGGTATTACCATCACGACGATAGGAGAAAAAGTTTTCCCCCTCCGTGACTGTACATGCGGCTCCACCAAAAATTTCTGTTATTCCTACTGACTGTAACTTTAATTTAGCCAGTAAGTAAATATTTGCCAGAAACTTATCGCCATAAGGCGTAAAAGCTTGTTCCAGATCAGGATTGGTTGCGATGAAAGCTTCCCTAACCTCAGCCCCCACCTCAAATTTTTCAGGGCCAATAGCAGGCCCCAACCACGCACGGATCATGTCAGGTTTTGCACTAAATCGAGACACAGTATTCTCCAACACTCCGGCACATAATCCGCGCCATCCGGCATGAGCCGCCGCAACCTCATCACCAGAAATACTGCAAAAAAGAACTGGCAAACAATCTGCTGTCATCACAGCACAAACCTGATCAGGTATATTCGTGTAAACAGCATCGGCCTGATTATTCACCAATGGCTGACCATCAAGTGTGATCACACGTGTTCCGTGTACTTGCTCCAACCATGTAGGTTGCTGCGGTAATTGGGCATATTCAACCAATAGCGTTCTATTCCGTTCCACGTATTCTGGAACGTCCCCAACATGATTACCCAGGTTTAAACTGTCATATGGGGGCTGGCTTACTCCACCTAAACGGGTAGTACTGCAAGCACCAACATTATCAGGCTGTGGCCAATCAGGAAAAATCAGTGGCGTCATTTACCTACCAATCCATCTCGTCTTTGAAAGTCTCAGCATCCACTTTCATCACTTCAATCAACTTAACCATATCGTCCGGTAATGGAGCATGCCATTCCATCTCAATTCCAGTGATCGGATGGTAAAGACGTAACATGGTTGCATGCAATGCCTGACGATCAAAATTGCGCATCGCTTCGCGAAATTCATCAGAAGCTCCTTTTAAGGGACGAGGCCGCCCACCGTACAGAGGATCACCCACCAACGGGTGTTTTATATATGCCATGTGCACACGAATTTGGTGTGTTCTGCCTGTCTCCAAACGCAGACGCAATCGAGTATGCGCCCGGAAATGTTCCATAACACGATAATGGGTAACAGCAGGTTTACCCATAGGGTGTACTGCCATGTGTGTCCGTTTTGTTGGATGGCGGGAGATAGGTTCTTCTACCGTTCCTCCAGCCGTCATACATCCCAGAGCAACCGCTTCATATTCACGGGTTATTTCACGTAATTGCAAAGATTCCACCAAACGAGTTTGTGCCGGAACGTTTTTTGCCACAACCATTAGCCCTGTCGTATCTTTGTCAAGACGATGAACAATACCTGCACGGGGAACATCTGCAATTTCAGGATAATGATATAATAAGGCATTCAACACTGTACCGTCAGGATTACCTGCTCCCGGATGAACAACCAAATCACGTGGTTTATTGATTACCAAAATATCGTTATCTTCATAGACAATATTCAGTTCGATATCCTGAGGCTCCCAACGTGCATCTTCTTCAATGATAGCATCAACGGAGATTTCTTCACCGCCCAGGACTTTTTCTTTTGGTTTGCTAATTAATTTGCCATTAACTTGAACTTTATTATCCAAGATCCACTCTTTTATACGTGACCTGGAGTAATCAGGGAACAATTCAGCCAAAGCTTGATCTAAACGTTGACCAAGCTGAGATTCAGCGACTATTGCATTAAGTCGGATTTGTTGTGCCATATATAACTTCTATATTTTACGTTGAGTTTTGACGGCGAGGCCGTTTCATTTAAAATAGTGTGTTATTGTAACCCCATATTTTGCCGGGAGCTTCACGGACAGTCTCCCAGAAAACACTCAGAGGATAATCAACACGTGATGATTCGCATGAAATATCTGGTGGCAGCGACCACATTGAGCTTGGTTCTATCTGGATGCTCCAGCAATAAAGATGCTGTTCCTGATATTCCGCCATCTCAAATTTATTCAATTGGACAGGAAATGCTGCAAGAAGGTAACTATAAAGCGGCTATCAAGCAATTGGAATCCCTTGATAACCGATATCCTTTTGGCCCTTACTCCCAGCAAGTTCAACTTGATCTGATCTACGCCTATTACAAATCAGCGGAATACCCATTGGCTCTCGCATCCATTGACCGTTTCATGCGCCTAAATCCAACCCATCCTAATATCGACTATGTACTCTATATGCGTGGTTTGGTTTCGCAAGCTCTGGATGACAGTCTATTACAAGGCCTTTTCGGCATTGATCGATCAAATCGTGATCCTGAACATGCCCGTGCGGCATTCCGTGATTTCAACCAACTGGTACGCTATTACCCAAACAGTCAATATTCAACTGATGCTACCAAGCGGTTAATCTTCCTCAAAGAACGTTTAGCCAAATATGAACTTGAAGTTGTTCAATATTACACTAAACGCAATGCTTACGTAGCTGTTGTCAATCGGGTAGAACAGATGCTACGAGACTACCCTGATGCTAATGCAACTCGGAAAGCACTCCCTTATATGGAGTTAGCTTATAAAGAATTAGGATTGACGGCTGAAGCCAATAAAGTGGCACAACTGATCGCTGCCAACCCCGTATAAAATCTCATTCCATCAGGTTTGAACAAGTAATCAAAAACAGTAGCTAAATGGCTGCTGTTTTTTTATCTATTGTTTTTTATCTAATCATGAAGTTGCCAGGAATATCACTGCTGGGATGTGATTTTGTAAGACTTGCCTTTTTGTTTTGTTTAGCCAACAAACCGAACGCATCAGCACATTTTGTTCATGTTTGGCTATATCTTCATTATTTTCACCTTGAAAATAACTCAAGCTCTGTAATTATAACTTGATTTAATAATCCCATAACTGACTAATAATGACGCATAACTCTTTCCTTCGCAACAAATATTCTCCATATCTTCCTTAGCTATCACAATTCCGTCACTTACTGCCAAAATCACTCAATAAAAGTGATTTAGATCATTCTTTTTATGCCAAATGGCGCTATGCTGAATACATCAGAGACGGAGTAACATCAAAGAGGTAACTATATGTTAGTGAACATTACCAGCAAACAAATGGAAATTACCCCCGCAATTCGTAGCCATGTAGAAGACCGTCTAAGTAAGTTGAGCAAATGGCAAGTTAATCTAATCAATCCACATATCGTACTATCAAAAGAACCGCAAGGATTCTTAGTTGATGCCACAATTGGCACACCAAATGGCACGTTAGTGGCCAGCGCTAAACATGAAGATATGTACGCAGCAATCAATGATCTACTGACAAAATTAGAGCGCCAGCTCAATAAAGTGCAGCATAAAGCAGAAGCTCGTCGCACAGACAATAGTGTTAAAGAGTCCAATATCAACTTAGAAGTATAATCCCCCCTGATTCTTGTCCTAACGCGCTCATTGAGCGCGTTTTTACTGCCTGTTGACACTCCAAGCTAAATAGGTTAATTAAAATACATTATTGAAACCATAAAGTAGCATGCTAACAGGTCAAATGATTATCAAACCGTCTTTGTTATTTTTCTTTTTTTTCACCTTCTCATAAGGAGGTTGATTCGTTTCAAAGAAACTTTAAGAAGACGAATAAAAGCCTCCCATCGACAGGGAGGTTTTTTGTTTTACTGATCACAAACATATCTACGATACACAGGCTACACTCATAATAAGAATATCAGGAACATACTATGGAACGAGACTTAGTGAGTTTACGAGAAGAAATTAGTCATATTGATGCGGAATTGCTGGATCTACTTGCTAAACGCCGACAATTAGCCAGTGACATCGCCCAGACAAAACTGCTCGATCATCGCCCTATCCGAGATAAAAATCGTGAACGAGAGTTATTGAATGTATTGATTGATAAAGGAAAATCACGTGGATTAGATGGATTTTACATTACACGATTATTTCAGATGATCATTGAGGATTCTGTTCTCACCCAACAGGCATTATTACAACAATATCTGAATCAGACACCTTACGATTCTGCCCGTATTACTTTTTTAGGGCCAAAAGGTTCATATTCTCATATTGCAGCTCGACAATTTGCTGCTCGTCACTTTAATCAGTTGGTTGAATGCAGTTGTCACAAATTCTCAGATATTTTCTCACTGGTTGAGATTGGTCAGGCTGATTATGGCATCCTGCCACTGGAAAATACCAGCTCAGGGGCAATTAATGAGGTTTATGATTTATTGCAACATACCCCCTTATCCCTTGTTGGAGAGATAACTCTGCCAATCAACCACTGTCTATTGATTGCTGGGCAAACTGATATCTCAAGGATAAAAACCGTTTATAGCCATTCCCAACCTTTTCAACAATGTAGCCAATATCTCAATAAATATCCTGACTGGAATATTGTTTACTGTGAAAGCACTGCTGCTGCTATGCAAAAAGTGGCAGAACTCAACTCACCAGAAATAGCAGCATTAGGCAGTGAGGCTGGCGGCACTCTTTATGGATTACATGTTTTAGAAAACAACCTAGCAAATCAGCAAGAGAATAGCACTCGCTTTATTGTTGTTTCCCGCAAATCTATTGACGTATCCGAGCAAGTTCCTGCCAAAACCACGTTTATTATGTCAACCGGACAGCAAGCAGGAGCACTGGTTGATGCTCTCATTATCCTAAAGAAACATGATATCCCTATGAGTAAATTGGAGTCTCGCCCAATAAATGGCAAACCGTGGGAAGAGATGTTTTATATTGATGTACAAGCCAATCTACGTTCCATGAAAATGCAACAAGCATTGAAAGAATTGACGGAAATTACTCGTTTTCTGAAAGTGTTAGGATCTTACCCATCAGAAAATGTCATTCCTATCGATCCTATCTAAAGTAAAAAAACAAAACCGGATATTTCTATCCGGTTTTAAAATAAAACCTATACTCGGTTGTCACTTGCCTGCTGCAAGAGCACTCGACTTTCCTTCATAAATCGAGCTGCTTCATCGCCAAACCAATCACTCACTTGGTTAAAGCTCTCAATAAAAGCTGACTTATCTTGATGTTCCAAGATTTCCAGCACCTGCCCGAAACTTTGGTAATACCGACGTATAAGTGCAATATTTTCAGGACTAGACATAATAATATCAGCATACAATTGGGCATCCTGTGCAAATAATCGTCCTACCATCGCTAGCTCCAATCGATATATCGGTGAAGATAGTGAAAGCAATTGCTGTAAGTCGATATTTTCCTTTGCAAGATGTCGTCCGTAAGAGAAGGTAGTGAAATGACGCAACGCCTGAATGAAACTCATATTTTTATCATGCTTCTCTGCGGTGATTTGATGCAACCTCGCTCCCCATACTGATATCTGTTCCAAAAACCATTGATACGACTCTGGATAGCGTCCATCGCAATACACAACCACTTGCTTAGCAAAGCTACCTACATCTGGCCCAAACATAGGGTGCAACCCTAAAACAGGCCCTTTATGTACTTCAAGCATCGCATTTAACGGTCTTTGCTTGATTGAAGCCAAATCAACTAGAATGCACTGTTCTGGCAAAGGAGGTAATCGACGGATAATCTTGTCTGTCAAGTGAATAGGAACACTGACGATCACCATCCCTACTCCGGCTAATATATGTTCGGCGTTATCCCAATCGTCAGCTTCGAGCACCCTGACTTCATAGCCAGACAGCGTCAACAATCGACTGAATAATCGGCCCATTTTGCCTGAACCACCTACAATGACCACAGATCCCAAATGAGTACCGAGTTTTTTAAAGCCCTTGTTATTTTCACTGACATAAGACTCTCGCATAATTCGGCGTAATATATCTTCAATCAAATCAGGTGGAATTCCCATATTTTCCGCCTCCTGACGGCGGGAGGCCAACATAGTAGCCTCCCTATCAGGATCATAAATCGGTAAGCCGAGTTGACTTTTAACTTCACCAACTTGCGCTACTAAATTCATTCTTCTTGCCAGCAACGATAATAAGGTTTTATCTACCTCATCAATTTGAGCTCTCAACTGTGACAATTCTGTTGTCATATTGGTTATCCTGCTTTTTCCATCATTATGTTTCGATTAACCAAATATGGAGCGATTTGTTGGTGCAGTTTTCTCAATATTTGCTCCGTAGTCTGCCAGTTAATACAGGCGTCTGTCACCGAAACACCATATTTCATCTCAGAGCGAGGCTGTTCGGAGGATTGGTTGCCCTCATTAATATGGCTTTCCAACATAATCCCAATGATGGATTGGTTTTTGGACATCATCTGTTCAACAACAGAATCCACAACGATACTCTGGCGACGAAAATCTTTATTGGAATTACCGTGACTGCAATCAATCATCAGTGATGGTATCAGCCCTGCTTTAATCATTTGTCGTTCACAATCAGCAACATGTTCTGCACTGTAATTCGGCCCTACGCCGCCCCGCAATATCACATGTCCATTCGGATTACCCTGAGTTTGCAGCAAACAAACTTGACCTGACTGATTTATCCCCATAAAGCGATGAGGCATTGCTGCTGCTTTCATGGCATTAATTGCGGTATTCAAACTACCATCTGTGCCATTTTTAAATCCGACGGGTACAGACAATCCTGATGCCATTTCACGATGAGTTTGAGATTCCGTTGTTCTAGCACCAATTGCTGACCAACTAAATAGATCCCCTAAGTATTGTGGATTATTGGGATCAAGTGCCTCATTAGCCAAAGGCAATCCCATTTCTACTAGGTTCAACAGCAGGCGACGGGCAATATGCAGCCCCGCATCCATATCAAATGAACCATCCATATAGGGATCACTAATTAGCCCTTTCCAACCAACGGTTGTACGAGGCTTTTCAAAATAGACACGCATAACAATATACAGACAATCACTCAATTCAGAAGAAAGCGCTTTCAAACGACGGGCATAGTCCAGGGCAGCATCCACATCATGAATTGAACATGGACCACATACCACTAATAAACGAGGATCACGATGCTGAATAATGTCAGCGATAGTATTACGCGCGTTTGTGATGGCATGTCGATCATGGCTATTCAACGGATATTTCTGTTTCAACTCTTCCGGTGTGATGAGGACTTGCTCATCAAGGATATGAACGTTATTCAGAGCGTCTTTTTGCATGATCATTTCTACCTGCCTTGTCTGTTTAATGTTTGTCTAAGTGTCTGCTGGATAACATACCATGAGCCGTAAAGAATACAATCCAAAAACGTAAATATTTTCCACATACCGTAAATAATATTTTACATTAAAATGCAAAGACTATTGATATAGTGGAGATACTAACAATCCATTGAATTTTATTTTCATGTCAAAATATATAAATAATTTTTAAAGTTAATTCATTGTAAATGACAACTAACAATCGCATCAAAATAGAAATAATTTATTAACCACTTACATATAATTTATTACACAAATAAATACCTTTATAATCAAATAATAAAAACAAGATCTCAATCTCATTTTTATATAAATATTCTAATAATATTAAATATGTGTTTTTAATGTTTATATGAAACTATAAAAAAATTTTTATAAACAATAGCCATATCCAATAGATCTAAAGCTATGACTAACAGCATGTATATAAGTCATGCAGATGCAAAAATCCGTATTACCAACTTTTATTTATTTTTTAAACATTTGTTAAGGATAGATATGATAACGCTGCAATTTATTGTAATAATCATTTGCTTATTGATAGGTACGCGTTATGCGGGAATGGGATTGGGACTGATCAGTGGTATTGGACTCTTTATACTGACATTTGTCTTTGGCTTGGAACCAGGTAACCCTCCCGTTGATGTAATGCTGACTATTCTTGCTGTAATCGGTTGTGCATCCGTTTTACAAACAGCAGGTGGGCTAAATGTTATGATGCAATTTGCAGAACGCTTACTGCGTCGTCACCCGCAACATATCACCATTTTGGCACCACTGACTACTTGGATGCTCACTTTTCTTTGCGGTACCGGTCATGTGGTTTATACCATGTTCCCAATCATTGGCGATATTGCCTTGAAAAAAGGTATTCGCCCTGAACGGCCAATGGCTGTTGCTTCTGTCGCTTCCCAAATGGCAATTACCGCTTCTCCTGTATCTGTCGCCGTTGTTTCTTTGGTGTCAATTATTGCTGCCAGTCATGGTATTGGGCAGGCGTACGGGATCTTGGACATTTTGGCTGTTTCAATACCAGCATCACTCACTGGAGTAATACTTGCTGCATTATGGAGCTTACGTCGAGGAAAAGATCTTGATCAGGACGAAGAATTCCAGGCGAAAATCAAAGATCCAAAGCAACGTGAGTTTATTTATGGTGGTTCTGACACTCTATTGAATCAAGTCTTTCCTAAGCAAGCTTATTGGGCAACCTGGATTTTCTTTACCGCAATTGCTGTCGTAGTCTTATTTGGTGCATTCACCGAATTACGTCCTGCTTTTGAAGTAAAAGGTACACTAAAACCCCTTTCTATGAATCTGGTGATCCAGATGATGATGTTAATTGCAGGCTCCATTATATTGATGGCCTGTAAAATCAAAACCAGTGAAATCGCCAATAGTGCCGTGTTCAAAGCAGGTATGGTTGCGATTTTTTCTGTCTTTGGTGTGGCATGGATGAGTGATACCTTCTTCCACTCACATTTAGGTGAATTAAAACTAGGCTGCGTCCCTTAATTAGATAACCGCCTGTAAAAGAGTCGAATACAGCCTAATTTCACCATGGACAAATAGTTTCGGGCGGTTTTTTCGTAACGGGTTGCAATACGCCGATTTCCTTTCAGAAAACCGAAACAGCGTTCGACAACATTGCGGTCACGATAAGCCTGTTCATCAAATTGCGTACGACCATCAGCACTGCCTTTTTCATTGATTTTATAAGGAATAACGCTTTTGATCCTCAATTTACGCAGATAACCGCGGAGCTTTCTACTCGAATACCCTTTGTCTGCCAGCACGGCTTTGCCACGTCGTTTCATGAAACCATTTTTGCGTTGTATACCAATGCCGTCGAGCAAAGGGATGGCGGATTGACTTTCATGAGCTTGCCCAGCGGTCAACATCAGGTTGAGGGGAAAACCCTTTCCGTCGGTTGCCAGGTGGATTTTGGTGCCATAACCACCGCGTGAGCGACCCAGCGCATGATCGTCAGTGATATCGGGATGTTTTTTTTCGCGCCTGCGGCATCTTTACTCGCGCGAATATTGCTGCCATCCAGGCAAATTTCAGCCCAGTCAATCAAGCCTTTTTCATCCAGAATGGACAGTAACCGATTAAATATCTTGTTGATAATGCCCGATTTTGACCAGCGATTAAATCGGTTATAGACCGTTTTCCAAGGGCCATAGCGTTCAGGTAAATCACGCCACGGTGCCCCGGAGCACAAGACCCAGAACATCCCATTCATCACACGGCGGTGTTCAACATGTGGACGTCCTGCTCGCTCTGAATGGACCGGGGGCAAACAAGGTTCTATCACTATCCATGCGTCATCAGGAATGTCGTAGCGTGCCATCATCTTTTTCCCATATTGAAAACAGTTTAGATGAGAATACTATCAATTTACATTAAGGGACACAGCCTAGTCCTAGAAGATGTGGTCCAGGCACAGCCGTGGACTTATGCCCTTGTACTGTTTTTAGTATCAAAACTGGTTAACAGCCAAGCCGCCGCCTTAACGGCCATTGCGCCAATGGGATTACAACTTGGAGTTGATCCTAAACTTCTGATTGCTTTCTTTCCTGCTGCCTATGGCTATTTTGTTTTGCCTACTTATCCAAGCGATTTGGCTTGTATTGGTTTTGACCGTTCAGGTACAACAAAAATCGGGAAATTCATTATCAACCACAGCTTTCTTTTACCAGGATTGCTTGGCGTCAGTGGCGCTTGTACAGTAGGATATATTTTAGCCAGTACGTTTATGTAACTTACTGTCTCCCTAACCTGACTTACAACTGAAAAAATAAGTTTCCTGATTTATAGCATGTAAAAAGGCCAGCATATGCGCTGGCCTTTGATAACTTTCGGATGTAGCGAAAGCGTATTATTTTGCGTTCAGACGCTCTTTAATACGAGCAGCCTTACCAGAACGCTCACGCAGGTAGTACAGTTTAGCTCTGCGAACAGCACCACGACGCTTAACGCTGATGCTGTCTACGACTGGGGAGTGAGTCTGGAATACACGCTCAACGCCTTCGCCGTTAGAAATCTTACGAACAGTGAATGCAGAGTGCAGACCGCGGTTACGAATCGCAATAACCACGCCCTCGAATGTCTGCAGACGCTTTTTAGAACCTTCAACGACCCATACCTTAACTTCCAAGGTGTCACCCGGACGGAATGAAGGTACGTCTTGCTTCATCTGCTCTTGTTCAAGTTGTTTAATAATGTTGCTCATAATAACTCTCTTACCCTAGGTAAACTGATATATCAAAGACATCCCTTTAGGATATGTCTGGATTAATTCGTTGCTTGATCTTGATATTCCCGTTGGAACTCAGATAGCAACATCCTTTGCTCGTCAGTCAGAGCTAGGTTTTCTAGAAGTTCGGGCCTTCTTAGCCAGGTTCGACCAAGCGACTGTTTCATTCGCCAGCGATTAATTTCAGCATGGTTTCCCGACAGCAAAACTGGGGGGACTTCCATACTATCTAACACTTCAGGGCGAGTATAATGTGGGCAATCCAACAATCCATCAGCGAATGAGTCTTCTTCTGCCGATGCTTGACGCCCTAATACGCCCGGAATAAACCGCGATATCGAGTCAATCATCGTCATTGCAGGAAGCTCTCCCCCGCTAAGAACGTAATCACCGATAGACCATTCTTCGTCAATTTCGGTTTGGATGATACGCTCATCAATACCTTCATAACGCCCGCAAACCAGAATTAATTTCTCATTTGCTGCCAGCTCACAAACTCCCTGTTGATCGAGTTTGCGTCCCTGAGGTGAAAGATAAATCACCTTTGCACCATCACCTGCCGAAGCTTTAGCTGCATGAATGGCTTCTCGTAATGGTTGCACCATCATCAGCATGCCTGGACCACCGCCATAAGGGCGATCATCAACAGTACGATGCCGGTCGTAGGTAAAATCCCTTGGATTCCAGCATTCGATACTCAACAGGCCATTTTTTACTGCCCGACCAGTTACCCCGTAATCGGTTATTGCGCGGAACATTTCAGGAAACAGGCTAATAACCCCAATCCACATACTGTGTCCCACTCATTTAAACCGTTTTTACCGGAGATTAAAAACCAGGATCCCAATCTACCTCGATGGTTTTGGTAGCGAGATCAACTTTCTTGATAACCTGCCCATCAAGAAACGGAACCAACCGCTCCTTGATACCGAATGCATCTTTCAGGTTTGCTTTTATTACCATCACATCGTTAGAACCTGTTTCCATCATGTCATGAATAGTTCCAAGGTTATAACCGACTGTATTTATTACTTGGCAGCCAATAAGGTCTTTCCAGTAATAATCACCCTCTTCCAGTGCTGGTAACTGGCTACAATCCACCACAACTTCACAGTTAGTGAATAAATTCGCCGCATCCCGATCGTCAATACCTTTGATTTTGACGATAATATCTTGGTTATGGTATTTCCATGCTTCCAGTTCAATGTGTTGCCACTGGCCTAAGCGTTGAATAAACCACGGTTGATATTCAAAAATGTCTTCGGTGTGTTCGGTGGAAGAAAAAACTCTGAGCCAACCACGAATGCCATATGCAGACCCTAACTTCCCCAATACAATTGGCTCAACAGGGTGCTTCAGGCCAGATTGTTTGCTCATTGTTACCACCGCGACAGATTAAGCTGCTTTCTTAGCGTCTTTGATCAGTGTAGCAACACGATCAGACACAGATGCACCCAGACCAACCCAGTGTTCGATACGGTCCAGATCTAAACGCAGAGCTTCTGCTTTTCCTGAAGCGATTGGGTTGAAGAAACCAACACGCTCAATAAAACGACCATCACGCGCATTGCGGCTATCGGTCACGACTACTTGATAAAACGGACGCTTTTTTGCGCCGCCACGAGCTAAACGAATTGTTACCATAACATCCTCATTAGTTAGCAAAACAACCAGACTCCATCGAGGAATGGAGTCCGGCTGTCCATTAAAAGCCCGAAAATTTTACTCACTTTGGCGCAAAAAAGCAATCCAAAGAACATTTTCTTTCGCAACTTTGTCGATTATCGCCCCATAAATCCCGGTGGCAGCATACCTTTCATGCCTCGCATCATTTTTGCCAAACCACCTTTCTTCATCTTTTTCATCATACGTTGCATTTCATCAAACTGTTTCAGCAAACGGTTGACATCCTGCACCTGTGTGCCCGATCCCATCGCAATACGGCGCTTACGCGAACCTTTGATGATTTCTGGTTTTTCCCGCTCTTTACGGGTCATGGAATTAATGATGGCTTCCATTTTAACCAGAAGCTTGTCATCCATTTGCGATTTGACGGCATCAGGGATCTGCGACATTCCCGGCATTTTGCTCAACATGCTAGCCATTCCGCCCATATTACGCATCTGTTTAAGCTGTTCCAGAAAATCGCTTAAATCAAAGCCGTCACCTTTTTTCAGTTTAGATGCCAATTTTTCCGCTTGGGTACGATCAACTTTGCTTTCAAGTTCTTCGATCAGTGAAAGCATATCCCCCATACCCAGAATGCGGGATGCAATGCGATCAGGATGGAAAGGTTCTAATGCATCCGTTTTTTCACCAACGCCGAGGAATTTGATAGGCTTACCAGTGATATGACGGATAGAAAGCGCAGCACCGCCACGCGCATCACCATCTACCTTGGTCAGCACAACCCCAGTTAATGGCAATGCTTCATTGAATGCTTTTGCTGTATTTGCTGCATCTTGACCCGTCATTGCATCAACAACAAACAGGGTTTCAACAGGATTAATAGCCGCATGAATCGCTATGATTTCATCCATCATAGCTTCATCAACATGCAGACGGCCTGCTGTATCGACTAACAATACATCATAAAATTTCAGCTTAGCATGTTGGATCGCTTTATTGACAATATCAACAGGTTTTTCCTGTGGATCAGAAGGGAAAAAGTCAACTCCAACTGTTTCAGACAAGGTTTCAAGCTGTTTGATCGCCGCGGGTCGATATACGTCAGCAGAAACAACCAAGACTTTTTTCTTGTTTTTCTCTTTCAGCAACTTACCTAATTTAGCAACGCTGGTCGTTTTACCTGCACCTTGCAAACCGGCCATAAGAATCACAGCGGGAGGCTGTGTGGAAAGGTTCAGTTCACTGTTAACCTCTCCCATCGCCTTAACCAATTCATTTTGAACGATTTTGACGAATTCCTGACCTGGAGTCAGACTTTTGTTAACCTCATGTCCCACAGCGCTTTCTTTGACTCGTGCAATAAAATCACGCACGACAGGTAATGCAACATCCGCTTCGAGCAAAGCCATACGAACTTCGCGCAGCGTATCTTTAATATTATCTTCAGTCAGCCGTCCGCGACCGCTGATATTGCGCAATGTGCGCGATAGTCTGTCAGTTAAATTATCAAACATTGTCTCAGCTCAGATATCTACAAGTGGGTCTACCTGTAAGGCAAATTTCGCAAATTATAGCACGATGATTATGTGATCTCTGCAAAGAGATTCCCAAGTATGATTAACAGCGGTTGGAGGCTACTCCTGCTAGCGGTATACTTAAATTTCAGGTTCAATCCATACCCAATGGATTTCATTGCGAAAACGATAAATGTTATGCTGATATTTTCAATTATTGCTTTATTTGCCTATCTCATTAGCCTGACGCTCATCGTGCCAGGTTTATTGCGCCAACAAAACAGTTATCAAAAACTGGCACTTTCTTTTGCCATTGTAGCGTTAGTCGCTCACGCGATTGCATTAAAATACCAAGTTTTTCATGTCAGCAGCGGGCAAAATCTCACTTTATTGAATTTAGGCTCAATTGTTAGCTTGCTTATGTGCATCATCATGACAGTCGTCGCTTTCCGTGGACGTGCATGGTTTTTACTGCCGGTTGTTTACAGTTTCGCCATGATCAATTTGATACTGGCTAGCATGATGCCGGGAGAATTCATTACTCATCTTGAAGATAGTATCGAATTATTTATTCATATTGGGCTGGCATTACTTGGCTATGCTACTTTACTCATTGCAGCTCTTTATGCATTGCAACTTGGTTGGTTGGATCATCAGCTTAAAAAGAAAAAACTCACATTTACCTCTGGTATTCCTCCATTGATGACAATTGAGCGGAAAATGTTTCACATTACCCAGGTTGGTGTAATTTTACTAACATTGACGCTCTGTACTGGCATTATGTACATGGATGATATTTTCAGTAAAGAAAATATCCATAAATCTGTTTTATCTATTATTGCATGGTTTATTTACGTTATTTTGCTTTGGGGGCATTATCATGAAGGGTGGCGTGGCAAGCGTGTTATTTGGTTCAATTTGATTGGTGCATTTATTCTGACACTTGCTTTTTTCGGTAGCAGGCTATTACAGGAAATGATGGTTTATTAATAAGTTAATGTATCATCGCCAATCTATATAATTATTAGGAAGGAATTCTGTTTTGGAGAATGTCTCAACAAGTACACTGATTATAATTCTTGTTGTTATGGTTATTGTTTCGGCTTATTTCTCTGCCTCTGAAACTAGCATGATGACAATCAACCGATATCGCTTACGCCATTTAGCTAAACAAGGGAGCAATCCCGCACGCAGGGTGGAATCTCTGCTGCGTCATCCAGACAGACTCATTAGCCTGATACTTATCGGTAATAATCTTGTCAATATTTTGGCGTCCTCCCTTGCTACTATCGTTGGTATGCGACTCTATGGCGATGCCGGTGTTGCTATTGCAACAGGTGTACTCACATTCATTATTCTTATTTTTTCTGAAGTGATGCCAAAGACCATTGCAGCGCTTTACCCTGAAAAAATTGCATTCCCAAGTAGCTTCCTGTTACGCCCACTAGAAAAAATTATGCTGCCCCTTGTTTGGTCATTTAATAAGATCAGTTTGCTGTTTATGCGCTGTTTGGGTATCAAAACCTCTAATATCCGCAGTGATGCCGTCAGTAAAGACGAGCTACGCACAATTGTAAATGAATCAAACGTCAATCTATCACGCCGCAATCAAGATATGCTGCTCTCAATATTAGATCTTGAGAAAGTCACCGTTGGTGACATTATGATCCCACGTAATGAAATTGTCGGTATTGATATTAACAATGATTGGAAGTGCGTTATCAAGCAACTGACACACTCTCCACATGGACGTATTGTGTTATATCGAGATTCCCTTGATGATGCTATCGGTATGCTCCGAGTACGTGAGGCCTATCGACTGATGATGGAGAAAAAAGAATTTACAAAAAGAAATTTACTCAAAGCCGCAGATAAAATCTATTTCATCCCAGTTAGCACGCCATTAAATATCCAGCTTATTAATTTCCAACGTAACAAACAAAAAGCTGGCCTAATCGTTGATGAATATGGCGATATTCAAGGATTAGTGACTGTCGAGGATATTTTGGAAGAAATTGTCGGCGATTTTACCACTTCCATGTCACCAACTCTGGCAGAAGAAGTCCTTCCACAAAGTGACGGCTCCGTTCTGGTTGATGGCACAGCCAATATCCGTGAATTAAATAAGGCTTTCGGTTGGGCGCTTCCCGAAAACGGTCCAAGGACAATGAATGGAATGATTTTGGAAGAACTAGGTGAAATTCCTGAATTAAATGCTAACGTACAGATTAATAAATACAATTTTGAGGTTATTGCGGTGCAAGATAATGTTATCAAGCAAGTTCGTGTAACGCCGATACACCAAAATACAGAATAAAGTATAAAATTAATTCAGTGAATAATTTAACCACTATAAAACATTCAAATTAATACTCAATCTAATTTGTCTATGTAACTAAAGGAAAATAATCAAAAAAATCTGGTAATTTCAAAAATATAAAGAGAAAAGAACACCAATGCAGGGCTAGCAGAATAAGCTAGCCCCTCAATAATATAAAACAGATCTGACTACTTAACCAAAAGCTCCATCACCAAATGTAATAGTCGTTGAGGTACCATATCTAACAAACTAAACTTGAAGCCCCACCAGTTTTTCTTCAGGCAATGCCAATTCATCGTTATAATTGACACGAACACCAGAATCAAGGATACGCTGAGCAATATCTTGAGCTTCTTTCAATGAGTGCATTTCATATGTACCGCACTGATAAATGTTTAATTCTGGGATCTGGTTCTGATCTTGAACTTTTATCACATCTTCCATTGCCGCTTTCCAAGACTCAGCCACTCTCAATTCTTCTGGAGCACCAATTAAGCTCATATAAAAACCAGTACGACATCCCATTGGAGAAATATCAATGATTTCAACACCGTCACCGTTCAAATGATTGCGCATAAAACCCGCAAACAAATGCTCAAGTGTGTGAATACCTCGTTCTGGCATCACTGCTTTATTAGGAACACAAAAACGTAAATCAAATACTGTGATAGTATCGCCGTGAGGCGTTTTCATTGTCTTGGCAACTCTAACAGCAGGTGCCGCCATACGAGTATGGTCAACTGTAAAACTATCCAACAAAGGCATAATACTACCTCCTAAGGTATCAGATTTTTTACGAAGATTTTTTCAGATAGATGAAACCTTTTCATTTGCGGCTGGTCATAAGATATGAAGACGCGCAAAATTGTTATCATCCCTATTCTCTAAGATATTTTATTTGGCCACCAGTGGTGGCCATTTTCTTTTTTAACGCCCTGCATGAAGTTTTAAATACTCTTCAAAGCTCATGTTATCTTGCTGTTCAAGGTCATGCTGACGCGACACAGAAGCTTCACGCTCAACAGAAAAATTTTCATCATTCAGAATTGAATAATGTTCTTCAATCAATTCGTTATGATACTGACCTGCCAGTTCCAACCCAAAACCAACTATCCCCTGAGATTTCATCTTGTCCAGGACACGCGCTGAAAACGTCAGTGATGGATCTTCAAACATGTTAACCAATTCTTTACAGACTGATTGATATTGAGTCCCTGAACAGGCATCCAGAATTTCAGCGACTCGCTCTAAATCCCTGAATAACTCCTGTCCTACGATCTTCAGCGGCTGTTGCTCAACCCCATAACCAAGGTCGATAGATAACTCTGGTTTGCGCCCTTCTAAGATAACCTTATTCCAGTTTCCACGACAACAGGCAAGTTCCTCATTTCCCATTTCAGGGGCATCAGCCAGAGCACACCATATCAAAAATAAGTCAAGAAAACGAATTTGCGTCTCATCAACCCCAATGGAGGAAAAAGGATTAATATCTAAAGAACGCACTTCAATATATTCTATACCACCTCTCAACAAAGCATCTGAAGGTGATTCTCCCTCTTTCGTGACTCGTTTTGGCCGAATTGGTGCGTACAACTCATTTTCAATTTGAAGAACATTAGTATTGAGCTGTAAGTACTTATTTCCTTTTTTGATACCGATTGCCGCAAATTCTTCAGATGGCTTATGAATTGCTTTCTTAAGCCCCTCTACATAGGTATGAAGATGATTAAAAGTAATATTCAGATCACTTTGCGATTTATTGGTATACCCCAAGTCACTCATCCTCAACGAAGTCGCATAAGGCAGATAACAAGTCCCTCTTTCTGTTTCCTCAAAAGATAATGCTGTATTTCGCCCACGTAAGAATGAAGAACAGATTGCCGGTGATGCACCAAATAAATAAGGGATCACCCAGCCAAAGCGGTAATAATTACGAATTAAACGAAGGTAGCCATCTGAAATCTGCTCTTTTCCTGTTTCGGCGTCTTTAATACCTAACCACGCCTGCCAAAAACTCATTGGCAGAGAAAAGTTATAATGCACACCAGAAATTGTTTGCATTAGTGCGCCATAACGGCTCTTTAATCCTTCACGGTACAAGGTCTTAAAGCGGCCCAAGTTAGACGTACCATATTGAGCCAAAGTGATATTTTCTTCTTCGTCGATAAAACATGGCATACTTAAAGGCCACATTTTTTCATTGTCCAGATTCCGGGCGGTATAGATATGCAAATCTTTAAGGAAAGCAATGGTTCTATCTATATTACTATCAACAGGGGTAATAAACTCCAATAGAGATTCAGCAAAATCAGTTGTAATCCATTTATGCGTTAAAGAAGCACCAAGTGATTTTGGATGCTCCGTCTTAGCTAAATGACCGTCTGGAGTAACACGCAATGTTTCACGCTCAATGCCACGACAAATACCGTTTAATACAGTTGGGTTTGCCTCTAACCATGACAATGCTTTTGATACGTCCGGGATCAATTTGTCCTCCCGTGGAGTTTAAAAGATTATTACTAAAAGTTTACTTTATATGAAACAAGTCAAGTTGTCGCTGATTACATAGAGGTAGCAATGCACTTCCGCCCAAATTATAAACAGAATTAATAAAACAAATGTTATATTTGAACGGAAATAAAAAGAAAAACCCCTGCCTTATCGGGCAAGGGTTTTAAGCTGGTGCATCCAGGAGGATTCGAACCTCCGACCGCTCGGTTCGTAGCCGAGTACTCTATCCAGCTGAGCTATGGATGCATTGTCGGTTTTCTATTTCTTTTCAGGCACTATTGATTGCCTGACTTGATAGAATTAGGTCATCCCAAAAATCAGGATATTTAAAATGGTGCATCCAGGAGGATTCGAACCTCCGACCGCTCGGTTCGTAGCCGAGTACTCTATCCAGCTGAGCTATGGATGCATTGTCGGTTTTCTATTTCTACTCAGGCGCTGTTAATTGCCTGACTTGATAGAATTAGGATCTCCCAAAATCGGGACATCTAAAATGGTGCATCCAGGAGGATTCGAACCTCCGACCGCTCGGTTCGTAGCCGAGTACTCTATCCAGCTGAGCTATGGATGCATTGTCGGTTTTCTATTTCTACTCAGGCGCTGTTGATTGCCTGACTTGATAGAATTAGGATCTCCCAAAATCGGGACATCTAAAATGGTGCATCCAGGAGGATTCGAACCTCCGACCGCTCGGTTCGTAGCCGAGTACTCTATCCAGCTGAGCTATGGATGCATTGTCGGTTTTCTATTTCTGCTCAGGTGCTATTGATTGCCTGACTAGAATTGAAGATACCTAAAAAATCGCGGTATTTAAATGGTGCATCCAGGAGGATTCGAACCTCCGACCGCTCGGTTCGTAGCCGAGTACTCTATCCAGCTGAGCTATGGATGCATATTAATGGCGGTGAGGGAGGGATTCGAACCCTCGATGCAGCTCTTAACCACATACTCCCTTAGCAGGGGAGCGCCTTCAGCCTCTCGGCCACCTCACCATTTTTAAAACCTGCGACTTAGAAGTTTTCACTTCGTAGCTCTTCGAATCTTTACTTCCGGTATTTACTCAGAAGCTTCTCTTCAAGCCCTTCGTCGCTGCGATGGCGCACATATTACTTTCCCTGCCTGATAAGTCAAACAATTTTTCGAAACTTTTTTCCGTTTGAACACTTAGCACACAAAATGCTTGGTTTAGCATCTAACGGACTGTTTTATCAACAATGAAATTGTCTAAAAACCGTTAAAATTGATGAAAATGATTATTCATCTCTATGGCCTCATGAACGATGCTTTTTCAACAGATAGAAAATAAAAAGACATGAGAGAATAGAATCAAGGTATCAAAAAGAGATAAACATAGTAGGGTGACAAAAGAAGGAAGTAGAGTAGCGCCCAAGTCTTAAAAAAGCATGGACGCCATTCTTGAATTAAAAAGTTGTAGGCTGAGATTTCTCCGCCTGAATCCGTTGATAAATTTCTTCACGGTGAACAGAAACTTCCTTGGGCGCATTTACACCAATGCGAACTTGGTTGCCTTTAACTCCCAGTACTGTGACTGTTACCTCATCGCCTATCATGAGCGTTTCACCAACTCGACGAGTCAGAATAAGCATTCTTTGCTCCTTGAAAATTTAAAAGAGTCGGGTCTCTAGGTTTCCCCGCTATTATCCATCAAACACCGTGAAAACGTAAAGCAATGGTATCTACTTAAAGTATAAGCAGTTTTGAACACATTTCCTATATCTATAGGATAGCTAAAATATAAGTATGTGCCCAACATTTCAACAATTTCACAACAAAAAACATTTGACACCATAAAAAAATGCTTTCATGGTGCCACTGCTGTCACGGCAATACCAACTATAACCGCAATGTTACCCACTCTTCTACACTAGCTAATGCGGAAGGAAGAGCTGTTACATCGGTCCCGCCAGCCTGAGCCAGATCAGGACGTCCTCCTCCTTTACCTCCAACCTGTTGGGCAACAAAAGAGATTAAATCGCCTGCTTTTATTCTAGCAGTCAAATCCTTCGTTATACCAACAATTAGACTGACTTTATCACCAGTCACTGTAGAAAGCACAATAATTGCTGATCCTAACTGATTTTTTAGATCATCAACCATCGTCCTAAGCATTTTCGGTTCTATATCACCTAATTGTGTCACCAGTAGACGAACACCTTGGATTTCCTTGGCTTGGTTTGCCAAGGAAGAACTTTCCTGAGCTGCTTGCTGAGATTTCAACTGTTGCAACTCTTTTTCCAACTGTTTCGTTCTATCCAGTGTCGTTTTCACTTTCTCATTCAGGCTACTGATATCACCTTTCACCAGATGAGCGATGTCTTGCAGTAAATCAGCCTGCTGATAGATAGAGTTTAATGCAGTTTGCCCCGTAATAGCTTCAATACGGCGAATTCCTGCTGCTGTACCTGATTCACTGGATATACGGAACAACCCTATATCACCTGTGTGACTCGCATGAGTACCACCACATAATTCGGTAGAAAAACCTCCCATGCTAAGTACACGTACTTTTTCGTCATACTTCTCGCCAAACAGCGCCATAGCACCTTTGGTTTTTGCTTCTTCCAGCTCCATTAATTCTGTAACAATTGGTGAATTTTTGCGAATCTCTTCATTCACCAAGTTTTCGACTTGACGGATCTGTTCTGGCTTCATGGCTTCAAAGTGAGAGAAGTCAAAGCGCAGATACTTATCATTTACCAAAGAACCTTTCTGGGCAACATGTTCTCCCAAAATTTGACGTAATGCCGCATGTAACAAATGGGTCGCTGAGTGATTCAAACGAATCGCACCTCTGCGTACCACATCAATTTCAGCATTAACTGTATGATTAACGCTCAAACTACCACTTGTTAATTTACCAATGTGACCGATTGCCTGAGCATATTTTTGTGTATCGACGACGTCGAATACACCATTGTCGTACGACAATTTACCCGTATCACCAACCTGTCCACCAGATTCAGCGTAGAATGCAGTTTTATCAAGTACAATGATCGCTTCTTCACCAGCGTGAATTTGCTCAACGGCTTGGCCATTGCGGAAGATAGCGATAACAGCAGCTTGCTGTGAATTATGTTCATAACCACAAAAATCACTACGTCCATCAACTTTGATCAGTTCATTGTAATCAGTACCAAAGCCACTGGATTCACGAGCACGACGACGCTGGTTTTCCATCGCTGCATCAAAACCAGCCTCATCTACTTTAATATTACGTTCGCGGCAAACATCCGCAGTCAGGTCAACAGGGAAACCATAGGTATCATACAAGCGGAAAGCGGTTTCGCCGTCGAGCGTATCACCAGATAATTTAGCCAGCTCTTCATCCAGCAACTGCAAACCACGTTCCAAAGTACGAGCAAACTGTTCTTCTTCGGTTTTTAATGCCTGCTCAACCAAAGTCTGCTGCTGTTTCAGCTCTTCACCAGCCGCCCCCATGAATTTAATCAATGGTGCAACGAGCTTGTAGAAGAAGGCCTCTTTTGCCCCCAACATGTTGCCATGACGAACAGCACGGCGAATGATACGACGAAGTACATAGCCACGGTTTTCGTTGGATGGAATAACCCCATCGCAAATCAGGAACGCACATGCACGAATATGGTCTGCAACAACACGCAGAGATTTATTGGTAAGATCTCTTGCTCCTGTCACTTCTGCAACCGAAGCAATTAAGCTTTGGAATAGGTCAATCTCGTAGTTGGAGTTGACGTGTTGCAAGACGGCTGTGATACGCTCCAGCCCCATGCCAGTATCAACGGAAGGTTTTGGCAACTGCTCCATAGTGCCATCGGCATGACGATTGAATTGCATGAAAACGATGTTCCAAATTTCAATATATCTGTCACCGTCTTCTTCTGGGCTGCCTGGAGGGCCTCCCCAAATATGTTCACCGTGGTCGTAGAAAATCTCCGTACAAGGACCACATGGCCCAGTATCCCCCATTTGCCAGAAATTATCTGACGCATATGGAGCACCTTTGTTATCCCCTATACGAATGATTCTTTCTGCTGGAACACCGACTTCTTTATGCCAAATGTCATAAGCTTCACCGTCTGTCTCATAGACAGTAACCCACAGCTTTTCTTTTGGCAGGTTAAACCACTCTTCGCTGGTCAATAACTCCCATGCGTATTTAATTGCATCTTGTTTAAAATAATCGCCAAAACTGAAGTTACCCAACATTTCGAAGAAAGTGTGGTGACGGGCTGTATAACCCACATTTTCTAAATCGTTATGTTTACCGCCAGCACGAACGCAGCGCTGAGCCGTTGTTGCTCTAGAATAAGGTCTATTATCCAATCCTAAAAAAACATCTTTAAACTGGTTCATCCCTGCGTTAGTGAACAACAATGTTGGATCATTGGTTGGCACCAACGAGCTGCTTGGTACTATCTGGTGCCCTTTAGTATGAAAAAAGTCAAGAAACGCTTGACGGATCTCAGCGGTGCTTTTGCTCATAATTGTCCCGAAATCAAGCTGAAAAAAACAGATCTATGAATGGTTGAGGTGGTATATCGCGTCACCATTTCAACTCACGAATAAATTAAAGTAGGGTTAAGATAGAGTGTCTTCCATAAGAAGTAAAATCCCATATAAATCCATTCGCTTTCCAGCATTGTAATTCGTCTAAAGATTTTCTGAAAGTCTGTTCGTTACACCTGTTTCAATACGCCTATTTCAAGGATGTTTATTTCCTCCAGGAAAACAGGCATAAAAAAAACCACACCGGATATGGATGTGGTTTTTAAAAGCCAAATTAGTTCTGTATTATGACTGAATTGGAAGACAAATAAGTAATTAAAACTCTTCGTGATTTACTTCTTCGCCGTTGTCTTCATAATCTGTCACGTAATCCGTAGCTGCACTACTGAACTCACCTGTATTATTCAACAATAAATCGCGCAGTTTTTTATCCAACCCGGATGCAATTTCTGAGTGTTCTTTCAAATACATAGTGGCATTGGCTTTACCTTGTCCAATTTTTTCACCATTATAGCTATACCATGCACCTGCTTTTTCTACCATTTTGTGTTTAACACCCAGATCGACCAACTCACCAAAAGTGTTGATGCCTTCACCATAGAGAATTTGGAATTCGGCCTGTTTAAATGGTGCAGCAACCTTGTTCTTGACCACTTTCACACGCGTTTCGCTACCAACCACTTCGTCGCCATTTTTCACCGAACCAGTACGGCGAATATCCAAACGGACAGATGCGTAGAACTTCAGCGCATTACCACCTGTGGTCGTTTCGGGGTTACCAAACATTACACCAATTTTCATGCGGATCTGGTTGATAAAAATCAACAGAGTATTCGAGTTTTTCAAATTCCCCGCTAGCTTACGCATCGCTTGGCTCATCATACGTGCAGCCAGGCCCATATGAGAATCGCCGATTTCACCTTCAATTTCTGCTTTTGGTGTTAATGCGGCAACAGAGTCAACAATAATCACATCAACCGCACCAGAACGTGATAGGGCATCACAGATTTCCAATGCCTGTTCGCCAGTATCAGGCTGAGAACACAACAGATTATCAATATCTACACCCAGTTTTTTCGCATAAACCGGATCAAGAGCATGTTCGGCATCAATAAAAGCACAAGTTCTGCCTTCGCGCTGGGCAGCGGCAATGACTTGCAGTGTCAGCGTTGTTTTACCGGAAGATTCTGGTCCGTATATTTCAACAATACGGCCCATTGGCAAACCACCCGCACCCAATGCAATATCCAGTGACAGGGAACCGGTAGAGATGGTTTCAACATCCATTGAGCGGTTTTCACCCAAACGCATGATGGAACCTTTACCAAATTGTTTCTCAATTTGGCCCAGCGCTGCTGCTAGTGCTTTTTGTTTGTTTTCATCGTTAGCCATGTTTACTCCTTCGCAAGCAATGAAGGGGCTGCCTCACTGCTGATAAACTGTTTCTGATACCAAAGTGCCGTATGATTATACTGTATAATCATACAGCATCAAGCTAATTTTTTATGATTTCATCCAATAAGGTTTTCAAAGAAAAAAGGACGGCTTGCAGACGCACAGCATTGCGCCCCCCCGAAAAATGCTGGCGATATGTTACAGTCTGGATGTTTTCATTAACGTAAAAGGCAAACCCAAACCAAACTGTGCCAGTCGGTTTTTCCTCACTTCCTCCTTCTGGCCCAGCAATGCCGCTGACCGCAACAGAAACATCGGCCTTAGCGACAATTAATGCCCCTGTAGCCATCTCTTTTACGATCTGCTCACTTACCGCACCAAATTGCGCCAATGACTCTGGCAAGACGCCCAGCATTTCATGCTTAGCATCATTACTGTAAGTCACAAAACCACGATTAAAGTAGGCTGAACTTCCCGCAATATCTGTGATCACTTTAGCTATCCAACCCCCTGTGCAAGATTCTGCACAGGTCACGGATAATTTTTTCCGTTTTAATCTCTTTCCAAGTTCAATACTAAGCTGATTCAGGATTTTTTCATCCATAACAGGCCTTCAATTCTATAAGAAATTAATTTTTCCGAAGCAGATCCCAAATCCACAGCCCCCCAATTGCCAAAGAAAGCAAGATACCAAAACCAATGCCAACAGCAACGACCGAAGCTCCCGCCATAACGGAAACCGAATACAGCCCTAACATTACCAGCATAGCACTATTTTCGCCCAAATTTTGCACAGCAACGGCTTTGCCTGCCCCCATCGAATGCTTTCCATGTTCTTGCAATAGCGCATTTAATGGAACGACAAAAAGGCCACCAAATACGCCAAGGACGATCAAAATTAAGTAGGAAAATACGATTGATTGCTGAGTAGCAAAAAGAATGACCATGAACCCAATTAAGATCCCCGCAGGCATACAGCGACGCACGGTTTTCAATGTAATAAACCGCGCAGCTAAACCTGCTCCAACAATGATACCAATCGCAACTACTGCATTCATCAATGTAGGGGTCGTATTGCCATCAATCCCCAGCATAACAGGAACCCATGCTACTAACAGGAAGCGCAGCGTGATACCCGCTCCCCAAAATAGGCTAGTACCTACCAGTGAGAAGCGCGTTTCCTGATTACGCCAAAGTGAAGCACAAACCGTCATGAAATCCCCCAACATTTTTTTGGGATTCCAACCCTTTCCTTTACGAGCCGCCGCCAGGCGAGGTATAAAGAAATTGGATACGACTGCAGCACCATACGATAAGGCACAAAGCCCTAATGCCAGTACCAGGCTAACATCAGAGAGGAAACCGCCAGCAACTGAGCCAATCAAGATAGCTGCAATAGTAGAAGCCTCCATCATGCCATTGGCTTTTACCAAACGCCCACCATCTGTTAACTCCCCCAATATCCCATACTTAGCAGGAGAATAGGCCGCTGCCCCAATTCCCACTAAGGTATATCCCAGAAAAGGATTCATATCGATACAAATGCTGATGGCGCCAAGCAATTTGACGCCATTAGAAAAGAGCATGACACGCCCTTTTGCAAACCGATCAGCAATTTGCCCGACAAAAGGGGCAAATATGATATAAGCCAGAACAAAAACAATTTGCAGTGCTGGCCAACTCCATTCAGGGTAAGACTCTGCCTTTAATTGGGCTAACATGGCAAAGAACAGAGCATTATCAGCAAAAGCAGAAAGAAATTGTGACAGCAATACTGCTTTCATTCCGCGGGTTAGTAGAGGTTGTGTCTCCATTTCCTTACTCCTGTTCGGCCATTTCTCTTAGTACTACAGCCGTAATTGCTCTGTCACCATAGGGTTATTCCGACGACGGTAATGACATTGTTGTGCATAGTATTGGTGTCGCCGCCGCCAGTCTGACCAATGTAAAATCTGTTCGACTGCCTCTCCCGTTTTTTCCATCAATTTTGACAACAGCTTACGCAGTTCCGGGATACTCAGGGCTACCAATCCTGCCGGTGTTTTTTTTCTCCCGTATCCGCAAGACCGCCAGCACCGCATGAGCTAATAGCGATAAGGTAATGTGCCGATACCAACTGTGCCATTGCCGCACTTCATAATGATCCAGGCCACATTCCCCCTTCGTTTCCTCAAAACCACTTTCAATTTCCCAGCGATGCCCTGCCACCTGAATCAGGGTTTTCAGGTCAGCCTGTTCTCTGCGGGCATAGACGATATAATAAGCCCGCTCTTGTTTCTCATCCCGGCTGCGCCGAACCAGCAGATAATGACCATAATCCCGCTCTTCCTCACTGAGTTGTAAACGCCAAAGCGGCACCCGGACCCAGTCGTACCAACGTTCTCCCTTTGTCCCCAATCCCGCGGAATGTTTTTCCCAAAACGAAGATGGCAGACTGTCCACAACCTTGTCGGCGCTGGTATATCTGGGCCCTTGCCTCCACACACGTTCATTTTTGGGGATCGCCAGTACAAACGGTTGATATCGGGATTCTAACCAGCACCGCAGACGACGATCTTGACCATACACCGTATCGGCGGTCACCCAACGACAAGAGACGCCGGCATCTAATGCGCGTTCCAACATCTGTTGGGCAAGTTGGGGTTTGGTGGCAAAGGTGACCGAGTCAGGAATGCCAGCGGCTTTACAGCGGGGCCGGTTATCTGTCCATTGTTCAGGCAGATATAAGGCCCGGTCAATAAAGGCATGGCCGCCCTGACCGGCATAACAGAGAAAGACGCCTATCTGACTGTTTTCTATCCGTCCGGCAGTACCGCTATATTGGCGTTGGACGCCAGCAGAATGGGTCCCTTTTTTGATAAAACCGGTTTCATCGATGATGAGGATGCCTTGCTCATCACCGAGATGGTCAGTCACATAGTCGCGTAAAATATCGCGAGCCGCTTCGGCATCCCAACGGGCGCGTTCCAGAAAATATTGAATGCCATCAGGCGAGTGTTCACCCAACCATTCCGCCAGTTGCCAGCTATTTTTACGCTCAACATCACTGAGTAATCCCCTGAGATAGGCGAGGCTGCGTTGCTGTGGACTGGCATGGTGAAATAACGGTGTCAGACGCGTGTGTAATGAGAGCAGTTCTTGTTCCCAAAGGTTGACAGGTGAGTGCATTGAACACCTCCCCCTATTTTCAGGAAGAATATATCATGAGCTATCATGCCACAATGGAGCGTACGACTGTAGTATTAGGGTGACAAAATCCGGTTTGCCACTGCCAAGCAAAGGAAGTTGCTTCACATAACGAATATCACGTGGAACCGACAACTCAGGCATCCCTATTTCACGCGCCACTCCCAGCATTCTGTTTCTATTTAGATTCGCATCTGTAGTGAACAATACCAGTGCTTCGCCTTTGCTTCGATCACTCCTGGTTGTAGCCGCATGTAGCGCATCAGTAGAAACGTGAGAAGCTATTTGTTCTACCGCTTCAAGAGAAACCATTTCCCCTGCAAGCTTGGCAAATCGTTTCACCCGTCCTTTGATCGTACAGAAACCCTCTTCATCAATAGAAACGATATCTCCGGTATCATACCAGCCGATTTGATTATTCCCTTCGGCGTCTTCGGCAGATGGTGGTTCCAAACGATCAGGTGCTTCAACTCGCAGATATCCTTTCATAACATTTAGCCCACGTAGCTGTAAGCGGCCTCCTCCTTCAATACCCTGTATAGGCAACAAACGGGCTTCCATACCAGGTAAGATCCGCCCGACTGTTCCCGTTTTTGCCGCCATCGGTACATTGATTGCCACTACCGGCGCACACTCCGTCACCCCATAACCTTCCAGAATACGGATACCAAATTTATCTTGCCAAACTCGCTTGGTGTTTTCGGACAGTTTTTCTGCTCCAGCCACCACATAACGCAGACGGGCAAAATCATAAGGATGGGCAAAACGAGCATAATTGCCTAAGAAAGTCGAAGTTCCGAATAACACGGTACAATTTTGGTCATAGACCAGTTCAGGCACGACACGATAATGTAAGGGGCTTGGATAAAGGAATACACGACTGCCTGTCATTAATGGAGTAAATAGACCAACTGTTAGGCCAAAAGCATGAAACAGTGGTAATGAAGACATAAAGCGATCCAGCGGAGTAAAATCAGCAACAGTTTTTATCTGCTCCACGTTCGCCAATAAGCTGGTATGGCTGTGAACAACACCTTTTGGTGCACCTTCTGAGCCTGACGTAAACAGGATCAATGCATCATCATCCGGCTTTTGCGAAGTCAAAATGGCTTTGGAAGGGAAAATCAAATGCCACAATATCCAAAGCTTATCTTCCCGCGTGATCGTGTCCTTTAAATCTTCGAGATATACCCAATTAGCTTCAGTCACCTGTTCTGGCAGATGAGACAATTGTCCTTTTTCCAGAAATTGGCGGGATGTTACGATGGTTTTAATGGTTGCCGCCTGCATGGCATTCTTAATGCCGCGGCTTCCTGCCGTATAGTTCAAAAGAGCCGGTACTCGCCCTTTTAACGAAGCACCATATATGGTAGCCGCCATCACAGTCGCATTTGGCAACAGCAGGCCGATGTGTTCACCTTCTTGTGTAAAGCGTTCTAAGATCCGGCTAATTCCCAATATTTTTTTCAGTAATGAATGATAGCTATCTTCTTTAAAATTCACATCTTCAATACAGAACTTAAAACGGCCAAAGCGTTTTTGTGCAGTTAGGTAAGCGCTGAATAACGTCTCCTTTGGGCGCGTCTGCATTCTCACATCCATCATAATAGCGTGGAGATGTTCTCCTGCTAAACGACGACGTGTTGTTGAATCAGGTGCATCCGGCATTGGCAGATCAACGGCAGGTAAAATTTTGAGGGTGATTTTCGGGAACCAATGCAGCTTCACAATGCCTTTTAACCGACCAAAAACCGTTTGTTCTGCCCCCTCAATTCGGATTGGTACCACTTTTGCGCCTGATTTCGCGGCAATAAAAGCGGCACCATCATAAATTTTCATAAGGGAGCCAGTTACGGTGATCCTCCCTTCAGGGAAAATCACAATCGGACGCCCTTTCTCCACTTCTTTAACCAATGTCCTGACTGCCATTGGGTTATTAGGATCCAAAGGTACAACATCCGCATAAGATTTGATAAATTTGAGAAAGCCGCGAGTTGCAATATTAGAATAAATAGCAAATACAGGCTTTATCGGCAGGAATAGCCCAATTAACAGGCCATCCAGAAATGAAACATGATTGGGAGTAATAATGCATTTGGTGTGTTGTTGTAACTGTTTGGTATCACCTTCAATGGTAACCCTGAAGAGTACACGAATAAGTAATCGAATAAAATTTAAGAGCATATCCATATCTCAAATATAATTAATAAAATTAAAGTGAGTAAATAGAACGATACTATAAGTTGTATGGGCGATTTGTTATATCAGATTTCCCTGTCAGTTAGAAAATAAACTTAAACGCCGTTGATATATCAAATTCGTTTGTTTTTCTGGTTTAAAATATAAGATTTAACGTGAGATACGATATCTTCTGTTGCGAGATTGGCATCAACGATGAAATTGGCACACTCTTGGTATAGCGGCTCTCTTTCAACCAATATTCCCTCCATTTCTTCTATAATGGACTTCCCTGTCAGACTGGGACGCTGTGAATTTTCTGGGTTAAGAGATAATCGCTGACTCAAAACTTCTGCGGATGCCTGTAAATAAATCACAATACCATTTTGTTGCATATACTGGCGATTCTCAAGCGACAGCACCATTCCTCCACCTGTTGAAATGATACGTTCACTTTGGCTAACTGCTTTCAACGTTTGGCTTTCTAATTTTCTGAAATGTTCCCAGCCATATTGTTCAACAAGATCAGCTATCGTCATTTTACTCATGGTCTGGATACTTTCATCGGTGTCAATAAATTTATACGACAGCGCTTCAGACAACAACTTACCTATTGTCGTCTTCCCTGCACCTCGTGCACCTACGATGAATAGAGTTTGTTTCATTTCGTTGTTTTCCCGAAGAGTCTATAAAATTAAGCCTAAACACAGAGTGTAGTCACTAAATATTTACACTAGTGTAAAAAGGTATTTTTGATGGATTAAAAAGTCACACTGAAAATTTAAGTGTGACCCAACATAGTTCAATAAAATCTAATTAAAGTAGGATATGGTCAACTACGAGGCAAATAATCACCATAACCAATCCACTTATACGTTGTCAGTGCATCAAGTCCCATTGGGCCTCGGGAGTGTAATTTCTGAGTACTGACAGCCACTTCAGCCCCCAAACCAAATTGTCCGCCATCAGTAAAGCGCGTGCTGGCATTTACATATACTGCGGCTGAATCCACATGGCGTACAAAGTAATCAGCTTGCTGCAAAGATTCCGTCAGTATCGCATCGGAATGGGCTGTGCCATAAGTACGAATGTGCTCAATAGCTCGATCGATATCGCTAACAATTTCCACATTCATATCTAAAGATAACCATTCATCACAGTAATCTTCCTCTGCCACTTCAACGACAGTTGCAGGGCCATCTTTCAGCAATGTCATTGCTGATTTGCTTGCGTGTAATATCACGCTCTGCTCTTTCATTTTGGTACTCAAGACTGGCAGAAAATCGGCTGCTATTTTTTCATGCACCAATAATGTTTCCAGTGAATTACAGGCACTTGGACGCTGGACTTTCGCATTAGTAATGATTTCCAGTGCTTTTTCAATATTGATGGTTTCATCCACAAATGTATGACAAACGCCAATACCGCCAGTAATCACGGGAATAGTCGATTGTTCCCGGCACAATTTATGTAACCCAGCCCCGCCTCGAGGGATCAACATATCGACATAACGATCCATTTTCAGCAATGCAGCCACCAATTCACGATCAGGTTTATTGATAGCCTGAACCGCAGCTGCCGGCAATCCACTTTGTTCCAATGCCTGCTGGATGACTTTAACCATCGCTTGATTTGTATGGTGAGTTTCTTTGCCACCACGCAATATCACTGCATTACCCGTTTTCAGACATAACGACGCCACATCAATGGTAACATTGGGGCGGGCTTCATATATCACGCCAATCACGCCCAATGGAACTCGGCGACGGCTCAATTGCAATCCATTATCCAATAATTGCCCATCAATAACTTGCCCTACAGGATCAGCCAAACGGCAGACTTGGCGCACGTCATTGGCAATGGTATTCAGCCGTTCCGGTGTCAGTAATAACCGATCGAGTAGTGCTGCACTCATTCCCTGTTCGCGGGCTTGCTTCATATCTTGCTGGTTGGCAGCAAGAATCACTTCAATCTCCGTCTCCAACAAATCAGCAATGTGATTCAACGCTTGGTTTTTCTGGCTGGTACTCAATTGCGCCAACTGCCACGATGCTGCTTTGGCTGCTTTTCCCATCTGCTCTAGCATGGTGAAATCCTTAACTCACGATCAATGCATTAAATTACGATCAAATCATCACGGTGAACCGCAACAGCGCCATATTCATAACCTAATATCTGGCTAATTTGCTGTGAATGATGGCCTGCAATCAGGCGTAATGCATCACTGTTGTAACGGCACACGCCATGAGCCAAATCTTTGCCCGATAAGCTACGGATACAAATAACTTCACCGCGGGAAAAATCACCTTTAACGTTTTTGATCCCTTTTGGCAGCAACGAACTGCCTTTCCCAATAATCGCCGCTTCTGCACCATGATCGACAATAATTTCCCCTGCCGGAGGTGCCCCAAAAATCCAACGCTTACGGTTTTCCATTGGGCTAGCCAGGCCATGAAAGCGTGTTCCAACCGACTTTCCTGTAATAACATCAGCAATAACATCCGGCCTATTACCCGCAGCAATAATGACATCAATTCCAGCACGCCCTGCCACACCTGCCGCCTGAAGTTTTGTTGCCATTCCTCCCGTCCCTAATCCCGAAACACTGTCCCCGGCCATCATTTTCAGCTCATCACTGATGTCATGCACCTCAGAGATCAATTTTGCATCAGGGTTACTACGAGGATCTGCGGTATAAAGCCCTGCTATATCTGTCAGAAGCAATAGCTTATCTGCACTACCCAAAATAGCAGCCAGTGCAGAAAGATTGTCATTGTCACCCACTTTAATCTCTGCTGTCGCAACGGCATCATTTTCATTAATAATGGGAACGATGTGATTATCAAGCAAAGCCTGAAGGGTATCTCTTGCATTCAGAAAGCGTTCACGATCTTCTAAATCTGCGCGGGTCAGGAGCATTTGCCCAACATGAATACCATAAATAGAGAAAAGCTGCTCCCACAATTGGATCAGGCGACTTTGCCCAACGGCTGCCAGCAATTGTTTTGAAGCAATAGTTGCCGGAAGATCAGGGTATCCTAAGTGCTCACGCCCAGCGGCAATCGCACCAGAAGTCACAATAATAATACGGTGACCTTTTTCATGCTGTTGAGCACATTGACGAACCAGTTCCACAATATGGGCACGATTCAAACGACAAGAGCCACCGGTCAAAACACTCGTTCCCAGTTTTACAACCAATGTTTGGCTGCCATTCATCATATTTCTGCCATTACAGTTAATTTGAAAAAACAATTTTTAAAAAAACAACGTTCAGTTTTAACAGGAGAGAAGCGTTATGCCAACTGACATAACGCAAAATTTAGCAAAAGCAGGTTAAAAACAAAATCACGCTATCACTTGCGTTTGCAGGGTGACGGTATTCTCAGATGGGATCAATGTCAGTTTGAGAGTTGCAAAAGAATCAACCAGACGTTTGTGGAATGCCTGTAGTGTTGATTCAAGATGCTCAAGATCGGCCTTTTTTTTGATATTCATGATATTCCATTCACCCTGCTTATCAAACAAGCCTATCTGATAGTGATAAACAAAACCTTGATCCTGCTCTTCCAGCTCTAACCACCATCCCCAAAATTCACGTTTTTCCGGGGCCGCTTTGGCACTGACACAAACGGCCAAACAGTCGAAGAAAAAATAACCGTTTTGGCACTTTAATTCACGTACATACGGCCCTAATGCAGAAAAACGCTTTAACAACCTATTTTTAGAATAACTTACAGGTAAAGTCATACCAAGGTCTCCTTATATACAGAACACCTTTGTATCAAACGATTAAAAAATATCAAGTTATAAATTTTGTTTTATAAAACTTTATCTTTCAACCATACACGCATTTCGTGTAATGCCTTATTAAAACCACTATAAACTGATGTTGCAGGAATAGCTCGTACTGAACCCTCCATTGATGACATAGCAATCAACTTCGAGTCTTTCCTTGGGCTGAAAATATCATCTTCCCAATACACCGAAAACATGGGTACAGTACAACGACGGCCCAATAACCCTTGATTCTTCAACGAATAACACGCTAATTCTGAACGCAATCTCTTTTCATCAACGTGATAAATCCCTAAGCGACTGGCCAAGACATCGATATACATTGACGGAATTTTCTGCTGTAATTTTTCATCATGCAGTAATTCATGCACAATCGGGCCTACCACCGATACTCCTTTAATAAGTTTCGGCTCCAGATAAGCAAGCCGAACCGCGATATTTGCCCCAAAACGAAAACCAAATACACCTACACGGGTATGATCAATCCACGGCACGCTATTTAGTTGTTGTAAAACTTGTTGATGAAGTACACATGTATCCTGCGTCAAGGTAAATTTAGCGGAATAACCAACAGAAGGCATATCCAGCGTTAACATGGCAAAACCAAGAGGCGAGAAATGTTCACGAAACAACCGCCAGCAATCACTCTGGACATTATCAAGGCTGGCACAAACTAATATCGTTGGACAAGGCCCCTGTATATGGGAAGGCAAGTGCAATAACCCAGTAACACTTTTACCCCCTTCCAGCTGGAATTCCAGTTTTTTTAATTCATAGTCAGAAAAACGTGCCGCGTTTTCATAGGCTTTATTAGCCAGCACAATGGCCTGATCTGCCAGTTCATCACCGCGTAAATGAGGATAAGCTGCAATACTATATAGCGTTGCAGCCTTTAACCAACATGCTCCGGCTTTTTCCGTCTCTTCAGTATGCAACGCTTCCTGTTGCCAGTACATTGCCTGCTGAGACCACTCAAATGCCCAGTTTCCTTTCCGATAGCCGACCACAGTATCCAACAAATGTTCAGTGGTGCGTTCGGCATCTGTCACAGCAATCCGACTGAGGACATCTTGAATTTCTAGCGGATTGACTCCCCTCCAGATCCAAGCGAGCCAATTAATCATACGATACCAACGCTCGCGGCGCTCCCCACCAAGCATACTATCACTGGTAGTTACAGATTGTGGGCGAGTATATTTCACCAGTGTAGAAGTTTCCCGATGTTTAAACCGAGGCTTAAACAGCGATTCTGAAAGGTTTTGTTTCGTCATGACAAAAGAAAAATCTTACTGCTTTTCACAAACTGGTGGAACAAACACGACTCCCATATCCCATGGCTGCTCAATCCATGTGTTTTGGGGAATGTCAATAACATAATCATCCACGAGAGGGCGACCGGCGGGTTTAGCAAAAATTGTTACAAAGTGAGCTTTCGGATACATTTCACGGATTGCCTGGGCAGTGCCTCCGGTATCAACCAGATCATCAACGATAATAAACCCTTCGCCGTCACCTTCTGCTTTTTTCAACACTTTCAACTCGCGCTGATTATCGTGATCATAGCTGGAAATGCAGACAGTATCGACATGGCGAATGCCCAATTCACGAGCCAGTAACGCTCCCGGAACAAGGCCACCACGGCTAACGGCAATAATGCCTTTCCACTGTTCTACGGGAAGTAAACGTTGCGCCAATTGACGGGCATGTATTTGCAACATATCCCACGTTACAACATATTTTTCACTCATAAAATTAGATCCTGGAAACTAAATAAAGAATATTTCAGAAAAGTGTTTTTGCGGAAAAAAGGTTGCGCGAGATTATAGTGATTTGAACCAACAAAAACCAGTAAAAACAAGGTAAGCCCTCATTCTTACTGCCCATTGCTGGTAATAAAATGATATTCTCAAGCATAGCATGGATATTAGGTCAATGCAGATGACAAAAATTCCCTGATATGTCAAACATTACCACTTTCTTCTCACTAAGATCCAGTTACAGGAGATTCGCCGTGTCCGAATTATCAACGCTATCCCCACAACCCTTATGGGATATTTTTGCCCAAATTTGTTCCATTCCTCATCCTTCTTATCATGAAGAAGCGCTCGCATCCCATATTATTGAGTGGGCAAAAAATAAAGGATTCCATGTAGAGCGGGATGAAGTGGGTAATATTTTGATCAGAAAACCAGCTTCAAAAGGTATGGAAAATCGCAAGGCTGTTGTACTGCAAGCGCACCTTGATATGGTTCCACAGAAAAATAACGATACCCAACACGATTTCACAAAAGATCCTATTCGCCCTTATATCGATGGTGATTGGATTACAGCTGATGGTACAACTTTAGGCGCGGATAACGGTATTGGTATGGCTTCCGCTCTGGCGGTCTTGGCGGACGAATCCGTTAAACACGGCCCATTGGAAGTTTTACTGACCATGACTGAAGAAACAGGTATGGATGGCGCATTCGGCTTGAAATCCGGCTGGCTACAAGCTGATATTCTGATCAATACCGATTCGGAAGAAGAAGGCGAAATCTACATGGGTTGTGCGGGTGGCATTGATTTTTTCACCACCTTACGCCTGTCCCGCGAAGCGCTGCCGGCTAACTATAAAACGCTGCAATTAACTATTAAGGGATTAAAAGGTGGTCACTCTGGTGGCGATATTCATCTTGGATTGGGTAATGCCAACAAATTACTGGCTCGTTTCCTAGCTGCGTATTCCGATGAGTTGGGTCTGAAATTAATTCATCTGCAAGGTGGAACCCTGCGCAATGCCATTCCTCGTGAAGGTTCTACCGTGATTGCTGTTCCTGCTGATAAAGTTGAAAAACTCTGTCAAATAAAAGACAGCTATCTGGAGACATTGAAAAACGAATGCTCCGTGGTTGAACATAATCTCACTCTCTTGTTAGATGAAACCGAAGCACCATCACAAGCGCTAACAACGGATTGCCAGGTTCGCTTTATATCCATGCTCAATAGCATGCCGAATGGTGTTATTCGTATGAGTGATGTTGCCAAAGGTGTTGTAGAAACTTCACTGAACGTAGGCGTTGTCACCATGGACGAAGAGAAAGTCGAAATTATCTGCCTGATCCGTTCACTTATTGAAAGTGGCAAGGTGTACGTTGCTGAAATGTTGCATTCTCTGGCAAAACTGTCTGGAGCAGAAACCGTGGCAAGTGGCAGCTATCCAGGCTGGCAGCCTGACGCCAATTCTCCAATCATGCATTTAGTACGCGAAACTTATCACCAACTCTTCGATAAAACGCCGAATATTATGGTGATCCACGCTGGTTTAGAGTGTGGCCTATTCAAAAAACCGTATCCTGCTATGGACATGGTTTCTATCGGCCCAACCATTCGGGGTGCCCATTCCCCTGATGAGAAAGTACATATTAAGAGTGTCGGTCAATATTGGCAGCTACTCACTGCAATTCTAAAAGCTATTCCAGCTAACGAGTAATAGAAAGTTATATTGCCTCTCCCCTGCCATCTGATTGTGGGGGAGACTTCGTTCTTTACATCTTACCATTCCAATAAAAGCTGACGCTCCAGTTGTGGGTTTTGTAATGTCACATGCAGCCCAACCAACCTGACTCCTCGCCCTTCCCTGCGTGTTTCCCAGGCCCGTTTTGCTATTTGAATCAGATCGAGTTTATCCAACATAGGATGGACATGTTCCTGTGTCGTCAATTGAAAATTATCAAACTTTAATTTGATACCTTGACGGGCAATGCGGAGATCGGGTTTTACCTTTTCTAGCCGTTTTTTCAGTTCAGGATAAAGTTTTTCAATCAGCTCCACACATTCATGCCATTGATGGATATCCTGCGCCAAAGTTCTTTCTACCCCAACCGATTTACGCAAGCGTTCCTGTGTAATTGGTCTTTCATCAATACCGTGACAGCGTTCCCAAAGTGACAATCCAAACTTACCCAAACTTTTTATTAGTGTCAGCTTGTCATAACGTTGCACATCAGAACAGGTTTCCAATCCCATGTCTGATAAACGCTTGGCTGTGACTTTTCCGACACCAGGAATTTTGCGTAATGGCAATGAGTTAACAAAAGCCTCTACTTGTTCAGGAGAAATAACATATTGCCCATTGGGTTTATTGATATCAGAAGCAATTTTGGCTAAAAACCTGACGGGTGCAACGCCTGCGGAAGCGGTTAACTGCAATTCATCAAAAATTACCTGACGAATTTCTTGAGCAATCAACGTGGCAGAACCGTGACAATAATGGCAATTCGTCACATCCAAATAGGCTTCATCTAAAGAAAGAGGTTCAATCAATTCAGTGTAACGGGAAAAAATTTGGCGGATATGTTGAGATATTTCTTTATAATGCGCCATTCTGCCAGGAATAACTTTCAATTGGGGGCAAAGCTTTAATGCCATGGCGGTGGACATCGCACTATGCACCCCAAAACGACGGGCAGGGTAATTTGCCGTGCTAATTATCCCCCTTCGATCAGCGCTCCCGCCAACTGCAACCGGAATATCGCGAAGGGAAGGATTATCCCGCATTTCGATGGCAGCAAAAAAGCAATCCATATCAATATGAATAATTTTTCGCATCTGCTCTCCCCATGCCAAACAACTGTATAAATATACAGAAAGAGATCATGAAACTCTAGCTAATTTTTCAGCAAAAATTCAACAAATTGATTTCTTGGATATCCTTATAGGATAAAAATAATTTCCATTTTGAAATCGAATTTCTCCTGAGTCATAGGTTTTATGCTATCTTATATTACGATGAAAATGACAACAAAAAACAATAAATATAATAAATAACAGATTATTACAATAACAACCTTATCTAATCAAAAAGGTTAAATAGGATTCAATATCGCATGGATTTCGTCAGCAATATGAAGAATATGATTTCTATTTTGAAATCATTTTTCTACAATGTTATAGTCTTCATAATATTTTTATTATCCGAGATGAATGACAGTGAAAAAATCAGAAAACACACTAACTAATAATTACTTAGAACAAACTGCTTCATCTAATAAAAAAGGTGAACTGGCATTCAGACTGGTTCTGATTCTGGGAATGTTGAGTGCCATTGGTGCACTTTCAACTGACATGTACCTTCCCTTATTCCCCGCCATGTCACACGCACTAAACACGACTCAGGCAGGTGTTCAATTAAGTCTAACCTCATTTATGGCGGGTCTCGCGATTGGACAATTAATCATTGGCCCCTGGTCGGATCTCATTGGCAGGAGAAAACTTTTGTTAGGTGGCATGGTCTTGCTGACTGTAGCCTCAATAGCTTGTTCATTCTCTTCAAGTATTGAAATGTTAATCATTAGCCGCTTTTTCCAAGGTGCTGGTGGCGCATCAGGTATTGTCCTGACACGAGCCATTGTTTCCGACCTCAGTTTTGGTAACAAAGCTGCCTACTATTTCAATCTGATACTGGCAATACAAGGTGCAGCACCGATAGTTGCTCCATTAATGGGAGGGGTTGCTGCATATTTCCCGTGGCAGGTTGTATTTATCTTTATGGCGGTTATTTCACTGATAATTACTACCTTAACGTTCGTTTATGTGCCGGAAAGTTTGCCGAGTAAATCAGCATCTGGTGGGAGTAAAGGCAGTTTGGTTAGACCGTTCTTAAAACTGTTCAAAAGCAGAACCTATATGGGATATACATTAGTATTTTCCGCCACTTTTGGGGCACTGTTTGCCTATATTTCAGCCTCACCTTTTATATACCAGTCTATGTTCAAATTCACCCCCGGATTTTTTTCCATTGTGTTTGCGATTAATGCCGGAATTATGATGTTCAGCAGCATACTGAGTGCGCGGTGGGTTGAGCGGATAGGTGCCAAATCGCTTGTCATCATTGGTGTTATAACCACCTTCGTCTTAGCGTGTCTGCTATTGGTTGTAAATTATCTCGGCATCTATCAGTTTGCGTTGACAACAGTAATTTTCATGATGCTTATGTTTACGATGGCGTTAATTTTTGGCAATGCAGCAAGTTTGGCATTAACAGCCGTTCCTGATGTAAGAGGGGCTGGTTCTGCTGTCCTCGGTGCTCTTCAGTTTGGGACGGCTTCTTTGACGGCATTTTTAACCGGTCTTGGTAAATCTGTGTCTCTGTTTCCTATGTCTATTGTATTAATCGGATGTGGGATTATCACTCTCTTTTCCCTGATGTTAGTGCGTGTAAGGAGATAAATGAAATGAGAAGTCATGAACAAAACACCATTGAAATTCGTGGTGCAAGGCAAAATAACCTTAAAGGAATTGACTTACGTATTCCTAAGAATGTCATCACTGTGTTCACCGGTGTTTCTGGTTCAGGTAAAAGCTCTCTTGTATTCGGTACAATTGCAGCAGAATCCCAAAGACAACTCAATGATACTTTTCCGCCTTATATCCGGCATCGGTTACCGTACTATGGTCAGCCTGATGTCGATGAGATAAATAACCTTACCACCGCGATTATCATTAACCAAAAGCGGATTGGGGAAAATGTCCGCTCGACGGTGGGTACAGCATCAGATATTTATACTTTGTTACGCCTTCTGTTTTCCCGAATCGGTAAACCCTTTGTCGGGTATTCCAACATTTTCTCTTTCAACCACCCATCAGGTATGTGCCCCAATTGTGAGGGGCTGGGCATTGCCAGTACGATAGATGTAAAAAAACTGCTGAATGAAGACAAATCTCTGAATGAAGGTGCAATCGCATATTCCTCATTTGCACCAGGCACCTGGCGGTGGCGCCGATATGTTCATTCGGGGTTGTTTGATAATAATAAGAAAATCGCCGATTACTCGACAGAAGAACGCCAGCTTTTGCTTTACGCCGATAATATCACGCCGACGAATCCATCCCCTGACTGGCCTAAATCTGCCCGATTTGAAGGGATCATTCCCAGATTCACGCGCAGTTACCTTGTAAAAGACAACAAAGAATACAAAAGTGAAGAATTTCAGAACATTGTTTCAATGAAACAGTGCGCTGCCTGCCATGGACAAAGACTTAATAAACAGATCCTGTCATGCTTAATTCAGGGCAAAAGTATCGGTGATTGTGTCGATATGCCGATTATAGAGCTGAGCCAGTTTATAACTACACTGTCTGATCCTTCAGTGATTACGCTAATTGACGCCTTAAAAGAACGTTTAGCATCAATGTGCTCTATCGGTCTGGGATATCTGAATCTTAACCGTCCAACCACAACATTATCAGGTGGAGAGTCACAACGATTAAAAATGGTGCGACACTTAGGCAGCAGTCTTACCGGGATGACTTATATTATTGATGAACCCAGCACCGGGTTACATCCGGCTGATATAACAAAACTTAATACACTGATTCAGCAATTACGTGACAAGGGCAACACTATCTTGATGGTCGAACATGACCCTGATGTCATTAAAATCGCAGATCATGTCATTGATTTAGGCCCCTGCGCAGGCGATAACGGTGGAACTATCATTTATCAGGGCAATCTGAATGGGTTACGTGCCTCTGGCACATTAACAGGAAAATATCTGTCTCAAACAACCCGCCTTAATCGAAATCCCAAAAAGCCGCTTGGTTATATCTCTGTCAGGAACACAACGCTACATAATCTTAAAGAGATATCTGTAGAGATCCCGCTGGGAATAATGCTTGCTGTCAGTGGCGTAGCAGGCTCCGGAAAAAGTTCCTTAATTATGGGAGAGGTTGCCCCTCAATGTACAAATGCTATTGTTATTGACCAAAAACCTATTCATACCTCGAAACGCTCGCATATTGCATCGTGGAGCGGTGTTTTTGATCACATCCGGGAGCGCTTTGCGCTGGCTAATCATGTGGATAAATCGTGGTTTTCGCCAAATGCTAAGGGAGGATGTCCGGAATGTAAAGGGTTAGGAGTGATTGAAACCGATTTGGCTTTTATGGATTCGATATCCTTGCCTTGCGAAGCTTGTCAGGGGCAAAAATTCAATAAAAAAACTTTAAATTATCAATATAAAGGAAAAACGATTGTTGATCTCATGAATCTGAGTATTACTCAGGCAACAAATTTTTTTGCGGGAGACAATCAAATTCACCCAACATTGATGCACATTCAGGATGTTGGATTGGGTTATATGCACCTCGGTGAATCACTTGATCACCTGTCCGGGGGAGAATGTCAAAGACTGAAACTGGCATCTTACCTTAACAATAAAGGTGACGTGTACATCTTTGATGAACCAACAACCGGGCTTCATCCTTCTGATGTGGCTGTACTCATTACGTTGTTTCGCCGCCTTGTCGATCAGGGAAACTCTGTTTTGATCATTGAACACAATATAGAAGTTATTGCAGAAGCGGATTGGATTATTGATTTAGGTGAAGGCGCAGGGACTGAGGGTGGTCAGGTGATGTTCAGTGGCACACCACAGGCGATGTTTGAAGAGGGTAATTCATTGACCGCAGATTATTTACGTCAACATTGTCGCTAAATAAAACCAACAAAAAATAAAGTGCCAATTAGTTAAGCGGGACAACCAAAGCACACACGAGGCTATTAAAGCCTTGGGTCTCGATTTTCCAGATATTAATGTAAAAACTTTCTCAAAATTAATTTCTTATTTTATGAATAAAGAAATCATACCGACATATAAACCTGAAAGTAAGCAACCTGTAAGACACTAAGGAGAAATGATGTTTAAAACTGTGTTCAATAAATATATAGAAGCTGTTTTGGAAAAGTCTCCAACAAAACTTGCCGCTCTATTTTGTGACGATGGTATCCTGAGGTTACCATTCCGCACCAGTCGCGATACAATTGAGAGCCAGTCACAGATACTTGAGCATTATTCAGCAAGTTTTGGTCAGGCGCCTCTGATTTTTACTTCTGTTCAGGATGTAGAACTGTACCCTACAGATAATCCTAATATTTTTATCGTTGAATATCGCTTGAATGGTAAGACATTGCCAGATAAAAAAGATTTTTATTGTTTATATGTCAATGTATTCAAATTAAACAATGGTAAGATTAAAGAATTACATGACTATGAGGATGTTCTTAACCGAGCAACTATTTTCTCTTGATTTTGGCTGTTCTTAATCGTAAATAAGTAGATATTTACAAGCCTGTTCCATGAAAAATCATTTTTATGATGAAATTTTATTTATGGGACAGGCGGTTAGTTCAGTTTCTTATTCAATATTCAGGTTATAAAAAAGCCCACATGAAAACAGATAATCAAGACACTATCATAACACCTTTTGAAAATGCATTGAGTCGGCTTCAATGTGTTCTTGTTGCGAGAAGAACCATCACAAACCCGGAAGGTATTTCATGGGCGCAATATGATACTTTACATTTACTTCGACAATATCAGCCTATGAATCCTACTGTGATTGGCGAAAAGCTCGGTTTTACTCGCTCTAAGATGTCTAAAATTCTGCGATTACTAAAAGATAAAGAGCTTATTAAACAAGAAGCGGGGGAAAACGATAAACGCGAGCTGGTCACCAAATTGAGCCAAAAAGGGCTAACATTTTTGCAACGGGCCGAGTCCAGCCGCCATAACATGGCTGATATTGTGGCGTCTAATATGTCCCAAGGTGAAATCGCCATATTTACAGAACTTTGCCATCGTGCCGCCGATCTTTTGTATGCACAAACCCCCATTCGTGATGATAATTGAACATATGCCTGAACCAACACATCGAATCCTCGTCATTTCGGATGGTTTATTTGGTGTACTCTGAAATGTCCCCAATAGTTGGGGGACATTTATATCCAGTAATGGGGCACACTTCACGAAAGCAGTGTCGAACTCATATGTTTGTTGACTACCCACTAGGAAAAATCAGTGTTTGCCCCGGTGCTTCTCTGTTCAAGTGAATAAAATTCAGATGTTTTTCATAGTGGTCAAGAATATCGCTAATGATTTGCTCTTTCGTATAGTCCATCAAATCATTGCCCTGAGTTCCTTCCATCAGAAAAGTCTCCAACCGATAATAGTGAGACTTGCCCGCCCTCGCTCGATAGGTAAATCCAGGCACAGAATAGCGTTGCGGCCAGATTTGATAGATAAAATTCTGTTCATCACCTAAATTAACAATCAATTCTAATGGATTCAGCCGCTTGTCCTCTTTGGCTGGCAGTGCGTTAAACTGAACTTTTGCACCACGCACAACTAACTCTTTAGCCACTTCTAACATCGCGGGGCGGCACACCATATCCAGCATTCGCTGAGTGTTTTTCGTACCAGGAAAGTGCATCATACGGCTCAAACGCTGCTTCCAGTTCAATGAACCATTGTCATGCATAAGAGTGGGTGAGGTATTTTGCAGTGAACTGGCTTTACGGAAATCTTCCACCCGCAAAGACTTGTATAGCCCCGCCATCACAAAGAAGATCACAAAACTAAAAGGAAGCCCCATGATGACCGTGGTATTTTGCAAAGCAGAAATACCATCCGTCATGAGTATACCTAACGTTAATACGCCAATTGCCACAGACCAAAAAACACGCAACCAATTCGGTGCATCATTATTAATATCACTCAGATTAGAGGTGAAATTTCCTAACACTAACGAACCAGAATCGGCCGATGTGACATAAAACAGTAGTCCGGTAATGGTAGCCACAGAAGCACTGAATGTGAATGCCGGATAAAGTGACAGCAAATTATAAAAACCTTGTTCTGGGTGTTGTAGCACGGTCTCAGCCAGTTGACGATTACCATGCAGAATTTCATACAACGCGCTGTTACCAAAAATCGATAGCCATAGCAGTGTAAAAACAAATGGAATGACTAATGTTCCCATAACAAACTGACGAATGGTTCTGCCACGGGAAATACGCGCTAAGAATAACCCTACAAACGGCGACCAGGCCACCCACCATGCCCAAAAAAACAGCGTCCAGTTATTCATCCATTCAGTCGGGCGTTCAAATGCAAAACTGTTCAGCGTCATGCTCATAAAACGGCTGATATAATCCCCGACGTTCTGCACTAATCCGTTAAGCAGGAATTCGGTATCGCCCATAAACAAAATGAACAAAACCAAGCCAAGAGCCAGCAGGACATTTAATTCAGACAAAAATCGAATGCCTTTGTTTACTCCAGAAGTGACAGAGATAATGGCTATCACCACAGATAATGATATCAATCCTCCCTGAACCCCCAATCCTTGCGGTAATCCGAAAAGTACTTTCAGACCATAATTCAACTGCACAACCCCAATTCCCAGCGTCGTTGCAATACCAAAAATGGTCCCTATTACGGCTGCAATATCCACAGTATGACCGATTAATCCTTTAATGCGGTCACCAAAAATAGGATAAAGTGCCGAGCGGATAGTCAGGGGCAAATTATAACGATAACTAAAATATCCCAGTGCAATTCCCATCAAAGCGTACATAGACCAGCCCGTCAGGCCATAGTGGAACAGTGTCCACACCATCGCCTGACGAGCTGCTTCAATGGTTTCCCCTTGACCCGTTGGCGGTCGCATATATTGCGTAACAGGTTCAGCCACCGAGAAAAACATCAAATCAATGCCGATCCCAGCAGCAAACAGCATTGCCGCCCAACTCAGCAAACTGAATTCCGGCTTAGATTGCTCCGGTCCCAATTTGATTGAACCGAAACGGGAAGCCGCAACAAAAACAACAAACACAATGTAAAGTGTCGCGGCCAATAAATAGTACCAACCAAAAGTTTTAGACACCCAATTCAGGGTGTTTTTTATCCAACTACTTGTTGCATCTGTGAAAAAAATAGTGAACAAAGAAAATGCAATAATCAGTCCGGCAGAGGTGAAAAAAACGACAGAATTCAGGGTATCTTTCTGGGTGTTTTTTGGACTGTCTTGTGTATTCATAGGCAGTTCCTGAAATTAATAGCGTTAAAACACATGAAAAGCATAAACCACATAACCATTTGAATTAAATATAAAATATAAATAACATCAAATAAAATCGCTCCTTCATTGTAAAATTATTGTGATAAAACATATTTAATTTTGATTGAATATTCAATTAAAAAAAAGTTTAATACTGTCCGAATAATTGATTTTCTGAGCATAAAATCATGCCCAAAATTGGAATGCAGTCGATAAGAAAACAGCAACTCATTGATGCAACATTAATCGTTGTGAATGAAGTTGGAATGCAGGAAGCAACTATTGCGCAAATAGCCCGAAAAGCGGGGGTTTCCAACGGAATTATCAGCCACTATTTCAAGGACAAAGACGGCTTATTGGAAGCTACCATGCGTTATCTATTACATCAGCTGAGAATGGCTGTAGCACGCCGATTACGCTTGCTAGATAACGCAACTCCCACGCAAAGGTTGAAAGCCATTGTCGAAGGCAATTTTGATCCCAGCCAGATCAACAGCGCAGCAATGAAAACCTGGTTAGCATTCTGGGCGAGTAGTATGCATCAACCAAACCTGTATCGGTTACAACAAGTCAATGAACGCCGTTTGCATTCCAATCTGTGTGTTGAATTTAAACGTGCCATGCCAAAAGCAGAAGCACGGCTAGCTGCACAAGGTCTTGCTGCATTGATTGACGGCATTTGGCTGCGAAGTGCATTAAGCAGGAAGCCTTTTGATATAGCAGGGACATTCAAAATTACTATCGATTACATCGAACAGAAACTCGGAGCATCTGATAAGTTCTGACTTATCACCTAATGGATAGACTCTTAAGGAGAATCTATGGCTCATTTTGGATTACAAAAACTTTATATCCACGGTGCTTATGTTGATAGCACCAATCCTGATAATACAATTTTTGACGCAATTAACCCAGCTAATGGTGAAGTTATTGCTCAATTTCAGTCTGCGACAAAACAAGATGTTGATCTAGCAGTTGAAAGTGCCCATAAAGGACAGAAAATCTGGGCAGCCATGACCACGGTGGAACGTTCACGGATCTTACACAAGGCGGTGAACATCTTGCGTGAACACAATGATGAACTGGCTGAATTGGAAACACTGGATACCGGCAAACCCCTTTCTGAAACCCGGCAGGTTGATATCGTCACGGGTGCCGATGTACTGGAATACTATGCTGGCTTAATTCCAGCCCTTGAAGGTCAGCAGATCCCATTACGTGAATCTTCTTTTGTGTATACACGCCGTGAACCATTGGGTATCGTAGCAGGCATCGGCGCATGGAACTACCCTATCCAAATTGCCCTCTGGAAATCAGCACCCGCTCTGGCTGCCGGCAATGCCATGATTTTTAAACCCAGTGAAGTCACCTCCCTTACCGCTTTGAAGTTGGCTGAAATCTATACTGAAGCCGGTTTGCCTGATGGTGTTTTCAATGTGTTAACCGGAGCCGGTCATGAAGTCGGACATTATCTGACTGTTCACCCTAAAATCGCCAAAATGTCTTTTACCGGCGGTATTGTGACCGGCAAAAAGGTGATGGCAAATGCTTCCGCTTCCACCCTAAAAGAAGTCACGATGGAATTAGGTGGCAAATCCCCGCTGATCATTTTTGATGATGCCGATCTGGATCGTGCTGCTGATATTGCCATGATGGCAAACTTTTTCAGTTCAGGTCAGGTGTGTACGAACGGAACACGAGTCTTTGTCCCCAGGGCACTGCTCCCACAATTTGAAACAAAAATTCTTGAGCGTGTTAAACGCATCCGAATTGGTTCACCTCTCAATCCCAACACTAACTTTGGTCCGCTGGTGAGCTTTCCACACATGGAGTCTGTTTTACGCTATATCGAAAGCGGTAAAAACAGCAATGCCCGCCTGCTTTGTGGTGGCAAGCGTCTGATGGAGGGCGAATTAGCAAAAGGTGCATTTGTTGCACCGACAGTATTCAGTGACTGTACCGATGATATGTTGATCACACAGGAGGAAATCTTTGGGCCCGTGATGTCTATCCTGACTTATGAAACGGAAGATGAAGTCATTGTCCGTGCCAATAATACACATTATGGCCTGGGTGCAGGATTAGTCACCAAAGATCTTTCCCGCGCACATCGCGTGATCCACCAGCTAGAAGCCGGGATCTGTTGGATCAACACCTGGGGAGAATCTCCGGCAGCCATGCCTGTCGGTGGCTATAAACATTCTGGTGTTGGCCGGGAAAATGGGCTGGTCACACTACAAAATTACACACAAACCAAATCAATACAGGTGGAATTAGGCAATTTTGAATCCCTATTTTAATCCACGCCTGAAACAGAGGAGATAACAATGGTTTTTGATTACATTATTATCGGTGCTGGTTCAGCGGGTAACGTGCTTGCAACTCGTTTAACGGAAGATGCCAATGTGACTGTCCTACTGCTGGAAGCAGGTGGGCCAGATTACCGATTCGACTTCCGTACTCAAATGCCAGCAGCGCTGGCATATCCCTTGCAGGGAACCCGTTATAACTGGGCTTATGAAACCGATCCCGAACCCTATATGAATAACCGGCGCATGGAATGCGGGCGCGGTAAGGGGCTGGGTGGATCTTCACTCATCAATGGCATGTGCTACATCCGTGGCAATGCGCTGGATTTTGATCATTGGGCAACACTATCTGGTCTGGAAGACTGGACTTATCTTGATTGCTTACCCTATTTTCGCAAAGCTGAGTCAAGGGATATTGGCGAAAATGAGTATCATGGTGCAGACGGGCCTGTCAGTGTCACAACACCCAAGGCAGGAAACAATGAACTCTTTCACGCGATGGTAGAAGCCGGTGTCCAGGCTGGTTATCCACGTACTGACGATCTGAATGGCTATCAGCAAGAAGGCTTTGGGCCGATGGATCGCACCGTTACCCCTCAAGGACGCCGCTCCAGTACAGCCCGCGGTTACCTGGATCAAGCACGTTCACGCTCCAATCTCACTATCATGACTCATGCGTTAACGGATACCCTCGTATTTGAAGGAAAAGCAGCCGTTGGCGTCAATTTTTATCAAGGCAATAGCTCAGATTTAACCCAGGCAAAAGCGCGTAAAGAAGTTTTACTCTGCGCCGGTGCGATCGCATCTCCACAGATTTTGCAACGTTCAGGTATTGGCCCCGAAGAAGTATTAAACGAGCTTGGTATTCCTGCGGTGCATGTCTTACCAGGTGTTGGGCAAAACTTGCAAGATCACCTTGAAATGTACTTGCAGTATGAATGCCTCAAACCCATTTCCCTCTATCCCGCATTGAAATGGTATAACCAACCTCAAATTGGTGCTGAATGGCTATTCAAAGGAACAGGTATTGGTGCCAGCAATCAATTTGAAGCAGGTGGCTTTATTCGTACCGATGAAAAATTTGCCTGGCCAAATATTCAATTTCATTTCCTGCCTGTTGCCATTAATTACAATGGCAGTAATGCCATCAATCAACATGGTTTTCAGGCCCATGTAGGCTCTATGCGTTCCCCAAGCCGTGGTCGGGTAAAAATTAAATCGCGAGACCCTCGTCAGCATCCCAGTATTTTATTCAACTACATGTCAGCAGAACAAGATTGGCAGGAGTTCCGTGCTGCTATTCGCATTACACGGGAAATAATGGCGCAACCTGCACTGGCGCCATATTGTGGACGTGAAATCAGCCCAGGTGTTGAAAATCAATCAGATGAGCAGTTAGATACCTTTATTCGTCAACATGCCGAAACCGCATTTCACCCATCATGCAGTTGCAAAATGGGAACAGATGAAATGGCGGTCGTGGATGGTCAAGGACGAGTGCATGGCATTGAAAATCTACGTGTTATTGATGCCTCTATTATGCCAATAATTATTACCGGTAATTTAAATGCTACAACAATTATGATGGCTGAAAAAATTGCTGATAAAATCAGGGGAATTTCTCCTCTGCCCCGCAGTCAGGCAAAATATTATGTTGCCAGTGATGTTCCTGTCCGGCAATGAGTAAAAACAGTTGATCAATCAATTTATTCTCACAAAAACTGAATAAATCACTAATACGGGAAATTGAGATATTCAAGCAATATTATTTGAACACTCATCTTTCCCGTATTTATATTACGAATAGTAATAATTATCTTGTTACGATATTAAATTCAAAGTCATAAAGATATGTTCTGCACCTTCTTCCAAATAAATTCCACCTTGGGCCTGATAACCAAGGCTTTCATAAAATGGCTGGGCATGGCATTGTGCAGATAGAACGATAGTCTCAATGTTATTTTTCCTGCCATAATCTTCAATAAATTCCATAACTTTACGACCTATTCCCTGCCCGCGATAGTACCTCAATACCGCAACACGTCCAACTTTGAGCATGTTATTATCTTTCGGGATCGCCCGTAATACCCCTATTGATTTTTCACCATCAAATACCACCACATGCAAAGCAATATCATCATATTCATCAATATCAATCTCTGCATCAAATCCCTGTTCATCCGTAAATACTTGTTTGCGAATGGCAAATGCTTGCTGAATTAATTCGGGATTTTGTCTTCCTATGCTGTACTTTATTTTCATTATTATATCCTGATTATAATTTACAAAATCTATCCATAACCTACTTTTAAATAGATAAGTAAGTCAAGCCAAAATAATAAATTAAGACTCGATTTAAGTTACAAATAATAATGGCGACCCTTGTTAGATCACCCTTATGATGCAATCCACTTTATACCAATAATATATTGAAGTAAGAAGATAAATTAATTTTCCTCTTTTTTATCACTGTCACCTTTAAGATCATTACTTTTAAGACGATTAATTAAGTCATCTGCCTTTTTATCAGCCTCAGACTTTATTTCTTCCGTCTTCGACTTCATGGTATCTGAAAGCTGATCGAGTTTATCATTAGCCTGATGCTGGATATCATCTGTTTTCGCTTTCATCGCCTCCATCACATCATTCGCTGTTTTAGTCGCTTGACTCTGTATATCCGTTACCTTGGATTTCATTTGTTCAGCAACTTCATTCGATTTATCAACCAAACTATGGCCTTCGCGCGAAGCGTTTTCCTTTATCTCCTGTGCGCTTTTTTCAGTTTGCTGGCCCGGATCTTCCGCTTTTTTAGATGCGTCATCACAGCCAGCGAGCAAGGCTACGATAGCAGCCAAGATCAGAAAACCAAGAATCTTTTTCTTCATTGACGACCCCCTTGTACGTAAGGAAATTGAACTTAAATTTCAATGCCAAAAATCTCACTATCCATGGGATAAACCTCATCATCGTATGGTATGCTTCCCAAAACCCCAAGCAAACAAAAATAATTCTCATTTTTATTTACCTTTTTTAATTTCTCAGGTGACTTATTACTTTGAAAGTATTTCATTTGATCACATTTCAGGAAATTTATGGCAAATAATAGTCAAAAATTAGAAAAACGCCCAATCGCTACCATGGTTCAGAAAATTTTAACCGGTACATTAGTATTGGGAGCGGCATTCTCCAGCGCTGTTTACGCAACTGAAGATCTCAAAGAACAAAAATCTGAAAAGAAAAATGAGGTGATAAAATTACCCACACTTTCCGTTGTTAAAAGTTTACACAACAGCACCAATGCAGGAAGTTCAGTGCTCAAAAAGGAGGATATTGACCGCACTCAAGCCGACAATGTTGCTCAGTTACTCGACCAACTCCCTGGTGTTTCAATGTCAGGCTCCCCGCGCCCTGGTGGACAAACGCTGAATATCTGGGGAATGGGAGACCAGGAAGATATCAAAATCACGCTGGACGATGCACCAAAAGGATTCGAGAAATATATGCAGGGTTCCATCTTTATTGAGCCTGAATTAATCAAACGGGTCGAAGTTGATAAAGGGCCACACAATTTACTCAACGGTAATGGTGGATTTGGTGGTTCTGTCAAACTCGTGACAAAAGATGCGAATGACTTACTGCGTCCTGATGAGAATTGGGGTGGCTTTGTTAAACAAAGCTACCATACGAATGACAGACAGTGGATCAATAGTGGCGCAATATACGGCAGAGATCCTAACGGCTTTGCTGATGGGTTGCTTTATGTAAGCAAGCGGGATGGACACAATATTAAACTCCCTGATGGCACACGTTTTGAGTTTTCACAAAACAACCAAACATCTTATTTATTGAAAACCAACTTTTATCCCAGTGACGCTCATACGATTAGTCTGTCCGCTATGCGATCTGAATCGGATGGCTGGCAGCCTTGGGCGGCTAAACGAGGTAAGATTGCCGTTCCATCAGCCCTTGATGTAAAGCAATACGGTTGGGATGGCGCCTGGAAAAGAAAGTTGGTCTTTCGTGATCAAATTGATCAAAACTACACTGCCAAATGGAATATCGCACCAGAAAATAATCCATGGCTAAACCTGACGATGCTCTATGCGTATTCCAAAACCAAACAAGACGATAGTCGCCCAGAAAATGCTTCCTCCTATTTCAGTGTATTAATGGGTAATAAAAGCTGGGTTGATTACACCGATAATCTGGTTGATATCAACAATAAAAGCATATTCTCAACAGGTATCATTGAACATGAATTATTGGTGGGAACCCGTTGGCATAAAAACGAACGTAATGTACTGATGTTCGATAAAGGCAAAATAAAGAATAAAAACTATAACTATGGTTATTATCAACCAGGCTATATGCCTGCTGGAACTCAATTAGCTTACAGCTTCTATATTCAAGATTCCCTGAAAATAGGCAGCGTCACCGTCACGCCGGGTGTTCGCTATGATCATGTCAAAAATAGGGGGAAAGAAAATAACGCATCCGTATATAACGATGCATCACCAGAAGTTAATCATGACTATAGCAATGTAACCTATACTGGTTGGTCACCTCATTTAGGCATTCTGTGGCAAACCAATAAAAACCTTTCATTGTTTGCAGATATCAGCCGTACATGGCGTGCTCCAATAGTCGATGAACAATATGAGGTACAAGGGAGCAATAGTAACCTTAGAGGCTCCAGCCGCGATCTTGCCGTTGAAAGAATGGCAGGAATACGCCTCGGTGCAATTCTCGATTTCGATAACTTAATACTTGAAGATGATAGCCTGCAAATTCGTACCACCTTATTCCGTAACCGTGGTAAAGATGAGATCTTTAGAAGGCGTGGTATTTACTGTAAAGCCCAACTTGATAGTGGCTCAACCAATTCATGTAGAACATCATTGGGAAATTACCGCAACTTACCGGGATATACTATTGAAGGCTTAGAAATAGAAACCTTCTACGACAGCCGCACGCTGTTTGGAAAATTCTCGTTCTCTACTATTCGTGGACAGCGTGACGCTTCTCCACGTGATCCATGGTTAGGGCATAAAACTTGGATTGCAGAAATACCGCCAACTTCTGCACATGCCATGTTAGGGTTTAAAATTCCGCAATGGCAGATGGCAATGGGATGGAAAGGTGATTTTATCCGCAAACAAGATCGATCCCCCGTAGATGGAGATCCAGACGCAGGTTCTTGGTCATTCCATAAAAGTAAGGGCTACGCCCTGCACGGTCTGTTTGCAAGCTGGCGTCCTTCTTTTATAAAAGGATTTGAAGCACGAGTCACTATCGATAACCTGTTCAACCGTGATTACTATCCTTACTTAGGAGATAAGATTTCAGGTATTGGCCGGAATTACAAATTCAGTATTTCACAACAATTCTAACTGACACTTAACCATCCAATCCCTAACCCTCTTACCTTAAGAGGGTTAGGTTTCCAAACGCTGCATTGACTTCCGCTTATCAAATACAAATAATAACTATTATCAGTTATATCCTATCAGGCAATATCATTATGGCGGTGCAAAAAAGCACATTTAAGCACAATCAAATCACCCAGAAACTCTATGCCGATTACCATCATTGGTTATGCAACTGGCTCAGACAAAACAGTGTTTATCCCAATCAGGCTGAAGATCTCGTTCATGAGGTTTTCATCAAATTGATGCAATCTTCGGATCTTGAAAATATCCGCCAGCCAAGAGCCTTTTTAATGACGATAGCGCGCAGAACTCTCTCCAATTACTGGCGCAGAAAAAAACTGGAAGATAATTATCTGGAATATGTCAGTGAACAGCCTAAAATCTCAGCAAATTCTTCTGAGAATCAACTTATGCTGTTAGAACAGTTAGAAAAGATAGATAAAACCCTGGATGAGCTTCCGGCAAAAGTCCGGCAGACATTTCTACTCATTCAACTCCAGGGCTGGCGTTATAAAGAAGTTGCGGAAAGTTTGGGTATCTCAATAAGCTCAGTGAAAAATTATTTGCATCAAGCCCACAGGGAATGTCACCTTTTTAATACGCATTGAACAGCCATCCCTGAACAAACAACCCCGCTGTTTATCTGGCAGCAGGGCATTTGTTTTAACTGCAAATTTACTTGACGGAAAAACAGTGTCAAAGAATGCGATTCTTCTCCAACTGGGCTTGACGGGCAGTTTCCCTCGCCATACGTTTTTTGCGGGCATCACAAGGTTCAGGACAATCACACACTTTTTCTACGCCAATACTTCCCAAGCCACCACAGCTTCCTTGAATGCTTTTGCGCTTAAAAATATAGCCCAGTGCCATGCCTGCAAAAGCCAGCAAGAAAAAGATAAAAGTGGCAATAAAGACTTCCATCGCCTTTCCCCCTTTCTTATTTCTTCTGTAAATATGCCTTAAAAGCGGTATTATAGCGCTCTTCAAAGCCTTCTTTGGTTTTAACAATCATAAAGACCGGAATATTCAGCTTCTCAGCCACTTCCATACCTTTCTCTGGCCCTAATACATCTAAACCTGTAGAAAAACCATCAGCACTCATACACGTCGGCGCTATCACGGTAATTGAAACCAAATTATGCGTTATCGGCCTACCGGTTTTCGGATTAATAGTGTGAGAATAACGCACGCCATTCTGTTCAAAATAGTTGCGGTAATCACCCGATGTTGCCACAGACATATTGCCCGGTTCAATAATCTCCTGAGCGCTCTGTGCCATGCCGCTGTCTGATGGTTTTTCAATCGCTATCCGCCATGGATTTTTCTTGCCATTGTTGCCCGATGTGCGAACTTCACCGCCAATATCAACCATGTAATTTTTGATGTTACGAGATTCCAGATATTCAGCAACAACATCAACACCATAACCTTTGGCGATGGAAGAGAGATCAACATACAGTTCAGGGATGGATTTAATCAGATTATTGCCTTCAACAGACAAGTTATCGATCCCCGTCCAGGCACGGCGTATATCTAATTCTTCATCCGTCGGTGCCTTGGTAATGCGTCCTTCCGGCCCAAATCCCCATAGATTTACCAACGGGCCAACAGTCACATCCAGTGCACCGTCTGTCAGTTTATTAATTCGAATAGCTTCTTTGACAACTTTTGCCGTAGCAGCAGATACCGGAAATGGTTTATTCACTTCACGGCTTTGATTAAAACGACTCAATTCAGAATTTGGCCGATAAGTGGACATCTGATCGTTCACTTCTTCTAACAGACGATCAATCTCTTTTTGCAGAACTTCTGGGGCAGGTACAGACGAATCAGCAACATATTTAACGGAGTAATAAGTCCCCATTGTCTGTCCATTCAGGTTTTGCTGTTTAGGGCCATCACATGCCGCCAGCATCATAGTTGCAAACAGCAATGCACCCCAATTGATAATTTTTTTACTCAGCATAACTTACTCTTTCTGACTTATTGTGGCTTTTCTAAATCGCAGCGCCCACAAAATGTGGGCGCTTATCGTTAAATCATGTTAGCTGCAACCCAAAATTTATTGGGTATACCATCAACCGCCAAAATCATCCAACATGATGTTTTCATCTTCTACGCCAAGATCTTTCAACATCTTAATGACCGCAGCGTTCATGACTGGAGGCCCACACATATAGAATTCACAGTCTTCAGGTGCTGGATGATCTTTCAGGTAGTTTTCATACAGGACATTGTGGATAAAGCCTGTATAGCCATCCCAATTATCTTCCGGCAGAGCATCTGACAGTGCCACATGCCATGTGAAGTTCTCATTTTCTGCTGCCAACTGATCAAAATCTTCGGTATAGAACATTTCACGCTTAGAACGCGCACCATACCAGAAGGAAATCTTACGTTTGGAGTTTAAACGTTTAAGCTGGTCGAAGATGTGAGAACGCATTGGTGCCATACCTGCACCCCCACCGATGAAGATCATTTCTGCATCCGTGTCTTTCGCGAAGAATTCACCAAACGGACCAGAAATCGTTACCTTATCACCTGATTTCAGCGACCAAATATAAGAAGACATGATACCCGGAGCAACATCTGGGTTTCTTGGTGGTGGCGTTGCAATACGCACGTTCAGCATGATAATGCCATGCTCTTCTGGATAGTTCGCCATTGAATATGCACGAACCGTCGGCTCTTTGACTTCAGAGACATAACGGAACAGATTAAATTTATCCCAATCTTCACGATATTCTTGTGGAACATCATAATCAGCATAACGGGCAACATGGGGAGGACATTCAATCTGAATGTAACCACCGGCACGGAATGGCACCACTTCCCCATCAGGAATTTTCAGCTTCAATTCTTTAATGAAAGTGGCTTTGTTATCGTTGGAGATAACTTCACATTCCCATTTCTTAACACCAAAAATTTCCTCTGGCAGTTCGATTTTCAGGTCTTGTTTAACATTGACCTGACATGCCAATCGGCAGCCTTCTTTTGCTTCACGCTTGTTGATGTGGGAAAGTTCCGTTGGCAGAATATCACCACCGCCTTCCTTAATTTTCACCCGGCACTGGCCACAAGAACCACCGCCACCGCACGCAGAGGAGACGAAAATCCCCTGATTGGAAAGCATACCCAACAACTTATCACCGGCGGGAGCAGAGAAACTTTTATCCTCATCGCCATTGATTTCAACTTTAATATCCCCGGTGTTCACTAACTTAGATTTTGCGAACAAAATCATTGCCGTTAGTACTAACACAATCAGGGTAAACATGACTACGCCTAGAATAATTATATCCATGAATTCTTCTCGCCTTTAGAGCTGCACACCGGAAAAGGACATGAAGCCCAATGCCATCAAACCGGTGGTGACAAAGGTGATCCCCAATCCTTTCAGACCTGCCGGAACATCCGCATATTTCATTTTTTCACGGATAGCAGCCATCAGAACAATTGCCAGCATCCAGCCCATACCTGAACCGAAACCGTATATGATGGATTCACTGAAGTTATAGTCACGCTGTGCCATAAATGAAACACCACCGAAAATTGCACAGTTCACCGTAATCAACGGCAGGAAAATTCCCAATGCGTTGTAAAGTGCCGGAACATAACGGTCTAAGATCATTTCCAGAATCTGTACCAGTGCAGCAATGACCCCGATAAAGGTAATGAAATTCAGGAAGCTCAAATCCACCCCATCCATCAGCGCTCCATCACGGAGTACCAGATTGTAGACGAGGTTATTGGCAGGAACGGAAATGCCCAATACAACGGTTACAGCTACACCAAGGCCAAAAGCCGTCTTAACGTTCTTTGATACCGCCAAAAACGTACACATACCGAGAAAGAAAGATAACGCCATATTCTCGATAAAGACTGCGCGGACAAACAAACTAATATAATGCTCCATTTTGTTTGTTACTCCTTCTCAACCTGCGCAGGTTTCAGAGTCCGTAAACCCCAAATCAGCATACCAATAATGAAGAATGCACTCGGTGCCAGCAGGAACAAACCATTGGGTTGATACCAACCGCCATTCTTGACAGATTCCAGCACCGTAACACCGAACAATTTTCCTGAACCAAACAGTTCACGCAAGAAACCAACCAGCAACAGGATGACGCCATAGCCCAAACCATTGCCGATACCATCCATAAAACTTTCAACGGGTGGTGCTTTCATGGCATAAGCTTCAGCACGTCCCATGACAATACAGTTTGTAATGATAAGGCCCACAAATACCGATAGCTGTTTGGAAATTTCGTAGGCATAAGCCCGCAAGATCTGGTCTACGACGATAACCAGAGACGCAATGATCGCCATCTGTACGATGATTCGCACACTGCCGGGGATGTAGTTACGAATTAATGAAATGAAAAAGCTAGAAAACGCTGTGACCAGGGTAACTGCAATGGTCATGACTAACGCAGTTTCCAATTTGGTAGTCACAGCCAGCGCTGAACACACCCCCAGAACCTGCAATGCAATTGGGTTATTATCAAACAGCGGCCCTAGCAGGACGCGTTTTATCTCTTTACTATCAGCCATCTTTCAAGGCTCCCTCACGTACTTTTTTCAGGAACGGGCCAAAACCGTTATCACCCAGCCAGAAATCAAACATATGCTGAACACCGTTAGAAGTCAGGGTTGCTCCGGACAGCCCATCTACACCGTAAGGGTTATCACCTGCACCGCCACGGACGATCTTAAGTGCCGGAACACCTTGCGGGTTATAGAGTTTTTTACCTACCCACTGCTTACGCCATTGTGGGTTATCAACTTCCCCCCCCAAACCTGGGGTTTCACCATGAGAGTAGTAAGTAATGCCGTGAGAAGTGACACCATCTATATCAATGGAAATAAAGGCATACATCATTGACCATAGGCCAGAGCCATATATTGGCAGAACCAGTTCAGTCGTTTTGCCGCTTTCATCTTTGACCAGATAGATTTCCGCCATATTGGCACGGCGGCGGATCTTCGCCAGATCTTGCTCAGGTAACAAAGCAATACTGGTTTCGTCACTGCGCAGGGCATTATTCAGGTCAAAATTGCCATTACTCTCTTTCAACATCGCTGTTTTCAAGTCAAGCAATTCAGGCTGGATACGGCTGTTATAGACTTCTTTAATTTCCTCAGTTGTCATACCAGGTTTTAGCAAACCAGACACATCCAGAATATTACGCTGCTTATCCAGCAGCTTCTGTTCCTGCTGCTGCGCTTTCAAACCCACGGCTGAACCAGCAACCACAATCGAACATACAAGACACAGCACAAAAACAACGAGGAATGTTCTGCCGATGCTATCATTATTTTTTGGTTTATTATCAGCCACGGGCTTTTCTCCGCTTAATATTGGCCTGTACGACCAGATAATCGAACAGTGGCGCGAACAGGTTAGCGAATAAGATCGCCAACATCATTCCTTCTGGATACGCTGGGTTTACAACCCTGATCAAAATGCACATAGCACCGATCAGGATACCGTATGCCCATTTCCCTTTATCCGTAAACGCTGCGGATACAGGATCAGTCGCCATAAAGATCATACCAAAAGCGAAGCCTCCCAGAACCATATGCCAGTACCACGGCATAGCGAACATTGGGTTAGTGCCAGAACCAATCGCATTAAACAGATAAGACGTTGCAATCATACCGATCATCACACCAGCAACGATGCGCCATGAAGCAATACGGGAAAACAGAATGATGGCCCCACCGATAAAAATCATCAAAGTGGATACTTCACCAATTGAACCTGGAATGTTACCAATAAAAGCGTCCATCCAAGTGATTGGCTGACCGGTAACGGTATTTATCAAGCCGTGGCTACCCGCAGTTGCCCATTGGGACAAAGGCGTTGCACCAGAAAAACCGTCAGCCGCAGTCCAAACCAAATCACCAGAAATCTGGGCGGGGTAAGCAAAGAACAGGAAAGCACGACCCGCCAAAGCCGGGTTAAGGAAGTTACGACCAGTACCACCAAAGATCTCTTTCGCAATCACCACGCCGAAAGTAATCCCCAAAGCCGCCTGCCACAATGGCAGTGTTGGTGGAACAATCAACGCGAACAGAATGGAGCTAACAAAGAAACCTTCGTTGATTTCATGTTTGCGGATAATGGCAAACAAAACTTCCCAGAAGCCACCCACGACAAATACAACCGCATAAATTGGCAGGAAGTAGCTTGCTCCTAACAGCATTTTACTGCCCCACCCTGCATCTGGTGTTAATGATGCACCAAGATACTGAGCAAGCATGTAATGCCAATCAGAAGCCAAAACCTGCTGTAAGGCATCTCCATTATATAAATGAGTCAGGGCTGGTATTGCCTGATTCCCGACGTTATACATGCCCCAAAACATCGCAGGGAAAACAGACAGCCACACCAGGATCATCATGCGCTTGAGATCGATGGCATCACGGACATGGGCATTTCCTTTTGTCACTGTGCCCGGCGTATAGAAAACGGTGCTTACTGCCTCATAGAGAGGATAATACTTTTCCAGTTTGCCACCGGCCTCAAAGTGGTGCTCTACTTTTTCAAATAAATTTTTCAGGCCCATGAATTACCCTTCCAGCTCAATCTTCGTCAGCACTTCACGCAGTACTGGACCGTACTCATATTTGCCTGGGCAAACATAGGTACACAATGCCAAATCTTCTTCATCCAGCTCCAGACAACCCAGCGCCTGAGCGCTATCAGAATCACCTGCAAGCAAGTCACGCAGTAAGTGAGTTGCCATAATATCCAGTGGCATGACACGCTCATAGTTGCCAATTGGCACCATAGAACGTTCCCCACCGTTTGTCGTGGTTGAGAAAGCAAAACGTTTCTTTTTCAGGAAGTGGCCGATTGTGGTGCGGGTAATCGAGAACTTATTAGCGCCTGGCGCAATCCAACCAAACAGCTCTTTTTCCCGGCCTTCAGCAAGTACAGAAACTGACGTATGGAAGCGGCCAAGATAATGACGAACGTCATCTGATTTTGCACCACACAGTACGGAACCAGAAACAATACGGTTTTCACCCTCTTGCAACTGATTTTGCGTCAATTCCAGCAAATCAGCCCCCAACCGAGTACGTACCAAGCGTGGCGATTTAACCTGTGGTCCCGCCAGAGACACCACACGATCAGTGTAAAGCTCACCCGTAGTAAACAGTTTACCGATAGCAATAACATCCTGATAACCCAGATGCCAAACCATTTTTTGGGCACTAACAGGTTCAATGAAATGAATATGAGTGCCCACCAAACCGGCTGGGTGTGGACCAATAAACTGGTTGTAGGTGATTTGAGCGTTATTTCCCACTGTTGGAATATTTCCAGCGCCGTAACAAACGTGGATTTTCCCCTCTGTCAATGTTGACAGAACATTCAGGCCATCAACAAAAGCCTCTTCCTGAGTTGCGATAACGACGAGTGGATCAGCAGCCAGTGGCTGGGTGTCCATTGCCGTAACGAAGATTGCCTTTGGTGTGGAACCGGAGACAGGGGTACGACTGAAAGGACGTGTACGCAACGCTGTCCACAATCCTGACGCAAGCAGATTTTTCTCTACTTTTTCACGGCTCAGGCCAGCAAGTTCAGCACGCTCATAGCGATCGAATGTGACTTTCTCATCACCACTCACTTCAATAACAACGGATTGCAAAACACGACGTTCTCCACGTCCAATGGTGACAACTTTCCCGCTTGCAGGACTAGTGAAAACAACCCCTGGATTCTTCTTATCTTCAAAAAGAATTTGCCCTTTTTTGACATGCTCACCTTCCTTAACCAGCATAGAAGGACGCATTCCAACATATTCTTCACCCAGTAAAGCAACATGGCGAATTGTCGGACCATCTTCTATAACTTGGGCAGGCGCTCCTGCTATCGGGAGGTCGAGTCCTTTTTTAATTTTAATCATAAGATTTGCACAAGTTTATCAGTTAAATCATATACTACAGACTACCTTGCGGTATTCCCGTGAGGTAATGCAGCGACTCTAGTAATACAAAAAACCTTGAGCAATAGTATGTCTCAAGTTATTCACTCCGATAATCGTTACAAAGTTTCTCTTAATTTTCGCCGGAGTAATTCTAACACCTCCCCCACTGACTGTCTGATTAATCAAGTGACACAGTTCAAGCAAATAAAAATAATTTCTCTGCTAAACCGTCAACCATTCGATAAAGACGAATGTTTCTATCACTTTTCTCTACGCCAGGGCGATTTTTAATCAAAAATTAATTATCGCGCCGTTAATTTGAGTCTTCCCAATGAGTTCGATAAATCAAAAGGATATTCCGGCAGGAATTTAATGGAAGCGGCACCAAAATAACGACAATGACTTGTTTTGGAAACAATCACAGCCCGCCTATGAGTATTTTGTCCAAAATAGCATTCCTGCCACAGTTAACGTCATAGACGGGCAATATGTTATTAATGTAAAACCAGAAAACCCGTTACCCTTTTGGAACAGCGAATCAAATTATTCTCTCTCCAAAATGAAATAGCACATAGTCACCTGATTCAATACGGTGCCAGACTTCATTTCCGGTTAAAGGTTGGGTGGCAATCACGGATACGACATCCCCTGGCTGGGTGTGCTGCTGGAAATCGATTTCAACATCCTGATCAAGTAATTTAGCCCTGCCGAAAGGGGCACGACGAGTAATCCAATGCAATTGAGTAGAACAGTAAGCCATGACAAACTGCCCGTCTGACAACAGCATATTGAAAACACCTTTATTTCTCAGTTGATCCGCCAGGGAAGCAATAAATTTAAATACCGCAGGCCAATTAGAAGGTCGCTTGGGATATTTCAACGATAATTGATGTAATATCCAGCAAAATGCCCATTCACTGTCTGTCTCACCAACCGGCCGGTAATTACCCGTTTTCAGCTTACTATATCCCTTAAATTGACCATTATGGGCATAAGTCCAATACCTTCCCCATAGTTCACGGGTAAATGGATGGGTATTTGCCAGGGAAACATTACCACTGTTTGCCTGACGAATATGGGCGACAATCACTTCTGATTTGATTGGATAGCCTTGTACAAATCGCGCCACAGGCGAATGACAACTGGATTGGTGATCTTTAAATGTCCGGTATCCCAATCCCTCATAGAAGGTAACTCCCCAACCGTCTTTATGTGGGCCGGTATGCCCACCACGCTGAATGAGTCCACTCAAACTGAAAACGATATCTGTTGGCACGTTGGCGCTCATGCCAAGTAATTCACACATTGACTACCCCTAACGCCGATTCCTGACGAAAAGCAATCAGGCTTTTACCATTTCTTTTTCAATCAATTGAATCAAGATATGAATGACTTTGATGTGGATCTCCTGGATACGATCTGCATAACCAAAATGTGGTACTCGAATTTCAACATCTGCCGTTCCTGCCATTTTTCCGCCATCCTTGCCAGTCAGTGTAATGACTTTCATCCCTTTGGCACGGGCTGCTTCAACCGCTTTAATGATGTTGCCAGAGTTTCCTGACGTTGAAATGCCCAGCAGTACATCACCTTTCTGACCGACGGCTTCAACATAACGGGAAAATACATAGTCATAACCAAAGTCATTGCTCACACAAGATAAGTGGCTGGGATCAGAAATCGCAATAGCCGGATATCCTGGGCGATTTTCACGGTAGCGACCTGTCAATTCTTCCGCAAAATGCATGGCATCACAATGCGAGCCACCATTACCACAGGAAAGCACTTTTCCTCCTGCCTTGAATGAATCAGCCAGCAAAACCGCAGCTTTTTGAATAGCGTCGATATTTGCATCATCATTGAGGAAGTTAGCCAACGTCTCTGCGGCTTCGGATAATTCACTGCGGATCAGTTCTTGATACATGGAACTCATACTCCTGAAAAGTCTTCGGGATTAATAATGTCAGTCAGCAAGTGTAACGGATTCCCCTATCTGAAAGAAGATATCATCACATCTTGCAAGAATTATCGTTTGCAAAACTAACTCGACTTTGTGAGCTAGATTGTAATTAAGATGTAAATATATTGATAAATACACTTTCCTCATCTAAAAAAGAAGGACATCACAACAGGTCAGACCTCTGACAACTCAACCTGAGATTTACAGGAGTTTTACTATGACCACTTTCAGCATTATCTTATTTTTAGTCTTGATTGGCGGGCTTTGTTACCACAAAGTCAGCTTAACGCTCAGCAGCTTGCTGCTTGTTGCCTATACGTTCGTTATGAGTATAACTGGCCTTTGGAGTTATTGGTTGCTGTTACCACTGGTCATCGTCCTATTCCCTCTTGTCTTTACACCTGTACGTATCTCCTTATTCTCTGCGCCGGGCCTAAAAGCCTTCCGCAAGGTTATGCCAAGCATGTCCAACACAGAGAAAGAAGCCATTGATGCAGGAACTACATGGTGGGAAGGCGATCTATTCCGTGGTAACCCTGACTGGCAAAAACTGCATAACTATCCAAAGCCGCAGTTAACTGCTGAAGAACAAGCTTTTATTGATGGTCCGGTAGAAGAAGCCTGCCGCATGGCAAATGATTTCCAAATCACTCATGAATTGGCTGACTTACCACCTGAGCTTTGGGCCTACCTGAAAGAACATCGTTTCTTTGCCATGATCATCAAGAAAGAATATGGTGGCCTGGAATTTTCCGCTTATGCTCAATCTCAGGTATTGCAAAAACTGGCCGGCGTATCAGGTATTCTGGCAATTACTGTTGGCGTACCTAACTCCTTGGGGCCAGGTGAATTGCTGCAACACTACGGCACAGATGAACAGAAAAAACATTACTTGCCTGGACTTGCCCGTGGTGAAGAAATTCCCTGCTTTGCGTTGACTAGCCCTGAAGCCGGTTCAGATGCCGGAGCTATTCCTGATACTGGTGTTGTCTGTATGGGGGAATGGCAAGGCAAACAAGTTCTTGGTATGCGCCTGAATTGGAATAAACGTTACATTACCCTTGCCCCTATTGCTACCGTGCTGGGATTGGCATTTAAACTGTATGATCCGGATCATCTACTGGGCGATACTGAATCACTGGGAATTACCTGTGCGTTGATCCCAACCAATACACCAGGCGTAGAAATTGGTCACCGCCATTTCCCTCTGAATATCCCATTCCAGAATGGTCCAACCCGTGGTAAAGATATTTTCGTTCCTATCGATTACATCATTGGTGGACCGAAAATGGCAGGTCAGGGCTGGCGTATGCTGGTTGAATGTCTGTCTGTTGGTCGTGGTATTACTTTGCCATCCAACGCAACAGGGGGATTGAAAAGTGCAGCTATGGCAATTGGTGCTTATTCCTATATTCGCCGTCAATTCAAGCTGCCTATCGGTAAAATGGAAGGTATCGAAGAGCCACTGGCACGTATCGCAGGTAACGCTTACTTGATAGATGCGGCCGCAACCATGATCACCAGCGGTATCATGTTGGGCGAAAAACCTTCGGTTCTGTCTGCTATCGTGAAATACCATTGTACGCATAGAGGTCAACGTTCTTTTATTGACGCCATGGATATCGCTGGCGGCAAAGGCATCTGTCTTGGGCCATCGAACTTCCTTGCTCGCGGTTATCAGGGTGCTCCCATTGCTATTACCGTTGAAGGTGCGAATATCCTGACCCGTAGCATGATCATCTTTGGTCAGGGTGCAATCCGCTGCCATCCTTATGTATTGGCTGAAATCGCCGCAGCAGAAAGCAACAATGTGAAACACTTTGACAAGGCTCTGTTTGGTCACTTGGGCCATGTTGCCAGTAACACTCTGCGCAGCCTGTGGCTTGGTATTACCAAAGGCAGAACCAGTCGTTCGCCAGTCAATGATGCTACTCGCCGTTACTATCAACAGATTAACCGTTTAAGCGCTAACCTTGCCCTGCTCTCTGATGTGTCAATGGGCGTATTGGGGGGCAGCCTGAAACGCCGTGAACGCATTTCAGCTCGTTTGGGGGACATTCTGAGCCAAATCTTCCTGGCTTCTGCGGCCTTGAAACGCTATGAAGATGAAGGACGCCAGAAAGAAGATTTGCCATTGATCCAGTGGGTAGTAGAAGATAGCCTGAAACAAGCTGAACAGGCCATGAACGATTTGCTGCGCAATTTCCCCAACCGTTTGGTTGCAGGTTTAATGCGAGTGATTATCTTCCCATTGGGGCGAGTACATACCGCACCATCTGATAAATTGGATCACAAACTGGCTCAGATATTACAGACTCCTTCCGCAACCCGTAGCCGGATTGGACGTGGGCAATATTTGACACCAAGTGAGCATAACCCTCACGGGTTACTGGAAGAAGCATTGCTTGATATCATCGCCGCAGAGCCAATCCATGTTCGCTTAAGCCACGAGGCAGGCAAAAACCTAAGCTTCACACGTTTGGATGAATTAGCTAAGCAGGCGCTGACAGAGAACAAAATCAGCCAAGAAGAAGCAGATATCCTGAAACGAGCTGAAAACAGTCGATTGCGTTCAATCAATGTCGATGAATTTGAGCCAAATGCATTCGCTGTACCCAATCCAGCAAAAAAGCCTGAAAGTCAGCGTCAAAATAAAGCCGCCTGATGCTGACCAGAAAGCTTGATTCATGCAAAATATAGGACTAAGAAGCGGGGCACCGGTGCCCCGTTTTTATTTAAATGGATTCTAGTGATAACAACTCTTCGATTGTCTGGCGGCGACGGATCAAGCGCGCCTCTCCCTCAATAAACAAAATTTCAGGGATCAAAGGACGGCTATTATAATTTGAAGACATAGAAGCACCGTAAGCGCCGATATCGTGAAAAATCAGATAATCCCCGACGCTAACACGAGGCAACATATGTGACACAACTTCCCCACCTTCTAACTGTGTAAACACATCACCAGATTCACATAACGGCCCCGCAACGATGGTTTCTAGCAATGTAGTTTCTAACGACGTGGTTTCCGGCGGCGCGTTTACCGGCAATACAGAAATACGGTGATAACTGCCATACATTGCCGGACGCATTAAGTCATTGAAACCTGCATCTACCAGCACATAATGTCGATTACCCATAGACTTAACGGCCCGTACTTCCGCCATTAAGATCCCTGACTCAGCAACCAGAAAACGCCCAGGTTCAATTTCCAGCTCAACATGATGCCCCAGATGCTGCTCAATACGTTGACGAGCCTCATGCCACAAGCTGTAATAATGTTCGGTATCGACTGACTCTTCACCGTCCTTATAGGGAATGGATAAACCACCACCTGCGGAAATGGCTTGAATATCCTCCCCACACAGCATGACCTGCTCCACCATAGCATTGCAAACATTGGAGAGATGTTGATAATCCACCCCTGAACCAATGTGCATATGCAGCCCCACTAACTGCAAATCATATTGATGAATTTTTGCAATTGCCAGAGGGAGATCCTGAAACCAGATCCCATGTTTGCTATTTTCGCCACCAGTATTCGTCTTTTGGCTATGCCCATGCCCGAATCCGGGGTTAATACGTAACCACACCGGATGACCAGACTGACGTTCACCAATTTGTGCCAACATATCAATAGAACCAACATTGACTGGAATATCCAGCTCAATGACACGCGACAATGTTGCCTCATCAATCACATCCGCCGTGAACACAATCTCTGACTTATCGCGACCAGGTTTAAAACCTGCATAAAGCGCCCGCTCTATTTCACCCAATGACACCGCATCAACTTTCACGCCCTGTTCTCTTATCAAGCGTAAAATATGGGTATTGGAACACGCTTTCTGTGCGAACCGAATGATGTCAAACCGTTTTAATTTTTTGATTTGTTTGATGATGCTATCGCCATCATAAAGCCACAATGGTGTTCCGTACTGAGTTGGCAAACGGAGTAGATTATCAGGGATAAAATGTTTCCCTGGGTCATGAGTAAAGGTCGATATGGTCATTGAAGCGTCTCACAAAATCAGCAATTTTTTCATTATTGACAATAATGAGGCAGGAAGAAAAATATCCATTTAGCCATAGTCTATTCATTTGTGATATTATTATGTGTGTTTTTTATTCAACGAGATAAATCTATGCACTCCTGTTCATGGCGACACATTGAAATTTTCCATGCTGTAATGACCACTAAGAACCTGACTGATGCAGCGTTACTACTGAAAACATCCCAGCCCACGGTCAGCCGTGAACTTGCACGCCTTGAACAATTACTAAAACTTAAATTGTTTGATCGAATCAAAGGGCGTCTGTTTCCAACCACACAAGGATTACGGTTATTTGAGGAGGTGCAGCGCTCTTATTATGGGCTGGAAAGAATAATCAATGCGGCTGGCAGTATCCGACAATTTGAACAGGCGCAGTTATCCATCGCTTGCCTGCCAATGTTCTCCCAATCTCTGCTGCCAAAAGCCTGTTGCAGTTTTATCGAACGCTATCCTGAAGCCAGGCTGACCATCATTCCACAAGAGTCTCCCCTATTGGAAGAATGGCTTTCAGCACAGCGCCATGATATTGGCTTAACCGAACATTTACAGACTCCGGCAGGTACTGAACGAGAAACGTTGATAACCTTAAATGAAATTTGTGTCTTACCCATTCATCATCCGCTCGGTCAAAAATCACAGCTGACGCCAGCAGATTTTCACAATCAAAAATTTATCAGCCTCTCGATCACAGACAGTTACAGGCAACTGATTGATACAATCTTTACTGAGCATCAAATCAATCGCAAGATGGTAATGGAAACCCATAGCGCAGCCTCAATTTGTGCCATGATTAACGAAGGCATTGGCATATCCATCGTAAATCCGCTAACTGCATTGGATTATTTAGATAACAGCGCAAAAATTTGCATTCGGCCATTCAGTATCGACATTCCATTCACAGTAAGTTTAATCAAACCCATACATCGCCCCTCCTCAGAGCCCGTAGAGGCTTTCATTACCCATTTAAAACAACAGGCTGCTCTACTTGCCGAAAAATTGACATTAGCGTTTCAACATTAATTGCTGCCAATGAGGTGATGTAGCAAACCAATCTACCAGAAAATCCAACAGTGCCCGCAAAGTCGCTGGCATATTCTGGCGGCTGGTATAAATACCATAGATCCCCATTGCCTGAGGTTGGTAATCAGGCAGCAGCTCAACTAACTGCCCTGACATCAAATAAGAAGAAACTGAATAGTAAGGCTGCATTGCGATTCCAGCTCCCTGCAAAGCAGCTTCCATTAATACAGTCGATTCATTGGCACTTAACGTACCACTGACAGGGACTGAATAGTGCTCATGCTGTTTTTCAAATACCCACAAACTTTTGCCGAAAAAGTTATAGGTCAGGCAATTATGTGATGTTAAATCCATAGGATTGTTGGGAATAGATTTCCCCACTAAATAAGACGGCGCAGCACAAACGATGGAATGGCAAGTCGATAATGGGCGAGCGATCAGATTTGGCTCCAGATTATTGGTAATACGGATCGCCAAATCAATGCGTTCTTCTATCAAATTGACAACCTTATTATCCATTTGCAAATTGACGGCAATGTGAGGATATATCCGCATAAATTCGGGAATGGCAACTGCCAACGCACTAATGCCCAACGACTGGGAACAACTCACTCGCAACAATCCTCTTAGGGTTTGTGCTGCCAAAGATTGCTGTACAGGCATTCCTTCTGCTAATTCCATTAACTTAAGGCTGCGTTGATAAGCATTCTCACCCGCCGAAGTCAGGCTAATTTTACGTGTCGTACGATGCAATAAGCGAACTCCTGCCCACTTTTCCATTTCAGCCAAATATCGCGATACCATTGCCCTCGACATATCCAATCGCTCTGCTGCTGCAATGAGGCTGCCCTGTTCAACAATCGTAATAAACACTTGTGCTGCGGTGATCCTATCCATTTCGGCCAACCTATTTTTCGCCCTAATTAGCTCGATTTATGCAACAAATAGTTGCTGGTTATGGGGTTTTTAAATCGGAATATGCAACTTATCATACATGCCATTCAAGCACACAAGCTTTTTGCTATAGGAATTCGACGATGGCTCACAAAACAACATTAAACATCGCTCTGGCAGCGACACTCTCCTTGGGAATGGCCTCACTGGCTCAAGCAACCGATCTAAAATTGGATATCTACAATCCAGGTGAAAAAGGTGTCTTCCCTGTTTCTTCTGAAATTATCAGTGGCGATCATGAAGTTGTCCTGATTGATGCCCAATTTAAGAAAAATGATGCACAAGAGCTGGTAAAAATGATCCAGCAAACAGGCAAAAAACTGACAACGATCTATATTAGCCAATCCGATCCTGATTTTTACTTTGGTCTTGACGTGATCACCGAAGCTTTCCCTGACGCCAAAGTTATCGCATCACCAGAAACCATCAAAGCAATCAATGAAACCAAAGATGGCAAACTAGCTTATTGGGGTGGAATTCTTGCAGATCAGGCCCCCAAGAAGATCGTCGTACCAGCGCCACTAGCAGGAAATTCCTTTACTGTTGATGGTGAAAAACTGATTGTTGAAGGCTTAGATGGCCCAGCCGCAGATCGTACTTTTGTCTGGATTCCTAAATTAAAAGCAGTTGTTGGTGGTGTGACTGTTTCTGACCATATCCATGTATGGATTGCAGATACCCAAACCAAAGCATCACGCCAGCATTGGCAACAAACATTGGATCGTATCAAGAGCCTGCAACCTAAAACTGTTGTACCTGGTCACTATCTGGGGAATTCATCAATGACGTTGGATTCAGTAACTTTCACCCAGAATTATCTGACCACATTGGAAAAAGAGTTACCGAAAGCAAAAGATTCCAATGCGTTGATTGCAGCCATGAAAAAACATTATCCGGATTTGGCTGATGAATCTAGCCTTGAACTCAGTGCCAGAGTATTAAAAGGCGAAATGAAGTGGCCTCAGTAAGTTGAAAATATTGCGGACGTTGCGGATAGTAGCGCCCGTATAACAATATTTGAAATATTACCTTAACACTCCCCCTCTTTAATTTTAAAGAATCCCAAATGCCAAATAAAAAACAAAAGTCCAGCGCCAATTTTTAATAAAATTAGTATCAAAATCCATTTTAATATTTTATATTTACCCCCATATAAAAACCGATAACACATTAACTTTGAAAATAAAAAACTTATTAAATAAACACAGTTCCTTTTTAATTGATGTGATATTTATCGCCTTTTGATAATTCGAAATAACTAATAAACTCAAGTTGTGATCAATAGTCCATAATCCAATAAATCAACTTGAATAAAAATCTCACTTTTTTTAAATTTGCAGTCAGCGGAGAGATAAGCCAGCAGCCCAAAGCTAACCAGATGCTTCCAACGTCTAGAATATGCAGGGCAAGCAGCTTAAAACCAACTAGATGCTTCTAACATCTAGCGCATACAGGATAAACAGCCTAAACCAACTAGATGCTTCTAACGTCTAATGTACGCAGGATGCGCTGCTCAAGCTAACAGATGCTTCCAACGTCTGGCATATGCAGAAAAGCAGCTTAAACCAACTAGATGCTTTTAACATCTAGTATATACAGAATGCGTACCGTAGGTTAGGTTCCTGTTCTCTCCGCCACTTTTTATCTATTGTCCCACTTTGCAGATGAATATTATACTTTACCAATACCATACCCCAGCAATACTATCGCGGATAAACATAAATAAGGCCCAAATGCGATAAACTCAGGAAAAGATTTTCTTTTCACTCCAATTATTACAAACCCAAACAGTCCAGACAATGAAGCCATCAGTATCAATATTGGTATCATTTCCACACCCAACCAGGCACCGATTGCCGCGGTTAATTTGAGATCACCATAACCTATTCCTTCCTTATTTAAGGTATATCGACATAACCAATACAAAAACCACAAAAAAAGATACCCTGATATGGCGCCGTATATTGCACTCTTTATCGGAATCAAATTACCATCAATATTAACCAAAAGCCCAAACCATAATAAAGGAAGAGTGATAATATCAGGCAAGCAATATGTTTTAATATCGATAACGGCCAATAACAATAAGGTACTACAGAAAAACATAACTATTATATAATCTACGTTAATTAAAATAGAGTTCCTTCCTTTTTCTCACCTGTAAAAAATGAAAATCCATTTATAAAAAACATCCTTGTCACCGTCTTCTTTCCTTATTTCCTGACATAAATCAGGACAAGATGAATATTAATTTTCCACTCCGGTTATTGGCAATGAAATTTTAGCGAAAAAAGCAATTATAAAATAAATATGCGAACCAGCTCGCAAGGAGATCTCTTGTATTCCTTAAGCCAAGAGATAACTTGATCACGCAAACAGCGCTCATTTATCATGACGGTGAATCAATTTTGTCATATGGTTGTTTGCGCCATACCGGAAGAATCCGGAAAAAAGAAGGAAAGAAGAATATGCGAATACCCCGCATCTATCACCCTGAACTGCTCTCAACAGGAGCGGAAATTTATTTGAGTGACGATGCTGCCAATCACGTTGGCCGCGTGCTTAGAATGAGTAACGGGCAAGCATTACAACTCTTTGATGGCAGTAATCAGGCTTTTGATGCAATAATCACGGAAGCCAGTAAAAAAACGATTAAAGTGTCTATCATTGATGGCAAATTGTCTAATCATGAATCACCGCTGAACCTGCATCTGGGGCAGGTCATGTCCCGTGGTGAAAAAATGGAATTTACAATCCAAAAATCTGTTGAATTGGGTGTCAACACGATTACCCCACTTCTGTCTGAACGTTGTGGTGTAAAACTGGATACAGAAAGATTGGAGAAGAAATTACAACAATGGAGAAAAATTGTCATTTCTGCCTGTGAGCAATGCGGACGTAACCGGATCCCTGAAATCCGCCCCGTTATGCCACTTGAAAGCTGGTGCGCAGAAAACGATGGTAGCTTAAAATTGAATCTGCATCCCCGTGCCAGCCATAGCATCAATACCCTCTCACTCCCTGTGGAAAAAGTGCGCCTGCTGATTGGGCCTGAAGGGGGATTATCTGCCGAAGAAATAGAAATGACAGCAAAATATCAGTTTACTGATATCCTGTTAGGGCCTCGTATTCTGAGGACAGAAACGACGGCACTCACTGCAATTACCGCATTGCAAGTACGTTTTGGTGACCTAGGTTAAGGAGAAAAAATGATCAAGCTCGGTATTGTGATGGACCCTATTTCATCCATCAACATCAAGAAAGACACTAGTTTTGCCATGCTGCTGGAAGCACAAAAACGCGGATGGGAAATCCATTATATGGAAATGCATGATCTCTATCTGCATCAAGGAGAGGCTCGCGCTCATACACGTTTGCTCACGGTAGAAGAAAATCCCCAACAGTGGTATCAGCTTGGCAGTGAGCAGGAAATCGCTCTCGATACTTTGCAAGTTATTTTGATGCGCAAAGATCCACCTTTTGATACTGAATACATCTATGCAACCTATATTCTGGAAAGAGCAGAAGTCAAAGGCAGCCTGATCGTTAATAAGCCCCAAAGCCTGCGCGACTGTAACGAAAAGCTGTTTACTGCCTGGTTCCCGGAATGGACACCCGATACGCTAGTCACCCGCAGTGCCAAAAAATTACGCGAGTTCCACCAAAAACATAGCGATGTTATTTTTAAACCTTTGGATGGTATGGGGGGCGCTTCCATCTTCCGTCTGAAAAAAGATGACGCCAATGTCGGCGTTATTATTGAAACGCTGACTGAACATGGCACTCGTTATTGCATGGCACAAAATTTTCTGCCTGCCATTAAAGATGGAGATAAACGCGTACTGGTTGTTGATGGTGAACCTGTACCTTATTGCCTTGCCCGTATCCCTGCTCAAGGAGAAACCCGTGGTAATCTGGCGGCAGGTGGTCGTGGAGAAGCACGCCCATTGTCAGAAAGCGATTGGGCAATTGCCCGTGCAGTTGCTCCGGTATTAAAAGAAAAAGGATTAATTTTTGTTGGGTTGGATATCATTGGCGACCGTTTAACTGAAATCAACGTGACCAGCCCAACCTGTGTACGTGAAATAGAAGCGGCATTCCCAGACATCTCCATTACCGGCATACTGATGGATGCTATCGAAAAACGATTGGAAAAACAGATAGCATAACAGGCCAAACAACGTTCGTTTCCTGACAATATTTGCCATTTATAATAAGAGCCCACATACTGTGGGCCAGTCATTCTTATATTGCCAAAATAATTATCAGAAAACACATGAATCTACAGCATCATTTTCTTATTGCCATGCCTTCTCTCTCTGATCCTTATTTCAATCGTTCCGTGGTTTATATCTGCGAACATGATCAAAACGGGGCAATGGGATTAATTATCAATAAGCCAATAGACCGAGTTTCTATCCAAAGTATCTTACAAAAATTAGATATCACTCCTAAAGATAGAGACAGTACGATCAATCTCAACCGGCCAGTGATGGCGGGTGGTCCTCTGTCTGAAGAGCACGGTTTTATTTTGCATACGCCGCAATCAGGTTTCAGTTCCAGTATTCAGATCTCTGAACACACCATGATCACGACATCCAAAGATATGCTGGAAGCTCTGGGCACATCGCGCCAACCGAAAAATGTTTTAATGACCCTTGGATACTCAAGCTGGGAAGCTGGTCAGTTGGAAAGGGAAGTTATGGAAAACAGTTGGCTTACTGTCAGCGCTGAACCTTCCATCATTTTTGATACTCCTATTGCTACCCGCTGGCATGAAGCGGCTTCTTTACTGGGGGTTAATATTTACAATCTCTCATCACAAGCAGGACACGCCTGATGAAAAACCGTACAATCATCGCTTTTGATTTTGGAACTCGCAGTATTGGAGCTGCCATCGGGCAAGAAATCACAGGCACGGCCAGAGCATTAACCTCCTTCAAAGCCAACGAAGGTTCCCCTAATTGGGAGCTTATTGGAAAATTACTTAAAGAGTGGCAACCCGATCTGGTTATTGTTGGTCTGCCACTCAATATGGATGGCACAGAACAACTTGTCACCGCACAAGCCCGTAAGTTCGCCAATCGCATACATGGCCGTTTCGGGGTACAAATTGAACTGCATGATGAACGATTAACTACCGTGGAAGCACGCTCTCACCTTTTTGATCACGGTGGCTATAAAGCACTGAATAAAAGTAAGGTTGATGCCACTTCCGCTGTTATTATCCTGGAAAGCTGGTTTGAACAGCAATATCAATAATAACAATATTTATAATAGCAATATCCGTAATAGCCATACTCACCATTAGGCATGGCTATTACCGTAAGCAGTTTATCCCAGCAACCCCAACGAATTGCGTTGTTTTCGGCTTTGCTCGTAAGTTTGCATACCGCAAGCAGCACCAGTCTGCATTAATGATGCTATTTGATGATTCTTGCCTTCTCTTACCAAATGACTAACAGCCTGATTGATGACCAAAACTTCATAAATAGCTACTCTTCCACCATCTTTAGCAGGAAGCAATTGCTGAGAAATAACTGCCTTTAAACTTCCGGCCAGCTGGCTACAAATCCAACCTTTTTCTTCTGCGGAAAAAACATCAACCAGACGATCTATCGCCTGAATTGCACCACGGGTATGCAGCGTTGACAAAACCAAGTGCCCCGTTTCAGCCGCTGTCAAAGCCAACCTGATCGTCTCCTTATCCCGTAATTCTCCCAGCAGGATCACATCTGGATCTTGGCGTAATGCTCCTTTCAATGCCGTTTGATAATCCTCGACATCTTTACCAATCTGCCTTTGCTGTATCAAACAATTTCGGCTTCGGTGAACAAATTCTATTGGATCTTCCAACATAATGATGTGCTTACAAACATGGCTATTCAAAGCATTAATCATAGCTGACAGCGTAGTAGACTTACCGCTTCCTGTCGCACCTGTCACTAATATCAATCCACTCATCTCCTGCAAGGTAAGGTGCTGGATGATGTCAGGCGCATAGAGTTGTTCCAATGTCGGGCATTTATTCTCAATCAATCGCAATACCAATGATAAATGAGATTGTTGATAGAATAGATTTCCCCTGAGTCGCTGTTTATCTGGCATTGTTACCACAAAATCGACATGACCGTGCTTATGTAACTGCTGTTTCTGCGCATCCGATAATATTTCTTCACTCCATGTTATAAGGGTATTAGGTTGAATTTCCTCATATTGTCTCTGTGGGTATAACACACCATTGATACGCAAAACCGGAACTTGCCCGACACAAAGATGCAGATCGGAAGCATTATGCTTTACACTAAGGGACACCCATTTTTCCATATTCATTTTTTTATCTCCTGAGTCAATTATGAACAATATCGAACAAAATCTTCACGATGTCAGGAACCGCATGACACTTGCAGCGCAAAAATGCGGACGTTCTTCAGAAGAAATTACTTTGCTTGCAGTCAGTAAAACCAAACCTGTGGATGCCATCGCAGAAGCCATAGCCAATGGCCAGCGGGAATTTGGTGAGAATTACGTGCAGGAAGGGGTTGAAAAGATCCAATACTTTACTAACCGTGACGATTTAGTGTGGCACTTTATTGGCCCATTACAATCGAACAAGAGTCGTTTGGTTGCAGAAAATTTTGATTGGTGTCATACCGTTGACAGAGTAAAAATCGCCCAACGTTTAAGCGAGCAACGTCCTGAAAACATGCCGCCTCTTAATATTCTGATCCAGATTAATATCAGTGGAGAAGAGAGCAAATCAGGCATTTTGTTGGAAGAGTTAACCGAATTGGCTGCAACTATTAATGGATTGCCTAATCTGGTATTGCGCGGATTGATGGCAATACCTGCACCGGAAAACAACTTTGAACGCCAAATTGCCATTTTTCGCCAAATGGAACAAGCATTGATTAAGCTAAAAGCGCAATATCCCCAAGCTGATACACTATCAATGGGCATGACGGATGATATGGAAGCCGCTATTACTTGTGGTTCTACACTAGTTCGGATTGGAATGGCAATATTCGGTGCCCGTCAGTACAAGTCTTAATATAGAAAATGAAAATCACCTGATTCAATACCTTAAATTAACTGATTAATAGACGAGATTATCTAATGGAAAATCGTAAAATCACCTTTATTGGCGCAGGAAATATGGCTCATGCCATTATTGCCGGCTTAGTCAGCAAAGGTTATCCTGCCGAACTTATCACTGTCTGTTCTCCAACTACCGCCCGCCGTGATGTGCTGGCAAAAGAATATGGCATTAATAGTCAAGGCGATAATATTCGTTACGCACAAGAAGCCAATGTCATCGTTCTGGCGGTTAAACCGCAAATGATGGCAGAAGTTTGTGGATCACTGCACTCATACGTCGATTTCAGTGGAAAACTGGTTATTTCTATTGCTGCTGGTATTCCAGTGTCCCGTTTTTATACGCTCTTGCAGGATAATCTCAATATTATCCGCATTATGCCAAATACCCCTTCGCTTGTAGGGCAAGGGATGAGTGGATTGTTTGCGCCTGAGCATATCGGGCAAGCTGATCGCGACTTTGCAGCATCGCTAATGAGTAGTGTCGGGAAAGTCAGCTGGGTAAATGATGAAAACGGTATCAACGATATTATCGCCATCGCAGGCAGTGCCCCTGCTTATTTCTTCCTGTTCATGGAATCGATGCAACAAGAAGCGGAACGTCTGGGATTTGACAGTGAAACGGCCAGAGAACTTGTCCTGCAAGCAGCCATAGGTTCAGCTAAACTTGCTGAAACGCAAAAAGATCTTCCTTTTGCTATCCTGCGTGAGCAGGTAACATCTAAAGGCGGTACAACGGCTGAAGCATTGCGCATTTTTTATGAAGGCAAGCTGCCTGAAATTGTGTCCAATGCCATGCAAGGAGCCATTCGCCGAGCACAGGAAATGGAAAAATTATTTTAATTCAATTGGTTTAATTCAATCAGGGCTGCTACATGCAATTCTTAAACTTCGTCTTTTTCACCATTCTGGATTTATATATTGCCGTTTTACTACTGCGTGTCTGGATGCAGTGGGCACGTTGTGATTTTTATAATCCATTCTCACAATTTATCGTTAAAATTACCCAACCTGTGGTACGCCCATTACGCAGAGTCATTCCTGCCATTGGTCCCATTGATACCGCGTCCGTACTTCTCTCCTACCTGCTGATTATTATCAAGATCTTGTTGCCGATATGGTTAGCCACAGGGCAATTTTTAGTCCCTTCTGGTGCCATATTCTTGTTTAGCGTGATTGAGTTACTGACTGCTGCCGGAAAGCTCGTATTCTGGTTAGTGATCGCCCGCGCGTTATTAAGCTGGATCAGCCAAGGACGCAACCCTGTGGATTATGTCCTGATTCAATTAACTGAACCACTAATGGCACCTATCCGCCGCATTATCCCTTCTATGGGCGGCCTTGATTTCTCTGCCATGATTGTCATTCTTATTCTCTACGCACTGAATGCCCTGCGCTACGATGTAATGGGGTGGCTGGCTTCAATGTTCGCAAGTTAATTAGATAAACAGATCAATTAGATACATAGATTAATTGGATATACAGGTTAATAAAATAAATGGCAATGCAAAAAGTTGTTCTCGCCACGGGAAATGCAGGTAAAGTACGTGAATTGGCTGATTTATTAGCTGATTTTGGCTTAGATATCGTGGCTCAAACCGCATTAGGTGTGGATTCAGCCGATGAAACAGGTCTCACTTTTATTGAAAACGCAATCATCAAAGCTCGCCATGCCGCAGCAGTGACCGGTTTACCTGCGATTGCCGACGATTCTGGGTTATCGGTTGACGCATTAGGTGGTGCACCAGGTATTTATTCCGCTCGCTATGCAGGCAGTAATGCCTCCGATCAGGAGAACCTGGAAAAATTATTGCAAGTCATGCGCGATGTTCCTGATGAACAGCGTCAGGCTCAATTCAATTGTGTACTGGTCTTCCTACGCCATGCAGAAGATCCTACCCCTCTGGTATATCACGGTCGCTGGTCAGGCATGATTACCCGTGAACCGGCTGGAAAAGGCGGTTTTGGTTATGATCCCGTTTTTTATGCTCCTGAATTTAACTGTACAGCCGCCGAGCTAACTCGTGAGCAAAAAAATGCCATTTCACACCGTGGGAAAGCATTAGCAATGTTATTGGAAGCCATGCGTAATGCTTAAGTTGCCACCTCTGAGTCTTTATATTCATATTCCGTGGTGCGTGCAGAAATGCCCTTATTGTGACTTTAATTCACATGCCTTAAAAGGGGATGTACCGCATCAGGAATATGTTGATCATCTATTGGCAGATTTGCATGTGGATCTACCAATGATTGGTGATCGTGAGGTATCAACGATTTTTATCGGTGGAGGAACCCCTAGTCTGTTAAGCGCCGAAGGTATGCAACGATTGCTTGATGGGGTCAGGGCTTCACTGCCACTCTCTCCGCAAGCAGAGATTACAATGGAAGCCAATCCGGGAACCGTTGAAGCTGCTCGTTTCAGTGCTTATCAGCAAGCGGGAATCAATCGCATTTCTATCGGTGTACAAAGTTTTGGTTCAGATAAACTTATCCGTTTAGGGCGTATCCACGGCCCGGAAGAGGCCAAACGGGCAGCTAAATTGGCTAACGGGCTTGGATTACGCAGTTTCAATCTGGATTTGATGCATGGCCTGCCTAACCAAACACTCAATGAAGCATTGAATGATTTACGTCAGGCTATTGAGTTATCGCCCCCCCACCTGTCCTGGTATCAACTAACGATTGAACCCAATACCAGTTTCGGTTCTCGCCCTCCGGTCTTACCGGATGATGATGCGTTATGGGATATTTTTTCCCAAGGCCATCAATTACTGACAGAGGCGGGTTATCAACAATATGAAACTTCGGCCTATGCCAAACCCGGTTATCAATGCCAGCATAATCTCAATTACTGGCGTTTCGGTGATTATTTGGGGATTGGTTGCGGAGCACATGGCAAAATTTCGTTTGCAGATGGCCGTATTCTCCGTACGGTAAAAACCAAACATCCACGCGGTTATATGCAAGGGAATTATCTGGATCAGCAAAATCAGGTGGATAATGGAGATCGTCCATTTGAATTTTTCATGAACCGTTTTCGCTTGCTGGAATCGATGCCACGCCAGGATTTCAGTGATTTCACCGGATTATCGGAAAGTGTCATTCGTCCACAAATTGACGAGGCACTGACGAAAGGCTATATCACTGAAAGCGATACACATTGGCAAATCACCAAGCACGGAAAACTATTCCTGAATTCCTTACTAGAGCTGTTTCTTTGAAGAAATAAACTTATAAATAAACTGCACCTAAAAATTAAAAGGTGCAGTTTTATTGGTTAGAATCTGAGGGAATATTGTTTTTAGAGCTATATTTTAACCAGTGCACATAGTTACCCACATTACTTAGTTCTCTCTTAATCAAACAGCATTACCAGATAAAGGTAATATTTCATATTAGAAAACATTATAATTATTCCTGAACAAGACCAGATATTTCTGGATGAAAATATTCTCTATATTTATTTAAACACTCTTCATTTCTGAAACTATATGTTTTAAGTAACCAACGCTTTTCCGCAGCATTTTTATCAACAACCTTGATAATTTCACGATTATGTAGTGAATCCTGATTTGCAAAAGAAAATAAATCTCCGCTATTAATAGAAATATGTTCCTTTTTTGCTTTAGTGATAGCAATTTTCAATTCAAGAAGAGCCTCAATAGCTTCTTTAGGGGCATCTAATAAATAGGTAGTACGGGTATCGTAGTAACGAAAAGTATGTATGTTCTCAAGAATGATATGCTTTTCAGAGTAAATTTGTTTTTTGTTAGAGTCTCTTGAATATTCGTCATAAGGAGTCATATACCAAGGTTGACGTAACCAGTGCTGCGATTCTGGCTTTAGGTAAGAAAGTATATCCTTGCCATCAAGATAACCTGTATAAATCAAATTTCGTTCACTACAACGCATACCAAGTAAACTAAGAAAATCCGCTCTCACAGGATGCGCGGTACGATCATTGTGGAAATAGAGTTCACCATCAGTTTTTTGCGTTTGTGTATTAGAATATTTCTTATGGGCGTAGACATCATGAAAGAAATCACCGTTATTGCGTGTCTGGTAAGCCAGTAGAGGAGAATCAGTTAACTGTGAGAAAAGTTCTAACAGGCTTTCTCCAATAAATGTTGTTTTCTTCCTGTATTTATCATTCACAGGGTCTTCCTGATCGAATTCAGGAATAACTCTATCAATAGGAAGATTTTTCAATAGCTGTGCATTAATACCATATAGTCGTCTTTCATCTTTTATTTTATGACATACTTCTACAAATTTCTTTGGTACTTTTCCCAACAAAATAAGATTGCTAACTTCATGCTTAAAATTAATATAATTTTCATAAGGATTAACATTAATTATATCAAGAGCATTAAAAATATCTTTGTTTTCCAACCTGTCAAATTTGTAAACACTAATCATTTTAAACCTCCAAATAATATTATTCCAAACATGTCATTATACTACCAACAATATCTTATAAAAATCTTAAGTGAATTAATCACATTAAAATTTATAAAAGGAAAAATAAATCAAGAGAGAATAAAATTATCACCAGAATTTTTCTAAATTAAACAGCCATCTATTAAGAAAAGATGGCTGTTTTCAATATCATCTTATTCTGCCTGAAGCACGGGCGTAAGAAAATAGCCCTCCGGCAGAGACAATATTGGCAAGTTCACCAATAGGATCGGTTTGATATTTTTCACCATTTTTCAACAGAATGACAGTCTGGTTTTCAATATCAATCTCAATACTGTCTCCCGTGACTAATTGGTCACACAAGCGCTCTTGGGCTGCAACGGGCAATAACTGGCCAGTTGATACACAATTTCGAAAGAATATACGGGCATAAGATTGAGCAAGCACCGCTTTCACCCCTGAAGCACCTAAGGCTGCCACAGCATGTTCACGTGAAGATCCACAACCAAAATTCTGCCCTGCCACAATGATCGGGTATTTCGCTTTTCCCTTGCATTCATCAATAAAAGGCAGTGAACCTTCCGGTAATCCACACATCGCCAGCGAAGCCAGTTGAGCGTATCCTTCAGGAGTAGAAGGATTGACCTTGAGATATTCCGCTGAAAGAATCTGGTCAGTATCAATATTATCGGTCAATACATAAACCTCACCCCGAATGATACTTTCCTTTAACTCACTCATAAAAACTCCTTAGGATTTGTTATTTGACCAGTAATAGCAGCCGCGGCAACAGAATAAGGAGAAGCGAGATAAATATTGGCGCGTTTATGCCCCATTCTGCCGACAAAATTGCGATTGGTGGTGGATATGACTGATATTGGCTCATTGACGCGGCCAAAAGTATCTGGCGGGCCACCACAACAAGCGGCACACCCTGATTCAGAAGAAAGTTTCACTCCCGCATCGCTTAAAATCTGGTAGACAGAAACGCCATCGATTTGGGTCGTAATCGTTCTATGGAAAACTTCTTTTGTTGCAGGTACTGCATAAGTTGGAATTATCACTTTATGCCCTTTGATAACGCGGGCTGCCGCAACAAAATCCTCCAGCTTGCCCCCGGTACAAGAACCAATATATGCCTGAGAAATGGCAACATTGGCTACCTGCTCAATGGAAACGACATTATCCGGAGAATGGGGTTTGGCAATCTTTGGCTGCATCGTGGAAACATCAATATTTAACACACGGCTATATTGTGCATCCTCGTCAGGGTAGACAATTTCAAACGGGAGATTATTTCTTTCTGCTAAATAATCCAGAGTCGCCTGATTGGGAACCATAATGCCATTTTTAGCTCCACACTCAACGACCATATTGCAAATCGTCATGCGCTCTTCTACTGATAACTCATCAATAACGTTACCACCAAACTCTATAGCCTGATAGGTTGCACCATCGACAGTTAACTCTGACAATACAGATAAAATCATGTCCTTAGCCAAAACATGGGCTGGCTTGGTTCCGGTAAAATTGACCCTAATGGTTGTTGGCACCTTAAGAGGAATTTCTCCCGTACCTAATGCATAAGCTGCGTCAGTAATCCCTAACCCAATGGCAAATGCACCAAAAGCCCCCGCAGTTACAGTATGAGAATCTGTGCCCAGTAACACTTCACCCGGGCGAATATGTCCTCCCTCTGCAAGCCCTATATGGCACACACCTTTATAATTGGGTGTCCCAACATCATAAAAATATTTTATGTTCTGTTCAGCGGCAAATTCACGCATCACCCGAATATTCTGGTTAGCTTGTGAGTCAGCCGAATAGACAAAATGGTCTGGAATTAAAATAAAGCGTTCAGGATCCCATATCTTTGCATCTTGCCCAAACTCCTTTTTAAATACGCTGGCTACACCTGGCGTGCAGGGATCGTGAGACATCAGAATATCCACTTTCGCCCAAACCACTTCACCCGGAGTGACTTGCGCACGCCCACTTGCCCGTGCAAGAATTTTTTGTGTAATAGTTTGGCTCATCTCACATTGCCCTCCGAAAGATAAAAACAGACTCAATAGACTGTCATCCTAACAAGATTACGACTCCTTAACGTAGGGAAATACCATCGTATGATTCACTGTTTCCATTATGGAACAGTTGTCCACAAAATGGGAAATTCTTACCCATTGAATCTGACATATCACTATAGGATATGTGATATGTTATAGGCTGGTTCCTACGAGTAAATCATCAGGTTATTGCATGAATAATATTGAGAATCTTACCTCAATGGTGGTCTTTGCCCGTGTTGTAGAGACGCTGAGTTTTACTGAAGCAGCAAGATCGTTAAGGCTATCCAAGTCTTCTGTCAGCCGCGAGATTGCACAATTAGAAGTAAGATTAGGCACCCAATTACTCAACCGCACTACACGTAAAATTCAAGTAACAGAAGTTGGGATGAGTTATTACCAATACTGCCATCGGATCCTTACCGAAGCCCAAAATGCTGAACATTTTATACGTAATTTCCATGAAGAACCGATGGGAAGCTTACGCTTGATTGCGCCGGTATCCTTTGGCAGCCAATGTATTGTTCCCGCCCTGAATCACTTTATCGCCAGTAATATTCATATCAGTGTCGATTTGGAACTGACCGACAGAACAATTAATATGGAAGAAGACCAATGCGATATTGCCATCATCATAGGGCGTGAAACGCCACAATATCCACTTGTTATGCCTTTAATTGATATCACCTGGGGACTTTACGCAACCCCAGACTATATAAACCCATTTTCTCCAATAGAGAAACCTGAAGATCTTCCTCGTTACGATTATCTGCTATTTCGTGGCCCTGCACATACGATTTCCCTGCCATTCCGTAAGGAAAGAAATAAGCTGGATATTGAAGTACGCAGCCGATTTCGCATCAATAACAGTGTGGCGTTAATGAGTTCCGCTCTGTCAGGAGCGGGTATTGCCTATCTCCCCGATTATGTTACTCATGAAGCCGTGGCAGAAGGGAAATTAGTACGACTTCTCCCAGAATGGAGCATGGATATTTATCAGGCATGGATACTATTTAAATCAGAAAATACGCTATCTTCGCGTGTACAAAAATTTGCAAGCTCTTTGCAACGCAAGCTAAGGCAAGATTTGGAGAAAGGAAAAAAAGCATAACTACAGATATCAAGCGGGTACAACAGCACCCGCCAAAGATATTATCTGTCAGAGGTATCAATAGCCATTACTATTAATCAACAATAATTAATAGTAATTGCCGTGACGGTAATCCCAGGTAGTGAAAGTGTCGGACATCATTGCCATGATTTTATGTACATCCAACCCTTTTCGGATTAATACCGGACATGGAGTAATATCGCGTTGCCCCTGTTGCAGCGGAACTAATTTACCATTTTCATCTACCATTGAAACCATCACACCTTGTTCATAACGAGTTTGCTCAGTTTCATTTGGCTGGATAGATTTGACATAGTCATTAGCGCAGATAATCAGATCGGCCCGCTCTTCTATCCTCTCACCGATACATTCAACCAGCCCGCGATTTCCCTTACCTGATGGGTTAGCCGAGCTGGCAAAAGAGAACTTACCATATTTTTCCCACAGTTCTTTTGCCAGGATTTCGCCGGGTTTGCCAAATTTAATGACGAAACAGCTCGTACCACGTTGATCCATCATCAGTTCTTTAGAACCATCATCTGGAATACGGGCTATCGCTTCTTCTTTCCACGGCAAGATACAACCTAATAATACGTCTTCATCCCAATGTCTTTGATAAAGTTCTTCAATTTCCGCGTTAAGCTGAGCCAACTCTTTCAATTGTTCCAAAGAACCACATAAAACAACACCAGGCTTGTTGCGATTACGCAGCTTAGCCTCAAATTTACGCTCCAGACCTTGCGCATCAGATGTCATGATAATGTAGCCAACTTTGGTTGGGCAGACGATCATGCCTCCATCATTAGCGAGGATCTCTACCGCTTCCGGCTGTAACCCATAGTTCCATTGAATTTTTTTGCTGCTCATATTGATACCCCTTACTGGAAACGGAAGAATTATTGATTCGGTTAACGCTGGTAGTAGCCGGTAATAGAAGCTGTTGCCAAGGTATTGGCCTGGATCATAAAACGCGCAACGGCATTTGTTGTTTCAGCATCAATTCCCAGTTTCTCTACCGATAAGGCATGTACAGTGAAAACATAGCGATGGGCTTTATCTCCCACAGGTGGACAACAACCACCGAAACCAAACAGGCCATAATCATTTCTGCTCTGAATTGTACCGGTTGGTAATTTGCTACCATCACTTTGCCCTGCATTTGCAGGTAAGGATTGTGTTACAACGGGAATATCAAAAGCGACCCAGTGCCAGAAGCCACTACCCGTTGGTGCATCAGGATCATAGACAGTAATCGCAAAACTTTTGGTTCCGGCTGGTACGTCCGCCCAAGCAAGTTCGGGGGAACGGTTATCACCATTGCCATCAAATTGATTAAATTCATGCTCTTTTTTCAAGAAATCACTATTCTTAAATTCAGTTGAACTAATAATCATGCTTATGTCCCCCATTGGATGCCTTTTGAAATATCCTAACGTAGATTTTCTGTACCGCAAGGCCAGGTTATGATTTTGCTTGATTGTTTCAATTTAGGAACAATAACGGGTTAGGGGTAATAAGTGAGTCAAAAATACCCCGAAATCTCACTATTCAGACTTCAGGGTAACTTCAGAGAAAAAGAATTTTAATTTGTGAAATTACAACGTGATGAAATTATAATGCATCAGCAACCGCTTTGATTTGTCGCGTCATGCTATCTAAACCACCGCCAGACAAGTACCAGAGATCAGACTGTAAATACACTATCTTCCCATTTTGATAGGCATTAGTTGATTTGACTTGATCATTTTCAAACTGATCTTTTTCTAATTTACCTGCACCAATTGCTTCACTACGGTCGATAATCAAGATCACATCAGGGTTAGCTTGTGCAATCATATCCGCCGTCACAATTCGACTTTTGTCTTTATCCGATGTAACCGGCAATACAGCACGAGGCGCTTTAATCACATTGTAAACAATAACCTGATTATTAGGATATAACTCACCCGCATTATGCAGTAATACTAATACCTTACTGTTTGCTGCTTTTGCTTTTTCCTCAGCGGATGCAATCGTTTTTTCCAAATCAGCAAATTGCGCTTTCACGATATCCTGCTTATTGAATAACTCACCCAACAATTTAAGATTACTATCAACGGATGACAGATAGTTTTTATTGTCCGTGCTTAAATTAATGGTTGGTGCTATTTGTGACAGACGATCATAAAAAGCACCTTGACGTCCGGTAATGACAATTAAATCTGGTTTAATTTCCGCTAATTTTTCCAAATTCGGCTCTTTCATTCCCCCGGCATTGTGCATAGTTGTAGACACACTATTACGCACATATTCAGTACGCACATATTCAGGTAAATTATTAATGGGTAATGCAATCACTCGATCAGACAATCCCAGTTTCGCCATTGAATCGTAAGTTCCGAAATCGAATAAAACCACCCGTTTTGGATTCTTTTTAACCTGGGTTTCGCCGGAAATATGTTTCACCGTGGCATAATCACCAGACTGAGCTGTCACTGAATTTGGCGTAACTAATTCTGGTGATTGGCTGAATGCAGAGTAACTGATAGCAGAAAGCAGTGATGCAATAACAATTGACAAGATTTTTTTCATTCGTTACACCTAAATTAAGTCTATTAATAAGAGGTGGCTTGCATTCTAGGTGGCAACATTAATATGTCAACAAAATAAGAATCAATTTCATATTGATTCTTATTTACTTGTAGGGTAAACAACCTATTTTACTTAATCTCATTCATAAGACTAATGCGCTGTTGTTCTAATTGACTGGCTTTGCTACATACTTCCGCTTTTAAACGCTTTAATTCTTGTTCCTGCTTTTTCCATTCTGCATCAAAACCATTTTGCATGCCGCCTAACCCACCGAGAAGAGACATTATCATTTGTTTGCCGTCACCATTTTGGTCACTATTTTTACGGCTCATTTCGTTAATACTATCCTGCAAAATACCACCAAGGCTCTGTTCAATGAGTTTCCGGCCTTCAGGTTCTACCTGTTTGACGGCCTGAGCATTAAAGGCAAAACCATTAGCACGGGTTTCAATCACTTTATCGATTTGTTTAATGAGGCCAGATTCCAATTGAGATAAACGGTTACGGATATTACTTTCCTTACCCATTGTTTCGACCACCACTTTATCCAGTGACTGGCGCGCATTCGTCAAATGACTTAGCGCTTCTTTCTTAACCCAAGGTAAATCCTGACGGATCGTCTGTTGATATTGCTGAGCTTTACTACGTTGTTCTGTATTCAGCGATAACACCTTACCCTCTCTGGTTATGGAACCATCAGACAATATTTTCAGGTTTCCACTCGCTCCTGTAATTTGGACAGAATTTGGTGTGACAATAATGTCATCATTAAGTGTCGCATGACATTCAGAACTCGCCTGTGCCTGAGTGACAATGGCTTGAGACGCAAATAATAATGATGCAGCAATCGTGATCCTGCGTAGCATACATTCTCCTGATTTCTAAGGTTAAACACAGACAGATTAAAAGATAGAACGTCCAATACGCCCTGCTAATTTTTCCAGTGCTGCGCAACCTGCCAATGAGTTGCCGGATTTATCCAGTTCAGGCGACCATACCGCAACAGTGAATTCTCCCGGAACCACACAGATAATGCCACCACCAACACCCGATTTCCCTGGCATACCGATCCTGAAAGCAAACTCGCCAGAACCATCGTACATACCACATGTCAACATAAGTGCATTAATCTGACGAGTTTGTCGAAGGCTCAAAATTTGTTGACCGGAATCCATCATTCGTCCTTGGTTGGCTAAATAAATAAAACATTGAGCTAATTCAACACAATTCATTTTCAAGGCGCAGTATTGGAAGTATGTTTGCAGAACGGTGATAACATCATTCCCAAAATTACCGAATGATTTCATCAGGTAAGCTATCGCGGCATTGCGGCTGGAATGCTCCATTTCTGAACGGGCAACGATATCATCATAAGAAATATTTTTTTGTCCTGTGAGGCTACGAACAAACTCCAGCATTCGATGTTTAGGTGCGCTCAAGCGAGATTGCAGCATATCGCAAATAATCAATGCTCCCGCATTAATAAAAGGATTGCGGGGAATTCCCTTTTCCAACTCCAACTGTACCAATGAGTTAAACGGCTGTCCCGAAGGTTCCGTACCCACCCGTTGCCAGATATCCTCTTCCTTATAACGTGTCATCGCTAATGTTAAGCTCAACACTTTAGAAATGGATTGGATGGAGAAGCGCTTTTCCGCATCTCCCGCTTTAAAAACTTGCCCATCTACCGTACAAATGGCCATCGCCAAATTATTTGCCGGAATTTCCGCCAGAGCAGGAATGTAATCTGCTACTCTTCCTTGACCAATCAAAGGGCGTACTTCTTCTAAGATATCTGCCAACAACGAATTAGAGAACCTTACCTTCACCACTTTTTCTCCAGACAAACAGGGGCCCCTAACGAGCCCCTGCATACAGCGCTATTTTTACGTAATACGCTTTTTCTTATGCAACAGCGAATCAATCCCACCACACATCAAACAATTCTGATGTGATAACGTCTTCCATACCGCGATCTTTCAGCCAACTCTCAACCAATTGGCGATGTTCTTCCGTACATTTGCCGATTTTTTGCAGGCAGACAATACCTTCCCATTGCAAATAACCGCTGGCATCCAGAGCAAGGCCATTTGGCTCGATCAGTTCTTCAATCAAGGCATCAACTGTGCTATCGACAACCTCAACGGATGTATCAGCCGGAAAGTTCCACTTTACTGAAAAACCCAATTCCTGAAACTCATCAATACGCAATTTTTTACGCAGACGACGACTACGGTTTTTAGCCATTATTTTACCCTCTCAAACATTAGATCCCATACACCATGACCTAACCGCTGACCACGCGTCTCAAATTTTGTGACCGGGCGCGACTCAGGACGTGGCACATAATCACCGTTTTCCGATAAGTTGTGATACCCTTCTGCTGTGCTCATCACCTCCAGCATATGCTCTGCATATGGCCGCCAGTCGGTCGCCATATGGAAGACACCACCAATTTTCAGTTTACTTTTAATTAATTGAGCGAATTCAGGCTGCACAATTCTACGTTTGTTATGGCGCGCTTTATGCCACGGATCAGGGAAGAAAAGCTGAACCATTGCCAGGCTCTGATCTGGGATCATGTTATTCAATACTTCGATAGCATCATGGCACATCACTCGCAGATTACTGAGATTTTCATCTTCTGCGGATGCCAAACAAGCCCCAACTCCCGGCACATGAACTTCGATTCCCAAAAAGTTTCTCTCTGGATTTTCGCTTGCCATTGTGACCAATGATGCGCCCATACCAAAACCGATTTCCAACACAACAGGTGCTTCACGACCAAAGATCTCTTCCATATTGGACAATTCTGTCTGATAGTCCACTCCCATCCTTGGCCACACATTATCAAGTGCTTGTTGCTGGCGACTCGTTAACCGCCCCTGCCGACGCACAAAACTGCGGACACGGCGCAATGCCCTGCCATTTTCATCATATTCCGGTGAAATTACATTATTTATCATGGTACTTTTTGTCAGTTTCTAAAGACATTTTTTTCAGGCGTCTGGGACTTTATGTACCGCAGGATTGCCCAAAGAGAGCGCAATTATGCAAAGATGGCTGAGTTTATCAAGTTCAGTGTCCATAAGCACAACTTTAATGCTATGTTTGCGTAATGCTTCGAAACAAAGTTCGGGTTTACACTGAGGTTACACTATGTTGCAATCCCGCTCACGAAACAATTACCAGATATAAAGACAATTATTCTAATGATGGAAGCTGAGCAATTTTCACAAGTGGTACTTGAGTGGTATCACCGCTACGGCCGCAAAACCCTGCCGTGGCAGTTGGAAAAAACATCCTATCACGTCTGGCTTTCAGAGGTGATGCTGCAACAAACTCAAGTTGCGACGGTCATTCCTTATTTCCAAAAATTTATTTCACGTTTTCCTGATGTTACCTCTTTGGCTGCTGCCCCACTGGATGAGGTTCTCCACTTATGGACTGGCTTAGGATATTACGCCCGTGCCCGTAACTTACATAAAGCCGCACAACAGATCGTGACATTGCACAAGGGTAAATTTCCAACAACCTTTGATGATGTTGTTGCCCTGCCCGGTGTAGGACGTTCAACTGCCGGAGCCATTCTTTCATTGTCCCAAGGTAAGCATTACCCGATCCTTGATGGTAACGTGAAACGTGTTTTGGCTCGTTGCTACGCTGTTGACGGCTGGCCGGGGAAAAAAGAGGTTGAAAACCAGTTATGGGATATCAGCACACGCGTAACGCCCAAACAAGGTGTCGAATATTTTAATCAGGCGATGATGGACTTGGGCGCTATAGTCTGCACCCGCAGCAAACCAAAATGTGAGATTTGTCCACTTAATACGGGTTGTATCGCTTACGCCAATCACAGTTGGGCAAACTATCCGGGGAAAAAACCAAAACAAAGCATTCCTGAAAAAACAGCCTACTTTTTATTAATGCAACATGGCGATATGGTCTGGCTAGAGCAGCGCCCACTTTCTGGTATTTGGGGGGGATTGTTTGCTTTCCCGCAATTTACTGATCAAATATCACTGGAACAATGGCTAAAAAATTCAGGTATCTCACACAGCAAACTTGAACAACTGACAGCATTTCGCCACACATTCAGCCATTTTCATTTAGATATCGTTCCTATTAAGATCGATATCTTAGCTTTTGATTCCTGCATGGATGAAAGTAAGGGACTTTGGTATAACTTACGTCAGCCAGCAACTATTGGATTGGCAGCTCCCATTGAGTACCTTTTGCAACAATTGGGTTAAGTTGCCCACTATTTTGAGGATTTGAGGATTAATTATGAGCAGAACTATTTTTTGCACTTTTTTACAACGAGAAGCGGAAGGTCAAGATTTTCAGCTCTATCCAGGAGAATTGGGCAAGCGTATTTTCAATGAGATTTCGAAAGAAGCATGGCAACAATGGATGAGTAAACAAACCATGCTGATTAATGAAAAAAAACTCAATACCATGAATCCAGAAGATCGCAAACTGCTTGAACAAGAGATGGTTAAATTCCTGTTTGAAGGACATGACATTAAAATCGACGGTTATACACCTCCAGAAAAATAATATTACTACGCTATTCGTATAGATTGACATAATAAGAGCCATTTTGTATGGCTCTAAACATTGATTAAAACCTGAATATCCAACAGCATTAATATCCAACGGCATTGTAAAATGAAAAGACTGCTGGCTCTGATCCTCCTTGCTCCACTTCTAATTTCCTGTTCTGGCAAAAAAGACGTTGAATACAGAGAAGAATATATAAAAGACACCAATGGATTCGATATTTTGATGGGACAATTTGCCCATAATATTGAAAATATTTGGGGATTACAGGAAGTTTTAATCGCAGGCCCAAAAGATTACGTTAAATATACAGATCAATATAAGACCCGTAGCCATATCAATTTTGAGACGGGAAATATTACGATTGAAACCATTTCCCCAATTGAACCCACTGAACATTTACGCAAAGCGATCGTTACGACTTTGCTGATGGGAGATGATCCTGGAACTATCGATCTTTATTCCGACACCAACGATATTCAGATCAGCAAAGAACCCTTTCTATATGGACAGGTTCTGGATAACACTGGTGAACCCATTCGCTGGGAGTGGCGCGCACGTCATTTTGCCAATTATCTGATCCAAAATAAATTGCAAAAACGTCAATCGGGATTACACATCATTTGGTCAGTCACCATACAGTTGGTTCCTAACCATTTGGATAAACGCGCTCATAAATATCTTCCTATCGTTCGCAAAGCATCCATAAAATATGGCGTTGATGAATCCCTGATCCTTGCCATCATGCAGACTGAATCCAGTTTTAACCCTTATGCCGTCAGCCGTTCTGATGCCTTGGGCCTTATGCAGGTAATGCAACACACCGCCGGACGAGATGTTTTCAAGATGCAAGGAAAGTCAGGCCAGCCTAGCCGCAATTATCTCTTCGATCCTGAAAACAATATTGATGCCGGTACTGCCTATCTATCAATATTGCAAAATACATACTTAGGGGAAATCAAAAACGCAACTTCACGTCGATATGCCGTTATCACTGCTTACAATGGCGGTGCAGGCAGTGTATTACGCGTATTCTCCAATGATAAAAAGAAAGCGGTTCAAATCATCAATTCAATGGAACCTGGTGATATTTATGCAACTCTAACCAATAAACACCCTGCTGCTGAATCACGTCGCTATTTGATAAAAGTGAACAATGCACAGAAAAGCTATCGAAGATAGTTGATAACAAATTAGCAACGGATAGTAGAGAAATAACAAACGGAGAAGCAATTGCTTCTCCGTTTTGTTTATATTTATAGCTTATTGTGTGAATTAAAAGCACATAAATAAATTTATGCAGAAAGTGTTTGACGGATTGGGCTGAATACGGTTTAATGCGCCCCGTTAGCCCGGATAGCTCAGTCGGTAGAGCAGGGGATTGAAAATCCCCGTGTCGGTGGTTCGATTCCGCCTCCGGGCACCACTTCAACTTCCAGTGAAGTCCAGCCCAGTCAAACAATTCTTAGTAAATCCTGCAAAATTAATACTATTTCCTATTTCTACGTCTAGTTTCGTCTGTTGCAATCAAGATGCAGCGAAGGGCATAATTCGGGGCACTTACCGTTCGATTCAAGGAATGCCCTTAATAATGAAACTAAACGCCCGGCAAATCGAAACTGCAAAGCCCAAAGAAAAAACCTACAAACTCGCCGATGGCGGCGGTCTCTATTTAGAAGTCTCGTCACGCGGCTCGAAATACTGGCGCATGAAGTATTACCGCCCCACCGATAAGAAAGAAGATCGTCTGGCGTTCGGCGTTTATCCGGCGGTATCATTAGCCGATGCCCGTGCTAAACGGGATGAAGCCAAAAAGCTGATGGCACAGGGCATCGATCCCAAAGCCGAAAAGAAAGGCACCCCAACGCCCGCCAAAGTCAATTCGTTTGAAGAAGTCGCCCGTGCATGGCACGCCAGTAACAAACGCTGGAGTGACAGACATAGCCAAACAGTGCTGCGCAGCCTTGAGCAGTCTATTTTCCCGCATATCGGCGCACGCGATATTACCACGTTACGTACCAGCCAGCTTTTAGCCCCCGTCAAGGCCATTGATGAACAGGGCAAACACGATATCGCCCAGCGGCTGCGCCAGCGTATCACTGCCATCATGCGCTACGCCGTCCAGAATGATATTCTGGAATCCAACCCGGCTAATGACATGGTAGGCGCACTTACCACCGCAAAATCCCGTCACCATCCTGCCCTGCCCCATGAATATTTACCGGATTTTCTGAGCCGATTGTCTGTTTACCGCGGGCGCCTGTTGACCAAAATCGCTGTCGAGCTGGCACTGCTGACGTTTGTCCGTTCCAGCGAACTGAGATTTGCCCGCTGGCAGGAAATCGACTTTGAAAACGCTGTCTGGAAAATTCCCGCTACACGAAAACCCATCAAAGGCGTTCGTTTTTCTGAGCGCGGCATGAAAATGAAAACGGATCACATCGTGCCGCTGAGCCGTCAAGCTGTCTCGTTATTCAAAGAGTTGAGCGTACTGAGCGGCAACTGCGAAGTGGTATTCCCCAGTGATCATGATGCTGCGAAAGTTATGAGTGAAAACACCGTCAATAAGGCGCTACGGGCGATGGGCTATGACACCCAAACCGATGTCTGCGGGCATGGCTTCCGCACAATGGCGCGCGGTGCAATGGGCGAATCCGGCCTGTGGAGCGATGATGCCATCGAACGCCAGCTCAGTCATATCGAACGAAACAACGTCCGGGCGGCGTATATTCATACATCCAAACATCTGGACGAACGGCGGCTGATGGTGCAGTGGTGGGCGGATTATCTGGATGCGAACAGGGAAAAGTCAATCACACCCTATGACTTCGCCAAACCGCTGCGTGACAGGAAAAACCGCTAGTACAATTTGCAACCCGTTAATTTTCATCGGAAGAAAAACAATTAACGCTGTTCATTAAGTCTTGCTTTTTAAATAATCCGCCTGTCATCAAACAGCGTCCACGATGATATTTCAGGGACTGGGTAACAGGAGAAGTGACATGACAATGGCAGCATTGAAAACAAGCCTGATTCGTTTGCCAGAAGTGCAACGCAGAACGGGTTATAGCAAAGCATGGATCTACAAACTGATTAGCGACGGCGCATTCCCGCAGCAGGTCAAGATTGGCCCGCGTTCCGTTGCTTTTATTGAAGCAGAGATTGATGACTGGATTGCCCAGCGTATTGCTGAATCGCGAGCGGCATAACAAACAAAAGACTATGACATAAGACATTTACTATAAAACACAACGCCCCAGCGTGCTGAGAACACATCTGAGGCGTTTAACCAATAACCATTCGTAAGGTAAAAAATTATGGCTGATACACAGCATACCCAAACTCGCCCTGAATTTACAGTTCAAAAAACAGCGGGCAATCAAAAACCGCTTGATCTGATCCAGACCGTAAAAACATCCGCCATGTATTCGTGGCAAAACCTGCTGCCCGCTTGCGGTATTACTGTTCCGGTAAAGGGAAAGCATGGCGCCTGCCCCATCTGCGGTGGTACTGACCGTTTCCACTTTATCGATGATCACCATCACGGCAACTGGCATTGCCGTCAGTGTGACGCGCCGAATTATGGTGATGGACTGGATTTAGTGGCAAAAACCAAAGGGATCTCTGTTACTGAGGCGGCAAAAGTTGTCGCTAATGTACTGGCGCTACCTTTACCAGATCCCAAGCCAACCAAAGAAACCCATCCAACACTACCGATTGCTGAAAGAGTGGCAGCACTGATGGCGCAAACTGTCGTGGGGCAATCGCCTTATCTGGCTGCAAAGGGTCTGCAACATCTTGATCAGCGGCTACTGTTTGATAATTCGACAGTGCTGGTACTGACAGCACTGGATAAACAAGTCACCGGGGCGCAGATCATTAAACCCAATGGCGAGAAAAAATTCTTCCCCGGTAGCCAGAAAAAAGGGGCGTTTATTCCCTTGACAGCGCTGGAAGAGCATCCGGAGACGGTAATTATCACCGAAGGTTACGCCACAGCACTCACGGTTAGCCAGCTCTATAAAGGTACTGTTCTGGCGGCGCTGGATGAGGGCAATTTATCTTCTGTTGCCAAATCCATTCGGGAACGCTGGCCGGACACAAAAATCATTATTGCAGCGGATAATGATTGGCACTCTCCCGGCGAGCTGGATAAGAACGGCAAACCCAAAGTGAATGTCGGCAAGATCTCAGCAGAAAAAGCTGCCCTTGCGGTGAATGGTTGGGTCACGTTACCACCGGATGCTGTTAAAGCCGATTGGGATGATTATCGTCAGAAAAATAGTGTGAAAATAGCAGAGCTGGCCTTTGTTCAGGGGCTTTATCAACCGACACCAACAAAGAAAAAAGAAGCTATTCAGCCCAATGACGTCGAGTCTTCTAAGCTGACATTATGCCAGATGGGTGCCAGCCAGCGCGGAGAAGTGTTGCTGGCGCGTTATGACAGCAATTTGGCGTTGGATGGCGCTTCGGAAACCATCCATCACTATGATGGTATTGTCTGGCGTCCGGTCAGTGACCGCGATTTACGACGGGAAATGGTGGTTGCCTTTATGGAAGAGAAACTACCGTATTCACCGCATGGCATCAGCTCTGCCGTGGATGCTCTCAAATTACAGCTTCCTATGATGCAGCCACCAGAACGTCACTTAATCGGATTCAGCAACGGCGTGTTTGACCTGAAATCCTGCCAGTTCCGGCCTCATCGTAAACATGATTGGTTGCTGCTGGCTAATGAGGTTGAATTCAATTCCCCTGTTTCGGGGGAAACCCTGAAAGACCATGCTTCACATTTTTGGCACTGGCTTAACCGGGCAACAGTCAACTGTGAGAACAAGTTTGATCGGGTACTGGCGGCACTGTTTATGGTATTGGCGAACCGTTACGACTGGCAGCTATTTCTGGAAGTCACTGGTGCCGGAGGCAGCGGCAAAAGTATCTTTGCTGAAATTTGTTCCATGCTGGCGGGTAAAGGTAATACTGTTTCAGCAAGTATGTCTGCATTAGAAATTCCACGGGAACGGGCGTTGATTGTCGGCTATTCGCTGATTATCCTGCCAGACCAGACCCGCTATGTGGGCGATGGCTCAGGTATTAAGGCCATTACAGGCGGCGATGAAGTGGCTATCGATCCAAAGCATAAACAGCCCTACTCAACCCGCATTCCTGCTGTGGTACTGGCGGTGAATAATAATGCCATGAGTTTCAGTGATCGCAGTGGTGGCGTATCACGGCGTCGGGTAATCTTCAATTTTTCCGAAGTCGTACCGGAGAATGAACGCGATCCGCTCTTGCGGGACAAAATCGCAACAGAACTGCCTGTGATTATCCGGCACCTGTTGCATCGGTTTGCTGACTCACAAGCCGCAAGGCGTTTACTGGCAGAGCAACAAAAGTCCGCAGAAGCACTGGATATCAAACGCGGTACCGATCCACTGGTCGATTTCTGCGGCTACCTGATTGCGTCCGATGAAGCTGACGGCTTGCTCATCGGCAATGCAGAAATTATGCCGTTCAATCCCCGCAAATACCTTTACCACGCTTACCTTGCTTATATGAAAGGCAATAACCTGAATAAACCCGTTTCCGTGACCCGCTTTGGCATGGATATGCCGGGCGCATTGGCAGAGTACAACCAGCAATACCTGCGCAAGAAAAGCAAACAGGGTATTCGCAGCAATCTGAGTCTGGATCTTGATACTGCCATCGAGTGGCTGCCAAAATTGACAAGGGATAACCTACCAGAAGAATAATTCTTTCTGATTACAGACATTTTTCAAAGAAATATAAAAAAGTGTTCATTCCTGTTCACTCTATAATTTAAACCAGATATATCAATATATTATAGGGTGAATAGTTATTTTTAAACTGTTCACAAGTCTTCACCTCTGTTCACCTTATCTTAGTTTGAGGTGAACGGTTAGGTGAAGAGTGGTGATGAGTTTTATTTCAAGTCATCAACCTTTAACAATATGAATTTAAACAAAAATATTCAAAGGTGAACAGGGTGAACAGTTTTATCCCTAATTCTTTAATACAGGGGGTAAGCAAAAAAGTTTTCTCTGGAAGGTGTTTTTCAGCTCTCCGAGTTACTGGGTTAATGTATTAGCCCGGTAACTCGGAGAAGACAAGCATAGCGCGTCAGTGTCGCTCTAAGTAGGTTAAAGTGGTTATCAGCAGGAACTATCGATGATAGAGATATGCCCTAATAATGTTGTATACCCGACATAACTCAATGTTTAGGAACGACGGGAGTACCTGCAAGTTAATGCCCAAGCAATGTATCTACATATACTCTTGTCAGTCAAATTTAAATTTAAATTTAAATTTAATTAACAATAACTTCAAAATATAATCCAACGCGTTAGGTGTATATCCCAGATAATTTAAATCAGAGATCATAAAATATGTGACCTGAAGATACATCTACATTCCGAATCGTATTCTTAATCCATTGTTTTAATTAAAAATTAATATTTACGCAAGTATTATGCAAACGCTTTAAAATCATTGTATTACAGATATCGCTGTGCGGAATAACGGATATATTTTCTCCTAGCCAATATCAGAAATGCCGTTATCATTTATCAATATTTCATATACAAGATAGAACATTTTTTTGACAAAAAAACACATTAAATTAACATGGGTTTTGTTCGCAACATAAAATGTAAAATGGTGCGTATATTGACATTTTTTACACTCTTACAAACATATATAGAAGGAAAATAAAATGGATAAAGCTCAAGAATTGGAAATTGCTGTAGCCGAACTGAATGCAGAAAATTCCGATGCGGAAAATGAATTGTTGTTAGATATTACAGGTGTAGTTTCCAACAAAGAGTGGCAAGAATAATACTACATGGCCGCGATGCGGCCATGTCTAAATCACGACTAAAATTATTAACCATATAATTTTAATTAAAATTAGTTTTTCATCTAAAAACAGACTTTAATATGAGCAATATTATGGGTGATATTCAAGATGTTGAAACAATAACAATTAATGCATTAAAAGAACTTAATAGCTTTCTATTGGTGGATGTTCGGGAAAGCCATGAATTTGCTAATGGCACAATTCCCGGAGCATTAACCCTAGGACGAGGTTTTTTGGAAATTGAGCTAAAAAACAGACAAATTGAACTAGATCATCCAATTGTTCTGTTTTGTGCTAGTGGGCTTCGTTCAAAATACGCTGCATTGGGCTTAATTGCACTGAATTTCGTTAATATATATTCTCTTGAGGGTGGTTTCGAAGCATGGAAAGCAGGAGGTAATTCTGTAGAACAACCCTCCACAATCTTAAGCCAAACCGAGAAAAACCGATATGCACGTCATATTTCCTTAAAAGATATTGGACTTCATGGACAATTAAAAATCATGAAGTCTAAAATACTGGTCATTGGAGCAGGGGGACTAGGTTCATCTTGTCTGCTTTATTTGACAGCCGCTGGGGTAGGTGAGATTGCCATTGTTGATCACGATATCGTCGATTTAGGTAACCTACAACGGCAAGTTATCCATAATGAAACGATGTTACAAAAGAAAAAAGTTGAATCAGCCCTTCATACGCTAAAAGCATTAAATTCTGGCATCAAAATAAAAATCATAGATGTTGCCATTAATACCAAGAATATTCAGCCTATTCTGGAGGATTACGATATAATCATCGATTGTACAGATAACTTTAATGCTCGTTATGCGATAAATGATGCTGCAGTAAAGGCAAATAAACCATTAATTTCTGCTGCCGTACAACAATTTACAGGCCATGTAATGGCACGTACTCAACCTTATTCTCCTTGCTACCGCTGTATCTACCCCGAAGCTCCACCAACAACTTTGTCCCCCTCATGCTCTGAGAATGGTGTAGTTGGAATTATTCCGGGTATTTTAGGATTACATCAGGCAAATGAAGCATTGAAAATTATTCTAAATATAGGTGATACATTAGATGGAAAGCTATTTAAACTTGATTTGTTAAATAATAAATATCAATTATTAGAGACCAAGAGACGCACTGACTGTTTGTGTCACAACCAATAAATAATTGAAGGAATTAATATGATTACTGTATCATTTCCTGAATCTGTTAGCGGAAATAGACAGATTGTTATCTCAGCAAATAATCTTTATGAAATATTAAAAAATATGCAGAAGAAACATACCGATATTTTTTCTTTGATTGCGATATCTAAAAACGATAATCTTAAACTTAAACCTTTCGTTACTCTTTTTATAAATAATGTCATGTCAGTAGAGAGTAATCCTTCATTAAATGATGGAGACATTTTGTCTTTTGAAATAGCTATTTCAGGAGGATGAAATGGATGCTAAGTTATTACAAAAAGCCTACGTATCACTACTATATAGTGATCATTTTTGTATTACAGGTGCGGAAAAAGAGTATCATTATATCCATTCTACAATGGATCACGACAGACTGGTAGTTGAGCGGGCTGCTCGTCGCAGAAATTTACGTACAGTACTTTATGCAGATATGCATTTTTCTCCACGCTTTTTTAGTAAGGATTTTTTCCTTAAGCTTGTAAATTTATATTGTGATTCGGATAGTTTCTGGAATTGGAATAGTAGAACATTGATTGAAAGCTTTTGCTATTTTGTTTATACAAATGCAGATTTGATGGAAGAAGAAAAAATTCCTTTTCTTATTGATGGTATTTATTCTGGCATTTCTACTGGAATGATAAACTCACCATGGAGTTCTACAATTTCCAGAAACAATGAAAAATCCATAACAGAAGAAATTAACTGTGATCGTTATTTTACTCTATCTAAATTAGATACAATAAATTCTCTCAAGGAAATAATTTTTAAAAATAAATTAGCTAAGCTTCGCTTTCATAACGAAAGTGGCAAAGTGGCATTATCCTGTCGGGAGGTTGTATGAATGCACGAGTAGGGTTAGGAATTGATTATACACATAATTATGGTTATGACTTAACTAAATTATTACAATTAGCGCAAAACGGAATTAGTCATTTATCTGTCGTGGCCATACCTAATGAGGATATTGCACAAGCTTTTCGTAATAAATATCCTCAATATCCTATCATTCATCATTTTTCTGGAATGGAGCCAGCAGGTATTGATGGATTACGCTCTGATGTGCTTGTAAGGCAAAATGCCATTAGTGAGACTCTTCAGGCATACTGGTGTCTGGAAGATATCGGTATTTGGAATATTGGCCCTTACAACTTACCTTATTTTGCTGCACCAGTACTTTGTGAATCCGTTCTTTCTATGGCAATTGAAGGTGTGAAAACGATTCAGTCTGTTTCCAGTATCCCTTTTTCTGCGGAAATACCTTCTTTCAGCATTGTTGCCGGAGAAATGGCTTTAGGTGAGTTTTTCCATCGGCTAGTTGATGCGACAGACTGTAATATTGTTTTAGACATTAGCCACGTATTTTCATATGCCATTTATTGTGATCTACAGCCACTGGATGTATTGGCCAGCCTTCCATTGACCTCAGTGAACGAAATTCATATTGCTGGGGGGAGTGTACACCCAAACCATTCATGGAGATACCGTGATACACACTCAGAACCAATTGTTGATAGTGTTTTCCCACTGTTGGAACAGGCACTAGCTCAGTGCCCAAATCTGAAAGCTGTGACATATGAGTTAGGGGTGGGAATTACTCCAATTGTGATCCGTACAGATTTACAGAATATTGAAGATATTTGTCAACGAATGGCGTTTATCCCTTCATTCTGAATAAACAAACAAGAGCTGATAATCAGGTTATTGCAAATTTAAAGGTAATGAGTATATGGAAAATGATAGAACATCTATTCTTCTTATCGATAGTGCTAAAAAAAATCAGTTATCCAAGCTTAATGACGTTTCTCAACAGAATAATTTACATAATCATACCGCTAAAATCGCTAATATTTTATCACAAATATCTTTTCCATGGACAACACAAGTCTCTCTGGATTTAATATCAGCCAGCTACTTGGATGCGTTTGAGCAAGGATATTCAGAGTTGCGCACTCATATATATGAGCGTTTTGACATCTGCCCTATAGAAGCACATGCATACTCTCTGCCAGAGGATGAATATATTACAGATATTCATACCTCATTATCTACATTCCATGATAAAGCACTAGCTCCTTATATTTTAGCTTCTGTAGGCCATGATTTTGGTCGCCAGCGTTTTCCTGGGTCATGCAGTGAAACTATTGGCGTAGGATTATTATGCCATAATGGCAGTATTCCAGGTATGACACCCTTAGGATGGGGTAATATCGAGTTTTTGGTCAAAGAATGTGACTATTCCACCTACGACGAACAAGGGGCACTAACCACAACAAAAGGTACCTCTGCGGCAGTAGTCTATCTCGCTAGTCTGGCTGGAAAACTTCATTCGTGGTTAAAAAGAAATCAAATGGTCTATGATCGCCATGCTTTACATGCAGCCATGATTTGCATGAGCCAAGCATTTCAAGGTAGATATCTTTTTGATGATGTATCAGAGCAAGAAAGCATGCCTCAAACATGGAGTATTCCTTTGGAGCGTTCGAAGGAAGCAGAAATACTGCTTACGCTTACTCCAAACAAATCCGTCAGAAACAATCAAATTGCATTGGTCGTTTCTTATCAAGCGTCCATTGCCAGACAAACACGCCTGACAACCGTAATCAATGGTCAAGAAATTGTAGGGCAAAGAGGTACATTATTAATACCAGCTCATTTGCTTGAAAAATCCCCCCTTAATATTACAGTATGCGTTGTAGGACGTCTCGATCATGTGACAGTGGCATGTCAGAACACACTGGTAATAAAATGTATTAGCTCGCAACTACTTGTCGCGCCTGACGATGAAATTATTGTTGGTATCTCTGCAAGTCACGATGCTTCTGCTTGTGTGATGATTAACGGAAAAATTCGTTATGGAATTCAGCTTGAGCGTTTAACCCGTGTCAAACACGATGGAAGCCAATCCCTCAATACTACTTTAGCTGTAGATTATTGTCTGAATGCCGCTGGTTTAATGCGGGAAGATGTAAGCTGTTTTGCCTATAATATTCAATCAATGACTCCGGAGTATATCGGGCTAAATCAGCCTGTTTGTAGTACAGATTTTTCGTTGTTTGACCCCTTCTCTCCAGAGGCTGTAGTTGTTAGCCATCATCTGTGTCACGCATTTGCCGCTTGGTCGGGGTCAAAGTTTTCCAGAGGAAATGTAGTGGTAGCGGATGGTTCCGGAGGTAGTGTCGTAGGACAAAATGATTTACTCATCTCTGGGCAAGAGTTTTCTGAGTACTTAAATGCTGGACTTAAAGAGTATAAACCGGAATTGCATGTAGTTTCTCATTATACCTTTTGTGAAAATGGATATACGCTGCTAGCCCGTGAATACAGCCCATCATTTAATATTCGAACTGGAAGTCGCTCATTGGGCGAGGCTTATGCCTCTGTGAGCCAACTTGTTTTTAATTCTTGGCACGCTTCTGGAAAATTAATGGGGCTTGCACCTTATGGTATACCAAAATTTGCTGAGGAGATTGCGATTGAAAGCCCGCAGGGTATTTCTTTTGGTTATACTTGGAAGCAAAAATTTAGCAAGAAAACACTTAACGTGATGGATTACGCAGATCTGGCCGCTTCGGTACAACTCGTTCTGGAAAAAGGGATTTTTTCTCGCTTAGAGCATTACCACATAACTAATAATGAACCTCTTGTCATGACAGGAGGTGTTGCTCTAAATTCTGTAGTGAACTATAAGGTGCGTCAGAACTTTCAATTACGTGATTTCTATTTATTCCCAGCTCAACATGATGCTGGTATTTCTATCGGTGCCGCTAATGCTGCTTATTATAAAAGGCATAACCGAATTCTTAGTGATGCTTTTAATCACGATTATCTGGGAAAAGTTTACAGATATGAAGATATTGCCAGAGCCCTTAACTTATTTGCTGATAGGGTAATAGTGAAACCTATTGATACTGTTACACTAGCCGAACGGTTACATGCGGGACAGATCATTGGTTACTACTCCTGTACTAAAGGGTCTGAATTTGGTCCACGTGCGTTGGGTGCCCGTTCAATACTAGCTAGCCCTTGCTCGATGGATACATGGAAATTCATCAATCGCTGGGTGAAGTTCCGTGAGGATTTTCGTCCTTTTGCGCCGATGGTTGCTACTGAGCACCTGAGTCGTTATTTCGAAGGTGAAGGTGACTATAAATATATGCTTGAAGTGCTGCCAGTTCGTCCTGAATACCGGGAGCAACTTGCCGCTATCGCGCATGTAGATGGTTCAGCACGTGTACAAACAGTGTCTGTCAATGATAATGAAGAAATCCATGCTTTGCTCTCCGCATTTGGCAAACTTTCTGGATTTCCCGTTTTATTGAATACATCGTTTAATGTTCGTGGAAAACCTATCGTAGAACGGGCAGAACAGGCAATCGAAATGTTGCTTTCCACCCATATTGATGCGGTGGTATTTGGTGACTATATAGTCGAACTATTCGCTCCATCGTTTAATCCAGAAGTAGTTTCAGGATTGTTACGTTTGAGTCCGGGTTGTAGCTTAAAAAGCAGCCTAGAGAAAAATCAACTGCGTCATATAATAAGCCACGAATACCAAGGTAATAATCAAATTATTACTGCCTCACTATATCAGGCTCTTTTACTATTAGTGAAGCAAATGTCTCTGGCGGATACCCAAGCTGTATATGATGAGTTAAACCCTGAGCTAAGGAAAGCAGTGATGCACTATGTTCGATTGAAATTTCTTAATATTGCACGTGATTTTACTGAGGAATTTGAGTGTGACGATCTCCATCACTGAATTAGGGTTGCGCCGTTACTCTACCCGAGAGGCACTGAAATTAATTTTACCATTACGTAAGAAACTGGGAATCTCACGCTTGGCTTCTGTTGGTGAATTTGTGGATATTGCTGGCATCAGTATAGTAAATGCAGTTCGTACCACATTGAAAAAAGGACAAATATCAACCACCCAAGGAAAAGGGCGAAATTTATATACAGCCACCTGTAGCGCATTAATGGAGGCCTATGAACGCCACTGTGCTTGTTGGTGTGATGATCTGATTGTTCACCAAAATACGTATTATTATGACCGTCTCATACAGCGGCAACTGGGATTTGATCCAGAGTATGATATCAAAGACTGGATACCAGGATACGAGTTGCAAACTGGAAAAAAAATTTTATTACCTGCTGTAGAAGTACAGTTTCCTTATCATGGTTCAGATACTCAACGGGTAAATATACACGCTCACACTTCGGGACTGGCGTGTGGTGGTACCTTAGAAGAAGCGATCTGTTTTGCTATATTAGAATCCTTTGAACGCAATATTACTTCTCTATTTTACCAAAACTGTTTATCGAGTATTTGTGCAGATATTATAGATCCAGAAAGCATCAACTACCCGTCGACAAAAGCTTTATGGCAATCGTTATCTGACAAAGGGTATGAAAGTTTCGCCTTACGTATCTACGGTACGATACCGACTTGTTATGTAGCTTTATACGATCCAACCAATATGGGACCAAAATTTATGGTTGCCGGTTCCGCCTCTGGATTTACTGAAACACTAGCTCTGGATGCTGCGCTAATGGAAGCAGTTCAGGGATTAGTAGTCTGTTTACAAGCTTCACGAGAAGATTTAAGCCGTCAGCAGAAAAAGTATGATGATAAGAATTTCTTTAATCATTCACGTTTCTACGTACTGCGCGAATTATTTCGCAAGCATTATAAAATGATGAATATATCGACTGAGCAGAATGCCCCGACAACACCGGCTTCTGCTACCGAGTTTTTAACCCAAAAGCTAGCGGAGGAAGGAAAGGAACAGGTTTATATCACGGATTTATCTCTGCCCGATGTACCTTTTCATACGGTAAAAGCTATTATCCCAGGGCTATTTGATTGGCATGTTAATCCAGGAAGGAGGAAATAAATCGTGCTATTTGCTCGTAAACAAAAACCAGTTGTGTTTGGTGGTTCTTCCTTACCCTGTGATCAGCGTTATGACGCAATAATTGAATTTCGCCCACCAATCCAGACAGGAGATTTACTGGAACTGTCAGGGAGTGGTAGGCCGGTTTTGATTACAGATGGCCTTTTTGGTAGCAATATGTCGATTACTGTAGTGGAGTGCTTAAATTTTATCAACGCAGGAGGAATTCTACTCGGTAGTTCCAGCATGGGAGCATTGCGCGCTGCAGACTGCTACATTCAAGGAATGGTAGGAATAGGGCAAATATTTCAGGGATATCTATTCGGGTATTACCACTCAGATGCAGATGTGGCTCTGCGATATCATACTGATAATTATCAGGAAATCACGCTCTCTTATGTGCATATAGAATATATTGCTTGCTATCTGATGGCAGAAGGGCAGATAAGTTCACTACAAAAACGTCAGATGATGGCTTTGGTACGACAAATCATTTGGTACGAACGCTACATTGATCGGGTGATTGATGCCATGTTTAAGATTGCTCCACATTTAGACATAGCGCAGCTGTATTCTTTATTTAAAGACGACACTATGCACCCTAAAAAACAAGATGCCAGATTAGCAATAGATTATTTAGTGAAATTTTATTTGGCCAAATGTGAGTAATAAGAAATGAAAAATCAAAATTGGTTAAAAAACATAGGTTATCTAGATAGCATATCGCGTGCAATGCAATCAACATCAAATCAAATTAGTCATTTATTAGTCGGAAGCTTAGGTGGTATGTTTGGTACAGCGGTTTCATTACGTGTTTCTATTGCATTCTATTCATCTCTCTTCCTTGAAGTTCCTTCTGGATTACTGGCTGATAGATTAGGTCATTTTAAAACAGTTGCTTTAGGGAACTGGTTTAGTGCTATCGCCCTACTTATATTGTACTGTTCACTCGCAACGGCAGATAATATCAATAATCAAATTACATTACTTATTATCAGTTCTTTTTTAAGTGCCATCGCGATGTCTTTGATTTCTGGTGCTTATCAAGCAATGTTACAGGATTTGATTGATTATCAAATCATTAAACATGGTGAAGAGAGCACTCTACGTACAAAAGCACTTCTACTTTCCCAACGATATGGTAAAGAAATTGTTTCTATCGTTCCTGTTCTTTTTTTATTGCTATTATTAGTGCTTTACCGGACTATAGGACATGCTGAAATTATATTATTTATTCCAACTATAATGTTTATTGGTTTAGGGATATGGCTATGGTGTTTTCCTCAGTTGAGTGGTATGCATGAAAATCTCGGAAAAAAGAACGATCACATCAGGCGTAAAAGTACATTACGTCACTTTATTTTATATATGCGTGAATTATCACATACCCAATTTTTGATTTTTTTGAAACTTTCTATAGTAATAATTCTTCTAAATTTCTCTATGATTCATGTTCATACCTATCTCATGATTTCTGAATTCAGAGAATACAATATAATTCAGGTTGAAATAGATTATCTAATTCCTTTATTTTTTTTTATTATATCATTTGATGTAGCTCATTATATTAAAGGTGTGATAGTTCCACGTGTAGCAGCAAAGTTCTCAGATAATACGATGATTATGATTTCTTTCGTCAGTTTGATGTTACTCTCAGGACTTTGTTATCTTCTTTATCTTTATTTCAACGGAATTTTAGCATTAACTTTGTATGTTTTGTTTTTTAGAACGACCGTGACTATTGGTCAAGACGTGGCGATCAGTAATTTTCTTTCTCGCTTACCTGAGGAAATCCGAGCCTTTTCTTTGAGTCTCATAACAGGTACTGTAATTATATTATATGGTGCTTATTCTGTCTATTTAACCTTTACTGGTATTGGTGCAGAGCCTGCACAATATATCTTGTTAGAAATAGCAGTGATTGCACTGATAGGAGGACTTTTGACGTTCTATATAAAAACCACCCCACAAATAGATACTGAAAATTCTGTTTTTAATTCAATGAATTAAATATAATTTTGACTATACTTAAACTAATTTATAGAGTATAACAATAGCATGTTACTTATCGCTCTCAATATTTAAGTATATATTTTTTCTTGAGGAACTATTTTATTATGACTATTTGTTTCACTAATTAATTTCACATAACCCTAGCAACCATTCTTAATTACGCAATTAATAGGAAAATATTATGCATAAAAGTAATTATATTACATCATTTAGTACAAAACAAATGGATGTTCACTACTTCAATGAGGAAATGGCTAATGCCTTTCAGAAGTATTTGGTGAATAATAAAGATAGATTAGCTCCATTTGAGCCATTAAGGACTTACGAATATTACGAATTAAATGAAGTAAAAAAGCGTATTCGAGCAACTGTGAATCTGCAAGAGAAAAATAAAGGAGTCTCACTTGTATTTACTCCCAAAAATTCATCAGATATAGTTGGGAATATCAATTTTACTAATTTCGTTTTTGGGGTTTTTCAAGCATGCCACCTTGGTTTCTCAATTGATACTAGTTTTGAGGGTAAAGGTGTGATGCGTGAAGTTTTAACAGAATCATTAAAACATATCAGAAATAAATATCAACTACATCGCGTAATGGCTAATCACCTTCCAACTAATGATAGATGTGCTCATTTATTACAACGAATTGGGTTTATTAAAGAAGGTTATGCCAAATCATATCTTAAGATAAATGGAGTATGGCAAGATCATGTATTGAATTCTTTTGTATTTGAAGATTAATTATAATTATTTTTTCAATGTAAAAATCACACATGTTAGTTTTCCCAAAGCAATTAGTGTTTCTTAATTTTGGAGTGATAAAATGTTAAAATCACAAAGTATTATTGTAATCGATGATTTTTATCATAATCCCATTGAAATCAGAAAGCATGCACTTTCACTTGATTATAAACAAAAAAATGGAGCTACGTATCCAGGAATGGAGGCTACATCTGAACGAAATTGGGAAATAGTTAGAAATACTCTCATGTCATACATAAATGAAGATGTCAGTGCCCCCTGTCCTAAATCGGATGGATTTGCACAGGGAAAATTTCGCATTGCTGTTGCAAATGATAATAAAAAACGTCTAGATAATGTCCATGTAGATCAACAGAAATATTCAGGAATTATATATCTAACACCTAACGTTCTTTGCCAAGGAGGGGTTGCTTTTTATAAACATAAAAAAACAGGAGAGGTTTTTTTTAATAAAACTGTAATTCAAAGTAAAGGATTCCCTACCGTTGGCGATGATTTTCATAAGAGAGTTCTTTCATACTTTAAGGATGATAATAATTGGGATAAAATTGGTGAAATTCCAATGCGATTTAATCGTGCTGTAATTATTATGGCCAGAGTGTTTCATGGATCCACTGGAATTTTTGGTGACTCTATGGAAACTGGTAGATTAACTCAACATTTCGAATTTTATACCTATGATAAATAAATATTAGTGTGATTGAATTTTTGCATTATGAAAATATAATCAAATCATCGATGCTAATTTAATAAAAATGGTGTGTAGTGGAATGATAATCTTATAAAGACCAAAAGTATGTTGAGATTATTAACAAAGGCTAAGTCATTTCCATCAAAAAATAATGGTGCTTTTTCCACTCCCCATCATTGAAAAAAATTTGACCCCGCTCAATTCAACCGATACAGTATAACCTATTTATTAATGATTCATCGTCTGCAAGGATCATCCATTTGGTGGCGAAAAACTCCTGTAGCCTGAAAGGGAGAGCATAATTGCGGTACATCTGCACACTTTTGGAAGTAGATATCGCCGGACACCTAACCTATCGTCTAGCGGTGAAAGTTTCCCGGTCTCGTTATGCACCGGCTTTTCATTCATGCAGAGCAATAGCTCCTGCCATATTCACAATCTCAATTTATTCTGTACGATTTTTACCTATACGCTGATTAAATGCTCGATAAACGTCCTGAAAACTACGCGGCGTCACTTGCGTTAAAGCGTAGCGATTACCAAGTGACGCGGCCAAGCGTCAACGTCCAGAACACGTCCGGTCTGGCTTTACGACCGATTTGAACCTCGTATTACTCAGTGAAACCACTTTTCATTGGCATTTTTCTGCCTTAATTCACTTATTTCGTTTGTTTTTCACTCACCGCCTTGTAATAGGCCGATGCAGTAAAGAAAGGAGATATCACACGTCACGAATAATGAGGCGTTCATCCTGATTGAATCAGGCACTGAATGGGGAGTACTCCACCGCCGTGCAGAGCACGTAGCGAACTCCTGCAATAACTCACCGAAATCCTCGCCCTGTATACACATTATCTGACGCACCACGGAACGGTGAACCTAACCGACACGCAGGGAAAATGTTTCTAAATGAGTAAAATTAGTCTGAAAAACAAAGGGGAAATACGGACAGCGAAACGATTACGAACGAGAATAAACAACAAAGATTGATTTAGCCGTCCGTATTCTCCCCTGAGTTTGTGCGCTCATGAGGGGAGTTATAGCCGTTAAACTTAGCCGTTCAGTTATTGAGTAAGCTAAAGCAATCAGTTAAAGTATTCCCGCCATTGGCACAATCCAATGGTCAAGGTTTAGCAGCCTTGTGCGCTTATACACTGGTAAGAATCTTTACCAGTGTGCCTGCATACGCCTTTTCTATGGCGGTTCAGGCAGGGGAGACTCACGTCTCGCCGGAGTAAGCGCCGGTCTGCTAACCCTGTCTGAATCGCCACCATCAATATTAATTAATGGAAGGGGTAGCAGGAATGAATAACAACATTAGAACTGACTGGCATCAGGCCGATATCATCGCAGCATTACGTAAACGCGGTACAACCTTAGCGGCGCTCTCCCGTGAGACGGGACTCTGTTCATCAACATTAGCAAATGCACTCAGCAGACAGTGGCCTAAGGGCGAGTGGATTATCGCGAATTATCTCGGTATCCATCCCTCAGAAATCTGGCCAAGCCGTTATTTTGATAAGCAGGGTCAACTGATTGAACGTAAGGTTCGCAGTAAACCACAGGAATAACCCGCTTCAATTTGTGATCAACGTCGTAAAAATGAATATTTTTTATCTTAAGCCCTGAGCGTAAAATGGCAGCCCAATTTGACCATTTTTAACCCTCACGGCTTTTTTGCTTTAAGATGATTAAAAAGCGCACAATGAATGATATAAATAAGCAAAATCAGTTAGATAAAAAAGAAAAGGTAAGCAAAAAAATCTGGGGGCATTAAAAGGGGCATAAAAGGAAAGTCAGGTTATAGACTTTGTATATTCAACAAGTTACAATGATTTTCGATTCCGCCTCCGGCACCAAGTTTCCATGCGGGTTTGTCGTAGATTATTAAATTCCCTGACAAAAGCGCAAAAAAGAATCAATCGTTAATTAAATGTTAAAGCCTAATCAGTTCAATTTGTACTGTTTAGTCGATAAGAACATTTAAGACAAGATGACAGGGTGGCTGTTTTATCAGTTGCCCTTTTCTTGTTTAAGGTAATGATTTCAGTAATTGATTCTGATGTCAAGTCAGGTGAAAACTTCACGACGGGATACCGGATCAGCATGAACGCTTTTTTCCATCCCATCACTGTTGATGCAGGGCAGCTCACGCTATCTCCTCCTTAATCCATCCTGCGATCTGCCCTGATTTTTTTAATCCGCTTTATTCCTTCTCACCGGCAGGCTCATCAGAACGATCGGTGTACAATCCCAGCTCCCGCTCCAGTGTTTTCCCCGTCACTTCCATATCGAGATCAATGTACTCCATCGTGGTCGCGACATTACGATGCCCCAGTAATCTTTTCACCAACGGCAGGTTCCGATCCGGCGCTTTCATCAGCGTCGTGGCCACGGTATGGCGAAAACGGTGAGGCGAGACGGCAAAATCACACTCCCTGGACAGCCGACGAAAGAAAGAACGGAGCTGTTGTTTTTCCCGATTGATATCATATTGGTAACGGGAAAGCCGGCTGGGGTGCGGCACACTTAACCGGCTGAGATCGAAAATTGGATCGTGGCCTTCAGCACCGGCAGCCATCGCCCTTGCCACGAGTTGTGCCAGCCAGGGTTTGAGTTGCGGAATAATCGGTATCTCCCATTCACTGTGGTTTTTACTGCCTTCCAGCCCCAGTTCAATATAATTGCTTTCCAGGTTAATATCCCGCAGCCGCAGGTGCAGTAACTGGTTCTGGCGCATTCCCGTAAAGCGCAATGTCGCCAGCACGGTTGACCAATACCAGGTTGGGTACAGCGCACACCGCCCTCCCCGTGGCATCACGTCGGTTCTTTCTTCTTCCGCAAACTTCCCCATCAACAGGTTAATACGGGTTATCTGCGGCTGACTCAAAATCTTCTTCTTTTTCTTCTCTTTTTTAACCACGGCGTGGTTAAACGGGTTTTCGGTGTGGGGCAGCAATTTTTGCGCCATACCGAAATTAAAAATCGCCCGCAGGTGGGCTACCTTATTGTTCCAGGTATGGCTCGACTGCTTTTTTTCCACCAGAAGATGGCGCCGCCACCGCAACACATCCCGATGAGTGATCTGCGCCGGTGATGCCGCTTCCCCCATAAACCGGATAAAACCCCGTGTGACCTTACGATAACTCCATTCGGTATCCGGTCGCAGGATATGTGAAAAAAAGTACTCTTCTAATAGCGCTTCCCAACTGTGGGCTTCTGCTGTGTGCAACATATTATTTTTTCCTCGGCTCATCCTGCCGTTTCCTGTCCAAAAACAATTCGCGGCAATAAAATAAAAATAACTGTTTGAATTATTTATCTTTAAATGATGAACGCTGGTGACTGTCAGGGGCAATACTTTCTTTCTCCCGTTTTGACCGTTTGGTCAGTTTTGAGGCGGGGGGGTGACTTTTTCCCTGATTTTGCGGCGAAGATCCATCAGGTGACTGAAATAAGGATAATAATGTCAGGGTATCATCAGACACGGATAGCGGTGGGGTTGTGATTTCACTGACAGGCGGCGTGGGTATCGTTTCCGGTACCGGATTATATTCGGAAGAGCACACCGCCTCCTTCGCCGGAGATGGAGAAACTCCCTGTTTTCCCCGCAAAGGGGAATGAACCTGCCCGGCAGCGTCCTGAAGCAATGTATCTATCAGCGGAACAGTGGAGGGACACCCATTGAGATGCTGCATCAGACAATGCCAGACTGCCGGTACACTCACCAGCCACATCATGGCTTTTTCTGGTAACAAACAGGCAGCCAGCAACACTTCCTGCGGAACCGACGGTATGTTCTCCGGTGCGCGAAAACGGAAACGAAACGGTTTATCGGGGATACCCATGCCCGGTTGCCAGACATGCCCGTCTTCCAGTTCTCCTTCGAGCTGCCGCAATAACGGCAGGTGGTAAAACAACGCCGCCCAGAACACCACCGCCTGCCACAACAGGCTCTGTGCCGCCTGCGTTTCGGGTGCCGCCCCCGGTGGTAACAGATGCCCTTTCGCCAGCCGCACGGCACAGGTGGTAAATTGCAGCGTCAGGTCGGCAAATCCCCCTGCCCCTGACCAGTCACCTTCCGACGTAGCGGGTACTTGCTGGACACTGCCCAGTAATTGCTTCACCGGTGCAAGATAGAAACGCTGATACAGCCCTTCCGGCAAGGCACTGTTTTGCCATAATTGCTGAAGACACTGGCGGCGCAGGGGCGTTGCCAGTAACTCGTCAGCCGATTGCGGCCGGAAATAGCCCTGGCTGTCACGAATAGCGGCCGGTTGTTGTTCGGGGGATTTTTGCGGTGTGGCAGACTGGCGGGCAAAATGCGATTTAAAACGTTCAAACATAGTTTTTCCTCTTTCGGTTCAAATTGGGTTCAGTGTCGGTGGATCACAATCGGAAACAAGGAGAAACTCTTTTTGCGGAAATGAAAATTAAACTGACCCGATTCATCCATGGATTCATTTACCGGGTCACTTTAATTCTAATTATAAATCAATGCATTAATACTACTCAAAAGTAAGAAAGCGCCCCGAAAGGCGCATGAGAACAATAGAATAGATACTGAGAAAAATTCAGGCTGCCTGTGGCTGTTGATGCTCCCGTAAACGGTTCGACCAGTTACCCAGATAATGTGCCGGTGTATAGCGGGTTCGCTGACTGCCGCCATCATGCAGGGCATTGCCAATGGTGACCGCGGCCGGAATGCCGGTCAGGGCAAGCTGGATGTAGGCCATCACCGCGGCCAGCGGATCAATATCAATCGCTGATACCCACAGACTGCATAACGGATCATGCCCCTGCGCTCTCAAGACGTCGGCAGCGGCCAGCGTCATACAACCCGCCCCACAGGCCGGCTCGTACAGGGTGATAAAGGGTTTCTCCTGCAAGCGTGCAGAGACATCCTGCAACTGCATCTCCGCCATCATTCTGGCCACGCACCAGGGGGTAAAAAACTGATTAAGTTCTTTATTACCTAAATCAAGCGCCATAAACACACTGCCCAGAAAATCACCGGGTTCCTGCGCCAGCCCCAGCACGGTACAGGAAAAGAGTTCTACAATCCGGTCAACATCCTCCCGTTCGTACTTATTGATGGTTTTCAGGTAATACTGCTCCAGCTCCTCACAATAATGGTATTTATTGTGAATGGCGGCCATCGCACAATTGCAAAAGTCCTGAAAAACCTGATAACGACGGTGGTCACGTGCCGTCTGGTTAAACAAAGAAATAAAGGCTTTCTGATAATCGGGTTGAGATGCCATCACCTGTTTTCCCTGAAGAAAAAAAGAGAAAAAGGAAAACACGTCCCGAAAGGGGAACGTGCTTCCCCATTCGGTTGGTATAGTTTAAATAAGCAATGCGTTACTGCCCAACGGCAATGGCCGGCACGGGCAGGTTCACCGCCCGTTTGTCATCGTTGACCAGATAAAGCGCAGGCCGGTTCTCCCGTCCTGACAGCCCGTTGCCACTGTCCACATGCTCGCCCTGGTCATAGCAATCGTAGCCTTTGAGGCTTCCTGACGGTTCGCTGTACCAGTGGCGGATTTCACAGTCAAACACCGATGACAGCTCGCCCATCAGTTCGGCCGAAGGCGGTGCCCAGGGGGAATCAAAGCGCACGGTTAAGCTGCTGACATGCCGGCGCTCCCAGCGGACATGGTGACCCAACGGCCATTCCATACCGTATTGCGCGTCGTAAAACTGCGCCGTAGTCGCGATGCCTTTCAACAAGCCACTGTTGCCGTTAATCTCGGTGGCAAGACGGGTCGGCATTATCATCAGCATATCGCAGGGCTGCGCCGATGCCGGGTAAGTGTTCAGCTTATCCCAGCACGCGCCGATATCGATAGTTTCAGACCAGCCCACCATGCCAAACCAGTCGGTATACTGGCGGGTCAGGAGACGGGTGATAATGTCACGCGCCGGTGCCGGTACGCTTTCCCAACGCAACAGGCTGAGACAGGACTGGCGGTACAGGTTATCGGTCCGTTTAATGTTGTCACTGTTTAACGGCACATTATCCTGCAACAACTTAAGCCACTGTTCAAAAGCCAGGTTCTGTGCCGTCGGCGCCGCCGTGCCGCACACCAGTGCCGGGTAAGGCGCATAGGTTTGCGGTTTAGTCGGTTTCAGTATCCCCGCACAGCCGGCCAGAAACAGCCGCAGGCTTTGCTGCATTGCCTGGCGGTAACGGGGGATTTCTTCCCCGCAGACCCATTGCTGCATCACGTCAATACACACCGACTTACCGGTGATGTCCAGTTGATTAGTATACCATTCTGCCATGGTCAGGTTCCTCATTGGATGAATAAGCATAAACCGGAGGAACCGCGCCATCAGGGCACCGCTCCCCCGATGGGTGATTGAAAAATGGGTTATTCGGACTGTGACCCGGTGTCCTGACTGAGCAGCGTTTCGGTAATACCGCTGTCGAAAATCACCCTCAGTTCATCATGAATACCCAGATACGGTGTACTGCTCTGGATACCCTGCGCATTCAGCCGGGTTAAATCGTATTTATCCACCAACGCATTGATGGCTTCAAAGGGCTGGACGCCACTGGCCATCAGTTCAGCCACTGTGTCAGCATCACACAGGGCCGTATCATTCAGGTTCAGGCCAAAATGCCGTTTCAGCAACGTGCCGGCAATCACCTGCCAGACGGTTAGACGTAAAAGTGCCATAGTGATACCTCACACATTAGACGCTGACTGTCGTGCTGTGCCGGAGAATATCCTGCACTTCACGGCACTCGTGATAACGGGGTGAAACCCCATGCAGCGACAGTAAGTGCGCCTCATGCCACAATGCCCGGGCGGCCGGGATATTCTGCCAGCCCTGCTCAAGTACCGCCGACTGACACAATTGCTGTTGCCGTTGTGCCAGTGACAGGCGCTCTGAGGCCAGCGTCACCGGCTGTGCCCAGACAATCTCGTCATAAAACCGGCCACCGAGCACCTTTCTGTCCCCGGCGTCATAAATCATGACGGTCAGCGGAAAAAACACACACGCCGCCTGACCGGATGAAGTCTCCGACACCGGCCAGTCCCCCAGTAAATGGATAACCTTCAGCCGCTGCACCACCTCCATAACCGAGAAAGCTTCGCACACCGCCAGGGTTTCCGCCCGCAGAGACGGGGGCATTTGTGGGGGTTGCATCAGGCCGGTGACCTGGGCAGTAAAAATATCTTCACGTAAGGCCGGGTTGGTTTCAGCCGGCACGGGCAGAAAAATCGGGTTCATCGGTATTTCCTTGATGGAATGTCAAATAAAGAAAACACCCGCCCGATGCCGGGAAGGTGTTTTCAGCTCCCTGGTCAGGCGCTTAAGAAAAGAGCAGGGTTAACAGCGACATAGGCCGATAACCTCAATGATTATGATTTTGATTTTCGATTAATGACGGGCTGATAAAGTCCTCGTGGAATCTCGATGTCATGACTGACTCTATCAGGCCATTTTCCGGATGTTGCTTCGCATATTCCCGCAGTTCGCGAAACCGACAGGCATCCGCATTCAGCTCATTCAGCGCGGCGATACGGGCAAGCACGATTGACGTCACCGCCAGCCCGAAGGCATCGGCTGAGAGTGTCACCGTTAACTGCGTGTCCGACAGGTACACCGGATAGTTTTTCGCTGATGTCGGCACCATATAGGCCAGCGACTCAGACACCTGACGGCCTGTCCATTGCTCAGACGGGTAATCCCGGCATAACGTTGAGGCAGTATTGACAATCAGAAATCCCAGAAACAACCGCTCCAGCGATTTTTTGCCGGGAAATGCCGCGGACAGCGCGAGACTGTCCAGCATGATAAGGTCACCTTCTTGCATGATGTTCTCCTGTAAATAAAAAAGACGGAGAACACCCTGCCCGACGGGAAAGGAATTCCCCGTCGGGTGACTGGCATTGTGCCAGGGTAGATTAAATTATCGCCACGCCCCCGCTAAACTTAAAGCCGCCCGGATACACGGGGCCTGAGGGTGTTGCAGCGCATATTCCCGCAAATCACACAACCGTTCAGCGATTTCATCCTGCTTTACCAGTGCCGTCAGATAGCCCAGTACCGTCAGGGTGACCATCAGCCCGAACGTATCTGCTGACACCTCGCGGTTAAAGTCAGTGGTCTCGATTTTGACCCCATACGTGTCAGCACGGGTCGGCACGGCATAGGCAATTTTGTCGGACACTTTCCGGCACTGCCAGGTATCACACCGGTAATCCTCACACAGCGTAACCGCCGCTTTAATGACCGAGTGTTCCAGCAGCCTCAATTCCAGTGGGCTACTTCGCGGAAAGACGTCCGCAAAAGGGGACAATTCAGACGCCGGTACAGCATGCACCGTTGTCCTGGTTTCGTTTTGTTGCATGGTGGACTCCTTTAAAATAACGGAGAACACCTTGCCCGACGGGAAGCATGTTCCCCGTCCGGGTTGACTGGCTGGGTTGCCAGCGTGGATTAAATAACCTTCATCATCAACAAAGATGATATCTGCTTCCAAAGGTGGGCAGATGTACCACACAGTGTGTACTCCCTTGCAGGTTACGGGAGTGTGGGTGTCGCTGCCCGAAGGTGATCCTCACAAGCGACCGGATCATATGTAAGCCTGACCACGCTAATAAACGAAAATAATAAAGTCAACGGGTAATTCATTTTCCGGGACAGAAAATAAGGCCAAAAGTGTGATGGCCTCAGTTGCTATCAATATTTTGATAATACACCTGTTTAATATAGCGACCTCACCCATCTCCGTACCTGGCCTTTTCTCTACTGCTATGTTTCTTTGGCGTCCCCCAAAATAATTAGTAAAATGGTTGCCATTCTTAAAATCCTTGGATATCCGGATCATTGGGATGCTCCAGAAACTTGGCTAAATGTGGATTTTCGGCGGCGGCCAACTTCATCTTTTCTCGCAGATAAGCCAGTTCTTGCAGGTACAGAGATTCCTTGTTGTTTTTCATTTTTCTCACTCTTCCATTTTCGATCAATTATTAATCGGCACTTCATCGATAATATTTATAAAAAAATGAGTGAAGGGCTGCATTCGATATCTTACAAATTTAATTATTAATTTCTTTAATAATATGCAAATTAGAAGGATGGTCGAGTATCAGGCTTATTTTTCAATGACGGTTGGTATATTAAATTTTGTTATTATTGTATTAATATAAATAACAGATAAACACACTCATTTTTAAGCTTAATAAGTTTAAGTGATAGTAAATATATTATTTTTTAATATATTTGTGGGTTTATAACCTGTAAATATCACTTTGTGATTTAGGCCATATTTACAATCAGATAATAGATATCAAAATAGGCAATCTCGCTTTTTATAAATCATTATTAACTGATTAATTAATTCGACTATGGCAATAGGAATATTTCACAAAATAAAAGTTGGGTTATTGGGTTGGGCTGTGTTTGTCATACACACCGCACAAGCCGACGAATTTCTCATTAGTCATCAAGCACAAGAGTCGCGTCTGGAGTCTTCGTCAGCGATACTTGATAGCCAGCGTCAGCAGCAAAAAACATTGCTGGATGATGCCCGGCAACAGCGGGAGGATTTACGGAAAAAATCGGTTATTCCTGAACAGACAATGGAGAGTGAACCGGCTACTGATACTCAGTGCGTCAACATTAACGAAATCCTGTTTCAAGGCGCAGAGTCCTTGACCGTATCTGCGCAGCACACAGTGATCCAGCCCTATGTGCATCGTTGCGTGACGCTGGCTGAACTTAAACAATTAGTGCGGACAATCACCAACACCTATATCACAGAAGGGTATATTACTTCGCAGGCACACTTACCTGAACAGAGTTTGGCCGATGGCAAACTCCACATTACGGTAATAGAAGGCAGGGTTGATGCCATTAAAATTGATGGAAAACCGCCCCACATGGCAAAGATGCTGTTTCCGGGGATAGTGGGAAAGATCCTAAATTTGCGCGATATTGAACAGGGACTGGAGCACCTTAATCGTCTGGCTTCGTCCCGTTTCACTATTGAGATCAAACCGGGTACACAACCCGGGTACTCTACAGTACATATTCGGCAGCAAGCCCGTCGCTTTCCGGGCAGGGGACTGATCAGTGTCGATAACAGTGGTCAAAAAGGAATAGGCGAATATCAGGCCAGTGCCGAATTGGTCTTGGATTCCCCTTTGGGACTGGGGGAACAGTGGTCATTTTCCTGGTTACAGGATACGGATTTTAGGCCAATGCATCATAGCCGCAGCCTGGCATTGTCCATGAGTATCCCCTACGGCTATTGGACGGCGCGTTATCACTATTTTTATCATACCTCGCGGCAAGAACTGGCTATCATGGGGGAAAATTATCCCTATGACAGTGAAAACCAGACACATCAGCTTGATATCACTCACACTCTTTATCGGGATGGAAAACAAAAATTGGGTTTACAAGCCGGTGGACGCTATAAGGAGGTGAAAAGTGCGATTGCGTATCAAAAGCTTTTTTTAAGCAGTCCGGTGATAAAAACAGCCTATATTGGCTCCCAATACAGTACCCTATTGGGAGGCGGTTATTTTACCTTCAGACCCACCTTTGAGTATGGAAACGCGGTCACATCCCCTCCTCTCGCAACCCGAAACACCTTCCGTAAATTCAACTTAAGCAGCAGTTACTATTACCCTCTCTCCCCCAATACTGCGTATTTAACCTCATTTTATGGGCAGTTGACTCCCGATGATTTGCCCTCCCCTGAACGGTTGTCTCTGGGGGGGGGGTACTCAGTACGTGGATACAAAACACAATACTTGAGTGGCAACCAGGGGTTTTACTGGAGACAGGAAGTCACCCATCAACTTGACGTTGGCCAGATTGGTGCACTGACGTTCATTGGTGCATTGGATTATGGCCATCGGGTTGGGCAGCCTCGTTATGGCGTAGCAAAGGCCCATTTATTGGGCAGTGCTCTTGGTGTCACGCTGACGCAACAGGTGATGTCATCTCAGCTAATGATTGGCAAACCATTGTATTACCCGCACACCCTAAAGCCTGATGCGTGGTCGCTTTATGCCAGCGTCTCATTCGAATTCTAAGTTAACTTCGATAATAAAAGGTATCCATTATGTCTGAACAACACTCACCCAAAATGAAGTACCTGATTTATCTGATCACTTACCTGACTGCGGTGTCTCCACTGCATCCGGCAATAGGAAAAACCAATCCTGATGCCCACGGACTGCAAGAAGGCGATATTGTGAAATACCATTACAAGGACTCGCTCACAGGTGCTGAAAAATTTGTCCCTGTTATACATATCCCAAAACCAAATGCGGCAGGGGTCAGCCATATTTATTACGGTGGTTTTGAGGTCAAGGGCGGTGCCGAATTGGTATTAAATAACTCGAACACAGAAACACAAACCGAAATGGCAGGGAGAATTCGGGCGAATCCGAACCTGATTAACGGTAAAGGAGCAAACCTGATTATTAATGAGGTGATGGGTCCCGACCCTTCTAATCTGACGGGGACTCTGGAAGTGGCGGGTCAAAAAGCTAGTATCGTCATTGCCAACTGGAATGGCATTACCTGTGATGGTTGTCGTTTTCTCAATACCACGGGGGTGACATTAACGACCGGGGAACCGATGATTGATAAAAATGGGGCACTGGCGGCCATCGGTGTGAGACAAGGGCACATCACCATTGGCAAGGATGGATTGGATGCACAGTCAGCAGATTATGTTGATATTATCAGCCGTGCAACAACCATTAACGGTGTAATAAAAGCCAAAGACCTGTTGTTGGTACAAGGGGCTAACCTGTTTGACTTTGAACATGGGAATTTCCCTGTCAAAGGGAGTGGAACAGTCCCCAAGCTTGCCATTGATACACGGGCGATGGGGGGGATGTATGCCAATAAAATCAGCCTGGTGGGAACGGAAAGCGGCGTTGGCGTTAACCTTGCCAATTTGACCACTCACCAAGACGGCATCCGTTTGACGGTGGATGGCAAAATCACCCTTGGGAATGCCAACGCCAAAACCGATATTAATGTGAGTAGTAAAGACATTGAAATAGCGAAAGACAGTCAGGTCAAAGCCGGGAAAGATATCACATTAGCTGCCAATACCCTGAACAATGCAGGTAAGGTGATCTCAGGCGGTGATATGCGTTTATTTGTTGATCGTTTGGATAATCAAGGGGGAGAAGTTAACCTGATTCAAGCCAATCGCAACCTGTGGCTGCAAAAAGACTGGGTGGGCAATCCAGCGAGTTGGGTTCGCAACAATAAAGGGACACTGCAAACCCAATATGGCGATATCGTCATGCGCACAAAAGAATTCAGTAATATTGAGGGTGGCCTTCTCGCTTCAGGGGCGAACGCTTATATTAATGCCTCGAACCTCACCAACAAAAATACCAGCCAGTTAAGTGCACGTAATAATCTTATTTTAACCGGTAACAACTTTTTCACGGGTAACCATTATGACTGGACAGTATATAAACAACTCACATCACTCCAGGGTCATAATATTGTTGCCGATTTTAAAAATAGGTTCGATCTATTATCGGGCATGACCTCAATCATCGGGGGAAATATCCTGCTTCATGCCGGTGAAATGACAGGCCCCGGTCACCTTAAAGTGAAAGCAGAAAATGAGCTGTCAGTCGTCGCTGATCGTAACATAGATATTTCCCAAGGAACGATGCATGCAGATAATAATCTGGCATTGGTTGCAGGAGATAATATCCAGATTGATGCTGCAACGTTGACAGGAAAGAAAGATATTGAGCTTGTTGCTCGCACAGGAAATATCATGGTGAAAAATGGTATTACTGCGGCTGATAATAATTTACAGATGTTAGCGGGTAATAATATCCAGATTGTTGGGCTTCCGTCAAATCAGGCAAATAACATCACGTTGAATGCGGGAAATGCTATTGATGCACAATCCGTAAAATGGGAAGCAAAGAGTGATCTGACATTAACCGCGGGCAGATACCTCAATGCAAAAGATGTGGTATTGAAAGGGGATAATGTTGAGTATGTCGTGCGTGAAGGAAATATCACAATAGGTAGCGGTTATGAACCCTCCATTTCAGCCACTAAAAATTTACGGATGTCTGCGGGTAAGGATTTGAGTTTCTACACGGCGACTCTGCCCAATGCATCCTATAACCTGACATTAAGCGCCGGCCATAACCTGGATGTTACCCCCCCACTTCCTGATTGGAATGTTGGTCCACTGAAGACGACGGGCAGTATTAGTTTGTTTGCGGGCAATGATATTAAGCTACTCAGGAGAGAGATTGATGCCGGACAACAAGTCACGTTGAGTGCAGGGCGTGACATTGATATGCATGCACATCATGCACAAGATGTGCCTTTAAGCGAAGCCAGCGCCAGAATTTTGGCGGGTAGCGCCCGTATTACTGCCGGCGATCACCTGCAACTGAGTGCTGGCAGGGATATCATTGGCCGGTTTGCTACATTAACCTCAACCAGAGGGGGTATCTCCGTTAACGCGGGGCAAGACGTGGTTTTCCTGGCGCAAAAATATTCACCTGACCACGCTTCAGATTATAAATCCTATGCTGCTGGCATCAGCACCCTTAATGCCGCCCAAAATCTTACCCTCTCTGCTACAGGGAATTTATTAACCTATGGCTCAAGCCTGACAGCCGGGCGCGATATGACGCTCTCCACGGGCGGGAATATCCGCTTAGAGTCGGTACAGGAACATATCGAAGACGGCAACCGTGAACGCTTCACACAACGTGTTAGCCAGCTTAAGAGTGGCGGTGCATTAACGATGCATGCCCAGGGCAGTATTTTATTTCAGGCAACCGCGTTGATGGCTAAAGGGGCAATGGATATTGCTGCCAAAGGGGGTTTTCTCTATGCGCAAGCGATGGAGGAGTCATATAAATGGGAAGACAAGGAAAGGAAATGTGGCGGCGTTTTAATCTTCAGGAGCTGTAAGGAAGCAACCCGGATAAAACATAACTCAACGAGTAAACCGGCTGAGTTTATTGCGGGTGGTGATATTACCCTGATGGCAAAAGACGATGTGACATTGGAAGCGAGCCGGATCGACACCAACAAAAACGCGAAAATTACCAGCCAAACAGGAAAAGTAAACTTCAGGGCGATGCCAAATACCGCGTTTGAGCGGACTGTCTCAGTATCAGAAGGTTTTTTTGTTACGCATCGCGATAAAGGTAGCAGTGAGGAGGTATGGTCCATACCGTCAGTGCGTGTTGGCGGGACATTGACGGTGGATGCAGGGCAAGGTGTCAGTGCGGATGTAAAAGCCAAAGAGGGGCAGTTATTTGAAGATGCGTTGGTGAGGCTTGGCAATACCCCGGGAACCGAATGGCTGAAAGATCTGAGCAATCGTAATGACGTTCAGTGGAGCATGGTTAAGGATGCTTACAGTAGTTGGGACAAGAAAAACCAGAGCCTGAATCCGGTTGTTGGCGCTGTGATTGCGATTGCCGTCGCAGCGGTAACAGCAGGTTCAGGTATGGCTGCCTGGGCGGGAGAAGCTGCGGTGGGAGCGACCGGGGCAACAGGAGCCGCTGCGAGTGCAGTTTATGGGGCGACCTATAGTGGCATGATAGGGTTGACTTCACAGGCTGCGGTTGCCTTAGTTGAAAATCAAGGCAATCTCTCCAAGACACTGGAAGCCTTAGCAAAACGTGACTCCGTAAAATCTCTTGTGACGAAAATGGCGATGGGGGGGGCATTGGCAGGTCTGGATCATTCAATGGAGTGGGGAAACATCGCAGAAGAGACCGGTGTTGTTGATCCCGCAAAAGCCCAGCTTCCTTTAGTAAATAATGACTGGATTAAAGTAGCCCAGCGCGTTGCCGCGCATTCTGTCGTGAGTTCAACACTGGGAACAGCCATGAATGGTGGCAGTTTTACGGACAATTTGAAGACGGCATTTTTGAACAATATTGGGGATCAAATTCAGGCGCAAGGGGCCAAACTGGTTGGTGATAACGGGGAAATTTTGGGACATGCAGGCAAAACGCTCAGTCATGCTGTTGTCTCAGGGATCAGTGCAGAAATTGCAGACGGGGATGTTAAAGGGGCTGTCGTCGGGGCTTTGGCGGCGGAATTTGCTGCAATTACAATGGAAAACAGGTTGTTTGAACCTGCGTATAAAAATGAATCAATACGCCAGCTTTATAAAATTCAGGAAGCACTAAGGGGAAATGAAGCCAAGGCTCAATTAGCTAAGTTTATTGGCGCATTGTCGGGGGCATTAATCAGTCATACCCCAGAAGGGGCTTATCAAGCCGCGAGTACCGCAGAACTGGTTTATCGTAATAACTGGACTGAACATATGTGGTCTTGGCTGGCGCTTGAAAACCAAAAAGACATGCTAGCGGCAACGAAAGGGGATAACGCCGCCGCTGAACGTGTTGCTGCCCGGCGAGATGCAGCGATTGCTGTGACAATCACGGCAGCAGGTGGCTATACTACTGCTATTGGTGGACATATATTAGTCGCCGGCTCTGCAAGATTGCTCACTGCGGGGCGTGTCGCTCTTCAAAGCTGTAAGGCCAATCCTTTGTTATGCCTGAACCAGGCGTCAATTGCAGCTCTTGATGCAGCAGCACCCGAAGCTGCTATAGGTACGGGTGTTTTGACAAGTAGCTCCATCTTGGTTCTGGGCAAAAGCAAAGAGAGCACGCGTGCACTGGCAAAAGCCCTGAATGAATCAGGAGAAACTTTCTCAAAGACGGGTAAATTAGAAGGGAAATCGGTCTCCCAGATCGTTCAGGCTGAAATTAAGAATGATGCGCTGTCAAAACCGACTCTTGATGCCCTGGAATCAATCAAGAGAGCACACAAAGAAAACGTGTTTAAAATTTTTGACAGGAACAATACTGAAAGTGAGTTGACGGTCTTTGGACAGAAATTTAAACAAGTGTATGGTGATGGGGGAAGCAACGCATCAGGTACTGTTAAAGTATTTGAAACCCAAAAATTGACTGAACAGAATATCCGCGCTTATGCTGAAAGTTTAACAGGTGGCGTACCTCTTACGCAAGTTCCTAATAAAGCTGGTGTTTATTTTGCTAAACTTGCTGATGGTAGCACCATAAACTTGCGTGCAGTTTCAGCCAGTGCAGATAAAACCAAGGCACGCTGGACAGTTGAAATTATACGCGATAAACAATTTCAAGTTAGTAATGATGCTAAAAGAAACGTGGAAATAAAGTTTAGGTAAGGGGAAAATATGCTATTTAGTGAAAGCCAGTATAAGTTATTTCTGGAAGGATTAGAAGGATGCTCTCCCAGCCTTGTATGGGCAGCAATGGAAGCAAAGAGTTTTGGCAAGCCTGATTTTTCTTATAAGGATAAACAAGACTATTTTCTCGAGTTTCTTGAGTTACTCTTAAAGAATGGCAGGATTAAGCTCGCCAAGCATGGTGAATTTCTGGCGGGAACTATTGATGAACAGTTAACCCGTTTTCGGGTAGCTTTCCCTGAAACGGAAGAAGAATTATATGATGGGCTATGGTTCGTTTTTGAGGAGTGTCCGGGCGGGATCGTGTGGATTTTAGAGAGCGGTGAGCTGTATTGGACGTAATTTTTTCATTGAGTGATTATAAATAGTCTGTGTATCAGCTGGATTATCAATTCCAGCCATAATATATTGAATTGAATGAGTGACAGTTTTTCAAATCAAGCTGTGTGGATGAAAATATCCCACAGCTTTCTTTTTGTGTGAAAGAATTATAATTATCTGATGATCTCACTTTATTCCCCCACCTTCCGGTTAGTATACTTTCCTAATAAACCAGATTTTTTTGCCAAACCAGAAGATAGTACTACCGTAAATCCAATAATACTATCGAACCAACTAACACTGAATTTAAACGGTGATCATATTATGAAACATATAGGATTTCATGGCGGTAGTTCTATGGTAGAGCTGGGCTCAAGCGCTGATATGATGGAATTTTTCAATTTATTGAATCAAGGTGTTGATAATATTGGAGAGCAAAAACTATTATCTCAGTTTTATCTTCGTTACCTTCGTATTCAGGAACAGACTTTCTCACAATAGGAGCCCCCATATGCCAGACAATGTCCATTTAACGGAATTTTCTAGGATTTTAGCCTACAACCCCCTCTTGCCTACCTGGACTTTAAATTGTATATTTAACAAACGGTTGATATTAAACCAGAACCACTATATCAGGAGCTTAAATGTCAGAAAAATCGGAGTTTTTTTCAAGTTTTATTGAAATTGAAAACCGCCCTGCATTTTCAAATGAACAAGAAATTAGCCCGGAAAACTTCAAGAAGTTAATTGGCCAATATAAGTTTGACGAAGATGTTGCCTGTCAGGTTAAGGGACAAAAAGGAATTTGTCATCAAAATCATAAAAGTGGATGGCTCGGTATCACTACAGGTGGTATAGAAGCTTTAATTGGCGGTCATTGTGCACGAAATTATTTTAAGGCGGATAAAAATTTTAATATTGAAAGAAAGCGTGTTAAAAAAGAAATTGAAAGAAAAAAAATACTAGATAAAATAAAGGAATATCGCGATCAAGTTTTGATTTGGAATGAAGAACTTTCAAATCTAAGATCTAATCTCATTGAAACACGAGAAAAAGCGGCTCTCTTTTATAAAATTTTCCCTAACGTAGTACTACAATTTATTTACAGTGCACAAAAAAACAAAAACTGGGAGATAAAGATAGATATATTAAAAAAATCATACTCCGATTTTGAAAAAAAACAAATCTCAGTGGGTTGTTGGCACCTTATGTAATTTAAAACCAATCCCAACGATGCAAAAAATAATTACCCTTATGAATAATATAAAGTACCTAATTGTTACTTACCATGAAGTTTGCAGTCTTAAACTTGAAGAAATAAAAACACCTAAGCTAAAAAAAATTCATGAAATATTATCTGAAAAAGAAAGTTATGAAAATGAATGTAATTTATATAAAAATGAAATAAAAAAATTTTTAGAATCCAAAAACCTAGATGCACTAATCTATGTATGTAATGACTCTGAAGAAGAGTTTTTAACAACAAAATCAATCCTATCCATATCAAATGCTAAGGTTTCATCTGAAGCACACATAAACTTACGAATTAAGCGTATAAAGGAAAGAACTGAAAAACAATTTGGTAGTTACAAAATAAGAAAGAGTCAAATAATTGAAAAATATCAAAAAAGAAAAGCATTTTCTATTTGATTTTTGAGTGTCATGTAGGGGCTGTATACACAATCCCTACAATCCGAATAGAAGACAGATAGTGAATTTATGTAATTTTCGGATGGATACAGCGGCAATTTGAATAATTAACAACCTGTCAGTACAGTAATAATCCGTCATTCCGCACCTAATTCAGAAATGAGCCTACTTATAACGTTGCCCTAATATATTCAGGAGTTTATGGTGATGGGATTGCATCCCTGTTACCATTTTATGCTCTTGAAATTCAAAGGTACTGATCCCTTCAAATATCAGGAATACCCAGCGAGCCGTTGGCGATTGTGTCAGCTTGTTTTTCATATCCGGAAAGAATGGCGCTTGTTGGCTCAATCCGTTAAGGATCTTATGCTCCAGCGCCGCATACATCGCCGTGAGAAACGTGGTGGTCAGCGTATTTGAGCATGATGGTTTCAATCATGCGGGGCAACCTTAGCTCATGGCAAAAAGCAAAAATAATTCCAAGGTGCTCAAGGAGCTGAATGACAGGCTCTGGCGTAGACATCGCATTTTTCCGGTAAATAGAAGAAATGGATCAAAAATGAATATTGCCGTCAATCATTCAGCATCACTGAGTGTAAAAAATATGATGAAAGTCACACTATATTTAAATCATAAAATTAGTGCGGAATGACGGATAATTTCTTTGGCAGGAAAAAACGCATTATTCACCCTCAATATTCTGGTAATACACCTGCCGGATATAGCGCCCACGCCCATCGCCATGCCCCAAATCCATCGAGACCAGGGCCTGTGCTTCCTGCTCGCTGAAGCCCTGCGCGGTATAATGTTCACCAGATTGCTGGGCAAAATGGTAGCGCATACTGTGTGGGGCTTTCTTGCCGCTCAGGCCTGCCCTTCTGACAATATACCGATAGCGATCTATGGCCTGGGTGATAGTGGGCTTATCAATCAATTTGCCGCTACGCCCGGCCTGCTCGCGTTCCGCATAAGCAATCGCGTGTTGCAGGGCTTCCCGATCCAATATGACCGTTTGTCTTGGACGTCCGCCTTTGGTGCCGAACACCACCCGCACAGAGGTATGCCCGTTTTCCAGCGCTTTTTTCCAGGTCGCTAACGATTTATAGGCTTCGATCGCTTCTTTGGTGCGCAGCCCCAGTACATAAGCCAGTTGCATCACCGCTGCCACGCGCCGGTCTTTTTGTTCCACTTGCTGAAAAATTTCCCGGAACGCGACCGGTGTCAACGCCGTTTTCGTTCCCTTGCGGCTCGTCTCAGCGATACCCAATGCCCGGTTACTCAGGCGGGCATTATCGGGATCAGCCAGCTTGTGCTTTCCCGCCTGCGTTAAAATGGCCCGCAGCACCGACATTTCATTTTGCAATGTCCGGTGATTAATATGGTGAGCTTTCCGTTCAGCGATGTAGCGCTCAATATATTTCACCTTCAGGCTATCCATTTGCCGGAGTTTGATGCCATTGTTTTTTAAATAATCAAGGAAATACCGGGCAATCCGCTCACGATCAGCCACTGTCACAAAACTTCCGCCCGCCTGTCGGGCATGAGTAATAAAGGCTTTTCTGAACTGCTCAACCTTTGAACGTGTCGATCCCTGCGCCATTTTCGCCTCCCCTGCTGCTTTGCTTGTGTTTTATTCATTTTTAGTCGTTTTTAAAACAATTCCCTGCGTGTCGGTTCAGGTTCACCGTTCCGTGGTGCGTCAGACAATGTGTAGCAGGGCGGGATTGTGTTGAGTTATTGCAGGAGCTCGCGACGTGCTCAGCACAGCGATGACATGCTCCCCGTTCAGGGCCTGATCTCATCAGGATGAACGCCTCATTATCTTGACGTGATGAATTTCTCCTTAATTTTTACTGCATCAGCCTGCAATCAGGCAATGGGTTGAAAATCCGATAAGACGATCGTTTATCAATCAAACAAAATGGCGGTTAATGGTCTGTTATTAGTGGTTTCACTGAGTAATGCGGGGTTCAAATCGGCCGTAAAGTCAGGCTCTACGTGCTCTGGACGTTGGCCGCTTTGCGGCGTCACTTGGTAAACGCTGCGCTTTAACACAAGTGACGCCGCGCAATATTCGGGACGTTTATCGTGATAAATGCAAAATGCAGGTGAATGTTGTACCGGTTAAAACGGTATCGATTAACGTAAGGCAGAGCCTGTTCTGCTCGGTTATGTATGTGAATAGCCGATGATGAATACCACCGGGAAACTTTCATCCCCAGACGGAGGGTTAGGTGTCCGAGGATATCTGCTTCCAAAAGTGCGCAGATGTACCGCATTGCATGCACTCCCTTTCAGGCTACAGGAGTTTTGGTTCGCCGCTTAACGCTGATCCTTGCAGGCGTGAGGGATCATGAAATAACAGCAAGATAATAGCGATTGTGTCAGGCGCGGTCAAACTGTGTTTTATGCCGCTTTTTCACGGTGTATTTTCAATCAGTTTGAACAGCAATCTGTCTAAAATAAAGAAAAATATCTTTTCATCGTGTTTATATCAATATTATCTCATCGTGATATTTATTCTTATCACAAATAAACATCTGAGTTGTATTTTAACAAGAATGAAGTATCTATTTTTGTTATGGTGTTTTATTTTAAGATTGGATTGAAAGATGCTGTCATCATTTCAAATAACAATTTTTGTGATCATAATCACAAAATGAAAATGATCATGATTTTCAACACCCTTGATATTTTATTTGTCTTATTAAATCATTATGTTACCAGATAAGCATTGAATCTGCTAACAATAAACCACAGAACAATTAATTAACCATTGATAAAAACAGAGTGTATTACACTAATGGCGCAATTATTTTAACTTTTTACGCTGCCATTGTCGGGGCGTTTTTTTATTTCACTTGATTTCATTTGGTTTTCATTTATCCCTTATTTATCATTCCCCCTCATTATTATTTTTCATGAATTAAGCACAATATTCTGGTATCACAGCCTTTTCAAATTATCTCAGGTTTACGGTGTACTGTTGATGCTTTCATCATCACATTTGTCAGAGGCAACGCCGGATGAATTTAAATGTTATGCCCGAGCGTGATGACCGACATCGCTGTCAGGTTATCACGTTATCCGTTATCATCTCAGGGAGACATCTATGTCAGTGAAAAAGCACATCGCAAAACTTCAGCAAGGAAAGGCACTGTTTGGGCAGGGGAAACAAGCCACCCGGCTGGCTCAGCAGGCAACCGGGACACTCGTTGGGCACGGACAAGGGTTGGCAAAGAAAGCCGCCAGCGGTCACAGCGCCGCCACCAAAGCCCTGCAAATGCTGAGTGATGGCAAAACCCCAAGCGGCCTGCAATTTACCCTGACGGCGGGCGGGTTACCGCCGCAAACCTTTGTCGTTACCGATTTTACCCTGAATGAACACTTTTCCCAGCCGTTCACGTTGGAAGTGGGGCTGGCGAGTGCCGACCCGGCCATCGATTTTCCGGCGGTACTCGATCGCACCGCTACCCTGACGATCACCCAGAATGGGGTAGAAAGCCGCAGTATCACCGGTATGGTTGCCAGCTTTGAACAGGGTAATACCGGGTTGCACCAGACCACCTACCAGATGAGTATTCGTCCTGACCTGTGGCGCACCACCCTGCGGCAAAACTCGCGCATCTTCCAGCAACGGAACATTGCCACCATTATCACCATGATTTTGAAAGAGCATGGTATCCGCGACGTCGTCTTCAGCCTGCGCCATGCCCACCCGGAGCGGGAATTCTGTGTGCAATATCAGGAAAGTGACTTTGCTTTCCTGCAACGGCTGACCGCAGAAGAAGGCATCTTCTACTTTTTTGAATGCGGCAACGGGCGCAATACACTGGTATTTGCCGATGACGCCGGCTCTGTCCCGCCAGGCATTGTCCTGCCCTACCAGTCGGGTGACACCAGTACGCTGGGTGAACCCGCCGTAAGCAACCTGACACACAGGGCACAAGTCCGCCCTGCACAGGTGCAACTCAAAGACTACACCTTCAAAAATCCCGCGTGGCCGGCCGAATTCAGCCAGCAGATGAAGGAAGACACCCTGCAACAGATGTATTACGAGCACTACGATTATCCGGGGCGTTTTAAGGATGAGGCGCACGGTAAAGATTTCACCCGTTACCGTCTGGAAGCGTTGCGCAACAATGCCGTGACCGGGCAAGGCAGCGGCAATGCCATTGCCATCCAGCCGGGTAAATTATTCACCCTGTACAACCACCCGCGTGAAGATCTGAACCAGTCCTGGCAGGTAGTGGGCACCAGTCATGCCGGCAGCCAGCCGCAGGCACTCGAAACCGCCAACAGCGGCACGGGCACTACCCTGCACAGCCAGTTTCATTTTATCCGCCATAACCAGCACTGGCGCCCTGCGCCGCTGCCAAAACCGGTGATTGACGGCCCGCAGATCGCCAAAGTGGTGGGACCGGTCGGGGAAGAGATTTTCTGTGACCAGTATGGCCGTATCCGCCTCCAGTTCCCGTGGGATCGCTACGGCAAGAGCGATGACCAGAGTTCCTGCTGGATACGCGTCACCCAGCCGTGGGCGGGACAGGGCTGGGGCATGCTGGCGATCCCGCGCATCGGTCAGGAAGTCGTTGTCGATTTTCTGCACGGCGATCCGGATCAGCCGATTGTCACCGGTCGAACCTACCACGCCAGCAATATCCCGCCGGGTGGGCTGCCGGGCAGTAAAACCCAGATGGCGTTCCGTTCCAAAACCCACAAGGGCGAAGGGTATAACGAGTTGCTGTTTGAGGATGCGAAAGGCAGTGAGAAGCTGGCATTGCATGCGCAGCGGGATATGAGTACGGAAGTTCTCAATGACCGGTCAACCCACGTGGTTCATGACCATACAGAAAGTGTTGGTAACAACCAGATAATTACCGTGCGCAAAGATCGTCATAAGGAAATCATCGGTACGGAAGTCAGCAACATCGGGACCCGACAGGTGACAGTGGAAAAAACCAGTGTGCTCAGTGCCAAAGGTGCCATCACCATTCAGTCTACCGAAGACGGTATCTATATCGGCAATGCCAAAGGAAGCATTTCGATCGACAAGGACGGCAATATCCATATTACCGGCGACACCGTCATTATCAACGGCCAGAAAGTGATCACCCTGAACTGATCGCATTCGTGATGTTAAAAAAACGACAATTTAAAAAGGAAATACCGATGAGCACACAACCTTACCAGATGAATGAAGGCACTCTGACTCTCCCTGCTAACTGGCGTGATGAAACGATGCAGGTGTTTGTCCTGCCGGATGACAGCGGAGTCAATCTGGTGATTAACCGCACACCAGTACCGCAGGGAACTGATGCAACAACGTATTACGAACAAACGCTGGCGCAATTTGCGACTCACCTGCCGGGCTATCAGGAGCACCAGCGTTTACAACTGGTCCTCAGTGGCGAACCCGCATGGCGGCTGGATTATCAGTGGCAAAGCCCGGAAGGGGAAATGCACCAGATCGTGGTGCTGCAAATCCGGAGCAGCCAGTCACTGGCCTTTAACCTGACGTCACCACAGCCCTTTGAAGAAGGGCAGCGTACCGCGTTACTGGCCGTCATTACCAGTTTTCAGGCGGCGTGACGGGAGGTCATCATGGGATTGGGTGACGATATTGTCACACGGATTGCCCGTGTGGGGGCGACCCATGCGGTGGGCAGAGTCATGCCCCCCGCACAGCCCCGCGGCCCTGCTGCTGCGCGTGAGGGTGATATTATCCAGCACTCGAGCTTTTTAGGCGCACTGGCAGGAGCAGTGGTCGGGGCATTGATTGGCGCTGCTGTCTTTGCGGCAGCATCGGCCGTGATTGTCGGCACCGGCGGATTGGCTACCGCGGCGGTATTGGCATTAGGCACGGCGGGAACGATGGCGCTGGGTGGGTTTATCAGTGATGTCAGTTCAGCAGTCACCAATATGGTGAACAGCATCGGGCCACCGGATGGCGCCATCAGCCAAGGTTCACCGAATGTGCAGATTGAGGGCAAGCCGGCCGCCCGGGCGACCGTGGATTTAGCTACATGCAGCAAACATCCGCCACCGCTGATAGCACAGGGCAGTGAATCGGTGTTTATCAATGGCGAACCCGCTGCACGGATGAATGATAAGCTGGTGTGCGGTTCCACCATCAAGAGCGGTGCCAGCAAAGTTTTTATCGGCTCCGGTCAGGGCACGTACCTGGAAATAGAGGAAGAATTTTCCGGCTGGCAAAGGGTATTACTGATCGCTGTCGAATTTATCGTTCCCCCTTCGCGTGGGCTGACCAAAGGTATAGGCAAGCTCTTTACCAAAACAGGACAGCAAGCGGTTGTAAGGGGCGCATTTAACGGTGCAAAAAAAGTCGGGGGGATTGTTCGGGGCAAAACACTCCAGTGTGCCAAAACCGCATTCAAGGAAACCAAAGGCTTAAAACGTTACTGGGCCAGTACGAAAAAGTTCTTTACCGGAGACCCGATTGATGTCACCACCGGTGCCCTGTTTGATCAGCGTACCGATATTGAGCTGGGACAAACGCTGCCGCTGCGTTTTACCCGGAGCTGGTCACCGGGGTTGCGGGGATGTCTGGGCGAGAACTGGTTCGACAACTTTTCGGAATGTGCCCTTGTCACAGGGGATCGGATAGAAATCCTGACCACCGAAGGAGCTTCCCTGCATTTTGCCCTGCCACAAAGTGTTAACCACAGCATCAACCCGGAACATCCCGACTTTACCCTAAGTCGGGAAAAATCCGGCTTTGTGCTGGCAGAGCGGAATAATCCGGTACGCAAATACTTCGCCCGATTGGTGCCCACCGGAGGGCAGGCGATACAGTGCTGGCTACTCACCGAACACCGTGACCGCAATGGCAATGCCGTGCATTTTCACCATAACGCTACTCATCAACTGGACAAAGTGACCCACAGTGATGGCCCTGAACTGAGGCTGTTCTACCGGGAAGATGGCCTGCTGGAAGCGATCTATCGCACTGACAATGGGCTGAATGACGTGATGGCACGCTATGCCTATCATGACAATGGCACTCTGTCCGAAGCGGACAGTACCCAGCAATTTCACCTGTTCTATGACTATAACGAACAGGGATTGATTAGCCGCTGGTCGGATGGCGACCAGACTGCGGTTGATTATACCTATGATGCACAGGGACGTTGTATCCACAGTGTCGGCAGTGACGGGTTCTACCCGGTGCAACTGACTTATGAGTCGGGTATCACCCGTTCCACCACACCGCAAGGCCATACCACCACCTGGCATTACAATGACCAGCAGCAGGTAACCCAGGTCGAAACCCCGTGCGGTCATGTCACGCGTTATGACTATGATGAATGGGGCAACCTGCGCCACCAGATTTTACCGGAAGGGCAAACCCTGACGCTAGATTATCTGGCGGATACCGGACTGGTCACCCAATTCACTGATGCCACCGGTGCGGCATGGCAGTATCACTACGATGATTCAGACCGGCTTATCAGCATGACCGATCCGCTGGGACGGGTCTGGTGGCAGCAATATGACGATAATGGCAATACGGCATGCTTTATTGCACCGGATGGCCACAAAACCACGCTGACGCGCAATGAATTCGGGCTGGTGATTGCGGCAGAGGACACGGAGGGATACAAGCGGTCGTGGGAATATGACCCACAGAAACGGCTGACCCGACTGTTTGATGAAGAAAACCGCAGCCTGCGGCTGGGCTACGACAGCCATGATCGGTTGCAGCGACTGGCTTCGGGGGGCGGGGCATTATGGCTGTGGGAATACGATCGCCATCACCGGGTGGCGCTAAGCGATCGGCCGAACAACAGCACAGAGCGTTTTCGCCATGACCGGCATGGCAACCTGACCGAATGGACAGATGCGCGTGGTGTGCAATGGCATATCGAATACGGCCCGTTTGACTTACCGGTGGCGCGCGTCGATGGCGAAGGCCATCGCTGGCAGTATCGTTATGACCCTGACAGCCTGCAACTCGTTGAAGTCATTAACCCGCAGGGTGAAAGTTACCGCTATACGCTGGATGCCGACGGGCGGGTGATCACCGAAACCGACTATGCTGGCACGCAGTGGCACTATGCGTACGATGGCAACGGTAACTGCATGGAAAAACGGGATGCGTTGGGCCACATCACGCGCTTTGAGTACGATGCAGCCAGCCGCATGACCGCGATGCATACGCCGGAAGGGACAACCACTTATGGTTACGATATTCTGGGGCGTTTGCTTGTCGTGACGGCGCCTGACAGCGAACCGCTGACGTTTGAGTACGATGAGAAAGATCGCATCGTGAAAGAAACGCAGGCGCATGGCGAAATCCAGCGTGATTACCCGGACAGTGCGAGCGTCGAAAGCACCTATCATCCGGTCGCGGGGTTGCACTGGCAGGCCAAAGTTGAAGCTAACCATGTCGGGGAACTGAAACAGTTCAGCCTGAATGGTGAACATGTTCTCCGTTTTGAACGGGATGAAGACGGGCACGAGTGGCATCGCCAGTCGGATAAAGGGTTTATCCTGCGTCAGGCGCATACCCTGATGAGGCAACTGACGGCACAGCGTGCCGGGCGCAATACCGAGTTTTTTGACGCCCATGAAGTGGCGGATATTCCCCAGCCCACCCTGGCTGGCATCGACCGGGAATATCGCTATGATGCGGCACTGAATCTGGTGGCCGCGAATGATGAGCGGCAGTGGTTGCGCTATGTGGTGAACGGCAACGGGCAGGTGACCTCAGTCAGTGATGGCGAACGGTTGCGAGAGCATTATCAATACGATGCCGCCGGTTATCCTGCCCGCCGGTTTGACGGTTTGCATGACATTAGCGGTGAACGTCTTTACCAGAAAGGCCACCGGTTACGGCAGCTCGGCCAGCATCTGTTTGAATATGATGAAGCCGGCCGCATGACCGCCATGCAGCTCTGGCAGGAAGGCCACCGTGCTCAGTTGACCAGGTTCCGCTGGAACAGCCAGAACCAGCTTATCGGGGTACAAACGCCGGGCGGGCAGCAGTGGGCCTATCGCTACGATGCCTTCGGGCGGCGCACCGAGAAAGTGTGTGAACAGTCAGGTGAGCGCACGACGTACCTGTGGGATGGGGATGTGCCGGCGGAAATCCATGAGTACTGGCACAACCGGTTGCACTGTATCCGCCATCTGGTGTTTGACGGCTGGCAGTTGCTGGCGCAGCAGATCCAGTTTTTTACCCCGAACCCGGAAAACCGCCGTGAATTACTGGCCGGAAAAATGCAGACACAATATGCGGTGTGTGCACCGACCGGCGAACCGCTGGCGTTGTTTGATGAAGCGGGGCATCGGGTTTGGCGCCAGCCGCCGCAAAGCCTGTATGGGCTGCGTCTGGGCATGTTGGGAGAGAATCCTGAATTCAATCCGGGGTTAAAATTTGCCGGCCAGTGGTTGGACGACGAGAGTGGGCTGGTCTACAATCGGCATAGATATTTTTCGCCGGTGGCGGGGCAGTATTTGACGCCAGATCCAATTGGACTGATGGGTGGGGAAAACTTGTATGCATATGTGCAAAATCCAACTGGCTGGATAGATCCATTAGGATTAGCATGTAACAACCCTAATGGATATAAAGCTGGAGATGTAGACTTACATGGCAATTTGTCTCCGGGCGTAAATAGAGCACCAGGCCACAGTAATACTAAAGCTGATAATCTTGTACAGAGTCACCATCCAATACAAGATCATTGGGCTAAGAAACGCATCAAAGATTATAAAAGGAATTCAGCGCCAGCCACATTATTACATTCATCTTCGGGAATGCCACATGCTCAAATCAGTGCGGCACAAAGAACAAGACGAGCAGAATCTGGTGGATGGGACAAAACGTTAAAAGAAGAATTCAATATAAGTTATAGAGAGATGATTGATGCTGGCGTACCTAAAGCTCAAGCAAGGAAATCCCTTGGTGATGCTTATAAGTATTTTGATGGGCTTAGGGGGGCTAATAAAAACAATCCATTCTTTGATATTTAGGTTTATCAAGAGGAAATTTTTATGAATAAAGAAGATTTTTTAGAAAGATTAGATTTTATTGAAAAAGAAATGGATATTAAATTACCCCATTACTATAGGAAATTTTTGTCCGAGAAAATTCAAGATAAGCCTTATATTGAGATAACGGGGAAAGAACAAGAGAATATCTATATTTATAATTTCGATTATGTCATTGAAAGGAATAAAACATATACTATTCAGGATGTTGAGAGGAATTATTTTTTAATTGGTCAAGATGGTGATCTTGGTTATTTTATTTATGTAGAAAAAGGTAAGGAAAGTGATGTTATTTATAGTCTAGATTTGGGGGCTTTAGGTAGCGTCGATATGGAGGAAGATGGGGATAAGGAAGCCGATAATATTTATAATTTAGGAGTATAAATATCTAGAAATCAGCCAAGATAATGGATTAAATTTATCTTGGCTGAGTAGTTTATACCAATCTAACTTGAAGATGCAGGTTTTAAAATCTGAAAATTATCAGTCAGTCGAGTCGTGAGCTCTTTCGCTTTTTCTGGCAAAGTGACATGAAAAAAGTGACGAAGAGTTTCACGGAAGGTCTTCGCATCCGGAAAATAGATATTGTTACGCACTTGCTCATTCATATACTTCCACAATCGCTCTATCGGATTGAGGTTTGGGCTGTAAGGCGGGAGGTAATGCAATTCAATATTCAGGACATACGCAATATCTTTCACCAACTCGGCTCGATGGTAACCCGCTCCATCCAAAATGATGTGGATTTTTTGCGAAAGCGGGTAAGTTTCTCGGAGCGCACCGAAGAAATAGGCGATATTTTCGGCATTGATGCGCGGATATTCACGGATCACGGTGTCTTCAATCCGTTGTAAATTCAGGGCGCCCAGAATATTGAGACGGGTACGACTGCCGGTGGTTTCGATCCCTTTTACCTGATTTTTTCCTGCTTTCATCCAGCCATAGCTGAGCTTTGTGGACTGTGAAGGATGCACCGCATCAATAAATAGGATCGGTTCATTCTGCCCCGCTTCCTCTTTCAGCGCCTTGTAGTCATCAATAAATTGTTGCTGTTTGTGCGCATCGAATTTATGAGGAACACCCTTGGGTTTTTTATAGCTGAAACCTTGGCGGTGAAGCCATTTTGTCATTCCGCCCACGCTGAAAGAAACCTGCCAACGGGCTTGGACATAGGCCACAATTTGGGTTGTGGTATGCATCAAATTGGCGGTCAAATAATCAATCAGGTCGGCGGTTTGTTCGGCAGAGAGATGGCTTTCAGAGCCGCCATTTTCTGGGGTGAGCTTTTCCTGCGCGATAAAATCTTTCAGGTGACGGCTGACCGTACTTTCATGAATACGCAAGGCCTGTGCAATCATCTGAGCAGTCCAACCTTCTGAGGCCAAAAGCACCGCCTTAATGCGATCACAGACTCGACTGTCGCGAGTAGTATCATGCATCAATTCAAGGGCGTGTTTTTGTTCTGGTGTCAGATGAATTTTCATGGTTGCATGCATGATCTGATTTGGATAAGAAATCAAGCATCTTCAATGGCGATTGGTATATACCAATTTAACTTCAAGATGAAGGCTTGTTATGATTTTTTATTCTAAAAAATCAGCATTATATGAATTCTTAATAATGCATCTTCAAGTTTGTTGAGTATAGAGGCATGTCATCATGCAAAAGCCAGAGGATCACAGAAGTCTTCCCGCTTTATTACCATTACCCTACCTGATAATTTCCAATCAACCCCCACATCCTGAGCAGAATAAAGTGTATTCTGATAGTTTTATTCCTAAGTGCAAAACCATTTTCTTATTCTTTAATTTCCAAAGGAGTTTTACATTTAATTCCGGTTAACTCCGATAAATCCACATCATTTCCTGTCGTACGAAAAATTGCTTTACGCCTTTGACTAAATAAATGCTGGCAATGCACACACATATCATTAACATTATTCGGGTTTTTAATGGCTTTTAATGTCCTGACAGCATATTTACCACACCGACACCTGACGACATAAATGGCATTACTTTTTCCGTCACTCCGTTGAGACAAAGGGCGGACACCTAACACGGTAAAAAAGCCATATTCATAGCCTTGAATCTGTATCAGTATGTTGATTAAATTAGGCTCCTTTTTACTTAAGCGTAAATCATATGTCGTTTTATAAGGAATAAAATAGTCAGCGGGTTTTTTATTCTTCCTGTTCTTACCCTTTTCATTGGTATCGTTCATCACTTCTTTTCATCCATTTTGTAGCACATTCAATGCGTTCTAATTTAACTCTGTTCATTATTAATTCAATAACGAAAAAACTAACCTTAACATTTAAGTTAAGTCAGCCAAATCGATTTTCCTCATTGCGAAAAATTAAAAATCATAAAAGTTCATATTCCACGAAATACACAGGGTGTATACATGAACCGCCATTTTACAGGATTATTTAAATAAGACATCGAACCAGATGAAAATTTTTACTCACTGTGTTTACGCACTCTTTATTGCCATGATAATAGTAGCGAAGCCTCAACGGTTGCGACCCCTGAGGCTTCTATTATGATTAAATATCGTCTATTACCCTGAAAAGGGTATCGATATAAACATGAAATTATAGCTATTTATATATAATAGATACTGACTGAAATGGCATTCAATAATTTATTTTTTTGTGATATATCTCACAAGTATTGTGTTACTGATGTAAAAACAAAACTTAAACTGAGAAGAACATGAATTAAAACATTAACGCAACAATATGACTTATTTTAATTATCGAAACAACGGTCAATAGATTAAAAAAAGGAAAATATCAAATTCAAACTCAACTTAGGGAATAACGTTCTATTCCTTAAGTCTTAAGCACCTAATTTGACTACTTTCCTCGGGATAATACCTTCTGCATCACCATTTGCCCGAACAGGCCGGCCGACTGTTTCACTTGCCCCACGCCCTGACTCATCATGCCCGCCATATCGCCCATCCGCACCCCTGCCCAGGCCAGTGCGCCCAGCCAGACCATTGGCAGCACAATAAACAGTGCGCCCATCACCAGCCCCATAATCAAATCATCCGAGGTGTTCTGAAATCCCGCCAGATTCAACAGGCTGTGGGTGTCTGAGCCATACAAGGCGTCCAGTAAATAGCTGTCTAACCAACGGGCAGTCTCCCACCAGAAAGTCAGAAAATTCAACGCAAACAGGGCGAACGTCAGTGTGAGTACCGTCTTAAATTCATAGGCGGCAAACAGCAGGATCAACGGGATCAGGATATACAACGCCATCAGGATCACCGCCTGTATCATCGGCAAAGCCTGACGCACCGCATCAAACGCCGTCATGCTGAGGAATCCCCCCAGCAGAGTTCCCGCAGAAGACCCCACTCGATTTGATCTGTCCCAGACCGTAAAATCGGCATTGCCGCCATACCCCGCATACACATAGCCGTCCTGAGACATTGTCAAGTTAACCGGACTGACTAAACGGCGGATCACCGCTTCTTGATATTCTCGGGTTTCTTTGCCCAGCATTTTGAGGGCTGCCGACAGACGCAACCACAATCCCGGATCAGCCTCGGTCAATACCCTGGCCTTCAGTCCGGTTTCAGGGGTTGACCACCAGGCCTGACAGGTGGGATAACCGCCCTGCCCGGTATTGGGCCGGCCAGTGTCCCGGCTTTCATTCCACGGAAATAGTACCCTGGGCATTCGGGATTGCAGCGTCCGGTAATCGCCGGATAAGAAGGTGCGACTGCCCAGCCAGTCAATATCATGCAGGGTGGTCGGATCGGTGGTTTGCCCCTGATCCCGTTGTTTCCACTGATACAACGCTAAGGCATAACAGTCATTAGTGAAATCCTGCAATTCCGTCGCCAGTGCCGGGCTATGGATACGGGTGTGCTGTACCTCAAAACGCAGCTGCCTTAAATCCGGCCGGCAGGGAATGGAAGCGACCGCCGCTTGCGTTAATCCCTTTGACAACCGATGCACCACGGCCCACCAGAGGGGCACCGCCGCCGTCTGATTGTTCAGGCTGGAGATCACCGGCGCATAACCACTTTTATCCGGCGCTTGCGGTGTCCAGGTACCGCAACTTTCGGCGCGGGACTGATCGTACTGGAGGGTACTGAGGCTGACATTGATCAGTGGCACACAACACACCACCATGACGAAAAAGGCACCATACAACGTATTTTCGAGACGGGCAAGCGACTGTAATCCGCCGTGACCGTCCTCTTCACCATTCTCCCGCACTTTCAGCCAGACCGCGATGACCTTTATCACTAAAGGCAGGGTAAACAGCCCGGTGGCAATCAGTATTTGCCATAACCCGTTATTGACCACCCAGCCAAGCAGGGTCAGAAAGTATTCCAGATAGCTGTTGGTGATCATAGCATCCCCCCAATATTCCCTGACAGGGCATATTCACCCAGCAGAATAAACAGCAGGCTGGACACCCTCATCCGTATTAACACTGCACGGTGTGCCGGCTGATGTGTTGTCTTTTGCCCGATTTTCCAGCTACCCCAGCCCAGTACGGCATACAGGCCTAACCGCCAGACTAACCAGAATCCCCCGGTTTCAGTCACCCAATGATGCATCTCGGTGAGTTTTTCCGCCTGGTGCAGCCCGACCCAGCCTGTCGCCACAGTGATAATCATAACTAAAGCGATGATGAGTGATAACGCAACTCCTTTTCTGAATACTGAAATCGTCTTTGCCATCATCGGTCTTACCTGCGCTCACGATTTGGCGCTTCCAGTTGATAAAAACGGACATCGGTGCTGTCCGGCACCTGTTTTTGCGGATGCATTCTGATACGTTGGGTGTCGCGCTCAATAATGGTCAGAATGGCATTGTGGGCCAGTTCGCGTTTCAGCTGCATTTCATTCCTTAACGCATGGATTTCCCGGTCCAGTGCCTCAATCCGCCGTTCGCCTTCCGCCAGGGCTTCCGATTGTGCCGCCGCATTGGGTTCAGACATGCCGGTAATCAGCATTCGCCGCATTAACAATGCCGTCTCTGTGGTTTCGGCCATCGCCAGTTCGCCCGCCAAACGTGCTGTCAGTGCAGCTTTATCCGGATCACGCTGCAATGCCTGAATAACCCCCTGAGTGACCGTCAAACTACCGGTTTTCAGTTTCGCCAGATTGGCTATCGTCGGTTTTTCCGTGCCGCTGACCAGTTTCAGCAACTGTTCCATATTGGTTTTGGTATGCGCTTCCAGCATCGGGGCAAAACCCGTTCCTGCTACCGTCGTACCCGGCTGGTGTTTTTCACCACCGCTGATGCAGTCTGCTGCGTGAGCACAGGTGCGGATTGCCCGGTCGCCCAGTACCCTGACCACTGCTTCTGCCGCTTCACTCGCTGTGCTGAATTTGCGACAGGCACTGCCCTCACAATTTTGGGTCCTGACCGATGACTGGCTCAGCACCGGCAGCTGATTCATCATATTAAAGCCGGCGCTGGCTAAATCGCGTGTCGGACGAATGGCATGCTGTCCCTTGCCCCCCTGCCTTTGCCCGCCAATCCATGGATGTCCGCCGGCACCGGTCACTTTGCTGCCGGCGTTATTAGCGCGCACCGCATCACCATCCCCGCCATTGACCAGACTTTTGTATTCCTGCAAGGCTGCCGATTGAGTCCATTTATTGTTCTGCGCAAAATCCATCATCTTATTGGCCATGGCCTGGCAATTGAACTGGGCTTTGTCGAAAGCTACATTGGCCTGCAAAACGCCGTTAGTCAGCATGTCATACAGCCCCGGATTGGCCCGCTGGATAATCATCGCCGGCAGGCTGGCTACGGCACCGGTCGCGCCCTGGATCACATCACTCATCAGGTTCTTGAACCCGGCCGTGATACCGTTCAACTGGTTGCTGACGGTCGCTTTCAGGTCAAAATTGCCGCACATCAAATCCGAGCGCCAGCCCAGTTCTAACCCGCCAAGGGTGGCTGAACCACTGCGACTGGCGGGTTCAGAAATCACCGAACCGCCCCCCAGGGTATAGAACAGCGTATCGGATACCGCACCGCTGGCCTCTGCCCCATAACCCAGTGCACTTCGGTTCACCTGCGGTAATGTGAGGGACAGCCCGGCTGCGTTGGACTGTACAGAAGTCATGGCCAGCCCACTGATTATCAGTAATAACGCGTTTATCTTCGTCATTATTCATCCTTTTTTCAGATAGCTGTGCTGCTGAGAAAACGTTGTCCCCGCCGCTGGCAGCAACTGTAAGGCTGCCACAGGGCATAGGCTTGATTGCCATCAATTGCAGCCGAATGTTCACCATCAGGAAACACGGCGCAGGACGGGCTTAGCTTCGGTGATAACCGTTGCCATTGGTGATTTTTCGTGCCGGTATTTTCTTTCACCGGCTCCGGTGGCCAGTAACCGGCGGTGGGTGTGCCTTTCAGTGTCTGATAAACATGGGATTGTCCGGTTCGGGTGATGATATCCGCCACCCGCTGCGCCACCACGGCGGCAGCCTTGTCCTCATCGGTCTGATTGACAAACCCTGAGCGTGGATAAATATTGCCCCACAGATTCCCGGCCATCTGGCTGCCCAGCTCCCGCTGACCGGGAATAAGGGCTTCCGGATAGAATGATTCCGGCAAACCGGAGCGCCACGCCATCGTATCCAGCGTGCTGAGAAAATACGGCATCAACGGGGTGGCTGCACTGCGGCAGGAATACCCGGGAATGTGCCCCCCTATCAGGTTGGTCGCAGGATGTCCGATGGCATCGGCATATTTAAAACGCAGGCTGGTACGCCGTTGCCCGGCAATCTGGACATTGTGATGTCCCCCGCCGGCATTCAGATGAGATAACGCCCCGGTCACCGTATTTTCCACTCCGCCGGATAATCGGCTGACTTGCGCCATGTCTGACCACGGGTTGCCACCGGGGGCGTGATAGGTGGACACCACCGCTTCGGGAAGATAATGGGTCACCTTAACCGATATTTTCACGGTACAACCGTGCCAGCCACAGAGTAACCAGTAACAGATGCCACTGACCCGCCATTGAATGCAGGCGGGCGAGAGACTGCTGGCGACAATCTGAGCGGTATTGATTGAGGCCTGCGTAACCGGGGAAAATGCCGCTATTAGGGTGATGAACGCAGGAAAAGTCACACGTTGAATACTCATGGTTGAGTCTGCTCCCTGAGTGCGCGTGCGTTCGCCATATCCGCTGTGCCATACACCACGGTGCCCGCACCTGCACTCCCTGCCACACACCCTCCCCGCAAAAATATTAAATACGGCTTTTTCATCCTCTCCGCCTCTGTTGCTCTGTTGCAAACCATCAGGCCAGCGTGAAGAAAGCCACCGTAAAAGTCAGCCCGTAACTGATTTTCTGAAAATGAAAATAAACACACCGGCTGACAAAATTTGTAATGAACTCAATGAAAAATATGCCGATAACACAGTCAGCATTTCATCATAATGAGCAACAAGGACATGCATCAATAACGGGATTTGCCTGTTCCTTTTCTGTCCGGCTATCAGATGGCATAAGTCAGCGGAAACCAACAGAAGCTTCATGAGAATAAGGAAAATGCTACCCTGTCAATAAAAAAATACCTGACGACGTTGCAACAGAGGCATTCCCCCGCTGGAAAAAGGCAGACTGGCGGCAGCGCCGACTGATACACACTGACCACCATTATCAATCTTGGAGAGGAACACAATACATGATAAATCCCATGCAAAACGAAATCACCGTTCCAGAAGGCTGGTTTCTTCTTATTAATGGCGAGATCCCCTTTTATTGCGATTGTGGATGTACTGTCGCCGATTTTGCGGCGGCGAGAAAACTGATCGGCTATAACAAAAAAAACGGCATCTATTTCAGGTTCGTCTACGAATCCACTGGCATAGAAGAGTGTGCACCGCAGCCGGGAATATATGTCCTGACTATCAGAAAATACAATTACACCCACAATTCCGGTCATTTTGGCCGTTGTGTTTATGCGGAAGTAAAACAGACACAATGCCCGAAAGAATTTAAAAATATCATGACTGATATGTTAAAAATGTCGGAAGAACAGACCACTTTTGAAGCAATAAAACGGCCAAAACCACAAGGAAAATGCACACCTCAGTTACAGCAGTGCATTAATGATTTTTTTACCCACGTCAAGAAAGATCGCACAGATCAAATTATGGCCTTAGTCACCTCTTCAATGTATGAAGACGGAGAAGAAGATATTCTTTATTTGCGTGAATTGTACTATGGCGACTATGAAAATCCCTTTCAGGGAAATAATTTTATTAAAAGTGAAATACATAAAAAAGTGGTATCGGAGATCTACAACTACTTTGAAACACTCGATAAAACAAGAAAACTTGAAAATGGCCGGGATCTTTTTCCCTTTCTGTTTAGTTCCCCAAAATATGATATCAATACCATTGTGCCTAAAAATGTGAGTTTATGTGAAGTGTTTATGAGCATGAGCCATCTTCAGGATGAAAAAATCATGTGATAAAGCGTCAGAAGACTATTCCCCCGGCAGTCAGGTGGGATAACGCCCCGGTGACAGCGTTTTCCAGTCCGCCGGATAACCGGCTGACTTGCGCCATGTCTGCCCACGGATTGCCACCGGGGGCGTGATAAGTGGACACCACCGCTTCGGGGAGGTAGTGAGTGACTTTAACCGACGTTTTTACCGTACAGCCATGCCAGGAACAAAACAGCCAGTAACAAATACCGCTGACCCGCCACTGGATACAGGATGGCGAGAGACTGCCGGCCACAATCTGGGCGGTGTTGAGGGAAGCCTGCGCAAAGGGAGCAAACGCCGCTATCAGCGTGATAACAACAGGAAAAGCAAGGCGGGGTGTCTTCATGGCTGGCGCGGCTCCCTGAGGGCACTTGCTTTTGCCACATCCACCGTACCATACACGACATCCCGGTCATCAAATACCACCGCAGGGTATTTACGCACGCCTGATTGCCAGGCTTTAACAACAGCACGATAAGACTGAATCAGTTGCTGTTCCTGCTGATGCCATTGGGGTGATTGCAGAATAGTTTGTGCCTGAATAGCGGTTTGCTGCGGATCGGCAGAAAGGTGAGCGAAGATTTGTCTCTGATGTTGTTCAGCCACATCCAGCCAGACAATTTGTGTCTCCGGGGAAAGATTGACGGGAGGATGTTGGCTGTCGGTATAGATAACCACTTTCGCATTAGCCGATAATGAGGCCAGCACGCCCCCCCAAAGCAATAAAGCCGACTTCCACATAGTCCACTTCCCGTTTTATCAAACACCGGGATAGCCTGAAGAAATGTATTATAAAAATCAGCCATTAATTAGTTTTCCGAAAAATGAAAAAAGGGACTGAAGAGCAAAGCAAAACCGCCCTGTTATTCATTAACGACTGCATGCAAATCCTGTCATCGGCCAGCCATTTCGCATCCACCGATCTGTTTCTGCCCAAAACGCCCATTTCGCCTGATGCTCTGCGGAACCTGAGCTGGCCGCCAGGTAATCCGTGGAAGTGACATAAAATTCCCGCGCCCAGCCATCATAAAGGTAAAAGTTCCCCCATTCCTCATAGAGCCGTTCGAGGGCATATTTGGAGGCAACCCGGCTGCCGAGTGATTGGCAACGCTGTTTCGCATGAGAATAAAAGTCTTTTGTCAGGCCGGAGCGCTCAAACCAGGTGTGAACCGTCAAGGTCAGTGCGACCTGTTGCCCGGTCTCATCAGTGCCGGTGAGCCTGACTCCGTCAGGATTTTGTTGCACCGTCACCCCATCCCCCGATACCGTCACCGAGGGTGAATCACTCTGCCAGCTTACCCGGCCTGTATTGCCGGCCGTGATAAGGCGAAATTTCGCACCACGCCAGAGTACGGAAGGCCCCCGAAGACCAAACGATTTCTGGTTGACATTGCCGCCCTGACGGTCAATGGCAACGGTATCAACCAGGCGTAACGGCAGGATAAATTCCACAGAAGAGGCGACTGACTGCTCACCAACGTCAGCAGTGACCGAAGCCTGTCCAGCATGACGACTGACAAGGGTTGCCGTTGCATTTCCCTGACGGTCTGTCCTGTCTTCTGCAAAAATCATCTCGCCAAGGTTGCCAGACCAGTCAACCGCTTTATCCGGAACTCCCTGCCCATGAATATCGGTGACGGTGACAGTAAAAGTCACTCGATCTTCGCCATCCGCCGCGGTGCGGGTTTTATTGACCCTGATGGTGGATAACAGCACTTCATCAAACGCCACCATGGGGGCGGCCACTTTATGATCTTCAACCTGGATTTGCACCTGATGCAGCCCAGCAAACGTGCTGTTCAATCGAACTTGCGTTTGCCCCTGAGGGTCAGTTTGTGTGCGTTCTGAAGACAACACACCGTGATCTGCTTGCCAACTCACCGGCTGATTTGCCACAGGTGACCCCAATGAATCTCGCACTATAGCCGTTAACACAATCGTATCCTGCCCATCACCTTTAGCCCTGACTTTGTCCACCGTGATAGCGGGTTTCAGCCGGCGTTCAAACGTCACCGGAGCAGCATCAAGGGTTTTTCCCACCACCTCTGCTTTCACCGTTGCCCGCCCTGCGATGCGGCTGATTAACCGGGCTGTCGCTTCTCCCTGACTGTTTGTTTGCTCTTGCCTGTCCAGCAGTTGCCCGCTACCCACTGACCATTGCACTTTGCTGTTGGCAACGGGTTGATCTGCTGCATCGCGCACGTTCACCGTATAAAGAATGCTGTCCTGACCATCGGCCATCGCGGTTTGTTTGTCTGCCTGAAGTGTGTGCGTTAACGAAGCGATAAAAGTAATCGGTGAAGCCATCACCATTTCACTGCCAACCGCCACTTCAATTTCTGCATTTCCTGATACTTTGCTGGTTAAATAGGCGGTGGCCTGCCCTTTCGCATCAGTCATTAATGAAAATAAGGAGAGCGGTCCAAGACTGCTCTGCCAGCCAACAGCCTGATTGGGTACCGGTTGACCATCGGCGTTTTTAACCGTGACCGTCAAGGTTACCCTTGCTTTTCCATCCGCCTTAACGCTGTGCTTATCAATGGTGATTTCGGGTATCAGCACCGCATTAAACTGGACTGAAGGTGCAACAGCAACCTCTCCATCCACGGAAACACGTACTGTGTGCAGCCCCTGCTGACGACTGTGCAGCACGACCGATGCCTGCCCCTGCGCATCCGTATCCTGCCGGGTTTGGGATAATTCGCCTTTATCACTTGACCAGATAACCGCCTGAGTGGAAACAGGAGCGCCTTCCTGATCGATGACAAGGACGGTATAGAGCACACTGTCATGACCATCGGCTTTGGCCTGCGTTTTATTCGCTGTCACCTGTAATTGTTTTTCGGTCGGCAGACTCACCATCATGATTTCTGCCCGGTTGGAGCGGTTACCCCGGCTGTCGATAGCTATTCCCGAAAGCCGGACGGGCTTTTCCGTGGTTGTCGGCAACCGTAATGTCACTTTACCTGGTTGCTGATCAAGTATTTTTCCGCCTGCCTGCTGTAATTCACTGGTATCCAGCGCTAAACGTGCCAGGGGATATTGGGATTGGATAACCGGCACAAAGGTCACTTCCTTGCCTTCATAGCCTTTAACCGAAGTCGGAAAGGCCAGCGTCAGCAACGTTTGCTTCTGATAATCCAGTACCATATCACTGCGCCGGTTCACAAAATCAAACTGACTGGATCTCAGGCTGCGCAGGGGAGCGACCGCGTTCGGGTCAAGCTGATGGCTGAACGGAACACCCAACCGATAATTGAGGTTCAGGGTAAAACGGTTCTCACTGGTCCCTTGTTTACCCTGCCGAAAATCGGCACCCAGTGTGACTAAGGGGACTGGCGTGTAAGTCAGCCCGGCGGTGACGCTGTACGGATTTTTCTGGCGTTCGGATCCACCGAATAAGGCAACCTGCTGCCCATAATAGTGTTCATACGTCAACTGCCCGCCCCAGTGAGGAAAAGCCGGCAAATACGCTTCGGCCTGAATATCCCAGCCATTGGCCGGTCTTGCATCGAAATCGGTGAGCCGGGCGGGTTTCCAGTTAGATAAGCGCTGGTAAAGGTTGGCAGACAGTTTGACGTTATCATGCCAGGCTTCCAGCCCGATGCTGTAACGGTGATGCTGCTCCGGCCACAACGCATCCCAGAAGATATTGGCACCCCAGAGCCAGTCATCGGCGACATAGCGATAGCCGAATCCAAGTGTGGTTGTTGCCTGACCGTGATGGGTTTTTACCCCTGACTGACTAAATGCAGTACCCGATGCTACGTTGTACCCGGGTAACAGCCAGTCAAATGCAACATCTTTTAACGAAAAACGGCTGTCGAAAGGAAGTGTGAGGCGGGCATTGCCATATTGGTTCAACCACGGTGTCAGTGTTGATGTCACCGCAGATGATAACTGCTGGGCAGCCAGTGTTTTTGCTGCCTCACCGGGCGATTGTGACTGCGTGAGTTGACCCCATTGGGTGGTGATTTCGGCCAGTTTTTGTGCCGGCAGATCTTGGTTTTGATCTTCTGGCCTGGCCTGACCGGGAAAACTCAGCGACAGACTTAACCAGCTAATAATCAGCAATTTTGTTCTATTGTGCCAGGTGGATTGGTTTTTTTGCACCACGGATTGTGACCCTTTTCATTCATACTGAAAGGGGTAACATGCAGAAAAAGGGCGTTAAATACTGCGGTTAATTCTTTTTCTCATGGTGAAAATTACCTGGATCAGCGATGAACAGGAACCCCGTTAAATGTATGCGTACAGCACTGACACTGGACAGGAATATCATTTACTGACAGATTTGGATTCACCTTCCTTAAAAAACCAGATCCATCGACGAACAACCCGTTGTAATAACTGGATTCACCACAGCGGATATACTCTCGTTGTTCATGCTCATGTAACGCCACTAGCCAAAATAAAGGTTCTGGACTGTCCAGTCGCTGAATGGCTTCACTGTGAATTGCATCCCATTTTTCGCCGACTTTACTCAATAAAAACATAAAAAGTGGCGTGTAATCTAAGCCGCGTCTTTGCTTGCCTTTCATAGACAGAAAGCAGGGCATATCTTCCCTGATTAATTTTTGTCTGGCTCGTTCCCATCGATATTCACCGCCATGATGAAAAACGAAATGGGTTGTCGTATTGACCCTGCGATAAAGTTTCTTTTTTCCATGATTGGATTGATGTTTTTTCATTCTTATATTCATCTCACTTTTTTAGGCAAGAGAGGTAACGTCAGTCAATATACCCGATAATAAGATTAAATCGTTATGTCAGTTTTAACCCCCGCGCAACATCCATCTTTCTGGCCACTAACACAGCCGCCTCCAGTTCACTGCACTGATGCTCGCGCATTAACGCCCGTCGTTCCGCTTTTTCTTCTTTTTCCGTCATCCCCAGTGCCAGATAAAGGCTCGGGGGCACGACCCGGTACAACGCCTCGATTTTTTTCGCCAGCACCACACCTTCGGTATAGCAGCGGGGTAATTTACTGGCGGAGAGCAAGACAGCTTTCTGTTCTTCATTAAGTTTTTTGAAGCGTGCGATTTGTTCGACTTCATCCGGGGGCATGGTCAGGCACAGCCACCATTCGGCCATATTCAGCATTTTCTCAGCCGTATCAGGGTAGTCGGCGAGGTTTTGCGTCGCCAGCCACAGCCAGGCGCCCAGTTTACGCCACATTTTCACCACCTTGGTCATATAGGGCGACAGCAGCGGGTTGGTGGTGGTGATATGCCCTTCATCAATCACCAGTTGCAGTTCCCTGTCCTGATACTGATCGCGTTCGGCCAGGTTATTGACGGTATTAATCAGTGACACCATCGCCAGCGCCATTTGCGCCGAGTAGTTTTCCCGTGCCAGTGTGCCCAAATCAATCAGGGTGACATCCACTTCCGGCCACGGGGTGCCGGGACGGTTAAACAGTTCGCCTTCAAAACCCTGGGTAAACATCGACATGGCGCCGGCCATTTCATCTGCCCGCGCCCGTCGGTGTGCCGTAATTAAAGGTTGCCCATGCTCATCCTGCCGGTGATTGCGGGCGATAGCATACAGCGCATTTTGTAAGTCAGAAGCCAGCATCTGACGTTGCTCAACAAAGCTGATCTGTGCCGCCATCATAATGGCTTCGCGGATCAAACCCCGATCGGAACGGGTTAAACGCTCTTCCTCTTTTTTCTCACCGCCGGTGATCATCAGCCGGGCCGCGATTTCCATCTCACCCAGAATATCACGCTGTTCATCCCCGTCATCCTGCGATTCATCGGTATCCGGAATATCGGCTTCATGAATACACAGTTGTCCGGGACTCAGTTGCAGCAGCTGGTGCGCATCAGCAAACAGCGCCAGACTCACCCCACAACCGGGCTTGATACCGATTTTATTCACGGTCAGCCCGAGACTGGCGTAGTAATCGGCCAGTAAACCAAAGCTGTTGCCGGCTTCGACAATAAACAGGCGCGGTCGGTGGATGGCCATCAGTTGCACCAGGGAGGCGCACAACGTAGCGGATTTACCTGCCCCGGTCGGACCAAATAATAATAAATGCGCATTCTGGGTGCGATCCTGTTTATTCATCGGATCGAAGGTCAGCGGTGCCCCACCGCGATTAAAAAAGCTGAACCCCGGGTGCCCGGTGCCGGTTGAACGACCGGTCACCGGCATCAGTCCGGCCAGATGCTGCACCCAGCTCAGGCGGCTGTACCAGTGTTTCTTATCTTTCTGCGGATTAAACCCCATCGGCAAAGCGCGCAGGTAGGCATTCAGCGGGGACACACTGAATTCCGGTCGCACCGGCTGTAATCCGGCGGTCAGTAACGTTGATGATAACTGATGCACCCGCTGGTTCAGGTCAGTGATATCGTTGCCCCGCACCAGAAAGATCAGCGCACTGCGGTACAGTTTATGGCGTCGTCCCAGTAAGGCTTTGACTTCCTGCACATCCTGCCGGACACGCGCCGATCCGGTATTTTCCCCCACCGCATTTTTTGCCAGCCGGGTAAAATCCGCTTCCAGCGTATCCTGAGCCTGCGCCACGATGGTCAAAGAAACCACGGTGCCTTCCGGCATCATATCCATCAACGCATTGATATTATCCCCCCGTTTCACTTCCCCCGTCAGCGTGCCCGGTTCTGGCGGACGGCGCAGACGTTCAACCGGCACCGCTTTATGTGGCAGGCCATCAAACCACCAGATGCCATTGTCAGGATCAGACACCGGCGGGGTAAACCACAGGCTTTCGGCAAAATCATGATGAAGCGGGAGATCGTGCTGCGGGGGCGTTTCATCACTGACCGTGCGATAAAAATCGGCTTTTGCCATGCCCCAATCCGGAGATGGATTAAAATGACGTAACAACCAACGATGGATCTGCGCGCCATGCTGCCGGACAGCCACAATTCCCGCCGCCGCCAGTGACGACACCAGACGCTCGCAGACCTGGTTGAGTGCGGCCACTGAAGATAACGTTGAGTGGTTTGCCTGTAATTGGTGGGCAGGCAGCCAGCGATAGACGACCATGCGCGTCTGGCGCTGCTGCCCCCGCCACGGTTGCCCGGTGATCAGGCTATCCTGAAAGATTCCCTCAGGCCGGGCAATGCTGTTCAGGTGGCGCTCAGATTCAGCCAGAAAGGCCGCCGTAAACGCGGTCCCTTGCGCCCAGGGTTTGACGTAATCCCGTAATGTATTGAGATAGGCCGCAGGATCATCTTCGTCCTGACAAAAAAATTGCACCACCCACGGTGAGATATCGTCTTCCTCCAGACTGTCCTGTATCGCATCTTCCAGCTGATCCCTAATTTCAACCAGTCGTTCAAGCGGACGCCCTTCGGTGGCAACAGGCTCGATGCGGTAGACTGCCCCGACGGAGACACCATCATCCAGCAACAGGCATTGACCGTCTTCCAGATATTCCACCCAGGGCAGATAATCGATAATGGAAGGGTTGGCCCGGTAAATCGCGGCTTCATCGGCTTCACGCAGCTGGCCGGGGCGGTGCAGCGGTTTGGGGATTTCCATCACAGGGCCTCCGTGCGTTCACCCGGCAGGGCGTACTGTACCTGCTGATAAAACGGGAACACGGTGCTGTAGCCCGGTATCGGCGTATTGCCGGCGGCCAGATGCGGGAAGACATACATCACCATATCGGGATTGGGGAGACGGGGAAACTGCTGACTGATTTCCTGCTCAGCCGAACGGCTGTAATGATAGGGCGCTTCCAGCGCTCGTCTGTGTTCGGTCCCGGTCAACGTTCTGCGCAATGCGGTTCTTGCCTGCACGGGCGTGTGGCCGGCTTTATTACCCTGCCACATCGCCAGCACCGTCTGCTTTCCGGCAGGCAGCAACGTGTCTTTCGAGGTTGAACAACCGGCCATCAGCCCTGACAGACACAACACGACAACCGCGTTTATTTTTCGCATCGCTGAACCTCCGTAGTGCCCATGGCGGTAAAGGTAACAAACTCAGGATGGACAGCCAGTTCCGATACCGTAAACGCCAGGCGCTCCCACTGTTCCGGTTCAGCCCCGCTGTTGCCTGCCACCACGGATTGCCACTGTGTGTCTGACAGACGAAAAACAGTAAAATCACCGGCACCCAGCGGTTGACACGCATTGCCGATGGCAAGACAGAGCCGGGATGTTTTTTTATCGGCAGGCCGCCAGCAGAGCTGAACCGGTACAGGCTCAGCATGTGGGGGTTTGTTAATTTGCAGGCAATAGGGTTGGCTGGCACTGAACAGCCATTGAAAGACAGGCTTTTCCATTAATCTAAGGCTTCCTGAGTCGTATCATATTGAGTGGGTTCACTCACGCCGTAGTGCACCTTACGGCCTTTCGTTTCGTAATCTATCGCCAGACTCTGGGTGATATGCACCACAACGCCGGCACCGGGCGGCACGTAAACCGCATCAAACGTCTGGCTGTAACGTTGTTTGAGCCATTCGCCCATCTCCTTCATCCCCCCGGATATCGCTTTGCCTAATGCCGCCTGTCCGGCATTGCCTGTTAAGGCGGATGTGATACCACCGGTGCCGTTGGTTTGGGCGGTACGCTGGCTTTCGTTCAAGGCATCCCCGGCTGAATTCATGGCCGAGAGGGCAAACAACGTTGGCAGATAGGTGCTGGCATTGGATTTACGCTCACCGCTGATACAGGGAATGCCGTTTTCATCCGACAACCAGCCGATACCCTGCGGGTTTTGCCCTTTGCCCGGCAGGGTACGCACGGTGCCATCCTGAAACACAAACGTGATGGAATTGACCTGCCCGCGTACGCAGGAGAGGGTCCAGTCACCACTGGCCGAGCCGGACACCACCGCCCCTTCCACTGCCGGCAGTTCGATACCGTTGGCGGTCAGGTTATCTTTGCCAATCAGGATCTTGAACGGGTAAGGGTCTGTCACTGTGCCATTGACCGGTACCCGACCGAGCAACGCAGTCATCGCCTGACTGCCTGCCAGCGTGGCATTTTCCGGCAGGGTATAGACCGGTTTTTGGTTTTCTTCCTTCAGCAAAGGGAGCGGTGGGGTATTTTGCCCCGTTGCCGGTTGTTCACTTAAAAAAGAAGTCGGGAATTTAGCGGCGGGTTTGCCGTCAGCCCCGTTTGGGGGATCAACCGGTTTTTCATCGGCCGGTGTCACCCAGATAAGTTCATCCTGCCCCTTGGCTGGATTAGCCGCATACTCCCACCCAGGTGGCATCTGGCTGTTCTGAGCAGGCAACGGTGCTGAATTTAACCGCTCGGTGAGCAAATCAACCTGTGCCAGTAATCCCTGCTGCTCATCCTGCAACGTGCGCTGACGCTGTTCATCGTCCCGACGAATAGCCGCAACCGCCGTATCTATCTGGCTGGCAACATCCTGATTCTGACTTTTTAACTGGTTATTTTCTTTTAAAATATCGGCATTCTGCTGGCTTAAACGTTTCTGCTCTGCCCGCACTTTATTGAGGGCGCCTATCAGGGTACGCAGGGTATCTTCCGGCGTATCTCCTCCGACCCCCAGCGCCTGCAACTCTTCCGGTGACAGCGTGGCCAGCACATGATTCGCCGTCGTGCCGGGCGCGGCACTTTCCGTTGAACGGCAACTTTTGATGCCAATAACCCCGCCGATAAGGAATACCACCGGCACCAGTATTTTCACCAACGCATTGGACTTAACTTCCATGGCGGCCTCCCGGTTTCACCGATACCGGCTCAGGGATAAAGGTATTATCCGGCTGCCCTTTTGTGACCAGATACAATACCGTCGTATCCTCCGGCGTCCCCGTTTCAGCCAGCCAGCGATGCTGGAACGTGGCCGCGACAAACTGCCCCTGTAATTCTCGCGGGTCGAGGGTGATTTTTCGTTGGGTGGGATTGCGCAGTTTCAGTGCTGCCACTGTGTGATGGTGCAGTCTCCAGCCGGCCAGCGGGGTAATTTCAATCGGCTCTGACGGGTAAAGCGTCGTGATAAACTCAGGTAAATGCAGATTCACCGGCTGGATTCCTGTCACCGGCTCGACGGTACGTAATGGGGCATACAATTGCTGCGCAGCATAGCGGATTAAGGCCACCGGAACGGGCGCAGATAATTGGGGTTTACTCTGGTGTTGTGATTTTTCGGTTGAAGCAGGTTGTTTTTCATTCGGATAAATAATGCGTACCGGTTCAGTGGCATCGGTTTTTCCTGCGGTCACATCCAGTAAAATGATTTCGCCATTTTCGCTGTCCTGCAATTGTAGGCGGGTTGACGGGAAAGCATGGCTGGCTTTCAGGTACACCGCCCCGCCGGCACTTTGTACCCGCAATTTATCATTGAGTGACGGCGGCAAACCGATACGGACATTTCGCTCCGCAAAAATAATCCGCTCTTGCCCCACCTTAAGCGCAATGGCTAACGGCACACGTTCCCATTTCATCAGTTCATCGGCCTTAGCGCCGATGCAAAACAGCAACATGCAGGCCAAACCCAGCCAAACACGGCGACAGCCAGGTGGATATCCTTTCATTGAAATACCCCCTTTTTCTGTTCCAAAGGTTGCGGCAGGGCTTCCAGCCGCTGTGGCATGCCGTCATAACAATCCAGTGCTAATCCGAAGGGATTACGCTCGGCATCACCCTCCCAACGCACCACTTTCAGGGGGTAGCGCACTAATGCCCGTTTGACCGGTTCGGCGTGATAATATTCATCGGCCACCAAATCCAGCCGGACGACCCAGTTATCCCGGTCACGCACCGTCACACGGCGCGTCCCATAGCCGCGGCCGGGAATCTCATACACCACGCGCACCCGGTCAAGCAGCTCGCCACTGTCAGCCCGGGTTTTGGCATCTTCCCGCAGAAAATCCTGACAGGCCGGCGTCAGATAAGGAGAAAGTGCATCAATTTTGGCCGGATAGTCCTGTGCGCCATTTTTCGGCCAGGCATTCAGTTGCTGGAAGATATAAAAGGCGAAACTGTAGACACTGGGCGCCGGCACTTCCCACCACGGGCGTGTGCTGCCGGTACGTAAGTCCGGCGGATGATGGATAGTGAGGTTGCGCGGTGACGCCATCCAGCCCGTCAGGCTCAGCAGTAATACCAGCACCAAAATACCGCACGCCACCCGCAGGGTCAGAATATGCTGATCCCGGTTTTTGATTGCATGACGAAACCGGCTCATCGCACGCTCCGGCTACGGCGCAACGACCAGCCCCGGGCGGCAATAATCAAGGCCGGATCACCGAGACCCAGCCGGCGTTTTTTCTCTTCCAGCTTCAGCCAGAGATAATTCTCCGGCTTACCCCGCTTGAGGTGTGCGAGCCAACGCCCGCCAAAGCTTATCAGTAACAAGGGCATCACCAACATGCCGGTCGGGAGCACGACCCAACCGGCTAAGGGGATCAGGGGAAGACTGACGGCCAGTCCGAGCACGATCCCCGCCAGTGCGGCCAGTCCCAGCTCCGGCGTGGTGAATCCGCGAAAGACCACCGGTTCGGCGTTTAAACGATCCGGTAAGAAAGCGATTGTCTGCATGGTGATGCCCTTAAAAAATAATGCTGGCCGATTTCGACAGCAGCCAAATCACGGCAACCAACAGCACCACGCCGACCACGACGATGGCACCAAACTGGGTCCAGGTCGATTTGCCATCCCGCACTTCGGAAAACGTTTCGACGGCAGCCGAAGCAACCTTAAAGAACGCCACCGCCGAGAGGATCAACCCGCCAATCACAATGCCATCCTGCGCGTACCCTTTCGCCTGTCCCAGCAATCCGCCCCCGCCACCACTTTTGGGCGGTTCGATAGCCGGTAAATCAGCCCGGGCGGATTCACAGGACAGGCAGCACAATAAAAGAAAGGCATTTATTCGGGTACCGATACGCCGGCAGACGGTAAAAATGTGCTTCATAGTGACTCTGTTCCTTTTCATTGTGTTCATTGCCTCAGCTCGCAAACATCCAGACAGCCACGACCAGCAATACCGCGGTTCGAAGGGCAAACTGGCTGAGGGTCTGATTACGCACTTTTTCATTTGCCCAGCCGTTCCAGACATCCACCGCCGCCCAGGCCGCCCAGAAAAATAAGGTGGCTAAGAAAAATCCGACACACACCAGAGACAAAAAAGTGATATCAAAGTGTCCGGAGGCTACTTCAAAGGCATGGCGTTGCGCCGGCGTCATTGCGGGTTTTCCTGACGGTAATGGCCGGATAACAAACCGGATTCATGGGGCTGGTCACGGGAAGGCATAAGGTAGTGATCGATACCGGCTTTAATGGTGTTGAGATCGGCTTTGATGCGCGGATAATCAAAGTCATAACGAGGGCGTTTTGCAGGGTCAGAGTGCTTTTCTGCGAGACTTGCGCGCGCCAGGGCCAGTTGTACCTGCTCAATCAGACGCTTTGCACTGGCCAGTTCATCTTTCTCGGCCGCCTGAGCCAGCGGCATACACCACACAGCCAATCCCAGCAGGCCGGCAAAACAGGATATCGAAAAGCCACCGCGCATAAACACTCACCTCGTCATGGATGCCAAGATGCCGAGGATGCGGGGTTTTTTCGCGGCAGTCAGCAATAAACTCTTTATGCTTTGGTGAAAATTAGCTAAATAGCCTGACTAATTTATTGGGTTAACGATTTAATAATGAAGGAAGACATATGCTGCGAATTGATTTAAACGTCCCCGACGATGAATACGAGAAAGTACGGAAGCTGGGCGCGCACTGGGATGCGGCCGCCCAAACCTGGTATATCGACAACAGTTTTGACCCGACCCCGTTTATGCACTGGTTGCCGTTCTACAATGTCCATGCGGAATTCTGGTATCTGGCCCAAACCCGGACGTCATGCCCACACTGTCATCAACCCACCACCGTGACGGCATTTATGCTACCGGCCGGACACCAGCTACTGGAAGCGGATAACGATGATGAACCCGGCACGGAAGTGGACTATACCGAGCAGGACAGCCCGGCGTTTCTGTTTTATCTCGCCGATATTCCCACTATTGTGCGTAGCGTGCTGCCCGGTTTTCACCACACCCTGCGCAAAGTGGTCAGCCAACGACTGCGCAGACAGCACTGGGTAAACCATTGTGAACACTGTGGCACGCAGCAGGATGATACCGACCTGTTTGCCGAAGCCGGTGGGGCATTTTTCCCGACGTCCAAAGAGCAAGCGGCCGCTATTCAGCTTCATCGTATTGATCAGCCCTTTGTCGGGTATTGTGAAGATATCTCACATCATCACTATCATTTTGATCCGAAGGGGGGGAGCCATATCGGTAAAGCCTGTGACTGGTTTGAATGGATGACACCGGTGGTGAATACGCCATCAAAATATCAGCATTAACAAGAAAGAAAGACTGACTGACGCGCCGCAGTGCGGCTTGTCTGCTGACGCTGGAATACAAAACAAAAACCCGTTTTGCCTTCCAACGTCCAGCACCCACTCACAAGGGTAAAATCCTGAGCTCAGGATGCCTGCTGGCTGTCGAGCCATTCCAGTTCAGGCCAGCGAATTCTGAGGGCGGAGTAGAGATCGTAGTTATCGACAATCACTTTTTCATCCGCCATTTCCAGCATGGGCACATCGCTCTGATGGTCGCCGTAAGCAAAGGAGCCACGCAAAGAGAACCGATGCTGCGCGATATAATCTGCAATGCGCCTAGCCTTGCCCTCACCGATGGTCGGGCAGCCTTGCAGTTCACCCGTATACACGCCCTGCGCACTAACCAGTTCGGTACAAAGGACGGCATCGGCTTTGAGATAGCGCGACAACGGATCCAGGCATGCGTGATATGAACCTGACACCAGCACAATCTGGGCATTACGTTGCTGATGGCGGGCAATTTCGTCACATACCCGAGTTTTCAGCAATTTTATGCCGATAGAATTAAACCAAGATTCACAAGTGGTAGCCAAACTGGCTACGTCAATATTGGCAAAATGTCGGTAGTAAAGCTGATTTAAACTTGCCCGATCGCTGAAACCTGCCGCCTGAGCATCAGACAGAGTGTCCATTACATAAGCAAAACGTTCCTCACCCACCGAGACACCGAGTACTGAGTTCAAATGATGCCTGAACGTAGCTAACAAGGTTTTACTGTTAATTAGCGTTTCATCCACGTCTAAAAATACACAGTACGACATGGCAACGTCTCCTTCAGCTGGTGCAGGTTAAAGGAGAGAACACGCGGACATTCTTCAGACTGAGGCCTACTGTCCCCCAGGATAAGCCGACACCAAACCCCGACATAATAGTCTTTCCCGGCCGCTGCTCACTATTACTACTGAAATGCTGGCAGAGAGTCAGAGGGATGGATGCCGGGCCGGTGTTACCGTAATTTTCCACCGCAATCGGCACCTTTTCAGCGGCGACCCGCAGTTTTTTAGTGAGGTACTGCAGCATAAAGCGGTTGGGCTGGTGTAGAAAGAAATGATCCACCTGCTGTTTATCCCATCCCTTCATTTCGAGCGCCTTATTCACGGTGTTGTGTACCACTTTAAGCGCAAATTCCATCACAGCCGCCCCGTCCATCTGCAGATAACCGTGGCGTAAATCCTCTCCCTGTGGGACGATGAGCTTGTCATAACCACTGCCGTCGGTATGAATATCAAAGGCCCAGTCATCATCACCGGCAGCGATGATGGTCGCACTACCGGCATCTCCCAGCACCATACGAAGCTTATGGTCGTCGTCAGCGATATGTCGGGTCATTGTGTCACCCACACAGAGCAGAACCTTGCGGCAGCTATGCGAACTTATCAACAGCGCGGCCTGATACAGGCCGTAAATATAGCCGGAACAACCATAGTTAATGTCAAAAGCAATCACATCCCGGCACAGCCCCAGTCTCTGTTGTAACACGCAAGAAGTGGCGGGCATCAGATAATCCGGCGTTTGCGAAACAAAAATCACACCGTCGATCTCGTCGGGATCGGTCTGTTCATTAAAAATTTTGTGCACTGCATGTACGCACAGGTCTGAAGCCCGTAGCGGGGTTCGCGCAATACCCAACTGGTTGATGCCGGTACTGAGCGCAATCCTCTCCACTTCCTTTTCACCAAATTGTTGAGCCAGTTGCTCCAGCGTCAGCTTTGTTGACGGAACAGAGGCGGCAACCGCCTCTATTTTTAAACCATGAAGTGTAACGTTCATTACATATCCACAATATTTTGATTAAATACCAGGTTAAATATTTCGCCCACTCGCTGACAACGGCCAAGATCTTCTCCGTTAACCAATACCGAATAGTGCTGATTGATCGCACCGATTACCGAAACAATCGCCAGAGAATCCCAGCGCCCCTCAGGGTCAAGGACATAGTCATCATTCAGTAAGGTGATATCCACTTCCAGTAGTTCAGACAGGTCGGCAAGCAGTAGTATCTTATTCATTTTTTACCTCAGGCTATTGGTTGACGTTTCTTTTTAAATCGCAGGCCATAATCAACTTCATTAACAAAAGTAATTTTTTGCGGAACTTTAAATAAGGGAAGATGTTTCTTACACCATAAAATTACTTCGCGGCGCAATTGAATAAAATCGGTATCGACACTGGCTTTTATTCTTGCGACGACTATGTTCCCCAATATGGCGTTTTTCTCCGCACTCACCACCACATCTTCTACCCTGGTGAGTTGAAGAATAATGTTCTCCACTTCGCCGGGGTAAACTTTTTCACCGCCGACGTTAATCACCTCTGTATCTCTGCCAACGATGCGAAAACTATTGTCGCGCACCTCCACCACATCACCAGTTATTAACCACCCATCAGATGTAAAGGGTGATGGTGCGTTCATATAACCCAGCATTGAGGTTTTTGATAATACTTCCAGCTTGTTCTCTCTCACTCTGACCTGGACACCATCGTCAACGATACGAATGAACGTTGACTGGTTATCATCGCTGCGAGTTTTAATTACACCGGCCTCAGAAAGTCCATAAGCCTGAATCATTCTGGTTGTCGGTAATTTTTCCGCCAGATAACTCAGTATTGAAGCCGGCATCACTTCGCTGCCATAATTAATCTGTTTTAGTACTTGTAGCGAACGATTTTCAAAGCAATTTTTTAAGATCATCAGGTTAAGGAAAGACGGTGAGGTAATCAGTACATCAACCTGATAACGCGAGATAGCTTCACTGATGCTCTCTGGCGTTCGCAGTTCAGGAACGACCAGGCAGTTACCGCTAGCAAACGCACTCAACATGGTATTGATACCGCCAATGTGGTCAAACAGCAGAAACGAAAGCACCGTCCTCGGCTGCAAAGAGGGCTTTACAACGCTAATCAACTGCTCAAGGTTATGCACAATGGCTTTGCTTTGCCCCGAAGTCCCGGAAGACATGATAATCAGGCCCGCCTGACCGGAAAGACGTAAGTTATCAATTAACGCATGCTCACTCTTCATCCCCGTGGACCCAATATTTTTGAACCCGTCTTCATCAATCCACAACTGGAATTCACTACTGCAAATTTCACTGTTTCTGGCGATGGCCTCTTCACTGAGGCGAGTCATAGGCTGAACAATCGCTTTCAGCTTGATCAATGCAAGCAGTGAAGCCAGTGAGTCCGGATGGTAATCAGCGATAAGGGAAACCATTGTGCCGGCAACCACACCAACCGTGCTAAAGGTCCAGATCAATTCATCACATCGCGACAATAACCATTTATAGCTGTATGACTTCTGCTGATACCAGCAGGCAATCCGGTCACCGTTGTTGTAAAGGTGCTTAAATAACAGGGAGCTGTCCATCAGATCCCCCCCAGGTAAAGGTTCTGACCCGTAATAAAGTCGCTCTCTTTCTGCAGGAAGAAATCAGTAACATTCGATACATCCCGCAGTACGCCTTTACGGATGATGGCCTGACGGGCAATCAGACGATCCATTTTATCCTGAGGCACAGAGCGGATGAGATCGGTATCAATCGGCGTAGGACCCACGGCATTGACGGTGATATTAAACTCCACCAACTCGCGTGCCAGCACCTCCGTAAGGGAATAAACCGCCGATTTAGAGGCAGCATAAATAGCTTCACCTTCAAGCTTCAGCGGTGTCGCTACAGTAGTAAAGTTAACAATGCGACCGTACCTGTTTTTCGCCATTATTTTCGCGGCTTCTCTGCAAAACAGGAATGTGCCCACCACATTGGTATTAAATATGTTGTTTACGGTAGATAACGGGGTCAGCATCAGATGATTCATTGAGGCAATGCCGGCGTTATTAATTAAATTATCCAAAAAGCCAAACTCTTGTCGGATATATTTAAATAATGCTTTTACTGCTTGCTCATCTATCACGTCGGCCAGAAAATGATGATAATCGGCTAACTGCCAGTCTACATCAGAACGACTGCATCCCACGACAATATGTCCCTGAGCCACATAGTGCTCTGCCAGATACTTGCCAATTCCTTTGCGGGTTCCGGTAATTAAGGTAACAGGTTTACGCACTATGTAGCTCTCTAATTAAATCAGCAACATAATCGGTCAGTCGACCTACCGATGAAAATGGACTGTTTTTAGCCGACATGGATTTTTCATTTGCCAGCGTTAGTGAAACATCAAAATCATCTTCCAGTTTACTTTCCAAATCAGCAATCAGCATTACCAGAGAAATTGAATCAAGATGAGAGTCATGCCGATAAATAAAGCACTCATTGCCATTTTCAATCGGTAGTGGTTCGGGCAAGGTGGCATTGAGTTCTGTAACCGACTGAATAATGACATGGCGTATTTTATCTTTCATAGATATTCCTTATGTTATTTGTTTCAATATAGTGAGCAACGACTTCCAAAGTTCCCAAGCTTTCGTGAATAGCGACAAAACCGTCAGGGCGTACCAGAAGATATTCTCCGGGTTGAAATTCGATTTTTTTATCAGAGCCGTTAACTTCGACAAAATATACTGACAGATGACGATCAATCAGAGCGGTCATCAGCGACTGCTTATCATTTTCGCTACCCACAATAAGATGATAATTTTCACCATCCACGATGTCGTAGCTGCTAACGCGGTTTCCCTGCTGGATCAGTGTGAGATCTGGCAGATATTTTCCCGCCAGATTCCTTCCTTCATAAATCAACGATGACCCGCTGTAGCGTTGTGCCAGTCCTGAAAACAATTGTGGATGCAGCGTTCTCGCACGCTGCCTGTTGCTGAAACGGGGCAACCAGCAGCAAATTTTTTCGCTGTCACGGTCGATACGAGCAATAAGGCGGGTGCTAGTATCGGTGCTGTCACGCAGCATCGCCGCCACGCTGCGCCGCTCCTCATCGTAAGTATCAAGCAGATCATCAGGCTGTCTCTGGCTAATTACCGCGGTCAACTTCCACGCAAGATTCCAGGCATCCTGGAAGCCAGTATTCATCCCCAGCCCTCCGATGGGACTGAAGAGGTGACAAGAGTCTCCGGCAAGAAAAATATTGCCCACCCGATACTGACTGGCCAGTCGATTGTAAAACTGAGATTTCGATTCCCAGACCACACGCTCAATGACAACGGGTTGCGGGATGTAACGTGACAGCACTGACTGATATTCAGCCAACGATGGCAGCGACTTATCCTCGCGGGGACATCGAAGTACAAAGCGATGGTTACCGTCCGCCAGTGGGATAACAATAATAAAGCCCTGCTCGTCGACAAAATAATGCACTTCATCACGTTTGCCCTGCCAGCTGACCTGAGCATCAAACAGGTAAAAATCAATACCGTAGTCGAAACCACTGAAGGTGATACCGGCAAAGTCGCGCACTATGCTATGGCTACCGTCACAACCCACCAGATAGTCACAGGTCAGCGTCATCCCATCGGGGAAGCTAGCATTAATACCATCAGAGCCAACATCAATCGCGCTTAACGTAACAGAACGTCTGATTTCGCCACCCAGTTCAATAAAATACTCTTCCAGTAACCGCTCAGTTTCTGGCTGTGGAATGGCAAGAATGTGCTGATAACAACTGTTCAACTGGCGATAGTCGACGTGTGAAATTCGCTGCTGATTCCAGTAAATTGAAATATCACTGATCTCTTTTCCTGACCGTTCAAAACGCTCCGCTACGCCAAGAGAACGTAATAAAGCCAGTGAGGCGGCGTTCATTGATAATGCTTTCGAGTGCGTTGAGCGAGAAGATCTTTTTTCGACCACCACCACATCAATTCCACTTTTCTTCAGACTGCACGCCAGCAGCAGTCCGACAGGACCCGCACCCACAATTAATACCTGATAATGGCTTTTCATTGTGGCTCCTTATACCTAGCGAATCGCTTCACGATTAATGACTCCCAGGCGCACCATAAAAAGTAGCCAGCTAATTAACAGTAATAATCCGCCGCCCACCACCGTTATCCGGATATTAGTGGTATCAAGGAAACCACCCAATAACATGACCATCAGCGTGGCCAGTGCCTGAATGGAACTGATAGAACCCATGATTTCGCCCTGCTCATTCTCCGGCGCAAGATTTGAAATGCTGCTTATCAGACCGGTCAATGCAAATCCCATGGAGGTTACGAAAATGGTAATTAATATATGCAGGTAAATAACATTGTTAACCATTGAAATTGCCATTACGGCAAGTGATGACACCACAAGTGAATATCGCACCATATTTTCAGGTTTAGCGACTTTGGCAACGTGTCTTACCACTAGATACTGGAATAATGCATAGGTTGCTCCCATTGACGCGAGGAAAGAACCAATCTGAAACGAACTGAAACTGTAAATATCCAGCAGATAAGCGGGCAGGAAAGACTCAAACAGCCACCAGCCAGCAACAAAAACCGTCCAGATAGCAAATGCCATTCTCAATTCAGCATGGCTATAGGCTTTCGCGATTTGCACCAGACCGGAAAAGACATTTATTTTTTCAGGGGTATGCTTTTCCAGGGTATCGGGGTACGCAACCAAAGTATAAATAAATAACAGAGTAAAGATGGCAGCCATAATAACAAACGGCGTCATATATCCGCTCAATTGCCCCAGAGAGAAATTGGTTAGCCAGCCTCCGGTCGGCGGCCCTATCACCCAGGCTAGGCCCAGTGCGGTCTGAATCATGGTGAGATTTTTAGTTTTATTGCCCGGCGCGCTGATATCCGCCATGCTTGCCTGTGCAATCGCCACGTTACCCGCCATCATCCCAGCCAGCAAACGGCTAAACAGCAGTAACCCCGCCGACGCTTCAACAACCGCACAGGCACTGGCAGCAAAGGCTACGGCAGTACCCGCCACAGTAATTAGCATCATTTTTCTGCGACCATAAATGTCCGACATTTTGCCCAGTATGGAGGCACCAAAAAACTGACCAAGAGGATAGATTGCAAGGAAAATTCCTAACATAATCACCTTTTTTTGATGATCCCAGCCATCCGGGAATAGTGAAGCGGCATCGGAAATCATCATATGTGGGAATATCGCCACCACCATTCCCAAACCGATAAAATCAAGTAGCGCAACCAATACCAGATACCAAATAAGTCCCGGTTTTTCTCTCATTTTTGTACTCCTCAAATTTACTAATTCAATGCAGATGACTGAGCAATTTTGCTGCCATCTGTTGTTCAATCAAACTTAGATATCCTTTGTCAATTGCGCTAAATTTAATGTCAACGCACAGACACACGGTGTTGTTTTGCATTATTGTGATAATACATTCAGCGGTAAAATCCCCTCTTAATCCCCGGCGAAAATGCCTGATAGTCATTTCCATGCTCGATGCAACCGGAAAGAGATATTCTTTAAATTCAGAATTCATCACATGTAGAACAAACGATTTTTCACTACCCGTTTTGATAAGAAACCGCTCAGAGACGGAATTAACCATTTGCCGACATGCTTCAAGTAAAACCATGCCCTGGATATGCTGCCCGGTTACGTGGTCGGCCATTTCCGCACAGCCGTCATCAATCAACAAATGACATTGATATGAAACCACCCCGGTTTTAATAGTTTCGGAAATAAGAACATTTTCCACTTTGTGTTTATGTGTATTCCGGGTTGTTTCCCGCAGCAAATGAATTTTATTAAGTAGCAACGTTTTATCAGTATCGCCATGACGTAACAAATTTTTAAATTCCTCAATATTTTCTTTAGAAAGCCCCTGACCAAAGATAACCTGATAATCATCTTCACATTGGGCAGCGGAGAGAAATTTCAACACCTGAGAAAACGTAAGTACATTATTATTTTCACTGAATTCAGTAAAACGATCCCCCACAACGACTATACAAGCCATTATCTTTCCTTTAATCTCATCACAGGTTAATTAATATGTAGCACTGATTATCCGAATTTAATTGACGTTCGCTCACAATCATATTCTGGATGCAATTAATAATGAACCAGCGGGAGCATTCGCGCAGAAATTTACGATTTCATTTTGTTGGGTTAGCAATACCATCTTTTCATTATCAAGACTCGCATAGTGATAAAGTCATCGAGAATGATGAGTTCTGAGTGGTGATTATCATAACCTCTGTTCTTGCAAACGAATTACGATGCATATAGACTGAGATTAGGAATTAAAATCATAAACTGTAAATTCTTGTCAGAATACTCCTGTTAGTCTTATAACCCTAATTACCAGACTCTTTTACCTCTGAGGGTAATTTCATAAAAAACCCCATGAGAAAATATTAAAAATACGATTTATTGACGTTATATTTTATCTAAAGGATATTATTTCTTTTTCATTACATAATGAAATATATCATACCCAATAATAATTAAACCGACGGTATACGGCATTCATAAAATACATGTTATCAAATTCTTTTAGCCATTAACGGGTGGCTAAAATTTCACCATAAATTAAATAATTTTAAATTAATTCATTTAACATTATAAGGAAAATAAAATTCATAAAAATAATTAAACAAATAACTTACGAGCACTAATTTAAGTTCAACCAGCATTCATGAAAACCATTCAGAACGAGAGAATAATAAATATATTTTTATTATTATTGGATACTACTTTGAAGGAGCAACACCAATGCTAACGCATGAATGTTTAATAAGCCGAATGTACGGGCTCAGTCATGACCTCAACCAGAGACATTTCTCTTACCCATACACGGGGGTCCATGTACAGATATATAGCCACAATCGTCCTGCTGTCATCAAAGTACAATGTTTGGCAAACGGGAGGGAGGCATTCATATATACTTTTTAAACATCGACGTTGTGATCACCACCGCCATACCCAGCAAGAATGCCGCAGGCAACAATATCACCGCAGGATACATCGTATCCGGCCACGATAAATACAGCACACAGGGAATGGTGCAGGCCGGTTTAATGCCCCGTTTGGCATGGTGATAAACAAAACTGGATTCATAGCCTGCGCCATAACGGCGTAAATCCCGCCGTCCCAGCCCGTCAACCAGAGCGACTAAGATCACCATCACAAACAAAGGGATGGATAACACCAGAATCGCTAACCGGATTAACGTCACCATGGTGATAAACACCGTCGCCAGACAATATTCTCGCAAATGCTCCGATATGCCATGCAATACCGCATTGAATTCACGCAGAAAATCATTGCGGCTATTGAGCTGATACTGCCGTTGTCCCTGTATCCAGTGCATAAAACCACTGTCGACAAAAATCCATTGATATGCCTGCGTCAGCCAGTCAGAGACCGTTTGTGCGGGATTTGACAACAACAGGCTCTGGGTCAATTCCGTGGATAAAAATTGCAGCTCGGTTTTCATCATCGTCTGGCTATGAGAGGCACCTTGTTCTGGCCAGAAAAAAATCATACCGAGATATTCCAGTAACAGACTGAATAGCCAGGACATGACAATAAACCCAATGAGTTGCCACGGCCATGCCCATAACACATGATACAACAGGCCATGCTGGCGGGGCGGTTGGGAAGATGGACGGGATTGGTTTTCTGACTGTGCCATGACCTGAAATTACCCCTTCTCTTCCCACCAGTTTTCACGGGTGCGGTAGTGCCGTCGCATATGCTCGGCGATTTTCTGCAAACTCGCCGGCATCAGGGCATCATCGTTATCGCCGGTTGGCAAAGGCATACGAATTTTCCACAGCTGCCCGCCCTCCAGTAGTGCAAACGCCTGCCCTTTCGGTAAGTTAATCATCTCAGCCGGCGTCACCAGCGGCGTTTTGACTGTGCCTACCCTGTCCTGCGTGGACGAGGTGAAATCCTGCCCCTGTTCAACATCGGCGATATCGGCATGTCCTGAGACCAGGGTCTTACTGTAAATTTCCACTTCGGGCAACTGGCTGGTGAGCAGCTCTGCCGTCCGGTTATCCCGCACCCGCAGCATAATCAGGGTATTGAAGTTACCAATCACCTGTGCGGTTTTAGCCGGGCTGCCGATACGGGCTTCGATATCGGAGGAAGTCTGGGTATAGGCGGTGACCTGCATGCCCGCACCGCCGCCTTTATTAATCAGCGGAATAAATTCATCGCCCATCAGCTCATTAAATTCATCACAATGCAGGTTAATCGCCAGTTTGCCGTCATGGCGAACCGGCAATCCTGCATTCATACCATATTTGTAGATTTGCCCCGCGACACTGACCAAATCGGCAAACATACTGTTGCCCACCGCCGAAGCCACATCACTGTCAGACAGTGCATCCAACCCGATATAGACAATCCCGTTCTTACGGATCACCTGTTCCCAGTCGAAGATGGGGCGCAGATCCGTCATATTGAGATAATCCGGTGATAACAGTTCAGCGATTTTGCCCGTGGTCAGTTTTTCCAATAGCGGCAATAAAGAAGCGACAATTTTATCAAAATAGGTACGATCATAACGCACGGCAGAGCGTAACCCGTCCAGAATCGGATCGTAGAGCTGCTTACCCGCTTCTGAACTCAGCGTGACTTCCATCGCCCAGAGTCTGAGCGCATCCGGCTGCCCCTGCATATTGCGCGGGATATCTTTTTCTTTCAGCTTGCCGAGGTAATGGTTGATGTGTTCCAGCAGGGCGGGCTGCCTTTCTGCCAGCATTTTAGTGGCATAGAGCTGATACAATTCGCTGATGTTATTGACGTAACGCGTAATTAGTGTGTAATCCGGCCGGTGTCCCAGCGCGACTAAAGCCCGGGCGACAATATTGACAAAGCGCCAGGCAAACTCACGGAAAGCGGCGCTGTTCCCTTCCCCACTTAATTGCCCCGCCAGACGGGAAGCGACTTCCGAAACCCGGCCAAACCGCCCGACGGCATTATAACGCGCCGAGATTTCCGGCCAGCCCAGATGAAAGAGGGAAAGTTCACTGCCACGACCCGCCCGGTGCGCTTCTGCCCAAATCCGCCTTAACAGGTCAGCATCACCTTTCGGATCAAAGACAATCACCACTTCGCCGCGTCGGATATCCTGGGTTATCAGCAATTCGGCCAGCCGGGTTTTTCCCACACGGGTGGTACCCATCACTAAGGTATGACCGACCCGCTCACGCAGATCCATAAACACGTCGGCTTCCTGTGGCTCAATACCGTGGATCATGGGATTACCGCCAACCGGTGGCAAAGGCCGCACCAGATTAAAAGGGGAATCGTTGCGTAACAGCGTTGATAACTTAGGCCAACAGTATTCCGTTCGGTGCTCCAGCAAACGGGCAAGCTGATAAACCTTAGCGGGTTGCACAAAGCGTTCGACTTCCGGTCGCCGCGTATCCTGCAAACGCTGGGTATGCTTCTGCTGCCAGCGAAATCCCCTGCCCAGAAACAAGCGCTGATGGCTGACGGGGATCTGTTTTGTGCTCATCTGATAACGCGGCAGGCGACGCAGGTTTCGGCGATAGCGGAGTACCTGAATACCCTGCCATGTGCGTATCATCGCCAATACCGCAAAACCGCCGGCCATGACATAACTGACTGAGGGAGCCAGTGCGATAGCCCAGGGTGCCCGGATGCAGATAAACGCGGCAACGGCGGAGACCACCGCGGTATTCAACTCGACGGCAGGACGTAACAGGGCTTCAACAACGTAACGGCGGCTCATGGTGATAACTATTGAGAGAGCGCCGTTTCGGTGATTAACACCGGATAATGTTGCAGTTGCAACCGGCGAGCCAATTCCGAACCGGAAGCCGGCGATAACAAGACATCCGGCGCTAATGCCCGCAGTGACTGTAAACCGGCTATCTCACTGACATTGACGACCAGCCCCACGGCGTGTAATTGCTTGAATCGGGCGGCATTCTGGCTTAACCACTGGCGTGAATTGGGATCATCACCAATCAGAAATAACGCCCCAATGCCCGGCAATTGCAGTGATCGGCTTATCACCTGCCCCGGTGTCAGTTCCGGTGTTTTAACGGGCAACATCGCGGCTTCGCCAACCATTTCTGGTAAGGAATACGGGGGTCGTGCAGAAATATCACCCGGTTGAGCATAAATACTTTCATAAAAAGGCGAGGCATCCTGGCCGCCTAAATCGGCAATGACATTCAGTTCAGCCTGACAGGCAGTGATCCATAACAGGCTGATAATAGGTAACTCCCTCAGCCGTTTCATTATAATGATGTGATGTGCCATCCCTGCTCTCCTTGCCTCAATAGTACCGGCATCAACCCCTTGCCGAACCGGAACCAGTACCCCGCATCATGATTCAGTGTGATTTGCCGGTTACGTACCCGTTCAACGGGGATATGATGGTTTTTGGCCCACAGCCGTAAGGTGTCATCATTACGTTGGCTGTCTACCAAATAAATATCGACGGGCTGGTTAGCCGCCAGGACTTCGCTCAAACGGGCTTCACATTGTGGGCAATCTTTGGCTCTGACAAACAGTGCCAGCCGGCCATTTGTCTCGCGCGATGTTGTCATATTGACCGGCAACACATCCGGAAACAGCCGCTGCCAGGCCGCATCCACTTCCCGCTGGAAACGCAGCTCTTTTTCGGTACGGGCAAACTCTGATTTAACCCACTGTTCAGCATAACGGCGGCGCTCGGTATCGTTTTCGGCTTCAATGCCTAATGTGGTCAGCGGATCAAGCCCCGGCGACTGGATACCCCGTGGCCCCTTCATCAGGTGCTGATAGCGCTGGTATTCATCGGCACTTAATTTCCATTGTTTAGCCTGGCTTTTCAGGGATTGCGGCTGGCTTTCTGTCGTTCGTGTCTGCTGCGAAGCTAACGGTGCCGGTGTGGCTGCCCACACTGAACTGCTCAGTAACCAGACCAATAAACCGAAACGATGCAATTTCATCAATGCCCTCCCTGCTGCGTTTGTTTAACCGAAGCCGGTAGCCGATAGCCTTGTCGTAAATGATGACAAACCACTCGCTGCACCTCGTCCACGTCCAGTTGCCAGGCCGGGCCTGCCATGATTTGCAATGCGGTGCGTAACCGGACAGGGCCTAACTGATAGTGCACAGAAGGCAATGGCTGGCGATATAAGATGTCATGGGTTTTATCCGGTGCACATAACGAGTAACCCGATTGACGCAACACATAACGCATCGCATCAGCAACCGTGGGATTCTGGGACGCAGGGATATGGATATCAACCAATTGGGAAAGCGGGGCATATTGTGCTTCTGTCGGGTCGGTACTGACCAGCAAATAACGGCCATAACGAACAACTTCAGGTTGTTGTCCATAAATATCCGGTGAAACAGGCTGAATGTTGCGTGTCAGCGTGACGGAAGGAAAACGACTTTGGGAAGGCTGAGATAGCGGTTGTTTTACGGGAGTCGCACATCCCGTCAGTATGACCACCATTAAGCCGATTAACGCGTTTATTTTCATGCCAGATAGGTTCCTGCTCAGTCGTAAAATAATCCTGACTATGCAAGGAACCCGGTGATGTATTCAATGAACAACTCAACTGTGTTTGCTGAAAATAAAGAGGTCGTAACAGAGAATAACGGATAAACCCTGAACCGGTATTATCGTATTGAATGTCATAGATAATAACAGAGTATTATCCAGCAAACGATTTGCGTGCTTTTCGCTCAATCAAATTACCATGGCGGTCAAAATAACGGCTGGGCCAGATTTCAGACGGCGCCAGCTCCAAACGGGTAGCGATGATAAACTCCCCTTTGGGCCATGGGCGGGATAAGGTATTTGCCAGTGTAGAAGAACTGAGTCCCGATTCACGGGATAAAGCGGCGAGTGTCGTACCACGTTTGCGTAATGCACAAATAATTTCGGCTGGGTGCCAGTCTTGTTGAGTGTGAGTCATACCTGCTTCCCCTTCTGTTGATTATTGGTGGTAGTTCAGACAGGGTTTGCAATACCGGGAGTAACCGTCCGGCGAGACCGAAGCCTCCCCTGCCTGAACCGCCATTGAAGGTGCGATAGCAGGCACACTGGCAGAAAATTTCTACCAGTGGGTTACTCTTTAACAGGGTTGCAAATCCCCGACTATCAGATTTTGCTGATAGCTTTTTTACTTTAACTGATTAAGTTATCTAATTCAATAATCGAATATGTAAGTTTAACAAGTAAATTAAGTTATTTGGTTACCGACTCTGTTCAAATAAAAAACAATTCAACAAGAAGGCACCATAATAATAGCTCATACATCTAACTGATCATAGTTATTTTAAAGCTTAGTAAAACGATATTCCAGACTACGTAAGAACATGTTTGTCGCTAAATAGGATTTCATAATGTTGCTACACATATTGCCTTCAACCATTTGAATACAAAGGGCTTATGTTATGCAAGGTGTAGCACTATTTTGGAATGTTATTTAGTTTTAACCGCTTTAATATATTTCTCAAATTTTCTTGTGATGAAAAATTCTTTTTCGAATTTTGGTTTGTATTGTCTTACACATTCAAAGTCGACTATTAAATCAGGCTTGATTGAAACAATATGTACTTACGTTAACGCGATGCTCGACTTTTAGGGTGAGTTGAAATGACATAGCCGCTCCTTTATAACTTTAAGTCGTCAAAAATAGAGAAATAAAGGAACAAAAGGCTATGTCACAGCAAAATTTTATCATTTGGGTGTTTTGTTGGATAGATGACAATTTAACGCAGTTACAGCAAGGTAGGCGATTCAGAAGCCGGGGATATCCGCCTAAACTGAGCGATGCAGAAGCCATCACGATGGAAGTGGTGGGTGAATTTTTAGGATTTTCAACAGATAAAGGCATTTGGACATACTTTAATCATCACTGGCGCGAATGGTTTCCGGGGCTAGGTTCACGCGCCAATTTCGCTAAACAGACTTCGAATCTTTGGGTTGTTAAACAACAACTGCAAGAAAAGCTGGCGAGGTTATTGGGCGCACTCGACAGGCCGGTACATATTATCGACGGATTTCCGCTGCCCGTCTGTGGATTCAAAAGAGCAAAAGGCTGTGCCAACTTCAAAGGACAAGCCGATTATGGGTACTGTGCGGCCAAAAACGAAACTGACTACGGTTTCAAAGGACATCTCATGATAGACGAAATCGGCGTAGTAACCGGGTTTACACTGACGCCCGCCAATGTCAGTGAGCGTAAAGCAGCCTGGGGTGTGATCGGCTCGATAACAGGCTGTTTGCTGGGTGATAAAGGGTATTTAGGCGTTGAATTTAAAAAGGAAATGAAAGCAGAGGGTATTGAAATGATTACCCCGGTGCGGGCCAATATGGATGCTCCCCTCCCCAGAAAAACGAGAAGGGCCATTAACGCCAAACGCCGTTTAATTGAAACCGTGATTAGTCAACTCGCCGGACAATTTGCTATCGAGAAGTGCTGGGCACGGGATTTGTGGCATTTGAGTAATCGAATTGCCAGAAAACTGCTTTCTCACACGTTGGGTATCTTTGCCAATTTTAAACAAGGTAAAAGTCAACGCGACTGGCTTCAACAAGCCAATGTTATAGGATGTTAAAGTCGAGCATCGCGTTACGTTAACAAACCTCCATAGGTGGTACAAAGAGAACCCTTTCCAAGGTACTCAAATTTTTCTACCAATGAAGCTTTCTATTTAGCCTAAAAATCTGTAACTTATGTTACATAACAAATATCACATAGGTTATCTAATGGCGAAAGGTGAATCAGGGCGTATAGTTTTGGAAGTCGATCCAGAATTAAAAAAAGCCCTATACTCAATATTAGCGCATGAACAACAAACACTTAAAGACTGGTTTGTAGATAAGGCTCAGAAACATATAGAAGAAAAAAGAAATGAACTTATTAAGAGTTTTTCAAAGGTAGATGATGAAATTTAAAGCAGACCAGACAAGCCAAAAGCTAAGAGGTGGTTACTACACACCTCAGAACTTAGCAGATTACGTAACTAAATGGGTGTTAAGTAAACGGCCTAAATCAGTTTTAGAGCCAAGCTGCGGTGATGGTGTATTCATTCAATCACTTAACAATAATCAATGTGATAAGACTATTAAGCTTTCTTGTTTTGAATTGTTTGATACAGAAGCTCAAAAAGCATCTGAACGTTGTCAAACCTTGGGCTTTGACAATGCTATTGTTAAAGAAGGTGATTTTCTAGTCTGGGCAAACAAGCAACTGAATCTAGAACATAGTTTGTTTGATGCTGTTATCGGCAATCCTCCTTTTATAAGATACCAATTTCTTGAAAAATCATTTCAGGAACAGGCTGAACTTGTTTTTAAGCAATTAGGACAGAAGTTTACTAAACATACAAATGCTTGGGTTCCTTTCTTGCTATCGACTCTTGCTTTACTTAAGAATGGTGGTCGAATGGGAATGGTTATCCCTTCTGAGATTATTCACGTAATGCATGCTCAATCGCTTCGTAGCTATATGGGACAAGTCTGTTCAAAAATCGTGATACTCGACCCGAAAGAGATTTGGTTTGAAGATACTCTGCAAGGGGCTGTCATTATTTTAGCTGAGAAGAAAGAACGGCTTGAACAACCATCAGAAGGTGTTGGTATTGTTAGTGTAAATGGTTTCGACTTTCTTGAAGAATCCCCTGATGAGCTATTTAACAAGACCTTGGGAATAAACGGCGAAACAATAGAAGGTAAGTGGACAAAAGCAATCTTGGAAAAGAACGAACTGTCACTTATTAAAAAGCTTATTAGTCATGAATCTATACATAAATTCAGAGACATAGCAAAAGTTGATGTTGGCATTGTAACAGGAGCCAACAAGTTCTTTTTAGTAGATAACGAAACTATCAAGCAATATGGATTAGAACAATACGCTCATCCTATGTTTGGCCGTAGTCAACACTGCCCTGGTATCTTGTATGACAAAGTACAACATGAGAGCAATCAGGATCAAGGTCTTCCAACAAACTTTTTATACATCGAAGAAGAGCTTAAAAAGCCTCCTGCAAAGGTAAAAGATTATATTGAGCTTGGTGAAGCTGAGAAATATCACGAACGTTATAAGTGCCGTATTCGCAAGCCTTGGTATAAGGTGCCATCCGTTTACAGCACCGAAATTGGCATGCTGAAACGTTGTCACGAAGCTCCTCGACTGATTTTAAACCAATTTGGAGCATACACAACAGATACGGCTTATCGTGTATCTTCGACTTTCACAAGCGCAGAAAACTTGGTGTGCAGTTTTTTAAACCCTCTAACAGCCATCACAGCAGAGTTAGAAGGGCGTTATTATGGTGGTGGGGTATTAGAGCTTGTTCCTTCTGAAATAGAAAAGCTTTATATCCCAGTCATTGAAGGTAATAAGCACGATATGATTACTCTGAACCAGCTAGTGAAAGAAGGTAAAGTTGAAGATGCTATGCGAATGCAAGGAGACGCAATTTTATCTAAATTAGGTTTTACCAATGAAGATAATGAAAACCTAATGTCTATTTGGAAAAAGTTAAGAGATAGACGTTTACGTAAATAGTATGTATCAAAATCGCAGCTCACTTAATATGAGCTGCTTTTTATTTTTAAATTACAAATGGTTATACAAATCAGTAACAGAAGGGATTCTACTGTCTAGCATACCAAGATCGAACAAATCTTTTATAAACTTATCCATTTGTTCTTTTGCATTGTCGAACTGTCTTTCTAAAACGATTTTCGAGCGTGTATCTGCTTTGGATATATCTGAATGCAGTTTGTTCATTCCTTGTTGTAAATCTGCAATAACGTCATGCTTCGCTTTTTCTTCTATATTGCCAAAATTGATTATTGGGATTGGCATCCGTATTTGAACTTTTGTCCCACGGGCGACAAAACCACCTCTGAATACTTCACCATATATCGAAGCAAACCACTCTAAGTATCTTGAAGATAGAATCGCTTGAATATAGTAAATAGAATAAGGACAAGTTTCAGGAACATTAATGATACTGTAACCAGCGGTTCCCCCTGATGATATGAAGGTCCTGTTATTGTCTATTGAATATTTATAGCCATTTGATAAAACGCCCACAATGATCTTTTGTGGTACATCGCAGTTTTCGAGAGCTTGACTACGGCCATATCTATACCATTCATTAGGTGTAGTAGGATCAGGCTTAATAGAACGTTTGCCATTATCTAAATTATCTTTTATTACTTGCAAGAATTCGAACATTTTCGGGTAATTCTGCTCTAAATCCGCATATTCTATAAGTTGAACTCTATCACCTATTTTTTTGTATGGATAAATGACGAAAGCATTCGGCTCTACGTCTTTATACGTATAGAAATGGTCTTCTCCTGAACGCTGAGTTTCAAAGTATGGGCGAGTCAATTCTTTCTCAACATGATATTCATGACCATCGTATGCAAAGTAAATATAGCCTTGTTCGATCTTAATCTCTTTGTGAATATAGTAATCGTTGGCACTGGTTTGAATACCGTTTGCAATCGCTTTTTGACCTAAGATATCTCCTAATCGCTGGGACTTACTGTACATCTTCTGCAAGATTTCATTGGTTTCTTTTTCCAAAATCCAAGTATCTGAATCCAATTTATCTACTTCATAATTACTTGATAGCAAGAATGTATCTTCACGAATGAGCCATTTCTTGAAATTCTTCACCTCATAGAAAGAAAACTTTTCTTGCTGAGATTTTTTCAAAAATAATAAGCAAGTATAGGTTGTTTTATTTTTGAAAATTTGATTCGAACCAAACGAAATTAGTTTACAAAGGTATTTATTATCAGAAAGTAATTTACGTAGATTTTTACCAGCACCTACTTTGGTAAATTTTGACGGCAGTATATAACCTAAATAGCCATTATCCTTCAGAAGTTGCATTGAACGTTCTACAAAAAGGAAATACTTATCGAATTGTTTGAAAGCGGATTTGTATTTCTTCTTGTAAATTGGTAGTTCAGCTGGCGTTATTTGCTTCATGTGTTCGGTTGCCATGTAGGGTGGATTACCCACAATTACGTCAAAGCTATGACCAACGTTAAATGGATTAACACTAAAAAGATCAGTTGTTTTCACATTGTCAGACAGAGTAATCAAACTATTTCCGAAAAGAATATTGCTATCTGTTTTTGGTAGAATTGGCGTATTGGAGCCTATAGTCTCTTTTGACTCACCTTCAAGTAGTTTGAGAAGTAGACCAAACGAACAGGCTTTAACAGCGTTGAAATCTTTATCAATACCGTAAATACAGCGAGTTAGAATCTCTTTTTTAACAGAGAGTTTCAATTTGAAACTGTGCTCAGTTAGCTGTTGCAATTTCGAACGATCATGTTCAATATAGTAGTCAATCAAAATATCTTGAATCGTCTGAAATACTTCAAGTAAAAAAGCGCCTGAGCCACAAGCAATATCTGCAAATTTAGAGTTTAATATCTGCTCGTCAGATTTGTCTTTACAGAACTCAATAACAGTATTTCGAATAATATCTTTGATGATATGACTGGGAGTAGTAACAACATCCCGATCAATGTGCTCTTCTTTTGGCTGAATCTCTACTTCGCCAGGCTCCTTAATGCGTATTTTTTCACTCAAAAACACTTCGTAAATACTCCCTAAAATATCGGAAGAAAATACGGAGAAAGAATATGCACTTTGGGGGAAGTAAAGCTGTTCGATGATTGTCCAAATACAAGAATTTTTATTACTAATCAGTTCGTCAATATTTTCAAGGGCGAATAGGCCTGAATTATATTTTCGATCAGAATCTTGTAATTTACTGATAAGAGATTGAAAATCTTTTTGATGAGCAAAATGATAAAGTGTCTCATAATCTTCCAAATCTCGGTCTTCACAGACACGCAAAAACACTATGCTGTTGATGTAATTCTGCGTTAAGTCATTTAGTTTTTCTTCACTTAATTCAGGTTTGATAGTAATGAATTCATTAGCCAGCATCAAACGCCAATCGTTGATTTGTTTCAAAAACAGATCATCAACGCTGAAGCGCGAAATGTTGTTTTCAATGTCTGACCATTCAGAATCGAATCGACCAGAATACACGCTGTCTTTACCAAGAATCTGCTGAATTTCATTAAAATTATCAACTAGCTCAGTGAAGTGATATAATTTAATCCTGGAATTAAAAGCAGTATCGTCTTCTGAGACTTGGTTAGAACAATCATAGATTGCAGTGTATTCAAAGTTTGATAAAACTGAGATTTTTAATTTTGCTGTAAAGCCGTAACGACGAACTTGTTTTGCTGGTTCTGGATCAGTTGAAACCAGAACACTCGGTTTTTTAGCTTCGACGAAGAACTTACGTTCTGAGAAGAAACGGAACGTGTAATCAGGCTTTTTAGTGTTTTCTCCTGCTCTAGCTCTTAAACCTTCCTCAACCAATACTTCACGCTCATTCGTCGGCTTACCGTTCGAATTTGTGATATCCCATCCAAGGATCATGAAGAACTGATCAAGAAAATCTGTTCTTAATTGAGTCTCATTATAGCGACTGGAACGATAGTAATCTAAGTCACTATTGAATCGATCAACCAAACGTTGTAACTGTTCAATTTTTGTCATTTTATTATTTCAGAAGTTAAGCTATCCAGTCCAAAGTTGCTAAGGTGCATACAATTAGCTCCTGTGAATTAAATTTGCGTAATTTTTGTTTCATGAGTGATTTGAATCGCCTCCTGTACAATAGATACTCTGTAGCATTACAAAAATTGAGTCAAGTCAGAATGTTACCACTTGGTGGTATAGCGTACTACTGGCACAATTTTGGGAAAAAATGAGTTAGCTAAGTGATCAATGCACCTTCTCCCTGTAAGAAACTCCACTCTACCCGGTTGATCTGACTGAGTATTGGACTTCACGATATTTTGTACGCTTACCTACCAATCAAGTTAACTCAGATTCGCTTACTCTATGACCTCTTACTTCCTTCAGACCCAGCAGCTATCTGGCAACATCTTTTCCAGCTGGATTATATTCCTTTCAATCGGGGTGATTCAGAATTCTTTCAGTCTGAAAGGCTTGCCAGTTTTGCTGGGTAAACAAAAAAACCCAGCATATTTGCTGGGTTATCATTTAAATCAACCAATAAAAGAAGTTATTTTTATACTTTTGTTTTATACATGATCTAGAATGGGATCTCTGAATCCCAATCGACGTTCTCCTCTTCCGGTAACACAGCAGGTTGTACTGCCGGAGTCACCTTTCTTTCCTTATTGGCGGGTTTAGAAGACGGTGGCTTCGGTGCTGGCTTATGCCCAGTTTGCTGAACCGCCGTCTGTTTTGCCTCGCCACGGCTGCCCAGCATCTGCATCGTGCCATTCACATTCACTACCACTTCGGTTGAATAGCGATCCTGCCCCTGTTGATCCTGCCATTTGCGCGTTTGCAACTGGCCTTCAATGTAAACCTGAGCGCCTTTTTGCAGGTACTCTGCCGCAATTTCGGCTAGTTTGCCGAAGATCACCACCCTGTGCCATTCGGTTTTCTCCCGCATCTCGCCGGTTTGTTTATCCCGCCAGCTTTCTGATGTTGCCATTGACAGCGTTGCCACGGTACCACCGGTTGGCAGGTAACGGATCTCCGGATCTTGCCCCAGATAACCCAATAAAATGACTTTGTTTACTCCACGTGAAGACATATCGATTTCCTTTCTGTTACGCTGACTGACGCTGTGTCCAGCGCCCCTGTTTCAGGGCAAATTCCGCCTGCTCACGGCTGGCAAAATATTCCATAGACTCACGGGAGCAGGGCACGCCGCCCTCTATCGTGCCGATATAAAAGCCTGCACGGGTTTGTAAAACCGTTAACGGTAATTGCTTATAACAATATTGCAGTGCCAGAACGCCAATGGGGGGGATAGTCATCTCTGTACCCTATTGTATTTGTTAGCAAAGAGACTGCCCTGAAACATCAGGGCAAGTCAGTGGAGTAGAATGAGTATCAGAATGAATTTTCTGCATATTCGGCTTGCGCGACACCGTTTTGTGGCGGCGTCGAATCGGATTGTTCTGCCTGGTACACTTTGTCCTGCCCGATTTTAATCCAGTCCACTTTAATCAGGCGGGCTTTCAGGCTGACGCGCTGTTCACCGGCATGATTGCCGCGTTTCAGGGTAAAAATATCGGTGGACGGGTTACTTAAGGTAAAGCCCAGCAACACTTTTTTATCCTCGTCAACGGCTTTCTGGCAACGACCGACCAGGCTGGTCGCCTCCTTGCCGACCACGGTAATATCAAAACGGACATAGACCGGATTATCACTGGGACCATTTAACGCATTAATCACACAGCTCAGGAACGTGCCACTGGCGGTACTGACAGGGCGGATATTATTCAAATAGCCGAGTCCCTTGATATTCAGGTTGAAATAGTCGTTTTTGGTTAATGCTGTTGCGTTCTCAGACATACGATGTTCTCCATGGAGGTCAACAATAAGGGGTAACGGAGAAAATCCTGTCCCCTGACGGGAAGATTTTTCCCCGCCGGGTGTCAGACAGATACGTTACTGACGCGCTGATAAAGAATAATGAACCTTCATTGCCGTTGAGCTGGCAATATCTGCTTCCAAAGGTGGGCAGATGTACCGCGTTGAGGCGCTCCCTTTCAGGCTACGGGAGTTTTACAGCCACCCGGAGGCGATCGTTGCAGGCTCACCGATCATTTAAGAAACAGGTTAATTCTTAAAGCATCCTGTCAGGGCGTCAACCAACAACCAGATCTTCATGTCCGTTGATTTGCCCGCCGGGCTTTGCGCGATTGGGTGACCGCTTTGTCATTCAGCATGCCTTTACAGGCCGGATAGTTCACACAACCCCAGAACGGCGCGGTTTTTCCCTGCCGTTGCCGCATCCGGCCGCCACAGTTCGGGCATTCGGGGGTTTTCGGCAACGTCAGATGCAGCGGCTGTGCCTTGCCGCGCTCGACTAAATGCAAAAGCCACTGCGCCTGTTTTTGCATAAAAACCGCCAGCGACGCTTTACCCTGTGCAATATCTTCCAGCGATTGTTCCCATAACGCGGTCATACCCGGATCGGTCAGTACCGCCGGCAGCCCGGCAATCAGTTCCTGCGCCAGCGGTGTTGCGTGGATCGCTTTCTTTTTTCGCTCAATCAGCTGGCGTTTAAATAACGTATCCAGAATGCCGGCCCGGGTCGCTTCCGTACCCAGCCCGGCACTTTCTCGCAAGACTTGTTTCAATTGCGGATCACTGACCAGACTGGCGGCATTTTTCATCGCGGCAATCAGGGTACCTTCAGTAAACGGGGCCGGCGGTTTGGTGTACAGTGACTGAATTTTTGCCTCAATCACCTGACAGCGATCGCCCTGGTTAAGGGCTGGCAGGGGTAAACCGGCTTCCTGCTCGTCTTCCTTTTCATGTTCTCTCGCTCCATCGGCAAACAGTGCCTTCCAGCCTGTGATCACATTTACCCGCCCTTTCACCCGGAAGTGTTGCCCGCCGATATCCAGTGTCACGTCGGTCACATCGGTTTCCTGCACCGGCAGAAATTGCGCCAGATAATACTGACGGATAAGCTGATAAACCTTTAGCTCATCGGTCGTTAACCGGGTGAGATCAAAAGCATGACGCGTGGGAATAATGGCAGGGTGTGCCGTGACTTTTTTGTCATTCCAGACCCGGGAAACACCTTGTTTATCCAGCTGGCTGATAATGGTCTCCATAGCCGGGTCGGTGCGCGCCAGTGCTGTCAACACGACAGGAATATCTGCCTGCATGGACGCTGGCAAATAGCCGCAATCCGTGCGCGGATAGGTGGTCGCTTTATGGGTTTCATACAGGGACTGGGCAATCGCCAGCACCTGGCTCGCGCCCATGCCCCAGTGACGGGAAGCGGTCTGCTGCAATGTCCCCAAATCAAAACAGAGTGGCGGGGGTGTTTTCTCCCGTTTTTTGCTGACATCCATGACGGTGGCGTGTGTTGCCTGCTGACAACGTTGCTGAACGGCCTGAACAATATCCGGCTGAATACAACGATTTTCTTCATCACACTCATCCGTTACCGGCTGCCATTTGGCCCGAAAACGCATGCTGTCTTTTTCCAGTTTAGCCACCAATTGCCAGTAAGGTTTTGGCTCAAACCGGGCGATGGTCTTATCCCGGTTCACCACCAGTGCCAGTGTCGGGGTCTGCACCCGTCCGATGGACAGCACATCGCCAAAACCCAGGGTCTGCGCTTTCAGGGTATACAAACGGGTCAGGTTGATGCCCGTTAACCAGTCAGCACGTGCCCGTCCCAGGCCGGCCTGATAGAGTGCTGCCGTCTGCTCACCCGGCAATATCGCGGCCAGTGCCTGCCGGATGCTGGTTTCATCCAGTGCCGACAACCAAAGACGCCTGACCGTACCGGTGAAATGGCAATACTCCAGCAACTCCCGCGCGATAACTTCCCCTTCGCGGTCGGCATCAGTGGCAATAATCACTTCCTCCGTCTGTTTCAATAATTGCTGGATCACCACAAACTGTCCGGCGGTCTCTTTTTTGACTGTCCATTGCCATTGAGCGGGCAGCACCGGCAGCACCTCCATCCGCCACGGCGGACCAAATTGCTCGCCATAGTGTTCAGGTGCAGCCACCTCCAGCAAATGCCCGATGGCCCAGGTGACAATCACACCGGGTCCGAAGAGAAATCCCTGTCCGCGCTGTTTCACCCCCAGGACGTTGGCAATGTCTTTGGCCTGGGAGGGTTTTTCACACAGATAAAGTGGCATAGTTTCCCTCCCTCAGCCTTGCACAGCCGGGCGCAATGGCGGCGAGAAAACCGACCGCAACTTGCCTGACAAAATGTCGGGGTGGGGTTCACCCAGCCACTTAATCGCCTCAAGCCCGGCCGGCGTTTTTTCCGCAATATCCTGCCGGGTGACCGCCAGGGAACGGTAAGAGCGTACAATGCCATAAATCTGGCGAACGGCACGGCTGCCATTGTGCAGAAAGGCATCACGCTCTGCGCGTGAAATCAGCCCGTAATGGAAAACCTGAAACGTTTTCATAGCGAGCTGGTCATAGCCAACCAGCAGCCAGACACAGCGGTAGCCTAATGGTGAATGGCTGTAAACCCCGATATTCAGCGGTTCGACGGAGGAAACGGCGGATAAGGTGATCTGCTGTGGTACCGCGTTCAACGTATCCTGCAAAGTGGCAAGACTCTGCTGGAGATTGGCGGAAGCCCTATCCAGCGCTTGTTCCAGCTTCACCAGCCAGGTATCGGCATACGGATTATCGGCAGCGGCATCCACACTGATCGTGCCCGCGCGTTTAATCACCTGTGGCATCCCGAGAATGCCTGAAAATTTTCGTGGATTGCTGATCTCTTCCCGTCTGCGCCCTGCCCACAGACGGATGGCATAGTGGGTATGCAGTTCAATCGTTAATGAGGAGGTTAATACCCCGGCGCGTAAACGCGACTGGGATGATGATTTGTCTTCTGAATCAGACATGCACAAAGACTCCTTTGCCTTGATAAATCAGTAGAACTATCAAGGCAAAGGCGTCTGCGACTCAATGAATAACCAGTTATGGGAAACGGGAAAAAGAGTGAATTTTATTCGCGACCAGAAGTGATGATTTTTTAGCCTCATGTACCACAGGCACAGGCATACGCTTTTTAACCATCCCTGACACAGGCAACACAGGAGGATTTCCAGCTTCTGTTGCCTCGCTCAAAACAGAACGTTTTTTAATCGCGTGTGCCACGGGCACAGACGTATACTTTTTAACCACCCTTAGCTCAGGCAACACAGGATAATTTCCAGTTTTTGTTGCCTCGTTCAAAACAGGATGTTTTTTAATCGCATGTGCCACGGGCACAAACGTATGCTTTCTAACCATCCTTAGCTCAGGCAACACAGGGGAATTTCCAACCTTTGTTGATTCGTCCAAAACAGAACATTTTTTAATCGCATGTGCCACGGGCACAGCCGTATGCTTTTTAGCCATTCTTAGCTCAGGCAACACAGGATGATTTCCAGCTTCTGTTGCTTCTCTCAAAACAGAATATTTTTTAATCGCATGTGCCACAGGCACAGTCGTCTGCTTTTTAATCAACCTCAGCTTCGTTTAAAGATAGCGATCTTATTATCCCGTAGATTCAAGCTCGGTTTTTTAGGTTGGAATGTATAAGCAATAAGACCGGCAGCAACTTCCAACAAAAAACCGAGCTGACTGCGATGCCTTGAATGCTCTATCTGAGAAATATTTTTGAGCTGGTCGACGACCGTTTCTATCAAAAATCTCCGTCTTAACATCAACCTATCCCAGAGAGATAATGCTTTGGTTTTCATGTTACTCCGGACATTGGTGATTAACGTGACGCCTTCCGCTTCTAACTCATCGCATAAAGCCTGGGATAAATACCCCTTATCACCATACAAACATCCTGCTAGTCCTTTTGTCAGCACTCTGACTGGCTGACGATCATCCTGGTTTCCTGCGGTGAGTTTCACGGCTAACAATTCACCGCAATCATTGATAACCAAATGAAGTTTAAAGCCATAAAACCAGCCTGTACTCGTTTTACCTCGTTGTGCCATCCCTTCAAATACGCGATGACGGGGAATACGAAGATTGTGACAAACAGCAATTTTGGTAGAATCAATAAAAGCAATCCCTTGAGTTTGCGCCTTACGTGATGAAAGAAAAGCGCATAAAGGAATAAGCGCCCTTTTCTTCAGGGTGAGGATACGAGTATAGCTGACTAATCCGGGAAAATCGGCTGTAAGATATTGTTTTACATGTTCAATATAAAATGTTTTAAAATCACGATAATGACTCATATGAAATAAAATGAGGATCATCATGACTTCACTGAGAGAAAGGGATGCCTCACGGTGCCGTTTACGTAATCCATTTTCAATGAGTTGTTGATGCCAGAGAGGGATAAATTTTTGGCAAAAGTCATCGACGCAGCAGTAAAGTTCTTCTAAATTATACATGCCTGAGGGTCTCCACTATTTTGTTTTCTTTAGCAAAAACGTTGATCGTGCCTCAGGCACTTTAGTTCCCTTCCCTTAAGCGAAGCTCAGGTTACTTAATTAAAAGATTTTTTTATTTTTGATATAGATGAGTTTTTATATCAGTCAGCATTGAAAACTATAAAATTATTTAATTATCCCAATTCTTTTATATCATAAGGAGGGTAATATGATATTCAGATCAAAATCTTTTTCAGAAATATGGCCAAGATCAATTGATATCAGATGTTCTATAGTTATCAAGGAGGCTAGTCTATCAGAAGTATTTCATGCAACGGAAAAAATAAAGAAAGAAACTATGAATAATGAGTGGTTGTGCCCTAATTCTTCTGGTCAGCTTGATGAGAAGCAAATAAAATGGAATTCTAGATATAACCAGGCATTGGGAATATTTAAATTTTTCTATATTGATATTGGTATTCGCCTTAAATTAGAAGAAATTGATAAAAGAGTGTTGTTTTTTGTTGCTTATTTCAGAGGTGTTCCTGTCGGAGTTTTACAATTATTAATTACTGATGGGTTACCTAAAGTCGTTTTTTTGGCAACTCATTGTGGCATCCGAGGTTGTGGTGCTTTACTCATTGAATATGCAGTAAATAAATCACAACAATTAGGAATGGGAGGAAAGTTACAACTTTCTCCATATGAGGGAGCGAGAGCGACATATATGGCAATGGGATTTACTGGGGCTGGGGAACACCTGGAATTATATCCTGCTGATAGAAATGATAAATGGAAATGGAATGAGGCAACGGGTCGTTATAGATTCTGTTAAATATCAGTCTGGACACCTAATACGTTGTAATATATTTGGATTTTTGTTAGAGAAAAGTCAGGTGAATTATTTACATCTTCCAAAATATAATGAGGGGAATTAATGTAATGTTCAGATCAAAATCTTTTAATATTAACAACCGTTCTGTAGGATTTGGTCCTTTAACCCGGTCTAAATCCTGTACGGATATGTACACAACATTGGTTAATATGAAAACATTTATCACAATCAAGGAGGTCAGCCCAGAAGAAGCATTCTACGCAACGGAAAAGATGCTAACAGAAACTATGGCTGAGGATTGGTTTTATTTTGATTTTCTTAAGCTTGATAAGGAACAGGAAAGGTGGAAAATGAGATATAATCAGGCGTTTAGTATACTTAATTGTCTCTCGACTAATGCAAAGCTTCAATCTATGAGAGATAAAACTGACGGTTCAAAAAAGTTTTTTGCTGTTGCTTATTTCAGAGGTATTCCTGTCGGTGCCTTACAATTATTAGTGCAAGATAATCATGAAAATGAGTTACCTGAAGTTTCTTTTTTGGCCACTCATTGCGGTATTCGAGGTTGTGGTGTTTTACTCATTGAATATGCAGTAAATAAATCACAACAATTAGGGATGGAAGGAAAGTTAAAACTTTCTCCATATGATGAGGCGAGGCAAGCATATATAAATATGGGGTTTATGAACATAAATGGGGGCATGGAATTACATCCCGCAGCAAGAAATGATAAATGGAAATGGAATAAGATAACAAGCCGTTATGAATGTTGTTAAATTTTTGGGGCAATACATTGATATTCGGCTTTTTGTTAGAAAGATGCCGAATAAATTAATTAACCTCAGCTTCGTTTAAAGATAGCGATTTCATTATCCCGTAGATTCAAGCTCGGTTTTTTAGGCTGGAATGTATAAGCAATAAGACCGGCAGCAACTTCCAACAAAAAACCGAGCTGACTGCGATGCCTTGAATGCTCTATCTGAGAAATATTTTTGAGCTGGTCGACGACCGGTTGAGTAGACCGCGGGAACTGCCCTCGCAACCTCTCGCAGAACGGTACGTGAGCCTCTCGACTCATACCGCTCCCATCAAGCAAACGTGCCTGTCATTCCTGCCCGCCAATGGGCAAACAACCCCTGATGCTGCTTTGCAATCCTTTGAAGCAGTTTTGAAGCCTGGGTTTTATGCCTGGCTCAGTGCCTTGTACTTTCGTCTGGCCCAGCGCACTAAGGCTTTGTTGAGTTGCCTGAATACCTTATACAGCTCTGAACGACAAAATTGACCATAATAGCTCAACCATCCACTTATCATGGGATTTAGCCAGTTTGCCATCTGTGTTAAGTTCAGTTCTGTCCGCATTCGGATCTTCAACTTGCGAATTTTGAATCTCATGGCCTTTTGCGCCGTTTTGCTGACTGCTGGCATAAAACTCACAAACAGGCTGTTCCTTTTGCGGTTCTTCACCAATCTTGGCCTGAATGTGTATCCAAGGAAATCGAAACTGATGTGTTCATACCTGCCCTTTCGGTCCCCATCCTTGCAGTAGGCAATCCGGGTTTTGTCCGGGTGCAGTTCCAGTCCACACTCACTGAAACGTCGCTCCAGTATTTTCCGTATTTCTCTGGCCTGAGCTTCATTCTGACAGTGAACTAGACCATCATCGGCATAACGACACCACTTCAGCCGGGGATGATGCTTTTGCATCCACTTGTCGAACACATAATGCAGGAACAGATTTGCCAGCACCGGGCTGATAACTCCTCCCTGTGGGGTGCCTTTCTCCCGGAATAACACCTCACCATTGCATTTCATCGCTGCAGTTAGCCAGCGTTCGATGTACAGACAGATCCACGGGCTGTTTGTATGTTTCCTCACGGATTTCATGAGTAAATCATGAGGAAATGAGTAAATCATGAGGAATATTGTCAAACAAGCCCTTGATATCGAACTCCAATACCCAATCTTGCTGCCAGCATCGCTGCCTTGTTACTCTGATGGCATCAATTGCCGATTTATTCGGTCGGTAGCCATAAGAATCCGGCAGAAAATGAGGCTCAACAAGCGGTTCGAATGAAGCCTGACCACCATTTGCACCACGCGATCCGCCACCGTGGGAATACCCAGCAGACGTTCACCTCCCGACTTCTTGGGAATAGCGATACCTTTCACTGGGGGTGGATAATAACTGCCCGATGATAAGCGGTTCCAGAGTTTGTACAGATTATCTTTCAGATTGGATTCAAAATCCGCGATGGTTTGACCATCCACGCCTGCCGCACCTTGATTGGTTTTAACCAATAACCAGGCACGATACACATCCCTTTTCTCAATGACAAACGGTTTTGCCTTAACCTCCGTATCTCCTCCTGCCTGACAGTTGGATACCGGGTAAGGCTGCCTGACGTGACCCCTTCGCTCCACATTCATTACTAATATTTCCTCACTACTACGAGTCACTCCGCCCCCGTATCACCCATCGGTACTCTCATACTTGTCAATTTAGTGACTTGCATTTCTCCCTTGACATCGTGATGACGGGTTCCCGCAGTTCCCAGAAAGAGCCCGATACAAAGTCACGCCCACTCTACGCCGGACACCACCTGCGCAGCATTCGGAATTCACTCACAGATTTATCCCGGAAGATAGAAACGCCCCCGGTTTTGATGTCAAGTCTCTTCTTTACGACGCGTCCACATGGGTTCGGTTTTACTCGTCTCTTTGTACCCTACCTGCCGAACTATTGTTCGCGCTTTGACCTCAACGCTCACGACCACCGCTCTTTACAGCAGCCGCTTGAGGGGGTTTGAAGCCGGCTTCCGACAGCGGACTTCGGTGGGTCTGCCACCATCTCCTCCTGAGCTTATGCTACATACTGGCTGCGTTCCCTATACTGCCAGTTTGTATGCCTGCGGCACACTTTCAATAATAAAACGCCTTGATAACATCATCTTATCCCATTCAGCTTACAGACGGGCTTTCATGTTTCGGCGCTTTTGGGTGATGAAAGTCACACCGGTTTTGCCTAAATCGTCCGCGAGCTCTTGACTGAGGTAACCTTTATCACCGTAAAGAGATCCCGTTAATTCTGTTGTTAATTCGCGGACGGGCTCCCGATCATCCACATTACCGGCTGTCACTTTAAGCGCCAGAATTTCCCCCTGATGATTGACGACCAAATGTAACTTAAAACCGTAAAACCATATATGGACGCCCCCGGTTGTGCAAGCATTGAGTCGATACGGTTTGCTACCATATATCCGGCGTCATAAAGGACTTATTTGCCCGCGCCATGATGTCATCCGCACCCTGTTTCCTTCTCAGCCGTCATCGGTATGTGACTACCTAGGTTTTACTCAGGTTATTGCAGGGCCGATAGCCGTTTTTTCATCAGTGTTTGCAAACTCAGTTAAAGCGTCTGTTTCAATTCACTTAATTTAATTAATGGATAGCAAAAGCTTTTTTCATATCATAATCAACCTCATCTGTCAGAATACGCCAGATAATTCGGGTCAGCTTGTTAGCTAAAGCAACGATGGCTTTTATGGGGCCACATCGGGTAATCCGTGTTCTTAGCCACTCGCCTAAAGGGTCATCCCGTTTTTGTACGCCCTGCATCATCGCGCGGGCACCATGAATAATTAACGTTCGGAGATGACGGTTGCCATGTTTGCTTAGGGAAGAGAGACGGCTTTTCCCGCCTGAACTGTGTTGTCGGGGAACTAGGCCACACCAGGCTGACAGTTGCCGACCATTAGCAAATTGGGAGGCGCTGACGTCACTGACGAAAGCCGCCGCAATCAGGGGACCAACACCGGGAATAGTCAGCAAGTGCCCATACCCTGCTTGTTGACGGGAAAGTGCCATAATTTCGTTATCCATTTCATGAATGCTGACGTTCAAATTCCGCAGATCTTCCCACAGCCTATGCAATAAACGGCGCAGCACACAAGACAGGTCATTATCGCCTTCTTCCAGAATATCAGGCAGGTGCTGTTGGAGTGTCTGAATCCCTACAGGCACAATGATTCCCTGCTCAGCGAGGAAGGCCCTGATTTGATTAGCAAGGGCGGTACGCTGTTCCACCATGAGCTGCCGGGCATTGCGCAGTGCCTTGATATCTTGCTGTTCTACGGTTTTGATGGGAACAAAATGGATACCGGGTCGGCAGGCTGTTTCACAAATAGCCAGCGCATCATTGGCATCATTTTTTTGATGATGACTGAAAGCTTTTACATGCTGGGTGGGAATAAGCCGGACATGATAGCCCATAGACTGCAATGTCCGGCCCCAATAATGAGAAGTCGCACAGGCTTCCATGGCGATGAGGGTTTTAGGCGGAAAAACCCGTAGGGTATCAAGCAATTTTTGTCGTGGGATTTTTCGGTTCGAAGCAACAGTTCCGTCTTCCATCCAGACACAAACTTGAAAGATATTTTTAGCGAGGTCAATACCCACCACTTTGATCGTACTCATGAGATGTTTTCCCGAAATTCAGTGCATCGGATAAAAGATGGCCCTATTTTCCACTGAAAAAGGGGGCGTCCATCACATCAACCCAGTGAAGTTTTTCCGCGTTGGGCTATCCCCTGAAAGACCTGATGGCGGGGAATGCGGATGTTATGGCAAACTTTCAAACTGGTGGAATCAATAAAAGCAATGCCTGTGGGTTTTCCTTTTAATTTAGTCAGATAATTGCACAGAGGAACCAAAACGGAAGGCGCGACACTGACGAAACGGGTATAACTGAGCAAGGTGGGGAAATCAGGGTGATGATATTTCCAGAGAAATTCCAAGTAGAAGGCTTTAAAGTTACGGTAATGCGACAAGTGAAAGAGGATCAAAATGGTCATGATTTCACTGGGATACATATGGCCTTTCCTACGGCGCAGGCGGTATCCATTATCAAGACAAAATTGTGTCCACTGTGGGATAAAAAAGTGGCAAAAATCATCGACATTACAGAAAACTTCAACTAAGTTATCCATGGCCTGTTCCTCCCCGGAGCTGTTTCGGCGCGCACCAAAACACTGCTCCTGGAACAGGCCCCTCGTCAATTCTTTATCCAGAATTCGGGTTAATTAATGAATTAATATTGAATATAAAGCCATTTTCCAAACGTTAAATAAAAAACATCCAGTAAAAAATTATATCTTCATATCTTTTACATTTACTGTCTGATTATTATTTCCACACAACTTATTATTTTTAATGCACTAAAAAAGTATACCACCAATTCGCGATTGCTTTTCAACCAACAAACTCATCAATTTAATATTAATAATTAAAAATAATTTGAAAATAAAAAAATGTAATTTTTATATTAAGACAGTTTACATAAAATTTATAATCACTATAAATAAGGTGCGAGATCAAATACTAAACAAACTCAGTCCAGTTTCCATACATACTTTAAAAACAACCAAATTTATAAAAAATACAAAACTATAAGAATATTGTTTTAAATTTACATTTCTATATAATGCAGCGTCATTTTCTATATATGTGTAATTTATTTATGCCTCTTTATTCTCCGGGCAGAATTTCTACTAATTCTGCTGGTTTATTGCTCCTTGCGCTGCTAGCAATTTCAGGGAAATCAAATGCATCATCATTTATCAGCCCTGTTGATCAAGATGCCATTACTCAGCAACAAAAAGACTTATTACAACAAGCACAACAGCAGCGCGATGACATCCGCAATAGCATTACGCTATCACCACTCACAGTGCCGACATCTGATGATGAAGGAGCATTCTGCCATCCGATTCACCAAATTCAGTTTGAAGGCGCAGAAAGTCTTTCCGCATCAATGCAACAGACATTATCCAAACCCTTTCTATCCCGTTGCCTGACCGCCGGTAAAATTAACGAATTGGTACGTAAGGTATCAAACACCTATACCAATCGTCATTGAAGATGCTTGATTTTTCCTTTGTATCAGATCATGATCGCGCCCATGAAAATTACCCTGACCGATGCCCAAAAAGAAACGCTCGAATTGATGCATGATACGACGCGTGATGGGCGAGTACGTGACCGCATTAAGGCCGTTCTATTGGCTTCGGAAGGTTGGACTGCGCAGATGATTGCTCAAGCCTTACGTATCCATGAAAGTACGGTCAGTCGCCATCTCAAGGATTATTTTTCAGAAGAAAAACTTGCCCCTGAAAACGGCGGCTCTGACAGCCATTTATCGGCCGAACAAACGGTGGAGTTGATTGAACATCTCACTCAGAATTTGATGCGCACAACGGCACAAATTACGGCTTATGTTTGGGCACGTTGGCAGATAACTTTTACCCTTGCAGGCATGACGAAATGGTTGCACCGTCAGGGATTCAGCTATAAAAAACCCCTGGGACCCCCCCCATAAATTCGATGCGGATAAACAGCAGCAATTTATCCATGCTTACAACACCCTGAAAGCAGATTTCGGTCAGCGTGAGCCGATTCTTTTTATTGATGCGGTGCATCCCACGCAATCGACAAAATTAAGCTACGGTTGGATGAAAGCCGGAAAAGAGCATGTCAAAGTCGTTGAAACCACAGGCAGCCGTACTCGTCTTAACATCGTGGGTGCCCTGAATTTACAACGGATTGAAGACACCGTGATCCGTGAATATCCGGCTATCAATGCCCGCAATATTGTCCTGTTTTTCGGCGAAATTCGGAAAACTTACCCCCGAACACAAAAAATCCATATTATTCTGGATAGAGTGGGTTATCACCGCGCTGAACTGGTCAAAGATTTCGCGGAAGTGCTTAATATAGAACTCCATTATCTGCCACCTTATAGTCCTAATCTCAATCCGATAGAGCGATTATGGAAGTACATGAATGAGCAGGTACGCAATAATGTTTATTTTCCGGACGCCACCACATTCCGTAAAACACTCCTGCATTTCTTTCATGTCATACTGCCCCAAAAAGCAAAAGAACTCGCCACCCGTTTGACGGATAATTTCCAGACTTTAAAACCAGCATCTTCAAGTTAATTACGTATATATAGAAAAAGGTTATGTAACTTCTCAGGCAGGATTAAAAGAGCAGGATTTATCCACCGGCATCCTGACAATTACGGTTACGGAAGGAAAAGTCGGCTCCATCCTGCTTGATGGTGAAACGCCCCTTGCCCTGAAAATGGCTTTTCCATATATGGTCGGAAAACCCCTTAATTTGCGGGATATTGAACAGGGCATGGAACAGTTAAACCGTCTGCCTTCCCAACAGATAACGATTGATATCCAGCCGGCTAAACAACCCGGTTTTTCTGACGTTATTTTAAAACGAGCCGCTTCCCGATTGCCGGTCCATGCCAGTCTGGGAATGGATAACAGTGGGCAAAAAAATACCGGGAAAGAACAAATTAATGTCACTTTAGGGCTGGATAACCTACTGCACCTTGCTGATCTGTGGTCAATATCCGCCAACCGTAACAGTGATTTTCGCCATAATCACCAGAACTGGAACGTGGCATCAGGGATAACAATTCCTTATGGCTACTGGTCATTCGATTACCAGTATGCCAGAAACAGCTCATTTCAAATGATATCTGTAGGCACCGACCGTTATCGCCATGAAAGCAAGGGACAAACTCATCAGTTAAAAGCAAACCGGACATTATACCGTGATAGCAAGCAAAAACTGGGGCTGAATATAGGGCTAGTCCGCCGCCAGACCTCCAACATTGCGGCCGGAGTAAAGTTATCCGTCAGTAGCCGACATTAAACGCTGTCAGTCTGGGTGCTAACTACAGCACTGTACTGGCAGGGGGCTATCTTACGTTCAACCCGACGCTCAGTCATGGTTTAAGCATCTGGGGTGCGACTAAAGATAACTCCGGCGACCGCAATGCTCTCAGAAGTCAGTTCCGTAAATTCAGCCTGAGTAGCAGTTATTTTATTCCTGTTACGGAAGATATCTATTACCTGACCTCCCTGTATGGGCAGTTTACTCCGGATAATCTTTATGCCGGTGAACGCCTTTCATTAGGCGGGCAATATTCCGTCCGAGGATTTAAGGAGCAAAATCTCATCGGGAATAATGGTGGATATTGGCGTAATGAACTGAACTGGAAATTAGCCAGACTCCCTTTATTGGGTGAACTTTCTTTAAATGGTGCACTGGATACAGGCTGGCTGGAAAACAATAAAAAAAGGCAAATCGAAGGAGGTAATGTCACAGGAACATCACTGGGTATTTCGCTCAATCACAACAGGATGAATCAGAGGGTCACACTAGGAAAACCGCTGATTTATCCCAATCATCTCAAACCAGACCACTGGGTTATTTATTGGTCTGCTTCACTCAGTTTTTAATGAAACTATACCAGCAAATTAAGACTTAATTTAGTTAAAGGACAAAAAATGGATAAATATAATAATCCCATGGCAAGGGGAACCTGCTATCTTTTAATTTACCTGACCGGTGTATATCCTCTGAATTCTGCCTTTGCAGGAGGCATTACCCCTGACAATTCGCAGACACAGGTGCAAAACAATGGCAATGTTCCGGTAGTGAATATTGCTGCACCCAATAATGCCGGGATATCTCACAATACGTATAAAGAGTTTAATACCGATATTCAGGGCGCCGTATTAAATAACGCTACACAAGCGGTTAACTCTCAACTGGCCGGCCAAATCAACGCCAACACCAATCTGCAGGGAGAGGCAGCCCAACTCATCATCAACGAAGTGACCGGAAGCAGCCGTTCTGAATTACTGGGACAACTGGAGGTTGCAGGCCAGAAAGCCAATGTCATGATAGCCAACCCCAATGGCATTACCTGTGACGGATGCGGATTTATTAATACCTCCGGTGCAGTACTGACTACTGGTAAAACGCAATTTGACACCCAGGGTGCACTGGAAGCGCTGAATGTGACAAAAGGCCAAATCACGATTGGTGGTAAAGGGTTAAATGGTCAGTCAACAGATTATGTTGATATTATCAGCCGGGCCACCGAACTGAATGGAAAAATCCAGGCCAATAACCTTGCACTCACTCAGGGGGCCAACCAGATTTCCTTCAAAGACGGCACGACAAAAACCATTGCCGGAGAAGGTGCAGCACCACAATTGGCTGTCGATACCAAAGCGCTGGGTGGCATGTACGCCAATAAAATCCGCCTAATTGCTACGGAAAATGGTGTCGGGGTGAATCTGAAAGATATCACCAGTAATCAGGGCGATATTACGCTCAGTGCTAATGGCAAAATGGAGCTTGGCAGCATTAAAGCTAAGACAGACTTAAATGCAGATGCCAAAGAAATTAATATCGGACCGAATTCTCCGGTTCAGGCAGAACGAAATATTATTCTTGCAAGCAGCAAACTGAGTAATAAAAGTAATGTGACTGCTGGGCAAGATATGAGAATATATGCAAATGAATTGCATAATATTAGTGCTGATGCTCTTTTTCAAGCTGACAACAATATGTGGATTCAGAAGAATACAGAAGGAGATAAGAGTAAATACATTGAAAATAACTCAGCAGCTATAAAAACCAATAAGGGCGATTTGATTATTAGAACTGAAAAATTAGATAATATTCAAGAGTCCTCTTTGAACAATGATATGAAAGTTGAAGCAACTTCGACTAGTAAGAATAATCGATTAGGCATAACTGAATATCATGATATAGAATCTATCGAAGGATATAGTGGAGAAAAAAAAGTGCAAATATAAAAAAATTTGAGTATTCTAAATGGTTCGATACGATAGATTTTTATCAGAACAATGCTGTCAATGTAAAGAGATATTTAACCCAACACAATGTTAATTTTACCAAAGCATCTATAAGTTCTGGGAATAATCTGTATATTAATGCAACTAATTTAGATAATATAAATTCTGACATAAAATCCAAGAAAGATTTAATTCCAACTGGAAGAGATTTAAACGTAATAAGTACTCAGAATGGTGAAAAAAACATATTCCACACTTTTGACTATGCATTTCCTTGTTTTAATTTTTGGGGAGGATGTGATACTGATCATTCATTTTTTAATTTAGGAGAAGCTCATTCCTGGAAAGATATTAATCCTCAAGTGAATTCTCTTTTATTCTCTGAAGGAAATTTAATTGCTGATTTTTCAAATAATATAAACATTGAAAAGAAAAGACCTTATTATACTGAAAAAACAGGTGAAATCACCATTGATAATGATAATTCAGAATCGTTAGTTAGTATGAAGAATATAGTATTATCTTCTAATTCAATAAATAACAAGAGTAATATACGATCAAGTGGAGATATTTCAATAATAGCAAATGATTTTATTAATATAAATCAGTCAAAAGTCTTAGCTAACAAGGGCTTATCCATTAATGCTGTTAATGACATTGAAATAATCCAAAGCGATCTTAAAGGTAAGGATATCTCTTTATTAAGTAAAGAGGGAGATGCAAACATTCTCACTGATAATCGCATAGGTTATTTTTTACTGAATGGAATTCGTTGGTTAGGTGGAATTGAGGCTACAAATGATCTTACAATATCAGCTGGAAATAACGCTAAATTATCTAATTTGAGATTTAAGCCTCAAAGTGGCAATATAAGTATAATTGCTAATCAAGGGATCACCGTAAACTATGATGATTCTATCCTAAAAAATAATAAAAGAATGTCGGAACTATTTAATAGAGATAAGGAATTAAAAGCATTTGAAGAAGCATTGTCAATTGAGAAATTAAACACAAAAGGTTCTGTATATCTAAATTCTGTAAATCAATCTCTTAATTTACGTGGAATCGGTATTGAAGCTGGAAAAGATATTAATTTAATTTCCGCAAAAGATATAGATTTAGGCCCTAGAATTATTTCAAAAGACTTTGGGTATAGATATTGGATAGGTTCTCAAGGTGTGCGTTGGACAGAGGATAAAGATACTCTTTGGATGTATAATTCTCCTAATTTCTCTTTAGTAGATGATACGTATAAAGGAGGTCATAAAAATACTTCTGCAGAAATAACTTCAGCTATAGATCCATTTGAATTCTGGATTTCTACAGAATTGATTGATAAAATTTCAAGTAAAGTTAAGGCAGGAGGAGATCTTTTAGTTCAATCAGGAAGAGATCTCAGTGGACAAAGTGCCACATTATCTTCGAATGGTCATACATTATTATTTTCTGGCCGAAATATAACTTTTAACTCATTTCCATATTCGACAGCGCCTAATCCTATAGGCTATGATTGGGAACAGAGAGGGTATCAGTTAGATTCCAGCCTGATTGGCCAAAAAAAATTAACTTTAATCTCTAATAATACTTTAACCACTCAAGGAGGTTATCTTCAATCTAAGGGAGATATAAATATTACTAGCGATGGAAACATACGTTTTGAATCTAGTCGAAATGGCATTCATAAAATAACCAGAGACAGTAGCTTAACCAATATAACTCATAAAAGTACAGAGATAAATAGTGTTGGTAATTTAAATATTGTAACTAATGGTAGTCTTTTGTTTCAAGCTACTAAATTAAACTCTTGGGATAAATTAAACGTAGCTGCTAAAGGTGGATACTTATATGCTCAAGCTCAAGAAGAGGTTCTTCATGAAACAAATACAAGTTCAAAAACTAGTTGGGGTGGGTTTGGTAACACAAAAACTTCTACACAGAATCGTCATGATGTAACAAATAAAGTAACTGAGTTTAAATCTATTGGAGATATCAATTTACTAAGTAGGGGTGATAGTACTTATGAGGCTAGCAAATTCGAAGCTGGTAAGAATGCTACATTAACTAGGGTCTGTTGACGTTTTGTGTTCATCATTTATTCTCCCCACATTGGCAGCCAGACAATGATAAACGCCAGTGCCAACATACTGGCGTAATTTCGTGCTAATTTATCGTATCTTGTTGCTATTGCTCTAAAATGTTTAATTCTGGCGAACGCATTTTCCACTAAATGACGATAACGGTATAAACCGTTATCAATCTTCTTATTCAATCTTCGGCTGTTTTTCCGGTAGGGAATAACGGGGGTCGCTCCTTCTCGTTTGACGATTTCTCGGAAGGCTTCGCTATCGTAACCCTTATCTGCAATCACAAAATCTGAGGCCGGAGATTGTACGATGAGGCTTTCAGCATGAACAATATCATGGGCTTGACCACCGGAAAGCTCAAAATGCACAGGTAAGCCGTAACTGTCTACGGCTAAGTGAATTTTAGTTGAGAGTCCCCCACGGCTTTTTCCAATGGCTTCATCTTCCTTTGTGGCGGCTCCCGAACTATGTTGATGCACCCGTATAATACTGCCATCAATAAACAACCATTCGGTATCCGTATATTCAGACAACATTTTGAATAATAAATTAAAAATGCCTTTTTTTGACCAGGCATTAAAACGTCGAAAGACGGTGTTCCATTTTCCAAATTCGTCAGGCAAGTCCCGCCATGGGATCCCCGTTCTCATGCGGTAAAGAATACCTTCGAAAGTGAGGTGATGCTCTTCTTTGTTGTAGACAAGTCCATTTTGTTGCATGAATAAAAATAGCTTATTCCGCAAAGAAGCTGGTAACATAGTTCTTGGCATGATGTTCTCACGGTAACCGTTTTTTGGCGAAAACAATGATACCAGATCATCATGCCGTTCAAATTCCCGTCACAAAACGTCCACAGCCCCTAGTACTCACGGTAAAATAAATTTTAAAGCAGTTAAAGATACAGAGTTTAATCAATTCATTAATTACTCTGAAGGTTTTTTTATTAAAAACCAAGATAAAGGTTATTCAAAAGAAACGTGGATATTACCTTCTGTTCATATTGGTGGAAAATTAACAATTGATGCCGAAAATGGAATCAGTGCTGATATCAAAACACAGAAAGGACAAACCTTGCAAGCTGCATTGGCAGCACTTGGTGATACACCTGAAACAGCTTGGTTAAAAGGGTTAAATCAGCGCCGGGATGTACATTGGAATGAAGTTCAGGATGCTTATAAGAGTTGGAATTATGAGAGCCAGCATTTAAATCCTGCTGTTTCTGCTGTTATCGCTATTGCTGTTGCTGTCGTCACAGCAGGTGCGGGGGCAACTATCGCCGCCGCCAATGCTGCCGCAGGTACAGCCAGTGGCGCAGCAGCGGCAGCTGGAGCTAGTGCTGCAACAGCAGCAACAGTAAGCACTGCTACATATGGCGCAGTTTCTGCTGGTATCGCATCTTTGGCGTCTACTGCGGCGGTTAGCCTTATTAATAACCAAGGCAATGTATCCAAAACTCTCAAAGAGATGGGTAGCAGTCAAACGGTAAAATCAACCGTCACTTCAATGGCAATTGGTGGTGCTTTAGCCGGATTTGACAAGTTTATGGGCGTGGAAAAAGCGGCTAACGGTGCAACTAAAGCACCTTTATTAAGTAATCAAGAATGGAGCAAAGTTGCCCAACGTGTTGCAGGGCAGTCAATTATCAGTTCCAGTCTAAATACTGCAATTAATGGTGGTAGTTTCAAAGATAATTTTGCTACAGCGTTACTTTCCAATGTGGGTAATCAAATTAATGCTGAAGGGGCGAATGTTATAGGGGACTATGGCAAAGCACTGGACATTCCTGGAAAAGCGGTTAGTCATGCAGCAGTATCAGCTATTGCTGCACACATTGGTGGCGGAGATGCAAGAGGCGCAGCAGCTGGCGCACTCGCAGCTGAACTTGGAGCTGTGACACTGGCTAAGACATTTAATGATCCAGCACAAATTCTAGCAGGCGGTAAAATCATTGGGGGCATTGCCGGTGCATTTGCTACAAATAGTGCAGAGGGTGTTAACAGTGGTGCAAATGCTAGGCTGCGTCCCTTAATTAGATAACCGCCTGTAAAAGAGTCGAATACAGCCTAATTTCACCATGGACAAATAGTTTCGGGCGGTTTTTTCGTAACGGGTTGCAATACGCCGATTTCCTTTCAGAAAACCGAAACAGCGTTCGACAACATTGCGGTCACGATAAGCCTGTTCATCAAATTGCGTACGACCATCAGCACTGCCTTTTTCATTGATTTTATAAGGAATAACGCTTTTGATCCTCAATTTACGCAGATAACCGCGGAGCTTTCTACTCGAATACCCTTTGTCTGCCAGCACGGCTTTGCCACGTCGTTTCATGAAACCATTTTTGCGTTGTATACCAATGCCGTCGAGCAAAGGGATGGCGGATTGACTTTCATGAGCTTGCCCAGCGGTCAACATCAGGTTGAGGGGAAAACCCTTTCCGTCGGTTGCCAGGTGGATTTTGGTGCCATAACCACCGCGTGAGCGACCCAGCGCATGATCGTCAGTGATATCGGGATGTTTTTTTTCGCGCCTGCGGCATCTTTACTCGCGCGAATATTGCTGCCATCCAGGCAAATTTCAGCCCAGTCAATCAAGCCTTTTTCATCCAGAATGGACAGTAACCGATTAAATATCTTGTTGATAATGCCCGATTTTGACCAGCGATTAAATCGGTTATAGACCGTTTTCCAAGGGCCATAGCGTTCAGGTAAATCACGCCACGGTGCCCCGGAGCACAAGACCCAGAACATCCCATTCATCACACGGCGGTGTTCAACATGTGGACGTCCTGCTCGCTCTGAATGGACCGGGGGCAAACAAGGTTCTATCACTATCCATGCGTCATCAGGAATGTCGTAGCGTGCCATCATCTTTTTCCCATATTGAAAACAGTTTAGATGAGAATACTATCAATTTACATTAAGGGACACAGCCTAGTGAAATAGTTCTTGAGTATAACTTCTTTGCACATGAGTTGATTGAGTTAGATAACGCAATCAAGGCCGCGAAGAAAAAAGGGGAAGACACGGCACCTATCTTTGAAAGAACGAGCAGTAAACTAGCAGGAAAGCGAGAATCCCTCAAAGCCGAGTGTCAAGCCAATCCAACTATGTGCGCTGTTACACTTAGCGAGTATGCCAATCAGGCACTACAATCCGTCGAAGACCTTTCTGGAAGACTTTATTTCGATAATAGTGTTATTGCATTCACACATGAAGAATCGGCTAAAGATAGTGCCGTCATTGATAATTATACAAATGGAACTGGTCAAGCACTGGAGTATGCCCGGTGCCGGTTGAGCGTCCGGTGACCGGCATCAGTCCTGCCAGATGCTGGACCCACGTCAGGCGGCTGTACCAGTGTTTTTTGTCTTTCTGCGGGTTAAAGCCCATCGGCAACGCACGTAAATAAGCATTCAGCGGGGACACACTGAATTCAGGTCGCACGGGCTGTAATCCGGCGCTCAGTAATGTGGAAGATAACTGATGCACCCGCTGGTTCAGATTATCTAAATCCTGACCGCACACCAGAAAGGTCAGTGCACTGCGGTACAGTTTATGGCGTCTCCCCAGTAATTCCTTCACGGCCTGTACATCCTGCCGGACGCGCAGTGATTCGGTATTTTCCCCTACGGCATTTTTTGCCAGTCGGGTGGAGCTTTCTTCCAGTGTATCCTGTGCCTGCGCCACAATGGTCAGCGTGACCACAGTGCCTGCCGGCATCATATCCATCAGCACATTGATATTATCGCCCCGTTTCACTTCGCCCGTCAGCGTGCCCGGTTCTGGCGGACGGCGCAGACGTTCAACCGGCACCGCTTTATGTGGCAGGCCATCAAACCACCAGATGCCATTGTCAGGATCAGACACCGGCGGGGTAAACCACAGGCTTTCGGCAAAGTCATTATGGATCGGGAGATCGAGCTGCAGGGGCGTTTCATCACTCACCGTGCGATAAAAATCGGCTTTTGCCATACCCCAGTCCGAGGATGGATTAAAATGACGTAACAACCAACTGTGGATCTGCGCGCCATGCTGCCGGACAGCCACAATTCCCGCCGCCGCCAGTGACGACACCAGCCGCTCGCAGACCTGATTGAGTGCGGCCACTGAAGATAACGTTGAGTGGTTTGCCTGTGATTGGTGAACAGGCAGCCAGCGATAGACTGCCATACGTGTCTGTCGTTGTTGTCCGCGCCACGGTTGCCCGGTGATCAGGCTAACCCAATACGCTCAGTGTCACCATCAGTCCAAAGGCATCGGCGGAGACTTCACCTTTAAAGTCCGTCGTACTCATATTGACCCCAGAGGAATCCGGCCGCATGGGCACGATATAGGCGACGCGGTCTGACACCTTCCGATACTGCCATCGGTCACACCGGTCATCGTCACACAGACCGGCAGCAGCTTTAATGAACGTGTGCTCCAGCAACATCAGTTCCAGTGAACCGGTGTGAGGAAAAATTTCAGCAAAAGGGGATAATTCAGCCGGGGGCACAGTGTGCACCGTGGCCGGGGGAGTATTTTGTTGCATGGTATTCTCCTGATAAAAACAACGGAGAACACCTGACCCAATGGGAAATGTGTTCCCCGTTGGGTGACTGGCCGGTTGGCCATCATGGATAAGATTAAGCGACCTTCATCGTCATCAGACTGACGATATCTGCTTCCAAAGGGGCGCAGATGTACCACACCGTAGATGGTGTCGTCATGAGAAATTTCGTGCAATAATAATGCCCCATCATTCCATCATAAGAGTTGATTAACCATGAGTACACCTGCACACCGCCGCCACGATATTTCAGATCGCGTCTGGAGCCTACTTGAACCTCATTTGCCAGGACGTCAAAGCGCTTGGGGGCGTGTAGCTGAAGATAATCGGCGTTTTATCAATGGGGTGTTTTGGATTTTACGGACGGGTGCGCCTTGGCGAGACCTACATACTGATTATGGTGACTGGAAAAATACCCACCGCCGTTTTTGTCGCTGGAGAGATAAAGGGATATGGGAAAAACTGCTCGAACAATTGGTTAATGACCCCGATTTCGAGTGGTTAATGATTGATGCCAGCCATATTAAGGTTCATCCTGATGCGACAGGCGCTAAAGGGGGTAATCAGGAGATGGGGCTCACAAAAGGGGGCTCAATACCAAGATACATTTGGCCGTGGATGCGCATGGTATGCCGGTCAGAATTGTTATTACAAGCGGTACCCCAGCAGATTGTTCACAAGCTGAGGCCTTAATTAAAGGACTCGATGCAGAGCATCTATTGGCGGACAGGGGCTATGATAGCAATGCAATAGTAGAAAAAGCGAAACAACAGGGCATGCAAGTCCAGATCCCTAGCCGGAAAAATCGGAAGGTCGCCAGAGAATATGATCGTGAACTCTATCGGCTTCGCCATTTGGTTGAAAATGCTTTCCTTCATCTTAAGCGCTGGCGTGGTATAGCCACTCGCTATGCAAAAAATAGCGCGTCTTTTCTTGCCGCAGTGCAAATCCGTTGCCTTGTCCTTTGGCTGAAAATCTCATGACGACAGCATCTAGTGTACTCCCTTGCAGGCTACAGGAGTGTTGCTGTCGCTGCCCGAAGGTGATCCTCACAAGCGACCGGATCATGGATAAGTCTGACTACGCTAATAAACAGAAATCATCAGGTCAATGGGTAATTCATTTTCCGGGAAAAAAAATAATGTCAGGAGTGCGACGGAATTTTTGGGGCGTCAGGGAGAAACTGTCAATACGCCGTGACCCGTTCAAGCCGTGTGGTCTAACACGTTTATGCCCCATTTCAAGTTAATATTAAATCTGAGATATCTTACTATTTTTTTGTTGACTTTATTCTATCTAATATACCAATCTAACTTGAAGATGCAGGTTTTAAAATCTGAAAATTATCAGTCAGTCGAGTCGTGAGCTCTTTCGCTTTTTCTGGCAAAGTGACATGAAAAAAGTGACGAAGAGTTTCACGGAAGGTCTTCGCATCCGGAAAATAGATATTGTTACGCACTTGCTCATTCATATACTTCCACAATCGCTCTATCGGATTGAGGTTTGGGCTGTAAGGCGGGAGGTAATGCAATTCAATATTCAGGACATACGCAATATCTTTCACCAACTCGGCTCGATGGTAACCCGCTCCATCCAAAATGATGTGGATTTTTTTGCGAAAGCGGGTAAGTTTCTCGGAGCGCACCGAAGAAATAGGCGATATTTTCGGCATTGATGCGCGGATATTCACGGATCACGGTGTCTTCAATCCGTTGTAAATTCAGGGCGCCCAGAATATTGAGACGGGTACGACTGCCGGTGGTTTCGATCCCTTTTACCTGATTTTTTCCTGCTTTCATCCAGCCATAGCTGAGCTTTGTGGACTGTGAAGGATGCACCGCATCAATAAATAGGATCGGTTCATTCTGCCCCGCTTCCTCTTTCAGCGCCTTGTAGTCATCAATAAATTGTTGCTGTTTGTGCGCATCGAATTTATGAGGAACACCCTTGGGTTTTTTATAGCTGAAACCTTGGCGGTGAAGCCATTTTGTCATTCCGCCCACGCTGAAAGAAACCTGCCAACGGGCTTGGACATAGGCCACAATTTGGGTTGTGGTATGCATCAAATTGGCGGTCAAATAATCAATCAGGTCGGCGGTTTGTTCGGCAGAGAGATGGCTTTCAGAGCCGCCATTTTCTGGGGTGAGCTTTTCCTGCGCGATAAAATCTTTCAGGTGACGGCTGACCGTACTTTCATGAATACGCAAGGCCTGTGCAATCATCTGAGCAGTCCAACCTTCTGAGGCCAAAAGCACCGCCTTAATGCGATCACAGACTCGACTGTCGCGAGTAGTATCATGCATCAATTCAAGGGCGTGTTTTTGTTCTGGTGTCAGATGAATTTTCATGGTTGCATGCATGATCTGATTTGGATAAGAAATCAAGCATCTTCAATGGCGATTGGTATAGAACACCATATTTATGGTTAAATATATCATGACCTAAATAGTAAATCTCTTATCTGGAAGATTGGAAAGTCACAACGCATTTTTTATATCATCGTATTTCAAGATGCATTTATTATCCTCCACTATTCAGGAAATAATAATCTGCTTTCGCCTTGCAAATTGTAACTTGAAGTTTATAGAATATAAAACCTGATAATTTCTATATTTGATATGGAAATAATAAGGATCAGAAATAACAACAATATATACTATTTCTAAAAATTAACTATCTGTTAGATAAGCAAGAAACACTTTGATATGAAAGATAGAATGAGGAGAATTCTTGAAAATTTTATCCAACCATCGAGCTACACGCGAACAATTGCCGATAGTAAGTAGAAACACGTTTGGAATTGTGGTTATTAGAGGTGCCGCAGGCAGTGGTAAAACCACAAGTGCTTTACTTCGATTGACTGCAATAGTCAACGCCCTATCATATCGTAGAACACTTAATAATGATCAAGCCCCTATCAAAACGTTAGTTCTTTCATTCAATAGAACATTAGCTGGGTACATAGAAGGTCTTATAAACGATAGTATTCAAACTGGCGCGATACCTGTACAAGTTGAAAATGATACTTTTGCTAACTGGGCGAAGGTTCATTTAAATACTGAATTAATACAAGATAAAGAGCAAACTTCATATTTATTAAATAAATGTATCTCATTAGGCTATGACTTAAATTTCATCCTTGATGAAATAGATTATTTAAGAGGTAGGTTTCTTCATTCCGATTTAGATAGGTATTTAACTATAGAAAGAACCGGCCGTGGATTATCTCCTCAAGTAACTAGATCAACACGCCAGATTCTAATTAATATAGTTCGAGAATATGTGCAATATCTTGAAGAAAGAAAATTAGATGATTGGCACACACAATGTGAGAAAATGATCTCAAATAGTTGTTTAGATTATGACATAATTGTTGTTGATGAAACACAAGATTTTTCAGTTAATCAAATTAGGGCAATTCTCAATCACCTCAAGGAAGATTACTATTTAACATTTGTTATCGATACAATACAACGACTATATCCTCGTGGGTTTACTTGGGCTGAGACAGGTTTAGACATGAGGAATGCAACATACTATAGGCTAAAAGAAAACCATAGAAATACAATAGAGATTGCAACTTTTGCTGCCTCTATTACTCAAGGTTTAACTATAGATGACGATGGAAGCGTCAGTGATTTTACACAAGCAACTAGGCATGGACCCAAGCCAATTGTTTGTAAAGGCTTATATTCTCAGCAAGTTAGTTATGCAATTGATTATATTCGTAGGCATGTAGATTTAGAAACTGAATCCGTAGCATTTCTAAAACCTAAAGGCGGGGCTTGGTTCAACGAAATAAAAAAACAGTTAACAAATAGCAGACTCTCTTACATAACAATCACAAAGAATAAAGTATGGCCCAGGGGATCAGAAAACATTGCTCTATCAACAATGAATTCGGCTAAGGGCCTTGAATTTGATCACGTTATTATATTAGGTTTGAGCAATATTAATATGCAACACCTCGACGATGAAAATGATGATAAGTTGCAACAATTAAAACGTCTATTAGCAATGGCTATCAGTCGAGCAAGAGAGTCCGTTGTTATAGGATACAAAGAATCCGAAAAATCAGATTTAGTAAATTATTTCACAAATGGAACCTTTGACGAGGTAAATTTATAAATGACAATTAAACAATTTATTAAAGATAATGGCATAAAAGAAATTCTGCATTTTACATCAGAAAAAGGGCTTACAGGTTGTGCAGGCTCAAGAACTGTATTATCACGGAAAGCATTGGATACAGATCAATACTTGAGTTATATTGCGTCTCCTGTAGCAAGTGAACGCCAAGAGGCACAAGAAGTATTTAATAAAGATAAAGACTGGTTAGATTATATAAATCTTTCCATTAGTGAAATTAACACTAGATATTTCAATGCAGCAAAGCGCTGGTTTAGTGGTTCAAATAATAAATGGTGGTGTATAATGTCTTTCAATCCTATTATATTAACCCATCTAGGTGTATATTTTACAACTACAAACAACATTTATACTTCGGTGATTAGAACACCAGACTTGGCTGGGTTACAAGCAATGTTTGATGAAACAATTATAAGATGGATAGGTAATAATATTTCCCGAAATGAAAGAGCTAATCATTTAACTACCTGTGAACAAGCTGAAGTCTTATATCCAAACCCACTTGATATGAATTTTCTAAGGTGCGTCTATGTTCAAAATGAAGAACATGCTGCGTCGATACATGGAACACTTAGGACCTTTGGTTTTGACCGGGTAAATGTTATTATTTGTCCAGAAAAGTTTTCCGGTGTGCCTAACACACTCTAAGAGGGTAAAATGAACTCACTCAGAGAAAAAAAAGTCATAAATTCTGCACTGTGGGCTGCCGCTGGTGATTCTATTGGGTGGATATCAGAGCTTGCTGATGATGAGGGATTAAAACGGAGAATCTCTGACAATTATCTGCAAAAGCCAGTAAACTGGAGTAGAAAAATCGGCGGATATTCAGGAGCTAATGTTAATTTGCCAGCTGGTACATATTCTGATGATACTCAGCTGAGATTGGCTATTTCAAGATGCATAAGGGGAAATGGCGAATTTGATATTGAATCATTCGCTAAGATTGAACTTCCTGTATGGTTATCTTATGCATTAGGTGCGGGAAGGGCAACTAAAGCTGCAGCTATTAACCTTATGCGAAAAGATACCAATTGGTTTTCAAATTTTTATAAAAATAATTACATTGAGTATACAAATTCAGGGGGGAATGGAACAGCCATGAGGATACAACCTCATGTTTGGAGCTGTAAAAATTTAATCGAAAGAAAATATGAAGTTTCTGTCATTAAAGATTCTCTGGTCACTCACGGGCATTTATTATCCGTATGTGGGGCAATACTACATGCAGATACATTACAATATGCATTACTAAATGGAAAGCCAGCGAGTCCTGTAGAACTCGAGAAAATAATAGATAACTTCTCAGCCATACCAGACATTATAAATAGTGTCTATGAGTTGAAGAATTTCTGGTTGCCAAACTGGGAAAACATTAGCAGAAAGAATTTATATGATGAAGTAGAGCGAATTCGTAGGGAATCCAAAGAGTACTTATCAAATGCTGTAAATGCCTTAAAGAAAACAAGCAAACCATCTGAAAATTATCAGGCTGTAATTGTTGCTCTAAAATGTGATAAAAATGAGAGAAGAGGGACTGCCACTAATACTGCTATTGCTAGCAGTTTGCTATGCCATTTATTTAAGGACTGTTCTCCATACGAGGCCATTATTTCTTGTGTTAATTTTTTAGGTACTGATACTGATTCAATTGCAAGCATGGCAGGTGCAATATTAGGTTGCTACAACGATATTCCCCATTGGGATATACAAGATAGTGACTATATAATAAAAGAGTCTATTAGGTTAAATAAAATTTCCGAAGGGAACATTGCGACAAGTTTCATTTATCCTAATATAAATAAATGGCAGCCGCCACAAACACAAAGCGACACCTTAGTAAGAAACTATGAAGGCAATTATTATGTCATAGGGCTTGGCACTGTTAATCCTATTGATAATAATATCTCGAAAACGAAAACACATTCATGGCAGTGGATGAAATTTGACTTTGGGCAGTCAATTTTAATTAAGAGTAAAACTGGCAAGGTTAAAACTGTTGAGATTACACAGCTTCGTTCTATAGACGTCACGCAACCCGATGAGCCTGCAAGAAAGGAAAATTCAGTGCAACACACATATAGACCTGAGCAAAATAGTTTTAATTATGATAGTAATGAAAGTAATGACTTGGACATTGATGAGATAACAACATTTTTAATCAAAAATGGTTTTAACGAACAACAACTTGGTCGTTTCTTGATAGAATTTGCAGACAAAAAAGGGCTTGAATCTTGTATAGCATATGCAGCTATTATTGGTAAGGCATTCATATCAAGAAAGAAAAAGCAATAACAGAAAGAAATTAAGTCCTCTTGCTTTGACTTTGTGTAATCGTACACAAGCCCAAACACTATTCACTGATTTTTTTGCCTAACAAAGATTTAACTCTTCAACATCTTTTTACTAATCTGAAGCTAGAAAGCGTTAGAGAAGAAACTCTAACGCATTTCTGTCCAAAAGTGAGTTAGCGTAACATAGGAATAATCGCCTAAGACTCAAGGTTGATTCGCTCATATTCCAATGACTAAAGCAGCGACCGTGTGTGCTCCATACAACTTATTCGCCCTCAATATTCTGGTAATACACCTGCTTAATATAACGTCCGCGCCCGTCACCATGCCCTAAATCCATTGAGACCAGTGCCAGCGCTTCCCGCTCGCTGAATCCTTGCACTATATAATGCTCCCCGGATTGCTGAGCAAAATGGTAACGCATACTGTGCGGGGCATTCTTACCCGTCAATCCTGAGCTTCTGACAATATAGCGGTAACGGTCGATGGCCTGCGTGATCGTCGGCTTATCAATCAGTTTACCACTGCGCCCGGCCTGCTCGCGTTCAGCATAAGCAATCGCGTGTTACAAGGCTTTTCCATCGCGCACTTCGGAGAAGGTTTCCACCGCAGCCGAGGCCACTTTAAAGAATGCGACTGCGGAGAGGATCAACCCGCCAATCACAATGCCATCCTGTGCATACCCTTTCACCTGCCCCATTAATCCGCCACGACCCCCACTTGTGGGCGGTTCAATCGAGGGCAAATCGGCCCAGGCAGACTCACAGGAAAGCCCCAGCAGCAACAGAAAAGTGCTGACCCGGGTCATCAGATTTGTGCTGAACTGACGGCAGGCCGTAAAAATTCGTTTCATAGTGATTCAGTTCCTTTTTGTTATGTTCATTGATTCAACTGGCAAACATCCAGACAGCCACGACCAGCAATACTGCGGTTCGAAGAGCAAACTGGCTGAGGGTCTGATTACGCACTTTTTCATTCGCCCAGCCGTTCCAGACCTCCACCGCCGCCCAGGCGGCCCACAGAAACAACGTGGCCAGGAAAAAGCCGACACACACCAGATATAAAAAAGTGACATCAAAGTGTCCTGAGGCCACTTCAAAGGCCTGGCGTTGTGCCAAGGTCATTGCGGATGTTCCTGACGGTAATCGCCGGAGAGGAGGACGGGAGCACGGGGCTGATCGCGGGAAGGCATCAGGTAGTGATCGATACCGGCTTTGATGGTGTTGAGATCCGTCCTGATACGGGAGTAATCAAACTCATAACGAGGCTGTATTGACGTGTCAGATTGCTTTTCGGCGATGCTGGCGCGCTCCAGTGCTATCAGTACCTGATCAATCAGACGCTTGGCACTAACCAGCTCATCTTTCTCCGCCGCCTGAGCCAGCGGCATGCACAATACAGTCAATCCCAGCAGACAGGCCGCACCGGATATCGAAAAGCCACCACGCATAAAAACTCCCCTCATCATAGACGCCGGATACGAGGATGCGGAGTTTTTTGCCACCAGTCAGCAATAAACTCTTTATGCTTGGGTGAAAATTAGATAAATAGTCTGATTAATTTATTCAGCCAACACTGAGCCATGAAGGAAGCAATATGCTGCGGATTGATTTACACGTCCCTGATGATGAGTATGAGACAGTGAGAAAGCTGGGCGCACACTGGGATGCGACCGCCCAAATCTGGTATATCGATGGCAGTTTTGACCCGGAACCGTTTATGCAGTGGCTGCCGTTTTACAATGTGCATGCGGAATATTGGTATCTCGCCCAAACCCGGATACCCTGTCCGCACTGTCATGAACCCACCACCGTCACTGCCTTTATGTTACCTGCCGGACATCAATTACTGGAAGCAGATAAAGATGAGGAACCCGACACGGAAGTGGACTACACCGAACAGGACAGCCCGGCATTTGTGTTTTATATCGTCGATATCCCGTCTATCGTGCGTAATGTGCTACCCGGTTTTCACCACACCCTGCGCAAAGCCATCAGCCAACAGTTACACCGACAGCACTGGATAAACCACTGCGAACACTGTCATGCACAGCAGGACGATACCGAACTGTTTACCGAAGTCGGTGGCGCGTTTTTTCCGGCCTCCAAAGAACAGGCCGCGACTATTCAGCTGCACCGAATCGATCAGCCATTCGTAGTGTATTGTGAAGATACTTCGCACGAACATTACTGTTTCGATCCAAAGGGAAGCAACCGGGCTTGTCAGGCCTGTGACTGGTTTGAATCCATGACACAGGTCGTAAATGTGCCTTCAAAATATCAGCATTAACCGGAAAAACTGACGCGCCGCCAAGCGGCTTGTCTACTGAATGATAGAGTACAAAACAAAAACCTTTGTACTCTATCACTCAGCGCCCAAAAAATATTTCTTAAACATTGAGTTTCCGACAATATCGTTGTAAGTCCCATTATTCCAACTCATCTATCAATTCGATAAAAATTAAAAATACAAACAGTAATATCAACTTGAAATATAAAGGGTATAGATTATGAAATATGTTCATATAACAAATGATAAATATAAAATGAAATATTAAACAGAGGAAAGATATGAGATATTTACAATGACCTTAACATAGCAAACATATCGAGGATAATAATATGAAAAATCATATGACAGATCTCTTAGAAATGCACGTCAAGGCAAATTTATCATTAGTTGCCAATAGCAATGATATGATATCAGTTACAAATATTCGTATCGTCACAGGACAAGATGGAGTTAAATATATATTAGCTGACGTACAAAATAATACAGATCAAAAACTAGATTACGTATTTGTCCATTTCAAACTTTATCTCGGAGACGTCTTATCTGGTATCTCTATCTCTTATGTAACAAATTTTAGTCCGAAGGGAAGATGGAAAATAGATTCAGCAATAGAGCCTTCTATAAAATTTGACTCTGTTAAACTCGGAGCAATAAACATTTATACTCAATAAAATTGAATATGTATGGATTTGGTTATTTATTACATATTCATAATAATTCAAAACTGAAAAATAGCATTTTAAATGAAATAAATGTATTAATACTTATCACTGACACACCGCTCACGCGGCTTGTCTACTAACAACCGAAGGCAAAATAAAAACCTGTTTTGCCTTCCATCATGCAGCGCTTAAAGATATTTCTTAAACATCGATGTTGTAATCACCACCGCCATCCCCAGCAAGAGTGCCGCGGGCAATAATATCACCGTGGGATACACCACATCCGGCCACGATAAATACAATACACAGGGAATGGTGCAAGCCGGTTTAATGCCCCGTTTGGCATGATGATAAACAAAACTGGATTCATAGCCTGCGCCATACCGGCGTAAATCCCGCCGTCCCAGCCCGTCAACCAGTGCGACCAAAATCACCATCACAAACAGCGGAACGGACAACACCAGAGTGACCAGCCGGATCAATGTCACCATCGTGATAAACACCGTCGCCAGCGCATATTCCCGCAAATAACCCGATATGCTATGTAATACCGCATTGAATTCACGCATAAAATCATTGCGGCTATTAAGCTGAGAGTGTGATTGCCCCTGTATCCAGTGCATAAAACCACTGTCAACAAACAGCCATTGATAGGTCTGTGCCAGCCAATCAGAGACCGTTTGTGAAGGTTCTGACAACAACAGACTCCGGGTAAACTCCGTGGATAAAAATTGCAGCTCGGTTTTCATCATGGTCTGACTGTGAGCCGCGCCCTCGTCCGACCAGAGAAAAGTCATCCCGATATATTCCAGTAACAGACTGAATAGCCAAGACATGACAATAAAGCCAATCAGTTGCCACGGCCATTCCCATAACAGGCGATACAACAGACCATGCTTGCGGGGCGGTTGGGAGACGGTGCGGGATGGATTTTCTGACTGTGCCATTTCGGAAACTACCCTTTTTCTTCCCACCAGTTTTCACTGGTGCGGTAGTGCCGCCGCATATGCTCAGCGATGTTCTGCAAACTCGCCGGCATCAGGGCATCATCGTCATCGCCGGTGGGCAGAGGTATGCGAATTTTCCACAACTGTCCGCCCTCCAATAAGGCGAATGCCCGCCCTTTCGGCAGATTAATCATCTCAGCCGGCGTCACCAGCGGCGTTTTGACTGTGCCGACCCTATCCTGCGTGGATGAGGTAAAATCCTGTCCCTGTTCAACATCGGCGATATCTGAGTGCCCTGAGACCAGTGTCTTGCTGTAGATTTCCACTTCGGGCAACTGGCTGGTGAGCAGTTCTGCCGTCCGGTTATCCCGTACCCGCAGCATAATCAGGGTATTAAAGTTACCAATCACCTGCGCGGTTTTGGCCGGGCTGCCGATACGGGCTTCAATATCCGAGGAGGTCTGGGTATAGGCCGTGACCTGCATACCGGCGCCCCCGCCTTTATTAATCAGCGGGATAAACTCATCCCCCATCAGTTCATTGAATTCGTCACAATGCAGGTTAATTGCGAGCTTGCCGTCCTGGCGCACCGGCAACCCTGCATTCATGCCATATTTATAAATCTGCCCGGCCACACTGACCAAATCCGCAAACATGCTGTTGCCCACTGCCGAAGCCACATCACTGTCAGACAATGCATCCAGCCCGATATAGACAATCCCGTTCTTGCGGATCACCTGCTCCCAGTCGAAAATGGGGCGCAAGTCCGCCATATTGAGATAATCCGGTGATAACAGTTCTGCGATTTTTCCCGTGGTCAGCTTTTCCAGCAGAGGCAGTAGCGAGGCGACAATTTTATCAAAATAAGTACGGTCATAACGCACGGCTGAACGTAACCCATCCAGAATGGGGTCATAGAGCTGTTTACCGGCCTCAGAACTGAGCGTCATTTCCATTGCCCACAGCCGGAGCGCATCCGGCTGCCCCTGCATATTGCGCGGAATATCTTTCTCTTTCAGCTTTCCGAAGGTTTGATTGATTTGTTCCAGCAACGCAGGCTGCCTGTCTGCCATCACTTTGGTGGCATAGAGTTGATACAGTTCGCTGATATTATTGACGTAACGCGTGATAAGCGTGTAATCCGGCCGGTGCCCCAGTGCCACCAACGCGCGGGCGACAATATTGACGAACCGCCAGGCAAATTCCCGGAACGCCGCACTATTGCCTTCGCCACTCAATTGCCCCGCCAGACGGGAAGCGACTTCGGAGACCCGGCCAAACCGCCCGACCGTATTATAACGTGCCGAGATTTCCGGCCAACCCAGATGAAAGAGGTAAAGTTCATTTCCACGGCCTGCCCGGTGGGCTTCTGCCCAGATGCGCCTTAACAGGTCAGCATCCCCTTTGGGATCAAAGACAATCACCACTTCACCGCGCCGGATATCCTGGGTTATCAGCAGTTCAGCCAGCCGGGTTTTCCCCACCCGCGTCGTGCCCATCACTAAGGTATGCCCGACCCGCTCGCGCAGATCCATATACACTTCCGCTTCCTGTGGTTCAATGCCGTGGATCATCGGATTGCCCCCAACCGGCGGCAATGGTCGCACCGGATTTAACGGGGAATCTTTACGCAACAGATTTGACAATGCCGACCAACGGTATTCGGTTCGATGCTCCAGTAAACGGGCAAGCTGATAAACCTGAGAGGGTTGCACAAATCGTTCTACTTCCGGTCGCCGCGTATCCTGCAAACGCTGGGTATGCTTCTGCTGCCAGCGAAAACCCCGGCCCAGAAACAAGCGCTGATGACTGACGGGAATGTGTTTTGTGCTCATCTGGTAACGCGGTAAACGGCTCAGATTTCGGCGATAACGGATAACCTGAATGCCCTGCCAGGTGCGTATTATCGCTAATACAGTAAAACCACCGGCCATCACATAGCTGACTGAAGGTGCCAGTGCAATCGCCCAAGGTGCCCGAATGCAGATAAATGCGGCAACCGCTGAAACCACAGCGGTATTCAGCTCGACAGCCGGACGCAGCAGGGCTTCAACCACATAACGACGGCTCATAATGAGGGCTGCTGCGTAAGTGCATTTTCAGTGATCAACACCGGATAATGCTGTAACTGCAAACGACGCGCCAGCTCTGTGCCGGAAGCCGGTGATAACAGGATATCCGGTGCTAAGGCGCGCAGTGACTGTAATCCAGTCATTGTACTGACATTAACGACCAGTCCCACCGCGTGCAATTGTGCAAGGCGGGCTGCATGCTGACTTAGCCACTGACGAGAGTCAGGATCATCGCCAATCAGAAATAACGCTCCAATCCCCGGCAATTGCAGTGAGCGGTTGATCACTTTTCCCAGTGTCAGTTCCGGTGTGTTAACCGGCAACATGGCCGCTTCATCCGCCAATTCTGGCGAGAAATGGTGGGGCTGTGCAGAACGATAATTCGGCTGGGCATTAATGCTTTCATAAAAGGGCGAGGCATCTTTGCCGCCTAAATCGGCAATCACGTTCAGTTCAGCATGGCCGGTAGTCATCCATAACAGACCGATAATGGGAAATACGCTCAGCCGTTTCATTGTAATGACGTGACCTGCCATCCTTGTTCCCCCTGTCGCAATAATACCGGCATCAGTCCTTTGCCAAACCGGAACCAGTATCCTGCATCATGATTCAGCGTGATGTGTCGGTTACGGACCTGTTCAACCGGAATATGATGCGTTTTAGCCCACTGCCGTAAAATGTCATCATTACGTTGACTGTCGACCAGATAGATATCCACCGGTTGCTTTGCCGCCAAGACTTCGGCCAAACGGGTGTCACATTGTGGGCAATCTTTGGTTCTGACAAACAGAGCCAACCGACCGTTTACTTCATGCGATTTTTCCATATTGATCGGCAAAACATCCGGAAACAACCGCTGCCAGGCGGCATTCACTTCCCGCTGGAAACGCAGTTCTTTTTCCGTTCGGGCAAACTCTGCCTTAACCCACTGTTCAGCATAACGGCGGCGTTCGGCCTCTCTTTCGGTTTCAATGCCTAATGCGGTCAGCGGATCAAGCCCCGGCGACTGAATACCCCGTGGCCCGTTCATCAGGTGCTGATAACGCTGATATTCGCCGGTACTTAATTGCCACTGTTCAGCCTGATTATTCAGGGATTGCGGCTGGCTTTCTGTCGTGAGTGTCTGCTGCAAAGCTAACGGTGCCGGTGTTACTGCCCAGACCGGACTGCTCAGCAACCATACCAACACACTGAGTTGGTGTAATTTCATCAATGCCCTTCCGATTGAGTATGTTTGACCGGAGTCGGAAGTTGATAACCCTGCCGCAAATGGTGACAAACAACACGCTGCACCTCATCCACTTCCAGTTGCCAGGCTGGACCTGCAATCACCTGCAACGCAGTGCGTAACCTGACAGGGCCTAACTGAGCGTGCACGGACGGCAGTGGTTGGCGATATAAAATGTCATTCCTCTTGTCAGGCACACAGAGTGCGTAACCGGATTGACGCAGTGCGTAACGCATCGCATCGGCAACAGTGGGATTCTGGGATGCGGGGAGCTGAATATCCATCAGTTGAGAAAGTGGATCACGCTGTGCTGCTGTCAGGTCGATACTGACCAGCACATAGCGGCCATAACGGACGACTTCGGGTGTTTGCTGATAAATATCCGGTGAAACTGATTGAATATTTCGTGTCAGCGTCACGGAAGAAAAGCTATTTTGGGAAGGCTGAGGGAGCGGTTGTTTCACGGGAGTCGTACATCCCGTCAGTATGACCGCGATTAAGCCGATTAACACCGTTATTTTCATGCCAAATAGGTTCCTGCTCAGTCGTAAAATAATCCTGACTATGCAAGGAACCCGGTAATGTATTCAATGAACAACTCAACTGTGTTTGCTGAAAATTAATATACCGAAAAAAACGTTATTGTGTGTCAATTTCAGGGTTTTTATCCGCGCGTTATTCAGCCGCTGCCTGATTTTCATCAACCGACTGACGGATTTTTCGTTCAATAAAATTTCCGTAGTCATCGAAATAACGGCTGGGCCAGATTTCAGCGGGTTCCATTCCCAAACGGGTCGCGATGATAAGTTCCCCTTTGGGCCATGAGCGGGATAGAGTATTTGCCAGGGTGGAAGAACTGAGCCCCGACTCACGGGATAAAGCGGCGAGTGTGGTACCACACTTGCGTAATGCTCAAATAATTTCGGCTGGGTGCCAGTCTTGTAGAGTGTTAATCATACCTGCGTCCCCTTCTGTTGATTATTGGTGGTAGTTCAGACAGGGTTTGCGATACCGGAGTTATCAGCCGGCGAGACGTGAGTCTCCCCTGCCTGAACCACCATTGAAAGGGCGATAGCAGGCACACTGGTAGAAACTATCTACCAGTGGATAACAAACGAGGTCGCAAATCCCCGACTATCGGATTTTGCCGATAGCTTTTTTACTTTAACTGATTGAGTTATCTAATTCAATAATCGAATGTGTAAGTTTAATAAGTAAATAAATTGAACGGCTAGTTTGGCCTCACTCACTGTATTGCCATAATCAAAATAGGCTCTTTCCTAAGTTATTTTCAAAGAATATTTTCACATTCGAACTTCATAGTGAGCAGGGATTAATATTTGCACAAGTCGAATATTTTCTAGAAGAGGATTACATGTTTTCCCAATAGATGAAGGCGATTTCTACTTTTGATTTTCACTAAATAGAGAACAATAAGGCAAAAATAAATTTTATATCTGCAAAAAGACCCATTGTAAAAATCATTAAAATACATTAGGTTATGTAATTTTATAAATTATACCCTCTCATGTTGTAAAGGGCGGAAAATATCTATTCATATTAACAATGGATTAACTTATGAAAACAGTCACACAAGCCTTTGATTTAGTAACTAATAAAGGAGCTACTGAAACGGGTTTCTTCTCACAAGCAAATGAAAAACTTAGGCGTACAGAATCAATTATAAAAACCGCTCAGTATTTCGCCCAAAATGCCAATGATATAGAAACAATCAAAGACATTAGAGATGATGATACTCTACTCGAATTTGTTATAGCTTCCTGTATGCTTTCTAAAAAAAGCTTATCTCACTTGTCAACAGACATTCAAGACGAAATAATTAACAAACTAATAGATTTCTCAAAGCTAAATGATGGTGAATATGTAAGCTCTCTTCAACAACGCTACTTATTAACTGCTGGTGATTCGCTAGGAGGGACAATGAGGAATGTTATCGGACAATTAGCACAAGAGAAGCTTACAAATTCTATTATAGCTGAATTAGAGAATCGGAGGCTATCACCAAAACCAGAATATAATAAATCAAATAAAATTGTTGCGGTTCAATGGACAAGCCATAGTGATGAAAAACGGTGTATAATTTTTGATAAGAAACCAAAATTTATAGATAAATCTGTTGACATCATAGTATTAAAAGGTCATTCGGCTATTACTAGAGATCTTGAAAATCCGGAAGACTACCTTTGCTGTGGGGAGTTGAAAGGAGGAATAGATCCTGCAGGTGCTGATGAACATTGGAAAACAGCTAAGACAGCATTAGAGCGTATAATTTCTTCATTTGGAAAAAAAGAAATTAGGGCACCTAACTTAGTATTCTTAGGTTCAGCCATTGAAACTGCCATGTCAAAAGAAATATTCTCACTACTAGAATCTGGCTGGCTAAAAGGTGCCGCAAACATAAACTATCCTGACCAGTTTGATGAAGTGATAGACATCATAATATCATGAAGATATAAACTGGCCAGCCATAATAATAGCTAATAAGTTATTCTTTATTGCTTCTCCCAAACGTACACACACTTTCTCAGCTCGCTTCGTCCATGCTTTTTCATTTGTTGCGAGCTATTTCCCTTACCCTTAGGCAAAACCCAAATCGTCTTCGTTTTAAGCCCAAATTCTGAAGCAATTTCACACAATAGTAAGTCCACAGGTACTTCTAATCCATTATACTGAACATTATCATTAACCATTACATACTTTGCCCCAATTTTCATTTTTCTAGAAACCTGAGCGAGATGAACGGTTGAATCATAGAAATATCCTTCGACCATTGTCTTTATGCCTTTATTATTTAAAGTTCCTTTTTTTGCTTCACTATCTAAAAAAGATACTATCTTTGATAAACACGTCTGACTTCTGAAAGTAGTATCAATTTTATTTTTTAATTCAGATTCGATCCACTCAAATGACTTTGGTTTATTTTCCACCGTGCAAGTAAGTAAGGTCTGACGAAGCTCCCGAATAATATCTTCATCTACACCAAGATATGCCAGCTCTAAAGCATAAGTTCTAGTATAATCATAGCGATTACAATATGGCGGGGAAGTAATCACAAAATCTAAGCTTTCATCTTCTAATTCATCTATTTTTTCAAGTACAGATCCTTGAATAATATCAATCTGCTTTTTCTCTGCGTTTATTTTATCTTCAAATAGATCTTTCGAATGTTCAAGATCATTAATTATGTGATCAAGTTTATCACTTAAAGCCTCAAAAAAAGTATAGATCGGGCCTTTGTCAAAAGATGTCTTTTTATCTTTACCATAAAAGCGAGGTGAGCGATAGTCCCATCTTAAATACTGTCCATCTTTTCTAGTAAAGCTAAATTTTTCTAAAATGGAAAATGAAACAAAATCTAAAAATAATCTAAATGACTCATCTTCCTGTGTATCAAGCCAAGTTTTGTATTTACATAGTTCCAACTCCGACTCAGGCGAAAATGCGTCTTTAGTTATTTTTAAATGGCTAAATTTCCATTTGGGTACCACAGAAAGCCATTTATCTCTGCTTTCAAGAGCTTTTTTTGCATATTCAATTAATCGTTCAGACGAAATATTAGCAAATACATTACGACAGTTTATAAAAAAAGCTCCAACAGGCATTAATTCAATAGCGATACCATGCATACCTTTGTATTTTTCAGCAACAAATGGAGCTGCACCAGTCCCAGCAAAAGGATCAAGTAAACTTTGCCCTGGTTTCGCATCAAGCTTATCCAAAATATACTCAATTAACTGCTTTGAGAATCCCTCTCTATAGTGAAACCATCTAAAAATTGGTTCGATTTTATTTGCCTGAAAACTAACTAACTTTCTATCTAAGTCAGAGTTAACTATGAGTTTTCTGCTATATTTTTCAACTAAATTATCAATAAGCTGACTTGCTTCGATATATTGCTTTGAGTACGTTTCAGTTGGCATAGTATATTAGGTCTAATTTCGGTATCATTAATTCCTGGGCATAATACGCACTCAGTGCGCACTCGTCAATGTTTATTTAGAATAAGTACAATGATAAAAAAGAAAGAGTTCTCTTTAGAACTAAAGAAATATCAAAAATCTCTTGCAATGACACAATCAGAGATGTGTCAGATACTTTATGGTGTCCCTAGTAGAACACTTCAGAGTTGGGTACTTGGCGAGAAACTCCCACCTACATATTATCAAGAGCTAGTACTATTTCGCCTTAGCTCCTACTTACAAGAAATAACGAAGAAGTAAACTCATTCGATGCTATTGCATAAAATTTGAGTAATTATCCTTAATTATAGGCATCACTTAGACGTTATGATTCTATATTAACAAAATGGATGGATAAGATTGAAAAAATCTGTGGGGAATGTAGCTTTTGTATCATTTATTTGTTAAGTCCATGGAATGAAAATCATACCAAGATGCTACTTAATCAGCCCTGTAATAACAGGGCCATATGTTAGACAATGTCAAAATGGGATTTCATCCAACCAACCCAATTCTTCGTTATCACCGTCCGGTAAAACAGCTGTCTGTACCAGTTGAGTATTTTTTATCTCTTTCACCGGATGGGAGGGTTGTCCCTTTTGTGCTGACTTATGCCCAGCCTGCTGTGCCGTTGCATTCTTTACATCACTACGACTGCCCAACATCTGCATCGTGCCATTCACATTGACCACCACTTCGGTGGAATAGCGATCCTGTCCCTGATTATCCTGCCACTTGCGTGTTTGCAACTGGCCTTCAATGTACACCTGAGCACCTTTTTGCAGATACTCCGCCGCAATTTCGGCTAATTTGCCGAAGATCACTACCCGGTGCCATTCGGTTTTTTCCCGGGTTTCGCCGGTTTGTTTATCCAGCCAACTGTCTGACGTCGCCAGTGACAGCGTTGCGACCGTACCACCCGTTGGCAAGTAACGGATTTCCGGAGCTTGCCCCAGATGACCCAATAAAATAACTTTGTTCACACCGCGCGAAGACATATCCATTTCCTCTTAGTTATACTGACTGACGTTGCGTCCAGCACCCTTGTTTCAGAGCAAATTCCGCCTGTTCACGGTAGGCAAAATATTCCACGGATTCACGGGAGCAGGGTTCACCCTCATCCAGTGTGCCGATATAAAATCCGGCACGGCTTCGCAACACGGTTAACGGTAACTGCTTATGGCAATATTGCAGGGCCAGAACACCAATCGGGGCAATATTCATCTCTGTTTCCTGTTGTCTTTGATAATTAAAAGACTGCCCTGAAACATCAGGGCAAGTCGGTGGAGTAAAAGGAATATCAGAATGAATTTTCTGCATATTCAGTTTGCGCAACTCCGTTCTGGGGAGGAGCCGAATCAGACTGTTCAGCCTGATAGACTTTGTCCTGACCAATTTTGATCCAGTCAACTTTAATCAGACGGGCTTTCAGGCTGACGCGCTGTTCACCGGCATGATCGCCGCGTTTCAGGGTGAAAATATCAGTAGACGGGTTACTTAAGGTAAAGCCCAATAGTACTTTTTTATCCTCATCCACCGATTTCTGGCAACGACCGATCAGACTGGTCGCTTCCTTACTCACCACGGTGATATCAAAACGCACATAGACCGGATTATCACCCGGGCCATTTAATGCATTGATCACGCAACTCAGAAACGTACCGCTGGCCGTGCTGACATGGCGGATATTATTCAGATAACCCAGTCCTTTAATATTCAGGTTGAAATAGTCGTTTTTGGTTAAGGTTGTGGTGTTCTCAGACATACGATGTTCTCCATGACGGAAGTAAAAATACAATGTGACGGAGAAAACCCTACTCCCTGACGGGAATAGTTTTTCCCGCCGGGCGTCAGGTATAGACGTTGCTGATGCTGACGTTATGATAAAGAATAATGAACCTTCATTGCCGTTGGACTGGCAATATCTGCTTCCAAAGGAGGGCAGATGTACCGCGTTGAGGCACTCCCTTTCAGGCTACGGGAGTTTTACAGCCACCCAAAGGCGATCGTTGCAGGCTCACCGATCATTTAAGAAACAGGGTGATTCTTAAAGCATCCCGTCAGCACGTCAATCAACAACCAGATCATCAGACTTTTTGATTTGCCCGCCTGACCTTACGCGATTGGGTGACCGCTTTGTCATTCAGCATCCCTTTACAACCCGGGTAGTTCACACAGCCCCAGAACGGCGAGGTTTTTCCCTGCCGCTGCCGCATCCGGCTGCCACAGTTCGGGCAGTCCGGGGTTTTCGGTAACGTCAGGTGTAACGGTTGGGCTTTGCCGCGTTCGACTAAATGCAATAGCCATTGCGCCTGTTTCTGCATAAACACCGCCAGCGACGTTTTACCCTGCGCAATATCCTCCAGCGACTGCTCCCATAACGCGGTCATGCCCGGACTGGTCAGAACCTCCGGCAACCCGGCAATCAGTTCGCGTGCCAGTGGTGTTGACTGAATCGCTTTCTTTTTCCGCTCAATCAGCCGGCGTTTAAACAAGGTGTCCAGAATGCCGGCACGGGTCGCCTCCGTGCCCAGTCCGGCATTCTCACGCAAGACCTGCTTTAATTGCGGATCACTGACCAGACTGGCCGCATTTTTCATCGCAGCAATCAACGTGCCTTCGGTAAACGGAGCCGGCGGTTTGGTCTGCAGTGACCGGATGTTAGCTTCAACAATCTGGCAACAATCGCCCTGATGCAGCACCGGTAAGGGCAAATCTGTCTCCTGTTCTGTCTGCTCTCCGGCTTCATCGGTCAACAACGTTTTCCAGCCTGTTACCACATTCACCCGCCCTTTCGCCCGGAAGCGTTGCCCGCCGATATCCAGCGTCACTTCCGTCATATCCGTTTCCTGCACGGGCAGAAACTGGGCCAGATAATGCTGACGAATAAGCTGATAAACCTGTAACTCATCGGTTGTTAACCGGGTGAGGTCAAAAGCGTGACGTGTGGGGATAATGGCATGGTGAGCCGTGATTTTTTTGTCATTCCAGACGCGGGAAACAAGTTGTTCGTCCAGTTGACTGATAATGTCAGTCATGGCCGGGTCGGTTCGCGTCAGTGCCGTTAATACCACCGGAATATCCGCCTGCATGGACACAGGCAGATACCCACAATCCGTGCGGGGGTATCATGATCCTTGATCTCCGGCCTTGGCTTTTAAATTGAGTCGGCAAAAATAATGTCAGGGCTGCACCCTGTGACGTTGAACAGGATGCAGAATGACACAACTTCAATACGGACTATTTACGAATTTCATTGTTATAACGTTCATGGAGCATCAGCTCCCACGATTGCCCGCCTTTGGTGCCAAACACCACCCGCACAGACGTCTGCCCGTTTTCCAGCGCTTTTTTCCAGGTGGCTAAGGACTTATAGGCTTCTACCGCTTCTTTGGTACGCAGTCCCAGCACCCAGGCCAGTTGCATCACCGCCGCCACGCGCCGATCTTTTTGTTCGACCTGCTGAAAAATTTCTCTGAATGCGGCCGGTGTCAGCGCAGCTTTTGTTCCCTTACGGCGGGTGTTTGCAATTCCCAGCGCCCGGTTGTTCAGCCGCGCATTGTCGGTGGATGCTAACTTGTGTTTTCCGGCCCGCGCCAAAATCATGCGCAGTGCCGACATCTCATTTTGCAGGGTTCGGTGGCTGATATGGCTGGCTTTACGTTCAGCAATATAGCGCTCAATGTGTCGGGTTTTCAGGCTGTCCATCTGCCGGAGCCTGATGCCATTGTCTTTCAGAAAGCCAAGAAACTGTCGGGCAATCCGCTCACGATCGGCCACCGTGGCAAAACTCCCGCCCGCTTTCCGGGCGTGGGTAATAAATTCTTTTCTGAACCGCTCAATTTTCGAACGTGCTGATTTCTGCGCCATTCCCGCCTCTCCTGCTAATTTGCCGTGTTTTTATTCATTTTTAAACAAATCCCTGCATGTCGGTTCAGGTTCACCGTTCCGTGGTGCGCCAGACAATGTGTAGCAGAGCGAGGGTTATGTTAAGTTTTTGCAGGAGTTCGCTACGTGCTCAGCACGGCGGTGGCATACTCCCCGTTCAGTGCCTGATTCACTCAGGATGAACGCCTCATTATCTTGACGTGATGAATTTCTCCTTCATTTTTACTGCATCAGCCTGCAATCAGGCAATGGGTTGAAAATCCGATAAGACGATCGTTTATCAATCAAACAAAATGGCGGTTAGTGGTCTGTTATGAGTGGTTTCACTGAGTAATGCGGGGTTCAAATCGGCCGTAAAGTCAGGCTCTACGTGCTCTGGACGTTGGACGCCTGGCGGCGTCACTTGGTCATCGCTGCGCTTTAACGCAAGTGACGCCGCGCCGTTTTCGGGACGTTTATTGTGATAAATGCACAATGTGGATGAATGCTGTACCGATGAAAACGGTATCGATCAGCGTAAGACAGGAATGTTCTGTTCTATTGTGTGGTCAGCCGGTTTCACTGTGAGAGCGGGAAACTTTCATCGCCAGACGAGGGTTTAGGTGTCTGACAATATCTGCTTCCAAAAGTGCGCAGATGTACCGCATTGTCTGCACTCCCTTTCAGGCTACGGGAGTTTTAACTCGCCACTTAAAGGTGTTGGTAATAATAAAGAGAGATAGTAATAACTTCCTCAGAGAAGAACAATTTTTTTGAACTGTGGCTCATGTATATTCTTCCGGAAGAAGAAAGATGGTGCTGTTTACAATTAAAGGGGGTCATATATTAAATGGTTAGTTGTTGTGATAGGCTTCCTGCTTTTTAAGGAGGAAGCATGGCCAAAGTTGACGTCTATTGCCATTATTGTCATAAATCCGAACAGGTAAAAGGACATGGAAAAGGGAATGGCGGTCATCCTCGTTATCGCTGCTATACCTGCTGTAAGGCTTTTCAGTTGGAATACACCTATCAAGCCTGCAAACCCGGCGTTAAAGAGCAGATTATCGACATGGCGATGAATAACGGGGGAATTCGTGACACCGCTCGAGTCCTGAAAGTCGCAACGGCTACCGTCATGAAAACGTTAAAAACCTCACGCCCCGAAACGTAACGACACTGCCCCTTGATGGAAATAACTTTCAGCTTATCTGTGAAATAGATGAGCAATGGTCGTTTGTGAGGAACAAGAAAAATCAACGCTGGCTTTGGTATGCTTGGGAACCCCGCCTGAAATGAGTAGTGGCCCCTGTTTTTGGCGATCGCAGTAGAAAAACGTTAGACAAGCTGCTTGCCCTCTTATCGCCCTTTAATATTCGGTTTTACTGCCCGGATGATTATGTTGTTTATAACAACCTTCCCGAGGAAGAGTGCCTGACTGGAAAGATGTTTACTCAGCGTATAGAGAGAACGAATTTAACGCAGCGTATTCGAGTAAAAAGACTGAATAGAAAAACTCTCAGTTATTCAAAATCCGAAGAAATGCACGATAAGGTGATAGGGACTTTTATTGAGCGTGAGTACTATTTTTAATATTCAATCTAACCATTTAATACATGACCAGTTTTTAGAGGTTCCCCATAGTATATTGTCTAAACATTCATCATTATCAATAAAGTTAGAAGTCTGACCAATTTTTGGAACAATTAATATAAGTGAGATTTATTGATTGGTGGATATTTAACCCCTACAATATTACTTTAATAAATTAACAATTTTAATATGTAAATTGTATTGACTTGTTACGGCTTTAAATATATTGTTTCCAAATAGATGTGGATGCAAGTTATTTGTTAAATAGATTGTTATAAATTTAATGAAAAAATCTAATTGTAAAAAATCAATCTTTGCCAAAGTGAATAACCTTTCTAAATCAAAGGGTTTAGATATTTTTAGGAAAGAAATTGTCTTTTTAAATTTTTTTCTTATATATATTTTCTCTATGGCTATATTTGATATTGGCGATCCTGCTTTTGAATATATAGACTACATTATTGCGATAATGTTGTTGGTTTGTTTCATTAGCATGATTGTTAAAGTGATTAATGAATCTCACTTTTTAAAATATGAATATGGAAATTATGATTTTCTAAATGAAAAAACAGTATATTCATTTAAATTTCTCACATTTTTAATTTTAATTTCAGGAATTATAATTCTTTATTTTATATATTCATATTTATCAGTAATTATTAAATATGACTTTTCATTAAAGCTATTCTTTTTTATTTTTTATAGCGTCATTTTATATTTAATTATGAAAATTTTCAACTAAACTAAATAAGAGACATTTATTATGCGTGAATTAACAGGTTATGACTACAATTTATTGATAGTGATGAATGTTCAGATAATATCCTATAACTCTGTCATGCATTTCTATGGATTTTGAAAAAGATAATGTTTTTCGCGTCAGTCTTGCCAAATGCTGACGAAGGTTCAGATTATGCCTCTCTATACGTTGGGTATAACGCTTACTGACCACATGCAGTTTCCCTGCCAATGCTTTTTCATAACTTTTCCAGCCATCTGTCATATAAATAACGATATTGAAAGGTGCCAGCAAGGCCATCAGGCGCATTAATGTTTTCTTTGTCCTTGAACCAAAAACATGTGCGATCACTTTTCGTCTTGTCCTGTCGTAGGCGTAAAAGAGCCAGCGCGACTGTTTCTTTGACTTCACGTACGACCATTGTTCATCCATTTCACAGCAGATAATCACTTCGGTGCCGGGTGCAATGGCTTCTGTTACCGATTTGGGTTTGAGCTTTTTAAGTGGCGAAGCACGGTATTTAGGCCAATCCCCATCACCCGCGCTGTCGCCCGACATCCCAGGCCATTCATGGCCATATCGACGATTTGCTTATGGGTTCCGGGGCGACATGCGGCATAAGTGAACTCAAGTTGCCAGGAATGACGGCAGGATTGGCAAAGATAACGCTGATGACCAGAACGTGAGCGCCCATTGCGATGGATCCCTTTAAACGCACGACAAGCGGGGCAGGTTACATCAATCTTTGCCATTTGAATGTTCTCCAAATAGAAAGATTATACATGATCAATAAATTGATATCACAACCAATTAACAATTCAAGAATTTGATTTAGTTTCTGGTGCTGGTGATACAGGCCCTAGGCTGTGTCCCTTAATGTAAATTGATAGTATTCTCATCTAAACTGTTTTCAATATGGGAAAAAGATGATGGCACGCTACGACATTCCTGATGACGCATGGATAGTGATAGAACCTTGTTTGCCCCCGGTCCATTCAGAGCGAGCAGGACGTCCACATGTTGAACACCGCCGTGTGATGAATGGGATGTTCTGGGTCTTGTGCTCCGGGGCACCGTGGCGTGATTTACCTGAACGCTATGGCCCTTGGAAAACGGTCTATAACCGATTTAATCGCTGGTCAAAATCGGGCATTATCAACAAGATATTTAATCGGTTACTGTCCATTCTGGATGAAAAAGGCTTGATTGACTGGGCTGAAATTTGCCTGGATGGCAGCAATATTCGCGCGAGTAAAGATGCCGCAGGCGCGAAAAAAAACATCCCGATATCACTGACGATCATGCGCTGGGTCGCTCACGCGGTGGTTATGGCACCAAAATCCACCTGGCAACCGACGGAAAGGGTTTTCCCCTCAACCTGATGTTGACCGCTGGGCAAGCTCATGAAAGTCAATCCGCCATCCCTTTGCTCGACGGCATTGGTATACAACGCAAAAATGGTTTCATGAAACGACGTGGCAAAGCCGTGCTGGCAGACAAAGGGTATTCGAGTAGAAAGCTCCGCGGTTATCTGCGTAAATTGAGGATCAAAAGCGTTATTCCTTATAAAATCAATGAAAAAGGCAGTGCTGATGGTCGTACGCAATTTGATGAACAGGCTTATCGTGACCGCAATGTTGTCGAACGCTGTTTCGGTTTTCTGAAAGGAAATCGGCGTATTGCAACCCGTTACGAAAAAACCGCCCGAAACTATTTGTCCATGGTGAAATTAGGCTGTATTCGACTCTTTTACAGGCGGTTATCTAATTAAGGGACGCAGCCTAGTTACACCAATCAGGTAGCAGGAGCAGTAGCTGGAGGCGTAGTTGGTAAACAGGTTGGAGGATGGGCTGGCTTTCAGGCTGGAGTTATGGCGGGTGCTGCGGTTGGAAGTGTTGTTCCAGGAGTTGGTACTGTAGGTGGTGCGATTGTTGGAGGTCTGGCCGGTAGAATAGGAGGAGGGGTAGTTGAGCAAGCTGCAGGTGCTGAGGCTGGTCGCAGGGCTGCAGGCTCATCATTTATACGGGATTTGTTTACAAGACCTCCAGTACCAGAAAGTGGAAGTCACTACTGCGGGGATACAGGTTGTAATTATTGTTAATATTAACCTAGATGCTGTCGTCATGAGATTTTCAGCCAAAGGACAAGGCAACGGATTTGCACTGCGGCAAGAAAAGACGCGCTATTTTTTGCATAGCGAGTGGCTATACCACGCCAGCGCTTAAGATGAAGGAAAGCATTTTCAACCAAATGGCGAAGCCGATAGAGTTCACGATCATATTCTCTGGCGACCTTCCGATTTTTCCGGCTAGGGATCTGGACTTGCATGCCCTGTTGTTTCGCTTTTTCTACTATTGCATTGCTATCATAGCCCCTGTCCGCCAATAGATGCTCTGCATCGAGTCCTTTAATTAAGGCCTCAGCTTGTGAACAATCTGCTGGGGTACCGCTTGTAATAACAATTCTGACCGGCATACCATGCGCATCCACGGCCAAATGTATCTTGGTATTGAGCCCCCTTTTGTGAGCCCCATCTCCTGATTACCCCCTTTAGCGCCTGTCGCATCAGGATGAACCTTAATATGGCTGGCATCAATCATTAACCACTCGAAATCGGGGTCATTAACCAATTGTTCGAGCAGTTTTTCCCATATCCCTTTATCTCTCCAGCGACAAAAACGGCGGTGGGTATTTTTCCAGTCACCATAATCAGTATGTAGGTCTCGCCAAGGCGCACCCGTCCGTAAAATCCAAAACACCCCATTGATAAAACGCCGATTATCTTCAGCTACACGCCCCCAAGCGCCTTGACGTCCTGGCAAATGAGGTTCAAGTAGGCTCCAGACGCGATCTGAAATATCGTGGCGGCGGTGTGCAGGTGTACTCATGGTTAATCAACTCTTATGATGGAATGATGGGGCATTATTATTGCACGAAATTTCTCATGACGACACCATCTAGTATCTTTTTATATGTGATTAAATTTCACTGAATGAAATTCAATTCCCTTTTATATCAATAGAATGAGTAATTTCATTCCCCCTGACATGAACGCATAACTATATATGTTTAGATACTTCCTTAGATAAGGATATTATTTTATATATCATTTTGAACTTGGGGTGTGCTCAGTACTCTTATTTATTATTTATTATTTATTATTTATTATTTATTATTTATTATTTATTATTTATTACGTTTTGATTATGATGCACAACTCATGTTCAAATTATTATAATTAATTTATGTTAGTATCTACATTTATTGTAAAAATAGTAAATATGATGACAATTAATTTTAATATTGAAAAGAAATATTTTTTAGATAATTTTTTTGAAAAAAAACATATGTATTTAAGGGCATATATGATGTGAATTTTATAAACAGGAGTGAAATAGAAGATATATACAATCGTTCTGACTTAGAATCATTTGAAGGACTTAAGTTAATGTATAATGGTATTCTAGATAAAAGAGAATACCTAGAATCTTATCAAGATTTAGGGAATACAAGATATAGATATATCTACTCTAAGTTATATGATTATTTAAATGCTGGTGCAACATTAGTTGCAAATGGTATTATCAACGAACCTAAAATTGATTATTTAGCTAAATGCTGTTCTTCATTGACAGATAGTCATACTTTTTCAAGTATATATTTATCTTATGGAGAGAAAAGTTCATTTAAACCCCATTGGGATAGCAGAGATATTTTTGTAATACAACTAACTGGCAAAAAAAGATGGGTTATTTATGAGCCATCATTTCAAAACCCTTTGTATGTACATCAATCAAAGGATATGGAGGATATATATCCATGTCCTTCTGAACCATATGATGATTTCGTATTGGAGGCTGGAGATGTTCTTTATCTTCCTAGAGGTTGGTGGCATAATCCATTACCTGTTGGTGAAGAGACTATACATTTATCTGTTGGAATTTTTCCACCTTATGTCTTTAATTATTTATACTGGTTATCAAATAAAATAAATGATTTTGAGATAGGGAGGAAATCTCTTCCTAGATCATGGGTACAAGCTAAAAGCGAAATTGAGGATTTATCAAAGTTTATTTTTAAATATTTAGGTTCAGAAGAAGCATATAATGAATTTTTACAATCAATTGGCTCAGAACAAAGAACACCAAATAAATTGAATTTAGATTTATTTTGCAATAATAAATCTAAACTATCTGACAAGGCATATTTAAGAATAAATTCAAATAATAATTTATCTATAGATGATGGATATGTAATTTGTAATGGGATTAAATTAAACTTAGATCATGGATCTACTGAATTGCTTAAGAAAATTGATGATAATCCATATATTTCTCTTAAAAAATTACTCTCTTTCTTTGAAACTGAAATGCATGAAAAAATGAAAGAACTGATTTATAATCTTGGCTATCAAAATATATTAGAAATCATAAATGATTTATAAAGGCGACCTTTTTCGTCAAGAAGCTTTGAAAAAAAATCAATACCTATGGCTGGCCAAATGGTTTTGACCAGTCCATTTGTTTTTACTGTATTGACATACCTTTCCAGCTTGCTTGTAATATTTATTATTATATTTATCATTTTTACTGAATATTCTAGAAAAACATCAATAAAAGGTCAAGTTTATCCTAAAGATGGAATGTCTAAGATTTACTCTAAAGAAAGTGGTGTTATTAGTGATATTAAGGTTAAGGATGGACAATTTGTTAAAAAAGGGGATGTTTTAGGTGTTATTTATAAGGCTCAGTATATAAATGAAGGAACATTGCAGGATAGTTTAAAAGAACAAGCAATTCTAAAGAAAATTACATTAATCAATGAGATCAATAAAATGGAGTCTCTTCAAGTTAACCGAATTGAGTTGCTTAAAAATAATCTTAATGGTTTAATTAAACAAAAAGAACAAATAAAAATTCAAATAAAAATACAAAAAAAGAGATTAAATGATTTAAGGGAAAATACATATAGATATAGAAATTTAGAAAAAAAAGGTTTTATATCAAAAGAATATATGTCTTCGATTGAGAGTAATGAGTTAGAACAATTAGAAAGACTAAATGTAACTAAAAAAGACCTTATAGTAATAGATCGTTTAATTACTGAAAAAGAATTGGAAATTGAGGAGGCTCCATTAAAAAAAATTATAGAACGACAAGAAATAGAAAGAGTATTGTCTTCTGTTAACCAAGAAATCTTAAATATTGAAAGTCAGACTGAGTCTGTAATAAGAGCCAATTCATCCGGCTTTGTTAATATTAACAATTTTGAGTTAGGCTCATATGTGGATCAATCAACATTACTATTGAGTATAGTTCCTAGTAACCAAGATCTTGTTCTTCATTTATATGTACCTAATCAGTCTATAGGATTTATAAAAATCGGAGATATTGTAAATATAAAATATTCAGCATATCCATATCAAAAATTTGGAATATTCAAGGCAAAAGTTACATCTGTTAGTCGATCTGCTATGGCTGCTCAGGAAGTAAAAAGTATAGGAAGTGTATTTCCAGCATTAAATGCCACAAATGAACCAGTTTACTTAATAAAGGCTGAGCTTGAAAAACAATATATTGAAATTAATAAAATCAAGAAGCCATTGGAGATTGGAATGACTATTGATGCGGACATTTTGCATGAAAGAAGAAAATTATATGAGTGGATGTTTGAGCCTTTATTTTCAATAAATGATAGTATTTAAAATGATAAAATTGAATCAGATTAGATTTTGGTCTTCTAATAATTTGCCAGTTATATTGCAAACAGAAATGGCTGAATGTGGTTTAGCTTGCCTCGCGTCCATTGCTTCTTTTCACGGGTATCAGATTGATTTACTTTCACTTAGGAGAAAGTTTTCTGTACCCCTTACTGGTATAAATCTTAATGATATTACTAACTATGCTAAAGAACTAAATCTATCCTATAGAGCAATTCGTTTAGATATTGATGAAATAGAACAACTGACATTACCATGTCTTCTCCACTGGGGGCTTAATCATTTTGTAGTGCTAAAAAAGGTATTATCAAAAAAAATAATTATTTTGGATCCAAGTATTGGTATAAGATACTTAAACTTTGATGATTTTTCCGATTATTTTACAGGTATCGCTGTTGAATTTTGGCCAAATAATGATTTCAAAAAGGATATTTTTAAAGAACGAGTAAATGTTTCAAAGTTTATTAGAAATATATCAGGAGTAAAAAAATCAATAATAAAAATATTATTTTTAGCTTTTGCACTAGAGTTTTTTGCGCTTATTAGCCCATATTATATGCAATTAATAATTGACCATGGGGTTGTTTCTGAAGACAAAAATTTAATATTATTGTTATCGTTTGGATTTGGCATATTACTAATTTTTGAACAAGTTATAACTATTGTGCAGAGTTTACTAACTACATATATTAGTACTAATTTGAACATACAATGGAAATCAAATGTTTTTACACATTTAATCAATTTGCCAATAGATTTTTTTAGAAAAAGGCACTTGGGTGATATAATATCAAGATTTTCTTCTATTGATAGTATACAAAATACTTTAACATCTTCTTTTTTTATCTCTATATGTAATAGTTTTGTATCTGTAATTACGCTTTTTATTATGCTAATGTATAATTTTAAATTGGCTCTAATATCAATAATTACACTTCTTATTTATATGGTCATACGAATTGCATGGTATTTTCCTTTAAGGGAAATTTCTAAAGAAAATATCGCTCATGCAGCAAAACTAAGTTCTAACTTTATGGAAACAATAAGAGGTATAAAAACGATAAAAATTTTCGGAAAAGAAAATTATAGATATAACTCTTGGTTATCATTATCTATTGATACACTTAATTCAAGTCTTAAAACTCAAAGATTATCTTTGCTCTTTTCTTTTGTTAATAAAATATTATTTGGAATTCAAAATATATTGATAGTGTATTTAGGTACACTTCTTATATTTGATAATGTATTTACTATTGGAATCTTAATGTCATTTTTGGCATATAAATCCCAATTTGAGTCTAGAGTTCTATCTCTTATTGATCAGTTTATTTCGTTGAAAATGCTAGGAATTCATCTTGAGAGATTATCAGATATTGTCCTAACTGAAACAGAGTTTAATTCTGATTTATCTCTGAAAGAAAAAGAAATATCGTCAAGTAATGTAAAAGTTAAAAATCTCTGTTTTAAATATAATGATAACTCCCCTTATTTGATAAAGGATTTATCTTTCAATATCCCGGCTGGAGATTCTGCTGCTATAATAGGGGCTTCGGGATGTGGTAAGTCAACATTGCTTAATTTAATGATGGGTAGTATTCTACCTACAGAAGGGAAAGTCATAATTGGAAATGTTGCAGTTAATGAATCTCATATTAAAAGCATCAGGGATAGTATAGGTTATGTTGCACAAGATGATGCATTATTTTCTGGCTCCATTATGGATAATATAACTTTTTTCGATGAAAAACCTGATATAGAAAAATCGGTAAATTGTGCTAAAATAGCTGCAATACATGATGATATAATGAAAATGCCCATGAAATATGAAACATTAATTGGAGATATGGGAACTGTTTTATCTGGAGGCCAAAAACAGAGATTATGTTTGGCGAGAGCATTATACAAAGACCCTAAGATTTTATTTTTAGATGAAGCAACTAGTCACCTTGATGTTGAGAATGAAATGATAATTTCATCTAATCTAAAAGGCTTGAATATTACAAAAATAATGGTGGCACATAGAAAAGAAACAATTGAATCCGCAGATATAATTATTAATTTAAATAATTTTAAAGCTTAAATGACACTCCTGTTCCAACAATATGATAATTTGTTATTTAAGAACAAGTTATCATATTGGAACAGGTTCACATTAATTTGGTAAAATTAAAACATCTTCTGGCAACTAAATAACCAGAATTCTGGATAAGAAATTGACGTGAGGGCTGTTCCGGGCGCAAAGTTTTGGTGACCACAACAGCTAGCATCCGTGACACAACACGGGCACTGCATATCAGTATTAATGCCGTTGTTCGCACTTTAAAAAATTGTCCCCACGATGGCCGGACGTAAAAATCATTATTGCGGCAGATAATGACTGGCATAGCCCCGGCAAACCCAAAGTAAATATCGGCAGGATCTCAGCAGAGAAAGCAGCGCTGACGGTGAATGGCTGGATCTCGTTACCACCGACAGAGCATAAAGCCGACTGGGACGATTACCGCCAACAACATGATGTGGAAAGGGCAAAATTGGCTTTTTTTCAGAGGCTTTATCGACCAACATCAACCGAGAAAAAAGCAGCCGCTCAACCTAATGATACCGAACCTTCCAAGCTGACATTATGCCAGATGGGAGCCAGCCAGCGCGGGGAAGTCTTGCTGGCGCGTTATGACGGTGATTTAGCATTGGATAGCGCTTCGGAAACCGTTCATCACTATGACGGTACTGTCTGGTGTCCGGTTAGTGACCGCGATTTAAAACGGGAAATGGTGGCAGCCTTCATGGAAGAGAAACTACCGTACTCACCGCATGGCATCAGCTCTGCGGTGGATGCCCTGAAATTACAGCTTCCCATGATGCAGCCACCAGAACGGCACTTAATCGGATTCAGCAATGGCGTGTTTGATCTGAGAACATGCCAGTTCCGGCCTCACCACAAACATGATTGGTTATTGCTTGCCAATGACGTTGAATTCAATTCCCCAATTTCGGAGGAAACTCTGCAAGACCATGCCCCACAGTTCTGGCGCTGGCTCAATCGGGCAACGGCCAACTGTGAGAACAAGTTTGATCGGGTACTGGCAGCGCTGTTTATGGTGCTGGCAAACCGTTACGATTGGCAGTTATTTTTGGAAGTCACTGGTGCCGGAGGCAGTGGCAAAAGCATCTTTGCTGAAATCTGCGCGATGCTGGCAGGCAAAGGCAATACGGTTTCTGCCAGTATGGCGGCACTGGAAAACCCACGGGAACGGGCGCTGATTGTCGGTTATTCTCTGATTATCTTACCAGACCAAACCCGCTATGTGGGCGATGGCTCCGGTATCAAGGCGATTACAGGCGACGACGAAGTTGCCATTGACCCGAAGCACAAACAGCCCTATTCAACCCATATTCCAGCAGTGGTACTGGCGGTAAATAACAACGCCATGAGTTTCAGTGATCGCAGTGGTGGTGTATCGCGGCGTCGGGTGATTTTCAACTTTTCCGAAGTCGTACCGGAAAATGAACGTGATCCACTCTTGCGGGATAAAATCGCAGCAGAATTGCCTGTGATTATCCGGCACCTGCTTCATTGGTTCGCTGAACCACAAGCCGCAAGACATTTACTGGCAGAGCAACAAAAATCTGCGGAAGCATTAGATATCAAACGCAGCACCGATCCACTGGTCGATTTCTGCGGCTACCTGCTTGCGACCGATGAAGCGGATGGCCTGTTAATCGGCAATGCGGAAATTATGCCGTTCAATCCCCGTAAATATCTTTATCACGCTTACCTTGCTTATATGAAAGGCAATAACCTGAACAAACCTGTTTCTGTAACGCGTTTTGGCATGGATATGTCTGGCGCATTGGCAGAGTACGGTCAGCATTACCTGCGTAAGAAAAGCAAACACGGCATTCGTAGCAACTTGAATCTAGATCTTGATACCGCCATCGAGTGGATGCCAAAACTGACAAGGGATAACCTACCGGAAGAATAATTTTTTTCTTTATTGCTGATAGTTTTCAAAGAAATATAAAAAAGTGTTCACCACTGTTCACTCTATAATTTAAACCCTATATATCAATGTATTATAGGGTGAATAGTTATTTTTAAACTGTTCACAACTCTTCACTACTGTTCACCCTTTTCAGATATGAGGTGAATGGTTGGGTGAAGAGTGGTGATGAGTTCAATTTCAAGTCATCATCCTTTAACAATATGAATTTAAATAAAAATATTCAAAGGTGAATAGGGTGAACAGTTTTATTACTAATTCTCTAATAGGGTGGGGTAAGCAAAAAAGTTTTCTCTAGCAGGTGTTTTTTAGCTCTCCGATTTACCTGGATAATTTATTAGCCCGGTAAATCGGAGAAGACAAGCGCAGCGCGTTAGTGTAATCACAGGTCAAAATGATTGTTGGGAGGTTTTAAACAGTATATCAGAAACTAATTTGAGGGATAGCCAACTATACCTTCAATCATGACATAATTTTATTATTGCCAATAAAAAAACATCCAACTTCACATCTTTGATCTTTCCCAACACATTACTCTTATATTAAAAAATATTATGATATTTTTTAATATCCTGTTGTTTAACTTTCAGATGTTGTGGTAAAAATAATCACTAATTTTATTAATGGTTTAATAAAATAACATGTTTATGTTTTTACTTTAACATATATCACCCAAATCAAGCATGTAGAAAAATAGTGAATGGGGAAGAGTAAATGATTGTTGACAACTCGCATTACTTTTTGTTTTCAAAGGCTTTTATAAAAATATGCATTGGTAACGGAATTAATGTAAACCTGAAACTGGAAGGATTTTCGGCCACGGGTTCGATAAAATTCAAGTCAGCACTGCACATGATAACGCAACTGGAACGTGAGGGAAAACTACTTCCAGGCATGCGAGTTATTGAAAGTTCATCAGGAAACCTCGGTTTAGCATTATCAATGATTTGTGCTGCTAAAGGCTACAAATTTACCTGTGTCAGTGACCCTAACATTTCACCGCAGACCGCACGCATTATTGAGGCCTACGGAGCAAAATTGATTGTTGTGCAGGCACGGGATGAAAATGGCGGTTTTCTTGCTACCCGTATCAACCTGATCAAATCTATGCTTGCGCAGGATGAACAGTTGCTCTGGATTAACCAATATGAAAATGAGGAAAATGTCAGGGCTCATTATCTCTCAACTGGACCGGAGATTCTGGACGCTTTTCCCTCACCAGATTATGTTTTTATCGGTGCGGGTACAACTGGTACATTAGGCGGGGTGTCACGCTATCTTCGGGAACACGCACCTTCTGCCCGTATAATTGCAGTGGACAGTAAAGGTTCCGTCACTTTTGGTCACCCAGCCGGAAAACGTCTTATCCCCGGTCTTGGCACCAGCAATCCTCCTGCAATCCGCACTCATTCAAGTTTTGATGAACTACTGATGGTTCCAGAAATTGATACCGTGGCAATGTGTCATCGGTTAGCTCAACACGGTCTGCTATTAGGCGGATCGTCAGGCACGGTACTGGCTGGTATTGAGCAATATGCTGCTATTCTCCCCGCAGGATCATGTGTAGTGGCTATTTCACCGGATATGGGAGATCGTTATATCGATACTATTTATAACCCCAATTGGGTAAAAACCCACTTTCCTATCCTGCAGCCGGAAGCAGAGGTTGTCTAGGACACTTTAAATAACACGTGAATAAAGAGTAATTATGGCAAATACAACACCTTCTTTTACGGTAATTGGTGCCGCACAAATCGCTCCTTGGCTCAATGCGAACCCCGACACTCTTGTGGAGGCGGTCAAACAGGCTTATCTGCAACATGCTTACGGGAAAACTATCAGTCCGGACAGCTATTTTCTTCGTTTTCCAGATCATCCTCGGCAGAGGATTATTGCACTACCTGCTTCCATCGAAAGCGATAACCCGATTACGGGTATTAAGTGGATATCCAGCTTCCCAGAAAATATTGATAAGGGGTTGGATCGTGCTTCGGCAGTGCTTATTGTTAATGACCGACATACAGGTTATCCGCGCGCCTGCCTTGAGGGCAGTCTGATCAGTGCAGCACGTACCGCTGCCTCGGCAGTACTCGGTGCCAGTTACTTGCATCCAACACCAAAAAAGATCAAACGGCTTGGCGTGGTAGGATGCGGTCCTATTGCATACCGTACTCTAGGATTACTGGTAAAAATGGGATGGGAAATCGATACACTCTGTGTGTGCGATCTCAGTGAAACCCGTAGCCAAATGTTTCGCGATAAGTCCATTGGTTGGGCTGGAACCAGTTGCAGTGCATCGTTGGAATCCACCATCAGTGAATCAGATATGGTACTGATTGCCACTTCAGCTAGCCAACCCTATATTACTTCTCCCGCTTGGTTTAGCCATGCGCCGACTGTGCTACACATGTCATTACGTGATCTGGCACCAGAAATAATTCTGGCGGGACAGAACGTAGCGGATGATGTCAGCCATTGCTTGAAAGCGCAGACTTCACCCCACCTCGCTAGTCAACAGGTAGGTCATCATGATTTTATGGCAGGGGGAATCGCTGATTTAATCGAACAGCGCGTTGTTCCAGACAATAACCGACCGCGTATATTCTCGCCATTTGGTATGGGAATCCTCGATCTAGCAGTAGCACAACAGCTGCTGGAGACACTCAATGCAGAAGATAAAGTATGCATTTATAACTTCTTCCCTGACGCATATAGCGGGAGTTGATCGACACATGAGTAGCGTGATTAAACGTGAAGTGATGCTGGCTTTTAGGCGCTCCTTACCTCTTCTAATTTCATCAACCCTTTCTGGAGTAGTGTTTGGAGCTCTGGTCATATCGGGTGGCCTGACTATCAAAGATGGCCTAGTAATGTCTGGTTTTATCTATTCCGGCGCTGCCCAGTTTGTTGGGCTGCAGTTAATCCTGTCGCATACCGGACTGATGGTAGCACTGATCACTACTTTGCTACTGAGTTTACGCTTTTTTCTCTACGCTATTTCGTTGATTGATGAGGTGAAGGCAATCCCACTCAGTTGGCGCATTATGCTGGCATTTGGCCTGATCGATGCCGTATTTGTGATGGCAAAAGAACGCTTTAGTGAATCAGGGCAACAGACAGATAAAAATATCTATTTTATGAGTTGTGTGCTGATTTTTTATTTTAACTGGATCATAGGCACCGCTATCGGGCTGTTTCTCGGCGATATGTTGTCAGCTTTTGCGTCTGCTTGGGGGCTGGAGTTTATTGCCTACGCCACATTTGTCGCCATGCTAGTTCCCTATCTGAAGGTGCCTCGCAATCTGGCTGTTTCATTGGTTGCGCTGGCGGTATGGGTGTTGTGCGCTCGTCTACCTTATAACCTTGGCATTCTGATCTCCTGTGTTGCTTCGGTGACTATTGTTAAATTGGTACAAGAGCTGCGCCAGCGGAAGATGATAAAGAAGGTGAAACAATGAGTCATACCATGATGGTGATCCTAGCCATGGGTGTCACAGTGTTTGCTGTGCGCAGCATAGCGTTTATTTTCGCTAATTATATTACTCTGCCACCGATAATTAAGGATGCATTTGAACTACTGCCGCCAGCCATTCTAACCGTTATTATCGCTAACGGTGTGATGATAGACACACAGACAGCAGCACTGAATCTTTCTTTGGGTAATACCTTTATGCTGGCTACGTTGATAACTGTCATCATTGCAACGCGGATGAAAAACTTCTTCGGCGTCATTTTGGTGGGTTATTTGGTGTTTCTCGCGTTACGTGCGTTGATGGGGAGCTAACTAATGAATGCTAGTCAACCAGATTTTCTCCGTCTCTTACAGGAGTTTTTCCCAGAAGTTGAGCCAGAGAAACTGCTACAGCAGAACCTGCTACAACTTGGCGCAGACTCCATTATAGCAGCTCTTCTGGCCGCTCGAATTTGGCATTTTTGGGATATCAGTCTGTCGGTCAAGTGCCTGCTGGACTTGAAGTGTTGCGCCGATATCTTAGCGCTACTGCCAACAGAACCACGGCAGTCTCCACGAGAGAAAGAGTCGGTCAAGGAAGGCGAGATCTTTCATCAGACCGATGCCCAGCAGATGATCTATCTGGAACTGTTTCGCCAGCCCGATACAACAGCCTACAACATCCCTCTCATTGCTGTCATTCCTCAGGCAATTGCACCCCAGCGTTTTCAGCAAGCGCTGCAGCAGGCGGCCGAAAGATTCCCAGCTCTGTTTTGCCGCTTCTACGATGAGAATGGACAACTGCTGTTCCGTTACACTGGTACTCAAACAGTACCACTGCAACGTTACGACAACCTGCAACAGGGTAGTGCAATATTCGTACAGCCCTACCAGTTAAATAAAGATCTTTTGCTGCGTGCCGCCATTGTTCCATGGGACGGGCAACAAACACTATTGATGCTCGATTTTTGTCATATAGCTGCTGACGGTTTGTCAGTCGGTTTTTTCCTGCGCCAGTTACGAGCTGCTTTGCTTTCTATTCCGCAGACAGAAGAGACACCTAGTTTGTTTGCCTGGAGCTGTTGGATGCAGCAAGCAGAGTACCGTATTGAACGGGCAGAAGCAGAACATTTTTGGCATAAGCGACTTTCGCCAGCGCCAAAAAAGCCTCGCTGGCCACTACAGCAGATACCAAAAAGCAACGGTTTTGGTTATGCGGTACAGCAGGTGCATCTTGATAGTAAGCTGTGTTCGACGATCCGCAGCAGAGCTAGAGTTGAGGAGGTCACACCTTTCACTCTGTTTCTGTTAGCTTGGGCATTGTTGCAAAGTGACGTAACCGAATGCTGGCAGGGTCGAGTCGGCCTCGTGGTTTCAGGGAGGCATGCTCCCGCTTGGCAAGAAACTTTCGGTATGTTCGTTAATACATTGCTATTGCCAGTGGATCTTGAGCCACAACAGAGTATTGCCGATACTCTGGCAGCTCTCTCGCAGCAGACACAGCAGGCTCTTGCGAATCAGCACTATCCATTCATTGCTCAGCGTGAGCTATTACAGGATGACGAAACAGAAAGCCCACTAGATGCGCTTTTCGCCTTTCAGAATATTGATTATCAGAATATTGATTTTCTAGGAGGGCAGTTCCGTACATTTTACGAGGCAAAGCGTATGGCACAGTTCGGTATGGTAATTCATGTATTTGATCGGCAGCAGCAAGGCTATGAAATCCAGTGGGAACACGCACCAGAATGTTTCAGTAGTTCGCTGGTAACTAGTCTACTTCGCCGCTATCAAGCAATTCTGCAGGCACTGGTCACTCACCCTACACATCTTCCTATAATTCAGTGCATTAATGACGAAGACACCACTACGTCGGCATTGTCAAACGTCACGACTGTAGATTTTAACTTTTTCTGAGAGATGGACTTTATATGACTATGGCATCTGAACAAACGGGAGTTAACCTTCCCCTTGCAAAACATTATCAAAAATTATTCTCTACCCACTGCCATCCAGCATTATTTCGGCCGATGCCGGGTTATCCACAGGATGATGGAGAAAGCGTATTAACACTTTCCCCCACATTACAGAATGCGCTGCATAAGGTTAGCCAAGGAGATACTATCAACCTCTGTGCACTGCTTTCAGTTGCGCTGACTCGAATTGCGCATCGTTATATTCAGGCTGACTATCCTCTCAGTCTGGCTTATTCTCTAGCGCAAACAGGGTTCACCCAGACTCAGAATTTTTTACTGACTGATGCTGGCGATAATCTCCAGCAAACTGTAGTTGAGGCGCTAGTGGCTACGCGTAGTAAAATCACCGACTGTTTGCAATTGGGTGAGGCACGTTTCGCCGATATACAATCGATCCTTGCTGCTTCGCCTGGAGCACCACCGCTGCCAAGTGTGCAATTGTTAGTACGGGCTGATGAGACTTGTCTGGCTACGCGTTACGCTAACACGCTGCAGATTGGTTACTGCCAGACGCAGTCTGATAAGCTAACATTGAATGCTGATGCTCGCCACTACCCCTCCTCTTGGCGTGATTCTTTGCTGAATAACTTAGTGATAACTCTGGAATCGATGGTAGCTAATCCCAGAGAAATCCTGAGTAAACTGCCTACTTTGAGTACCATTGAACAAGATCGCGTTCTGGACTTTGCTCAAGGAGAAAAGCGACCCTATACCAATTCACTTCGTCTTGAACAGGTACTGGAGGAACGTGCTCATAATACTCCTGAGGCATTAGCTCTGATTGCTGGCGAAACACGCTGGAGTTACCGCCAATTGAATGAACAGGCTAATATCATCGCCCATAATTTACGGCGGCGTGGTGTGGTATCTGGTGACGCGATTGCCGTGATGTTGCCACGCGGACCAGAAATGATGGCGGCGATTTACGGTGTACTCAAGGCTGGTGCGGCATATGTGCCAGTTGATCCTAGTTATCCAGCTAACCGACGCGACTATATTATTCGCGATAGTCAGGCGAAGCAGGTGCTGATTGCCACAGGACAGGGAGAATTTAATCCCGGTGCGCTAGAAGTCGGTGATTTTATCAATGAAACTGGTGATATGTTAGATCTACAAGTTGATGCCGATTCGCACGGCCTTGCTTATATGATTTATACTTCTGGCTCGACTGGCAATCCTAAAGGTGTGATGATTGAACACCATTCGGTGTTTAACCGCATAGAGTGGATGCAAAACTGTTTTCCACTTCAATCAGGAGATGTGATTCTACAGAAAACACCAATATCTTTCGATGTCTCCGTCTGGGAGCTATTCTGGTGGATGATGGCGGGAATTACCGTTTCCCTGTTACAGCCAGGTGGTGAGAAAGAACCAGATGTTCTGTTGGAGACTATAGAGCGTGATAGTGTTACTCATATGCACTTTGTACCTTCAATGTTAGACGCGTTCTTGAATACGTTGGAAGCTGGCAAATCCGCAGCTCAGTTATCATCTCTGAAGGTAGTGTTTACCAGCGGTGAAGCTTTAACATTGCATCAGTCTTCGCGCTTTTTCACGATTGTAACGCCACAAAATAGTGCGCGTCTGGTCAATCTTTACGGTCCAACTGAAGCTACTGTCGACGTCACCTATTATGAGTGCCAGCCAGAAGAAACGCGTGGTTCGATTCCTATTGGTCGTCCGATCCAGAATACTGATATCTATATTCTTGATACTGACTCTCAACCTGTGCAAATGGGTGTAGCGGGCGAATTATGTATCGCTGGGGTTAACTTAGCACGCGGTTACCTTAACCGACCAGAGCTAACAGCAGAAAAATTTTGTACTCTTCCTGCCCCACTTAACTGTCGAGTTTATCGCACTGGTGATTTAGTACGTTGGCTACCGGATGGTATGATTGAATACCTAGGCCGTATTGACCATCAAGTGAAAATTCGAGGCTATCGAATCGAGCTGGGAGAAATCGAAAATACGGTACTTTCCGCTCCAGGAGTGAAAGATGCTCGTGTTGTCGCGTTGGCACGCGAAGATGGCAGCAAATACCTCACCGCTTATATACTACCGACTGTTGGTTACGATGAACAACAGGTACGCCGGAAACTGTTAGCAGTTCTGCCTGAGTTTATGGTGCCACCGTGGTTTATTATACTGGATGCTTTTCCACTAACTCCGAACGGTAAACTGGATCGCGCGCTGTTGCCTAATCCTCTGAAGTACGCTGTTAACCAAACCACCGTCCTGCCACAGTCTGCGGATGAGAAATTATTGGCAGCCATCTGGTGCGAGGTGCTAAATCTAGAAAAGATTAGCATCCACGACAACTTTTTTAGCCTCGGAGGCGATTCCATCACCTCGTTGGGAGTGATCAGTCGCGCGCGTAAAGCCGGTATGGTAATCGGTTTCCAAACAATATTCAGGTATCCAACCATTGCCAGTCTGCTACCACATATCGAGAAGGTGACTGGAGGCGAAGAGAGCAGCTGGCAGCCTTTCAGCCTGCTGCGCGCAGAGGATAAAGAACAATTGCCTGATGGATTGGAAGATGCTTATCCCATGTCTTTGCTTCAGGCGGGGCTGATTTTCCAGAGCGAGTTACAGAAAGGAGCTTCTTGGTATCACGATATTCAGGTTTACTCTCTATTCAGTCAATTCGATGAAGTAGCATTCACTCTAGCTCTACACCGCATAGTACGCGAACATCCGATATTGCGTACCAGCTATCATCTACAAGCATTCAGTGAGTTTGTGCAGTTCGTTCACAAAGAGATTCCCCTCCCTCTGTGGATCCACGACTGGAGGGAACTGGACAGTGACAGCCAGTCTACCCGCCTTGAACAGTTTCTTGATGAAGAGAGTCACTACCAATTTGACTGGACTCAACCGGGACTGATTAGGGTACATATCGCACTGAAAAAAAATGATAATTTCGACTACATCCTCAGCTTCCACGATTCAGCTCTGGACGGCTGGAGCATTAATTTATTCCACACCCGACTACTAACCTATTATCACCAGTATCAGCGGAAAGACGCAATTATTGATGTACCTTTCACCGATAATTTCCTCCGTAAGTATATAGCTATGGAGCAGGAGACACGTCGTAGCACGATTACTCGCGATTTTTGGCGGCAACAGTTGGCAGACTATGAGCCAATTCCGTTACCACGCTTGAGAGTAAAACAGGGCGATATTCCACAGATCGCCTACCACGATATTCATATCTCTACAAAACTGTCAAATCAGTTGCGTGCGTTGGCGATTTCACTGAATGTGCCAGTGAAAAACGTGCTGATGGCGGCGCACCTTCGAGTGTTAGGACTAATTTGCAATAGTCAGACGGTAATCACCGGCTATGAACACAGTGGCCGCCCAGAAGAAGAAGGAGTCGAGCAGGCTATCGGGTTGTTCCTCAACTCGTTACCATTCCGTCTGGAGCTTGACACGCAAGAGAGCTGGTCTGGGCTCATAGGGAGAGTGCACCAATTGGAAGCCAACATGTTGCCTCACCGCCGCTATCCGATGGCAGATATGAAGTCTATGCTGAACGTGACTGAAACTCTGTTTGAAGCGGTATTCAACTTTACTCACTTCCATATGCTTAAAGCATTGGAAAAAATCCCAGGCATGCAGGAACTGGATGTGCGCGTGAGAGCCGAAACTGAATTCCCGCTGCGCGCAGAGTTTTCGCAAAACGCCTACACTGATCAGATACAGCTGAGTTTACATTATCATACCAACGAATTTGATGTGGCTCATATAGCGCGGATAGGTCACTATTATCATGCAGCACTCAACAGCATGGTCACTACACCTCAAATTAGCTATCTAAACACAGATTTGCTATCTCTTGATGAGCACCAGCAGTTGCAGGTTATTGGTCAGGGGCCATGTCGCCCGCTGCAAATTTGCAGCGCTCCAGAGCAGATCGCTACACATGCACAACTGACGCCGGAAAAAATTGTCCTTCAGGATGTAGAAACGACATTAAATGCCGCCACGTTAGAGGTGAAGGTAACGGCACTGGCTTCAGCACTGGATAGCACTGTTCCACCTCAGGTGGTGGTTGCGGTGGCTCTGCCACGCAGTGTCCGTTGGATAACTGCAATGGTAGGTATCATGCGTGCAGGACGTGTCTATATGCCACTCGATCTTGATAATCCTGATGCCCGTTTACAAGAACTACTGATTGAGGGGCAGGTAAGCGCTATTATTGGGGATGTTTCCTCTCTAAGACGCCTAGAAGAATTGGCGCAGGAGGTACAGCATTCTGTCATCTGCATCGATTTTGCCACTGTAACAGTAATGTCGCCGCTGACGCTTCCTTCGATGCCGGTGATGAATGACCTAGCCTATGTATTGTTCACCTCCGGTTCTACTGGCAAACCAAAAGGAGCATTGCTTGAGCATTCGGGAATGATGAACCATATGATGGCGAAGCGTGACGATTTACAGATAACAGCAGACGATGTGCTAGCACAAACTGCACCAGTTACATTCGATATTTCCATCTGGCAAGCATTAACTGGCTTAGTGGTCAATGCTCGCACTGTAGTTTACAGCAAAGAGCAGCAGCTGGACCCAGCTCAGTTCTGTCAGCAGCTGATGACGGATGGTGTAACTCTGCTAGAGATCGTGCCGTCTTACTTTGCCGTATTGTTGGACTATCTAGAGCAATCGCCGCGTTCTTTAGGTGCCTTGCGTATGCTGATTCAGACTGGCGAGGCTCTTAAAAATGAGCAGGTGGCTCGCTGGTTCGAGCTCTATCCCAATATTACGCTGGTTAACGCCTATGGTCCTACAGAAGCTTCAGATGATATCACTCACCACATATTCACTGCACCACCCGCCGATGCCATTGTGCCTATCGGTCGACCAGTGCAGAACATGTGGATTCATATTCTGGATGAACAGGATAATCTGGTGCCTTTCGGTACTAGTGGTGAAATCTGCGTTACCGGTGTGGGCGTAGGGCGCGGCTATATTAACACAGCTGAGAAAACTCAGCTGGCGTTTGACTTCAACCATCCACTGGCGGCTTGGTCTAATGGACGTTTATATCGCACTGGTGATCGCGGTAGATGGCGGACTGACGGTAACCTAGTTTATGAAGGACGCAAGGATGAACAAGTAAAAATTCGCGGTATGCGTATTGAAATTGGAGAAATCGAAAATACACTTATGACTGCTTCAGGAGTGCATAATGCGGCAGTGGTGCTAGATACACGTGATAGCAGTGATCGACTAGTGGGATTTGTTCAGGGTAGCGATGATACGGATGCCATAATGAGACATATCAGCCAAATATTACCTGACTTTATGCTACCGCAGGCGCTGATCCATTGTCATCAAATCCCACTTAACGCAGCGGGTAAAGTGGATAAAAAGCAGCTTCGTTCGTTGGCCTCTTGCCTTGTGCAAACGCAGATAACACAGCTGAAACCATTAGAAACAGAAAGTGAACGCACGCTGGCACAATTCTGGTCCCAGATACTAAAAGTGCCGTTTGAAAGTATCGGGCGTGACAGCGACTTTTTCCATTTAGGGGGGCATTCGCTGCTGGCGATGTCTTGTGCCATCCACTCAGATGGCCGCTTTACTCTTGCGGATATTTTCACCCACCGCACTCTGCGCCGATTGGCTGAGTTGAAGCCAACGTCTGGCATCCGCCCAGTATTACAAACGATTACCGCTGCTAACGAAGGATTACCTTTACTGTGCTTCACTTATGCGGGGGGTAATGCAATCAATTTCAGGTCAGTTGCTGATGCTATGACTCAATATCAACCTTTGCAAGTTTTCGCAGTAGAGGCTCCGGGCAACGATCTGTCACAACAGGATACTCCTATCTCACTACAAGAGCTGGTAACACGTTGCTGCATAGAACTAAAACAGAAAGGTATCGATCGCGTAATCGTTTGGGGTCACTGCTCTGGTGTTGGTGGTGTAACTCTATTCATGCAAATGGCACAGCAATATGACATCAACATTGAAGCTGTTATCCTCTCCGGTAAGTTGCTGAGACCTGAAGAAGTACTACAGAAGCAAATAGATGAAACACGCGCAATGTCAGATGACCAAATTGTTAATTGGTTACGTGATTCTACCGGACTAGATCTAGATCGCGACCTGCCATCAGAAGCAATTACACGAATGGCGGCAGCTTACCGTAATGATGCAATTGAAGGTAACCTAGCTCTGACTCAACTGTGGAAGGCCACATCCACGCTAACCTCACTGCGTGTGCTATGCTTATTAGCTGAAGATGATCCGCTCACCAAAGACTGGTTGGAACTAGCAAATAACTGGAGTTGTCTAGCTGAAGAATTGATAGTGAAGGTTCTGCCTAAAGGTGGACATTACTTTATTAAGTCTGAACCAGAAGCAGTTGCGCAACTACTACTTGAACAGTTACCAATTCTTAGAGGACTGGAAAAACTGAATAACTAGCTGATTCAAAAAATTATCCTCTATGAGGATAGTACCGCTCGCTTAAACGCGAGCGGCTCTCTTTTTAAGAAAGTAACAGTATATTATGTATAACGCTAACTTCTTGTACTATAACAATTCATAAAAAAATCGAATAATAATTCAGGTGATTAGACAAAAATGAGATAATGAAAAACATATTAATCCAACTTAAAGATGCATATTATATTTCAGATTGAAAATCTGAAATATATCGAATACACATCCACCAATACGGGATTCTAAAATAGAATGAAATCAAAAACAATCTCAGAAAAATCTTATCATATTGATTTTGAACTTGTTGAAAATTTAATTCAGTCTGAAGAAGTAAATATATTCATGGTTGAAAAATTGCTAGAAAACATTAAATCAGAGGGAGCATGGAAAAGTGTTCTACCTATTGAATATGAATCAAGATGGATTATGGATGGTAATCACAGATTAAATGTTGCGTACAGGCTAGGATTGTTATTCATACCTGTAGTAAGATTAAAATATAATGATCATAGAGTGAAAGTATATAATTGGGAGAATGATAAACTATATTGCATAGATAATTTATCACGAGAAATAGAGAGTAAAAAAATTCTTCCCTATAAAACAACTAGACATTTATTTGAACCATTACTTCCAGATGTTAATTTTAATTTAAATACCCTTTGCGATAAGAAAGTATGGCTAGATATCTCAGGTTCATCTATACCAATCTAACTTGAAGATGCAGGTTTTAAAATCTGAAAATTATCAGTCAGTCGAGTCGTGAGCTCTTTCGCTTTTTCTGGCAAAGTGACATGAAAAAAGTGACGAAGAGTTTCACGGAAGGTCTTCGCATCCGGAAAATAGATATTGTTACGCACTTGCTCATTCATATACTTCCACAATCGCTCTATCGGATTGAGGTTTGGGCTGTAAGGCGGGAGGTAATGCAATTCAATATTCAGGACATACGCAATATCTTTCACCAACTCGGCTCGATGGTAACCCGCTCCATCCAAAATGATGTGGATTTTTTGCGAAAGCGGGTAAGTTTCTCGGAGCGCACCGAAGAAATAGGCGATATTTTCGGCATTGATGCGCGGATATTCACGGATCACGGTGTCTTCAATCCGTTGTAAATTCAGGGCGCCCAGAATATTGAGACGGGTACGACTGCCGGTGGTTTCGATCCCTTTTACCTGATTTTTTCCTGCTTTCATCCAGCCATAGCTGAGCTTTGTGGACTGTGAAGGATGCACCGCATCAATAAATAGGATCGGTTCATTCTGCCCCGCTTCCTCTTTCAGCGCCTTGTAGTCATCAATAAATTGTTGCTGTTTGTGCGCATCGAATTTATGAGGAACACCCTTGGGTTTTTTATAGCTGAAACCTTGGCGGTGAAGCCATTTTGTCATTCCGCCCACGCTGAAAGAAACCTGCCAACGGGCTTGGACATAGGCCACAATTTGGGTTGTGGTATGCATCAAATTGGCGGTCAAATAATCAATCAGGTCGGCGGTTTGTTCGGCAGAGAGATGGCTTTCAGAGCCGCCATTTTCTGGGGTGAGCTTTTCCTGCGCGATAAAATCTTTCAGGTGACGGCTGACCGTACTTTCATGAATACGCAAGGCCTGTGCAATCATCTGAGCAGTCCAACCTTCTGAGGCCAAAAGCACCGCCTTAATGCGATCACAGACTCGACTGTCGCGAGTAGTATCATGCATCAATTCAAGGGCGTGTTTTTGTTCTGGTGTCAGATGAATTTTCATGGTTGCATGCATGATCTGATTTGGATAAGAAATCAAGCATCTTCAATGGCGATTGGTATAATAAGCATAATCTATCACATACACAGGAAAGGATCCCGCTTTGATTAAAAATCAATCAGTAACCAGATATTGATAATTTTGTACATTCAATGCGACTTTATTGATAGATATCTATATTTAACTGTGTGTTTATTGAATGGAAAGAGTGTTATTTTTACTCATAATAAACATATGAAAAAATGTTAGATCTCGTCCTGGTTGACTATTCCTGATTCAATCGCTACATTAATTTCGTATCTTAAATGATCCATTGCCTGCAAGGATCAGCGTTGAGCGGCGAAACAAATCTATGGTCTTCCCCGTTTTTGCAACACTCATTTTGATGTATGGTTGGCTTGCTTAAATCTATCCGGCGTCTCTATGAGTATGGATACCCGCGCCACGATGAGTTCTGCGCCTGATGAACCTTAAAAACTCCCCGGCTTCAATGAGCCATTTTGTTTCTTAGGTTATTCATCAGGCCGATTGGCCGTTCATGTCATCAATAATCAGTCTTCGCAAAACCAGATAGGTAACGTGTATTTCACTGTTTAATCATCAAGTTATTGAATCAGCCAGCCTCTATTAGGCCTGATACTCATTTTGTCGAGTAGTGATTGCCCAGGCTATTCTTGCCAGCTTATTAGCCAATGCACAGGCAACCACATTCGAATGTTTCTTGCTCAGTTGTGCCTGAACCCACTCGGCAAGTCTCCCATGCTGATGCTCAAGCCGCATCATAAACGCCCGGGCGCATTGAACCAGCAATCGGCGCAAATTTTTGTTGCCGCGTTTGCTGATACCCAGCAGAGTCGGTTTTCCCCCTGTACTGTATTGTCGGGGAACAAGCCCCATCGAAGCCGCAAAATCCCGGCTGCATGAAAATTGTTTTCCGTCACCAAGCTGGGATGAAAGTAGGCTGGCGGTAATGGGTCCTACCCCCGGTATTGTCATCATGCGTTGAGTCGCATCGTCCGCTTTGATGGACTGTTTTAATTCTAATTCCAACGTGGTTATTTGCTCGACAAGATAAAGGTAGTGGGCATGTAATTTCATCAGTAAACGGCTCAGATAATCGGGCACGTCGTGTTCTGCCAGAACCAGAGATAACCGTTTAATGACCGCCTCGCCTTTTGGCAGACTGATACCAAACTCCAGCAAAAAGGCGTGCATTTGGTTAGTGGTCTTTACCTTATCTTTGATGAGTGATTCTCTGACACGATGCAGTGCTCTCATCGCCTGTTGCGTCTCCGTTCTCGGCTGGACAAAACGCATTGAGGGGCGTGATGCCGCTTCACATATCGCCTCTGCATCAACGAAATCATTTTTGTTACTTTTGACAAAAGGACGAACAAACTGCGGAGATATCAGCTTCGCATCATGGCCTAAATCAGCGATCCGACGAGCCAGAAAATGTGCACCCGCACAAGCTTCCATCACGACGGTAGTCGATGTACACCCAGCTAAAAATTCCATTAATTTTGGGCGGGTAAATTTTTTACGCAGCATAGTCTTGCCGAATTTGTCCTGACAATGGATATGGAAAGAATGCTTGCCGAGATCGATACCAATAAGGGTGACGTTTTGCATGATGGACTCTCCAGAAAAAATACTCTATAAAGAGTATGGTTCACAAGGTGGGGAAGACCATCTCATTAACTCCCGTAGCCTGCAAGGGAGTGCTAAATTGCGGTACATCTGCGCACTTTTGGAAGCAGATATCCTCGGACACCTAACCCTCCGTCTGGGGATGAAAGTTTCCCGGTGGTATTCATCATCGGCTATTCACATACATAACCGAGCAGAACATGCTCTGCCTTACGTTAATCGATACCGTTTTAACCGGTACAACATTCACCTGCATTTTGCATTTATCACGATAAACGTCCCGAAAACGGCGCGGCGTCACTTGTGTTGAAGCGCAGCGATGACCAAGTGACGCCGCCAGGCGTCCAACGTCCAGAGCACGTAGAGCCTGACTTTACGGCCGATTTGAACCCCGCATTACTCAGTGAAACCACTCATAACAGACCACTAACCGCCATTTTGTTTGATTGATAAACGATCGTCTTATCGGATTTTCAACCCATTGCCTGATTGCAGGCTGATGCAGTAAAAATGAAGGAGAAATTCATCACGTCAAGATAATGAGGCGTTCATCCTGAGTGAATCAGGCACTGAACGGGGAGTATGCCACCGCCGTGCTGAGCACGTAGCGAACTCCTGCAAAAACTTATAGCTAAATCATATTAATATGACATAATATCTAAACCTAAGGTGACAAGGCATAAAATGAGATGGGTTACAGCTTAGATTTTCGAAAGAGAGCTGTGCCGACAACTGGAACCGGAAGATGTGACGATGCTGACCAGTCAGTTGCGGGCGTTACCCGTTGAACAGGCGCAGACCGTGTTGAATTGTCTGGGCAAGGCGTTGCGGGCAGGGAAAATCGGCAATCCGGTTGGCTGGTTACTGACGATGATGAAACGGGCACGGGACGGGAGATTATATGGACAACCTGAAACGGCTGTGACCACGCCTGCTCCGGCCAAGGCACCTGTTGAATTCACTCAACATATTGAGCGTCCTGTTTCACCTTCCTCACAAACCCATGTACGCAGTGTGGTGAAAGACATCCGTCAGCGGCTGACAATGGCGAAATACCGCAATGATAATATTGATTAACCTGAGCTTCGCTTAAGGGAAGGGAACTAAAGTGCCTGAGGCACGATCAACGTTTTTGCTAAAGAAAACAAAATAGTGGAGACCCTCAGGTATGTATAATTTAGAAGAACTTTACTGCTGCGTCGATGACTTTTGCCAAAAATTTATCCCTCTCTGGCATCAACAACTCATTGAAAATGGATTACGTAAACGGCACCGTGAGGCATCCCTTTCTCTGAGTGAAGTCATGATGATCCTCATTTTATTTCATATGAGTCATTATCGTGATTTTAAAACATTTTATATTGAACATGTAAAACAATATCTTACAGCCGATTTTCCCGGATTAGTCAGCTATACTCGTATCCTCACCCTGAAGAAAAGGGCGCTTATTCCTTTATGCGCTTTTCTTTCATCACGTAAGGCGCAAACTCAAGGGATTGCTTTTATTGATTCTACCAAAATTGCTGTTTGTCACAATCTTCGTATTCTCCGTCATCGCGTATTTGAAGGGATGGGGTTGTGATATCAATTTATTGATCATGTATAATCTTTCTATTTGGAGAACATTCAAATGGCAAAGATTGATGTAACCTGCCCCGCTTGTCGTGCGTTTAAAGGGATCCATCGCAATGGGCGCTCACGTTCTGGTCATCAGCGTTATCTTTGCCAATCCTGCCGTCATTCCTGGCAACTTGAGTTCACTTATGCCGCATGTCGCCCCGGAACCCATAAGCAAATCGTCGATATGGCCATGAATGGCCTGGGATGTCGGGCGACAGCGCGGGTGATGGGGATTGGCCTAAATACCGTGCTTCGCCACTTAAAAAGCTCAAACCCAAATCGGTAACAGAAGCCATTGCACCCGGCACCGAAGTGATTATCTGCTGTGAAATGGATGAACAATGGTCGTACGTGAAGTCAAAGAAACAGTCGCGCTGGCTCTTTTACGCCTACGACAGGACAAGACGAAAAGTGATCGCACATGTTTTTGGTTCAAGGACAAAGAAAACATTAATGCGCCTGATGGCCTTGCTGGCACCTTTCAATATCGTTATTTATATGACAGATGGCTGGAAAAGTTATGAAAAAGCATTGGCAGGGAAACTGCATGTGGTCAGTAAGCGTTATACCCAACGTATAGAGAGGCATAATCTGAACCTTCGTCAGCATTTGGCAAGACTGACGCGAAAAACATTATCTTTTTCAAAATCCATAGAAATGCATGACAGAGTTATAGGATATTATCTGAACATTCATCACTATCAATAAATTGTAGTCATAACCCAACGCCTTAAATGAGTCAGGTCAGGATCTCATATTTTTTATATAGTTATTATGGATAAAAAAATCTATTGGCTTAATAAATAAACAAGCCCTGTTAAAGCAGGGCGATCTGTTGATAATAATAAAAAAACACTCAGAACGGGATCTCATCCCACTCCATTTCCTCCGTTTCTTCCGGCAAAGTTGAATGCTATGCCATCTGAGTGGGCGTGCGCTCCTTTTTAACGCCCTGAGAGGACTGTGGCTTCTGGACTGATTTCGGTGCGGTCTGCTGCATAGCCACTGGCTTTGCATCGCCATGGCTACCCAACATCTACATGGTGCCGTTCACATTGACCACCACTTCCGTTGAATAGCGATCCTGCTCTTGGTTGTCCTGCCACTTGCGTGTTTGCAACTGGCCTTCAATGTAAACCTGAGCACCTTGAACAGGGCAAACATGATATCGCCCAGCGGCTGCGTCAGCGTGTTACCCCCATCATGCGTTATGCCGTCCAAAATGATATTTTGGAATCCAACCCGGCGAACGACATGGCAGGTGCTCTCACTACCATCCCGCCCATGCCCCATGAATGTTTACCTGATTTCCTGAACCGATTGTCTGCTTACCGTAGGCTCTTACTGACCAAAATCGCGGTAGAAACCTGTTCATGAATTAACAAAAGAATTAAGGGATCCTCTTTATGGTGATAAAGGTTATCTCCGTCAGGAACTGGCTGACGATTTAGCTAAAACGAGGCTCACTTTCATCACCAAAAAGCGCCGAAATATGAAAGCTCATATGCAAGCTGAATGGGATAAGATAATGTTATCAAGGCGTTTTATTATTGAAACAATTAATGGGCAATTAAAAATCATTTCTCAAATAGAACACTCGCGCCACCGAAGTATAAAAGGATTTCTGTTGACTGTTTTAGGGGGTGTGATTGCTTACTGCCTTAAATTGAAAAAGCCATCACTTAAAAATTTCTACTCAGAAGACGATTTTCCAGTGATGGCTTAAGCGGAATTCGGGTTATTTTAATAATAAAGATAACAAAACAGATCTGACAAAAATTCTTGATTATGATTGATATCAATTGGCAAGAGGATTAGGGTTAAACTGTTTGTGTAAGTTCGCCTGATCAATTACAAAAATGTATTGCCGAAATTATGCAACAGAACGGCTTATTCTTGATCGAAATTAAATGTGAAAATCAACACACAACGCCAAATAAAGAATATAACAAACGCATAAAAGCATTCCCACTCGTATGAAAGGTGAAAAGGCATGAAGTCAAAACTCATTATCATCAATTCGTGCGTTATACTGGTATTAGGATTATTTTCTATAGATCTTTATAATCCAGCACTACCTATAATAAAAACCGCACTCGCAATTACTGACAATCAGGCACAAAGCCTTGTTGTTTATTATCTCATTGGTTTCGCTGTATCCCAACTTTTTTATGGACCTCTCTCCGATAAACACGGACGCATTCCTGTTATTGTATTTTCCTTATTATTTTCCGCTATCGGTAATTATCTGACTTCTACGGCTGAATCATTTCACACACTATCTCTTTTCCGGCTTCTGACCGGTATTGGTGCAGGTGGGTGTCCGGTTATTAGCAGAGCTATACTCAGTGATACTTTCAGGGATAAGACAGAATTATCTAAATCGCTGGCTATTTTTTCGATGGCATCACAAGTCTCGCCTGCTTTCGCACCTGTCATTGGCGGGTATATTACAGAATATCTGCCGTGGAAGTTTAATTTTATAGCTCTTACCATAATGATGCTGATAGGTGCATTTTTTGTAAAAATGACGTTGCCGGAAACATCACCGATGAAATCAACAGACAATGGCCGGATAACAGGTTTTCGAATTCTGTTATCTGACATTAATTTTGTTGTATACAGTGTTGTTTCTGCCGTTTTGTTTGCTATTACCATTGGTTATTTTACTGCCAGCCCTTTCGTATTCCAGACACAATTTGAATTATCTTCATCACAGAATGGATATCTGTTTATAGTTTATTCTGCTGGGATCGTAATAGGTTCATTGCTGACAAAAAAGTGGTTGTCACATTCCACACCTGAAAGAATTCTGAAAGTTTCACTCCCGTTATTAGTGTTGTTTACAGCGATGGCGCTCATTTTTATTTATTTTACTCAGATATTATCGATTGAATTTATCATTATTTATAGTTTTGCGGTAGGGCTAGGATGTGGACTGTCTTCTCCATTATTACTTGGGATAAGTTTGCATGGATATCCAGAATTGTCCGGAACAGGCAGTGCTTTACAAGGAGCACTAAAAATGGCCGGGGCAGCCATTGTATTATGGTTTTTCTCTAGTGGGCATACAACAACAGCAGCGGGTTTAATGTGGGGACTTTTCATTCTTGCCTTGATTTGTTTTGTTTTCATTACTTTTACTCTGTATAGGGTATCCGAAACAAAAAACCGGCGCTTATAGAGCAACCAAAATTGATAATGTTATCTTCACTGTCACACTAACGGAGGGTCACGTATCCAACCCGTTGGTAGTTGTGTATAATCACCCTGATTTCCCCACCTTGCTCAGTTATACCCGTTTCGTCAGTGTCGCGCCTTCCGTTTTGGTTCCTCTGTGCAGTTATCTGACTAAATTAAAAGGAAAACCCACAGGCATTGCTTTTATTGATTCCACCAGTTTGAAAGTTTGCCATAACATCCGCATTCCCCGCCATCAGGTCTTTCAGGGGATAGCCCAACGCGGAAAAACTTCAATGGGTTGGTTTTACGGTTTTAAGTTACATTTGGTCGTCAATCATCAGGGGGAAATTCTGGCGCTTAAAGTGACTGCCGGTAATGTGGATGATCGGGAGCCCGTTCGCGAATTAACAACAGAATTAACGGGATCTCTTTACGGTGATAAAGGTTACCTCAGTCAAGAGCTCGCGGACGATTTAGGCAAAACCGGTGTGACTTTCATCACCCAAAAGCGCCGAAACATGAAAGCCCATCTGCAAGCTGCATGGGATAAGATAATGTTATCAAGGCGTTTTATTATTGAAACGATTAATGGACAATTAAAAATAATTTCTCAAATAGAACACTCGCGCCACCGAAGTGTAAACGGATTTTTGCTGACTGTTTTAGGTGGGCTGATTGCTTACTGCCTTAAATGGAAAAAGCCATCACTGAACATTTTCTATTCGGAAAACGATTTTTCAATAACAGCTTAAACAGAATTCGGGTTAATTAAGGAGCTAGAAGCGAATAAAGAGGAAAAAATTATCACTAAATCATTACCTAGCTCGTTTTACAATACAGAGTTAAGTGACTTACTGTCACTCGCTAGTCGCAAGCAACTTATATTGGCAGGTTTTATGAGCCATATGTGCGTCACTGCCACAGCTATCAAAGCACTAGAATTGGGATATGAAAACTTTGTCTGTGCCGATGCTTGTGCCAGCCGTGACTTAAAATATATTGATGGTTCATTAGTTGATGCAGATTCAGTACATAAAGCGGCGATGGCGGCTTTGAATGATAGATATGCAACTTTGGTCAATTGTTCTGATGTCATCAACTAAAAGCACGTGGAAAACAGAAAGAAACAGGAGAGGCATTTAGCCCCTCCTATTATTTCTCGTTTTTACCCTATGACAGATTTGGAATTAGGCAACAAAAGCGGCTGTTCAATCTTAACAGGTTGTATATTTTGCCGTAGCTGCTCATAAGCACCGCCGATATCAGGGAATGAAGCCATAGCCTCGCTCAACTTCACCAGACTCGGGCTTTCCACCTCTAAAACAGGAATGACGGTATGAGCGGCAATATCTGGTTGCCTACTGGCCCAGGATAAGTCCACCAGCATATTATGAGTATCTCCTTGTTTACTCATATTCTCAACTAGATGCGCCACGTCAATCACCGAAGTAGCGCCCGCCAGATTAATATGCAAATGCTGATGAGATTTGGCCTGGTTACCAAATACCTGACGCACCACCAATGCTGTTCCATTGCCGGAGTCGGTCAACATCAGGTCGTCATCGTGTCGGCTAACGAGAAGACTTTTCGGATTGGCTATCGGTAAGATCAGACGATCTAAAGACTGTTCCGGATCGTCATTATCGATGATCACCGTACGGTAGTGGGTCCACATCTCTTCACTGAATCGATAGGTATCGTGATTGGCTCCACCATACAGTACCAGACTATCGATACCATCAATAATCGGCAACTTTAGATTATCATTAGCCTCACCTCCTTGGAGTAATAGAGATGAATTGATTCGCTCTATTCCAATGGATTTATTGAGTATTTTTACCCCACTACTATCACTCTGGTATAACTCCTGAGTCAGTTGGTTATACACATACGCCGCCTTATTTTTGGCATCGATTCCCAGAAAACGCAAATTGCCTGAGGCAGGAATTCCATTCCCGGAAAATATCTGACCGCTGTCAACATCAAACCAATCTTGCATATTGTTATTCTGCAAGGTCAGAACCCCTTTGGCCTGCCACTGATTGGCAAGTTCAGTGAGTGCCTGTGACAAATGAGCAACATTATTCTGGTGCCAATCTTTGTCAACACCGATTAACCGCAATTCACCGTTATTAGCTCGTATCAGGATCTCGCCCTTGACTGTGATCAGACGTATACCAGCATCTACCTGTTGCGCCGCCTTAAGAGACAACTCAGGTGTCAACTCACTGGCAACAGGAAGTTGTGCCGAAGCATTAAGTACGAAGCCGGAATCAAAAGCATCAGCCAATGCATTCGTAGCCATAGTTGGCTGGCGATATAGCTTACCACTTTCAGGTTCAAAGAGACGCGCAGAAGTACCATCAGCTTCGAACCCCAGGAATTGTAGTGACTTACTCTGTAGCATGGCTGAAGCCATCACAACTTGTCCATTGTGGTACCACACGGGCAACAAGCTTTTGCCATCGGTGCCCTTGACTCCAAATACCGCCAGAGTGGCCCCGCCATTTGTGACACTAGCCAGATCCTGCCACCAGTGGGGATGTCCCTTGAGCCAATGCTCGTTAACTGCTTCGTAGTTAAGTTGCCCCAATGCATCAAGTTGTGCTACACGTCCATCCTCAGTGATGGCAAGCAGGCTACCATTCAGGTTAACTACGTTGGCTAACGGTGGTGTGTTGATACGCAAAGCAGTGGGTTGATTAGCGTCAAGAACAGCCTGACCCGGGCCTTCCTGACGGAACAAAGCATTCTGCTTTTTACTGTAGAAGAAAAACACTTCCGTGCCAGCGGGACGGGAAATACTACCCGCTAACACAAGGTCAGCCGGGATCTGCCAGGCACTGCGAGTCTGTTCGTGCTCTTTAGAGTACAAGGTTTGTTCTTTCGGTGGTGCCAGATTCGGTTTAATCAGTGTTCCATCGCTGGTACGTATCCAATAGCGGTGTGCCACACCGGCTGCATCCGTACCAAATATGGTGACCAACTCGGCACTGGTCGGTTCGATCAGCCGATCACCCAATGTATACACCGAAGTTTCACGTTGAGTGCTATTGCTCTTGTAACCCCGAAGTACAGTCTTAAGTTCGTCACCATGCCGATCTGTGCGTGCGGAAAGCTGGAGTAACTCATCATCACCCACTACACTCACTAACTCCATTCGGTCACCGGCGATCCGGTAACTCAACTCAGCTTCTCTCTCCTCCAACTGATAACGGCGCGCCAAGTAGACTGCATCTCCTTCTTGCCATAACCGACTTATCTTGCCTGCATTCTGGTTGAACCATGGCTCAAACTGCGCGTTGACTTGTCCAGTGGCTATATCTACCCGCCACGCTACCGCATTATCGGCATCGTAGAAATAAGCATGGTCACCCATCACCGCACCCAATTGGGCATGTTTAGCTTGTTCGTGAGGAGTATCGGTGAACAGCATTCGCTTGTTGGAGACGTCATAGAAAGCTCGGCCAACATCATGCCCGTTGTGATTGTAGTTCTCTACTACTACATACTGTCCGTGCAACTGATGCGCTTTGGCCAGATCATTTAGGTGTTGCTCAATTTGCTGGCCGGGCATTTGCCACTTGTTCGCATCTTCGCTTATCACCTGAGTTGTCAGATTGGAAAAATCGACTTTACTAACTTCATTTTTGCCGTTGACTACCAATACCTGATCGTTCTGAGCGGGATCGAGTTCGACCACTACGCCACCGACTACCAGTCGGTTTTTCGAGACATTGATAGTATCACTGGCGAGCTGACTGCTATCGATGATCCAGCGCGACGGTACATTACTACTGCCATCCGCGTTGGTGACGTCGCTGATGAGCTTCACGCTGGTGCCTTCATTCAACCCGATCAGGTATTCACCACCAACCCCCTTGATTTCGTAATGCAGATAGCCGTGCAGTTCCTTGGGGAGCTCAGGCACTATCAGTTTCCTGTTGCGTTGATCGAGCACCACTTCGATCGGCGTTGCTACATACTCCTGATGGATCCTGCGGATCGTCGCTTCACCTGGGAAGATGTAGAAATCGTAATCGAAGCGTTTATCCTCTTCAAGTCTGCGAATAACATCAAAACCCGTATCGTGACGCGTTGTTGCACCAGGAAGTTGCATATATTCGTACCTGATGAAGGATTTAGGTGTCCCCGGCAGGATTAATACGCTACTGTCACTATGATCGAATTTATGAGAGGCATCCTTGTAGCCAATTCCGCTACGTACCTCTATCGCCTGGCTGCGGTCATGAACCATCTTTGGAAAATCACCGACCCAGAAGAAATAATTGATTTTCCCTGAACCAGTAGGACCTGAATGGGTGCGATAAATGTACTGACTGTCAAAATTAATCTGATTATTACGCAGATCCAGAGTCTTAATCACAGCCCCGGCTAATGGTATCAATACTTTATTCTCGCTGTCATACCGATAGCCATTGCCCTTGTAAGCCTTGTCGAGCATATCGAAGTAACGACCCACCGCCTTGACATCCTCAGCAACGGCACCAAAAGCTTGAGCCAGAGCAGTAAAGCCCACTGCGAGCCCGCCAAGGATCACGCCTGCGCCACCAAGTACAGCAGAGGCCGTCGAGGCGCCAACCAATCCGGCACCAACCCCGGCAGCACCTGTAACGAAGCTGGCTGAATCGAATGCCAGCTGGGTTCCGAACACGGCCTTCTGTGTATCCGTTTCGGCATGGGCTAGCTCATAGGCATCCAACCCAACCAAGGCACCACCAAGAAGCACACCTATGCCTTCATTGGCGGTATGAGCCAGAGTTGAAGAAAACTGATTGAGCGAAGTTTCCGCAACCATCACTTCACCGCGTAACGCCGTGCGCACCAACTTGATAACGTTGGTGACATCGTTCACGTTTCCGTGAATCATCTGGGCGTAGTTAAGGTAACTATGGATTTTAAGTGCGGTGGCCAGATCAGGCGAAGTACTCCCATGTGCCGCATCGTTGCGCTTCTTGTCGGCAAACCACTGGATTAGCGTTTGCACTGCAAATCCAGCATTCAGCCCATCAATCGGAGCTGCCTCACCGTGTACTCCATTGAACTGTAACTGGCCGCGTTCAAGGTTAAAATGCTTGCCCAGAGTGAGGATATGTTCATCAACGAAACGACGGAATTTGAAAAAAGTGGCATCGTTGCTGCTCACCAAACGCGTCTCCTCCAGGTGATCGCGATTGATGAATTGGATACTGTAACGACCTTCCCCCTGTTCCTCAATACTGCCAATGACTGGCATCCAACGCTGGTCAAGCTTATTTTCCTGAGTAAGCGCTGTAATGGCCTTATCGAATTTTGCTCCCCACTGTTCAGCATCAAGGGTAGCCAATGTGGTGCGTAACTGAGCATCCTCGGCAATTTTCACTTCGGCATTGACCGCTTGCTTGACCCACTGTCGTTGTTCTATCACAGTGGCAAGTTCGTCAGGACGGATCAAGTCAGCAACATCTAAGCCATTGCCTACAGGGACTCTTGCCATCCTGGCGGGATCGATCTCCACCAGATTGAAGGTAGGGACAGACTTACTACCAAACGCACTATAGTGAACAGCCAAACCACGTTTGACTAAATGTTTTTCCATAGCATGTAAGAGGTTACCCGAATTGTCGAATGCAAAAATTCCGAAATTTGGATCATAGAAATAGTAACGACGCCCTTTAGCTCCAACAGTGCTCCCCACCATCATGGCATGGTTTTGAGTATTGAGGGCGAACGTCGAAGTGCCCATCGTTTCCTTCAACAAAGAAACAACCTCAGACAAGGTAACCTTCTCTTCCAGAGCTTTTGACGCTTGGTTAGCCTCAACATTGGAGTGCAGTCTTACCAGACTGTTTTTTAGCAGTGTGGAACTGCCAGCTTGAGGGGAGGCTGCGGCAAAAAAGAGTTTTTCCACCAAGCTATTGATACTTGCTTCACCACCGTTGGCTAGTGCTACCGCCATAGCCCTGACCAGGGGATAACAACGACCACCAGATGCATCTCCAACCAACGACAAATAAAAATCTTGTGGTATCAGACGACTGAAGCTGCTACCGGCATACTGAAAGTCCTCGCTGAACACCGCTGTCTGCTTCAATACTTTGTCGATATATTCAGCCTGGCTAACTTCAGTGATACGACCACTCAAGGCTCCCTGCTGTTTAGGGGTAAGCGGGCTATCAAGAAACAGTTTTTTCATCTCCAGAATTGACATCCCATCGTTAAAACCTGGAATGGTGATATCCTGAAAGCTCTGTAAACCATCGGTAAACTCAGTACTTCTCGGCCCACTTCGCTGGTAAGCTTCGGCAATAGCATAACGCTCGCCCACGTTATAATCGCGTTCCTGCCCGCCGCCTTGGATAGCTGTATCATCAATCCGCACCACTGCATCTATACCGTTTCTGGACTTGATCTGCTGCCATAACCAGCTTTGTTCCACGGAAAACACTTCACGCAAGACTGAATCGTATTGCTCCTTGTAGTGCTCCAGCGTGATATTGATATACTTTATCTGTTCATCAATCTGAGCAATCTTAGAACTGTCTCTGGTGTTTCGTCGATCCTCATAGAGTGTATTTCGGGTATCCACCAACGGCTGAGTTTCGGTTCTGATCGCAGCCTGAATCTGGTCACGCAACCTAATCCACGCAGCAATTGCTGGATGATGAGGAGAAAATTCTCCCTGTTCATATATACCATCAGAGATCCCTTCAACTGACACGCCAAACTGTGCAGCCGCCTTTTTCAGTTTTTGATGAATCTTCTCACGATAAGTGGAGAATTGGGCCTTGCTACGCTCAGTCGCTTGACTGTCAGCCTCCTGAATCAATATTGGTTCCTCACCACCACGCAATTTCGGCCAGATATCCAGACCTTCCCGCTGATACTCCTGACGCTGGAACACCAATTGCCATTTACCCTCAACGTATTGCATGTATGCCGCGGCGAGACCTTCAGCGGTATTTGCTACCTGATAATCCTTAAAATCCACTGCCATGACCACGTTATCGTATAGCAGCGAACTGTTGACTCGTCCGTCGTGATAGACTCGGTAAGTATCAGCATCAAGATCGGTCACCACCAGTGAACATCCTGACAACGATCCAGTGAACAGAAAACTTCCCGGAATTGTATGCTTGGGAATATCTACATAGGCCGGCAACGTATTAGCCTGGTTTGCACCGTTATAGCCAAGGAAATAGGCTGGTACGCTGTTAGCATCACTCCCGGCTATCTCATTCGGGCTTCGATCAGCGTATTCAATCTCATATAAGCCTGACTTAACTTTCACCAATTTGGCATTTCCTTCTGCCGGGAGTCGCCCTGCTCTAACCAGTGTCTCGGCACTGATAGTATTGAATTTCGCAAATAACTCAGGATTGATAGCAAACTGTTGGATATCAGCGCTACCCTGACGGGGTACCGCCTGAGCAGACACAAGCAGCGATTGGTAGCTGTTATTAGGCATAGCAATTCTCCTTATAAAAAAATCCTACTGATGATCTTTACGGGGTTACTTTTTCTTTCATCTGCAAGGCCCACAGTCGGGCATAGAGTCCACCTAAGGCGAGCAATTGCTCGTGGCTACCCTGCTCAACGACTTGCCCCTGATCGAGTACCAAAATCCGATCAGCATGGCGCAAGGTATTGAGGCGATGAGCAACACTGATCACAGTGCGGCCTTGAGCAATGTGCTGCAAGTTAGCTATCACCGCCGCTTCCGATTCATAATCCAAGGCACTTGTGGCCTCATCCAGCAGCAAAATACCGGGATTAGTGAGCAAGGCTCTGGCCAGAGCGATGCGCTGACGCTGTCCACCAGACAGGAGCACGCCCTTCTCACCAACCTGGGTGTTATATCCTTGTGGCAGGCTGCGAATAAATTCGTCTGCCCCAGCCAAAGTTGCTACCTGAATAACTTCAGCATCACTGGATTGCGGCCGACATTGGCGGATGTTTTCTGCAACAGAGCCTGAAAACAGTAAACTCTCTTGTGGTACGACACTCATGTTGCGACGCAGCTCCACCGGATCTGCAATCGCCAGGTCGATCCCATCCACTAATACTTGCCCGTGTTGGGGAATATAAAGGCGCTGTAACAACCGCGTCAGGGTGGATTTGCCCGAACCTGATGGCCCTGTAATACCAACAAATTCACCGGGACTCATTTCGATATTGAGGTTACGTAATACTTCCTGACCTTCCTCATTGTAGCGAAAGCGCACACCTCTGAAGCTCACCCCACCTTGTAATCTGGGGATTGAAGCCAGACCTCCGCTACCGCTTTCTCCCTCTTCATCGAGTATGTCACCGAGCCGGTTCAGTGAGATTAAAGTGTGTTGAAAGTCCTGCCAGACCTGAGCTAAGCGCAGGATCGGTTGGGTAACGTGCTCAGAAAGCATATTAAAGGCCACCAGCTCCCCCAGACTGAGCTTTCCCTCCATCACCATAATAGCTCCCCACCACAGTAGCAGGGCGGAGGTCAGTTTCTGGATCAGCCCTATCCCTTGTCCGGCGAGGAGTCCTACCACTTTGGCGCGAAACGAGGAACGAACAAACGCAGATAGCTGGTGCTCCCAACGGCGCGAGAAACCCGCCTCAGTAGCACTGGTCTTAATCGTTTCAATGCCGGTAACTGATTCGATCAGGAAAGCGGTGTTGTCAGCCCTTAACTCATATTCCCGCAACACACGGGAACGCAGCACAGGTCCAACTACCATCCAGAACAGGAAATAGAGCACCAGAGAGCCGAGTACCAACCATGTTAGCTCAGGTGCATAGAAGAACATCACAGCCACAAACAAGCCGACAAAAGCCAAATCCAGTACCATCGTCAGTGCCGAACCGGTAAGAAACTGTTGTATCTGGCTCATTTCGCGCACTCTGGCGATGATTTCTCCCGTCTGACGCTGCCGGAAATAGTCCATTGGCAGGGCGATTAAGTGCTGATAGAGACGACTGGAAAGTTCAGCATTGACTTTACTGGCAAGGTTAGCGAACAGCCAGGAGCGGAGAAAACTATAAACTGGCTCGCACACGGCCAGGATAAGCATGGCAAATCCTAGCACCTGTAGACTTGACAAGCTGCGACTGACCAGAACCCTATCGATCACATTCTCGAACAACATGGGGGTGACTAAGGCGATCAACTGTAGCATCAAAGACACGAGGAGAACGTTTCTGAACTGGGCGGCATGTTTACGAATGGAAGGCATAAACCAGCCAAAGCCGAACTTCTGTCGTTTCGGTTGTTCAGTCGCTTCCGCCAGCAACACCACCCTGCCTTGCCAATGGTCGGCGAGAATAGTCCGAGGATAGTGCTTCTCTTTACCCACGTTTGGCTGATACAGGACAACAAACTCACCTTCAACCCTTTCCAGTACTAACCAACCCTGTTCTGTATCCAGTAAGACAGGAAGGGAAAGATGTTCGAGACGGCTCATATCTGTGGTGATATAGCGAGCCCTCAAACCGATCCACTGGGCACAACGGCAAAGATCTTGGTAGTCTGTGCTCCCCTGAGTACGCCCGAGACGGTGACTCAACAACTTCGGCTCCACCGCCACATTGAAATGGCGGGCGGCGTAGGCCAGAGCCAAAAGACCACTATCTACTACTGTGGACTCATCTCCGTTAGATGGCTCTGATAGGGTAGATTCAATAGTTGGCATTATCGTTCCTTCAATGCTTCGGACTGGTACTGTTGCAGCGGACTGATCAGGTAGTCGATCACCCGTCTATCCCCGGTACGGATTTCGGCGGTAACACTCATACCTGCTTGTAATGGGACTTCACGCCCATCCACTGCGATAGAGGTTCGTTCCATTCTAACCCGTGCCGGGAATACCAGCCCCAGTTGCTCATCCTTAACTGCATCCTTAGAGACATGAGCCACTTTGCCCCGTACGGTGCCATAACGGGTATAAGGGAAAGCATCGACCTTAATTTCCACCGGCTGACCTGCGTGCACAAATCCCACATCCTTGTTCAACACCATCACTTCGGCTTCAAAGCGCGTATCATCAGGTACGATCACCATCAGTTGTTGGGCCGATTGCACTACGCCCCCCAGCGTGTGGATCGCCAATTGCTGCACCACACCATCGACCGGTGCCCGCAGAGTATACAATCGCAACCTCTCGCGGGTTTTAATTAATTGCTGTGCCATAACAGCAATTGCAGCCTGCGCTTCATTCAACTGATCATAATATTCACGGTTGATCTTAGCCAGGTAGCGCTCTCGGCTTTCCTGCAATCCCTGATATTGCTCTTCAAGGACAGCCAATTCGGCATGTTGTTGAGAAAGGGAACGCTCTACCTCCAGCCTTTCTCTCTCTTGCCCCAGTAGCTCAACTTTTGATAGCAATTTCTTGGTGGCCAGAATCCGGTGCGCTTCAAGGCGCACCTTGATATTGGCTGCAAGACCCTCCAACGCAGAGATATCGGCACGACGAGCATACTGGTTCGCTTGGTTAACCTTCATTTCGCCATCCAGACTGTTTAGATTGGCAATCACTTCTTTCCAGGTACTCGCCAGATGCTCTCTCGCCTGCATGACCTGTGCTGGCGGCGTACTTTGCGGAACCACAAAACTCTCAATAGGGGTATCGGTCAACAGGGCCCGTAACCTCGCCTGTTCCAACTGTTTGAAGTTCAGCTGCTCCTGCAACTCCTTCAATTCAGCTTCAACGCCTATGGTATTGAGTTTGATAAGTACATCCCCCGTTTTTACTCTCTGGCCGTCGCGGACCAATATCTCCGCAATTTCACCGACTTCAAAGGGCTGAATTACCTTCGAATTGCTGGATACAAGTAATTTCCCTACAGCATTAGCATGGATATCCAGGCGACCAACAATCGACCAGATCAAAGCGATTAGAAGTAACAGAGTCAGTGCCCCCGCAGTGAGCCTTGCCCAAGGTGCCGGAGGGCGTTCAACTATCTCCAGATAGCCGGGTTGAAACTCGTACTCGTCACGGGTACGCTTTGGTGCCTTGGGTGCATAACGTTCTTGACGCCAGGCCAAAAGTGCGGCTTTCAGGTGCCTGAATGACATCACACCACCTCCTTCCGTAATTCCTGTTGCAACTGCCATAGTCTGGCGTAGCAACCTCCCTTAATCAGCAACTGGTGATGGCTGCCCGATTCAGTGATCTGGCCCTGTTCTAAAGTGATTATGCGGTCACAATCACGCACCGTAGACAGGCGGTGAGCAATGGTGATAACGGTGCGTCCCTGGGAAATCTCAGCCATATTGGCCTGGATTAGGGCTTGAGACTCATCATCAAGGGCGCTTGTCGCCTCGTCAAAAATCAAAATTTTGGGATTAGCCATCAGCGCCCGAGCGATAGCAATACGTTGGCGCTGCCCCCCGGACAGAGAGCTACCCGCTTCAGCCAACACAGTGTCATAACCCAGAGGCAACTGGAGGACAAAATCATGAGCACCTGCTAATTTGGCGGCTGTTATCACTTCCTCCAACGAAGCAGTGGGATTCTTGAGTGCAATGTTATGGCGCACACTGCGGTTGAACAGGTAATTCTCCTGTAACACAACCCCGATCTGGCTACGTAAGCAGGTAGGATTTAGTTGATGTAGAGGCATGCCATCGATCAAGATCTCTCCTCCATCTGGAGCATAAAGTCTCTGTAGCAAGCGGGCCAGGGTACTTTTTCCTGAACCGGAAGGACCGACTATTCCCAAGGACTCGCCAGCCCTGATATGCAGAGTTATTCCTTTCAATACAGGCTCTTGATCGGGTTGATAACGGAACACCAAATTACGCAGCTGTAAATCACCGTTGAGCGGCGTCTGGGGATAAATATCCCCCTGTGTCTGCTCAACAGGCAGGTTGAGCATGTCGCCCAGTTTGTCAACAGCGACTCTGGTCAGGACAAACTGCTGCCACAGGTCAATCAGCTTAGCGATAGGTTGACTGATATGTGACACCATCATATTGAACGCGATTAGCTGACCAATGGTCAGCTCCAGAGCAATAACCATATTCGCCCCTAACCAGATAATCCCGACACTCGTAACCTTCTGTAGCAACATTACCCCGTGGCTGACGAAACTATTAAGAACCTGAGTACGAAAACTGGCTTCAACCATATTTGCAGTCTGGGACTCCCAACGTCGCTGCATATTTGGCTCCACTGCCAGGCTCTTGATGGTTTCGACACCGCTAACAGATTCGTTCAGAAAGGAGGTATTGCAGGCCGCAGTCTGGAACTGCTGTTCAATCCGCTGTTGCAGCGGTTTGGAACTCAGCCAGGCCAACAAGAAATAGAAGGGTAATAACGCCAGCACCACGCAAGTCAGAGGTAATGACAGCCAGGCCATTACCCCGAAGAAGACAAAAGTGAAGGCGACATCCACGCACAAAGTCAGCATAGAGCCAGTCAAAAAGTCACGAATACTGTCAAGCTCTTGCACCCGAGTGATGATAGAGCCCACCTGGCGGTGCTTAAAGTAGAGCAAAGGCAAACCCAGCAAATGCCGGAATAGTTTAACGCCCAAGGCAATATCGATACGGTTAGCGGTGTGAGCAAACAGGTATTCACGCAACCCTCGGAGTATCACCTCGAACACCCCTACCACTATTAGCACTATCACCAGCACATCCAAGGTGGACAATGCCCTGTGTACCAACACCTTGTCCATCACTACCTGAAAAAGCAAAGGCGCCACAAGAGCGAGTAGTTGCAGCATCAGGGAGAAAATCAGTACCTCACCGAGGAGGTGGCGGTGATGAATAAAGGCAGGAATAAACCAGGAAACATCGAACCTGTGGCAACCTTCCCGCAACTGGATCACTTCACAACTCCATCTGGCTTCAAGCTCCTCAATAGGAAGTATTTCAGGTGAAGCAGAATAAGGAGACTGGATCAGAGCCTGATCAGGAGCAAGGCGTACTAATACAACAAATCCTCCCTGTTTATCTCGAAAGGCTAAAGGTAGCTGTTTTGGCGTTAGCTTATGGAATTTTAAACGGCATAAGGCCATATCAACATTATGTACTTTACCGTATTCTTTTACTGCAAATTTCAGCTTGCTATCAGAGGATAAAGAAGGCGTTTCTTGAGCTTCACCTTTAATCAACTGCAACAATAATTGACAACAGTCAAGGGCAGAAGACACCGTATCGGCAGATATATTGTCCTTATCAATCGCAGCACCCATCATGTGATTCCATTCTCATATTATTGGAAAAAAAACATATTAGTAAGATGGTTAATCCATATTAACTAACGATATCTATATGGCTGTGGAAAAAATTTTTCATAATCAAGATAACTCAAAGGTATGATCACCATTGATGATAATTATCAATACTATAATTATTACCAACGTCAATCCAGAAAAATAATTACCTTTTAAATCAATAAATTAATTTAAAATAGCAATATTTGTTATTGGATTGTTTTTTATTTCCGCCTGTTTTGTATCTAAATATGGTGCAATAAATAAACCTCGAAAAAAGACTATTTATTGGCAGAAACATCCATGAAAGATATAAGTCAGCAATAATTGTCATGTCCTGCTACAGGAGACTATATAACATCCCCTTGTACCAGATAGGTTGGATATATGACGATGATTAAACAACGATTAAATGCCCTTCTCCATTACATTGATAAACATATCGATACATATATGGATGGAGAAAGTTTGAGTAATATTGCAGCTTGTTCCAAGTACCACTTTCACAGATTATTTTCCGCAACTTATGGTATCGGTGCTGCTGCATATATCAGGCAAATTCGATTGAAAAGAGCTATTTATGAGCTGGCGTATAACGATAATTCAGTAATCGATATTGCTCTTGCATGTGGATATGAAAGTCCTGAAGCCTTTTCCAGGGCGTTCAAAAGTTCAGTTGGTCAAAGTCCTATTGAATTCAGAAAAAAACCTGATTGGTCTGTCTGGCACAGCCACTATCAAATCATAAACAATATTAGGACTAAAATTATGAATGAGAAATTATCTCCTGTTGAAGTAAAAATCGTCAACTTTCCAGAAATCCCGGTAGCAGTTATGGAATACAAAGGTTCACCATCAAATATTGGCAACACAATTAGGGAGTTCAAGGAGTGGAGAATAAGTCACAAATTATCCCCAGAGCGTTACCGAACTTTTAATCTTGTTTATGCAGATCCTGCAAACATTGATCCGCAAGAGTATCAGTTTGATTTGTGTGTAGAGGTTTCGCCGAAGTTTGAGGTTAAGCACGCAAAAATCATACTAAAAACAATTCCATCTGGAAAATGTGCTTATATCAGATACACTGGTTCAGATGATGGAATAACCCCCATAGTTAATTATTTGTATACAAATTGGTTATCGGAACACAATCAAGAAGTTCGGGATTTTCCGCTATTTTTTGAACGGGTAAAGTTGTTTCCAACTGTGACTGAAGCCGAAGCTGTCACTGATATTTATCTGCCTCTAGCGTAAGACGTCTTGTAAGTTAGCTTGTATATATTGGCTTGATGATAGTTCCAGTCTCTTAATCAGATGCCTCCGATTAAGAGGCTGGTTACTATACATTGCCCTGGTGTAGGCGAGTAACATTTTAATTCAAAATAATGAAAATAATTTGTCCGCATAGAAGGAGAAGTGTTTCCCTAATCTAACGACCAGACAAAATATAAATTTTATCTTATGTTTTGATAACGAAATTAATACACCAGACAAATATCAAAATCAACATATAAAAATACAAATGTTGATTTTTATGGTGAATAAGTGTGTCATTATTTAATGATGAATAAACAAAAAACAAACAAATAAAAGTAACCTATTGATATTATTAAATATTACTTAAACAATGATATCCGTTTTCAACAGAAAGGCAAAAACCAATAATATTATTTACCTCACATATAGCATGGTTATTAACCACTAAGTTGTATAAATATTCACATGATAAATCTATGTGACAAGGGAGTTCTCCCATATCTAAACCGTTCTTCCACTATATCCCCAATGATTATCCAATTATCCAGACTCTCTCTATTCGATTCTTTGAGATGAAACTGCTGCTGTTTTGGATCGAAACATAATTTAGGATTGTTATTCTGGTAATTACCTCTCCTGATTATTAATAAGTCTCCTGAATTATGTTTATCTGATAAATCATCCTCAAGTAAAACGGCAACAATATTAGGCCCTGTGCCAAAATAATAGGTCAGTTTCCTTCCAATAATTAGGGAGCCTATCTTACCGTCCAAAAATTCAGAAGTAATACATTCAGATTGCATAAATAATGGAACAGCACAGGGATTCATATTCCCTTCATAAGAAACGATCCCATCCAAACGCTCTTTTTCTGCGATATCAGTTGATTCTATTTCACTATATGATATGCCAAAGAAATTGGAGATTTTCTGTATTGTGGAAGAGTGAACGTTTTGAACCCTATCTTCTAAGATATTATAAACAGTTGTACGATTAAGACCTGTTTGCTCACAGAGCGATACTCTTGTTTCCCCTCTGGAATCGAGTAAATATTGCAAGTTTTTTCTCAGGTGTTCCATTTTTTGCTTCTTATACATACTCACGCCCAGAAAAATATATAACTAGCTAATTTATATGATTTTTTAGACTAAACTCTTTTTATAAGAGCAGGAAAGGGTGAAAAACACTCTTGCTATTGAACAGTAAAAATGATAACAGTTTTTTCTTGGATACAATTATTTAATATAGAAAATATTAATTGAGTAAGTTATATTTTTGGATAGGTTAACAAAAATAGATAATAAATAGCATAAAAGCAGACAAAAACAGATGAAATATGACTTAAACCGATATTTTAAATTTCAACTTACCAATTACCTTGGGAAATTAGCCTTGATGAACATGGAATCAATACAAGTAAAAACATAAATACAAACGTCCTTATTTACAATGAATAAACTAACAATTATTTGAGATAGAGATGAGTTTATCCTATAAAAATAATGAACCCTATTTCAAGGGACTAATTGCCATGATGGAACATCTCAGCGATCCTTGGGGTATTAAGGATATGGACTCCAGACATATCTATATGAATAAAGCGGCTTATCTTTACACCAATACACCAGAATACTTTGACATTGAAGGTAAATTAGACTGTGAATTTCCAACTGATTGGTCTGACGACCAATTTTCACAAGATCTCAAAGAGCATGACCGGAGAACTGAGGAATCAAAAGATAGGGTTTCCATTATCGAAACACATTATTGGTACGGAAAAAACAGTTTGGCCCCTTTCATCAGTGAAAAATTTCCCGTGTATAACGATGAAAAAGAGTGTATCGGGATAGTTTGGAATGCTAAGCCATTAAGTAGCTTCTCTCCCTTAAAATACATTAATCGCCACAAACCCAGCATACTCACTACAGAAGCGACCACAGACCTGTTTACTCGTAGTGAGCTGGATATTATCTTCTTCATGCTGCAAAGACGCTCAAATAAGGAAATTGCTCAAATATACAACGTTAGCCACAAAACGATAGAAAATAGAGTTTATAACATCTATCAAAAAGCGAACGTTCATTCACTCCAGCAATTTGAGGAGTTTTGTAGACACCTACAATTAGATAGCTACATACCAGAACGTCTAATTGAAAAAGGCATTCTATTTCTCTAAAAGAAGTCCAAAAAGGTGATGGTAATACTAAAAATTGAGCACTGTCCACTGAAGCGGGTGCCACAAACACAACGTGTATCACTGTTAAGCGTGGCTATTGTGCATATGGGCATGTTGACGGCATTGGATCAGTTTATGCTTGGGGCTATACTCGGTAACTCTATGGCTTTGATCGATGCCTTTATTGCTATTTGCATCGGCAGCCTGATCTTTGGCATTGTCACGTTTGGACTCGGTTTTGCAGGAATGCGTGAAGGCTTATCCGGCAGCCTATTGGCGAGGTGGTGTGGTTTTGGCCGCATAGGGTCTGTATTAATTGGCCTCGTGGTTGCAATCAGCTTATTAGGCTGGTTTGGTATCCAAAACGCAATTTTCGCCCATTCCCTTAATTTTGCCTCCGGCGATAAACTCAGGTTTGGCTGGGCTGCGGCGTTCTCTGGCACTTTGTTGACAATACTGATCGCCTTTGGCTTTAAGGCATTGCGTTTTACCGCCAGAATCGCTGTTCCTCTGTTTATTTTGCTGATTGCTTATGTCTCCACTACCGTACTGTCAGGTAATACTGGTCAACAGCTACATGAAATTATCAAATTACCTCATTCTGGTGATACCTTAACCATTAGTGCGGGTATCACGATCGTCGTAGGTGGTGCGATTGTTGCAAGTTTAATGACGCCTGATCTGACTCGCTACACCAAATCAGGCAAGCATGTTTTTGGGATCACCTTGCTGACCATTATTGCAGGAGAATTTGTGATTAATGGCCTGGCTATTCTTATCACAAAGGCCCTGAATACGTCAGATGTTGTCACTATTATGTCGCAATTGGCTGGAGGAGCAGGTCTTTTGGTTGTCGTTTTCTCCACATTAAGGGTCAACGACTTGAACTTGTATTCTTCATCATTAGGCATTATCAGCGCCGTAGAGGGTATTACTGGCAAAAAACTCCGTTATCCTCCAACGACCATCGTTATTGGAATATTTGGAACGCTACTTTCTATTCTGGGTATCCTGGAGCGGTTTGTGGATTTCCTGACTGTGTTGGGCGTTGTTTTTCCACCCATTATTGGGATTATGTTGGTTGATTACTATATTCTGCGTTCCCATCGCAAGATATTAGATAAGAGCCGAGAACAAGACGCACTTCCGTATGAAACACCAACTATCGGCTGGGCTGCCATTATTGCCAGTGTTATCGGCAGCGTGATTGGTCTGGAGGCAGAATGGGGTGTTCCAGCAATTAATTCATTATTGCTAGCGAGTTTAGCCTATGGGCTATTTAAGTCAGTTTGTGAACGCAGTTAGCATAATGTATCTATGATATTGCTCCCTAAACGGGAGCAATACCTAACGGCTAGCATGTTTCTCCGCATATTCTTTGCCATTAACCCATTGATGATCTTTTTCCCAGGTAAATAACCACTTGCGTGTCGGGCCAGCCATAACATTGAGGTAGTAACTGTCATAACCCGCGATGGTCGCCACGGGATGATACCCTTTTGGCACCATCACCACATCCTTGTTATAAACCGCCATGACTTCATCCAATAAACGGTCATCGGTATAGACTCGCTGGACACAAAAACCCTGTGGTGGATTCAGGCGATGGTAGTATGTTTCTTCCAAATAAGTTTCTTGTGGCTCATTGTCAGTATCGTGCTTGTGGCTAGGATAAGAACTGGTGCATCCTTCATCAGTATAGACTTCAACAACCAGTAGACTATCCGCCGGTTGATCATCTGGCAGGATATTGTGAACATAGCGTCGATTATTACCATTACCACGCTGTTCAGCCTCAATATCTTGTGGGGCGATTAAGCGGGTGGGATAACTGCCTTTTCCTTTCGCCTGACATACAGCCAGTTCAAGTTGAGTTTCAGCAATGATTTCCATCGTTTCATTAGGTGCAACATAGACAGCATAAGGCTTTTTGCGCTCAAATGGGTCCATGCGCTCCCCAATTTTTTCAAACCGTTGCTGAGGCGTCACTACCGTAGCTTTTCCTGCCACCAGCACCAAACACGTTTCATTTTCCGAAGCGGGTAAAGTGATAATTTCCCCTACATTCAGTTCATAAACAGCAAAATGCACATATCCCCAGTCTGCTGTTTCCGGCGTAATATGCTGCGTTCGTTTGTCCTGATCTGGTACGTGGTATTTTGACAGTAGTTTAGACATTTAACTTCCTCCCAATCTCCGCGTTTAAACCAATCCCGCTTCTCTGGCAAATTTATGCAAATTGAGATATCCCAGCGTGGCATAAGTCAGTGGATGGGCAACAGCGGGATCTTGTTCTGCTTCAACCACCAACCAACCGTGATAGTTATTTTCTTTCAAGATCGCAAAAATGGCCGGATAATCGACGCAACCATCTCCTGGTACGGTAAAAACACCACTCAAGACCGCATCAAGGAAACTGGTTTTACGGTTTTTGACATCTTTTAACACGTCAGGACGAATGTCTTTGCAATGCACATGATTAATACGTTTGCACCACCGTTTTGCCACTGTTAATGGATCATCCCCCGCAAAGGTCAAATGCCCGGTATCCAATAACAATCCCACTTCTTCACCTGTATTTTCCATCAGGTTATCGATATCTTCCGCACGTTCAATCACCGTTCCCATGTGATGATGATACGCAACCTGTACACCTTGTGATTGAGTATAACGGGCAAATTCTGTCAGTTTTTCACCATATTCCTGCCAACGCTCTGCCGGAAACAGTGGACGAAGATGCACTGGTTTCCCCTGATTGCCATGAATACAATGGGTCACTTCGGCAAACACCATCACTGTAGCCCCCAATTCCCGCAACAGGGTCAAATGCGACTGAACGGCGGCAATCTCTTCTTCAACACTACGTGTCAGAAGTTCAGCGGAATACCAGCCAGACACGAGTTTCAAATCATGAGCGGCCAAAATGGGGCCTAAAATCTGTGCCTGACGAGGGAATTTATTGCCCAGCTCAAAACCTGCAAATCCTGCTTGTCGCCCTTCTGTCAGGCAAGTTTCCAACGGTGTTTCTGCCCCCAAGGATGGCAAGTCATCATTGGTCCATGTCAAGGGGTTGATGCCAAGTTGAACAGCCATGAAGATTCTCCTGTAAGATGAAAAAAGTGATGTTCTATTCCCTTTGTTATTCAGCTATCCACGCTGACGCCAATAATTAATCAAATTGTGATAGTTAGTTTTTATTTTCTGGATAAACGTTTCATCATCTATTTCTCCCGCCAGCCATTGCAGTGACGGTTGACCAAATAGCGTTCTGCCAACGGCAAAACCTTTGACGATAGATTTACCCGCCGCGGCATTGAAACTGGCCTTTAAGATCGTTTCCGGTGCATCAAGGCCAAGGATCACAACCCCACGACAATAAGGATCACGCTGTTCAACTAATGCAGCGATTTGATCCCAGGTTGCAAATTGCATCGGTGGCAATTTCCACCAGTCTGGCTTAATGCCAAGATTGTAAAAACGCTGGAGCGCTCGCAGATAAAGTTCATCAGAATTAGGCATATCTACTGGCAAGATAACTTCCAGCAATAATTCATGACCAGACTGACAACAGGCAGCATAGACTTCTTGTACAGTTTTTTCCTGTTCCAGACGCAATGGGTGATCATCTTCTGGATGAAAGAATACTAAACATTTCACAATATGTTCCTGCGGCCAACTCACTAATTGGGAACCAATATCACCATGTTCGAGACAAAGCGGTCGGGAGCCAGGCAGTTCAATCGGACGGCCAATCCATAATCCCTTCCCTGTTGCAGCATTCAGTACATCTTGACCGAAACTACTGTCACATAATATCCCCGCTTTTCCTGCCAAATGGGCTTCAATGCTGACTTCCTGACAGGCACGGAACAGTAGTTTTTTCAGTTGCGGAATTTGATCAAGACCGGCATTCACCTTGCGTGCCATTTCGACAAACTGGATACGATGGTCAAATGCCATGACACATAATTCATTCCATTGTTTGTGGCGACTACCAACCCGATGCAGGTGATTGAGATGTGGATCTAAATCTGGATATAGTACTTCCGTTGCTCGCATTAAATAGTTATCCAGCTCCGTTTTATCTGGCATAGCGGGCGCGCACCCATGACGGGAAACAACCAAGGCTCCACAAGCATTGGCATAAGTGCAAGCCTGTTCCCAACTTTCGTTATTAAGGTAGCCACGCAATAAACCAGACATAAAGGCATCCCCAGCCCCCAAAACATTCAAGACTTCTACCTCGACGCCCCGTACAGTGACTCCCTCGTCTAAGGTATCGGGAATATTGGCAGTAAATACCGAACACCCTAATGCACCACGTTTGCAAACCAAAGTTGCAACCGTCAGTGTTCGTATTCGACGCAAAGCTTCGACAGTATCCGTAGAGCCACCAGCAATATGAAATTCCTCTTCAGTTCCCACAATCAAATCAAATAGGGAGAGCACTTCCTGCAATTGTGCAGTCACTTGCTCTGAGGTGATATAGCGAGTTTCACCGTCACCCAATGAGGTCAATCCCCACAATACCGGCCGGTAATCGATATCAATGACAGTCTTGACACCATTGCGGCGGGCGTAAGTCAGTGCAGTCAGAACAGCATCACGAGTTTGTGGGTGAGAAAGGTGAGTTCCGGTGATCGCCAGACAACGGGCAGATGCAATATAGTCTTCGCTGAAATCATCTCGGGTGATCGCCATATCAGCACAATTATCGCGATAAAAAATCAGTGGGAAAGTTTCGTTATCTTTAATGCCGAGTAAAACCAAAGCCGTAAGCCGCTCTTTGTCAGTGATCAAATGGCTGGTATCACAACCCACCCGCTCCAATTCTTCACGCAAAAAGCGTCCCATATGTTCGTCACCAACCCTTGCCAGCATTGAGGATCTTAATCCCTGACGCGCTGTTCCATAGGCGACATTCCCTGAAGAGCCACCTAAGTATTTTGCAAAGCTTGCCATGTCTTCCAAACGGGAACCAATTTGTTGACCATACAGATCAACCGCAATACGTCCCATGCAAATCACATCCAATTTTCTATGCTGTTCCATTGATTCACCTCTTACCGGATATGCTATTTTACTGAATGCCTTATAGGGAAAATCAGTTTTTATTTCTCCGATGCACCTGTTTTGTCTGATGTACTTGCCACTACTGGATGTTTAAATAACTCCCTGCCTATCTGGTAGAAAACATAACCCAATATGCTGGCGGCAAATACATAATAGAGCGCCATCACATAAGCTGGCACGTTCTTAGCAAGGAAAACATACATGGAAACAACAATCAGTGTAATAAGGTATCCTGCCGGTTTAACCATCGACCAAGGTGTAATATCCACCTGTTTTGTATACACTTCTTGATAAGATTCAGCAGGGAAAAAATACCCAATCGTCAACATGAAAATGATATTCAGGACAAACAGAATGCCAACCAGATGGAAGAAGTGAATATTGAAGTTCAAGATAAAGTGACAAATGATGTAAGCCGACATACCAAACAACAACCCCAATTTTGCCGCGATCGGGGGAACCCGTTTTGTCATTAGCCCAACCAGAACTACACTGAGGATCGGAGCATTAAAGATCCCCTGTAGCTGCTGGATCAAGTAGAACAAACCATCAGGTGCGTTAGCGACAAGTGGGGCAATGAGCATCGTTGCCAATGCAAGCCCGATGCCTAAATATTTACCGGCTGTCACAGCTTGTGCTTCAGTGGCATTCGGGCTGATCCGCGGCTTATAAATATTGACGGTAAATAATGTCACGGAAGAGTTGAGGCCACCGCTGAATGTCGAAAATACAGCTCCCACAACCACCGCGGCAAAAAAGCCAACCAGAACTTTGGGCAATACCAGTTGCACTAACGCAGGATAGGCATTATCTGGATTATCTATTTGGCCATTGAAAATATGGAATGCAATTATCCCTGGTAAGATAATAATGGTAGGAATAATGAGCTTAAATAAAGCACATAACATTACGCCTTTTTGCCCTTCCGCCAGATTCTTGGCGCCCAGTGATTTTTGCACAATGGATTGATTGGTACACCAAAAGAACATATTGGAGATAAGCAGCCCCGTGAACAGGGTCGAAAATGGAACAAGTGAATCTTCACTACCGATAGAATTAAACTTCTCTGGGTGAGTCTGATAGACATCAGTTAATCCTTTCCATACACTGCCATCTCCCACATACAACAGGGCAAACACCGTTACCATCAAACCGCCCACAATCAAGCCTACGCCATTAATGGTATCAGCAACTGCAATCGCTTTGATCCCACCAAAGATTGCGTAAATTGCCCCCAATCCTCCCACTCCCCAAACCATGATCCAGAGTGCTGTGGTTTTATCGACCTGAAAAACCCGGGAAACCTGAAACAGACTTTCCAGAGCAATCGCTCCGGTATACAGAACGATAGGTAATAATGAGATCACATACATCGCCAAAAATAGGATTGAGGTAATTAGCAACATGTTTTTATCAAACCGACGTTCAAGATATTCTGGAATGGTCGAAATACCTAATTTCAGATATTTCGGCAAAAAATAAATAGCAAATAGGACAATAGTTAAAGCCGCAATCACTTCCCAGGCCATAACAATGAATCCAGTTCTGAACGCCAGCCCATTCAGGCCGACCAGATGTTCTGTAGACAGATTCATGAGTAACATAGAGCTACCGATATATATTCCAGTTAAGGAACGCCCGCCAAGAAAATAACCTTCGGTCGAATCACTTAAGTGTTTGTTTCGCGTTTTATAATAAGCAAACCCGGCTACCAATAAGGTAAAACCAATAAAAGAAAGAAAAGCTAACATATACCCTCCCCCTGATTAACCGTTTAGAGCCATATAGTTACCTCCCCTGAGGATTGGCTCCTTTGCCACCGCCTCCTGAAATCTTTGGATACAAAACGGTCTGCCACGGTTATGGCTGCCGGAACAGATATGTGATTTTTATGAAATAAATGTTCCAGTAATGTTTGTTATTGAACCTTATCGTTATAGTTTGATTTCTTCACCGGATTGCAGGGATTCGAGCGCCTTGTCTGCCAGGTATAAAGCCCGTTCTCCATCAATACCACTCGTCTCAGGCATTACCCTGCCAGTCATGACATCAACAAAATGGCTCCATTCCGCGATGTATGCGTCACGGTAACGTTGTAAAAAGAAATGCTCTGGTTTCGCGGTGGTACAACCGTTTTCTCCCCAGAATTCCACACTGTTTTCCTTTATATTTCCGGCAGTCAGGAGCCCTTTTTCGCCATGCAGTTCCAATCGTTGGTCATAACCATAACCAGAACGACGGCTATTAGTGATGGTTGCCATTACCCCCGATGGAAATTTCATAACAATAAACGCAGTATCGATATCACCCGCCATACCGATAGCTGGGTCAACAAGATTGCTTCCCTGGGCATAAATAGCACATGGTTCTTCTCCAATGATAAAACGTGCCATATCTAAGTCATGAATGGTCATATCTCTGAACATACCGCCAGATACACGAACATATTCAGTGGGTGGAGGAGAAGGATCACGAGAGATAATAAGCAGAGATTCTGCCTTGCCAACGGTTCCGGCATCAAACAGGTTTTTCAGCCGACGAAACTGTGGATCGTAGCGACGATTAAACCCGACAAACAGAGGAACTTGACACGCTTTTACCGTAGCAAGGCACTGGCGAACCCGTTCAAGATCAAGGTGAACCGGTTTCTCACAGAAAACCATTTTATTGTGTCGAGCGGCCAGTTCTATCAGATCGGCATGGGTGTCCGTTGCTGATGCAATCAGGACACCATGAACATCAGGATCTGACATCGCTTCTTCGGTGGTCTGTATTTTAGCCTGATATTGGTCTGCCAATGCCTTAGCACTTGTCAGATGTGGATCTATCACAGAATAGAGGCAAGTTTCTTTATGGTTGGCAATGTTAACAGCGTGAACCTGCCCAATTCGCCCAGCGCCAAATAATGCAATATTGAACATGAATGCTCCTTGATACCTTAGTATCTGCTTTTTGGTGTGGATGAAAACATATCAAATAAAATATTTATTTCAATTTTGTTTTATTTGAAAATTTTATTTTTTAGAGCTGGCTCATATAACTTTCATCAGGGAGCACCTTGCCAACAATTTCCTTCATGATTTATTTCCAATATTTATCAATTTAGGTAAATTATAGTATTTTCCCGTAAATATGATTTTTAATAAATTAAAAAAGCTAGATTGCCATTTTTCATAAAAATATTTTCTAAGGCGATGTATACAAGATTTCTTATATAGAAAAAATGAGTTTATCTGCAAAAAATAAAATTTTTTGAACATATACATGCGTTATTAGTTAGCCAAAGAGGAACATTATTGGCAGAAGAATATTTTTCAGGTCATGACGAAGTATGGGGAGAAGATATTGGTAAGATAGATTTCAATAAAAATACCTTACATGACATAAGATCAGTGACAAAAAGTATTGTCTAAGGAAGGGGATATCGTTTTACGTGGGAATAAGATAGCCACTATGGGAGAAAATATCTCTTCAGCATACTTGGCACCTTGAATTCAGTTATTCCGCAATACCTACAACAAAATCAGCCGAAAAGTGATCGCCCACGTTTTTGGCCCAAGAACAAAGAAGACATTGATACATTTGATGGCCTTGCTGATCCCTTTCAATGTTGTGGTTATATGACCGATGGCTGGAGAGAGTATGAAAGATGGTTCTTTCTATTTCCTAACTCACTATTTTCAATGAGTTTTATTTCGTATCAGGGCGGAACTTGAACCCGCACAGCCTTTAGGCCGAGGGATTTTGAATTCGTTGTTATTTTAAATAAAATCAATAGATTAAATTACTTACTCCTAATATAAACCCTCATTAACACCCTTAAAAACCAATCGGTTACGAGTATTTTTCCTTCGTAATTAGAAATAAAGAGAACGTAAAATGAACAGGAATTGTTTGCTTACTGCTAATCATTTCTATGCATTTTCTAATTGAGAGAGGAAAACTGCCACCTCTACAATGCAACAGTTCGCTGACTACATTGATAGGATATCGGGAGTAATGTGGTAGTCCACTTTACCAATGGATATCAGGGACAAAGGCATATGCGTATCCGTTCCTCATGGAGTAGGTGTTTTCATCACCCAGTTGACTCAATGTAACTTATCATATACGATAACAAACATCTTATCACAAATGATAAAGTAATATTGAATCTCGAATACCTATCATATATGACAAATACGAAAGGTAAACATGAGCTGGAATATTGATTTTTACCACGGAGTAATGGATAGCATTCTGGATATGCCCCCTAAAATTCAAGCAAGAATACTAAAATTACTCGAATTAATGGAACGGCATGGTGCTAACCTTGGGTCACCACATACTGAACCTATGGGTAATGGCTTGTTTGAGCTACGAGCAAAAGCACAAGAAGGTATTGGACGCGGCTTATTCTGTTACCTTGATGGCTCGAATATCTGCATTCTCCATGCTTTTGTTAAGAAGAGCCAGAAAACGCCTAAGAAAGATTTAGACTTAGCCAAAATCCGTATGAAAGAGGTGAAAAAATGAGTCAATTACAAGCCCTGAAAACTAAAGCATTACAAAACCCAGAAGTGAAACAGGCTTATGATGAGTTAAATGATGAGTTCCAACTCATCAACACATTGCTTAGTATGCGAACTGAGGCGAAATTAACTCAACAGCAAGTTGCTGATCGAATGGGAACGAAAGAAAGCAACATTTCCCGGCTGGAAAAAGGAAAAAGCAACCCAACTTTGAATACGCTGGTAAATTATGCAAAAGCCTGCGGTTTTCAGCTCGATTTCAGCTATCGGCGCAACAGTTAAGTCTCACTATTATTAGCCATCTTAATGATGGCTTTTTTATCCTCAAAACTTGCCAAATTCTGGCAGAAGAAAGTGACTACCGCATATTGATCCTGAACATATGTGGGAAGAACATAAAATCCTGCTAATATAATTAACCTGAGCTTCGTTTAAGAAGGGAACTAAAGCGCCTGAGGTACGATCAAAGTTTTTGTCAAAGAAAACAGAATCGTAGGACTCCTCAGGCTATGACTACTTTAGAAGAACTTTATTGCTGCGTCGATGACTTCTGCCAAAAATTTATCCCTCTCTGGCATCAACAACTTATCGAGAATGGATGACGTCAACGTAAGCGCTCCTCTTCCCTTTCTCTCAGCGAGGTCATGACGATCCTCATTTTATTTCATATGAGCCATTACCGGAATTTTAAAGGCTTTTATCTTGAGCATGTCACCCTTTATCCCTTTATCTGCACAAGGAATTCCCGGGGGTAGTCAGTTATACCCGTATGCTTACGTTGAAAAAAAGAGCACTTATTCCCCTGTGCACATTCCTGTCATCACGTCAAAGCCAAACCGCAGGCCTTGCGTTTATTGACTCAACCAAAATAGCGGTCTGCCATAACCTGCGTATTCCCCGAAACCGGGTCTTTGACGGCGTAGCCCGCCGGGGAAAAACCAGTACTGGCTGGTTTTATGGTTTTAAACTTCATTTGCTTATCGATGATTGCGGGGCACTTTTAGCGGTCAAATTGACGCCCGGTAATACGGATGATCGTCAACCGGTTAAGACACTATTGAAGGGGGTAACCGGACATGTATATGGCGATAAAGGTTATCTTTCACAGGCACTGTGTGATGAGCTTGCCGCAGAAGGGATTACCTTAGTCACAAATATTCGTAATAATATGAAAGCCAAAGCGTTATCGCGTTGGGACAGGCTGATGTTAAGGCAGCGTTTTCTCATCGAGACAGTGATTGATCAGCTGAAAAACATCTCTCAAATAGAACATTCAAGACACCGTAGTGTACTAATACAGCTCACTTAAGCAAATCAAGATAAGTCATAATCGTCCTCAGGGCAAACGGGTCTAAATTATACTGACGTAAAACCCACCGTGAGGACTTTCAGCATGTAACTATTATCCCATCCTGCTTTCTGACGCTTAGTTTTCACTCCTACCTTTACGGTTTTCTCATTTTTCAGCAGGTTAAGGGCTATTTTATTTACTAAAGCGATATTTTCAGCAGCATGACCGCTTCTCAGACGCTGGCTGTCTTCACCAAAACTCACATCCAGCTGCCAGTGCAATTTATTTTCAATATGCCAATGGCTACGTATCGCTCCCGCAATAAAGTCCGCCGATTTATCACGATGACTGGTAATATAATAACGTCGGGCGTAACTCTCGGGTTTTCCCTGCTCTTCACGCCAAGACTCCACCACCGCGATGCCACCCAGTGTGTGCCACTGAGGATGTCGTTCCCGTAACCAGTGAATATCGTTAACCAGCCACAACTGACGCTGTTCGATACGACCGTGATCGCCTCCTGTACTCCGGGTTTGAGCGTGGGGGATCCCCCTAAAACTTTTTGCTAGCTGAGTATCTAAAAAGTATTTGATATCGTCATGAAATTCACCCTGATTGCCTTTTAATGCCAGAACATAATCAGCCTGCTCCCCGACAATCTGATCAGCAATTTTGTACTGACAGCCCATTGCATCAATCGTGACAGTGGAACCTTCAATATCCAACAAGGCCAGCAAGTTGGGGATTGTGGTAATTTCGTTCGATTTATCTGAGACTTTCACCTGACCAAAGCAAAGTTGATTCTCAACTGACCAGGCGCTAACCAGATGAAGCGCCGGTGCACCATTCGCTTTGTCAAGCGTACCCCGCAATGTTTTGCCATCCAAGGCGATAATGTCATCAGAGAATGTGGCTAAGCTCTTCACCCATTGGGTAAATGCGAGTCCAAATTCTTGGGGATCAAGCCGGTTTATCACATCGTTAAAGGTATCATGACTGGGAATGCCATTAGGAAGAGCCAGAAATTGCCGGAACCAATCTTCTTTAGATTTACCGTATTCTTCAATCGCATTGAAACCTTCACAACCGCAGATTACGGCACAGATCGAGATAGTCAAAATGTCGATGAGTGAATATTGTTTAGTCCGGTTAACACGCGGATCAGTGAGGTGTCCAAAAGCATTGCTGAGGGTTGTGGCTTGCATGGCAGTTTCTAGGATTATCATTGATGAGGTGCTAATGATAAATCACAAACGGCGATTATTCCTATTTCTCTGTACTGAATATACTCCGCTAATCATATTGAGCAATTTAGACCCGTTTGCCCTGCGGATCCTATGGATTTCCTTGTCAAGTTAGCGTTTGGTATTTACCCTCTTTAGGGTGAATCAATATCATGTCACGCATAGCGCCATACCCGCTAAGGATGCCACCTGAAATGAGGAGCAACCTAGAAGATAAAGCACAATCCTCAGTGAGGAGCTTGCAGCAAGAAATTCTTTTCCGGCTAGAAAGGTATCAACAGATAGAATCACTTATTTCATCAGCCAATAAAAATAAAGGTGATATCAAAGGTGATATATATGACTACATTGCAGAGCTAATGAGAAAAGCTAATTCTGTGGACGAAAAAATGAAGAGATAAACAAACTAAAAAAAGAAATAGTAGAACTATACGGATCGCTGAAACTATCAGAAACTGATAGGTTTATGAAAATCAGTCAGCAATCGCAAGTTATTGAAAAATTGATTGATGCGTTACCTCCTCATTATAACAAAAAATTCCCGTAGGTATTGTTTTCGGCTTCCACCATTGGTGGATGTTAATAATAATCAACAGGTTATTTAGCTACCGACAAATTTAGCGGTAGGGCTAAGGCAGGATTCCGCCTTAGGTCAAAGGTAACTGCCGTGATCTCGGTAGTTAAGAAAGAAAATATGCAGATTTACACTCAGTACTATATGCTCAAACTTGAGCGCATCTATCAACCTACTGATTTTATTCAATTCCGTCGATTCACCGGAATTAAACCTGACCTACAAAACTTTCGTAGGTACCAACAAAAAAGCCCCGTGATGGGGCTTCGTAAGCTACATAGATAACGCCTTTAAGACATGAAGCGGATCTTTCTCTATCGCCTTTAACAATGCTTTTGCTGGCCCTGTTGGTTCTCGTCTTCCTTGTTCCCAATTACGAAGGGTTCCAACGTTAACAGAGATTAATTTAGCAAATCCCGCTTGGCTTAAGCCGGTTGTCTGACGAATGTTTTTTACCTTCACTGCCTCAATAGTTGTTTCACGAGAAGCAGCACGTTCGCCATTCATGATTTCGTTCATCTGTGTCATGCTTTCAGTGAGTCTGGAAAATAATTTGCTATCCATTGTTACCATCCCTCATTTAATGCTATCAAGACTTTCTTTTCTGACTCGCTAAGGTCATCTTTAATGCCTTTTTTATAAATCAGCAGCAGTCTTATATGTGAGACATCGACCTTGTGATAATAAATGACGCGTACACCGCCACGCTTACCTTTACCTCTGGATGCCCATCTAACTTTACGTAAGCCCCCAGTGTGCTGGATAACATCACCCGCAGCGGGATTGTCTGCAAGATATTGCTGAAACTCGCGATATTCATCATCACTTAACAGCTCTTTACAGTCTTCGGTGAATATAGAGGTCTCAATGAATATCATGTTTCAGTACGCCATTGGTGTATGTATAGAATGATAATAACACTCTTATCGTATAAGTCAATGGCGTATGACGAGAAGGTTTGGATAGTAAAAGTTCCTTATGGGGCTATTTATGGGATGGCTCTACTGGCTGGCTCTGGGTTACGGTTGGTTGGGGCTGTGATGTAGCGCCTTTACTAGATATTATCCAACTGGATGCAAGCACTACAGCAGACATAATAACTGTTACTAGAGCCAACCCTATTGATGTCGTCCGTGGAAATGCTTGATTTTAAACCATCAATTTTGCCTTCAACACTATCAATCTTGCCGTCAACTTTCGCTGATAAAGATTGGATTGCAGAGTTGATATTAGCAAGTTGAGTATTTTGCTGCTCTCTCCACTCCGCCATATCTTTCTTCATGGTCGCGGCGACAACATCAACCTCGGCTTTGTTGGCTTTTAATAGGGCTTCAAGTTCAGTCTTGGTGAAGTTTTCTGACATACCTTCCTCCCCTTGTTTAACCGATTTTTCGGAAGTTACTTTTTTAGACTGGAATTGATTTCTTGCTTTGATAATTTTAGCAGTGTCTATATTAATAACTTTATCACTATTCATAAGAATATTCCTCACGGAATTCTCCCACATAAAAGTATGCGTCTTTTTCGTCAATTATTTCATGATTGCTATTTTTATCTTCTAAAAGACCGTCGTACAGGCACACTTTAATTAGATATAGACCACTTTTATCAAAAGTAACTTTCTTAAATCTTTCAGTAAGAACAAAGGAAACGTTATTTTCAGAGAAAAATATTCCAGACATGTTATCTATGCCTGCCTCTGCTATGCCATCATCCATGAAATCTACTTTCTGGTTACCGTCCGCATGATAAATAAATGACTTTGAATGAAAGTTGCAATCCAGATCTACATTAACACCAACAATGCAAGAAAAATCAATTTGTTGTGACTTTTTATCCATCAACAGATAATTTGCTGGCTTACCAAGCATTTCATCAGCATCCGATGAGACATAGGTAAACATAATTTTACCCCGCTTATCCATAACATCACCCAATATTAAACATTTCTCATATTTAACCACTGAGCTAATGATAAGTGTTACTGATTATTTGATTAGCACATCCAGAAAGTGTGAAGAGGGTTACAAAAGTCATATAAAACCAAGGACGGCTTAAAGCCCCTGATTGGGGCTGTTATTTATTGCGATTATCTGCCAATTCATTATTCCAATACTTTATTTTTCTGATAAATGTCTCATGAACTTCACTAGATGGTGTCGTCATGAGAAATTTCGTGCAATAATAATGCCCCATCATTCCATCATAAGAGTTGATTAACCATGAGTACACCTGCACACCGCCGCCACGATATTTCAGATCGCGTCTGGAGCCTACTTGAACCTCATTTGCCAGGACGTCAAGGCGCTTGGGGGCGTGTAGCTGAAGATAATCGGCGTTTTATCAATGGGGTGTTTTGGATTTTACGGACGGGTGCGCCTTGGCGAGACCTACATACTGATTATGGTGACTGGAAAAATACCCACCGCCGTTTTTGTCGCTGGAGAGATAAAGGGATATGGGAAAAACTGCTCGAACAATTGGTTAATGACCCCGATTTCGAGTGGTTAATGATTGATGCCAGCCATATTAAGGTTCATCCTGATGCGACAGGCGCTAAAGGGGGTAATCAGGAGATGGGGCTCACAAAAGGGGGCTCAATACCAAGATACATTTGGCCGTGGATGCGCATGGTATGCCGGTCAGAATTGTTATTACAAGCGGTACCCCAGCAGATTGTTCACAAGCTGAGGCCTTAATTAAAGGACTCGATGCAGAGCATCTATTGGCGGACAGGGGCTATGATAGCAATGCAATAGTAGAAAAAGCGAAACAACAGGGCATGCAAGTCCAGATCCCTAGCCGGAAAAATCGGAAGGTCGCCAGAGAATATGATCGTGAACTCTATCGGCTTCGCCATTTGGTTGAAAATGCTTTCCTTCATCTTAAGCGCTGGCGTGGTATAGCCACTCGCTATGCAAAAAATAGCGCGTCTTTTCTTGCCGCAGTGCAAATCCGTTGCCTTGTCCTTTGGCTGAAAATCTCATGACGACAGCATCTAGCGCACTCGTTCTTTTGCCAACAACCACACTAACAATGAACACGACTAACACATAAATCAAAAATCCCCAAATAGGCTCCATCTGACTATGACCCTCATTAAGTTAACTTTTAACATCACTCAATATACGATGCCAAATGAGGAAAACCCAGAAAGAGGGGTTTTCACGAAAGTAAAATTCATAATTTCCAACCGCAAGCTTTGGAAACTTCTTTTACAACCTCATTTATGTGGTCTATTTTGAACTCGGCGACTATTTGAATCTTGCCATATGGTTTGTACCCAACAATGATATTCTGTTTACCGTATATCTTTCTTATAAACTTCAGTGGCTTTGGAGCAAAAGCTGTGTCATTACTTCCGCCTATTTCCCAATTTTCAGTTATTACATTTTGTTTATCTATTCTAAATGTCACCTTGGTGTAATCTTCACTTCCTAAATATTCATCTGTTGCAATATAGGCTTCAGTTGTATTTTTACCACACCGTAATACTAACGCTCCTTCTCCATCCTCTGGCGACAAAGAAGCAAAATAATCTACTTGATCTGTGAGTTTATTTACTTCTTTTATGATAAACCATTTACCAAGATTTTGATATTCACTCGCAGTTGCAGCAAAAGGCAATAAACAAACAAAAACCAATAATAACTTCTTCATCACAACCCCCCACTTTAATCAGATACATGAATCTTAATCAAAGTATGGTGCAAAATGAAGCAAAATGGACAGTTACAAGTCGTAATGTGATCTACACATAAGCATATATTCTCATTTGCTTTATGGTTGCATCTCAGCCCAAAGCAACCAACCGAAGGGATGGCTGATTAACTTCGGGGAGATGTGAGATGGATATAGATAAATACGACAGGGCGTTATAGATGTGCTGCCATCTTCTTTGATAAGTATCATCATCGTTTTTTACCTCATTCAGCATATTCAACTGATCTGTTTTATATAACCCGCTATTCCGGCGAGACCACCAATACCCAAAACCTATATAAAACTCTATCCAGCACCCGTTTATTGGATGCTTTGCAGAATTTTGTATTCAGTTTAATGTTCGTTCTATTTGCTCTGGTACAATTGCGGAGCAATTGCATCAAGCCCTCTTGCTCTTCGGCTTCTCAATTGAATACTGACTTGCCCATGCCTTGTGCAGTAACTCATTGATTTCATCGCTAACCGTCAGATTGGCGAACCCAACACCAAACTGAGGACCTCGATAATATCAATCGCTTACCGCATCAAAGGGGCGGATTTCAAATCCTGCCCGTGCTTTCATCCCAAAGTGTGAAAAAGCACTTTGGCTCAATGTCTGACCGCTGAGTAACTGAATTCCCGTTCTACCGGTAGGATTAACATACCTTGCTCGCCTGACTTGCCAAATGACTGAACGCAACGTGCCTCAAAGTCCTTGTAGTCCACACAGCCGTTAGCCAGTACGGTGACCACTTTCAGTTGTTTTTTGACCAGTTTCAGGGTTTCTGGCTTAAGATACTGGTGAATCTTTTCTCCATTGCCTTTGGTAGCTTCTTTTGCTTCAGCATAAACCGAATCAGGCAGCACAACCTGATATACCCACTTGGATGTGATCATCCCAAACAGTGACGGAGTACCGCCGACATGGCCGTTGTAGGGCAACCCTGACTACGGCTGAGTGCCTGATAAAAGGGTTGCTGAAACTGCTTTTCCCATGTAGCGGGTTTATCAAGAAGAAAGATGGCATTGATGCGCTGGTCAGTGAATGTGGGTTGATGACTTCGAATTAGTTCATCAATTTTCAAATCGCACCAAACCGCAAAATCATCAGATAACCATCTAGCAAAAGAGACGGCCAACTTTGGATGAATCCATGTCCCGGCATTAAAACCACCTCTTTTCGTAATACCGCTCACTTAAGCGTGAGCGGTTCTCTTTTGATAAGGGTAACGTGATGTTTGCAGAGTATTTGCCGTGGGACGGATGGGCGTTTTCGCTTCGGCGGTAAGATCAGTCTCTTGCCATTCTCCCTGAGCGCTTTTAATTTTTGTGGGATCGTACCGGGGCTACGTCCCGAACACCATAAAAACTCATCCTGTATCAGCCGTAACGCATTGATAAAGCTTATCCGAAGCGGTTCAACACGATAGACTTTTGCCATCCGGCTCATTTCCAGCCGAACCACGTTATAGGCAATCAAGATGCCCCATAATTCCTGATAAATACCGGCCCGTGTCTGGCTCCTCAGGATGGCGGTGTTATTGAGTAGCCTTTGTTTCAGTTCACCATAACCGGTTTCAATTTCCCAACGTTCCCAGTACACACCCAGGATAGCGTTGAGCGGATAGGTTACCGGGCATTCCATTGAAGTGATAAACCCTTTAATTTCACCTTTCGGATCCGGAATTAAGATAAGACGTGCCCGCCAGGTTTTTCCAAGGTGAGGATGGGCTTGTTGGGCCTGGGGAGAAACCGGCATCTCGATCAATTTATCATAAGGGCTGTATTCCTCAACAATGTCATAACGCATCTTGCTTTTTATCGGCGTCAGCCAATGGGTATTTTTGCCGGCTCCCCGTCACGATTGAAATAATTCCGCAGAGAGAAAACCCCGGTCAAACAACGTCAGCGTATTTTCGGGCGCAGAACCAACCAATTGTTGGGCGTAGCTCATTTCACTTTGGGTGATGGGGCCAAACGCCACATCAGAGATAAGGTGTGTTCGTGCGGACATCAGCGTCAGCGCTAACACGGAAGGAAAGGTGGCTTTACCGGAGGCATAACCCAATTGTTGGTTATCGCCTGTTTCAGGCACCTTAAACTGGGTGCCATCCACACATAAAATTTTCAGGCCACACACAGAATACGTTGTGTCCTCTTTTTCCCATTCGGTGGCGGTGGTATGAAAAAGAAGCCGCAAGGGTTCAACACCAATGCGGTGTCTGGCTTTTGAGATACGGCTTGACGCTAATGATGGCAGTTCCCCCTTGGCGTCAGGAAAAGCCAGGTCTAATTTGTCACACACATCATTGATAGAACGGTTTCTCATGAGCCCAATGCCCAGCACTAGCCACACGGCTTGTTCGGCGGGAAATCGACGTTTTCGCACCGTGGCTCGGCCGGTTTCTCTAACCACTTTAGTCACCCATGCCATCGGAATGTTTTGGCTAAAGGCATCCAGAGATTCGGGGTAATTAAATTCCGCAGTAGCTTGGAGTTCACGAGAAAATTCAGACATAAAAATCGGCCTCAAACAATCAGTTGAGGCCGATTATGACTTATCTTGATTTGCTTAAGCGAGCGGTATTACCTCTTTTCGTCACTATCAGACCAAAGTCCGATTTTCGGACATTGCCCATATTTAGGGCGTTCGCGAGGGATTTTATGTAACTTTTGGTACTAGGAAGCTCTTTCCATTTGGCGGGCTTTTTCCCGTATTTGGAAGCTATATCCGTTGCATTAATCCAGCCTTCTTCATTAAAAAATACAGGATGACCTTCATATTCAAAATGAATAATGTTACTCACGATGCTTATCCTTACTTAGGTAATGAACCTTTGCCGCATAGGAAATCAGCCCATCGAGTAGCATCAGTTTTAGCTGATCCCTCAAAGGCTCATTCCTAAATAAAGGCTCGATGTTTAGATTGGCGCTGCGGTGCGCAGTGAAAACAGAAATGCCACCATCCCGTGTGCGTTGGGTACGCGATGGGAACGGGTGGCAGCATGGGTTATCAATATTCCTTTAACCACTCAGGGAATGGGCAAAGAAATATTGACTTTAGTTTCAGAGGGTAACTAATTGTTAAGCATTATTCGCTTGTTGTTGGGTGAAAATAGGTTTAATGGGTTAATTGGTCTTTGTTGTTGTCAGTGAAATGGGGTGAGTAAAATGAAAAAGTTCATTCTTCTTTGCCTGTTAGCAGGTACGACTCTTTTAACCTCAACGCAAATCTATGCTATGACTTGCTCGATGTTTCCTCCGGCCAGCTCAGCCTGGGGTAGCTGCTTAGCTCAATGCATAAAGGTGCACCCGGGGGTATGGAATTACGTATTGTGTTTATAATTATATTGAGTAGGACGGTAACACTTTTGCCGTCCTCTCATCACTCACCGACACTGCGTCCTAACCTACTCCTGCCACCCCAGTATCATTTGATCTGGGGGGCAACCAATCAAAATGTCGTTGGTTGAGCCACTGCACGAACCCAGCACATAATCCCTTTTTGTAGATCAGTGCGGCCTTCGTTCAGCCAACGCATGTCAATTTGGTGATTGCCCGTTTGTGTATTTGTGATGACAAGATAGTCATAAAGCGTACCCAGATCCTCCCCAAGCGCCTTAATCTTGTTCATGCAATCAATTTCATCTTGGGTTAATTCACGGTAGCCAGTGATTTTACGGTGTTGGTTTTCCATTGTTTCCTCTGCATTCAGCCTTAACATATTCCTGCAAATATATCAGTTTTTCCCGGTCGTTGATGATGCCTTCTCGGATATAGTGTCTGAGGCCGCGTCATTGCTGGTCTCGTCATGTGCGCCTCTATGTGCGGCTTTATGTGCGGGTGAATTGTCTATTTTTTCAGCATAATCACTATAGTTTGTGATGGTGATCACTCTGCCTTTTCGCTTCTCTCCTTCGATGGAAATCATCCCTTCCTTAACAAAAAATGCCAGCATCCGTTCTACTGCATCACGACTGGTTGGCTTCCCGTTGCGGTCACACAGAGATAGCCCCAGATCAGCCGCTGTTACGACTAATTGCCCGGGTTGTAAGTGCCATATCTTCCCTTTGAAATTAGCGGTATAAGGTTGTCTGGCTGCATCCATAAGCAAATTTTCCCACAGCGTTCTGAGAAAAACGTCTTTAGCCCACGGTTTATTTCTGATGCTCCGGTACAACGGGATAAAACCAGATTTCTGGTTCTCCACCCTGTTGCTCCTGATTTTTTTAGCCGTATTGAAATCAAAAACCTCCGCTGTATTCATACGACCTCCCTATCATTGATTTTTGATGATTTGTGATACATAATTACCTCGTGAAATGTTGTTTTTTGGGAGCCGTTAAATTCCCCGTTCAAGTTGCATTTCAGAAGCCTCGTTGGTTGCGCCCTTCGAGGTTTTTATTTATTTTGCCTTTCCGCTCCGGCGCCTGAATTAACCTCTCAGCGCGTTCACTCTCAATGCCTAAAAATTTCATTAACCTGTTTAATATTTGTTTAGTTAAACAAATAGATAATCAGCTATCCTGAGATAGATGATGGATATAATTTGAATATGGAAATATCGATATGCAGATTTAGATTTGCGTACCGGCGATATCGGTGTGCAAATTGATAAGAACTGCCCCGATAATTTCGGGTTAGTCATGATTTAGCCTACCAAAGGCTTGATAGGGACTCTCCACACGGGCGCAGGGCAAACGGGTCTAAATTGCTCAATATGATTAGCGGAGTATATTCAGTACAGAGAAATAGGAATAATCGCCGTTTGTGATTTATCATTAGCACCTCATCAATGATAATCCTAGAAACTGCCATGCAAGCCACAACCCTCAGCAATGCTTTTGGACACCTCACTGATCCGCGTGTTAACCGGACTAAACAATATTCACTCATCGACATTTTGACTATCTCGATCTGTGCCGTAATCTGCGGTTGTGAAGGTTTCAATGCGATTGAAGAATACGGTAAATCTAAAGAAGATTGGTTCCGGCAATTTCTGGCTCTTCCTAATGGCATTCCCAGTCATGATACCTTTAACGATGTGATAAACCGGCTTGATCCCCAAGAATTTGGACTCGCATTTACCCAATGGGTGAAGAGCTTAGCCACATTCTCTGATGACATTATCGCCTTGGATGGCAAAACATTGCGGGGTACGCTTGACAAAGCGAATGGTGCACCGGCGCTTCATCTGGTTAGCGCCTGGTCAGTTGAGAATCAACTTTGCTTTGGTCAGGTGAAAGTCTCAGATAAATCGAACGAAATTACCACAATCCCCAACTTGCTGGCCTTGTTGGATATTGAAGGTTCCACTGTCACGATTGATGCAATGGGCTGTCAGTACAAAATTGCTGATCAGATTGTCGGGGAGCAGGCTGATTATGTTCTGGCATTAAAAGGCAATCAGGGTGAATTTCATGACGATATCAAATACTTTTTAGATACTCAGCTAGCAAAAAGTTTTAGGGGGATCCCCCACGCTCAAACCCGGAGTACAGGAGGCGATCACGGTCGTATCGAACAGCGTCAGTTGTGGCTGGTTAACGATATTCACTGGTTACGGGAACGACATCCTCAGTGGCACACACTGGGTGGCATCGCGGTGGTGGAGTCTTGGCGTGAAGAGCAGGGAAAACCCGAGAGTTACGCCCGACGTTATTATATTACCAGTCATCGTGATAAATCGGCGGACTTTATTGCGGGAGCGATACGTAGCCATTGGCATATTGAAAATAAATTGCACTGGCAGCTGGATGTGAGTTTTGGTGAAGACAGCCAGCGTCTGAGAAGCGGTCATGCTGCTGAAAATATCGCTTTAGTAAATAAAATAGCCCTTAACCTGCTGAAAAATGAGAAAACCGTAAAGGTAGGAGTGAAAACTAAGCGTCAGAAAGCAGGATGGGATAATAGTTACATGCTGAAAGTCCTCACGGTGGGTTTTACGTCAGTATAATTTAGACCCGTTTGCCCTGAGCAATATAGCCAATGCTATTGAACCTTAGGTTCAAGTAGACTAATATCACCTCAAGGAATATTTATCAATGAGCTAAATATTGAATCTTTTGGTGAGGGGGACGGTATGCCGTTACATCTTGAAAGTATAGATAAAGTTGCTGCTGATTTCAGTCACCTTAATGAGTCTGAGCGCAATCGTGCTCTGTATGATGTTCTTAATCCATTGGCTAACGAGATAGTAAAGGACGTTGACGAACTGATTCTACCTCCGGGATATCGACTAATTCGGGTTGATAACAGGTTAACATTAGGTAGAACTCATTTTGAATTGGCTTTGCTATGCGATATCACTAATGAAGTGGTTTATTATAATAAAGTGATAATAACCAATGACGTAGAGCTAAATTGTAGACCCGTATCACAAGTATTGATTTGGCGCACGAAAAAACCTACGCACAACGCTGCGCTAATTGGCTTAGCTTCAAAAATATTCTTCCATTACCTGATTAAAAGCTATGACGTTGTAGCTTCTGATGTAAATCAAACAACTGAGGGTATGTCATTCTGGCAAGCTAGAATGTATGAAGCATTACAATATAGATTGTATGTCTACGGCTACGACGTAATGAGTGGTGAGGTTAGACAAATATCTAATGAAGATGAAGTAGGCTACTGTCAGTCTTGGTTATGGGGTAATGCAGAACATTACATGAATAGGCTAGCCATAATATCGAGAATAGCTCTCCCGAATAACTAACTAACCCGCTTCGGCGGGTTTTTCATTTCTAAGGCCGCTTAACTGCAGTTTTTTTACGTCCAAAAATGAGGTGCCTATGTTTGGAGTGCCAGACCTGCCCAAAATGCCCGATATACCGAACTGGAAGGGGATCCCCAGCGCCGCACTGGACGCAGGGATTAGCCTAGTACTACAGTCGTACGCTCCATTGTGGCATGATAGCTCATGATATATTCTTCCTGAAGATAGGGGGAGGTGTTCAATGCACTCACCTGTCAACCTTTGGGAACAAGAACTGCTCTCATTACACACGCGTCTGACACCGTTATTTCACCATGCCAGTCCACAGCAACGCAGCCTCGCCTATCTCAGGGGATTACTCAGTGATGTTGAGCGTAAAAATAGCTGGCAACTGGCGGAATGGTTGGGTGAACACTCGCCTGATGGCATTCAATATTTTCTGGAACGCGCCCGTTGGGATGCCGAAGCGGCTCGCGATATTTTACGCGACTATGTGACTGACCATCTCGGTGATGAGCAAGGCATCCTCATCATCGATGAAACCGGTTTTATCAAAAAAGGGACCCATTCTGCTGGCGTCCAACGCCAATATAGCGGTACTGCCGGACGGATAGAAAACAGTCAGATAGGCGTCTTTCTCTGTTATGCCGGTCAGGGCGGCCATGCCTTTATTGACCGGGCCTTATATCTGCCTGAACAATGGACAGATAACCGGCCCCGCTGTAAAGCCGCTGGCATTCCTGACTCGGTCACCTTTGCCACCAAACCCCAACTTGCCCAACAGATGTTGGAACGCGCATTAGATGCCGGCGTCTCTTGTCGTTGGGTGACCGCCGATACGGTGTATGGTCAAGATCGTCGTCTGCGGTGCTGGTTAGAATCCCGATATCAACCGTTTGTACTGGCGATCCCCAAAAATGAACGTGTGTGGAGGCAAGGGCCCAGATATACCAGCGCCGACAAGGTTGTGGACAGTCTGCCATCTTCGTTTTGGGAAAAACATTCCGCGGGATTGGGGACAAAGGGAGAACGTTGGTACGACTGGGTCCGGGTGCCGCTTTGGCGTTTACAACTCAGTGAGGAAGAGCGGGATTATGGTCATTATCTGCTGGTTCGGCGCAGCCGGGATGAGAAACAAGAGCGGGCTTATTATATCGTCTATGCCCGCAGAGAACAGGCTGACCTGAAAACCCTGATTCAGGTGGCAGGGCATCGCTGGGAAATTGAAAGTGGTTTTGAGGAAACGAAGGGGGAATGTGGCCTGGATCATTATGAAGTGCGGCAATGGCACAGTTGGTATCGGCACATTACCTTATCGCTATTAGCTCATGCGGTGCTGGCGGTCTTGCGGATACGGGAGAAAAAAAACACCGGCAGGATTGGTAGCCCTGAGTATCCCGGAACTGCGTAAGCTGTTGTCAAAATTGATGGAAAAAACGGGAGAGGCAGTCGAACAGATTTTACATTGGTCAGACTGGCGGCGGCGACACCAATACTATGCACAACAATGTCATTACCGTCGTCGGAATAACCCTATGGTGACAGAGCAATTACGGCTGTAGTACTAGGCGGTGCTGCATTGATAAATACGCTGTTCGGCAACCATTGGGGAATATTCAACCAATACGGAATTCCCCTTCTGCTTGCTGATAACGTGATATCACTGCAATACCAGAACCAGTATTGGGTTGTGAGTGCGCCGATAGCAAACGGTTCATTTGCTACGTACAACAAAGTTAGCGAAACAGGCTGAATGTTGCGTGTCAGCGTAACGGAAGGAAAACGACTTTGGGAAGGCTGAGATAGCGGTTGTTTTACGGGAGTCGCGCATCCCGTCAGTATGACCGCCATTAAGCCGATTAACGCGTTTATTTTCATGCTAGATAGGTTCCTGCTCAGTCGTAAAATAATCCTGACTATGCAAGGAACCCGGTGATGTATTCAATGAACAACTCAACTGTGTTTGCTGAAAATAAAGGTGTCGTAACAGAGAATAACGGATAAACCCTGAACCGGTATTATCGTATTGAATGTCATAGATAATAGCAGAGTATTATCCAGCAAACGATTTGCGTGCTTTTCGCTCAATCAAATTACCCTGGCGGTCAAAATAACGGCTGGGCCAGATTTCAGACGGCGCCAGCTCCAAACGGGTAGCGATGATAAACTCCCCTTTGGGCCATGGGCGGGATAAGGTATTTGCCAGTGTAGAAGAACTGAGTCCCGATTCACGGGATAAAGCGGCGAGTGTCGTACCACGCTTGCGTAATGCACAAATAATTTCGGCTGGGTGCCAGTCTTGTTGAGTGTGAGTCATACCTGCTTCCCCTTCTGTTGATTATTGATGGTGGTGGTTCAGACAGGGATTCTCAGGTACCGGAGATCAACCAATCCGGCGAGGCCGAAGCCTCCCCCGCCTGAACCGCCATAGAAGGTGCGATAGCAGGCACACTGGTAGAAATATCCTACCAGTGGGTTGATCTTACGAGGCCTGAGATTCCTCACTATCGGATTTTGCCGATAGCTTTTTTACTTTAACTGATTGAGTTATCGAATTCAATAATCGAATATGTAAGTTTAACAAGTAAATAAAATTATAGGATGATGTCTTCAGTTCAGATTTAAAGAATAAAAAAACCTGCCTATTTGCGCATCCTCTAAACAAGAGACTCAGCGTGGCAGGTGTACTTGAGCAAGATTATATCCATCAAGCCGTCATCAGAAAAGTGTATAATAAGGCAAAATTGAGTCACATGATGCTGAAAAGGCAAGATTATGAAACCAATAACTGATAATGACCACTTAAGCAGAATTAAGATAACAGGCTACAAATCTATCGCAAAATGTGATTTACAAATGGGAAGCCTGAATATCCTTATTGGGGCCAATGGTGCCGGAAAATCCAATTTCATCAGTTTCTTTCGTTTGTCCTCCGTCCTGCTCGATCAGCGCTTACAATCTCTTGTTGGTAAAATGGGGGGACCCGATACCCTCTTACACTTTGGTCGCAAAAAAAAACGAGTTTATGGGGGCCGAACTTTCTTTTGGTCACAATGGTTATAAATTTGAACTGGAACCGACTAATGATAACCGCATGATGTTTCGCCATGAATCACTCTTTTGTGACAGTAAAAGAGAATATGATATTGGTGCCGGACATTTTGAATCACAGGTTAATCATATGAACCTTGAAAATGACACCTTACCGACCCCGCTTCGTTGGCGGGTATATCATTTTCATGACACGAGTGACAGTGCAAAAGTTAAACAAACCCACCGTATTAATGACAATGATTATCTGCGGGAAGATGGGGCTAATTTAGCGGCATTTCTGTATCGCCTGCAAAAAAATCACCAACAACATTACACACGCATTATCAAAGCCATCCAGATGGTCGCGCCGTTTTTTGGTGATTTTTATTTACGATCCACACCGGATAATGCCGACTACATTCAACTCGAATGGACAGAAAAAGATCAGGATATTCCTTTTAAAGCCAGTGAACTTTCTGATGGTACTTTGCGCTTTATTTTACTAACGACTGTGCTACTGCAACCCGAAGATTACATGCCCGATTCTATTATTATTGATGAACCTGAACTCGGACTCCATCCCTATGCCATCAATGTATTGGCCGGTTTGATTAAAAATGCCAGCAATAAACATCAACTGATTATTTCCACTCAGTCGGTCGAGCTGGTTAACCAGTTTGATGCTGATGACCTGATTGTGGTCGACAAACAACAAGGCGCCTCCACCTTTAAGCGCCTGGATAATGAAGCCCTGTCAGAATGGCTTGAAGACTATAGCCTGGGTGAATTATGGAAGAAAAACTTACTTGGCGGGAGGCCACAACGATGATCCGTATCAACGTTTTTGTTGAAGGGCAAACGGAAGAAACTTTCGTGCGGGATGTGCTGGCACCTTATTTTTTTGCACAACATATCTATCTGACACCCATATTAGCCCAGACGAGTTCCAGCCAGAAAGGGGGGATCACGAGTTACGGCAAAGTAAAACACCAAATTACCCGCTTATGCCGACAAGATCCCGGTGCATTCGTCACCACACTTATCGACTACTATGGTCTGCCAACTGATTTCCCTGATTATAACGAACAACGGGATAATGCGGCTAACGAACGGGTCGTGAAGCTGGAGCAGGCTTTCGCTAATGATATCGGACAGGCTAATTTTATTCCCAATCTGTTATTGCATGAATTTGAAGCGTTACTATTTTGCCAACCCGAAAAATTTGCAGACTGGCTTGATGACCATGCACCAATTGCTGCACTACAGGCCATCAAAGATGAATTTGATACACCTGAAGATATCAATAACAGCCCGCAACCCTATTCGGGATATCGCTATTAAACGATATTGCGAACGCAAATACCCGCAAAAGATCGCTCGTGAATTATCAAGGCTGACTGGCTGTGATGTTCAGTGGGCTAGGAAACGTACTGTATGGTCAGAGGAGCTACTAGAAGAGGAAATGTATTACGCTATCAAGCGAGAAATTGGAAAAGAAAACTGCAAAACATATCACTAAATATAAATATTTTCTAAATTAACTTGATTTTGAGAAATTTAGATGTATATTTTGTGTTATGCTCGGGTAGTAAAACCGAAAGCAGTTAAAGCCTCACTAACCCAGTGGGGCTTTTTGCTATCCACCCGTCGTAAATCCAACTCCTGCAAAAAATGCAGTAGTTCAAAATCCCGCAAGAATCTGGAATATTCAGAGGAATATTTCAATGGCGTGGCTTTTTTGTATTTTAGCCAAAGTAAACGACCCCTAAACGGGGTCGTTGGGTTATGGAATGAGTTGTTCTGGAGTACAGTTGTATAGCGCCGCCAGTTTTTCTCGTGTGCGCTTCTGTGGTCGATCTGATGCCTCCCACTGAGACACGGTTGATTGAGCTGTGTTGAGCTTTTCAGCTACATCGTACTGAGACAGCCCACGATAGATGCGCCAAGCTGCCAGAATAGAAACATCCTGGTCAACCATGATAGATACGACGCCGTTAGGCACGGTCACATCATCGTATTTTGACGGGGTGTATGGCACATCCTCCCAATCTCCCTTTGTGCTGAGAAGTTTTTCGTATTCAGCGACTGGCAGGACAACATATTGTGGTTTTCCTGTCTCATCGTTTATGTATTGCATTTTCATGTATTCATCCGGGTGGCTAAGAGTCGCGGTGAATTTAATAATGAGGAAATGGCGGGTTACCCCGCCTAGTATGTTGTTGATGTTCTCCGTTTGACTGCCGTTATCGAGCAGATAACCGGTTCGCCGTCAGTGATTTCGAAGATTATCCTGTATTCGCCAACCCATAGTCTGTACTGATTATCAAGGTCATGAAGCTTCCTAATATCCAGTGTCACTGCCGGGAAGGTTTCAAGTTGGTTAACCTTCTCACTGATAGCTTTCCGGTATCTGGTATCGATTGAAAGCAACTGTTTTCGTGCTTTCCTCGTCCATTGAACCGTAACCATCATTTCCTCATTTGTTAAAGAGCATATCCGTTTGGGATGATTAGATAATACGGTTTAAATCGTATTATGTCAACATAAATACGATTAAAATACGATGTTGTTTTCAGGGCTGCGCATAACCACTACAGTTGTATAGCGGCCTGCTATGTCAGCCGCTAATAGTAAGGTTATTCTGTTTTGGATTAGGTTTAGGTTGCGGTCGAGGTTTTGGCGGACTGTGTCCACCAAGAGTGGGTTTTATGTCAGGGGTTACGCATGAAAATATTTAGTGGATAATTCCTTCATTTTTAGAGGGGCGCAGATGAAAGAATGAGTGGAGGTCTTTTCTGATTTTCCAGATCCAAGTTGTCAGGGAAAGGTTAAACACCGTTTTATTGATATCTTAGTGATCGCGGTATGCGCTGTCATTGCCGGGGCTAACGCCTGGACCGATATTGAACAGTACGGCCAGCTAAAAAAGGATTGGCTGGGTTCATTTCTTCTGCTCAAAGGCGGTATTCCGTCACTGTTTTAGTTTATTAAATCCCGGCCTCTTTGAACGTCATTTTTATCAGTGGATTTCTCGTGACGTCTCTTCAGAAAAGCGAGCGATCATTGCGATTGATGGTAAAAGTTTACGCCATTCGTTTGATAAGAAAATTGAACAAAGCCCACTACATGTGGTGAGTGCATTCTCGGTTGAGAAAGGACTCAGTTTATGTCAGTGTGCAGTAGACGGAAAATCAAACGAAATTAAGGCCATCCCCGCATTATTATCGATGCTTTCATTGAAAGGACATCTCGTGATGATTGATGCGATGGGCTGCCAACGCACGATTGCTCAGCAATTACGTGAGAGTGAAGCCGATTATATTTTGTTGCTTAAAGGCAATCAGGGAAAAACTTTTTCGGAAGCTGTTAATTATTTTCAACAGCAACAGATAACCCAAAAACCTTACCTTAAACCTGACTATGATGAATTCGATGATAGTCATGGACGTACCGTCAGACGACGTGGATGGGTTCTGCCGCTGACATCAGAAACAAAATACCTAAGTGCTTGGCCAAATATTCAGGTCCTTCTGGTAACGGAAACGATACGGCAAGAACACTACTCTGACACGGTGACCTCTGATTTTCGTTATTATTTAAGTAGTTGTCATGATTCTCCCACCTTTCAACTAGGTGCCATAAGAAAACATTGGGCTATAGAGAATAGTTTACATTGGGTACTGGATGTCACTTTTCGAGAAGATGACTCACGGATGAGAGAGCGGATCGCCACAAGAGTATTTGCCCAATTACGTAAAATGGCACTCAATATCATTAAACGAGATACCAACAGTAAACTGAGTTTAAGTGCCCGAAGGAAATCAGCCGGGTGGGATAATGGCTATATGGAAGCGCTGCTATTTAATCAATTTTAGCCTACCAAAATTTCATGCGTAACCCCTGTGGGCCATATCGACATCCCAATCAGCGCGTTCCAGCAAATATTGAATCCCATCGGGGTACTTTCCCCCATCCATTCAGCCAGTTGACAGCTATTCTTACGTTCAACATCACTGAGCAATCCCCGAAGATAGGCGAGGCTGCGTTGTCGTGGGCCGGTAGAGTGAAATAAGGGAGCCAGACGGGCATGTAATGTCAGCAGTTCTTGTTCCCAGATTTTGGCAGGGGATGGCATGTGACACCGCCTTTTATTTAAGGAAGAAGAGCCCCATCCTGTCGTGCTGCTACACGTTCAGCTGCAGCTTTGTCCCTACTTGCTGCTATATCTCTTCCATTCTCCTGAAAGATCTGATCCCACTGGTGTTCGGTATAGTTATAACGGTACCTGCAGTCACAGCACCACCCACCGCAGCGGCTGTTGCAGCACTGGCTCCAGCGGCAGTAGCAGCACCTGCAGAATAGCCAGCAGCAGCAACAGTTACTCCTGCTCCTGCTGTGACGACAGCAACGGCGATAGCGATAGCAGCAGAAACAGCAGGATTTAAATGCTGGTCCTGATAATTCCAACTTTCATAAGCATCCTGCACTTCATTCCAATGCACATCCTGACGCTGATTTAATCCTTTTAACCAGGCTGTTTCAGGGGTATCGCCAAGAGCTGCTAATGCAGCTTGTAAAGACTGGCCTTTCTGTGTTTTGATGTCAGCATTGATTCCATTTGCGGCATCAATCGTTAATTTTCCGCCAATATGAACAGAAGGCAGTACCCATGTTTCTGCACTATAGCCACTATTCCCATTCTGAATAAAAAACCCTTTAGATTGGCTAATAGTTTGTTCAAAAGCGCTATCTTTAACGGCTTTAAAGTTTACCTTGCCGTGAGTACTCGTCAGAGTTGCATTGTTATTTGTTTCAATCTTACTGGCTTCATAAGTACTATCATCGTGGGTTATGACTACAATTTATTGATAGTGATGAATGTTCAGATAATATCCTATAACTCTGTCATGCATTTCTATGGATTTTGAAAAAGATAATGTTTTTCGCGTCAGTCTTGCCAAATGCTGACGAAGGTTCAGATTATGCCTCTCTATACGTTGGGTATAACGCTTACTGACCACATGCAGTTTCCCTGCCAATGCTTTTTCATAACTTTTCCAGCCATCTGTCATATAAATAACGATATTGAAAGGTGCCAGCAAGGCCATCAGGCGCATTAATATTTTCTTTGTCCTTGAACCAAAAACATGTGCGATCACTTTTCGTCTTGTCCTGTCGTAGGCGTAAAAGAGCCAGCGCGGCGGTTTCTTTGACTTCACGTACGACCATTGTTCATCCATTTCACAGCAGATAATTACTTCGGTGCCGGGTGCAATGGCTTCTGTTACCGATTTGGGTTTGAGCTTTTTAAGTGGCGAAGCACGGTATTTAGGCCAATCCCCATCACCCGCGCTGTCGCCCGACATCCCAGGCCATTCATGGCCATATCGACGATTTGCTTATGGGTTCCGGGGCGACATGCGGCATAAGTGAACTCAAGTTGCCAGGAATGACGGCAGGATTGGCAAAGATAACGCTGATGACCAGAACGTGAGCGCCCATTGCGATGGATCCCTTTAAACGCACGACAAGCGGGGCAGGTTACATCAATCTTTGCCATTTGAATGTTCTCCAAATAGAAAGATTATACATGATCAATAAATTGATATCACAACCAGTAAAGCCCAATGAAACATCGTATCATGGATTTAAGCTCCAAAGTTACTGTTCAGGTATTCCTTATAGAAAATATCCAGTATCACGGTTAATACTGACGCACTTTTTTCTCCACATATTCCCTGATTTTTTCCGCTGATGCAGCAATTTGGGGATTATCAGCAACCTGTGCGGTTCCTATTCTCCACCACGATTCATAATCATGCGTCATAGTTTTTGGCAGTACTTTAATGTCGATCAACGTTGCACATCGTTGCTTCTGCGCATCCTGCAAAGCTGCAATTAATTGTTGTTCATCATATACTCGATAACTTTTGCAACCGTAGCTTTCCGCATTCTTGGCAAAATCCACCGGTATTAAGGCGCCATCCAATCTGCCGTTTTGCTGATTGCGATAACGATTTTCCGTGGCAAAACTTCCCATGCCTTGGCTCATCTGTAAGTTATTGATGCAACCAAATCCTGCATTATCAAACAGCAGCACAGTAATCTTAATATTTTCCTGAATAGCCGTTTGTAATTCACTGTGCAACATCAAATATGAGCCATCACCGACCATTGCGTAAACCGGCTGTTCAGGACACGCGAGTTTTGCCCCCAATGATGCAGCAATTTCATATCCCATACAGGAATAGCCATATTCAAGGTGATAAGTATCAGGCACTTTCGGTTGCCAAACGCGCTGTAAATCTCCCGGCAGAGAACCCGCAGCCCCCACAATAATAGCGTTGGGTTCCAAATACTGATCCATCAAGCCAAGCACACGGGTTTGAGTCAGATTGGTTTGCAACGTTTCGCTGTACTCTTCCAATTTTTCATCCAAATGCCCCGCAATCTCCGGCTTAAATCCAGTCTGATATTGAATGGAAAATAATCGTTCCAATTCCCGTTGCCAATCTGCCTTCGCCTGAACAATTTCTTGCTGCCACTCTGAACGCCATGCTGTTTTTGACAATTCCTGTGTGATGGCATTAAGCCCTTCCCTGGCATCTGCCAGTACACCTACGGCATCCAGTTTGCAGGCGTCAAACTCAGCTACATTGATGGTAAGGAATTCCACTTCCGGGTGTTGGAACAGTGACTTTGAGGCCGTCGTAAAATCGGTAAAACGGGTGCCAACACCAATAATCAAATCGGCTTCCTTAGCAAGCTGGTTCGCCGCCAAACAACCTGTCGTACCAATGCCGCCACAATTCAGTGGATGGGCAGCCACAACTGTACTTTTTCCCGCCTGAGTTTCAGTAAATGGGATATGGAAGGTTTCAGCAAAATGGCGGAAAGCCTCATGAGCTTCGGAGTAACGTACACCACCACCGCAAATCAACAACGGTTTTCTCTTGCGCTGAATCAATGTAATTGCCTCTTGAATACGCACCTGAGAAGCTGGACGGCGTTCAATCTGGTGAACCCGTTTCTGGAAGAAGTAATCTGGGTAATCCCATATTTCTCCCTGAACATCTTGCGGAAGGCAGATCGTGACAGCACCAGTATCTGCCGGATCTGTTAATACTCGCATGGCGTGGAGCATGGCTGTCATCAATTGCTCCGGCCGCGAAATGCGATCCCAATAACGGGATACCGGACGGAAGCAATCATTGGTGCTAATGGTACCATCGCCATATTGTTCAATCTGCTGTAAAACGGGATCAGGCTGGCGGCAAGCAAAGGTATCTCCCGGCAATAATAGTAATGGAATACGGTTCGCCGTTGCCGTTGCGGCAGCCGTCACCATATTGGCTGCTCCAGGCCCAACAGAAGAAGTTACGGCAAAAATCTGCCGACGTTTTTTCTGTTTGGCAAATCCCGTCGCAATATGTGCCATCCCCTGTTCATTACAGCCTTGATAAACGCGAAGATGCCCAGTCCCCTGCTCCAATGCCTGCCCTAATCCCACCACATTACCGTGACCAAATATTGTGAATACACCTCGAATAAAAGGGGATTTTTCCCCATCAACATTGATATATTGCTGGTTAAGGAATTTGACCAAGGCTTGAGCCATCGTCATTTTCTTGGTCTTTATTGCTCTGTTTTTCATGACATAGCTACTCCATCGTTGGCATCACAAAATGGCTGTCGTGATGTTCTAAACGCACACTGGCGGGCCAACGGCTGGTGACGGTTTTCATGCGGGTATAGAAGCGCACCCCATCATTACCATGTACATTCAGTGGCCCAAAAATGGAACGCTTCCAGCCACCGAAGCTATGAAATGCCATCGGTACTGGGATGGGAATATTCACACCGACCATACCCGCTTGAACGTCTTCACTGAATTGGCGCGCCGTTTCACCATCACAGGTAAAAATTGCCGCTCCGTTGCCATATTCATGCTGGTTAATCAAGTTCAATGCAGTGTCATAATCCGGTACGCGGACAATGGCAAGCACAGGGCCAAAAATCTCTTCCTTATAAATTTTCATATCTGGCATGACATAATCAAACAAGGTAGGCCCCACGAAATAGCCATTTTCATGGCCTGCCACCTGATACTCTCGCCCATCAACCAGCAATTTTGCTCCCTGCTCTATTCCACTGCAAATATAGTCACAGATTTTTGCCCTGTGCTGCGCAGAAATCACTGGCCCCATATCGTTTTCTTTCCCATTGGGGATACTCATTTCTCGGTTAATACCAGGACCAACCGACATTTGGGCTATTTGCTGCCGGAGTTTTTCTACCAATATATCTGCAATTTCATCCCCAACCGCCACGACAACCGACAATGCCATACAGCGTTCTCCTGCCGCACCGAATGCCGCCCCCATGATGGCATTTACAGCCATGTCCATATCCGCATCTGGCATCAAGACACTATGGTTCTTTGCTCCTCCCAATGCCTGACAGCGTTTTCCGTGCGCTGAGGCAGTGGTATAGACATACTCTGCTATCGGGGTTGAACCGACAAAACTCACCGCCTGAATGCGAGGATCGGTCAGTAGCACATCAACAGCTTCTTTATCCCCTTGCACAACATTAAACACGCCATCCGGCAAACCGGCTTGTTGCAATAATTTCGCCAGTTCAATCGAAAGAGAGGGATCTTTTTCAGAAGGTTTCAGGACAAAGGTATTTCCCGTCGCCAATGCGATAGGAAACATCCACATTGGCACCATAGCAGGAAAGTTAAATGGCGTGATACCAGCACAGGCACCCAATGGTTGCATCAGAGAGTGACTGTCAACTCCCGCTCCTACATTGGCAGAGTGTTCCCCTTTTTGCAGATGAGGGATACCACAAGCAAACTCGACCACTTCGAGGCCACGAGTTAATTCCCCCACAGCATCGGAATAAATTTTTCCATGCTCCTCAGAAATCAGCCTCGCCAGTCTGCCCTGGTTTTCTTCAAGCAATGATTTGAATTTGAACAAAATCCGGGCACGTTTCAATGGAGAAGTTTTTGACCATTCCTTAAAGGCCAGATGGGCAGATTCAATGGCATGTTCAGCCTCATGAGCTGTGCTCAAGGCAACCGTTCGAATCTCCTGTCCTGTGGCTGGATTGAAAATGAGTGAAATGTGATCACTTTGGCTATCAACGAGTTGCCCGCCAATAAAGTTTTTAATCTGTTCCATTCTGAGCCTCTCTAAATTCAATTAAGGTTGAACTGGCAAGTTGCTATTGAACTATAAGCGTTTAATCACAATGTTACAGATATATGAAATATATATTTCATTTTCAATTGAATTTGAAATACTCTTTAATTAATGTGATCAACACGCTATTTTTATGCATATGGGGGCCTGATGTCTGCTGCGTCTAATCTGAATGAACTTCAAGAACAAGTACGATCCCGTTATGGTGAGTTAAGTAAACGGTTACAACAAGTTGCAAGATATGTACTGGATAATACTAATAGTGTCGCATTTGATACTGTTGCCATTATTGCCAAAGAAGCCAATGTTCCACCTTCCACTTTGATCCGCTTCGCCAATGCCTTTAATTTCAGTGGGTTCAATGAAATGAAACAACTGTTTCGCATGAATTTGGTGGAAGAAACCGCCAGCTATACCGATCGGGCACGGCTGTTTAAAGAGCTGGATAGTGATCATCAGAGACCGGAAGATCCTCAGCATATTTTGCAGGAGTTTGCCCATTCCAATGCTCAAGCCATGCAGCAACTCGCAGCTCGCACCCCCGCAGAGGATTTGGATAAGGCAGTGAGTTTACTGGCGAATGCCCACAATATTTACATTATCGGCCTGCGCCGCTCTTTCAGTGTTGCCTCATATTTTGCCTATGCCCTCAGTCATCTGGAATGCCGTCCTCTGCTCATCAGTGGCTTAGGTGGTATGTTCCACGAGCAGATGAGTATGATTAGCCCTCAAGATGTCGTGGTATCTATCAGTTTTACGCCGTATGCCGAAGAAACGGTGATGGTCAGTGAAAAAGCTGCACACGCTGGTGCAAAACAAATTGTCATTACTGATAGCCAAATTAGCCCGCTCGCCAGTTTTAGCGATATTTGCTTTGTGGTGAAAGAAGCCCAGGTTGATGCGTTCCGTTCTCAATCTGCCACTTTGTGTTTGGTGCAATCCTTAACGGTAGCGCTGGCATATCGGCAGGGATAATAAAGGATTCAGATCACACAGTTTCCATAAAACCCGAAATAAGTGTAAGCGTGATCATATGATATTAAGGCATATTGATCACGCCTATCATGATCAACCCAGCTATTAAATAACAGCCACTAAAATTTTAGTTCTTAATATTTTATGGTTATTGATTTACTTAAAATAATCTTTAATCGCTTTCAATCTATAGGTATCCTTTCCAAACAAATAGCTAATAATGGCACAATTGCATCAATGAATAAGTTTATTATAAATCAATACACTGACATCCCCCCTCCTTTGCCAGACAAAATAATCAAATTATTAGAATGTAGAATGTCATGAAACAATGATATTTAATATCAATAAATGGCTTCCTACAATAGTGATTAATTTCATTATTGGAATGGATTTAACTATCTGTTTTTTCATCTAACAAAAATACAAAATGAGTCTGCTTCAAAAGCAGATCTCAGGCTGTATTGAATATAATTTAGAATCATAACGGAGTATTCACATGGATAAGATTCTGGCATCTCCATTTATTCATTTCTTTTGGAAATCATGGATTCTCGAGCCTCACTCACCTAAATACAATATCGTTATAGAACAGAGTATTAAGGGGAATTTAGATGAAAGTAGATTAAAATGGACTCTGCAAGAATTTATTAATCTTTATCCTTTATTCAAATATCGGATTGAAGAAGAAAATGATGAGTTATATTGGATATTTGGCTCAGATAATATTGAGTTTACATACCTTTCTAATAATGAAGAACAATTGAATCAGTTTGCTCTGCGGCCATTTGACCTCAGAAAAGGGCCAGTCGTTCGATTTGGTTTAATCAAAGAGGCAGAACAGCAATTTCACTTATTCATTGTACTGCACCATATCATCGGTGATGGACAGGGTATAGAAGAATTTTTCCACAATATCTCTGATCTGTACAACCAACGTCCTGTGCGCCATTCCCCCATGACACTGCAACAAGCGTCAGAGAAATTTGAACAAGATCGTCAGCTTTTACAATTATTGGGCAAATATAACCCCGAACAATACTGGAAAAAGTGCCTGTCAGGAATGACTACCAGTAATCCATTACCCTATTTGCCTCAACAAGCGATAAGTGAGCCTGAATTACCTAATGAATTTCGTTTCAACTTGCCATTGGAAGATTGGAAGAATCTCACAAAATCTTTATCCCCTTGTAAGCCGTTCCTTGTGTTTAAAACGTTATGGGCAACGCTCGTAGCCCAATATACTGCAACTGATAGCGTTCACCTTATCTATCCCGTTGCTGTCGCTGGCGGGGCATCTGTTTCGCTTGGTGCACAAATCAATGCGGTCGTTTTTCCCCTGCGTTTTAATGAGATGGATAGTTTTAATTCTCTCTATCAGGCCACGTTAAACTATAGTACATCATTGAAAGCTCAACCTGATCTGCGTTTTTCAAGTTTGCCTATATTCCAAGCTGTGCCCACCAATCTTATCAATAAGCTCAATGTCGGTATCAATCAGGCCAGTTTTAAGGATCTTAATCTGGAATTAGACGGATGTGAGGTCCATTACGGTAGTCGTTTCAATAACGATTTAGCCGTTACAGAGTGGATACTGGAATATCATCTGGAAGAGGAGCATTGGGCTTTTCGTATCCGCTATCATCCCAACCTTTTCCAAGCAAAACAAATCAAAGCGTTAGGTGAACAATTCCAGCAATTGTTGGTTAATGCCCTGTCTTATCCCGAAACACCAATATCACAGTTTCCTTTGCTAACACCTGATCAGGCACAGACATTACTGGAATATGGTAGTCCACAACAACTAGGCAACACAAGATCAGAACGACACTCCTCTCTGGTGATCGATTTGATACGGAAACATTATCAACAGGCAATCGGGCAATCACAATTCGCTGAAGCATCAGGCATCCAAGCCTATGTGTTGAATGAACGATTACAGATGGTGCCAATGGGGTTAAAGGGCGAACTTTATCTCTCTGGGCCAGAATTAGGCAATAAATATTTGGAGCAATCAACATTGGCAGAAAAACAGCTTATTGCCAATCCGTTTGTTCAATATACCAAGGATAAATGGCTCTATCGCACTGGCGAACGAGTACGCTGGTTGCCAAATGGAGAGTTGGAATATCTGGGGACAGAGAACTACGATTTTCTGAAAGAGGCGAGTTAAGTTAACAATTAGGTAAAACAACGGCGTGACCATTATGTTAATCAGGCATATGAATCACGCCAAATTATTACTACTGTTTATTTACCACCACTTATTCAAAATCCTTAAAAGTCGGACCTTGGAAATAAACAGCTTTAATGTGACAACTACGGGGTTGAGTGATAACAAACCGGATGGTTTCCCATACTGAACGGCCATTAAGCAATTGCTCCCCCATTTTTTTCTGGTTATCCAGAATTTCATCAAAGCCATTAAGTTCAAAGTCAGGTGGATAAAGCCCGGTCACGCGAATATTTTCTTTGCTTAAGTGATGGGCTAAGTTCTGACTAAAGCCATTCATGGCATGTTTGGCAGCGAAAAATGCCGGATGAGCGACAGATTCGGTAAATTGGGGAATACCACAAACCGATACCATAGCAACAATATCGGCACCTTGTGACTGGCGCAGGCTCGGCAATAGCGCCTTGGTCAGCAGGATAGAACCTGTTATACCTGAATTCACCGTACTGACAATGTCAGCGTCATTATCACCTTCCCCCAAATGCCCTTCCAGCCATTGAGCCGCACTTAAGATCAAAATATCGATGGGTTGATTGTCTTGCAGCAACTGAGTAGCACAATCGCTAACGGATTGAATATTACTCATATCGCATTGATAACCTCTGGCGATGCCACCTTCACGGCGAATAATCTCACACGTTGCTTCTGCACTGGTTAATTGGCGGGCACAGAGATCAACATATGCACCTTCTCGTGCCAGCCAAACAGAAACCGCTTGTCCAAAATCACGTCCTCCACCTGTTACTACCACTCGTTTACCTTGCAAGGCATTCGATCTGTTAACGTCATTAAACATCATGTTGGCTTTCCTTATATCAGTTATCAAAGCTGGATGAGGAACCGTCACTCTGTCAGTCAGATTTATTGATAATTTACTGTTTAGAAAGCCAATCTTACTTGAGAGTTTCCACCATAGTTCTATTATTTTGTGCTCATTGCTCTTATTGCAGAAGATCACATTCAAGAAAGAAAAAAATAAATAAAGCGCCAACCAGCACCTATTTGGCCCAGCCAGCCCTGCCTATCCGTCATATTCTACTTCACGACTAACTCTAGAAAGCACTCTGAAAATCGAGAATGTTTACATCTGCTAAACTTTAGGCAACAGATAACGTCAATCGTGTGCTCTGGATTACTGTCATTCTTAACACCGTAAAATCACAACCATGACCTGTGAAGGGGGTTATATGAAAGCACTTGTTTATCATGGAGCCGGAAAAAAAACGCTGGGAAGAAAAGGCATCACCCCGACTCATTGAACCAACAGATGCTATCGTCCGCATCGTCAAAACCACCATCTGTGGTACAGATCTGCATATCCTCAAGGGCGATGTTCCTACTGTCGAGCAAGGCCGAATATTGGGCCATGAAGGTATTGGGATCGTTGAATCAATTGGGGAATCGGTCCGCAATATCAAAGTCGGTGATAAGGTAATTATTTCCTGTATCACCGTCTGCGGTAGTTGCAACTATTGTAAACGCCAGCTTTATGCGCACTGCAAAGATGGTGGCTGGATCTTGGGGCATAAAATTGATGGTACACAAGCAGAAAAAGTGCGTATTCCCCACGCTGATAATAGCCTGCATCGCCTGCCAGAAAGTGTCGATGAAGAATCCGCATTAATGCTCAGCGATATCCTGCCAACCGGCCTTGAAATTGGTGTTATCAATGGCAAGGTCCAACCGGGCCAGATTATCGCCCTCATTGGTGCGGGACCCGTCGGGCTATCAGCATTACTGGCATCACAATTTTACTCCCCGGCACATATCATCATGATCGATACTGATGATAACCGCCTTAGCGTCGCCCGGCAGTTTGGTGCTGACACGGTTATCAACCCGGCAAGACAAAACGTCGTAGAAACTATCAATAAACTGACTGACGGTATTGGTGTAGACGCCGCCATTGAGTGTGTGGGTATCCCCGCGACCTTCAAAACATGTCAGGACATCATTGCAGCAGGTGGGTCCATTGCCAATGTTGGTGTCCACGGCAAATCCGTTGACCTGCATCTGGAAAGCCTCTGGATCAAAAACATTACCATTACCACTGGACTGGTAAACACAAGCAGTACTCCCATGCTGCTGAAAAGCGTTCAATCCGGCAAAATTGCACCTAAGAAGCTGGTTACTCATCATTATCCATTGAGTGAAATAGAAACCGCTTATGAAATATTTGGTAATGCAGCGCAAGAGAAAGCACTGAAAATTGTCTTGTCAGCATAGTGGGTATAGCAGGAAGAGGGCAATCCGACAATTCTTCCTGCTAAACTATGAAATTGTCATTCGACTGATACAGAAAAGCCGCCGCAATACACTGCACCAATGCGCTTATGCAATTCATTATGGCGGCCTTTATACTGACTTGATTAGTTAACTAATTAATATATTAATAAACCTTCAATCTACAGTTCGCGTTCTTCATCCAAATCTGCTTGAGAGAGGTTTCCGATAGCAATAAATTCATCCAATAACCCTAAAAGTTGGGACAATTTTTCTGGAGAAAAAGCGTTCTCAATCGCCTTATATCCCTCAGCAATCTGCCCTTTTGCTTGCTCATAGAGTTCCTGGCCAGCCGGAGTCAAAGAAACATACAGCTTACGCTGATCATTCATAGGCTTCAGGCGGAAGATAAGCCCATCACGCTCCATACGTGTCAAAATGCCTGTCAGGCTTGGACGCAAGATACAAGTAAGACAAGCTAAGTCATGAAAATCAATAGAACGACTACTCGCAAGTACACGAATAATACGCCATTGCTGTTCAGTTAAATTATAGCTCTTCAAAATAGGCCGAAAAAAACCCATAGCGGTTTCTCTCGCTTGAAGCAATGCAATTGTCAAGGATTCATGCATAAGTAAAAGTGACTCTTTAGTTAATCGCTAGTCATTCTCTATAAGTTTAACGCCCATGCTGTTTATTATAGACAACATGAACACCAAAAAGCCTAACACGCTCAAAATCATCCACAAAGGGGAAAGACTTCAACATTAACAAATAAATAAAACTATCCCACCCACAAAAAGTTAAATAAAAGTTAAATCCAATCTCAAATGACCTTGATTGAAAATATAACAGGCTGATCTTTATGTAGTAAAAATGATCAACAATAAAGTGTTGTTACATAGATCACAATTAAAATTAACAATCCTCTTAACATATTGAAGATTGCCAATACATGGTTTATTAATATATTAATAAGAGATCCTGCAACACGTCATTCAGGTTTCAAGGAGTTGTCCATGAAAGGCACTGTCTTTGCCGTTGCCCTCAACCACAGTAGCCAGATCAGCTTCTGGCATGAGGCATTTAACAAAGAACCGTATAAAACACCCCCCAAAACACCTATTTGGTTTATCAAACCCCGCAATACCGTGATTAATTCAGGGGATGTTATTCCGCATCCTATCGGGGAAACGGTACAAAGCGGCGCAACTCTGGCGCTATTGATTGGAAAAACAGCACGCAAAGTTTCAGTTCAGAATGCCGAACAGTATATTGCTGGTTACGCATTGGCAAACGAAGTTAGCCTGCCTGAAACGTCATTCTACCGTCCTGCCATTAAAGCAAAATGTCGGGACGGTTTTTGTCCGATAGGCCAAATGATCAAGACCAACTCGGTAGAATCACTCGATATTGTGACTGAAATCAACGGCCAGGAAGTTGATCGTTGGTCTACCGAAGACCTCGTCCGTTCAGCATCAGAATTATTAGCAGCATTGAGCGAATTCGCCACCTTAAAAGCGGGTGATGCAATTCTATTGGGAACGCCCCACCAGCGCATTACCCTTCATCCTGCCGATAAAGTCACGGTCAAGGCTAAGGGTTTCCCTGATTTGGAAAATAGCGTTGTATTAGCAGGAGGTCAGGCATGAAATACGCCAAAATTCATTATCAGGGCCAGGATCTCAATGTCACGGTTGACGAACAGGAGCATGTCCTCTTGCCAGATGGAACTAGGGTCAGCGGTGAAGAGATTGTATGGCTTCCCCCCGCCAACGGAACGCTGTTCGCATTGGGGCTAAATTATGCCGATCACGCAACAGAGCTGGAATTTAAGCCACCAGAAGAACCACTGGTATTTATCAAGGCAGCCAATAGCTTAACCGGACACCGTCAGGTTTCTGTCCGTCCTGATAATGTGGAATATATGCATTATGAAGCAGAATTGGTTGTCGTGATGGGTAAACCCGCTCACAAAGTTTCCAGAGAAGAGGCCATGAATTACGTTGCGGGTTATACCGTTTGTAACGATTACGCCATTCGTGATTATCTGGAAAATTACTATCGTCCTAATCTGCGAGTAAAAAGCCGCGATACACTCACCCCAATCGGCCCGTGGATCATAGAGAAACAGCAGATCGCTGACCCGCACAATTTAACCTTGAAAACATGGGTGAACGGTGAACTCCGTCAACAAGGCACAACTGCCGATTTGATTTTCGATATTCCTTTCTTAATCACCTATCTCAGCGATTTCATGACATTGCAACCAGGTGACATGATCGCTACAGGAACACCCAAAGGGTTATCCAATGTTGTTCCCGGGGATGAAGTCATCGTAGAAGTCGAAGGTGTTGGGCGCTTAGTGAATCGCATTGTCAGCCAGCAAGAATATGAGGAGAGTTTGTCATGACCATGATTAACCATTGGATCAACGGCAAGAATGTCAGCAGCAAAACCTATTTCGCAACGACCAATCCTGCAACAGGCGAGGTGCTGGCTGAGGTTGCATCAGGCGGGCAGGAAGAGATCGCCCAAGCCGTTGCGGCGGCCAAACAGGCTTTCCCCAAATGGGCAAATACCCCAATGAAAGAACGCGCTCGTTTGATGCGTCGTTTGGGTGAATTAATCGACCAAAATGTTCCCGATATTTCTGCGCTGGAAACCAAGGATACGGGTCTTCCCATTCATCAGACACAAAATGTCTTGATCCCACGGGCTTCGCAAAATTTCAATTTTTTTGCTGAAATTTGCCAGCAGATGAACGGGCGTACTTATCCCGTTGATGACACAATGCTTAACTATACATTAATCCAGCCCGTTGGTGTTTGCGCACTGATTTCCCCATGGAACGTGCCTTTTATGACGGCTACGTGGAAGGTTGCGCCTTGCCTGGCTCTGGGAAATACAGCCGTTTTGAAGATGTCCGAACTTTCCCCGTTGACGGCTAACCGTCTGGGCGAATTGGCGCTGGAAGCTGGCATTCCGGCTGGAGTATTGAATGTGGTACAGGGCTACGGTAACACCGCAGGCGATGCGTTGGTAAAACATCATGATGTGCGCGCGGTCTCTTTCACGGGAGGGACAGCAACGGGTCGCCTGATCATGCAAAATGCCGGACTAAAAAAATACTCGATGGAGTTAGGCGGAAAATCCCCTGTCCTCATTTTTGAAGATGCAGATATTGAACGCGCACTGGATGCCGCCCTGTTCACCATTTTCTCCCTTAATGGCGAACGCTGTACGGCAGGTTCCCGCATTTTCATCCAGGAAAGTATCTACCCCGAATTCGTCAAACGCTTTGCTGAACGCGCTAATCGGTTACGTGTCGGTGATCCCCAAGATCCGCAAACTCAGGTTGGCAGCTTAATCAGCCAGCAACACTGGGAAAAAGTCTCCAATTATATCCGATTGGGGATCGAAGAAGGCGCCACACTGCTGGCCGGAGGTCCCGATAAACCTGCCGATTTACCTGCTCATCTAAAAAATGGTCACTTTTTGCGCCCTACAGTCCTGGCAGATGTGGATAACCACATGCGCGTGGCACAGGAAGAGATCTTCGGCCCTGTCGCTTGTCTGCTGCCGTTCAAGAGCGAAGAGGATGGGCTGCGGATGGCCAATGACGTGGAATATGGCCTTGCCTCTTATATCTGGACACAAGATGTCAGCAAAGTTTTGCGCCTGGCACGTAACATTGAAGCAGGCATGGTGTTTGTTAATTCCCAGAATGTTCGCGATCTGCGTCAGCCATTTGGCGGTATAAAAGCTTCCGGTGTGGGACGTGAAGGCGGGGAATACAGTTTTGAAGTATTTGCTGAAGTGAAGAACGTCTGTATCTCAATGGGAGAGCACCCTATTCCTCGTTGGGGTGTTTGAATAACTGCCATCCTGATACCAAGTGAGGGTTTATGGGAAAGTTAGCGTTAGCAGCGAAAATTACACATGTACCTTCTATGTACCTGTCTGAATTACCAGGCAAGCATCACGGTTGCCGGCAAGGTGCTATTGACGGACACAAAGAGATCAGCCGACGCTGTCGTGAGATGGGTGTCGATACGATTATTGTCTTCGATACACATTGGCTGGTTAACAGCGCCTACCATATTAACTGTTCCAACCATTTTTCCGGCATCTATACCAGTAATGAGTTGCCACATTTTATCCGCGATATGACCTATGAGTATGATGGCAATCCAGAGCTTGGCAGGATGATTGCGGAAGAAGCACGCCAGATGGGCGTTCGTGCCCAATCGCACGAGATCCCAAGCCTGAAACTGGAATATGGCACGCTGGTGCCAATGCGTTATATGAACGGCGACCGCCATTTCAAGGTGATTTCAATTTCAGCCTTTTGTACTGTCCATGCATTTGAAGACAGCCGCAAACTGGGAGAGGCTATTTTACGGGCGATTGAGAAATACGATGGCACGGTTGCAATATTGGCAAGCGGTTCGCTGTCACACAGTTTCATTGAAGATCAACGGGCTGAAGAGGGCATGAACAGCTATACCCGAGTATTTGATGAACAGATGGATCGCCGTGTCGTACAGCTTTGGAAAGAAGGCAAATTCAGGGAATTTTGCAAAATGCTACCGGAATATGCGCAATATTGTCGGGGAGAAGGCAACATGCATGATACCGTGATGCTACTGGGCCTGCTCGGATGGGACAAATATGACGGCAAAGTGGAGTTTTTGACGGAATTGTTTGCCAGCTCAGGGACAGGACAGGTTAACGCGGTGTTCCCGCTGCCAGATTATATTGTTAATCAAAATAAAATTAATGCCTGACAGGAGAAAACTGTGCCACATTTTTATGCTGAGTGTACTGAAAATATCCGTGAAGAGGCCAGGTTGCCAGAGTTATTTACCAAAGTGAACCAGGCGCTGGCAGATACGGGCATTTTTTCCGCTGGGCGGTATCCGCAGCCGTGCCATTTGGTTGGATACCTGGCAAATGGCGGATGGTAAACAAGATTATGCCTTCGTTCATATGACACTAAAGATTGGTGCCGGACGCAGCCTTGAAGATCGGCAAAAAGTCGGAGAAATATTGTTTGACTTAATCAAGGCACATTTCAGTGAATTGATGGCACGGCGTTATCTGGGCCTCTCTTTCACTCTGGAAGAACTCGATCCGGTGCTGAATTATAAATCCAATAATGTTCATAGCCTGTTTAAAGCAAAAGAGTAACGATTTTAGTGAGAAGAAACTATGACAAATCATCTGGATACACCATTGTTGCGTCAACAGGCCTATATCAACGGTCAATGGGTTGATGCGGAAAATAAAGCGACTTTTGAAGTCATTAACCCTGCCAATGGTAAAGTCATTGCCAATGTCAGTGATCTTGGCGCCAAAGAGACACAGTCTGCCATTGAGGCCGCCAAAAATGCCCTTCCTGCATGGCGATCACTGACAGCAAAACAGCGTAGCCAAACGCTCAGGCAATGGTTCCATCTGGTGATGGAAAACCAAACCGCCTTAGCAGAAATACTGAGTACGGAACAAGGCAAATCCCACACCGAGGCAATGGGAGAAATTGCTTACGGTGCCAGTTTTATCGAATGGTTCGCGGAAGAAGGCAAACGCATTTATGGCGAAACATTGCCTTCCCCAATGCCGGGCCGCCGTCTCGCTACCATCAAACAACCGATTGGTGTCGTTGCAGCCATTACACCGTGGAATTTCCCCAATGCGATGATCACCCGCAAAGTTGCACCTGCGCTGGCTGCGGGATGCACAGTGGTTCTGAAACCTGCTGCTGAAACTCCCCTTTCCGCGCTGGCTTTAATCGTTCTCGCGGAACAGGCTGGCATTCCGGCTGGAGTCCTCAATATCGTCACGGGAATGGATGCCAAAGCAATTGGTGAAGTACTGACCTCCAGCCCTATCGTGCGCAAACTTTCGTTCACCGGTTCTACACGGGTTGGCAAGTTATTAATGGCACAAAGTGCCGATACCGTGAAAAAACTCTCCCTCGAACTGGGTGGCAATGCGCCTTTTATCGTGTTTGATGATGCCGATCTTGATGCTGCGGTAGAGGGCGCAGTGGCTGCAAAATTCCGTAATAGCGGGCAAACCTGTGTTTGTGCCAACCGTATTCTGGTACAGGAAGGTATTTATGAGGCTTTTGCAGAACGCCTGGCACACGCGGTGAAACAGCTTCGTGTTGGGCCAGCCACTGACAGCTCATCACAGCAAGGCCCATTGATTAATCAAGCGGCAGTAGAAAAAGTACGAACGCATATCCGTGACGCGGTTTCCAACGGCGCACACCTTCTGACGGGAGGAAAATCCCACGCTCTGGGTGGTTTGTTCTTTGAGCCAACGGTACTGACAAATGTTACCGAGTCTATGTTAGTTGCCCACGAAGAAACCTTCGGCCCTTTGGCGCCATTGTTCAAATTCCGTGATGAAGACGAGGCCATCCGTATTGCTAACAGCACTGAATTTGGTCTGGCTGCTTATTTCTATTCCCGTGACATTGGCCGAATTTACCGTGTGGCGGAAGCGTTGGAAAGTGGCATGGTAGGTATCAATGAAGGTCTGATCTCCAACGAAATTGCGCCATTTGGCGGTATCAAGCAATCGGGGCTGGGACGTGAAGGTTCACGTTACGGTATTGAGGATTATCTGGAAGTGAAATACCTCTGTTTTGGAGGGTTGGAAGCTAAAGGAGCTTAACCCCTATGCTACAGCAAGAAATCGTATCACGGGTCGCACGCCGTTTACATCAGGCAGAGCAAAGCCGTGAGCAAATCCGACAAATATCACTGGACTATCCAGAGATAACTATTGAGGATGCTTACGCCATTCAACGTGAATGGGTAGATTTAAAAATCAAGGAAGGCCGAATTCTCAAGGGTCATAAGATTGGCCTGACATCTAAGGCCATGCAAGCCAGTTCACAGATTAATGAACCGGATTATGGTGCCCTGCTGGATGATATGTTTTTTCAAGACGGTGGTGACATTCCTTGCGAACGTTTTATTGTGCCCCGTATTGAGGTCGAACTGGCTTTTGTGCTGGCAAAACCCTTGACTGGCCCGAACTGTACGCTGTTTGATGTGTATAACGCGACAGATTACGTTATTCCCGCACTGGAACTTATCGATGCCCGTTGTCACAACATCGATCCCGAAACACAGCGTCCACGCAAGGTATTCGATACTATTTCTGACAATGCCGCCAATGGCGGTGTGATTATTGGGGGGCGGCCGATCAAGCCAGATGAACTGGATTTGCGCTGGGTTAGTGCCCTGCTCTACCGTAATGGTGTGATTGAAGAATCCGGCGTGGCAGCAGCAGTTCTCAATCATCCCGCCAATGGTGTGGCATGGCTTGCCAATAAACTGGCACCGCATGGTGTTCAACTGGAAGCAGGCCAGATTATTCTGGCTGGATCTTTTACCCGCCCTGTCCCTGCACGTAAAGGTGATACCTTTCATGTGGATTATGGCGTGTTAGGTTCAATTAGCTGTCACTTTGTTTAAGTCTATTGAGGTAACACCATGGATCAGCTAACAAATAAATTTAAACATACCCTGAAAGCAGGACGCCCACAAATCGGATTATGGCTTGGGCTATGCAGTGGGTATAGCGCGGAAATACTGGCAGGAACGGGATTTGATTGGTTGTTGATTGATGGTGAACATGCTCCCAATGATATTTCCACCATTCTTGCCCAATTACAAGGCATGGCCCCTTACCCAAGCCAACCGGTTGTTCGTCCGGCATGGAATGATCCGGTGATCGTCAAACAATTGCTGGATATTGGTGCCCAGACATTATTGTTCCCGATGATTCAAAATGCGGCGCAAGCGCGTGAAGCGGTCAGGGCGACTCGCTATCCCCCCGCAGGTATTCGTGGCGTAGGCAGTGCTCTGGCGCGCGCTTCTCGCTGGAACCGCATTCCTGACTATCTGTCCCGTGCTAATGACGAAATATGTGTACTGGTACAGGCAGAAACCCGTGAAGCCCTGCAAAATCTACCGGAAATAGCGGCTGTCGAAGGTGTCGATGGCGTATTTATCGGCCCGGCAGATCTCAGTGCAGATATGGGACACATCGGTAACCCACAACATCCTGAGGTCCAGTCTGCCATTGAACAAGCCATTGTTCAGATCCAGTCTTCCGGCAAGTCTGCCGGCATTTTGATGACCAATGTTGATGCAGCTAAACATTACCTCGATCTGGGTGCGCTATTTGTTGCCGTAGGGGTTGACACTATCCTGCTGACCGGAGCAGCCAACACTTTGGCAAGGCATTTCAGCAAATAATCGACAATAGTGTTTCGACAAAAATGATAACTCAATAATGGCTGATGTTGCTCGCGACATCTGCCATTGCAGTTGAGGTTCCTAATTGCTGTGCAAACAATCATATATAGCTAATAGATTTTAAATCCCCGCCAAAAGGAAAACCAAGCAATTCACAAAACAAGGAATAGAAAAAGAGGGGAAGATAAAAAAATAATAAAAAGGAAACACCAATGAGCATTTCACCTGACGCTATACCAAAATCCGAAAATCCCCCTCATCAACATAAAAAGCTGACCGCTCAACAGCAAAGTGTCATCAATAAATTATTCCGGCGCCTGATCCTCTTTCTCTTTGTTCTGTTCGTTTTCTCTTTTCTGGATCGTATCAATATTGGCTTTGCGGGTTTGACGATGGGAAAAGATCTCGGTTTAACATCCACCATGTTTGGTTTGGCCGCTACGCTGTTTTACGCCACTTACGTCATTTTCGGCATTCCCAGCAATGTAATGTTGAGCATTGTGGGTGCTCGTCGTTGGATCGCTACCATTATGGTGTTATGGGGGATCGCTTCCACCGCCACAATGTTTGCCACTGGTCCCACGAGCCTGTATATCTTACGTATGCTGGTGGGGATTGCGGAAGCAGGCTTTTTGCCGGGTATTTTGGTTTACCTGACTTATTGGTTTCCGGCCTATTATCGCGCGCGTGCTAATGCGCTGTTTATGATTGCTATGCCCGTAACAATGGCGTTTGGTTCACTCATTTCCGGTTATATTCTGGCAATGGATGGCATCTGGGATCTACGTGGCTGGCAGTGGTTGTTTTTGTTGGAAGGTTTCCCTTCTGTTTTGCTCGGTTTTGCTGTCTGGTTTTATCTGGATGATTCACCCAAAAAGGCCAAATGGTTAACTCGTGAAGATAGGCAATGCCTTCAAGAGATGATAGAAAACGACAAGCTGGCTATCACACAGCCCAATGAGCAGATCCAACCACAAAAAACCAGCTTATGGCGCGAGGTTTTTACCCCAATTGTATTAATGTACACCTGCGCTTATTTCTGTCTGACCAACACCTTAAGTGCCATTAATATCTGGACACCACAGATTATGCAGAGTTTCAATCAGGGCAGCAGCCATGTAATGATCGGCATTTTGACTGCCATTCCACAATTCTGCACGATTTTGGGCATGATTTACTGGAGCCGCCGCTCAGACCGCCTGCAAGAACGCAAAATGCACACAGCCTTGCCCTACCTGTTTGCCGCCGCAGGCTGGGTTTTAACTTCACTGACTGATAACAGCATGGTGCAATTACTCGGGATCATTATGGCTTCCACCGGATCGTTTACCGCTATGGCAGTATTCTGGACAACGCCGGATCAATCGATTAGCTTGCGTGCCCGCGCAGTGGGGATTGCCGTGATCAATGCGACTGGTAATGTGGGTTCAGCCGTCAGCCCTCTGCTGATCGGTTGGTTAAAAGATCAAACAGGTAATTTCAGTGCTGGACTTTATTTCGTAGCTGGATTACTGATCATCGGTGCATTAATTGTTTTCCTGATCCCAATGAAGCATTCACGGCCACAGGCAAGCTCGTAAATAACGAACAGCTATTGATATACCTTAGCCAACTAAGATACAGGAGGAAATCGATGACTGTATCCAATGCGCTCAAAGCCAATAAATCCATCATCACCAATATCGATATCAGCAAGGACTATGATGAAACTCAGGGATCGGATGATATTCACTATCAAACTTTCGGTCGCATGGCAGCATTTTTCGGGCGTAATATGCAGGCGCATCGCCATGACGGTTTTTTCCAACTACATTATCTGGTGACAGGACGGATCGAACTGCAATTAGACGAACAGCATTATTCCGTACAAGCCCCTCTGTTTATCCTGACTCCACCTTCCGTTCCTCATGCTTTTTTTACGCAGGAAGATACTGACGGTTATGTACTGACCGTCCGTCAGGAGCTGATCACACCATTGCTCAATTCGCTTTATCCCACCCATCGAGAACTGGTTGATATTCCGGCTATTTGTCTTTCCGTCGCGGATAAATACGATGAATTGGAAACATTCAACCATTATTGGGCACTGATTGGGCGTGAGTCTGCCAACCAATTTACCGGACGAGAACAATCGCTGACTTTCCTGGCTCAATCTCTGTTTACCTTTTTGCTGCGTAGTATTCCCCTTGACGATCATCATTCCGGTGGTATCAGAGGAGAATTGAAACTGTTTCAGCGCTTTAACCAATTGATTGATCAATACTATCACCAACATCTTGCCGTGCCAGAATATGCAGAAAAATTGGGAATTACGGAATCTCGTCTAAAGGATATGTGCCGACGCTTTGCCAATCGTCCACCAAAAAAACTGATCTTTGACCGACTACTACGGGAAGCAAAACGGTTATTGCTGTTTAGTGATAGTCCCGTATTTGAGGTGGCGTATCAGCTTGGGTTTAAAGATCCTGCTTACTTTACCCGATTTTTTAATCGGTTGGTGGGGTACTCACCGAGTGTTTGGCGGGAGAGGAATGTAATTGGGGAATATAGCCAACTATATAACTGGGATGAGCAAGCAGAAAAATAATTATTACCAAAACACAAAGCCGATCACATTTACGCAACAAACTCTCTGCTTTTATCGAAAAGTACCAGTAAATCCTCCGAAAGTCTCTTCAAGAGGCGCCGTTTAGTCGCTTCAATCAAACAGTGAAAGAAACATAAAATTAACAACCATCCCCATATGGATAACAAATCAAAATAAGGGGATTTTTTGGAGCATGAGGTTGCTATGAGACTAGAAAATTTGCGTGCTGATCATAAACGCCCATTTACCAGTAAAGAATACCTGAGTTCACTTCAGGATAGCCGCGAAATTTACATCTATGGTGAACGGGTCAAAGATGTCACAACACACCCGGCTTTCCGCAATGCGGCTGCTTCAATTGGTCAACTGTATGATGCCCTTCATGCCCCGGAAACCCGCGATGTACTCTGCTGGGATACCGATACCGGAAGTGGTGGTTACACACATAAATTCTTCCGTTTCGCCACCAGCGCTGATGATATCCGCCAACAGCGTGATGCCATTGCCGAATGGTCACGTCTGACCTACGGCTGGATGGGACGTTCACCCGATTATAAAGCTGCATTCTGCTGCTCATTGGGTGCTTATCCTGAATATTATGGACAATTCGCTGACAATGCTCGTATCTGGTATAAGCGCATTCAGGAAAGTTGCATCTATTTCAACCATGCGATTGTTAATCCACCGATTGATCGCCATATGCCAGCAGATCAGGTCAAAGATGTTTTTATCAAGATAGAAAAAGAGACAGATGCCGGAGTGATTGTCAGTGGCGCTAAAGTCGTCGCAACCAATTCAGCCCTGACTCACTATAATTTCATCGGGTTTGGCTCTGCACAGGTTATTGGGGATAATTCTGATTTTGCCCTCATGTTTGTTGCACCAATGGATGCCAATGGCGTGAAATTAATCTCCCGCGCCTCTTATGAATTGGTGGCCGGCGCTACTGGCTCCCCCTTCGATTACCCCCTTTCCAGTCGGTTTGATGAAAATGACGCCATTCTGGTCATGGATAAGGTATTAATTCCGTGGGAAAACGTGTTAATTTATCGCGATTTTGATCGTGCTCGCAATTGGGCGGTGCAAAGTGGTTTTGCACGGCTGTTCCCCATGCAAGCCTGTATACGCCTTGCCGTTAAGCTCGATTTCATTACGGCACTGTTGCAAAAAAGCCTTGAATGTACTGGCGTGGTGGAATTCCGCGGTGTTCAGGCTGATTTGGGAGAAGTCGTTGCATGGCGCAATCTGTTCTGGTCACTGACAGATGCGATGTGGGCAGAAGCCAAGCCGTGGGAAAATGGCGCTTACCTGCCTGATACTCAGGCGATTCAGACTTATCGCGTAATGGCTCCCATAGCTTACACAAAAATCAAGAATATTATTGAAAGCAATGTCACCAGCGGCTTGATTTATTTGCCATCCAGTGTACGTGATATGAATAATCCTGAGATCAATAAGTATCTTGAAAAATATGTCCGTGGCTCTAATGGTATTGATCATGTGGAACGAATCAAGATTTTGAAATTAATGTGGGATGCCATTGGCAGTGAGTTCGGCGGTCGCCATGAATTATACGAAATCAATTATGCCGGCAGTCAGGATGAAATTCGCCTGCAATGTCTGCGTCATGCCTATGGCTCTGGCAATATGAAGAAAATGATGGAATTGGTAGATCACTGTCTTTCTGACTATGATGTGAATGGCTGGACCAGTCCCCACTTACACAATAACTGTGATATTAACCTGTTAGATAAGCTACTGAAATAAATCAGTGGCAGGAGGCCTATTATGTCTGTAGAAAATAAACATCGCTTGCGTTTCAGGGATGCGATGGCAAGCCTTTCCGCTGCGGTGAATATCATCACCACGGATGGTCCTGCGGGGCGCTGCGGTATGACTGCAACGGCGGTGTGCTCTGTGACAGATACCCCTCCGACTCTGATGGTATGTATTAATCGCAATAGCGCCATGAATCCGGTATTTCAGGAAAATGGCCAGCTGTGTGTCAATATTCTGAATCATGAACAGGAATTGATGGCACGCCATTTCGCTGGCATGACTGGTGTCAGCATGGAGGAGCGCTTTAAATGGGATATCTGGAAAACTGGCATACTGGGACAACCCTTGCTACAAGGGACACTCGCCAATTTAGAGGGATGTATTAAGCAAGTACAGGAAGTCGGTACTCACTATGTATATCTAGTAGAAATAAAACAGATTATTGTTCGTGAAGAAGGTCATGGCCTTATTTACTTTAAGCGTAGTTTTCATCCAGTGATGGATAAAAATATGGCAACCGTTGTTTAAAAAAGCGCATTAAAACAGAAATATTCTCAACATAGCCTCCTAACATGAAGGTTCTTTAACAAAGAGCCTTCATCTCTAAATTTTTATCAATATCTTTTTAATTGATATTTAATAGACTTTGCTCTGAATATCAGCAAAAAATTTCAGTCTGAAAATCCTCAATATCACTCCAAAATACATAATAAAAACTTCATATATAGATGAAAGTGATTCCATTTCATATCCATTTTTATTTCATCTACCTCTTTTCAGCAAACAACAAACGAAAGAGATTAAATAGCAATCAAATTGATTTATTTGCGAGCACAAAACCCACTTATTAATAATTTTTGATATTAATTTAGTGAATATCCTGTCAGATCTGGTATTACTTTTTTTAGTTAGTGTGATCAACCGTCGAGAAGATATCATACCAGTGTATTAACCTCCCTCGTTTCACGGTCACCTTAAATAAATAAACAAAATCACAACTTGTGCGATACATTTGAGTTACAAATATGTTAACAACAGTATAATTATCTGAATATATTTTTATCTGAGTGTACTGCCCATCTAATGATAGCAAACAGAGGCATCACTATGAGTAAAACCGCTCCGATCGGTTTATGGGATCAACCCAAACCTTTCTTCATGATATTTTTTGTAGAACTATGGGAACGATTTGGCTACTACGGTGTTCAAGGCATTCTGGCTGTTTACTTCGTTCAACAACTTGGTTTTTCAGAAACACAATCATTTATCACTTTTGGCGCATTTACTGCGTTGGTCTACGGCCTAATTTCCATCGGTGGTTATGTTGGTGATCACTTACTGGGGACAAAACGAACCATTGTTTTGGGTGCTATCGTACTGGCGATAGGCTACTTCATGATTGGCCTTTCCATCATAAATCCTGAGCTGATTTTTTATGCCCTGGGAACCGTCGCTGTCGGTAATGGCCTTTTCAAAGCTAACCCAGCCAGTCTGCTGGCAAAATGTTACCAACCGCAAGATCCACGTTTGGATGGTGCATTTACGCTATTTTATATGTCTATCAATCTTGGCTCTCTGGTCTCCCTCTCTCTTGCCCCCGTCATTGCCGAAAAATATGGTTATGCCATCACCTATAATATCTGCGGTATCGGTCTGATTATTGCCCTGTTGGTTTATATCGCCAGCCGTCGTATGGTACATAACATCGGTTCAGAGCCAGATCATGCCCCTTTGAGCTATATCACCTTGTTTTCGGTCTTAATCGGTACAGTTGTCATGATTGGCATCTGTGCATGGTTATTGCACAACATCAAAATTGCCAATATTGCCCTTATGGCGATCTCAACCATCGTTGTGGTCATTTTCTTCTGGCAGGCATTCAAACAGGATAGAGTCGGCCGCAATAAGATGTTTGTGGCATTGATTCTGATGCTTCAGGCTATCGTGTTCTTTATCCTGTATAACCAGATGCCAACTTCCCTCAACTTCTTCGCCATCAACAATGTTCATCACCAGATTCTGGGTTTTAATATCAATCCCATCAGTTTTCAGGCACTTAACCCATTCTGGATCATCGTCGTCAGCCCTATCTTGGCCGTGGTTTACACTAAACTGGGTAACAAAGGTAAAGATTTTTCCATGCCAACAAAATTCACCTTCGGCATGTTCTTGTGTTCTCTGGGGTTCCTGACCGCCGCAGCCTCTGGTTTATTTGCCGATGAAAATGGTATTACATCCCCATGGTTTATCGTGCTGGTATACCTGTTCCAGAGCGTCGGAGAGTTAATGATCAGCGCATTGGGACTGGCAATGGTAGCAACGTTTGTTCCTAGCTATCTGACTGGTTTTATTCTGGGTATGTGGTTCTTGTCACAAGCCGCAGCATCAGTGTTGGGTAGTTATGTGGCAACCTTTACTGCCGCACCAGAAGGCGTGACTAATCCACTGCAAACCCTGCCAATTTATACTAACGTATTCGGTAAAATTGGGATTGCAACCCTGATTGTCGCTGTGATTATGGCCTTTATGGTGCCGTGGTTGAACAAGATTATGAAAGCGTAACCTGTCTAATCCTGCTTGATTAAACAAATTTTCCGCTCGTTGATAAGTCAAATAACGGGTGGGAAATACCAAGCTGAGCTGGCTAATTCAAAAAAGAACTTAGCCAGCTTTTATATTAGCTAAGTAATAAATTTTATATAAATAACAATTTATTACAGCACATCAACTGCATTCAGTTCTTTAAAAGCCTGCTCCAGACGAACAACCATGGAAGCCTGAGCAGCACGCAACCAAACACGTGGATCATAGAACTTCTTGTTAGGCTTATCTGCACCTTCAGGGTTACCTAACTGGCCTTGCAGGTAGCCCTCATTCTTTTTGTAGTAGTTCAGGATACCTTCCCAAGTTGCCCACTGGGTATCGGTATCGATATTCATTTTCACTACACCGTAACTCACGGCTTCCTGAATCTCTTCTGCGGTAGAGCCAGAGCCACCGTGGAAGACAAAATCCAGACTGTTGTGTGGCAGGTTGAATTTTTCAGAAACGTAGTCCTGTGAATTGCGCAGAATTTTTGGCGTCAGTTTAACGTTGCCAGGTTTGTATACACCATGAACGTTACCGAAAGAAGCCGCGATGGTGAAACGCGGGCTGATAGCGTTCAGTTTCTCATACGCATAAGCCACATCTTCTGGCTGTGTATACAGGGAAGAGCTGTCCAGATGGGAATTATCAACACCATCTTCTTCACCACCAGTGCAACCCAGTTCGATTTCCAGTGTCATGTCGATTTTCGCCATACGTGCCAGATATTGGCTGCAAATCTCGATATTTTCTTCCAGAGATTCTTCTGACAGGTCGATCATGTGAGAGGAGAACAGAGGCTTACCTGTTTGCGCGTAGTGTTTTTCACCCGCTTCCAGCAGGCCATCGATCCATGGCAGCAGTTTACGTGCACAATGGTCGGTATGCAGGATAACAGGCACACCATAATGTTCTGCCATCTGGTGAACATGGTGGGCACCAGAAATAGCACCGATAATCGCTGCTTGTTGACCTTCTGCTTTCAGACCCTTACCGGCAATGAAAGAGGCACCACCGTTAGAAAACTGGATAATGACCGGAGCACGTACTTTTGCCGCCGTTTCCAACACCGCGTTGATGGAATCAGTACCGACGCAGTTAACCGCTGGTAACGCGAAATTGTTTTCTTTAGCGACAGCAAAGACTTTTTGAACATTATCACCAGTGATGACACCCGGTTTTACGAAATCAAAAATTTTAGACATGTTACGTGGTCCTGTATTGACATTGAACAGGCAGCCAATGCTGCCTGTTTATTACAACTTAATTACTTTTAGCACGTTCTTCCAGCATCACCACAGCTGGCAGTTTTTTGCCTTCAACGAACTCAAGGAAAGCACCACCACCAGTAGAGATGTAAGAGATCTTATCGGCAATTTCGAACAGATCGATTGCCGCCAAGGTATCACCGCCCCCTGCGATAGAGAAAGCATCACTCTCAGCAATTGCACGGGCAATAATTTCGGTTCCTTTACGGAAATTAGGGAATTCAAAAACACCTACAGGACCATTCCACAAAATAGTCTTGGCGCTTTTCAGGATTTCAGCCAGACGTTCGGCAGAAGCATCACCCAAGTCAAGGATCTGCTCTTCATCTTGAATTTCGCTGGTGGATTTCAGCGTTGCTTCCGCAGTCTCAGAGAATTCTGTCGCAACACGAACATCGGTAGGAACTGGGATGTCACAACTTTCCATCAGTTTTTTCGCTTCTGAGATCAAATCATCTTCGTACAGCGAACGACCAACATTGTGTCCTTCTGCGGCAACAAATGTATTAGCAATTCCACCACCCACGATCAGCTGATCGGCAATTTTGGACAGCGAATCAAGAACGGTCAGTTTGGTTGAAACCTTAGATCCCCCTACAATCGCCACCATTGGACGGGCAGGATTGTGCAATGCTTGACCCAAAGCTTCCAGTTCACCAGATAGCAGTGGGCCAGCACAAGCAATAGGGGCAAACTTAGCAACACCATGAGTTGACGCTTGTGCACGGTGCGCAGTACCAAAAGCATCCATTACATACACATCACACAGTGCAGCATACTGTTTTGATAACGTTTCATCATCTTTTTTCTCACCTTTGTTGAAGCGAACGTTTTCCAGAACCACTAATTCGCCTTCCGACACTTCAACACCATCCAGATAGGTTTTTTCCAGACGAACAGGAGAAGAAAGTGCTTCTTTCAAATAATCAACGACAGGTTGCAGTGAGAACTCTTCGTTGTATTCTCCCTCAGTTGGGCGTCCCAGGTGAGAAGTAACCATGACCTTGGCTCCCTGATTCAACGCAGCCTCAATTGTCGGCAAAGACGCACGGATACGTGCATCAGAAGTCACTTTGCCATCTTTTACAGGCACATTCAGATCAGCACGGATCAATACGCGTTTACCCGCCAGATCTAAATCAGTCATCTTAATTACAGACATGGTGAATCCTCTCATTGATTCTTTATAAAATTACTCAATCTTCTGCTGTGTGCTGTTTGTGACACAACAAATGATTATTTGAAACCGGTTGCGGCCATTGCCAGTGTCGTATCAATCATACGATTGGCAAAGCCCCACTCATTGTCACACCACACAAGGGTTTTAATCAGGTGCTTCCCGCTAACCCTCGTTTGTGTGCCATCCACAATAGCACTGTGGGGATCGTGGTTAAAATCCGTTGAAACCAACGGCAGATCAGTGTAATCCACTATACCATGAAACGCCCTGGCCGCTGATTTTTGCAGGAGTTGGTTCACATCTTCCACACTCACTGGCGAACAGACAGTTACGCTCAAGTCAATGGCTGTCACATTGATAGTAGGTACCCGAACAGAAATCGCCTCAAACCGATCATTAAATTTAGGGAAAATACGAGTGATCCCCGCAGCCAGTTTTGTATCAACAGGAATGATGGATTGACTGGCCGCCCGGGTTCGACGTAAATCACAGTGATAAGCATCAATCACAGGTTGATCATTCATCGATGCGTGAATGGTTGTCACCGTACCAGATTCAATATTGAACGCATCGTCCAACATTTTAATGATTGGAATGATGCAGTTTGTTGTACAGGATGCATTAGAAACAATGCGATCTTCGGCAACCAATGAATGGTGATTAACACCATATACTACGGTAGCATCCAGATTATTGCCTCCTGGATGCGCAAATAGGACTTTTTTAGCTCCGCTGGCGATATGAGACTCTCCGTCTGCCCGTTCACCATACTTACCTGTGCAATCAAGAACAATATCAATGCCCAACTCTTTCCACGGCAGAGCCGAGATATTCGGTTGATGAAACAGCCGGATGCTATCGTCTCCTATTTGCAATAAATCATTATTCAGGCGTACATCCCATGCAAAACGCCCATGACTGGAATCGTATTTCAACAAGTGAGCAATACCTTGTGCATTTGCCAACTCATTGATAGCGATCACTGAAATTTCAGCTTGACGCCCGGATTCGTAAAGAGCACGCAAAACGCTGCGCCCTATTCTTCCGAAACCATTAATCGCTACCCTGATAGTCATGTTACTCCCTGAATTTCTCTGTAGTTACGCGACCGCTTAGGATAACTGAGCAATGTCTACTTGTACTGATAATTCATCACAAAATTAATCAGATTGTGACAGACAAGACATTTTATTATCTCATTTATGCACTTAAACTGAAACGGTTCAGCAACCATGAAAGCAGATTACGAGAAAAAAAGAGTGATGGCAAGCGCCATTCGTCACATTATGGAGGAAAAGTTGAACAAAAAAAGAGCGCATTCGCCCTAAAATTGATGCGAATGCGCTTAATAGGGATTATTTGCCGATTATTTCAGCAAAGCTGTTGCCTTGGCTACTACATTTTCAACAGTGAAACCAAACTCTTTGAACAGAACATCAGCTGGTGCAGATTCACCGAAAGTGTTCATACCGACGATAGCGCCATTGATACCAGCATATTTGAACCAGTAATCAGAAATACCCGCTTCGATGGCAACACGTGCAGAAACCGCCGCTGGCAGTACCGCTTCACGGTATGCAGCATCCTGCTTATCGAAAGCATCGGTAGATGGCATAGAAACCACGCGAACCTGACGACCTTCGGCAGTCAGTTGCTCAGCCGCTTTCACTGCCAATTCCACTTCGGAACCTGTTGCAATCAGGATCAATTCAGGCTGGCTTACGCAATCCTTCAGGATGTAAGCCCCTTTCTCGATATTCGCCAATTGCTCAGCAGTACGATCCTGCTGTGCCAGGTTTTGACGGGAGAAGATCAGTGAAGTTGGACCATCTTTGCGCTCAATCGCATATTTCCACGCAACCGCAGATTCAACCTGGTCACATGGACGCCATGTGCTCATGTTTGGCGTTACGCGCAGGCTAGCAATCTGCTCGACTGGCTGGTGAGTTGGGCCATCTTCACCCAAGCCGATGGAATCGTGGGTATAAACGAAGATGCTACGCGCTTTCATCAGTGCCGCCATGCGTACAGCGTTACGGGCATATTCCACGAACATCAGGAATGTTGCACCATAAGGCACAAAACCACCATGCAATGCGATACCGTTCATGATGGCAGACATACCGAATTCACGCACACCGTAGTGAATGTAGTTACCGTCCTGAACTTCGTTCAGAGGCTTGGAGCCAGACCACATGGTCAGGTTACTTGGTGCTAAGTCAGCAGAACCACCCATGAATTCCGGCAGAACTTTACCGAATGCTTCCAGTGCATTTTGTGATGCCTTACGGCTAGCAATGGAGGCTGGGTTCTGTTGCAGTTTTTCAATAAATGCTTTGGATTCAGCTTCCCAATTCGCTGGCAGCTCACCGCTGGTACGACGGTTGAATTCAGCAGCCAGTTCTGGATAAGCTTGCGCATATGCAGCAAATTTCTCTTCCCAGCTTGCTTCTTTGGTTTTGCCAGCTTCCTGGGCGTTCCAGCCAGCGTAAATGTTCTGGGGAATTTCAAACGCAGGATGTTCCCAACCCAGCGCTTTACGGGTTGCTTCAATTTCAGCATCGCCCAGCGGGGAACCGTGACATTCTTCTTTGCCTGCTTTATTTGGTGAACCAAAGCCGATGATGGTTTTGCACATCAACAGGGATGGTTTGTTTGTTTCTTTGCGTGCTGCTTCGATAGCTGCCGCAATAGCGTCAGAGTCATGACCATCTACGCCACGGATAACATGCCAGCCATAGGCTTCAAAGCGCGCAGCGGTATCATCAGTGAACCAACCTTCTACCTCACCGTCGATAGAGATACCGTTATCATCATAGAATGCGATTAATTTGCCCAGTTTCAGTGTACCCGCCAAAGAGCAAACTTCATGGGAGATCCCTTCCATCATACAGCCGTCACCCATGAACACATAAGTGTAGTGATCGACGATATCATGGCCTGGACGGTTAAACTGCGCTGCCAGTGTGCGTTCTGCAATCGCAAAACCTACTGCATTGGCGATACCCTGTCCCAGTGGGCCAGTAGTGGTTTCTACACCTGGAGTATAGCCATATTCTGGATGGCCCGGAGTTTTAGAGTGCAATTGACGGAAATTCTTCAAATCATCAATAGAAACATCATAACCCGTCAGATGTAGAAGACTGTATATCAGCATGGAGCCGTGACCATTAGATAACACGAAACGGTCACGATCAACCCAGCCAGGATTCGAAGGGTTATGGTTCAAATAATCACGCCACAGCACTTCGGCAATGTCAGCCATTCCCATTGGTGCACCAGGATGCCCTGATTTTGCTTTCTGCACAGCATCCATGCTCAAGAAGCGGATAGCATTAGCAAGGGTTTTACGAGTGGTCATTCTTTACTCCAATTCGGATAAAAGCGTTAGTGAACTAAGGATTAATTTTCGCAGCGCAGCATACAAACCGCAATCATTAATGCCAGATAATTAATGCCGGATGATAAGAAAAACTATCTTAATTTCTCCTTGACAATAATTATTTGATTTACCTCGTTGTTTTGGTTCTCTGTCAAGACCATGCTGACAACTAAAGGTGCTCTTGCGCAAATGGGGAATAATTTCCTAGCGTGACTTGCGCAATAGAAAACTACATATTAGACACGATACCCAATAGGTTAATCAAGGCTAAAAAGACCCATTTTTCTGCCAAATTAGGATAATGAACAAAATTCACTTGTAATATATTTTGATGTCAACTGCAATTTTGGTGATATTTTCTGTTCCAGAGATACATTCCCTTGCTATATGCCATGGCCTGAAAGTCTGCTGGGAAAGCTAATTTCTCTATAAAAAATAAAAAAACAAAATAAAAATTTATGAATAAACCATTCATGGATAGCTATCATTATTCTATTTTTATTTTAAATAAATTATCACTAAATATAAAAGTAACCCATAAAAATATGCCACCAACTCAATAAAATTTAATTATTAGATGATAAAAAAAAGTAATTTGAATTCACGCTATAAAAAGGTGAACTTATAAACTTATCATCATTTAACAACATTCAAAAATAATTAAGGAAATAACATGAAGAAAATAATTATTTTTATTTATTTATATTTATTGGGATTACAAATAACTTTTGCTGACGTTAATTCAATAAATACAAACTCTGGTTACGAGCTTGCGACAGAATTAACTCAAAGATATAACGATACTAGAAATGATTGTGGAGATGGGGATCATCCTGCATTTTTATGCTCTGGAATTATGTTAAGAGGAACAATTCCTTCAGATGACTATCATTCCTGGGATCCCAGTCCACGTTCACAAAGAAGCGGTGGTGTCTCGTTTTCTTATTTGAGAACTGATTCTAAACTTGTTACATTAGATGCTGATTACACAAATGGTTTCATTTTTTCTCCTTATTTATCCGCATCAGTAAATAATAAACAACACCCTGAAGCTCTTTGCTATTTCCCTCTCAATGCAATCTCTGCCGACAGAGATGACAAAGGATGTGGTGCTATTCCTGGTATACCTCACAGTGCTCCTTGTCAACAGCAGGGAATTACCACTGCGCAACAGTGGATAGAAAATGGCAGTGATGAAGAGAATCAATGTGGTTTTGATGTGAGCATTAAACCAGGAGAAAATCATGCTGATGCCTTCATACAGGGAGTTCAGGCACGTTTGCAGCTCTCGTTAACAGTCAATAATGAGTTAATATTGGCTACCTGGCCTCAAAATATTCCCAATGAATTACCTGTCGAAGCCTTTTTTTATCTTCAAGGAGGGCTAAATGGTGCGCAACATGATCAAAGGGACTTTTATAATCTCACAAGAAAAATAATACCGATTATACGGATAGATCTTCCTACTGATTACAATCAAGATGCTACTTTTACTTATAATCCAGAAGATCAAATCGTTAACGATTAAAATAAAGAACAAAAAAATAAATCTAAAGGCCAAAATAAGTTTCATCAAGTACTAAAACTAAGATTTAATCGTAGAATGTGGCTATTCACGAAAACAATATAATCTCAATCGTAAATAGCCACAACACAAAATGGTATAAAACCAAAAATAAAACAACAAAAATTTTATATATCTATTTTTTTGCATATAAAAATCATAAATAAAAAATATTTTAAAACACAAAAAATATAATTACACAAAGGATTATAATTGATGTTTTTATAGACTAGATATTAAGTTATCTGTATGTTGTAAATCACATTTTATTTCAAACCTAACTACAAATGCCTAAATCTAACCTAACATTCAATCCAATACCGACACTAACTATCATGCAACTAGATTCCATCAATACAAAACGCGATGAACTTATTCATTTACTATATGACTGTGTCGAAAGTAATGCCTCCATCGGCTTTATTGCACCACTGGAAGAAAATGAAGCAGAACAATACTGGCAAGATGTCGAAGCAGATCTTATATCAGATCATCGATTGCTCCTTGTCGCACCAGAAGGTGAAAACATCGCAGGTTCAGTGCAACTTTCCCTCTGCAAGAAAAAGAATGGCCTGCACCGCGCCGACGTGGAAAAACTGATGGTACATACCGCTTATCGCCAGCGTGGGCTTGGTAGAAAGTTGATGAATGAACTTGAGCATTTGGCAAAACAGCATCAACGTCATTTACTGGTATTGGACACGCGCATTAACGATTCAGCTTCTACACTTTACCGAAAATGTGGTTTTATTGAAGTCGGGCAGATCCCCAATTTTGTCATCGATTCCAACGGGGAATTTTCAGGGACAACGTATTTTTATAAATCCATTTGAAATGTTATGCAAAAAACAAAAAGCCCTGAGTCAAAAACTCAGGGCTTATAAATTCTGGCGGTGCGGACGGGACTCGAACCCGCGACCCCCGGCGTGACAGGCCGGTATTCTAACCAACTGAACTACCGCACCGCATGGCGTTCTGGTTGAGAACGCGATGGATAATACGGGCTACGATAAAATCCGTCAATCGCTTTTTATAACAAAACAGTTCATCTGCACAGTTTTTCGCCTCAATTATGCATTTACCACCATTTTGCCGCTGTTTCTCAATGTATCTGTTCAGATTTTATACGCCAAAGACAGCTTCCCCCCTTTTTTTCCACCAAATCCAAACGAGATTCATGCTGAATTAATTCTTCATCGGAAGCATAAACAATTTTCAGCCCTGACTGTGGACGAGTAATCTTTTGGATTTCTGCCACCTGCGTACTGCCTGACGTTTCTCCTTCCATCGAAAAAACCAATGATGTCTGACCACCTGTCATTGACAGATAAACATCTGCCAGAATCTCGGCATCGAGCAACGCCCCGTGAAGAGTACGTTTTGAGTTATCGATATGGTAACGGTCACATAACGCATCGAGATTATTACGTTTACCGGGGAAAAGTTTTCTCGCCAATACCAAACTATCTGTAATGGTACAAAACTCAGCAGTGGGTGGAATATCTCGATTCAATTTACTGAATTCATAATCCATAAAGCCGATATCAAACGTTGCGTTATGAATAATCAACTCAGCACCACGGATAAACTCAATAAATTCATCAGCGATATCAGCAAATTTCGGTTTATCCTGCAAAAATTCATCACTAATCCCATGAACTTCAAACGCTTCGGGATCAACTAAACGTTCTGGTTTGACATAAATATGAAAATGGCGTCCTGTCAGACGACGATTGATAACCTCCACGGCACCAATTTCAATGATGTTGTGTCCCTCATAGTGAACACCTAACTTGTTCATACCAGTTGTTTCGGTATCGAGGACTATTTGGCGGGTAATAGCAGTGCTCATAATGTTTTTTTGTGTCAGACTTAGATTTTTGATTAAAGACAATATAGGAAGAGTCTACCAAAAATGAACAAACAGGTAGAAATTTTCACCGATGGTTCTTGCCTCGGTAATCCTGGTCCTGGCGGATATGGCGTTTTACTTCGCTACCAACAACAAGAAAAAACCTTGAGTGGCGGTTATTTTCACACAACCAATAACCGTATGGAATTAATAGCAGCCATAATAGGATTGGAAGCTCTCAAACGTCCCTGTACCGTGATCCTGACGACGGACAGCCAGTATGTACGTCAAGGGATCACCCAATGGATACATAACTGGAAAAAACGCGGCTGGAAAAAAGCGGACAAATCTCCCGTCGTCAATGTCGATCTCTGGCAGCGGCTCGATAAAGCTATCTCGCTGCATGACATTGATTGGCGCTGGGTCAAAGGCCACGCCGGACATCGGGAGAATGAACAGTGTGATGAGCTAGCTCGCACAGCCGCTAATAACCCTACTCAAACGGATGATGGCTATACCGAAAGCGAAAATTCACCCACCAGCTAATAACGTCGGTGAATATTTTTCGCCGCTCCCAGTGCATTACTGAATCTTGGTTTCATCAATGTTGCCCGCATGGGGTTTAATGTCAACGGTATTGTCCGTTTGCGGGCAATAATCACATTCAGACAACCAAATATTGACATGTAGGAGTTATCAAAACGCTTTCCGCTTTGCCACGGTAAAACATGGAAGTTGGCATGATGGATAACTTCATAATTAAGAAGACGCAGCCAATCCAATTGGCGCAGTATTGTAAACATTTGAGTTCTGCAAGATTGTCGACGATAAACTGGGGCAATCATGTTCCTGAAACCTAATATACTCATTGGATTAAAACCACTGATAACCAACCAACCATCGTCTATCATAATCCTATCGACTTCTCTCAAAAGCCAATGTGGATCAATACTATAAGTCAACATATGTGCTAACAAACAGGCATCAACAGATTTAGTTGCAAAAGGGAGATAATTGGGATCAGTAATGACATCCATACTTTGCCCTTGTAACCCTATATTGACTTGATGGCTGACCAAACAGGAACGAGTATCAATTTCGGCACTTAAGTTACCGATTTTCACTAAATGAAAACCAAAGATTTTGGGCCACCACGGTTCCAATTGACGTTCCAAGGCAACACGGTAATATTCCCCCCACGGTAACTCGGCCCAAGAAGCAGGGAGGGTTATTTGCTTAATTGAACGTGCTGATCGCATGTCATCTTCCTTTCAACCTACTTATAAACCTACTATGAAAATGAGGCACATAATGGATCTTATCAGGATACCGGCCCTTTCAGATAACTACATTTGGTTACTTTGTGATGAAAACAAGCATTGTGCCATTATCGATCCTGCTGAATCACAGCCTGTCATTGATATTTTAGCAGCAAATCAACTTACTCCCGCTGCGATACTGCTGACGCACCACCATTATGATCACGTTGGCGGGGTTCCCGGACTACTCAAACAATATCCTGAATTACCTGTATATGGCCCTGAAGAGACACAAAACAAAGGAATAACTCATATTGTCCATGAAAATAATACCGTTGAAATAGGAAGTTTTTCTTTTCGGATCATAGCACTACCAGGACATACACTTGGCCACATTGCATTCTATCAGGCTCCCTATCTGTTTTGTGGAGATACTCTGTTTTCTGGCGGTTGTGGACGACTATTTGAAGGTACAGCCGAACAAATGTTTTCCTCTCTGGAGAAAATTTCATCATTACCCGATGATACATTGATCTGCTGTGCTCACGAATACACGGCGGCAAATATGAAATTTGCAAAAGCAGTATTACCTGACAATCAGATTATTCACGATTATTATCAAGAAATTCTTAAATTACGTGAAAATAACCAAGCAACAATCCCAACAGATTTACAAACAGAGAAAAAAATCAATGTTTTCTTAAATTGCCACGATATTGATTTACAAAAAAATATCGGTATCAAACCTAATTCAATGCCACTTTCTTCTATTTTTCAGCAATTAAGGATTTATAAAGATCGATTTTAATTTTATTGGGTTGTCTTCTACGTAATAGGCCAGTATCATTGCTCACCTTTTAGGCAAGCATTAGAAAAGAACATGAAGACAAAAACGATCTTGTTCACCTCTGTTCTTCTTGCTGGGTGTCAATCGAGCCTGCAAACAAAGGCTCCTTCCCAGCAACAAGCACAGAAGATGTCTTCAACGAATCAGAAAGCAAACGGTATTGCAGAATCAGATGATCCTGCAAACTGGAAGGTGAGTCCGACAGCCCAACAAGATTTGTGGGGACATATTCGCGATGAGTTGAAGATGGAAGCTCCTGATAATAGCAGGGTGCGCGAACAACAAAGTTACTATTTGAAACACAAGGGCCATATCCAAAATGTAATATTGCGTGCAGAACCGTACATTTATTGGATAGTTGAGCAACTTGATAATCGACATATGCCAATGGAACTGGTATTGCTGCCCATAGTGGAGAGTGCCTTTGACCCCCATGCTACTTCCTACGCCAAGGCGGCAGGATTATGGCAGATTATCCCAAGTACTGGCCGTCATTATGGCCTGAAACAAGATAAATGGTACGATGCCCGTCGTGACATTGCGGCATCAACAACCGTCGCTCTTGATATGCTTGAATATCTCAACACACGATTCAATGGGGATTGGCTTTTGACCATTGCCGCTTACAACAGTGGCGAAGGCAGGGTTATACGTGCTATCAAAGACAATAAAGCACAAGGGAAACCAACAGATTTCTGGTCGTTGTCACTGCCACGGGAAACAATGCACTATGTTCCCAAGATATTGGCACTGAGTAATATCATTCGCCATAACGAACAGTTTGGTTTCAAACTTCCTAAGCCTAACAACCAACACGCTCTGGCAAAGGTTGAAGTAGGGCAACAGATCATGTTGTCACAAGCGGCTGAATTATCCGGGCTATCATTGACATCAATCAGAGCATATAACCCGGGCTATAAACAAGGTATGACGTCTCCTTATGGACCGCATTACATCTTGCTACCAATGAAGAACGTTAATCAATTTAAGGCGTCCTTGGCAAATAAAAACGTCTTGAATGACATCCGCCTCGCGGTTAAACACAATACCTACAAATTACAGCAACAAAGTCACTATACCGTTCGTGCCGGTGATACATTGTCCGCGATTGCAAAGCGCTTCAAGACCACTCACCGAGAGTTGCAAAAACTGAACAGCTTAAAAACGGCTGATCGGCTTAAGATCGGCCAAGTGCTGAAAATCGATAGTAGTGGCCCCGTCACCTATCAAGTGCGCAAAGGGGATTCATTTTTCAGTATCGCTAAACGTCATGGTGTGAATCTTAATGATTTAATTAGTTGGAATAAAAACCTAAAAATCAAAGAGATAAAACCTGGTATAGCTCTGACGCTTTACCTTAATTAAGGGAGTTTATCCTCTCCAATATATCGTTCCCTGTCCCAAAGGACAGGGACTTTATTGCATTAACAATAAAATGATAATTAGAATCAAGAAAGAGGAAATGCAAATTGTCATCATTAAAACAAAATATAAATAATCTACCTAATACCTTTATCGAAATAAAAGAGTATCACCTACTCCCTTCTGCATTCCCATTAACCTCTACTCCCTATCTCGAAACAGAAAGCCGCGATTATAGTGCCATGTGGTTTCAACTGGATGGTAAATCGATAGTTTTTCGTCAAGCTAAAATAACACCTAATAAACAAGGACAATTTGTTACTCTTTGGAAAAGGCCGGCTCCAGATTCAGAAATAATGCCTTTTGAAAAAAGTGATAAAATTGATTTTTGTCTAATAGCGACTTTTTCTGAGCATCAAAAAGGCATGTTTCTGTTTGACTCACATATTCTGATAAAACAAGGTGTTTTCTCAAGTCAAACTAAAGCTGGTAAAAGAGCTATTCGTGTTTATCCTACCTGGGTATTCCCTACATCAAAACAAGCACTCCAAACAAAAAAATGGCAATCCCCATATTTTATAAATTTCGATAAACAGAAAACAGCCATTGAGAAATTTAAGAATATTTTCCTAAATTATAATCACAAAATATAATAATTAAACTAAATTATTACAACCCGAAAAAGGCTGGAAATAAAAAACCTCATTTCCAAAAATAACCTTTTTTGTGAGCAAGCTCATAAAATAAGAATGATCATGGTTATTCTAAAAATTAGATACATTTTCTATCGGAAATTCATTGTGTTATAAAAACCCTCTCGATACTAATACAATATGACTCAGCATGATGCACTAACCAGAGTTAATCTTCCGAAAATTTATTTTACAACGGCAATGTTTTTAATTTTTTACTCTGTGATTTTACAATTCCCCTTTTTCCTTTACTTGATTTTATTTGGTTTTTAATTGTCTGCTCCTTATTATTTTCGACAGAATTTTTTATCACGAATGGAACAAGTCATTCTGGCTTAATCGGACATTTTTGCCTTATTCAAAACAGGAAGCCCCCTATTTTCAGCTTATTGTCAGACTGGAAAAGTATGTGCGCAGAATAGGCTCTCCCTTCCTGCCGAATATGGCGATGCCCCTATTAAGCCCATTGCCATTCTATATTCCATCGGCATGACTTCAGGGAGACAGACAATGTCAGAGAAAGAGAAAAAGCACCTCACAAAATTGCAGGAAGGAAAAGCGCTGTTAGAACAGGGACAGGAAGCAATAACAAAACAGGCTAAAGCGCTGTTAGCGGATGCGAGCGGTAATGCCAGCGACATCCTCAGTTCCGTAACAGGAATAACCGGCAAGGTCGGATTGACTGACGGAACCAGCAAAGCACTTGGCGGTCTCAGTGCCGACAGCTTGATCAGCGGTGGGGGCTTTGCCGGTGGGACAGGCAAGGCGGTGGGCGGTCTCGGTGCCGGCAGCCTGATCCCCGGCGGGGGTTTTGCCGGCGGGGCAAGCAAGGCACTTGGCGCGCCGGGGCTGGCAGCCAAAGCCGCGGCGGGTAATCTCGGGGCAGAAAAGATGTTGCAGCAACTGGGCCAGAAACTGGGGCTGGGTGGCGGAGCCGATCCCAGCGGCCTGCTGTTCACCCTGACCGCGGGCAGCTTGCCGGCACAGACCTTTGTTGTCACCGACTTCAGCCTGACCGAACATTTCTCGCGCCCCTTTACCCTGGAAGTGGGGCTGGCAAGCGCCGACTCCGCCATTGCCTTCCCGCTGGTACTTGACCGTACGGCAACGCTCACTGTCCTGCACAATGGTGTCGAACAGCGCAGCGTCACCGGTATCGTCACCCGCTTTGAACAGGGCAACACCGGCTTACACCAGACCACCTACCGGATGAGCATCCGCCCCGACCTGTGGCGCACCACCCTGCGGCAGAACTCGCGCATCTTCCAGCAGCTCAATATCACCGGCATCATCACCAAAATCCTCAAAGAGCACAGCATCCGCGACGTGGTGTTCAACCTGCGCCACCCGCACCCGGAGCGCGAATTCTGCGTGCAGTATCAGGAATCAGAAAAAAATATAATTAATTGAATATAAAGGATATATTATCTATGTTTGATTTTGTGCCCCTTTTAATGCCCCCGGATTTTTTACTTACTTTTATTTTACTATACGACTGATTTTTATTATTTATATCATTAATAGAGCACTTTTAAACCATCTTAAAGCAAAAAAGCCGTGAGGGTTAAAAATGGTCAAATTGGGCTGCCATTTTACGCTCAGGGCTTAAGATAAAAAATGTTCATTTTTACGACATCGATCACAAATTACAGCGGGTTATTCCTGTGGCTTAGAGCGGGCTTTCCTTTCTAATAATTCTCCAGTATAAGAATCGAAATAACGGCTGGGCCAGATCTCTGAGGGATGGATGCCAAGGTAATTTGCGATGATCCATTCGCCTTTAGGCCAAGGCCTACTAAATGCATTTGCCAGTGTCGATGAACTGAGTCCCGCTTCACGAGAAACAGCCACTAAGGTTGTTCCACGTTTACGTAATGCTGCGATGATATCGGCCTGATGCCAGTCAGTTCTAATGTTGTTATTCATTCCTGCTACCCCTTCCATTAATTAATATTGATGGTGGCGATTCAGACAGGGTTCGCAGTACCGGTGGTGTCCAACCGGCGAGGCCGAAGCCTCCCCCGCCTGAATCACCATTGAAAGGGTGATAGCAGACGCACTGGTAGAAACATCCTACCAGTGGGACACCATATTTCGAGGCTGCGAAACCTCACCACTAGATTTTGCTAATGGCGGGAATACTTTAACTAATTGTTTTACCTGATACAATAACTAAACGGCTAAGTTTAACGGCTATAAACCCGCTCAACGTAACGCCCGCGACCATCACCGTGCCCTAAATCCATTGAAACCAGTGCCCGTGCTTCCTGACGACTAAAACCATTTTGTTGGTAAAAATTAAGCGCCTCCTGCGCCCACGCATAGCGCAAACTGTGGGGAGAATGGCAACCGATTAAACCAATCCTTGTGGTATGTGTCCGCCAGTAGTTCATGGCCTGTTTGAGGTCGGGTTTATCAATCAACCTGCCACCACGTTGTTCTGCAACAACAATGGCTTGCCCGATAGCTTCTTTTACTGCTGCAACATCCAATACGCGGGTTTGTCTTGGTCGGCCGCCTTTTGTACCGAAGACAACATGCAGTTTCGGTTCTGATTGCTCTAACTGTTTACGCCAGCTTTTCAATGAAGCACTACATTGCACAGCTTCCTGAGAACGTAATCCCAGCAATCGGGCGAGTTTCAGTGTGACGGCAAATCCAGCATCACGTTCTAGTGCTTTCTGATAAACAACCTGAAACGTGGCATCAGGTATCGCTTGTTTTGTTCCGGCGCGGCTGGTTCCACTTAATCCCAATGCCTGATTGCTTAAACGCGGCGAGGTTTCCAGTTTTTCTCGGCCTGCCATGCGAAAGATATTACGCAGCGCAGCCATTTCATTTTGCACTGTTCGTTTGGCAATCCCCTGAGACAAACGGGCATCAACATACTGTTCCACATGCTTGGCTTTCAAATTATTAAGGCTTTTAACCTGAATATTTAGACTTAACAACAACGCGCCCAAACGTCCGGCGATCCGAATGCGATCATGACAAGTTTTATGGCTGCCGCCGCCTTGCCGGGCAAAAAATTTTAATTCCTTAATCAATCGACTCATCAGCTTCTCCCGTGATCTATACCTGACAACATGCAATCTCTGGCGCGCGACCATTCTGGCAAAACAGAAAAACCTGCTTTGCCCTTGATCGATATCTGTGCGCCAGAGTGAACGCAGGTTGAGGTATTGCGGGGTATCGGTTGAGTACGCGGTACTGCCGCCTGCGCGTGCAGGTCATCCCCACCGGCAAAATGCCAGCCTCGATATCGTCAAGTTCTCCTTTTTCAATCTAAAAATGCAGTGTCAGATTCACTGAGTGGTGAAGCAGGCGTGAGCCTGTCAGGGTTGTGGTGTGCTTTGGCTGCGGCGTCACTTTCAGCGGTAACCCGCAAAAAGTGACGCCTTGAGTTTTCGAACAATCAGCAAAGGCTATGCAAGCGTTGAAATACCAACGGGTACAGCAAAACGCCGCCAGATTCAATGTCAAATGGTAGTCATGCGTTAATGGTTTAGCGGTAGAAAAATTGTCTGTTGAATAATTCAGACAGGGATAGATAAAAGTATGAACGGATGCGTAAAAGCCATCCTGTTGTTCATTGAAGATAAACAGGATTTATGTTGATTTGAAAAGTCAGTGTATGAACCCACGTTCAACACCCTTCGGCGACAAGATAACAACACCTTTTGGGCGTATTTTTAGTTTAAGAAACCTTCATTACCAGACAAGGGGTTTATGTCTGACAATATCTGCTTCCAAAGGTGGGCAGATGTACCGCAATGCTTGCTCTCCCTTGCAGGCTACGAGAGTTTTCATTCGCCACCCGAAGGCGATCCTGACAGGCGAGGGATCATTTTTGTAGAGAAAGATATTAACGGTCAGACAGGCGAGAGTCAAATCGTTAAGGATTCCTGCCAGCCTGATTTTTGCCTGAATTACCGTGCATATTCCGATGATCCCCCTATATTCTGCCAACACCAGCCAAAAACTGGATTTAATTCGTTAATTAATTTGATTGATTAATGTGTAGAATAAATGTGCTTTTCTGTTCAGCTATGCATTTTATCTCGCTGAGATTCAGCATGATACTGAAGCCTAATTGATAAAACACAAGTTAAATTCAATGAAAAACAACAAAGAATCGCTTTATCTAAAAGAGCGCGCTTACCTGAGAGAGCTGGCTGAGCACATCGCGAAAGAGTCGCCGCATCTGGCTGAATTTCTGGTTTCCTCTCATGACCCTGATATTGCCCGTGTTTTCGAAGCCTTTGCGTTTTTGATTGCCAATCTGCGGGACAAGCTGGAAGATAATTTTCCCGAAATTGTTCACGGCATTCTCTCCCGTATCTGGCCGTTAGCCCTGTCTCCTATTCCACCGACGACGATAGTACAATTTACGCCCACGGATGATGAACATCAGGGCACTGCCGAGATCCCGATCAGTACATCGGTGTCTGCCAGCCTTAACGGGCAATTGATCAACTTTAAAACCTGCCGTCCTTTACATATTGAACCGTTAATTGTCCAGGAGCGCGCAGTCAGGAAAACGGGTACTCACAGTGAAATCATCCTGACACTATGCCAAACCGGTTCGGCGTCTTCTTTCTGGCAAAGCGGAGCTTTATCTTTTTTCCTTGGCACCGATACGGAGCGCGCCGCCCAGCTCAGCCTGTGGCTGGATCAACATATTTGTGAGGTCAGCCTGAACACGCAGGGCAAGCAGCGAAAGCTGCGCGGTTTTCCTTATGGCTGGCATGATCTGCTTGATAGTCCGGTGCTGCCTGTGCCCAAAAATACGTATTCCGGCCTGCAACCTTTGGTGGAATATTATGCGCTGCCCCCACTGTATAACTTTGTCACACTGGATATCAGCAAAAGTTGCACCACAGTGCCCCTGAATGCGGACGGCACGTTTGAGCTGATTTTTCGTTTCGAGGGCGAATTGCCGCTGGATAATGTCGATGAAGCGTTTTTGCTGGGCTGTGTGCCCGCCATTCATCTGGAAAATCAAACCAGTCCCCCCATTGCGCTGGAAGCCGACAATCACCGTTATTCCCTGCTATTGGGGGAGTCGGTGCAGTTATTCCGATTGCGGGAGATTCAGGTGGTGCAACAGCCCGATGACGATGAGCAACGGGTACACCTTACCACTGGCTGCCGATTGAACAGTTTACCCCCGCCGGGCATTTTCTGGATGAGGATGCCCCACCCGACACGTTTTACTACCAGCTTCAGGCTGAGTACGATTTTCTCGGCAGAACTCAGCACCGGCTGAACTTTTTTGATTTGACCGGCAAACCCGCCAACGACTTACCGGCTATTGCCGTCTCGTGCCATTTCATCGGCTACCATGAGCAGGCACTGAGGCTGGAACAAGGCGTAATTACCGTAACGCCGGAAAGTGCACCGTCCCATCTTGATGTGCAGAATATTATTCCGGTGGTGACCGATTATCCGGCTATTGCCCCGTTATTGCACAACAACGAGGTGAAAGTAGAAACGTGGCAAAATAACCAGTTTTATCCGCGTAACGAGCTGGAACGTTTTCAAAAACAAGTAGCATCGGCGACAGTGTTGTATCGGGAAATCACCAATGATTGGTCTAAAGTAGTCATGCTGGTCATGCAGGATGCCGCACAAGAGTCTGGTGTGATTTTTAGTAAACCCAGCGATAAAGATGACGATTATAAACTACCCTCAGAGCTTACTGCATTGGCAGAAAAAGCAATCAATCAAGGGCGTGCTGTTCGACAAGGCCAGTCATTAATTCCTTTTAACGCAGAAGAGTTAGCCTTGATCCAGACTAAATACGTCCATTGCTCATCACACTGGAATAGTGTGGTAATAAGAGATGAACAGATTCAAGGTGGTGTGAATGCGGTAGAGTTAGTCAGTTTTGTGAACCGCCCTTGTGAACAATGGCACCGAGCCATTTTTGATATTACTGGTAAGGAAATTTCAAAATGAGAAACAAAAAACTATTTGTCCTGTTATTGGGGCTAGGTGTGATGGTGGGATTAACTGCCTGCCAGTCTTATCCATTGGGAAAACGGATGGTTACTTATAAGCCTATTGTGCGCCACAGCGAACCGTTGCCTTATGAGAAATGGTGGTTTGAGTTTTATACACCTGAATATTTTCCCATTAGCATTAGCTTTGCTCAGTTTCAGGATGAAGATAATTATATTGTGCAAAAATTTATGCCGGATGGTGCTAATCAAAATTTCCGTAGCTTAGTGAGTTGGAATAAAAAATTAGGCACAACAAGTAGTGGGATCAGAAATTATGGGGAAGCACTACCACGTTCATTGACCGTCTGTTGGGATTCAGTGATTGATAAAAAATCTTATCAGACAACCTTTAAATTTACCCCCGAAGTCTGGCAACTAATGCGTGAGCCTTATAATTCTCGGGCAGTTCAGGGGCATATATTTTATCGGAATAGAATAATTGCTGGGCTAGCTCCCGGTGGAACTGCCCGGGCTTGGCTACGGGGTTATGATAAAAATAACGGTGACAATATATTAATTGCCACCGGTGAGTCAGTTTTCGGCGAAAATATGACGATTTGTCAGGGAAAAACAAAGCATTCCAGTGGTTATGGAGATGATTATCCCGAATATATCAAGAACTTTATCAAAGGGAAGAAATACCCCTACGGGGAGTGGTAAACAATTACCTTGAAGTCATCCCAATATCAGAAGCCAATTAATTTATTTATGATTTCTGATGTTGATAGGAGCCAATATTGATAATCAGCCGGAAGGACAATTTCAGCACAGACTTGTCGCATGGTTGAAACAGGCGAGAGACGAAAACGGTAAACTGGACAAGTTAACCCTTGAGTATTTTCTGACTGAGAATCAAAAAGTTGCCCTTAACGAGCATATTGATGGATAAATAAAACATAAGGAAGGTAGAGTTAGTCAGTTTTGTGAACCACCCTTGTGAATAATGGCACCGAACCATTTTTGATATTACTGGTAAGGAAATTTCAAATTGAGAAACAAAAAACTATTTGTCCTGTTATTGGGTCTAAGTGTGATAGTGGGATTAACGGCCTGCCAGTCTTATCTATCCGGCAAACGGATAGTAAATTACAAGCCTATTGTACGCCACAGTGAGCCATTGCCTTATGAAAAATGGAGATTCCAATTTATTACTCCAAAATATTTCCCCGCCAGTATTAGTTTTGTTCAATTTTTGGATGAAGATAATTATATTGTGCAAAAATTTATGCCTGATGGAGCAAATTCAGATTTTAGAAGTGTGAATTCATGGAGTAAAAAATTAGGAGGGGGGCTAGATGGTGTCGTCATGAGAAATTTCGTGCAATAATAATGCCCCATCATTCCATCATAAGAGTTGATTAACCATGAGTACACCTGCACACCGCCGCCACGATATTTCAGATCGCGTCTGGAGCCTACTTGAACCTCATTTGCCAGGACGTCAAGGCGCTTGGGGGCGTGTAGCTGAAGATAATCGGCGTTTTATCAATGGGGTGTTTTGGATTTTACGGACGGGTGCGCCTTGGCGAGACCTACATACTGATTATGGTGACTGGAAAAATACCCACCGCCGTTTTTGTCGCTGGAGAGATAAAGGGATATGGGAAAAACTGCTCGAACAATTGGTTAATGACCCCGATTTCGAGTGGTTAATGATTGATGCCAGCCATATTAAGGTTCATCCTGATGCGACAGGCGCTAAAGGGGGTAATCAGGAGATGGGGCTCACAAAAGGGGGCTCAATACCAAGATACATTTGGCCGTGGATGCGCATGGTATGCCGGTCAGAATTGTTATTACAAGCGGTACCCCAGCAGATTGTTCACAAGCTGAGGCCTTAATTAAAGGACTCGATGCAGAGCATCTATTGGCGGACAGGGGCTATGATAGCAATGCAATAGTAGAAAAAGCGAAACAACAGGGCATGCAAGTCCAGATCCCTAGCCGGAAAAATCGGAAGGTCGCCAGAGAATATGATCGTGAACTCTATCGGCTTCGCCATTTGGTTGAAAATGCTTTCCTTCATCTTAAGCGCTGGCGTGGTATAGCCACTCGCTATGCAAAAAATAGCGCGTCTTTTCTTGCCGCAGTGCAAATCCGTTGCCTTGTCCTTTGGCTGAAAATCTCATGACGACAGCATCTAGACCAATAGCATCAAAAAATTCATGTTGAGGCTTTAGCTGATTAATTCCCACATTCCCCCTTAAAACATCCCCCATATAGCCATCCCAAGTGGGATTATATTTCTTATGTGTCATTCCTCAATTCTCCGTAGCACTCAATATCAAATTAATAATTGATTGACTTGTGTCAAGATTTCCGATTTAGCATCAATTAAGCAGGATATAACAACAATGCTTACCCATTCCAGCATGGAAAAGATCCTCCTTTAAATTTGTGATGAATCTCTATTCTTAAGCAAAATCAGACAATTACTTAATTTTAATTTCAGTCATACCATAATAAAAAAATTATGCACTAAATTTATTATCCCAGACTCATCCGGCTTTTATTTGCCTGCCAGAGATACCCCCTAACCGCAAAAGCGATACAACGGATCGGAATTGCTTTTTACCGTTAACCTACCATTTTTGTCCCGCTCTTCCGGTTCGTGCCAATCGTTATCAGCAGCAAGAATAATTTTCGCATCTGGCCACTGGGTTCTGACCTGTTCGGCAACCGTGAGTAAATTACTTTCATCAATCGCCGCCAGCACAACGCCTTTATGTAACTGCCTGACCGTTAAAGCGGTGGCGTAACCTTCGGTGATAATGAAAATGTCCGGCGTTCCGGTAATTTTGGATATGGGGATAAAACTGCCTTTCTTCTGCGTACCTGCAACAAGGCGTTTTTCACCGTTCGGCTTGATGGTTTGTGCGCCCGTGATTGTGCCGTCCAGCGTTTGAGTCACCAGCAGCAACGAACCATCTTTTAATAACCGCTGATTGGGGCATTGCAGCCCCTTTTTCAGCAGATATTGAGATTCGCCCTTAACAGCGGTGGCAACCAGTGCCATGATGCGTTCAGCAATAGGTTTTGCTGCTCTAGATTGTTCTTTGGCGATCTTGGGTTCCGGCAAAGGCATTGCCAGCACATCCGCCACCAGCTTAGCCGCTGCAAAGACGGTGATCCCTTTGGTTCTTGCCACCAAATCCAACCCATCACCGTGATTCGGCTCATCACACTGGCGACAATGCCAGTCGCCATGATGGTTATCGTCGATAAAGTGGAAACGATCAGTGCCACCACATATCGGACAAGCACCGTGCTTACCCTTTGCGGGAACATCAACGCCACAAGCAGGTAACAGGCTTTGCCAGTGGTTGATGGCTGATTTTTTCACTGTTCGGATAATATCTAACGGGCGGCTTTTCTGATTATTATTTCTCTTATCATCGGCCTCAATCACCGCATCGTATTCTTCACGGGTAAAACCTTTTTCATCCGGGAACTTCGCTTTCAACATCATCTGGAACTCGGTCATAGTTAACCGTTCCGCTTCCTCACGCGACATACCAAAATGCGTCCGCGCCGCATTAATGTATTCAATCGCGTTAAATTGGTCGGAATAGGTATCTGTTCCTTCATGGCGCTGGAGTTTTCTGATTTTGACCCGACCAATAACACCGTGTGTTATCAGTTCTCTGGCAATCACAATGATGTCATAAATTGGCACGCGACCCAGACGATATACCATCCCTCTTCGCCCCGGCCTCCAATCTCCCGAAGAGACAGCAAACCAGCCCGGTAAGCCGATTCGATGGCCTCCCAATCTGGTTTAGCCATTTTTGTTCCTTACTTTGCTAACCATCGTCACTTTTACTAATAAAATCAGTAAACTCAATTTTGAGGAGGCATCGACTGCACCCCCGGTAAGAATGGTTGAACCTGCTCAATCATTCGTTCACGGGCAGCAAGCAATAACTGCTTTCTCCCTCCCACACCCCAATTACTCATTTTGCGAGCACAAGCACTGATATCCCTTGCCTCTGCTTCAATGGTCAGATCTAAGCGATTCAGACGGGTCATTACATCAAACTCGTTCCGGACAGCATCACGAAAGGTGTTATAAACCCGAATTTCAAATTCAGGTTTAAGCCAAGCCGCATATCTGATTACTAATAACTCAACACCCCATACTCCTGGATTATCACCGCCATTATTGATTATAAGTGGTTGATTTTGTTCCAGAGGACTTTTTTGTCCTTTGGTCAGTGCCTCTATAAACCTCTTGACCTGAGCACTGCGAATAAATTTGCTCGGCTTTTGAGATTCGGTTGCTTCTCCGTTAGCAACAGCAGCAGCATGTAAGTCATTTAGGTTATAACGTCCTTCGTTATCGACACGAACAGAGATGCCATTAATAGTGACTGTTGGGTATTTCATTATGTGGTTTCCTATAGAAAGTGAACCTGTTAGCACAGAAAAGCCGCCCCAAGAACGCCACATAATTAACGGTTTTCTCAGGTTCACTTTCTGTAGGCTCTTGGATTAGATAAGCGCGTGCTAATGCGCGATAACATTTATATGCAAAAATGCTAATTTTAACTTGCTATTATTAGCATTTTTGCATACAATGATTTCAAGTTAACGAAACGGAGGTGCAGTGAAACAAAGTGAATTTTTAAAGTGGCTAAAAGCTCAAGGAGTCGAGGCAGAAAATGGCAAAAAGCATCTGAAACTCTACTACAAAGGTAAAATAAGCCACCTCCCCAGACACCCAAGTCAGGAACTGACAAAGGGGTTGGTCGAAGGAGTCAAGAAACAATTAGATTTAAAATAAACTCTAGCCCTCAATGCGAGGGCTATCACTGCACCGATAGATTATTAAAGAGGTCAACATGTACTATCCTGCAAAATTTGCGAAAGAAGATAATGGATATACAGTAACATTTAGAGGTATCCCCGAAGCTATCACTTGTGGTGCAGATATCCCTGAAGCAATGGAAATGGCCGAAGATGTTTTACTTTCCAGTGTTGAAATTTACTTCGATATGGATAAGGCATTTCCTTCACCCGCATCTGAGCTTCAAGAAGATGAACATTGGGTATACTTACCTGATAGCGTGTATGCCAAAATTTTACTCAATAATGAGCTTCTAACGGCTAAAGTCAGTAAAGCTGAATTATCGCGCTTAACCGGTATTCGTCCTCCTGAAATCCAACGAATACTCGCACCACGCCACACAACTAAAATTGATACTATTAGCCGGGCACTTGCCGCTGTAGGTAAAAAGCTATCACTTTCAGTTATCTAATAGTTAGCCCCTCATTGTAGGGGCTTTCATCTCACACTCTGTGTCCTAACATACTCCTGCAATCCCAGAATCATTTATTCTGAGGTGGCTATTCAGAATGTAGTTGGTTGAGCCACCGCGCGAACCCAGCACATAATCCCTTTTTGCAAGTCAGTGCGACCTTCGTTCAACCAACGAATATCAATTTGGTGGCTTCCGGTTTGTGTATGTGTTACTACGAGATGATCATAGAGCTGACCTAATTCCTCACTCTGCGCCTTAATCTTGTTCATGCAATCAATTTCATCTTGGGATAATTCACGGTAACCAGTGATTTTACGGTGTTGATTTTCCATCATTTCCTCTGCATTCAGTGTTGATATAGTCTTGTAAATACTCAGTCTGCTGCCTGTTTTCCGCCATCATTCTGAGGAGATCGTAATAATCTTGTTTAGCTTGCTCTGTAAGTTGTGGGGCTCCTGCATCGACCACGCTGCCGGAGGGAGAGGTTTCAGACACAGGACAGGTGGCCTTGATACGCAGCTTGCGACGACCAGCGGCAACATCAGCCCGAAGAGTGTCAATTTCAGTCTTGGCATTGGCGAGTTCCTGAGTGTGTTTGGTGTCTATCTCATGCAGCATGTCAATGTGGGTGTTTTGGTAGTTGATGGTGTCGGTCAGTTGCCGGATTTCGGTTGCTTGGTCACTGTTGATGCTGAGCTGTTTCTTATACCCAGAACGATAGAGGTAAGCAGCCCCGGAAGTAACAATCAAAGCAATGGCAACGCCATAGGTGAGATTGAACTTCATTCATCCATCCCCCAACACGTTAGTTCTGATTCCTGAGCACGTCGCTCTACCTGACCGTAACAGCCATTAGCTTGGCCTTTGGTCTGCCTGCAATCTTTGCCGCCATCAAATATCCAGCGCTTAATCTCCTGACAAGCCCCTTTCTTGTCTCCGGTGCTTAACTTCCGGTAGAACGTGGAAGAAAAGCATTTACCGGGGCCAATGTTGTACGGGCAGAAACTGGCAATTCCCGCGATTTGCGGTTCGGTTAATGGCACTTTGATATTGCTTCTTACCCATGCAATGGCCTGCTCTGCTTCTTTAGCGTTGAGGTCATTACATTGACTCTCTGTCAGTTTCATGCCTTGCCGAACTGGAATACCCTCAATTCGGGTAACTCCCCGGCAGATTGTCCAGATTCCGCCCGCATCCCGGTACGCTGATAACCGGTTACCTTCTTTCTCGTCCAAAAACTGAGACAGAATGGCTGTCGCACCTGCACCGGAAATAATCAGACCCATGACCGCAGCCGTGAGCTTACTCGTCTTTTTCATGTTTGCTGAATTCCCGATGCTTGTAGTACCAGTTCACAGCAAAAGTACCTACTGTGCAGATGATGCCGATGATGATCGCCCAGTCGTTCAGAGATAACGCACCAAGCATGGCAGTAAATGCGCCCCATCCGTAGGCAGAGGGGCTGGTGTATTTGTCCATACGCCTATTCCATCCCATTAGCACAATGGGGGTCCGTGGGGTGAAATAGGTTCGCCCCTATGATAAATGTAATAAGTTAATAATTAAGGTATGCTACTAGATCAGCCAAAGACTAACTAACCAATGGAGGGATGGCTGATTACCTCTGAACAAGGAAAAAATACAATGAGCTTCGGCGGGAATGAAATGTCACCAGAACAAAACTTCCTTTATGGCAAATCCCAATTAAACTATGAATTAACTGTTGCAATAATTGAGTTTCTTATCTCTGAATCCGCCAATCCAGAAGAGACAAAGAAAAAATTAGAAAAGATGGTATTAAAACACGTCTCAAGTCATGTAAGAGAACATGCCGACAAAGATTTAATTAATCTTCTGAAATAGAAAGACAAGGTGCAAGTAATTGCACCTTATTAAGAATTAAGGCAACCCGCAAATTCTAATAACTTACTCTTAGCCCACTCCGTTGCTCTAAGCTCAAACTCTGAAAATGTCGATTTTTCATTGTATTGCTCAACATAAAAGAGTTTTACGTGCGGGATTTTATTAGAAGGCATTTCATCGTTTTCTTGCGGATAAACATACACATCAGCTTCTAGCACTGCGACTCGCTCAGACGAAAAAGACAATATACTTTGCTGTGTTATGCCTTCATTCTTCTTAAATTTCGTCCTCGAATTCATCTTAGGAAAAGCCACTTCAATCTTCATTATTCACCTCTCTATATGTACGCAAAAAACAGTTTTGCTAATTGCTCAATCGACTAACGGTTAATCATAAATTGAATCATGGCCACTTGAGATTTTAAATCTTGTAATTCATAGCTCATTGTCATTTGAGCGTCAGCGAGCTGTTTTTCCAACTCAACAACCTTTCTTTCCAGTTCTTCAATACGCTTTTCCACCATTCACCTCGCTAGTGAGTTAATAAGATGCCAGCCGCAATAGGAGATACTGAGGTTCTGTGAGTGATTGCGGTGGCAAATTCGATTGACATTGCATACATCAAATATATACTGTATCTATACAATATACGTCGGTACACAATGATCAAAAGTTTTAAACATAAAGGGTTAGAAAAATTATTTAAAACAGGCTCTACAGCGGGTATTCAAACAAATCACGCTGTAAAACTGAATATTCAATTGACCGCGTTAAATGCCGCCAAAAAACCCGATGACATGAACGCGCCCGGCTGGAAATTACATCCATTAAAAGGCGCTGATTTAAAAGGCCACTGGGCCATTTCTGTCAACGGAAACTGGCGGATGACATTTCGCTTTGAAGGCGAAGATGCCATTTTGGTTAATTATCAAGATTATCACTGAGGAATAACACCATGAACAGAATGCATAACCCCGCCCATCCCGGCCTTGTTTTGCGCGAATATTTAGGCGACATTTCTGTTACAGAAGCAGCAAAAGCACTGGGCGTAACCCGTGTAGCGTTATCCCGTATTTTAAATGGCAACACAGGCATATCAGCAGATATGGCACTCCGTTTAGAAGCCGCATTGGGAACCAGTGCCGAAATGTGGACGAATATGCAATCCCAATATGAGTTGTGGCAGGCTTCCCAACAACAGCGTCCTGAAATCAGGCCGATATTCGCTCACTCGTAAGGTTAAATGGTTCGGTATTTCCAAACTATCGGGTAGCTCCAATGAGTTGTAATTCCCTCGAATTCGGGGGAATTACAATAATTGAGTAGTAAACGCTAAGTTAACAACAAATCGTTAATCTCTTGCTCAGTCTGCTGAAACCGATCTTCTTCCAATTCCACGCCCAACACACGACGATTGAGTTTCAGCGCCGCTTTCAGTGTTGCTCCGGAACCCATAAAGAAATCGGCGACCAGATCCCCTTCCCGACTACTGGACTGAATAATGTGCGTCATCAAATCAGCAGGTTTTTCGCAGGGATGTTTGCCCGGATAATACTGCACAGGCGCAAACTGCCAGACATCGGTATAAGGCACATCAGCCGTGACTGAGAACGAACGGCGCATTAAGCCGTACTCCTGCCGCAATTCGTCATACTGACGCGACAGGGTAAGATGAGATTCAACCAACTCAGGGTATGGCTTGTTCAGTTCGCCACGCTGGTGCTTTTCTTTAGCGATACAGTCAAACAACACCTGCAGTTTTTGATAATCCGCTTCATTGGGTAACTGCCACTGGCTATCATTGAACCAGTGACTGGCCATCTGCTTTCCGGTGGCGGCGTGAATTTCTTTTGCCGTGACGCCTAACGCTTTCCGGGCATCACGAAAATAATCGATTAGCGGCTTAAACACCGACTGTTTCAATTCCCGACATTGGCGGGAGTAGCCATCGCCTTTCGGGTGATAAGGGCCTTGGTAATGTTCGGCAAAAATAATGCGTTCCGTAGCCGGAAAATACATCCGCAGGCTTTCTTTATTCTGCCTGCGCCACGGGCCGGATGGTTTCGCCCAAATAATATGGTTCAACACATTAAAGCGTTCACGCACGAGCAGCTCGGTATCCGAGGCCAGACGAGAGCCACAGAACATATACAGGCTACCGTTAGGTTTCAGGACCCGCCAGAATTCAGCCAGGAGTTCATCCAGCCACGTAAGGTACGCCGTCACATCGTTCCACTGATTATCCCAGCTGCAGTCTTTTACCCGAAAGTAAGGCGGGTCAGTCGCGATAAGGTCGATACAGTTATCCGGCAGGGTTTTGATAAATTTCAGAGAGTCGTCGTTAATTAATGTGGTACTACTTAAATTCACTGGCTATTCCATACATCGACGCTGACTGATTCTCAGGAAAGCCACAGGGTGAAGGCTGGCGTTATTGCATCACCAGCCCTACATTTCACCGCTTAAGACATTGCCCCATCATGGGCAACGTTTGAAAAACGTCTCATTGTCCCGGCTTTCCATCAGACCAGCCAGACAAAATTGAGTTAAAAGCAATTGGCAACGTGGCCTTGTTAGCCCCGTTAAGGTAGAAATGTCTGAAACAGACGCCCAGTCATACAGAGGCACTGTTTCTAAAACGCAGGAGGCTGTTGTTGTCATATCTTCATGTTTTAGCATGATAATTTTAAACCTTTGGTCAGTTATTCGGCGTGAACACACATGTAACTCTGACCAACGACAACAGCAAGTCTTATGTTTATTTCAGGTATAAAAAAACCTCGCAAGAGCGAGGCTTCTATTTGATAAGACAGAGTATCCCATTATTAGCGTCAAATTTACCCAGTTTTCGGAAATTTGTCAAACGAAACCGTTTGTGATTATCAAACATCGCCAAAATCACTGGTAACTTTCTTTAACATGCTATTGGCTTTCGTCTCTTCTCTTTCACATTCTTGGATGAGGTCTTCATAAAATGGTTTTACTGTTTTTTCTAATGTGGCAACACTGATACCATCAGTAACCGCCCTGACAGCCCTAAATGCTTTAGAAGCTGGGATTCGTTCATATCCTCGACCACTGCAACGTTTACACGCCTTACGAACAGGCACACCTTGCCTTTCGGTTTCTTCCTGAACCATTGCCGTTCCTCGCCCTTTGCAATCCTTACAGGCGCAAGAAATAGATCCTTTCCCACTGCATTTCTGACAAAGCTCACCAACCTGCTCTGTTTCAACCCAAGGTTCAATAATCACTTTACCATCTTGACGAATAATGCCCGGATGTTTTGTAACGTCCTTTTTGGCGTAAATAATCCCCACACCCCGGCATTTTTCACATTCAGTAACGCTAGCCGCAGAGCGCGAATAATCCATAAACGCGAATTTTGCCAGTATTTGCACGACTTTGACTTTAATCTTGGGACTGAGCTTGCGTAAGGCTGCCACCTTATCGCACCGCCTCATCCCATATTGAGTCAGTAGTTTGATCGCCTTTTCCTTGTCGTTCCGGCTAAGCCCCATCTTTCCTGTAAACGCGGCGTAGCCGAATGACACCTTACTCTGACACATCCCGAAGGCCGCCATCACATCAGTGCCTGTTAATGTTTCACTGGATGTCGCTCTGGATGAATCGGTCAATGAAGGGGATTTCGCGAAATGGTATTTTAATGCGCTCTCTAGGTTCATTTATTTTATCCCCGGCAATACTGTACTTGTGTGTAGTTCAATGAAGGTCATGCATCTAACTCCCTGATAATGATCTGCCCCTTCTCTCCCCAGACCTTCGTCACCCGACCATCCCAGACACGTGAGTCATCATCAAAAACAGCATCTAACAATGCCTTTTCGAGATTGTCTTTATCAGGTTTTTGCTGGTGTGGCTTGCCGTTCATCGCTGTGCGTTTTTTCTTGCTCCAGCTCGGTGGCATCGGGATAACAAAGGTGATGTGGTAATGCGATTCAGGGAGAGTAATGCTGTTGAGCCTGATTTCGTCCTTAAATGCGTAGTAATTTAATACCGGCTTTCGTTTTCGCCATCTGTCTGCCTGTGTCATCCGTGGTTTGGGAACAGGCAAGATGTCATAGATTTTCACGTCAAATCTTGCCCTCCGATAACAATATGGATTGTGTTCTGATCATCCCTTCCAGATGAGCGAGATGTGCATAATCGATATCGGTCAGTGTCGTTCGGCGGTCTATTTCATCATGACAGGCAGAGCAGGCCCATGCGCCAAATAGATCATGCGGCTTCATTCCCATGCCACTAATACCTGCCATGCGATAATGAGCCAGAACCACTGTCTCGCTGTTGCCATTACAAATACCCGGAACCGGCCACCAGCATTAACCAGTATTAACGGGATGTGCCGATGGTGCGAGACGGAGCCAGCGACATGTGGTGCATTCTGTAGCCGGGAGTGCGGGGAGGATTATGAGCGATTTCGGAGGAAGTAATACACCGCCAGAATTTAAAGATTTATGGCAAACTCCACTCCCATTATTTAAAGCACTCGACCTCGAATTTAAATTCACCCTAGATGCGGCTGCATCTGCTCAAAATACCCTGTGTGAACATTATCTCACGGAACGAGATAATGCACTGGAATGTGATTGGGTGAGTTACGGCTCTATCTGGTGCAATCCACCGTATTCTGATATTGGGCCGTGGGTAGAGAAAGCGGCTATCGAATGCAGGAAGCAATGCCAGTCTATTGTGATGCTGGTTCCCGCTGATACCTCTGTGGGCTGGTTTAAATTGGCGCTGGAGACGGTTGATGAGGTCGGTTAATAACTGGTGGAAGAGTTCAATTTATACCAGTAGAACAAAGAAAGAGAAATTCCAATACAAAAGGCTCCATGTTTTTAATTTGGCGTTCTTTTATTACCCCACGAAAATTAATAACCACTGTTGATAAAGAACACCTATTCAATATAGGTAATAACGAAATAAGGAAAATAACGTGAATATACCAAAAATATCAATTGAAATATCTCGTAAATCAGCTAAAGAGTTTTGTGATTTTTATGATGATGACAAGTTATCTGATGAAAGTTTGGTTTTGTCCATAACTGATATTGTACAGGACGCATTAAATGATATTGAGTTTCCAGCTTCGGAAATAAAAACCACACTTACCGATAACTAACGAATTCGAGAACGCAAGGAGAGCTGTGGCGAGGGAATGCCTGAATGAACTTAAAAACCTACCTAAATACGACGACACCGCAGTTACCACAATTCTCGATAAATACGTTCCCGACTTTCAATTAATCATGACTGACCATCAGCGAGCAAAATCAACAACTAAGAACTGGTTACGTCAATATATAGTGAATTTGCAGAAGGAGATAAATAATGGGTATTGATGATGACATTTGGGATACAAAAAAGGCAGCGAAAGAGCTTAACGTCTCATCAAGAACTGTTGCCAGTTTAATCGCTACAGGAGTTATAGACGGTAAACGGATCGGCAAAGGATATAAAACAACAAAATCCGCTGTTCTTGCTTATATTAAAAGCCCGATGCAAACTCATGGAGCGAGCAAGGGTGATCGTAATGGAGGTAAATCATGTCAATCACCCAAAGAAACGGAATATGGCACTGTCATTTCTTTACACCGTCAGGAAAGAGAGTTAGGAAATCTCTTGGCACGAGGGACAAAAAGCAAGCGCAGGAGTTGTATGACAAATTAAGAGCTGAGGCTTGGAGAGTTGACCAACTTGATGATCTGCCAACTCGTACATTTGAAGAGTGTTGCATTCGCTGGCTTAGGGAAAAAGAGCATAAAAGGTCACTTGATGATGACAAAACGAAGATTGAGTTTTTCCTACAACACTTTTCAGGTCGCGATATTTCAACAATAACGGCAGATGAAATTTATGATGCAGTTTCAAATATGAAGAATCGTAAACATTATCAAGTCTGGGAGAGTAAAAGAGATGCAGCGCTGAAAAAAGGGGAAAAACCTCCTGTGTATGAGGCCATTCCTGTTAGTCAGGCAACAAAAAGCCAGCATTTATCATTCATCAGATCGCTATTAAGGGCAACTGCTAATGAGTGGAACTGGATTAAATCAGCGCCTGTTATCAAAACTAAGAAGCCCGTCAGTAAGCGCATAAGATGGCTGACAAAAGATGAAGCCGCAAGGCTCATAGAGTGTATGCCTGAAAGTATAAAGCCGATTGTTATCTTTGCGTTAGCAACCGGACTTAGGCGTTCTAACATCATCGATCTGGAGTGGCAGCAGGTCGATATGCAAAGAAAAGTGGCATGGATAAATCCAGAGAACGCAAAAGCGGGGAAAGCGATAGGCGTAGCTCTGAATGATACCGCATGCCGAGTGTTACGGGATCAGATAGGTAAGCACTCAAGATGGGTATTTGTGCATACCAAAGCCAAGCACCGACCAGACGGAACATTAACCCCAGCAGTGAGAAAAATGAGGGTTGATGACAATAGTGCCTGGAATATTGGCCTTAAGAAAGCAGGCATAGAAGATTTTCGTTTTCACGACCTACGCCACACATGGGCAAGCTGGTTGATACAATCAGGGGTTCCACTTTCCGCACTGCAAGAAATGGGCGGATGGGAATCAATCGAAATGGTTAGAAGATATGCACATTTAGCGCCCAACCATTTGAGTGAGCATGCCTGCAAAATTGATGTACTTTTTGAAGATAACGACACAAATACGACACAAGGAAAAAATCAAGCGGGTCTGAGATTGGCGTAACATGTTGATTTTAAATGGTACCCCTACATGATTAGATAATGTAATTTAACTAATTATTTTTAATGAATTTTATTTTGTTCAATTATCTACAATACCCCCAACTATACCCCCATATTATTTTGCCTCTGTCTACCAGATTGCTTTCTGATCAGTATTAATTGAGAGTAGGCTTTGCGTTTAATATTGCAAAAATATCATCAAAAACATAAATGTTGCTAAAAATGCAATGATAACTTCAAGATATCTGCGTAAATTGAGGATCAAGAGCATTATTCCGTATAAAATCAATGAAAAAGGCAGTACTGATAGTCGCACGCAATTTGATGAACAGGCTTATCATGACCGCAATGTTGTCGAACGCTGTTTCGGTTTTCTGAAAGGAAATCGGCGTATTGCAACCTGTTACGAAAAAACCGCCCGAAACTATTTGTCCATGGTGAAATTAGGCTGTATTCGACTCTTTTACAAGCGGTTATATAATTAAGGGACGCAGCCTAGTTGCACAGTATACTGCTTCAGTATGGCATCCTGTACAGACGGCTTGTTCATGTGCAACAAAAGAATGGTAATGCCTACAAATCCAACGGTTGTTCAATCTTTAGCCATATGATTCTAGGAGTTGATTGGGTATTTATCTTCGGGAGCATATTGGATACCTCTAGGATATGTGGCCCAATCAAGTAGCCTGCAACAGGTACAATGCAATTAATGGACTTCTTATTGAATAACATACAGGCTTTTACCTTTTAACGTTTTGAAAACATGGGTCAAATTATTAACGAATACTTGCGAATCTCCTCGTACATCAGCTAATGTATAAAATTGGTATTTTATGTAATTTAATGAGGCTACCTATGGGACATCAAGATCCGTTGCCAAAACTTATCGTAAAAAAATCAACGGCGTTAAACGAGAATCAGGGGTTTGTAATCCCACTTCTGGTAGAAATTGAATCAGATGTTTTTAGACCTGTAAGTAGGCAGGATTATCCAAGTGATATACTGATTACAAAGGGTTTCCCCAGTGTTGACGAGCGTTTTGGAGTAACTGATTTATTCGTATTAGCTACCCACTCTTACGATGAGACGAAAAGTATAAAGGATGGAAAATCACGATACTGGGCTATGGGCTCTGATGCAGAAAATCTTGCTCAAAATACGCTATTACCAATATTAGTAACTAGCCTGCCGGATAAACAAGATGGAATGCTACCGCAGGAGGTTATTCCGTTAAAACAGCCATTTTTTATTCTTGATGGTAATGATTTATATGGTCCGCTAACGAGTACTCAAAATGACGACAAACGTTATATAATTGAACCTCATGTCCATTCATTACTAAGTTATGGAAAAGGTTTTTTAGGGTGCTTCGATGTTGATGATTTAGATAAAGCACTTGTTACAGTTATTGAAAATAATGTTGAAACATTATATGTATCGTCTTTCAAAGCTATCTCAAAATATAAATCAAAAAGTATTGATTATCTTTCTGACGATCAATTAATTAAAGTTGTTAATGCTCAAGGTTTTGGCAAGAAATCTCAAGCTTTAGGAAAAAAAGAAGCCCAGCGTCTCCAACAAATAATTGCTGAAAGTGAAAAAAACAATCAGATTTTTAAACAATATGAAAGAATTGAGCGCTTAAAAAATTTACTAGATCGGTACTTATCAGAGTCTGATATTGGTTATTCATTGATTAAAGAGTATTTAAATACAAATGCTGGAGTGCGTTTTTTAGAAACGTATATTGAGGATAATAAGTCTTCACTCTTGCAAGAACATTTGGAAAAAGTAAGAGATGATGTTGAACAAGAGGAAAGTCGAATTCGTTCCAGCCTGAGTCGCCTTGAGGAAACATTAATTAGTAAAGAAACTCAGTTACATGAATATGAACAAAAAATTGAAAGCAAGAAGCGTGAAGTTGAGAATAAGATTGCTGAATTTGAAGCTGAAAAAGAAGATGCTATAAAGAAGAAACTAGAAGAAAAACAATTAAAACTTTCAACTGAAATTGACAAGGCTAAAGAAAAGCTAGCCCAGATAAACATAGATATCGAAAAAAGAACTAATATACTTAATGTCGCTGATGAGGCTGTACAATTAAATAAAAGAAAAGATTATCTTGAAGAACATAATATGGTTCTCAAATCTACTGCCGATGGATATCAAGATATTTTAAGGGCTACAAACAACCAAGATCTTGCTAAAAAAATTGGTGAAATGGAAGCTATTAATAAAGTGTTAAATGGTCAGTCATATCTAGATACTACAATGTTTGATGCTAAGCCTGTTGTATTTACTAGTAATGAACCTGAGCGAGCCGAAGACCTGATTGATTGTTTATGCTCTAAGTTTTCCGAGGATGGTGGTAGAGATTTCTCTCAAGAGGAAATGACCAATCTTATAGTTTCAGTTAATCAGTCTTTCCTTACAGTTCTAAGTGGCCCTCCTGGAACGGGGAAAACATCTACTGCTACGAGGCTTGCTGAGTCTCTACATTTAGGGAACCCTGCGGGCGATAAAAACTTTTTGTTTGTACCTGTAGGGCGCGGCTGGGTATCAAGCCGAGATATTTTGGGCTTTTATAACTCTCTTAAAGGTGTCTACCAAGAATCGCGTACAGGGCTATACAGTTTTTTACAGCATAAGAGTAATGGTGCTCAGAAGTTAATACTTCTAGATGAAGCAAATTTATCGTCAATGGAGCATTATTGGTCCGATTTTATTGGACTATGTGATGCCGAATATTGCTCAAGGGCTATAGATACAGGTATACCAAAAGATGATCTAAGATTTATAAAAATTGATAATTCCGTTAAGTTTATTGCAACTATAAATAATGATTCAACAACTGAAAGATTATCACCTAGATTGATTGATAGGGCTCCTATTATAAATTTAGATATTTCGAATAAGATGGCACACAATTTCTCAGGAAAAATATTAGAAGGAACAATAAGATCCGAGACTTTAAATAAACTATTCTCTCCTAGAGAAGAAGTTGAATTATCAAAAGCAAATGACTTAATATTGAATCGCATTATTGAACATTTATCAAAAAGAGACTCAAAACTAGGCAATTTAGTCCATATTAGTAAGCGAAAGGTTAATGCTATTACGAATTACTGTTCCGTTGTTAGCCCTATTTTAGATAATGAGATTGCGATGGACTTCTCAATTGAACAACATATATTACCTCATATAGAGGGATATGGTCAGGGCTTCAAGAAACGTTTAGAAGAACTCTCGGATATTCTTGGGCGTTCTTACCCTAGGTCATCCGCACAACTAGAAAGAATTATTACTAGTGGAAATGAGTTTACGAGCTCTTTCTCATACTTTTAAATGCGGGACGTGAATATGCAACTTGAGATTGTAGTACTTTCAGGTAGTCGTAGTGGGTTAGTAATACAATTGGGTGAGCTAAGCTCACACAGTTCCATTACTTCGTGGGTAAAGGAAAATGAAGCATTAGAGTTGCGTCTAGAAGTTACAGGTTCGTATTCAGAAGCTGAGATTGTGTTGTATGATCATCAGATCATAGCAACGGAAATCCTCGAAGAAGAAGGGCGTACGGTTTTTGTTTGGAAACCTAAACGTAGGTGGGGAGAACAGTATGAGTACTTATTCTTTAATTATTTTGGCATTGCAGAGTTTACGGTAAAACTTTTTAGTCATTCTTACAATGACCCTGATTTCATAAACTTTCAGCCTATAGAAGTACTTGCATCTAAAGCTAATTCTCAAAATGTAGAATATATGTTATCTTATCTGGCAAAATTAAATGATGATGAACTCCATTCTATTTTCCAAACTACGAAATATAATTCTGGCTTTAAAGACGGAGTAAACTCTCCTCGAAGTAACTTGGAGCGATTGGAATATACATTCCAACTTGTTTGCGCTTTATTACCGGAGATTTTGAAAAAACCTATAACTAAACTTTTACCTGTTCAGAAGATAATTAGTCCTAATGACTATAATATTTTTGATGATTCATCATTAGGTTGGCTAATGTCAAATCTCTCTGTATTGGATGAGTGCGATGATATAAATCAATCCCATTTAATATATGGCACAAGAATGTATAGAGCATCTTCGCTTCAAGTGTCAGAACTCGAAGAAAATCCTGATGTTTATGAAAACTGGGTCGTTCATGGTTTTTTAGACCTTCTGATTGTTGAAATTTCCAATCAAATTTCCTCATACAATAATATTTTTCCTCAATCATCTAAGTTATCAACTCCAAAACCAGAAGGATACTCTTCATTTTTTGATCAAATTAACAAATTTAGAAAGAATCTATTAAATAGTCAAATAACAAGGTGTGAGAAGTTAGCTAGTTCTGCTACAAAGTTAAAATTTCATTTAGATAATTATCTTCCAGTTAGTCAGGTATTGAAACAAAGACCTATCCTTACACCAAAGGCTGCGGCAAATACCTCTTATCGTTCTATTTTTATTAATTTTATCAATTGGTTTGAAAAAAGCTCTCCTGATTGGTCAGTTTATGAGAATTTATTTGCTATCAAAAGTATTCCTATTTTATTTGAGTCATACTCTTTTTATAGAGTAGCTGAAGCGTTATCTGATATTTTTGATGGTAAACATAAAATAGGTAATTACTGGGAGGATAGTATTGGAAATGAAATAACATTATTTCGTGAGCCTATTTATTGGATGAGTAAAAATCGCAATGTGGCAGATTCAAACTTTATTAATACTGAAGGTCTTATTTCCACGAAAACAGGCATTCGAAAGCGAGAACATTCACATAGATACTCTCATCGAAGCCCAGATATAGTTATTGAAATTAAATTACCAAATGGTTCACGTAAGCTACTTGTTTTAGATGCTAAATATACTAGTGATAAATTGGCTGTGGAGAAGTATTTGCCTGAGTGTACGATGAAATATGTTCACGGAATACACTTGAAAGGGAGTGGTTCAACGGTTGTTGATGCATTTACAATATTATACCCAGATTCGCAGGGTAATCTCTATAGCTTCCATTCTTTTGAGCATGATGTGTTAAGCGCTGATCCAGTTACCCCATCGTTACAATGCGTTGGATTGGAACTAAGTGAGTTAGATCATAAGGATAGTTTGTTTAAAGTTATAAACGCTACTCTGCTAAATGCTCTAAGTCGTAGTTATAATAGTGAAGATATAAATAAATTAGAACATAAATTAAATTAAAAATAATGGAGGGGCATGCTTATTTCGGTCATGTATTGAATAGTTAGTTATTGTGATATGCTCTAACTTTTTAATGGTGGAGTATGGCTAAAGTTGACGTTTATTGTCACACATCAGAACATGTCAAAGGGCATGGAAAAGGAAATGGCGGCCATCCCCGTTATCGCTGTTATGCCTGCTGTAAGGTCTTTCAGTTGGAATACACCCATCAAGCCTGTAAACTCGGTGTTAAAGAACAGACTATCGATATGGCAATGAATAACGGAGGGATCCGCGACACCGCCCATGTCTTGAAAGTGGCCACAAGCACCGCATGACAACGCTAAAAACTTACCCTCCGAAACGTGACGACGCTTCCTCTTGAGACGGGGATAACATTTTTGTTTGCTAAAAGAGTGTAATGAATTACTTTTGTGATTAAATTTCACTCGATAAAAACACTATTAAATTTGATATTTAAGAAACAATCATCTTCGAAAAGCACCTAAAATAGTGTGATCGCGCCCTGTTGTACGGATGATTATGCTGTGTATGACAGCCTCCCAGAAGAAGAATACCTGACCGGGAAGACATTCACCCAACGTTTAGAACGAAACAATTTAACGCATCGAACTCGGATAAAAAGACTGAATCGAAAAACGATAGGGTATTCTAAATCAGAGGAAATGCACGATAAAGTGATTGGTACTTTCATTGAGCGTGAGAACTATTTTTAATAAGAGATCTAACTATTTAATACATGACCGAAAACATTGCGGTTCTTATTGAATATTTAAATGAAAAATAATTTAGCAAAATTTTTACTAATAAGAAAATAGCCACACTGAATCTCAATGATCAGGAAAATTCCAATATTTTATTGCTGGAATTTAAACGTGCAAGTTTCAATAGGGATTTTTCTATAAAGGATGATGGCAAAGTTCACGTAAAAATATCTTCCTAATTTACTCTGGATACAACAACAGAGTTTTATTAATCTATGACTTGGGATTCCTACTAGAATCCAAAAAATTTGATCTCCTCCATTAAACTGAAATTATTATAATATAAAAACAACCAAAAATTTCCAATTTAAATATATATTCAAACATTCAAAATATATAATGCATTGTACTTATTATGTGAATGCAATAGTGCATATAAATTTTAGTAAAAATCCAATCATAAACTTTCACTTAAATCATATACTTCAACACATTAATTACATAATCAATATTTTCATTTAAATAATTCACAATCAATTGGTAAATAAAATTGCAAGAAAAGCATATCCTAATATAAATTTCCAGTTCTGTTTAAATACATACCGAGAATTTCAAGCACTTCTAAATATTCTTACATTATCTAATTTTTTAAATAAAACTTCTCTTTCACAATCAGATATATATGAATTTATTATTTTCCCTTTATGTTCTTTTCTATTTTTTTGAAATTAGATTTATAACCAATGGAAAAACCTTATCAAAGAAGAACACCAAGCTAAATAGGAAAGCAACCATTTGAATTTTTTATTTAGAACTCCCCAACATCCTATACCAACTAATAATGACCATTGCGCAATTGAATAATTCTGTAAACTTCCCCACCAATTATTCATATTTCTAGCATAATTTTTATTATCCGTTTTATTTTTGAGAATGCGGGTGATCTTTGATAACGTTTCAAAATACATTCCTTAATAATTTATATTTATAAAATAACTTAACAAAAATATATAGCCATGAGCATAAAACCAATAACCGCAAAGATCATTTTATCTCATGGCTTATTTCATTGGCATCAAACTATTCAGTAGAAGCTTTGCGAACCTTACGCTCAATAAGTTGACCTTTCTTATCAAAATACCGACTCGGCCAAATTTCAGAGGGATGGATACCAAGATAATTCGCAATTATCCATTCGCCTTTCGGCCATGGTCTGCTGAAAGCATTTGCCAGTGTCGATGAACTGAGTCCCGCTTCACGGGAAACCGCCGCTAAGGTTGTACCACGCTTACGTAATGCAGCAATAATATCGGCTTGATGCCAGTCATTTCTAATGTTGTTATTCATTCCTGCTACCCCTTCCATTAATTAATATTGATGGTGGCGATTCAGACAGGGTTCGCGGACCGGGTAACTATGACCGGCAAGGCCGAAGCCTTCCCTGCCTGAACCACCATTGAAAAGGTGATAACAGGCGCACTGGTAGAAACTTCCTACCAGTGTATAGTTACACAAGGCCGCGACGCCTTGACCATTAGATTTTGCTAATGGCGGGAATACTTTAACTGATTGTTTTAGCTTACTCAATAACTGAACGGCTAAGTTTAACGACTATAAACACGTTCTACATAACGCCCGCGACCATCACCATGCCCCAAATCCATTGAAACCAGTGCCCGTGCTTCCTGCTGGCTAAAGCCATTCTGTTGATAAAAACTCAGCGCATCTTGCGCCCACGCATAGCGCAAACTATGGGGAGAATGACAGCCTGTTAAACCAATCCTTGTGGTATGTGTCCGCCAGTAATTCATGGCCTGCTTGAGGTCGGGTTTATCAATCAGTCTGCCACCTCGTTGCTCTGCAACAACAATTGCCTGTTCAATAGCCTCTTTTACTACTGCGATATCCAATACGCGTGTTTGCCTTGGCCGGCCTCCTTTTGTACCAAAAACAATATGAAGTTTCGGTTCTGGTTGATCTAATTGTTTTCGCCAGCTTTTCAATGAAGCGCTGCATTGCACCGCTTCTTGAGAACGTAATCCCATCAAACGGGCAAGTTTCAATGTGATGGCAAATCCGGCATCACGCTCAAGCGCTTTCAGATAAACAATCTGAAACGTAGCATCAGGGAGCGCCTGTTTCGTTCCGGCGCGGCTGGTTCCGCTTAATCCCAATGCTTGATTACTTAAACGGGGCGAAGTTTCCAATTTTTCCCGGCCTGCCATGTGGAAGATATTACGCAGTGCGGACATTTCATTTTGCACCGTTCGTTTGGCAATCCCCTGAGATAAGCGAGCATCAACATACTGTTCTACATGTTTGGCTTTCAAATTACTGAGGCTTTTCACCTGAATATTCAGGCTCAATAACAACGCACCCAAACGCCCGGCGATCCGAATACGGTCGTGACAGGTCTTATGACTGCCTCCACCTTTCCGGGCAAAAAATTTTAATTCCTTAATCAATCGGCTCATTAGCTTCCCCTTACTGATATCTGACAACCTACGGTCTCTGGCGCGCGACAATGCGGCAAAACAAAAAGTATCTGCCTTGCCCTTGACGGATATCTGTGCGCCAGAGTGAACGCAGGTTGAGGTATTGCGGGGTATCGGTTGAGTACGCGGTACTGCCGCCTGTATAAACAGGTCATCCCCACTGGCAAAAAAGCCAGCCTCTATATCGTCAAGTTCTCCTTTTTCAATCTAAAAATGCAGTGTCAGATTCACTGTGTGGTTAAGCAGGCATGAGCCTGTAATGGTTGTGTGGTTCTTTGGCTGCGGCGTCACTTTCAGCGGTAAACCGACAAAAAGTGACGCCTTAAATTCAGCAAATAGTCAGCAAAAGTCGTGCGGACGTTGAAATGCCGATAGGCACAGCAAAACGGTGCAGGATCCGATGTCAAACGGTAGCTATGGATTAATTGTTTGTGTGTAGAAAATCTGTCCGCTGAATCATTCAAGCAGAGATAGTAAGAATATGAACCAGATGCGTGAAACCCACGTGATGTTTATGACATGAAATGGGATCAAAACATCGCTCATAAGGTCAAAGCCAAACGGAGGCATAGCCTGATGTTGGTATGAAAAATAAGTGCATGACCCAACGTTCAATACACTTGGGTGACAAGATAAAAACACCCTTCTGAGGTCTTTTTTAGTTTAAGGGATTTTCATCGTCAAACAAGGGGTTTATGTTTGATGATATCTGCTTCCAAAAGTGCGCAGATGTACCGCAATCTTGCTCTCCCTTTCAGGCTACGGGAGTTTTTTGCCATTACAGCTAAGTAACCATCTGTGATGGTGAGTAGTCGGTTCAGATTAGCGATTTTTTTGAATTGCGACAAGAGAAATTTTTGACATTAAAAAGGTATCGATAGACTATTATCTCTAAAATTTATAGCGACTCATATTTTTAAATGGAAAAATAGTGAGTCGCTAAAGATAAAGGATAAATCAAAACTCAATCATGACTATATATGTTAATCGTTTCCTCATCTAAGAAACAAAGCACTCGGCCATATGAAGATAAGTTCTTTTTTTTGATCGATGAGTATTTTTTTTATAAAAATTGGATTGTAAAAAATTTTATTTATCAAAACACCACATAAATCAAACTCTTTTGAAAAGCAGTCTAAGAAATTATTAATTTCATCCATATCAGAATAAAGAATATAACAAACATAATTTTGCAATAAAAAATCAACAAAGATGTTTTCTCTATTATTGTTCAATAAATGTTTTTTTAACTCATCATAAAACATTCCTTTATCTTGGTTGTAAATCTTAATAAGACCATCAAAATTATTAATGACCTCAATAATTCCATTATCGTTATATCCACTTGGTAAGTTAAGTCCATTACATTTCCCTTCAACATTATCCAACAATAAAGCAGTTAATTTCTTACAACTTATTAGTTCATCAATTGTAATTGGGATTTTGCTTTTATACTTTTCATAGTTATTAACAAAGAAGTCATAATAGGCATCAAAATAATCCTTAACTAACACACCACTTTTAATATGAAAAACATCACCATTTCTAATTGAAAACGCATATAAGGTTTCGTAGTTAACAGGATGTGAATACAAAAATGAATAAAAAAATAAATTTCTTAATTTATTTTTATCTCTTTTGGAAATAGATGAAAAACTGTTTATTTTAGAAAGTTGTAAAAATGAATAATTTTTCACAAAATCTCTAGATCTATTATTGGGATTTATTTCAACAATAGATGTAACACTATTTATAGTGAATAATAGATATAAGAAGACTTGTTCATCATATAAATTTACATTTCCAAATCTCTCAGATAAAATAGGTTTCCAGTTACACTCTTTATAGTAATGAGGATCTTCTGGAAATAAGTGATAGTTCCATTCTGGAAAGACAATATCATCACTTTCAATAAAGAACAGTTCAGTCCCGCCACTTTCACATTGGTAATATTCAAACTTATCAAGTTTACTAGAAACAGGGGATTCACTACATTTAAAATCAATGTACTGCTGAAAAAATGGTGCTAGCTCCATTTTTATTTCCTTCTCTTTTTATTACCGCCACAAGTTGATATAGGATTTACACTTATTTTCTTTATCGTTTTATTAAATTTATCTAATAAGTCACGACCTATTCCCCTTGCACCGGGTTCATTTGTTGGTTTATGTAGTATTTTTCCTGTCTGTTTAGATTCTTGTCCAGCTTCAACAACATCTTTGCTGTTCAACATATCATATCCCTCTTTTGTGACTTCAAGAGTTGCTGTATGTGTTGGTTTTGGATTCGTCGTTCTATCATAATTAGCGCCATCAATATTAACCCATTTAGCTCTTCTATCAGGAACTCCATTTGTTTCACCCGGAACTAATCCTCCCGCATTTCTTGTTTTTTCTGCTTCTGCGGCATTCATATTTCGGGTAACAGTATAGGTTTTATCTTTAGCTAATCCCCAAGGATCTATCCAGTTTATTGGATTCGGTGCATATGTATAAACATTTAACCCACCGTTTAGACCAATAGGATCAGGCGTGATAAATCTACCAATTTCAGGCGCATAATACCGATAAGTATTGAAGTGCAGCCCCGTCTCTTTGTCAAAATATTGCCCGGCATAACGTAGATTCTGGTCAAAATTTTTCGGTGAACGTTCCTTATCAGTAAAAAATGCTACCGTGATACTGTTAACCGCACCAAAGGCATCATATTTACCTGACCACGCAATTTTGCCTTCTTCATCGGTGACTTCCAATGGCGCACCATTAACATCCGCGTGATACCAAAAATAATTACACACAGAACCTTTAACAACAATACAGGATAATGGCATGTAGCTACCATCGGATTCGTAGCAATAGGTCTGGGTTTTGCCTGTGTTGACGTTGTGTTCCTGCAACAATTTCAGGCCGTACCAAACAAAATCCGTTTGTTCTTGCTGAAGCGTACCTGTCGGCCATGTAGTGACTACCTTGCGAATACGCCGACCCAGTGCATCATAATGATAACAGGCCTTCATTCCGTTGCCTTCGGCAATAATCAGACGATTATCGCCATCATAACGATACGTTTGCTTGTTACCGATGCTTGTTCCACGAGTAATAACATTTCCATGTGCATCATGCTCATAACGCCACTGATTCCACTGCGTCAGCCTGTCGCCTTGTGGTGTCAGGTGTTTATTCTCTTCCGCCTCTTTTTCCATTATAGATTGTGGATGTTCGAGCAGGTTATCTGCACGGTCGTACCACAGCATTTCCTCAAAACTGTCTACGCTGGTGACTTTTTTCAGTCGGCTTTCAGAGTCATACAGGTATTCCACCCAACCACGGTAATGATCTTCCATCAGACACAGATCATCCTGCCTGTCATAATGCCATGCCCGCCACGGTTTGCCCTGTTCGATGGATGCTGATTTATCCCTGACGCTGTATTGGCTGATGCGACGTCCTAATGGATCATATTCACGAAACTGAAATAATTTACCTTGTGTCCGGCAGGTTTCACGATGCAGGTTGTCACGTTCAAATTCCGTAATCATCTGTTGATTATGGCGAATAGCGCTGAGATGACCGGAACCATAGTAGAGCCAACGCAGAGTATCACCCTGCGGAAGAGTCAATTCAGTCAGATTATCCATTTCATCATAACTGAACTGGGTCACGTCCTCGCCGTTCTGCTCCCTAATCACGCGCCCCAGCATATCATATTCAAAGCTAATCGTATTCGGAAGCAATCCTAACTGTTTCCCGGAGGCATTAGGAACACGATTCGCTTCCAACAAACGCCCCATATTATCCCACTGATACTGGTAGCTGTCGGTATCAGTTTCCCTTTTGATAAGATTACCCGCCGCATCGTAATGCAGATAAACCGGGCGCACTGGTTGCCGAAATACTCGATCTCCCATCCGTTTTTCAGTACTCAACAAACCAGCAATATTGTATTCATACTGGATCAATGTATCGTCAGGGCGAATTTCTTCAATCAAGCGCCCTTCAGCATCACGATTCAACAGATAACGGCCACCATTAGCATTCTCAATCTGCACCAGATGCCCTTCGGGACTGTATTGGTAACGAACCTGCCGTTGCAGGCGGTCTGTTGTACAGACGATTTGTCCTAATGTGTTGTATTCCCAAGCATGAGAGACATTCTCATTACGCTGGTGATGAATAAGTTGATCGGCACTATCCCAGTTCATCTGCTCTGTTGAACCATCGGGATAGGTAACAAGCACCAACTGACCATCATCGTTATAGCTATAGCGGACAGCTTCCATCAGGGCATTAGTAAAGCGGCTCAGCCGATTCTCATTGTCGTACTGCCAGTCGCTGCTCTGGCCTGAACAGTCGGTATGGCGGATCAACTGCCCCTGACCATTCCACATAAAACGGCTTTCTCCGCCTTTGGCATCAATGCGTTGATAAGGCCGTAGGGTATTTGGGCTGTAATGAAAAAGAATGGTTTGCTTAAGTGGTGAGGTTTCACTGATTAGGCGACCGAATTCATCATAATCCAGCGACATTTCTGCACCATTCGGCCAGAAAATAAAAGTCAATCTGTCAGTGTCATTTTGATATTGCCACTGCGTTTTGTCACCGTTGCCATCGGTCAGACTCAGGAGACGGCCGAATTTATCCCATTCTCCCTGCCGGGTATGACCTTCAGCATCTTTGTATCCGTTTGGCAGACCGAATTCATCCCATAAGATATGGTGCTCAGTCCCATTACGATCAACACAGTGAATAATCTGATGTTCTTCGTTGAGTGCCCAGATGGAGTGGGAACCATCATACCAGTGTGCGGTGCGGATCAGATTTTTATCATCATAATCCAGTCGGTAACTTGCACCCTCATTGGTTTTCTGGCTGATAACGCGCCATAGCCCATCTTCGGTCAGTTCCCATTCATAATCACAGCGCAGGCCACGTTTGTCCACATGCCACGCCATGATGCCGTGATCTGTCCAGCCGAATTGACGTTGGAAATGGTCACTGCGGTGATTGATGCCAACAAGACGGGCATTGTCATCATAATCATAGTGACAAAGGCGAATGCGCTGACCGTTATACAGCTCCCGCCAGACCCTGCTTAATCGGGAAACCGTTTTGCCATCGATTTCTATGACTGCATAATCACAGTGCAGATTCATTCCACCGCACCCCGTGATATTAATCATCTGATGCTGGTCGTTGTAATGGAACCGCTGTTCATTGCCGACATTATCACGGATATGGCTTAACCGGCTGATACCATCATTATCAAAGGCGATATAGTAATAAACCAGCTCACCTGCATCATGGATTTCCCATTCTCCGCCTTCGGTGTGTATCAGCCAGCTTTGTGCATCAGGGCAGAAACAGCAATGGCCTTCCGGTACATCCGGGAACGGGATAATATCCCCGGATAAATTACGCCAGAGAATACCTTCTTCCACGCGAGTTAATCGACTTTCCCAGAACAGATTCCAGCCCTGCCCCAGCACACTGTCATACTGATAACTGCTCAAATAGCTACGCTGCCAGTACAACGGGAATTCAGCTTCAAAAACAAAATCCAATTCATCGTCGTCATTAAGGAATTTCTGACCGGCAATGACTTCAACTGGTCTTGACATGATACCTACAAGTGAAGCACCAACCGCTAAATTACTTAATCGGCAAAGAGTCTTACTAATTTTGGCTGCATTCGGGATTTTACTGAACAGCTTTGGCAATGCACCTAATGCCTTATATGCTGCTCCACCGAAACTGGTAAATCCAGCCAAAAACATAGTTGCGTCTGAGATGTTATAAGCCAATTGGGGAATTTCTGGAGTAATTTTTGCTTCTGTCTTTGTTCCTCCACCAATAATAACATTTGAAGAACCCGTCATTACGGCCGCATCACAGGTCGTTTTATCTCCTACCCGTGAGGCAGGTAATCCATTAATGAAGACGGAATCAGAGCCTTGTGCCATCTGGCGGGGACCGATCTCTTTGCTACAAACCACCATACTTCGTTTTGCGATTGCAGCCGGTTTATTATTGATAAGAACATTCGTGGAACCACTGGTAATGGTTCCGCTGGGACTTCGTGACGAAGCACCTGCCGAAACACAGGCATCGCGTGCCATATTCCCTAACGAACCTGCTGCCATTCCCACCGCAATGGAAAGGCCGATCAACAAAACACCAACCCCGACACAGGAGGCGGCTACTCCAGCCACAAAAAGAAAACCTGCGGCAATCCCGCCTGCGGCTGAAATCAATGAACCAATAATCGTACCTGCAACTAACCCGGCCATTGCACTGGAATGACCTATCGTATCCCCAAGCCTTGCCGCTTCTGGCATAATATTCTCTCCCTAGAACTGAAAACTTTTCAGGCAGTCATCCAGCCACTGCCGCTGTGATCCCGTAAATGCCTGCTGGGATGACAGGGTAAAAATCAGCACCTTTTTCTCATCCCGCAGAAATACCGCCTGACACTGATAGACCTGTTGCCCTTTCTTGGGGCGATAACGTGAAAGCAACAAATGGCCTTGCAGCAAGTTGTCACCTAATATGGCGGGTTGTTCTTCAAGGAGCTGCCAGTCTCGCAGACCGTTTTTCAACAACGTTTTCTGGCGGGTGATATAACCAGCTAAATCTTCCCCTTCATTTAACTGGTCGCGGCTGATATTCAATGCGGGAACATTGTGCGCGATGATAATATTGACGGTCTGTTCCTGATAACCTTCCGGTATGGTGATGCTGCCTTCAGTAAACTGACAACGCGAGCGTGTTTCCATATTTCCTTGCCTCATTGATGATAGGGACATGTTATTAGCACATTAATGAAGCAGAATATAACGTCACCACTTACGCATTCCAGAGCGAATAAGAGTCTATAAGGAAAATTGTGATTAACTTCTCTTCTAAAATAAAATCAGTTAATTACATAATTTTAATTTCACGTAATACAACAGATTAAAATCATCCTGACGCGCTGCGCTTGTCTTCTCCGGGTTACCGGGCTAATGCATTACCCCGATAACCCAGAGAGCTGAAAAAACACCTGCCAGAAAAAACTTTTCACTTACCCCCATCCCCTAAAGAATTAGGGATAAAACTGTTCACCCTATTCACCTATTAATATTTTCATTTAAATTCATGTTGTTAAATGGTGATAACTTGAAATCAAACTCATCACCACTCTTCACCAACCATTCACCTTCAAATCAGGAAAAGGTGAATAGTGATGAAGACTTGTGAACAGTTTAAAAATAACTATTCACCCTATAATGTATTGATATATATGTTTAAATTACAAGGTGAACAGTAGTGAATACTTTTTATATTTCTTTGAAAATTATCATCAATAAAGAAAGAAATTATTCTTCTGGCAGGTTATCCCTTGCCAGTTTTGGCATCCATTCAATAGCCGTGTCGATATTCAGGTTCAGATTGCTACGAATGCCGTATTTGCTTTTCTTACGCAGGTAATGCTGACTGTACTCCGCCAGTGCGCCCGGCATATCCATACCAAAGCGGGTTACGGAAACAGGTTTATTCAGGTTATTACCTTTCATATAGGCAAGGTAGGCATGATAAAGGTACTTGCGGGGATTGAACGGCACAATCTCTGCATTACCGATTAACAGGCCGTCAGCTTCATCGGATGCAATCAGGTAGCCGCAAAAATCGACCAGTGGATCTGTGCCACGTTTGATATCCAGTGCTTCTTCTGACTTCTGTTGCTCAGTCAGTAAACGCCTTGCAGTTTGTGGGTCAGCGAACCGATGCAGGAGATGCCGGATAATCACGGGCAATTCTGCTGCGATTTTATCTCGCAACAATGGATCACGTTCACTCTCCGGTACGACTTCGGAAAAATTGAAGATTACCCGACGCCGTGATACGCCACCACTGCGATCGCTGAAACTCATGGCATTATTATTCACCGCCAGTACCACAGCAGGAATGCGGGTTGAATAAGGTTGTTTATGCTTCGGGTCGATAGCGACTTCATCCCCGCCTGTAATGGCTTTGATGCCGGAGCCATCGCCCACATAGCGAGTTTGATCTGGCAGGATAATCAACGAATATCCCACAATCAGTGCCCGTTCCCGTGGGTTTTCCAGTGCAGCCATACTCGCAGAAACAGTGTTGCCTTTGCCGGCCAGCATTGAACAGATTTCAGCAAGGATGCTTTTGCCACTGCCTCCAGCACCGGTGATTTCCAGAAACAACTGCCAGTCGTAACGGTTTGCCAGAACCATAAACAGGGCTGCCAGTACCCGCTCAAACTTATTCTCACAATTGGCTGTTGCTCGATTGAGCCAGCGCCAGAACTGCGGGGCATGATTTTTCAGAGTTTCCCCCGAAGCAGGGGAATTGAATTCAACGTCATTCGCCAGTAGCAACCAGTCATGTTTGCGATGAGGCCGGAATTGGCACGTTTTCAGGTCAAACACGCCGTTACTGAATCCGATTAAATGGCATTCTGGTGGCTGCATCATAGGAAGCTGCAATTTCAGGGCATCCACCGCAGAACTGATACCATGTGGTGAGTACGGCAATTTTTCTTCCATAAAGGCTGCGACCATTTCCCGTTTTAAATCGCGGTCACTGACCGGACGCCAGACAATGCCGTCATAGTGATGCACGGTTTCCGAAGCGCCATCCAGCGCTAAATCACTATCATAACGCGCCAGTAATACTTCTCCGCGCTGACTGGCTCCCATTTGGCATAATGTCAGTTTTGAAGATTCACTATCATTGGGCTGAGTGGCTGTTTTTTTCTTGGTTGATGTTGGTCGATAAAGCCCCTGAGAAAAGGCCAGCTTTGCCCTTTCCACATCATGTTGTCGTCGATAATCGTCCCAGTCAGCTTTGTACTCTGTCGGTGGTAACGTAACCCAACCACTAACCGCAATAGCAGCTTTTTCTGCTGAAATCCTGCCGATATTCACTTTCGGTTTACCATTCTTATCCAGCTCGTCGGGATGATGCCAGTCATTATCTGCTGCAATAATAATTTTTGTACCTGACCAACGTTCCCGAACAGCGTTGGCAACCGAAGATAAATTGCCAGCATCCAATGCTGCCAGAACAGTGCCTTTATAAAGCTGGCTAACTGTAAGTGCCGTAGCATAGCCCTCGGTAATAATCACTGTGTCAGGGAACGCTTCCAGCTCTGACAGAGCAATAAATGCGCCTTTTTTCTGGCTGCCGGACAGTAATTTTTTCTCTCCATTGGGTTCGATAATTTGTGCACCTGTTACTTTTTTATCCAGTGTTGTCAGTGCCAACAAAGTCGAATTATTGAGCAATAGCCGCTGATTAGGAAAATCCAGCCCTTTTGCAGCCAGATAGGGCGATTGACCAGCGACAGTTTGCGCCATTAGTGATGCCACTTTTTCGGCAATTGACTGCGTAGTTTGAATGGTTTCTCTGGCGGACTTGGGTTCTGGCAAAGGCAATGCCAGTACGCCTGCAATGATTTTTGCTGCCTCAGTGATGGAAATTCCTTTGGTTCTTGCCACTAAATCCAGTCCATCACCATAGTTCGGGGTATCACACTGGCGACAATGCCAGTTGCCATGATGGTGATCATCAATAAAGTGAAAACGGTCGGTGCCACCGCAGACAGGACAAGCACCATGTTTTCCCTTTGCCGGGATATTGATGCCACAGGCAGGCAATAGGTTTTCCCAATGATACATAGCGGATTTTTTCACGGTCTGGATCAGATCAAGCGGTTTCTGGTTGCCTGTGATATCTGAGGATATAAATTTAGGGTGAGTTTGGGTATGCTGTATATCAGCCATCATCGTTACCTCATTTAACGGTTGTTGGTCAGACGCCTCAGATGTGTTCGCGCACTCTGGGGCGTTGCTTTTTATATTACTTTTCTTATGCCATGTTCTTTTCTATGTTATGCCGCTCGCGATTCCGCGATCCGCTGCGCAATCCAGTTATCAATTTCTGATTCAATAAAGGCGACGGAGCGGGAGCCGAGTTTGACTTGTTTAGGAAACTCTCCGGCACTAATCAGTTTGTAGATCCACGCTTTGCTATAACCCGTTCTGCGTTGAACTTCCGGCAAACGGATAAGGTTTTCCTTCGGTGCTGTCATTGTCATATTTTTTCTCCTGTTACCGAGTCCTTGGGCGCTCATTGTGGACGTTATTTGATGACAGGCGGATTATTTAAAAAGCAAGACTAAATGAACAGCGTTAATTGTTTTTCCAATTTGTTGAATTTATTTTTTCAGGAAATTTTGGCTTTGAATTGGCATTATGTATAAAAAATAAGCTCGTGTGTCACGGTCACACTTGCGTAAAAAAACATCATATATTTACGCCCTTTTGCCAAATTTTCCAATCAGCACATTTTCGCCTCGTTCCAGCATCTCCATATGATCCGCATACCATTGCAGCATTTCCCGGCGACCATCCAGATACTGAGCGTGGTTGTAAGTACCACGAATGCTGTTCTTGTCAACATGAGCAAGCTGAGTTTCAATCCAAGCTGTGTTATAGCCTTGTTCATGTAGGATGGTACTCATGGTATGGCGGAAGCCGTGGCCTGTTGCCTGTCCGTCATAACCAATTCGCTTAATAACCTGATTGATAGCTGCCTCACTCATTGGCTTACCCGCATCGTTACGACCGGGGAAAACGTATTTTCCGCGTCCTGTAATCTCATGCAGTTTAATAAGAATGCCTTTAACCTGATTTGACAGTGGGACAATATGAGGGCGGCGCATTTTCATTCGCTCGGCGGGGATTTGCCAGAGATCGTTATCAAAATCGAATTCAGTCCATTCCGATTCTCTCAGCTCAATAGTACGTACTCCGGTCAGCATCAGCATACGGGTCGCTGATTGCGTCACTTGGCTACCACTATAACCACTCAAGGCGATGAGGAAATCATTCATCTGGTCGGCTAAAAGGTGTGGGAAGTGTTTTTGCTTGGGAGCTTTGAGTGCGCTGGCAAGATCAGTAACGGGATTGAACTCTGCCCGTCCGGTAATAACGGCATAGGTGAAGATTTGCCGACAGGCCTGTCTGGTTTTTTTCAATTTATCCAAAACGCCGCGTTGCTCCATTTTTCGGAGCACAGCCAGCATTTCAGCAGGTTTAATCTCGGTAACAGCACGTTTACCAATATACGGGAAGATGTCTTTTTTCAGATATTCTAGAATGTCTTCGGCATACCCTTGTGACCAGTTTGGGCGTTTATACTCGTGCCACTCAATAGCTATAGATTCAAAACTATTGTTGACCGCAAATACTTTGGCTGCCTTCTCCGCTTTCTTTTCCTCTATCGGATCATTACCACCCGATAATGTCCGCCGCGCATCATTTCTCTTGGTTCGCGCTTCGGCAAGGGAGATTTCAGGGTATACCCCTAATGCGAGCAATTTTTCTTTACCTGCGATCCGGTACTTTAACCGCCAATAACGAGAGCCATTAGGGTTAATCAATAGATATAGTCCGCCACCATCTGCAAGTTTGTAGGGTTTTTCTTTCGGCTTTGCAGTGTCCACCTGTCGGGCTGTTAGCTTCATGGGGGTATCTCACTTCATTGAACCTGAATGTACCCCTAAATATACCCCTATAAGATCGTAGATTTCAACATACCTTACTAGACTATAGGAGAACGGAAAAAGGCCAACACTGCGTATTTATTGGGATTTTGTAGACTTCGGAAGACGTTACGATATGAATGGATGGTACGCCCTACAGGATTCGAACCTGTGACCTACGGCTTAGAAGGCCGTTGCTCTATCCAGCTGAGCTAAGGGCGCATTATGGTATATAGAATAAGAAACATTATTAATGCCTTAATGCAGCACCGGATTATACGGGCATAATGGAATGAGTCAATGCCCTTTTCGCTCATATGTTCATTTTATGATTATTAATAAAACTGACAGGCGGTTCATGTTCTGACAAAATAGTCCCTATTCCTATACTTGATAGTGGAATCTTAAATACATGTCAGCAAAAATTATTGATGGGAAAACGATTGCGCAGACAATCAGAAACGAAGTTGCAGAAAAAGTCAGGCAGCGTGTTGCCGCCGGAAAACGAGCGCCAGGTCTTGCCGTCGTTTTAGTGGGAGAAAACCCTGCTTCTCAAATTTATGTCGCCAGCAAACGCCGCGCCTGTGAAGAGGTCGGGTTTATGTCCCGTTCTTATGACCTACCTGATACTACCAGCGAAGCTGAATTACTCTCCCTGATAGATGATCTGAACACCGATACGCAAATCGATGGTATTTTAGTTCAACTCCCTTTACCTGCCGGCATTGATAATGTCAAAGTACTGGAACGCATTCATCCCGATAAGGATGTGGATGGTTTCCACCCTTATAATATCGGTCGTCTGTGCCAGCGCGCCCCGAAACTGCGCCCTTGTACTCCCCGTGGAATTGTAACCCTGCTTGAACGCTGCAATATCAATACCTATGGGCTAAATGCAGTTATTATTGGCGCTTCTAATATCGTTGGGCGCCCGATGAGCCTTGAATTGCTGTTGGCAGGCTGTACAACTACAGTAACGCATCGCTTTACCAAAAACTTACGTCAGCATGTTGAGCAGGCAGATTTATTGGTCGTTGCTGTTGGTAAGCCAAACTTTATTCCTGGTGAATGGATTAAGCCGGGTGCAATTGTAGTTGATGTTGGCATTAATCGACTGGAAAATGGCAAAGTCATCGGTGATGTGGATTTCGATAAGGCGTCAGAACGCGCCAGTTGGATCTCCCCTGTGCCTGGTGGTGTCGGACCGATGACCGTTGCAACATTGATTCAAAATACCTTGCAAGCTTGCGAGGAATATCATGATGTAGATACAACTGAAGGTTATTGATGGAAATTTTTTATTTAGATGGCCACCCTTATGTCGAGTTATGTGATTTGCTGAAATTTCAAGGATGGTGTGAGAGTGGTGCTACGGCGAAATCCGTGATTGCAGAAGGTTTGGTACAAGTTGATAGCCAACTCGAAACTCGCAAACGCTGCAAAATTACTGCCGGGAAAGTTGTTGCCTTTAATGGCGAATCTGTTCGCGTTGAAGAATAAATCAGTAGGTAAACATTACCACTAATACTTTTCAGAAAGACAGTACCTTGTGTATTAAGGTATTGTCTTTTATTTCATAAATATAATTTTATTATTTTTTATCACTGATTTATATAAACCAGAATAAGGTGATATATAAATATTAGACAATATAATGTCAATAATAAGGCCAATATTATTGGCAGTTATCCTTACCATCATGATTTACAACTGATTCTAATATAAAGATCCCCAAGAGTCCCATAGTACAAGCAGATAAAAATAAGCACCATAATATCATTTTTCTGGTTACAGAGTTATCTGATCTTAGTTCGCAAGATATGTGAAATTGACAATATATTGACAAACAATCATATCAATTTTCTAATAAGTCGCTATACTGGGAAGCTTATGTACAACTGAAACGGAGTTAATTATGTTAAGTAATAGAGCTGCAAGAAGGTTGTTGGGTTTGTCTTATAAATTAAGTAATTCTAAACGTAGAGTAAAAATTTCTCTTCTTAATCCTGCTTCCAGTGATAGCACACATCAAATACCAGAGCATCTGAGTAATTCTTCTTTTGTTGCCATGAAACGGGATGCAGTTTCTGGAAAAATCACGTATCACGCTGGAAACGCTTTCTATCCTAAGCACTTAAGTCGTTATCAATAAATTTGTCGGTTTTTATTCCGCTCATTTATATAACAAGCACTACAACTAAAAAATCTTGCTATGAAAGTGCAAAGATATTAAAAACTGAACCGCCCATCTAAGGGGCGGTTCTGGTGTTCAATAAATCAAAAATCGATTATTTACGGCGCCATGTTGTTCCTTGTGGGCCATCTTCCAGCTCAATTCCCATGTCATTTAACTGGTCACGCGCCGCATCAGCCAATGCCCATTCTTTGTTTTTACGAGCATCGTTACGCTGTTTGATTAATGCTTCGATTCGGGCAACATCGCCATCAGTCTGTGCTCCGCCTTGCAAAAAGTGTTCTGGATCTTGTTCCAAAAGGCCAAGAATACCTGCCAATTTACGTAGTCTTGCCGCCAGACCATTAGCTATGGTCATGTCTTCTGTCTTCAGCCGATTCAGCTCACGCGCCATATCAAATAAGGCTGAATACGCTTCCGGTGTGTTGAAATCATCGTTCATTGCTTCAACGAAACGGGCTTCAAATGCTTCTCCACCAGCAGGTTGGGCAGATTTATCTGTACCACGCAGGGAGGTATACAGACGTTCAAGGGAAGTGCGCGCCTGTTTCAGGTTCTCTTCCGTATAATTCAACTGGCTGCGATAGTGGCCTGACAGCAAGAAATAACGCACGGTCTCAGCATCGTAATACGCCAGCACATCACGGATGGTAAAGAAGTTATTCAATGATTTGGACATCTTCTCTTTATCCACCATAACCATGCCGGAATGCATCCAATAATTGACGTAAGGACCATCATGGGCACAAGTGGATTGAGCAATCTCATTTTCATGGTGCGGGAACATCAAATCAGAACCGCCACCGTGGATATCAAAGTGGTGACCCAGCGTCTTACCGTTCATGGCGGAACATTCAATATGCCAACCCGGACGGCCTGCTCCCCACGGAGATTCCCAACTCGGCTCACCCAGTTTGGACATTTTCCATAATACAAAATCCATCGGGTTACGTTTTACATCTGCCACTTCAACACGGGCGCCAGCCTGCAATTGTTCCAAATCCTGGCGGGAAAGCAGGCCATAATTAGAATTGGTGTCAATGGAGAACATAACGTCACCATTAGCAGCAACATAAGCGTGCCCGCGCTTAATCAGCTCTTCCGTGATTGCAATGATTTCTGGGATATGTTGCGTTGCACGAGGCTCTAAATCAGGACGCAGAATATTCAATGCATCAAAATCGCTGTGCATTTCTGCCAACATGCGTGCGGTCAAATCGTCACAACTTTCGTTATTTTCGATGGCGCGTTTAATAATTTTATCATCCACGTCTGTGACGTTACGGACATATGTCAGATCATATCCCAGATAACGCAGGTAACGGGCAATCGCATCAAATGCCACAAATGTTCTGCCATGACCGATATGACACAAGTCATAAATGGTAATGCCACACACGTACATGCCCACTTTTCCTTCGTGAATCGGCTTAAATTCTTCTTTTTGACGGCTGAGAGTGTTGAAAATTTTTAGCATCAGTGGGTTTCCGTAAAAATTAATGTACGTGTAATAAAATCAAATGAATTGGCTGATTATAGGCTTCTTTATCAGCAAGATAAATAAACGAGAATATAGAGAAGCCAGATGAGATATTTCACCTTGATATGCAATGCTTTGCAAGTGCCGTAAACCGCGTTGTATTGATACGTCCCAGAGTACTGACTCAAAATCTGAGATATGATATAACAGCGATTGTTCCGAATCCCCTAAATACAGGGTCAATCAAAACTATTACTAGGATTTTTATTATGGTGACTTTCCACACCAACTTTGGCGATATCGTAATCAAAACCTTCGCTGATAAAGCACCTGCAACTGTTGAAAACTTCCTGAGTTACTGCTCGGAAGGTTTTTATGACAACACAATTTTTCACCGTGTTATCAATGGATTCATGATTCAAGGCGGTGGCTTTGAACCAGGCATGAAGCAGAAAACAACTAAGGCTCCTGTCAAAAACGAAGCCAACAATGGCCTGAAAAACAGCCGTGGCACTATCGCTATGGCACGCACCAATGATCCGCACTCTGCAACTGCCCAGTTCTTCATTAACGTTGTAGATAACGATTTCCTGAACTTCCGTTCAGAGCGTCCAGATGGATGGGGTTACTGCGTATTTGCCGAAGTTGTTGAAGGTATGGACGTGATTGATAAAATTAAAGGTGTTTCCACTGGTCGCAGCGGTATGCACCAAGATGTACCACATGAAGATGTGATCATTGAACGTGTTACTGTTGGCGAATAATTGCTGTTAAACGCTACATGAATACACTGTTTATTGCAGACTTGCATCTCAGTGAACAAGAGCCGGCAATTACTGCCGGTTTTCTGCGTTTTTTACGTGAGGATGCAATCCACGCTGAAAGTCTTTATATCCTCGGTGATTTTTTTGATTACTGGATTGGTGATGATGATCCCAACCCATTGCATACTAAAATCGCCCAGGCACTTAATGGATTGAAACAACAAGGTATTCCCTGTTATTTCATTCATGGCAATCGTGATTTCTTGCTCGGTTCCCATTTTGCCAGAGAGAGCGGCTTGATTCTGCTACCACAGGAAAAAGTGCTGGAGTTGTATGGTAAACGTATTTTGATTTTGCATGGCGATACACTATGCACCGATGATATCAACTATCAGCAATATCGTAAGCGAGTGCATACTCCTTGGATACAACGGCTATTCCTGTTTCTCCCTTTATTTATCCGCTTGAAAATTGCCGCTAAAATGCGAGCGGGTAGCCAATATGCTAACAGCCAAAAATCCACATCTATTATGGATGTCAATCAAGAGGCTGTTATCGAACATTTTAAAAAATATCAGGCAGATTGGATAATTCACGGGCATACTCACTGCCCCGCAATACACGATATTCAGTTTGGCGATAAAACCGTGCATCGTGGTGTATTAGGAGCATGGCATGACCAAGGTTCGATGTTCAAAGTTACAGAAACGGCTATTGAGTTGATATCCTTTCCCTTCTAAGCTCCTTTACTTATTTTGTAAAAATCGACAGATCAAACGACGCAAACGTTTTCCTTATGCAATTAGCGTGATATGATCCGCCATCTGAAATTTCATCTTTGTTCTGGTAGATACCCAATACAGGAGCATCTGATTTATGACGTCCAGCTCTGATCCCACAATAGCTATTACTCCGACAATGACTTTTCCAACAGAAATAGAACCCCAAAACCACGCTAAAATCGCCATTGTCATGGGTTCTAAAAGCGACTGGGCAACAATGCAACATGCGGCCGATATCCTGACCGATCTCGCTATTCCTTTTCATGTTGAAATTGTTTCGGCACACCGAACGCCAGATAAACTTTTTCGTTTTGCAGAACAGGCGAAAGAAAATGGTTTTGATGTCATTATCGCTGGTGCAGGTGGAGCAGCACATCTACCGGGGATGTTGGCATCCAAAACCTTAGTGCCTGTGTTTGGGGTGCCTGTACAAAGCGCGGCGCTTAGTGGTGTTGATAGCCTGTATTCTATCGTCCAAATGCCAAAGGGCATTCCTGTTGGTACACTGGCTATCGGCAAGGCAGGAGCAGCAAATGCCGCATTGCTGGCGGCCCAGGTGCTAGCGTTGCATGATAGTGCACTGTTTCAACGTTTATCAGATTGGCGCAGCGCACAAACCCAGGCTGTTTTGGATAACCCAGATCCACGGGAGGATGCATGAAGTCCGTTTGTGTATTGGGAAATGGTCAGTTAGGCAGAATGCTGCGTCAAGCCGGTGAACCTTTGGGGATCGCTGTCTATCCTGTTGGGTTGGATGCTGAACCGGAGGCAGTGCCTTACCAAAGCAGCGTGATCACCGCAGAAATTGAACGTTGGCCCGAAACCGCATTAACCCGCGAACTGGCTCATCATCAGGCTTTTATCAATCGCGATATTTTTCCGCAACTGGCGGATCGCTTGCCACAAAAGCAGCTCATGGAGACGTTGAGCCTGGCAACTGCGCCATGGAAATTACTTTCCTCTCCCGAACAATGGCCACAACTATTTGCGGAATTAGGGGATTTTATCATTGTTAAGCGACGGACTGGGGGCTATGACGGACGTGGTCAATGGCGTATCCGGCCGGGTGATGAAACAACTCTTCCATCTGAAATTTACGGTGAATGTATTGTAGAACAGGGAATTCCATTTTCGGGGGAAGTCTCGCTGGTTGGAGCCCGTAATGCCAAAGGTGAATCTGTATTCTATACGCTAACTCATAATTTGCATCAGGAAGGTATTTTACGCACCAGTATTGCTTTGCCTGATAATGGTGCCGATAAGCCATTTCAACAGCAAGCAGAGCAGATGTTATCCACCATCATGGATCACCTGAACTATGTTGGTGTTATGGCGATGGAGTGTTTTATTGTTGGCAATAATTTGTTGATCAATGAATTGGCTCCGCGGGTTCACAATAGCGGTCACTGGACGCAAAACGGCGCTTCCATCAGCCAGTTTGAACTTCACTTGCGGGCGATCTTGAATCTTCCTATGCCACAACCAGAAATCTTTGCACCATCCGTCATGATCAATTTGATCGGCACGGGGGTAAATCCCGCATGGCTAAGTTTGCCGCTGGTTCGTTTACATTGGTATGAAAAAGAAGTTCGTCCTGCACGTAAGGTAGGTCACTTAAATGTGACTCATGCGGATAAAGAAGCCTTGAAAACGACATTGCAAACGTTAGCTTCATTATTACCAACAGAATATCAAAGCAGCCTTAAGTGGGCACAAGAGAAATTAAGCTGATCGGTTATTTTTGATAACCAACTCTGGGCAGTGGTAATGATTAAAATCAACTACCACTTCCCATTCCTGTTAGAGATTATCGCATTCTTGACAGCGTTCGGGATAATGTGTCCACAATGGTTCTTGTCGTTTGATCTATCTCGTCATTGAGGAAATCACCGACCTTAATCTTGCTGAGATTGGTCATTCTTAATGTTTCCGGGATCAGGTTTAAAGCAATTGTCTTATTTTCTTCATCCAGTTTCACCGGTTGCAGTAAACTCTGCTACTTCTGCCATACCCTCTATATGCCCATAAAGATTGTGCCCGCCATTTTCTTTATGCATGTTTATTCGATATAGCTTTTTCTAATAAACACATAAAATAGTGCTGCTTTTAATCGTTTACATCCTTGATGGAGTCACAATGTCTATTCAACACGACAAATTTGGGCGTACTTATCAGTGGTTTTTGCTGATACTTTTAGGCATGGTCTATTTTTTATCCACAGCAACAACCTTTACATCATTGGGTGTTGTCCTGCCGAGTATGATTAATGAACTGGGCTGGAGTTGGACAAATGCAGGTTTGGGGTTCACACTGCTTGGCCTGACTTGCGGGCTATCCAGTTTTCTGCCAACAGTATTTATCCGTAAAGTTGGCGTTCGTTTTACCCTGTCTATTGGCCTGCTGATTTTTCTGGCAGGTTTCTACAATCTTTATCACACATACGCTATTTCATCGTACTTTATTGGTACGGCTTTAATTGGTATCGGTTTTACTTTTTTGGCAACAGTACCAGGCACTTATGTGATTTCACGGCTATATGAGAAACAGGCCCTTGCTTTTGGTTTCTATTTCACGATAGGTGGACTAGGTGGGGTAATTGGCCCGTGGATCTACTTTCTGGCGACCCGTATTTGGGGAACATGGCGAATGCATTGGATGATTTCCGCCATTATCCTCTCCATCTTCGTTATCCTGACGATTATTATTCTTCAGGAAGGTAAACGGGAAATCGCCCACGCCAAGGCCGTAAACCAGAAACATAACAATCAGGATACTCCCAGCATTTATCGTACCAAGCAACATTGGACCGCACGTCAAGCACTACGGACATGGCAGTTTTATGTGATTGCTGCAACTTACACCGCATTTTTATGGTGTGGCATTACCGTCAACAGTTTTGCGGTTGCTCATATTATCGAAAATGGTTTCAGCGAAGCTATCGCCGCTGGATTACTGAGCACAATGGCTTTTATCAATGCATTTTCCAGATTAGCCGGCGGTGCAGTGGGAGAGTGGGTAGAACCCAAAAAGTTACTGATTATCAGCCTGTTTATTATTATCCTTGGCTTGATTGCACTGAGTATCGCCTCGTCATGGCCGTTCTTGATTGCGTTCACGCTGTGTGTCGGAATGGGATATGGCATGACCTTCCTTGCATCCAGTGTATTGCTGGCTAACTATTTTGGCCGCAAGCCTTATTTGGAACTGTTTTCTATCATGAACCTGATATCTACCTTGGCTTGTCTGGCGCCTTTTTTTGCGGGTGCCATCAAAGATTATTCAGGCAGTTTTACCTCTGCATTCCTGATTATTGCCATTCCTGTATTTGTTGTTCTTGTCGTAACATTAATGATGAAACCACCTGCTCATAAAATGAGAAAACACCCAATCTACTGAATAAGGTAAAAATGAACTGAAATAACGTACAAACAAGGAAATAGTGATGTCAAAGAAAGCGTTCGATGTATTTCTGCCCATCGCCAAAAGTGGGTGGATCATCTCCAAAAACATACCACCACTGGATGCGTCTTATAAACAGAACCGAGAGGCTGCTATTTTGGCCGACCAGATTGGCCTTGATTTCATTATGTCCATGGGAAAATGGTGCGGGTTTGGCGGGGATTGCCGAAGTGACCCACCGCGCAAAATTAATCGCAACTGTTCATGCCGGGCTGCATAATCCGGCGGTTACGACCAAAATGATCGCCACGCTGGATCACATTAGTCAGGGACGTGCGAGGCTGAATATTGTTTCCGGTTCATTCCGAGACGAATTTGAACAAATCTCGTTTGTGCCTGCCAATCCGAACAAGGGCTACGTTTCAGTGTGCGTCAACTAAAACATTCTGCATGTGTACTGTCATTTACGCTGAAACAGATGCCTATGCTGAAACCCTCGCACAGTTCTATCGCCAGGGCTTGGATGTGGAAGCTGTCAAAAATATGATGCATAGTTTTGGCGTCAATACGGATGGAAAAAGCAATGCGATGGTAGAAGGCTCCCAAAACGCCTTTATGACTCATACTGCCATCGGTACGCCAGATACCTGCTACAAGCAACTAACAGGTTTAATGCGTACTTGTGAGTTGGATGGCGTTATGTTGATTTTCCCCGATTACATAACAGGGTTAAAGATTTTTGGCGATCGGATACTGCCCAAGTTAAGAGAAGAATTTGCCTGATAATATCTGGTCAAATAGATCGCTGATAAACCTCGCTTAAACCAACGAGGTTTATCAAAGATGTAGAGATTACTCAGGCAAGCGCCGATATTGCCCTTGCTTTCGTAATAACCTGACTCCCAACCAGCCACCACATAGTGAAAGCAGTAAGCTACTGATGATGGGAAGCAGAAACCACATCTGCCATTGTGGCTGCCACGGAAAGTCAAAGACCTGAGTCTGTAACAACCAAAGTGCGATTTCTGCACCAAATGCCGCTGCCAAACCCGCCATAAAACCAAGCAGGGCAAATTCACTCCATAATGTACGCCGCAAAAGCTTTTTGCTCGCCCCTAATGTGCGGTATACCACCAATTCAAGTTGTCGCTGGCTCATACCTACCTGAATTTGTGCCAATAACAGTAACCCGCCACAAATCATTACCAAAACAACCATAATTTCTAATGCCTTGCTAACTTGCTGCAAGATGCCTTGTACTTGTTTGAGTATCGAACCAATATCCAGCATACTAACGGTCGGGAAATGGCGGTTAATTTCCGTTAACAGCCTTCCATCCCCTTGATAATGAAAGCTGGTTAACCACATTCTGGGCTGATTTTCTAACGTCTCTTTGACGAAAATAAAAATGAAATTCGGATTTATGCTCTCCCAATCCACCTTGCGAATACTGCTTACTATGGCATGAAACGTTCGGGTATCTCCGGTGAATGTGAGCCTGTCTCCCAGGTTAATGTTTAACCGTTCAGCGACACCTTGTTCCATAGAAACTTCGTTCGATTTTGGCGGCCATGTCCCCGCAACCAGGGTATTAAAAGGCGGCAGTTCTTCTTTCCAAGTTAAGTTCAGTTCGCGACGCACGGTAGTACTATTAGGGTGTTTTTCATTCGCCCATTCCAGCGCAGATTGTCCGTTCACTTCCGTCAAACGTGCCAGCACTACGGGATAAAAATCGGTAGGTTCTACCTGATATTTAGCCAATAAGTCATTAATTTGAGCCGTTTGGGGTTGGGTCATGTTAATCAGGAAATAATTAGGGCTATCCGGTGGTAATTGCTGTTGCCACTGGTTCAATAAATCTCCCCTTGCCATAATCAGCAAAGCCAATAACATGAATGACAGGGAAAATGCCGCCAATTGGGTCATGGTCTGAAATGGCCGACACAGTAACCGGTTGACCGCCAGACGCAGGCTTAACTGGCGGAACGTCACGCGGCGCAGTAGCCATAATCCTCCCCATCCCAATAGTGCCAAAAACAACGCGACAATCGGCACTCCGGCTAACAGTGACCATAACAACGGCTTAGTGCCTGCCAGTAAGACCAATCCTCCTGTTATGATTAATGCCACCATGGGTAAATAATAACGCAATGGCCAGATGGATACCGTTACATCACTTCTCAATACCCGTGAAGGCTGGGTAGCCATGAGTTGGCGATAAGGACGAATACCTACCAACACGGCAATACCAAACAGAGCAGCTATCGCCCATACCCACGGCCACATTCCCGCAGCCGGTAACATCTTAGGTAACATTCCTGCCAGGATTCGAATCAATGCAGATTCAAAAACCAACCCCAAAATGGAACCTACCACTATGGCGGCAAGCAATATCACCAACCATTGTCCAATGATCCATTGACGCAAGGCCCAGCGCCCTGCACCTAATGTTTTCAGGATAGCAATCAGGTTATGTCGGCTGCGGCAGTAATGCGCCATGGAAACTGCCATTGCCGCTACAGCAAGTAGTAATGTTAACAAAGCTGATAGCAATAAAAATTGCTGGGCACGCTCAATGGATTGCGCCATGACACTATTATCTTGTTTCAATGTCAGCCAGCGTTGATCCGCTTTTAGTTGCGGTTCAACGAATTGCTGGAATGATTGGATGGCGGCAGGAGAACCCCCAAACATATAACGGTAAGTCAAGCGGCTGCCGGGTTGAATCGCCCCGGTAGCCTGAGCATCCTCAATATTGATTAAAATTCGGGGAGAAATCTGAAAAGGATTGAAACCGCTGTCAGGCTCTTGCAATAATTCCCCACGAATCTTCAACGTGGTATCTCCCACGTCAATATTATCTCCTATCCTAACGCCCAATAGTGTCAATAATCGTGGAGCCACCAATACAGAACCTTTTTCTGGCTTTAACCCACGCGGATTGGTTTCCAGTTCTCCATACAAAGGATAGCGCTCATCTGCGGCTTTCACCTGAGCCAGTTGTGGAATGTCTCCCGCATACGTCATGGTCGAAAATGAGATTTGGCGACTGAGTGTTAACTTCTGCTCTTGTGCCCTTTGCAACCAGGTTTCATCAACGGGATACGAAGCCCTTAAAACAAGGTCACCCGCCAAAAAATCACGGCTTTGATAATGCACACTTTGATCAATGCGATCACTAATACGCCCTAATGCCAGCACACAGGCCACCGCTAAGGTCAGGGATAACCATACAATCAGGAGAGAAGGTGTACGCCACTCACGCCAAAACCAGCGCCAGATCATGCTTCCTCCCGCAATTTTCCATCTACCAGGCGTAAGCGACGCTGGCAACGCGCCGCAAGTTGATTATCGTGCGTGACTAAAATCAACGTGGTGGCGTAATCATGATTCAGGGAAAACAGCAAATCGGCGATGCGATCTCCTGTCTGGCGATCAAGATTACCCGTTGGTTCATCAGCAAACAGGATTTTGGGACGAGTACAGAATGCCCGAGCCAAAGCCACCCGCTGTTGTTCTCCCCCTGAAAGCTGGGCTGGCATGTGTTTCAGGCGTTTCCCTAACCCCAATTGCCCCAGTAGATCAATGGCTTGTTCACGGCTTTGGTTTTCTGATTCACCACGCAATAATGCCGGAAGCTGGACATTCTCCAATGCATTCAAAGTGGGGATCAACATAAATGACTGAAAAACAAAACCTACATTTTCTGCCCTTAACTGCGCGCGCTGCTCTTCATTCATGCGACTGATATTTTGTCCCAATAGATGAACTTCTCCTCCACTACCATCATCCAATCCGGCAATAATACCCAGAAGCGTTGATTTACCGGAGCCTGATTCACCAATTAATGCAATTGTCTGTGCTGGCTCGACAACTAACTCAATACCTTGCAATATATTAATTACCTGTTCCCCTTGACCGACATGTTTAGTGAGATGATGAACTTCAAGAATACTTTCTACAGCCATGTATTTTTCCTTTTATTGTTGGTGCTATGCAGTGCCAGAGCAGCGGCAGCAGATACCCTGCTAATATTAGGTGATAGCCTCAGTGCCGGATATCGTTTGCCAGTTGAGCAATCATGGCCTGCACTGATGGCAAAACAGTGGCAACAAACCGGCAAAAAAACAGTCATTGTTAACGGCAGTATTAGTGGTAATACTGCCGCACAAGGGCTTGAACGTTTGCCTGAATTATTGAAACAGCACAATCCAAAATGGGTTTTGATAGAGCTTGGTGCGAATGATGGACTGCGTGGTTTTCCCATTCAAAACATAGAACAAGATTTGCAACAGGGCATTACTTTGATTAAACAAGCCGGCGCACAACCGTTGTTAATGCAAATCCGAATTTCACCTAATTATGGAAAGCGATATACCGAATCCTTTGCCAAAATTTATCTTGAGCTTGCTGAACACAACCAAATTCCTCTGCTGCCATTTTTCATGGAGCACGTTGCTATCAAACCAGAATGGATGCAAGATGATGGGTTGCACCCCAATCAAGCCGCACAACCCTTTATCGCTGATTGGATGTCCAACAAATTGTCGGTATATATCAACTCTCCTTAAGTAAAAATATTTCTTAATAGTAAATCATTTATTTCCATAAATTGATGCAGGTGAACAGGTAAAGTTATGCAAAAAGCTATTTTTATTACTGGGTGTTCTAGCGGGATCGGGTTAGTCGCGGCTAAAACGCTCCACCAACGTGGTTACCGCGTACTCGCAGCTTGCCGCAAACCCTCTGATTTGGCACATATGCATGAATTGGGGTTCGAACCCATCGAATTGGATTTAGATGATAAAGAAAGCGTAGAGTGCGCCGCCAGGAAAGTCATCAAATTAACCGACGGCCGTTTGTTCGGGCTATTCAATAATGGGGGATTTGGTGTCTACGGTCCATTAGAAAGTATCTCCCGCGAACAGATGGAAAAACAGTTTTCCACCAATTTCTTTGGCACCCACCAACTGACATGCCTGCTACTGCCAGCTATACGCGCTTATGGCGCAGGGCGGATTGTCCAAACCAGCTCTGTTATGGGATTGATCTCGACACCAGGTCGTGGGGCGTATGCTGCCAGTAAATATGCCCTTGAAGCATGGTCGGATGCCTTACGTGGAGAATTGGCAAAAACAGACATTAAAGTCAGCCTGATAGAACCTGGTCCAATCCATACCCGTTTTACGAAGAATGTCAATCAAACACAGCAGGATCGTCCGGTTGAGAATCCAGGCCTTGCTCGTCGTTTTACGTTGATGCCTGAGGATGTCGTTTCTAAACTCATTCATGCACTGGAAAGCCCTAACCCGAAATTACGCTATTCCGTTACCTTATTGACTCATGGAGTAAAAATGATGCGCCGTCTACTCCCTGAGCGATGGCTCGATAGAATCTTGCGCTGGCAAAGTAAATAGACATTGAAAAACGGACAAACAAGTCTTATTTATTCATGTAATCACCTTACAACGACTCAGAGAAAAATCCCATGGAACCAACCGTAAATACAAACAACAATACTGCCCATATCATTAATATTGATGAATCGAATATTGCCGAAGTTGTACAGCACTCTCTCAACCAGCTTGTCGTATTCTACTTCTGGTCTCCACAGGACCTACATTGCCATGAATTAGAAACCACGCTTGATAAAATAGCCCATGAATATGCAGGGCAATTTGCTCTGGCCAAAGTCAATTGTGACCAACTTTACCATATTGCTGCACAATTTGGTGTACGTAGCTTGCCTACCGTACTGTTTGTAAAAGAAGCTCGTCCTGTTCAGGGTTTTGAAGGTATCCAGACCGATGAGGCTATCAGAAAAATTTTTGCCACTCTCCTTCCTCAAATGGAAAAATCACCATTAGAGCAAGTTAACGAGCTACTTGTAGAAGGTAAGGATCAGGAGGCATTACCTTTATTGAAAGAAATCCATCAAGAAAACCCGCAAGATACAGAGATTACCCTATTGCTAGCCCAAGTGAACCTTTCACTCAATCATCTTGAAGAGGCCCAAAAAATAGTGGATACCATTCCATTAGAAGCACAAGATGAACGCTATCATGAATTGCTTGAATGCCTTAAGTCCCAGAAAGAGGCGGCTGATTCACCTGAGATTCGACAACTGCAACAAGAGTTGGCAACTCAAGCAGAGAATGCAGAATTAGCCGTACAACTGGCTGCGAAATTACACGAAGTTGGCCGTAATGAAGAAGCCTTGGAATTATTATTTAGTTTTCTGAAAAAGGATCTTTCTGCTGCCGAGGGTGCAGTGAAAAAGACGATGATGGAGATTCTCTCTGCACTAGGCACTGGAGATGCTCTGGCATCTAAATACCGTCGTCATGTATACTCTTTACTCTATTAAGTAAAGAAAACTTATATATTCCATAATTAGCTAAGTAAGGGAATTGTTATGGATTTACTCTCTTTTGGTGCTGTACCGATTTTAATCGTTATTGCGATTGCTATCGTCTTTACTTGTGTTAAGACCATTCCACAGGGTTATCAATGGACTGTTGAGCGTTTTGGACGTTATACCCGTACATTAACACCAGGCCTGCACATTATCATGCCATTTGTTGATCGTATCGGTCGTAAAATCAATATGATGGAACAGGTTCTGGATATACCATCGCAGGAAATCATTTCTCGCGATAATGCCAATGTCACCATTGATGCTGTCTGCTTTATTCAGGTTGTCGATCCCGTACGTGCTGCCTATGAAGTCAGCAATCTGGAGCTGTCCATCATCAACCTGACCATGACCAACTTCCGTACTGTGTTGGGTTCAATGGAACTGGATGAAATGCTGTCCCAACGCGATTCCATCAACAGCCGGTTGCTGGCAATCGTCGATGAAGCCACTAACCCATGGGGTGTCAAAATCACGCGTATTGAGATCCGCGATGTGCGTCCACCTAAAGAGTTGATCTCCGCAATGAACGCCCAGATGAAAGCAGAGCGTACCAAACGTGCAGATATTCTTGAGGCAGAAGGTATTCGGCAGGCAGCCATTTTGAAAGCGGAAGGAGAAAAACAGTCGCAAATCCTGAAAGCAGAAGGTGAGCGCCAATCAGCCTTCCTTCAGGCGGAAGCCCGTGAACGTGCCGCCGAAGCAGAAGCGCGTGCAACCAAAATGGTTTCTGACGCTATTGCTAATGGCGATATGCAGGCAATTAACTACTTTATTGCCCAAAAATATACCGATGCCCTCACCAATATTGGTGCCTCAAATAACAGCAAAGTTATTATGATGCCGCTGGAAGCCAGCAATTTGATGGGCGCCATTGGTGGTATTGCCGAATTAATTACCGAAAGCAAGAAGAGCAAACAGGATAAATAGCCATACAGGATAAATTGTTATGATTGAACAGATCGCCACTCAGCCAGCCTGGTTCTGGCTCTGTTTTGGTGGCCTGCTTCTGATTGCAGAATTGCTGGGAACGGGAGGATATCTGTTGTGGACAGGAAGTGCAGCTGTCGTTGTTGCCCTGATCACATGGATTTTCCCTAATATGGGCTGGGAACTGCAAGGCACGCTGTTTGCTGTCTTGACCTTGCTTTCTGTTATTGCATGGCGTAGCTGGCTACGCCATCGCCCACGTCAGGCTAGTGATAAGACGCTCAATCAGAAAAACCACCAGTTAATTGGAATGCGTGCCCGTTTAATCACGGATACTGAAAACGGTTTTAGCCGAATCAAACTGGCCGATGGCAGTTGGCGCGTTTATTGTAACCAAGAGCTTCCAGCCAATACCGAAGTTGAAGTTATCGCCGTTGACGGAATCACATTAAAGGTGAGACCTATTCCCCATCAACCGTGATGCTTACAGCAGCCAGATAAATGCTCAATGATGGGACAATCAGCCCCATCATCTCCCGGGCATTCAGCCACCAATACCAGTAATTTTTCCTTTATCTTTTGCAATTCCAGCATCGTTTTTTCTATTTCCGCCACTTTTTGCAGGGTCGCCATTTTTACATCGGCACTGTGACGGTGAGGATTGCGAAATAATCGCAGCAATTCGCGACATTCCTCCAATGTAAATCCAACTTCTTTCGCCTGACGCAAAAGCATCAGTTCGTCAATGTGCCTTTTCTGGTAATAACGATAGCCATTATCTCCCCGCTCCGGCGCAGTAATGAGATCTTTTTCTTCATAAAACCGAATTGCTTTACTGGTTAAACCGGTCTTACGGGCAATTTCACTGATATTCATTATTTCCCCTTGACCTTCCCCTTGCAGGAAGGTTTAGCCTTAATGATAAGTATATCACTCTGTATCAGGAGATATTGTTATGTCCACAACCACCATTCTCGCACTTCAAGGCCTAACTTGTATGCATTGTGTCGGCAGGGTTAAAAAAGCGCTGGAAAGAATACCCGGCGTTGAGCTGACGGATGTGAACCTCAATTATGCCAAAGTTATCAGTAATGTTTCATCTGATGAATTGATTGCCGCCATTGTTACCGAAGATTATCAAGCCACTGTTGCCACCCTGCCCGATGTTGTATTGCGCCTGTCAGGTTTAAACTGCATGAAATGTGCAAATAAGACACAAAAGGCATTGGAAACAGTAGAAGGTGTTATCGCCACAGAAGTTGATACCCAAACAGCAAAAATCTATGGTAAAGCAGAGAACAGTGCTTTAATTCATGCTGTCGAACAAGCCGGATATCACGCTGAATTAGCCACGGAAGCCGATTGCCCAAAAACTGAGCCGCTGGCAATATATGTTCCACAGACTCCGGAGTCTTTGGCAGCGGCAATATCTTCGACTCCGGTAGAAACAGTTTCTGTTGAGCACAACAACAAAAATGATGCGAGTGATAATGACAGTATTCAGCTCCTGCTGGATGGCATGAGCTGTGCAAGCTGTGTCAGCAAGGTACAAAAAGCCCTGCAATCCGTTGATGGCGTGGAACATGCCAGAGTCAATCTCGCGGAAAGAAGCGCATTGGTCACAGGCCACGCATCACCAAACGCTTTAGTTGAAGCAGCCATCAAGGCCGGTTATGGTGCGGAAATCATTCAGGATGAAACAGAACGCCGTGAACGCCAGCAACAAGTAGCACAAGCTAATATGCGCCGCTTTCGCTGGCAATCAGCCCTTGCGTTAGTGGTTGGGGTGCCTGTCATGGTGTGGGGAATGATAGGCGACAATATGATACTTACACCGGCAAACCACGCCATTTGGCTAACTATTGGTTTGATAACACTGGGTGTCATGGTATTTGCAGGTGGGCATTTTTATCGCAATGCGTGGCAAAGCCTAAAAAATGGCAGTGCAACAATGGATACCCTTGTCGCTCTGGGTACTGGCGTAGCTTGGCTCTATTCAATGAGCGTCAATTTATGGCCAGAAATTTTTCCACCCCAAGCGCGCCATCTTTATTATGAAGCCAGTGCCATGATCATTGGTTTGATCAATCTCGGCCATGCCTTGGAACAACGTGCCCGTCAACGTTCTTCCAAGGCCCTTGAGCGATTATTGGATCTCACCCCGCCAACAGCGCGGATAGTTACCTCTGAAGGTGAAAAAACAGTGCCACTGGCCGATGTGATGCCTAATATGGTACTGCGCCTGACAACAGGAGATCGTGTTCCGGTTGATGGTGAAATTACTCAGGGTACAGTTTGGCTGGATGAAGCCATGCTGACAGGTGAACCCATTCCTCAGCAAAAAACAACTGGCGATACCGTCCATGCCGGCACTGTAGTTCAGGATGGTACGGTACTGTTTAAAGCCAATGCGGTTGGCAGCCAAACAACCCTGGCACGCATTATCAAATTAGTGCGTCAGGCACAAAGCAGTAAACCTGAAATCGGCCAATTGGCGGATAAAATATCATCAATATTCGTACCTATTGTTGTTGCTATCGCCCTGATTGCTGGCATGATTTGGTATGTTGTCGGCCCTGCCCCACAAATTATGTACGCACTGGTCATCATAACAACAGTCTTGATTATCGCCTGTCCTTGCGCGCTTGGATTGGCAACCCCCATGTCCATCATCTCAGGGGTAGGACGGGCAGCCGAATTAGGTGTATTGGTGCGTGATGCTGATGCTCTGCAACATGCCAGTCAACTGGATACGATTGTCTTTGACAAAACAGGTACCTTAACTGAAGGTATGCCACAAGTCACAGAGATCCACACCTTTAATGGTTTCACCGAAGAGCAAGTATTGCTGTGGGCCGGTGCATTAGAAAATGGCTCTAATCACCCTTTGGCAAAAGCTATTTTACTTAAGGTTGAGGGACACAAATTACCTGAAGTACAAGCATTCCGTACCTTGGCGGGATTGGGTGTTAAAGGGGAAGTCGGCGATATTATTCTGTTATTGGGTAACCAAAAATTACTTGAGCAGCATCAGATTGCAACCGCAGAGTTAAAGCCATTTATTGTGGCACAGGCAGAAAAAGGCATTACCCCCGTTATTCTGTCAGCCAATGGGAAAATCGCTGCCTTGTTTTCCATTCGTGATCCCTTGCGCCAGGATACCGTTTCAACCCTGCAACGCTTACATCACCAAGGCTATCGTTTAGTTATGTTAACCGGAGATAATCCCACCACAGCGAATGCTATCGCCCAGGAAGCGGGTATTGACCAGGTAATTGCTGGTGTTTTACCTGATGGCAAAGCAGCGGCCATTCGGTCACTTCAATCAGAAGGCAGGAAAGTGGCGATGGTCGGTGATGGCATAAATGATGCTCCTGCATTGGCACAAGCGGATGTTGGCATTGCAATGGGAGGCGGTAGTGATATCGCCATAGAAACCGCAACAATTACCCTGATGCGCCATAGCCTGCACGGGGTTGCTGATGCAGTTGAATTATCCCGCGGTACATTGCGTAATATGAAACAAAACCTATTTGGTGCATTTGTCTATAATACTTTAGGCATTCCAATTGCAGCCGGCATTTTATACCCTTTCACAGGCACTTTATTAAACCCTGTCGTTGCAGGTGCAGCCATGGCATTGTCTTCTATTACTGTTGTCAGTAACGCCAATCGCTTATTGCGCTTCAAGCCTAAGTCCTGACCTAACATCCAGGAAATTTTATTTTCCCCCCATGAAAAGCTAAACGGAATATGTTTAGCTTTTCATCCCGCACTTTTCTCTCTTTCTTGTTAGCCATTAACAGGTTAGCATACCACCCAATGCCAGCTATTGGAGTATGCAATATGGGAAAATTAATGTCATATTTCAGTAATATATTAGGGTTCAATTCCCAACAGTATTACCCTTATCCTGCTTTTGACATCAATTTAAATAAAAACAAACAATTACATATTGTTGGCAGCATTCATATGGGTACTAAAAACATGTATCCACTTTCTGAGGTATTGTTGGAACAACTAGAGCAAGTGGATGCGCTGATTGTCGAGGCAGATATCACTCAGGTCAATTCCCCTTTCAAGGAAACGTTTCCTGAACAGCCCGAACTATCACAACGTTTATCTCCCGAACATTTTGCCTGTTTACAACACTATTGCCGAGAAATTCAACATCCAGTCACGTTGCTGGATTCATTGCCGTCGTGGCAAGTTGCATTGATATTACAGGCAGCCCAAGCCCAATATTTGGGGTTACAACCTCAATATGGTATCGATTGCCAATTACTGAACAGTGCAAAAGCTATCAATAAACCCATTATCGAGCTGGAAGGAACTGATGCACAAGTTAGCCTTCTCACCAATTTGCCAAACGGTGGGATCTCACTATTGGAAGATACCATCACTCATTGGCATACCAATGCCCGTGCTTTACAGACTATGATTAGCTGGTGGATGAATTACAAACCTGAGAAACAAAATCAGGTAATACCAATGACATTCTGCGAAGAGATTTATCAAACCCTAATGTCTGAACGCAACCGTCAATGGAGTGAGCAATTACATCGCTTACCGGCAGGAAAATATTTGGTTGCAGTAGGCGCCTTACACCTTCACGGCAAGAATAACTTACGGCAGATGCTGGCAAAAATACAAGCATAGCAACTTCACCTGTTTCATACTGAAAGCTAACTATTACAGATAAGCAGTTATAAATTGATCGTTATAGGAAAAAATATGACTCCCGCTATTGTCTTGCTGGAAAAACAAAAAATTAATTTCAAACTTCATTCTTATGACCACGATGTCAATGAACATAATTTTGGTGATGAAGTGGTGAAAAAACTCGGTTTAGATGCTAATCAGGTTTTTAAGACATTGTTGGTTTCATTGAATAGTGATCCTAAAAATCTTGCTGTCGCTGTTACGCCTGTCTCTGGGCAACTCGATTTGAAAAAAGTGGCTAAAGTTTTCAAGGCCAAGAAAGCAGATATGGCCGATCCTCAACTGGCACAAAAGGTAACGGGTTATTTAGTGGGTGGCATTAGCCCGTTGGGACAGAAAAAACGTCTACCTACCGTGATTGACAGTCAGGCGCAAACCTTGCCAACCCTATTTATTTCTGGTGGTAAACGTGGTTTAGATATTGAATTGTCCCCCATAGACTTATGCCAATTACTTAATTGTTCATTTTCTGACATTGCTAAAATTTGAAAATAAATTGTAATTCCCGCTTAATTTTTTCGAGCTGGCTCTGTTTTCTTTAAAACAGGGCCTTGTGATAAACAATAATGCCGATATACTTCCCTCATGGCGCAAAAATCACTAATTACTATTTCAATTAACTTAGTTTATTTAAATAGAAGAAGAATGAAATGGCCACCTCATCATTTTTTCGACAAATTGTTATTACTGATCCCAAAGCAATTAAAATGCTGAGAAAGGCTAATAGGAAACAACCAAAAGATGATTTTGAAAAATAGACTTTGAAGCACAGCAAAAGGAGGCAATAGAGATATTAAAACGAAAATTCTCACTCTAAGTAAAATTCTTGCAGCCTTTGGTAGTGACAGAACAAAAGAATATTTGCTCTCATTCTCCTGTCCATCTAACCATGACGTAGAATCATTTTTACATTTAAAATCAATTAGATTTGAACAAGAAAACGCAACAAGAACCTATTTGATTGTAGATAAAGAAGGATTTTTACTGGCTTATTTTTCTTTAACATTTAAGGAGATATCAACAAGCAATTTTGCCATTTCAAAGACAAAGATAAAAAAATCTAACGGTATTAGTAAAAATGAAAATTCTCTAAAAGTTTATTTAATTGGTCAAATAGCCAAAAACTTTTTATTACGTAAAAACCCAATAAAACTTAAAGATATTTTATTTCATATCAATGTCACCATTGAAAAAAATCAAGAGTTAACAGGAGGAAGAATTACTATTTTTGAAATACCAAAGCAATTCAAAAAATTATCACCTTATATGAAAAAATGGACTTGAAAAACAACCAACCAAAGGAGAAAACAATTCATTAATTACTATGCCATTTAATAATTAGATTATTATTCAGTCTTAACCGTTCCTATTATAGATTATGCATAACACGCCTTATTGATAGTAAACAAAAGACCATCTGTCTTTCAGATGGTCTTTTTATACAGATAACTAGCAGCAATCTATTGATCAATTGTTATTATTTATACGAATTTCACCTTTCGGTTCATAATCAGAGTCTTTTAATGGAGAATGTTTTTCAATATATCCTTTTAATACTTCAGCATCGATAAATCCCGTGTCAACATAACCAGGCAAATTATCAATCCGTGGATAACCATCCCCTCCAATCGCGTTAAAGTTCAACGTCGCCATTCGATAAGTTTTATTTGGATCTAATGGCTTACCACCGATTTTTACATCACTGATATTCTTACCATTCTTCACAAAGCTCACCTTATAAAACTGCCCATAGGCACCTGAATCTTTTTCCATATTTGCAACAGCCGTCAAATATGGCAAAACTTCGCTACCTTTGAAGTCCACATAAACCAGTTGGTTAGCAAATGGATGAACTTTCAGGACATCTTTGTAAGTGATATCTCCTGCTTCAATTGAGTCACGAATCCCACCACCGCTCATCACTGCAAAATCAGCGTTTGTTCGTTCCATCTGGGCAGCCAATACAAGATGTGCCATATTTGTTTGAACGAAACGTACCTTACTGCGATCACCGTCTAATTTTTTATCTACTGAGCCTATTTTTACATTAAGTATCCGGCTGCCCTTGTCCTGATAAGGTGTCAGCAACTTAAGCATTTCAGGATTTTGTTTAATTTCATGCGTATAGTAAACACGTTCCGTACTGCCATCTTCTTTTGTCACCTTTTTCTTTAAATTAATAGGGATCAATTGATAATGAACCAACTTGAATTCACCATTACGGAATTGAAAATCAGCCCGACCTACGTATTTCCCCCATTCATGAGCCTGAACAATCCATGTGCCATTTTGGCGATCGGGAGAACAAGGTGTGCCCGGAACATAATCCACTTGTTTATAGTTTTTATTCTCCGCAGACATACATACCGGATCTTGTGAATGGCCACCCACGATCATATTTAAATAACCCGCAGGCAAACTGCGTGCCATTTCAACATCTCCTGGCGCATTCGTGCCATGATGCCCATCGTCATAGTGCCCCATATGGGTTGCCGCAATAATTACATCTGGCTTTTCATTCTTTTTCAGCTCTTCAATAACTTTTTTGGCTTCTTCAGCAGGAACGCGGAATTCGACATCCGGAAAATTAGCCGGATTACCTATTTTCGCTGTATCATCGGTTGTCAGGCCAAGAACCGCTACTTTCACACCTTGCTCATCAAAAATGGCATATGGCTTAAATAAACGCTTGCCTGTACTGGTTTGGTAAATATTGGCAGAGAGAAATGGGAAATTTGCCCATTTTTGTTGCTGGAACAATACATTTAAGGGCTTATCAAATTCATGGTTCCCCAATGCCATCGCATCATATCCCACCAGATTCATACCCTTAAAATCTGGCTCAGCATCTTGCATATCTGATTCCGGTACGCCGGTGTTAATGTCACCACCTGACAATAACAATACGCTCCCCCCTTTCCTGGCAACCTCCTGACGAATGGAATCTACCACCGTTTTTTGGGCTGCCAAACCGTATTCACCATAATCGTTATGCCAGAAGTGACCATGATGATCGTTAGTATGCAAGATGGTAATGTCATAGGTTTTATCTTTTTCCCAGGCGTTTGCAATTAACGGTGCCAGTGACAGCGAAACTGCAAGGGCGCAAATTGACGCTTTAAACGATAATTTCATGGGGTATCTCCATGTATTTCAAAATTTTATTAGTTATATGATGATAATGGTTTATCCCTTTTAAGCCGCTGCTTAAAAGATTTCACCTTTTTGAGATTGCGGTCAAATTATATAGGTATAAATAAAAATTTTGTTAATTATCTAAGATGTATTATGGTGTAAAAATTAAACAGTAAATCAACAAACCTAAAAAAATTACCCCTGCAAACTTTATTGATAATGACATTGATAAGCGAATAAATATGAGTGAAAAAAGTAAAACGACCTCTTTTCCAACATCACCAACAAAAACACATCAGACAGTCTTTTCAATTCTTGGTGCCATCAGCTTATCCCATATGCTGAATGATATGATTCAATCGTTGATTCTGGCTATTTATCCACTGCTGCAATCTGAATTTACTCTCAGTTTTATTCAGGTTGGAATGATAACTCTAACCTATCAGGTAACAGCATCCCTATTGCAGCCCCTTATCGGTTTGTATACTGATAAACATCCGCAACCCTATTCATTGCCTATCGGTATGGGATTTACCTTATCTGGTTTGCTTCTATTAGCTTACGCTGAAAGTTTTTCAATTATATTAATAGCCGCCGCATTGGTCGGTACGGGGTCATCCGTTTTTCATCCAGAATCGTCACGAGTCGCACGCATGGCTTCAGGTGGACGTCATGGCCTGGCCCAATCTTTATTTCAAGTAGGGGGAAATTTAGGAAGTTCATTAGGTCCACTGTTAGCAGCTATTTTTATTGCGCCTTACGGCAAAGGAAACGTCGGTTGGTTTTCTCTGGCAGCATTGTTAGCTATCGTAATCCTCTTGCAAGTCAGCCAGTGGTATAAGATGCAGCATCGGGTTATAACCCCGCTATCTTCTCATACCAATTCCCTGCCAAAGCTACCTAGAAAAACTATCATAAATTCTTTTGCCATTCTTCTGTTACTGGTTTTCTCCAAGTACTTTTACCTAACCAGTATCAGTAGCTACTATACCTTTTATCTGATGCAGAAATTTGGCTTGTCAGTGCAAAACGCCCAGATCCACCTATTTATCTTTTTATTTGCCGTAGCGGCAGGTACCCTGATTGGAGGGCCGATCGGAGATAAGATAGGTCGGAAATATGTCATTTGGGGTTCAATTCTTGGCGTTGCACCTTTTACCCTGCTGTTACCTTATGCCTCCTTATTCTGGACAAGCATACTAACGGTTATTATTGGTATAATATTGGCCTCTGCGTTCTCTGCTATTTTAGTCTATGCCCAAGAGCTAATTCCCGGTAAAACAGGCATGATCGCAGGTTTGTTCTTTGGCCTGGCCTTTGGTATGGGGGGCATTGGGGCTGCCGTACTTGGTTATGTCGCAGATAAAACCAGTATAGAATTGGTTTACAAAATTTGTGCTTTTCTGCCACTTCTTGGTATTTTTACGTTGTTTTTGCCAAAAATAGAAAAGAACGCTTAAAAAAGACAAGGAAAATCCTGGATAAACACCATAATTATTAGACTATTTTTCTTTGTAAACTAGCGTAAATAATGGCAATATCTACATAAAATTACATTAAAATAGTATTTATGTAGATCACTCTCGTTTTTACCACTCAATATATTTTTTTGTAATCTTTAACTATTTATAAAATATATTATTACCTCACCTAACTACACAATTTATATACTCGCTACCCAGAAGGAGCCTTGATGGAGCACTCGACACCTCTTATCACGACCATTGTTGGCGGTTTTGTTCTTGCCTATCTGCTTGGCATGCTTGCGCAGCGCCTGAGAATCTCACCTCTGGTAGGATACCTCGTAGCAGGTGTACTAGCGGGTCCCTTCACTCCTGGTTTTGTTGCCGATACATCTTTAGCTCCAGAACTTTCAGAAATTGGCGTGATCTTGCTGATGTTTGGTGTCGGTCTACATTTTTCACTTAAAGATTTGTTAGCCGTCAAATCAATTGCCATTCCTGGTGCTATCGCCCAAATTGCAGTTGCAACCTTATTAGGCGCCGGATTATCAATGCTGCTCGGTTGGGGGTTACTCAACGGCATTGTATTTGGTCTTTGCCTGTCTACCGCCAGCACGGTAGTATTGCTCAGGGCATTAGAAGAACGACAGCTCGTTGATAGTCAGAGAGGACAAATTGCCATTGGTTGGTTAATTGTTGAAGATCTGGCTATGGTACTGACGTTAGTATTACTTCCTGCGGCAGCAGGAATTATGGACAGTCAAAACGCAAACATTGGGCAATTGTTGTTAAAGATATCTATCACAGTTGGAAAAGTTGTTGCCTTTATTTTGTTGATGATTTTCGTCGGACGGCGTGTCATTCCTTGGTTACTGGCGAAAACTGCTGGGACAGGTTCCCGTGAACTGTTTACGCTGGCTGTACTTGCCATTGCATTAGGTGTTGCTTATGGGGCGGTGACACTGTTTGATGCTTCATTTGCTCTCGGTGCCTTCTTCGCTGGTATGGTACTGAATGAGTCAGAATTGAGTCATCGGGCAGCGCAAGATACTTTACCGCTAAGGGATGCTTTCGCGGTTCTTTTCTTTGTTTCCGTTGGCATGTTGTTTGACCCTATGGTCTTACTCCAACAGCCTCTGGCGATTTTAGGAACCCTTGCCATTATTATCATTGGTAAGTCATTAGCTGCTTTGCTACTAGTCAGGATGTTTGGGCACTCACGACGTACAGCCCTAACCATTTCAGCCAGTCTCGCCCAAATTGGTGAATTTGCCTTTATTCTCGCTGGGCTTGGTGTCACGCTGGGATTCCTGGATGGGGAAGCCCGTAACCTTGTACTGGCTGGCGCCATCATTTCAATCATGTTAAATCCTGTTCTATTCAGCTTACTGGATCGCTATTTGGAAAAAACAGAAACCATTGAAGAACAATTACTCGAAGAAACACTGGAAGAAGAAACCCAGATCCCTGTCGATATTTGTGGTCATGCTATTGTGGTGGGTTATGGCCGAGTAGGGCATCAGCTTTGTCAGCGTTTACAAGAAAAAAATTTTCCAGTTGTGATCATTGAAGATACACGTGCCCGATTTGAAGAGTTAGGCGAAATGGGTATCAGTGCCGTAATGGGGAACGCCGCCAATAAAGAAATCATGGCTCTAGCAAGGCTCGATTGCGCTTGTATTTTATTCCTGACAATCCCTAATGGTTATGAAGCGGGTGAGATTGTTGCAAATGCCAGAGAAATCAGGCCAGATATCAATATTATTGTTCGAGCCCATTATGATGATGAAGTCACTTACATTACGGAACGTGGCACTAATCACATTATCATTGGTGAACATGAAATAGCACGGGCAATGGCTGATGCATTACCTGAATATGAAGAGGGTTGCCCAATAGAGCCACCATCATTACATTCACCAGCGACTTCATCTCCAACATAACTGACGAGCCAAGGAATATCCCCCATAACGTGGGGATATTCCCATAAAAACAATTAAGACAATATCTCAGGCTAGCAGAATCAACGTTCCCAGTAAGACTCTTCCAGACTATCTTCTTTCTCCGGCAACCCTCGGGTTAGACGCGGAGAATGCTGACTCAATACCTGATAACTCACTCTATTAGCGTACTTACATACCTGAGCCAAAGAAGAATAGGTTAAATAAGAGCGCGCATGTTTGCTGGAGTTAGGTACATTCATGCGATGATAATTGTTGGCAGTAATATCATGCAGCAATGCAGATAACGCGCCATCCCCAGCACCATTAGTATTCATGATTTTTTCAGGCCCTCCCATATAAGGTTCAATATGGGAATAAACCCGCATTGGATTTTGGCAATCCACTTTACGCATCGCCCGGCTGAATTCATAACGGTTAAATTCTGCAATCGCACCCGGTAGCAAAGGATGCAATGTTTGGCGCTTGTGCTCCTCCTCAGTGTAACCCGCCATATATAATCCAGCAGGTCCAGCGGTACATAACACCAAATCCACCCAATTTAGTGCCATGTCAGCCGCTAATAAAGGATCGCTGAAACCTGTCAATTCACAAGCTTCATCTTCATTCATTGCAACAACAGAAACATTTTCAGCCAAAAAATCACGCCACCATTGCGGATCATCAGCAATGACGTATTTTGTTCCTAACGTCAATACAACAGGCACATTATGCTTCTTCGCATATTCAATGGCTTTCATTGTTGCTTCCGGCATTGGCTCACCCGGTTTACAACGCACTAAATAAGCAGTAATCACCAAAGCTGACGCTTCCGCAATAATATGTTCAGGAATGCTTTCTGGGCGAAGCTGATTCATTAACCCCGGACTGATAGCAAATGTTCTTTCACCGTTTTCCGTTACTAAGGTAAAACAGCGGCCAATTGGGCCATCAACCCCCTGAAGGTGATTTAAATCCATACGACTGGAGGTATTGCAAAGATAACAATACGCATAACTTCCTATTTGGATGTTATTACACATCGCACCAAGCAGGACGGATTTATCGTCAGCCAGCACAGAATAGTTGTGCAAAGTATTGCCGATAGTGCCACCCGCAAATTCATGGCTGATAAGATTCTTCTCTGTCAGCTCCTTGTAAAGAGCCTCAGCTACATCATCTTCAATAACTAACGAATGTCCCTGGCTTAGGTTATAACGCTGGATAAAATCCTCATCAACTTTGGCTTCAATATCAACCAATGTCTGGTCAATACCAACAATATAGGCTTGATTATTTTCGGTATCCATCATCTCTTTGATGGGTTGGAGCAGAGGATCTCTTAAACTGACAGGAAAATAGTGTTTAGATTTACGTTTACCAGGGAATTTCATAATTAATTGTTGCGGTAGAGCTAAAATATGCAGCATGTTAGCATAATACAGTGTGTCACAATACCGAAGAGAAACAAAAAATACAGCGACAAAAATGAAGACAGCCAATGTTATTTCAACATTGGCTGTCAATACGTTAGCTATCAGAGCATTATCTATAACATATTCGAGTTATAAAGAATATTAAGCCTCTTGTTTCTGGCGACTACGTACCATGTGGCGAAACAGAACATACATGATGGATAAAATAAATCCGATAAAGCCAGCTCCAATCAAAATCAGCAAACGCTTAGGTGAATCTTTTGAAGTTGGCTCATAAGGTTCCTGCATATACTTGAATGGCACAAAATCAACGGTGTTCACATTCACTTTTTCCAAATTTTTGATATACAACTGACGGTTACGCAGGTCTGCATCAATCTTAGTTGAATCAGTAATTTCTTCAGTAATCTGTAACTTACGTTGCAGTGCATCAGAACCCAGCGCAATCGAATAATCCGGGTCATCCTTGATCATAGCCCCGCCATTTGATACTGGTTTTTTAATTCCGGCAGAATTAGCAAGAGAAATCGCATACTTCAATCGCTCAATATCTACACTGCGCATATTAGCGATACGTTCCAAATCGAGAGCATAAAGCTTTTGCGAGTATTCCAGTTTCTCATGAACCATATCACTCAGCTCCTCTTTCACTTGATCGCGAACCACCGAAGAAACGAATTTGATATAGCCACTTAATAGATTGTAAGCATCTTCTGCATTATCAGCACTGAAAGAGAGTCTGGCTTCATCGACAACTTCATCATCTTTCTCTTTCTTAGGTAAAGATATGACAATGTTGTTATTGACAATTCTCTCGATTAGTTTTCTTTTTTCCTGCTCAGAACTCTCTTGATTCTTAGCAAGCAAAGTCTTGAAGTAATCGGTATTAACCAAATATTCTTCACGTAATACACGTGAGTTATAATTTTCAATAAACCGCTTATACAGTGACCCTTCTGTGACTTTGGGATCTATGCTCAGAACATGTAAATCCGTTAATGTATTTTTCAATGGCTGAAACTCCTCCAGCCCTGGTTTCACTACAGCCGCTGTACTGGTCCATTTTTGTGGTAAAAATGACGCGATACCGAAACCAATAATTGCAAAGACAAAAGATACTGCAATGATCAAATATTTTGATTGGAAGAATATAGAGAATAGTTCAAACAAATCAATTTCATCCTCCCGCGCTGGAGGATAATAGTTTGCATGTTCTTGGTAAAAATCAGGGTGTTTAATAGGTTTATTACTCATTATCTATATGTCCAATCCAAATAATTTTGCTTTTCATTGATATGCAAGCCCTTTCTCTCGCTTATCGTATTCATTGGTTAAAAAACCATATCCTTAAAATCATACGACGATCGACAATCAATGTCGGCTATTCATCATGTGTGATAATGTCTCATAACTAGCAATTGCATGTTATTTCATGACATTATTTACCAATTGTTCAAGCAGAGAAATGTGGGCTTTATTATCATTAAGTGCAGAGATATATTCAAACTTTTTCCCACCAGCCTCTAAAAAGATAACTTTATTCTGTTGCTTAATCTCTTCCAACGTTTCCAAACAATCTGACGCAAACCCTGGACACATCACTTGAACATGTTCCACACCTTGCCTGGGTAATGATGCCATGGTTTTATCTGTATAAGGAGATAACCACGGTAAGCAACCAAAACGCGACTGATATGTCATCATAATTTTATCTGTGGGATAATCCAGTGCCTGACTCAACAGTTCAGTTGTCGCCTGACAATCTTGCGGATAAATATCACCCATCTTTGCCAGACGTTCAGGAATACCATGATAGGAAATAATTAACCGATCAGGCTGACCATGTTTTTCAAAACTCTGCTCAATGGTTTCCTTTAATGCCGCAATATAGGCAGGATGTGTGGCATAACTGCGAACAAAATGCAGGGTAGGAATTGTCCGATACTCCTGCAATATTTTACTGATCCTGTCAAAAACTGCTGCCGAAGTTGTACTGGAATATTGAGGATAAAGTGGCAGTATAATGAGAGCCTCAATGCCCTGTTGTAACAAACTCTCTACGGCCTGAGATAAAGAAGGGGAGCCGTAAGTCATTCCCAAAGCAACAGGGATATCCGCCAACTTTTCATCCAGCAATTTCTGCTGACGACGACTATACACTAATAAAGGGGAACCTTCTTCCATCCAAATTTCTTGGTAAAGCTTAGCAATTCGAGAAGCACGGAAAGGAAGAATAAGACCATTCAAGATAGGTTTCCAAATCAATGGCGAGATATCAACTACCCTTCTGTCACTCAGAAACTTTGCCAGATAACATCTTATTGCTGCTGGTGTTGGCGCATCAGGTGTACCAAGGTTCACTAATAGGACACCATACTTCTTGCTACTCATTCCTCAGAGCTCCATTAACATGACTGACAATCTAGTATAAAACATGAATGATAGTTACATGTAACATTTCATGGAGTAAATTTCTCTAGGTTAGCGTGAACTACAAAAAAGTCAGGCGGTATGAAGGCCGCCTGTTATAACAACTCAAGAGAACACGAAATCATTCGCCCAGAATATTAGCCAGCTCTGTGCTAACTTCCGCTACTTGACGAGTACCATCAAGTTTGAAGTATTTTGTGTTACCGGCCTGTGCTTCTTGCTGATAGTAAGAAACCAGAGGTGCTGTTTGTGCGTGATACTCAACCAGACGTTTACGGACAGTATCTTCCTGATCATCTTTACGGGTAGTCAGCTCTTCACCTGTAACATCATCTTTATTCTCCACTTTTGGTGGATTGAATTTGATGTGGTAAACACGACCGGACGGCGCATGCACACGACGACCAATAATACGTTCAACGATGATTTCATCAGGAACATCAAATTCCAGCACATAATCAACCTTGATACCAGCTGCTTTCATGGCATCGGCCTGAGGAATAGTGCGTGGGAACCCATCCAACAAGAAGCCACTATGACAGTCATCTTGTTTGATGCGCTCTTTAACCAATGCAATGACCAGCTCATCAGTTACCAGCTTGCCATTATCCATCAGCTCTTTTGCTTGCAAACCCAATTCGGTGCCAGCTTTTACCGCAGCACGTAGCATGTCACCTGTAGAAATTTGGGGAACCCCATATTTCTCCATGATAAATTGTGCCTGAGTCCCCTTACCGGCGCCTGGCGCGCCCAGTAGAATAATACGCATTGCGTAAATCCCCTTGCTATTTGCTTTTCATATTTTTTAAAGAAAACGTACCACCATACCATTTGAATAGGGGATGGCTCAAGAAAACAGGTAAACGTTTCCGCATTAACTAAAAAATAAACCACGCCTCATTTTTCGTTGAGGCGTGGTTTTTGTCATTATCTCAATAAGTTTAAGCTTTTTCAGCTAATAATAATTGATTCATCCGACGAATAAACTGGTTTGGATCATCCAATGTGCCACGTTCAGCAAATAGTGCTTGATCCAACAGCAATTCTATCCAATCAGCAAATTGAGCATCATCATCAATATCAGCCGCTTTCTTAACCAGAAGATGTTCCGGATTCAGTTCAAAGTTATAACTAACTTCTGGCGCAGTCTGACCCGCTGCTGCAAATAGCTTCGCCATTTGGGTGCTCATCGCATTGGCATCAGTGGTTACGATAGCGGGAGTATCTGTCAGACGATGAGTTAGCTTCACTTCTTTCACGCGTTCACCCAGCAGAGTTTTCACGCGCTCAACAAATGGCTCCAGTTTTTTGTCTGCTTCTTCTTGCTCAGCCTTGTTTTCATCCGCCAGTTTATCGAGGGATTTATCAGCCTTGCTGACAGACTGGAATGACTTACCATCGAATTCAGTCAGGTGGCTCATCATCCATTCATCAATGCGGTCAGACAGTAACAGAACCTCAATGCCTTTCTTACGGAACAGCTCTAAGTGTGGGCTATTCTTCGCCGCAGCATAACTATCCGCAGTAATGTAATAAATCCTCTCCTGCCCCTCTGCCATGCGGCCAACGTAATCTTCCAGAGAAACAGTTTGAGCGGAGCTATCATTATGAGTCGTAGCAAAGCGCAGTAACTTAGCAATAGCTTCTTTGTTTGCGCCATCTTCGGCTGGACCTTCTTTCATCACCAGGCCGAACTGCTGCCAGAAGGTCTGATATTTTTCTGCGTCGTCTTTTGCCAGTTTATCCAACATTTGCAATACACGTTTAGTCAGCGCGCTGCGCAGATTACGTGTGATTGAACTATCTTGCAAAATTTCACGGGAAACGTTCAATGGCAGGTCGTTGGAATCGATCAGACCACGGACAAAACGCAGGTAATTTGGCATGAACTGTTCAGCTTCATCCATGATGAATACACGCTGTACGTATAGTTTCAGGCCATGTTTATGTTCGCGGTTCCACATATCCCACGGTGCCTGGGAAGGGATATATAGCAGGCTGGTGTATTCCTGCTTACCTTCAACGCGGTTATGACTCCAAATCAAAGAGTCAGTAAAGTCATGGGAGATGTGCTTATAAAACTCTTGGTACTCTTCATCACTGATTTCAGCTTTATTACGAGTCCACAAGGCTTGGGCTTTGTTGATTTTTTCCCATGTAACGGTAACTGAGTCGTCTTCTTCGTTTTTAGTTTGGGTTTCAATTTCAACTGGCAAGGCAATATGATCAGAATATTTGCCAATGATAGAACGCAGACGCCAGTCATTAAGGAATTCGCTTTCCCCATCTCGCAGATGCAGGGTAATTTCTGTACCACGACCTGCTTTTTCAATATCAGCAACCGTGTAGTCACCTTCTCCCGTTGATTCCCAGAACACACCTTGTTCAGCGGGAGTTCCTGCTGCACGAGTACGTACGGTGACTTTATCAGCGACGATAAAGGCAGAGTAGAAGCCTACACCGAATTGACCAATCAATTGGCTGTCTTTTGCTTGATCGGAACCAATGGATTCAAGAAATGCTTTAGTACCAGATTTTGCAATCGTTCCCAGATTATCGATCACTTCATCACGGGACATACCGATACCATTATCGCTGATGGTGATAGTTTTCTGTTCTTTATCAAGAGACAGACGAACACGCAATTCACCATCATTTTCATACAGCTCAGGGGCAGATAATGCACGGAAGCGCAATTTGTCAGCCGCATCAGATGCGTTTGAAATCAGTTCACGGAGAAAAATTTCTTTATTGGAATAGAGAGAATGGATCATCAACTGCAACAGTTGTTTGACTTCAGACTGAAATCCACGGGTTTCCTGATCTTTCATGCTCATTTATTACCTCAATCTAAATCCAGTTCAGATATGTACAATCGGACGATGATCATCAAATGGGGATAGATACGGAGAGTTTCAAGCTAAGATAACAAGAAGAATGTAAAATTAGTTTGATAATCGGGTAAATCAGCTATGGATGGCGGCATAATCAGCAACACCATCCATAAAATCACCTACTAATTGGGAACAAAATCACAAGTTCGTGATTTTTTGACGGCCAGCCAGCGAATGAGACAGTGTTGTGCCATCCACCATTTCAAGCTCGCCACCCACAGGGACACCGTGAGCAATTCGACTGGCTGTCACACCATATTGAGAGCACATTTCTGCAATATAGTTTGCCGTTGCCTCTCCTTCGACAGTTGGATTAGTTGCCAGAATAATTTCTGACAAGGTTTCAGAAGATAAGCGTTCTTCTAAACGATCTAAACCAATATCCATTGGCCCGATACCATCCAGTGGCGATAAATGCCCCATCAGGACAAAATAACGTCCCGCAAACTGACCCGTTTGTTCGATGGCATGAATATCTGCAGGGCTTTCCACTACACAAATCTGACCATTCTGCTGACGACGGGGATTAGCACAAATTGTGCACTGTTCCTGTTCCGTGAATGTCCGGCAATCCTCACAGTGACCAATTTCAGACATCGCTCGTGTCAGTGCCTGTGCCAATCGCATCCCACCACTGCGATCTCTCTGCAATAGATGAAATGTCATCCGTTGTGCAGATCTTGGGCCTACGCCGGGCAAACAGCGCAGGGCTTCCATCAGAGATTCAAGAAGAGGACTGGTTTGCATTAGAATGGCATCTTAAACCCAGGTGGTAATTGCATTCCGCTGGAAACACTGGCCATTTTTTCTTTCTGGGTTTCTTCAATACGGCGAGCTGCATCATTGAATGCCGCTGCGATCAGATCTTCCAGCATATCTTTGTCATCGTCCATTAAACTTGGATCGATTTCAACCCGACGGCAGTTATGTGCACCATTAATAGTGATTTTTACCAAGCCCGCGCCAGATTCGCCTGTAACTTCCAGATTTGCAATTTCTTCCTGCATTTTCTGCATTTTTTCTTGCATCTGCTGGGCCTGTTTCATCAAATTGCCCAAACCACCTTTACCAAACATAATTCTCTCTCTTCGCTATAGCCACAGCATAAAATACACTACGGCAGTTAAACAGGCCGGATACTTTCTTCATCCAATTCTGCATCGAATAGTTGCTGAAGTGTTTGAATCGTTTTATCCGAAATAATGGATTGACGCGCTTGTGCCAATTTTTCTTCATAAATGGCTTGTCGCCACTCCAGAGGCGTTTTTACCGCAGGATTATCATCTTCAATGATATTGAGTTCAATAGGTTTTCCATGCAATGCACTTAATGCTTCGGTCAACACTTTCTGAGCCGATGCTGAATTAAGATGGCGCTGCTTTGAACGTAAATGCAGACAAAGACGATTTTCATCAATCTGTTCTTTAAATGCATTCAGTGCTACCTGCTGAACCAATTTTGGAATATGCAGTTTATCAATTTCCGCAGCCCATGGGTCCCTTTGTTTCGATTCAATGGCCAGCTTTTCTACCAATTCTGCTGTTTTCTCGTGTTCCAGCGCCGCTTTGATCGTTTTTGGTGTCGCAGTCGGGCGCTGTTTCTCTTCTCCAGTATTTGTTGCCCGCCAGCGATAAGCTTCTTTTTTTACCGAATTAACCGGCTTAGGCTCCCGTGTTTTAGGGATATGAGATTGAGACCGTTGTTCTGCCACCGCTACCAGTCGCTCCAGCGCCGAACTTGCCGGCTTCGCCTTCGCAGACTCTGCCGGCTCAGGCTTTTTTGGTGGCGTATTTCCTTGACGAGTCAGCGAACTTCTCGCTTGCAGTAGTTTCGCTGTTGGACTGTTTGCAACGGAAGACTCACTGCCCATTGATTGCGGTATTGTCTGCCCACGACACTCATTTTCTTCTTTATTTGAAGTAAATTGATTTGAAGATAACTGGGCCGAAGATGGTGCTACCCCAATTGGCGCTACAGGGTTTTCCACAGCAGCAGGTGGTAATATTTCCTCAATGACTGTTTTGGGATGAAAAGCCAAGGCGCGCAATAACGCCATCTCCACCCCCATCCGTCGTTCTGGTGCATAAGGAAGTTCCTTGCGTCCCACCAGTAACGCTTGATAATAAAGCTGCAAATCGGTCGGGGAAATTGCCCTTGCCAGCAAACGCAAGCGCCCTTCTGTTGAAGAAGGCTCACTTTCAGGTTGCTGAGGCAATAGCTGGAGCATGGCAATCCGATGCAACAGCGACAATGTTTCAACCAGCAGATTTTCCCAATCTACACCACGAGTTGCCACTTGTTCCACCAATGCCATCATTTGTTGACCATCTGCACGCACCAACGATTCAATCATCGCTAATGGTTGGTCATCATCCAGCGTTCCCAACATCTGGCTGACGATATCCGATGTCAGCTTCCCTCCACCAAGAGCAATGGCTTGATCCGTTAAACTCAAGGCATCACGCATACTGCCATCTGCTGCACGGGCAAGTAGCTGACGGGCACGAGCATCGCTTTCTATTTGCTCTGCATTAAGGACATGTTCCAATTGGCTACTAATTTGATCCACATCAAGTGTTTTCAAGTGGAATTGCAAACAGCGTGAAAGAATAGTCACTGGCAGTTTCTGTGGATCTGTTGTTGCCAAAAGGAATTTCACATGTTCTGGTGGCTCTTCCAATGTCTTCAACAATGCATTGAAACTATGGCGAGAAAGCATGTGAACTTCATCAATAAGGTAAACTTTGAAACGACCTCTGGCAGGCGCATACTGGACGTTGTCCAACAACTCGCGGGTATCTTCTACTTTTGTTCGGGAAGCAGCGTCGATCTCAATCAGATCCACAAACCGCCCCTGCTCAATTTCAAGACAATTGGTACACTGACCACACGGAGTCTTGGTTATACCCGCTTCGCAATTCAGTCCTTTTGCCAACAGACGTGCAATAGTGGTCTTTCCCACGCCACGAGTGCCGGAAAAAAGATAAGCGTGATGAAGGCGTTGGTGTTCGAGACCATTCGCCAATGCAGTCAGCACATGTTGCTGACCAATCACATCAGAAAATATTTGTGGGCGCCACTTACGGGCAAGTACCTGATAGCTCATGAATACCGAGGAAATTGAACATGACTGTCTAACATGCTAGCACAGCCTCACCACTAACGGCGAGGCTGATGTATCAATAATGCAAAAAACAGAATAATCAGTGACCGGGGAATTCAACGATAGTGTAGCTGTCAACGCCTTGTTTTTTCAAACGTTCAACACCACCTAAATCTGGCAATCCAATAACGAATGCTGCTTCGGAAACTTGACCACCCAGACGACGAATCAGACGAACCGTCGCATCAATGGTGCCCCCCGTTGCAAGCAGATCATCAATAACCAGAACTTTATCCCCTTCCTTGATGCTGCTTTTATGGATTTCCAATGTATCTGTACCATATTCCAGATCGTAAGTTTCGCTCAGCGTTTCACGCGGTAATTTACCTTTTTTACGAACAGGAACGAAACCAACCCCCAGTTGCAGTGCAACAGGCGCTCCGAATAAGAAACCACGTGCTTCAGTACCAACAATTTTCGTGATGCCTTTATTCTGATAACGAGCTACCAATAAATCTATCGTAGCTTGGTAGGCGGCTGGATTATCGAGCAATGTGGTAATGTCACGAAAAAGTATTCCCACCTTTGGATAATCAGGAATTGTTTCGATACTATCTTTAATTAATTGCAGTTGTTGTGCGTTAGCGGTCATAATTGATGCCAGCCAGGTTTAAAAAGAAAACAGTAAAATTTATTCAAACTACCGAAAAAAAGCAACTGCCAAGCCAATGAAAGGGCTTTAACAGACAGATTATTAATGATAATGAGATGCTAATGGGCATACAAAATTTATTAAGTGCGCTTGAAAAACAAGTCAGTACTCTGGAAAAAGAACTCGCTTTACTGCCTGATCCCCCTTTTTCCACTGCCCGTTTTGATAAAGTGTTATTTCACCACCGCAGCAATAAACTCGGTGGATACCTGCAAGAGATCAGACAAAATCTGGAACAATTGAAAGCCTGTGTAAGCGATTATCGGATTGAACAAGTGAAGTTCCTTGCCGAGCGTTTGGTAACACAAATCGAGGCACTTAAACGCGAGATATTGACCAAAGATCTACGAAAACAGGAAGATAAATTTGAGCGTCGATCACAAAAACAGGATCTTTATCAACGTCTGGCAGAACATCAAGATTATGAACGTCGTTTAATGGCAATGATTGATGACAGGGAATTACAGTTAAATAAGCAAACTACACTTGCCAATAAGCACAAACTGCAAAAAGAAATTGCAGCCTTGGCTGGCAGACTCACCCGCTGCCGTCAAGCATTAATGCGAATCGAGAAATCGATAGAAAAGCAAGAGCATTCAGATTAATCACAAAGGAAGAAGTAGCTATGGCTCTGGAACAAGCACCACCTGAAGTACAACTCGCAGTAGATCTTATTTATCTGCTTGAATGTAACGAAATTTCTCCTGCTATCGCGCTGGCAGCACTAGAAATCGTTAAACACGATTTTCAGGGGAAATTGAAAAAGCAGCCCCGGCAATCTGAGGAATAAACCCAACGAATGCTTACTCCTCATTTATCTGGTTATTGGCTCCCATCATTCAATGGCTTCTGTACTTCTTGCAAACTATCACCCTGCCCATTGTGTAAGTAAACTTCCAGCTGATTAAATGCAATATTGATGTCGTTTTCCCGACATAATTTATCAATACTGCGGTTAACTTCGTCTACAGTACGGCTACGATCCCCCAATTCTCGGACATAAAGCCGCAATTCATGATCCAGTGTACTGGCGCCAAAATTCATAAAGTAGACTTGCGGCCCTGGCTCACTCATTACACGGGCGTTTTCGCTTGCCGCTTTTAACAAAACCTCTTTGACCTTATCAAGATCAGAGCCGTATGCGACGCCAACCTTAATAATAATCCGCGTAATGGTATCGGAAAGTGTCCAGTTTATCAGACGCTCCGTCACAAATGCCCGGTTAGGGATAATCACTTCTTTGCGGTCAAAATCTGTAATTGTCGTCGCACGAATACGGATTTTACTGACAGAACCGGAATAAGTTCCTATCGTTACTGTATCGCCAATCCGGACGGGACGTTCGAACAAAATAATCAAACCCGAAACAAAGTTAGCGAAAATTTCCTGTAAACCAAAACCTAAACCGACCGAAAGTGCCGCCGCTAACCATTGTAATTTATTCCACGAAACACCCAATGTTCCTAATGCTGTAATTCCGCCAATGCCAATGATTAGGTAAGTCAGTGTCGTTTTAATGGCATACGACGAACCTTGTTGCAACTGCAAGCGGGATAACACCAACACTTCCAGCAAACCTGGCAAGTTTCTCATCATGACCCAAGAAATAACCAACATTGCTACTGAAAGTACCAAATCTTTCAAAGTCACGTGATTCAGGACATTGCCCAGTTCTGTTGTAGTGCTGTATTGCCACAAGTTGATCCCATCAAGATAAGAAAATACCGTCACCAGATCAGACCAAATCCAATAAAATGCACCTAAAAAGATCAAAAACAGCACCATAGTAGTTAAACGCAATGATTGCTGATTAATGCGATCTAAAGCCATTGGCGGTTCTTCCGTCACTTCGCCTTCTGCCCCTTCTTTCGTGAGGGACTGACGACGAGCGACAGCACGTCGATAGGCAATGCTGCGCGCCGCAATTCCCAATCCCCGCAAACAGACTTGATAACTGATATGCCAGAGAAACAGTAAATACAAACTATAGAGCCAACGTTCTGCCAGACGTAAAGTTGTATAGAAATAACCCGATATCATCAACACCATCAGAACCAACGGAGCAAAAGTTAATACCGTCACTACGATGGTACGGATCATATGTGAGCTTTTTTCACGCCATACATAACGGCAGAATGGAAAAACAAATAGAAAAACAAAGAACAGGCAGATCAATACTGTACATTGTCCAATAACATCATCAGACAGCCGTAAAGGATATTTAGCCCCCAATGTTATCCAGAACAAAATGGGTAATAGTGTCATCGACAGGCGAACAAGATTTTTACGGAATAAGTGACAAACAGCACTGTCCAGAGAAAAATGCTGTTCTCCAATCCCACCTTTCACCAGGATCTGGTAACTGCAACTATACATAATCCAAAAAAGCGCCAACTGACGGGAGAATCCCCAAATCAAATCCCCAAAATCATCACCTGATTTCGAATACCAATAACCTATCGCCAACACGATAAAAGCGAGTGGCAATGTTTTTATTAATGTCAGTATCAGTGCCAATGGGGTATGTAGTTGACTGTCACGGCGAAACTGCCCCACTTCGCCCGCTATTTTTTTCAACTGTTCGTTAATGCCTTTGGTTTGCCAGCGTAAAAACAGGCCGACTAACACAAGAGGAATAACGAAATGGATAGAGTTTTTCAGCCCCGTAATCAGTCCATTAAACGTTAAACTAATATCCAAATGACTCAGTTCTTCTTGAATTAGTTCAGGCAAGGATTTCAACCACGCCACGTTCATTGGCTTGTTACTGTTAACCCAAAAGATTTGCTGGACAAGGGTTTGTTCCAGTGATTCAGAGACATCCAACAACTGCTGCTGATCCATTTGCAAGTTAATGGCATAAGTAATTTGATTTCCCAACTGATTATTGAGCTGCTCTAAAAGCTCACAATGAACTTCCAGGATCTGCTTGATAGCATTATGGATTTCATCCACCATTTCATTGGATACATTTTTAATTTGATTACGATTATTACTCAATAAATTATTGAAATAGTCATTCCCTTGACAGAGTCGATCTCGCTCCTGAGTAATTTCAAATTGCTCCAGGCGCAAGTCTGCTATTTTCGTTGGTAAATCTTTTGTCAACACATCCTGTGGTATTTTCAACTGTTCCTGAAACAGAATGCGTGATAACAATAAGCTGCCACGTAACACCTTAATTTGCTCTTTAAGATTACGCTCTGATTGGATGGTCCGCTCCAGAAAGTTCTTAACGCGAATACTTTTCTGCGCCAGTTGGTTATTATCACGTGTTGCTGCAATTAACCGTTTACTCAATTCACGATTATGTTCAATCTCTGCCTGAACTAATGAGTTATCTTGAATATGTAAATTTTTACCATCCTTAGTTTGCGCTTCTTTCGCGGTTTCTTCAGAAAGAACCAAGCGCTTTCCACTCATCACATTTTGAATAAACTGAACATGACGTTCCAACTGCTCAATTTGGAGAATCGTGTAATCCCGTTGCCGCTGTAAAAGTGCTTGTAACTGAGTATTCGCCTGTAGAGATTCTCTTTGATACTCATTTTGCTGAGTCAGAAAAAGTTGTTCTACCTGCAATAACTCTATCTGGGTAAAACTCGATTCTGACTGCTCAGTCAATACATTATTGAGTTGGTTGCGAATTTGCTGCAATCTCTGCATGTTACGGAATAGCACATTCTGCACGCGTTCTGGTTGAGTTTGCAGCCCAATCAACTGACTGTTGTAGCTGGCAAGATTTTCCTGTGCCCGCTGCAAGTTATACCATGTACTATTCAGTTTCGATTCGAGCTGCTTTAAAGACTGTGTTTCCAGAGTTTGTTTATATGCATCCTGCTGATCGTTATTTTTCAAATTCTCTAGTTCAGTCGTAACCTGATGTGATTTTTGTGGCACATTTTGCACATTTTTCCTAAGTAGATCGAAATCCAGTTTCAGTTGATCTATTTTGTCAAAGAAAGAGAGCGCCTTTTCCAAATCAGCTATCGATACCTTTTCTTCAACTGTGTGCTCCTTACGTTCCGTCAGAATCTTAAGCTGATTTTGAATATTATTACGGGTTGGAACATCGCTGCCGGCAGCCGCATTGACCGAAAAAAAGAAAGGTGACAGGAGAAAAAACAGTATTGTGGAGAAACGTATCGCAGAGAATTTGTTACACAAACTCCCCTTATTGGGTAAAACACCCAAATATCGGTTAACTGAAACCATGAACTCATCTACTCATCATTTGCCACGCTATCAACCAATGCCAGTTCACTCATTCTCCTGGCATCAGTGCAGGTTTTGCACAATTTAACTTCGACACCTTGTGCCGTCAAAATTTCCAGCATTTGTTTTAAATTATAGTCTTCTTTAGACGTTTGCCCGGCCAAACCAGCAACTGTAGCTTAGACATCAAGAACAATTTCAGTTCGCTGCGGGCTTCCTTCAAGATTCGTTTTCTTCAATGTTCCGCAAATGGTGGCTGTATTTAAGTGTATCAATGAAACTATCCACCAAATAAGCAGATTGCTCTTGAATATTAAAACTGTCCGGTGAGAATGACCAATTCTCAAATATCCCAGTCATCAATGCTCTCAACATGATGGCAGAACGTTTGAAATCAAGATTATAGGGTAGCTCTCCAGATTGAATACAAGAAAATAACATTTTTTCAATTTTCTTGTAATCGGAAATACACATTTCCCTAATATCCTCTACTAATGGAGACATTTCTCCAACGAATTCACATTTATGGAAAAAAATTTCCATTAATTGCCGAACCTGAGAATCATCAATCATCATTTTTAACATGGAAATTAATAAATATCTCAACGCAATAAGTGGATTATCAGGATATTTTGATTGATACTCTTTCTCTAGTTCGTCTATTTTATGCTCTGGCATTCTACAAACAACAGAAAGTAGATCTGTTTTATTTTTAAAGTGCCAGTAAATTGCTCCGCGCGTTACACCAGCGGCAGTTGCGATATCGGATAGCGAGGTAGCAGAAACTCCACGCTCAGAAAAGGTCTTTATCGCAGCATCTATGATTTGCTGACGAGTTTGATTTGCTTGCTGTTTAGTTTTTCGTGCCATTTTAGTGCCATAAACTTTGTTTTTGACGGAGGCTGATTTACATACATTCATGTATGTTTGTACTATAGCACCCATTAACCAACGAAGTAATGATTTCACTTGTTAGATTAGCGAATCAACATTGAAAAATTGAGGTTTACTTATGCGAAAGAACAGGGGAGTTTTGCCTCTGGCCACATTACTGGTAATTTCAGGCAGTTTCATTCTTTCAGGATGTAATGACAATAAAAATACACAGCAAGGGGCTGCTGGCCAGCATGTTCCTGAAGTTGGTATCGTAACGCTGAAGGCAGAACCTCTAACGGTCATCACAGAATTACCAGGCCGTACATCGGCTTATCGTGTTGCCGAGGTTCGTCCTCAAGTCGGCGGCATCATACTAAAACGTAACTATAAAGAAGGAAGTGATGTGGTTGCTGGTGAGTCGTTATACCAAATAGATCCCGCAACTTATCAAGCAGAATACAGTAAAGCCAAAGCAAGCTTAGCCAGAGCGCAAGCCAATGAGAATGTTTCCCACTTAACCGTTGAACGTTATCAATCCTTGCTAGGCACACAATACGTGAGTAAGCAGGAATTTGATAAAGCAAATTCAGAATATGCTCAGGCAAAAGCAGATGTCCAGTCCTCTCAGGCTGCGTTGGAAAATGCCAGAATCAACCTGGCATACACCAAGGTAACCTCCCCTATTTCTGGGCGGGCGGGTAAATCCACCGTCACAGAAGGAGCGCTGGTTTCTGCGGGTCAGCCAACAGCCCTAACGATTGTTCAGCAATTAGATCCTATCTATGTTGATATCACTCAATCAAGTGACGACTATCTGAGACTCAAAAATGAAATTGCAAAAGGAACCGTTCAGAAAGAGAACAAAAAAACCAAAATCCGCCTAATAACTGACACTGGGCAAGAATACAGTCAAGAAGGTTACCTTGAATTTTCTGACGTGACGGTTGACGAAACAACAAGCTCTATCACTATGCGTGCTGTATTTCCAAACCCGAATGAAGAATTACTGCCAGGTATGTTTGTTCGCACCAAGTTAGAAGAAGGTGTGCGCAAAAATGCGATTTTGGTTCCTCAGCAAGCTGTTACCAGAACACCTCGCGGTCAAGCAACCACACTGATTGTAGATAAAGATAACAAAGTAGAATTACGCAATATCAACGCTACTCAGGCAATTGGTAACAAGTGGTTGGTGACAGAAGGTCTGAAAGCTGGAGATAGAGTAATCGTCACAGGGTTGCAGAAAATAGCGCCGGGAATAACGGTCAAGCCAACGGAAACAGATTTGAATGCTAATCCTACGGCTAATCAAGCTGAGTCTGCAAAAAAGCCTCAATAAGGAGTCGGTGATTCATGCCTAAGTTTTTTATCGAACGGCCAATTTTTGCATGGGTAATAGCGATTATCACTATGCTATCTGGCTTGTTGGCAATCATGAAATTACCCGTGGAGCAATATCCTGCTATTGCGCCACCTACTATTTCCATTTCAGCAAGTTACCCAGGAGCTGACGCGACAACAGTACAAAATACTGTAACACAGGTTATTGAACAGAATATGAATGGTATCGATAACCTAGTGTATATGTCTTCCCACAGCGATTCTGCGGGAAGCATGAATATCATGCTGACCTTTGAAGCAGACACAGATCCAGACATCGCGCAAGTTCAGGTTCAAAATAAACTGCAACTTGTCATGCCACTATTACCTCAAGAAGTTCAGCAACAAGGTGTTAGTGTTGATAAAACCACCAGTTCATTTTTGATGGTGGCTGGTTTCATCTCTCAAGATGGTTCCATGACTCAAGATGACATCGCTGATTATATCGGAAGTAGTGTCAAAGATGCATTGAGCCGTGTTGCTGGCGTGGGTGAAACACAGCTCTTTGGCACGCAGTATGCCATGCGTATTTGGCTCAATCCTGACAAACTGCTCAACTATAAGATCACCACTCAGGATGTTATTAGTGCAATCAGGGCTCAGAATAATCAGGTTGCTGCCGGACAATTAGGAGGGACACCACCGGTTCCAGGTCAGCGTTTGAATGCTTCGATCATCGCACAAACTCGCCTGAATTCGGCAGAAGAATTTGGCAATATTTTGCTGCGCATGAACCCCGACGGTTCACAAATTCGTTTGCATGATGTCGCTACCATTCAATTAGGCGCGGAAAATTACAGTATCATTGGTCGCTTCAATGGCAAACCGGCAGCAGGAATTGGTATCAAACTGGCAACTGATGCTAACGCCTTAAATACTTCCAAAGCCGTTAAAGAAGCACTGGCTGAAATGCAACCTTTCTTCCCACATGGGTTGACTATTGTCTATCCGTATGACACCACGCCATTCGTTAAAATTTCTATTTTCGAAGTGGTGAAAACATTGGCAGAAGCCATTCTGTTAGTGTTTATCGTCATGTACCTGTTCCTGCAAAACTTCCGAGCTACCTTTATCCCAACGATTGCGGTTCCGGTTGTACTACTTGGTACATTTGCCATTCTTGCTGCGTTTGGCTATTCCATCAATACATTGACCATGTTCGCTATGGTACTTGCCATAGGCCTGCTCGTGGATGATGCCATTGTGGTAGTGGAAAACGTCGAACGAATCATGCAGGAAGAGGGGCTATCACCGAAAGAAGCCACCAAAAAATCAATGGGGCAGATTCAAGGCGCTCTGGTCGGTATCGCGCTGGTGCTGTCCGCTGTATTTGTACCAATGGCATTCTTCGGAGGTTCAACAGGAGCGATTTACCGCCAATTTTCAATCACGATCGTTTCAGCAATGATATTGTCTGTGCTGGTGGCATTAATCCTGACTCCGGCATTGTGTGCAACGATGCTTAAGCCTGTTGCCAAAGGTGACCATGGAACTCACACCGGATTCTTTGGTTGGTTTAACCATCTGTTTGAAAAGAGCACACATCATTATACTGATAGTATCGGCCGGATGTTACGTGGTACAGGGCGTTATTTGGTGATCTATGTCATGTTGATCGCTGGCATGGCTTGGATATTTAAAAGTCTGCCATCCTCCTTCTTGCCAGAAGAAGATCAGGGGGTTTTACTAGCAATGGTCCAATTACCACCTGGCTCAACTCAGGAACAGACACAAAAAGTACTGAATGAGATCAATGACTACTTCTATACCAAAGAGAAAGACGTTGTTAAATCTGTATTTACAGTTAATGGCTTTGGTTTTAGTGGTCAAGGGCAAAATACAGGTCTGGCATTTATTAGCTTAAAAGATTGGGAACTGCGCAAGGATTCGAAAGATAAGGTTCCGGCCATTGTTGCTCGAGCAAATGCGAATTTTGCTCAAATCAAGGAAGGACTTATCTTTGCGTTCAATATTCCTTCAATTGTAGAGTTGGGTTCTGCCAGCGGATTTGACTTCCAGTTGATTGATAAAGGAAATCTGGGGCATGCAGCACTGACAGAAGCACGTAACCAATTGCTTGGTATGGTTGCACAACACCCAGATATTCTGACGAGTGTCCGCCCCAATGGGCAAAATGACACACAACAATATCGCGTTTATATCGATAAGGAAAAAGCAGAAGCCTTGGCTGTATCCACGACAAATATCAACTCAACCCTGAGCACGATGTTTGGCGGTGTTTACGTCAATGATTTTATCGACCGCGGTCGAGTCAAAAAAGTCTATATTCAAGCTGATGCTCCTTACCGCATGTTACCAAGCGATATCAGCCAGTTGTATGTTCGTAACTATCATGGAGAAATGGTGCCGTTTTCTGCGTTCATAGATGCATCGAAAGAACCTTGGATTTATGGTTCACCACGTCTGGAACGCTACAACGGTCTTCCTTCCATGGAAATTGTGGGAGAAGCAGCGCCTGGCCAAAGTACTGGTGACGCAATGGCTCTTATGGAGCAACTGGCATCACAATTACCGCCAGGAATTGGCTATGACTGGACCGGAATGTCTTATCAAGAACGTCTATCCGGTAATCAGGCTCCTGCTCTGTATGCGCTGTCATTGATTGTCGTATTCCTTTGCCTGGCAGCATTATATGAAAGCTGGTCTGTTCCGTTCTCGGTCATGTTAGTCGTCCCTCTGGGGGTTATCGGTGCATTACTGGCAACATCAATACGTGGGCTGGATAACGACGTTTACTTTAAGGTTGGCTTACTGACTACCATCGGGTTGTCTGCGAAAAACGCCATCCTTATCGTCGAGTTCGCCAAGGATTTGATAGAAAAAGAAGGCAAGGGATTAATAGAAGCAACTCTTGAAGCAGCCAGAATGCGCTTACGCCCAATCCTAATGACTTCTTTAGCCTTTATGCTTGGCGTTATGCCTCTGGTATTGAGCAATGGCGCAGGTTCAGGTGCACAAAATGCCGTAGGAACGGGAGTATTGGGTGGAATGATCGCAGCTACATCGTTAGCAATTTATTTCGTCCCTGTATTTTTCGTTGTCATTAAGCGGCGGTTTACGAAAAAAAATGAGGAGCTTGAACACATTTCAACCTCTCACTAAATTCAGCTATGTTAAAAAGGCCACTTATGTGGCCTTTTTAACGGGCAAAAACTCCTTCGAACAGCAAATTACAGGATGACAATATCTGCGTTAAAATTCATTCATAGTCTAATTAAAATAAATACTTATGAATGAAAAAGTAGATTTAAAAGACAACATCTTCTGTTTTTTATAATAAATAGAAGATAAGTTGGTAACTCTCCTTGTTTTTCTCTTGATTACACCTTTAATGGTAAAAAGTGTTCCATCTCGATGGTGACATATGTAATAATGACGCCATATTGATTTTGAAAGTCTCAATACAATCGCCTATAATGATTGCTGTGCTATTGCTACAGCATCTACTGTATTAGTATAATTTAATATATTTCACAGCATATGTGGATATGACTATCCTTCATAGTAGACTGTTAGTGCTTGCCAGAAACGGGGCTTTGCCAGAATTTAGTGTTTTTGTCATAACTAAACGTAAATGAGCTATTGTTAAAAAAACTAGTTGGCAGATAGGTAAAATAGAGCATTAACATTAATAAATAATAATCATGTTTTGATAGGCTCTATTCTAAAAGAATGACTATAATAATTAGCATGTATAAGCCTTAGTTCAAATAAGCTGTACATCGTTTACGGAGGTGATTATGGATGAATATTCACCAAGAAGACATGATATTGCTGAATTAAAATACTTATGCGAGAATTTAATTCATGAGGCTTTTTCCGTCCTGAATCGCACTGATAATCATTGGATTCACGACCTAACCTCCGAGAAAAGTTTAAAACTAAACGAATTGATTGAACACATTGCAGCTTTTGTTTGGAGCTTTAAAATTAAATACTCAGACAACCACACTCTGAGCACCTTAATTGATGACTATCTAGATGAAACATATAATTTATTTGGAAGTGATAAGATAAGCTTTTTTGAACTTACAAAATGGCAAAAAACAAACGAACACTTAACTAACGTTCTGTTACATGATTTGAACGCTTCTCTAAGTAAAATCTGATAAATATATTCCTAACTATTTTTTTATACCAAATAAGATAAGGCGATTATGACTAAAACTGACTATCTGATGCGTTTAAGAAAATGCACTTCTATTGAAACACTGGAACGTGTAATTGAAAAAAATAAATACGAGCTTTCGGAAGATGAACTTGAATTGTTCTACTCCGCGGCTGATCACCGTTTGGCTGAACTTACCATGAATAAACTCTATGATAAAATCCCATCATCTGTTTGGAAATTTGTCCGCTAAGCTGTAATGTTCAGATAGAAAGTGACTTGAGCCGGTAGCTATTATCGGCTGACAGTATAATCTTATGATAAGTTTGGAATTGGTGAGGGCTCTACCAGCTACATCCCGGCACACACACCCCTTGCTATGGCTGCTTCTTTCCAGACCTGACCAAGTTAACAAGTTAGCGTTGCGGGAGAACCAACAGAGCCCCCATTGATGTTAGCTTCAAATTTCGAAGCGGTGGTCATTATCTTCCAAACATTATGAAATAGCAAGGCAACTTCATTTGAATGCTGATTTATTACTCATAACGTTGTAAAAAACATCAAAAATTTAATAATTTTACTTAACAGAATACCTTTAGCATTTTTTTCAAGCTATAACTCACAGTAACAGTAGACGAACAGTAAACAGGTGCAACAATAGATATATTTAATAACACTAATGAATCATTGCCATGTCATATAAAAACCACATAATTTCACAACTTCAACCTAAGTTAAATAACAATTTCCCTACCCTTAGCATTTAAAATAAAAACAATCATACAAATCAAAAGATAAAACTACAAAACAATACATTCGCATTATTTGATAAGCATTGATGAAATTAACAGTGATAATTCACATCTAAAATAAAAACTCAAGGATAATTTCATTTACAACTTAATCCATTTATTTTCAAATAAATAAAAGTTTATTATCCATATCTTTCATTTATGCTTTTCAAATGCTCTAAAAGTAAAGGCATGTTATGAGTCAAGCATTACAAAACTTAATTAACTTGATACATTTAGAAAAAATAGAAAAAGGAATTTACCGAGGACAAAGTGAAGACTTAGGATTTCCTCAAGTTTTCGGTGGGCAAGTAATAGGCCAAGCGCTATATGCAGCAAAACAAACCGTCGCGGATGATAGAATGATCCACTCCTTTCATAGCTATTTTCTACGTCCAGGTGATAGCCATAAACCCATTGTTTATGATATTGAAGTATTGCGTGATGGAAAAAGTTTCAGTGCCCGCCGCGTCAGCGCAATACAAAATGGTCATCCTATCTTCTACATGACAGCGTCCTTTCAAGGACATGAAGAAAGTTTTGAACATCAAAATACTATGCCTCTAGTCCCTTCTCCCGAAGAGTTAGATTCCCAAGAAGAAATTGTAAAAAAAATGGCTAACTCACTCCCGACAAAATTAAAAACAGTTTTTGCCACACCACCCTTGGAGATGAAATTCGTTCCTCTTCAAAATATACCTAATCATTCATCCCAAGTCCCTGTACGTTATGTTTGGTTCCGTAGCAACGGAAAAATGCCAGAAGATCCATTCATTCATCATTGTTTGCTGGGTTATGCATCAGATTTCAATTTTCTGCCTACGGCACTACAGCCCCATGGCGTAAAATTTATGGCGGAAAATATGCAAATAGCCACGATTGATCACTCAATGTGGTATCACCGTCCTTTCAATATGGATGATTGGTTACTTTATTCAATCGAAAGCCCATCAGCATCAGGAGCGCGTGGTTTCGTCCGGGGGCATATCTATAACCGTGCAGGCGTGCTTATCGCTTCTGCGGTTCAGGAGGGAGTAATTCGTAAGCTATGATGAATTAAATCAATAATAACCGTATGCCGTAATCAACTTTTCTGTTACTACGGCATACCTATTTGCAAATAAATAAAAGTGCTCAGTTATAAGCGCTTTCACCATGTGAAGTAATATCAAGTCCTTCTCTTTCTGACTCAAGATTAATACGTAGCCCAACCAACTTATCAGCGATCTTAAATGAAATATAAGCCGCTATTGATGACCAAACTATACATACCAATATACTAATAGCCTGAATACCGAGCTGTCTTAGCATTGTCATTCCTTCAGCAAACCCTGTTCCACCTAAAGCGGATGCAGTAAAAATACTGGTCAACAAACAACCAATAATGCCGCATACTCCATGTACCCCAAATACATCACAAACATCATCAACACGTAACCATTTCTTCAGTATGACTACCCCCCATAAGCCAGCAATACCTGCAATCAACCCCATCACCAATGCACCACCGATACCAACTGTTGCAGCAGCTGGCGTAATAACCACTAAACCCGAAATACACCCGGAACATGCTCCTAAAAGCGAAGGTTTCTGGCGAAATAGCCACTCACAGAAAACCCATGACAACACTGCTCCCGCCGTTGCTGCCACCGTATTCACTAGAGCCAGCGCCGAAATAGCATTTACTTCACCAGCAGATCCCACATTAAAGCCAAACCATCCAATATAAAGGATCGCTGTTCCAATAAAAGTCATTGGTAGGTTATGAGGTTTAAATGCTTCCCGCCCAAAGCCTGAGCGCTTCCCAAGTAAGTAAGCACCAACTAAGCCTGCTGCTGCCGCATTAATATGAACAACAGTCCCGCCAGCAAAATCCAAAGCTCCATCCTGAGCAAGCCAGCCGCCACCCCATACCATATGCGCCATAGGGATATAAGATACTGTCAGCCATAACACACTAAAAATCAGCAATGCAGAAAAACGAATTCTTTCACATAACGCGCCCACCACCAAAGCAACAGTAATACATGCAAATGCACCTTGAAAAACGACATGAATTAACTGATAAAAATTACCAGTGAGATCAGTTATGGATATATTTTTTAACATAACCTGACCAAAACCACCCCAAAAAGAGTTGCCTATCTCAAAGGTCATGCTGTATCCATAAATAATCCAAAGCACACAAACCAATGAAAAACTGACAATCACCTGTGACATTAGTGACAACACATTTTTGCTGCGTAGTAATCCCCCATAAAATAGGGCAATGCCAGGTATTGTCATAAAAAGTACAAGTATCGTATTTATTAACATAAATACCGTGTCTGCTTTATTGAGATTACTTTCCGCAGCAATAGCAAGCGAAGGAAAACTGGCCGCAATACACACTATGGATAAAAATTTATTCTTCATTTTTGCCCCTCATTTACAGTGCTGCATCATTCGTTTCACCCGTCCTGATCCGGACGGCATGCTGCAATTCAAAGAGAAAGATTTTTCCATCCCCCATTTTTCCGGTGAAAGCAGTCTGCTGAACAACATGGATAATTTCTTCAACTCGTTCATCATTGGTAGCAATATCAATCTTAACTTTGGGCAAAAAATTAACGTTGTATTCAGCACCTCGATAAAGTTCGGAATGACCTTTTTGACGTCCAAATCCCTTTACTTCTGTTATAGTCATACCTTGTATACCTATATCAGCAAGCGCTTCCCGCACTTCCTCCAGCTTAAATGGTTTTATGATGATGGTAATAAGTTTCATATTTCCCCCGTTTTTCGCTACGTTAGTACAAGGGAATATTTGCAAGGGATATGCCAAAAGTTAAAAATGATGTGTAATCAGTTTGTTATCGAAAAACATCTCTAAAGAAGGGATAAAAAAGGGAACAGAGAATACATCTGCTCCCTATACGCTGCCTAAATATGCACACTAAACGTGCACTGATTCATTCAACGTCTCGCCAACTTGCTGGAGTTGGTACATTTGATAATAGCGTCCACGCTTTTCCAGTAGCTGTTGATGCTGACCTTGCTCAATAATTGCACCACGATGCAGCACTAATATGGAATCAGCCTCAATAATGGTTGAAAGACGATGAGCAATCACCACCAATGTTGTCTGTTTGCGGATCATTCTCAGAGCTCTCTGTACTGACTGCTCTGTCCCAGAGTCAATATTCGCGGTTGCCTCATCCAAAATAAGGATCTGTGGTGTTTGCACTAAAACTCTAGCCATTGCTAAAAGCTGTTTTTGGCCTGCTGAAAGTGTATTCCCTTGTTCTCCCAAAACGAAATTCAAACCATCTGGTAAATTACGAACAAAGTCAGCTAATTGAACTAATTCTAGTATTTCCCATATTTTCTCTTCACTGATATCCCGCCCTAGCGTGATATTGTTGAGGAATGACGCTGCCAAAACAACAGGATCTTGCGGCACCATTGCCACCCCATTACGCAGTACTGTGTGAGAAAGCGAAGATATAGAACGCCGGTCAAGATAGATCTCACCGTCTTGCCACGGATAGTACCCCATAATCAAATTAGCCAAAGTGCTTTTTCCACTCCCTGTATGCCCAACCAAAGCCACAAACCCATGTGGAGGAACATGCAGGTTAATATCACTTAAGACAAGTTTGTCACCACGATAAGCAAAGTTTAAGTTTTCAATATCAATTCTGCCACTTTCTAACGCCCGCAAATCATTGCCATATTGCTGTTGTGGACTGTCCATCAATTCGAAAACGCGTTCTCCTGAAACCACCGCTTGCTGCAATACCGATTGCTGTGAAGTCAACTCAATCAGTGGCTCATTTAATCGCCCAAGATAGTTAATGAAGGCATACAGTACACCAACGCCAATAACCTCAGTACCTTTGATACCAAACAATAAGAGCAAACCACACAATATTGCGGCAGAAAAGAAACTCAATAATGGCCTTAATAAGATGCCATCTAACCGTAAAGCCTGCATACGAGCCTGATAATGAGCTCGGTTGGTAGCCAACATTTTCTCGCCAAAACGGGCTTGCTGACGAAACTGCTGAATCACACTCATTCCATTAATGGCTTCATTGAAACCATCATTAATGTCAGCCAGATAACCACGAACCCGCCTAACTATTGGGGTACTAAGACGCTGATAGATCAACATTACAAGCAAGACTGCCGGAAATATTACGATTGCAACACATGCCATACGCCAATTTAAAACAAACATGGCTATCAGCATGGCACCAATTAGTGCAACACAGCGAAATACCATTGGAATCACATTAACAAACAGATCCTTAATGACCTCAGTATCATTTGTTACACGGGATATCAGTTGTCCAACCGGTTGATTATCAAAAGCACTTAATGGCTGACGTAATGCTGAATCCATCACATCAGTACGAAGCTTCTGCACCACTCCTACAGATGCCTGATTAAAAAATAATGTTTGATAATAGTGTAAAGCGGCAGCAATAAGCTGCAAAATCAAGAATATTGCGGCCAGCCCACCGACAATATCGAGCGGTAAATTTCCCGTTGCAACCATATTGTCGATAAAATAGCTCACAAGCAGAGGTCCGCTTACCTCTGCCAATGCAGCAATCCACAACATCAATACAGCAATGAGCATCGGTTTGCGGTAATTTTTGCCGTAAGAAAGCAAGCGCTTTAATGACGGCCATAGCTTACCTATATGAGTTTTAGTCATTTTCTCCACCCAATGCAGCTTCTAGTTGTTGGTAATGGTACATATCGGAATACCAACCTAATTGGGTGATAAGCTGTTTATGCTGGCCGTGTTGTATAACCGAGCCATGTTGCATAACCAAAATATTATCTGCTTCCGTTAATGCCGACAGCCGATGCGCACTGATAATAACAGTGCGCTGTTGCCGCCATTGGCTAAGATTTTTCATAATCTGGTGTTCCGTGTGACCATCAACGGCTGATAGAGCATCATCAAGGATTAAAATCTCCGTCTCTAACAGCAAAGCTCTGGCAATGGATATACGCTGTTTTTGCCCCCCGGAAAGCATCACACCGCGTTCTCCCACTTCCGTTTGATAACCTTGAGGCAATCGCAAAATATCATCATGTACACTTGCTAAGCGAGCGACTTCTTCTATTTGCTCTTGGGTTGCATCGGGTCGTCCCAACGCAATATTACCTGCAACCGTATCCGAAAACAGGAAAGGAGTTTGGTTGACAATAGCCAAGCGTGAACGCCACTCTTCCATTCGAAGCGCAGAGATATTTTTTGACTGGAAAAGAATAGCTCCATCAGTTACATCAAACTGCCGTTGTAACAAAGCCAATAAAGTACTCTTCCCTGCCCCCGTTGATCCACAAAGCCCCAATAACTGACCAGGCTCTAGTTGGAAATGGATATTTTCCAAAACAGGTTTATCACTTTGAGGATAGGTAAATTTGTTGATATTTGCCTGCAAGCTCCCCCGTTCTGAAGACAAAGACAACACGCCATCTTCGGTTACCAGTGGTTCCTGCAACAAACTGCGGATGCGTGTATAAGCAGCACTTCCTCTCTCAACAATGTTGAACATCCATGCCAATGCCAACATAGGCCAGATCATCAATCCCAGATACATGACAAAACTGGTCAATTCACCAAGGGTCATGGAACCATTCACCACCATCCAACTCCCTCCACCGACAGCCAAAAGGTTTGCAACAGTAATAGCAATGAAAATGGTGGGGTCAAAACGCGCATCTACACGCGCAACATGCATATTCTTACGCCCAGCATCAATAGCAACTTCTTCAAACTGATTAGATTGAAGTTCTTCCAATCCAAACGCTTTTATCATACGGATACTAGTCAAACTTTCCTGCGCATGGTTATTCAGTACAGAAAATGCGCCTTGCGCAGATTTAAAACGATGATGAAGCTGATTCCCATAATGCTTAATCGCCAAGGCCATAATGGGCATCGGTGATAATGACAACAATGTTAATTGCCAACTGATCTCGACGCTCATTACAATTAGGACAGAACACCCCATAACTAAAGCATCAACCAAAGTAAGGACTCCCTCACCTGCGGCAAAAACAACTCTGTCAACATCATTTGTTGCGCGCGCCATGAGATCGCCTGTTCTATAACGTAAATAAAATTCAGGATTCTGACTACTCAAACGCTTGTAGAAGTCACCACGCAGCTTAACAGCTAGCCGATAAGAAGCACCGAACAACCATACACGCCAAACATATCGCAGACCATAGATTGCCAAAGCAATGAACAGCATTAACCCCAGCAACATTAATAGCTGGCGGAAGATCATTGTTTTTGTGCTAATGCCATCAACGATAATCCCAACTAAGTGGGGAGGAATGAGTTGCAGCACCGCAATCAAAACGAGGAAAATGACAGCTCCCAGATAACACCGCCATTCACGAATAAAATACCAGCTTAATTGTGAAAATAATCTCACACACCTATTCCCAAGGTAAAAAATGAAAGAGTTAGCACCTACCGACCAAAGGGATCTTTATGATGTTACTGAATCTGGTATTGGCAGCGCCGTTGTATATTTGATCTTTTCCATAGCAAAGTTAGAGGTAACATCAATCAAACCAGAAACCCCATTTACCATACGTTTGTAGAAATGATCATAACTCTTCATATCAACAACTTCTATATGCATCAGGTAATCATATTCACCAGCCATGCGATAAAATGTTAAGACTTCTGGCATCTCTTTTATAAAGGTGACAAACTGTTCATACCATTCACTGCTATGTTGCTGGGTTTTAATCATCACTATCACTGTCAAACTCAGACCGAGTTTTTCCCCATTTAACAAGGCAACCCTGCCAACAACATAACCTTCATCTTCAAGTCGTTTAAGGCGCTTCCAGCAAGGTGTCGAAGTCAAATTAACGGCTTCAGCCAGTGCGTTCAAGGATAGACTACAATCCTGTTGGAGCAGTTCCAGTAGCTTACGGTCTATTTTATCTAACATATCTAAATCCTATAGAAATATTTCCCAAATATAACGGATATTCTCAGAAAAATAATAATCTATTTCTCCGAATGTAAGGGTAATCTATATACCACTACGGTATTATTATTTAGGGTCAATTTATGTCGTCTTTATGGGCTACAAATGCCATAAAAGCTATCCAAGCTGATTATCAACGCAGCGCTGATACACATCTCATTCGTCTTAATCTCCCAATATTTCCGAGTATTCACCTCTATCTCAAAGATGAGAGCACTCATCCTACTGGTAGCCTCAAACATCGACTTGCGCGTTCCCTGTTCCTTTATGCGCTCACTAATGGTTGGATCCAGGAAGGAACACCTATTATTGAAGCCTCATCCGGAAGTACTGCTGTTTCGGAAGCTTATTTTGCCCGCTTACTTGGTTTACCATTTATTGCAGTTATGCCTTCCTGTACTGCTAAGCGCAAAATTCAAGAGATTGAGTTCTATGGCGGTAAATGCCATTTTGTAGAGCATTCCGCCTTGATTTATCAAGAATCAGAGCGTCTGGCAAAAGAGCTTAATGGCCATTACATGGATCAGTTTACCTATGCCGAGCGAGCAACTGACTGGCGAGGAAACAATAATATTGCAGAAAGTATTTTCCGCCAGATGCAACTAGAGCCTTTTTCTGAACCAACTTACATCGTTATGAGTGCAGGAACAGGTGGCACATCTGCGACACTTGGTCGTTATATCCGCTATCAGGGATACAACACTAAACTCATTGTTGTCGATCCAGAGAACTCCGTCTTCTACGATTGCTACCATCAGAACCGCCACGATATTTGCGGAAGTACTGGCAGTAAAATAGAAGGAATTGGCCGCCCACGCGCAGAGCCTTCTTTTATTCCTACGGTTATCGATGACATGATCCAGGTTCCCGATACTGCCACGATTGCTACCATTTATTGGCTTGAAAAAATAATTGGCAGAAAAACCGGCGCATCAACAGGAACTAACGTCTGGGGAGCTTTACAACTCGCCAAGCAAATGCACGATAACAACCAAAAAGGGGCAATTGTGACATTACTCTGTGATAGTGGAGAGCGCTACCTTGATACTTATTACAACCCAGAGTGGGTTCGAAATAATATCGGTGATATCACACAGTACCTAACACAACTACCCAAGTTAGATGGTTATAAGTAACATATCTCCTTCAATTTACAGAGGTAGGTATCATGAAACGAGCCGTTGTTGTATTCAGTGGTGGACAGGATTCCAGCACTTGTTTAATTCAGGCACTCCATCAATATGACGAAGTTCACTGTGTCACCTTTGATTATGGACAGCGTCATCATGCTGAAATTGATGTAGCGTGTCGTATAAGCAAAGAATTGGGTACTGCTGCCCACAAAGTACTTGATGTTACTTTATTGAACGAGCTCGCAATCAGTAGCCTGACAAGAGACAGCATTCCCGTACCCGATTTCAGTGAAAGTGAAAAAAGTGGTCTCCCAAGTACTTTTGTGCCTGGCCGTAATATATTATTTTTAACTCTGGCGGCAATTTATGCTTATCAGGTTGAAGCTGAAGTCGTTATTACTGGCGTTTGTGAAACAGATTTTTCGGGCTACCCAGATTGCCGTGATGAATTTGTCAAAGCACTCAATAAAGCAGTCAGCCTTGGTATCGCTCGTGATATTCGTTTCGAAACCCCTCTAATGTGGTTAAACAAAGCAGAAACTTGGGCATTGGCAGATTATTATCAAAAATTGGACTTTGTTCGCAATAAAACCCTTACGTGTTATAACGGTATTCAGGGTGATGGATGCGGTGAATGCGCTGCCTGCCATCTCAGGGCTCAGGGATTAAAGCATTATTTAAACAATGTCCAAGCCACGATGTTAGATATGAAATCCAAAACCCATCTTAGTTAATCAAAACGATCTCATTAACGTGATCTGTGAGAGGTTCGTGAAACCTCTCATTCCACATTTTTATTTTATCGTTATTCGGCATTGTTTTTATATGCTTCCATCCTTTCTCGTAATTCACCTTCTAAAACTAATGCTTTTTGAGTTTTAAAATCAATACAAGCAAATGTGGTTAAAGCATCTGCAATAATTTGATTATCACCTCTGCGTATAATTTCCTGAAAAAATGTACCGCTTTTGTTACGTAACTCTCGCATCGAAGATTTCACCTCCAGCTCATCTGTAATCACGGCTGGATGGCGATAATTAATATTGATATTCACCACAACAAAACCAATATTCTTACTATTTAACCATTCCAGCGTGTCATCTTCAGTAAGTAAATCCCAGCGAGCTGCTTCCATAAATTCCAAATAACGAGCATTGTTCACATGCTGGAAAAGATCAATATGGTAACCCCTGACTTTGATAATCGTGCTCATTGCTTTTTTTCCTTACACTCATCCGACCAGACAAGATGTAACAATAGCAAAACAATTTAATTCCAATAGTGTTTAATCAATTATTCTTGATCGATATCACAGCCCTCTTGATTAAATGACTGGCAATGCACAAGAGGGCATAACACTTAGTAAGTCAATTTATCTCGATTTTTCTCTATAAAAATCGGACCAATACCTTGTACTTCCTGTAATTGTTCTATTGCTGTAAAAGGACCATATTTTTCACGATACTCAATAATCGCCTGTGCTTTTTTAGCTCCAATCCCATTGAGTTCTTTCGCTAACTCTTCAGCATTTGCAGTATTAATATTAACAACATCTTTTCCCTGTAATTGCTGACCTGAAACTTGCTCTCCCCCTTCTTTCACCTTACTGTCTTCAACGGTGGTTTTAACAGGTTGTTTCACCATTTTATCAGTAGATTCATTAACGGTAGCTGCATAAGTTAATGGCATGCTGATACACAATGCCATCATGAATGAATTAAATAATATCCTTAAATATTTCATGTAAATCTCTCCATGTTTTATGGGTGTATGTTTTGTTGGTGAAAGAAAGATTGCCACAATAATATTTCTGGGCAACAGGCAAGGTTTAGATATGCGAAAGGCCACGAAAGTGGCCTTTTTCAATTACTATTTTGCAAAAACAGATGCGAGTAACTTCGCAATTTTATTCAAGTTGACCAAATTTAATATCCGCATCATCACGTAAATTCATTATTAATGACTCCAGCATGATATTACCGGTCTGATACTGATAACCCACCATATATTGTTTGAGCAAATCATCTGTAACAGATCCAGGAACGACTTGATCCAATTGGATAAGCACCGCGTTACCCAATTCATCTTGAGCTAATCCATATACAGGCTTACCCTCTTTAGGATGAGGTAAAGTGAATGCCACATCGGTAGCCTGATTGGTTTGTGGCAGATGTTTTATCACGGTAGGTTGCTCGAACTGAATTCCCGCGGTTTTCAATGCTTGCTCACCTTTGCCTTCTTTCAGGGCAGTCAGTAGTTTTTCACTTTCAATCTGAAGTTGTTTTTCTGCTTTCTGGCGTTTCACCAATTCAGTAACTTCAGGTTTAGCCTGTTCAAACGACTGGATTTTCTCAGGCTTAACATTGTCAACACGCAGAATAAAAGCTCTATCGCCTTCAACCGAAATGACATCAGAGTTAATTCCTGTTGCGCCTTTATCATCAATCAAATTGCCAGAGAAAATAGCCTGAACAACTTGGTTGAAATTAATATCAGTGGGAACCTGATCGCGATCAAACCAGTCCGTGGTCACAGCTTGATAACCCGCCGCTTTTTCTGCTGCTGCCAAAGACTCATTATCATTAGCTGCGGCATCACTTACTTTCCGCTGTAATGCATAGAAAGCATCAACTGCTTTTTCCTGCTTAACAATTTTTTCTATTTCCGAACGCACATCTGCCAACGGTTTGACTTCCTGAGGCTTAATATCATCTAAACGGAAAATGGCATATCCATTGGCTAATTTGACCACATCGGAAAATTGCCCTTTCTGTGTCAAATTCGCTGATTTTAGCTCATTAGGCAGAGAACTTTCTTCCATCCACCCCAAATCACCACCCTTTTGAGCAGAAAATTTGTCAGTCGATTTTTCTGACGCCAATTGACTAAAATCAGCTCCTTTTTTTAACTCATCCAAAACCGATTTAGCAGCAGAGTCTGAATCCAGTTGAATAAAGCTATACTTCTTCTGTTCAGGTTTAGTGTATTTTGCCAGGTTGTTTTTATAGTATTTTTCAACATCAACATCAGATACGGTGACATTTTTCAGTTCATTGGCAGCATCCATTTTGATGTAACTGACTTTCACTTTTTCCGGCACAGTGAAATGCTTACTATTTGCGTCATAGTATTTTTTCAGCTCTTCATCGGTAACTGTTTGCTTCTCTTCAATTGACTTCAATTCAAGAGTCGCAAAACGTACTGTCCTTTCTTGCAAAAGTAATGCCGCTTCCCGTTTTATTTCTGGCAGTAAGGCAATTTCCGCACCTATAACAACTTGCTTCAATTGACGATTAATCAGTTCCTGACGAACCTGTTCCGCAAAACTATCAGGGCTGATGTTTGAATGGGCAAGCCAGCTTAAGTACTCCTGATATTTGTTGTTATCAAATTGGCCGTCAGTCTGGAGAAACGGTAGATTACGCATCTCCTGCGCAACCTGATTATCGCTTGCCGATAAACCCAGCTTACGGGCATATTGTTCAATCAGAGTAGCATTGATAAGTCTCTCCAATGATTGGCGCCGAAGCTGTTGTAGCATCTGTTCATCGCTTAACAACGTTGAGAATTCATCTCCCAGCTTTTCCTGCTGAGCATTTTTTTCTTGTAAAAATGCCTGCTCTAGCTGAGCACGACTAATGGTTTGGCCATTCACTTTGGCAGCATAACTACCACTTTCGCTTGATAAGTAACCGGTTACACCCGTCACCAAAAAAGTCAGGATAATTAGAGCCAACACAATTTTGAGCACAGGACCGTTCGCCGCCGTGCGTAGGTTGTCCATCATAAAGACGTAAAACTCCGCTTTAGTGAAAAAGAAACTGTCATATTACGACAATTCAAACGCTAAGAGAAAAAAAGCGCACCAATCAATTGATGCGCTTATATTCTAGCCTATCAACACGCCCCAGTCAGTTGAAGTTTATGGCAATAACAAAAACTAGGGTCTGTTTCCTGCTCATTAGCCATTAACCGCGTCTTTTAACCCCTTCCCAGCTCGGAAAGCAGGTACTTTTGCTGCTGCGATCTTGATTTCCTTGCCTGTTTGAGGGTTGCGTCCTGTACGCGCAGCACGCTCACGTACAGTAAACGTACCGAACCCCACTAAAACGACATCATCACCGTTTTTCAATGCACCAGATACGGAAGAAATGAATGCATCTACTACACGTCCGGCTGCTGCCTTAGAAAGGTTGGCATCAGCAGCAATTTTGTCGATCAGTTGTGACTTATTCACTCTTATCATCCCCATTTTAGTATTACTATCGTAACGGAAACCGATTTACAACAGATAACACGACAGTTATGCCGTCATATCAATCCTTTTCCAGTATTAGCAAGAAATCATGGAACAGCAAAATTTTTAATCAGATAATTAGACTAATCTAACTTAATGACACAAAAAAAGGCTGGCAAGCCTGGATGTGCTCACCAACCTGAATTTTATACATAGTTCTTGAGTTAGCTCACTATTTTTGTACTATTTTAGTGATACCACTTCTGCGCCAAATGCGGGTTCCTGCAAAGCGATAGATAAAACATCTTCTATACGCTTAACGGGATGGATCTCCAGATCTTGGATCACATTCTGTGGGATCTCTTCCAGATCTCGTTTATTGTCATCTGGGATCAAAACCGTTTTAATTCCCCCACGATGCGCTGCCAGCAGTTTCTCTTTCAGGCCACCGATTGGCAGTACTAAACCACGCAGAGTAATTTCCCCTGTCATGGCTACGTCAGCACGAACCGGATTACCCGTCAGGCAAGAGACCAACGCGGTGCACATTGCAATCCCCGCACTTGGGCCATCTTTTGGCGTTGCTCCTTCCGGAACATGAACATGAATATCACGTTTTTCATGGAAATCAGAGCTGATACCCAACTTATCAGCACGGGCACGAACGACTGTCAATGCCGCCTGGATGGATTCCTGCATCACTTCACCCAATGAACCGGTATAAGTCAATTTACCTTTACCTGGTACACTGGCTGTTTCAATCGTCAGCAAATCACCACCCACTTCTGTCCATGCCAAGCCAGTTACCTGACCAACCCGATTTTCTGTATCAGCACGACCATAATCCACTTTTTGCACACCCAGATAATCTTTCAAGTTATCCGCATTAATTTCGATGTGCTTAAGTTTCTTATCCATCAGTAATGCTTTAACCGCTTTACGACACAATTTAGAGATTTCACGTTCCAAACTACGAACGCCGGCCTCACGCGTGTAGTAACGGATGATGCCAATAATTGCACCATCATCGATAGTCAATTCGTCTTTCTTCAGAGCGTTACGCTCGATCTGTTTTGGCAGCAGATGACGTTTGGCAATATTCAATTTTTCATCTTCGGTATAGCCCGATAGACGAATAACCTCCATACGATCCAGCAATGGAGCCGGAATATTCATAGAGTTAGATGTTGCCACGAACATGACATCGGAGAGATCGTAATCAACTTCAAGGTAATGATCGTTAAATGCTACATTTTGTTCAGGATCAAGCACTTCTAACAATGCTGAAGCTGGGTCGCCACGCATGTCGGATGACATTTTGTCGATTTCATCCAGCAAGAACAGTGGATTTTTAACCCCTACTTTGGACATTTTCTGGATTAATTTGCCCGGCATTGAGCCAATATAAGTACGACGATGTCCACGGATCTCCGCTTCATCGCGTACACCACCTAATGCCATACGCACATATTTACGCCCAGTTGCACGCGCGATAGAACGGCCCAATGAGGTTTTGCCCACACCAGGAGGCCCTACCAAACAAAGTATTGGCCCCTTAAGCTTGCTAACGCGGCTCTGTACCGCAAGATATTCAAGAATACGCTCTTTGACACGCTCCAAACCATAATGATCTGTATCCAGCACTTCCTGAGCTTTTACTAAATCTTTTTTTACCTTGCTACGTGAAACCCAAGGAACTTGCACCATCCAGTCAATGTAACTACGAACAACCGTTGCTTCAGCCGACATCGGAGACATCATTTTTAATTTCTGCAATTCAGCTTCGGCTTTCTCGTGAGCCTCTTTCGGCATTTTCGCGTCTTCGATCTTACGTTTCAGCGTCTCATATTCATCAGGTGCATCATCCATCTCACCCAATTCTTTCTGAATCGCTTTCATTTGCTCATTCAGGTAGTACTCGCGCTGGCTTTTTTCCATCTGTTTTTTAACGCGATTACGGATACGTTTTTCTACCTGTAACAGATCGATTTCTGATTCCATCATTGCTATCAGATATTCAATGCGTTCAACAACATTAGACATTTCTAAAACCGTCTGTTTGTCATTGATTTTCAAAGGCATATGTGCAGCGATGGTATCTGCTAATTTTGCCGCATCTTCAATACTGTGCAACGATGTCAATACTTCTGGCGGGATCTTTTTATTCAGTTTGACGTAACCTTCAAACTGGTTAATAACCGTTCTTACCAGAACTTCTTGCTCACGTTCATCAACGTCAGGAGATTCAGAGTATTCAACTTGTGCATAGAAATACTCGCCATTATCCGTCAACGTGGTAATGCGAGCACGCTGCAAGCCTTCAACCAGAACTTTTACTGTGCCATCTGGCAACTTTAACATCTGTAAAACAGAAGCCACTGTACCTACGGAGAAAAGATCATTGACTCCCGGCTCATCAGTAGATGCTTCTTTTTGCGCGACCAACATGACTTGTTTGTCATGCTCCATTGCTGCTTCCAGGCAATGAATCGACTTCTCACGCCCAACAAACAGAGGGATCACCATATGTGGGTAAACCACTACATCGCGCAAAGGCAATACAGGGATTTCTATGCGTTCAGAACGCTCAGGATTCATAGAGCTCTCTCTTCGTTTAGCTTTCGCCAGTTTTAGGAATCTCGTGAAACACGGTTTTCACGAGTTTCACTTCAAAGAATATAAAATATATGGGGACAGGAATCTGACATTCAATAGCCTATACCGGCAAAAAACAAAATGAGGGAGTATCCCTCATTTGTTTTTTCAATGCATATTGATAATCGGTGCTTCCTACTCCATTTCTTCACTCACCAGAAACTTGGGCATCCGGCTTGCTATATATCAATAATGGTGCGGAATTATCTTCAACAACCGTTTCATCAACGACAACTTTCTCTACGTGTTCCATCGATGGCAGATCGTACATTGTATCCAGTAAAACGTCCTCAACAATTGAACGAAGACCACGAGCACCCGTTTTACGTGCCATTGCTTTTTTCGCTATGGCAGTCAATGCTTCTTTTCTGAACTCCAGTTCAACACCCTCAAGGTTAAACAGGGCTTGATACTGTTTGGTCAGCGCATTTTTCGGTTCCTGTAGGATCTGGATCAGTGCTTCTTCATTAAGTTCGGTCAGCGTTGCCACGACTGGCAGACGGCCAATGAATTCGGGAATTAGCCCAAATTTAATCAAATCTTCCGGTTCAACCTCAGACAGCAATTCACCTTCTGTGGCTTTCTCTGATTCACCCCTAACTGTAGCACTAAAACCAATACCTGAACTGATATTCAAACGCTGGCTGACAACTTTATCCAAACCGGCAAATGCACCACCGCAGATAAATAGAATTTTGGAAGTATCAACTTGCAAGAATTCCTGCTGTGGATGCTTACGACCACCTTGAGGAGGAACCGCTGCCACAGTGCCTTCAATCAGTTTCAACAGGGCCTGCTGAACCCCTTCTCCTGACACATCGCGAGTAATTGATGGATTATCAGACTTACGGGAAATTTTATCAATTTCATCAATATACACGATACCACGTTGTGCTTTCTGCACATCGTAGTCACATTTTTGCAGAAGTTTTTGGATAATATTTTCTACATCTTCCCCAACATAACCCGCTTCGGTTAATGTCGTGGCGTCAGCCATAGTAAACGGAACGTCTAAATAGCGAGCTAATGTCTCTGCCAACAACGTCTTACCGCTACCTGTCGGGCCAATCAACAGAATATTACTTTTGCCGAGTTCCACACCGTTAGTGGAATCACCATTACGCAATCTCTTGTAATGGTTATAAACCGCAACTGCTAACACTTTTTTCGCTGTTTCCTGGCCGATAACATAATCATCCAGATGTTGTCGAATTTCATGAGGAGTAGGCAACGCGCTTCGCTCACGATGTGGTACCAGTTCTTTAATTTCTTCGCGAATGATATCGTTACACAAATCGACACATTCATCGCAGATATACACTGACGGGCCGGCTATTAATTTCCGTACTTCATGTTGGCTTTTCCCGCAGAAAGAGCAATACAGCAGCTTTCCTGAACCGTCTTTGCGCTTATCTGTCATCAGTCAACCTCACTTTATGAACTGTTATCCCAGTTTGTCCGGCATAACAGAAAAAACGCTATTACTCCGCTTAGATTGGCGTCAACATCAAACTTAGAGAAAAGGCCAGCATCGGAGTAATAAAGTAATTATTAATAATTAGCTGCGCTGGGTGAATATACTATCAACCAACCCGTATTCTACGGATTCTTCAGCTGACAAGAAACGATCGCGTTCTGTATCCTTAACGATCTTCTCAAGTGGCTGTCCAGTATGTTGCGCCATCAATTCGTTCATACGCGCTTTAACCTTGAGGATTTCCTGCGCATGGATCTCAATATCAGTCGCCTGTCCCTGGAAACCGCCTAATGGCTGGTGAATCATAACTCTGGAATTTGGCAGACAGAAACGCTTCCCTTCTGCTCCAGCAGTCAGCAGGAATGCTCCCATTGAACAGGCCTGCCCCATACAAATAGTACTCACATCTGGTTTGATAAACTGCATCGTGTCATAAATAGACATGCCTGCCGTAATAACTCCACCAGGTGAGTTGATATATAAATGAATATCTTTTTCTGGGTTTTCTGCTTCCAAGAATAGCATTTGGGCAACGATCAAGTTCGCCATATGATCTTCAACAGGCCCAGTCAGAAAAATAATACGATCCTTTAATAAGCGGGAGAAGATATCAAATGCTCGCTCGCCACGTGCTGTTTGTTCAACCACCATCGGCACCAAAGACATGTTAGGTGCATATTGATCTTGCTTGCCACTGTATGACATTTCCGTCTCCTAATAGAACTCACGCTGGTGCCATTCATAACTGATTCTACTTGAGATAAGCGATGATGACCATGATCCAAAGTTAACTAACAAGGGGCTTTTCCCCTCTAAAAAGTAGTAAGCTCTTACATAATAGTAAGAAAGGATATGAGGTTAAATCTGTTTTTTTCAAGAACAATAAAAAAACCCGCAAGCACAGCCTGCGGGTTTACTTCGGTTCACTTCATTGAAAGTGAGGTTTCATCATCTCAGGCAATCAATAAATGAAACTTATGCCAATTGATTTTGATTCATAAGTTCATTGAAGCCAGTTTCTTTTTCAGAAACTTTCGCTTTGCTCAGAACAAGTTCAACAGCCTGCTCTTCCAGAGCAATGTTGCGAATGTTGTTCATCATTTCTTTATTTTTGCTGTAGTACTCAACAACTTCTTTTGGATCTTCATAAGCTGCAGCCATCTCTTCGATCAACGCAGTAACGCGATCTTCTTCGACTTTCAGCTCATTGCTGCTGATAACTTCGCCTAACAGCAAGCCAACAACAACGCGGCGTTTAGCCTGCTCTTCAAACAGTTCACGTGGCAGTTCCAGCGCTTGTGTTTCGCTACCGCCAAAACGCTGAGCAGCCTGACGACGCAGTACATCAATTTCACCATCAACAACAGCCGCAGGAACTTCAATTTCGTTAGCCTTAACCAGACCGTTCAGAATCTGAGTTTTGATGTTGTTGCGAACAGCATTTTTCAGTTCACGTTCCATATTCTTGCGAACTTCGGCACGCAAACCGTCAACAGTACTATCAGCAATACCAAAACGCTTGATGAACTCTTCAGTCAGCTCTGGCAGTTCACGCTGTTCAACTTTTTTCAAGTTGATCACGAACTTCGCCGCTTTACCTTTCAGGTTTTCTGCATGGTAATCTTCTGGGAAAGTCACATCGATAGTAAATTCTTCGCCTGCTTTGTGACCAACGATACCATCTTCAAAACCTGGGATCATACGGCCCTGGCCCATTGCCAGAACGAAATCAGTTGATTTACCGCCTTCGAATTCTTCACCATCAATGGAGCCAGTGAAATCAACAGTTACACGATCTTCCGCAGCCGCTGCTTCAGCGGTTTCTTTCCAATCTGCCTGCTGTTTACGCAGTGTGTCCAGCATGTTGTCAACGTCTGCATCTTTTACTTCAACAACAGGTTTTTCAACTTCGATTTCTTCCAGACCTTTCAGTTCAATTTCTGGATAAACTTCAAATTCAACTGCGTAAGTGAAGTCTTCACCTTCTTTAAACTGTTCAGGTTTGTAGCTTGGTGCGCCTGCTGGATTGACTTTCTGCTCAATGATCGCATTGATGAAATTGCGCTGCATCAGATCACCCAGAACATCCTGAAGAACAGAAGCGCCATAACGCTGCTTAACGATCTTCATTGGCACTTTGCCCTTACGAAAGCCGTCGATACGGACTTTCTTTGCTACATTAACCAGTTCACTGTCAACTGCTTTTTCGATATCGGCAGCAGGAACGGTGATTGACACACGACGCCCAAGGCCTTGAGTGGTTTCAACAGAAACTTGCATCTTGTTACCTCAAAAAAATCATAGTGCTCGGTCAACTTCAGAATGGCTGCAAGGCTTAAAACAAGCTGATTGCAGTATTCTTTAAGAACCGGGGCGGTCGCATTTAAAAACCGAGAATCCCTGTGATCAGAAGCGTCCCGAAACCATTCTAAAAATTTAGACGCAACATTATAGCGGCGCAGACAGTATGAGTCGAGAATTGCAAACAAAAGCATGCATGATTCGTTGACTTATGTGATAAACGTTGCTCAATGACTACGTCACAATATTGTTTATGATGATACTGTTTATGCAATATGCATATAAACAAAAATACAGCCCGAAGGCTGCTGGCTAAAATTAAATCCAGATTAATAAAATAGAGACAAACAAGCTATGAGATTAACTCGAAAAATCACAAGATTGATGTCGTTGTACTTCCACCGCGACATGCCGGAGAGGCCAGAACAGTGTCTGCTAGTTCTGTCCACTCCTTCTCCGTATAAGTATGCAGTGCCAAAGCATGTACACCTTCCTCTAATTCTTTAGCCAAGACGCTATATACTGAGCGGTGACGACTAAGCATTCTTTGTTCAACAAATTCATTGCTTATGATAACAATTTTAAAATGGCTTTCAGAACCCGCTGGCACATTGTGACGATAACTTTCATCGGTCACTTCCAGATGAGAAGGCTTAAATGCCGCCTGTAACTTTGTTTCTATTTCTTGACGAACCATCCCATTCTCCTAAATCACCAAAGGTTATTTATCAACCACGTCATTGATTTTAGATTATTTCCCGTGATTTATAACATCGGGGTAACCAAATATCCTTCACAGAATTTACGTCAGGTATTTCCCTCGATATTTCAAATCATGTTTCAATCATCAGGGATATGCCGCTACCCATGGCGATGCTATGATTACGGCGGTTTAAACTACGGTTTAAATTATCAGTATTAATATTGAGTATCCGAATCTTGAATTGAGAAAACCTACATGCTAAAGAAAATATTTATTCCATTGATTACGCTTTTCTTTTTATCTGGCTGTGCAGACTCAGGTAACACATTAGCCATTCAGCCTAAAATTACCCTACCACCAACAGATCCAACCATGAAAGCGATCACAGTCAGTATTAGTGGGGTCGACCAGCGTCAATCTCAAGCCCTGGCCCAAATTAATCGTAATGCGCGATTAGTTACCTTGGTTCCTTCCCGTGATTTACGCTTTTTACTACAAGAAGCACTGGAAAAACAAATGGTGGCTCGCGGCTATATGATTGGCTCTCCCGCCAATGCCAATTTGCAGGTCGTTGTAAATCAACTCTACGCCAATGTGAAAGAAGGCAGTCTTCGTCATGATATTTCAGCCAAAGCTGAAATCTCTATCATTGCTTATGCTCAAGACGGTAGTAAACAAATCAAAAATTATCGTACCAGCTACAATGCTCAGGGACCATTGGCAGCAACAAACACAAAAATTGCTGATGCAGTCAATACTGTCTTATCTGATGTGATCGCAGACATGGCTCAGGATGCGTCAATCAGCACCTTTATCAAACAAAACGTCCACTAACAGGATAATGAACAAACTTTCTGCCTAATTCTGACAAAATTAGATAATATGCAGAAAGTTTTGGGAGGCCCATGACTAACCACCGTTATTTAAACCTATCTGCATTACGCAACTATCGAACTCTTCTATTACTAGGCTTTGCCTCAGGTCTGCCTCTTGCGCTCACGGCTGGAACGTTACAAGCATGGATGACTGTCGAAAACGTCGATATCCGAACTATCGGTTTTTTCACTTTGGTTGGTCAAGCCTATGTTTTTAAGTTTCTCTGGGCACCCACAATGGATCGATATACTCCCTCCTTTTTAGGACGCCGCCGGGGGTGGATGCTCGCTACTCAACTTTTATTGATCGCCAGTATTGCAGCAATGGGGTTCCTACAACCTTCCCAGCATTTATGGTGGCTTGCTGCATTGGCTGTTGTTGTTGCATTCTTCTCAGCTTCCCAAGATATTATTTTTGATGCCTATAAAACCGACTTGTTATCACAGGAAGAACGAGGCTCAGGTGCCGCCATTTCTGTACTGGGTTATCGGTTAGCTATGCTGGTTTCTGGTGGATTGGCTTTGTTACTCGCCACCTATATTGGCTGGCAAAATATGTATTGGGTTATGGCTGGCCTGATGCTGATCGGCGTTTATGCCACGCTTATAGCCAAAGAACCAGAAATCAATACCGCACCACCAAAAACATTACATCAGGCGGTATTCGAGCCATTGTTTGATTTTTTCAACCGCAACAATGCCTGGCTTATCCTGCTACTGATTGTATTGTACAAACTGGCAGATGCTTTTGCACTCTCACTCAGCACACCTTTCCTTATTCGTGGTGTCGGTTTCAATCCGGCCGAAGTCGGTATGATCAACAAAACCCTCGGACTCGCTGCAACCATTGTCGGTGCATTGTACGGCGGTTATTTGATGCATCGCTTGAGCTTGTTCCGTGCCCTGATGATCTTTGGCATCCTTCAAACTGTTTCAAACTTCGGTTATTGGATACTTGCCATTACCCCTAAAGACATCTACCTAATGGGTTCGGCGATTTTTCTGGAAAATATCTGTGGCGGCATGGGAACAGCGGCTTTTGTTGCTCTTCTAATGACCTTATGTAATAAATCATTTTCAGCAACACAGTTCGCGTTGCTTTCTGCATTATCAGCAGTTGGCCGAGTTTATGTTGGCCCAGTAGCAGGATGGTTTGCAGAAGCTTATGGTTGGCCAATGTTTTATCTATTTTCTGTTATTATCGGATTGCCGGGGCTTGTATTGTTGTTTATCTGCCGTAAAACACTGGCTTATACCGAGAAAAATGATGACTTTCTGCCTCGAACACTATTCAAGAACGCTTATAAATTTGCCTTTACTATCATGATATTGGCCGCCTTGATATTTATAGTTTGGTTAATTATCAGCAGCGTACTGTTTATCATCATTCATTTAGTTTCTCTGGTATACACTATGTCGCCAGAATACATGCTATATCTGCATGAAATCAGTGAATGGATATCCCCACTGTTATCCTGGAGTGTAATCATTGGAACCTTGGGCTTTCTTTTAGGTGGAATATTAGATTATTTGGCTTTAAAGAAAAGTCGGCTCGCTTAGTTTAATGTTCCCATTCAACATTTTTTCACTCCTGTCTACAGCAGAAGGTTGACAAAGCTCAACCTTCTGTCACCAGTTTATATTGCTGGCTTATTTGGTTTATATAGTGACAAACTTCACAAGAAGAGTAAAAACCTACAATTATGTGGCCTGAAAAACATTTTTTCAAAGTGGAATTATTTATATTTGAACTAACAAATATTATTATTTGAACGCATATTATTTCGAACTATTCGAAATATCGTTAACCACCTTAAAACCATATAAAGGGAATTTATGAAAAGACGTATTTTGACACTCACCGCAGTTGCCGCAGCTTTAGTTTCTGCTTCAGCCAGTGCGGAATACCAGTGGGGGTTCGGCAATGTCAGCATGAACTACCTTGACTGGAGCAAGCATACCACTCATAAAACCGGACAAACCTCACATAAGGATGATTTTGCTTATTTAGAACTGGAAGGTGGAGCAGGATTTAGCTGGGGCGAACTCTATGGTTTCGCTGATTTAGAGAATCCTTTTAACAGTAAAACAGCCCAACCGGGTGATAACCAACGTTATACTTTCAAGACAACAGGCCGTTTCTATCTGGGTGAAACAGGTTTTAACCTTTATGGCCATGTTTATGGAACCTATTCATTACCAGGCAAAGCAAATGGTGGAAACTTCCATGAAGTCAATACACTCTATGGATTAGGCTATAATGCTAATATTGCAGGCCTGTGGTTCAAGCCTTTTGTCGCATTGCATTATGTTGACCAAACTTTTTATTCAGGCAATAACGGTTATGTCGTAGGCTGGGTTGCAGGATACGATTTCAACCTTTGGGAGCAAAAATTCAGTGTTACAAACTGGAATGAAATTGAATTGAACCGCAATGAACGCTACGGCAACGGCGGACGTGAAGGCATTAATGGCGCTATCGCATTATGGTGGACTCCACATCCTTCTTTTACCACCGGGGTTCAGTACCGTTATGCGGATAACAAACTGGGAGAAGATTTCTTGCAGGATGGTATTGTTTACAGTGTAAAATATAATTTCTAATAATTAATTTAATCGGTGAGCAGCCTGATGCTGCTCATTGAAACCAATAAATAATAGTTATCCTATCGATAACAAAGCATAATTTTGGATTTTTTCTTTGATTTTTACCAAAGTTTTTCCTTGTATAATAGCGAGTTATTTGAAATTAATTGTCTATTTTGATTTTTTGGTTAAGATAACTAACCGAAATTAACGTTTTGTTAAATTTAGAATCACATGTGATCCCTCTAACATAAAAAGCCCACAAGCCAACCTGCTTCTATTACAATTGTTTACACTCCGGTAACCTTACCGTAGAATGCCCGCACTGATGAAACGACAATAAAGCTTTTGTTATCTGGGGTCGCTCAATGAGACTTATGAAATACAAAAAAACTATTGGGTTATCGTCATTACTCGCAGCCACCTTAATGCTAAGTGGTTGTGATATGGTATTGATGAATCCCAAAGGGGCGATCGGCGTCGAACAAAAAACGCTGATACTAACAGCGTTTGGTTTGATGCTGATCGTTGTTATACCGGCTATTGTAATGGCAATCATTTTTGCCTTACGTTACCGGGAAGCCAATAAATCTGCAACTTATCGTCCAAACTGGGCACACTCAAATAAAATTGAGCTTGTCGTTTGGACTGTGCCTATCCTGATTATCATCACCTTGGCGACGATTACATGGAAAACGACGCATGAACTCGATCCATATAAGCCATTGGACAGTGATGTAAAACCGGTGACAATTGAAGTTATTTCCCTTGACTGGAAATGGCTATTCATCTATCCGGAACAGGGTATCGCAACTGTAAACGAAATCGTATTCCCTAAAGATGTTCCAATTAACTTCAAAATCACCTCAGACTCTGTGATGAACTCTTTCTTCATCCCACAGTTAGGTGGTCAGATTTATGCAATGGCGGGCATGCAGACAAAATTGCACCTGATTGCTAACTCAGCGGGTAAATACGATGGATTCTCAGCAAGTTACAGTGGTCATGGCTTCTCAGGCATGAAATTCACTGCAACAGCGACTGATGATCGTGCAGGTTTTGAAGAGTGGGTGCAGAAAGTGAAAGCATCACCGAAAACCCTGGATACCGTACAAGCATTCAATGACTTGGCTAAACCTAGCCAAAACAATCCCGTTGAATACTTCTCAAGCGTGAAACCAAAACTGTTCCAAGAGACTATCGCCAAATTCATGGGTGACATGGGCCATGGTGGTATGCATGGTATGGCAGGTCACGGCAAAACAGAACATGGTGAAGCTGCGGGTCATAATATGAATATGAGTCAGCCGGCTCATTCAGGTGTTGAGGAATAAAGGCATGTGGGGAAAATTAACACTGGATGCGGTCCCATTACATGAACCCATTATTGTGGTGACATTACTTGGGATCTTGCTTGGGGGACTGGCAGTTGTTGGTTCCTTGACTTATTTCCGTAAATGGAAATGGCTTTGGAGTGAATGGTTAACCAGCGTTGACCATAAGAAAATTGGTGTCATGTACATCGTCGTTGCCATGGTGATGATGCTCCGTGGTTTCGCTGACGCCATCATGATGCGTGGACAGCAAGCCTTAGCTTCCGCTGGTGAAGCCGGTTTCCTACCCCCGCACCATTATGATCAGATCTTCACCGCTCACGGCGTTATCATGATCTTCTTTATGGCGATGCCTTTCGTTGTCGGCCTGATGAACATTGTTGTTCCTCTGCAAATCGGCGCACGCGACGTTGCATTCCCATTCTTAAACTCTTTGAGCTTCTGGTTATTTGTTGTCGGTGTCGCACTGATCAACATCTCTCTGGGAGTGGGTGAGTTTGCACAAACCGGTTGGTTGGCATACCCGCCTCTATCCGGTCTGGAGTACAACCCAGGAGTCGGTGTTGACTACTGGATATGGAGTCTTCAGCTCTCTGGTGTCGGTACATTGCTGACCGGTGTTAACTTCTTCGTGACCATCCTGCGTATGCGTGCTCCAGGTATGTCCATGATGAAAATGCCAGTCTTCACTTGGGCTTCACTGTGCACCAACATCCTTATTATTGCTGCGTTCCCAATCCTGACAGTAACCGTCGCGTTGCTAACCCTGGATCGTTATCTGGGCACCCATTTCTTTACCAACGATATGGGCGGCAACATGATGATGTACATCAACCTGATCTGGGCTTGGGGCCATCCTGAAGTTTACATTCTGGTCCTACCTGTCTTCGGTATTTTCTCCGAAGTCACTGCAACCTTCTCGAAAAAACGCCTGTTTGGTTATACCTCACTGGTGTGGGCGACAATCGTTATTACTATTCTGTCGTTCATCGTATGGTTGCACCACTTCTTTACCATGGGTTCCGGCGCGAACGTTAATGCCTTCTTTGGTATCGCCACGATGATTATCTCCATCCCAACTGGGGTTAAGATCTTCAACTGGCTGTTCACTATGTACCGTGGTCGTATTGAATTCAAAACCCCAATGCTGTGGACTGTTGGCTTCTTGGTTACCTTCTCCATTGGTGGTATGACGGGTGTTCTGCTGGCAGTACCAGGTGCAAACTTCGTTCTGCATAACAGTCTGTTCCTGATCGCTCACTTCCATAACGTTATCATCGGTGGTGTGGTATTCGGCTGTTTCGCTGGTACTACTTACTGGTTCCCGAAAGCATTTGGTTTCACGCTGAATGAGAAATGGGGCGTCCGTGCATTCTGGTTCTGGATCACGGGTTTCTTCGTTGCCTTTATGCCGCTGTATGCGCTGGGCTTCATGGGCATGACTCGTCGTCTGAGCCAGGATATCAACCCAGAATTCCACCCTATGCTGGTTGTTGCAGCAGGCGGTGTTGTTCTTATCGCTCTTGGTATTCTGTGTCAGGTTATCCAGTTCTACGTCAGTATCCGTGACCGTGAGCAGAACCGTGATCTGACCGGTGATCCATGGGGTGGCCGTACTCTGGAATGGTCAACTTCATCTCCACCTCCGTTCTATAACTTTGCGGAAGTTCCACACATCCAGACTCGTGATGCGTGGTGGGATATGAAAGAAAAAGGCACTGAATATAAGCGCCCGGCGAAATATGAAGAAATTCATATGCCTAGAAATACCAGTGCAGGTGTGATCATCAGTGCTTTCTGTCTGACCTTAGGCTTTGCTTTGATCTGGCATATCTGGTGGATGGCTATTGCAAGCTTCGCTGGCATCATCATCAGTTGCATCGTGAAAAGCTTTGACGAAGACGTTGATTATTACGTTCCTGTAGCTGAAGTCGAGAAAGTTGAAAATCAGCGTTATGAAGATCTGAGAAAGGCAGGTGTGAAATAATGTCGACTCAAACCCTTAACAACACAGCCGCCCATGATGCTCATGGGCACCACGATACAGGAGCCAACAAGATATTTGGCTTCTGGGTCTACCTGATGAGTGACTTGATTCTGTTTGCAAGTCTGTTCGCTACCTACGCAGTGTTAGTTAACGGCACTGCGGGTGGCCCGTCTGGTAAGGATATTTTTGAACTGCCATTTGTACTGGTAGAAACCTTTTTGCTGCTATTTAGTAGTATCACCTATGGTTTCGCCATGCTGAGCATGAACAAAGGTAAAGCTGGTCAGGTTAATTTGTGGCTATTCATTACCTTCCTGTTTGGCCTTGGCTTCGTTTCAATGGAAGTTTATGAATTCCATAAACTGATCCTAGAAGGCTTTGGCCCTGACCGTAGTGCGTTTCTGTCTGCCTTCTTCGCACTGGTTGCCACTCACGGTCTACACGTAACCTGCGGTCTGATTTGGATCGTCATCCTGATGATTCAGGTTTCACGCCGTGGCCTGACTGATGTGAACCGTATGCGTCTGAACTGCCTGAGCCTGTTCTGGCACTTCCTTGACGTTGTATGGATCTGTGTATTTACTGTCGTTTATCTGATGGGGGCTATGTAATGAGTCATCCAAATACTTCTCATTCCGGCGCAAGCCACGGTAGCTTCAAAACCTATCTGATTGGTTTTGTTCTGTCAGTCATACTGACCGTGATCCCATTCTGGATGGTGATGGATGGCACTGCTTCACACAGCACAATTCTAGTGACAGTAGTCGCTATGGCTGTTATTCAGATTTTTGTTCATTTCATCTGCTTCCTGCACATGAATACATCGTCTGAAGAGCGTTGGAACCTCGTTGCCTTAATATTCACATTAGTGGTCATCGCTATCGTTGTTGTTGGCTCCCTGTGGATTATGTACAACCTGAACATCAATATGATGGTTGATTAAGGGTTGATTTGAATGATTAAGCAATACCTGCAAGTGACCAAACCAGGAATTATTTTCGGAAACCTAATTTCTGCGATTGGTGGTTTTCTACTCGCTTCCAAGGGCGTAATAGATTACCCCTTGTTCTTTGCAACGATGGCCGGGGTATCGCTGGTGGTAGCATCAGGTTGTGTATTCAACAACTATATCGACCGCGATATTGACCGTATCATGGAAAGAACGAAAGAAAGAGTCCTTGTGAAAGGGCTTATCGATCCGAAAATCAGCCTGATTTACGCCTCAGTGTTAGGTATTGTTGGCATAGTGCTGCTTTATGTAGCGGCCAATGTCTTAGCAATGCAGTTAGCTCTCATCGGGTTTATCGTTTATGTTGGGGTTTATAGCCTCTACATGAAAAGAAAATCTGTTTATGGCACGCTGGTTGGTAGCTTGTCAGGTGCCGCACCTCCCGTGATTGGTTACTGTGCAGTAACAGGGCATTTTGATACAGGCGCGTTGATCTTATTGCTGATCTTCAGCCTGTGGCAAATGCCCCACTCTTATGCCATTGCTATTTTTCGGTTCAAAGATTATCAAGCGGCCAACATCCCAGTATTACCCGTGATTAAAGGTATTTCCGTCGCGAAAAACCACATCACTCTGTATATTCTGGCCTTTATGGTTGCCACTTTGATGCTGACCATCAGTGGTTATGCGGGTTATAAATACCTTATCGTAGCTGCCGCAGTGAGCATCTGGTGGTTGGGTATGGCATTATCAGGTTATAAAACCTCTGATGACCGTATTTGGGCCCGTAAGTTATTTCTGTTTTCTATCGTCGCTATCATGTCATTAAGCGTCATGATGTCTGTAGATTCAACGGCATCTCCAGAAAACCTACTGACTTACGTCTGGTAATATTTAGATGGCAGGGTAAACCCTGCCATCTTTTTCCTTTCTTTTATCTCTATTCGATGACAACTTATTCGGTTACAAACGCTTCTTTTTCGTTTGTTCTCACCTAATTGAAATGTCATACCAGATTTTTTGAGGTATCCATGAACGATAATAAAATGACTCCGCTTGAACTTCGGGCAACATGGGGCTTAGGTTCTGTTTTCTCCCTGCGCATGTTAGGCATGTTCATGGTTCTGCCTGTTCTGACGACCTATGGTTTAGCGTTACGTGATGCGACTGAAGCGCTTATTGGAATTGCCATTGGCATCTACGGCTTAACACAAGCAATATTCCAGATCCCATTTGGGCTTCTTTCAGACAAAATTGGCAGAAAACCTTTAATCATCGGCGGGCTTCTTATTTTTGCGTTAGGCAGTGTTATTGCCGCCTTAAGCGACTCTATTTGGGGAATTATTATCGGGCGAGCCTTGCAAGGCACAGGGGCAATATCCGCTGCTATCATGGCATTACTTTCAGACTTGACCCGTGAGCAGAATCGAACAAAAGCAATGGCATTTATCGGCATTAGCTTTGGCATTACATTCGCTTTTGCAATTGTCGTCGGCCCTATTATCACCCACCAAATCGGTTTAAATGGCCTATTTGGAGCAATTGCAATCCTTGCTGGCTGCGGAATACTTATCACACTGTTTGCTGTACCAAATACACACAAGCATTTATTAAATCGTGAGTCAGGTATCGCACGCGGCAGCTTCAAACGTGTGCTTTTCGATCCCCAACTAATCAAACTCAATTTTGGTATTCTCTGCCTGCATACCTTATTGATGTCGAGCTTTGTTGCCCTTCCCCTGATTATGGAAAAAGTGGGCTTTCCTCCACAACAACACTGGAAAGTGTATTTAATTACTACACTTATCTCTTTTGTCGCCGTTCTGCCTTTCATTATTTACGCAGAAACAAAACGTCGCATGAAACAGGTATTTTTGCTGTGTATAGGTATGCTATTCATCGCTGAAACCGTTTTATGGTCTCAGGGATCGCATCTCTGGGGGATCTTTGCAGGCATTCAAATTTTCTTCCTTGCATTTAATATCATGGAGGCCATCTTGCCTTCACTCATCAGCAAAGAAGCACCTGCGGGTTACAAAGGCACTGCTATGGGCGTTTACTCTACCAGTCAATTCCTTGGCGTTGCTTTGGGAGGTTTCCTTGGGGGAATACTTTACGAATGGCAAGGTGCATCACTCGTCTTTATGGGAGGCATCGCGCTGACCGCACTCTGGTTTATTATCAGCCTGACCTTACAGCAACCACCCTATGTCAGCAGCATCAGGCTTATTTTGCCAGAACAACTAAGCAACGCTGAAGTTTTGGAGAAAAAGATATTGGCGCAAGCTGGTATAAAAGATGTTGTCATCGCACTAGAAGAACACAGTGCGTATATCAAAGTCGATACTAAACTAACCAATCGCAAACAGTTAGAACAACTTGTATTATCCCATAAATAGCTTGAGTATTTATAACAAGTACGGTGTTACCAGACACCGTACTATGATTAATTATTCACTATTAGAATAATAACGGAAATTAATCGCGGAAATTAGTAAACTGGAAAGGCTGCCCCAATTCTGCACCACGAACCAATGCAATAACACTTTGCAAATCGTCGCGTGCCTTACCAGTTACCCGCACTTGCTCACCCTGAATTTGAGCCTGTACTTTCAGCTTACTGTCTTTAATCAGCTTCACAATCTTTTTCGCTAACGGCGTATCGATACCTTGCAGTAAGGTCGCTTCTACACTGTACGTTTTGCCGCTATGAACCATATTTTCAGGAATGTTGATTACAGAGCCATCAATTCCACGTTTAGCAAACTTTTCACGCAGAATATCGACGAGTTGGTTCACCTGAAAATCAGATTCACTGGCAATTTTGATCGATTCATTCTTTTCGTTTAATTCAAAACTCGCGGGGACGTTACGAAAATCCCAACGGTTACTTAACTCCCGCTGTGCGTTCTCTACTGCATTGCGCACTTCTTGCATATCAACTTCAGAAACAATGTCAAATGATGGCATTACCCGTCACCTCCAGCTAATCAATAAATCGGCATGATAACCGCTTTCCATTATTGGCAAAAGCTCTATACTCGGGAAGTTCAGCGATCTTTTTGCAACTACCCTATTTTCAGATCAGGAAGAAATATGAAAATAACCGTTCTTGGTTGTGGCGCTATCGGTAAACTGTGGCTTGCCGCCCTATCCCAACAAAATCATAGTGTTCAGGGATGGCTAAGGGTTCCACAGCCTGTTATTTCCGTCCAGATCGAAAACTTTAATGGCCAGGTTTTTAATCAACAATTTCCTGCCAACAGCGAAAAACACCTTGCTGAAAGTAAGTTACTCCTCGTTTGTTTAAAATCGTGGCAAGTTTCCGACGCAATCAATCACCTTGCTGACAAACTTCCTCCCCATTGCCCAATCCTGTTATTACATAATGGAATGGGAACCCAAGAAGAATTCAGGTCTTTACCCAACCCCATTTTACTTGGCGTAACTACGCATGGAGCCTATCGAAAAAATAGTATTGTGCATTATAAGTCACAAGGGATGACTCACATCGGTGCCATAACCGCCAATGCCGCCAAACTCAGCAATCTGGCCGATATTTTACACAGTGCCCTGCCCGATGTAGCATGGCACAATGAAATACATGCTATCAGTTGGATGAAACTTGCCGTCAACTGTGTCATTAATCCCCTTACCGTCATCTATGACTGCAAAAATGGTGACTTACGGCATCATCAGACACAAATTCAGGCATTATGTGGCGAAATTTACCAAGTTATGGAACATGACAGTATCCATACAACCAAACAAACATTGATTGATTACGTTATGAACGTGATTGAGCAAACCTCTGAAAATTACTCATCCATGCTGCAAGATATAAGGGCACAGCGACATACAGAAATAGACTACATTACCGGTTTTTTAATGCGTCGGGCTCGTGTTCACGGTTTGTCAATTGCAGAAAATACCGCTGTTTATCATTACATTAAACGCAAAGAGGAAGAATATGAGCGCCTCAGCCCTTATTTGTCTCGCCCACGGTAGTGAAGAAACCGAGGCTGTCACAACGATTGATTTACTCGTTAGGGCAGGGGTTAATGTTACCGTAGCCAGTGCGGAAACCGATGGTTCCCTCACATTAACCTGCTCACGCGGCGTCAAAATCGTTGCTGATGTCCCCTTGGTTAATGTCGTTGACGAAGATTTTGATGCCATTATTCTGCCGGGAGGAATAAAAGGCGCAGAATGTTTTCGTGACAGCTTACTGGTAGTAGAAAAAATTCGAACCGCACAAAGTCAGGGGAAAATCATTGCGGCAATCTGTGCTTCTCCGGCCATTGTATTGGAATATCATCAACTTTTTCCTGTCGGAAATATGACTGGCTATCCCAGTATGCAAGATAAGATTGCACCAGAAAAATGGATTGATAAACGAGTTTATTTTGACGAAAGGGTTAACTTACTGACCAGCCAAGGACCTGCCACAGCTTTTGACTTTGCCTTGAAACTGATTGAATTGTTGAAAGGAAAAGAAAAAGCCGCAGAAATTGCCGCCCAACTCGTTTTACCACCCGGTATTAATAATTACCAAAACATTCAATAATCATCTCACCTTATAAAGGTGAGATACAACATAGGCTGCCTATCGGATCAGTTCCGCAAGCAGCCTGGTTCCTTAAGAACACATTAAGGCCGATATACCTTCACATTGTCGAAGCCTTGTTCTCGCAGATAAAGTGCCTGTAAACGACTCATCACACCACGCTCACAATAAAGCAGATAAGTTTTTTCTTTCGGCAAATCACCAAACTGAGTGCCCAGTTTATAGAAAGGCAATGACTGAGTTTCAATACCCTCTATATTTAACGGACGATTATCCTGTTCATCGGGGGAACGGATATCCAATAACACATCATTAGGGGAAAGTGCAGATACCATTTCCACTTCCACCACTTGCTCACTGGATTGCTCCGCAATTTGGCGAATATCCAGATTCTGGGCTTCACTAACCACGCGTTCTAAGATCTCAAAGTCAAAATTGTTTTCCTCTGCTTCAATTTTGGCTTTAACGGCTTTCACTGTCGGGCTTTTTGATATCACCCCACAAAATTCCGGCATAGTGCGGGCAAAATCTTCAGTGCCAATCTCACGGGCCAGCTTAATAATGTGCTCTTTATCATGGGAAATCAGGGGACGGAGGATCAACGTATCTGAAACATTGTCAATCAACCTTAGGTTAGTCAAGGTCTGGCTGGATACCTGCCCCAGAGCCTCACCGGTTACAATCGCCTGTACACCATAACGTTCTGCAACCCTGGAAGCCGCTCTGACCATCATTCTTTTCAGCACAACCCCCATCTGCCCGTCATCAACTTTTTCCAGAATTTCAGCCACGACAGGTTCAAAATTAACAGCAACGAAACGGACTTTATGCGAGCTGCCAAACCGGTTCCACAAATAATGGGCAACCTGCTTTACGCCAATTTCGTGGGCTGCGCCACCAAGATTAAAGAAACAGTAGTGCACACGGCAGCCTCGACGCATCAGCATATAGCTGGAAACGCCGGAATCAAATCCGCCGGAAATCAATGACAGAACATCTTCCTGTGTACCGATAGGAAACCCGCCAATCCCTTCATGACGGGCTTTAACCAGAATCAACTTATCCTGATCAATTTCCAGATTCACGGTGACATCAGGCTTAGTCAGTTTCACCTTGGCTGATTCAATATGTTGATTCAAGCCGCCACCAACATAGCGTTCAACTTCATTGGATGTAAAATTGTGTTTACCACGGCGCTTTGCGCGAACACAAAATGTTTTACCATGCAGTAAATGGCCGTAAGTTTCATAGGCCTGCTCAAAGATATGATGCAGATCACGAAAATCCCGCTCTTCTACTTGCAGGATATGGTGGATACCTGGAATGCGTGTCAGTGCGTCACAAATTTCCGCACCAAGGTTATCATCCTTAACCCGAACTTCGATATTATCCCAATGGCGAACAACAGCAATGCCTTCTCCGAAGGTCTTCAACACATTGCGGATATTGCTGGCAAGAATTTTAATAAAGCGTAACCGAACGGTCTGGCTTTTAATCGTAATTTCTGGGAATAATTTAATGATAAACTTCATAGTAAGATATAGTAGTCATTCAATGTTGAACTATCATCAACAACATCAATGATTGTTCTTAAGTGTTCAGTTGGATAGGGCGCAGAGTATAACACCATCTGGCTTATCACCTGTAAAAAATCGACCGCAAAAACCGATTATAAAAAAATAGTGGTAACACATGATTTATTTTTCTTGGTGTAGTAGGGTACTCTGCAATTCTGTAACGAACTTGCTTTGCTGTAATTCGTTAAATAACCATATGTTAAGTCATTATGTCTAAAGCAAATCAAACATCAGCAACCGAACAAATCCCAGCATTCGAGACCTCTCTTAAAGAGCTGGAAGAAATTGTGATTCGGCTGGAATCCGGGGAACTCCCATTAGAAGATGCGTTGAATGAATTTGAACGTGGTATTCAACTTGCAAGACAAGGACAGAAAACGCTTCAACAAGCGGAGCAACGAGTGCAAATTTTACTGAACCATGATGCACAATCGCCTCTTGATGAATTTTCGTCCGATGCTGAGTAAATTTATGTCTGAACAATATAAGGCTCCTTTTGAAGAAAAATTGCTCGCTTGTCAGCAACATACTAATGACAAACTGATGGCAATATTTGCTTCATTGCCCTTTTTAAACAGCCCATTAGGTACAGCAATGCAATATGGTGCAGTACTGGGTGGAAAACGGCTGCGTCCATTTTTAGTTTACAGCGTGGGAGAAATGTTTGGCCTCCCCAAAAAGAGTCTTGATGCCGCAGCCATCGCGATAGAGTGCATCCATGCCTATTCATTGATCCATGATGATTTACCCGCAATGGATAATGACGATTTACGTCGTGGGCAGCCCACCTGTCATATCAAATTTGGTGAAAGCCAGGCTATTTTAGCCGGTGATGCATTACAATCACTGGCCTTTGAGATTTTGGCAAAACAGGATATGCCCAATGTGGCCTTATCCGATCGTCTTGCCATGATCGCTGAACTGGCAAGCGCCAGTGGCTTTGCCGGCATGTGTGGCGGGCAATCACTGGATTTGGAAGCAGAAGGTAAACAGATCGATCTCGCTTCACTGGAACAGATCCACCGACATAAAACAGGTGCACTAATACGCTCATCCGTTCGATTGGCTGCTTATAGTGCAGGACAACGGGGCCGTGAAGTACTGCCTTTGCTGGAGCGATATGCCCAAGCCATCGGTCTGGCATTTCAGGTACATGACGATATTCTGGATATCATTGGCAATACTGAAGTGATTGGTAAGCGTCAGGGCAACGATCAGCAGCTCGGCAAAAATACTTATCCTGCATTATTAGGTTTAGAACAAGCCCAACAAAAAGCCAGGGATCTGTATGAAGAAGCGCTCATTGCCCTTACAGAACTGGAAAAACGGTCATATGACACCGCAACCTTGAAGAAATTGGCTGGTTTTATCATTGAGAGAAACAGCTAAAAAACCGGTAAAGCGCCTTATGGGGTGAACCCAGAAATTACATACTGATAATAACAGGGTTCTTAATATTCAACTTCTAACGGATATAGCATTTTACACAGGCATAGCATGAGCATTGATATAGCGAAATATCCAACATTGGCATTGGCAGAAACTCCAGAAGAGCTTCGCCTGCTACCCAAAGAAACCTTGCCAAAGTTATGCGATGAACTGCGTCAATTTTTGCTGAACAGTGTCAGCCGCTCCAGTGGTCACTTTGCTTCCGGCCTTGGCGCTATCGAATTAACCGTCGCACTCCACTATGTTTATAAAACCCCTTTTGACAATTTAGTCTGGGACGTTGGTCATCAGGCCTACCCGCACAAAATTTTAACTGGACGTCGTGATCGCATTAATACCATTCGGCAAAAAAATGGCCTTCACCCCTTCCCCTGGCGGGAAGAAAGTGAGTACGACACCTTGTGCGTCGGCCACTCATCCACATCAATCAGCGCTGGCTTAGGTATGGCTATTGCTGCCGAACATGAAGGCAAAGGCCGCAAAACGGTATGCGTCATTGGGGATGGAGCCATTACTGCGGGTATGGCTTTTGAAGCTATGAACCATGCCGGCGATATCGATCCCGACATGCTGGTTATTCTCAATGATAATGAAATGTCTATCTCTGAAAACGTGGGAGCATTGAATAACCATCTGGCACAGATCCTGTCAGGCAAGCTGTATACAACCCTGCGTGAAGGTGGTAAAAAAGTTTTTTCCAACCTGCCTCCTATCAAAGAGTTATTGAAAAAAACGGAAGAGCATCTGAAAGGCATGGTTGTTCCTGGAACGCTGTTCGAAGAGCTTGGGTTTAACTATATCGGGCCTGTTGATGGCCATGACGTACTGGCGCTAACCCAAACTTTGAAAAATATGCGTGAACTGAAAGGGCCACAATTCCTGCATATCATGACTAAAAAAGGTCGTGGTTATGCACCAGCGGAAAAAGATCCTATCAGTTGGCATGCCGTCCCCAAATTCGATCCCTCTGCGGGTTCTTTGCCCAAAAGCGCAGATACTCGTCCGACATTTTCCAAAATCTTCGGTGACTGGCTGTGTGAAGAAGCCGCCCATGATAAAAAACTGATGGCGATCACCCCAGCCATGCGCGAAGGTTCCGGTATGGTGCGCTTCTCCCGCGAATATCCTGAACAATATTTTGATGTCGCGATTGCCGAGCAGCATTCCGTCACTTTTGCCGCAGGTCTGGCTATTGGCGGCTATAAACCTATCGTTGCCATTTATTCCACCTTCCTGCAACGCGCTTATGATCAAGTGATCCACGATGTCGCCATCCAAAACCTGCCTGTTTTATTTGCCATCGACCGTGGCGGCATTGTCGGTGCAGATGGTCAGACCCATCAAGGGGCATTCGATCTTTCCTTCCTGCGTTGTATCCCGAATATGGTGATTATGGCACCCAGCGATGAAAACGAATGCCGTCAGATGCTACATACCGGATATCATTATCAAGCAGGCCCTGCTGCTGTTCGTTATCCTCGTGGTACAGGTACAGGTGCTGAACTCCAGCCACTGGAAACATTGCCAATCGGCAAGGGTGTAATCCGCCGTCAGGGAGAGCGCATTGCGATCCTGAACTTTGGCACACTATTATCCTATGCGCTGCAAGCGGCTGAAACCCTGAACGCAACCGTTGTAGATATGCGTTTTGTCAAACCGCTGGACAAAGAGCTGGTGCTGGAAATCGCAGCCAGCCACGAGCTGCTGGTGACTTTGGAAGAGAATGCCATTATGGGCGGTGCAGGCAGTGGTGTTAACGAACTGCTGATGCAGGAAAAGTTGTCAGTTCCCGTATTGAATCTGGGTTTACCGGATGACTTTATTCCACAAGGAACGCAACAAGAACTTCATGCTGATTTAGGGCTGGATGCGGCGGGTATTCAAAATAGTATCGAGAAATATCTGGCTAAATAATCTCTAATAATGGATGAGTGTTTTTATTAAACATTCATCCATTTTACTTTCTGTTTTTATTTCCTATAACTCAAATCAAACATATCATTTTATTCAATAAAAAATTGAACTGTACTTCAGTCATTTTGGTACTCTTCTTAAATAAATCTCCGCCCTTATTACACACCGCAATGGGACATTTTCTTGAAACACTCGCAATAGACGATAAACAACTTTATCATCGGGCAAGCAATGTTCGACAAATATCTCCTACAAATGCGGCATTTCGGGATTTGTTGTTGGTAACTTTCCGGCATATTCCTGAATAACAAATGAGCGAATAATAATGTCAAGCCAGGAAAATAGTCATTCAGTGGCGCACGATTGGCGAGCTACCAGCTACGTAGCCACAACTTATTCCACGGCTTGCCACTGACAGTATTAGTCTGGTCTTGTTGTGGGTACGGCGTTTCACTACAAGCAAAGTGTAATTATTGCAAATCGGATAACCAGCACCGACTGGGAACGTGATCCTACGGTGCTGATTTTTTCCAGTGATCAACAAGATAAAAAAAGCAACTAAAGTCACATTTTCACACTTCATGAAACCGGTTACATGAATAACAAGCTCTTCTCACATTCCATCTGAAATAAATGCGTTACTTTGTCCATAACAATCAAGTTCAAAACCGGTGAAGAATGTTCGAGTTACCTCGCGGCGACAGGGAAAAAATCTAAAAGCACATAGATCATGACTACGCGGTTAGGAAAATTGTGATTAGGGTAATGATTGAGGGGTGAGTGTAGCTCACAAAGCAGTAACTTGAAAAATAACGGGTATGACATTATTGAAGGTTATATATGAGTCAAATCACTCCTCAGTTAACAAATATGTGGGATAAAAGTCATGAATCTTGGTTTGTAAAAGACAAGAAACTCGGTTTTATATATGCAAATAAAGCGTTTATGACGTTAAATAACTTGCCTGAACAGTTTGATGTTACAGGATATACTGAGAAAGAGTTACTGACACCATTTAACCATCTTGTTCACCTGTTTGAAGAACATGATCGTAAGGTTTTACAATCTATGCAACGAATATCATCTATCGGAGCTTATTTTCAACACAATGATCAACAACTAAAACCCTATTTCTGTGAAAAATACCCATTAATGGATGAAAATAATCAATGCATCGGAATAATTGGTCACGCCAAAGAAATAAATCATTTTTCAGTCCATTATTACATTAAAAATGACATTTCTATCTCTATTGACCTTAGTCCGCCTAATAATATATTGACAGAGAAAGAATGGTTGATAATTTTTTTGTTCTGTCGTGGTGTTAGTAATAGAGATATTGCTAACGAGCTGAAAATCTCATATCGTACCTTGGAAAGGTATTTTAATGTTATCTATGAAAAATTCTCAATTAGTTCAGCGATTGAATTGAAATTTCTTTGTGAAAAAAATAATTATGACCTCTATATCCCACCTAACTATTTAAAATCTATAGACCATGTTTTGCTATATTAGGGATGGTATCTACATGCTAAATCCTCTGTCACTTACCCACGAGGCTAATTTAGGCCTTCATGAGAGTTTAAATAAATTGGAATATGATTCCATTTCATATTTATCTTACATAATTGCGGGGGAAATAGCATGGCCACTATGAAAGACGTAGCACTTCGAGCCGGCGTGTCTGTCGCTACTGTTAGCCGTGTCATTAATAATACAGCTTACGTCGAACCAGGCACCCGTGAACGGGTAGAAAAAGCGATGCGTGAATTCGACTACCACCGCAATTATGCCGCACTTGCATTGGCGAAAAGATGCGGGAATATGCTGGGCTTACTGACTGGTAATTTAGCTGATCCTTTTTTCTCCCTTTTAGCTCGCGGAGTTGAAAAAATTGCCCGAAAAAAAGAAGCCAAACTTATGGTTTGTAGTGGCGGACACCAAGCTGAACTCGAAAAATCTGCCTTGAATTTTTTAATCAACCAAGGATGTGAAGCAATAGTTGCCCATATCAGCAGAATGAGCGATGCAGATATATTACGTTATGCCGCTCATACGCCAGGGTTAGTGATTATCAATCGATATCTTCCGGCCATCGCTAACCGGTGCATCTGGTTAGATAATGTCAGCGCTTCCCAAACTGCAACTGATTATCTTCTCCAAAATGGTCATCGTAGAATTGCTTGTATAACGGCAGATTTACCTATCGATGATAGAAGGCTCCGCTTAGAAGGATACTATGCTGCAATGACTAATGCAGGTATCACCGTCCCTGGCAATTGGATTATTAGCGTTCCATTTAACGAAGAAGGTGGAGAACAAGCGGCAGAAAAACTCTTAAGCAGCGGTATCAACTTTACTGCGGCAGTTACATTCAATGATGTTATGGCTGCTGGTATGATGAGATACCTGCATCGGCAAAAAATCAACTTACCTGAACAGCTATCAATTGTTGGATTTGATGATGTCATCACGGCCCGATATCTCTGTCCTCCCTTAACGACTGTACACAACCCAGTCGAACAAATGGCTCAACGAGCGGCCAATCTCGCATTACAACTCAGCGCTAAAAAAGAGCTACTTCCACAAATGAATATGTTCTCAGCGGAACTCGTCATAAGAGATTCCGTATTTTCAATAAAATAACTTTTTATTTCAATAAGGTACATAAAACTGGGATTTTTATATGGATGATAAGAAGAAGTTGAATCTGGGACTCGCCATACTGCCAATCGCAGCAATGCTCCTGTTGCTAATTATTGGTTATGGTCAACTAGGCCTACGTATCGAAGCTTTATTGCTTGTTTCAGCAGCAATAGCTGCAACTTTAGCATATTGGCAAGGCTACCGCTGGAATGACATTATTGATGCCATTGTGGCAAAACTGGCCAAAGCAATGCCAGTGATCATGATACTAATTTGCGTTGGAGGTTTAATTGGCACCTGGATGTTCAGTGGAACCATACCTTATATGGTTTACTGGGGATTAAAACTGATTAGCCCGCAATACATACTCATTGCCGCCTTCTTTATCACAAGCTTAATTTCAGTTTGCACTGGCACATCATGGGGATCAGCCGGAACAGTAGGTGTTGCCCTAATGGGAGTAGCCGCTGGCCTTGATGTGTCTTTAGCTGCGGCAGCGGGTGCGGTTGTTTCAGGGGCGTATTTCGGTGATAAAATTTCACCGTTATCTGACTCAACTAATTTTGCTGCAATCGTTGCCGATACTGATCTTTACAGTCATATTCAACACTTAATGTACACCACTGTTCCAAGCTTCATTTTAGCCACCATTGTTTATTTTATTGCAGGTCATACGAGCTTAACGGATAACGTGGCAACTCCCGAAAAAATCACAGAAATCCTGTACTCTCTTGAAAGCCTGTATCACTTCAATTTATTGCTGATTTTGCCTCCGATACTGGTGTTGTGGGGAGCCATAACAAAACGCCCAGTGATACCAACCATGCTGGCTGCCTGTATATTGGCTATTGCAATCGGCATAGGTCTTCAGGGATTCACCCTTAAACAAGGCCTTAATGCATTAATTGATGGTTTCAATCTCTCCATGTTCTCTGACCAGGGACACAGCATCACCGGGATCGTTAGCGATGTTCCCCGCCTGCTCAATCGCGGTGGTATGTTCTCAATGATGAGTACTATACTGCTTGTATTCTGTGCATTCGCGTTTGCCGGCGCGTTAACACTCACTGGCGCTTTAGCCATTATTATTAATCGGCTTCTGCAAGCTGTTCGCACAACTGGCCAACTCATCGCTGCAACCCTATCCACAACCATTCTGCTAACTGGCGCAACCTGTGATGGAAAACTGGCTCTTCTCATTCCGGCAGAACTGTTTAAGGGGGCTTATTGCCGGATGGGACTGGATAACAAAAATCTGTCACGAACTATAGAAGATGGCTGTACAGTCGTCGAACCCCTGATCCCTTGGACTTCTGCGGGCATTTATATGGCTACAACATTGGGTGTCAGTACCCTTGATCTGCTACCTTGGGCAATCCAGTGCTATGCTGCCGTCTTTTTGGCTCTCATTTATGGCTTTACTGGTTTCGGTATTGCAAGAATCCCAGCGGAAAACCCCCTAAAGAAAAAGGAAATTTAACGTGGAATCACCTGATTTCAACCAGATAATCGATCGCCATAATTCAGGTTCTGTTAAGTGGGATTTTTTAAATCGTTATCTGCATTTAAATGAAACTGATCTGCTACCAATGTGGGTTTCTGATTTCGATTTTCAATGTCCCAAAGAAGTTCTGCAAGCCCTATCTTCCCGCATTGATCACGGTATTTTTGGTTATAGTGAGCGCGACGATCTCTACTACCAGGCAGCAATAGACTGGTTTTCAAGACGTCATAAGCTGACTTTACACAGGGACTGGTTCACATCGATAGAAGGTGTCATACCTGGATTAGCTTTACTGATACAAATGCTGAGTAAACCAGGGGAAGGCGTCATTGTACAAGGGCCTTATTATTCTTCATTTGCCAAAGTTATTACGATGAACGGCAGGGCGGTTATTGAAAACCCACTACTTGAAGACATCGAAGGCTATAAAATTGACTATGACCATCTAGAACACATATTGGAGCAACACAGACCACCTTTGCTATTATTATGTAACCCACACAATCCCACTGGCCGCTGTTGGGATCGTGACGAGCTGCTCCAGCTATTGATACTCTGCAAAAGATACGGTACGACGGTAATTTCTGATGAAATTTGGGCTGATTTAATTTTACCTTGGGGAAAATTCACCTCAATATTGCATCTTGGAAATGAATGGCATAGTCACGTGATTGCGGCCACCTCAGCCAGTAAAACGTTCGGGCTTGCATCGCTGCGTATATCAAACTTTATTATTCCAGATCGCACTTTCCGACAAGCTTTTAATGATCGGTTAAACGCTCACGGGTTAGATGTATTTAATTCATTATCTATGACTGCGGCTACAGCAGCTTACCAGTATGGAGATACATGGCTTGATAAGCTACAAGATTATCTGGCTGAAAATCGTGACTGGTTCGAACAGGCTTTAGCGTCTTCTGTCCCCTGGTGTCGAATGACCAAAGCGGAAGGTACATATCTGGCCTGGCTGGATTGTCGCAATTTAGGTTTGGATGATAATACCTTGCAACAGCTATTAATACAAAAAGCCAAAATAGCCGTTTCAATGGGATACAGTTTTGGTGATAAAGGAAAAGGGTTTATCCGAATAAATTTAGGTTGTCCCCGTCAATATCTTGAAAAAGCTATTAGTGGTTTGGCTCAGTTAACAACATAAAGCTAATGCATAAAAATAAAAAAATAGTCTAGAAACTGCTCCTGTTTTAACCCTATGATCATACCTGAAACTTTCCACCAGGAAAGTTTCAGGTAATTAATCCTAACTATTGACTAAAATACATACTCCTTATTTTCCCTTATTTTAGTTATTCAAAGTACTAATGTTTATATCCTATTTAAGATTGATTTTTATATTATTACAGGTTATTCCCTGGAGATGGCGCTGGTACAAAACACTAAAAATAGAACAATAGATATTCGTATAAATTTTTATAACCGATAACATTCTTAGATATTTTAATTATTTTTTGGAATATTGTAAGCGTATGAAATACTTTAATGAACATCTTTTTCCTTAGGAAAAAATAGCATTAAACACTTAGCGTCAATTAACCAATATTTAAATGTTAATATCGTGTTAATGATAAGTAATGGTTTTATAACACTATCCATTTTCATCAATTGTAACGTAACATGTATTCAGTTTTAAATTGATAAAACCCTATTTTTCATATTAGTAATTGCCATATTAAAATTAATAAACAACCAATCTTTGACTGGATAATTATTGTGCCATATTATATGACTAACTTATTTAAACTATAATAAAAAACAATAAAAATAATAGGTTAATAGTTAATATATAAAATATGAAAAAATAAAATAATATCATCCTGAAATTAATTCATATGTAGGGAAAAAATGTTGCTCCTTGGGGAGCAAAAGATCACCAATTGGCCGCCATTGAGTGGGAAATTCTTTTTCTGATCTTACGCTCACTGGATGAAAAAATATCAGTAAGGAATTAATGATAAACACAGAAGATACTGTTAATCATATAAAATCAATTTACCAAAAGTTTAATTTTTTAAACCATATAGATCTGCAAGACTTCTGCAAAGAACAAAAATTTTGATCGCTATATCCCTGAAACGTTTGTCACAGTTAGTAGTAGAGAAATAAGCAGCAGAGAAATAGACTAATTTTTCATGCTCCAAATTTAACAAAGGAATAATAATATGAATAATAAACCCATCATTTCACCTCAAATAATTAACACACTAGCAATAAGTGATGATCCCTGGGGAATAAAAGATAAAAACTCATGCTTTATTTACGGTAACAAAGCGTTAAGTTCGATTAAAGGATTTTCTGATTCATTTGATTTTGAAGGGCTTTACGATGACGAACTTCCTTGGGATGGGGCTGAGTTTGCCAAGGCATATATTCATCATGATCAAAAGGTCATGCAAGATGAAAAATCATATATTTCACTTGAAACACATATTTGGGGAGAAACAAAAACATTATCCTCTTACTTTTGTGAAAAATCACCGTTTTATCATGAAAATGGAGAATGTATAGGAATTATATACCACCTATGGAAAGCCCAAGATTATTCATTAACTCGTCTATACCATGGAAAGCTCCCTGCTTCTATTATGTTTCAACCACCAACTCATTTATTTACCCAACGAGAATGGGACGTCATTTTTCTCTCTTTGCACAAATATACCAGTAAGCAAATTGGTAGAATATTAAATATTTCTTATCGTACTGTCGAAAATTATACAGCTCAAATATATAAAAAAGCGGGTGTTAGCTCTGCTCAACAATTGGAAGAATATTGTCGCTTTAATAATTTCGATCTCTATGTGCCAGAAAGATTTTTGCGTCCTGAAAGCCGGCTTTTTGTTTGAATTTCAAATGTTGTAGTCTCCACATTAATACCGATATTTAATGCCCGTACGGTATCACGGATATCGGTTTTATCCCCTTTGGTTTCCAAGCCGATTAGCAACCCCTCCTCTCATCCAATAAACGCTTTTCCATCCAAGAAGTGATCTTCATTCCATTTTTACAATCCATTGCGAATTTTATTTGCTTATTTGTTAGTCGAAGTCTATTTATTGCTCAACAATATAAACACAATGCATTAACAATAAACACGATCTAAACCCACAATAAAGAAACAATACATCTATCATAGGGAAATAAAATATGCAGCAAACTATCAACTTTTGGCCCCTAATCGGGATCGCTGTCATCATCATCGGTTTTGTTATCCGATTTAATCCGGTTCTGGTCGTCACCATTGCTGGCCTTGTCACGGGATTGGCTGCTCACATGCCGATAGCTGATATTTTGGAGAAGTTAGGTTCTGGGTTTGTTAATACCCTAAATTTAACACTAACCATCCTGTTTCCTTTAGTTATCATTGGCCTATTGGAAAGGCATGGGCTAAAAGAACGAGCCCAGAAATCCATTGCTCATATCAAAATGGCGACAACCGGGCGTTTATTGATTGTCTATCTGTTTATACGAGAAGTCTCTGCCGCATTAGGTTTAACCAGTTTAGGCGGGCATCCGCAAATGGTTCGTCCCCTCTTGGCTCCTATGGCAGAAGGGGCGTCTGAAAATCAATATGGAGAATTGCCGGATTCAGTTCGCCACCGTATTCGCGCTATGTCCGCAGCAACGGATAATACCGGTCTGTTCTTTGGGGAGGATATTTTTGTCGCCTTCGGGGCAATTATCTTTATGCACAATTTCATGCTGGAATCAGCGGGTATTCACACCGAACCACTACATATTGCCCTTTGGGGGCTACCTACTGCCATTTGTGCTTTTCTAATCCATTCCACTCGGTTATATCGCCTTGACTATCGAATTGCCAACGAACTGAATGCGTTGAATCACACCAGGCTACATAGCAAGGAGGAGAAATAATGTTTCAGTTACAGTATCTCTACGTACTGGCAGGCATACTCTTGATGGCTGTCGCTATCATGTCATGGTGTGATAAAACTAATCCTCGCCGTTTAACTACCGGTCTATTCTGGGCGCTTTATGGTTTAATCTTCCTGATGGGGAAATGGAGTCATTATATAGTAGCTATCTGGATCAGTGATGAAGCTTATGCCCAAAGAATTGCCTATATTAGTATCGGGGTGCTGGTCGTTTTTATGGCACTATTGGCAGGATTTGGTGGAGTTCAACTGGGAAATTATCATCAAAGTACCCCAGAACAACGGCTGGAAGACGCTAATCGTCTTGGCAATAAACTATTTTTTCCCGTCCTGCTGATCCCCGTTGTCACAATTATTGGTGTGTTGATGTTTAATCACATTCCAGGCTTACAACAAGCAGTCTTTGGTGAGGGAAATCATTCAACCCTCGTAACGCTCTTTTCAATTACTCTCGGCTGCCTGATAGGATTAATTATGGCATTACGCATAAGTCGTGATGCCATAATACAGCCAATACAGGAGACTCGCCGCCTGCTCGACGCCATTGGCTGCGTATTCATTCTGCCACAACTTCTGGCTACGCTCGGATTGCTGTTTACTGCCGCCGGCATAGGTACGGTGATTACCTACCTAACCGAAAATTATATCGCGGTCGATAATCGCTTTATCGCCGTGGTAGCGTACGTTTTTGGGATGGCTCTGCTGACTATGGTTATGGGTAATGCTTTCGCGGCTTTTCCCATCGTTACTGCCGGTATTGGTATTCCCATTTTGATCTTACAGCACGGTGGCAATCCTGCCGTTATGGCTGCCATTGGTATGTTCTCCGGCTATTGCGGTACGTTGATGACACCCATGGCGGCAAATTTTAATCTCGTCCCTGCAGCCCTGTTAGAATTGCCTGACCGCAATGCCGTTATCAAGGCACAAATCCCCACAGGATGTGTCTTACTATTTACCAATGTATTTCTGCTCTATTTTCTACTCTTCTTATAAAATAACAACAAGGAACAGTAATGCAAACTACTTCCATAAAAACCATTCTCGTCACTGCTTTTGAGCCTTTCGCTGGTGAAACCATCAATCCATCATGGGAAGCCGTTAGGCCATTGCAGGGATGTCAAATAGCAGGTGCAAATATTGAAGTTTGCCAACTGCCTTGCATTTTCGATACTTCTCTGGAACAACTCTATGCGGCAATTGAACTCATTAAACCAGAAGTAGTGATTTCCGTTGGGGAAGCTGGAAACAGATCAAATATCAGCGTAGAACGTGTCGCAATCAATGTTAACGATGCCCGTATTCCAGATAATACCGGCCAACAACCCATTGACACTCCTGTCATTATCGGTGGTCCTACGGCTTATTTTTCTACCCTACCTATCAAGGCAATCACCAATGAGTTAAATAATGCAGGAATTCCTGCAACCGTATCCCAAACTGCAGGAACCTTCGTTTGCAACCATGTTATGTACGGTTTGCTGCATTATCTGAACCAACGTACTCCTGCTATACGTGGCGGCTTTATCCATGTCCCTTATTTACCTGAGCAGGCCACAAGGCATTCTGGTGCACCAAGTATGTCTGTAGAGATGATGACAACAGCCTTGAAAATCGCCATTGAGTCAGCATTGAGGAATGAAAAGGACATTACTATCTCAGGTGGGGCAACAAACTGAAAAATAAACTGGAAAAATAGCCACTGAATACCAGTGGCTATTTAACTTAGAAGGGTAACAGTTGGTAGAAATTCAGTAGCCAGATGACTACAACCGCAAAAATCGCTGCGATAATGTCATCGAGCATAATGCCGACACCACCTTTCACATAGCGGTCAAACCAGCGAATCGGCCACGGTTTCCACATATCAAAAATGCGGAATACCACAAACCCAACCAAAACCCATTGCCAGTTGAGCACAGGGATTGCCATTAGTGTGATCCACATTCCAATGAATTCATCCCAGACGACACAACCAGGATCGTCCACATTCATGGCATCAGCAGCTTTCTGGCAAATCACACAGCCAATGACTGTTCCCAATACAATAGCCAACCAAATTCCCCATGTCGGTAACTGCACCAACAGTAACCAAAAAGGGATCGCCGCCACAGAGCCCATTGTGCCCGGTATAATCGGCGATAAGCCACTACCGAATCCCGTAGCCAATAAATGCCACGGATTACTCATTTTTAAGTGGCGTTTTGCATCATCCATGCGTTCCCTCCGTTTGATCGTTTTCTTCCTGGTGTGCAGCCGGACAAGGTACTACAGGTTTTTTATCCGTTTTAAAGTGGTCAAAGCCGTTCAGATCCAACTCAATTTCTTTGTTATTGTTAAAATAGCGGATGCCTTCTGATTCTGGCCTGATTTGCCCAATACAGCAGAAACTTGCCCCCGAATGGGCCAATGCCATATTTAACGCGCCACGGTTTAGCTCAGGTACAGTGAAGCACAACTCATAATCTTCTCCACCACTCAGCGCCCATTTCAATGCCTGTTCTGCGGGAACATATTGCTGCATCGCTTCCGAATAAGGCAGCGCATCCAAATTAATACGCGCACCGCATTGGCTAGCTTGCAGAATATGGTTGAGATCAGAAATCAATCCATCGGACAAATCAATCGCAGAAGAAGCAAGATCACGCAGTGCCTGCCCTTGTAAAACACGTGGTTGTGGACGAAGATGACGCTTAACCAGCCAATTGTGGATCGCAGGATCTTCCACAATCAGGTTCTTTTGCAACAAGGCAAATCCTGCGGCGCTGTCACCTAATGTTCCGGTGACATAAATCCAATCACCGTTTCTTGCACCAGTACGACGCAACGCCCTGCCAGCCGGCACTAATCCATGTACGGTTAGCGTCAAACTCATGGGGCCCTTTGTCGTATCCCCACCAATCAACTGCATACCGTAATAGTTCAGTTGTTCAAACAGGCTATCACTAAACCGTTTTAACCAATCCTCATTGACGTCAGGTAACGTTAACGCCAACGATACCCAAGCGGGATCTGCCCCAACGGCAGCCAAATCACTGATATTGACAGCCAGTGCCTTATAAGCCAAATCTTCCGGTGAGATATCGGGAAGGAAATGGACACCAGCAACCAACGTATCTGTTGTTACCGCTAATTCTTGCTTATCAGCAACGGTCATCAGTGCACAATCATCACCAATCCCTAGGTTGACATCACGTCGGCGGATGAGAGGGCGATTGAAGTAACGTGCAATGAGGTCAAATTCACCACATGCCATAATAGAATTCCAAAAAAGTGACCAATGAGCATGAGGCCGGATTTCCGGCCTCATGTGCAAAATCATTGAGTTATCATGGGGAACTCCTGGCAAGCAATCACTTTTTCTTACGTGCTGCCGGGCCAGCTTTATCCAACACCCCATTCACGAATTTATGACTATCTTCAGCACCAAATATTTTTGCCAGTTCGATGCCTTCATTAATAGCCACTTTGTAGGGAACATCATCACGAAAGCTTAGTTCAAACATCGCAATGCGCAAAATGGCTTTTTCTACCTGACCTAACTCTTCGAGCTGACGGGAAAGATAAGGCGCCATCAAAGCATCCAATTTTGTAGCATTGACTGCTACCCCGGACAGCAATTCACGAAAATAGGTGACATCAACACCGGATACGTCCTGCTCTGACAGAAACTGCAATTCAACATCAGCAATGCTGTTTTTGGATAATTGCCATGAATAAATTGCCTGAACAGCACACTCACGAGCACGACGACGAGCAGCAGGTTTCACAAAATTCCCCTTAATTTAAAACTAAAAAATTTAGCCTTTAATGGCTTTAATTACATTGATCATTTCCAATGCAGTCAAGGCAGCTTCCGCACCTTTATTGCCCGCTTTAGTTCCAGCGCGTTCAATCGCCTGTTCAATATTTTCTGTTGTCAGAACACCCAATGTAACAGGAATGTTGCTGGACATTGCCACGCTGGACAAGCCTGAGCTACATTCGCCGGCAACATATTCAAAGTGAGCTGTTCCGCCACGGATAACAGTACCTAAAGCGATAACCGCATCATATTTTCGGGACTCTGCCAGCGCCTTAACCGTCAATGGCAGTTCATAAGCACCCGGCACCCATACTACGGTGATATTATCCGAAGAAACCTGGCCGATGCGTTCCAACGCATCAACGGCCCCTTCCAGCAGGCTGTCATTAATGAAGTTGTTAAAGCGGGCAACTGCAATGGCAATGCGGGCTTCAGGAGCTGCAACAACACCTTTGATTACGTTCATAGCCTTCCTTATACTTTATTCATATCCGCAGGGGCGCGGATCTTATCACATTATTTTTCCCTGCGTCTTGGTTTATGTCCAAACTAAAATCAACATATTTAGAGCGGCCGTAAGCGAAGACGCACATCAGGGCCAATCTGCTGAACATCAAGCAGAGAAAATTCAGGAGCATCCGATAATTTTTGCAACTCAGGAATATCGAACAATCCACGGGCACTATTTCCCAATACCTTAGGCGCGATATAAAGGATCAATTCATCTACCAAGCCTAACGACAACAAAGCCCCAGATAAAGCAGGACCGCATTCCGCCCAAACAGAATTTATCTGGCGCTTACCAAGTTGCATCATCAGCAACACTAAATCAACACCGTCACCATACGCTGGCAATAAAATCTGTTCGGCATTATCAGGCCATTTTTGATCTATCCATTCTTGCTGATCTTGCTTAGTGCGTATTAACCAACACGCTCCTGGTTGCTGGACAACTTGATGCTGGGGAGTGACACGATTTTGGCTATCTGTAATGATACGGATTGGTTGGCGAAGCAATTCTTGCGGATAAATAGCTTGTGTTTCAGCATCCAGTTCATTCCAGCGAACCGTCAGAGAAGGATCATCCGCCAGTACCGTTGCGCTGGAACTCAAAATGGCACTGCACTGCGCCCGTAGTTTCTGCACATCTTGGCGGGCTTCAGGTGAGGTAATCCACTTGCTTTCCCCCGATGCCAATGCAGTTCGACCGTCCAATGATGCACCCAGTTTCAATTGCAGGTAAGGGAACCCTGTACGCATACGTTTAAGAAAACCCTTATTCAAGGATTCCGCCTGTTCCATCATCAAACCATGTTCAACTGCAATTCCGGCCTGCTGCAATTTATACAAGCCACGCCCGGCCACTTGAGGATTGGGATCTTGCATCGCTACCACAACCCGGCTTAAGCCGGCGGTAATCAAAGCATCAGCACAAGGGGGAGTTTTACCGTGATGGCTGCACGGTTCAAGGGTAACGTAAGCTGTAGCGCCTTTCGGTTTTTCACCGGCCATACGCAAGGCATAAACTTCTGCGTGAGGTTCCCCTGCCCGTGCATGAAAACCTTCCCCGATTATCTGCCCATCCTTAACGATGACGCAACCTACATTCGGATTTGGGGATGTTGTAAAACGCCCCTGATACGCTAGCTCCAGCGCTCTGGACATATATATTTCATCAAGTGTCATAGCGTTTAGTCTTGTAATCTGGCAATCTCTTCACCGAATTCGCGAACATCTTCAAAGCTGCGATAAACAGATGCAAAACGAATATAAGCCACTTTATCAAGTTTTTTCAGCGCATCCATGACAAAATTCCCGATCATTTTGGATGGAATTTCACGCTCTCCTGTTGCCCGTACCTGTGACTTAATATGGTTAATTGCTGTTTCTACATCATCAGAGCTGACAGGGCGCTTTTCCAGTGCTTTCTGCATTCCACGACGCAATTTTTCTTCGTCGAAAGGCTCTCGAATATCATCACTTTTAATGACTCTCGGCATCACCAGCTCTGCAACTTCAAACGTAGTGAAGCGTTCATGACATTCTAGGCACTGACGGCGACGGCGCACTTGTGAGCCATCCCCTACCAGACGGGAATCAATAACTTTAGTATCAACGGCTGCGCAAAATGGGCAATGCATATCGTTTCCTGACAGTTAACCGAAGGGATAACAGTGTACCTTGAAGTGATGACGAAAAACACCCTGTCAGTAAGTACTCACAGGGTGTTTAAGCGATATCAGTGCTCGATCAGGCAAAATAATTAAGGAAGAATGGAGGGCTGATCTGCCCCTTCTTTCTCAACTTTCTGCTGGATCAAATGTTCACGCTTCATACCCAATTTCAACGCCAGTGCAGAAGCAACATAGATAGAAGAGACTGTACCGATAGAAACACCGATTAACATGACCAGTGAGAAGCCCTTCAGCATTTCACCACCAAAAATGTACAGCATCAATACAACCAACAATGTGGTTGCGGAAGTCATGATGGTACGGCTCAAGGTCTGGGTCAGGGAAATGTTGGTGATTTCATACGACGTACCCCGACGTATCTTACGGAAGTTCTCACGGATACGATCTGACACAACGATGCTATCGTTCAATGAGTAGCCGATAACGGACATCAACGACGCAACAATAGTCAGGTCAATTTCGATGTGGAACAACGACAGGATACCCAGTGTAATAATCACGTCATGCGCAAGTGCAATAACTGCTCCCAATGCCAGACGCCACTCAAAGCGGAAACCGACATAAATCAGGATACAGATCAGTGCAACCAATAACGCCATCGCTCCGGTCTGTGCCAATTCGTTTCCTACACTTGGACCCACGAATTCCACACGTTTAACCTTGGCATCTTTATCAATATCCTGGTTAATTACCGAGATAATCTTATTGCCAAGCTCTTGCCCTGCATTACCTTCCACAGGTGGCATGCGAACCATCACATCACGGCTGCTGCCAAAATTTTGCAAAAGTGGATCAGCAAAACCATGCTGGCTCAGGCTTTCACGCATCTTGTCCAGATCCGCAGGTTTACTCAGCTTCACCTCAATTACCGTACCACCGGTAAAATCAAGCCCCCAGTTAAACCCGCGTGCTCCTATCATAATGATGGAAGCGATCAACAACAGAAACGAAATCCCAAAGGCAACGTTGTCCCAGCGCATAAAGTCGATAACTTTACGCCCATAGTTTAATTGTTCAACAGTATAATCCTGTGCCACAACGTGCTCCTTAAATTGACAACTTATTGATACGCTTGCCACCGTACAGCAAGTTCACGATTGCACGTGTTCCCACTATAGCAGTGAACATTGAAGTCGCCACACCAATACTGGTAGTGATCGCGAAGCCCTTGATAGAGCCAGTACCCACTGCATATAAAATAACAGCAGTAATCAGCGTAGTCAGGTTTGCGTCGATGATACTGGAGAATGCCCCTTTATAGCCTTCATGAATTGCCTGCTGTACCGTACGGCCATTGCGCAATTCTTCTTTGATACGTTCGTTGATCAGTACGTTCGCATCCACGGCGACGGCAAGCGTCAAGACGATACCCGCAATCCCTGGCATGGTCAGCGTCGCCCCTGGCAACAGGGACATAATACCGACGATCAGTACCAAGTTAGCCAGCAACGCAGAACTCGCAATCAGACCAAACTTGCGGTAGTAAATCACCATAAATACGACAGAAGCAATCAGACCCCACAAACACGCTTCAAGTCCCTGCTCAATATTCTGCAAGCCCAGAGTTGGCCCAATGGTACGCTCTTCCACAATCTGGATTGGCGCAATCAACGCCCCAGCCCGCAGTAACAGGGATAACTGACGAGCTTCTGCCGGATTGCTAATGCCCGTAATGCGGAAACTATTACCCAGGCGTGACTGAATAGTGGCAATGTTGATAACTTCTTCTTGCTTAACCAAAATCGCACGACCATTGGCGTCTTTCTTACCGCTGTCCTTATATTCCACAAACAGCGTTGCCATTGGCTTGTGCAGATTATCTTTGGTGAAATTAGACATTGCTGTGCCACCAGCGCTATCCAGAGAAATATTCACCTGTGGATAACCGTTCTCATCAGCACTGGAGGTAGAATCGGTGATATGGTCGCCTGTCAGAATAACGCGCTTGTACAGCACAACCGGGTTGCCATCACGGGTATCTTTCACTTCTGAATCAGCCGGAATGCGGCCATATTGCACGACATTTTGATCAACATTGGTATTGACCAAACGGAATTCCAGCGTTGCAGTTGCCCCAAGGATTTCTTTCGCGCGGGCAGTATCCTGAATACCAGGCAGTTCAACCACGATGCGGTCTGCCCCCTGGCGTTGAACCAGAGGTTCCGCAACTCCTAATTGGTTGACACGGTTACGCAAGATAGTGATGTTCTGCTGTACCGCATAAGAACGGGCTTCACGCAGACGTTCATCACTCATCACCACTTTCAGCGTACTGTTGGCTTCATTAGAGAACACTAAATCACGGTGACGAGGTTCAAGATAACTTTCCGCTTTAGAACGTGCATCGTCATCACGGAAACGAACTTCGACGCCATAATTATCCGTTTTGCGGATAGTAGAATAGGGGATGCCTTGATCACGCAGTTCAGAACGCAGGCCATCAATGTTCTGTTCCTGCAATTTGCTCAGCGCGGTTTCCATATCCACTTCCATCAAGAAATGGACACCACCACGCAGGTCAAGACCCAGTTTCATCGGTTCAGCCGCGACTGCTCTTAACCAGACCGGCGTTGCAGGCGCGAGGTTCAATGCCACAACATACTGTTCACCCAGTGCAGAGACCAACGCTTCACGCGCACGGAGCTGCACATCAGTGCTACTGAAACGAGCAAGAATTGCGCCATTTTCCAATGCAATGGACTTGCTCTTGATTTGATCTTTTTCTAAAACATTACGGACTTGGTCCAGCGTTTTTTCACTGGCGGCGATGCCTCGCACGCCAGTGATTTGTACAGCCGGATCCTCACCATAAAGGTTGGGAAGTGCATAAAGCAAACCGATGAGGATCACAGCGATCAGCATCAGATACTTCCACAAAGGATAACGGTTCAACACGGCAGTTCCCTTCGGGAAAATCGGAAAATTAAATAGCCTTCATTGTACCTTTCGGCAAAATGGCAGCAACGAAGTCACGTTTGACAGTTATTTCTGTGGTGTCATTCAAGGCAATAACAACATAACCAGTATCAGACACTTTAGAGACACGACCCACCAAACCACCAGAAGTCAGTACTTCATCCCCTTTGGAGATAGAATCCATCAGTTTTTTATGTTCTTTGGTGCGTTTTTGTTGTGGACGCAGGATCATGAAATAGAAAATCAAACCGAAAACAACCAGCATGATAATCAGAGAATATGGGCTTCCCTGAGCTTGCGCTGATGCACCAGTAGCTGCCGCAGCTTCAGAAATAAAAAAACTCATCAAATTTCCCTCATTGTTATCGAAAATGTGACTGCCGAAAACATGGCTATTGAAAACATAGCTATTGAAAATCGACAGTGGCTCGATCAAAAACCAGCCCAATATGCTACACATATTGAGACTGATTAGTCACGATAAATTATATATTTAACGGCGGAACGGGTTTACCGATCTGCTGATAAAACGTTTCAACAAACTGTTCCAGTTTGCCTTCTTCAATGGCCTGACGAATTCCAGCCATCAAACGCTGATAATACCTTAAATTATGTATCGTATTCAGCCTTGCACCAAGAATTTCGTTACAACGATCAAGGTGATGGAGGTATGCCCGACTATAATTGCGGCAAGTATAGCAGTCACAATGTTCATCCAACGGAGAAGTATCTTCTTTATGTTTGGCGTTGCGGATTTTGATAACTCCTTCGGTCACAAACAGATGACCATTGCGGGCGTTACGTGTTGGCATCACACAGTCAAACATATCGATACCACGACGAACACCTTCAACCAGATCTTCCGGCTTGCCAACACCCATCAAATAGCGAGGCTTATCCAGTGGGATCTGAGGGCAAACATGTTCCAGAATACGGTGCATATCTTCTTTCGGTTCACCGACAGCCAGTCCCCCTACAGCGTAGCCATCAAAGCCGATTTCCACCAGCCCTTTTATGGAGATGTCACGCAAATCTTCGTAAACACTGCCCTGAATAATGCCAAACAAGGCATTTTTATTGTCTAATTCATCAAAACGTTGACGACTGCGGGCAGCCCAGCGCAATGACATTTCCATGGAACGCTTCGCATAATCCCAATCAGCAGGATATGGCGTACATTCATCAAAAATCATGACAATATCGGAACCCAAGTCATATTGGATTTCCATGGATTTTTCCGGGCTGAGAAACACAGGTGTTCCATTAATTGGGTTACGGAAGTGAACCCCTTCTTCCTTGATTTTACGCATGGCGCCAAGGCTGAAAACCTGAAAACCGCCAGAGTCGGTCAGAATAGGGCCTTGCCACTGCATAAAATCATGCAGGTCACCATGCAACTTCATGATTTCCTGTCCCGGACGCAACCAAAGGTGGAAAGTATTTCCCAACAGGATTTGCGCTCCCGTTTCTTTCACCTCTTCCGGTGTCATACCTTTTACCGTGCCGTAAGTTCCCACAGGCATAAACGCCGGGGTTTCCACAACGCCGCGATCAAAAATCAAACGACCACGACGGGCATTCCCATCCGTCTTTTGTAACTCAAATTTCACTTAACCTCCAGACATCAGAAAGACAGTCTGATGCTATGTTTAGATGCCATTCAAATCAGCGAAGCTGAAATGAAGAGTATTTTGATTTTAAAATCTTTTATTGCAAAGCACTTAATTTATATCGGCACCGTTTCTTCTGGTACTCACTCTTCTGATACCCGCTCTTTTACTGCCATTTTATTGCGATTGATAAACATTGCATCACCATAACTAAAAAAGCGATATTTTTCTGCTACCGCTTCTTTGTAGGCATTCATGGTATTCTTATAACCGGCAAACGCAGAAACCAGCATGATAAGTGTGGATTCAGGCAGATGGAAATTGGTGATCAGTGCATCTACAACCTGATATTCAAATCCAGGGTAAATAAAGATTTGGGTATCATCAAAAAATGGCGCGATAACCCCATCCTGACAAGCTCTCGCGGCACTTTCCAGTGAACGGACTGATGTTGTTCCTACAGCAATAACCCTGTTGCCACGCGCCTTACATGCCAGTACTGCATCCACGACATCCTGTGGCACTTCCGCATATTCGGCATGCATCACATGATCTTCGATGGTTTCTACTCGCACAGGTTGAAAAGTACCGGCACCAACATGCAGGGTGACAAAGGCCATTTCAATACCTTTTTCACGCAAGGCAGCCAAAAGAGGTTCATCAAAGTGCAATCCGGCAGTCGGTGCTGCCACTGCGCCTGGGCGTTCATTATAGACTGTCTGATATAGCTCGCGATCCGCATCTTCATCAGGACGAGCAATATAAGGTGGCAAAGGCATATGACCAATCTGGTCCAAAATGGTCAATACATCACGCTCATCATCAAAACGGATTTCGAACAAAGTATCATGACGCGCCAGCATCGTTGCCTTAATGTTTTGGGTCTCACCGAGGATAAGCTCAGTGCCTTCTTTCGGTGTCTTGGAAGCCCGAACGTGAGCAAGCACTCGCTTATCATCCAGCATCCTTTCGACTAAAACTTCCAACTTCCCCCCTGTCGCTTTACGGCCAAACAGACGCGCAGGGATAACGCGGGTATTATTGAAAACCAGCAGATCACCAGCTTCCAGCTTATCCAGCACATCAGTAAAAACACCGTGCGTCAGTTTGCCCGTTTCACCATCAAGGGAAAGTAAGCGGCAAGCACTTCGCTGTGGCTGGGGATAGTGAGCAATCAGCTCTTCAGGCAGTTCAAATGTAAAATCAGCGACACGCATTTTATCTGTATCATTCAAAAAAACAGGCGGACTAGTCTAGTGCTGCAAGCGCGAGGGTGCAACAAAGAAGCACCTGGTTTAACTATTTATGGTGCACTCTTTACTGTATACTCGCACCATGAATTTTCTCGCACACCTTCATTTAGCTGCATTAGCGGAAAGTTCCTTATTGGGGAATTTGATGGCGGATTTCGTCCGAGGATCTCCAGAAGGCACATTCAGTTCTGACATTGTAGCGGGTATCCGTATGCACCGTCGGGTGGACAGCCTGACGGATAAGCATCCACTTGTCATGGCAGCACGCAAATTATTTCGCCCCGAATATCGGCGCGTTGCCCCCATTACTCTTGATATCATCTGGGATCACTTTCTTTCTCGGCATTGGGGCAAGTTTGAAAAAAATTACTCCCTGCCCGAATTTATCAATCTTGCCCGCCACAATATAGAGCCTCATCTCGCTTCAACTCCTGAAAAATTTCAGGAATTGAACAACTACCTCTGGTCACAAAACTTGTTCATCCGTTATGCCGATATGTCATGCATCGCCAATGTCTTGCAAAGCATGGCTCGCAGGCGTCCCAAATTATCCGCACTGACAGGATCGTATCAGGATATAGAAAATCATTACCTTGATTTTGAAGCACTATTTTGCCAGTTCTACCCAGAAATGATGGCACTAGCATCAAATAAGCGTCTGCTTGAGTAGCATCTGTCTTGAACTTTTCATCACTTGAATTTTTCATAAATAGTTTTATCTTATGTAGTCTAAAAGGAATTAAAAACATCTTATTGATAGGTAAAATCTATTATAATGATTGGTATTTTATCCTTTATTGCTATAACCTAATTCCTTATGCTGTAACCCGTTTTTACATAACATCTTTTTAAAATCACAGGAGTCAATTATGGTTTTAGTAACCCGCCAAGCCCCTGACTTTACGGCTGCCGCAGTTCTCGGTAACGGTGAAATTGTTAATAACTTCAATCTGAAAAAACACCTGAATGGCCGTCCTGCTGTTATTTTCTTCTGGCCAATGGATTTCACTTTCGTCTGCCCTTCTGAGCTGATTGCTTTCGATCATCGCTATGAAGAATTCCAGAAACGTGGTGTTGAAATTGTTGGTGTATCCTTCGACTCTGAATTCGTTCACAACGCATGGCGTAAAACCCCAATCAGCGAAGGCGGTATCGGCGAAGTCAAATACCCAATGGTTGCTGATATCAAACGTGACATCATGAAATCTTACGGCATTGAGCACCCAGAAGCTGGCGTTGCTCTGCGTGGCTCTTTCTTGATTGACAAAAATGGTGTTGTTCGTCATCAAGTGGTTAACGATCTGCCACTGGGCCGTAATATCGATGAAATGCTGCGTATGGTTGACGCTCTGCAATTCCATGAAGAGCACGGCGAAGTTTGTCCTGCACAATGGGAGAAAGGCCTGGAAGGTATGGGCGCTTCACCTGAAGGCGTAGCAAAATACCTGACCAAAAACGCTGATAAGCTGTAATCCCGTTAGGATTCAATCAGTTCATAACTTTATGTTATGAAGCATTCCAAACCAGCCGCCCAGTCGGCTGGTTTTTTACTTTCAAAAATCCTGAGCTTTAGATAAGGTGAATTACGCATTCGCAACAAAAACACCACAAAAACTCAAATCAATTAACGATTGATTAATAACAATTGGCCTATCCTCAGGAGAACAACACATGTTCAAAGCATGGAAAATACCACTTATCGCTGTATCCCTACTTATTTCTACTCCACTTTATTCTGCCACTGAACCTGCTGTTGAAGCTAAACAGGGCATGGTTGTCAGCTCACAACGTCTTGCTTCACAAGCTGGCATCGATATTCTCAAAATGGGTGGGAATGCCATTGATGCCGCAGTTGCTGTTGGATATGCCCAGGCAGTGGTTAATCCCTGCTGCGGTAATATTGGCGGTGGTGGCTTTATGACCATCCATCTCGCTAATGGAAAAGATACTTTCATCAATTTCCGTGAAACAGCCCCTGCCGCGGCTAACGCTGATATGTATCTGGATAAAGATGGAAAAGTTATCAAAGGTGCCAGCCTGTATGGTTATAACGCGATTGCTGTACCAGGCACAGTCATGGGATTTGAAGAGGCATTGAAAAAGTACGGCACATTAACTCGCGAACAAGTCATGGCACCGGCCATCAAACTGGCGCGCGAAGGCTATATACTGACCCGTGGCGATACCGATATTCTGGATACTACAGTGAAGCGTTTCGCTCAAGATCCAGAAGCTGCCCGTATTTTCCTGCGCAAGGATGGCACACCATTCGAACCAAGGGACAGGCTTATCCAAACCGATTTAGCCAACACGCTGGAAATGATTGCCAAACATGGGCCTGATGCTTTTTATCACGGCAAAATTCCCCAATTAGTTGAACAAGCATCAAAAAAATCAGGCGGAATTATCACCGCAGCGGATTTTGCCAATTACCATATCACAGAAACAACACCCGTCACTTGTAGTTACCGAGGCTACAAGTTTATCTCTTCTCCACCTCCCAGCTCTGGCGGTGTTACGTTATGCGAGATATTAAACATCATTGAAGGCTACGATCTTAAATCCATGGGATACAACTCTGCTGCTTATATTCACACATTGACAGAAGCCATGCGCCACGCCTATATGGATAGAAATACCTATCTGGGCGATCCCGCCTTTATTAATAACCCGCTTGATCGACTGTTAAGTAAAAGTTATGCCGAATCGATCAGAAAAGAGATTCAACCGAATAAAGCCACTCCATCGGTGAATATTCAACCAGGCATTGGTTCCCATGAAAAACCGGAAACTACCCACTATTCCGTAGTAGATAAAGAAGGAAACGCGGTATCAACAACTTACACCATCAATGGACGTTTTGGTGCCGTTGTAATTGCGCCAGGAACAGGCTTTTTCCTTAACGATGAAATGGACGACTTCACAACTAAAGTTGGTGAGAAAAACCTGTACGGGCTAGTGCAAGGTGCAACCAACTCAATAGCCCCTGGTAAGCGCCCACTATCATCAATGAGCCCAACACTCGTGACCAAAGATAATAAAATCTTCCTGGTCTTAGGTTCTCCCGGAGGTTCACGCATTATCTCCATCACGCTACAAGCGGCCCTGAATATCATCGAATTCAACATGCCACCACAAGAAGCTGTCAATAGCCCACGGATCCATCATCAATGGCTACCTGACGAAGTCTATTATGAACAACGTGGCTTGTCGAAAGACACCCTAAACTTACTGGAAAAAATGGGCTACAAAATGGTGGAACAGATACCTTGGGGAGCCGCAGAATTAATCATGATTGGATTGCCGGGTGCCGCTGGTGTGACTCCACAATCATCAGGTAATGATTCAGCCGTATCAGGTATTGTCCGTGAAGGCTACATCTACGGCGCCAACGATGCACGGCGACCTGCCGGTGCCGCTATTGGTTATTAACCCGAATAACTCAACAAAAAAGGGTGAGCCGTTTTCAGCGGCTCACCCTTTTATCATCTAATAACGTCATTTACATCATGAACAAATTTTATTCCTACTTCTCTTCAGGCTGCACTTCATACTTTGGGAGTTTTACGCCTCCTACGATGCGATCATAAATGGCGCACACAACAATCGTCAGCAAAGTAGGCAATAACCAAGCCAAACCCTGATCCGCTAATGGCAAATGATTCGCCCACCCTGGTAGTAAATGGGATAAATACTCAGAAGCTTTTATTGCATCCAAAATTCCAAACAGCAAACTGATAGACATGGCAGGAGCCAAAATGCGGGTGAAATTATTCCACCAACGGATTGTAAAGCTCAGTAATATCAGCGCGATACAGGGTGGATAAATTGCCGTCAGTACTGGAATTGAGAACTTAATCAAGTGACTTAAGCCCATGTTAGAAACCAGCATGGAGAATGTACCTAAAATCAGTACCAGAGCACGATAAGACAATGGCAAATAACGGCTGAAAAATTCAGAGCAAGCACAAGTCAAACCGACAGCAGTCACCATACAGGCAACAAAAATCAGTAGCGCGAGGAAGAAACTGCCGTAGTCACCAAAAATATTTTGGACATAGGCGTGCAAAATCACAGCACCATTCTCTGCTGTAGGCACTAATGTGCCACTACCTTCCCCAAGTTTGAACAAAGAGAGGTACACCAGCGTCAAGCTAAGACCAGCAATCAAACCAGCCCACATGGCATAGCGCGTCAACAGAGAAGAAGCTTCAACCCCTCTGGAACGGGCCGCATTGACAATAACAATACCGAATACCATTGCGGCCAGTGTATCCATTGTCAAATAGCCATTGACAAAGCCATTTGAAAACGGAATTTCCCGATAAGTTTCAATAGCAGGAACAGGGCCACCTGCCGGCCACAACACAGCCGCAATTCCCAAAATGGCTAACGCCACGATTTTGATTGGAGCCAATATATGGCCAACGTTATCCAGTAGTTTTCCTGGATACAATGAAATCAGCACCACGAGTGCAAAATAGATCACGCTATAGATAAATAAAGGAAGATCACCTGTTCCGGTAAGTGGTGCAATACCCACTTCAAAAGAAACCGTTGCGGTTCTAGGTGTTGCAAACAGGGGGCCGACAGCTAAATAGCAGACAGTTGCCAGAATCAGACCTGCAGTTTTTCCAATCGGTGTACTGAGTGCTTCAATGCCCCCACCCACTTTTGCCAACGCAATGACAGTAATGACTGGCAAGCCAACAGCGGTTAGCAAAAAACCGGCGGCTGAGATCCAAACATTCTCTCCTGCCTGCAAGCCAACCATAGGCGGAAAAATAATATTTCCCGCACCAACAAACAAGGCAAAGGTCATAAAGCCTAATGCCCAAATATCCTTAGATGATAAACGGTATGCCATAATGATTGTTAATGTATTTTGCCAAAAGAGATGCATCTGCGACAGTAACTATCGCTAGCACTTGAATTTCACTGGCGAGACCGAATTCTGATTTAACCGTCAGTGAGCAACATAATATTCACTGATAATCGCAAGATACAGAATGATAGTAGTAATAACAGCTAGAATCGCCAATAACTGTCCCCAAGTAAAACTTTTATAGCGCTAAAAGGCAAGCACAAAACCAAAAACCAGAACAATATCCTGAACTGGTTTTTAAAATCAGTTATTATTGTTATCTATCATTGAATACACACTATATGATTTGTGTGTTTTTTTGCTCATGCGCATTTTTTGTTCATGGCGATTAATAAATCATTTTGTCATAAAACTGTTTTTGGCAGCAGCTATAAGCCTAGACGCCAATAAAAAGCTAAAAACTGAGCCCTTTCCTAAAGTACTCGCAATATCAAGATGAGTATTGTAGTGATGCAATGCATGTTTCACTATCGCCAAACCTAACCCATTTCCCCCAGTTTGACGTGAACGCGCTCGATCGACGCGATAAAAACGTTCTGTCAGACGTGGTAAATGTTCCGCGCTAATCCCACCACCATTATCTTTCACTTTGAACAGTGCACCTTGGGAAACATGTCGCCAACTCACCTCAATCCTTGTGCCCGGCGGGGTATGTTTGATGGCATTATAAATAAGGTTAGACATTACACTGCGCAGTTGTTCTTCATTACCAAATACATTCAGTGTTTCATCGATATCAAACACAATATCATACTGCTCATTTCCCAGGGCCAACGCTTCCCGTTGCAATATTTTCAACATGTTAGGAACATCCACGGCTTCATTCATATCCACTTGTGGCCCCCCTTCAATTTTGGAAAGATGCATCAGTTGCTGCACCAGGCCATCCATTCTTCGTATTTGTTCCCGCATCGTACCGATAACCTTCTGGTTCACCTTATTGCCGAACGCCTGATCCTCCATCATTTCCAGATAACCTTGCAGTACAGTGAGAGGAGTTTTGAGTTCATGACTCACATTGGCAAAAAAATCCCGTCTGGCATTTTCCAACAGTCGTTTTTGGGTAATGTCACGCGCGACCATCAATAATTGCTTCTCAGAATAAGGCATAATGCGGAACTCCATCATATTGCCATTATTCAATTCGATGGACAGAGGGTGGGAAAAATCATTCGCTGTGATATAACGGCTGAAATCAGGATAGCGAAGCAGGTTGAAAATATGCTGACCATTATCTTCAGGCCAGCGGAACCCTAGTAAATGTTGTGCCAGACGATTACACCAAAAAATATTGCCTTCCGTGGTCATTATCACCATGGCATCCGGCAATGATTCAGCCCCGCTACGAAAGCGTTTGATGAGTAATGCGAGTTCACGACGCCGTTTACGATTGCGTTGCTGCATCTGGTAAATACCATAAAAGATAGGTTCCCAGCCGCCACGACCGACAGGCGGTAACATATTGCGATCCAACCATAACCAATCGGATAATTTCAGCAAATTATAGCCATGCCATACCAGAGCCAAAAACAGTGCGATAACCAGCAGCCATGCCAAGTAACCGATAAAAAGAGACAAAATGACAGCGGGCAAGCAAAAAAGCACAAGCCCCCATACCAACTTTTTCCAAGATAAACGCTCAAGCACGTGACTTTACTCCAAACAGTCAATAGCGGGTAGAAAAGCGATAACCTGTACCACGCACTGTTTGTACCATCTTAGCGTGATCCCCTATCTCCAACGCTTTACGCAACCGTCGGATATGTACATCAACCGTACGATCTTCCACATAAACATTTGTTCCCCACACATAGTTGAGTAACTGTTCACGACTATAAACACGCTCAGGATGAGTCATAAAAAAGTGGAGAAGTTTGAATTCAGTTGGCCCCATTTCCAAATCTTGTCCCTGACTGGAAACGCGGTGGGATGATGGATCCAGAATCAATCCATCCATATCAATAATGTCTTCCGACTCTATAGGTAAAATACGCCGCAAAACAGCCTTAACCCGGGCAATCAATTCCTTAGGTGAAAACGGCTTCGTTATATAGTCATCAGCACCGACATCTAAACCACGTACCCGATCCTCCTCCTCCACCCGAGCCGTGACCATAATGACAGGGATCGCCTTAACGTTATTATCCCGCTTCATTTGCCGGATAAGTTGTATCCCAGAACCTCCTGGCAGCATCCAGTCCAATAATACCAAATCAGGATAAGGCTCAGACAAACGTCTTATTGCTGTATCGTAATCTTCGGCTTCAATGGCTTCATAACCGCTTTGCTCCAATGCAAAACAAACCATTTCACGAATCGGCACTTCATCTTCAACGACCAAAATGCGTTTAACCATGATCAATCCCGTTAATATCATTAAGGTGAGTGACTTTCACTGCAAATATTATGAGTCAATTTTATGACACTTTTATGAAATTCCTTATTTCTCAATTAACAAGATACAAACTGGTTTCCAAAGAAAATCCTGCATCTTTGTCATATTTCATTAGAAATGCAAACCAGCTCGAAAATTCAGTAAAGGATGCCAAATTACACAGGACATCCCTCACACTGCCATTATAATTAGCACCTGCAACAGGCGATAAGTAGCGGGCTAGAAAAACAATTAGGGCAACGGCGGGAAAATCATGCGAATCATTCATACATCTGACTGGCATCTTGGCCAATATTTCTTTACTAAAAGCCGCGCCGCTGAACATAAGTATTTTTTGCAATGGCTGATTGAAAAGATCGTACAGCATCAAGTTGACGCACTCATTATTGCCGGTGATATTTTTGATACCGGCTCCCCACCCAGCTACGCACGCGAACTTTATAACAAATTCATTGTGGCACTACAGCCCACAGGCTGCCAACTTGTCATTCTCGGTGGAAACCATGATTCCGTTGCCACACTCAATGAATCTAAATCCCTTCTCTCTTACCTGAATACCACTGTGATTGCTAATGCTGAAACCAAAGATATAGCACAGCAGATAAAGATCCTGTATGGCAGAGACAGTAATGCCGGAGCGATTCTCTGCGCTATTCCCTATCTGCGTCCACGGGATATCATCACCAGCCAGGCGGGGCAATCTGACGCACAAAAACAGCAGGCGCTACAGGATGCCATCACCGAACATTACCACAGACTCTATCAGCAAGCTTGTGCATTACGAGAGCAGCTCGGCCAGCCATTACCGATTATTGCCACTGGTCACCTCACTACGGTGGGAGCTTCCACTACGGATTCCGTTCGCGATATTTACATTGGCACATTAGAGGCCTTCCCCGCACAATCCTTCCCTCCTGCTGACTATATTGCACTGGGGCATATCCACCGCCCGCAAGTCATCGGTAAATCAGAGCATATCCGCTATAGCGGCTCCCCCATTCCACTCAGTTTTGATGAAGTGGGACAAGAAAAAAGCGTCTGCTTAGTGGACTTTAAATCAGGTAAACTCGATAGCATCACACTTTTACCGATCCCATATTATCAGCCTATGCAGCTTATTCGTGGTAATTTGCAACAAATTGAAGAGCAATTACACTCTTTCAAGGAATATCAAGGAGAGCGTCCGGTTTGGCTGGATATTGAAGTCGCAACCCAAGATTACCTGCCCGATATCCAAAAACGCATCCAAACCCTCAGTGAAGGCCTGCCTGTTGAGATTATTCTGCTACGCCGCAGCAAAAGCGCTCGCCAACTGTCATTGTCTGAACAAAATAAAGAAACACTTACCGAGCTAAGCGTAGATGAAGTCTTTGAACGTCGTTTGGCGCTGGCTGAAATCGATGATCCCGCGCAAAAACAACGCCTGACCACGTTGTTTAAACAAACGCTGGATGATATTTCTCAGCAATAACATGAAGAGAACATGCCATGAAAATTCTTAGCTTACGGCTGAAAAATATCAATTCCCTGCAAGGTGAGTGGAAAATTGACTTTACGGCAGAACCATTTGCCAGCAATGGATTATTTGCCATTATTGGCCCAACTGGTGCAGGAAAAACCTCCTTATTGGATGCCATTTGCCTCGCCCTGTATCATGAAACACCAAGGCTCAATACTATTTCTGCTTCGCAAAATGAATTAATGACCCGTCATACCGCAGAGTGCCTTGCTGAAGTAGAATTTGAAGTCAAAGGCATTGCTTATCGGGCATTTTGGAGTCAGCGCCGTGCTCGCAACCAAGCAAATGGCAAACTCCAACCCCCAAAAGGAGAATTGGCCCTCAAAAAAGAGGGAAAAATTCTGGCTGATAAAATTCCAGAGAAAAAAGAAAAAATTGCCGAAATAACTGGACTGGATTTCAGCCGTTTTACCAAATCCATGCTTTTGTCACAGGGAAATTTTGCCGCATTTTTAAATGCACAGGATAAAGATCGGGCAGATCTACTGGAAGAGCTAACTGGTACAGAAATTTACGGCATCCTGTCCCAGGAAATTTACCAACGTCATAAAGAGGCACAATCTGAACTGAACATTCAGCAGGCTAAAGCCTCTTCCATTGAATTACTCACGCCAGAACAACAACAGGCATACCAAAACCAGCAACAACAGCTTATTACAGAAGAAACCCAACTCAGCCAACAAATGAAAGCGTTACAAACTGCCGAAAATTGGCTTTTGCGACAGGATGAGCTACAGCAATCAATGGTCAGCAGTGCTTCACTTTTACAGCAAACTGAGCAAGTAATTCAAGAAGCACAACCTCAGTTGCAACAACTTGCTGCTAGCGAACCAGCAGAGAAAATCCGTCCATTATGGGATGCACAAAACCGCGCCACTCATGAAAAACAGCGGATTGTGGAACAACGCACAAAAATAGAGCATGAACGCCAACAACAACTGGCAATGCTGCAACCTGCTGAACAGCAACTGGCGCAGTTGGAGAAAAAGCGGGAAGAGCATCAACAGCATCAAAATCAGCAAGAAAAGCTCATCTCAGAGCAAATTATGCCACTCGATCATAAAATTGATATTCAATCCAAAGAGCTGTTGAAACTTGAACAAGAAATCGCAGGACAAAACCGTGATCTCACAGACATTTTATCCCAACACCAAGCCACACAGGATCGAACGGCTACCTTAAATAACGAACAAAAGACGTTGGAGTCCTACTATGAGCAGCACCCTTATTACTGCAATTTGGACAGCAAACTGCCTGAATGGAAACAACTATTCACCCGTCAGAAAGAACGACGAGAAAAAATAGACCAACTTACCCAAAGCACTCAACAAATTGGCTCAGAGCTTGCCCGTACAACCGATTATTTACATAAATTAAATGCAGAGCTGGCTAAACAGCAAGAACAGAGCCAAATACTGCGTAATAGCTTTGCCTCTGCTGAAAACCAACTCACAACGTTGCAGCAAAAGCATCCTTTGGAACAGTTGCAGAGAAATTTAGAAAATTATCAGAAAAAATTGGTATCACAGAACCAATTGGAGATCTTGCTTCCCCAGATCCAACAGTTACAAACAGCGATCTCAGCCGATCAAAGCCAATTGAACCAATCTCAAGCATTGATAAAAGCCTTACCTGATCAGATCGCAACCCTCAATCAACAGTTGGTAGATAAACAGCAACATTATGACGATCTCACCAATCGAATTCGTTTGGAACAACGAATAGTCAGCCTGGAAAAAGAACGGGCACAATTAAAAGAAGGTGAGTCTTGTCCGCTTTGCGGCTCAACTCATCATCCTTTAATCAATGAATACCAGAATATTGCCCTACCACATTCAGAAGAGCGCCTGAAAACCCTGCGTCAACAGATTGATCAACTGCAAGAAAATCGTACAACCCTACGGCAAAAACAACAGCTTCAACAGCAGTATGGCGAACAATTACAGAAAAATATCGCACAATACCACGCTAAATTGACGGAATGGGTTAAACAATGGGAACACCATTGCCAGCAGTTGCAGGCTACAGAATTACCGATGGAGACAAAGACGGTTAATTACTTTATCAGCCAACGACAATCTGCTTATCACCAAAACCAAGCGCAGCAGGAAGCCCTATTACAGGCAGAGAAAAACTATCAAACAGCCGAAAAAGCACTTGCTACCAACCGAGAACAATACCAAGCCTGTGAAAAGAGTATTGAACTGGAAAAATTCAAACAGGATTCAGCGCAAAAACAATTGACAGAAAAGACAGCAGAAGCTCAACAAATAGAAGCCGACTATGCAGCGACAGCACAACAGTTAAACACGGCATTACAGCCGACCCCTTTCACACTTCCTGTCTCTCATGAAATAGAAAACTGGCTGCAACAGCGTGAACAAGAATTAAAAAACTACCACGATTCACGAGAAAAGTGGCAGCAACTACAAAAAGAACAAGCAGCCTTGCAAAGCAAACTGGGTGAACTAGACAAACAAAAAAATAAGCTCTCCACTCACCTTCATACTTTGAGGGAACAACAACAACAGCAAATGCAGTTATTGGAACAAACACGTCAGGAACGTCAGTGTTTATTTGGCGAACAATCCATCATTGCTGTTCGTCAGGCCTTGCAGCAAAAAACCAATGAATTGGAAATCGCCTACAAACAGGCTGTTTTCCATCTGCAAACACTGCAAAACAAAATGAGTCAATTAATCGGTGCTGCCAGTGAAATAGAAAAAAGCCACACCATTGCCGAAGAAAACTACAAACTTGCTATCATCCATTTACAAACAGGCTTAGAACAGCAAGGCTTTCCCGATCAATCATCCTTTGAACATGCCTTATTGGAACCAGAACAGCGGGAAAAATTACAACAGTTACAAGAAAAACTTGAACAGCAACAATTGCAAGCTAAAACACGGCATCATGAATCAGAAGTGGCCTTACAGCGACATACAGAAACGCAGCCACAATTGCTTAATCAACATGAACCTCAACAACTATCCACCATATTGACCGACGTTACGACTAAGTTGAAACAAAATAACCAACAACAAGGTGAAGTCAGAATCGTATTGAACAGCAATGCAACTCGCCGTCAACACCAACACAAGTTACTGGCACAGATCGCACTCTTACAACAGACATATGATGACTGGAGCTATCTCAATAATCTCATTGGCTCTGCCGATGGCGCGAAATTCCGCCGTTTTGCTCAAGGTCTGACATTGGATCATCTCGTACATCTGGCAAATATCCGATTGGAAAAATTACATGGGCGCTACTACTTGCAACGCAAAGATGACGGCGGACTGGAATTACAAATCGTTGACACCTGGCAAGCGGATGCTACGAGGGATACCAAAACGCTTTCTGGAGGAGAAAGTTTCCTTGTCAGCCTTGCTCTTGCTCTCGCCTTGTCTGATCTAGTGAGTAACAAGACACAAATAGAATCCCTGTTCCTTGATGAAGGGTTTGGCACGCTTGATCCTGAAACTTTGGATATCGCTTTGGATGCACTGGATCACCTTAATGCATCAGGAAAGACTATCGGAGTAATTAGTCATGTAGAAGCATTAAAAGAGCGAATTCCTGTTCAGATCAAAGTGGAAAAAAAGAATGGATTGGGTTTCAGTCAATTAGCTGCAGAATTTCGGGTTTAAACATGGAAATCAAATAGTAACAACCGCTTGAGCAATGTGTATGGTGTGTATATAATATTCGAAGCGGAAAGGAGGCTGCTTGAACAGTTCAGATTTAATGAGATTATTGGAAAAAAATGGCTGGAAACTTAAACGAATCAAAGGGAGTCATCATCAATTCACTCATCCTGAGTTCGCTGCGGTGATAACAGTTCCCCACCCACGTAGAGATATTAAACCAGGAACTCTCAGCAAGATTCTAAAAGACGCAAAACTCAAACAATCCAGTTAATGGATTACGAATTACCCAGAAAAAATATACAGATAAAAGTGGAATAAAATTATGTTATATCCAGCATTTGTCGAAATAGATCAAGATGGTAGTGCCAGTGGCTGGTTTCCTGACGTTGCAGGGTGTATCTTTGCTGGTGACACACTTGAAGCAGCACATTCTGATGCGCAATCTGCGATCAATGCACATTTCGAGTTAATGAAAGAACAAAACCTGGAATTCCCATTGCCAAAAGCCATGCAAGAACACCTTGTAGAAAAGACCGGTGAATACAAAAATGGGCAATGGCTTTTAATTCCTGTAGATATGAGCCAGTTCGAAGACAAAACAGAGCGGATTAATATTACCTTACCATTGCGTTTAATCAATCGCATTGATGCAAAAGTCAAGCAGCATCCCGAATATGGTAGCCGCAGTGGATTTTTAGCTTTGGCTGCTCGTAAAGCACTACAATAGACTATGGAGAGCCTGCTTAAGCAGGCTCTTTAATTTAGTGCTTAATAATATAAAGATCCTTCGTTGATATCATTCCCAGCAGATCGGCGTGATAACCACCAATATAAGGCTTAACCAATATCGCAGTGACATAGTAATAAACGGGTATAATAGGAGTCTCTTTTGTCATAATATCGAGTGCATGTTGAAAATCTTCTTTTTTATTAGTTTCTCCTGCTTTACGAATCCAATTATCAAAGTCTTTATTAGAATAAAATGAAGTATTATTTGTTTGATTTGTTGTAAATATATTAAAAAAAGACATTGGGTTATTATAATCGCCAATCCATCCACCTCTAACAACATCAAATTTACCTTGATGTTCGTTCTCCAACATTACTTTCCACTCTTCAGTTTGTATATTAGCAATAACACCGAGATTCTTTTTCCACATTGAGGTTGCAGCAATAGCAACTTTTTTATGTAAACCTGATGAATTATAAACCAAATTAAATTTAAGAGGATGATCTTTATTAAAACCTGCTTCATTTAATAACTGTTTGGCTTTCTCATTACGTTGCTCTTGTGTCCATGATACATAATCAGGTTGTTTAAATTTAAAACCACCAATTCCAGGAGGCAAGATTGTGTAAGCAGGTATTTGCCCTTGGGCAACGACTTTATTGGCAATAATATTTCTATCCAAAGCAAGACCTAGCGCTTGTCGGATCCTAATATCTTTAAACAAAGGTTCTTTATTGTTAAACTGATAGTAATATGTGCTAAGTATAGGCGAAATATGAATTTGTGAACTCATATTTTTCTTTAATGAGGCAAACGATTCTAATGGAATTGTAAATGTAATATCTATTTCTCCAGCCAGATAACGGTTTAAATCTGATATATCTGATGACAATGGAAGATAAGTTACTTTATTAATAACAGTATTTTTATTATCCCAATAATAAGGGTTTCTCACTCCAACAATTTTTTCATTCACTTTCCATTCAGCTAATTTAAATGCACCACTAGAAACAAAAAACTCAGGTTGAGTCCATTTATCTCCGTATTTTTCAACAACTTTTTTGCTAACTGGAGACGTAATCGAGAACGCCAGCATCTGCAAAAAATATCCAACCGGTTTTTCTAGCCTTACCTCCAATGTCGAATCATCCAAGGCTTTTACACCAAGCTCCTCCACTTTTTTCTTTCCGGCCAAAACCTCTTTGGCATTCACCACAGAAGCATCAACAAAATAGCTACCATATGGAGAAAGTGTTTTAGGATTTGTCAGCCGTCGCCAGCTAAAAACAACATCATGAGCGGTAATGGGTGTACCATCAGACCATTTGATTCCTTTCCTCAAATGGAAAATCCACGTTTTATTATCCTTCGTTTCCCAGCTTGCAGCCAATTTGGGTATGATCTGGCCTTGTTTATCCGTGCCCACTAACGTATCAAAGAAATCATTGATAATATTTAGTGCTATATTACCTTCGACTTTATCGACATCCAGTGAAGCAGGCTCCGCACCATTATTACGAACAATTTCTTGTTTTTCCGATAATTGTGTATCAGGTGGAATAACTGCGGCATAAGATGATGTGATACTACTCAATATAATACTGATAGAACAACCTAATGTTTTAATCTTTTTTTTGCTGATTTTATTTAACATGTCATGTCTCCCCATAGCTGTGCTGTAATTATTTATTTTTGTCCTCCATTTTGTTTTCAATCCATGTTACAGCATGACACGCTATTTATTACTCAATAAATTATTTAGTGCAACAACAATAAATTTTTTGATTGAGTATTTTTCAAATGGATATTTGACATTCATTTTTATTTTTCTTTTAAAATCAATTTAATATATTCAGATTATTTAAATACACCCGAAAGTGATTAAAAATTCCCATCTAGAAATATAAAGAAATACTGTATTTATAGCTATATAAATAGCTTTCCAAAATGATAGGACACTGCTTGACTCCTTGCGGCGCAAGGAGTCAAGCTCTCCACTAACCTTAGTCGCTCACTATTATGAAAAGGTATTTATTTATGCACAATAGTTTTCAAATTACTGCAAAATAGCAAAGAAAATAATTAACAGATTATTTTAATGTTTTAAAACAATCATGAGGTAGGCCACAGGTTCCTTTTCCCGATTGAAGTAGCCTTTCAGATAGCTACTCACCCATCACGAATCATATCATATATCAATTCAAGGGATTGTTTCTGAGTTAGTGTCAGATCAATTTTCATGGCCGCTAGCATGAGCTGATTTGAATAATAAATCAGCATCTTTAATAATTACGGGTATTGTTTGTATATTATTTAAAAGATTACCGCAATTTTTATTGTGCTTTAGGTCAAGGTTATTGTATAAAAAAGAGGAGTAAAGAAATAAAAAAACATAAGGTTGTCTAATGAATAAGACCGAAACAGTTAATAAAAAGAAATTTAAATTTGGGCTAGGCTGGCAAATTTTAGCTGCGCTTATATTAGGAATTATTGTAGGAGCAGTTTTACATGACAATGAACACAAACAGTGGTTAATTGTTAATGTTCTTTCTCCTGCTGGGAAAATATTTATCCAGCTTATTAAGATGATTGTTGTCCCAATTGTTATTTCAACATTAGTTGTTGGTATTGCCGGTGTTGGTAATACTAAGCAATTAGGAAAACTAGGCTTAAAAACAATTTTTTATTTTGAGATAGTAACAACAATTGCAATCGTTGTAGGCATTTTTTTAGCAAATACGTTTAAACCTGGTGTAGGTATTGATATGTCTACTCTTCATCAAGTAGATATATCTCAATATGAACGTACAACACAGCAGGTTGAAAATCATTCACATGGTATTATTAATACTATTCTATCATTAGTACCTGATAATATTTTTGCTGCTATGTCCAGTGGCGACATGTTGCCCGTCATTTTCTTTGCTGTATTATTTGGTTTAGGCTTATCATCACTACCGAAGGAAAAAAAACAACCTTTATTAACGGTATTACAAACATTCTCTGAAACCATGTTCAGGGTTACTCATATTATTATGATGTATGCTCCAATCGGGGTATTTTCGTTGATTTCAGTAACAGTAGCTAATTTCGGGTTTAGCTCATTATTGCCATTAATAAAATTAGTTATTTTAGTTCACTGTGCAATTTTATTTTTTGCTATTGTCATTCTTGGTTTGATTGCCCGCTACTGCGATATCAACATTTTTACGCTCTTTAAGATCCTCAAAGATGAACTACTGTTAGCCTATTCTACTGCCAGCTCAGAAACAGTATTACCCCGTATCATGGATAAAATGGAACAATATGGTGCGTCAAAATCAGTTACCAGTTTTGTTATTCCAATTGGTTATTCATTTAATCTCGATGGCTCAACACTGTATCAGAGTATCGCCGCCATTTTTATTGCCCAACTCTATGGAATAGATTTATCGCTTTGGCAAGAAATTACGCTTGTCCTCACATTGATTATTACCTCAAAAGGAATTGCCGGTGTTCCAGGGGTCTCTTTCGTCGTTCTGTTGGCAACGCTGGGAAGTGTGGGAATTCCATTAGAAGGTTTAGCCTTCATCGCGGGGATTGACCGAATTCTTGATATGGCTCGTACCGCATTAAATGTAGTAGGTAATGCACTCGCTGCACTTGTTGTGGCTAAATGGGAGAGACAATTTGATCAGCAAAAATCTAAGCAATATGAAGAATCACTGATTTCTAAATAACATTTATTTTTAGTCGTATTATCCTGAAAGGAAAAGCAATCCTTGCTTTTCCTTTTAACCTATGTCACGCTCCACTACGGTTATTAATGCTCGATGATATAAAGATCTTTTGTGAAATATTCACCTCTTGTATTAATATTAAATCCGCCAACATAAGGTTTAACCATATTATGGTTCACATAAAAATAAATTGGAATAGCAGGTAAGTCTTTGGCTAAAATATCTGAAGCCTGCTGATAATAATCTTTAGCATTATTATTGCTTGCTTTTTCCACTAATTTATCAAACTCAACATTTTCATACATGGATGTATTTTTGACTTGATTAGATGAAAATATGGATAAAAATGTCATCGGACTATTATAATCAGCAACCCATGCCCGCCGGATGACATCAAATTTCCCCTGATGCATATTATCCAACATCACTTTCCATTCTTGATTCTGCAAAACAGCATTTACACCAAGATTTTTCTTCCACATTGAACTAACCGCAATGGCAATTTTTTTATGTCCTTCCTGAGTGTTATAAAGCAGATTAAAAGTAAGAGGGTTATTTTGATTAAATCCAGTTTCATTCAATAACTTTTTCGCTTTAGCAATACGCTGCTCCTGAGTCCAGGAAGCATAATCAGGTTGTTTAAAATTAAAGCCTCCTATATTTGGCGTGAGCATAATATATGCCGGTAATTGTCCCTGTCCCAATATCTTATCCACAATGATATCGCGATCTATGGCTAAACTCAGTGCCTGCCTGACTCTGACATCATTAAATGGCGGTTTTTTATTATTAAACTCATAGAAATAGACTGTAGATTTAGGAGAAATACGTACCTGATCAGGTAATGTTTTCTTCAGCGATGGAAAAGATTCTGCGGCAATAGTATTGGTAATATCAATTTCTCCCGCCAGATAACGGTTTAAATCTGCTTTTTCTGAAGAGAGCGGAAGATAGGTTACTTTATTGATCACTGTGTTTTTATTATCCCAATATAGAGGATTTCTGACTCCGATTATTTTTTCATTGACGACCCACTCAGCGAGTTTATATGGACCACTTCCCACAAAAACTTCTGGCCTGGTCCATTTATCACCAGATTGTTTTACTGCCTTTTCACTTATTGGAAACATAACAGGATGAGTCAGCATCTGTAGAAAATCTCCGACAGGTTTATCTAGGCTGTGTCCCTTAATGTAAATTGATAGTATTCTCATCTAAACTGTTTTCAATATGGGAAAAAGATGATGGCACGCTACGACATTCCTGATGACGCATGGATAGTGATAGAACCTTGTTTGCCCCCGGTCCATTCAGAGCGAGCAGGACGTCCACATGTTGAACACCGCCGTGTGATGAATGGGATGTTCTGGGTCTTGTGCTCCGGGGCACCGTGGCGTGATTTACCTGAACGCTATGGCCCTTGGAAAACGGTCTATAACCGATTTAATCGCTGGTCAAAATCGGGCATTATCAACAAGATATTTAATCGGTTACTGTCCATTCTGGATGAAAAAGGCTTGATTGACTGGGCTGAAATTTGCCTGGATGGCAGCAATATTCGCGCGAGTAAAGATGCCGCAGGCGCGAAAAAAAACATCCCGATATCACTGACGATCATGCGCTGGGTCGCTCACGCGGTGGTTATGGCACCAAAATCCACCTGGCAACCGACGGAAAGGGTTTTCCCCTCAACCTGATGTTGACCGCTGGGCAAGCTCATGAAAGTCAATCCGCCATCCCTTTGCTCGACGGCATTGGTATACAACGCAAAAATGGTTTCATGAAACGACGTGGCAAAGCCGTGCTGGCAGACAAAGGGTATTCGAGTAGAAAGCTCCGCGGTTATCTGCGTAAATTGAGGATCAAAAGCGTTATTCCTTATAAAATCAATGAAAAAGGCAGTGCTGATGGTCGTACGCAATTTGATGAACAGGCTTATCGTGACCGCAATGTTGTCGAACGCTGTTTCGGTTTTCTGAAAGGAAATCGGCGTATTGCAACCCGTTACGAAAAAACCGCACGAAACTATTTGTCCATGGTGAAATTAGGCTGTATTCGACTCTTTTACAGGCGGTTATCTAATTAAGGGACGCAGCCTAGCCTCACCTCTAGCGTCTTGTCATCCAACGCTTTTACCCCAAGCTCTTCCGTTTTTTTCTTACCCGTCAATACCTGATTTGCATTCACTACAGCAGCATTCTCAAGATAACTTCCATAAGGGGAAACGGTATCGGGATCAATCAAACGCCGCCAACTGAATACCACATCATGAGCCGTAATAGGTGAACCATCTGACCACTTGATATCTTTTCTTAAATGAAAAATCCACGTTTTATTATCATTAGTTTCCCAACTGGCTGCTAACCTTGGCTCAATATTGCCCTGACTATTAACCTGAATCAGACCATCAAAAAAATCATTAATAATATTAAATTCGACATCACTTGAAACTTTATGTGTATCCAATGAAGCGGGTTCTGAACCATTATTACGTACAATTTCCTGCTTAGCGGCCAGTTTTGTTCCTTCAGGAATAACAGCGGCATAAGATATTGCTATATTCCCAATCATGGCAGAGATAGCTAAAGAGAGAACTTTTATCTTTTTATTTATCGTTATTTTCTTCATATTCAACCCTTCATAACTGTATTTATTTTTTATATTTCAACCCGACATTTTTCTACAACAAATTGATTGATATTCAATGTTTAATAATATAGAGATCTTTTGTCGAGATATAATCCATTGGGGTAACGTAAAATCCACCAACATAAGGCTTCGCCAGACGATTACTGACATAATAATAAATAGGGATCACTGGAATATCATTATTAAAAATGTCCATTGCTTTTTGGTAATAAGCGACATCATCGGTTTCACCTGCTTTAATGACTGTCTGATCAAAATCATTATTGGCATATTGTGGTATATTATGACTGCTTCCTGTCAGGAAAGTATCCAAAAAAGACATTGGGCTGTTGTAATCCGCTGTCCATGCGTATCTGACAACATCAAACTTGTTCTGGTGCATATTATCCAACATCACTTTCCATTCTTGGTTTTGTAGGCTGGCTTGAACACCTAAGTTCTGTTTCCACATTGAAGTGACAGCGATGGCAAGTTTTTTATGAGATTCTCTCGTGTTATAAAGCAAGTTAAATTTGAGCGGGTTTTTCTCGTTAAAACCGGCTTCGTTCAACAACTCCTTAGCTTTTTTTACCCGCTGCTCTTGTGTCCAGGAGGCATATTCTGGCGGGGTTAATGTGATACCACCGATATTAGGGGGCAGAATATCATAAGCAGGTAGTTGCCCCATTCCCAATACCTTATTAGCAATCACATCTCTATCTATGGCTAAACTTAAGGCTTTTCTGACTCTAACATCATTAAACGGCGGTTTTTGCGTATTAAACACGTAATAGTAAGTACTGAGCATAGAATTAATATGAACTTGATCACCCAATGTTTTCTTTAATGATGCAAAAGAATCCAAAGGAATGGTCATAGTCATATCAATTTCACCGGCAAGATAGCGGTTTAAATCCGATTTTTCTGATGTGATAGCAAGATAAGTCACTTTATTAATTACCGTGTTTTTATTATCCCAATAATGAGGATTCCTGACACCAATCACATTTTCATTCACTTTCCATTCAGATAGCTTAAATGCACCACTGCCAACAAAAACATCTGGATGTGTCCATTTGTCACCATATCTTTTAACCGCTTTTTCACTCACCGGGACCAAAATTGGATGGGTTAGCATTTGCAAAAAATAAGCCACGGGTTTATCGAGTTTCACTTCCAATGTGAAATCATCCAGCGCCTTCACACCAAGTTCTTCCACTTTTTTCTTGCCTAGTAATATGTCGTTTGCATTAACCACGTGGGCGGTTCCAAGATAACTGCTATAAGGCGAACCCATTTCTGGATCAAGAAGACGTCGCCAGCTAAATACTACATCATGAGCGGTAATCGGCGAGCCATCAGACCATTTAGCGCCTTTTCTTAAATGAAATAGCCAGGTTTGGTTGTCATTCGTTTCCCAACGTTCAGCCAATCTGGGCTCGATATGACCTTTTCTGTCGGTGTAAACCAAACCATCAAAAAAATCATGGATAATATTCAACTCAACATTACTTTCTACTTTATGTACATCTAAAGAAGCGGGGAAAGAACCATTGTTACGCACAATTTCTTGTTTTTCAGCTAATTGTGTTCCCGGTGGAACAACGGCAGCATAAGAGAATGTGATGTTTGTTAATAGTATTCCCATCGAACAGGTAAGAATTTGGGTGAGCTTATTTTTCATTAAACCTGCCATGATTTTTTTCATATTTTGATTCTCCATTAATTACTATTTTTACTATTACACTACTCTACCATTTTTATTTAACTTATAATTTCAATTAACTTTGATAAGTAATAATAGCCGACTGCAACAGGCTCTTATCACTGATCAAAAAATTAGTGCTTAATAATATAAAGATCTTTTGTCGGGATATTTCCCATTGAGTCCACGTGGAATCCACCAACATAAGGCTTGACTAGTTTTACACGGACATAATAATAAACGGGGATGGCGGGTATTTCTTGATTGAGAATATCAATGGCTTGTTGGTAATCGGCTGGATCATTAGTTTCATCCGCCTTTAAAACCCATTGATCAAACTCCTTATTCTGATATTGGGTATGATTATTGGTATTACCTGATGTAAAAATATCTAAGAAACTGGTCGGGCTACTATAATCGGCATTCCATGCGTATCTCGTCACCTCAAAGTTGCCTTGAGCCATACTATCATTTTGTGTTTTTGTTTCCTGATTTTGTAAAATGATTTCCACACCTAGATGCTTTTTCCACGCCGAGCTGGCAGCAATGGCGATTTTTTTATGAGCATCGGAGGTGTTATATAGCAAGGTAAATCTGAGTGGATTCTTTTCATTAAAACCCGCCTCATTCAGTAACATTTTAGCCTTGGCAACGCGCTGGTCTTGTGTCCATGAGGCATATTCAGGCGGTTTTAAATAAATACCTCCAGCGCCCGGAGACACGACATCATAAGCGGGCTTTTGACCGTTGCCTAATACCTTGTCAGTGATAATGTTTCTATTCAGTGCTAAAGCCAGCGCTTGTCTGACCCGAACATCATTAAATGGCGACTTTTGTGTATTAAAGAGATAATAATAAACACTCATTATGGGACTAACATGCAATTGCTCGCCAAACTTCTTCTTAACGGTTGGCAAGAATTCCGATGGCCCTCCATTGGATATATCAATCTCTCCTGTCATATAGCGGTTTAGATCCGCTTTATAATCTGATAATGGCAAGTAAGTGACTTTATTAATTACGGTATTTTTATCATCCCAATAATGGTGATTTCTGACACCAATAATTTTTTCATTCACTACCCATGCAGAGAGTTTAAAAGGCCCATTGCTGACAAAATGTTGAGGCTGAGTCCACTTATTGCCATATTTTTTAATAACCTGTTCACTAACAGGAGACATTGCGGGATGCGCCAACATTTGCAGAAAACCCGCTTTTGGCCTTTCCAGTACAATTTCTACCGTTGCATCATCCAGCGCCTTTACACCGAGTTCTTGCGGTTTTTTCTTACCAGATAGTACATCACGGGCGTTCACGACAGTAGCCTGAATCAAGTAGCTACCATAAGGAGAAATCGTATCAGGTGTCACCAGCCGCCGGAAAGAAAAAACCACATCATGGGCGGTAATCGGTGAACCGTCAGACCATTTAACCCCTTTCCTTAAATGGAAGATCCATGTTTTATTATTTTTAGTTTCCCAGTTTTCCGCTAAAGCAGGAATAATATTTTCTTTTTTATCGGTATCAATTAAACGCTCAAAAAAATCCCGCAAGATATCAAATTCACTACTTCCCTCAGACTTATGCGGATCTAAAGAACTAGGTTCGGAAAAATTGTTGCGGGTAATTTCCTGCTTATCCGCCAATTGAACATTGGGAGGAACAATCGCAGCATACGAGAAAGTGATATTTCCCAGAATCAGACTGACAGAACAGATAAATATTTTAGCTATTTTATTTTTTGTTATCTTTACCAGAATTTTCTGCATATTATTGGTCTCCATAATTGTTTTCAATATTAAATAATCAATACATATATCACTGTTACCTGATGACTATTACCGATATGAAAATGACTATATTGAGTAATATATTCGAGTAATTTGAAATTTATTCTCATACCAAAGTGCAACGCATAATAATTAGCGTTGCATTTCTGATCTGGATCAAACAACCGTTACAGTATCTTTGATCTATTGGTTTTATCTACGCCGATCTGCGTTATCTTTTATCCCCGTCACATTATTTTGTTCCGATATCAATAACCCGAGGCCCAGAACTCGTACATCCACAACATTTTCAGCATCATAGGCTGGCTTGGTTACACACCCGACCAACAATGCAGCACCAATCGAAATCGGAAGTCATTTATATTTATAATTCGTTTTGTTATCTCTTAACGTTCAAACAGTTGCCTACCCTTTAGCTATGCACAAGAGCAGGCATTAATATAATTAAGTTCAGTAAGTTTTATTTTTTCTCTGTCAAATCAATTTGGTAGATGGCAAAATCGGTATCATCATTTTTTAAGTACTTCACTGGGTATTGGGCGTGTTGTTTAATGAACTTCGCCGCTTTTTCTGTTGGGGAAGTTTCGAAACGGATATCTAATTTTTTATCTGTTTTGATTGGCAAGAATGACCAATTATTTTCAGCCTGAGTTGATACTACGCCCTTTTCTTTAGTCATTCTGGAAATGTAAGAAGCTAAAATGGTGCGGTTTTCATCCGGTGAAGCAAACGCAATATGATCCTCTCCGGTTCCGGCGAATTTGCCGCCGTAACCCCGATAGTTATTGGTGGCGATCAGGAAAATGGCTTTTGGATCAATCGGCTTACCCTGATAGGTAACATCTTTGATGCGGTTCGCACCTTTATTGATAAGCTGGCAATCGGTGTCGTATTTAGCGGGTTGAGTCAGGTCTATCTTATAGTTAACACCCGTGATGGTGTCGAAGTTATAAGTACGGAAACCCTCCCAGTTCAGCAATTCTTGCGGTTTGGTGGAATTTGGATCAATCTGGTTAAACATGCCCGCCGAACACTCCAGCCATTCGACCACATCCGCCCCCGTTGCTTTCACTACCACCAATGTATTTGGGTAAAGGTACAAATCAGCCGCGTTGCGAAAAGTCAGATCACCTTTTTCCACTTCCACAAAATCAGCCGGCGCATTTTTACGTCCACCCGCCTTAAAAGGTGCCGCTGCCGCTAAAACAGGGAGCCCATCCAAATTTGGATCACCTTGAATAAAGCGTTTGGTATAATCTACCTGCGCATCATTGACGATCTGAACGGTTGGATCACTCTGGATCAGAGCCAGATAGCTGTACATGTTATCAGAGGCTTTACCAATGAATTTACTCACAAATTCGCGAGTTCCCAGATGATCTTTTTCGATGATGGAAACCAGTTTATTATCGCGTTCAGCCAATGCTTTTTTATGGACTTTGTCATAGATAGGACGGGCTTGTGCTTTAGCAGATTCGACTTTCCATTCACCACTGTCGTTATTGATCACCATATCAACAACACCCAGATGATCCCCCCACTGCCCCGGCATGACGGCAGGAATGCCATTAATCGTTCCATTAGCGACATTCACACCCTTGATACCGGTATATTCCTTGCTTGGGAACACGCCGTGAGCATGACCAAACATAATGGCATTAATGCCAGAAACTTCACTCAGATAGTAAACCGAGTTTTCTGCCATCGCTTTATAAGGATCTTGGGAAAAACCGGAATGTGGAATGGCGATAATCAGATCTGCGCCCTCTTTTTTCATTTGAGGGACGAATTTTTTCGCGGTTTCAGTGATGTCATTAACAACCACTTTGCCATTGAGATTGGCTTTGTCCCAAATACTGATTTGTGGTGGCACAAAACCGATATAACCGATCTTAATCGTGTGCTCTTTGCCTTCGCGATCTTTAACTGGAGTATCAACGATAATATAAGGTGTAAAGTAGTTTTTGCCGGTTTTGGCATCGATGATATTGGCATTGATATAAGGGAATTTAGCACCGGCGATGGCTTGTTTCAGGTAATCCAATCCAAAGTTGAATTCATGGTTACCAAAGTTACCGACGGTATAGTCCATAGTATTCATCAAATTATAAGCTGGATGAACCTCCCCTTGTTTCAATCCTTTTGCCACCATGTAATCCGCAAGTGGGCTGCCTTGAATCAAATCACCGTTATCTACCAAGATCGCGTTGGTTGCTTCCGCTTTGGCCGCCTTAATTAAATTCACAGTACGAACCAAACCAAATTGCTCCGTGGATTTATCTTTAAAATAATCAAAATCCATCAGATTACCGTGAATATCCGAGGTTTCCATCACCCGTAAATCAACGGTTGCCGCGTTCACATTGAATGCCACCAGCATTGCCAAGGTTGACATTCTCAACACGTTCTTCCTTTTCAACATATTCTTCATCATGCTATGCCCCTTTATAGAATTGTTCCCAGAATGGTCTGTTTTTTATTTTTGTAAGCCGGATTGTCACTACGGGCATCATCATATGCCGTTTCAACAAACAGGCCACAACCAGGCCGCACCACGCACACCACTGGAATCCCCATGCACGGCTTTTCTGATTGGTGTTGCACACTCGCCACCAAAAACCCACTCTTTGACTAAATCGGGCAACGTTTGGTAAAGACGATCAATATTGCTCATGCCACCGCCGAGTACAATTACATCCGGGTCCAATAAATTAATCACCTGTGCCAGCGCTCGCGCCAAACGCCTTTCATAACGGCGCATCGCCAATTCCGCTAACTCATCTCCCTGTGCCAACGCTTCTATGATTTCGTTGCCTTTTTTCTGCATTCCACTTAAGCGGAAGTAATCCGTCATAAATCCGGTGCCTGACACAAATGTCTCAGTACATCCTGGCTTACCGCAAAAACAGCGCACTTCATCCTGATACACGCGATCTTCTTCATCCATCCACGGTAATGGGTTATGTCCCCATTCCCCTGCCAATCCATTGCCACCGGCATGAACCCGCCCCTCAAATGCAATGCCTGAGCCGCAACCTGTTCCAATGATAACGGCAAATACCATTGGCATCCCTTCCCCCGCGCCATCAGTGGCTTCCGATACCGCCAGACAATTGGCATCATTAGCGATACGCACTTCACGCCCCAACAAAGCCGCTATATCCTTATCCAATATCTTGCCATTCAACCAAACTGAGTTGGCATTTTTTACTTTTCCGGTAAAAGGCGAAATTGCACCAGGAATGCCAATCCCTACAGTTCCTTGCTGTCCGGTTGCTTGTTCCGCATCAATAACCAACCCAACAATGGCAGCCAATGTTTTCTGGTAATCATTGCGGGGAGTATCCACCCGTTTGCGAAATAACTCTTCTCCCTGATCGCCTAATGCAATCACTTCAATCTTGGTTCCACCAAGATCAATTCCTATACGCATAACTGACTTTTCCTATTTAGCGGGACGATGCTTTTTATTATATGAGAATAAGGCAGTGATTATATGAAACGAATGAAGTTCTAGGGCTTCATCACATGATTCGTTATCATGCTCCCTTATGTTTTAAGATGACTTTTGTCACAATGCGCAACAATATGGGGTAACTGCATGTTATGGTTCAAAAATTTAATAATTTACCGTTTAAACCGAGAGATTTCACTTTCGGCAGATGAACTGGAAAAACAATTAAGCCCATTGGCATTCACCCCATGCGGCAGCCAGGATATGATGAAAACTGGCTGGGTTTCGCCAATGGGTTCCCACGGTGAAGCATTAACCCATGCTTCCGGCAATCAAATTCTGATCTGCGCGCGCAAAGAAGAAAAAATGTTACCTTCTCCGGTGATTAAGCAGGAATTACAGACCAAAATAGCCCGCCTGGAGGGTGAACAACATCGCAAACTGAAAAAAACAGAGAAAGATTCACTAAAAGATGAAGTCATTCATACGCTGCTGCCAAGAGCATTCAGCCGTTTCAGCCAAACCTATATTTGGATCGATACCGTCAACCATTTGATTATCGTTGATGTCGCTAGCGCAAAACGAGCTGAAGATAATCTGGCACTGCTGAGAAAAACATTGGGATCATTACCTGTTGTTCCTCTTACTTTCACCAACCCCATTGAATTGACGCTAACCGAATGGGTACGTTCAGGTGATCTTCCTACAGGTTATGCTTTGATGGATGAAGCCGAACTCAAAGCTATTCTGGAGGAAGGTGGAGTGATCCGCTGTAAGAAACAGGATTTGGTTTCAGACGAAATTGCGACACATATTGAATCCGGCAAATATGTCACTAAGTTGGCCTTAGATTGGGAAGAACGTATTCAGTTTATGCTGTCAGACGATGGCACTTTCAAGCGCATTAAATTCAGTGAAACTTTACGTGAACAAAATGATGATATTGATCGTGAAGATGTTGCCCAACGATTCGATGCTGATTTTACCTTAATGGCAGGAGAACTCAGTGCGCTAATCAAAAATACGATTGATGCACTCGGCGGCGAAGCCGAAAGGTAAGCACAAGTGAACTGCCTCAACCCCCTTGAGGCAGTTCGATACAATTAGAAGCGATAAACCAAACCAACACCAAAGACGTCGTCAGTGCTAATCTTCGCTTTCTTGGTGAAATCATTGTCTTTCAATAAGTTAAATTGATATTCAGCATACGTACCCATATTTTTATTAAAATTATAGAAAGCACCGACTGAAACATATTTCACCAAATCTTCAGCTCCCTTGCCTGTCTGTATGCGCTTATCAGCCAGGTCATTACCCAGATCTTTACCTTTGGAATAAACAAACGCGACAGAGGGACGCAAACCAAAATCAAACTGATACTGAGCAGTCAACTCAATGTTTTGGGTTTTATTGGCAAACATCGTGTAGCTATCCACGGAACTGCCAAATCTGGTTAAGTTACGGGTTTCACCATACATAGCCGCCAGATAGACATTATCTTTGTCATACTTGGCAGAAACGATCCATGCTTCGGCTTTATTCCCTTTTGCCAGAACCTTAGCTGCATCAGAACCGTACTTCTGTGCCGAAGTACGGTTAGAGTTGCCGTATGACGCCCCAATATTGAAGCCATTACCAAAATCATAGGTGCTGGAAAGACCAAAACCATCACCATTCTGTCTTGCAACATCGCTACGGCTATTTTTAGTGCCGTCATCATTTTTAGCTTGATACTGCAAAGCAAAATTCAGGCCATTCACCAAGCCAAAAAAGTCAGTATTACGGTATGTTAATAACCCTGTTGAACGCCCCATCAGGAAGTTATCGGTTGCGGCCATGGAATCACCACCAAATACTGGCAATACATCTGTCCATGAGTTGGCATCATAAACCACACCATAATTGCGCCCATAATCCAGCGAACCATATTCGCCAAATTTCAGCCCGGCGAAAGCCAAACGAGTTCTGGTGTTTGCTCCACTCTCCACTTCTGTGCCATTGGCACCCATGTTGAATTCCCAGCGCCCGAAGCCAGTTAGGGTATCCGTAATTTGGGTTGAACCTTTAATACCGATACGACCGACAGAACCATCCCCAGACTGTTTGTCTGATTTGGAGAATGTTCTTTGAACATCAGCCTTTCCATATAAATCTATTTTATTACCATCTTTATTATAAATTTCAGCAGCATTTGCAGCCCCTGTAATAAGCAGTACCGGAATTGCCATTGCGAGTGCGTTGCGTTTTATCATCATCATAATCCTCATTGGACTTGTTATTATTGAGCCACCGCCAAAAGATCCTTATCCCAAGAACAACTTGCTCTGGAATAGTCAATAATCAGGTGGGCGGAATATTTTACTTGCTTTAGTTAATTTAATGTTAAATTTGTAACAAGCAATGACGATATTAAGATCTAGCAAAACCTTTTGCTAACAATAATTAGCAAAAAATGCCACCTTGTGAAGAAGGTCACATTATAGGGATATCCCCTATAATTCAACAATATTAATTATGATAATAACTTATTAAAAACAGTAAGTTATAAATAATGGATGAGTAATAAAAAATGCTATGATTCGAGCATAGAGAACGTATTTTGGCAATTATAGGTCTAATCAACTTGACCAGACTAATAAAAATAAATATCCTAAAATTGTGTACATTAAAACATCAAGAGGGGATGTTATGGAACAAATTAACATCTACGATGCAAAAACCAACCTATCCAGAATTGTTCAGGAAGTCGCCCGCACCGGAGAACCAGTGGTGATCGCCAAAAATGGTCATGCACTGGTTAAAGTTATTGCATACAGAGAAGAACAGCCCAAACGCAAATTAGGCTTCCTCAAAGGCAAGGGGCGGGTTCCCGCCAATTTTGACGATATGAACAGCGCCGAAATTGTTGATATGTTTGAAGGGAAATATTCATAGTGCAATTCCTGTTAGATACCAACATCCTGCTGTTTATGGCATATGAACCGGAAAAACTGAAAGCTGATATTGCTGATCTGCTGGAAGATACCAGCAAAACCCTGTGTTTTAGCGCAGCGTCTATATGGGAGGTGGTCATTAAAAGCAATTTAAACAAACCTGATTTTTCCATAGATCCCGAACAGTTCAGGGATGGGTTGTTTGACGCTGGTTTGATTGAAATCCCCATTAAAAGCGATCATTCGCTCGTTGTATGCGATTTACCGGAAAAGTTACATAAAGACCCATTTGATCGGTTAATTGTCGCTCAGGCAAAACACAACAAGATTCCACTCATCACGAGTGATAGCAAGCTAATAGATTTTGTCAGCAATTACATTACCGTAATCCCTAATAGATGACGCTGCACTCTCCAAGTGGGACCATGGTCCTACTCTGTTCTGCTATTTTTCGTCAACATCCGGCAATAATTTCATGAACGGATAATCATGTTTTGATAGAGTTGACAAGCACCTGCGAGTTGTGTATCAGTCTGTTCTGTTTATTAATGGGATCACGCCAGTGCGGTACAAATATTCACAACGTAAAGGTGCTAAAATGGCAGAAAATCATCCACGTCCACGAGGCCGCCCGACAATTCCAGAGCAAGCAATACGCCAAAAAATTCACGAGGTCACCTTTCTACTGCTTATTAATCAAGGCTATAACAAAACAACCATGGATGTGGTAGCCAAAAAAGCCGGTATTGCCAAAAAAACGCTCTATCGGTTTGTCAAAAATCGAGAAGATTTACTTGAACAAATTGTTATGGGTTGGGAAGAGCCTTTTATTCCCAACTTTAAAAAAGACGCCAATAATTTTCAGCAATTGATAGAATTATTGAAAATATTTCTAACTGAAATAGCAGAGAAATCCTTATCTATGGAAGCGGTAGGATTATTTAAATTATTACAATCTGATTTTCCTTATCGTGAAATATTATTGGATAAATATCAGCAAGGTGGAATTGAAAGAAGCAGAAATATATTAGTGAATTGGCTTGAACGCCAATATCAACAAGGATTACTGAAAAAAATGGATTTTCCTATTATCAGTGAACTTGTCATTTCGATGGTTATTGTAGAGCCGCTCAGGCAAATGGTACTGGACATTCTTCCAGCGCTGCCAGAAACAGATATTACGCCCCGTATTACCGCAGCGGTTAGTTTGCTTGAGTGTGGATAATATTTATTATAATTAAGGCTGAGAAATAGTTTCCCAGCCTTTTATTTATCAAAATAGCTATTTTTAATATATTTCACAACCCTATCACCATTCTATATTTACACCCGTATATTACCAACACCATAGGGTTGAAATAAATTAATCCGACCAAGTTCGCTATCTACGGATTGCATTTTTTTTCCAACATATCAATTCTATCATAGATAGAGATGATATCCCTTGCGTTTTCCTCTGCCATCACATTTGTATTAGCAAGCAGATTCTTATTAGCTTCAATATCCTTTTCGTTATTCTTTATAGTATCCTGCACCTTCTGCAATTGGGAACCATTAATAGCCTCTTTTGAGTCATCCGAAATTTTACCGTCATCAAGATTAACTAGCTTCCGTAGTTTCTTCGGACCACCATAGCCATTACCAAGGCCATCATTTCCGATTGATACAACATTATCCTCACTTGCAACTGAATTATCGCCTAACGCAATAGAATTCTTTCCGCTTACATAAGATTGATATCCCACCGCAACAGAATTAGTAGCACCAGTATCAACTTGTGAATTTGCACCAATAACTACACCATATTTTGCATAAGAGCTAGAATTCCCTCCTACTGCCGTTGATGCCAACAAAGCGTAAGCTAAAGGTCCTAATGCAATTCCCTGATCTTGCTCTTTTAGAGTAGCATCACCAATGTTTCCATTCACATCTGTTGCACGAGGATCGTTGTTGCCATCAACACTGACAGAATAAACTGTACTCTGAGGTCATGTATTAAATGGTTAGTTGTTGTGATATGCTTCCGGCTTTTTAAGGAGGAAGCATGGCCAAAGTTGACGTCTATTGCCGTTATTGTCATAAATCCGAACATGTCAAAGGACATGGAAAAGGGAATGGCGGTCATCCTCGTTATCGCTGCTATACCTGCTGTAAGGTTTTTCAGTTGGAATACACCTATCAAGCCTGCAAACCCGGCGTTAAAGAGCAGATTGTCGACATGGCGATGAATAACGGGGGAATTCGTGACACCGCCCGAGTCCTGAAAGTCGCAACGGCCACCGTCATGAAAACGTTAAAACCTCACGCCCCGAAACGTAACGACACTGCCCCTTGATGGAAATAACTTTCAGCTTATCTGTGAAATAGATGAGCAATGGGCGTTTGTGAGGAACAAGAAAAATCAACGCTGGCTTTGGTATGCTTGGGAACCCCGCCTGAAACGAGTAGTGGCCCCTGTTTTTGGCGATCGCAGTAGAAAAACGTTAGACAAGCTGCTTGCCCTCTTATCGCCCTTTAATATTCGGTTTTACTGCACGGATGATTATGTTGTTTATAACAACCTTCCCGAGGAAGAGCACCTGACTGGAAAGATGTTTACTCAGCGTATAGAGAGAACGAATTTAACGCAGCGTACTCGAGTAAAAAGACTGAATAGAAAAACGATCAGTTATTCAAAATCCGAAGAAATGCACGATAAGGTGATAGGGACTTTTATTGAGCGTGAGTACTATTTTTAATATTCAATCTAACCATTTAATACATGACCTGAATCCAAGGCTATGCTTCCGGTATAGCCTTTTTGTTTTTCTGAAATAAGGTTAGCCAGTTATAAATAAAAATTGTCATTCACTATTTCGCGTTTAAATGAAACCGATTTTTTTCGGTGGTAGTTGATCGAGTAACTCATAGAATTTAGTGATAACCATGCACAACTCCATTTTTTATGCAAGGTAAGGTAATTAAAGCGTCAGAAAAACTAGAAGCTAAGGGAAATCAGTTACGTTACCCCTTTGAGGCTGTTAACCAAATTTGACACTGGTAATTTGGGAAGGTAAGTGTTTCTATCGTTGCACCTCTAGCGCTACAGGCAAAGTACGATCTTGACCACAAAAGTCCGTTAAGATCTGTGTTCTTCCTTGTAAACGCAGATCTTTTGGCCTTATTATCACATTAAACAGTGATGATTGACGACGTTATCTTAAACTTTCGTAATAAAATACATAACATATATGATAAAGCAAAAGCCAGTAGTGAATACACTATTATATAAACATATATATTTACGTAATGAAATTCCTTTAACAAAAATTCATGAATAAAGTCATTATGTATCTCAACAACAAAAATATTGTGGACGAGATATATCCCCAGAATATTCTTGCTGATGTCTTCTGTTACGCTTGATATTTTACTTATATTTAAATTAACCAAGAATAAAAATAGGCACACGGAAGAGATCTGAAGAAAGATATTATAAAACTTCCCATAAAAGAAGGTCATTCCTGTCCTGACTGATATAAATGACAAAATTATCAATGAAATAATGGATAACACCAATAAAGTTATGTGGTTAAAGGAGAAGGATTTTATTTTAGGGTTCGTAAGCCCTATATACCCTCCTATCAGAAAACTGAGAAGCCCTTGAACCTGGAATGGGAGTAAAATATTAAAGGGCACAATGGAAAAGTTATATTTATAATCTGTCAATGCATTCAGCAAGGTAAAATTAGAAATAATAAACATTATGATTATAATCTTTATCAGTCCCTTAGCGTTCCCTGGATTAAATGAATTCCGTATCAATGGGGTTAGTATATAGAGAGAAATTATTGCAAATATAAACCATAAATGAGTGGCGTCGGATATAATACGACTAACGTTAATGTAGTTAAAAAAACTGACGGGAGGAATTGTTGTGAATTTACTAATAAAGAAATTATCATAACAATAATAAAAAACCAACCAAAACAACAATACAATTAAAATTTTCTTTACTTTATTAACTACATAAGTTGTTTGGTTTTCATGTTTGTTATTTAGTAAAAAATAACCACTACACATAAAGAATAACGAAACACCCAACTGGCCTGCTTGCCTGTATAAATACAAAATCACATCATTATCATGACGTAACAAAAAGAACAATGTAACGTGGGATACGACAACGAAAAATATAGACATTATCTTTAATAAATCTATGGTTAGAATTCTCATTTAAAATTCCTCTTAAATTGATAACATGAAGTTTGCAATTTTAGGCGCTATTTTTGCCATGCCTGTTTTTGATGGATGCAGTCCATCGGACACAGTACCTGAGCTATTGCTCGTCATGATATCTATATTTCCTTCATTAAAACCGGAGTTTTTCAACAAATCCAGATACGGAATAGAATATCTTTCGCAAACTTCCCTGCAAACATTGCAATAATCAGACAAATAGTATCCTTTCAAATTTTTTTCGTTCATTCCTCTTTTTATTGAGAGAGGCGTTGTTATGATGAACCCTATCCTTGATAATGGGTATTGCTTTGTCACTCCTGCCAGCAATAAATGCATAGCGCCAATAAATGTTAATGGAGTTTTTTCTTCTTTACTGTCACCTATTTCTATCCCCCCATGGGAACCAAAATCATAGCCAAAATCGTTAACCCCTCCCCATATGGTAATGATGTCTGAATTGTTTCCCATTTCTTTATATCTTAAACACATAGCAGAACTATCATCTTTATCTTTTTGAGCTATACATGTTCCTCCAATACCGTAATTAACAAATTCTCTTAGGCCTAATATTTCAGTCACGATGGGTTGATACCACCCTCTTTCTGTTATGCTGTCTCCGAGTGAGAACCAAACTTGCCCCGCCAAATGAGATTGAATATAAGTCATTTCTTTTCCTTTGCTTTTTCTGGAATGATAATCGGGCCGTTCCTGGGGTATCCTTCTCAGGAAAAAAGGTATCCACATCACAGTATTTTCCCGCATTCAAGAAATTAACAGTTAAATCCATAAAATATTGTGTGCAACTTATCATTCTGTAATTATTTATAAATATTATTGATGAAATGACGATCAATAATTAATCGGATGTTGAAGAATTTCTGTCTCTGGGGTTATCGGCTGGCGCAGGGGAATCGCCCAAATTTTTGTCACTCAGTCGGTGGCTACTGTGCTTTCTAGCTGACTACATTGCCCTATAGAAATTGCAGAGCAAAAAAAACAACTGGTGTAAGTTTATTTTAAATAATAAGTTAATAATCAACGGAAATATAAAACAGATACGTTATAAAGTAATTAAATATTAACACTTTTGACAAATATATATTTATCAAAACGAAGGCTGAGAATACCTATTCCCAGCCTTTTATTTATCAGAATATTTATTTCAACATATGATATTGTGAGGCTAAATTAGCCAAAAAATCCAATTGGTTATTTATCAAACTCGTTAAGTATTTCTGATCAACTTTATTACCTGATAAACGATGTAATTGAGTAGCGAATGCGTTCCACGCTTGTCCCAGTTTTACCGCCTCAGCAAGCATGATGGTGCGTTCTGCTTCGATTTGCATTACATCTTTCAAGCCAGAAAGCCGTCGCTCCGTTTCCCGTAATGTCACTTTCAGTGCATCAGTTTCTTTTATTACTTGATCGATTTGATCACTCAGTTTCATTCTGGCATCTGCCAGATCGATATATTTCAATCCTTCAGAAACTTTACCTAATATTTTTCTGGCTATCTCAACACCTTGTTTTATAGCCTGTTTAATAGCCTCTTTTTTAGGTTGAGTAAAATCCAGACCATCAATATCACTGGCGTCAGGGATAAAATCTTTAAACATATCCGCGATATTATTTTCACGGATCACATCCTGACTTTCGATAATTTTAGCCCGTTCAGCATCCAATTTATTTCTTTTTTCGGCTTTACTCTCAATATCACTCTGCAATTCTGCTTTTCGTGATTCCGTTTGTGCCAGAAGCTCCTCCAGACGCTCCGCAATCACCATATTGCGAATATCATTGATTTTTCCATTCAGTTGATTAGTGCTGCTACTGAAATTAACAATCACATGGTCAATATCTTGCGATAACTTTTGGATCAATTGATCACGCTCTGCCAGCAAAGCCTGACGATCATCGTCACTCAAATCAGAAGCTGCCAAAGCCTCATCGATTTGGTTGATTGTCTGGAAAGCCTCTCCCGCAGCAAGCTGGCTGAGTATCGGCGTTAATTGTGATAACGAGCGACGCACCAGTTCATCAAGATCACGGCTATAGAGCCTGATTCGTTCAACTTTTTCCCCAATAATTGCAATACCGGATGTTTGCCGTTGTGCCAAAAGCCAAATAGCATTTACCGCCTGATTCATGGCTTTGATATTAATTTCTGGATACAAAATTTCTTTTTGTAAGATAATATCTTCGGACATTTTAATATTCCTTTCTATTTTATTAATTATTCTCAGAAAAAATTAGTTGTAGAGTTTCTTATATTCTGCCAGTGCCTCATCAAAAGTCTTAACTAATTGCACAGCAGAACCTTGTACTTCTTTCCAGGGGCTAATAACTTGCTTAAATGTTGACACAAAAGAGGTCAGTTTCAATGCATCATTAATTTCAGAAAACTTATCTTTTGAAGATGTAATTTGCGTTAGCATTGTGTTCCACATAAAATCTAAGTGGTTTAAGGCAGATTCCGCATCCAGCATACAAATATGAATATTGTAAAAATTCAGGGAAAGATTTTGAATGGCGGTTTGCAGTGCACTTTTATTTTTCACTTGATCTTGCAATCCCTTAACTTCCTCGATCAATTCATTCTTTCGTTTACGGGCTTTTTCTGCTTTATCACCAAAAATACCACCAGTAATCGCCCAACCAATTATGCCTCCTGCCATGCCAGAAAATGCCAGGCCAACGTATTTATCATAGTCTTTTTTGAGTTGCTCAATCTCTTTATTCTTCTCATCAATCTTATCTTGCAGATCTTTAATGGTCGCAGAAAGATTATTCTCATCCATCAGTTTTTTCTTACTATTCACCTGTGGCTCTAATCCTTGTGCAATTCCGCCATTTGTTAATTTTCCACCAATCAAAGTGATCTTAAAATCGGTTACCGAATTTTTAACTTTCTGAGTATTTTCCTGCTGTTTTTTAATATCTTTCTTCATGCTTTCAAGGATATTACCCAATTCAACAGCGATTTCTTTATCATCATTGGTATAAGTTATTTCCGCTAATTGCTTATCAGTTAAATCACCTAATTTTGTTTTGACCCGTTCAATAATCGGCATTTGTTCAATAACACTGATTATTTCTCCTCCCGTTCCGGTAATTTGCCTGCCGGCATTTTCCAGATCGATACTTTGCTGTTGGACGTTACTTTCTACATCACTCCAACTAAGTGCATGATTGTGAATTTCTTTAAACAGGTTGGTCATATTCGCAGGTTTCAAACCATCAATATCAATATCGTTATAACCGATATATTCCTTGACTCCCTGTAAATTAAAAGGTAGTTCCAAACCATGTTTAACATATAATTTGATACTAATGAGATCTTCTTTAGTAAAGATACCTCCTGGACGAGCAATGCCTTCTATCTGACTGGTCAACATTTTTAAGGTCACTGCGGGGACTTCTGTAACAGGTATCTTATTTTCTGCTAAGAGTTTATTTAATGACATATCGTTCTCCATTCGTGTTGTAGGTTTAATTTAAAGTTAATTTAACTTCTCATTTCTCCATCTGAAAACCCTTTTATTTCGATATAATTTTAATTCGAACACTTACATTAACCTTAATGTGAAAAGTTGATATTTTTATCTGCAAATTTACTTTAATTTATTCTGTTTATTTTGTTTATTCTTATTACACAAGCATCATGACAAAATCAAAATTTTATTTATTTACGATTAAACAAACCAAAATAATCAGATTAACAACCCATTACTAATATTTATTTTCGCATACCATATAATATGTTTTTATTGTTCCTCATTTTCTATATAAGAATATATATCCGCCAGAAAGAAAAATAACAGAAGAATAGATCAACTCAAGGCTAAATAGAAGTGTATCGATATAAAGCAATGTAGTAAAAATAATCTATCTTTTACTTTTTTTAATACAGAAAAATAAACCAAGTTTCCCAAGATAAAACAAAAAATATAATATCAGTACAAATAACCTTATTTAAGGATATTTCAATTAACTTTACAACATTAAAACACTTATCTTAAACAGTTCATAAACAGGGCAAAGAACTAAATTCTCACCCTGTTGGTAATGAGGTGATTTAATGATATTGATATTCAATTAAAATATCTCGAAACCTTTCGAAGTCAGTGATTTTACCCAGTGCACCAATAACACTGTCGTGATTAAAGATATCCAACAACGCATCGTAACTCTCAGCAAAACACGTCCTGTCTACCCGATTTATTGCACTCAAAAACACCACATGCACTCGTTCATCTTTTCCCCAACGTATGCCTTTTGAGCTTATGACTACCGAGATACAAGTTTTCACCGCATCCAGTTTGATCGAATGAGGTAACGCTAAAATGCCAAAAGCTGTCGAAGATGCATTCTCACGCTCATACACATAGTTGATGAAATCAGCTTCAACATAGCCCTTCGCTAACATTTTCTGGCAAACTATTTCGATAAGTTCATCCCGATTGCGAAGATTGGGATTATAAAGAAAAAGTTCGGGATCAAAGAATAAATCAATATTTCGGATTAACCTTGCCCTTTTTCGGTTCGCATTGGCTGTGTCAATTTTTTCCATCAATTCAGAATGCTTATCTCTTAAATGAAAAGGTGAAATGTAAACAGTTTCATAATATCGTTCTGGAGAAAAATTTATTGTCGTAATCAATAACTCAAACTCCATGCCTTCCAATTCAGCAGGCTGGGAAATAACCTTAATAAGATTTATTTCATCACCAAAATCACGTAATAGTTGATGGTAAATTTTATTTTCAATTCCACGATAACTCGGACACAGGAGCACCGTTCTAATTTTAGTAATATTTCTTTTTTGCCGTTCAAACTCCGCCCCAACATGTAATGCAATGAAAGAAATTTCATCTTCATTCAATTTATTATTGAAATATCTATTTAACTGAAAAGAAATGAAGATAGCAATATCAAAAACGATTCTGCATTCCTTTTTGATTATTTCCAACATGGGGTTTTTAGTATAAATTTTATGTTTCAACCTTGTGTGTAGCCCTGACAAGTGTAAAGACAGTAAAGAAATAAAATCATCGGAGGCTAAATCAATCAGATAATTTTCTTGCACGGACTCAGTTAATTGCCGAGTAAATTGATAAAGTTTAGCGCCAACTAAGTCAATGACTTCATTATCTACCTTATTAAGGTTTGTATTGGTTTTCAAAAAAAGATAGCAAGATCTTCTTTCATTTTCAGGAATAAGAATCCCAAAACAAAGTTGCAGTTTGTCGCATAACTCATCTGAGATCAATCTTAGATCACTATTTTCTATAGGTAATGCCCGATTCTCCAGATACCTGCCCTTCTTCAGGCGTTCTATCAGAATCAGAAAGTGTAAAATAAGATTGGTATACGAAAAATCACTAAGATACAATTCCCATTTATCAAAAACGTTGGTCATTATTTCAATAACATCTTTAACTTGTTTTTTATCAAATATTTTTTCCAATACTTTTGAGTCAATAAAACGATAGCTTGTTTGTTCAAATATCGTGTAAGAAACTAATTTTCTTAAATCATGTTCAGTGCCTAATATTTCAATATGACTGTTTTTACATAAAAATTGCACGTTGAAGCGTTGAAATGATGTATTCATCTTATATACTAATGCCTTTACTGTAGAATCACTTATACATAAATCATTGCTCAGGTCATATATATTACTGCTTCTCTTAAATAACAAGATCGCTTTAATAATAAAATGTGCTCTTTCTTGATACGTCTTGGGCAAACTGTTCTTCTGGCAATTTAACTGCTTTACTATATTGTGTGATAATAAACTTTGTGACAATAAATACCCCTGCCGACTGGAAATAATAATTTTTTGTTCATGTGCCCCATTAATCTCTGCAACATAATTTTTTACAGATCTTATTGATACCCCTAAGACTTGAGATAATTTTAATGCTGAAACAGGGACCTTCTGAGTTAATAGGTAATCTAATAAATATTTCAGTTTAATTCTTAGCATAACAATACCCATAAAATTAAAAATAATGACTTCATATTACTGTTAATATTTTCATTTAAAAATAAAAACCTGCCCTCTATGAGTGCAAATATTAATTTGAATATGCAAGAAAAATAGTAGAGAGTGTATCCACATAAAAAATAGCAATCAATGAACTACGCAATAACAAGAAACAAGAGGATTACATGAAAAAGATATTTATTATGTTATGCTGCGGGGCAGGTATTTCTAGCGGAATGCTGGCAACCAGAACCCGCAATGCAGCAAAAGATAAGGCTATCCCTGTCACTGTTGAAGCCAGAAGTGAAAGTGAGGTCGCAGAGTATTTTTCTGTAATCGATATTTTATTCCTTGGGCCACACTATGCTTCACAGCAAAAAGAGTTTCAGAAACATGCCGACCGTTATCATATTCCTGTCATGGTTGTACCACAAGAAATCTATGGAAGATTAGATGGTAAAGCATTACTTGAGTTAGCCATAAAGATCCTGAAAAACTAAATTAACTATTTAAATTAAATTTAACCAGGGAATTTTAGAAAAAAAATTAAAGAGAGATACAAAATGCAAGCATTTATGTCTTGGTTATCTGACTCATTTGCACCTGCTATGCAAAATTTTACCAAACGGCCTTGGGTAGCAGCAATTTCTGGGGCAATGCAAAAAAATATCCCTTTTATCTTAGCAGGTTCACTTATCTTTTTTTATAACGTATTTCGTTCTCATTTTTTGTTTTTGCCCGATCTTGGCAAGATTGCCAATTATTCTTTTGGAATGCTCGGTTTAATTACGGCTTTTATGATTGCAAATCAAATGATGGAGAAGCTATATCACTTTCGTTATACGCTTATTGCCGGACTCACTTCGATTTGTGTTTACATGATGTTCATTAAGCCAGAATTTACCGATGGCAATATGCTCGTCAGTTTTGATCGCTTTGGCCCAGCGGGAATATTATTAGGTATTGTCACCGGGCTGTTTGTTTCTTATCTCTTTCATTTATATACCAAGTTAGGATTCTTGAAAGAAAGTTCTTTACCTGATTTCGTTGTCGGCTGGATACACGCGATTATTCCCATACTGATTTCCATTGGCTGCGGAACATTGTTGGTCTTCACTTTTGATATTGATGTTTTTTCCAAACTGTTATCGCTCTTTTCTCCCATCGCTGCATTCGGGCAAACCCTACCCGGCTTTATTCTCATGGCGCTAATTCCTGCGATAGCCATGTCTATGGGCATTTCCGTCTGGACATTTACAGGTCTACAAATGCCAATCTTCATGCTTGGGATCACTGCCAATATTGCGCTGGTTGCTGCTGGTCAGCCAGCCACTAATATCGTGACTTACGAAACCTTATTTACCGCCGCTTTAATCACCATGGGAGGAACGGGTGCAACACTTGCCTTGAATCTTTTAATGCTGTTTTCAAAATCCAGAGAACTAAAAACAACAGGCTATATCTGTATCGGCCCTTCTTTTTTCAATATTAACGAACCGTTGGTATTTGGTACGCCAATCGTCCTTAATCCACTCTTAATGCTGCCAATGTGGATCAATGCAATTACCAGCCCAATTATCGTATGGATTTTCATGCGCTCAGATTGGCTGAATATACCTTCGAAAATGATTCAAGTTGGTCAGATACCGGCTCCATTTTCCAGTGTCATCATTACGGAAGACTGGCGAGCGATTATTTGCTATGTGGTACTTATGGCCGTTTTCCTTATCACCTGGTATCCCTTCTTTAAGGTTTATGAGAAAAAACGTATTGAGGAAGAAAGTGCTAATACAAATCAGCAAGATTAAATTGTTTAATTTCATCAGGAAGTTTAAAAATGAATCGTGAGGACAATATTTTAACCCCCGTTGCTCTGGAAATTATTCTCAATGCAGGTAATGCAAGAGAAAAAAGTGAAGAAGCCATTAAATATGCTCATCTTGGTGATTTTAAGAATGCCTATTTATATCTGGAGAAAGCAAAAAAAATGATGCTCTCTGCTCATCATGCACAAACTGAGATTATTCAAAAAGAAACCCAAGGTGAAAATTTTTATTTAGATCTACTGTTTATCCATGCTCAGGATACATTAATGACCATACGAAGTGAGCTTAATTTGCGAAAAGAGATAATTGGCCTTTATGAATTTATTCATAATATCCCTAACAAAAGTCAATAAAGGAAAACACTATGATAAAAAATAATGATTTATTTCCAGAGAATTTTCTTTGGGGCGCATCAACCAGTGCTTATCAGGTTGAAGGTGCTGCGGAAAAATACGGTAAAAAACTTTCACAACAAGATGTCATTAATAATAATCCAGGTTTTGTCGATACCCATATAACCAGTGATCATTACCATCGCTATAAAGAAGATATTGCATTAATGAAAGAGCTTGGTTTGAAATCTTACCGTTTTTCTATTGCATGGTCGCGTATTTTCCCAGATGGTGTCGGAGAAGTGAATAATGAGGGAGTAAAATTTTATCATCATCTTATCGATGAATTATTGAAAAATGGAATTACACCAATTCCAACGCTATATCATTATGATATGCCGATGGCGCTAGTCGAAAAATATCACGGCTGGATTAATCGGCAAAGTGTTGCAGATTTTGCTTATTACGCAGAATTTGTGATCAAAGAATTTAGCAAGAAAGTCCAATATTGGTTAACCATCAATGAACAAAGTATTATTGTGCAATTCTGGACGAAAAAGTGTCTGATCCCCGATCACTATCTGCATGATGAACAAATCAAATATCAGATCAATCATCATATGAATCTTGCACATGCTATCGCATGCAAATTAGTTCATCAATGGGTTCCCAACGGTTTGGTCGGCGCTGCCTTGGGATATTCCGCCATTTATCCACTCACCAGTAAACCGGAAGATAATTTAGCTGCCCAAAATGCCAATGATCTGCGTAATTACTACTTCACAGATATCTACCTAAAAGGGCACTATAACCAATCAGCACTAATCTATCTAAAAAATCATGGTCTGGCACCGCATATAGAAGTTGGTGATATGGCATTGATTAAAGAAGGTTATTCTGATTTTCTGGCAATTAATTACTATTGCAGTCATGCTGCCGCCGCCGCAGAAAAAGGAGCTCAACGACGAATGGATGGCTTTAATCCAACTGGCATTAAAGGGCAAATAGATGGGCATGAAATTCAGCCGGATTTCTATCAAATTCATAAAAACCCACATCTTGATACAACAGACTGGGATTGGGCAATTGATCCCATTGGATTGGAATATCTTTTGCGTGATTTACATACCCGTTATCAGAAGCCATTAATGATCACAGAAAATGGCTTTGGTGCCGATGATAAGCTGGAATCTGATGGTACTATTCATGATGATTATCGCATTAACTATATTCAACAACATATAAATGCCATTCAGCGAGCAATGAATTATGGGGTTAAGGTGATTTCCTATAACCCGTGGAGTTTTATTGATCTGCTCTCCACCAGTAATGGCTATAAAAAAAGATATGGTTTTGTCTATGTTAATCGAACAGATAAAGACATTAGAGATCTCTCCCGCTATAAAAAAGACTCGTTTTACTGGTATCAGAATGTTATTCAAACCCGTGGTGGTTCGTTAAAAAAATCCTGACCTTATTTCTGTACTTAACAAATTGCGAATTGTAGCTTGAAAGATAGAGAATATATAAACAGGTAATTTTTATGATTGAATATTCGGTGGTTGTTACTGCTCCTTCAGGGTTGCATACGCGGCCTTGTGCTCAACTCTGTAATTTTGTCAAAAATTACACTGGCAAAATTGAAATTATCAGAGGAGATAAAAGTGCGAATCTAAAAAGCATGTTTAAAGTGATGTCGATGGGAATCAAAAGTGGTATGGAAGTGATTATTCGGGTTGAAGGCGATAATGAGAAGGAGATGGCACAATCAGTTATTAATTTTATTCGTAATATAAAAGAATGAGCCATCTACTTTATTAATTCCTTTAATCATGAGTAAGGAGTATTTTGTGATTTCTTTTGACGAAATGGAGCATATGGCACATCGCCTAATATCCCCAACTAAATTAAATAAATATATTAAATATGGTCATGTAGGTGCTGTTATTCAAAGTAAATCTGGTCATATTTATACTGGAATTAATATTGATACTGCTTGCTCTATGGGGTTTTGTGCAGAGCATTGTGCCATCGCTGAGATGATAAAGCAGGGTGAAACACAGATAATCAGGATTATTGCTGTCAATCGGCATGGTAATATCATTCCTCCCTGTGGCCGTTGCCGAGAGTTTATCAGTCAGATAAATCCAGAAAATATCCATGCAGAAGTAAAAGTCACTCAAGAAAAGATTTTATCTCTTAGTGAACTATTACCTTTTGACTGGAAGAATCAATATTAGTGCTTTCCCAAAACTGCCCGATTAACGATTCGGGCAGTTCCAGTTAAAATAGATCGGAGTGCGTTCCTGTTCGCTCAAATCTAATCAGGTTATCAGTAATTTTGTAAATAAGAATCCAATCAGGCTCTATATGAGCATCCCTGTAACCTTTGTAATTCCCTTGCAAAGGATGATCTTTGTATATAGTTGGCAAAGGGAACTCATTGTTAATTAAAAGTTTCATTAAATCTTTTAACTTGTTCATATCCTTATGGCGTTTTTGAACCAGTTTCAAATCTCGTTGAAATTGACTTGAGTATTCAATTTCCCGTTGTTTCATGGCTCATTAAATACCCAATTTATCAAATAGATCGTCAACATCTTTCGCTTTATGGATATTTATACCGTTTTCACTATCAGCAATGGTTTTTGCAGTTAGTGCGTTAGGATTACGCAGATCGAACGGTAACGCCTTCTCTTTGGCTACTTTGGTCAAAGTAATTCTAATTAAGTCAGATACAGTTAAGCCCATGCTAGCCAGCACTTCAGCAGCTTCATTTTTTAGTGTTTCATCTATACGAGCACGAACAAACGCATTTGCAGCCATGTTGAATCCCCTACATTGGTCAATAAACACACTGTAGCTCAATTGAGATACATAATCAAATATGAAGACATTAATCTAAATATGCAGCCATTCGGGTTAAAAGAGAGAATATGAGAGTGATTACTTAAAACTGCCCGATTAACGATTCGGGCAGTTCATATTTCGGGTGAGCAAAGAAAAGTTATTGCGCGGAAACTGATTCCATTCCCACTAATCCCACTTTGAGATAACCCGCCTTGCGTAGAGAATCCATGACGCTCATCAGAGTTTCATAATCCACTGTTTTATCAGCCTGGAAGAAAATTGTCGTGTCTTTGTTGGATTGCGTGGTTTGATCCAATACGACAGACAAGTTATCACGATCAATTGCCTGATCTCCCACATACAACTGCTTATCGGCTTTCACAGTCAAAAATACCGGTTTTTCTGGTCGTGGTTGCGGCTTAGCGGTTGATGCCGGCAAATCAACTTTAATATCTACCGTTGCCAATGGTGCTGCCACCATGAAAATAATCAACAGCACTAACATCACGTCAATAAACGGCGTGACGTTAATTTCATGCAGTTCGCCGTTATCGTCCAAATCTTCATTAAGACGTATTGCCATAATTTATTACCTTGCTTCTGCTTTGCTTTCAGCCAGATCAAGATCACGCCCCAGCAACAGAATTGCCTTAGCGGCCATGTCACCCACCTGACCACGGTATGACGAAATAACGCGAGCAAAGACGTTATAAATCACTACCGCAGGGATTGCTGCCACCAGCCCCAATGCTGTCGCTAACAGGGCTTCCGCAATCCCTGGTGCAACAACGGCCAGGTTAGTGGTTTGTGAGTGAGCGATGCCGATAAAGCTATTCATGATCCCCCAAACAGTACCAAACAGCCCCACAAATGGAGAAATTGCACCAATGGTCGCCAGATAACCGTTACCACGCCCCATATGGCGGCTAATTGCTGCGACGGCACGTTCCATGCGGAACGAAGTTCGCTCTTTAGTTCCAACCTTGTCAATGCTGTCAGCAGACAGGGCACGCTCCGATTGTGCTTCACTCAACAACAGACGACTGATGCTGCGATTGCCAAAATCTGCTGCAATTTTCACTGCCGCATCCAGATTGGCAGCTTCAGCCAAAGCCAATTGCTCTTTACACAAACGGCGGCGAGCCATTAAGAGTTCTGTACCTTTGGAGAAAAACAGCGCCCATGTGATGACAGAAGCTATCACTAAGCCCACCATAACGGTTTTTACTACCGCATCTGCGTTTTGATACATGCCCCAAACAGACAGATCCGTTGCGAAACCACCAGACTGGTTGCCAGAAACTTCTTCAATTGGTGCCACAACGGTTTCTTCAGTCGTCACGGTTTGCGCATCTGGGACTGATAGTGCATCAGTTTTCTGCTTATCAGTTGTTGGTTCAGCCGCTTGCGCAGCTGCGGGAGATGCTGATGTTGCCGGAGCGGCTACCTGAGCAGAAGCCTGATTTTCTGGTGTGGCTGGTGTTGTATCAGCCCATGCTGAACTTGTTAATCCGAGTGCCAATAGAATAGAAGCTGTCAAATTACGCATCAGTTAGCCTTACTCTCTTTCTTATAGATTCTGTTACTTAGCAGTGAATCACGTTTACTCATCTTGCTAATCCTAATATTTTCTGAGTCATGGCTCATTTTTTGACCATGCATCTCTGCCCTCTTGCAGCTTGATAACGACACTGCAAGGTGCATTCAGGAAGATACTGGTCTCGTTTGAACCCTGATCCATGCCTCTTACCTCGAAAGAGGAAAAAGTCCGCTACAAATGATATCAGACATTTGGCGATTTGATAGTAATTATCATTACTATTTAATAAAAAAGTACCACTTAATGATGTTCCTTCGTTAATCGATCCTGATTTACCATCGCCAGCTCACCTTGAATTTTCGTCAAGTTGCGTGAATCTCTTTGGTAAAACCACCCCAAATCTTTTAACTTGCTAATCATTATTTGAACGATTCTATTTAGATACAGGCAGGAAATAACTTGGGGAATGATGCCATGACAGAAAAAAAACTAGAAACCTTATTAGTTAGTGCAGGGAGACAAAAAAGATATACGCAAAGTGCTGTTAACCCTCTGATTCAACGCACTTCATCTGTCATTTTCGATACTGTTGAAGACTTAAAACAAGCCTTGAAGAACCGTGCCAAGGGTGAATTATTTTATGGACGCCGTGGCACACTGACTCATTTTGCCTTCCAAGAAGCAATGTCTGAGCTGGAAGGCGGTGCTGGCTGTGCACTATATCCTTCCGGTACGGCAGCTATTACCCATTCAATTCTGGCATTTGTAAAAACTGGTGATCATGTTTTAATGACAGGTACGGCCTATGAACCCACACAGGAATTTTGCCATCACGTTCTGAAAAAAATGGAGATTTCCACCGATTATTTTGACCCCATGATCGGAGAAAACATTGCTTCTCTGATTCAACCCAATACCAAAGTTATCTTTCTTGAATCACCTGGCTCCCTAACGATGGAGGTTCAAGATATTCCTGCCATCGTGCGGGCTATTCGACAAGTCAATTCTGAGATTGTCATTATCATCGATAATACATGGGCGACTGGCGTACTGTTCAAGGCCCTGGAGTTTGGCATCGATATTTCCATTCAATCTGCCACCAAATATATTATTGGCCATTCAGACGGAATGCTGGGGACAGCAGTTGCCAATGCACGATGTTGGGATCAGCTTAGAGAAGGATCTTACCTGCTAGGGCAAATTGCCGATCCCGATACGGTATATATGGCAAACCGAGGGCTGCGCACGTTAGCGGTTCGTTTAAAACAACACGAAGAAAACAGTATCAAAATTGCCAAATGGCTTGCACAGCGGCCGGAAGTTGCCGAAGTTTACCACCCTGCCCTGCCTTCTTGCCCAGGGCATCAGTTCTTTCAGCGCGATTTCACTGGCTCCTGTGGACTATTTTCTTTTCTCCTGAATATCCAACTTACACCTCAACAATTTGCTGATTATCTCGATAACCTGAGTCATTTTAAGATGGCCTTTTCGTGGGGAGGTTTTGAGTCATTGATTTTAGGCATTCAACCAGAAATGCTTCAACGACTGCGTCAATACCCTTCGCCACAAAAAACGGGCACCTTATTCCGTCTCCATATCGGGCTGGAAAATCCACAAGACTTGATTGATGATCTAGAAGCCGGTTTTGCTCGTTTGGCGACTCGGTAACTTTCACCTTTAAATTGTGGCTATCTCTTTACTGCGTATTTGCAGATGGCCACGGTTTCCCTGATGCTGAATCAAATCACCCCCTATCTCATCATTTTGCGGTACACTGAGGCAGATCTGTTTGTTAATTATTTTTACTCGCAAAAGTTACAGGATAAACAATGGAAACGTTAAGCGAGATCGTGCATGCACTCTGGCATCATGATTTTAACCAACTTGCCAATCCAGATGTCATCTGGGTTATTTATGGCGTTCTCTTTGTCACGCTAGTGTTGGAAAACGGGCTACTGCCAGCTGCCTTTTTGCCCGGCGATACTCTGCTGGTGCTTTCCGGTGCCTTAATTGCCAAAGGCGTCATGAGTTTCATCCCCACGGTAGTGCTGCTAACCATCGCGGCAAGCCTGGGTTGTTGGCTGGGTTATTTACAGGGGCGCTGGCTCGGCCATACCCGTATTGTCAAAAACTGGCTGGCTCAACTTCCCTTGCAATATCGCCAACGTGCCAATGTATTATTCTCTAAACACGGTTTGTCTGCCCTGCTTATCGGACGCTTTTTAGCGTTTGTTCGCACTCTCCTGCCAACATTTGCCGGTATTTCTGGCCTAAATAATAAACGCTTTCAATTTTTTAACTGGTTAAGTGGCTTCTTATGGGTCATTATTATCGTGGGTTTTGGTTATATTTTGAACCAGATCCCTTTCGTTAAAGCACATCAAGATATAGTCATGAATATTTTGGTGATTTTACCTGTCATTCTGTTGATCAGTGGGTTGTCCGCTTCTGTACTGATGTATTGGCGTCATAAGAAAAAAACAGCAAAGAAAAACAAATAACATGCTGAATAACTTCCCCTGAATGGAATGGACATAACGCTTATGCTGAATGGCATCCCAGGATGCCGATGTACTTCAGGATTGGGCAGGTTTACGGAGGGTTTAAAAGAAAAACGAATCAATAAAGTTATCCACGCCACCCGTCGGTTTTTTTGAAAGTCTGGGCGTAAAAGTCCACCTCTCTGATGACCAGCTTGATGGCAGTTCTGTCCCAGCCATGATCAAAAAATTCCAAACCTAAAGGAGGTAATAATGGGTCAACAGACAATTATTAAACTCGCTGATGAGAATCACATGCCACAATTGGGGCTTGGCGTTTGGAAAGCGAGTAATGAACAGGTTGTTGAGTCTCTCCATACCGCATTAGAAGTCGGTTATCGCTCCATTGATACAGCAGCAATTTTTCATAACGAAGAAGGGGTGGGAAAAGCCTTAAAGGAAACTGATATCCCACGCGAAGAAATTTTCATCACCACCAAACTTTGGAATGATCGCCACCTGGATGCTCGGGCGGCATTACAAGAAAGCCTGGACAAACTACAGTTAGATTATGTTGATCTCTATCTCATCCAGTGGCCAGTGCCCGAACAGGATCATTATGTTGATGCATGGAAGCAACTGATTAAACTGAAAGAAGCTGGCCTGACTCGCAGTATTGGAGTGTGTAATTTTCATATCGAGCATTTACAAAAAATAATCCAGGAAACAGGTGTCGTTCCTGTAATCAACCAAATTGAATTGCATCCTCTGCTGCAACAGCGACAACTTCACTCATGGAATGCTACCCATCATATTACAACCGAATCCTGGAGCCCGTTATCACGGGGGGGAAAAGGCGTTTTTAATTCTTCATTGGTTGAACGTCTGGCACTTAAATACGGTAAGACGCCAGCGCAAATTGTCATTCGTTGGCATCTTGAATGCGGCATGATTACCATTCCTAAATCAGTTACACCTGCCCGTATTAAAGAAAATTTTGATGTATTTGATTTCAGACTGGAAAAAGAAGACTTAACAGCGATGGCTGAACTGGACATCGGGAAGCGAATAGGGCCAAATCCCGATACTTACAATCAATTCTAGTTAGTAAAATCATCCTCTATAGATTCATCTATCCATTCCAACAGGCCTGAACGCTGTTCTTCAGCAGGGTTCAGGTCATGTACTTGAATAGAATTCTTCCATAAAACACTATAATTTATCTAACAAATCAAAAATATTAATAATAACTATGTTTACTATTTATGTATGAACTATGTTATAGACTTACTTCACAACGCTAAATAACAGGCATATTAAATAGATAATTGAAACACGCTGCATGTTTATGACAGCGTTCAATCTATCTACTTACATCAACGTTCCAAATAAAAACTTAAGGAAATGATAATGGTTTATGTAGTTATTTCTTTATTAATGCTTATCCCTTTTTTCTTCACCTTAAAATGGTTCCTGCTGTCACACCGGATCCACCACAACGCAGCGGGGATCTTACTTGCAATCGCAGCTATGGCCTTTCATATGTATATCTTTCGTTTTAACAATATTCCGATTGTGCATATTAATGTTGCCCATCGGCCGATTGTGTTTTATGGCGCAGTAATGATTGCACTTCTACACGGCGTCCTCTATTCCATTTGTTTCAAGCGGTATTATGGAAAGCACATTGATAATGAGGAAAGTCATCCGCACAATAACTAACGGTAATGTCACATTATCTTTGGTTATCATCATCTTGCACTTTACTTTCTGTTTCATCAGAAGGTTTGGTATTGGCAGTCAGCAGATAAGGGGATTGTTGCCAGCGACTAGGAGACAGTTTTAGCAAGTTATGAGCCAGAATAAATCCAATCGCCAAAGATAGCAGGAGCATTATCCTGAGTAAGTTCGTTGTATTATCGACCTGCTTAGCCTCAGTTGCCAATCGATGCGTATCCAGTGTCAGGCGAAGAAAACCTTTTGGATGATTTTTTCCTGGTATTGGCACAACAATTTGTTGGTTGAAATAACTACTGGATTTTTTGCCTTCCAACGATAATCGTTCACGAACAGAAATCGGTTCACCACTTCGTGCTATCTGTGTGCCATTCTCCAGATAGACACTGGCATCCAAAATGCGGCTATTGCTAGTCAAATAATCTAAGTTAGCGACAATCTTTTTATTATTAAGATCTTTGCTACCATTCTCCATATAATCAGACAAGCTGAATGCGACCTGTTTCGCCAATGTTTTCGCCAGATCTTCAAATTGATCCATATGCGCCTGTTGTTGAGAACGGCTGAAATAGGAAACTCCCTGCATCAGCAGTACTAGGCTGCGTCCCTTAATTAGATAACCGCCTGTAAAAGAGTCGAATACAGCCTAATTTCACCATGGACAAATAGTTTCGGGCGGTTTTTTCGTAACGGGTTGCAATACGCCGATTTCCTTTCAGAAAACCGAAACAGCGTTCGACAACATTGCGGTCACGATAAGCCTGTTCATCAAATTGCGTACGACCATCAGCACTGCCTTTTTCATTGATTTTATAAGGAATAACGCTTTTGATCCTCAATTTACGCAGATAACCGCGGAGCTTTCTACTCGAATACCCTTTGTCTGCCAGCACGGCTTTGCCACGTCGTTTCATGAAACCATTTTTGCGTTGTATACCAATGCCGTCGAGCAAAGGGATGGCGGATTGACTTTCATGAGCTTGCCCAGCGGTCAACATCAGGTTGAGGGGAAAACCCTTTCCGTCGGTTGCCAGGTGGATTTTGGTGCCATAACCACCGCGTGAGCGACCCAGCGCATGATCGTCAGTGATATCGGGATGTTTTTTTTCGCGCCTGCGGCATCTTTACTCGCGCGAATATTGCTGCCATCCAGGCAAATTTCAGCCCAGTCAATCAAGCCTTTTTCATCCAGAATGGACAGTAACCGATTAAATATCTTGTTGATAATGCCCGATTTTGACCAGCGATTAAATCGGTTATAGACCGTTTTCCAAGGGCCATAGCGTTCAGGTAAATCACGCCACGGTGCCCCGGAGCACAAGACCCAGAACATCCCATTCATCACACGGCGGTGTTCAACATGTGGACGTCCTGCTCGCTCTGAATGGACCGGGGGCAAACAAGGTTCTATCACTATCCATGCGTCATCAGGAATGTCGTAGCGTGCCATCATCTTTTTCCCATATTGAAAACAGTTTAGATGAGAATACTATCAATTTACATTAAGGGACACAGCCTAGCAGTGCTATACATATTAATATAATCGCCGTCTTGTGCAGTCTAATTTTTAGCTTGGCTTTTATCATAGTTATCTCATCCCATGTTCAGAAAGCACATGTTGCCAGATGCGGTAATGATAGGATAGTTTGAAAAGCGTTTTTTGCCTGCACCAAATTATATGGAATTACAGGAGTCAATGTTCATGTCTAATAATCTGGCCTATCGCTACTTACCGGATGAGATCCATAAATGGCCCGGATTACCCCTATCCCTCAGTGGTGATGAAGTCATGCCACTGGATTACCGGGCAGGAGATAGCGGCTGGTTGCTGTATGGACGTGGTTTGGATAAACAACGTATCAGCGAGTTCCAGCACCGATTGGGCGCTGCCATTGTGGTGGTCTCTTCATGGCGGATCGATGATTATCAGGTTGTCCGTATTGCCGGTAGCCTTTCGCCTCGCATTAAACGGCAGGCAGATGAGTGTCGTTTGGATGTCGTTCCCTTGGGGCAGATCCCTCGCCTCCGCTCACCAGGCTTATTGGTGATGGATATGGATTCTACCGCTATCCAGATTGAATGCATTGATGAAATTGCCCGCCTGGCCGGAGTTGGTGATAAAGTGGCGGAAATCACAGAACGGGCAATGCAAGGCGAACTGGATTTTTCAGAAAGTCTGCGCGAGCGAGTTGCTCAGTTGGCAGGCGCCGATGCATCAATCTTGCAGCAAGTGATGGAAACACTTCCGCTTATGCCAGGGCTAACCAGTCTGGTTCGCAAGTTACAATCATTGGATTGGCATGTCGCGATTGCCTCCGGTGGTTTTACTTTCTTTGCCGATAATCTTCGCCAGCAGCTACGCCTTTTTGATGCAGTTGCCAATCAACTGGAGATAAAAAATGGCAAACTGACCGGTAAGGTCAAAGGGCCGATTGTCGATGCAAAATACAAGGCAACCACTCTGATAAGATTGGCAAAAGCACTGGATATTCCTCTGAGCCAAACCGTCGCTATTGGGGATGGCGCCAATGATCTGAAAATGATCCGTAAGGCAGGATTGGGGATCGCCTATCATGCTAAGCCAAAAGTTTACACCCAGGCCAAAGTTGCTATCCGCCATGCAGATTTAATGGGCGTCCTGTGTGTGTTGAGCGGTGGTTTGAAACACGAAGAACGCTAATGCCCACAGGCAAAAGTCATTACATTAAGGGAGTCCAAAGTGGCAAAAGCAGCAAAACGGGCATTTGTCTGTAACGAGTGTGGTGCGGATTATCCCCGTTGGCAGGGGCAATGTACCGCATGTCACGCATGGAATACCATTACGGAAGTGCGTTTAGCCGCAGCTTCATCATCCCGTAATGAACGTCTCAGTGGCTATGCCGGGAACGCTGGTATTAGTAAAGTGCAGAAACTCTCTGATATCAGTCTGGAAGAACTGCCCCGTTTTTCAACGGGGTTTAAAGAATTTGACCGTGTTCTCGGTGGTGGTGTGGTTCCCGGCAGTGCCATTTTGATTGGCGGTAACCCCGGTGCAGGGAAAAGTACCCTGCTTTTACAAACCATGTGCCAACTATCAACCCAGATGAAAACCCTGTATGTAACAGGGGAAGAATCATTGCAACAAGTGGCGATGCGAGCTCAGCGGTTGGGTTTGCCGACAGATCAACTGAATATGCTATCGGAAACCAGCATTGAGCAGATTTGTCTGATTGCAGAGCAAGAACAACCTAAACTTATGGTGATTGACTCAATTCAGGTCATGCACATAGCTGATATACAATCGTCACCAGGCAGTGTTGCACAAGTCAGGGAAACCGCAGCCTACCTGACACGATTTGCCAAAACCCGTGGTGTTGCCATTATCATGGTTGGACATGTGACAAAAGATGGCACGTTGGCTGGCCCCAAGGTGCTCGAGCACTGTATAGACTGTTCCGTCATGCTGGATGGTGAAACTGATTCGCGTTTCCGCACTCTGCGCAGCCATAAAAACCGCTTTGGTGCCATTAATGAGCTAGGTGTATTCGCAATGACCGAACAGGGGTTACGGGAAGTCAGTAATCCTTCCGCCATTTTCCTGAGTCGTGGCGATGAAATTACCTCAGGTAGTTCGGTCATGATTGTCTGGGAAGGTACTCGTCCTCTACTCGTTGAAATTCAGGCATTAGTAGATCACTCTATGATGTCAAACCCACGCCGCGTAGCAGTGGGGCTTGAACAAAACAGGCTGGCTATTCTGCTTGCAGTCCTGCATCGGCATGGCGGTTTGCAAATGGCTGATCAAGATGTTTTTGTGAACGTCGTAGGTGGGGTAAAAGTAACGGAAACGAGTGCTGATCTGGCGTTATTACTCTCTTTAGTTTCCAGTTTCCGCGACCGGCCTCTGCCCCGTGATCTGGTGGTATTTGGCGAAGTGGGATTAGCAGGAGAAATTCGTCCCGTTCCCAGTGGACAAGAACGCATTTCAGAAGCCGCTAAACACGGTTTTAAACGGGCCATTGTTCCCCATGCTAACATGCCGAAAAAATCACTGCTCGGTATGAAAGTATTTGGCGTCAAAAAGCTGGCCGATGCGTTATCTGTTCTGGATGATCTGGATTAAGAAACAATCTGTTATTCTTTTTAGATCTATATAACCAATAGATTTCAAGTTACTGCTTGAAATCTATTAAACGGCAATCTAAGTATTTTTCCTAATTTGTCAGAATATTTTCCCACCTACCATCACATATCAAACGAGGCGGATAATAGAATTTTGGGTAAATATTTTATTCATTCTACTTAAATAAAAAATCAAATAGTTAATCACTATATTATTTAAATTTTTTCTATTCTTACCACAGGTTGGTATTTATTAATGACAGATGCTGGTTAAATCTAAATCACAAATGGTTATGCAAATATTTATATAACGAGTAAAACCAAACAATCTGTTCAATAATCATTGAACAAACGCTATTGTCATTCTTCTTGATTTTTTAACTATAAATTTAGCATCTGGTTATTTTATTTAAAATAAATAGCCGATTATGCAATTTTAAATACTTATTATAGTCAAGATAACGTCATTTAATCCCAAAAAATCAATAAACAACCAATTTTATTTTTACCTTTCACAACAAACATGCTACCTTGTTTAGTATACTAAACACAGAGGAGGTCTTATGGCGCAATTTGACTATTTGAAACAGGCGATCAAACAGGCAGGTTACACATTACAGCAGGTTGCTGATGCCAGCGGAATGACCAAAGGCTATCTAAGCCAACTTATTAATGCCAAAATAAAAAGTCCCAGTGCACAGAAACTAGCTTCTCTTCATCAATATCTAGGATTAGCATATCCCATGGAAAAGAAAACAGTCGGAGTTGTGTTTGGTAAATTTTACCCATTACATACTGGACACATTTATTTGATCCAACGAGCATCCAGTCAAGTTGATGAGTTACATGTTGTTCTTTGTTATGACGAAGCGCGTGATCGTGAGTTATTCATCAACAGTTCAATGTCTCAACAACCTACTGTAAGTGACCGTCTGAGATGGTTGCTGCAAACATTCAAGTATCAGAAAAGTATTCATATTCATGCAATTGATGAACAAGGAATGGAACCTTACCCGAATGGCTGGGAAGCGTGGAGTCAAAGTGTTAAGTCGTTTCTGGCAGCAAAAAGCATCAATCCTAATTATATCTATTCCAGCGAAGCACAGGATGTCCCTCGTTATAAAGAATATTTCGGCGTTGAAACTGTGCTTATCGACCCACAACGCTCATTCATGAATATTAGTGGTAGCCAAATCCGTCAGGCGCCTTTCCGTTACTGGGAATATATTCCTACAGAAGTAAAGCCATTTTTTGTACGCACAGTGGCTATTCTTGGCGGAGAATCGAGCGGAAAATCGACATTAGTGAATAAGCTGGCCAACATGTTTAACACGACCAGCGCATGGGAATATGGGCGCGAATACGTATTTTCCCATCTGGGAGGCGATGAAATGGCTTTACAATACTCAGATTACGATAAAATTGCATTAGGTCATGCTCAATACATTGATTTTTCTGTTAAATATGCCAATAAGGTTGCGTTTATCGATACTGATTTTGTAACAACGCAGGCATTTTGCAAACGCTATGAAGGAAAAGAACATCCTTTTGTTCAGGCGATGATTGATGAATATCGTTTTGATTTAGTTATTCTTTTAGAAAACAACACACCGTGGATTGCAGATGGTTTAAGAAGTTTGGGCAGCGAGCGAGATCGCAAAGAGTTTCAACATTTGCTTGAAAGTTTGTTGAAAACAAATAATATCGATTATATCTGTGTCAATTCACCGGATTATGATCAACGTTTTCTATGCTGCGTTGAATTAGTTCAACAGATGTTAATGGAATAACTAACCTTTATATATAAAATAGATTACACTTATATTATTATCACGGTTAATTGATAGTAATTTATTATTCAGTGTAATCTTTATCTTATTATTATTACCCTAACTTAACAATGAATTAAATGTTTACTTTAGTTATTTTAACAAATGTAATAAAATAAATTGTGATAATAATATTTTTTGATACTTTAATTTTACTGTTTTGACTTGAATTACAGGAAAATAAGTCATTTAATGAACAGGTCTATTGGTTTATTTATATAAAATTTATTAGTTACTAACAAACCCACAAATATTCTAGGTGTTTTTATCAATAACGGAGGTAATAACAAGTAACATTAAAATATTAACGAAATATAAAATGACTTTTTCCCTTATTATAAAAGTGGAATAAAAATAGAAGAATTTATGCTATTTTTATTTTTTCATTGTTGCCTTAAGCATAATTCACTAATATTTTTGATTTTTTATTCCAAGACTAAGAAACATCTCATTTATTAGATAGTCATTGTAAATAATAATTGACATAAGATGAGTATATCCTTGGTGAAGATGTTTCGCATATAGACTATTTTTATTCGTATAATACCATAAGGATATCAGTGTTATTACGAATGAATTTAGACAGCATATGTTTAAGGAAAAAGCTTTAATCTTTTAACCTAATTGTGTTGAGAATATGAACTTGAATCAATTTAAATCGATTGAGGTTATCAATATTTCATATGGTTTAACTGATGCTACAGTTAATCATGAAATGATTTCAAATATCACATTTTCTATTATACCAGGTGAAATTACTTTGATAACAGGGCCGAAGGCATCGACTAACCGTACAGTGTTGTCGATTGCATCGGGTATGTTACAACCAGATCAAGGAGATGTATTAATTAATAATAACAAGTTGAAACTAATGAATGATGTGGAATTAGGAAAGTTTCATCATGAAAATAGTGGGTTTATTTTCCAAGATTTCAATTTATTTAGTGAACTCACTCTCTTAGATAATTTGTTATTATCAACGTCTTATGGATTGTCACTTGCTCGCGAGCAAGCCGAAAAAATCGCGCAAAAATCGCTGGATATTGTGAAATTAGGCGATAAAAGCCGTTATTATCCAGGGGAACTGTCTGAAAACGAGAAACAATTGGCAGCAATGGCGAAAGCCATAGTCAGAAGACCTGAATATTTATTTGCAGATGACCCAACACGCAATTTAGATCATCAGGCATTTCAGACGTTCATTAATATCGTTAAATTTATTGCCCATGAACAGAAAGGTACGGTTGTCATTGCCTCCCAGGATAGACGCCTGATGAAACATGTTGATAGCGTTATCACTTTAGCAAGTGGAAAAGCAACTAAGACTTATGAATCCATACTGGAACAACGAGTTTTAGTGTCATAATAGTTTGGCAATAACAACAAGTTAGTTACCAGCAACAAAAAACGGCCTGATATCAGGCCGTTTTTTCTATCAGGTTTATTTTCTGGCAGGCTTACTTGCTGATCTTTTTATATTTAATGCGGTGAGGCTCCAGTGCTTCCGCCCCCATAGTCCGCTTCTTATAATCTTCGTATTCGCTGAAGTTTCCTTCAAAGAAGGTGACTTTACCTTCATCCTGATAATCAATGATGTGTGTTGCGATACGGTCAAGGAACCAACGGTCATGGGAAATAACCATCGCACAGCCTGGGAATTCCAGCAAGGCGTTTTCCAATGCACGTAAAGTTTCGACGTCTAAATCGTTGGTCGGTTCGTCAAGTAGTAACATGTTGCCGCCAACTTGCAACAGTTTAGCTAAATGCAGACGACCACGCTCACCACCAGACAATTCACCAACACGCTTGCCTTGATCTACGCCTTTGAAGTTAAAGCGACCAACATAGGCACGGCTCGGAATTTCAAAGTTACCGATACGCATAATGTCTTGACCGCCAGAAACCTCTTCCCAAACGGTTTTGCTGTCATCCATGCTATCGCGGAACTGCTCCACAGAAGCCAATTTAACCGTTTCACCCAGTGTAATTGAGCCAGAATCTGGCTGCTCCTGACCGGACAACATACGGAACAGCGTTGATTTACCCGCACCGTTCGGACCGATGATCCCAACAATCGCCCCTTTCGGCAGAGAGAAATTCAAGTTGTCGATCAGTACGCGATCACCATAAGACTTGGTTAGATTGGTGACTTCCAGCACCTTGTCCCCCAAACGTGGACCAGGCGGAATAAACAATTCGCTGGTTTCATTACGCTTCTGGTAGTCAACGCTACTCAGTTCTTCAAAGCGAGCTAAACGTGCCTTGCCTTTTGCCTGACGTCCTTTCGGATTTTGGCGGATCCACTCAAGTTCTTTTTCAATGGATTTACGGCGAGCCGCTTCTGACGCAGCTTCCTGTGCCAGACGTGCATCTTTTTGTTCCAGCCATGAAGAGTAGTTGCCTTCCCACGGAATACCTTCACCACGGTCAAGTTCCAAGATCCAACCAGCAACGTTATCGAGGAAGTAACGGTCATGGGTGATCGCAACCACTGTGCCTTCGTAATCGTGCAGGAAGCGCTCCAGCCATGCAACAGACTCAGCATCAAGGTGGTTAGTGGGTTCGTCAAGCAGCAGCATGTCTGGTTTTTCCAATAACAGACGGCAAATTGCCACACGACGGCGTTCACCACCGGACAAGTGTTCAATCTTCGCCTCCCATGCAGGCAGACGTAGAGCATCAGCCGCTCGTTCAAGCTGATTGTCCAGATTGTGCCCATCGTGGGATTGGATAATCGCTTCCAGCTCACCTTGCTCTTTTGCCAGCTTATCGAAATCCGCATCCGGATCAGCATAAGCAGCATAAACTTCATCAAGGCGAGTCAGAGCATTTTTAACTTCGCTAACAGCTTCTTCCACCGCTTCACGAACAGTATGTTCAGGATTAAGCTTAGGTTCCTGCGGCAGATAGCCGATTTTAATACCCGGTTGTGGACGCGCTTCTCCCTCAATATCTTTATCAATACCCGCCATAATGCGCAGTAAAGTAGATTTACCGGCACCATTGAGGCCGAGAACACCGATTTTTGCTCCAGGGAAAAAACTCAGAGAAATATTTTTCAGAATATGCCTTTTAGGAGGAACAACTTTTCCCACCCGATGCATACTATAAACATATTGAGCCAATGTAGTTTACCTTTTGATTAATCAAGAAATTTTAAAAAACGTCTGCGTTTATCGAGTTTGGATGGCTTATTTTACCTATCCTCTTATCAAATAGCACTTTTTCAGCGTTTTCTATTTGGTATGACAATTGTAATAATTCACATCAATAATATGATTATAATTACATAGCATCTTAACAATTCACTTGGACAGCGCACCTGAGCAAAGCATTTAAATACAGGGCAATTGGACACTGATAGTAGTCTTCCGAAGGGGTATGTGGCAATGAGTAAGTGGCAGCATTTCGTCATGGCTGTAAGTCTGGTTTCTGTTGTTGCTGGAGCGGCACATGCTGATTCTCTGAATGCCCAACGTCAACGATATCAAGAAATAAAGCAGGCATGGGATACCAAAAATATGGCGGAAGTGACGCGTCTGATGCCAATGCTGAAAAATTACCCGCTGTATCCTTATCTCGAATATCGTCAATTATCTCAGGATCTGGCAACTACCACTCCTCAGCAAGTTCAGCACTTTATTAATACTCACCCTACCTTGCCACCAGCACGTTCGCTGGCATCTCGATTTATCAGTGTACTGGCAAACAATGGTGATTGGAGCGGCATCCTGGCATTCAGTCCCAACCCGCCAAATACAGTGGCAGAACGCTGTGATTATTACTTTGCACAATGGGCCACAGGACACCAACAAGTCGCCTGGCAAGGTGCCCAAGAAATTTGGCTCAATGGCAACTCATTACCTGCTAGTTGCGATAAACTACTCACTGCCTGGGATCAGGCTGGATACCTGTCTGCACATTTAATTTTGCAGCGTATCGAATTGGCGATGAAAGCCAATAACACCACACTTGTTACCTATCTTGCCAAACGCTTGCCATTGCGTTATCAAAGCTTGAGTACGAATTTACTGAAGCTGCAACATGATCCAACGTTAATTGAACAAGTTGCCACAACTGCCACACCAACCGACTTCACCCGCTCAGTTATCATAACGAACTTCTCCCGATTTGCCCGCATAAATGCTGAACTTGCCAGAGTAAGCATCCCTACACTTGTCCGCTCTCAAAAGATGAATGACGCCGAACGACAACAATTAAAAGATATCGTCGCATGGCAATTGATGGGAGACATTACACCAGAGCAGGCAAAATGGCGGGATGATACCATTCACGATTCACACTCTATCAAATTGATTGAGAGACGTGCTCGCTTAGCATTGAGGGATGGCGATCATTCTGGGCTTGAAAGATGGATTTCGTTGTTGCCGCAAAAAACGTTGCAACAAGATGAGTGGCAATATTGGAGAGCTATTATTCTGCTCAATCAAAGGAAAAGCGCAGAAGGCAACGCGATATTACGTAAACTGACCGAACATCGTGGTTTTTATCCCATGGTGGCCGCCCAGAAATTACATATTTCTTATCCTCTGACCATCAATAAATCAGAGAGACCCGATCGTTCCATTGCCAATATGCCAGCAATTAAACGTATCCGGGAGTTGCTGTATTGGAATATGGATAATTTGGCACGCTCAGAATGGCTCCTCCTGGTTTCTTCGCAAGATCGCGTGAAACAAGAACAGTTGGCTCGTTATGCATTTGAGCAGCGCTGGCCCGCATTCAGTGTACAAGCTACCATTGCGGGAAAAATGTGGGATCACCTTGAAGAGCGTTTCCCGATGGCGTGGCAAAACGAATTTGCAAACTTCACATCAGATAAAAATATTTCACAAAGTTATGCAATGGCAATTGCCCGTCAGGAAAGTGCCTGGGACCCACAGGCCCGTTCTTCCAAAGGAGCCAGTGGATTAATGCAGATCATGCCCAAAACCGCCGAACATACCGTGAAGAGTGAGAAAATTCAGGGTTATGTCAGCAGCAATCAATTAATGAACCCGATTACGAATATTAAAATTGGCACCGCTTATCTGGAGTCCGTCTATCAGCGTTTTGACAATAACCGTATTCTTGCCAGTGCCGCTTATAATGCCGGCCCTGCAAATGTTGAGCGTTGGTTAGCTAACACCGCTGGGAACATCGATCCCATCGCCTTTATTGAGAGCATTCCTTTTGCGGAAACACGTTCTTATGTCAAAAATGTTCTTGCCTACGACATGTTCTACCATAATTTTATGGGGAAAATGCCCAATGTGCTGACAAATGCGGAATGGCAAAGACGTTATTAATTTAAGATAAATATGATATGCTACTGTACTAGTTGAATAGTATGGCGGTTAATTATGGCACAAAATCATTTGATTGATCCGGCGCTTTCCCCGGAAGATGGTGATGACTGGCTCACTTTTGTTGAGTTGTTAAAAATAGCATTTGAACAAAATTTGCAACATTCTATTTTGCAGCTATTATTGACTCCCGATGAACGTACCGCTTTATCAACTCGGGTTCGGATTATTCAGGAATTGATGCGTGGTCAAATGAACCAGCGCGAACTGAAAAATGAGCTAGGCGTTGGTATTGCGACAATTACACGTGGTTCCAATAGCTTAAAGAACGCACCGGCTCATGTTAAGAAATGGCTGGAAAATCAGTTAATAACTGATTGACAATAACCACGATAAAATAACAAATTAGATAATGCAGCGGGGGCCGTCCAATCGCGCCCCCAAACAACGATGTACCGTTAAGATTAGTTATTCGACTCTTTGTAAATTTCATGATGAATAGGCACCAGAGCCAGTATCAGAGCTTGATGATAAACGCTGGTACGCGTCAGAATACCATTGGTAAAAAAGCCAATCGCACCACCTTTCTGCTTGATATTATCGACGCCAGTGACATCCGCCATTTCATGGCCAAGTTCGCGTCCTTTACGAATGCCTTCCAGAACTTTTTCTGGCAACATCAGGCTAGCAGAACGCGATTCTCCCCGAATTTGTTTATGTTCAACGACCATCCAGGCAAACGTCATATCATCTTCAATTCCTGCTTCAACTCCAACCCAGAAATCAGCTTCAGGCCGGACCTGGCGAGCAGCCATAACTCGATGACGAGCACCTGTACGAGTCTCAGTATTACCAATGGGTTGTTGAGGTACGCTACTGTCTACATTAACATCTTCTATGTGGTAAGTGCCTGGGCCAAAAACATCATCGAATGCAAGGCTAATCGCTTTTATCTTCGCAGGGTTAGTTGTTGCTGCAATAACGTGGTACATATAAATAAATTATCCTTTGAATTATTTCATGATGCAGTATAACGGAAAATAACTATGTTACAGGTCTATCTTGTTCGTCATGGCGAAACCGAATGGAATGTGGCTCGTCGTATTCAGGGGCAATCTGACAGTCCTTTGACTGAAACGGGTCAGCGCCAAGCTCACTTGGTCGCGCAGAGAATTAAATCAGAAAACATTACCCATGTTATCACCAGTGACCTTGGTCGGACACGCCAAACAGCAGAAATCATCGCGAGAGCCTGTGGCTGTGACGTCATACTGGAACCACGCCTGCGAGAGTTAAATATGGGCGTTCTGGAAAATCGCGAACTAACTTCCCTCACACCAGAAGAAGAATCTTGGCGTAAAAGTCTTGTTGATGGTACACCAAATGGACGGATCCCAGAAGGTGAATCGATGCATGAAGTATCTACCCGTATGCGGGCCGCACTGGAAAATTGCCTTAACCTGCCTACGGGTAGCCGTCCACTTTTGGTCAGTCATGGAATAGCACTCGTCGGTTTGATCTGCTCTATTCTGGGCCTTCCCGCTAACTCAGAACGCCGCCTACGGTTGAGAAACTGTTCCATCTCACGGGTGGATTATCAGGATAGCCCGTGGCTGGCCCCAGGTTGGATAGTTGAAACAACGGGCGATATCACTCATCTGGATATGCCCGCCTTGGATGAATTACAAGGTTAACGTTCAATTGGGATGAGATACTCAAATTCCACAACATGATTTTGTGTCTCATCCCCAAGATTTTTCCATTCAAGATTAGTGAGGTAATATCGCTCGACATCGTATCCCTTTCTGCGAGTTATGTTTAGTGTAGGCAAACAGACACCATAAACGGTAAAGAGAAACTCTTGTAACTGCTCTTTATCACCAAAATAACTGAATGAAATATAATCTCCACTCGGCAAGGCGACTGGACGGCTATCTTTGGTATCAAAGGTAGCATATTCTGGTTCTATGGCTGTGGTATAGAACACTGTCTGTTCATCTTCACTTTCCATACAAGGGGTCGTATGGTGTAGTCCATAAAGTCTCGGTGGTAATATTTCCGCATCTTGTAGATAGTTAATCCAAAACTCATGACGCATATTCTTGCAATCTTCTGACCACTGCTCAAGCGTGTAACTGCAAGTGTGCTCAGTACCGATAAGTGACTTCTCTTCCAACGTGACAAATTTGTGCTCTGGCAAAGGTTTGTTATCCAGCAAGATAGGAGGACATATTCCTTTTGCGCACCACTCTTCGCTGCGACGATAGGCTGCTGGCGTTCGGTCAAACTGTTTTTTGAAAGCTCTTGTGAAAGTTTGTTGAGAATCAAAGCGATATTGCAAGGCAATGTCCAAGATAGGACGGCTGGTTAAACGTAATGCAACGGCGGCTCTGGATAATCTTCTCGCACGGATATAAGAACCTATTGCCTGGCCTGTTACCTCCTTGAACATGCGCTGCAAGTGCCATTTGGAGTAACCTGCTTTTGCTGCAACGTTATCAAGAGACAATGGACGATCCAGATTATTATCCACCCAATGCAGCAAGTCTCGAATGATGTTGGTTTGATCCATACATCTCCCTCAGTCATTAAGACAAAAAGAAAATCATATAAATGTAAAACAACTTATTAGTTTGAAAACTAAAAGTTTTTTCCTAAAAAAGATATTGTGTAGTTTGATAAATAATCAACACCTATACTTTTCCCCAAATAAACCTAGATGACAATTTCCCTGAGTGTTGTTGCAGTACACCTATCCCAGTAATTGATTACCAATGTTTACTATAACTATTAGTTAGTTATTCTTTAGGTACAATATGCCAAGATGCTTCCATTAGGCATATTGATTGTTACATTGATGTTATCAATAAACCCTCAATGAATTAAACAAGTTTTCACTTGGAATAAATTAATAGCAGAATCGGTAATATGTCAAGCATTGTCTTGATAAATAAGTCAATGATATGAATTATAAGAGAAAATATATCTACTACTGATGTGCTGGATGTTGACCTAATTCCAATGGCATAAATTTTTAAAGACCATTACTTACTCGTCTTGGGTGCATATTCAGCTATAATGCCCTGATTTTCCATCACAGACACATTCACATTGGAAATGATTTAATTAAATTTATTGCGTTACATTATATGTGAATGATAGATATTTTCACTGTATTTATTTAATTCAATTGGACTATATATATGGCAACAATGAAGAAAATAGTGATAGCGGCTACCTTACTCTTTTCTCCTGCGGCGTTGCATGCTGAAGAGATCGGTTCTGTTGACACAGTGTTCAAACTTTTTGGCCCTGATAACAAGATAGTGATAGAAGCCTTTGATGATCCTGACGTTAAAAATGTCACCTGTTATCTGAGCAGAGCCAAAACTGGAGGACTCAAAGGAGGATTGGGATTGGCAGAAGATACATCTGATGCAGCCATATCCTGTCAGCAAATTGGCCCGATCGAATTGGCAGATAAGATAAAAAAATCCGCCAAGAAAGGACACGTCGTCTTCCAAAAACGCACTTCTTTGGTATTTAAAAAATTGCAGGTTGTACGCTTCTACGATCCAAATCGTAATTCACTAATTTATTTAACTTATTCTGACAAAGTGATCGATGGTTCCCCTAAAAATGCCATCAGTGCTGTACCGATTATGCCGTGGAAAGAGTGAATAACTCATCACTGAGGCAAGCAAGCACCGACTAAAAGAAAAGCCCTGATGTCATAAGACATACGGGGCTTTTGACAGATATCCTATGTAGAATACATACCTATAAAAAGGTATCAATCATTCTTCTAAATCACCACAGAAACGGTAACCTTCACCGTGGATGGTCGCAATGATTTCTGGAGTATCTGGTGTCGATTCGAAGTGTTTACGAATACGGCGAATAGTTACATCAACCGTACGATCGTGAGGTTTCAGTTCACGGCCCGTCATTTTTTTTCAACAATTCTGCACGGGTTTGGATTTTTCCTGGATTCTCACAGAAATGGAGCATCGCACGAAATTCACTACGCGGCAGTTTGTAATGATCTCCCATCGGGCTAACCAAAGAGCGGCTATTGATATCCAGCTCCCATCCATTGAACTTATAACTTTCAACTTGGCGACGCTCTTCTCCTGGATGACTCAGGTTCATTGTCCGCGAAAGCAAATTACGAGCACGGATGGTTAGTTCGCGTGGGTTAAATGGCTTAGTTATATAATCATCAGCACCGATTTCGAGACCAAGAATTTTGTCCACTTCATTATCACGGCCGGTTAAGAACATCAATGCAACATTTGCCTGCTCACGTAATTCACGGGCAAGCAGTAAGCCATTTTTACCTGGCAAATTGATATCCATAATGACTAAATTGATATCGTTATCTGACAGAATGTTGTGCATTTCTGAACCATCATTGGCTTCATAAACAACATACCCTTCAGCCTCAAAAATACTCTTAAGGGTATTGCGTGTGACAATTTCGTCTTCAACAATCAAAATGTGCGGGGTTTGCATGGTTGCTACCTAAAATCGCTAAAAAACAGAATCTGTATGACACAAGCTGTTATTATTAAAAGAAAATATGCTGATCTTGTTCTGAATGACAGAAAACCAGCTTATGCCCGAAATAAATGTTTTGATATGTTTTACGCTAAAAGCCAGCGTCGCTTTCCTAGAGGGTACATACCCGAAAAAACCCGATTTAAACGAGGCTTCTATATTAGTCTATTAACAGCAATATAACAGCTAGTAATGCATTTGCCTTCTAAAAAAACTAACTTTTGTTGATACATATCAAAATCAATTGTAGCACGTTAACATTAATTGTAATTGTTAATTTTAATTTGGGTTGTTTGTTATTAACTTGAATAAGTTATGTTAATGGATGTTGAAATGTCGTGAATACTTGAAGAGAGATTCGCTCGACACTGAAATATCCAGATGACACGTTTTTATCATAAAGACAAAATAATTACAAAATATGTTTTTTGTAAAATTAAATGCTATTAAATAAGCTGACTAACCAAATAATGATTTGTCATTTGGGTTATATTTTGAATAATTTCGATACGGAAAATGACGTTTTTTTCTTCTTTCACCATAAAAAATATTTGACATTGACCACAATTTAATTTAACCAATAGGGGGTCAAACGAATTAAAAAGACAGACAGGAAACTATGCACCACATCAGCCCGAAAAAAATGGTTCTTGCAAACACCACTATAACCATTACTACAACCACGATTACCACCGGAACCATGAGTTACGGTGCGGGCTGACGTATACACATAAAACAACATTGAGCCCGTATCCCACAAGATACGGGCTTTTTTTTGGACAGAAATCAGGAGAAGAACGTTAATGCGAGTATTGAAATTTGGCGGAACCTCAGTTGCGAATCACCAGCGTGTACTGAGTGTTGCAGATATCGCCGAGAATGAGTTATCCCTTGGACAAGTTGCCTTAGTACTTTCTGCACCAGCAAAAATCACAAACCATCTGGTGGCGATGATCGAAAAAACGGTTGCTGGGCAAGATATTGTTTCCAATATGAGCGATGCTACCCAAATCTTTGCTGATTTGCTGTCAGGATTGAAAGAACAACAACCAGGGTTTGATTATGAACGCCTGAAAGGGCTAGTAGAGCGTGAGCTTGCCAGCCTTAAACAGACTCTGCACGGCATTTCTTTGTTAAAACAATGCCCAGACAGCATTAATGCATCTCTGATCTGTCGTGGTGAAAAACTGTCGATTGCCATCATGGAATCCGTGCTACAAGCTCGTGGTCATAAAGTGACTGTCATTGATCCGGTCAAAAACCTTTTGGCGCATGGGCATTGTCTCGAATCCACCGTCGATATCCATGAATCTTCCAAACGCATTGCGGCACTTAACATTCCTGCTGACCACATCATCCTGATGGCTGGTTTCACTGCGGGCAATGAAAATGGCGAATTGGTTGTGTTGGGACGCAACGGCTCTGACTATTCAGCCGCAGTATTGGCAGCATGCCTGCGTGCAGATTGTTGTGAAATCTGGACGGATGTAGACGGTGTTTATACTTGTGATCCAAGAGCGGTGAAAGATGCACGCTTGCTGAAAAGCCTGTCATATCAAGAAGCGATGGAATTGTCTTATTTCGGTGCGAAAGTCCTTCATCCTCGTACTATCGCCCCGATTGCCCAGTTTCAAATTCCTTGCCTGATAAAAAATACGGCTAATCCCGATGCACCGGGTACGTTTATTGGCGATGCGCTCATTGATGATGGGCAAAAAGACCAGAACATGCCGATTAAGGGCATTACCAATCTGGATCATATGGCAATGTTCAACGTTTCCGGCCTTGGCATGAAAGGTATGGTCGGGATGGCAGCACGGATCTTTTCCGTCATGTCACGCAAAGGTATTTCCGTTGTGTTAATCACGCAGTCCTCGTCAGAATACAGCATCAGCTTCTGTGTACCACAAAAAGAATCGACAAAAGCACAGAAGGCACTGACAGAAGAATTTTATCTGGAGCTGAAAGATGGTGTGCTTGATCCCATTGACGTGATCGATAATCTTGCCATTATTTCTGTCGTTGGCGATGGTATGCGTACTCAGCCGGGGACTTCTGCCCGCTTTTTCTCCGCATTAACACGCGCCAATATCAACATCATTGCCATTGCGCAAGGTTCTTCCGAACGTTCCATTTCCGCCGTCATTGAAAATGATGCCGCGACTACGGCTGTTCGTCTCTGCCATCAAATGCTGTTTAACACCGCTCAAGTTGTTGAGGTCTTTGTTGTCGGTGTAGGTGGTGTAGGCAGTGCGTTGATCGAGCAAATACGTCGTCAGCAAACCTGGCTCAAACAGAAACATATCGATTTGCGCGTCTGTGGTATTGCCAATTCCCGTGCTTTATTGACTGATGCGCAAGGTATCTGTCTGGATAACTGGCAGCAAGCACTCTCAGAAGCAACTGAGCCTTTTAGCTTGAGTCGTCTGATCCGCCTTGAAAAAGAGTACCATCTCCTGAATCCAGTCATTGTGGACTGTACTTCCAATCAGTCGATTGCGGAACAGTATGCGAGCTTCCTCAGCGATGGCTTTAACGTTGTCACACCAAATAAAAAAGCCAATACTTTATCAATGGCTTATTATCGCCAAATCCGTCAGGCCGCAGAAAAATCGAAACGTAAGTTCCTGTATGACACTAACGTAGGGGCTGGATTGCCTGTTATCGAAAACTTACAAAATCTGCTTAATGCCGGTGATGAACTAGTGCAGTTCAGTGGCATCCTGTCGGGTTCTCTATCCTATATTTTCGGTATGCTGGATGAAGGTATGACGCTGTCACAAGCAACCATGCTCGCCAAAGAGAAAGGCTTTACTGAACCCGATCCACGCGATGATCTCTCTGGCATGGATGTTGCCCGAAAGCTGCTGATTTTAGCGCGTGAGGCAGGTTATGAACTGGAACTGGAAGATATTCATGTCGAACCCGTTTTACCCATATCGTTCGACGCCAGTGGCGAAGTTGACAGTTTCCTGCAACGTTTATCGCAACTGGATCAGGAATTTAGCCAACGTGCGGAACAAGCCGCAGAACAAGGGAAAGTCTTGCGTTATGTTGGCTTAATTGAGCAAGGCCGTTGTACAGTGAAAATTGTCTCTGTTGATGGCAACGATCCACTTTATAAAGTCAAAAATGGCGAAAACGCTCTGGCTTTCTACACCCGTTATTATCAACCCATTCCGCTGGTATTACGTGGTTATGGCGCAGGAAATGATGTAACGGCAGCCGGCGTTTTTGCTGATATATTACGCACTCTGTCATGGAAATTGGGGGTTTAATGGTTATCAGGGTTTATGCGCCTGCCTCTATCGGGAACGTTGGCGTCGGATTTGATGTGCTTGGCGCAGCAGTTTCTCCCATTGATGGCTCGTTACTTGGAGATTGTGTCTCCGTAAGTGAAGCTGAAAGTTTCAGCCTGAATAATAAAGGGCGATTTGTTGGCAAATTACCTGCCGATCCCAAACAAAACATTGTCTACCAATGCTGGCAGCTTTTTTGTCAACAACTGGGAAAAGAACTGCCCGTTGCCATGACATTAGAGAAAAATATGCCGATCGGTTCAGGATTAGGCTCCAGTGCCTGCTCTGTCGTCGCCGGTTTAGTGGCATTGAATGAACATGCAGGCCGACCATTTAACCAACACCAGTTGCTGGGCATGATGGGAGAATTAGAAGGGCGCATTTCCGGTGGTGTTCATTATGATAATGTCGCTCCCTGCTATTTGGGAGGATTGCAATTGATATTATCTCAGGAAGATACCTCCTGTCTGCCTGTTCCCACATTTGATGATTGGCTATGGGTAATGGCTTATCCTGGCATCAAAGTATCGACAGCGGAAGCCCGTGCAATCCTGCCCAATCACTATGCCCGTAAGGACATCATTGAGCATGGACGTCACTTTGCTGGTTTTATCCATGCCTGCCATACCCAGCAATCAGAACTGGCTGCCAAATTAATGCAAGATGTTGTGGCAGAACCTTATCGCACACAACTCTTACCGGGATTTGCCAATGCACGCGATGCAGTCAAAAAATTAGGGGCACTGGCGTGCGGCATTTCCGGTTCTGGCCCAACACTTTTTGCAATTTGTAATAAAAAAGCTGTAGCAGAAGAGGTTGCACACTGGCTGCAACAACATTACGTACAGAATGATGAAGGCTTTGTACACATTTGCCGTCTGGATCTCGCAGGCGCACGACAGGTAAAGTAACCATGAAATTATATAATTTAAAAGACAACAGCGAGCAGGTCAGTTTTTCACAGGCGGTAAAACAGGGATTAGGTAAACAGCAAGGCCTCTTTTTTCCACAGGATTTACCAGCATTCAGCCGTAATGAAATTGATGACTTATTGCAATTGGATTTTGTCAGCCGCAGCCAACGCATTCTCACTGCCTTTATCGGCGATGAAATTCCCGCAGAGCAATTGGCAGTTCGCGTGAAAAATGCATTTGCCTTCCCTGCCCCTGTAGCGACTGTCGAAGATGACATCGCTTCACTGGAGCTTTATCACGGCCCAACACTGGCGTTCAAAGACTTTGGCGGCCGTTTCATGGCCCAAATTCTTACCCAGATTGCAGGAGAACAACCCGTCACTATTTTGACTGCAACATCCGGTGATACCGGCGCCGCAGTTGCTCATGCTTTCTATGGATTGAATAACGTACAGGTTGTGATCCTTTATCCCGAAGGCAAAATCAGCCCATTGCAGGAAAAACTCTTTTGTACTCTGGGTGGCAACATTCATACGGTTGCTATCAAGGGGGATTTCGATGCTTGCCAGGCATTGGTCAAACAGGCTTTTGATGACGAAGAATTGAAGCAGGCTTTACATCTCAACTCAGCCAACTCAATTAATATCAGCCGCCTACTGGCACAAATCTGTTATTACTTTGAAGCGGTTGCACAAATCCCAGCAGAAAAACGTGAACAATTAGTTATTTCCGTCCCAAGCGGAAATTTTGGTAATTTAACCGCGGGGCTACTGGCAAAATCGCTGGGATTGCCGATAAAACGTTTTATCGCGGCAACTAATGTTAATGACACTGTTCCTCGTTATTTAGCGGAAGGTAAGTGGCTACCACATCAAACCATTCCAACATTATCCAATGCCATGGATGTCAGCCAGCCCAATAACTGGCCGCGCATTGAAGAACTGTTCGAACGCAAAAGCTGGGCACTGAGTGAACTGGCCAACGGGGTTGTGGATGATACAACCACTCAAAGCACCATGCGCGAACTGGCGGCAAAAGGCTATATTTCCGAACCACATGCTGCCGTCGCTTATCGTGTTTTGCGTGATCAATTACAAGAAGGGGAATATGGCTTGTTCCTGGGTACTGCTCATCCAGCCAAATTTAAGGAAAGCGTCGAAGCAACACTCGGCCAACCATTGTCCTTGCCACAAGCGTTAGCTGAACGCGCAGATCTGGACTTGTTATCCCACTTTATGCCCGCTGATTTCTTAACGTTACGTGAATTTTTGATGGAAAAAGCATCGAAATAACCTGGCATTTATCACTCCACCCATTTATAGGTGGAGTGATTCCATACTGGGCTTTATAGACTAAAATTGGTTACACTAAGAAACTAATTCTGCGCAGAACGCTTAAATACCAATTCATTTCCCTTAGAGAGAGATTCATCAAAAACGTATCCTTCCAGATTGAACTCTACCAGCCGTGCTGGATCGGTCAGTTCGTTTTGAATGATAAAACGGCTCATCAGACCACGAGCTTTTTTAGCATAGAAGCTAATGACCTTGTATTTACCATTTTTTTCATCCAGAAAAACAGGTTTGATAATCCTGGCTGCCAGCTTTTTGGTATTTACTGATTTGAAATACTCATCTGATGCCAGATTGACCAGAACATCATCACCTTGCTGTTCCAATGCTGTATTTAAGTTTTCAGTAATACAATCACCCCAAAACTGATACAGATCTTTACCGCGTGGATTTTCCAGCTTAATGCCCATTTCCAAACGATAAGGCTGCATCAAGTCGAGAGGACGCAAAACCCCATATAGGCCAGATAGAATTCTTAAATGTGTTTGGGCAAAATCAAAATCATCGGCAGAAAAAGTTTCAGCCTGCATACCGGTATAAACATCGCCTTTAAATGCCAAAATCGCCTGACGGGCATTTTCTGGCGTGAAATCGGGCTGCCATTCTGCAAAACGAGCAGCATTCAATCCCGCCAATTTATCACTAATACTCATCAAACTACCGATTTGTGCGGGTGTTAACGTCCGGCAAATCTCGATCAGTTGTTGGGATTCCGTCAATAACAGCGGTTGACTATATTTTTCTGTTGCGAGTGGACTTTCATAATCGAGTGTTTTTGCAGGTGAAATGATAATAAGCATTATTTTTTCCTAATAATCCAGACTTCCCTCACTTTAGCAAAAAAGACAAAAAGCGGAGAATCTCAGCGATAGAATTTTCCTACCTTACAGCCGCGCTTGACCATGTTATTATCACAAGATGGCGAGGCAACGTTGCCAAAGATTTTACGTATAACGATGAGATATTAAACATGACCGATAAACTGACTTCCCTGCGTAAACTGACAACAGTAGTAGCAGATACCGGGGATATCGAGGCGATGAAACTGTATCAGCCGCAAGATGCGACCACTAACCCTTCCCTGATTTTGAATGCAGCTCAAATTCCAGAATATCGCCAACTGATCGATGAAGCTGTTGAATGGGCGCGTGGTCAAAGCGATTCCCGTGAACAACAAGTTATTGATGCCAGCGATAAATTGGCTGTTAACATTGGTCTGGAAATTCTGAAACTGATCCCTGGCCGTATCTCCACTGAAGTTGATGCACGCCTGTCTTATGACACCGAAGCAAGCGTAGCGAAAGCAAAACGTCTGATCAAACTGTACAACGAAGCAGGTATCAGCAACGATCGCATCCTGATCAAACTGGCCTCCACCTGGCAAGGTATCCGTGCTGCGGAACAACTGGAAAAAGAAGGCATCAACTGTAACCTGACTCTGCTGTTCTCCTTTGCCCAGGCACGTGCTTGTGCAGAAGCCGGTGTCTACCTGATTTCTCCATTTGTCGGCCGTATCCTTGACTGGTACAAAGCAAATAGTGGCAAGCAAGAATTCGCACCGCATGAAGATCCAGGTGTGATTTCTGTTTCTGAAATTTATCAGTACTACAAAGAGCACGGTTACAACACGGTTGTTATGGGTGCAAGTTTCCGTAACTCTGGTGAAATTCTGGAACTGGCAGGCTGTGACCGCCTGACAATCTCTCCAGCACTGCTAAAAGAACTGTCTGAGACAGAAGGTGAAGTTGAGCGCAAACTGGGTTACGAAGGCGAAACCAAAGGACGTCCAGCGCCAATGACTGAAGCCGAGTTCTACTGGAACCACCACCAAGATGCAATGGCAACTGAAAAACTGGCAGAAGGTATCCGTAAGTTTGCAGTAGACCAAGGCAAACTTGAGAGCATGATTGCTGATCTGCTGTAATCTCAAGCGATACGCTATTTTTTCTTGCACAAAGGCGACTAATTGGTCGCCTTAAGCCACTGACAAACTCCATTCAAAACTAATGGAGTTTGTTTTTTTGCCTTGCCATCAAACCGATTTGTCCTGCCCCTATTTGACATTTTGGCTCCTGCTCGCTCCGTACAAAACCCCTAAAGATAAGTTGTTCAAAGAACATTATTAATGCATAATGATAATAGTTATTATTATCAACAAATGTAGTAATCTTATGAATAATCCACACTTTTTTATCACTCTTTTTGCAGTCAGCCCGCTTTACTCTTTCGCTGCGAATGAATCAACTACCGAACATTCAAGCGATACTATATATGTTTATTCTTCATTAGACTTAAAGAAGAATAATGAAGTATTACTAGATAGTCAGGAATTAAATAAACAAATAATCATTAATCCTGCTGATATATTTAAAAGTACATCGGGAGTTCTGTCTGGTGAATCCAGATCATCAGGAGCAATAGATGTCAATATCCGAGGTTTACAAGGTCAAGGAAGAATTTCTACTAGTGTTGATGATACTATAAATCAAACAGCCTTATATCGAGGCTATCAGGGGGTATCTAACCGTACTTATATTGATCCAGACTTCATCGGTGAAGTAGATATAAAAAAAGGATTTTATGGCGGTTCCGGTATTACAGGGATAGGTGGTACTGTGAATATGAAAACAATATCTCCTGCTGATATATTAATTCCAGGTGATAACTTTGGTATACGCCTAAAAGGTAGTCTTTTAAGTAACCACTCAAACTATAATAATTACACATGGAATGATGAACCGTCTCCAAAAAAAGAAAACATATTTAATGGAAAAAACAACACTGGAAGTGTAGTGGTTGCTTATGCAGATGAAAATTTCGAGTTTTTAGCTGGGGTATCAAAACGCATCAGAGGAAATTATCATTCAGGAAAAAAAGGATTTGGTACAAATAATTATACGCGACCAGGGTATTTATGTCCGGATGAATATTATGATGATAATGACAATATAGCGCCTTGCCCCGTAACAGCCGAAACTGTCCAAGATGCTGGTTATACCATTTATCCTAAAGGTGCAGCAGTACCTAATACATCAGAGAATACACGTTCTTATTTATTAAAAACCAGCGCATGGATTAATGATGAGCACAGAGTTAGTGCTGTTTACAGCCTATATGATAGTACTTTTGGTGAAACATATGTTGCAGATACAACAACTATAGATAAAGGAACTACGGTCCCAGTATCACAAGGACCAAATGCTTATGTTCGTTTAGCAAGATATAAACTAGGTTATGATTGGAAATCAAGTAACCCGTTAATTGATTTTAACTTTTCTCTATGGCATTTAGATTTAAAAGACAGACCTAAAACATCCCAAAATACATTAGGTGATGAAAAGAAATCTGACACATGGGGGGTTAATCTTTCTAATGACTTAGAATTTGACATGTATAATAAACCAACAAATGTACTTCTGGGAGGGAGTTATCTTACCGAAAAAACGGGGCCAGCCAAAGGTTTTTGGTCTCAGCATCCTCACCAGCGAGAAGGAACAAGACAAGAATACCGTATTTTTGTTAATGGGAAGTATGAATTAACCAATAACATTAATTTACTATCTTCTTTTGAGCATAAAGGTTATTCATTAAAAGATAAAGGTGATACCCCATCAATACCTAAGGATGGAACGGCTTATGGATATAGTTTCGGCGTTGAATATAGACCAACAAAACAAATAATGCTGTATAGTCGTTATTCTCAAAGTCCAAGATTTCCTTCATTAGTTGAAGGGACAAATGGCTTTTTTATGAAAGCTGATAATAACCTACAACATGAGACTATGAAAAATATTGAAATAGGATCTGCGTTTGGCTTTGAAAATCTGATAGCAAATGATGAATTAAAATTAAGCATCGGTTATTTTAACTCTAACATTGATAATTATATTAGTCGTAGCTGGCAATGGGATAAATTTTCAATGCATATTGATAATATCAATAAAGCAAAATTTGAAGGAATTGAGCTAGAGACAAGCTATAAGATTAAGGATTTTACAGTAAAAGCATCAGCAAATTACTATATAAATATTGAGTTTTGTAAAAAAGAAAAAGGATGCATTAATGAGAACCTTCCATCTGATTATGCAACAAACCACATTCCGCCTAAAAAAAGCTATTCACTCGATGTAAATCAAGGGTTCCTTAACAACAAATTATCTATTGGTGGACGAATATCGTACTTTGATAAAAGAGCAATACCAACCGCTAGGGTTGGACGAGGTTCTGCTCCATTGTTAGCACCTATCGACTATAAACCGGCAACAATCGTTGATTTTAGAAGTTCATTAATTATAAATAAAAACATAATAGCAGATTTTACTGTGGATAATGTTTTTGATAGATATTATATACAACCAATTAATGTAGGTTATATTCCTTCTCCTGGTCGTACATTCAGGTTAGGTATAACGGCGACTTTTTGATCAAATAAAGTTGATTAAATAACCCGAACTCTGCTTAAGAAAGGAAACTCAGAGCCTGAGGAACGATCAAAATTTTTGTTAAAGAAAACAGAATAGTGGAACTCCTCAGGCTATGATTAAAGCAGTACAGCGTGATTTTATAGCTTTAAACTTCATCTGCTTTCCCGCAACAGCACCTTTATCTGTACCAGGAGATGGATGTGGACGATAAAAATTTGCCACAATACCATATAGGTGAATAGTAGAAATATTATTACGCTGCAACGAAGTTGGAGCCATGCTACCATCGACTTAGCTATAACTTATACCCAATAAATTTCAAGTTGCAGCCAAAAAGTTTTATTATTTTTCATAATTAATTGAGGTTTGTATGAATGTATTGCGCATTGGCCTCGTGTCTGTTTCTGATCGTGCGTCAAATGGCGTTTATCAGGATAAAGGGCTGCCCGCACTGGAAACATGGCTGAAAAAAGCGATTACCACACCTTTTAGCGTAGAAACCCGCCTGATCCCTGATGAGCAAATCCTGATTGAACAAACATTGTGTGAACTGGTCGATGAATTGGGATGTCATCTGGTACTGACCACTGGGGGGACGGGTCCCGCACGTCGCGATGTAACGCCGGATGCAACGCTGGCAATTGCTGATCGTGAAATGCCAGGATTTGGGGAACAAATGCGCCAAATCAGCCTTCAATTTGTACCAACAGCCATTCTGTCCCGGCAAGTTGGCGTGATCCGCAATCAAGCGCTGATTCTAAACCTTCCCGGACAACCGAAAGCCATCGCAGAAACACTAGAAGGATTAAAAAACGAAGATGGCAAGGTGTTGGTAGCGGGAATTTTCGCCAGTGTTCCCTACTGCATCCAATTGCTGGATGGCCCTTATGTAGAAACAGATGAAAGCGTTGTAGCCGCATTCAGGCCGAAAAGTGCACGTCGTTAAAAATCCACATGTTGCTTGTTGCTATTAATCATTGAAGACCATAAAGGTTCTGAACAGACTCAGAACCTTATGAATCAAAAATAGAATCATTCACTCAAGCTACTGCCATTGGTTGCAATCACTTGTCTATACCAATAAAAGCTCTTCTTACGACGTCGCTCCAACGTACCTGTTCCCTGTTCATTCTGGTCAACATAGATATAACCGTAGCGTTTGGTTATCTCACCTTTTGAAGCACTGACCAAATCAATCGGCCCCCAACTGGTATACCCCATAATATCCACACCATCTTCAATCGCTTCTCTGACCTGGATAAGATGCTCTTTAAGGTATTGAATACGATAATCATCCCGAATACTGCCATCTGCTTCCGGTGTATCTTTCGCCCCCAAGCCATTCTCAACAATAAACAAGGGCTTCTGATAGCGATCCCATAGCAAATTCAATATAGTGCGTAAACCAAGGGGATCTATCTGCCAACCCCATTCTGAACTGGGCAAGTAAGGATTAGCCACCATATGCAGAATATTGCCCCGCTGTTTCTGGTATTCCGCTTTATCTGCGATCATACAGCCGCTCATGTAATAACTAAATGAGATAAAATCGACCGTATTTTTCAGATCATGCCTATCTTGCTCTGTAATAGTAAGTTCAATACCATTCTCGCGAAAATAACGCAGCATGTAGCCAGGATAATTCCCACGGCTCTGGACATCGCCAAAAAACAACCACTTTTGATTTTGCTGAAGAGTTGCCAATACATCTTCTGGTTTACAGGTTAATGGATACATCAAACCACCAAGCAACATATTACCAATCTGGGCATCAGGAATGATTTCTCGGCACAATTTCACCACTCTGGCACTGGCAACCAATTGATGGTGAATAGCCTGATAGATCTCTGATTGAGTGCTATTTCTCAGCAATCCAACACCTGTCAGCGGTTCATGCAGCGACATATTGATTTCATTAAATGTCAGCCATAACTTCACCTTACTCTGGTAGCGAGTCAATACCGTGCGCGCATAACGTTCAAAAAATGCAATCAGTCTACGATCCCCCCACCCGCCATATTTTTTGACTAACGTCCACGGCATTTCATAGTGAGATAATGTGATCAAAGGTTGAATGCCATATTTGGCCATTTCGTCGAACAACCTGTCATAAAATGCCAGGCCTGCTTCATTGGGTTGCTTATCATCCCCATGAGGAAAAATCCGGCTCCAGGCAATAGATGTACGTAAGCATTTAAATCCCATTTCCGCAAACAAGGCGATATCTTCGGAGTAACGGTGATAGAAATCGATAGCAATATCTTTGAGATATCGCGTTTCATCCGAAGGAGCACGTTCAACAACAGGGCCAATAATCCCCTGCGGCAAAACATCTGAAGTAGAAAGACCTTTTCCATCCGTCAAATAAGCACCTTCAACTTGATTGGCAGCAATCGCGCCTCCCCATAAAAAATGCATTGGAAACTGTTTCATGCAAACCCTCCTCTCATGGACATTTAAGGCTTATGTGGGAATTCAGACTGGTTTTTATCAGTAAGTATTGTTTCTGTAGGCGGATTGGTAACGGCAGGCAGACCAAACATCCACGTCAAAATAGCCGCAATAATAAATGCCAGCAACGTGCCAATAATTGCACCCCAAACAGTATTATCGATTCCTGATGGCGGGATCATTTGAGTGAAGGTAAAAATATTGCTCAGTCCTATTGAATAGATGGCACTTTGGTAATAACCAACAACAGAGCCACCGATCGCACCAGCAAGACAACCAAAGATAAACGGTCGCCGGTAAGGCAGGGTAACCCCATAAACCGCAGGCTCAGTGATACCAAATATACCGGCAGTAACAGCAGAGCCAGATAGCATTTTTAATTTAGCATCGCGGGTACGCAGGAAAACGCCCAATGCCGCTCCCGTTTGTCCCATTACGGCGGGCAACAACAGAGGGACTAACGTATCATGCCCCAACACAGTTAAGTTGTTGAATATGACTGGCACTAGTCCCCAATGCAGGCCAAAAATGACACAAACTTGCCAGATTGCCCCCATAATCGCTCCTGCCAGAACCGGAGCAAATCCATATACGGCTTGATAAGCATAAGCCAGTGAATGACTTAACCATGTCGCCACTGGCCCAATGACAATAAATACGAGCGGAACAATCAACATCAGACAGACAAGGGGAGTAATGAAGGTTTTGATAGTGGCTGGCAGGTGTGCATCCAATTTTTTCTCGATTTTACAGCTTATCCATGAGGCAAAAATAATTGGGATCACAGAAGAGCTATAATTCAAAAATGAGAGAGGGATCCCCATAAAGTATTTAGTTGCGCTGCCAGCAACCATTGATACCTCGAAAGCAGAGATGATCATGGGATGTACCAAAGCTCCGCCAATTCCCATCGTAATAAATGGATTACCCCCAAATTTTTTACCCGCGGTATAGCCAAGTAATAAAGGAAAAAAATAAAACAGCGAGTCACTGGCTGCATACCAGATACGATAAGTACCGCTATCAAGCGTTAGCCAATGAAATGCAATGGCAACTGCAAGCAAGCCTTTTAAGATCCCGGAAGCTGCCATTACCCCTAAAAATGGGGTAAAGATACCCGAAATAATATCGATAAAATGGTTAAATAAATTATCTCGCTTGCCAGTTGGATTTGCCATTAAGGGTGCTTCATCAGAAGGTGCCAACACTTGCTGAATAGCCTGATATACCTCTTTGACTTGATTACCAATCACAACCTGAAATTGCCCTCCACTTTCAACAACCGTAATGATATTAGGATGGGCTTTTAGTTTATTGATATCGGCGAGTGTGCTATCCCATAGTTTAAAACGCAGCCGAGTCGCACAATGAACGAGACTGACAATATTTTCTTTACCACCAACACCTGCAATGATTTCTTGGGTCAGTATCTGGTATGTCATGCCACTTCCCTCGTTTTCCGCACTGCCTGTGCTGTCAAAATCTATTGGCTACCAATGAAAAAAACCTGACAACGTCAGTCTCTATACCGTGGAGAAAGCCGATGTCAGGTTTTTCCTATCTAAGCAGTAACAATCAGTTTTTGATTTTATTTACTTTTAATGCCAGCTCAATTTTTAATCAACAAAAATGTGATTGTGATCGCTAGATATTTATTAAGATTTTGTCTCGATTCGCATTCCGGCCTCTTTCCAACCCGAAAATCCTTTTTTAAACCGACGGGCTTGAATTCCCTTAGCACGAAGCAATGCGAGGGCATTGGCAGAAAGTACACAATAAGGGCCACGGCAATAGGCGATCAACTCCCTATTAGATGCCAGTTCATCCAGCCTATTCTCCAGCTCATCAACAGGAATATTAATAGCATCGGGTAAATGACCCTGTTCAAACTCCTCTTTTGGTCTGACATCGAGTAAAGTCATACTCTTAGCTTTGATCCTCTCCAGCAGCTCTTCCCACGAAACGGCTTCCTGATTGCTCGAATCATCGATCAACCTACGCATTTCTTTGCGGTTAAATTCGGCATATTGCTGGATCGCAGAGATAACCTCTATGATAGGCCCTTCACTCCGACGATAAAGTACATGCTTACCTGATTTGCGAGACTGGAGCAACCCTGCACGTTTGAGATGCTGGAGATGCTGGGAAGTATTGGCAATCGACAAACCGGAAAGCTCCGACAAATTTTCCACGGATTGTTCAGTATCTATCAGACACTCAAGCAATATCAATCGATGGGAATTTCCCAACACCTTAGCAATTTCCGCGATCTCAACAAGAATTTCTTTATCAAACATTGACTTTCTACTTCCATCATTATTATATTCAATAATTTAATTGACCATCATGGTAGCAAAGTTTTTTAGTCATTTCGAGTACTCGCTGATTGATTGACCATTAATAGATAGCCACAATTCGGAGGATCGCAACAGATGAATGAAGGATTGGAGTTTATTGTTTATTCTGTACTGATTGGCGTTGGTGCAACGGTTGTTATGGATCTTTGGGCGGTTTTCATAAAACGGTGTTTCGGAATTCCCTCACTGAACTATAGCATGGTAGGACGCTGGATTGGACATATTCCCAAAGGGAAATTTATCCATACAAGCATTCTACAAGCTGAGCCTGTGAAAGGTGAAACCGGAATTGGTTGGTTTGCCCACTATTTGATTGGGATCATTTTTGCCGGCGTACTATTACTCATTTATGGATTAGATTGGGCAAGAAACCCCACTTTTCTGCCAGCTTTAATTATCGGCATCGTTACTTTAGTTGCCCCTTTCTTCATTATGCAACCAGGTATGGGAATGGGGATGGCTGCATCTAAAACACCTGCCCCTAATACAACCAGACTAAGAAGCCTGATGGCACACACTTCTTATGGTGTTGGTCTGTATTTAGCTGCGTTATTATTAACGTTATTTTCTTGATTTCATTTTTAAATGACCGTCGATAAATTTTCATTATTTATCGACGGAATACACATTTTATTTCCATCTATTTTCTTATTATTGTTATCCAATTTGGGATCTTATCTATAATTTTTACAAAAACTCTTTGATGACATAAGCACTTTCCAATGAAAGCGACCATTTTGCTGGTTCATCAGATGAAAAAATCATCATGATTTTTAGGTATTCCCATGGATATTTTCCCAATGAATTAATCTGATTACCCGAAACAGATGAACCAAAACTCATCGGCCAAATTTTTTCACTGTTATTTTTAAGCGCTTATTTTTGATAAATTGAGCCTGACACAAAAACATTAAATTTTTTAATTAAGGCAGGCTCCTCAAATTTAACTCAACCTGGATTACAAATTTTTAGAAACCATATTCTTAAATTGTGATAATGAAGCGACGCCAACAAGAGAATCTACAGGTTGCCCATCTTTATATACTAATGTCGTTGGTATGCTGCGAATACCATATTTCATAGCGATATTATTGGCATCATCAATATTGATTTCCCCGAAAGTGGCACTATCTTTCATATCAATTGATAATTGATTAAACGTTGGTGCTACCGCACGACACGGGCCACACCATGGCGCCCAGAATCTAACAACACAGATCCCTTTAGAACCGACTACACTATCAAAATTATCTTCGGTTAATTCAATTAATGTACTCATATTGAATCCTCAGTAAAAATTTTTAAGTTACTAAAATGCAGCTCATAAATGAAATGTGGGGTATGCGCATGTATATTTGTTAACTTTGATATTGGAACATTCATTTTATGAATCCATGTACAAGATAATCGCTAACTCAGAATACTCGATACCCTCAATTCAATTATTATATTGAATATTATAGTTAGATCAATAGATCTTTTCCTATCAGGAAGATAGGAATAGGCTATCAATTAATAACAATCAGTTATTAAAATCCTTAAAATAAATCACACAAAATTTATTCATTCAATATTGGATAAACATAATAATCAAAAAAAATCAATCACATAAATTCTGACTAATAACTTTAACCAGAGAAAAAACCAATGGGCAATCTGCTAATTATAAATACGATGATTTCATATATTGACTATTAAAAAATCAAAAAATAACGTAATAATATTTTGCCAGGGAGTTATTAATTTACCCACAGGAGATTAGCAGGTTGGTGAGGCGTCAGAAATTATTATGCGACTACCAACTTGAATTTGATCAGTATCCATATATTTCACATAACAATAATCGTTAATAAAATATTATTATTTGATATTACATTTAGTTATAAACATGTTATTTTTGCATAAAAGCAAACCAACAAATAAAACTAAACACCTTACTAAGATTAATGAGGCGTCTGAATATGCACTGCTTTTATTTTAAACTCATGAGTCAATATATTAATCTGATAGTAAATGATGTTTATTTTCACCAAAATAAATTGGTGAACTGTAAAAAGATTCTTTGTTAAGAATTCCAACCCTATTCCCGGCACTATTTTATTTCAAAGATAAAAAACAACCTCAAAAAAACATAAGTTAACTTATCAATCAAATACAAGGGATAATGCATGCAAAATTTCCTCCAGGCATTACAAGAATCCGGATTAGAAACCTCTAATCCCCCTGAATTATATAAACCAGAAAATAAAAATTTAGAAGTAGAGCTATCAAAATTGAAAAATCAGGTTAATGGGATACTTCAAAACAGATTACCATTAATAAATATTATCATTCCTGTAACTCTACAAGAAAATACGATTGAGACAGAAAGTTTTCCATTAACAGATATTCAATATGCCTATTTAATTGGGCGTAACCCCGGACTGGAACTAGGAGGTTTAACCAGTTGCCTATATACTGAATTAGATATTAATTCATTAGATATCAATTTATTAAATAACGCATTAAACAAAATCATTGCATATCACCCTATGTTAAGGGCGACTTTATCTTTAGATGGACAACAGCGGATTTTACCCACACCATTAAATTACATCATTCCTATTCAGGATTGTAGAAAGTGGTCAGAGTCAGAAAAAGATAATAGGCTGGAAAAACTTCGTCGGGAAATGGAAACGCAATTATTACCTGTAGATAAAGCCCCTACATTCGATATACGGGCAACAATACTTAATAATGATATTACCCGTCTGCATATTTATTTCGACCTGATGTTTGTCGACATTCATAGTGTCCGTTTGGTATTACGTGACTGGTGGCAAGTTTATCAAGGTTATGAGCTGCCTGCTCTACCTGATAATATGAATTTCCCCAGTTATATCAAATTAGAACGTTATCTACAGGGGCAGCCACAAGGATTACGTGATAAAACTTATTGGGAACAACAGCTAGAGCATTTACCTCAACCACCGGAATTACCTTTAAAAAATGCACCAGAGATACTTTCTCCACCAGTGTTCAAACGTTACAGCCGAACAATTTCTTCTGAAACATTATTAGCTCTGAGAAAAAAAGCGGAATTACGCAAATTAACATTGGAAACTGTACTGCTCGGTATGTACGCAGAAGTGCTTCGTCAATGGTCGAAACGTCAGACTTTTACACTGACTGTCACTCAATTTGGACGCCGTCCTTATTTTGATGGCATTGAAAATGTTGTCGGCAATTTCCTGCAACCCATGTTACTGGGTATTGGAGGAACAGGAGAAGAAAGCCTCAATAATCGTTTGGTACAGATCCAGACTGATTTGATGATGAACCGCTGGCACTGTTCCTATAATGGTGTTCAAGTTCTCAGAGAACTGACCCGCCGAAATCATGGCAACCGAGCAGCAACCGCCCCCGTAGTATTTAGCAATACCCTGACGGCCAATTTGGATAATGTCGTGACAGATATCAGTTGGACGGAAGCGACCCAAGTTTATAGCAGTAATCAAACCCCCCAAGTTTGGTTAGAGAACCAGATTGTTCGTGTTGATGATCTGGTGCAAATTAACTGGAATACAGTCAATGAGCTATTCCCTGATGGCATGGTGGAAGCCATGTTGGATGCGTATCTGGCACTGATAACGACTTGTGCAGAAGACAATTCAGTATGGGATAAAAACGCACCACTGGTGACATTGCCTGCCTCAGATTTAGTGGAAAGAACAAAAGCCAATGCAACAGATACCGAATTTGATCTCAAGCTACTGCATGAAATGGTTTTACAAGCTGCTGACAAATTTCCCAATGCAATTGCACTTATTCAGGGCGAAAAACAAGTTACCTATGCAGAAATGGCTAACAGAGCTTATGCAATAGCACAACAACTACGAAGCTCTGTCCTAATTCATCCCAATGATATTGTCGCTGTCTCCCTGCCACAAAGCCCAGAGTTAGTCATTGGGTTGCTGGGTGTTCTTATGTCAGGTGCGGCCTACGTGGCCATTGATCCCCAACTGCCTGCGGAACGTCGAATGAGTTTGCTCAACCGCTGTTCAGCCAAAGGGATTGTCACTGACAGCACGGTTTTTGCACATGATGAATTTACGAATTTACTTCGTATCAATCTGGATGAGTGTTCTATGCATCAGGCAATGGATACAGAACAAATGGCTACGGCACATTGGTCTTCCATGCCTTCAATGCAAGGATTAGATGATCTGGCCTATGTCATCTTTACCTCTGGTTCAACAGGAGAGCCGAAAGGGGTGATGGCTTCCCACCGTAATGCCGCCAATACCGTATTTGATATTAATCATAAATTCCGGGTAACAGAAAAAGATGTTGTGTTGTCTGTCGCGCCTGCCGGGTTTGATTTGTCCGTCTATGATTATTTCGGGCTATTAAGCGTAGGAGGAAAAGTTATTTTTTCCATGCCAGAAACGGCTAATGACCCAAAAATCTGGCTAGACATGCTGATCAAACATCAAATTACGATTTGGAATAGTGTCCCTGCTCCCGTGAAAGTATTGGTAGACAGAAATGGTTCCGCACTATCCGCGACCCAATTAAGGCTAATCCTTATGAGCGGAGACTGGATACCTGTCGATCTCCCTGAACGTATTCGGGAAAGTTTGCCAAATACTGCGATAATCAGTCTCGGTGGAGCAACTGAAGGTTCTATCTGGTCGATACATTATCCCATTGAGAAAATTGATAAAAACTGGAAAAGCATTCCTTATGGTAAGCCGCTAGCAAATCAAACATTCCATGTTTTGAATAACTGGCTTCTTCCCTGCCCCAAATGGGTCACCGGAGAACTCTATATTGGCGGAGACGGAGTGACTCAAGGTTATTTGGGCGATGCAGAAAAAACCGCATTACGCTTTATTATTCATCCCGCCACAGGTGAACGGCTGTACAGAACTGGAGATTTGGGACGATATATTACCGATGGCTTGATAGAAATTTTAGGGCGTGAAGACAATCAGGTAAAAATCAACGGCTACCGCATTGAGTTAGGCGAAATTGAAGCCTGCCTTCTGACCCACGAAAATGCCAGCCATGTCGTCATTGATGCTCCCGTTCATGCCAAAACCGGACAACGACATATCGTTTCCTATGTTGTGCCTGAGGCGCAAGAAACGTTGGATGATCCGACCCATTTTCAGGATCAATTGAGGGAAATTGCCCGCAAAACATTGCCCTCTTATATGGTGCCCAGTTATTACATCTTATTGCCCCATATGCCGTTAACCAGTAATGGAAAAATTGACCGTAAAGCGCTGCCTATTCCCTGGTCTGATACCGAAGAACATGCAGATGCTCCGGTTGCCCCCGCTAATGAAATAGAAGCGAAGATCCTGAAACTCTGGCAAGCACAACTTCAACACGATGATTTTGATGTCACCGATGGCTTTTTTGATATTGGCGGTGATTCACTCCATGCCGTTGGTTTACTGAGTGCTCTGCGACAGGAATTTAATATTACGCCAGTTGGCGAACAGGACATTATCGAAGGGCTGTTCATGAATTCTAATATTCAGTCTTTCTCTCGCATCATCGAAACCATCGTCCAATCTCAAGCGGTGAATGAGCTATGACCAAAGCATATGATTATATCGTGGTAGGCGGTGGTTCAGCAGGATGCGTGGCTGCCTCTCGCCTGTCTGAAAATAGCACGAAGTCCGTACTGCTGATTGAAGCAGGTCACGAATCTGATGTACACAACCCTGCCAGTCCACTCAGAGATGCGTCAAGGCTGGTGCTGGAAGGATATAACTGGGATTACGAAGCCAATGTGCGCAATGATGGTGATCGGTTCGCCGATCTCATGGCTTCTCCTGCCCATGGAAAAGATAACAAACAACAAACTCGCAAGCACAAAGAGCGCAAGCCGTTCAATTATCGTGTGGGGAAAGTCCTTGGGGGTTCCTCCGCTGTTAACGGTGCTATTGCCCTGCGAGGATTTCCGAGCGATTTTGATAAATGGACCCAAATGGGCTGCCCTAATTGGTCTTGGGAACAAGTCCTGCCATGGTTTAAGCATTTGGAAAATGACACTGATTATATCGGTGATGATAACCACGGTTCACAGGGGCCGATGTGTCTGCGCAGACCGGCAAATAACGAGATCCACCCTCTTGATATGGCTTTTGCCCATGCCTGCGAACAGTTTGGTGTACCTTACGCCGATGATCTCAATATCGGTGAAGATCCTGCTGTCGGCCCTGTGCCCGCCAATGTCGTTAACGGCGCAGAAAGAGTCGATGTTTATCGTTCATACCTTGAACCGATCCTGAATAGAGAAAATCTGCATGTGCTGACGGATGCCCTGGTCACGCAGATCATTTTCAACGGCACTGTCGCCTCAGGGGTAAAAATTATTCAGGCGGGAGAAGAGCAGGTTTATCAGGCCAAACAAATTGTTCTCTGCGCTGGCGCAATTGGTTCGGCAACATTATTACAGCGCTCAGGTGTGGGTGATCCAGAACATCTGAGCAGATTAGGTATCCCTGTCGTTGCGCAAGTGCCCGCCGTTGGCAGAAATTTAACTGACCATGCTTCCGTGGTGCTCTGGGCGCTGCCTAAAGCCGGTGTCTGTACCACGGGCCTGCCGTGGCGGCAAATTGCTGCTCGCATTAGAAGCGGTTATGACGCAAAAGTCGATGTACAAATTGGCTTGCTGAACAATGTTGCCAGTGACACCGTACCGGGGTTCAGAGATCGCGTTACTTATCCAATGCTGGTTGGTGCTTCCGTCATGTTAATGCGTCCAGAGATTCAAGGACGGGTTTTCATCAATTCCGCCACGCCCACAGGATTACCCCAAATTGATCTGCCGTTGACTCACTCCCCATCAGATATCGCACGCCTTGTCGGGGGAGTGCGTAAAATTTGGCAGGTTTTACGCCACCCGGAAGTGGATACCTTCCTTGATGGCATCCAATTTTGGTCTGACTCCATGATTCATAACGATGAAATCATGAACAGTGCAATCAAAAACCTGGTTAATCCAGGCTGGCATGCGTCTGGAACGCTCAGAATGGGCACCCATGATGATCCTGATAGCGCCACGCAAGAAGACGGTCGAGTCCATGGCGTTACGGGTGTGACAGTTGCTGACGCTTCTCTATTCCCCACTATTCCCTCTATGCCAACTAATCTGACAACCATTATGACGGCTGAACGCATTGTCAGTTTTTTAATAGAAAGAGAAACCACCAGCGAGCGGAGGATAAATGGCAACTAATTGCAGACGGGTGATTTATGCCTTTCCCCATGCAGGAGCAACAACAGCGATTTATCGCCCCTGGCTAACTGATCTCATGACCACCCAATCTGCGATCTTACAACCCGTTGCGATCCCAGGTCGTGGTTATCTGGCTAAAGAACCTGAAATTCACGATCTCGATGCCCTGACTGAACGACTGGCATCAGATATCTGGGCAGATTTTCAGCAGAAACAAACACAGGGTATCACGGAGTGGATCACCTTTGGTCATAGCTTTGGTGGCGTGCTGAGCATCGCGGTAGGTCAGGCGATAATGAAAAACTATGGCACTTCCCCTTTATTTGGCGTGGTATCCAGCTCTGTCCCCCCTCATCGTCAACCCAAAGATGAACGACATGAATGGACAGATGAACAATTGATTCAGAAAACCAAAGCGGATCAAGGGACACCTGACGCAATCTTGAACGAACCGGCGCTGATAAAACCCATCATCCGGCAACTGCGCAATGATTACCTGATACGCAGCCAATTTCCCCAACTTGGCAATATACAGGTGAGTTATCCACTGGTGCTGGTTTCCGCCACTCTCGACAGTTATGTCACTTTGGCAGACATGGAAGCCTGGAAAAATTACACCGCTGACGATATTTCACTCATCCATATTGAAGGGGATCACTTTGCTGTGTACCACCACTGGGATGTTATTAAACAAATATTGCTGAGTGAAAAACCATTTGGGCTGACAAAGAACTGGAGTAAATATGCGTATTGAGATTGATAATTTTGATAATTACCGGAAATCCTGTCGTGAATTCCTTGAGCGTGAAATCGTCCCTGAACATCAGAGGTGGGAAGAGCATGGGCTGGTTGAACGCACCTTTTGGGAGAAATTAGGCCAGTCAGGGTTATTAGGTATGAGCGTCAGCCCTGAGCTTGGGGGACTGGGAAAAAACGATTATCGGTTTGCGGTCATTCTGACAGAAGAACTCATCAAGGCAGGTGTAACTGTACCAGGCATCGTTGCTCATAACGATATTGTTGCCAGCTACATTTTTGCCCTCGGTAATCAGGAACAGAAAAAAAGATGGCTGCCGGAATTGTGTAGCGGAAAACGGGTTGCCGCCATTGCTATGACAGAGCCAACTGGTGGTTCCAATACCGCAGACATCAAAACTGTGGCTAAACGTCAAGGTGATCACTATCTGGTGAATGGCGGCAAAACTTACATCACCAATGGTATCAATGCGGATCTGATCGTGGTAGCGGTAAAAACAGAAGAGGGGCAACAAGGCCAGGGTATCAGTTTACTGGCAATAGAACGGGATATGACCGGATTCACCAGAGGAGCGCCATTAAAGAAAATTGGCTGGAATGGCAGCGACACGGCTGAACTCTTTTTCCATGACTGTAAGGTCCCTGTTACCAACCTGATTGGCCGTGAAAACCTCGGTAACTATTACTTTATGTCAGCAATGCCCCGCGAACGCCTCAGCATCTCAACTGTGGCGGTTGCCAGTGCAGAACATATATTGCAGAGCACACTGGAATATGTGAAAGAAAGAACAGCTTTCAATCAACCGATCGGCTCCTTTCAATACAACCGTTTTATTCTGGCGCAATTAGATACCGAAGTAAAAATTGCCCGAATCTACCTGGATAACGCCGTTGATCTCTTTAATCAGGGGCTTTTCAGTTTAGTAGATGCAGCCCGCATCAAGTGGTGGACGACCGAACTGCAAATGAAAGTGGCAGATCGTTGCCTGCAATTGCACGGCGGCTTGGGTTATATGCGTGATTCCATTGCGGGCAAGAATTGGTTGAATAGCCGCGCCCAGACTATTTACGGTGGAACCAGCGAGGTACTGCAAGAAATCATCAGTAAATCAATCGGACTTTAAAGCATAATAATACGCGGTTGGAGAGGATATATTGGTTATGAATAAGATGAACAGCAAGTCGTGTCTCATTCGATCGGTCAATGTCAGTCAATGGAACTCAATCATTCTTAATTGGGCAAAGGCCGAAAACTGGGATATGAATGTGGACGATGCAGCCTGTTTCTTTAGGGTAGATCCAGAGGCTTTTTTTATTGCCTATCGTGGTATTCAACCCATCGCATCAATATCGATGGTGAATTATTCAGATTTTTATTCGTTCGGTGGCAATTTCATTATACAACCAGAATTCCGCAATCATGTTTGTGCAGGAAAAATATGGAAATGCTCTATGGACTATGCAGAACATCGCACCATTGGCTGTGATGGTAACTGGGATAGAACGCAACTCTACGAAAGAAGAGGATTTGCCATCCATTATCGTAATGTCCGGCTTTCCGGACTCATCAAGCAAAAAATCACTCCACCAGCTGGCGCTATTCTAATTACGCCAGCCAATATTGATGAAGTCATTAAATATGATACTGAATGCATTGGTGTTCATCGAGGGGCATTACTTGCTAATTGGTTTTGGGGAAAAGAACGTTATGGATTTTGTACTTATTCCAGAACGGGAATTTCCGGCGTTATTGGCATAAGACGATCGCAAAATGGCTACCGAATAGGCCCTTTCTTTGCCGATAACGCTGAAGCTGTTGAAACATTAGCTCTTACCGCATTCGCACAGATCCCTGATGGTTTACCTGTATCGGTCGATGTTCCCGAAACCGATAACAACGAGTTTCTCCAATTGGCTAACGAATATGGGCTAAAGGGACTGTTTAACACATACAGAATGTACAAAGGCAATCTCATACCAAAGGGGCGGCTGGATAAGGTCAAGGCCATTGCATCTTTGGAGTTAGGGTAATGGATATCAACAAATAGCCGTTACCTGAGTCGCAACATCATTAATATATTCATACGAGAGGTTATGTTATGGCAAATGAAACACCGACCTTATTTGAATGGATGGGCGGTCGTGAGGTGCTCATGAAACTCATGGACACCTTTTATGCCAAGGTTGAAAAAGATGAGCTGCTTGCTCCGCTGTTTAAAAATATGAAATCCGATCACCCTGGTCACGTCGCCATGTGGTTGGAAGAAGTACTCGGCGGAGAAAATCGCTATACCAAAGATCGTGGTGGCTTCAAGGTTATGATAAGCCGTCACAGAGGCAGAAGCATCCAACCTGAACAAAGAAAGAGATGGGTAGAACTGTTGATGGAATCTGCTGATGAAATCGGCTTACCTTCTGATCCTGAATTTCGCGCAGCATTCGCCGGTTACATCGAATGGGGTTCACGCAGGGCTGAGGCCAATTCTCAACCCAATGCTGCTCCTTCACGTCGCGAAACCGTACCCAAGTGGGGATGGGGAGAAGCTCCTCCAGGAACGCCCTGATTTTTAAAGAAACTTACAGGTAAAGTTAGAGAGGTGAGCTTATGTTGTTGGCCGTCAGTGACTTACATGTATCTCATGCAACAAATAGGGCTATAGTCGAATCATTCAGGCCATCAACACCTGACGATTGGCTGCTGCTGGCAGGCGACATCGCAGAGCAGGAGTCAGATTTTACATGGGTCATCAGTATGCTTTCCCAACGGTTTGCTCAAGTCGTCTGGACGCCAGGAAATCATGAACTCTGGTGCACACCAAAAGATCAATTAAAGTTGCCTGGCGTACTGCGTTATGAACATCTGGTCAATATCTGTCGGCAGCATAACGTACTCACCCCCGAAGATGAGTTTCGTCATTACCGCATGGGGAATGGTACAACGGTTACCATTGCCCCTATTTTTACCCTATACGATTATTCATTTAGAAATACCTATGACTATACGGCGGAACAGGCTATAGAACGCGCTCGTCGTTGTGGTGTCATTAGCTCTGACGAATTCTTCCTGAAAACCTATCCCCATAGAAATATTATCGATTGGTGTCGGGAACGTATCCAATATACCGCCAAACGCTTGAACACCATTCCAGATGGCAAAGATATCGTACTGATAAGCCATTTCCCCATTATCCGTAAGCCGCTCGAATCCTTACGCAACAGTGAATTTTCCATTTGGTGTGGCAGTGAAAAAACTCACCAATGGGCATCAAAAAAAGGGGTTCGCATGGTGGTATATGGACACCTACACATTCCTAATCTCGAATATATTCAAGATGTTGCTCATTTGGAAGTCTCTTTGGGATATCCGCGGGAATGGCAAGAGCGTGGCAGAAGTTCTTACTTAGTACAACTAGACGGATTACTGGAACACGCTAACGCGTATAGCTAATCATCTATTTTTATAATAAGAGGCTAATTTAACGATGAAAAATGATGAAATAATTCCACAGATAAAACCTCGGATCTTAATTGGGACAACCGGGTCAGTAGATATCACCCTCCTCCCCAAATATCTTTCAGCAATTAAGGCGGCGATCGACTGTACATTAACAGTATTGATGACAAACAATGCCACCACCTTTTTACCCGCTTCAACCATAGCGCTCTATGCCGATCGGGTCATTAGCGGAGAGATGCCCCACGATTGGCCAACAGACAAACCTTCACGCATTGTCGCGGATCATGACATTATGGCGGTTTTACCTGCAACAGCTAACACGCTTGCGACCGTTGCTTGTGGTGGCGCAACCAATCGATTAACAACTGTCGTGCTGGCCTCCACATTTCCTGTGCTGTTTTTTCCTGTCATGGGACACGTAATGTGGGAAAAAAAAGCAACACGTCGCAATATCAATCAATTACGTGATGATGGCTATCACGTTATTGAACCTGTATGGCACGAAAATTTTGATGTTTCACTACAACGAATGGTTGGACATCCTTCATTACCAGATATTGAAACCGTTATTTCACTACTGAAACAATATCTGTCAGAATAAGTTCGAGATTAATCGCGTTATGGAAGAGTATTTCGCCCCTTAATTGACAAAAAATATTCGACATGAAAGTGATCTAATATGTGGGCTGGGTACTCTTCTATTTCACATTTTCCCTGATATATAGCTGTAAATTCTTCCTCTGTTCAAATCTAAGTTACATATCACCACAATGGGTTCTTTTTAAAAATTGTAGAATAAATATCTTTTAATATAGTGTAAGTTTTATTTTCATCTATTTTGAGTCTGGTCAGGACATTGAAAATAATCACCTTAGAACCCATTTTATAACTATAAACCGGTAACTTATGTCACAACATCACAATCGTCCATTAAATAAACAAGATTATAAAACGCTGTCCTTGGCGGCTTTAGGTGGCGCTCTGGAATTTTACGACTTTATTATCTTTATCTTCTTTGCTGTTGCGCTTGGGGAACTCTTTTTTCCTGCTGATATACCTGAATGGCTCAGGCAACTACAGACATTTGGTATTTTTGCTGCGGGTTATCTGGTTCGGCCTTTAGGTGGGATCGTCATGGCCCATTTTGGCGATCTCATTGGGCGTAAGAAAATGTTTTCACTCAGCATATTGTTGATGGCTGTACCAACACTGACCATCGGCCTGTTGCCCACCTATGACGCCATAGGCATTGCTGCCCCTATCCTGCTGCTACTGATGCGGATTATGCAGGGAGCCGCAATTGGTGGAGAAGTACCCGGAGCCTGGGTTTTTGTGGCAGAGCATGTTCCTCATAAACGCATCGGATTTGCCTGTGGTGTTTTAACGGCAGGATTGAGTTTGGGGATTTTATTTGGTTCTCTCGTCGCAACCATTATTACTTCGATTTATTCCAGACAAGAAGTCTTAGATTGGGCGTGGCGTCTGCCATTTTTCTTAGGCGGTATTTTCGGTTTATGCGCCATGTATCTGCGCCGTTGGCTCCATGAAACCCCTGTCTTCAAGGAAATGCAAGAACGCAAAGCGTTGGCAGGAGAGCTGCCACTAAAAACTGTTGTTTTTAATCACAAACGCGCCATCTCTATTTCCATGCTGCTGACATGGCTCCTTTCCGCAGGCATTGTCGTCGTTATCTTGATGACACCAACCTATATGCAGTCGGTATTTAATCTGGAACAATCACTGACTTTGAAAGCAAACAGTCTGGCTATTATCTCATTGGCGATTGGCTGTATCTCTGTCGGATATTTATGCGATAAATGGGGAGCCGGTATCGTGCTGATTATCGGTTGCACTCTATTGGCTGCCACAACATGGTTTTTCTACCACAATATCAGCCATGAACCACTTAAACTATTTAGTACTTATTCCCTCGCTGGTCTGACTGTCGGTGTGATTGGCGCCACTCCTTTTGTTATGGTGAAAAGCTATCCGCCAGAAGTCAGGTTTAGTGGCATTTCATTTGCATATAATTTGGCTTATGCCATTTTTGGTGGATTGACACCAATTTTCGTCACCTTACTACTGACATATACCGCACTGGCACCCGCTTACTATATGATGACCTTATCGGCTGTTGGCCTGTTATTGGGGTTTTACTTGCGGAAAAAATCTATCTGAAGAAGTAGGTAAGAAATTAGAGGATTGATAAAGCACAGGATGAGCATGAATGACTCATCCTGTTAAAAACGGTTAAGCGTGTTTCACTTCACCAATTGGCAGAATAGTACGGCCATATTGTTCATTCAGAACCTCAGCCATTGCCAGATAGAAAGCACTCGCACCACAGATAACACCTTCAAAACCCGCGAAGATCAAGATGCTGGCATTGCCGGTGATGTTGCCAATTGCCAGCAATGCAAACAGCAGCGTCAAGCTGCCAAAGACAAATTGCAGGACACGGTTAGCTTTCAACGTACCAAAGAACATAAACAGTGTGAAGATTCCCCACAAGGCGAGATAAACACCAAGGAACTCATGACTGGTTGCGTCAGCCAGCCCCATCTTTGGCAGGAAAAGCAAAGCGATCAGACTCAACCAGAACAGGCCGTAAGAGGTAAATGCGGTTGCAGCAAACGTATTTCCTTTTTTGTACTCAAAGATGCCGGCCAGCACCTGAGCCAAACCACCGTAAAAAATTCCCATGCTCAAAATTGCTGATGCCAATGGGAAAAAACCTGCATTGTGCAAATTCAACAAAATGGTTGTCATGCCAAAACCCATTAAACCCAATGGGCCTGGGTTCGCCAACTGATTAGAATGCATACTTCCCCTAGAAAATACAAATAAAACAAAATATTAAAAAATTTATCGTGGCGCTTTCCTGCACCAAGAAATCATAAAAGGCGGCGAATCATAATGTGATGACATCAACTACACAATGGCCTGCGAAAAATTTTTTTATTAAATCTCAATTTTTTTTCAATTCTCCCCTTGATGATGAGATGAATGACCCCATCTAAGTCTCAACTACAGTTACTACTGAATATTTCAGCATTAGCTGGAAAACAAAATGAGGAATGTCTGGCGAACAGAGCCATTGAAAAGTAAACATTCGTCCTCATATAGCTTAGTAACTTGACCGAATATATGAATTCTTTGTGGAGGCGTTTAGATGGGTAAAATCATTGGTATCGACTTGGGAACTACCAACTCTTGTGTAGCAATTATGGACGGCACAACCACTCGTGTGCTTGAAAACAGCGAAGGTGACCGTACCACACCTTCTATCATCGCATATACTCAGGATGGTGAAACTCTGGTTGGTCAACCAGCTAAACGTCAGGCTGTTACTAACCCGCAAAACACGTTGTTCGCCATTAAACGTTTGATTGGCCGTCGTTTCCAGGACGAAGAAGTACAGCGTGACGTATCTATCATGCCATACAAAATCACAGGTGCGGATAACGGCGATGCATGGCTGGAAGTAAAAGGCCAAAAAATGGCACCCCCTCAGGTTTCTGCTGAAGTTCTGAAAAAAATGAAGAAAACAGCGGAAGACTATCTGGGTGAACCAGTAACCGAAGCGGTTATCACCGTTCCTGCATACTTCAACGACGCACAGCGTCAGGCAACTAAAGATGCTGGCCGTATCGCAGGTCTGGAAGTTAAGCGTATCATCAACGAACCTACTGCGGCTGCACTGGCTTACGGCCTGGACAGAGAAGTGGGCAACCGTACCATCGCGGTTTATGACTTGGGTGGTGGTACTTTCGATATCTCTATCATCGAAATCGATGAAGTTGATGGTGAAAAAACGTATGAAGTTCTGGCAACCAATGGTGATACCCACTTAGGTGGTGAAGACTTCGACAGCCGCATGATCAACTATCTGGTTGACGAGTTTAAGAAAGAACAAGGCATCGATCTACGTAATGACCCACTGGCAATGCAGCGTCTGAAAGAAGCAGCAGAAAAAGCGAAGATCGAACTTTCTTCTGCACAGCAGACTGATGTAAACCTGCCATACATCACAGCAGATGCAACCGGTCCTAAGCACATGAACATTAAAGTTACCCGTGCAAAACTGGAATCTCTGGTTGAAGACCTGGTTAAACGTTCTATCGAACCTCTGAAAGTTGCATTGAATGACGCTGGCCTGTCTGTCTCTGACATCAACGACGTTATTCTGGTTGGTGGTCAGACTCGTATGCCACTGGTGCAGAAAGCAGTCGCAGATTTCTTCGGCAAAGAACCACGTAAAGACGTGAACCCAGACGAAGCAGTGGCAATGGGTGCAGCAGTTCAAGGTGGTGTACTGGCTGGTGACGTGAAAGACGTTCTGCTGCTGGACGTAACTCCACTGTCTCTGGGTATCGAAACCATGGGCGGCGTGATGACTTCCCTGATTTCTAAGAACACCACTATCCCAACTAAACATAGTCAAGTGTTCTCTACAGCGGAAGACAACCAGTCTGCGGTAACGATCCATGTATTACAAGGTGAGCGTAAGCGTGCCGGCGATAACAAATCTCTGGGTCAGTTCAACCTGGATGGTATTCAACCAGCAATGCGCGGTACTCCGCAGATCGAAGTGACTTTCGATATCGATGCTGACGGCATCCTGCACGTTTCTGCGAAAGACAAAAACTCAGGTCGCGAGCAAAACATCACCATCAAAGCCTCTTCTGGTCTGAACGAAGAAGAAATCCAACAGATGGTACGTGATGCAGAAGCAAACGCAGAAGCTGACCGTAAGTTTGAAGAGCTGGTTCAAATCCGTAACCAAGCTGACCAACTGATCCACGGCACTCGTAAGCAAGTTGAAGAAGCGGGTGACAAACTGGCAGCAGACGATAAAGCGGCAATCGAGAAAGCAACTTCTGAGCTGGAAACTGCGGCGAAAGGCGAAGATAAAGCTGAAATTGAAGCGAAGATCCAAGCCTTGGTTGAAGCATCCAAGAAACTGCTGGAAATTGCCCAACAACAAGCTCAGGCTGGTGCTGCCGATGCTGGCGCAAGCAACGCGAAGAAAGACGACGACGTTGTAGACGCTGAATTCGAAGAAGTTAAAGACAAAAAATAATAGCCCTTAGCGGGCAAAGTAACAGGGCGCCTGTTACTTGTTAACTGGCACGGGCGTTGAGGTAACTCTACGCCCGTGCGTGCGTGTTAAGGGTAAACAATACGATGGCAAAAAAAGATTATTACGAAGTTTTGGGAGTTTCCAAAACCGCAGACGAAAAAGAGATCAAAAAAGCCTATAAACGGCTGGCAATGAAATATCACCCAGACCGTAACCAGGGTGATAAAGAATCAGAAAGTAAATTCAAAGAAATTAAAGAAGCGTATGAGATCCTGACAGATTCTCAGAAACGTGCCGCTTATGACCAATATGGTCACGCTGCCTTTGAACAAGGTGGCATGGGCGGTGGCTCAGGTGGTTTCGGTGGCGGAGCTGACTTTAGCGATATCTTTGGTGACGTTTTCGGAGATATTTTCGGTGGTGGCCGTCGTCAGCAGCGTCCTAGCCGTGGCTCAGACCTGCGTTACAGCATGGAATTAACCCTGGAAGAAGCTGTCCGTGGTGTGACCAAAGAGATCCGCATTCCAACCCTGGAATCTTGTGATACCTGTCACGGCAGCGGAGCTAAAGCGGGTACCAGCCCAGAAACTTGCCCAACCTGTCACGGGGCAGGTCAGGTACAAATGCGCCAAGGGTTCTTCGCAGTTCAACAAGCTTGCCCGCAGTGTCATGGACACGGAAAAATCATCAAAGATCCTTGCGGTAAATGTCATGGACATGGTCGTGTTGAAAAATACAAAACGCTGTCCGTTAAAATTCCAGCAGGCGTCGACACTGGCGATCGCATTCGCTTGAGTGGTGAAGGTGAAGCCGGTGAACACGGAGCACCATCCGGCGATTTGTACGTTCAGGTGCAAGTCAAGCCTCACCATATCTTCGAGCGCGATGGTAGCAATCTTTATTGTGAAGTTCCGATCAACTTCGCAACCGCGGCATTGGGCGGCGAAATTGAAGTCCCAACCCTTGATGGCCGTGTCAGCCTGAAAATCCCGGCGGAAACCCAAACTGGCAAGTTGTTCCGTATGAAAGGTAAAGGTGTTAAATCCGTCCGTGGCGGTGTTCAGGGCGACTTGCTGTGCCGTGTCGTAGTAGAAACACCGGTTAAGCTGAATGAAGAGCAAAAAGAGCTGATGCGTAAATTGGGCGAATCTTTTGGCGGAAAAAGCGGTGAAACCAATAGCCCTCGCTCCAAAAGTTTCCTTGATGGTGTGAAGAAATTTTTTGATGATCTGACTAAGTAATTTAATACCTTTGTGAGATCTCGCATAAATCCCATCTGATTATCTTTCTAATGTATTGATAATCAGGCGGGATTTCTAATCTATTAAGCCACCCTCAACTTTAAAGGGAAGTTACCCTAGCTTCGTAGCAATAACCCCAGCCACAATCACAATACAAGCTAATAATCGCATTTTGCTAAACGGTTCCCGCAAGATAACGACTGACAATAACATTGCAAATAACACGCTAGTTTCGCGCAATGCCGCAACCAGCACGATGGGCGCATGACCCATCGCCCAAATTACGATGCCATAACTTAATAATTGCATCAGCCCGCCCAGTACTCCCTGTTTCCAGTATTGGTGGAGCATCCTTCCGGCAGTATTCCAATACCGGAAATACATAATCGCGCCCATTACCCAGCCATTAATAGCAAACAGCCATAAGATATAGGTCAAAGTATTATCGCTGGCTCTGGAGCCTGCTCCATCGGATAAAGTATAACCAGCGGTAAATGCCGATGTTATGATTGCTGCAATTAACGTTTTGCGATCCAGTTGAAGAGAATTTTTCCCGTGTGGAAAAGCAATTAACATAATCCCTACGATAATAAGCCCTACTCCGAGCATGGCAAGGGGCGGCAACATTTCCTGCAAAATGACCCAACTAAATAAAGCGGTAATGAGTGGCGCACAACCTCTGGCAATTGGATATACCTGCCCTAAATCTCCCGTAGCATAAGAGCGGCTTAAAAACAGACAATAAGTCGTATGTAAAACAGCAGAGAAGATTAACCACGGCAGAGAGGATAATGACGGCAATTCAACCCAAAACAATCCCAATGTGGCGATAATTCCGGCAAAAAAGACAATAATTGCAATGCCCAAGAACCGATCTGCGCTAATCTTAACCAAAGCATTCCAACTGGCATGTAGCAATGCTGCGCCAAGGACAAACAGGAAAAGTAACGTTGTCATAGAGTATTTTTCTTATATCGTTAGCACAAATAATGATTAAAATCTCTTCTGCTATGCAGTGTAATTTATCAATAGTTCGAAAAACATTATTTCATTATGTTATAATTCGAATATAACGAACAATTTAGCACAAATAATCTGCTTTTTCCGATATCATGACTAGCATAATATGCATGACCTTGATCCATTTCATAGGTTAATTTATCCATGACTGCAATCATTCGCCAATTCTTGAAATTAGAGGCCGCTGGAGGAATCCTTCTCATTATAGCGGCCATTTTTGCGCTGGTTATGGCGAATACGCCATTGCAGGGTATTTATCATCAATTTCTCAATCTTCCTGTTGCAATGCAATTCGCAGCGCTGGAAATCAATAAGCCATTATTACTATGGATAAATGATGGATTAATGGCCGTGTTTTTTCTCATTGTCGGGCTGGAAGTGAAACGGGAACTCATGGAAGGCTCACTTGCTGGTCGCGACAAAGCCATTTTCCCCGCCATTGCGGCGCTTGGAGGGATGTTGGCTCCGGCATTGATCTATCTGCTGTTTAATGGCAGTGACGAGATCACCCAACAAGGTTGGGCAATTCCCTGCGCAACAGATATCGCTTTTGCATTAGGGATCATGGCGTTGTTGGGGAAACGCGTTCCCACCGCATTAAAAGTATTTTTGCTTGCGCTGGCGATTATTGATGATTTAGGTGTCATCATCATTATCGCTTTGTTCTATACCAAAACAATATCCCTGGCTGCATTAGGTTTGGCTACCGCCATGATTGGGCTATTGGCTTGGATGAATTGGAAAGGAATAGCTAAAACATCCGCTTATCTGATTGTTGGTGCTGTTTTATGGGTGTGTATCTTGAAATCAGGTGTTCATGCCACACTGGCTGGCGTTATTGTTGGATTCTTGATCCCCCTTCGAGATAAAAAAGGTGAGTCACCCTCAGAAACCCTGGAGCATGAACTGCATTCATGGGTCGCTTATTTAATTCTGCCACTGTTTGCTTTTGCCAATGCGGGTGTTTCACTACAGGGTGTCACATTAGATGGTTTAACCAGTATATTGCCTATAGGCATCGCACTTGGCCTGTTTCTTGGTAAGCCATTGGGTATTTTCCTGTTTAGCTGGATTTCGGTAAAACTGGGGATCGCCAAATTGCCGGAAAAAATTGGTATGAGACAAATCTTCGCTGTTTCCGTACTGTGTGGAATCGGTTTTACCATGTCTATTTTTATCTCAGGTCTGGCATTTGAAGGTCTCAATGATACCTTCAGTACTTATTCCCGCTTAGGCATATTGATGGGTTCCACAACCGCGGCGGTTGTTGGTTATGGGTTACTCACCATACTGTTACCGAAGAAAAAACGTGGTCAAAAATAGATGAATAGATTAATTTAAGCACAGATATAGAAAGAATTTCCGAGGTAACTCATTCTTTTAATATTCGCGGCAAAACTTTGATACCTGAGATGTCGCGAATATTTTCATAGTAATAAAAAATAGTGATAGAAAAATAGGAAAACGCCATAATCTGGCGACCTGAAATGTATGGTCACGGCTGTTATACAGATACGAGGCAATACACAAGGATAAATATATGCGGGTTTCACATTTAAATTTTAACCACCTCTATTATTTTTGGCACGTTTGCAAGGAAGGCTCTGTTGTGGGAGCGGCAGAAGCACTATATCTGACCCCACAAACCATTACAGGACAGATAAAAGCGTTGGAAGAGCGCCTGGGTGGGAAGTTATTCAAACGCCAAGGAAGAGGATTAGTGCCCTCAGAACTGGGACAATTAGTTTTCCGCTATGCGGATAAGATGTTTACACTCAGCCAGGAAATGATGGACATCGTGACTTACAGCCGAGAATCAAATTTGCTGTTTGATGTGGGTGTCGCTGATGCGCTGTCCAAACGTTTAGTAAGTAAGGTATTGGAAACGACCGTTGTAGAGCACGAAAAGATCCACTTGCGTTGTTTTGAATCGACACATGAAATGCTGCTTGAACAACTTAGCCAGCATAAGCTGGATATGATCCTATCCGATTGCCCAGTGGATTCTTCTCAACAGGAAGGATTGTTTTCAGTGAAATTGGGGGAATGTAATATTAGTTTTTACTGCCGCCAACCAATTCCAGAAAAATCCTTTCCAGCATGTTTGGAAGAGCGCCGTTTATTAATTCCGGGCCGCCGCTCAATGTTGGGAAGAAAGCTCCTGACATGGATACGCAATAAAAATCTTGAAGTTGAAGTGCTGGGTGAATTTGATGATGCCGCTTTGATGAAAGCATTTGGTATGTATCACAACGCCATTTTCATTGCGCCTTCTTTCTACGCCAATGATATTTTTGCTGATAGTGATATTGTTGAGATAGGTCGATTGGATACGGTACAGGAAGAATATTACGTCATCTTTGCCGAGCGTATGATTCAGCATCCGGCAGTCCAGCGCGTGTGTAACAAAGATTTTTCTGCTTTATTCAGTTCACCACCAAAAAGTCGCCCTGAAAAATTATATTAAAGTTTTTATTTAAAAACAGCAGATTAAAACTAACACGTTAAAACCAGCAGATACAAAAAAACCGGCTTAAAGCCGGTTTTTTTAGCATCATCAAAACGAATGATTACATTGCTTTGATTTGTGCTGCCAGAGCAGATTTATGACGTGCTGCTTTGTTTTTGTGGATCAGACCTTTGCAGGCGTGACGATCAACAATTGGTTGCATGTCATTGAATGCTTTCTGTGCAGCTTCTTTGTCGCCAGCAGCGATAGCCGCGTAGACTTTCTTGATAAAAGTGCGCACCATAGAACGACGGCTCGCATTGTGCTGACGGCGTTTCTCAGACTGTACGGCGCGTTTCTTAGCTGATTTGATATTAGCCAAGGTCCAACTCCCAAATATATTCTATCGAGGACAATTCAAAGGCCGAGGAATATGCCTGTTCAGCCTTCTTTTGTCAATGGATTTGTGCAAATAAGCGTCGTTGTACAGCGACGCTGGTTACGTTGTGATGGGGCGGGATTTTATCAGCTTACTCAGAGGGAATACAGTCTTTCGCAATAAAAAACTGAATGAATCACAGAGAAATGCGATAAATTAAATATTTTTCGGGCATCTAGCCTATTTTTATTGTATGAATCAGGTTATTAATTAAAACCCTTTGTGATCGTGGGTTAACCTTGAGCTTTGTACAAGGTATAATCCGGCAATTTCCACGGTATTGAGCCAGCTATGGAGCTAATTCGCGGTATACACAATATCCGGGCGCGTCACCATGGTTGCGTGCTGACGATTGGTAATTTTGATGGTGTCCATCGCGGGCATCAGGCTTTATTAAAACACTTGAAGCAAGAAGGGCTGCGTCTCGGGTTACCGACGATGGTCATGATTTTCGAACCGCAGCCTCTGGAAGTTTTTGTGGCAGATAAAGCGCCAGCTCGCCTGACAAGGCTGAGAGATAAAATAAAATATCTAGCCCAAAATGGCGTTGATTATCTGTTATGTGTGAAATTTGACAAACATTTTGCAGCCAACTCACCTGAAGCCTTTGTTTCACAGTTGCTCGTTGAAAAACTGGGTGTTAAGTTTCTGGCAATAGGAGACGATTTCCGTTTTGGCAAAAATCGCCGCGGAGATTTCCACTACTTACAACAAGCAGGTAAACAATACAGTTTTGATGTCGCCAGCACAGACAGTTTTTGTGATAGCGGTCTTAGGATCAGCAGTACAGCCATTCGTCAGGCACTGCAAAGTGATGACTTGGCTTTGGCCGAAATATTATTGGGGCATCCTTACAGTATAAGTGGCAGAGTTGTTCACGGTAAGCAATTGGGGCGCACCATCGGTTTTCCCACAGCCAACTTACCGTTGAAACGTCTCGTTGCGCCTGTTAAGGGCGTTTATGCTGTTGAAGTCCACGGACTGGGCGATAACCCCCTACCGGGTGTTGCAAACATAGGCAATCGCCCCACAGTTGCAGGCCTTGGCCAGCAACTTGAAGTGCATTTGATTGATACCCAAATGGATCTGTATGGGCATCATATCGATGTGGTATTACGTAAAAAATTGCGTAATGAGCAGCGATTTGCTTCGCTTGATGCGCTTAAACAGCAAATCGCAAATGATGTGGTTGCTGCGAGAGACTATCTCTTGCAGCGAGCCAAGTCATGTATCTAGCGGAAAATTGGAACTGAGAATCTATAATGAGTGACTATAAAGACACCCTGAATTTACCGGAAACAGGGTTCCCTATGCGCGGGGATTTAGCTAAGCGCGAACCAGATATGTTGAAACGTTGGTACAAAGAAGGTTTGTATCAGGCAATTAGAAAAGCAAAATCTGGCAAGAAAACGTTTATTTTGCATGATGGCCCTCCTTATGCAAACGGCGATATTCATATTGGTCACTCAGTTAATAAAATTCTCAAAGATATTGTTATTAAGTCCAAGGGGCTGTCAGGCTTCGACTCACCTTATATTCCGGGTTGGGACTGCCACGGTTTGCCTATTGAGCTCAAGGTTGAGCAGATTATCGGCAAGCCAGGGGAAAAATTTTCCGCCGCTGAATTCCGTGCTGAGTGCCGTAAATATGCCATGACTCAGGTCGAAGCACAAAAAGCGGACTTCAAACGTCTGGGTGTCTTGGGCGATTGGGATAAACCTTACCTGACCATGGACTTCAAAACCGAAGCCGACATCATTCGTGCACTAGGCCGTATTATCAAAAATGGGCACTTGCTGAAAGGTGTAAAACCTGTTCACTGGTGTACTGACTGTGGTTCCTCCCTCGCCGAAGCGGAAGTGGAATACTACGATAAAACCTCCCCTTCCATCGACGTGCGCTTCGCGGCCGTTGATGCCGATGCCGTGTACGCCAAATTTGATGTACAACCACAAGGGCTGCCTGTTTCTTTAATCATCTGGACCACCACCCCGTGGACATTGCCAGCAAACCGTGCAATTGCCTTGGGTGCGGAAATTACCTACCAATTGGTCAAAATCAATGATGAATGCATCATTCTGGCGGCTGAACTTGTCGAAAGCGTTATGCAGCGCGCAGGTATCACTGCATGGGAAGTTTTAGGCGATTGCACGGGCGCAGCTCTGGAACTGTTGCGCTTCAACCATCCATTCATGGGCTACGATGTTCCCGCCATCCTCGGTGATCACGTAACGCTTGAAGCCGGTACAGGTGCAGTACATACTGCTGGTGGTCACGGTCCAGACGATTACTCTATCAGCTTAAAATATGGCCTTGAAATCGCTAACCCGGTTGGCCCTAATGGCTGCTATCTCTCTGGCACTTATCCTTCACTGGATGGACAATTTGTCTTTAAAGCCAACGACATCATTGTTGAATTGCTGAAAGAGAAAGGCACATTGCTGAATCTGGAAAAAATCCAACACAGCTACCCGTGCTGCTGGCGCCACAAAAAACCCATCATCTTCCGTGCAACACCACAATGGTTCATTAGCATGGACAAAAATGGTTTACGTGCACAATCCCTAAAAGAGATCAAAGATGTTCAGTGGATACCTGGTTGGGGACAAGCGCGTATCGAATCAATGGTAGAAAACCGTCCAGACTGGTGTATTTCTCGCCAGCGTACATGGGGCGTACCCATGTCTCTGTTCATTCATAAAGAGACACAAGAGCCACATCCTCGTACCGTTGAATTGATCGAAGAAGTCGCTAAACGCGTTGAAGTCGATGGCATTCAGGCATGGTGGGATCTGGACGCAGCAGACCTGCTGGGTGATGAGGCCGCAGATTACACCAAAGCGCCAGATACGCTGGATGTTTGGTTTGATTCAGGAAGTACCCATTCTTCGGTTGTGGATGCCCGTCCAGAATTCAACGGCAATTCAGCCGATCTGTATCTGGAAGGTTCTGACCAGCACCGTGGCTGGTTCATGTCTTCATTGATGCTGTCCACTGCGATCAAAGGCAAAGCCCCTTACCGCCAGGTTCTGACTCATGGTTTCACCGTTGATGAACAAGGGCGTAAAATGTCCAAATCCATCGGCAATACCATCAGCCCGCAAGATGTGATGAACAAACTGGGCGCAGATATCCTGCGTTTATGGGTGGCAGCCACTGATTATACTGGCGAAATCGCTGTTTCTGACGAGATCTTGAAACGTTCTGCTGATGCTTACCGCCGTATCCGCAACACCGCCCGCTTCCTGCTGGCAAATCTGAATGGTTTCAACCCAGAAGAGCACATGGTAAAAGCAGAAGATATGGTTGTTCTGGATCGCTGGGCTGTAGGCCGCGCTCAGGCCGCACAGGCAGATATCCTTAAATACTATGAAGAGTATGATTTCCACTCTGTGGTTCAACGCTTGATGCAATTCTGTTCCGTGGAAATGGGTTCGTTCTATCTGGATATCATCAAAGATCGCCAGTATACCGCGAAAAGTGACGGCCTTGCCCGTCGTAGCTGCCAGACTGCCTTGTTCCATATCGCAGAAGCCCTGGTTCGCTGGATGATGCCGATTCTGTCGTTTACTGCTGATGAAATTTGGCATGAATTGCCAGGTAAACGTGTTCAATACGTCTTTACCGAAGAGTGGTATGACGGGCTGTTTGGTCTGGCAGATGGCGAAGATATGAACGATACTTTCTGGGCTGACCTGCTGGCAGTACGTAGCGAAGTGAACAAAGTTCTGGAACAGGCTCGTAATGATAAGCATATCCGCAGTTCACTGGAAGCGGCTGTCACACTCTATGCAGATGAAGCACTGGCAGAAAAACTCGACAAACTGTCTGATGAACTGCGCTTTGTCCTGCTGACCTCTCAGGTTGAAGTTGCTGCTTATGCAGCCGCCAGTGAGAATGCACAACAAAGTGAAATGGCAGGTCTTAAAGTGGCTTTGCGCAAAGCAGACGGAGAAAAATGTCCACGTTGCTGGCACTATGCTAAAAACGTGGGTCTGGTGGCGGAACATGCAGAACTTTGCGGCCGCTGTGTGACTAACGTTGCCGGTAACGGTGAAGAGCGTAAATTTGCCTGATGAGTAAGCCCATTTGTTCCACCGGACTTCGCTGGCTTTGGCTGGTTGTTGTGGTATTCATCCTGGATTTGGGAAGCAAGTACTTAGTGTTGCAGCATTTCACGCTGTACGAATCCATTCCATTGATACCTTATTTCAATCTGACTTACGCCCAGAATTTAGGGGCAGCCTTTAGTTTTCTGGCCGATAAGGGTGGCTGGCAGCGTTGGTTCTTTGCATTGGTGGCAGTTGCCATCACGGTTGTTCTGCTGGTAATGATGTATCGTTCCAATGCCAAGCAAAAACTGAGCAATATTGCCTACGCCTTAGTGATTGGTGGGGCTTTGGGAAATTTGTTCGATAGGCTGGTGCATGGCTTTGTTGTCGATTTTATCGACTTTTATGTCGGAGAATGGCACTGGCCTACCTTTAATATTGCCGATTCTGCAATTTGTATCGGTGCTGCTCTCATTATCATAGAGAGCTTTATCAGCCCTGATAACAAGGACAAGCAAGCAGTCTCGAAAACTTAGTCATTGAAAGAATGATAATAAACCAGCCCCAGCATGGTTAACTGGGGCTGGTAACTTCGTCTATACCCAATAGCGGTATACTTGCAATCATTTTTAAGTAAAAGGCTTGAGCAACATGTCAATGCAGGTGCAAGCGCACAGTGCAGTTTTATTACATTTCACATTAAAGCTGGATGATGGCTCTACGGCAGACTCGACTTATAGTCAAGATAAACCCGCATTATTCCGCCTCGGTGATGGTAGCCTCTCTGCCCCACTGGAAGAGCAGCTTCTTGGGTTGAAAGTTGGTGATAAGCATCAATTTACGCTGGCTGGGGAAACCATTTTTGGCAAACACAATCCTGATTTAGTCCAATACTTCACTCCTCGTGATTTTTCCGATGCCGGTATCCCAGAAGTGGGAACCATCATGTTATTTACAGCCATAAACGGCAGTGAAATGCCGGGGTTTGTCAAAGAAGTGGCTGAAGGTTCCATTACTGTTGATTTTAACCATCCACTGGCTGAACAAAACATCACTTTTGAAATTGAAGTGCTGGAAATTGACCCTCAGTTGGAGGAAACCCATGCAAATATTGCTGGCTAACCCTCGTGGTTTCTGTGCCGGTGTTGATCGTGCTATCAGCATCGTGGAGCGTGCACTGGAATTGTACGGTGCCCCCATCTATGTTCGCCATGAAGTGGTACACAACCGTTATGTGGTTGACAACCTCAGGAAACTCGGCGCCATTTTCATTGAAGAAATTTCAGAAGTGCCTGATGGCGCCATTTTGATCTTCTCTGCCCATGGTGTTTCCCAGGCCATTCGTGCAGAAGCCCGCTCCCGTAATTTAACCATGCTGTTTGATGCTACCTGCCCGCTGGTTACCAAAGTCCATATGGAAGTGGCAAGGGCGAGTCGCAAAGGCAAAGAGGCAATTTTAATCGGACATGCCGGTCATCCCGAAGTAGAAGGCACCATGGGGCAATACAATAACCCTAATGGTGGCATGTATCTGGTGGAATCACCGGAAGACGTGTGGAAACTGCAAGTTAAGGATGAAAATAACCTCTGCTTTATGACCCAAACAACACTTTCTGTTGATGACACCTCAGAAGTGATTGATGCGCTTAATGCAAGGTTCCCCAATATTGTCGGCCCACGCAAAGATGATATCTGCTATGCCACAACTAACCGTCAGGAAGCGGTACGTGATTTGGCATTAGGGGCTGATGTGGTTCTAGTGGTTGGTTCTAAAAACTCATCAAACTCAAATCGCTTGGCCGAACTTGCACAACGCGTAGGCAAGCCTGCCTATTTGATTGATTCAGCTAAGGATATCCAGGAAGAATGGATCACAGGTGTGGATGCAGTGGGTGTCACGGCAGGTGCATCTGCGCCTGATATTTTGGTACAACAGGTGATTGAACGTTTGAAAACTTTCGGTGCAGAAACGCTTAACGAGCTGCATGGCCGAGAAGAAAATATTGTTTTTGAAGTACCAAAAGAGTTACGGGTTGAAGTGAAAGAAGTTAATTAGCTTCAATTTTATTTAAACTCGGTTTTTTTAGGTTGGAACGTATAAGCAATTTATTCTGATACGATTTCCAACAAAAACCGAGTTTGCAATACTATCCTCTTCATTTTTCTCATTACCAGAGATTACCTCAATAATTCAGTATATTAAATCAACACATTATATATTTATAACTATTATTGCTAATGCTAAAACGCCATTTATGACTGTTAGCAGGATTTAATACCAAATATCTTCATTACGAATTGCCAGAGGCAGGAAGATAGATAAATTTTATAATTTCCAACATGATCCCTGTTTTTCTTATGACCAAGCTATAAATCTGGCGCTGCCAGTTCTTGCCAGTTAAGCTGTAGAACTTTCCTTTGTCACCTCAATTAAAAATGATTTATAGAGAGGGCCTTATGGCTGATACAGATATTCGTGTTGCTATCGTGGGCGCTGGCGGGCGCATGGGACGCCACCTCATTCAGGCTATCCAGTTGTTGGATGGTGTTACGCTTGGTGCAGCATTAGAGCGTTCCGGCTCATCATTGGTGGGAATCGATGCGGGAGAGCTGGCTGGGATTGGTAAAAACGGCGTGATGATTAATGATGACCTGCATCAGGTCATTGAACACTTTGATGTACTGGTCGATTTTACTCGCCCTGAAGGCACATTGGCCTACCTCTCCATTTGTCGGCAATATCGCAAATCAATGGTCATCGGCACAACAGGTTTTGATGATGCCGGTAAACAAGCCATTGCAGAAGCCTCCCGTGAGATCTCCATTGTTTTTGCTGCGAATTTTAGTGTCGGCGTCAATCTGGTATTAAAATTGCTGGAAAAAGCTGCCGCAGTGATGGGGGAATATACTGACATCGAGATTATTGAAGCCCACCATCGCCATAAGGTAGATGCTCCATCAGGAACAGCATTGGCAATGGGGGAATCCATCGCCAGTGCATTAGGCCGCGATCTCAAAACCAGCGCAGTTTATGCCCGTGAAGGCCATACAGGAGAACGCGATCCTAAAAGCATTGGATTTGCCACCATCCGAGCAGGTGATATTGTGGGAGAGCATACTGCGATCTTTGCCGATATCGGTGAACGTGTAGAGATAAGCCACAAGGCTTCAAGCCGCATGACCTTTGCTAATGGCGCAATTAAGGCAGCCATATGGTTAACAGGAAAAAACAGTGGACTTTATAATATGAAAGATGTACTAAATCTTGATAAAATTTAATTTTAAAATATTATAACATTATGTTTTTACGCAATTATTTAAAAAATAATTGCGTAAAAATGATATATAGACAATCTATGATAAAATACCCCAATTAATGACTATTTATGTAATAATATTTAGTCTTTTTGTGGTCTTTTTCTCATAAACACGAAAAAAACCACATATTTTTTCTGTTCTTAAGTTTTCTCCCACCATAATCGTTTATCTGCTCACCCTTTCCTTATACTTTTCAGCTATATTTATTCAAACTCAAACCGGGAGTTGTAAAAAAGCCAATAAAAATGCCATTTTTTGTAGACAACCCCCCTTCTCATCATTAGAATGCGCGCAATTTGCCAAAATTTTGACAAAAATCATGATTGGCATTGATTTTAAGGACTAATTCTGAATTAATATGCATTGGATGCGACTGATTATTCATTTTTGGAGGGCGTTTTGATTAAGTCAGCTATATTGGTTCTGGAAGATGGAACCCAATTTCACGGTCGCGCCATTGGTGCAGAAGGTGTGGCTGTTGGAGAAGTGGTCTTCAATACCTCAATGACCGGATATCAAGAAATACTTACCGACCCTTCCTATTCCCGCCAAATTGTTACTCTTACTTATCCCCATATTGGTAATGTCGGCATCAATGCCGCTGATGAAGAATCCCCCGCCATTCAAGCCCAAGGCTTAGTTATTCGTGATTTACCCTTAGTGACCAGTAACTTCCGCAGCGAAGAAAACCTGTCTGATTACCTGAAACGTCATAATATCGTCGCCATCGCGGATATCGATACACGCAAACTGACCCGACTATTAAGAGAAAAAGGGGCACAGAACGGCTGTATCATTGCAGGTAATGATGCAGATGCTCAGATTGCACTGGAAAAAGCAAAAGCATTTCCTGGCCTGAAAGGCATGGATTTGGCAAAAGAAGTCACGACAGCACAATCTTACCAATGGGTACAAGGAAGCTGGACATTAGCGGATGGGCTACCCGAAGCTCGCAAAGAGCAAGAATTGCCTTACCATATTGTGGCCTATGATTTTGGGGTGAAGCGCAATATCCTGCGTATGCTGGTCGATCGCGGCTGCCGCGTTACAGTTGTACCGGCAAAAACTCCCGCCGACGAAGTACTGAAAATGGCACCGGATGGCATTTTCCTGTCCAATGGACCTGGTGATCCAGAGCCATGCGACTATGCTATCGAAGCAATCAAAACCTTCCTGAATACCGAAATCCCTGTATTTGGCATCTGTTTAGGGCACCAGTTGCTGGCACTGGCCAGCGGCGCAAAAACGGTGAAAATGAAGTTTGGTCATCATGGTGGCAACCATCCGGTCAAAGATCTGGATCGCAATGTTGTCATGATCACGGCACAGAACCACGGTTTTGCTGTTGATGAAAGTTCACTGCCAGCCAATCTGCGTGTAACACATAAGTCACTTTTTGATGGCACATTGCAAGGCATTCATCGTACTGACAAGCCAGCATTCAGTTTTCAGGGGCACCCAGAAGCTAGCCCAGGCCCACATGAAGCCGCTTCACTGTTCGATCATTTTATCGAGTTAATTGAGCAATATCGCCTGACAAACGTTCAGAACACCAAATAATCAGGAGAAGAAAAAAATGGCAAAACGTACTGATATTAAAAGTATCCTGATCTTAGGTGCTGGCCCCATTGTTATCGGCCAGGCTTGTGAATTTGACTACTCCGGCGCACAGGCTTGTAAGGCGCTGAGAGAAGAAGGTTATCGCGTCATTCTGGTAAACTCGAACCCAGCAACAATAATGACCGATCCTGAAATGGCTGATGCAACTTATATCGAGCCGATCCAGTGGGAAGTAGTACGCAAAATCATTGAAAAAGAGCGCCCGGATGCCATCCTGCCAACAATGGGTGGGCAAACGGCACTAAACTGTGCATTGGAACTGGAGCGTCAGGGCGTACTGAAAGAATTTAGCGTCACCATGATTGGGGCGACCGCTGATGCCATCGATAAAGCAGAAGATCGCCAGCGTTTTGACAAGGCGATGAAGAAAATTGGCTTAGACACCGCTCGTTCTGGCATTGCCCACACGATGGAAGAAGCGCTGGCGGTAGCTGAAGAAGTGGGTTTCCCTTGCATTATCCGCCCCTCTTTTACCATGGGTGGAAGCGGGGGCGGTATCGCTTACAACCGTGAAGAGTTCGAAGAAATCTGCGAACGCGGCTTAGACCTTTCCCCAACTAATGAATTGCTGATCGATGAATCCCTGATTGGCTGGAAAGAGTATGAAATGGAAGTGGTGCGGGATAAAAACGATAACTGCATTATCGTCTGTTCCATTGAAAACTTCGATCCAATGGGCATCCATACTGGTGACTCCATCACCGTAGCACCAGCACAGACACTGACCGACAAAGAATACCAAATCATGCGTAACGCTTCGATGGCGGTATTGCGTGAAATTGGTGTCGAAACCGGTGGTTCAAACGTTCAGTTTGCAGTGAACCCGAAAAATGGCCGCCTGATCGTCATTGAAATGAATCCACGAGTCTCTCGTTCATCAGCATTGGCTTCCAAGGCAACAGGTTTCCCAATCGCGAAAATCGCCGCAAAACTGGCGGTCGGTTATACCCTTGATGAATTGATGAACGACATCACGGGCGGACTCACCCCTGCGTCTTTCGAACCTTCCATCGATTATGTTGTGACGAAAATTCCTCGCTTCAACTTTGAGAAATTTGCCGGCAGCAATGACCGCCTCACCACTCAGATGAAATCTGTTGGTGAAGTGATGGCAATTGGCCGTACTTTCCAAGAGTCCATGCAGAAAGCCCTGCGTGGTCTGGAAGTTGGCGCGACCGGATTTGATGCTAAAGTCAATCTGGATGATCCACAATCCCTGACTAAAATCCGTAGTGAATTGAAAGATGCAGGTGCTGAGCGTATTTGGTATATCGCTGATGCTTTCCGCGCTGGTATGTCCGTTGATGGACTCTTCAACCTGACCAATATCGACCGCTGGTTCTTGGTACAAATTGAAGAGTTGATTCGTCTGGAAGAACAAGTTGCAGAACAAGGTATTAACGGCCTGACCCTTGATTTCTTGCGCCATCTTAAACGCAAAGGTTTTGCGGATGCGCGTCTGGCGAAACTGGTGGGAGTCTCTGATAAAGAGATCCGTAAGCTACGCTATGACTACAACTTATACCCCGTTTATAAGCGTGTTGACACCTGTGCGGCAGAATTTGCTACCGATACTGCTTACATGTACTCCACATACGAAGACGAATGTGAAGCCAACCCGAACAACGACAAACCGAAAATCATGGTATTAGGCGGAGGCCCGAACCGCATCGGGCAAGGCATTGAGTTCGATTATTGCTGCGTACATGCTGCTCTGGCTCTGCGTGAAGATGGTTTTGAGACCATCATGGTGAACTGTAACCCAGAAACCGTTTCTACCGATTATGACACTTCCGATCGTCTTTATTTTGAACCTGTTACACTGGAAGACGTGCTGGAAATCGTGCGTGTTGAACAGCCAAAAGGCGTTATTGTCCAGTATGGCGGCCAGACACCACTGAAACTGGCTCGTGAACTGGAAGCAGCCGGTGTACCCATTATTGGCACCAGCCCTGATGCCATTGACCGGGCAGAAGACCGTGAACGTTTCCAGCAAGCCGTTAATCGTCTTGGCCTGAAACAACCAGCCAATGCCACAGTATCCACTATCGAGCAGGCGGTTGAAAAAGGTAATGAGATTGGTTATCCGCTGGTCGTTCGTCCATCGTATGTGCTGGGTGGGCGTGCAATGGAAATTGTATACGACGAGTCAGACTTGCGCCGTTACTTCCAGACTGCGGTCAGCGTATCCAACGATGCGCCAGTCCTGCTGGATCGCTTCCTTGATGATGCTGTTGAAGTTGATGTGGATGCTATCTGTGATGGTGAACGTGTCCTGATTGGCGGCATTATGGAACATATTGAGCAAGCGGGTGTTCACTCCGGTGACTCAGCCTGTTCTCTGCCTGCTTATACCTTGAGCAAAGAAATTCAGGATGTTATGCGCCAGCAAGTTGAAAAACTGGCCTTTGAACTGCGTGTCCGCGGCCTGATGAACGTCCAGTTTGCGGTGAAAGACAACGAAGTTTACCTGATTGAAGTGAACCCACGTGCAGCACGTACCGTCCCATTTGTTTCCAAGGCAACGGGTATGCCGCTGGCAAAAATAGCGGCACGTGTGATGGCAGGCCAGTCTCTGCTTGAGCAAGGTACAATGGAAGAGATCATTCCACCTTACTACTCCGTAAAAGAAGTGGTACTGCCATTCAATAAATTCCCAGGCGTTGACCCAATTCTGGGACCAGAAATGCGTTCTACCGGTGAAGTAATGGGGGTTGGCCGGACCTTTGCCGAAGCCTTTTCAAAAGCAATGTTAGGCAGTAATTCCACCATGCGCAAAAAAGGCCGGGCACTACTGTCTGTACGCGAAGGTGATAAAGAGCGCGTTGTTGATTTAGCCGCTAAATTACTTAAACATGGCTTTGAACTGGATGCAACGCACGGTACAGCGATTGTATTGGGTGAAGCAGGGATCAACCCACGTTTGGTGAACAAAGTTCATGAAGGACGCCCGCATATTCAGGACAGAATCAAAAATGGTGAATATGACTACATCGTTAATACCACTGCGGGTCGCCAAGCAATTGAAGATTCAAAACTGCTGCGCCGCAGCGCACTGCAATATAAAGTGCACTATGACACAACTCTGAATGGTGGCTTTGCAACCACTATGGCACTTAGCGCTGATCCTACTGAGCAGGTTATTTCTGTACAAGAAATGCATGCTAAAATTGCTAAATAAAATAACCCTACCATAAGATACCGCCATTTTTGGCGGTAAAAAAAACAAAGCCATTCCTGAATTGGAATGGCTGCTATCAATATAAATAAGCTCGTGTTACAAACCCAATATTGTTTCTGCTACACAGGTATATTGATTATTCATATGAACCTTAGGGGGAGTAAAACAATCCTCTAAAAACCAGTTTGCGGGCGTTTCCAGGGCAATAGAAATAGCGACCAAATGCTCCAGACTGATTTTATTGGTTCCGCGTTCATAACGTGACAATTGCTGATGACTAACTCCAATTTTGTCTGCCAGCTCTGCTGCTGTCACTCCAATTTCTTTTCTTTTCATTTGGATTCTTTTTCCTACCAGCATACTGACTTGCATAATATCTTTACTCTCAATTTATAAATAAGTTAAATAAACTATTGCGGTACCTTCATATTTTCCGGCTTTCGGTGGTGTTAGTGTGTGCAATACTGACGTCAGTGTGAAAGGCGTGGCAACATTCTTCCCATCAGTAGTGACATTCACTCCATTTGCTGCATTTATTTTATTAATCTGTAACGTCGAATATATTTGCTTATCGGAATCGAGATAGATTTTTGTTTCATTATTAGTTGATTTGGCATGCAACATAATCTTGTTACTATAAACAGCACATTTAAATGTACCGTCAATTGTGCGGGTCGCATTATTCACTTCTGTAGCGGTTAATTCCCCATAAGCAATTTCAGAAGGTAAATGGATTTCACAACTTTGATTTGGAGGTGGCATTTTGTTGCAAGTGGAATTGGGAAATTGTTGAGCCTGACCGTATCCCGGATCTATCTTTGTTGTATAAAACAAACCGATACAATCCGCCTCTGTGGTCATGATGGTAAATGTTACCTGTTTAGGAATGCCAAATTTGTGTTTATAGGCTCGCATAACGTCGGCAGTTGTCCGGTATTTATTTGCATCATTCAAACATACCCTCGCCCCTCTACAGGAGCCGTACATTCCCGGTTGATGCCCATTCTTATACTTCACATCTGGGCCAACATAGCATTCGGTATTTCCGTAGCAAGGATTTGGTATCCCTTCTTCCTCTGTCCATGCAACGATTTCCATGGTCGTAATAGCTTGATTACCTGAGGGAAGCGTATTCACCGGCATAACATAAGCCCCGCCATAAACATGCGTGGTACTGACCAAAAATAACAAGGCTGCTAGCTTCAACAACGATTTTTTAACATGGCACATAACTTATTTTCCAATAACATCAAACTCTGACTCAAGATCGTGGATGAAAAACCAGTCAGCATGACTAGTCGTAATTAACTTCAAAAGTTGCGACAGCAGTAAATGGACCAAAACCAATCTTTTTCTCTTGAATAGCACGGGGAGCTGCTTGTATGTATGCTCGGAATGGAATCACATTCTCTTTTTTATTAGCTAATAACGGGAATTCACTGGTTTTATTAAACGGCATCGGCGTACCATCAATTTTTTCCATACCAATGGCAACTCCGCGAATGCGGCCATTAGATCTAATTGCCAACAGCCCCGGTAACTCTTCGCTTGGCTCTCCTAAGAATTTGATTTTTAGTCGCTTTATCATTTGAGGATCACAATCCTCTAAATACAGATAAAATAGCTCGCCCTTTGTACGATGTTTCAGATAAAGATCACTGTTAAGAATATTTCCAAAATCCACTTCTATGTTTTGATCTTCTGTCTTAATCGAACAAGTAGGAGCAAGTACAGTTAGCGTAATTCTGACATCCTGACGCAGATTATCTTGTGCATAGGCACTTTGCTGACTACCAATGCCGAAAAGAAACAGCATTGGCAATACATATCTGGATAATCTGATACTTAACGGATTCATGATTATTTACCCTACATTTATCCAACTAATTACCGAAAAAACGCATCATATTTCGGCTAATTCTGTGTTGATGCCCAGTCAACACCTTGATTGATGGAACATCATCGATACAACTTAATCAGTTTCCATCAGTAACAACTTTTGTCACTGCGCAGGGATTGCCACTACAGTTGAATGTTAACTGTGGACGTCCACCATAATCATTGACATAGGTCAGTACTGGCGTATTGCCTAATGAGTTAGCGCTTCCTCCAAGTTTTTCACTGCTTCTGGGTGCCAACATAAGAGGCTCAAACCCCTCGACACTTTTACCGTTCACCTTATTCGATGCTTCTGAAATAGTGATGTAATAAGGTGTTGGGTTATTCACCACATATTGATTGCCTTCGCGGGTTAAGGTGAGTTTTTCCTGCCAGGGATTATCAAGATCAATACGGCGTGCAATCACGGCTTCCGGGCGATAGAACAGCTTGACACGTGTCTGCAAGGCGATTTGCAGCACGTTTGGTTTTTCACTGCGTGGTGGAATTTCACGTAAGTTGAAATAGAACAAACTTTCCCGATCTTGTGGCAATTGGGCTATCGCTGGCAGTGTTTGAATTTTGACTTGGCTCTTCGCTCCAGCTTCAACACGCTGTACTGGCGGGACCACGACAATCGGGCCATTTATCTTATTTCCCTTATCATCTTCAATCCATGCCTGTGCCAGATAAGGCAAATCAAGATGCTGATTTTCAATGTTCAAGCTGACGGATTTCATATTTCCATTAAAAATTACGCGAGTGCGATCTAACGCTATCGCCGCTGTTGCCTGATGAATTGGCATCAAACAACTTACCGTCATAGCGGTTATCATTAGAATATTTTTCAGTTTCATAGTGTCATTTGCTCAAGCTCAAAAGAGATTCATGTTTATATTTGCTGCACTAACTAATCGCCATATTTTTCAAATCAAATAAACATAATACTCTATTAAATAAAGATTTTTCAGATCGTTTCATTACAATTTACTTATCATCACCTGTTAAAAACTGGCAAGGTAGCAAAAGTGAAGTTAAAGGCTCTGAGGTCATTTCATCTGGCACTGTAATCTCGCACTGAACTTGTCCATCCCAATGCACTTGCAGCTTTTCACCCTGATTTATTCCGCTCAGATAAGCATATCCATCATCACTGACAATTCCGATTTCACGCTGGGCAGAATTCAAGACAGAAGCACCAAAAGGTGGAAATGATCCGTCAGATAACCGGATAATTGTCATTGCTTTAATTCCTGATATCACTTGGAATTTACGATAACCAATTGCGCCTTCCGTTAATGTTGCTTGCTGAACAGAACGCAGTGCTTCTACATCATCAGGTAAGTTATCTAAGTCAATATTTGCCCTGTTGCGATAGTAGTTATTCACATCGGCCAACACAGCTTTACCAAAGTAGTTGGTATACACCGCTGAACCAAATCCCCGAATAGGCACATTGCTAACCCCTTCTGTATCTACCATCAAGCGCGTCGCGCCAGGCATATTAGTACGGTGCAGTGCAGCCCCTTTTGCCGTTACAGTCACCCCACCTTGCAGGCCAAGGGCTGCCGTAGTATTGCCACCATCCCGATAACTGGCACTGGCAGTGAGCAACGTCTGGTCACCATAATGGTTGTAATAACCGTCAACTGATGCCCTGCCATCGATACTCGTACCCATTGAAACACGATAGTTATTGCGATCATCAATACGATCAAAATAACCCACTGTATGAGCATTGCCCTGACGATTGACCAATCCGTTGTAGCTGACAGTGCCACTTTCTCCCCACGGAATGGAAAGATTCAGATACATGCCATCATCTTTTTTATTGTCAAAATTGTTACGATAGGCTGACAGATTGACGCTGATATTTTTATAACGCCCAATATCAAAATACTTGGATAAGGAAATGTTATAGCGATCGTTTGTTGGCCGATTCCAGTAAGTTTGATGGCTATAGTTAAGGTAGGCACTTAAACCAATATCTATAAATTGTTTGTTGAAGGTAATGGTATACATCTCTTTACCGCTATTAGAAGAAACGTTGCGATAGCGGCGATCGATATACTGCCCCATATTCATGAAATTGCGCTCAGAGAAACGATATCCGGCAAACGTCACCTGACTGTTATATTGATCAAAACGTTTCGAATAACTGAAACGATAAGATCCACCGGTAAGAGTTTTGTTTTCTCCCGGTAATCTTGCCCTTGATTCCGTCACATCAAACGACAGTGCACCAAACATCATCAAGTCGCGGCCGATCCCCAGTGACAGGGCGTTATAATCTCCCGCGGCTAAGAGACCACCATACAGTGACCAACCGTTGTTAATTCCCCACGAGAATTCACCCAGGCCGAACGCAGGCCCTTCACGACGGTGCTTATCATTCGTGGATTGACCACCAACAAATTTATACTGTACTCGTCCGGGGCGGGTCAGATAAGGGATCGTCGCAGTATTAACCTGAAACTCTTGCACACCACCATCTTGCTCTTCGACTCTGACATCCAGCGTTCCTACCACCGCATCACTAAGATCCTGAATCCGGAATGGGCCAGAAGCGACCTGAGTTTCATACAGCACTCTTCCCTGTTGCCTCACTGTCACCTTGGCATTAGTCCGTGCTACACCCGTGACTTCAGGCGCATATCCACGTAAATTCGGGGGCAACATATTTTCATCAGTCACTAGACTGACCCCCGTATAACGGAAACTATCGAAAATGCTGGAATTGAGGTAATCCTCCCCCAATGTCAATTTCGCTTCCAGGCGAGGAATCGCACGATACATGTAGTAACGGCTCCAGTCCCAATCGCGTTCTCTCCCACCAGAAGAGCCTAATTTATCGCCACTTTGGTTTTTGAAACGGTTATATCTGGCCTGCCAATCAGCCCGAAAACGCCACTCCCCTACATTCATGCCCGCTGTTCCGATAGCACTTATTTGTTGGTTACTACTCCCGTGAACAGGTTTAGAGGTTTGTGCGTTAACGTTATAATCAAACAGTAACCCAGGTATCCCATTATCCCAACGGGCAGGGGGGTCCCAGTCTGGTAAGTCATATTCCAGGTAAATTTTAGGTATGATTAAATAAAGCGTATAAGTAGCGAGATCACCTCTGGCTGACGTACCTGGCAACGTATTGAGATCAAGACATTTACCTTCATTCTGCCAACCTAATTTTTCTACCCACTGTTGTTTCAGGGCGATTTGTTTCACCAATTCAGGAGATATACAGGCTTCACTACCCGTTGGATCATCAGGCGGTGCAATGAAATCGATAGAATAGGTATCCGAGAGTTCATGCTGATTCATCCGAACACTCATCATATAGTTACCCGGCATGATGTACCCTGCACGGGCAAATTTATCCAAATCAATATTGGCACGTTCATTGACATCCAGTGCACCAATATTGAATTCAATTGATGGTCTGGAATGAGTAACCTGAATGCCAGACAACGCAAACAGTATAAGAGCAAAAAGAGGATTAATTCCGAATAGTAGGTGTTCTGTTTTTATTTTATTAGCTATTCTTTTTTGATTAATCACATTATTTCTATTACTGTTTGTCTTTTTATTACTGATTATTTTTCTATTATTAGATAAAAAATCATGATTCATAGAATCTGAAAACAAAGCCATAGCATCCTCTGAACAATGAATCGTTAATCATCCAGTTTGAAATTAGCCGCTGTCAGACATGATCCTGTCTGTAAGCGCACAGGAGTTCTTACCTCATACATGGCGTCATTAAAGTTCATCGATCTAAATTGAGGACCCTGACCGATACTGGGATTGCAGAGATAGCCACATGTCCTGCCTAGCCGTAATATGTTACGTTCTCTGTTTATGCTTCACTGATTAAATAAATAAAAAAGGGTATTTCAATTTACTGCTACAGGGATCATTTCGTTAATGACATAATCTGCTTACTCAAGCATGAATAATATTGATTTACATCAATAAAACAGATCTTGTTACAGAATATTGTAGTCATACCTTACTTACACGTTATATCCCAGAAATACCCTAAATATATTATCAGGAAAGTCAAGATTAACAATTAAAGTGAATTTCCTGATATTCAAGCATTAAAAAATATCAGATAGCTTGCAATATTATAGGTAGCTTAAAGTAAAGTTTGCGATAGCAGTGAAATCACCTGGTACGACTTTCACAGTATTTCCACCTTCCTCTCCAGCCTGACCTGCCTGACTTGTCAGACCTTTCAGATGTGCTGCGAAATTCAGATCGTTGTTGCCATCATGCAGAGACATTGCGTCTGATTCTGTCCCCAAAGGAATCACTTTGTTACCGTGGTTAGTGATTGCGATTGCTGCACCTTGTGCTGTACCTTCGATAGCCAGTAAACCTTTCTCACTCGCTTCTGGGCCAGTAAAGGTGGTTTTCACGCTTTTTTGAGTCTCAGTCGTACAACCTTCTAATTCAATTTTAAAAGCCTTAGAAGCTGAACGACCGCCCTTGTCCAGAACCTGACTAGAAACAGCGCCCAGATCAACTTCGACATTGGTGTGTTTGATTGAGCAAGGCGCATCAATGATAGAACCTCTGAATTTAACTGTACCACTACCTTGGTTAGTCGCACTTGCAGCGCCAGCAGCTAAAGCCACACCAAAACCTAAAACCATTGCCAATTTGTTAAGTTTCATAATTTAACTTATTCCTTTAATCAAAAAGTAGATATTCATAACCAAAGGGAAGCCGAAGCGCAGAAATTAATTTCTGACACTTAGGCAAATGATTATTTAGTTTTTTGACAAAAATCATAACCAGTCAAAATAAACCAAACCGGCAATATCATTGTACATAATAAATCTTAAGTCAAATTTCAGCCGATAAATCTGCTTATGATCCTTAACATCATATGAAATATGAATTTTTGCAAAAAAGTACGCATAATGAGTAGTGTATTTTACTAATTATTTTTCAATTTTGGGTTATTCCCCTAAGTTATATCGAACAATGTTTAGTAATTTAGCATCTTAATTGGCGTTGTTTTATTGCTCTGTTTTATCTTCCTGAAAGACATGTGCATTTTATTATCCCGTTATAACCATAACATTTGGTTTTTATTGTCATGATTATCGGGAACGTCAATATAAAATCAGTACATTTATCCAGAAAACATAATTATCAAGCTAATTGTTAATTGAAAATATCACTTAAAAAAATCGTCCAAATATTGTTAAGCTTATTATTTTTCATTCGTTTTCCAGTCAAATTAGAAGAAAAGAAATACTTATTAAATAAATAGCTAAAAACTATTCTCAATAATAGATATCAATTGGCATGTAATTTATAAAAAAAACCCTTTCCAATAATGGAAAGGGCCTGTAATTCTTTAATGAAAGACTAAAACTATTTACACTTTTTTAATTGTCACCCATCAGGATGGATTCAAGCGCAATCTCAATCATGTCATTAAATGTATTTTGCCGCTCTTCAGCAGTGGTTTGTTCACCAGTACGGATATGGTCAGACACAGTACAAATCGCCAACGCTTTTGCACCAAATTCAGCAGCAACACCGTAAATACCCGCAGCTTCCATTTCAACACCTAAGATGCCGTATTTTTCCATTACATCGAACATTTGAGGATCTGGCGTATAAAACAGATCCACAGAGAAGATATTACCGACACGCGCGTTGATATTCTTCGCCTTCGCTGCATCCACTGCATTACGAACCAGATCAAAGTCAGCAATAGCGGCGAAGTCGTGATCTTTAAAACGCATGCGGTTTACTTTGGAATCAGTACATGCACCCATACCGATCACAACATCACGGATTTTAACGTCTTTGCTGACTGCACCGCAGGAACCGATACGGATGATTTTTTTAACACCAAATTCAGTGATCAGCTCTTTGGCATAGATAGAGCAAGATGGGATACCCATTCCATGGCCCATCACAGAGATGCGGCGGCCTTTGTAAGTACCGGTGAAACCCAGCATACCGCGAACATTGTTAACCTGACGAGCATCTTCCAGAAAAGTTTCCGCAATGTATTTTGCACGCAGTGGGTCACCAGGCATCAAAACAACATCAGCAAAATCGCCCATCTCAGCATTAATATGTGGGGTGGCCATAAATTTATTTCCTTGTTTTTATTACGTATCAAAATAGATGAAAATGGGGAGACCTGTAGGTCTCCGCCAAAACTTAAAACATCGCTTTACCATAATCCATTGGTGTCAGATCGAAGTATTTAGCTACTGTCTGACCCATATCGGCGAACGTTTCACGATGTCCTAATGAACCTGGTTTAACTTTAGGTCCGTAAACCAGAACCGGGACATGTTCACGGGTATGATCTGTTCCCGCCCAAGTTGGGTCACAACCATGGTCAGCGGTCAAGATCAGAATGTCATCTTCTTTAACCAATTTCAGCATTTCTGGCAAACGACGGTCAAACAGCTCCAGTGCTGCCGCGTAACCGGCGACATCACGGCGGTGGCCATAAGAAGAGTCAAAATCAACAAAGTTGGTAAATACGATAGTGTTATCCCCCGCCTGCTCCATTTCAATCAGCGAAGCATCAAACAGGGCATCAATGCCTGTCGCCTTGACCTTTTTGGTGATCCCTACATTCGCGTAGATATCTGCAATTTTGCCAATGGAAACCACTTCTCCCTGCTTTTCATCAACCAGTTTTTTCAGGACAGTTGGGGCTGGTGGCTCAACGGCCAAATCATGACGGTTGCCAGTACGCTGGAAATTCCCGGCTTTATCCCCCACAAATGGACGGGCAATAACGCGACCAATGTTATATTCGCCAATATTCAACTCTTCACGAGCGATTTCACACAGCTCATACAGACGATCCAGGCCAAATGTCTCTTCATGGCAAGCAATCTGGAAAACAGAATCCGCAGAAGTATAGAAAATCGGTTTACCGGTTTTCATGTGCTCTTCACCCAACTTGTCCAGAATAACGGTACCGGAAGAGTGACAGTTACCCAGATAACCAGGCAGATTTGCACGTTCGACCAGTTTATCCAGCAATTCCTGTGGAAAGCTGTTTTCTTCATCACGGAAATAACCCCAGTCAAACAGAACCGGAACGCCGGCAATTTCCCAATGTCCTGACGGCGTGTCTTTACCAGAAGAAAGCTCACTCGCGTAACCATAAGCGCCAATAATTTCGGCATCTTTATCCAGACCAATCGGGAACGTTCCGCAAGACTCTTCTGCTGCCTTACCCAATCCCAGACGGCTCAGGTTTGGCAAATGTAGTGGTCCCTTACGGCCAATATCAGCCTCACCACGGGCACAGCGTTCTGCTATATGACCCAAAGTATTAGATCCCTTGTCACCAAACTTTTCAGCATCAGCAGTTGCACCGATACCAAAGGAATCCAATACCATGATGAATGTACGTTTCATAATTTTCTCCTGCGTCAATTCACGCTATCAATGCGGAAACTGCCAGCTATTAAAATCAATTTCAATGCTTGTATGGTTTATCCACGGATATAACGATAAACCATCGGTGTAGTGGCTTGTGTCTCGCTTTCCTTAAAAACAAGAGCCTTACGTACTGCTTCTGCGGCTTCATGCCAGTCATGCTCACTGCTAGCATGAATCATTGCCAAAGGAGTATCCGCATTCACGTTTGTGCCTAGCGCAATGATATCACTGAGCCCCACACTGTAATTAATAGGATCTGTCGCCTTACGACGTCCTCCACCCAATGCAACAACAGACATTCCTAAGACACGGGTATCCATTTCTGCAACAATGCAATTTTTTCCCGCTAACATCTGTTCAGCTAACACCTCTCCAGCCAATACTGGCTTGACAAAGTCCGCAGTCGGGAGGTAACGAGTGTAATTTTCAACAAAATCAATAGGCCCTTTCTGCGCTGCCACCATGCGACCAAATGTTTCCGCCGCCCTGCCACTGTCCAATGCTGCTTGTAACTTATGATATGCATCGTCACGATCAATAGCCAAATTACCTGACACCAGCATTTCAGCAGACAATGCCATGGTGACTTCAAGTAACCGGGGGTTACGATATTCCCCCGTCAGGAATTGGACAGCTTCACGCACTTCCAAAGCATTACCCGCGCTGGATGCCAAAACTTGATTCATATCCGTCAATAGTACCGTGGTCTTACATCCCGCACCATTGGCGACTTCAACGATGGCTTCGGCCAGCCGTTCCGATTGTTCGTAGGTCGGCATAAATGCCCCAGAACCCACTTTCACATCCATGACTAAAGCATCCAGCCCTTCGGCTAATTTTTTACCCAAGATAGAGGCGGTAATCAAAGGGATAGAATCAACGGTCGCCGTAATATCGCGCGTCGCATAAAAGCGTTTATCCGCAGGTGCCAGCGAATTTGTCTGTCCGATAATGGCAATACCTACATTGCGAATAATATCGCGGAAACGGCACCCATCAGGGAAAATGTCAAAACCGGGAATGGATTCTAATTTATCCAGTGTTCCTCCGGTATGTCCCAAGCCACGTCCCGATATCATCGGCACATATCCCCCACAAGCCGCCACCATTGGGCCAAGCATCAGGGAAGTGACATCCCCCACACCGCCCGTCGAGTGTTTATCGACAATCGGGCCAGGTAAATTCAATTTCTTCCAGTCTAAAACCGTACCAGAATCACGCATCGCTAATGTCAGTGCGACACGTTCATCCATCGTCATGTCATGGAAATAGATAGTCATTGCCAGTGCAGCAATCTGCCCTTCGGAAACCGTATTATCGCGGACGCCGTTAATAAAGAAGCGGATTTCTTCTTCATTCAATGGATGACCATCACGTTTTTTGCGGATAATTTCCTGTGCCAAAAACAAAGCTACCTCCCAATCATTATTATCTGAAAAGAATGGCAGTAATACACACTATCTTATCGTGTGTGCAATGAGTCATTATTGATCTCAATAACCACTACTCTGTTTTTGACTCTGGTGTCCAAGAGTAGTCAACAAACTGTCCAACAAACTGGAAGCACCGAAACGGAAATGACGGGAATCAACCCATTTGTTTCCCATAATACGTTCTGCCAACGCCAGATATTGTGCCGCTTCTTCGCTAGTACGTACACCGCCTGCCGGTTTAAAACCAACGCTATCACCTACGCCCATATCACGGATCACACCCAGCATAATTTCAGCACTTTCCAGCGTCGCATTAACAGGAACCTTACCGGTTGAAGTTTTGATGAAATCCGCTCCAGCTTTAACGGAAATTTCAGATGCCTTGCGAATCAAAGTCGCTTCTTTTAATTCCCCCGTTTCAATGATGACTTTTAGCCAGACGCCTGATTCAGCACAGGCCGTTTTACAGGCTGTTACCAAGTCAAAACCAATCTGCTCATTACCGGCCATCAAGGCGCGATAAGGAAAAACAACATCCACTTCATCAGCACCATAAGCTATGGCAGCACGAGTTTCAGCCAATGCAATGTCGATATCATCATTACCATGTGGGAAGTTAGTCACCGTGGCAATACGAATATCAGGGGTTCCCTGTTCGCGTAATACTTTACGTGCCCAAGGGATAAAACGTGGGTAGATACAGATAGCTGCCGTCTGTCCGGCAGGGCTGTTTGCCTGACGACAAAGTGCTGCCACTTTTTCATCTGTATCATCATCATTAAGTGTAGTTAAATCCATCAAACTCAGCGCCTGCTGAGCGGCGGCAGTTAAATCGGTCATAAAACTCTCCAACGGTATTATTATCGTCACTGAATCAGACAACAGACTTAAAACAAATGCAGGTGAGAAATCTCACCTGCATTCAATTTGATATAGACTTCCTGCGTCTTACAACGAGAGGAAGAATCCGGCAATTGTTGCACTCATCAAGTTAGAGAGTGAACCCGCCAATACGGCTTTCAAACCGTAACGGGCAATATCACCACGACGGTTTGGTGCCATACCACCTAAGCCGCCCAGAAGGATCGCAACAGAAGACAAGTTAGCGAAACCACACAGAGCAAAAGAGATAATAGCTTTAGTATGACCAGAAAGCACTTGCAGACCCGCAGCCTGGACGACATCATCTGCTTGCAGGTATTCACTAAAGCTCATAAATGCCACGAATTCATTAACAACTAATTTCTGCCCGATGAAAGAACCCGCAATTGTTGCCTCATTCCACGGAATACCGATCAGGTAGGCGATTGGTGCAAAAACCCAACCCAAAATCAATTCCATTGATAATTGAGGATAATCAAACCAGCCGCCAATACCGCCTAAGATACCGTTCAGCAAAGCAATCAATGCGGTGAACGCCAACAGCATGGCACCGACATTCAAAGCTAACTGCATACCGGATGCTGCACCCGATGCCGCAGCATCAATAATATTTGCAGGACGATCTTCCGCCGCAACCAACGACATCGCATCATCAGTATCGCGAGTTTTTTCTGTTTCCGGCACCAGCAATTTTGCAAACAGCAAACCACCTGGTGCTGCCATAAATGAGGCCGCAATCAGGTATTCCAATGGAACACCCATAGATGCATAGCCCGCTAGTACAGAGCCGGCAACAGAAGCCAATCCACCACACATCACAGCGAACAATTCAGACTGGGTCATGGTCGAAATGTACGGACGTACAACCAAAGGAGCTTCGGTTTGACCTACGAAAATATTCGCCGTTGCAGACAAAGATTCAGTCCGTGAGGTTCCCAATAATTTCTGCAATCCACCACCCAATATTTTGATGATGAGCTGCATAATGCCCATGTAATACAACACCGCAATGAGAGATGAGAAGAAAACAATGACTGGCAGGACACGCAGAGCAAAAACAAAACCGCCGCCGCCGAACAATTCAAACATTTTGTCGGACACCAGGCCGCCAAAAATAAAATCTGTTCCTTTTTGTCCGTATCCAATCACATTGGAAACACCTGAGGATATTGCCTCCAAAATGTCTTTACCGGCTGGTACGTACAGTACAAATGCCCCAACGGCAACCTGAATCAGAAAGGCGCCCAGGACAGTGCGGATTTTAATGGCTCGATAATTACTGGAAAAGAGTACCGCGATAAAAATCAGCACTACCATCCCGACCAGGCTCATAAGGAGTTGCATTGGAAGAATCCCTGTTCACTAAAAAATAATAAGAAAATATGTCAGTTATTCCATAAGATTCTACTGACATTGTGTGTGGGCCGATTATACCTAGGACTAAAAAAGAACAAGCAACTAACATCACAAATTAATGTCGCAAAAAGCAATATAAAAATGAAAAATGAGATATACATCACATAAATCCATCTAATTTCGGTGAGATTAGATAATTTAACGGAGGAAAAGGTGAAAAACAGGATAAACAGGCAAGAAATACAAGTTAAGCATTATTAATATGTTATAAGTCAACTCAATGCAAATAGGGCCATACTATTTTGGTAAATTTGATTGGCAATTTCATCTGACGGCTCTCGCCGCAACTCACACAATGCAGAGAAAACCTGTGCAACTCTCTCTGGTCGATTTGGCTGCCCCTGAAACCCAGATAACGGCATATCAGGTGCATCTGTTTCCAATACCAAAGATGACAGGGGCAATTGTGAAATGGTGTTACGTGTTTTTTGCGCTCTGTCATAGGTAATTGTCCCCCCGACACCAATGTAAAACCCCTGGCGAATAAAGACTTGAGCCTGGGATAAACTCCCCGCAAAACCATGAATAACCCCTGCTCGTGGTAACTTGTGTTTTCTCAAGATTGCCGCCAATTGATCATGGCTTTTTCTGGAATGGAGGATCACAGGTAGCTCATATTGTTTCGCGAGTTTTAGCTGTGCTTCTAACATGCTTTTCTGCTTTTCAAACTGCGGCTCTGGCATATAAAGGTCAAGACCGATTTCACCTACCGCCACGCATTTGGCCTCTTTTTCCTGTAGTTTTTGCTCCAACTCATCCAAATGAACCTCTTGGTGTTCAGCAATATAGAGTGGATGTAAACCAAATGCGGCATAAATCGGAGAATAAGCCTCAGCCAACGCAGAAACTCTCTGGAAATTTGTTTGACTTATTGTGGGAACGATAATTTTTTCCACGCCCATTTGTCTGGCTTGTTGCAGGCTCGCTATTTCATCACCAACAAAAGGAGGGAAATCAAAATGGCAATGTGTATCAATAAGCATTTAGTCCAACTTATCCATCATCAGAGTTCCTGACGGCTCCACCACCTCAGGCACAGGGGGTTCCACTGGCGGGCAGTGATTGCCGCTGTTCAGGAAATGGTTTCGCCGAAAACAGTTGCGATCAGAACTTAACCCTGTACGGCATACCCCATAACTCTTACGTTCTGTATACCCAAATTTTCCTTCAACAAAAGTATGCCCAATCGTTGCCAGAAAATATCGTCCACAACGCCGGCCTAAATGATAATCCTGATTTAGCGCACTGAGCCGACTGCCTAAAGCCATTGTTGCCAATGGTGCTGGTGGATAAATTTCGAAGATTTGCACATCATCCGGTGGATTTTCGATAAATTTCTGGGTTCGACGGTAACTTTGTGCATGAAGGTTAAGCATCTTGACCATTTTTTGCAAACTACTAACCTCTAACCAGCGCTCCATGCGCTTGAACCACTGAGGCGTATAGTAAAGCTGTGAAGGCACTGTGCGAATCACAACGATAGTATCCGCTCCTCGGCGATAGGCCTCCTGCACTGGGATCGCATCACAAATACCACCATCTTGATAAACCACATCACCCAGAGTAACGCCATTACGATAAAACCCCGGAATGGCGCTTGAGGCCTTGACAATATCCATCCAGTTTTTGTCATCTGGATGCAGGTAACTTGGCTCAAAATTGTCCGATCGGCAAGCACACATATAGAATTCACGTCCAGAATCAAACTGACGCATTGCGATAGAAAGATTGAGTGGTAACTGCTCAGATAGGGTATCAACATACCAATCTAAATCGATTAAATGCCCGCCGCGTACAAAGCGCAATGGATTAAAAAAAGCGGGGTCGGTTGTATAACGGTTGATGACCTTGCGTGCATACCCCCTCTGACCACAAATATAAGCAGAAAGGTTTTGCGCTCCCGCAGATGTCCCAAGGAACAGTTCAAACGGATTAAAACCAAGACGGAGAAATTCATCCAAAACACCGGCGGTAAAAATACCTCGCTGACCACCACCTTCACAAACGAGAGCAATTTTCCCAGGTTTAATCTGTGATTTATAAGCTAAAGGTTCAATATTACCCAATGTTATTGAAATATGTTTCCCCACTCTTCTCTCCCTCTGAAAGCCGCTGAATATCTATCAGTATATCGTTGCTCGAACAACTTGCTTGTAACATTTTTATAAAAAGTGAAAAACAAAGCATCAATAGTTAAATTGATACGAGTGATATGAAAATAGCAAGTTATCGGAATGCCGCCAACGAATAACATTCCTATGAATAATTTCGTAAATTGACAAGATATTATTTGAGGAAAAGAAGCAGAAGGAGTGGCTATTATCAGCCACTCTATTCACAATGTCTGTTATTTTTTCAGATTAAAATTATTTCTTAATCTCTATCGTGCTTTTTACTGCTTTGACACCTTTTATTCCATGAACAATCTTAGCTATTTTCGCTGCTTGATGTTTGTTTTTGACAAAACCGGCAAGATGGACAACACCTTTTTCCGTTTTCACCGAAATGTCATGACTATTTATGCCCTTATGTTCCAGCAATTTTTCCTTCACTTTTGCTGTGATGGCACTATCGTCTAAATAAGCATCTGCTTTTTGTAAGGAGTTATCAATTTTTTTCCCTGCGCTGTCTAGAGATTTATCGATTTGCTGCCCTGTATTCTCCAACGTTTTTCCCACAGAAAGATCCGCTGCCAGAGCACTACTACTAGCCAATACCGAGCCTAGAACAACAGCCAGTAGTGAATGTGTAAACTTGATATTTTTCATCCTACCACCTTTTTAACTTCAGCTTGAACGACCACTAAGGCAGTATGTCAATTAGACAATAATGATAAAATCAGATTTACAAAAAATAACGTATATTTTCATTAATCCAGAGAATTATTCTTCTATTGTCATTAAAAGCAGAATATAAAGATAAGATAAAGAATAAGGGCCAACAGGATAGCTGGCCCTGAAAAGATATTAATGTTCCCGTGTTTTACGGAAGGAAACCTCAGGATAGCGCTCACTGGTCAAGTTTAAATTGACCATGGTTGGTGCAATGTAAGTTAAGTTATCACCACCATCAAGAGCCAGATTCTGCTCATTTTTGCGCTTGAACTCTTCCAATTTCTTCGCATCGCTGCACTCTACCCAGCGGGCCGTAGAAACGTTAACCGGTTCATACAGCGCTTCAACGTTGTATTCGCTCTTCAAACGGGCAACAACTACGTCGAACTGCAGCACACCTACCGCCCCGACGATCAGATCGTTATTGGATAGCGGACGGAATACCTGCACAGCACCTTCTTCTGATAATTGCACCAGACCTTTCAGCAATTGTTTCTGCTTCAACGGGTCGCGCAAGCGAATCCGGCGGAACAATTCAGGTGCAAAGTTAGGGATGCCGGTAAACTTCAGCTCTTCACCTTGAGTGAAGGTATCGCCAATCTGAATAGTGCCATGATTGTGCAGACCGATAATGTCCCCCGGATAAGCGTGCTCGACATGAGAACGATCCCCTGCCATAAAGGTCAGTGCATCAGAAATGACAACATCTTTCTTAATGCGAACCTGGCGCAGTTTCATGCCTTTTTCATATTTACCGGAAACAACCCGCAAAAATGCCACACGGTCACGGTGTTTCGGGTCCATATTCGCCTGAATTTTGAAAACAAAACCGGTGAATTTCTCTTCGCTGGCAGGCACTTCACGTGCATCAGCCTGACGCGGCATTGGGGTTGGAGCCCATTTAACCAGGCCATCCAGCATATGATCAACACCAAAGTTACCCAATGCAGTACCGAAGAAGACCGGTGTTAATTCTCCCTGTAAAAAGGCTTCCTGATCAAATTCATGGGACGCACCTTTGACGAGTTCCAGCTCTTCGCGCAATTGGTTCGCCAAATCTTCACCCACTGCCACATCCAGCTCAGGGTTGTCCACTCCTTTGATAACACGAACTTCCTGAATGGTATGCCCTTGTCCTGATTGGTGCAGGTAAGTTTCATCAAGATAGAGGTGATAAACGCCTTTAAAGTATTTACCACAGCCGATTGGCCATGTGATTGGGCTACAGGCAATATTCAGCTCATTTTCCACTTCATCCATGAGCTCCATTGGATCACGAATATCACGGTCGAGCTTGTTCATGAATGTCAGGATCGGTGTATCACGCAGGCGAGTCACTTCCATCAACTTACGGGTGCGATCCTCAACCCCTTTCGCGGCATCAATGACCATCAAACAGCAGTCAACGGCTGTCAAAGTGCGGTAAGTATCTTCCGAAAAGTCTTCGTGCCCTGGGGTATCCAGTAAGTTAACCAAACAGTCAGCATAGGGAAACTGCATCACGGAAGTGGTAATGGAAATACCACGCTGTTTTTCCATCTCCATCCAGTCTGATTTTGCGTGTTGGTTGGAGCCGCGGCCTTTTACCGTTCCCGCTTTCTGGATCGCCTGTCCGAACAGTAATACTTTTTCGGTAATGGTTGTTTTACCCGCATCCGGGTGAGAAATTATTGCAAACGTTCTTCGCTTGGCGACTTCACTGGCGAAAATTGGGTTTTGCATAGAAATTTTTCCAATTATGTACAATAGTATGTACAGAAAATAAATTTGCGAAAATTTTACACTGCTAAGTCGCCTTTGCAAATTACAACTTATCATGCGACACCAAAATCCCCCACCTCCCCCTGCCTCGCATTCCACGCCACTTGATGTATTAGCCACATCAGTGACTGATTAAATTTAACCCAATCATTCCTATACCCCTCCAAATCCTCATTTTGCTCATTTATTGAACTAATAATTTGTTTAATTTCAGCACATTCAACAGCCAGATACCCGTTTTTACTGCACGAATCAACCTATTGCGTAATTTCATAAAACCTCGGTTTGGTGGGAACGGCGGAGCTGGCGAAAAATGCCCTGTCCAAATCAGCAAATGGTGCGGATATCCCGGATAAATCGGCGTTTGTGCGGAATATTGGTGCGGTATCAGCTAATGGTGGAAACTATTCGAGCGATTTTCGCTTTTCACAGGTGACCACGAGCAGGTTGATTATCCAATCAACCGCGTGGTGGGGAGGGGTGAGCGTATACCGACCCAGCGGAACATTTTGGAGAATAGAAGGGGGGATGGATGAAGATCCGTTCATGCTGAATTTCATAGATCGAAATCCTGATGGTTCAAACAGGAGCGTGCAAACACTGCCTAAAGGAAACGGCACGCTATTATCTTTGGGAACTAACTGCTGGCGTGATAACAACGGATTTATTAAGCAGGGTTCCCCTATCATTGAAATTCACCCCGATGGCAAATTCACTACCAATGACGAATCCGAAGGTGCAACAGTCACCAGACTCGGTCTTGGCCACTACAAAATATCCGGTATCCTTGGCTATAACGCCGATGGCGCATGGGGTGTTCATGGCGGTATCAGTGTTCCCCGTGACGTCAATGGTAATGAGTTAGTGTATGTCGATGATAAAGTGCTGCCGAATGGGGCTATTGAAATCAGGGTGACCCACCGACAGAACGCGCATATGCCTGCCCGATTGCAGAACAGGCGCATGAAGTCAGTAGATGAGTCGACCTATTACACGGATGATGAACCCTGTGATTTACCCGCCGGCACCCGGTTAGACATCCGCGTCCAGATGCCGGCTGATTCAGCGTGGAATCAACAGCAACGAAAATCCGATTAATTAAAATAATTTTCAGGGGCAGATCATGATGCCCCTACCCCCTCATTCTGATTCAGTCAATTTTTGTTTTTGATTCCAAATAGAATCTTCCGGCATTTGCACCCGAACGGAAATAGACCTGCCGACGGGGATGTCAATCGGGTCACCATCAGCGTAGCCGTCCCGCACATTTCGGGCGAATGTGGGTGCGTTTGGGTGCTCACGATGGTAGGTCATGAGTTTGATTGAACCGTCCGGCAACACTTTGTAATCCACCCAAATCAACGGTAATTTATTTTTGCACAGCGGAATTTCGATACCGCCATCAACCCCACCCCATGCTGCATCGGCATTGAATCCCAGTACGTTTTTGATGAGATAGACGCCCTCGGATAGACGTTCAACCGTAGCGCCCTCAGATTCGTCATTTGTCTCAAATGCGCCATCGGAGTGAATTTCGATAATGGGAGAGGCTCTTTTAATATTGCCGCTGCCGTCTACGTAGGTGTTTTTGTCAGTCCACACGTAGCTAAGTTTGGTATTACCGCCAGCATCATTGCCGTGTATGAATACTACGCCGTGGTTGTAGTGTGCAACGAATCCAGCCCATGTATCTGCGGCTCTGGTGATATAGCCACATGACCAGGGATAACCCGTTTCCCCAGCGTGATCACCAAAACGAAATGCATGCCCTGCGTTGGGTAATGATTTTATCCACGCAGTGAATTCACCTATAAACTTGGGATAAATAAGTTTGTACCGAATAAAACCAGAACCATTAGTTTCTATAACCTTCTGAATGCCAAGGTTGTTTACAAACGCCGCTTTATCCGGAATATCCGCGCCATTTGCTGATTTGGACAGGGCATTTTTCGCCAGTTCCGCCGTTCCCGCCAAACCGAGGTTTTTCACAAATTCCGGTTTGTTGGGGATATCCGCGCCGTTCTTATTCTTGTCCAGCATCGCCGCCTGCAATGCCCGTATCGATTGCAGTGCCACGGTTTGTCCGTTCGGTAAGGTCACGTCCACCACGCCATTTTGCGACATCCATTTGTCCATATTCTGGAGAAACTGAATGACATTACTGTTAATGGCGCACATATGTCGGACGCCATCTGAGATGGAGTTGGGCACGGTCGTCTGAATCTGGTAAGTGACGTTATTCAGCGTCACGTTGACCGTATCCGCCAGTACCAGTTCGGTATCGGAATTCACCGCCTGTATCATATGCAGTAAATTGCTGCTACCTGACTGGATGATGATCACCTGTCCCGGCGCAATACCGTTCAGGTTATCTTTAAATTTTGTACCCGTGCCCCGGACAATAGCTGAACCGGACACCGTGGAAATCGTGCCTTGTGTGTAAATCATGATAAATTCCTGAAGATAAAAAATTAGAAGTAATCGTCGAAGTTAATCGCGTAAATGTCGTAATCGATGGGTTTGTAGCTGAAGCTGTTCACCTGAAAATATTCAAAATCCATTTTTCCGGCTTCTCTCACCGAAATGGTGCTGCCTGAGAAGCTGAAACCGGAGTCGGCAAAACGCCAGCTGTTTCCCCCGATATTCTTAGCCAGTTTTGCCAGCCGGTTAACATGTACCATCGGTCGGGCAATGGTTTTGGCTGACCCGCTCCCGTTTCTGACGGGGATCATTTCGCCTAAAAAGAACGGCGTGTAATAAGACGAGTAGGTCATCTCCCCTGACGCGTTATAAACAGCCACCCCCACATCGGGTTTTTTGAGGGAGAAACCGCTGGAGAAAATCACGATAGACACTTCGCAGGGCACGTCATTGTTCATAATGACTTTATTGTGATTCATGCCAACCGCCGCCCCTGATGTTTCTGTTCGGGCAAACACCAGACACTGTTCTCGGTTTGGGATGGCATCCGGCACCCGCCATTGCCCCCATTTTTCTAAGGTAACTTTTCCCCGATAAACGCAATATCCCATCCGGTTCTGATTAGACAGGGTAGAAATCCCATTCATACCTGCCAGTTGAATACCAAATGATTCTCTGTGCTTGGGATACCCACACACCTGAATATAGAAATTCCGTTCGTGTTCAAAAAAGGGAGTGAACCAGCCCGTGACGTTGCCATACCAGTCGGGTTTACCATTGGGGCTGTCACTGTATTCAAAGCGCAGATATTCCCCCTCCATGCGGATGTTAGTGATCCGGATATCGACAATGGCAGAGACGTTGCCATCCTGCCCCACCATTACCGTTTTTGTCGGTATCAGGACAATATTAAAATCCTTGGCTTCCGGAATATGACGGGATTGTTGCCAGCCCTGCTTGCGGTAATCACCGTGCAAATCTACCGCTATTGTTCGTATCAGGCTCAGCGTCTGTGCCCGGTCAGAATCCAGCCGGTAAGGTTTTCCCCCGTCCCCCGGATGCACCAATAATCCTATGTCACTCATTTATATTTCCCCCACCTTAACCCTTAACACGCCATTGCCATCAAAGACCGCCAGCCCGGTATTATCGAGGGCGATCCTCACTCCGCCTGACGACCCTTTCATCTCAAAGGCTCCATTCTTCGGCAAATTCCAGCCACCGTGCGGCCAGTTATTTGAACGCAGCCCGTCAGCAATTTTTGCCATCGTGATGGACGCATCGTTAATTTTGGCTCCATCAATCACTGCGGTGCCCAGAAAGGCTTCCTTGATAAACACCTGCCCGTCTTTCACCATGAAGACAGACTCCAACTTGCCATTACTCGGATTCATCACCGAAAACTGATTGGCCCGTACACCAAAGTGCGTTTCCACCGTGCCGTTTTTGACCTCAGCCCCGATGACCATACCGGATTTATAAAACTGACCGTTGAACCAGACGCCTGCCCCGATATCCTTGATGGCATAGCCATTACCGTCGATATCAAACACCGCAGTCGCTTTCTCGCGGATAATCGCAGACTGATTATTAAACTGCGCCTGAGTACGCTGTTCACTGTCTGCCAACGCTTTGTCCATTTTGGCAATCGCTTTCTGGCTGTTCTGAATACTGGTCTTGACCTCGGTTTTCACGTCATTCTTGACGTCCACAATATCGGCTTTAACCTCTTTAAAGGATTCAGCCGTCGCCGTTTTTTCATCCGCGAAGGCGCGATCTACTCGTGAGATTTCGGCTCGGATTTGTCGCTGCTCACCCGCGGTTCCGCTGGCTTGTGCCGCCAGTTGCAGGGCAGATTCCGCAAAAGCCTTGTCGGTCTCAGATTGCGCGTGCTTAATCTCAACAATGGCAGCCTCTGACGCTTCAAACTTAGCCGCGAGCTGAATCCCCATCTCAGCACGCGCGGCCGACTCCGTGGCAATGGCCTTCTCGTTCTTGATGATCCTGGCTTCAGAAGTCAGCTGACGTTCATTAAACTCATTGAATTCAGCCGATGTTTGCAGTATTGACTCCGCCAGCGCCTTCTCGGTATTGGTGACGGAGGTCTCAATCCGGCTAAGGTCACTTTTTTGTGATGCAAACTGGGATGTTGTCGTCTGCTCGAATTTCGCCTGCGCCTCAGAGAGATTAGCTATCGCCGCCGAATGATGAGTGACACGCCCTGCAACGTCCTGTACCCCTTCCTCAGTCTCCTTAAGAGAAGCCTTAACCTGATTCAGTTCCTGAGAGAAAGCCGCTTCTTGTGTCGCTTGTGCTTCTTTAACCGCCAGCGCCGCTGCGGTATTCTCCGCAACCTCAGCACTGATTTGCTCCTGGAATTTGGTGTGAGCTTCTCTGTCGTTAGCCTGAACCTGTTCAAGTCGATAAATTTCAGCTTTGCGATCAGCGGACTCCTCTGTGACCCTTTGACTGACCTCTGTGGTGAAGTGGGTATTTTCTAACGTCCCCTCAGCGACATAAACCAGCTGATCCTCAAGATTGACCGTTTTGTTGCTCAGTTGGTGAGTGGTGGATTCCAGTTCAATCGTCTTATCACCCAGCGCCTGTGTGACCTTCTCTATCTCCCCAACCTTGTCTGCATTGTGTCTGATGTCTTCTGCCAGACGTTTCCCACTTTCAGAGGACAGAAACTGCTTATCGGTAATGTCTAATATCTCTTTGGCTCTATCATCGGGCTTGCCTTGTGCTTCGACAAAATGCGACTTACCGAACTCATTCACGCTGCGAACGTAGAACCAGTAAGAGGTTCCGGCTTTGAGTTGCCCTTTTGTCCAGAACTTCGCTACCCCCAGAAAATCCGCTTTGGTTTCAATCTCGTTGATATTACGGATCTGCCTCTCTGAAAACCAGAATTCAAACTGGGTATCCAGCGTTTTGGGGGCACTGATATGCGGGATGGCTTTCAGCTCAAAAAAGCCGGGTTCAATATTGATGACCGAAGGGGCTGCCGGTGCGCCAATGATCATCTGAACTTTGGATTCCTCCCCCAACATGCCGCTGTCGTCACGGGCACGAACCCCGACCATGTAAATGCCCGCATCCAGACCATTAAAATAGTATTCCAACTCCTTTGTGCTTCCGCGTGATACCACCTTATTATCACGATATACCGACACATCAAACGTGATGTTGCGGTTTATCGTCGTGGTCGCCCACATCGCGCGAGCCTGCACCTGAGTGCTATCCTGAATGTAAGCCATGCTCAGGCGTTCAATATTGGGAATGCGGATCACGTTTTGTGTGGCGGGCGTACCCTGAAAATCAACGCCATTATCAACAATCGCTTCTTTCTGTGGTTCATGCTGAATGCAGGTAAAATTGTAATTTCCCGTCTTATTGTCTTCGGCAATACTCATCACTCTGAACAATCGAGTGACCAGTGATTTTTTGGAAATGGAAAAAATGCCCCATTGTCGCAAGCCAACAGGCACATCTTTCAGGGTAACAACATCACCACTGACCGATTCGATATCAACCCGAACAAACTTCCCTTCGGTTCCCATGTAAGAGAAATAACCGGACTCACCCTGTACAAATTCTGCGGGTGCATCAAGACGCACCGCCTTACCGGAGAAAGAAAGCACACGTCCGCCGATTCGGGCGGCGGCGAAAGTGTTATCGGCAATTTCAACGATGTCACCGGGTATGCAGTTAATCCCCTCTTTACCTGTACTGAACGTCACGGAATCCGTTTCGAGTTTCTCAGTTTCAATTATCCATTTGCCGACACGATGCGCTTGCCCGCGACTGGTACAGCCGAATGCGACAATCTTTTTGACGTTAATACCAAAACGCGCGACCAGTTCATCATCTTGAATGATTTCCCGCTCATTCTTCCAGCCGTTATCTGGATTAGTCCACGTGACTTCGATAACTGTATGCCGGGCTTTCTTTGCCGCCGCACTGTAGTTAAATTTACCCTCAACCACGTTAGCATTGGTGAATGCCCAGACCGGATCTGTGGGCCTGTCCTGAAAACAGGTCAGTTGCAGTCCGTTCCAGACCTGCATACCACGAAAGACGGAAGCTAAATCATCCAGTACATCCCGTGCTTTACGTTGTGTTGCGATGTAGGCATTACAGGTAAAGCGGGGTTCAGTCCCGCCAAATCCATCCGGCACAAACTGGTCGCAATATTGCGCGATGGCATACAGGGCGAATTTGTCACAACCAAATGACCCCATTAGCCGCCCGATGCCATAGCGGGTGTTGGTCACCAAATCGTAGAATATCCACGCAGGATTATTGGTGTACGCTGGCTTAAAGCGCCCTGTCCATACCCCCTTATATTCACGGGTTTCTGGGTCGTAATTATCGGGCACCTGAACAATCATGCCCTTAATGTGATAAGTGCGCTTGGGAGTATCGGCAAATAGTGAGCGATCAATTCGCATCCCCGCCACTGCACTGTTGGGATAACTCATCAGGGTATCAGTGATTTCGGTATAACTGGCCCAGACCGTGCCATTGCGAAGCTGGTCGCTTTTGCTGTCCTCCGTTAAGCGGGACACCCTAATCTGGAACGGTTTTTTCTTGGGGGCATCAATGGTATGGGATTCCAGATATTGCCCGCTGATTTTCGCTGGGCCGATATGCACAAACTTGGCGTTATACCAGCCAGAGCCATCATTCACATCGATAGACAGTTGCACAGAACTGTTTTCCTGATTGCCCTTGTCATCAGTCTTAACGAGCTGGCTCACCCCCACCGTAAACCTGACCCTGTCTACATCCCGATTTGATACTGACCTCAAAATAGGCGTGTCTTTCTTCACTTCGACACTGACCGGAATTTCACTTTCGACAAACGGATAATCGCTTAACGGCTCCTGAGATTGCGTCCCTGCCCGCCACTGGACAGTGACTCCGTGGATGCTGGGATTGCCGCTCTTGTCAACAACAGGAGTTTCATTAATTCTGAACCCATGCAGGCCGCCGACCGGCCCTTCAATTTGTCCTTCACTAATCAAATCAACAATGTTCAGAAACTGCTTATTTTTCAGGTTATCATCAAGCAGTTTCGGTGTACTGCCACCGCCTCCACCTTTTCCCATTATTCTGTCTCCAAGCCTTGAGAAATCACGTTCGACCCCACCACCAACTCACCGTATGCAATGGGAACCGGATAGCCCTGACCGATACGATTCTCTAATGAATTGAAATACTGGTTGCCATCCGATTTGCTTGAACCCATTTCAGGGGGTTGAGGCATTTTGGTTAGCATTGATGCCAGTCCAGCACTGATTAGGGCAACACCTGCAACCGCTAAGCCGGTTGCCACTGCGCCAGATGTACCCGCCCATGCCGCAATGGATGCCCCCCCCGTATAGAATGCCGCCGCAACAGCCACAACGCCCAAAATAGCCATGCCGACCCCATTACCACCAGCGCCACCAACAACCGGAACAATAGTAACGGTATCACCATCATTCAGCGGATGGTTCATACCAACGGGAATGCTATTTTCTGTCATATCGCGTCCAGCAATGCGAACACGGATCAGGCCATCAGAAAGCGCTTTCTGGAAGCCTTTCAACTGGTAGCATAAGCATCTGACGGCCTCCGCTGCATCACGAACCTCTAACTCGTAGCGACGACCAAATCTTCTAAGATGGCCTCCCAGCTGTAATTTGACCATTGTTTATGCCTCCATATTGAATGTGTATATCTGAGCCAAAAACCGTCATAAATATCGCGTTTGCTAATACGGTCTGGTCGATGGTGTAGGATTTGCTGATGACCGATATAGATAGCCCCGTGGCAGGGCGTTTGACTCCCCAGACAAATAAGAATGATGTCGCCGGGCTGAATATCATCAACCTGTTCAAACCCCTGACTGAGACTGTGATCAAGATACAGGTTTTGCCCTTTGTTCCACCACTCATCCTCACGCTCGGCATCTATTAATTCGATACCTGCAAGATGATAAGCATCCCGGATGAGGGAATAGCAATCCTGCGTGCCATGTATAAACTCTCGACCCAATAACCGTGGGACGGGGCGGAATTTATGCACCCGATCACCGCAGACTAACCACCACGGCAGACCTGTTTTAATTTGCTGTTCTCTGTCTCCCGTACTCAGTCGAGGTTTTCCATTTGGATGACTGTGAACAATGGCTTCAATGTCTGCAAAGCACTCTGCGGTTATCCAGTCATCCGGATTAATTTCGAAGTAGCGCTCAGGATCGGGTGAAATATTGCGGCACGGGAAATAGCGTCCATCAGAAATCAGGCCGCACGCTTCCCTCACCCCTTCCGCTTTCGCGTGGGCGATAATGTCTTGTTCAATCATGATTAACCTAACCTGTTAGCACCTAAAAAGCCGCCAAAGGGCATGGACAAAGGACGGGGAAAACGCTTAAGACAGCCACTGTATTTCTTTGAGCACCTATCTTTCTGTGGATGGGGGGTTGGCTGGTCTTTTTCATCGGCGACCGGTGGGCCATCATAACCACAATCGGCAGAACGGTACTGCCAGCAACAGATATCCGCCTGAATCACCCGCGCCGGAATAAGCGCTCCGTCGGTTTCACTGGGTAAGGCCAGCACATACGTCACGAAATCAGCATTGGAATCTTGTTTTTGTTCTATCAGGTACTTACTCACCGCTTCTCGTGTTGGATCAGACTGTGGGTTACCGTTCGGAAAATTCACTGCATCCAGATAAATCTCAGGCACTTGATGACGCGTTACAACTGCGCCCAAGGCATCATTGAAATCCTGATTTATTGCCGTAAGGAATCCGTCAATGTTGGCAAAGACCATTTTCGGTCTGGAACTTGGTCCTTTCCCGCTCATCTCAAACCCTGTCACCTCAACCGGATAAGGCTCATAGCGCACCCCCTGCCAGATAACCGGCTGTAACTTTCCGTTCATACCGTCATGAAAACGGTATATATCACCACCAAAGGCCGTTAAATCGATTTCATACAGATTGAGAATGGCGTTCTGGCTAAGCTCAGTGACCTCAATCCGCATTTCTTTTGGGATGTCTCTCATGCCACTACCTCCTCAAAGACGCAGCTAATAGACCAACGCATCCGATGGCGGTTGACCGTCCAAGATCGACACACAAAAGTGCGCAATTGGTTATCATCACTGGTTCGCCATGTGAATGACTCCACTGCCCCTCGCGCTCGTAGAAACTCATCAATAGCACGTCCGGTTTCTACGCTCCCGACAAAGCTGAGCTGGTAGCGTTTTAACTGGTTATTGATGCCGTCTTTGATACGTTGCTCATAACCGTCACCAAACTTGATAACCTTTACTCGCGGCTCATGAGTCACCTCATGGTTATCCTGAGGCCGCCATTTAAATTCTGGTCTTGTCATATTTCACCCAATAAAAAACCCTCCGAAGAGGGTTATTTTATAAATGCATCAATTATTTTGGGTATTGCGGGTAGTAGCTGAGAAAAGATAACGGCTCCAGCAACCCAAAAAATTATTTTGTTAGCAGAACTTGTGACATCTGCTTTAGTGGCATAATTAGATTCTATTACGGCGATCTTAGTTTTCATGGCACTGACATCACCTGTAACGGTTTTTAGATCAGACTTCATATCATTCATGGTGGTTTTGATATGTGCAATGTCTGATTCAAGTTTTGCTACTCTTGCTTCCATATCTCCACCTCCGCCATTTCCACCAGTGTGATCACCTGTTTCTATTCTTGGCAAGGAATCCTCTTTACGTATGGGAATCACATTTTCTGAACGTTCAGCCATTTTTATCTTCCCTACCCTGTTTATCACTATTTTCTATCCAATTAATAACAGGATAAGCATTAAAATATATCTCGTAGCCACAATCTGGGCAAATGCCCCTGTATTCATAATTAGCTATATAATATTTGCTTTTAGAAACTAACTCATTGACCTCTATCGGAATAAGAAAGAATTCTTCTTTGGGGGCATCAGCCATTGAGGGAAATCTAATATCCGTATTACCACACATTAGGCATGAAGCTGTGACAATTCCTTTATCTTTCAGAAATAAAGAAAAATTTAAAGGGGTAACTGATTTAAATTTCTCCCAAAGTTTCTTCTCATTACTTTCGACTCTCTCCAGTTCAGTATCCATCACCCACTCCAATAACAGAAGTTTTATTACACAATTTAAGCATCAATTATTGGGAACGTGCTACTGATTTTATTTACAGCCCTTAATATCCGACTTTCTCAAAAAGACCATTGTCTCTCATTTGGTTTACGACAAACTCGTTCATTTTAGCATCAATGATATTTGAAAGCATTCTCGCATCCTGCTCAGTAACGCCACCTTGTGTACTGATTGTAATCTGGTTTGTTTGTTGGAGAATGACCGTCTTACCCCCTTTCCCCATATCCCTATTACTAATCACCTGACCCCTGTCACCCGGTATCATGTATTGATGACCGTTATTGGCCTTGAATATCTCCGGCTTGTTATTTTCACCAATACGGTAAGCACCGTTCGGACTGACTGGCCCACCATTTTTACGCGCCCCCAGTAAGGCAATCATGGCTGGTACTGCGGCTGTCATGGCTGCCATACCGACAGTCGCGGCTGTCCCCATTGTGGCGACACTTTGCGCCGCAGCCGCTGGAGCCATTGCCGTAGTAATCGTCGCACCCGTAGCAACAGACGATGCAGCCGCAACTTTGTTAGCGGCTACCCCCATCATCATATTCTTGATTTGCTGCATCCCCATCTGAACCAGTGCGGAAACCGCCTCATTGGTAATGGTTAAAGCCAGATTGCGCATGGCTTCGTCGGCGGTTTGAGTGCCGGTTAACAGCCCGGTGATGGCATTAGCGGAACGTTGCCCTAATGCGTCTAGTGAGTTAGCCAAAAACTGATTAGCTTGGTTCTGGTTACGCCATATCTCCCACGAGGCATTCAGGCGATCTTGCTCATATTTGGTATTGGCCGCATTCGTCAGTTCAATGCCACGCTGAGTTAACTTGCCTTTTTCAGTTTCGAACTGAGTGATCATCTCAAGCTGTTTATTGTGGCGGTTAGCAAGCTCCTGAATCGGGTCAATCTGTGCAGTGAGTTCTTGCTGAGGGGTGACGACTTTGTTTACATTAATTTCTGCGATGGCTTTTGAGTATTTAGCAGCAATTTCCAACTCACGCTGATGATATTGCTCTTTTGTTACCAGATCTCCCTTAAGCTGTCGTTCTAATTGTTCACTGTCTAGTTTTCGCGCCTGTTCAGCTTTGGCAAGAGTATCTTTTTCAAGAGCGTCTTTCTTATCTTTATCCCGCTGGTATATTTCATATAATTTAGTCGAGGTTGCTTTTGCTTGGGCAATTTGCTTTGGAGTGGCTTTGTCACCTAGCGCCTTAACAGCATCATATTTCGCCATCTCAATACTGCCCTCTTTATATCCAGTATTAAGTCGGTCTAAGGCTTCTTGCTGACGTTTTAAAGATTCAGCGGCTTCATTAGCTGATTTTGATGATTTTTTATTGGATTTTTTTGATGCTTCTCCATTTTCCCATATCTGTGCATATGTTTCTTTCAATATGTTAATGGCATTTCCATCTGTGGTGCCTGCATCCTCAGCATCATATTCAGCTTGTTGTTCCGCTCTGGCTTTCCCTTCCAGTTTACTCAAAGCTAAACGCCTTTCAGCTTGCTTTATTAGCTTTTCTCCCTCCGCTCCACCCCAATTTATTTTGAGATATTCGGAGTTAAACTCTTTTAACTCATTAGTCGCTATACCTAGAATTTGAGCAAAATGCTCCTGTGCGCCAGTCATTCTAGCAATTGAAGTTATAGCCTGATCTTGAGCCTCTGCATTTTCCTTAGCAGCTTTCATTTGTTCAACGATAGTTTCATTAACTCGCTTATATATTAGCGCCAAAAATCCTTCTGCATCAGCTAATTTTGTTTTCTTGGTATAGATATCTCCCGCTAATTCTTTTGCTTTCCTGACATTCTTATTATAATTGACCATGTAACCACTATTTTGATCTGTGGTTACTCCAAATTGAACAGCTAAATCCCAATACTTCTTTTGCTCTCTATTTGCTTCCTTAAGCTCTTCCTCTAGATCATTCATTTCATCCTTTAAGTTTTTTATATACTCTATCGTTTTGGCTCCAGATGCCTCTGCCTGTACGTTATTCATTTCTTTTAATTTTTTAATAACATCTGGCAAGGTTTCTCCAAACTCCATAGTGGCTTGCTTTGCTTGTTGTGCCTGTTGGTAGTAATAGAATATCGCTCCACCAGCTAACATAGCAGCCCCCATAGGCCCACCAATTAAAGCAAGTGCGCCCTTTAACCCTGTCAAGGTTATACTAGCCGCTCTATTTGCCACAGCTGATCGTTCTGTCGCTGCCGTTTCTGCATTTTTGGCTTGGACATAAACCGCTGATGTAGCTATAGCGGCTGATTTCTTAGCGTTGAGATTATCCAATGCAAATGCTTCCGCAGCACTCCCTTTTGCTACGTTATACTCAGCCTGAGCAAGATTTAGCGCAGAGGCAGCAGCATCTTTATCAGCCCACGCCTTTCTTGTTGCTGCTTGAGCGGCATATAATGCATTCCGAGCTGAAACCTGTGTTGCTCTCGCCTCACCAATGGATGCAGCAGTGCTCTCCAATTTTTTTCTCGTAGCTAGCGCCAACGCCCCAACGAATCGAGAACCCATTACAGCAGCGACCACCAGAACCACATTTGAAACAGCATCCATATTTTCACTCAAGGTAATGATCACATCATTAAATGCGCTAACTCCGGCTTTTACTGTGGATGACTCACCAAAAAATTTGGTCAGATTATTGCCCGCCACTTGCATAGATTGACCCATTGTCATGGTGGTCTTCGCAAATTCTTTGCCAATAATATTGCCTTGAGACAGTAATCCATTGACTATCACATCTGTCGTCAATTTCCCTTGTGCGGCCATCTTACGCAGCTCACCAATGCCAACGCCCAGAGAGTCAGCTAAAGCAACCATTATTCGACTGCCTTGCTCTGCCACAGAGTTAAATTCCTCTCCACGCAGAACGCCAGACGCTATGCCTTGTGATAACTGGATGATTGCGTTTTCAGCTTCCGTTGCTGTTGCACCGGAGACAATAAATCCTTGGTTGATGATTTCCGTTAGCCTTATCAAATCCGCCGCTGATGTGTTGTATTCTCTCGTCCCTCTCTCCAGTCGAGAATAAAGTGTTGCCGTTCCGTTTAAACTAGTGCGACTATCCTGAGAAATCTGAAATACTCTATTAGTTACATCGACCAATTGCTCATTAGTCCGAACTGAGTTAACCAGTTTATTATTCAGAACTGTCCACGCATCTGCATAAGCCGCTACTTGCTGAACTGATAACGCTGAGGTGAGAGCTACGGCAACTTTAGAAACCGAGGATAAAGCTCTTTCTGCTCCTTGAGCAGCTCTTCCCGTTTGGTTAAAACCTTGCTCCATCCTTTCAAGTCGTTCGTTAACTTGCCGTTGCGCTGTCAGAAGTTGAGCTACATCCATCGAAACCTGATAAACAATATTACCTACCTGATGTTCAGCCATTTTCAGTTTCCTTAAAAAAAGAAAACCCCGCCGAAGCGAGGTCTTAGTCACCAATTAATTTTTTATTACAAGGCGCTTTTCAAATCATCGGTGTCAAATTGGATTTTCGTTTCTCCATTACTAGTTGAAATAATAGAGTTAACATTACCTTTTCTGTACACATTGTACTTAGTATCTAGACAAGATTTTTCCCTCACACAACCATATGGAATTTTTTTCACTGCGTCACTATCTGTAACACTATTCTCTGTTGCCACTGACTCACCAAGTTTGCTACGCGCATAAGAGGAAAGATTCTTATAATATGATGATGAATCATCTTTCACCGTTGCTGCAACACTAACTATTTTACCATCAATAACTTGAACGAAATAATTTGCAGAATCTCCGGCTTCTGGGCTTGGAACTTTTTTTAGATCAGCTAATATGAAATGTTTTTTTGATGGAATTAAATCAATTTTCTCTACTAACTCCCGTTTTTTTAATTTATCAAAATCTCCACCAAGAGTTATGCCAAACACCTCAACTGAGCTATCACAACCGATCAGAAATAAGCAGCATATCATGGCTGAAAAGAATTTTTTCATCATAACTTCTCATCGCTAGCCAAGCACTTCTCTAAGATTTCTCTTCTATTCTGTTCAACTGGAACAGCCCCAAGTATCGTTTTATAAAATTTCACTTCTGAACCGTTGGGAGTGCCTTTCACGTCTGCAAATATAGAATCACTATAAGTAAATATAGTGGTAACGCCATTGAATGATTCGGTGTGGACTGTATTATCTCTTCCCAATAATATCCTTGTATTCGTCCACCCGTTATATATGCAACCAGCGAGATCTTGTGCATTTCTGCTACTCTGGCTTTCAAAATTCGGACTTTTATTTCTGGCTTCATTGGGCGTTGCCATACACCCAGACAGTATCAACGCTGAAAAAGAAACTCCGGCTATTAATAACTTCCTCATCACAATCCCCATCATCAAATTTTGCTTATAATACCAACCAGTTAGCGCAAAAGAACGCAAAAAGCCACATTTAAGTGGCATTTATGTGATGGTGATTTGATTCAAAGCCATCCGTGGCTTGGGGTTAGCTCAGTAACTTCTTAGCCTTTCGTTCAATTGCACACTTCGTCGAGTAAGTTGTCCCAGTGGTATCCCATAAGTAAGCGTGAAACCGTGAAGCTATTGGTGAATTCACTAATTTTAGTGCTGGTGATATAGACTCTTCCCATATGTCGACCATTTTTCTGAGACGACTATGAATCACTCCAATGTTATTTAGCTCAAGCGACAAATCCATTTGTGTAGGTTGAGATGGTAACTCTTCTTTGCCAAGATATTCACCCTCCATTGCCATCTTGTGAACATATTCGATAGCCTGTGGTAACTGATCGGCTGTCAATTCATCTATATGCTCTACATTGAACCGTTGGTGAACTAAAGAATAAGCTTCTGGGTACATGATGCTTTTCTTGCTCACCAAAAGGTTAATGGCGTTCTTTAATGGGTTACGTTGTTGGACTGTGGTTTTACTTTCTACTGCATTAATACGACCATTAACCAAGTTATCATACGCCCTAATGACTTTTAGGGCGAATGTGGCGCTAATCCACATTGCATAGGAATAAACAAGCTCTTTACAAACATAAGTGCCGCCATAGCGACCTTTACGGGATTCGACAGGATTAAATACGCAGATCTGTGTATTTAAAATTTCCTGAATTAATTCATTGGTTTGATCAAGTCTAAGCCAAGCTGCAGGTTCATGTTTACGCTCTCCGCCAGAAGCCTGATGAAGGTCATTAATGGAATAACGCCCTTTGGCGTCTTGGTGAATAGTGATATCAGAGATGATAATTTGATTAGCCATAAATGACTCCTTACTTTTTTCTGAAAAGTGAACAACCATAAAATGGTGCCGGGAGGTTCAGAACGGCAGTAAGCGCCGCGGACTCATTCCCCTTTCGGGTGTTATATTCGTCGCCCTCCCGACTTTGAGTCAGGGGAGTGATAGCCGTAAGGCTACCATCAAAAATTAGGCATAAAAAATCCAACACTGACGGGGTTGGTTTTGACCGCTTACTTGAGGTTCTGACGCCTCTAAGACAAGTGTATAAAGCAATGTTTATAATGTCAATAACAGTTGAGTCCATCATCGGTACATATGGCTCACCGTTATAATTAACGACATAGAGATCTGAGCCATAAAATGGGACATTAATAGTTTTACTAACTTCTTTAGTTGCTATAATAAGCATGTCTATATTCCCCTATCTAGGTATTAGACGATTTAGAAGCCCCTGACTGTTCCAGCAGTTGGGGGCTTTTCCGTTTTGGAACGGTACTATTTATTGCGTAATTGTAACGTTTTGTAAAGGAAATCGATTGAGAATTGCGATATGCTTCGAATATTCAACCAACTACACACGTAATGCGCGTAAATATGTATTGTTAATACTAACAATCACTGTTAAATTAGCCAATTCTGTTGAACAGATCAGTATTTGATCACCGCCCTTGGCTTGGTGCCATCACTGTAAGCCGTGCTGCATAAATGATGCTAAATTTGCACTATGATTAATTCATCATAATTTGAGGTACACCATGACTAAGAGATGCCCCAGCCAAGAAATGGATAGATTTAACGTCCGTATGCCTACCGGCATGAGGGGTGAGATAGCTAAACTAGCAAAGAAAAACGGACGTTCAATGAATTCGGAACTCATTGAGATGTTAAAATTTGCTATTGAACATAAGGAAGCCTTAGATTCCGATAAAATTAGTCTCTCTATCTCTCCCAGTGTCATCCGCGCAATTCTGTCTCCGGCTTCACCTGAAAAAACGACAATTTTAGCCTTGCTTAAGGATGTGGTGCAGAATATTCAACAGATAGAAAAAACTCTGAGAACAACTAGCGCAAAAAAGGCTAGGTCCAATAACAAGGGGTTATTCAGGCACAAATGAAAAATCTGCGCGGGCGGGCTGGGATAATTAATCGGTATATTGAACGCTCTAGTTTGCGACTATTATTTTTTCATACTCACTAACCTTCGCTTACCACTCATCAGGTCATTAGTGCGCTGATCATCAGCATCAATAACGGCGTCGTACTCTTCGCGAGTAAAACCTTTCTCATCAGGAAACTTGGCTTTCAGCATCATCTGAAATTCAGTCATCGTTAACTGCTCGGCTTCTTCGCGTGACATATTGAAATGAGCGCGGGCTGCGTTGATGTATTCAATGGCTTTAAACTGGTCAGAAAACGCTTCCGTTCCTTCATGACGCTGGAGTCTTCTGATTTTGACCCGACCAATAACACCATGCGTTATCAGTTCGCGAGCAATAACAATGATGTCATTTATTGGTACTCTTCCCGGACGATATATAATTCCTTTTCGCCCTGGTCGCCATTCCCCGATCAGTTCGTCCGCATCTTCTTCACAGCACGCCTGTATAACTATCATGGACGCTGACAGAATAGCGCGCCCAAATACAGGTTTACGCATTAGTTTAATCAGCCAGTCGGGAAGTGTGCCATAAGCCACCAGCGCACGGTTAATTAACTCCTGAGTCTCTGCCCCATTGAGAAAAGTGTACGTCTCCACAATTTGTCGAGGTGTACCGATACGTGTCATTGCAGAGAAAGAGGGGCGCAGTAAATAATCGGTTTTATCAGTAGAGATAACCATCTCACCAATATCAATAATAGGCGTCATAATTCCTCCTGAACATTATCAAGGGCGCTCGGAAGTGCCCTTTGTGATGTTATGCCGTGACGGTAACTCCACACTTAATTGTCTTACTGCCATCCCTCGTAGTAACTGTGATGTTGGCAGAGCCTTCTGCAATGCCTTTTACTGTTACGACATTACCTATCTGGCTCACTGTCGCAATACTGGGTTTGTCTGATACTGCGGTATAGGTTTTGTCAGTAGCATCAGCAGGATTGAAATTCACCATAAAAGAACCTGCTTTCCCTTTCGCTACTGTCAATGACTGAGGGTTAACAGAAACTGACTGCACCGCAACCTCTTCAATCAACCAATCAACCGTATCGGCATCACTCACTTTCAGCTCGCCAGAGTATGTCGCAAACTCGCTAGAACCAAACTGAGAGGACCATGACGTAAATACCATGTACGCCTGTAATACCAGCGAATCTTCTCCGGTGAAGTCCATCTGCACCCAATACGCAGGTTGGCGCCCCGCTTGAACCTCCTTCGGGATTTCCTTCAACAAACGCAATGGACCAAAGTCTTCACTTTTATCTCGCTTGCGGTATTCACCATCAAAACTAATGGTTAAGTCCATACTAGTAACAACACTTTCCACCAGCCCTTTTGAATCATCAGCCTCTGAGGTCAGAGTATTGGGTGACAGGTCAAATGATTTGGTGGTCAATGCACCTATCCGAAAAAACGCTGATTGGTCTGGCGCTGCATCAGGGCAGCCCTGCGCAAGGCGTATAATAGCGTTACGACCAATGAGCTTATTGGTTTCTACTGGGCAATCTGCCATGTGAATAACCTCTTATAATAAAAATAAAAAAGGCCGCGTAAGGCGACCTGATTAGGATGTACAGCGAAAGAGCAACCGGATAACGTACCGGTTCTCTTGGGTGGGAATAGGGACGGGCAGGCCACCCAGATTAAAGACCGCGTTCAGGCAGTCATCATCAGGATGCACCGCCACATAATCGAGTATCTTCTGGGCGTGCTGGATAACGGGTTGGGGATTATTCTGTCCGCTGACCAGAATGACCTGCACATTGTCGTCAGCCCCTAAATCATCCAGCCGACCTGTTCCCCCAGCAGGCTGAAAGACCATATATTGTGTCTGACCGTCATCCCCTTTTTGCTCAATCCAGTTGAGCATCTGGATTTTAAAACCGTCAGTGAGTGCTGCTTTCCCCAGATAATGGCGGAATTGCTCAAAGACCATCATAGTTTCAGCTCCTGTGCCACAGCCTTATCGATCTGCTGCCTCATCTCATCAAAGCCCAGTTTCAGAAACGCCTTCTTCGCTGTTGCTCGTCGGAATGTCTGCTTCACATTCGGATCATGGACATAAACGGCATAGTTTGCCGAATAACCCACACGTCCAGTGAGCAGTACGCCATCAAAACGCACATCACGGAACTGAGAGTTAATCAGCGTGGAAGTATCAATCGGAGTATAAAGCGCAGCCTGAGCACTTCCGATATACAGAGCCTTATATATGGCACGGACAACTTTCCGTCCTCGTATATCACCGATTAGGGCGTTGAGTTTTGTCTTTGCTTCACTAATGCCTTTCACCTTTACGCCCATATCACACACCTGTTACTAATGCGTAATCATCCGCTGTACGTTCAAAGGTATCTGCATAACGAACAATATGTTTGATTTCATCAGCGTCTGCCTCTATAGGATTTGGATTAGAGGACTCGCCAATCAATATGTAATCACCTGTGGATGCATTAGCAAACTCCGTCCAGAAGGTGTTTTTAGCGACCAGTTCAGTACCAATGCCTGATATTTTGCTGGACAGCCCACCCTGATAATCACATAGGATGATTTGTGGTGTTTCATAACCCAACGGTCGGCCATATTCATCAGTTCCTAACAGCTTCCAGAAGGTACAAGGGGCGGTATAGCCCCAGCTAGCAACACTACTCATACTCACCCCACCACATCAAAGAAGCCGACAGATTTACTCTCCAGTGGTAAGCCAGACAAGCAGCCGGATGTATCCCACATTCTGATTTGCTTAAGCGGATAATCCGTGCCAGCGGAATCATAAGCGAATGAACGGGAAGCACCGGAAGGTGCACTCTGCGAGGCAATTTTCCTTGCGCCTGACAGCGAGGCCAGACGAACAGCGGAATAGATAAGCAATAGCTTTTGCAACTTTTCATCGTAACCATGAGCCGCCATACACTCAGATTTTTCATTTACCCGACCCAGTAACAACTCAAGAACTGAATCAGGCAATGTAAACCCAAGTTCGGCTATCATTGGCTTGATATCATTCAGCGCTATCTGCACCATCGTGTTTATCCTTCTTACCTTTGCCTTTTGCTTTGGCTGGTGTGGCAACTTCAAGCTTTCTGTCTTCGATTCTCTCTACCAGACCAGCTTTAACCCATGATCCCGCATTGCCTTCTGAAACTTCTAGCAGAGCGCCAACCTCTAGCTTTTTGAGGTTGGCACCAGCAAAAAAGTTATTTGAAATAACCCTTACCAATGCCATAAGTCCCCTTTATGCGCCTTTCGCGTGAATAACTGAGAAGTGACCGTTGATGTCTTGCTTAACCATCAATCCAGCCGCCCCCCATGTACGCCACACGTAATCAGAGTTGTAAAACTGGCGAGGGTCGGCAACTGTACCAAAAGCCTGACCGACAATCGGAGCGATAACGCCAGCACCCAAAGGAACAATCATCATTTCATTACCTTTCAACTCAAAGTCTTCTTTGATGCCAGCAATGCCGGTGATTTTCTTGATTTCTTCAAGCACGGTGCGCGTTTGGTTAACGTCGTAATACAGCTTTTCCCAGTTGGACAGGATTTCACCTGATACATACCAAGTTTGGACTCCGTATTGGTAGTTTTGTAATTTCAACACGTCACGCACTTTCATTACTTCACTGCGCATTGCCTGACCATCTGTACTCGTGGTGTGATCGACGTTCAGTGTTACCTGTGCGACACGCTCATCAGCGCGTAAGCCTTTCCACGTCTTGTCATCAAACTTAATGAAATTACCTTCACTGTCACGAAAGCCATTCCAGATAAAGTCGAGATATTTACGACGAACAACTTTCACCGAGTCGGCCTGCGCATCAGACAATGAGGCTAGGGCGGAACCTTTGTTAAATACAGGATCACGCCAGTTAAATTTAAATCCGGTGTCATGAATTGGCACCATAGTACCGTCAAAGCTGTAAGAACGGGCATCCAGAGCTGCACCAATCTGACCGGACATTGACGTATGCGCCCAACCAGTACCGCCTGTGCGGGCGTACTCATAAACAGACTCTTCCAGACGAACAGAGCGTGACAACGGCATTAGATCATTCAGAAGAGTAAATTCAGTGTTAGGCTCGAATTCCGCCAGCACTGTCTGGTCATACGAACGATACAGGCGCTTGATATCATCAATGGCATTAACCGCATCAAGTCGCGGAGCGTCTTCACTACGAAAACGCGCGCGAGAAATAAAATCCGCTACCGCCTGAGCCGATGAGTTACGGGCTAATGTCAACTCACCAAACTGAGCTTGGTTAGCCTCAAGGTTTCTGGTTTCAGTTGCCTTTTTGGTTGAAAAATAAAACATTCAGTTCTCCTTATTTAAACACCACACGAACCAAGTCGCCTGTTTTTGCTGTGAGTTCGTCTTCTTCGACATAGGCAAAAATAGCCCCATCGTTAGCAGCTTTAATCTGACCGTTAGTGACTGTTACAGTCTGCCCTTTTTTATATGTTCCCTCTGTCGCACGAACGTTTAGAAATACCCCCGCCATAGGGTGAATACTGACAACCACGCTACCAGCCGTAATAGGGTCATCAATGGTCTGACAACGAAGATAATCAATATTGGCAACATATAGGATTGCCGCTTCCTTGCCATCTACTGAGGCTTTGAACCTGCCTTTATCAAAATAACCAATCGTACCGGGCAACGTATCGACTGCTGCCGCACCTTCTCTGTTCAGCATCGGGTTAGGGAATAAACCGCCCGCATGAATAACGCGTTTTCCATTTTTCGCCATTTCTATTACTCCGGCATAGAGGTGAATGATTCAGAAGAATTGTTGTTTGTGAATGATGAATTCAGCCCGACTGAGGTCTGACATTGTGCATAGAAGCCATCGAGCGCCGCGCCATCCAGTGCGTTAACGGCCATATCATCCAGACCGAATTTGGCTTTTACCGCAGCCCGCTTGTCCGCCTTTTCTTTATCCGCATTGGCAGTCAATGCGCTTTTCAGCCCCTTAAGCTCATCGCTCATGAGCCTTGCCCAATCGGGCATATCGTTGGCATTGGTTGCCACATCCTTCTCTTTCTTCTCTTTTGCTTTTTTCTCGTCCTCTTCCTTGGCCTTTTGCTCTGATTCTTTCAGTGCGTTATAGGTCGTCAGCAATTCCGCGTCAGATTTGCCGTCCGTCTCTTTGTTGGCGGCTTTCAGGGCATTGATAATCATGTCTTTCATCGGGTTATGTTCCTTATTGGTCTTCACTTCTTCGTATTCAGTGGGTTTGCGTACCACTTCCACAGGCTCACCCACGAGTTCGGCAGTGCCGTCATCGTTCATGAGGTATTTTTGCTGGTAGGTTTTACCGGTTCGGTAATAGATGAATTTGTCAGGCCAGACCGTTTCCGGGTAAGGCCAGTCATCATCGGTGTAGGTAGTTTTTAACTTCGTTCTCAGAGCAGAATAAATGTCGTCGAAGGCGAAATTTGATGCGTTGCTAAAGAAGAACTTCGTCTTATCAATCAGCCTCTCTTGGGTGCAATTGGCAGCTTCAGACAGATTAACCTGTTCAACTTCAACCTGCTCACCGTCAGCGTTAACAAACATCCCCACGCCTTCTTCCGGTGTCGCTGCCCCCGGCGCACTGGCAGGGAGGACGGCGATATGGTCAAAGTGCATATTCCGAGCAATCCAGCTATACGCCTTGCCTTTTGACTTTCCCTTATTTTGCTCTCGCTGGAGCAGTAATCCGGTGGAAACATGGATAGGATCGGTACTGTTCCCGGCAATAATGTCATCCACGCGGGATAAAAATTCTTTCCCTTTATCAGAGGATTCCGCAAATCGTCGGTTGACCTTCACATCCATCATCACCCGGTCACCGTCTTTGCGTACGTTCTCCGCCCATGCACCGATATGAAACTGATTCACCGCTCTGGGCATATCAGCCGAAATATACTGACCGTCAATTTTGGGGTGTCCGTAAGGAACCTGTTTCCCCTCCATTGACTGATAGCTCTTGTTAATCTCACTGGCGGGATATAATCCTCCGTTCATCACAACATCATCCACGACAGGCACCACGCCACGAATGACGATATGCTCATCACCATCAAGGGATTCTGTTGAGATATTGGCGGAGTTTAAGGCCAGTGACTTAACATGAATTCCAAAGAATCCCATGTCGTCACCTCTTTGAGTTGTTACTTAGATGAATTGCCCTGCCAGCCTTTGCGCTCTTCACCCAGCCGCGCTGTTAGGCCCGTGTTATACAGTTTGTCGTCATCGTCCAGCACCACAGGCTGTTGTGCGCAGTAGCAGCGATAGCGGTTGCCATTTTTGGCGTAGAATTCCTCTACTTCCTGCTTGGTGTAAAGTTTCCCGTGCCGTGCAGCGTGCCATGATCTGGTAGTTGGTTTCAGGGCTGAGAGCCAAAGCAGACGGGTATTTAAACCTAATCGCTCTTTAGCCCATGCCACTTCGTTCCAGTTGGCTTGCCGTAATGCACCAACCTGCTCCGTTTGGGCGATGTTCTTGGCTAACCCCATTGAGACATCAAGGCGCTTGCTGATAATCCTTGCTGTTTCTCTGGGATTAATTCCGCGAGCGATAGCTGAGGATATGACATTGGACAAATCAGCTCTTGCTGCATCAGACAGCCCCTTCCAATCGCTATAGGTGGACACGAACGCAGTCGCCACCTGATTCTGATAAGCAGGCGTTGATAACAAGGCTGATAACGTAGTTTGCTGGGCATAGACGGCGGACTGTGCCGACAGATTGGTATAAGCGTTTACGGTGCCGCGTTGATACTCCTGCGCCACATAGCCGAACGCCCATAGATTTTCTTTACCGCCTGCCAGCAGATAGTCGTCCAGAATGCTTTGTATCCGCTCAAGCAGTAAAGCCAGCTCAGAGGCTGACAGGTCATAGATGAAACTCCCCGCATTGACCTGATAGAGTGTGTTGCCATGCAGGGTATGCGATAGCCCCGCATTGCTTGCCTGCGTTCTGCCGGTTAATTGCAGATCAAAGCGCTGTCTGAGGGCTTTTTTGATGTCGTAATATCGCCGTTCGATATCCCGGAACATCTTATTAACGGGTCGGTATGACTGGGTAGGGTCGCTCTTATTTCTCGGTATGATCGGGGTTCCGATTCTGTTCTTGGTCATCAGTTAGCGGGTCTCCTGTTGCACCCTGTGGCTCTGGCTCTTCTTCCAGTGGCTCCAATTCCCCCACAGTGCGAATCTCATTAGGAGTGAATATTGATGTCCCGAACGCCTGCTGGGTTTTCAGTGCCGCCTCTGCCATCTTAATCATATTATCGATCTTCTCCTGCTCACTGGCGGCGAGCATGTCAGACCATGCAATAGTGACCTCGCCAGAAGAAGGTGGCTCGATAATGCCAATTTCCCACAATCGATTTATCAATCGTGTTACATATTGGGTCAAAAATCCCCATCGGCGACCGTTCAGGCGTACTTTCCATGCCGCGTCATCTTTATCCCCGGCTAATTTTCCCGTTTGAGTACCAAACAGAATGGTAAACGGCACTTGCACAGAGGCGCAAAACTCACGAATCGTGACTTCCCATGTCGGCGTTGGATCGCCCGGCGCGACTGATAATACATTCAGCTTACCCGCCTGCATCACAGCGGCTGAGTCTGTCCCACGATTGAGTTTATTGATTTTATCTTCTAAAGCCTCGCCGAGGTTTTTATATCCAGCGTCTTTTGCCACTTGGCTAAGATCATTGATGCTGGTTTCTTTATCAAACTCCACCCCAATTTGACGAGAGGCGTTTTTCAAAAAGCCCTCAGAACTACCGCCAGAGACTTTTTCAATGTCCAATAGCTTGTTATATCCCGCCCTGAGTAACGGTGTACCTGAAAAAATATTCCCATCCTCAGCCCCTTCGCACAAAATAATGACCCGCGATGGATGGATAGTTAATTGTTTTGCTGGCCCTTGTATCTCAACCTGACCTATCGGGCGTTCATCAAAGTTGAACATCGCCGGCTGCCCGTAGGTTTCGGAGTTAATATCCGTGTCCCATTCTGCAACCGTAAGCTGAGGCTCCCAAACTGGGATCAAGTTTACCAGTGCTTCGCCCTTCAACCGTGACACTACCGTGGTATCAATAGGCTCACTCCATGCCCTGCTATCCCGAACTTGAATGAGCAGCGCCGAATAGTGACCAATCATATTACGGCGATCGGCGTCTTTGATTTTCGGCCAATACGGCTTTAATAATTTTGTTACTTTTGTCTCCCATGAGCTTGTGACATCCGATTCTTTCTTTTCCTCGCCATCAATAATGGTCGGATTATCCTGCCAGCACCCATCCAGTAAACGATGCACAGCAGCATGTGCCACAGCATTACGCTCATAGGCGTTGTAATATTCTCTGAACCTGAGTTGTTCGGGATAACCGAACTCAGAATAGATATTGGTGCGTTTCGTATTGCCACTAACACCACCAGCCGCATAAATCATCCGTTTGGCGATAGTGTCAGCTAGGCTATTAACAAGAAATTCTGTTTTTTCATTCACGAAAGACTCTCCTTAGAAGAAAAATGCACCAACCGTCTTGTGGTTGTTCTTGGCAACAGCGAAATAACGGAAACCATCAGCACCGTGCGATGTGAAGTCATGCAGCGGTTTATCTTTCCAGCAGCCGCGTTTGTCATCCCACTCTTTACGGTAGCTTTCCAGATGGGAGATACCTTCACTGCATTTCTCCTCGTCAAAGACACACTTGGGCAATATTTCACGCACAGATTCGATACCGGTATCTACCGCCACTTTCGGCACGACCTTGAAGATAAGAGAATAACGCTGACCATCGATTTCATATCCTTCCCGCGCCAGTTCCCGGCGTGATTTCGCATCTGCACCAAATTCCCGATTATCGATATCATGTGGTCCCCAGTGCTCGCTGTAGGTGTAACCCTTGTCTTTCAGCACCTTCATATAGTGCCGCAGCCCTTCACCTGAGTTCTCGTAGTAGTCGATAACGTGAAACTCTCCCCCGACTTCACGCACAAACCAGATAGCCGTTGAATCCCCGACACCGATATCCCAGAACGTATGGACAGGCAGATGGGAGTTATCCGGCAATTTTCCAATGCGTTTGTTTTCGTACAGCCAGCGGAATTGCTTAGCGTAATAAGCGCCTTCAACCGATTGCTGGAAAGCTTCGGCGGGGATCGAGGGGTATTCCCGTTTCATGTCATCGCCCAGCGTTTTCTCTTTGGCGAGATACCAAGCCTGCTGGCGTTCGGTGAGAGTGATACCGTGTTTGACTCTCAGTTCAGCAAAGTAATCAGACAATCGCTGCGGTGTGGGTTCTACCGGATCAATGGCATACAGTGGGTTTTTCCACCATGAAAAGAAAAAGAACTTCCAGTCTAGGTTAGAGAGTCGTTTGCCTTGTATCAGGGCTTTCTCGGCAGTCTGGCAGTAGTCAAAGAAATAACCAGCCCGCCCCTCTGCCGTACTCTCAATCGTGGTGAAACAATCTGTTGATACTGCCTCAAACGCACCCGTAACTATCTCACGCGCTTTGTCGGGGAACTTGGCACAAATCTTCCCGAACTCTGATACATGCAGATAGCGCAATGTGCCACCACGAAACGAGGTTGAGACATACAATGAACCGCCTTTGCGAAAGACCAGCTCCCCTGCTGCATCGTTACTGGCAGGATTTGCTGCCTTAACCTCATCCGGCAATCGGTCGTAGGCATATTTGACCTTCTCACGGAACAGGCGCTTGGCGTCGTTTAGCGTATGGGCTATCAAGGCGCATTTAGCGGATTCGAATAGCGCTGCATCGAGCTGGATAATGCATACCTCAGTCGTGAAACCGAGCTGTCGCGCTTTGAGAATGATGTTACGGGTGTGCATGCCTTCGAAGTACTCAAGCTGTTCCGGTGTCATCTTAAACCGGATAGTCTTCCCTTCTTTGTCCGTTATCCAGTAGAGATTATTCAGCCGCCACAGTTTATCGCGCAGTAACATTAAATGTTCCGACTTCATGTTATCCCTTAGACAGTTCGTCCATTAAATTCGATAGCTGATCGACCGCTTTATTCGGTTGTAACTCATCAAGTCCGTATGCCTGACGCTCCAGCCCAATCAGGTTCTTGAGTGTCTCGCTCAAGGCTTTCATCGACTTCACCCGCTCAGGCAGACTGATAATGGCGTGATAGAGTTCATTGAGTCTGTCTCGCCCGTTATCATCAGGTTCATGCATGAGTTGCCCTAATTGCCTCAACGCATCGATATCGGCACATTCCGCACCCAGCTCATCAAATAGTGCATTCGCAATATCTCTGGCTCGACGGATATCACCGCGATGCTCCATGCGAACCTTAGTAATGACCTCCGCAGAGGCTTCAATCAGTACGCGTTCAGAGAGAGTTGTTTGACTGCGTACCTGATTGCGTACCTCTTCTTTGCGTACCATGTCATCCGTGCGTTCTTTGACTTTTGCGGCAAGGTCACGAGACCAATCATCCCGCTTTGCTCGCTTACGGATAGCACCTTCACTGATGCCATGTTGTGAGGCAATCTCCCGAAGAGACAGCAAACCAGCCCGGTAAGCCGATTCGATGGCCTCCCAATCTGGTTTAGCCATTTTTGTTCCTTACTTTGCTAACCATCGTCACTTTTACTAATAAAATCAGTAAACTCAATTTTGAGGAGGCATCGACTGCACCCCCGGTAAGAATGGTTGAACCTGCTCAATCATTCGTTCACGGGCAGCAAGCAATAACTGCTTTCTCCCTCCCACACCCCAATTACTCATTTTGCGAGCACAAGCACTGATATCCCTTGCCTCTGCTTCAATGGTCAGATCTAAGCGATTCAGACGGGTCATTACATCAAACTCGTTCCGGACAGCATCACGAAAGGTGTTATAAACCCGAATTTCAAATTCAGGTTTAAGCCAAGCCGCATATCTGATTACTAATAACTCAACACCCCATACTCCTGGATTATCACCGCCATTATTGATTATAAGTGGTTGATTTTGTTCCAGAGGACTTTTTTGTCCTTTGGTCAGTGCCTCTATAAACCTCTTGACCTGAGCACTGCGAATAAATTTGCTCGGCTTTTGAGATTCGGTTGCTTCTCCGTTAGCAACAGCAGCAGCATGTAAGTCATTTAGGTTATAACGTCCTTCGTTATCGACACGAACAGAGATGCCATTAATAGTGACTGTTGGGTATTTCATTATGTGGTTTCCTATAGAAAGTGAACCTGTTAGCACAGAAAAGCCGCCCCAAGAACGCCACATAATTAACGGTTTTCTCAGGTTCACTTTCTGTAGGCTCTTGGATTAGATAAGCGCGTGCTAATGCGCGATAACATTTATATGCAAAAATGCTAATTTTAACTTGCTATTATTAGCATTTTTGCATACAATGATTTCAAGTTAACGAAACGGAGGTGCAGTGAAACAAAGTGAATTTTTAAAGTGGCTAAAAGCTCAAGGAGTCGAGGCAGAAAATGGCAAAAAGCATCTGAAACTCTACTACAAAGGTAAAATAAGCCACCTCCCCAGACACCCAAGTCAGGAACTGACAAAGGGGTTGGTCGAAGGAGTCAAGAAACAATTAGATTTAAAATAAACTCTAGCCCTCAATGCGAGGGCTATCACTGCACCGATAGATTATTAAAGAGGTCAACATGTACTATCCTGCAAAATTTGCGAAAGAAGATAATGGATATACAGTAACATTTAGAGGTATCCCCGAAGCTATCACTTGTGGTGCAGATATCCCTGAAGCAATGGAAATGGCCGAAGATGTTTTACTTTCCAGTGTTGAAATTTACTTCGATATGGATAAGGCATTTCCTTCACCCGCATCTGAGCTTCAAGAAGATGAACATTGGGTATACTTACCTGATAGCGTGTATGCCAAAATTTTACTCAATAATGAGCTTCTAACGGCTAAAGTCAGTAAAGCTGAATTATCGCGCTTAACCGGTATTCGTCCTCCTGAAATCCAACGAATACTCGCACCACGCCACACAACTAAAATTGATACTATTAGCCGGGCACTTGCCGCTGTAGGTAAAAAGCTATCACTTTCAGTTATCTAATAGTTAGCCCCTCATTGTAGGGGCTTTCATCTCACACACTGTGTCCTAACATACTCCTGCAATCCCAGTCTCATTTACTCTGGGACCTCAATGCGTCCCATTGTTCAGCAAGAGAAGCCACCACGGATGTGATGGCTTGGGGTGTTGTTATAGTCACCCAAGGGAATGGGTGCAGAAATAAAAAAACCACCACGGGAGGTGATGGCATGGAATGCTGAATTGTGTGATCAGAATCACTAAATTGCATTATTCTAATTTTAATTGTATTGACAAACAAATACCGATGAACTATATTTAAACCATGAACTGATAACAGCTCACCGACAGAGCGGAACTCTGAATAATCAAGGACTCCAAAATGAACAAATCTCAAATTTTCTCAGCAGCCCACAAAATTGCTAAAAACACCGTCGCTATCGTTGGCGATTATCAAATCGCGTTTTCTCTGGCTCTGCGTGACGTCTACAGCTCCATGATTAGCACTGAGAACAAATTACTCAAAATGGGATTCAGTGTTTGGGAAAATCACGGACACCGCCGCATCTATATCAACATAGAACGATTCGGGGAAGTATTCGGGCTGGAGTTGTCGTGGTACAAGACAGGCAATATCAGTTCAGCCAGATTGAACGGTGAACGCATTTCCAATTCCAGAGCGTACCAACTAATCCCATTTAAAGCGTTTTACGATTGCGTCAAAAACGAATGGAACTGTGGCGATTTAAAACCCATCATCTAACAGCTAATTTTATGCAGGAGTGTAAATGCCATGATTACTACTCATAAGATTGATCACGCAAAAAGCACCATTGAATTAGATGTATTGGTAGAAAAAGCGGCGGCATTTTGCAATTACAAACTGAGCACCTCACTCTCCTACACCGAGGAGTCCGATTTCATAGAGCAGGGTAATACAGCCCCAGAGTCACTGGTTAGAATTCTACGTGCTGCTGAGTTTCGATGGTTTGAACTCGAATCGTAATAAAAATGTGATAGAAATCGCAATATAGAATATTTATAGTTTGATTGTGTTTACAAACAAAACCCAATGAGCTATATTTAAATCATGAACTGAATGGCAGTTCACCGATAGGGCGGAACCCTAATCAAGAGGAAAACAAAATGGCTAATATCAACGAAATTTTTGGTCGCATCAATCAATCCGGTAATGTTGACATTTTATATATGGAAACTGGCGAAAATGTCACTCGCATTGAAATAAACGGACTCTATCCTGTTGGCAGTAATGTTAGCTCCCTGTATGAACATCCCGCAGGTATTGAGCTAATATTAGAGGATGCACTCCGAGTTGGTATTGAAATTGAACAATAAATAATTAACGTGGGTGGCATAGCCACCCATTCTACTAGGTGAAACATGAACGAACGTCAATTTAAAACCTATCTAGCTGCCGCAGAGTCGATTGGTGGTGATTATTTCATTGGATATCAACGAGGATTGCGCAGTTATTTCCATAACAACACCCCCGTTGAATCCACACAAAAAAACGCCAACCCTGATATGGAAACGGGTTACCGTGATGGTATGGCAGGGAACCCCCCGCAGGGTTTCCACGGAAATATTGGCAATCTCAATGCAGCGGGGGTTTTGCCTGCTGATAGCATGTTGACTATTCGGCTGAATTCACAATTAAAATCGCGCTACGTAAAACAAGCGCAACGTGAGGGCATGAAACTGAGTGCGTGGGCGTTGAAATACCTGAACGCCGCCAGTGAGGATTAACTATCCTCATCTGTCGATTTCATCCAATCAACTAACCCCTCGCAAAAATCATCAAATTGCTGGTCGGTCATAGCCCTAAAACGGGAAACAGTCTCCGCAGGGCTGTTTCCTGACGCCAGTTTTCTGGCGTTAGCCCCCCGGCTCCATCCATCTATTTGTGATTTAGAGTATTTCTCACCCAAAATATCAAAAATGTCGTGCTTAGTTAGCTCTAACGCGAGACGAATTCGTTTGAAATTTTTATTGTTTCTTATAGACATAACGGACATTATTCCTCTATAACAGGGAAATGACAGGGGGATTGAATAAATCCCCGTTTACACGGGGAACATAAATTGATACTCAGACAGAAGTAAAAATAAAAACGGTTTATCTCCGTTTACACGGAGAACATGTATTACTCATCCATCAAAAGTAACATTCCGTCGGTGCATCCCCATAAAATGGGGAACATATATATTTTTACACACATACATAATAACGGTTTATCCCTAATGAACTCGCTAGGGAACATCTCTAGTAAATATCAAATTAGACCTACTGTCAACATTAGAAAATGTTAACAATTAACCTATGCGATCTCTCTCACAATAAAATTGAGTCGCGTGATCAGAATCACTAAATTGCATTATTCTAATTTTAATTGTATTGACAAACAAATACCGATGAACTATATTTAAACCATGAACTGATAACAGCTCACCGACAGAGCGGAACTATGAACAATCGAGGACTCCAAAATGAACAAATCTCAAATTTTCTCAGCAGCCCCCCAGACTGCAACCACTAACGCCATAACCTATTTTTTAATTGAAACTAAATACGAAGGCCCGTACGACAACGCGCCAGCGTATGTGGATCTCGATACCATAACAATAAGCCGCGCCGCACCTATAGATTCCATTATGGGGGTTTTGGGTTATTGCGGGACGGTTGGTGAAATGTCAGTATATTTACACGGCAGATACCCAACCATCGAGGCAGCTCGCGAGGCGATTTATTCTATGTGGGATGCGGTACGTGACCGTGACCCACAGGGTTATCGCTATCAATCCATTGATAAAAATGTGGTAGAGGTTTATAAACCGGGTCGTTATACCCCGCTGAGCAGTGAGGCCTCGTGTGACTGGGCCATGGCGGAAATATTTCGTGACATTGAGGCGGATACCACTGATGAACGCATTGCAGAAATAGTTGCGGAGTCTGAGGCCAGATCGAACCGCAACGGGTACACCCACCACAAATCGTTGCGCTACATCATCGAGGACTACCGTAACGAAAAATACGCTGCACTGAGGTCTCTCAATCAGTCGGGAAAATAACCCCAACTCACCCATTGCCGCCCCAGCATCATTTGCCCTGGGGCAACCAATCAAAATGTCGTTGGTTGAGCCACTGCACGAACCCAGCACATAATCCCTTTTTGTAGATCTGTGCGGCCTTCGTTCAGCCAACGCATGTCAATTTGGTGATTGCCCGTTTGTGTATTTGTGATGACAAGATAGTCATAAAGCGTATCCAGATCCTCCCCAAGCGCCTTAATCTTGTTCATGCAATCAATTTCATCTTGGGTTAATTCACGGTAGCCAGTGATTTTACGGTGTTGGTTTTCCATTGTTTCCTCTGCATTCAGCCTTAACATATTCCTGCAAATATCTCAGTTTTGCCCGGTCGTTGATGATGCCTTCTCGAATATCGAGAACAGTTGATCCAGTTTCTCCAGTGAGTTCGACGGGGGTTCCATCGACCACGCCGCCGGCGGTAACGGTTTCAGACACGGAGGGACAGACGGCCTTGATGCGCAGCTTGCGACGGCCAGCGGCAACATCAGCCTGAAGAGTGTCAATTTCAACTTTAGCATGGGCGAGTTCCTGAGTGTGCTTGGTATCTAGTTCTACGAGGCGCTGGATGCGTTCTTGTTGGGTGGTGTTAATAGCAACTTGTTCAGATAGCTTAGTGGTCAACGATTGATTCGCACCAGCTAGCTCCCTGTTTTCTGCATATACTGAATAAACGGAGTAGAGAGCCGATCCAATCAATGCAATACCGATCGACGCAGCAATCAGTTTCAGCTTCCAGTTCATAGCAGCTCAAACGCTTTTTCAAACGTTGCCTCTGAATAAGGCTGCTTGCCGTTCTCCATCTTGATAATCCCCTCTGCCAGAGCAAACAGGACTTTCTTATCCTGAGTCGATATCTTCTCATCCGCCGAGATGCCAACCTTTTCAGCCGCAAACTGGATGTAGCTTTCCGTGTCGTTCTCCACGGGAGGCGCATAGCGATTGATGATTTGTCTAATCGTGTGCAATTGGTGTTTGCGCTGATAGTTTCGCAGCAATTTGAACAATGCCCGAATGCCATATTCAGCCGATTCGAACCGACAGAACCGAGATTCAATCTTCGGGTCATGGGGCAACTGGCCTTGCCACTTGTTCTTTGGGTGGTGATCGATATTGCCGGGGTTGTTATTACGAATGCCTCTGTCGCCCTGACTCATTCTTTACCTCCCAAACGTTTATTAATGGCACGAACAGCAAACTCGCGTAGCTTCTCAACACCAATAAACCCAATGGCACCCCCGATAGCCGGTGCAAAACTGGCAGGAATACCAAACATCTCTAATCCACTGGACACACTCCATGATAGCGCACCACACAGCAGTGCCTCGACCCAGCGGTTCTTTCGTTCCACGCCGTCATAAATCAGGCGACCGTAGCAAATCAAGGCAGCCAAAACAGAGCCGGATATTTGCGGCCATGAGTTTTTTTAGGCCGTTTAATATGTCAGCCCATAAGTCAGGATTTTCTTTCATCTTCATATTCCACCCCATCTGAACAATGGGCGTCCGTGGGGTGAACGATGGTTACCCCTGTGAGTTGGTTAAAAGTAATGGGTTGATAGTTAAGGTAAGCTGTTAGATCAGCCAAAAATCAATCAATCAATAGAGGGATGGCTGATTACCTCTGAACAAAGGAAAAAATATGATTGTCATTGGCGGGCATAGAATGTCACCAGAACAAAATTTTCTTTATGACAAGTCCCAATTAAGCTATGAATTAACTGTTGCAATAATTGAGTTTCTTATCTCAGAATCCGCTAATCCAGAAGAGACAAAGAAGAAGTTAGAAAAGATGGTATTAAAACACGTCTCAAGTCACGCAAGGGGACATGCTGGCAAGGACTTAATCAACCTTCTGAAATAGCAAATCAAGGTGCAAGTGATTGCACCTTATTAATATGACTCACAAATTCTAACGACTTACTTTTAGCCCACTCTGTTGCTCTGAGTTCAAAATCTGAAAACGTCGATCTTTCATCATAGTCTTCGACATAAAATAATTTTACATGAGGCGTTTCATGAAAAAGGACTTCATCTTCTTTTTGCAGGCAAACATAAACATCAGCTTCTAGTGTTGCCACTCGTTTAGAAGAAAAAGACAATATGCTTTGCTGTTTCATGCCATCATTGTTTTTAAATTCCAATCTCGAATTCACTTTAGGGAAATTTACTATAATCTTCATCATTCACCTCACGAGTGAGTTAATAGGAGGTCGTTACCGGAATTCCGGTATCGAATGAATATCAAATAGTTAGGATTGCAGATACGAAAAAAGGCCACGCCGGAGCGCAGCCTTGAAATATTCCTCTGAACATCCCGGACTTGCGGATTTCGAACTACGAAATATCTTTTCGTAGTTGGATTTACGGCGGGTAGAAATGAAAAAGCCCCACTGGATTTAGTGAGGCTTAACTGCTTTTCGGTTTTACTGCCTGAGCATAACACAAAATATACACCTAAATTTCTCAAAATCAAGCTTATTTAGAAAATATTTATATTTAGTGATATGTTTCGCAGTTTTCTTTTCTAATTTCCCTCCTAATAGCATAATACATTTCCTCTTCCAGTAACTCCTCTGACCATTCGGCGCGTTTCCTAGCCCATTGAACATCGCAGCCAGTTAACCCTGATAATTCACGGGCGATCTTTTGCGGGTATTTGCGTTCGCAATATCGTTTAATAGCGATATCCCGAATAGGGCTACCTCGTTTAAATGTTTTATTCAGTACCATTTCAATGAAAGCGGCATCGTCTGATTCTTTGGCGAGAGCGATGATGTCACTTAATGATTGCTTGGGGTTTAAAACTTCATGAGCCTTCTGGAATAACTCCTCTCCGTCATAGCCTAGTTTATACAGGTCTTTAACCACCTTAACGATCCGCTCACCTTCGGCATCAGTCCAATCTTCACGAGTCATTAATCGACCTATGACGCTACATTCTTCACCGGGATATTCATTCCCTCCGTATTGTTTACCCCAAATCATCATTAAATACCTAACCCAAACGCGCTGACTTGATGTAATGGTTTTCCGGCCTTTACCCCATACCCGACGCAAATCTTTTTTATTGGCAACATAGGCCAGCAACGGGAATGATTCTTTTCTCCTCATCTTATTCCTCTCTGGTTCCCTTTCAGCTTTGATTTTGTCATCAGTACCCCATTGCATATAATGTGATACTGACATTTGAAATCACGTGCGAATTTGCCAACTGTCATTCGGTTAATGCCTAACTCATGGGCTAATTGGGTTTGATTTCCCCTGTGTTTTACAAGCAGTTCGGGGATTGATGTTATTTCAGTATTCATATCTCCAGCTCCCTGATAATAATCTGCCCCTTTTCACCCCAGATCTTCGTAACCCGACCATCCCAGATGCGAGAGTCATCATCAAAGACGGCATCAAGCAACGCTTTTTCAAGATTGTCTTTATCGGGTTTTTGTTGGTGTGGCTTGCCGTTCATTTCTGAGCGCTTTTTCTTGCTCCAGCTTGGCGGCATGGGTAGTACAAAGATGATGTGGTAATTCGATTCGGGAAGAGTAATTTTGTTGAGTCTGACTTCATCCTTGAATGCGTAGTAATTTAATACCGGCTTTCGTTTTCGCCATCTGTCCGCCTGCGTCATCCGTGGCTTGGGGACTGGCGATATATCATAGGCTTTCACGTCAAATCTTACCCTCCGATAGCAATATTGATTGCGTCCTGATTACACCTTCCAAATGAGCCATGTGTGCATAGTCAGTCTCTGTCAGGCTCGTTCTGCGGTCTATCTCATCGTGACAACATGAACACGCCCATGCTCCAAACAGATCGGGCGGTTTCATCCCCATGCCACAAATGCCAGCCATCCGGTAATGAGCCAGTACCACCGTCTCGCTGTTACCGTTACAGATGCCCGGTATCCTGACCTGACATTCTCGACCCCGCGCTTCTTTGCGTAGATTTGCCATTCTCCATTTCCCCATATTTCTCAAACCAGAATACAATTGGCGCAGCATCCAGTTTCAATATACCGAGCCGTAGACCTGTTCTCAGGCATTGCGTTCTGTTAATTGAATTTTGTAATTGTCTGGTGATCATTCGTCTGAATGTTTCGATATCTGCACTGTGTTTATAAATATTGCAGCTACGACAGGCGGGCATCATATTTTCAATGGTGTCATTCTCTGGATTCATCATTTCTCCAGTAGGAATGAATTTTCCACCGCGCTCATTCTCATTTTTGACAAATTTAGATAACCTGAACACGGGCTCTGCATGGTCAGCATGCCAGCCTGTCGCGGGTAATTCGTGTCCACAATATGCACAGCGACCGCCGAATTTTTCCCGGATAACCGCTCGCTGCTTTTTGGTTAATTTCAGCGGCGGTTTCTTGGGTTGCTCGGCGTGAGGTTCATGAGGTTGTATTAACTTGTGAGAGTGTTCTATCCACTTATTCATTGCATCCAGCATGTTTAGTTTTGCCTTTGCCACTGCATCCCCCTACATCAACATAAATCCCATCATCAGCATTGCTGATCCCCTAAATTTCCTGAGTTTTGGATAGCCCGACAACTTCTTTTGTAAAAAACGATCCCATATCTAAATTACCGTCCACCATTCTAATGATCATGTCGTGAAGCGGCTCATTATCGGATTCCCGATATCGGGTTGAGTGATATTCAGCCCTGTTATGCTCCATCCATTCTTCATGGAGGACATCGTAAATCTTGCCTTTTTCTAGTTTCACTGTTCCTGCTCCTGTTTGAGTTTCATGTATTCGCTGTCGTCGGGTATTGTCACGAGGCAACCGATATCCACAGCCCACCGTTCAATCTGCTCCATGAATCGAAACATTTCGCCTGTATCCAATTTGGATGTCTGACGCAGTGTTCTGACACGCTCTGGCTCCTGAGTTCTGACATCAATCCGCTCCACAACCTCGTAGCCTAGAAATGTGTGCTTCATCATTTCTTTGACGTCATCCGGTGAATATTTCGCGCCGTTAGATTTCAGGAAACGACTAATCTCGCCGAACCACATATGCGCAGTCGCGTTCTGAGATAGGCTTCTGGTGTTTTTCCACGGTTTGATGATGAGGCGGTGAGGTTGGTTTGTTGCGAGAACCTCTTTGAGTTGTTGCCATGCGGCTTGTTTGGTTGATTCATGGAATAGAAAATCACATTCCATAAAAGCCCTTAATTTTCATTATTCCAGTTACTTAATGCTTGATCTCTAACTTCGCTTTCACATCTTAACCATTGCACGGGAGTAACTCTTTTATTGCACAATTTACATACAACAAAACTTTTAAACTTTTTTTCTCTTTTAAAATATTTTGACTCTATAAATACAAGCTCATTCGTTCCACAATTACTGCATAATTTCGGATTAGCCATTCATCTAACCTCCTATAATCCCTCGAAAATAGCATCATCTTCTTGCCATTTCAGTAGATCACCCTCAGTACATCGCTGGTAACACGGTGGCTCAACTTTCGATTTGTAACCCGCCCACCAATACCAACCACTGCGATGCTCTGCTGTGCCGCATTTTTCACAGATGTGAACCCGACACATTACTGACCATTGGTAATTATGGCCTGCTGAATTGTTCAGTCGTTCAATTGCATTTCTAGCCATCGTCATTTGCCCTCCGGTCATACCCCTCCACCAATTCATCCCATACTGCATAGGCAACTGGTTCACATGATGAAACGGCGACGTAACCTGTATGTCCGCAGCTGCACATTACCCGATCGCCCTCATACAGCCAATCTGACGTTCCATTTTCAGTTTCGACCAACGCGTCCTCTCGCTCGCATCTATCACAACGACCTAACCAGTCAATTTTCAATGTTTTCATTATCAGCCCCCTCCAGCTCATCAGGAATTTCAACCTCGTCACCCAATTTCGCAGCGACGACAGCGCGGCAGATGGCGATTTGTGGTGTTTTTCCGTACATATCTATGCTCACATAATCATCAGTACATAACGCACCTGTAGTGATTGATAAACCAGCACAATACGACCCGCCCATAACTGGGCATAAGTCCATTTCGTACTTCTCGATCAACTCCCCACACTGCGCCCAATCAGTTGAAGGGGAATACAATTTTACCTCTGCCTGAAATTCAATATAAACATCGCCACAGGGGCTAACGGTGATAACCGGTTTCTTAAATGCCGCCGCGGTGACGTTATAATTACCAATCCAGCCATATTCAGCATCACGCGAACGCCCGCAAATATAAATATCCATATTAGTTGCAACCGCTACAGCCCAGTCCAACGCCCTACCTGTCAGTTCCCTCGTTTTGATTTTCATTTCTTGAATCTCCTGAGCCAATAAATAATGTGATTATTCACATCGTCGGGTAGACCATTACGATATTTTTCTCTGGTGCTTTTGTGGTAATTCATTTGGATGATGGCGAAAAGCCAGAATGATGTTGGATATAAAACTATCAGCAACAAGAATCCAATTAATTTTGCTATAAATTCAGGCAGCTCCCTGATTTGATAATCCAAAAAATCATCTAATCCATCTCTACTGAACACATATTTTATTGTTCCCAGAAAGGCATTAACCTGAAAGCAGATGACATCACCGAACGTGTAATCATACCCAGCAATTACAGCCCACGCCGGATTATCTAAATAATGCTCTAGCGTCACGGGATATTGTTTGTAATATCTCATCTCAAAAGTCCTTATGGTGAATTCCCCCGCAGGAACCGTTAATTAATCAATTTTTATCTTCGCCTTAACTGTCGCTAGTCGAATGAATCTGCGTAACATGTCTGTTGTTACCCAATTTTTTTCGGTCAAATGAAATGTCCACCACAGTATTTGTTCTGGTGTGCCGCATTCTTGTAACAGTATTTCATACTCGTTGTTTGTTCCGCCTGGATCGGTATTTAGAATGATGTGCGTTTCATCAACACGAACCAATTTATCAAGTTGTTCTAGGTAATCTATGTAATCCTGACTCATACATTTGCTCCTTTAGCAAAACGTTTATGCGGTTTGTTGTCGTTGCTCTGGCAAACTCTGGCGGCCTCGTCCTGATCGGTTGGCATAAAATGACCATTGCGGAACCGCTGGTAAACCGTGCCGAGTTGCCCGAACCTGTTTTTCGTTACGATAATTTCAGCATAGGGCGCTGCGGGGGAATTCTCATTGTACACTGCATCGCGATACAGCATGATGATACTGTCCGCATCTTGTTCAATGCTGCCCGAATCTCGTAAATCAGCGTTTGTTGGGCGTTTATTGGGGCGTTTCTCAACATCACGCGAGAGTTGACTCAATGACATAACAGGCGTCTTGAGGTCTTTCGCTAAACGTTTCAGACTGGATGAGATGTGCGCGATAGCCAGATCATTACGTTCGGCTTTGGGTTTGCCAATCAGCCCCAGATAATCAACCATGATGAGTGACAATGCCGGATGAGCTTTCTTGTGTCGCCTTGAAATTGCAGCAATCTGTTCAACAGTCAATTTGCTGGCATCGACAACCCAAATATCTAGCTGTTGCAATTTTCCCAGACCAACAGTAACCCAGTTCCAACCCTCATCATCCAACCGCGCCGGATTTCGTAATACTGAAACAGACAGATTGGAGGCTCCCGCTAACTGACGCTCGATAATTTGCTGGGAATCCATTTCCATTGAGAAAACCAACACGCCGCGTTTCTGGTCAGTTCCTGTAACCGTTTGACTTGCCACACCCTCGGCAACCTTCAATGCGAATTCTGTTTTACCCATGGCAGGGCGGGCGGCAACAATCACCAAATCAACTGGGTTTATACCACCTGTGATTTCGTCCAGCTCATCAATGCCGGTCTTCAACGTGTCAGATTGCTCACCGTTCTTGAGTCTCTTCTCCAGCACTTCGGTGTAATCATCCAGTAACTCAGATATGTGCAGTGGCTGGATCTCATCACGTGGTTTGCGCACCTCGAACACTTGGGAAATAAACCAGTCCATAGATTCCGCCGCGCTTTCAATCGTTCCACTCAGAATACGCTGTCTGGCCTCGTCCATCAGCTCAATCATTCGCCTGCGCTCATGATTGGCTGAGACCATGTTCGCGTAGCCGCTGAGGTTAGCAGCGCTGGGACAGTTCTTGGCTGTCATCATGACATTAGCGAAATTACCGTCCCCCATCGCATCAGCCACCATTAGAGAATCAATCAGACCTCTGGTCTTGGCCTGTGAGCGAATAATCTTGAACACCTCACGGCAGAACGGCGATCTAAATATTTCTGGCTCCAGCGTTGCCAGTACATCGCTGGCATCTGGCGTTAACCCTCCGACCAGCAACCCACCAATCACACTGGTTTCATATTCATGGCTGTTTTCGATGTAATTATTCATCATCTTTCCCCGCAAATTTTCCCTCACGAACACCTGTTAACGTTGTCTCTTTCAGCAAAAAATCAATATCTGCCGTCCATCCTCGATCACCCCCTCCGAAGTAAAACGGACGAGCCATCTTCACAAATGCCCTAACGTAAGCTCTCCAGCCGTCCACGTTCTGAGTAGCCAGCTTTGAAATGATTTTCTTTAAGGCTCTTTGGCGCTTGGTATTGGCTTCTACAGCGTGAGGCAGTCGGTCGCCCACTTCTTCGTTGTAGGCATTGAGATAGTCGTCATAGTTGATTTGGGGTGTGGGTTTTCGCTTTTTAGGTTTAGCAACCTCACCCTCATTCCCCTCGTGAGGGGTTAGGGGTGTATTATTGTCTTTCTTGTCTTTTGTAATATTGTCTTTTGTGTTTAGCAACTTCTGCTTAGTTGCTTTAGCAGAACCTGCTAAACTTTTCTTAGCAGATTTAGCTAATGTTTTGCAGAATCCGTTATTCTTTGTTTCCCACTCATTCAGATTAGTGTTTATACCAACCTTACGGCCTTGTTGAATAAGCACTTTCTTGTTAATAAGTTGATTTTTAGCAGTGGAACAATGAGTGCTGTGTTTTGCTATCATTGATTCAAATTGTTCGTTGCTTATCCAATCAATTTTTTTGTTGTAGCCATATGTCTTTCTCCATACAGCTAAGATGATACAAAGCTCTGTTTCATTTAAACCAGAGGCCATAGTAGCCTCTAGAATCTCATCAGCTACCCTAGTGTATCCATTATCAAGATCTGCCACTACTGGCCTCTCTTCTTGTTTTCTTTTAGCTCCAAAATCAGCGTATGCAACATTACTCATGGCGATCTTCCCCTGTCAGCTCTTCCCGATGTTCCTTGCGCAACTTCGCTTCTTCCAGAGCATCACGTAGTTTCTTCATTCCATCCTCAGTAATGGAACGAGCCAACCTGTCGCACATGTTGTTTTTATGCACAGCACTGTGATTAAATTTATTTTTCATGTATAATTACCTCGTAATGTTTTCTACTTCATGAATGCTTTACAGGCCTCAGCTACTCGCAATAGTTGAGGCTTTTTCATATAACATCTCTGAGTTTTATTTCTGATAATTCAATCTGCTGCTTAAGCAAATATCGATATTCCTCGTTAGATATTTTCACTTCTCCATTAAAATTCAGTTCCAGATTCTGGATAGAAGCCTGCATCATCCGAGTGATCCAGTATCGATACTCTTCTTCACCAATCTTCCTCTCACCTTTCATTACTAAATCTGTTATTCCAGCTTCAGCCATAATTTCAGTGAGTTTAGGGAAATGAATTATTCTTCGGGTTATAGTTGAATCTGCTACACCTAGATTACTGGCTATAACTTGTTGAGTTATATCGCGTATTGGTTGCAATACCGATGAAAGCAAATGGTTACTTATAAACTTTTTACTCGCATTACGTGTTTTGCGTGCGTTTGCGTGTTCCATAAGTTAAATTACCTAACATTAAATTTTGTTAATTGATAAACATAGGTATCAGCTATCTTGGGATAGATGATGGTTAACACGATCAGCATCATGGTGAGTGAGCCTTTACGGGGGATCCCCGATTGCCTGAGTGACTACCCGGCGCTATTTCAGTTTGCTAGGGATCACCAGTAGGCTGTCGTGAGGGTAGATTGTTAAAGAGCGAAATAATTTAAAAATGATATTTATTCAAAACTTATGGTTAATATCTACGCCACTTGGTTCAGTGGAATCAGATAACCCATCTTTGAGATTTGGGTATATATCGGGGCGCAATTCATGAGGTGTAACCCCTGTTAATTTGTAAATTGGGATAACTCGTTCAGCAGGAACAATGCCTCTATAACGATTTTTCCATTGACTCACTGTCATGTTGGATACCCCCAATCTTCTTGCAAGATTAGTTGCCGAACCGGCAAGGTGAATGGCCTTGGTTAAAGCTGTCATGTTTATCTCCTCATAATTTAATAATGAGAATTTAAACATAAAGCTTAACTAAAAGTCAATTTGCAGTTTATTTCAAATATTAAACTTTTTGTTTAAAATATACGGATGAAAAAACAACATATGAATATCAACCCACTCTCAGTGCGGTTAGATCAGCTGATAAAAACCCGTGGTATATCTAAATCTGATATGGCTAAAATTTGTGGTGTTACACCACAATCAGTCAATGGTTGGTATACAAGGGGAAGCATAGGAAAGGAATCAGCAATGAAACTTGCTGATTCACTTGGAGTTTCTGTTGCCTGGCTACTAGGAGAAAGCGACGAGAATGTAAATATTAATGATGCAATCTTGCCAAGACCAGAATTAACCAATAGAGAAAGGATTTTATTAGAGCTTTTCAATGAGTTGCCCGATGAGGAAGCTGATTTGCTGTTAAAAAATCTTGAAGAGAAAAAACGGCATTACGATGGTTTACTAGAAGAATTATTACATAAAAGAAGGCAAAAGAAAGCATAAATATCCTATCTTTTAATTATTAACTCATTGTAACCACACATGATTATTAGTTAGACTTTATGCTTTCTTTATGACAGTAAGTTATTGATAAATTTGATATCAGCCACTGAAGCAAGAACCACCCTCCCCTAAGATCAAAAATAGAATAAATAGAATAAATAGAATAAATAGAATTAAAACAAATAATTAATACAAATAACGATCTAATCGTTAAGTTAGAACGACTAACTGAACTAAAAAATAAGGGAATTCTTGATACAGATGAATTCCAATCTCAAGAGCTAAAACTTCTTAGCAGAGATCACCCTCCTGACTATGTATTCAAACCAGCCTAGTGCTGGTTTTTTATACTCACACCAAAACATTAAGCATTAAACTTAAAATTATTTAAACTTAATGTTGACTGCGCATTAAGTTTTATGTTTAACTATTTGCATCGAACAGGCAGGACGCCCACGAAGTAGCCGCTACCGGCATATGAAGAGGTAGATGATTCGATAGGCAGTAAGAGAAGTACCAATCTGTAACACGCTCTTTAACAATCCGAACCCCAAACAGCGTATTCACTCTGTTATCCCCCAACGCACAAATGCGATGTATCACTGGTAGTTGATCGGTATGCCAGTGAGAAGATTAGCCTCGGAAGAGCGCGAACGGGCAGCACTATCAGAGAAAGCGCTGTAATTAACCAAAGGAGAATTAATCATGGTTTAGCAAAGCGGATAGGCCGCGAAGTTTAACTTGACGCTGTGGTAATGACACAGCTCCGAATCACATTGCGGTGAGCCTGTGTAGCGACGGGTTAGGGTTAATGATGAAAAGTAGCTCCGGTAAAGCAGCAAGGCAGCCAACTTGCACCGGTTATTAGCGGCAAAGATGCGACAGGAACTCAAGGGCATGAGCGAGGCCACTGCGAAAGTGTGGTTGATTGACTGTAGGTCATTCAATGAGTGATCTATGGTGAGTTAATTAACGGAGAAATTCCATGAACGATAAAGATTACTGGCTGGAAAATACTCTCGACAATTTCTTTTTTCAGTCTCGGCAAAAACAATGCGAGAATTTCCGAAATAATCGCCAGCCCAAACAACGCATGACCCAGCAGGAACGCGACACTGTTAACGCATTAACCAGTTTCATTACGACAGTTAACGGCGCTCCATCGAAAAAGTCAGTTTCAACCAAAACCAAATCCCGCCGTCGTTTGGAGTCAGGCGGGGTTACTGCGAGGGTGTGATGACTGAATACGAAATTAATCGCATGAAATCCGATATAGCGGAAAGAATGGCAGCACTGGAATTTTTACGGGATGAAATAGGTTGCTTCCCAAGTTACATGGATAACATTTTCACAGGGAGGTTATTCAAAGGCTGGCGTTTTATAAAGTCACCAGAACCGGAGAATGAAATACTGTTTGTAAACGGGTTGCAGCCAGCCATTACTAAAAGAGAATTCGATTTAACTGTCGGTGGAAATTAACTAACTCCAGCTAATTCCAAATAAACAGCATTAATTCTGAAAGGAAATAAAAATGACTACACCAATGAAATTTGCGGCTGAATGTAAAGAAGACTATGAGTATTATCGTGCTCGTGCGTTATCTCATGAACCGCGCTCTATGTTTCGTCGTAGTTTGACACAATTGTGTTGGAATCAACGTGCACGTTATCGTAAATGGTTGGCTCTCAGTTAACTAATTACAGCTCATTTCCGAGTGGGCTGTGGTGAGTTAAGTGAGGAATCCCACGCCGCCTGAGTGGGTTATCAAATCAGGCAACTAACTCCAGCTCATTCCAAATAAACAATATTAATTCTGAGGGAATAAAAATGACTACAGCAATGAAATTTGTGGCTGAACATAAAGAAAAATTTGAACGTTATCGTCAGTGGGCTATATCCGAAGCGCCGCGTTCTGAAATTCGTCGTCGTTTGGCAAAACTGTGTTGGGTCGAACGTAAGTACTATCGTGAATGGGCGGCTCTCAGTTGACTAACTCCAGCCCATTTCCGAGTGGGCTGTGGTGAGTTAAATAACAGCCTCGCCAATGCGGGGCTTTTTATTACCTGAATATAGGAAAGTAAATAATGAAAAATGAATTCATAATAACAATAACATTATCTGAGTCAGATGATGGTGAAATAAAGACTCAATTTAAAAGTCTCTTGGAGGGTGGTAAGCCATCAATTGCATTCGCGGCGTTGGCATTAACCATGAAAAAACAAATAGAGAATGAATTAGCAGCTAAAGTAGCAATTGCCTCAGATATGGCTGATTTAGCTGAAAAAATAAATGACTGTGTTTGCCAAGAGGACGAAGATGATTGGGAGGATAAATAATGCCTAAACACATTCACGCTGATTTAATATCTGAGTACGCCAGATTGTCTCATATTACCGATAGGCCGTGGGAGTATTTTGAACATAGAAAGTATAACTATGAAACTTGGAAAAAATGCGGTCAAAACTTAACTTTTAACAGTCTTAATGAATATCGCATAGTAACTCCTACTATCAAAATCGGGGAATATGATGTACCGGAGCCAGAAAGAGAAGCGCCCAAAGTAGGAACTATGTACTGGATACCAAATATAGGATATATAAAAACAGAGCCTTGCAAATATACATTTAATTATGAATGGGGCGAAGAAAATTGTCTTATCTATGAGATGGCACATTTAGAAAATGGGCTTGTTCACCTCAAACGCGAATCCGCCGAGCTGCACGCTAAGGCGCTTATTTCTCTAACCTCTAAATAATTCAAACCATAAATCATTAATCGTTTTCACTAACGAGGGATTTTTACGTGCGTAACAACATGTTTGATGGGTGCGCAGTCGTACCCAAAAAACCACAGGCAGTCAGGAACCGGCGCGCATGGAAGCGCCTAGTTGCATTACTCATCATCTCAATAGTCGTATTTATTCCGGTTTAGGAGAAATAACAATGTCATTAGCAACATTTCCAATTAAAAAACGTCATGGCATGGAAAAAATAGCGCGGATCGCTCAGGAATTAGAGTTATCTGAATTTGAGCTGAAACACCTTATGGATGAAATACAAATTCGCCAATTTAAGGCACGAAATAACCAACGCTCTCTCAAATTCGCGGAGGTTCCATTATGAGACATTTCGATTGCAACCCTTACAATGCTAAGGATGAGCAGCAGAAACGTAAATATACAGACGAACAAATAGCCCAGCATAGGGAGCTGGAATACAAGCGGGAGGTGTTGGGTATGGAGGGATTACCCGCCAGTGCTCAGGATTTCGCGGGGGATTTCACATGAACCTGTACCCTCGGCGCTCAACTGGCTGTTATGTGCCGAAAGACCCAACAGAGCGTCAATAATATCTCAGGGATCTGATCGCCGCCATCACCAGTAACACCTCTCACCCCGCTGAGTTACCTATAGCAGAACAAGTTAAAGCAGAACGGCTACGAAATATCAATCATTACGCCGCATTAAATCACCCCCCGCTACCCCAGCACATAGCAGAACAACGCACCGAACAAAAACGGCAGGAGTGGAGGGATTACTACGCAACCCATCACACGGAACACGATTTATATCGTGGTGAATCACCGAGCCGCCATCATGGTGGCGTTTGGACAGGAGATTAATTTTGACAATTTACAGAGTAGTAGACACAGAAACCTGTGATATGGAGAGCGGGATTGTTGAGATAGCCAGTATTGATATTGTGAATAACACAATCAATTACATCGAAAAACAATCTCATTTCGTAGACCCTCAAAAACCTATTTCAATTAGCGCGATGGCTATTCACCATATTACGGATGATATGGTCGCTAATTCTCCGCTAATTGATGATGTTATTGATAAATACAAAGGGGCTGACTTTCTAGTTGCACATAATGCCGCTTTCGATTCGCACATGATGCCGGAGATGGATGCACCGTTTATCTGCACATTGAAATTAGCCAAGCGTTTATGGCCAGACATGGAAAGTCACAGCAACCAATATCTCCGGTATGCACTAAAACTGGATGTTTTTGTACCGGATGGGTTACATGCACACAGGGCGCTGTATGACTGCATAGTCACCGCCGCACTATTTAAGCGTATCAAGGATGAATCAGGTTGGTCTGATGAGGAAATACTGGAAATGAGTCACCAGCCCTCATTGCTGCACAAGTTCAGATTTGGCAAGCACAAAGGCATGACATTCGAAGAGGTTAAAAAAACTAACCCCAGCTATTTTACATGGCTATTAAAGCAGCCTGACATTGATCCTGATATTGAATTTACCCTCAATTATTGGTTATCGAGGTAGTTATGAAATTTGCAAAAGCCATGAGAAAACAGGCCAAATTAAGACTGGCCTTAACAGGTCCCAGCGGATCAGGTAAAACCTACGGGGCTTTAATCATTGCCAGGGGGCTTGGTGGCACAACAGCGGTTATTGATACCGAAAAAGGCAGTGCCTCACTGTATTCTGACCGATTCAATTTTGATGTTCTGGAGTTAGCTCCTCCTTTCACGCCAGAACGATTCATTGAGGCTATCAGCGCGGCACAAGACGCCGGATACGATAACCTTATCATCGATAGTATCACTCACGAATGGAGTGGAACGGGTGGCTGTCTGGAAATACTGGATGGATTAGCTAAAGCAAAATATCGTGGGAATACATGGTCAGCATGGAGCGATATTACCCCCCGCCACAATAAATTTTTAGATGCCATATTGCGTTCGGATATGAACATCATCGCCACGATGCGCAGTAAGACAGAAACGGCACAAGTTGATAATGGTAGCGGGAAAAAGCGAGTCGATAAGCTGGGCATGAAGTCAGAGCAACGCGACGGGGTTGAATATGAATTTACTACCGTTCTGGATTTGAACCATGAGACTCACACAGCGACAGCCAGTAAAGACAGAACAGGATTATTCAGTAATGCTGATTTCACTGTCATTGATGAAAACACGGGGAAACGGTTAACGGATTGGCTGAACGATGGAAGAAGTAAAGCCGAAATAGATCTGACTCACTTTGCTGATAGTGCAGCAAAAGCCCAAAACATGGACGAACTTAAAACTGCATTCGCTGAGGCATATAATTCTCTCAGAAATACGCCAGAGCAAGGAACAGCGCAGGAAATATATGAACTCAGGAAATCAGAATTTGAGCCACAGGAGGTAGAGCATGGCTAGTCGCGGCATAAACAAAGTTATTTTAGTGGGTAATTTGGGGCAAGACCCGGAAGTTCGCTATCTACCGAATGGCGGTGCAGTCGCCAATATCACTCTGGCTACATCGGAAACGTGGCGTGATAAACAGTCAGGCGAGATGAGAGAGAAAACCGAATGGCATCGCGTAGTCATATTCGGCAAATTGGCAGAGGTTGCCGGTGAATACCTGCGCAAGGGTTCTCAGGTATATATCGAAGGTTCTTTACAGACTCGCAAATGGCAGGATCAACAGGGACAGGACAGATACACCACGGAAGTTGCAGTTAATCCTATAGGCGGCACTCTGCAAATGCTGGGTGGCAGACAGGGAAATCAGCAACCCCAGCAGCCACATTCGGGGCAGCAACAGTCTCACGGATGGGGCGCGCCACAGCAACCGCAGGGGCAGCAATCGCAGTCAGCGCCTCCAGTGGATTTTGACGACGATATTCCGTTCTAGTCCATTCAACAACCCAAACAAAACCATCTAACCCCCCATCTAGGATATAACATGATAAATGTTGTCAGTTTCTCTGGCGGCAGGACATCGGCGTACCTCGTATATCTCATGGAACGGCGCCGCAAACGAGGTGAGAATGTCCGCTATGTGTTTATGGACACGGGCGCGGAGCACCCTAAAACCTACGAATTTATTCGTGATTTAGTTCGGTATTGGAAAATTAATTTAGTTTGTCTGCGAGTGGTTATTAATCCAGAGCTGGGTAAAGGAAACGGGTATGAAATTCTGAGTCTGGATAAAATAACGAATGACCTGGCGCCATGGAAGGCAATGCTAAAAAAATATGGTACGCCCTACGTTGGCGGCGAGTTCTGCACGGACAGAATGAAATTGGTTCCATTTCAGAAATATTGTGACGAGCATATCGGGAAAAAATCGTATCACACATGGATTGGCATTCGTGCAGATGAGCCAAAACGGATAAAACACAAGCCGCGCGTGAGTTATTTAGCAGATATTTCTGACATTGATAAACACGGCATTATCGATTGGTGGAGTCGCCAACCGTTCGACCTGCAAATACCGGAGCATCTCGGTAATTGCTGTTTCTGCATCAAGAAAAGCATTCAGAAAATCGCATTAGCCGCCAAGGATGAGCCGGAACTCGCCGCCCAGTTCCGAGAGATCCTCGCCTCAAATGAGGTTAGAAAAATGGAAAATCGAAATGGAACCGACCTCATTATGTACCGTGGTAAAAACTCATTTGACGGCATCATACAAATGTTCGCCGATGATGGACGGGATGAATTAGCCGCCCGTATGCCGTCGCAAAAACAATATATTCGCGCCGCGATGCAAAATGCGCTGTGTGAATGCCAGCTCAATTTATTTTAACCCCATTAACTAACGCCACCTCAGTGGCGGGAGGATTATTGTGCAAATTGAAACATCAAATGTCGTGAAATTACAAATCACGGATATACCGCGACATGACCCTATTCATGTTTATTTGGAAGATTATGGTAATAAGATGGGCCGGATAACAATCTCTGAGTACGGTGACTCATGGAGTGCATTTTGGACTGCAATGGGCGGCTCATTAACTAATTTCGTTCTCAAGGCTGATAACGGGTATCTCATTAGATACCTTGCTCCTAAGCTAGAAACTGACACTCCAAAATACAAAAGGATGGATTCTCGTCTAAATGCCGTGAAAGCAGCATTAAGGAGGTTGTATGTTCACACCGTGGAATCCCAACCCAATAGCCATCCTCAGAGTTAACGATCCCTATCCCATTCCGACACACTGCCGATATTGTGGCAGGCACGTCATGATTGCGCACCATTTGAATGTGTTTAATCGAGTACATGATAACCGCTGGCCGTGGTTATACCACTGTTGGACGTGCGGTGCGCGTGTTGGTATTCATCCGGGAACCGATATCCCGATGGGGTCACTGGCAGATAGGCCGACACGGATAGCGAGGCTCTCAGCACATCGGCATTTCGATGATGTCGTTAGGAGTCGTAATTTAGAGCGCACGGACGCGTATCAATGGTTAGCAAACAAACTAGATATCAGTTTCAACGAGTGTCATTTCGGCTGGTTTGATACTGATATGTGTAATAAAGCAGCGAATATATGCAGGGAGTTTAAATGAGAAATGACAAAATAGAATGCGCTAAACGCAAGTGTAAACATATTCATTATGAAAATGATCGGCTTGAAGTTCCAGACCCTGAATTTCCAACATGGTTAATTTCTATTTGTCCTAAATGTGGAGCTAATGATTATTTTATAATAGAAGAATTGAGAGAGAATAATAATGACTAATTCAGATTTATGCAGGGAGGCGTTTCAATACACCGCTGAAATAGAGATGACTGATTTTATTGATAATGGTGAGCTGGCATTAGCGTATGGAAAAATATTCAATGACAGCAAAAAACGATGGGAGGATGGAACTGAAATAATGACATCACCAGTAATAAATAATAAAACCTATAAAACTGACGGGTATATAAAAACTCAAAACTCAGTTTACAAGATACGCCACCCCAACAAACAGTGAGAACATCATGGATATTATCGACGCAGCGAATGAATTAAATGAGCTGAATATATCTCATGCCCTCCAGAACAGACCACCAGCACTAACCAGCGTCAACGGTATGTGCCGGTGGTGTGAGACGGAGCCAGCGACATGTGGTGCATTCTGTAGCCGGGAGTGCGGGGAGGATTATGAGCGATTTCGGAGGAAGTAATACACCAAAAGAACTTCGCGACCTCTGGCAAACTCCACTCCCGTTATTTCTGGCACTCAATTTAGAATTCGGATTTTATTTAGATGCGGCTGCATCTACTCAAAATACCCTGTGCGCCCATTATCTCACGGAACGAGATAATGCACTGGAATGTGATTGGGTGAGTTACGGTTCTATTTGGTGTAATCCCCCCTATTCTAATATTACGCCGTGGGTAGAAAAAGCGGCTATAGAATGCCAGAAACAATTACAACCAATCGTTATGTTAGTTCCCGCTGATACCTCTGTGGGCTGGTTTAAATTGGCGCTGGAGACGGTTGATGAGGTCAGGTTAATAACTGGTGGAAGAGTTCAATTTATACCAGTAGAACAAAGAAAGAGAAATTCCAATACAAAAGGCTCCATGTTTTTAATTTGGCGTTCTTTTATTACCCCACGAAAATTAATAACCACTGTTGATAAAGAACACCTATTCAATATAGGTAATAACGAAATAAGGAAAATGGCATGAAAGTAACAATTGATATGAACAAAAAAGAAGTTCGGGAATATGTTAATAGTGATTATCCTGTGCCTGAATCTGAATATCCAGAATTAATCCGTGGCGATGTGAAAACTATTTTATTGAGAGCTGGATTTCAGGGAATAAAACTGGAAGACGTCACAGTCAAAATCACCGATGACTAGCGAATTCGAGAACGCAAGGAGGAAGGTGGCGAGGGATTGCCTGAAAGAATTAACCGCCCTGCCCAAATACGACGACAAATCAGTAACCGCAATTCTCGATAAATACACCCCCAAATTTAAACCACTCAACCATATGCGATTTAGCGCTAAATCAGTGCTGGCGTATTATGTGCGGATGATTCAACAGGAGATGAAAGATGAGTAACTTTATGGATACAGAGGAAGTCGCAAACTTGTTCGGGAGATCTAAATCTACCATTCAGCGGTGGAACAGCATCAACGGTAAGACTGGTAAAAAATATAAGCCAGATTTCCCAGACCCAGATGTAAGATCTTGTCCCAACCTATGGGCTAAAGACAAGATCATGAAATTTGCTGGGTTATCCGGCGACTAATAAAGATACTTTGCCATCCCCATATACAATGGTTTCAACTCTCGCCCACCATAAGCCATAAGCTTTCCTTTGTTCGGCTATATAGTAACTTTTATCATACACCTGCCAAACTCCTGGCAATTTGTGACCTAACATAATTTCGGCAACATGAGGCTCGGTAAAATCAGAAAAGTTAGTTCTGGCGGTTCTTCTTAAGTCATGGAGAGACCAATGCGGGAATTGGTAGTCTAGCTTTTTCCATGCAAATCTCATTAAATTATATGGCAAAGAACTTAATGAACTTCCTCTTATCTTTTCAATGCTTTTATCTTTTGTTATTAAATATTTTGACCCTTTACTCATACCCATTAATTGCCTAATCATCTCTTCTGCTTGAGGGATGATTGGGCGAATTAGTGACCTCCCCGTAGAAGAGCCGGTTTTATGGCCTTCTGGCGGAATAGTCCATAACTTGTTATCAAGATCAAAATGACTTATTTCAGCATTAATCAGCTCACCAAGCCTGCAAGCAAAAAGTAGCAGTAATTTAACAAGCAGCTCATATTTTAATGATGCTCTTGATTTTTCTAACGCATGAAACAGAATTTTTATTTCTCTATCGTCCAGAACTCTAGTTCCTTCTCGCTTATGAACCCCTAGATCCTTTCCCGTCATCTGCATTAGAGGCTCACCGAGTATCAACTCCCTCTTTACACCCCACTTATGAGCTTGCTTTGTATTTATGAGTATTCTGTCAGCTATTGATTCAGAGTGTACAGCTAACCCTTCTAATAACTCTAACCAATCATGTAATGTGGTTAAACTATGCGGTCTATTACCGATTTTTGGAAAGACATGAAGCTCAAAAGAGCGGATTATCCCCACAGCATCTTTTTTGTTTTTTACGCAATATGCCTCATGCCACTTCCTGATAATCCCCTCATTTGTTTCTTCGGTGAAGGCAGTTATTTTTTGCTGCTTTTTTACAAACCTAGGGTTACGATTGGATTCAATTTCCCCCTTGAGCCTAATCACTTCATCTCTGGCATCTTTCAGAGTTGTTGCTGGGTATGTACCGATATCGACTCTTTCTCCTTTACCACCCCACTGAAATCTAAATTGGAAAATCACCTTTCCTTTTGGGGTGATCCTGACAGATAAACCGTCTCTATCCGATTTAACTATTTGTTTATCTCTTTCTTTCCCAACAATAGACCTAAGCCACGTATCTGATAGCGCCATAACTCACCTTGTACATATTTTTATGTGTCAATGGCTTGTTATAGCATTATGTACAAAACTCTGTACATAAAATTATGTACAACACTCGAAGCAAGTTAGATCTACTTGAAAATTGTTAGAGCAAAAATAAAACAACAATAGCTATTTCACTTGAAGTTAAGAGGAATCCATGAAGGTAAGTGAATGCAGGTGCAAGCAGTTAAAAGCAAATAAAACCAGAGCAATGATTGGGGTGAGAAATTATTGCAAAAGTGCGCCGTTTCGCGACTTCCTGCTGAAATGGGGAATTTGACATCAATTAGAATCTTCTGGTTCGTAGGCGGATTGATATCACTTGGAAAGCGCCTCAATCCGTCGTGTTAGTCGTGATTGGCGCTTATTTTCGCTGAACTTGGATTTATAAACAATCAGTGATTTTGCGACTTATTATCCAAATCGACTTCAAACAACGGCAATGCCATAATAATGGCATCTTCCTTACCTGCCGCAGTCGGGTAATAATTCTTGCGGATGGAAACTTCATTGAAACCCATCTCTTCGTATAAACGAATGGCAGCCTGGTTAGAGCGTCGGACTTCAAGCCACAATGTATTGATCTGTTTTTCAGGTAATATGTTGATGAGATGCGCCAGCAATGCCCTGCCATATCCCCGTGATTGATATTCAGGATGAATAGCGATATTAAATAGTGTTGCTTCATCCATGACATACTGTGTTATCGCAAAACCGATAATCTGGTCATTCTGCGATATCTTATAGTTGAGATAACGTTCCCCCTGATTGGAGTAAAAGGTTTTTTCACTCCACGGAAACGCATGACTGGCCTGTTCTATTTGAAATGCTGCGGGAAGATCAACGGGAGTTAATAGAGAAATATTCTTCATAATGGTAAATTTGTTGCCAAAGAGCGCGTTTTGCATTCCCATCAAGAGATAAATCATTTAATGCCGGGCTTCTCAAAGAAATCCCTTGTACTGGTAAGGTAATATCAACCCCCAGCAGCCAGCTTGGGCAGTGGATTGATTCCGAAAGTAGCTCAACATCTTTTGTCGTGATGCAATATACCGATGAGGCATCGATCCCCATGGCTGTAAAAATATCAGCAAACAATGAATGACTTAAGTCAATGTGATCATGGCTAATGATCAATAGACGGGTTGAATCAGGGATGAGGACAGATAATTCACCTTGCAAAGCCATTGGGCTACGCAAAACCCATTGGGTGATCCCCAACCGGGAGAGTAATCTGTCACGCTTTGTCATCGTGTTTTATTCCATCTGCCATAAAAAATAACAGGTAATATATTATCAGAGGGCTTAGCTCTGCGCCAACCAGCTTGTCAGCACTGCCCGCTGATATTGATATTCAGATAAAGATTTATAAGGAGCTATACATAGATGTCAGTATTAACCCCGGCCAGCGAAGTTATCCTGCGCCATCATGAGCAATTTCGCTCCCATCATCTGCTTTTTGCCGGTGATCTTCAGGATAACCTGGCAACGGAAATCGAAGCTGCAAGTGTGCGTGTGCATACTAACCAATATCACCACTGGCAATCCCTGATCCGCCAGCTTGGTGACAATGCCTGGTTTGGCCTCGTAGCGGACAGCGCATTTATCGGAGGATGTGATACGCTGATTTATTACTGGCCAAAAAGCAAACAGGAAGCGCGTTTTCAACTACGCAATCTATTTTCTATCCTGCCATCCGGTACTGATATCTTTATTGTGGGTGAAAACCGTAGTGGTGTACGCAGTATTGATAAGTTAATGGAAGGCATCGCTACTTTCCGCAAAATTGATACAGCACGCCGTTGCAGCCTGTTTTACGGTCAATTGAAAAACCAGGTTCAGTTTGACCAAAACAATTGGTGGAACAGTTATCAGGTGGGAGATGTCACCGTCAATACGCTGCCCGGCGTATTTAGCCAGGATGATTTGGATATCGGCAGTCGTCTGCTACTTTCTACTTTCGATGCTCCTATCTCTGGCAGTCTGTTGGATTTGGCTTGTGGTGCCGGAGTACTGGCTACCGTATTGGGTAAAAAGAACCCCGACTTGTCCCTGACATTGAGTGATGTCAATGCTGCCGCTATCGTATCGAGTAAGGCGACCCTGCAAGCCAATAAACTGAAAGGCAATGTAGTCACAAGTAATGTGTATTCTGCCATTGAAGAAAAATTTGACTGGATCATTTCTAATCCCCCCTTCCATGATGGCATAAAAACCAACCTGGTGGCGGCTGAAGATATGATCCGCATGGCACCCAATTATCTAAAATCCGGCGGTAAATTGCGGATCGTTGCAAACGCTTTCTTACCTTATCCTGATCTGCTAGATAATGCCTTTGGCCACCATGAAGTTATTGCGCAAACAGGTAAATTCAAAGTATACCAAGCGACTAAGAAATAATTGGAGCAGCAAACGCAATTCCTGTGTTGCCTGCCTCAACTTAACGGGCAGGCAATTTCTATTTTCTGGCATTTCATTTCTGCCCTTGCCAAACATATCGACATGCTGATTTTTACACCAATCACACGTTTTCTCCCTAAATAATGATTGACGCCAGCCATAAAATCTCTAGAATGCGCCTCCATGCTATTCGTTTAAGTAATAGTATCTGATTAACGCGAGGGTGGCGGAATTGGTAGACGCGCTAGCTTCAGGTGTTAGTGTTCTTACGGACGTGGGGGTTCAAGTCCCCCCCTTCGCACCAAATCAGATGGCTATCGATTAAACAAACTAGATAAATGGCAGTACCTGCGAGGGTGGCGGAATTGGTAGACGCGCTAGCTTCAGGTGTTAGTGTCCTTACGGACGTGGGGGTTCAAGTCCCCCCCTTCGCACCACTGTTACATTTTTCTTCTCTTTCTCGTTGTTTCCCCGATCTTCCTTAATGTCCCAGATAACGCAAGCACAGGTCTATTCATAATACGTGTAAAATGTTGGCATGGAGAACTGCTGGGGCAATAACAAAACTTGAGCTTCTCAACAATGTTTAAATATCGTATCTTACAGCTTTGCTTCCATTGAGCCAACTGGGTTTATGCAACAGAACCACTCACTGTGATAAGGGTTTTAAAGGGCAATACGCGTATTCAGAGTGAAAAATCTGGTCATGTATTGAATGGTTAGATCACTCGCTAAACGTAGTTTTCACACTCAATAAATGTCTCTATCACTTTATCGTGCATTTCTTCCGATTTAGAATAGCCTATTGTTTTTCGATTCAGCTTTTTTAGCCGGGTACAATGAGTGAGATTATTTCGCTCTATTCGTTGGGTAAACGTCTTTCCAACAAGCTGGTTTTCTTCCGGAAAGCAATGATAAACAACATAATCATCCGTGCAATAGAACCGAATGTTAAAGGGAAACAGCTGCGCTAGTAATTTATCCCGTGTTTTCCTCCTGCGATCACCAAAAACATGCGCCACAATGCGTTTCATTCGGGGGTTCCTAATAAGCATACCAAAGCCAGCGCTGATTTTTCTTACTTCCGACAAACGACCATTGTTCATCTATCTCGCAGATAAGCTGAATATCACTTCTTCCAAGCGGCAAGGTCGTCACGTTCCGGAGATCGAATTTTTACGAAAATATTTAACTTCACTTTTGTTTTATAGGCCTTGTACACAAACTTAGCAGGATTATAAAGTGTCAAGGGTTCTTATACCATATATGGACGCCCCAGTTGTGCAAGCACTAAGTTATACGGTTTGCGACCATATATCCGGCGTCATAATGGAAAAATTATCCGCGCCATGATGTCATCCGCACCCTGCTTCCTTCTCACACATCGGTATATCACTACCTTGTATAAGAACAGGCTATTACAGGGACGGTAGCCGTTTTCTCATCAGTGTTTGCAAACTCGATAATGCGTCTATTTTTGTTGCTCAATTAATTAATAGTAAAAGCTTTTTGCATATTAAAATCCACTTCATCCCGCAGAACACGCCAGATAATCCGGGTCAGTTTGTTGGCTAAAGCGATCGTGGCTTTCATAAACCCACATCGGGCAATCAGTTTTCTCAACCATTCTCCCAGACAATCATCACGATTTTGGACACAGCGCATCACGGCACGAGCACCGTGGATAATTAACGTTCGGAGATGACGGTTTCCATTTTTGCTCAGGGAAGACAGCCGGTTTTTTCCACCTGAACTGTGTTGTCGGGGAACCAGGCCACACCAGGCAGAAAGTTGCCGGCCATTGGCAAATTGGGGCGCACTGACTTCACTCACGAAGGCGGCTGCAATAAGAGGACCGACGCCGGGGATCGTGAGCAGATGGTGATAACCACTTTGCTGACGAGAAAGTGCCGCTATTTCATTATCCATTTCATGAATGCGAATGTTCAGATTCCGTAGGTCTTCCCCCAAAGTATGAAGCAAACGTCGTAGTACAGAGGACAGCTCATGGCTCTCCTCTTCTAGAATCTCAGGCAGGTACTGTTGCAGTTTCTGAATACCAGCAGGAACGATCACCCCCTCCTCAGCGAGGAAAGCCCGAATCTGGTTGGCGAGTGCGGTACGTTGTTCCACCATGAGTTGTCGGGCACTGCGCAGTGCCTTGATATCTTGCTGTTCCACCGTCTTGACCGGAACAAAATGGATACCGGGTCGGCAGGCCGTTTCGCAGATAGCCAGTGCATCATTGGCATCATTTTTTTGATGATGGCTGAAAGCTTTAACATGCTGGGTCGGCACAAGCCTGATGATAAATCCCATCGCCTGAAGGGTTCTGCCCCAATAGTGAGAAGTTGCACAGGCCTCCATAGCAATGAGGGTTCCTGGCGAAAAAGTGCGCACAGTATCAAGCAATTTTTGCCGTGAAATTTTTCGGTTCGAGGCGACAGAACCGTCCTCCATCCAGACACAGACTTGAAAAACGTTTTTGGCGAGGTCAATGCCAATGACTTTAATCGCATTCATGAGATGTTCTCCCGAAATTCAGTGCATCGGAAAAAAAGATGGCACTATTTGCTGCTGAAAAAGGGGACGTCCATCACATCACTACAGAGTATCGTAACACGTTACGAAAAGACAGCGCGAAACTACCTGTCCATGGTGAAATTAGTCTGTATTCGACTCTGTTGCCGGAAATTATATAATTAAGGGACACAAACTAAAAACATTCCCGCAATATAACCCATAAAGCGAGAATGTTAATTAAAGAAATTAGTTAGGAATAGTTAATATTTCAGACATTGTGTTTTGTCTAGATAAAATTTGATTTTCAGAAAAACTTGATATTTCCCCATTAAACTCAACCATTGAATTAACAATTTTATGAATTTCCTGCTGAATAACTGGATTAGAATTTTCTTTCGTAACTTTAGGATGAGTTAAAAACCAAACATCTACGATATCAGTTTTATCTCCATAATCCCAAGTTACTTGTGAAATATCCTTATGTAAGTTTTTATTATCATCTATAAAAGGTTTTCCTTTGTAATTCAAATCAATCTCTTTAATTCCAATATCAGATAATGTATTTAATTCATCATTATCCACAATTCCATTAGTATTTTTATCTTGCCAAACCTTTAAGTTATTCCAATCATTATCATCCTTTGATATAATCAAATCGTTATTTGAATCTAATTGTGATAAAGCATGAAAGCCATTTTTAAAATTACTTAATCCATTAATTTCAGTATGATTTCCAAAAAGAAAAGCACCTGAATCAATTTTCCCATCATTATTTTTATCATACACGATGAAGCCATCATTTTTATCTATCCATCCAACTGATTCTTTAGAGTTATTATTATCAAGATCAAAAAATACACTTCCTTCTGCAATGGTTTTAACTCCATCATTATTTAAATCGATAACTAATGGAGAAGGAAGATTAATATTATTATTTATCATTGACTCTAGACTTCCATAATTTTGATTTGGTGTGAAGTATGGAAGTACTTTATTACCTGCATTAGAATCCACATAATTAAGAGCGAATCTTACAAAGTGAATACAATTATTAGTTAAAAGATTATAATTACTGGAAAAACCCTTTATTAATCCTAATGGAGCTTTATTAACAAATTCTGCCAATTTTTCTACGTTTGAGTAAGCCATATTAATGGTGACACTTTTTACTGTACTTTTATCATACATTTCACTATCATTTAGGTTAACATTATCATAACCGCCAACTTTCATTGAGTCACCTGTTGACCACCCAGCATCAGTTTTAAAAGTCCTCGTAGAGCCAGGCATTTCAATGCTAAGCCAAACATGACCCGTTTTTGAAGTATCATATGAACCATTAGAATTTTTAATTTTAGTTCCAGGTTTAGCAACATGCACAGTGACTTCATGTTGAAAAGTATAGGCTCCATGTTCATTTGGTATTTTGAGTATATTCTCCATAATATATTTCCTTAGATATTAATAATTTTCTTTTGATTCTGGGTGTGTTAACCAATATAAATCGTCAGCTGCTTGTTTATTTCCTAGTTTTGCAGCCTTTTCTAGCAAATTAATGGCCTTTTCTTTATCTTTTTTTACTCCTAGTCCATTCAAATATAACCCAGCCAAATTACTTATAGCACTAGAATGATCTTTTTTTTGCTGCTTTACTATAATATTCAAAAGCCTTTTGATAGTCTTGTCTTACCCCTTCCCCTCGTTCATACATGAAACCTAGATTATTCATGGCAACCATATCATCTTTGTTAGACAAATATAAGTAATAGTCGAAAGCTTTGTTGTATTCCTTTTTATTCCAATAAAGATCATTAGCTTCTTTTAATAAATCCCCATCATTCATTTTTGGCATCCCATTATTATGGGAACATCCCCCCATTAACACTGACAATGGTATTATTAATGATTTAAAAAAATTATTCATCATTACCTCTTTTTAGAATTATTAACTTATCTTTCCCAAAAACTTTCATCTATCTTTGTTTGTAATGGACTAATTACATAATCAATAACCTTTCTTTCCCCTGTTTTTATTTCTGAAGTTACAGTCATTCCAGCTTTTAAATTTACAGACTCACCATTGATAATTATTTTATTATTTACAAGATTTACTATTGCAGGGAATACATATCCCTTATCATCATCTTTTACTGAATCATAACTGATACTTTTTATTTTACCCGTTAAATAACCATATCTTGTATAAGGAAATGAATCTATTTTTACAATGACAGATTGATTTTCTCTAATAAATCCAATATCTTTATTTTCTATCATTATTTCTATTTCATATGGTGAATCATTCGGTACAATAACCATTAAAGGTGTGGCGGTCGTAACCACGCCATTAATCGTATTAACTGATAGTTGTTGTACTCTACCATCAACAGGACTAGTTAAGGTTGTTGTCTGATATCTTTTTTTGTTTTTTATCATTTCTATAATTAATTTCTTTATTTCATTATCGGCATTTCTTTTCATTTCAATAGCATTTCTTAATACCTCTTGGGTATTTATTTCCATTTCATTATCTATCTCATTGTTTTTATAAGAAAGCTCATTGTATTTGCTTTTTGTAATTTCACATTGATGATTTAATTTTGATATTTTATCTTTCTGGTTAATTAATTCATGATGTGATAAATAATTTTTACTATTCAATTTTTGGTAGTCATTTAATTTATTAGATTCCAAACTAATAGAAAAAGACAATGACTTTATCTCTTCTTTTGTAGCCAACATCTCTGATTCTATTTGTTTTTTCCTTTCTGTTAATTTTCTTATTTTATTTATCCATGACTGATATATCGATAGAGCTATTTTCTCTCCCTCATGATTTTGTTTAATGTAAGTGGTTTTCATATCAGATTTTATATACTTTTTTCCATTGTGAAGTAACTCATTTAACCATTCAAAATTAAATGAAGTTGAAGACATTGCTATTATTACCGAATGACCAATCTGATAGTTAATAAAAGATGAAATTAAGTCTGATTCATTTTGCAAATATATCTCTTCAGCGCCAATAACTTCTATATTAATTAATTTGTCGCCTTTATTTACTATTTGCCCTTCATTAACGTATATAGCCTTTATTCTTCCGGTTTCTAAAGGCTGAATAATCTTACTTCTACCATTACTTATGATCTTCCCTTGTGAAATAACATGAATATCAATTTTACCTATAAATGACCATATAATGATTAATAATGAAAAGATGACAATAGAGCAAGAGGTCCACCTTACTGTCGGCGAAGGTGGATTTTCTATTAATTGTAAATAATCAGGCAAAAATGCTCTTTCATCTTTAATATATTTGGTTGAGGATAGTTTATGGCGAATGTGCTAAACCTTAAAAAAAGTCGACTTATAATACTGAAGAAAATATATTACTCCTTTAAGCCGAATATGAATATTAGTAAGTATATTCATTATCTTACACACTCAATCATTTTGCGATAAGCGCCATTTTCAATTGCCATTAAATTATCGTGCGTGCCCTCTTCAATGACTCTGCCTTTATCCATTACTATTATCCGGTTCGCTATTCTTACTGTAGATAATCTATGTGCAATTATAATCACAGTCTTATTCTGGCATATGAGAGGCATATTATTCATAATAATTTTTTCTGACTCATAATCGAGTGCACTTGTAGCTTCATCTAGAATAAGTATTTTGGGGTTATTTAGTAATATTCTTGCGATGGCTATTCTTTGTCTTTGGCCTCCCGATAATCCAACACCATTTTCTCCTAATTGTGTATTATATCCTTCTGATAATTGCATAATAAAATCATGCGCTCCAGCTTGTTTGCATGCTAATATAATTTGTTCTAAAGATGCTGATGGTTTTGTTAGTGATACGTTTTCTTTTATTGTCCGATTTAGTAAAACGTTTTCTTGTTGAACAACACCTACATTTTGGCGTAACCAGATTGGATCAACTAAAGAAAGATCTAAATCATCAATAGTAATATTTCCCGTTTCTGGAGTATAAAAACGTTGAAGTAATTTTGTTATTGTACTTTTACCTGAACCTGATTCTCCAACAATACCAATGATTTCACCAGGTCTAATATTTAATGAAATATTATCAATATTCCATTTACCATTAGGACTATAACGAAAATTAACCTTATCAAAAGTGATTTTTCCTTGTAGATTCGATAACGTTAAGCTATTTTTTGAGTGCTCTATTGGAGAATTTAATATATCACCCAATCTAGCAACTGATATACTTACTTGCTGAAAATCTTGCCACAATTGGGCTAATCTAATAATAGGTGCTGCAACTTGTGATAGCTTTTTTTTTTAGCAGCCAGCAAACACTGAGTCACGCCAACGTTGCCATTTTTATCACAAAACCTCTGTTTTATCATCTGACTATCTAAATTTACACCATGGTATCCCGCAATAAGTACTAATCCAGTAAGTAAATTGTCTGACACTTAAAAAAATCCATAATGATTAATACTATTAATGATAATATAAACACAAATTATAATCACTTTCAATTGAATTATTTCTTTTATTAAGCATTGAAAACCCTCAGCCACCGTGGAGGTGAAATCAAGCTTAGCAGCCTGAGTCTCCTGCTGAAACCGATGGGGTTCAATGACCGTTTCTTGCGGACATCCGTGTTTCGCCTGAAAAAGAGTTAAGCTGGCTTGGTTTCGGCCAACTTAACAGAATGCGCCAAGCAGTGCCCAAAGTGATATTCCCACGCTTTTGCATGAACTCAATGCCAGTGATTCAGTTATCTACTTTCGTGCCGATTACCCTTATCCACGTTCAGAATAGAGCCTGAAAGAACGGGTATCTGTAAGTTTGCCACTGGCACAGGTATCGCTATTACATTAGCTCAGCCACATTGACAGAAGAAAACTTCGCACAGGCAGTACGCAACTATTGGCGTATTGAGAATAATCTCCATTGGGTATTAGATGCGACTTTTCACGAGGATGATGGTCAGATTTATCGAGAAAATGCAGTGGAAAATATCGTGATATCCATGATGCTATACGGGATATCACTCAATATTTGGGAGGTTATTACAATCACCCACCCACATAGTCTTAATGGAGGAATTTCACCGGCTGAATATGAAAAACAGAGGGAAGAGGCTAAAAATGTGTCCGGAATTCCTTGACCACTACACCTGCACAGACTATTTCCAGCACTGACACAACCACTACCGATGCGATCAAGCTGAATAACAGTAATCCCCAGAATCCCGTCATACCTTATCCCATCATGCTTTGGCAAAAAAACAGCTTTAAATTCCACTTTTCGCTAAACATAGTAGCCACCCACTATAACAATAATGATTCTCAATACCATATATGGTAGCGAATTAATCACAAGTTGAAAGTAAATGACAGGGATTATAAGCAAGATATGATTATTTTAACGCCATTGCGTCACGTATGGTAAAGAACAGATCGGTCTGATCAGTCAAACCGACAACATTGGCAGCATGTGCTCCATAAGCGGCAACACGTAGCTGTGTACCGGTATGTTCCTGTCTATCTCCTTCCGAATTACCATAGTTTACGGTCATGACTGCGCCATCTTTTGTAATCAGCGATCGAGTCAAGCCAGGGGATTTGACATCAGGCTCAATGATTTGGCTAGCATGCGCATGATCGGCAGTCACAATCACCAGAGTATCACCATGTTCTTTGGCAAACTTAAGGCCAGCTTGTACGGCCTTATCCAAAGCTACTGTTTCACCAATTTGTGCACAAGGGTTGGCATTATGATCCTGTTTATCAATCGAAGCGCTTTCCACTTGCAGGAAAAAGCCATTTTTATTCTTTTTCAGTAAATCAATCGCCTTTTCTGTCATTTGCTCCAATGTAGGTGCGTTAGGATCTAATTTAGCATTCACTGCACATTTCACTGGCTTTTCATTGATATTACCGTGGTAAACTGCTTTTGGCCCTTCCCAGGCGACATCCATATTTCCATCATGGAATAAACCCAACAAGGGTTGTTGTTGATTGGCGTCTTTGACGGCTGCCAAAGACTTCGCATCCGTTACCCATTGGTATCCCTGCTCCAATGCCTGTTGTTGCAATGTCTTCCCTTTATTGGCGCCGGATCTCGATTGCTGGGTAAACGATTTTGCACCACCTCCCAAGGTGACATCCGCACGTGCGGTCAGCAATTGTTCAGTAATAGAGCCTTTACCTCCATTTTCCAGGGCATCTGTGGCGCAATACTTTGAAGTTTCTTTAGGGCCGTAGCAGTTACGATGCGTAATATGGGCGTATAAAGCCGCTGGTGTTGCATCCTGAATTTCGGCCGTGGTGATATTTCCCGTTGCCTTACCGTTCTTTTTAGCCAGCTCCAAAAGAGATTGATGAGGGTTGCCAAAGACATCGATTCCCAACGCCCCATTATAAGTTTTTACTCCTGTTGCCCAGGCCGTGGCAGAAGCCGCTGAATCTGTAACATAGTTAGGTTTCTTCGTCTTCTTGTCTAATGAGTAGTGTGTATATTGCCCCGTGAATGGCAAGGCATCTATCCCTTTAAAGAATCCACCTGCACCTTCGGCATAATTACGGGCAATGGTTATTTCAGAATCCCCCATACCATCACCGATAAACAGGATCACATTTTTAGCTTTGTTATTGCTTAATTCAGCCTTAAGCGCTTCAGTTTGATCTTGGGTAAGACGGCGGGCACCACCAAATTCGGTAATATTGCCTTGGGCTGCACGCTGTTGCGCCATAATGTGATTTGAATCGCTGACAGCCCATACAGGCACTGTAACCCCTGACATCAATGCAGCAACTACCATAGCAAGCAGGTTTTTTTCATGATTACGCGACATAGGATTTTCCTTGCAATCGGATGAATAGGATAAAAAAAATCATCATGTTGAATTGCCCGGATAATAGATATGTCACATGACAATTATTTGAACCTATGGCGACATTCTTGTGACAACGATTTTTTCTGCAAGGCAAGAAGAAAAAAATGAGCGCCTCAGCAGACAAAGGCCAAACAGCGCTCTACCAATATAATTCCCTATTCCATTGGTGACTTAACGCATCCATCAATAACGCATCATGACCGATTTCAGCTCCGTATAATGCTCAATGAATGCACTGCCAAACTCACGACCAATCCCTGAAGATTTAATCCCACCAAATGGAACCGCAGGATCCAGGAACGTATGCATATTAATCCACAGTATTCCCGCTTTAATATCAGGGATCATACGCATCGCCTTGCTCATATCATTCGTCCATAGGCTGGCTGACAGACCAAATGGCGTTGCATTCATCATAGTAATTAGCTCTTCCTCATCATCATAACTGAGGAAAGTGCCAATCGGCCCGAATGTCTCCTCGTTCATTAATGTGTCTTCAACACTATTGGCTTTAATCACTGTTGGTGCGACAAAAAATCCCGGCCCCTCCAAAGCATAGCCTCCGTGGACAATTTCATTGCCTTCCTGACGCGCCGTCTCAAACATAGACAGAATTTTTTCGTAATGTTCTTTATTTGCCAAAGGCCCCATTTCCGTCGATTCATCAAGGGGGGAACCAATTTTCATTGCAGATAAACGTTCAGAAAGTAATACCAAAACCGCATCCATATGAACGGATGGAATATAAAAGCGCTCTGCGGCTGCACAAATTTGCCCTTGATACACATATCCCGCTTCCAGGATGCCATCAACGATCTTTTCAACTGTCATATCAGACAGAAAAGCCGCGGCGTTTTTGCCGCCAAGTTCCAGCGTTGTGCGCTTTAATCCCTGCTCCAAGGCCAATTTTCCCACGTTCATTCCTGTTGGAACAGAGCCTGTAAAAGTGACTTTGGCACATTGAGGATGATTAATGAGAGAAGTACCCACGTGAGCACCTGAACCATTGACAATATTGATCACACCATCTGGAATTCCCGCTTCTTTTGCCAGTTCCGCCACACGAAGTATGGTTAAGGGGGTATATTCACTGGGTTTAAGCACAATCGTACAACCACAGGCCAATGCCGCCCCCAATTTCCAGATCGCAATCATGATGGAAAAATTCCACGGAATAATGCCAACTACGACACCGATAGGCTCACGGCGCGTGAACGCGGAATATTTTTCCCCTTTAAGCGATGGCAATGAAACATTCAGTGTTTCACCCGTGATTTTGGTCGACCATCCGGCAAAATAGCGTAAATAATCGGCTGATGCTCCCACATCCAACATACGGGATAATTGAATCGGTTTACCAGAGCATAAACTTTCCAGTTGTGCCAACTCCTCACTATTTTTTTGTAATAGATCAGCCAACCGATTCAGGCAATTCCCCCGTTCCATAGGAGAAATCTGTGCCCATGCGCCGTGAAAAGCATCTGATGCTGCCTGCATTGCCTGATTAACTTCGTGCTCTCCTCCTTGATTAACCGTAGCTATCACTTCACCAGAAGCAGGGTTAATAACAGAAAAAGCTTCATTTTCCTGACCAAGAACAGAGACTCCATTAATATAATGACCATGAGAGCGCTGCAAAAAAGTTGTAACGGACTCCAGCAAATTAACTTCACTCATCATCTTTTCCCCTGTCTAGTCAGACAATTCCCCATTTATACAAGCCATATAATGTTTGACAAAACGCTCGCTGGTGATTTCCCACAATATTTCACTTCCTTTTGCCGCAAACCACGAATCACCTTTATGATATTCAACCATCACCCCTGTTTTGACATCGGTCAATTTCACTGAACCCTCATGCACCGTTGCCATCTCATCAAAGGGATAGGTCATTTTAAATTTGCCCTTGGTACAGGCAAAAATACCACATGTCAGATTATCCGATGGTTCCCCGTAGATCATGGCTACACTTGCCTGCGGATCACCTTCCACCACAACAGAACCAAGATGAGTGACACTGCCAATTGGCATTAATTCAGGAAGAGCTTTATCTAACAATAATGGCTTTATCATGACTTTTACCTTTAACTGTGACCGTTCCAAAAATGTAAAAAGAAAAACTAACGACGCCCTTTCCAGTAACCTGAAGCCTGGTGCCAGGTCTTACCGACAGAGAGCAATACATTTCTCAGTTTGTCTTTCCCGATAATATCAAGGTGTGGAATCGAACTGAGTAGCGAATAACGCTCTGAGCCTTCGCTCATTCCCTCAGCCAGAATTTTGCAGATGATGTGGCTCGGCGTTACACCAAAACCCGAATAGCCTTGAACATAGAACACATTTTTATGATTAGGCAGAGAACCCATTTGCGGAAACAGGTTAGCGCTGCAACATAATGGCCCGCCCCATGCCAGTTCTATCTCCACATCTTTCAAGTAAGGGAAAGTCTTGAGCATGAGATTGCGGTTCCATGCTTTTAAATCGGAAGGTATATATTCAAGAAAGTGTGTCGCGCTGCCATATAACAGGCGATTTTCTTTGGTAACACGGTAGTAATCAATGACCGGACTAATATCACTGTATGCCCCACGAATTGGGCTGATCTTTTCAATCAAATCGTCCGACAATTCTTCTGTCATCAATTGAAAAGCATAAGTATTGATCGTCTTTCTATAAATAGTCGGTTCGAGCCCATCCAAAAAGGCATTACATGCCCACAGCATCTTACTGGCACGAACTGATCCCGTTACTGTACGTACTATAACCCTGGGACCATACTCTACGCTCACAACCTGACTGTTTTCGAAGATTTTGACGCCATATTCAGTGACAGCTTTGGCTTCTCCTAGCAGCAAGTTGAGTGAGTGCACATGCCCGCCCCCCATATGTTTTAATGCACTGGTATAACGGTCTGAGCCAATGACTTTTTTAACATCTGCACCAGTATAAAGCTCAATTTCTTCATCAGGGGAAGCCGAACGAAATTCCTGTAACCAACTATGCAGGGTTTTATCATGTCGCGAATTCCAGCCAAGATAGGCATAACCTTGGCAAAAGTCAGCCTGAATATCATATTTGGCAATTCGATCACGAATAATTCCCGCCCCCAAGTTGCTGATTTTAAATATAGTTTCCAGGCCTTTTTTACCCACATGGCGTTTGATCTTATCCAAATCATGACCAATACCCGTCATCACCTGTCCACCATTACGGCCTGTACCGCCATATCCCAACGTTCGGCCTTCCAAAATAGCAATATTGGTGATGCCTTTTTCTGCCAGCTCTAATGCCGTATTGATACCGGAAAAGCCTCCGCCAATGATAACTACATCAACATCCAAATCTTCTGTCAGCATTGGAAAACGAAGATCATATTTTTTCGTCGTCGTATAATATGTTAATGAATCAAGTTTATTATTCATGTTATACCCCATGAGCATCTGCTTATCCCCTGATGGTGTTGCCTTGCTACTCCTTTTATCAGGGGTGCTTATCACATTTTTTGAACATTAGTTGTTCATGTGTATTAACAAAACAATAAAGAACAAAATATTAATAAGTTAATAAATTAATAAAAACAGACATCCATGCATTTCATGTCTGATATATATATGAATCATATGTACTTGAAATGCTCAAACCATTTGTTGTTTTCATGTTAATCAAATCACAATTATTAAAATGTTTATTAACAAATTGTAATTTTTACATTTTCATTTTGTGATGGAGTTGGAAGGAATTTTTTCTGTTAGTAAATTATCCTGAACATAAATATTTACATATGTACTTAATAGGTTTCGAGTTGTAGCCGACAAAACAGCAACTTGAGAAATGAAGTTCATAATTACTGGAAAGGAATAAGTATGCTACCCAAGAAAATTATCCTTGACTGCGATCCCGGGCATGATGATGCCATTGCTCTCCTGCTTGCCCACGGGAACCCCAATATTGAATTATTGGCTGTAACGACAGTTGTTGGTAATCAAACCCTGAATAAAGTCACCCGCAATGCTCTTTGCGTTGCACGCATCGCTAATATTCATAACGTTCCTTTCGCAGCAGGTTGCCACCGTCCACTTGTTCGGGAGATCAATACAGCTCCAGACATTCATGGGGAAACGGGTCTGGATGGCCCTATTCTTCCTGAACCTAACATGAAACTAGATGCGCGCCACGCAGTTGATCTCATTATTGATGTGATTATGGAAAATCCGCCCAAAAGTGTGACTTTGGTGCCAACTGCGGGTTTGACGAATATCGCTATGGCTGCACGCAAAGCACCGCAAATTGTTGAGCGTGTAAAAGAAGTTGTATTAATGGGAGGTGGTTATCATAAAGGAAACAGAAGTGCAGTTGCAGAATTCAATATCGTGATCGATCCAGAAGCCGCTCACATTGTTTTTAATGAAAAATGGCCGCTGACGATGGTTGGTTTAGATCTCACTCACCAAGCGCAAGCAACACCTGAAATTATCGAAGCAATTGCCCAGATTAAAACACGTTCCGCCCAGTTCGTTTTGGATGCACTGAAATTTTATGGTGACAGGTATCGTGAACATCAAGGATTTGGCTATCCTCCTGTGCATGATCCCTGTGCTGTAGCCTATGTGATCAATCCTGATGTTATGACGACCCAAAAAGTCCCCGTTAATATTGAACTGATGGGAACTTTAACAACAGGAATGACAGTTGCAGATTTCCGTTTTCCACCACCTGAAGATTGCCATACGCAAGTTGCTGTCAAATTGGATCATGCCAAATTCTGGCAATTAGTGATTGATGCTCTGAAAAACATTGGTGAAACAACTTACTGATATTATTAATTTATTCTTTGACTATTGAGGTTATCTCTCTGCCTCAATAGTCAAAGAATTTCTATCAAACTAACCGGATACCCATCAACACAGCACTACATAAGATCAGGAATAATGTGGCATATTGTAGTGCTTTGTCAGACAAATGCTTTATCAAATACCTGGCAAAAGGGATAGCCAGCAAAGAACCAATAAACAGTACCAACGCCAGTTTCCAATCCGTATGCCCTCCATAGGCATAAGCAAAAGCAGATGAGCCGGATAACATCATCGTGATAAAAAGGGAAACACCAACCGCTTGTTTAATACTCATTTGCCCATAGCGTAATAATAGTGGCAATACCACTATGCCACCACCAACTCCTGTCGCCCCAAGCACCAACCCAGCCCCCGTACCAGGCAGCAAAAAAGGCTTAATCAACTCAGATTGTAATTGTGGTTGCGTTTGGTTCATGTGTAACTGTGGCTGACGTATTCGGCAGTAAAAAAGATAAAGGGAAAACAAGATAGCCAATAAAACCAGTAAATTAATTCCCCATTCAAATTGTACTCGATTATGGCTTAAATGACTCAGCATTGTGACGCCATAACTGGCGAATACCGTACCGGGTATCATAATCAGCAGAATAATCAAAGATTGGCGTAAGGGAATATTTCCCATGCGAAAGTGTATATAAGAAGATGATATTTTCATCAACATTGAAAGAAAATTAGCCGTCGCGACAGAAGCTAGTGCATCTAATCCAAAAAAATAGGTCAGGATCGGCAAAACTATCACTCCACCACCAACACCGGTAGTACTGATAATCAAACCAACAATCGCCCCAATCGCAAGTTCAGGGATCACTAACATCATTTTGTTCCCAGCTGATATCTAATCAAAGATCATTTTCTTACCAAGTTTCAGCAAGCATTGCTTATAATATGACAAAAATAAATATCATATTCAAAAATAGAATATATCTCTCAGTTTGGTACTAAGGCCAAACGACAAGGAAACACGATTCTTTCAAGTCGCAGCTTTATTGGCTGCAACTTTGCAATTGAAAGTAAAGAAGATGAAAATATAGGGGATTAGTTGCTGAAATTTATATTTCTAACGATCTGTATTTTATCTTGATCATTGGTTTTAATGGGGAGGGTGTATTGTCCCAAAATCGAACAATTCACTGAGTTCAATCTGTAATCCATTTGCTATCACATTAATAATTTCCAAGGTAGGGTTCCTGACACCACGTTCAATACCACTGACATAAGTGCGATCCAGTCCACACTTATCGGCAAAAGCCTCCTGTGACATCCCAGCCTCTCTCCTGAGATACCTAATTCTTTGACCAAAAAGGGATCTGATGTTGTTCGATTTTTTCATCCGATAAGTATCGATTCATGTTACTTATCCGACCACGGACTATGAGTCACGTTTCAGCTAGAGTTATGCTATGATGTGTGACTTATAGTCTACTGAATACTCACTCACTTTTTAATTGAAAAGATGATTGATAACTGGAGAGCTTAAGGATGGAAAAAAAAGACTGGCATTCTGCTGACATCATCGCTGAATTGAAAAAACGCGGGACAACACTGTCAGAAGTATCGCGAGCAGCAGGACTGGCGTCATCAACTCTTGCCAATGCATTGCAACGACACTGGCCAAAAGGCGAGCGTCTTATTGCAACAGCGCTGGGACGCACGCCAGAAGAAATATGGCCTTCGCGTTATGAAAAGAAATAATCATAAGCCCAGCACTACGCTGGGTTTATTTATAAGTAATCAGCTCGCCAACTTTAAGCCAATAATGCCAATCACAATCAGGCCAAGGCTCAATATCCGAGTGAAATTTGCAGATTCCCCTAGCACCATGATGCCGAAAATCGCCGTACCTACCGCGCCAATACCTGTCCACACTGCATAGGCAGTTCCTGCCGGTAGATTTTTCATGGCATAGGCCAGTAACCCCATACTGACCACCATCGCGCTGATCGTAATTAAACTCGGCACCAAGCGTGAAAAACCGTGGGTATATTTTAGGCCTACCGCCCACACTACTTCTAATAAACCAGCAATAAGAAGGATCAACCAAGACATATTTTGCCCTTTATATGAGACAAGTGGGGCCGTCCCCGATGAAATGACGTTGATCCAGGTCGTCCAGGATAACGATAAGAAATGAAATTGGATTATAGCTATCCGATCTGATAGCTTGCAATGATAATAACCAAGGAGTTATAACAAAAAAAACACAGCCTCTGGACGAAGAGGCTGCGGTTTTTTTAGAATAGCAAACGCGATTATTTCACGCGAGAAACGTATTCGCCAGAACGAGTGTCAACTTTGATCACTTCGCCAATCTGTACAAACAGAGGGACTTTAACGACAGCACCGGTGCTCAAGGTTGCAGGTTTACCGCCAGTACCCGCAGTATCACCTTTCAGACCTGGATCAGTATCAACGATTTCCAGTTCAACAAAGTTTGGTGGAGTTACAGCGATAGGACGGCCATCCCACAGAGTCAGAATACATTCTGCCTGATCGATCAGCCATTTTGCATTGTCACCAACGGCTTTCTCATCCGCAGCCAACTGCTCGAAAGTTTCGTTGTTCATGAAATGCCAGAATTCACCGTCGTTGTACAAATAAGTCAGGTTGACATCCATGACATCTGCACTTTCAACAGAATCTGTTGATTTAAAAGTTTTTTCTAGCAGTTTACCAGAGATCAGTTTACGAATACGAACACGGGCGAATGCCTGTCCTTTACCTGGTTTAACAAATTCACTGTCAAGAATAGCGCACGGCTCGCCATCTAACATGATTTTAAGACCTGAACGGAATTCATTGGTACTATAAGTAGCCATGGAGATCCTCTAATTTTTAACAAAATGGCTTAGCCAAAAAATGGCACACATTATAAACCATATTCACCCCGTCAGAGAAGTCTGGCTACAACAACTCGCGGATGTTATTACTGATCCCAATGAGTTGTTGCAACTATTATCCTTAAATACACACACGAAGCTGCAAGAAGGCAATGAAGCAAAGCGCTTATTTCCTCTGCGTGTGCCAAGAGCATTTGTAACACGGATGAAAAAGGGCGATCCCCGTGATCCTCTTCTATTACAAGTCCTGACCTTACGGGAAGAGTTTACAATATCCCCTGGTTTCTCCACCGATCCGTTGGATGAACAACGCAGTGTTGTTCCAGGTCTATTGCATAAATATCACAATCGAGCCTTGCTATTGGTCAAAGGGGGCTGCGCGGTTAATTGTCGCTATTGTTTTCGTCGTCATTTCCCTTACGGAGACAATAAAGGCAATAAAAACAATTGGCTGCTTGCTCTGGATTATATTGAACAACACCCTGAACTTGACGAGATTATCTTCTCTGGTGGTGATCCGCTAATGGCTAAGGATCATGAACTGGATTGGTTAATCAGCCGCCTTGAGTCAATTCCACACATTAAGCGATTACGTATCCATACGCGTTTGCCGGTTGTGATCCCTGATCGAATCACGCTTTCACTGTGTAATCGTTTAGAACAAACTCGTTTGCAGGTGATCATGGTGACCCATATCAACCATGCAAATGAAATTGATGATGCGTTCCGCACAAGTATGATGCGACTAAAACAAGCTGGAGTGACACTGCTGAATCAAAGTGTGATGTTACGTGATGTCAATAATAATGCAGATACTTTGGCTGATTTAAGTAATGCACTCTTTGACGCAGGCATATTACCTTACTACATTCACGTGCTGGATAAAGTTCAAGGTGCCGCACATTTTCTCGTGGACGATGACGAGGCAAAAACTATCATGCGAGAATTATTGACTAAAGTATCCGGTTATCTGGTTCCGAGTCTGACCAGGGAAATTGGTGGAGAACCAAGCAAAACCCCGCTGGATTTAGGGCTAGCACAAAACTAGTGATAGTTCCTATGCCAATCGATAACTGATTAGGTTAATTCCATCATTATTGAGTTCTTCTAAATGGGCAGCGCACAGAAACTGAATGTATACGCAAATCTTGCTGTTTCGAAACATTCTTTCTGGGCATTGCCCAAACCACTTTCTCACTAGCCCCATCTATTAATATCTAAGGGCACTTATAGACCTGGCCAGCCATTTTGCTATCGAGGGGGACAAAACTTGCCAGTAATCCCTCTGATGGACTATTTATCCCATAAATAACATTACCGCCCATTTCAGCCGCTTTATTACGTAAGTCATTGGCTGCACTGCGCATAGAACTGCTCTCATTACTAACGCCATTGAGCCAGTTGCTTTGAGTACCAGTCACTTCACCTAACCGCTGGCATTCACTTCCTGGTTGGGTATCCGCAAAACGCACATTAGCACCAGCGGAGGTTAATTGATGAGTTGTGGTGCACCCTGCCAACAGTAATACTGACGCACCAAACAAAATTTTAATTCGCATAACTTCCCTCATTAGTTATAGGAACAATAAAAAGGCGAGCAAGTTTTCCCTGCTCGCCTTTAAAGGCTTATCCTAACGGATGGGCAATGCCATCATCAGGATGAACAGCACTACATCATGCCGCCCATTCCACCCATGCCGCCCATGCCACCAGCAGCACCTAAGTCAGCTTTGTCATCTTTAGGTAGTTCAGTCACCATTGCTTCGGTAGTGATCATCAAACCAGCGATAGAAGCTGCGAATTGCAGTGCAGAACGGGTTACTTTAGTTGGATCCAAAATACCCATTTCGATCATATCGCCGTACTGTTCAGTTGCAGCGTTATAACCGTAGTTGTCCTTACCTGCTTTCACGTTGTTTACAACAACAGAAGGTTCTTCACCTGCGTTTTCTACGATCTGACGCATTGGTGCTTCCATTGCACGCAGTGCAACGCGAATACCGACGTTCTGATCTTCGTTGTCACCAGTCAGGTCAGTGATCGCGCTGGCAACACGAACCAGAGCAACACCGCCACCAGCAACAACACCTTCTTCTACAGCCGCACGAGTTGCGTGCAATGCATCATCAACGCGAGCGCGTTTTTCTTTCATTTCAACTTCAGTTGCTGCACCTACTTTGATTACAGCAACACCGCCTGCCAGTTTAGCAACACGCTCTTGCAGTTTTTCACGGTCATAATCAGAAGTAGATTCTTCGATTTGCTGACGGATCTGAGTAACACGTGCAGCAATTGCGCTTTCTTCACCTACACCATCAATGATAGTTGTAGTGTCTTTGTTGATAACAACACGTTTTGCTTGGCCCAGATCTTCCAGAGTCGCTTTTTCCAGCTCCAGACCAATCTCTTCAGAGATAACAGTACCGTTGGTCAGGGTAGCGATATCTTGCAACATTGCTTTACGGCGATCACCGAAGCCAGGTGCTTTAACCGCAGCAACTTTCACGATACCACGCATGTTGTTAACAACCAGAGTTGCCAATGCTTCGCCTTCAACATCTTCAGCAATAATCATCAAAGGCTTGCTTGCCTTAGCGACGCCTTCCAGAACTGGCAGTAGTTCACGGATGTTGGAAATTTTCTTATCAACCAGCAGGATGTATGGGTTTTCCAGTTCAACAGAACCCGATTCTGGTTTGTTGATGAAATAAGGAGACAGGTAACCACGGTCGAACTGCATACCTTCAACAACATCCAGCTCATCTTCCAGGCCAGTACCTTCTTCAACGGTGATTACACCTTCTTTACCGACTTTGTCCATCGCTTCTGCGATCAGTTTACCTACGGTTTCGTCGGAGTTTGCAGAGATAGTACCAACCTGTGCAATAGCAGTGGAATCAGAGCAAGGTACGGACAGTTTTTTCAGCTCATTAACAGCGGAAATAACTGCTTTATCGATACCGCGTTTCAAATCCATTGGGTTCATGCCAGCAGCAACAGCTTTCAGACCTTCGGTGACGATAGCTTGAGCCAATACGGTTGCTGTGGTGGTACCATCACCGGCCGCATCATTAGCTTTAGAAGCGACTTCTTTAACCATCTGAGCACCCATGTTCTCGAATTTGTCTTCCAATTCGATTTCACGTGCTACAGATACACCGTCTTTAGTGATGACAGGTGCACCGAAAGATTTATCCAAAACTACATTACGGCCTTTAGGACCCAAGGTCACTTTAACTGCATCAGCCAGTACATTCACACCGCGTAGCATTTTGCTGCGAGCATCATTACCAAATTTTACGTCTTTAGCTGCCATTGTGTCTTTCCTTTAAATTCGTTCAATTAAGAAGATCTAAGCGTAAATAAGATTCTCAATTACGCTTCAACAATTGCCAGAATGTCGCTTTCAGACATGATCAATACTTCTTCATTATCGATCTTTTCTGTTTTAACGCCGTAACCTTCATTAAAAATAACGGTATCACCCACTTTTACGTCCAGCGCCTTCACTTCCCCATTTTCGAGGATGCGACCATTGCCGACTGCCAAAACTTTTCCACGGGTAGATTTGCCCGCAGCAGAGCCCGTCAAAACAATACCGCCAGCGGATTTTGATTCAACTTCTGTACGCTTAATGATAACGCGGTCATGTAATGGACGAATTTTCATTGATAGATCTCCTATAAATAAAGTCCATATCAGGTAAGAGGATTGATACCAGAACCCAGCATAACCAGTAAGAACCGGTATCATGAAGCTACAAATTGGGGCTTGAGATCATGACTTCAAGGGTGAGTAACAAAAATATTTTACTTTTTTCTTACTCACTGAAATCTCAGCCAACACAGCGGCAATCATTTTTTATTGCACTCACTGCCAGACTCACCATAATGCTTTTGCTCTGCGGATTTTTGGTCATCCGATATACGGGAAGCGCCATCTTGCCTGCGCTCATATTCGCCCTCAAAAGTCTGCCCGCTCTGACCATAACCGCCATTATGATTACCGTTATTACCGGAACCATAAAAAGTATTCGGGCGGTAAAACTTAATATGAGGCAATAACTTCGCTGTCAGCAGTTTCTGTACGGGAGACAATAACAACAGTAATCCGAGAAAATCGGTGAAAAAACCAGGCAATATCAGCAAAAATCCAGCCATGACCAAAGAAACACTTTTTACCGCCTCTTCCGCAGGACTCTCACCGACTGTAAGTTTTTGCTGCATAGAGATAAAATTCTTGATGCCTTGATTACGCACAAGGGATACACCAAGACAAGACGTAAGAATAACCAATAACAGAGTCAACAAGACCCCAACTTCAGAGGCAATCCGAACAAACAGGACAGACTCGATGTAAACCAGAAGGCATATAAGGATAAGCGGGAGCCAACGCACGTGGTTCTCCTTTCATTATTATTGAGGATTAGATCACATAATATGGTGTTAGATAACACATGTGGGGATAATCGTGATCATTTTCAATACTTCGAACTCTTAACTTTTTCTCTCCGTAATCGTGACCTCAGTCACACATATGGTATTCCATTAATAAAATAGCACTATAAAGTGATCCAGGTTCAAGGCATTTCTTACAAATCCACATATGATCGCGCCAGCAATTTCATGATAAGTGTCTAATATCAGGGAAATTGTTATCGGCAACATTATTTTTCAACAAACACGTAATAGAACAGTCAAAAAACGTATCCAATTTTAAGAAGGTTCTCATGTCAAACAACATTCGTATCGAAGAAGACCTGTTAGGTAAACGAGAAGTTCCTGCTGAAGCCTACTACGGTATTCACACTCTGCGTGCGATTGAAAACTTTTATATCAGTGACCGTACCATCAACAATGTGCCTGAATTCATCCGTGGCATGGTGATGGTGAAAAAAGCCGCGGCACTGGCAAACAAAGAACTCCATACTATTCCTGGAAAAGTGGCAGATATCATTGTCAAAGCCTGTGATGAAGTTCTCATTAAAAGCAAATGTATGGATCAATTCCCTGTTGATGTCTTTCAGGGGGGGGCCGGTACCTCACTGAACATGAACACTAATGAGGTGTTGGCAAATATCGGCCTGGAGTTGATGGGACATCAAAAAGGCGAATATGAGTACCTGAATCCAAATGATCACCTGAACAGAAGCCAATCAACCAATGACGCTTACCCTACAGGCTTCCGTATTGCTGTTTATAACGCCTTGATGCACTTAATTGATTCCATCGAATTGCTGAAAGAGGGCTTCGACAAAAAAAGTGTTGAATTCGACGACATCCTGAAAATGGGCCGTACCCAACTACAAGATGCGGTCCCAATGACACTGGGTCAAGAATTCCGTGCTTTTTCCGTGCTGTTGAAAGAAGAGATCAAAAACATCACTCGCACGGCAGAGCTGCTGCTGGAAGTGAACCTTGGCGCGACTGCTATCGGTACTGGCCTGAATACTGCACCAGGTTACCAAAAACTGGTAGTTGAAAAATTGGCCGAAGTCACAGGATTACCTTGCCAACCAGCGGAAGATTTGATAGAAGCTACCTCTGACTGTGGAGCTTACGTTATGGTTCACAGCGCGTTGAAGCGTCTGGCGGTTAAGATGTCCAAGATTTGTAATGACTTGCGTCTACTCTCTTCCGGCCCTCGTGCTGGCCTGAATGAAATCAACCTACCAGAATTGCAGGCAGGTTCCTCCATCATGCCAGCGAAAGTTAATCCCGTTGTGCCAGAAGTTGTTAACCAGGTTTGCTTCAAAGTCATCGGTAACGATACTTGTGTCACGATGGCAGCAGAAGCCGGTCAGTTACAGCTTAACGTAATGGAACCTGCGATTGGTCAGGCTATGTTTGAATCTATATCTATCCTGAGCAATGCATGCCGTAATTTGGTTGAAAAATGTATCAACGGTATTACTGCCAATAAAGAAGTCTGTGAAAGTTTCGTATTCAACTCCATCGGGATCGTGACTTATCTGAACCCATTTATTGGTCACCACAATGGTGATATCGTGGGCAAGATCTGTGCTGAAACGGGCAAAAGCGTCCGTGAAGTCGTGCTTGAGCGTGGTTTACTGACCGAAACTGAATTAGATGATATTTTCTCCGTTGAGAACCTAAAACATCCAACTTATAAAGCAAAACGTTTTGATGACTAATTAATGATTATAATAACAAGTTCGTCTTAATTATTAAGGCACGCTATTCCAACCGGAAGCGTGCCTTTTTAATTTTCCGCAAACACAAACTATTAACCATAGATTTTCATAATACTAAATAAATGAAGGAGTATTTAACATGTTAGCCGTAGAATTAGCTATCGTTCTGCTGGCCATTTTTTTGGGAGCACGACTAGGGGGAATTGGTATTGGCTTTGCTGGTGGGCTTGGTGTTCTCATCCTCGCCGCCATCGGTGTTAAACCAGGGAGTATTCCATTTGATGTTATTTCAATTATCATGGCCGTCATTGCTGCGATATCAGCCATGCAAGTGGCTGGGGGATTAGATTATCTCGTTCAGCAAACTGAAAAATTACTGCGTAAGAATCCCAAATACATCACAATCCTTGCACCGATCGTCACTTATTTTCTGACGCTATTTGCAGGTACGGGGAATATCTCACTGGCAACATTGCCTGTTATTACAGAGGTTGCCAAAGAGCAGGGCATAAAACCATGCCGTCCACTCTCTACTGCTGTTGTTGCTGCCCAGATAGGGATCACTGCTTCGCCTATTTCTGCGGCGGTGGTTTATATGGCATCGATTATGGAAGGGCAAGGCATCAGCTATATCCACCTGTTAATGGTATTACTGCCTTCAACATTTTGTGCCATTATCCTCATGTCATTCATTATTTCATGGCTTTTTGATGCCAAACTGTCGAATGATCCTGTTTACCAAAAACGCCTTGAAGATGGCTTGATAGAAATGCGTGGTGCCAGCCAGATTCAAATCAAACCCAAAGCAAAATGTTCTGTTCTGTTGTTCCTGCTAGGTGTCGTGAGTGTTGTTATTTATGCGATTATCAATAGCCCAAGTGTCGGTCTGGTTGAAAAACCCCTGATGAACACCACAAATGCGATTTTGATCATCATGCTCAGTATCGCTACTCTCACCACCATTATTTGCTCCGTCGATACCGATGCCATCCTGAACTCAAGCACTTTCAAAGCAGGCATGAGCGCATGTATCTGTATCTTAGGGGTTGCATGGCTGGGGGATACTTTTGTACAGGCCAATCTCGATTGGATCAAAGAAACTGCGGGCAGTTTGATTCATGCCCAACCGTGGCTGCTGGCAATCATTTTCTTCTTCTGTTCAGCCTTGCTCTATTCACAAGCAGCAACGGCTAAGGCGTTGATGCCAATGGCTCTGGCACTGAATGTCACTCCATTAACAGCAATTGCTTCGTTCTCGGCGGTGTCGGGTCTGTTTATTCTGCCAACTTATCCAACATTGGTTGCCGCCGTACAGATGGATGATACCGGAACCACTCGTATCGGGCGTTTTGTCTTCAATCATCCATTCTTTATTCCGGGAACCCTTGCCGTTGTATTGGCGGTCACATTCGGTTTCCTGTTTGGCGGTATTATCTTGTAACTTTACAATTTCGATTGTTTGACATCGTTATTTCAGGGGCCTGCCAGCCCCTGAAACTTCCTTCCTTGCCTATCTTTTCCTGTCAAAAATCCAGTATTGTCTTAATATTGAACAAGTGACTTTCTGCTATGAGCGTCATCAGTTATAGTGCAGATTCTAATAAATTTCCCAAATCAAACTTACGATACAGGCAGGCTAAAGATTATCTTATGATGAAACGTATTCTGATGTTGTTTCTATTGTTCAGTGGTATCGCTCTGTCTCCTGACAAAGCTAACGCACTGTTTGAGCAACCGGGGAAAAGTCTCTACCTTCCTGCTGATCAGGCATTCATGTTTGATTTTCAGCAACAAGGAAATAAACTCACGTTGAACTGGGATATTAAACCCGGTTATTACCTTTATCGAAAACAATTCAACATCATTCCTAATCAAGAAACATCATTGGGTAAAATTACATACGCTAAAGGTGTAGATCATGAAGATGAGTTTTTTGGCAAAACAGAAGTCTATTTTCAATCGGCACAGATTGATATTCCCATTCTGTCTGCCACCAACGACGGCTCTCTCCAGGTCACATATCAAGGATGTGCAGAAGCGGGTTATTGTTATCCGCCTGAGACACTAAACGTACCATTGCAAGCCGTGGCTGCCTCCACCCTATCAGGCAATGAAACCGCGACACCAACTAACATAGCGACAAATAAAGAAGACAGCTCCTTACAAGCACCTCTGCAACAGGAAGATATACCATCCGAGTCCCATGATGTGCCATTTTCGCCACTCTGGGCGTTATTAATTGGCATTGGTATTGCTTTTACTCCCTGCATACTGCCCATGTATCCGCTGATTTCCAGTATTATTTTGGGCCAAAAACGTCCTGAAAGCCTAAAACGGATCTTTTGGCTTGCCATGAGTTACGTTCAGGGAATGGCGCTCACTTATACAATACTTGGTTTAGTCGTCGCGGCGGCTGGCTTGCAATTTCAGGCGGCCCTGCAAAATCCTTACATTCTCGTAGGGCTGTCAGTGCTGTTTATTTTGCTCGCCTTATCAATGTTTGAGCTATATACATTACAACTTCCTTCTTCACTCCAAACTCGCCTCGTGGATTGGAGCAACCAACAGCAAAGCGGCTCTTACATTGGCGTATTTGTGATGGGAGCTTTAGCCGGATTAATCGCCTCTCCCTGCACTACCGCACCACTCAGTGCTATTTTGCTTTATATCGCCCAAAGCGGTAATACATTGGTCGGTGGCTTAACCTTATACCTCTACGCCTTGGGAATGGGCTTACCGCTTATCGCCGTCACACTATTTGGTCACAAACTCCTGCCACGCAGCGGCCCGTGGATGCAATACGTCAAGGAAGCTTTCGGATTCATTATATTGGCCCTGCCAGTCTTCCTACTGGAACGCGTACTTGGTGACACATGGGGCATAAGATTATGGAGCCTATTGGCATTTTCTTTCCTTGGTTGGGCATTCGCATTAACCTTAAACAGCAAAAACGGCTGGGTACGAACTTTACAAATCATCTTGCTGGCTTTGGCGCTTATCGCTTCACGTCCTTTGCAAGATTGGGTATGGGGAAGCCCTGCGGCAGAGCAGCAAAAAGCCACTTTAAAATTTCAACAAGTCTCTGATTGGCAAGAGTTGAGTCAAATTCTGGCTGAAAATCATCATCGACCGATTATGTTGGACCTCTATGCTGACTGGTGTATAGCCTGCAAGGAGTTTGAAAAATATACTTTCAGTGATCCACAAGTACAGGCACAATTAAGCCAATTTCTCTTGTTACAGGCAGATGTCACAGATAACGCCCCAAAACAAAAAGAATTGTTGCAAAAACTGCAAGTGCTGGGACTTCCCACTATCTTATTTTTCGATAAGGGAAAAGAGCTAACCGATGAGCGGGTCAATGGATTCATGGACGCTCAGCGTTTTAACCAGCATGTACAGCAATTACAACATCTACAACAAAAATAATCTGGAAGGAGAGCCACCGTGCAACGTGAATATGTACTTAGTCATGTCCTGAACTTATTGGAGCAACATGGCCTGTCAGCGACACTCGAGACACTTTTAAACCCTATCGATATTGATATCAGCCATATAAAACATTTTTGGCCTGATCGTGAAGCCTTACTCTACGACTGCCTGCGCCATCACAGCCAGCAAATTGAAATCTGGCAGCGTCAAACCCTGTTAAATGAAGCCTTAAGCCCTGAGCAAAAATTACTGGCACGCTACGACGCTCTTAAGGAAAAAGTACAGGAACAGCATTATCCAGGTTGCCTGTTTATTGCTGCTTGCAACGCTTTTCCTGATGTTGACCATCCAATCCACCAATTAGCAGAATTACAAAAACAAAACTCTTTCCATTACACGGAAGAATTATTACAACAACTTGATATTGACGACAGTAAGCAAGTCGCCCAACAGATGGAACTTATTCTTGAGGGGTGTCTCAGTAAGCTATTGGTGAAAAGAGACCTTGAAGATGTGATCACTGCGAAAATTCTGGCTCAAGATATTCTAACCATCGCAAAATGCCGAAAAAATGGGGCGTTAAGTTAATAAAAAACGGCATTAGCTGAATAACCACACTGAGACGGTATAAAAATAAAGCAATCAATCAATTTTTATGGTTTTTTCGCAGAAAGTGTTTGACGGATTGGGCTGAATACGGTTTAATGCGCCCCGTTAGCCCGGATAGCTCAGTCGGTAGAGCAGGGGATTGAAAATCCCCGTGTCGGTGGTTCGATTCCGCCTCCGGGCACCACTTAAACTTCCAGTGAAGTCCAGCCCAGTCAAACAATTCCTGCTAAATCCAGCAAAATCAACATCCATTATTATTTTTAGGTCTAGTTTCGTCTGTTGCAATCAAGATGCAGCGAAGGGCATAATTCGGGGCACTTACCGTTCGATTACAAGGATGCCCTTAATAATGAAACTAAACGCCCGGCAAATCGAAACTGCAAAGCCCAAAGAAAAAACCTACAAACTCGCCGATGGCGGCGGTCTCTATTTAGAAGTCTCGTCACGCGGCTCGAAATACTGGCGGATGAAATATTACCGCCCGACCGATAAGAAAGAAGACCGGCTGGCGTTTGGTGTTTATCCGGCAGTATCGTTAGCCGATGCCCGCGCCAGACGGGATGAAGCCAAAAAGCTGATGGCACAGGGCATCGATCCCAAAGCCGAGAAAAAAGGCACTGCCTCGCCATCGAAAATCACACATACATTTGAACACATCGCCCGCGCATGGCATGCCAGCAACAAACGCTGGAGCGACAGACATAGCCAAACAGTGCTACGCAGCCTTGAGCAGTCTATTTTCCCGCAGATTGGCAGGCTCGATATTACCACGTTAAGAACCAGCCAGCTTTTAGCCCCCATCAAAGCCATTGATGATGCGGGTAAACACAACATTGCCCAGCGATTGCAACAACGTGTTACAGCTATCATGCGCTATGCCGTCCAGAATGATGTCCTCGAATCCAGCCCTGCCAGTGATATGGCTGGCGCACTTTCCACCGTAAAATCACGCCATCACCCTGCCCTGCCTCATGAAGATTTACCAGATTTTCTGAACCGATTGTCTGTTTACCGTGGGCGCCTGCTGACAAAAATCGCTGTCGAGCTGGCACTGCTGACGTTTGTCCGTTCCAGTGAACTGAGATTTGCCCGCTGGCAGGAAATCGACCTTGAAAATGCCGTGTGGAAAATTCCCGCCACAAGGCAACCGATTAAAGGCGTTCGCTTTTCTGAACGTGGCATGAAAATGAAAGCCGATCACATTGTCCCGTTGAGTCGTCAGGCTGTCCGGCTTATCAACGCGTTACAGGCACTGAGTGGCAACTGCGAAGTCATGTTCCCCAGTGATCATAATTCCGCGAAAGTCATGAGCGAAAACACGGTTAACAAGGCATTACGGGCGATGGGCTACGATACCCAAACCGAAGTCTGTGGGCACGGCTTCCGCACAATGGCACGCGGTGCCATGGGGGAATCCGGTCTGTGGAGCGATGATGCCATCGAACGCCAGCTCAGCCATATCGAACGAAACAACGTCAGAGCGGCGTATATTCACACCTCCAAACATCTGGACGAACGGCGGCTGATGGTGCAGTGGTGGGCGGATTATCTGGATGCCAATAGGGAAAAATCCATTACACCGTATGACTTCGCCAAACCGCTGCGCAACAGAAAGAACCGTTAGTACAATTTGCAACCCGTTAATTTTCATCGGGAGAAAAACAATTAACGCTGTTCATTTAATCCTGCATTTTAAATAATCCGCCTGTCATCAGATAACGTCCACGATGAGCGCTCAAGGACTCGGTAACAGGAGAATGAATATGACAATGGCAGCATTAAAAACAAGTTTGATTCGTTTGCCGGAAGTGCAACGCAGGACGGGTTACAGCAAAGCGTGGATCTACAAACTGATTAGCGACGGCTCATTCCCGCAACAGGTCAAAATCGGACCTCGCTCAGTGGCTTTTATTGAAGCAGAAATTGATGACTGGATCGCCCAGCGGATTGCAGAATCACGGGCGGCATAACACAGAAAAGACGATGACATAAGACACGTAACATAAAGACACAACGCCCCGAAGTGCTGCTAACACTGACAGGGCGTTTCACCAACAACCATTAAGCAAGGTAAAAATGATGGCTGATACACAGCATACCCAAACTCGCCCTGAATTTACAGCTCAAAAAACAACAAGCAACCACAAACCGCTTGATCTGATCCAGACCGTAAAAACTTCGGCTATGTATTCGTGGCAAAACCTACTGCCTGCTTGCGGTATCACTGTTCCGGCAAAAGGAAAGCATGGTGCCTGTCCGGTCTGCGGCGGCACCGACCGTTTTCATTTTATCGACGATCACCATCACGGCAACTGGCACTGCCGCCAGTGTGATGCCCCGAATTATGGCGATGGACTGGATTTAGTGGCAAGAACCAACCAAATCTCAATTCTTGAAGCAGCCAAAGTTGTCGCGGATGCACTGGCACTGCCTTTATCCGAACCCAAGCTCGCCAAAGAAATCACTTATCCCACACCGCCCGTTGCCGAAAGAGTGGCAACTCTGATGGCGCAGACTATCGCCGGGCAATCTCCCTATTTGACTGCAAAGGGTCTGCAACATCTTGATCAGCAGCTACTGTTTGATAATTCGACAGTGCTGGCACTGACAGCACTGGATAAAAAAGTCACCGGCGCTCAAATCATCAAACCCAATGGCGAGAAAAAATTCTTCCCCGGCAGCCAGAAAAAAGGTGCATTTATTGCCCTGTCTGAACTAGAAGATAACCCCGATACGGTCATCATTACCGAAGGTTACGCCACAGCACTCACGGTTAACCAACTCTATAAAGGTACTGTTCTGGCAGCATTAGATGCAGGTAATTTATCTTCGGTTGCCAAAGCCGTTCGGGAACGCTGGTCGGATACAAAAATTATTCTGGCAGCAGATAACGATTGGCATCATCCCGACGAACTGGATAAAAACGGCAAACCAAAAGTGAATATCGGCAGGATCTCAGCAGAAAAAGCAGCTATTGCGGTTAGTGGTTGGGTTACGTTACCACCGACAGAGTACAAAGCCGACTGGGATGATTACCGCCAACAATATGGTGTGGAAAGGGCAAAGCTGGCCTTTGCTCAAGGGCTTTATCAACCAACATCAACCAAGAAAAAAGAAGTTATTCAGCCCCGTGATGTCGAACCTTCAAAACTGACATTATGCCAGATGGGAGCGAGCCAGCGCGGAGAAGTATTACTGGCACGTTATGACGGTGATTTAGCATTGGATGGCGCTTCGGAAACCGTTCATCACTATGACGGTATTGTCTGGCGTCCGGTCAGTGACCGCGATTTAAAACGGGAAATGGTCGCTGCTTTCATGGAAGAGAAACTGCCGTACTCACCGCATGGTATCAGTTCTGCGGTGGATGCCCTGAAATTGCGGCTTCCTATGATGCAACCGCCAGAACGCCACTTAATCGGATTCAGTAACGGCGTATTTGACCTGAAAGCCTGCCAATTCCGGCCTCATCGCAAACATGACTGGTTGCTACTGGCGAATGATGTTGCGTTTAATTCCCCTGTTTCGGGGGAAACCCTGCAAGACCATGCCCCACAGTTCTGGCAATGGCTCAATCGGGCAACCGCTAACAGTGAGAACAAATTTGATCGCGTACTGGCAGCCCTGTTTATGGTGTTGGCGAACCGTTACGACTGGCAGTTGTTTCTGGAAATCACTGGTGCCGGAGGCAGTGGCAAAAGCATCTTTGCTGAAATCTGTTCAATGCTGGCAGGCAAAGGCAACACTGTTTCTGCGAGTATGGCCGCACTGGAAAATCCACGGGAACGGGCACTGATTGTGGGATATTCGTTGATTATCCTGCCGGACCAGACCCGCTATGTGGGCGATGGCTCCGGTATCAAAGCCATTACAGGCGGGGATGAGGTGGCTATCGACCCGAAGCATAAACAACCTTATTCAACCCGCATTCCTGCCGTGGTATTGGCGGTAAACAATAATGCCATGAGTTTCAGTGATCGCAGTGGCGGTGTATCGCGGCGTCGGGTGATTTTCAATTTTTCCGAAGTTGTGCCCGAAAATGAACGTGATCCACTTCTGCGGGATAAAATCGCAGCAGAATTGCCTGTGATTATCCGACATCTGCTTTACCGCTTTGCTGATCCACAAACTGCAAGACGTTTACTGGCAGAACAGCAAAAATCTGCGGAGGCGTTGGATATTAAACGCGGCACAGATCCACTGGTCGATTTCTGCGGCTATCTGATTGCGTCTAATAAAACTGACGGCCTGTTAATCGGTAATGCGGAGATTGTACCGTTAAATCCCCGTAAGTACCTTTATCACGCTTACCTTGCTTACATGAAAGGTAACAATCTGAATAAACCCGTTTCCGTGACTCGTTTTGGTATGGATATGCCTGGTGCACTGGCAGAGTACAGCCAGCATTACCTGCGTAAAAAAAGCAAATACGGTATTCGCAGCAATCTGAACCTAAATATTGACACTGCCATTGAGTGGATGCCAAAACTGACAAGGAATAACCTGCCAGAAGAATAATTTTTCTGATTACAAGGATTTTTCAAAGAAATATAAAAAAAGTGTTCACCTCTATTCACTCTATAATTTAAATTATATATATCAATATATTATAGGGTGAATAGTTATTTTTAAACTGTTCACAAGTCTTCATCACTGTTCACCTTTTCCTGATTTGAAGGTGAACTGTTGGGTGAAGAGTGGTGATGAGTCTGATTTCAAGTCATCACTACTTAATATTATGAATTTAAATAAAAATATTAAGAAGTGAACAAGGTGAACAGTTTTATCCCTAATTCTTTAATAGGGTAGGCTATGAAAATGTTTTTTCTGGCTAGCAGGGGGTTTTCAGATTCTCTGGTTTGTCTGGTTAATGTATTAGCCGGACAAACCAGAGAAGACAAGCGTAGCGCGTCAGGATGATTTTATACACAATATATGAATAACTACTCAACAAGAGAAGTTGAATTAATGCCCATATTATAAACTAAATGGTAATATCAGCATAAGATACCTATTCCAATCAGTAAAAATTTTTATTTATCTCTTACCTCATTAACCCCTTGTAAATTACTCAATCCGGTGACACATTGTACGGCATTATAGGCTAACATCTAACAATCTCGTCTTAATTTTCTGAACATTTTCCAAATATATTTAAGGATATTATGAATAAGCCACAGACAACCAAAGGTATTCTGTATGCCTTAAGTGCTTGCTTGATTTGGGGACTGACTCCCATTTATTTCAAGGAAATAAAACAAGTACCACCCGATGAAATCGTATCGCATAGAGTTATTTGGTCAGTTTTTTTTATGGTGCTAATGCTAACAGTGACTCACCATTGGCGTCAGGTTTTGGTAGTCATCAAACAGCCCAAAACGCTGCTGTTATTAGGCATCACAGCATTTACCATTTCTAGTAACTGGCTGGCTTATATCTGGGCAGTCAATAATAATCATATGCTGGAAGCCAGCCTCGGCTATTTTATTAATCCGCTGATGAGTGTACTGTTTGCAATACTATTCCTTGGTGAAAGATTCCGTCTTATACAATGGATAGCCGTAGGGTTAGCTTTTACTGGTGTATTCATCCAGCTTTGGCAATTCGGCTCTGTGCCGGGAATTGGTTTGTATCTGGCAACTACATTTGCCCTGTATGGGATGATCCGCAAAAAGCTGGAAGTGGATACACAAATCGGCATGCTGATTGAAATAATCTGGGTATTCCCAGTTGCACTGATTTATCTATTTTTTTTCACCCATACCACAACCAGCAATATGCTGAATAATCCTCCATCTCTGAATCTATTGCTGGTCACTGCTGGTATGATTACGACAGTACCATTGCTATTTTTCACCGCTGCCGCATCTCATCTGCGTTTATCCACACTGGGCTTTTTTCAGTACCTCTCGCCGACACTGGTGTTCCTGCTGGCAACTCTGGTTTATGGTGAAGAAATTGGGTCAGAGCGTTTAATCACTTTCGGTTTTATCTGGGCTGCTCTGATTCTGTTTACATTGGATGCGTTTTATGCGCAGCGCCGTTTGCGAAAATAAGAAATTAGAGTTAATAATTAAGAACTGCTCCAATCGATAATAAGAATTTGGGGCAGGTTTTTGATGAAATTATTCACAATGTCACTGATATATCCAGTCTAATCCTCCACTGGTAGGACAATATATGAACTTATTTCATTCTTGTTCTATAACAGTCATATTGCAGCTATAACTGCAATATACTAATTTTTAAATGGTTGTATAAATTTCATATGCATGTTAATTTTTAAATAAACATCCCCGCCGCAAGCAGCGGGGTATTTAGATATGAAATCACCCGCTTCGCTTCGTTCAATTATTATTTGTTCGTCGCAAGCGACGGGGAATTAAACCCTGAGAGATTAAAACAATGAATTACGAATACGATGCGGAATGTCGGCTATATGTATATCATATATATTCAGGTTGTTATATAAACAACTCAATGAACTTTACTCATGTTTAATTGGTTTATTATAATAATTTAGTTTATTGAATAAATACTCTTTATTTAGCCCTATCCTGTATTTTAATAAAAAATAATAGTTCACTTTGCACGGCTTCTGATATCACAAGATTCGAAGAAGCTTCTTGATAGACTTACGGCCTGATGTAATCAACCAAAAATTATTAACCCGGTATGCTTTTACCAATGATTTGATTTTAAAAATGTAAGTAAATCCATTCAAAATCAATTTGATAACTAATGTATTTCGATTTAAATTAACAAAAGCATTTCTATTTAAACATCGGCTTAATAACCTGAGTTGTGCATTTTATATCAAATATTACAGACTGTATCGCTATTATTAACCCGGCGGATATTTATATTTTTATAAGTACATTTTTTATATTATTTTACACCATACAAAACAGACCTAAATTGCCATCATGTTAATATGAATAGCTTATTTACATAACTCTATGTTGGTTCAATATCTGAGCACCAAAGAAAAAACACTCTCATATTTACTATATAGTTATTTGGATAATTATTTAATATTCATATTTAAATTAAAATTATTTCTTTAAGTGATTATTCTAACTGTATTTTTAATTTGATTTCACTTGGACTATTATTTGTACATTTAGATAATTAAACGAAATTATAATCACGTTAAATAATATTAAACTAAACTAATATTTAGTTATTTTTTATAGTTTAATTATAATAAAAAAATATATTTGCATTTGATAACATGTGATTTAAATCACAAAATAAAGTTTAAATGTTAATAATAATTAACGCCCTCTTATTACTAATTGAAATGGAAGGTTTAAATGTTCGATATTGCTAAAAATAATAAAGAAAAAATGTGGTGGGAAGAAGGGGCTGGTTTTTTCGGGGAGTTATATAAAGAGGCGGATGATTCAATGCAGACCTTCTTTGAAGGAGGAAACGATTTAGAACAGCGAACAAATAAAGAAATTGAAGGAGTCATTAATTTATGTGGGCTTACATCAGGACAATATCTGATCGATTGTCCTTGCGGATATGGACGACATAGTGTTGCCCTTAGAAATAAAAATATAAATGTTACTGGAATAGATGTTAATGATGAACACTTATCCATTGCACGTAGACATGCAATATTGCAGAATTCGGATGTGATCTTCAAAAAAGATGATATGCGGACATTCAAAGTAGACGATAAAGTGGATGTTTTAATAAATATGTTTTATTCCTTCGGCTTTTTTTCCGATGAAGAAAACATCAATGTTGCAAGGAATTTTTATGATGCGTTAAAAGATGGTGGTAAGTTCCTTATGCATACAATGATAACAGTTCCTGCATTTGGAGATGGTAGAATTCCATTGGAAGAAAAAAGAAAATTGAAATCCGGAAGAACTTTGGTTTCAAAGCGTAGATTCAATCATATAACTAAAAGAGAAGAAGGAATATGGTCATTGCTCAATGAAGAAAATAAGGAAATTTCTTTAAGGCCATATGATGTAAGAATTTATACTGCGATTGAATTTCAAGATCTTTGTTTTAAAGCTGGATTTTCTAAGGTCAATTTATATGGTGACTGGGATGGTTCATCCTATAATGATGATTCAACATATTTGATTGTAGTTGCTGAAAAATAAAATATCATACGCATTCATTATATTAACTATCGGCAGCTTAAAACTTTACTGATACAGTTAATACAGGGCGGGATTCCATCTTAAAATGGACTATTTTTATCCGGAAAATTTTTTATTTTTAGATAAATCAGAATCCCGTCTAAATTTCAACATTACATAAAAATGAATTTTAAGTTATGTATGTATCGATTTAGTTAATAGTGATTATATTTTATAGAGGATAATATATGCAATACCAGTTACCCTCATTGACAAGTTTAAGATTTTTTGCGGCTTTGATGGTGTTTTTTTATCATGTTTCATCTGAAAAGATATTTAGTACAGATATACAAAATGAAATTTTCAGAAAAATATTCTCTAATGCTGGCTCTATGGGAGTAACTTTCTTTTTTTGTTTAAGCGGATTTATTCTTGCCTGGTCTCAAAACAGGCAAGAGAAATATTCTATATTCATATTAAAAAGAATAGCAAAAATATACCCTAACCATATAATTACACTAGTGTTTGCATTTATTTTAATTTTTTTTAATAAACCATTACTACCGGGAGGTGAAAACACATCGGGATTATTTGAAAGTATATTTTTAATTCAGTCTTGGTCAACTAACCCATATGTTTTTATTAGTATGAATGGTGTGAGTTGGACATTATCTTGTGAGTTATTTTTTTATTTTACATTTCCTTTTTTTGTTAGCATTTTTTCTAAACTTAACACGTCCATTAAATATTTATTATTAATAATATTTATTATTATTATATGGTCAATTCCGTTTCTGTCATATTTTATTCCGAAAGAGAATGTATTGCCATGGAATCACAAACCCGCATATTCATATTGGCTAGTATATATTTTCCCTGCGACAAGGTTATTTGAATTTTTATGCGGCGTTTTGGTTTGTTTATTATTCAAAGATAAAAAATTACTAGTAATTAATGTTAAGTTATCCTTGATGTTTGTTGTTGTTTTTTATTTTATTTCTCTAAATATAAGTTACTTATATACTTATGCTTCAATAAATATCATTCCATGTTTAATGATTATCTTATCATTTGCACATAATGACTCCAAGCAAAAAAACACCATCCTTTCTAACAGATTTTTCATTTTTTTAGGAGAAATTTCATTTTCTTTCTATCTTGTACATAGAATGGTTATTATGTATACTCCTGACAAACTTATATATCTTATTGATATATATAACATTCCTATGATATCAATTATCATATTATGGTTTTCATTATCAATATTATTGTCTTATTTTTTATATAAAATGATAGAATTGCCCGTTGTTAATATAGTGCGTGGAATGATAAAAAATCAGAGCAAAAATAACTTAAGAGGAAATAAATCCTATGAAAGAAGTAACTTGTAACGGTTCAACTGTTAAATATAGAATATACTCTACAAAAAACCCAGAAAGTTCTGAAACAATAATGTTTTTACATGGAACAAATAGTGATGGAAATAGTAGTTTCTCTAGTATAAAAAATGAGTTTATAGATAAATTCAATGTTGTTATTCCTGATTATGCAGGTTGTGGGGAGTCAACATTACCATGTTCATTAAACGTTGATGGCTTGGCCGATCAAATTATATCTGCAATTGAAAATTGTAATTTTGATAATCCTGTACATTTAGTGGGTATTTCTTTGGGTGCTGTTGTTGCTGCTGTTGTTGCAGCAAGAAAACCATCACTTGTTAATAAATTAATTTTAACCGCGCCTTGGGCATCTAGTGATGATGCTCGCTTTACTTTCATGTTTAAAACTTGGTATGAATTAGAATTAAAAGACAAACGAATGGCAACTGCATTTGGATTATCTCATGTTCTTAGTCCTCAAAAATTGTCAGAACTTTCAACTGAAACAATTGATATGATATGTAGTAAAGAATCAAAGAACACCGAAGAAAGAATAAAAATTGGATTAAGCATAGATATAGTTGAATATTTGAATAAAATCAACTCTCCTACCTTAGTTATAGGATTATCTTATGATAATTTAATACCAACATATATGGTCAAAAAAGTAAGTTCATTAATTCCTGATAGTAAATACAGTGAAATTGAAAGTGGGCATGCAGTTCAAATTGAAAATCCATCAACATGGATAAATAAAATAAAAGAATTTATAAATTATTAAATTTATGATCCTGAGAGGATCCTCTCAGGATTTAATATTTTTCTTCTTGTTATTTTATCATTGATAATTTTTTAATATTAAACTGAGTAAAATATAATTATGCAATTTGATAATATCACTATAATAGGTAATGGAGTATCTGGTATTGCTACATTCATTTCTTTAATTATGTATAGTAACGTAAAAAACATTACTTTTATATCTCCAAATGAAATGGGATATTCAGAAGCATTCTCAGAAGCTAGCAAGGAAATGATTTGTAACACATCAGTAGGTAGTATTAGCATTGTACCCAATAATCAAAATGATTTCTTATTATTTTTAATCTCTATCGGTGAATCTGTTACTGTAGATGATTTTGTTCCTCGCAGTTTAGTTGAACTATATATTAAGAAGAGATATGAGTTGTTTTATGGAGTAGCGCTTAGTAAAGGAATAGTAATAAAACATATTAAAGATAAAGTTCAATGTATTAACTACAGTAACTCACCTTACCTTATTAAAACAGAAAATAATAAAGAACACTTAACAGATGCTATAGTTGTTTGTTCTGGATATGCAAATAATAGAATTCCATCAATGTTTGAAAAACATCTAAAACAAGAAACATTTTATATAAATCCATACCCTTTGAAAAAGGTAATAGAAAAATCACCTAGAAACTCAAATGTATTAGTTATAGGTTCTAAATTATCAGCTATAGAAACATCTATTCACCTTGCAAAAAATAAACATATTGTTACCATGTTATCACCTTCTGGCGAAATACCAGCAGTTAGAGGACATACAGTTCCACTAAGAACAAGCATATTAAACAAGAATAGTTTTGAAAAAATAAATTTTAAGGACCGTAGATTAGGAAAAAAAATAATTAATGAAATAAATAAAAGTTTGATTAAAAACTTCAAAAACCCAGTTTATTCTCAAGTGTCAAGAGAAATTATCCCCATAGATAGATTAAGTGAAGAGTTAAATTTAGCATTGGATGGAAAAATATATTGGCAAGATATCATGGTAGAAGTGATAGACAAATTGAACGAGTTGTTATTAACTCAAGATATTGATGTTAAAAATAAATTTATTAATCAATGCATGCCAATAATCGATAGATATATGGGAGCCTGCTCAATACAAAGTGCTGAAATATTGCTTGAAAAATTAATTGATAATAAGATAAAATTACGTAATGGAGTTGTTAATAAAATTATAAAAGAAGAAAAATGGAATGTTTTTTGGCAGGATGGCTCAGAACTATTTGATACAATAATACTTGCGACAGGTAGAGAATATCCAAGTTTTTATATAAATGATAATGACAATGAAGTTTTCTTCAATAAAAAAGAATTTCTCAAAAAAGCAACTATAACCAAGAATTACCGTTTGTTTAATAACAAAATGAATAGTGAAGAACATATTTGGTTTGTTGGAATTAGTTCTCACTCTGCAATTCCTTTGATAAATGCTATATATCCAGTTACTTTACAAGTTCAAGAAGTTGGTGAATGGTTTAGATTAAATGAAAATGTCACTTGGAATTAACTTGATTAACTTAATACCTTATAAATAATATTAATTATCCATTTTTACATATAGCTTAACAGTAATTATTAAAAATAATGACCCACTCACTGCATTAGGATTAACATGCTATGAATAGAATAGACCTTTCTAAAAATGAGTCTCCATTCAATAACTTGAATGAAATAAGTAACGATATTTTTAAGGTTCTTCCATACTTAAATCGTTATCCTAAAGATCTTAACATATCAAATCGATTGGCTGAATATCATAAAATAAATAGGGATAATATTTATATTGGAAATGGTGCTGCTGATGTTATATTTAAAATTTTGAGCACATTAGATATTACTAGTGTTACATTTTCAACCCCATGCTTTGATGGGTTTAAATACATGATGAATTCTTTAAATTTGAACGAAAATTTAATCCCTCTATTTGAAAATGGCAGCCAAGATTTCAATGGGTTAATAAATTCAAACTCATCTGACATAGTTATACTATGTAATCCACACAATCCAACAGGAGAATTATTATCGATTCCTAAAATAGATGTTTTACTTAAATGCTTACCTAAAAATAAATATATTATTCTAGATGAGGTTTATATAGACTATGCTAATGAACATTTTGATTCACTGCCTTTATTAAAAAGCTATAATAATTTAATAATAGTTAGGTCATTTTCAAAATCTTTCGGTTTGGCTGGATTAAGGATCGGTTATTGCATTGCGAGTAAGGAAATTATTAATCTATTAGAAAATAAAACACTTCCCAACAATGTGAACTCTATATCTAGTGTTGCTGCTTGCTCTGCTTTAAATAATATTCATAAAATAAAATCAAACATTAAAAATACAATAACTGAAAGAAATAAACTTAATAATGAATTAATAGATCTTGGCTTTTTAGTTTCGGACAGTCAAGCAAATTTCATTTGGTTACATACAGGAAAGAAAACATGTTTTTATTATAACTATTTGTTCGATAAAGGAATAGAAGTTAAATCCTATGATGATTGTGGATTAAGGATATCTGTTGGAAGTAAAGAACAAAATAATTATTTTTTAAATGTTATGAAAGAGTTAGTGATAATTTATCCATTTAATAGATAAATTATCATGATAAAATAAATCATCGTAATTAAATTATTATTATTTATTCTAGTGAGTGATTATATAATATCAGCTTAAAGTAATATGCTTTCAGTTATTGCAGACTATTGACTGCATATTACCCAATAGCTAATATCTCTTCTTACAAAAACGATCCATCGCCTGTCAGGATCGCCTTCGGGTGGCGAAATAAATCTATGGTCTTCCCCGTTTTTGCAACACTCATTTTGATGTATGGTTGGCTTGCTTAAATCTATCCGGCGTCTCTATGAGTATGGATACCCGCGCCACGATGAGTTCTGCGCCTGATGAACCTTAAAAACTCCCCGGCTTCAATGAGCCATTTTGTTTCTTAGGTTATTCATCAGGCCGATTGGCCGTTCATGTCATCAATAATCAGTCTTCGCAAAACCAGATAGGTAACGTGTATTTCACTGTTTAATCATCAAGTTATTGAATCAGCCAGCCTCTATTAGGCCTGATACTCATTTTGTCGAGTAGTGATTGCCCAGGCTATTCTTGCCAGCTTATTAGCCAATGCACAGGCAACCACATTCGAATGTTTCTTGCTCAGTTGTGCCTGAACCCACTCGGCAAGTCTCCCATGCTGATGCTCAAGCCGCATCATAAACGCCCGGGCGCATTGAACCAGCAATCGGCGCAAATTTTTGTTGCCGCGTTTGCTGATACCCAGCAGAGTCGGTTTTCCCCCTGTACTGTATTGTCGGGGAACAAGCCCCATCGAAGCCGCAAAATCCCGGCTGCATGAAAATTGTTTTCCGTCACCAAGCTGGGATGAAAGTAGGCTGGCGGTAATGGGTCCTACCCCCGGTATTGTCATCATGCGTTGAGTCGCATCGTCCGCTTTGATGGACTGTTTTAATTCTAATTCCAACGTGGTTATTTGCTCGACAAGATAAAGGTAGTGGGCATGTAATTTCATCAGTAAACGGCTCAGATAATCGGGCACGTCGTGTTCTGCCAGAACCAGAGATAACCGTTTAATGACCGCCTCGCCTTTTGGCAGACTGATACCAAACTCCAGCAAAAAGGCGTGCATTTGGTTAGTGGTCTTTACCTTATCTTTGATGAGTGATTCTCTGACACGATGCAGTGCTCTCATCGCCTGTTGCGTCTCCGTTCTCGGCTGGACAAAACGCATTGAGGGGCGTGATGCCGCTTCACATATCGCCTCTGCATCAACGAAATCATTTTTGTTACTTTTGACAAAAGGACGAACAAACTGCGGAGATATCAGCTTCGCATCATGGCCTAAATCAGCGATCCGACGAGCCAGAAAATGTGCACCCGCACAAGCTTCCATCACGACGGTAGTCGATGTACACCCAGCTAAAAATTCCATTAATTTTGGGCGGGTAAATTTTTTACGCAGCATAGTCTTGCCGAATTTGTCCTGACAATGGATATGGAAAGAATGCTTGCCGAGATCGATACCAATAAGGGTGACGTTTTGCATGATGGACTCTCCAGAAAAAATACTCTATAAAGAGTATGGTTCACAAGGTGGGGAAGACCATCTCATTAACTCCCGTAGCCTGCAAGGGAGTGCATACAATGCGGTACATCTGCACACTTTTGAAAGCAGATATCGTCAGACACCTAACCCATCGTCTGGCGGTGAAAGTCTCCCGGTCTTGTTATACACCGGCTTTTCATTCATGCAGGGCAATAGCCCCTGCCACAATCACAATGTGTTCTGTACGATTTTTACCTATGCTTTGATTAACGTACGGTAAACGTTCCGAAAACTTCGCGGCGTCACTTGCGTTGAAGCGGAGCGATTACCAAGTGACGCCGCCGGGCGGCCAACGTCCAGAGCACGTCCGGTCTGGCTTTACGACCGATTTGAACCCCGTATTACTCAGTGTCACCACTTTTCATTGGCATTTTTCTGCCTTAATTCACTTATTTCGTTTGTTTTTCACTCACCGCCTTGTAATAGGCCGATGCAGTAAAGAAAGGAGATATCATACGTCACGAATAATGAGGCGTTCATCCTGATTGAATCAGGCACTGAACGGGGAGTAAACCATCGCCGTGCTGAGCACGCAGCGAACTCCTGCAAAAACTCAACATAACCCTCGCCCTGCTACACATTATCTGACGCACCACGGAACGGTGAATCTAACCGACACGCAGGGAAAATGTTTCTAAATGAATAAAGTTAGTCTGAAAATCACAGGGAAAATACGGATAGCGAAGCGATCACGAACGAGAACAAACAATAAAGATTGATTAGTCGTCCGTATTATCCCCTGAGTTTATGCGCTCTGAGAGGAGGAATAACCGTTAAACTTAACCGTTCGATTATTGTGTTAGGTAAAACAATCAGTTAAAGTATTCCCGCCATTGGCAAAATCCGATGGTCGGGGATTCGCAACCCTGTAATGATCAACCCACTGGTAGGATGTTTCTGCCAGTGCGCCTGCGTTCGCCTTTTCTATGGCGGTTCAGGTGGGGGAGGCTTCGGCCTCGCCGGATTGGTTGATCTCCGGTATTGCGAACCCTGCTTGAATCGCCACCATCAATATTAATTAATGGAAGGGGTAGCAGGAATGAATAACAACAATGTTCAAAATGACTGGCATCAGGCCGATATTATTGCTGCATTACGTAAACGGGGTACAACCTTAGCGGCGGTTTCCCGCGAAGCAGGACTCAGTTCATCAACATTAGCAAATGCATTCAGCAGACCGTGGCCGAAAGGCGAATGGATTATCGCAAATTACCTTGGCATCCATCCCTCAGAGATCTGGCCCAGCCGTTATTTCGATTCTCATACCGGAGAATTATTAGAAAGGAAAGCCCGCTCTAAGCCACAGGAATAACCTGCTGTAATTTGTGATCGACTTCGTAAAAATGAACATTTTTTATCTTAAGCCCTGAGCGTAAAATGGCAGCCCAATTTGACCATTTTCAACCCTCACGGCTTTTTTGCTTTAAGATGATTTAAAAGTACACAATTAGTAATATAAATAAGAAAAATCAGTAAGATATAGAACAAAAAGCAAGCAAAAAAACTTAGGGGCATTAAAAGGGGCATAAAAGGAAGGCAAGGTTATAGACTTATACTATTCAACAAGTTATAATTCTTTTCGATTCCGCCTCCGGCTACAGCACAGTGTTTCCGTTTTATCAGCAGGTGCAGTATGCCTTGCCGGGTGAACGCACGGAGGCACGGTAATGGATAATCCAAACCCATTGCATCGTCCCGGCACACTGAGCGAAACAGATGAAGCCGCGATTTACCGGGCGAATCCGTCCATTATCGACTACCTGCCCTGGGTGGAATATCTGGAAGACGGGCAGTGTTTATTGCTGGATGATGGTGTGTCCGTGGGGGCCGTCTATCAGATTGAACCCATTGCCACCGAAGGGCGTCCAGCTGAACGGTTGCTTGAAATTCGTGACAACTGGAAGATGCCATTCAGGACAGTCTGGACGAGGACGATATTTCGCCGTGGGTGGTACAGTTTTTTTGTCAGGATGAAGATGATCCTGACAATTATCTCAATACGTTACGTGACTATGTGAAACCGTGGGCGCAGGGCACAGCCTTTACTGACGCTTTTCTGGCAGAATCAGCACGTCACCTGAACAGTATTGCCCAGCCTGACGGGATATTTCAGGACAGCTTAATCACCGGGCAACCGTGGCGAGGGCAGCAGCGCCAGACGCGCATGGTCGTTTACCGCTGGTTGCCTGCGCATAAATCGAAGGCTCACCCTCAAACGGTATCGTCGGTGGCAGCACTCAATCAGGTCTGCGAACGACTGATATCATCACTGGCATCAGCCGGTATTATGGCAACCCGGCAACAGGGCGAACAAATTCACAGTTGGTTACTGCGTCATTTTAATCCCGCGCCGGACTGGGGTATGACAAAAGCCGATTTCTACCGCACGGTAAGTTATGAAACACCTACACCATCCGATCTCCCGGTGAATAATGACTTTACCGAAAGCCTGTGGTTTACCCCGCCGGTGTCAGATCCTGAGAACGGTGTCTGGTGGTTTGACGGTCTGCCGCATAAAGCGGTGCCGGTCGAGCGCCTGCGGCGTCCGTCCGAGCCGGGCACCCTGACAGGGGAAGTGAAACGGGGCGACCATATCAATGCGCTGATGGATATGATGCCGGAAGGCACGGTGGTCACGCTGACCATTGTGGCGCAGGCACAGGATACACTGGAAGAAAGCTTCACCCGACTGGCAAAAAATGCCGTAGGGGAAAATACCGAATCACTGCGCGTCCGGCAGGATGTACAGGCCGTGAAGGAATTACTGGGGCGACGCCATAAACTGTACCGCAGTGCACTGACCTTTCTGGTGCGCGGTCAGGATTTAGATAATCTGAACCAGCGGGTGCATCAGTTATCTTCCACATTACTGAGCGCCGGATTACAGCCCGTGCGACCTGAATTCAGTGTGTCCCCGCTGAATGCTTATTTACGGGCGTTGCCGATGGGCTTTAACCCGCAGAAAGATAAAAAACACTGGTACAGCCGTCTGACGTGGGTCCAGCATCTGGCAGGACTGATGCCGGTCACCGGACGCTCAACCGGCACCGGGCATCCGGGCTTCAGTTTCTTTAACCGGGGTGGAGCACCGCTGACCTTTGATCCAATGAACAAACAGGATCGCACCCAAAACGCGCACTTATTGCTGTTCGGCCCGACCGGGGCAGGCAAATCCGCCACGTTGTGTGCTTCGCTGGTACAACTGATGGCGATCCACCGTCCGCGTCTGTTTATTGTCGAAGCGGGGAACAGTTTTGGCTTACTGGCCGATTACTATGAAAGTCTGGGGTTGACGATGAATAAAATCGGCATCAAACCGGGTTGTGGTGTCAGTCTGGCCTTGTTTGCAGATGCGCATCAGTTGCTGCAACTCAGCCCGAAACAATTACGGATCAATGAGGCCGATATTCCGGAGACGGAAGAAGCGCAGGAAGAGGGCGATGAACAGCGTGATATTCTGGGCGAGATGGAAATTGCCGCCCGGCTGATGATCACCGGTGGTGAGAAAAAAGAGGAAGAACGTCTGACCCGTTCTGACCGCGGTTTGATCCGTGAAGCGATTATGCTGGCCGCGCAGACCAGTTATGAGGCAGGGCGTCAAATGGTAGCCTCGGATTTACAAACCGCGCTGTATACCATCGCCCGTAACCATCGGCAGGATGAACACGGCCAGCCCTTAATCACGGCACCCCGTCGGGCACGGGCGGATGAAATGGCCGGGGCCATGTCTATGTTCACACAGGGTTTTGAAGGTGAATTGTTTAACCGCCCCGGCACCCCGTGGCCGGAAGTGGATGTGACGTTAATTGATTTGGGGACGTTGGCACGTGAGAATTACTCGGCACAGATGGCACTGGCGATGGTGTCACTGATTAACACCGTCAATAATCTGGCCGAACGCGACCAGTATCAGGACAGGGAACTGCAACTGGTGATAGACGAAGGGCATATCACTACCACCAACCCATTGCTGTCCCCTTATATGACCAAGGTCGTGAAAATGTGGCGTAAACTGGGGGCCTGGCTGTGGCTGGCCACACAGAACCTTGCCGACTACCCGGATACGGCTGAAAAAATGCTGAATATGGCGGAATGGTGGCTGTGTCTCACCATGCCCCCGGATGAAGTGGAGCAAATCGCCCGTTTCAAAAAACACAACGAAGAACAAAAAGCCGTGTTGCTCTCTGCCAGTAAACTCCCGCGCTGCTATACCGAAGGCGTGGTACTGGCGAAAAAAATCGAAGCGCTGTTCCGGGTCGTGCCGCCGAGCCTCTATCTGGCGCGGGGGTTACAGGTTGATCCCGACCATCCTGTATAAACGTGGGTAACATGGCCTGCTATTTCTATGGATACAGGCCACACTGGAAGGTAGATGCTTTATCACATGATTTTTTCATCCTGAAGATAGCTCATATTCATAAACACATCACATAAGCTCACATTTTTAGGCACAATGATACTGATATCATATTTTTTTGAACTGAAAAGAAAGGAAAAAAGATCCCGGCCATTTTCCAGTTTTCTTGTCTTATCGAGCGAGTCAAAATAGCGGTAGATCTCTGAGACGACTTTTTTATGTATTTCACTTTTAACTAAATCATCTCTCTGATAGGGGCTTTCATAGCTCCCACAGTACAGTTCACGAAGATAACGAATATCGTCCTCTTCGTCTTTATTCGTGGGAGACCTGATTAAGGCCATGATTTCATCCGTGCGATCTTTCTTGACGCCAGTAAAAAAATCCTGAATACATTGCTGTAACTGAGGTGTGCATTCTCCCTGTGATTTCGGTCGTTTTACTTCTTCAAACGTGGATTGTTCCGCCGACATTTTTAGCATATCCGTCATGATATTTTTAAACTCTTTCGGGCATTGGGTCTGTTTCACTTCCGCATAAACACAACGGCCATAATAACCGGAATTGTAGGTGTAATTGTATTTTCTGATGGTCAGAACATAGGTTCCCGGCAGAGGTTCATACCCGCTGATTTCAGAGGATTCATAGGCGAATTTGAAGTAGATCCCGTTTTTTTTATTATAACCGATTAGGTTTCCTGCCTCCGAAAAATCGGTGACAGTGCATCCATGATCGCAATAGAAAGGGATCTCGCCATTAATAAAAAGAAACCAGCCTTCCGTAAAAGTTATTGTGTTTTGCATTGGTTTTATCATGTATTGTCGTCCTTTTCAAAATTTATGGTGGTGGTGTTGGATATAATCTATAGTCAAAAAATAACGCTAACAATCATGCTAGCGTTATTAAAATTACCACAAAAATATATTTATGAATGAGTTACTTTTATAGTTCATTTTTAACCCACTCCATGAGTTCTTTTTTGATCAAAGATTCATTTAATGATTTGTTCCAATTTAATATTTCCATCTCATCATAGCCATCGCTCAATAAATTAATCACCCTTAAATAATCCTATATATTTCATATCATTGTATTGTTCTTTATATGGGGGATTTATGTGTAGTTCTGAATCTTGATACCAAAATATGGCATTTGCTTCTTTTATTCCTAACTTCTCACATATGTCTTTTATTGATTGAAATTCATCTTGATCAACAGCAGCATCAACTAAAATTTCATCTATAGAAACACTTTCATCGTAGCGTGGAATTATTCCTATAAAATCATCTTCATACCATTGAAGACCAACGTCCTTACAAAACTGACAAAGTTTATAGTTAGGATCATCAAAATTACCTTCAACAGAATAATCCAACTCAAAATATTTTATATATTCGTCTTCAGAGGAAAAATTATTTCCAATCCATAAATGCACTCGATTCTCAGTTGTCATTTTCCACATTTACCACTATATATCATGTTATTATGATGATGCCTGACCATAATCTTCTTGGCGTAAAATAGAGTAATTAGTTACAAAAATAGAGGCTAAATAATATCAACTCAGCCTCTGTAATTAATTTAAATTATATTATTTTCATACCAAATATCTGGAAGTTGGTAATTGAAAACACCGACAAACTTTAACCCACAAAAATCTTTATTTTTTTCTTCAAATTCAAATGACTCATCTAGTATTGATACATAACAGTTAGCATTGGTAATATTTAATTCGTTGCATTTTACCAATAGCTCATTTTCATATGACTCACTGAAAGGAATTTCATCAATTATTTCTTTTATATTTATAGGATTATCAACAAAATAGGTGGAGAAGGTATCAACATCATATTCTTGTCCTATATCTTGGCAAAAACCGCATTCCTCACCAAACTCATCTTGATTTATATAGTCATCAAATCTGTTATCAACTGTACCAATCCATATACTTATAGGATATGTGGTTTTTTGACTCATTATTAATACTCCTAACATTTTATAGCACTAAAATTTATTTGGCTCATAAGACGCGCACCATCTTTTACATACTGCTTCGCAAATGATTGAATCACCTTTACTGCTTCGCTTTTTGTTTTGGCGTTCTCTAATTGTGCAAATAAAATTTTATGACCATTAGAACTCGCCCTACCTGATTGCCCAGCAGGTAATTTAGCGCCGGTGGAATGTGGCCCTTCTAAAAAGACACCGGGATTTTTAGGATCTGGAACACCTTGGAACCATACATCTGAACGTGGAGACGAAAGCTCCAATAACTCACTATATTTAAAGCCTAATTCTTTAGACTTAGCTGCCATTGATACTGGGAACCATTCATGAGCGGCTCCGCCATTACGTAATGCATCTGTTATCCCTGGTTTAACAGCTTTATTAGACATTGCTGCAGTAACATCGCCTACTGATGCTTTATCAAACCATTCTCCAAAGCTAATTTTTTGCTGATTCCAAGGATAATCACTTGCCGCTAGCCCAAATGGATCAATTTGAGTACATGGATTAGAGCCATATATATAAATGTTTTCTCCACCCCGTATTCCCAACGGATCGGGGGTTAAATAACACCCAGCCACAGGCAAATAATACCGGAATCGATTGTAGACCAGCCCGCTCTCCTCGTCGAGAAATTGACCCGCAAATTTTAACCCCGGATTAAGTTCCACATTTTCACCGGCCGTCCCTAGTTGTAGTCCGTACAGGCTTTGCAGCGGTTGCCGCCAGACCCGATGCCCGGCTTCATCAAACAGCGCCAGCGGTTCCCCGGTCGGGGCGCACACCGCATACTGGGTCTGGATTTTTCCGCCCAGCAGTTCAGTACGGTCTTCCGGGTTCAGAGTAAAGAACTGCACCTGTTGTGCCAGCAACTGCCAGCCGTCAAAGACCAGATGCCGGATGCTGTACAGCCGGTGATGCCGGTACTCCCGAATTTCGGCCGGCACATCTCCGTCCCACAGATAGGTGGTACGCAGGCCGGCCCGTTCACACACTTTCTCGGTACGCCGCCCGAAGGCATCGTAGCGATAATCCCACTGCTGGCCGCCCGGAGTCTGTAGCCCGATAAGCTGATTCTGGCTGTTCCAGCGAAAGTTGGTCAGTTGTGGGCGATGGCCTTCCTGCCACAACTGCATGGCGGTCATCCGGCCAGCATCATCGTATTCAAACAGATGCTGACCTGCTTGTCGTAGCCGGTGTCCTTTCTGGTAAAGTCGTTCGTTATCAATATCGTGGCGACCGTCAAAACGGCGGGCGGGGTAACCGCAGGCATCATACTGATAATGCTCCCGCAGCTGGTCGCCATCACTGACCGAAGTCACCTGACCGTTGCCGTTGACCACATAGCGCAGCCATTGCCGTTCATCATTGGCAGCCACCAGATTCAGTGCCGCATCGTAACGATATTCCCGGTCCAGTCCCGCCAGTGTCGGCTGGGGGATATCCGCCACTTCATGGGCAGCAAAAAACTCGGTATTGCGTCCGGCACGCTGAGCGGTCAGTTGCCCCATCAATGAGTGTTCCTGACGCAGGATAAAACCCTTGTCTGACTGGCGATGCCATTCGTGTCCGTCTTCATCCCGTTCAAGCGAAAGTGTCTGTTTACCGCTGAGACTGAGCAGGTTAAGTTCACCCACCTTATTGACCTGCGTACCGGCTTTCCAGCGCCGGCCATCGGGCAGGTGAAGGGTTCGTTCTGTTGTGGCACTGTCGGGATACTCACACCGGATTTCACCATAAGGCTGAATTTCTCTGACCAGACGGCCTTTGTCATCGTATTCAAAGGTCAGCGGTTCAGCGTCTGGTGCCGTCACCTCAAGCAGACGACCCAGTATATCGTAAGCGTAAGTGGTACTGCCTTCCGGTGTGTGCATCGCGGTCATCTGCCCACTGGCATCATAGTCATAGCGGGTGACATTATTCAGCGCATCCCGTTTTTCCGTACAGTTGCCATTGCCGTCATAGGCATAATGCCACTGGGTGCCGGCGTAATCAGTCTCCGTGGTCACCCGTCCGTCGGCATCCAGCTGATAACCGTAGCTTTCCCCTTGCGGATTAATCACTTCCCGTAATTGCAGGCTGTCCGGGTCATAACGGTACTGCCAGCGATGACCTTCTCCGTCGACACGTCCGACAGGCAGGTCAAACGGGCCGTATTCAATCTGCCATTCCACGCCCCGGGCATCTGTCCACCGGGTCAGGTTACCATGGCGGTCATGGCGGAAGCGCTCCAGACTGTTGTTGGGACGGTCACTTAAGGCAATACGGTGATGGCGGTCATATTGCCACAACCATAAGGCTCCGCCGCCTGATGACAGTCGCTGTAACCGGTCATGGCTGTCATAACCGAGCCGTAGGCTGCGGTTTTCTTCGTCAAACAGCCGGGTCAGCCGCTGATGGTCATCGTATTCCCAGTTTCGCTGGTTGCCTTCGTCATCTTCTGCCTTCGTCACCAACCCGAAGGCATTGCGGGTCAGCGTAGTTTTGCTGCCGTCCGGAGCAATAAAGCATTCGGCCTGACCCTTATCATTGTATTGCTGCCACCAGACACGACCTAGGGGATCGGTCATGCTGGTCAGTCGGTCAGCCTCATCGTAGTTATATTGCCAGGTTGCACCGGTGGCATCAGTAAAGGCTGTCACCAGCCCGGTATCCACCAGATAATCTAACGTCAGGATTTGCCCTTCCGGCAAAATCTGCTGGCGCAGGTTGCCCCAGTCATCATATTCATACCGGGTAACATGACCGCATGGGGTTTCGACCTGCGTGACCTGCTGTCCGGCATTATAATGCCAGGTGGTGGTATGGCCCTGTGGTGTGGTGGAACGGGTAATACCGGCTTCATAGTCCAGCCGGACGGGGTAATAGCCTCCGCTGCCGACACTTTCAATGCAGCGTCCCTGGGCATCATACACATAGTCCACAGCTGTCTGGTCACCATCCGACCAGCGACTAATCAGCCCCTGTGCATTGTATTCATAGAACAGGTGAAATTGCTGGGTACTGTCCGCTTCCGCCAGCCAGCCATTGTCGTGATAGTCATAGCGCACCAACACGTCACTGAGACCACTGTCGCTGCGGCGGATATCAGCCAGCAGGCCATCCTCGCGGTACAGCAATACCAGCGCCGGGCCGTCACTGTGGGTGACCCGATGCAGCTGACCTTGCGCATTGTAATGAAACCCGATGGTATTGTTGTTGCAGTCACGCAGGGCAGCCAGTTGCCAGCGCTGTGTGCCAGTCGTCACTGAGAGTCCAGGCTGAGTAAAGTATTTTCTGACCGGCTGATTACGCTCGGTCAGCACGAAACCCTGTTTTTGCCGGCTCAGGGTAAATTCCGGGTGCTCCGGGTTGATACTGTGGTCAACGCTGTGGGGCAGGGCGAAATGCAGGGAGGCCCCTTCCAGTGTCAGGACCTCTACCCGGTCGCCGGTCACGATAACGGCTTCGGAGAAGTTGTCCAGCCAGTTTTCGCCAAGCAGTCCCCGCCATCCCGGTGACCAGCTGCGGGTGAAGGTCAGGGGTATTGTCTGGCCCAGTTCAAATTCGGTGCGCTGGTCAAACAGGCTGCCGGTGGTCACGTCTATCGGGTCACCTGTGAAGAATTTTTTGGTGGCCTGAGTGAAACGTTTCATCCCTTTATTGGCTTTAAACGCGGCTTTGGCACAAATCAGCCTGCCCTTCAGGGCATGGCCGGCTTTTTTGGCCCCCAGCTTTGCGCCGGCCAGCAGCGCCTGCCGGCCGGTTTTGGTCAGCAGTTTGCCGACCCCTTTGAGCAGCCCGCGTGTCGGGGGCACCAGAAATTCCACCGCCACCAGTAATGCCCGCTGCCAGCCGGAGAACTCTTCTTCAACCTTGAGGTAAGTCCTCTGACCGGAGCCGATAAAGACTTTGCCCGCCCCCCCTTTGATGGCAGCCCCACAGACCAGCTTGTCGCCGACCCGCGCCGCAGGCTGACCATTGATAAACACGGATTCACTGCCCTGCGCTATCAGGGGCGGCGGTGCCGGGTGTTTGCTACATTTAGCCATATCTACTGTAGCCCGTGCCGCGGGTTTGCCTTCAATAAGGACGTTACCGGAGCCGCTGTCCAGCACGCCGTCCGGTGAGCCGAAGCTGTCGATAAAGTCCGTGACGGCCGAGCTGGCTGCCGCAATGGCATCGCTGGCCAGATAGGTTAATCCGCTGCCGGCGGCCGCCACAATCAGCGTCGCCCCTAGCCCGCCGGTGCCGGCAACCAGTAATCCCACGGCCCCGAAAATCGCGGCACCAATCAGGGCACCGGCCACCGCCCCCATCAGAGCACCAAAGAAACTCTTATGCTGGATGGGGTCGCCCTGGCGTGCGGCTGCCGGCCCTCTGGCCCCACCACCAGGTGGCAGGGGCGGCCGGGCATGGGTAGCCCCGACCCGGGCAATCCGGGTAATAATCTCATCACCTAATCCCATATCAGCCTCTCCTTATGCCGCCTGAAAACTGCTCACCACGGTCAGTAAGGCTGCCCGCTGCCCGGTATTAAAGGGATGTGGCGAGGTCAGGTTAAATGCCAGTAACTGGCTGCCCCGGATTTGCAGCACCACCGTCTGGTGCATTTCCCCCTCCGGACTTTGCCACTGGTAATCCAGCCGCCACGCCGTGTCACCGCTGAGTTCCATTTGCAGTCGCTGATGCTCCTGATACCCCGGCAGGTGGGTGACAAACTGGGCCAGTGTCTGTTCATAATACGCATCGCTGTCCGTGCCTGCCGGCACCGGGGTGCGGTTAATCACCAGATTGACGCCGCTGTCATCCGGCAGCACAAACACGTGCATCGATTCATCACGCCAGCCGGTAGGCAGGGTCAGGATACCTTCGTTCATCTGGTAGGGTTGTTTGCTCATGATTTTCCTTTTCACTCTTTTTACATCATTGATATTCAGCGATATTCAGCCCGCCGTAAAAATACGGCTGAGCAGGTGTCAGTCTGTAGTTGGCCTGCCCGGACTCAGTTCAGGGTGATAGCCTCTTGTCCGTTCACAATGACGGTCTTACCGGTAATATGGATATTGCCGTCGGCATCAATCGCGATACTCCCTTTGGTGTTGCCGAGGGTGATACCACTTTCGGTAGACTGAATAGTAATTTGTCCTTTGACGCTGAGGACGCTGGTTTTTTCTACGGTGACCTGCCGTGTCCCGATGCTGCTCACTTCCATGCCGACCACTTCTTTATGCCGGTCAGCCCGTACACTGATAGCCTGATTGTGGCCGACACTTTCGGTATGGTCGTGCATTACGCGGGTACTGCGGTCATTCAGGACGGTGGTATCCATGTCTTTCTGCGCGTGCAGTGACAGTTTTTCACTGCCTTTGGCATCTTCGAACAGCAGCTCGTTATAACCCTCACCTTTATGGGTCTTGGAACGAAAGGCCATCTGGGTTTTACTGCCCGGTAGCCCGCCCGGCGGGATATTGCTCGCGTGGTAAGTGCGGCCGATGACGATGGGCTGATCCGGGTCACCGTGCAGAAAATCCACCACGACTTCCTGCCCGATACGCGGGATAGCGAGCATTCCCCAGCCCTGACCGGCCCACGGCTGGGTCACCCGTATCCAGCAGGAACTCTGGTCGTCACTCTTGCCGTAGCGGTCCCACGGAAACTGGAGACGGATACGCCCGTACTGGTCACAGAAGATTTCTTCCCCGGCCGGGCCGACGACTTTGGCAATCTGTGGGCCGTCGATGACCGGTTTCGGTAACAGTGCCGGACGCCAGTGCTGGTTATGGCGGATAAAGTGGAACTGGCTGTTCAGAGTAGTCCCTGTACCACTGTGAGCAGTTTCGAGTGCCTGAGGCTGGCTGCCGGCATGACTCGCCCCCACCACCTGCCAGGACTGGTTCAGGTCTTCACGCGGGTGGTTGTACAGGGTGAATAACCGTCCCGGTTGGATCGCAATTGCATGACCACGGCCTTGTCCTGTCACGGCATTGTTGCGAAGTCCCTCCAGACGGTAGCGGGTAAAATCCTTACCGTGTGCCTCATCCTTAAAACGGCCCGGATAGTCGTAATGTTCGTAATACAATTGCTGGAGCGTGTCTTCCTTCATCTGCTGGCTGAATTCGGCCGGCCAGGCCGGATTTTTGAAGGTGTAGTCTTTGAGCTGCACCTGGGCCGGGCGGACCTGTGCCCGGTGTGTCAGGTGGCTCACCGCCGGCTCTCCCAGCGTACTGGTGTCACCCGGCTGGTAGGGCAGCACGATGCCCGGTGGTACAGAGCCGGCATCATCGGCAAACACCAGGGTATTGCGCCCGTTGCCGCATTCAAAAAAGTAGAAGATACCTTCCTCTGCGGTCAGCCGTTGCAGAAAGGCAAAGTCACTCTCCTGATACTGGACACAAAATTCGCGTTCCGGGTGGGTATGGCGCAGGCTGAAGACAACATCACGGATACCGTGCTCTTTCAGAATGGTGGTGATAATGGCCGCAATGTTCAGTTGCTGGAAAATACGCGAATTCTGACGCAGGGTGGTGCGCCACAGGTCCGGGCGAATACTCATCTGGTAGGTGGTCTGGTGCAACCCGGTGTTACCCTGTTCAAAACTGGCAACGATACCGGTGATACTCCGGCTTTCAACCCCATCCTGTGTGATAGTCAGGGTAGCAGAGCGGTCGAGTACGGCCGGAAAGTCGATGGCCGGGTCAGCACTCGCCAGCCCGACTTCCAGCTGGAACGGCTGGGAAAAATGCTCGTTCAGGGTAAAATCCGTGACGACAAAGGTCTCTGGTGCCAGACCGCCGGCCGTCAGGGTAAATTGCAGGCCACTGGGAGAGTCGCTACCACTCAGCAACTGGCTGGCTTTTTGCAGGACTTTGGTGGCGGCGCTGTGTCCGACTGCCGCCTGCTGTGCCAGACCCTGACCACCACCGGGCGGACCGGCAAAACCGCCGGATGTCGTCAGACCTCCTTTCTTCATCAGGCCGGCGGCACCGCTACCCCCCAGCAGGCCTGCCGCCTGCTTACCTTTTTCCAGCAGTGACTGTCCCTGCTGCAACTTTGTCAGGTGTTTTTTCATTGACATGGTGTCATTTTCCTTATTGTCATGGGCTTTTTGTTGTTCTCCTTCCGGTTTTCGCTGACTTATGCCTCCCGATATCCGGACAGAAAAGGGACAGGCAAAGCCCATTCGGTATGCCTGCCTTTTTTGCTCATTATGAGGATGGGCTGACTGTTTTATCGGCATATTTTTCATTAAGTTCATAACAAATTTTGTCATCCGGTTAAGCCGGGCTGTTATTACCTTGGTTTGTCGGAACTGCATCAGCGAATCGGGGCGTTAATTTTCATTTTCGGAAAATCAGTTACGGGCTGACTTTTACCGTGGCTTGCTTCACGCTGGTCTGAGGGTTTGCAACCGGGGCGGAGAGGATGAAAAAGCTGTATTTAGTGTTTTTGCTGGGATGGAGTGGGGCAGGGAGTGCGGGGACAGTGGTGTATACTGACCGTCAGCACCCGCCGGTGAATCTGATGCCGGACAGTCACATCGTCTGGTTGGATGAAGCTGAACAACAGCAAAAGCAACTCGTTGCCCAACTTTCCGCCAATCCGCAGCAAGCCGCTATTCAGGCACAGGTGATACTGCAATCCTCCCAATGGCGTCAGCAGGAGCAACAACTGATCAAGGCTTACCGTGCTGTGGTGCAGGCATGGCAATCAGGCGTAAAAAAGTATCCGGCCGTGGTCTTTGATGATAGGGAGGTGGTGTATGGCACCGCGGATGTGGCAAAAGCCCGCGCACTCAGGGAGCAATATCAACCATGAGTCTTCAAAGGACACAGTTATTGAGCGACCAAGAGTGGCTATTAGATGCAGATAAGCCCACCGATATTCCGCTTTGTCTCCAGCATATCAACGGACTGGACGAGGTACTATTCTGGGGTATCGGATTATTGCAGGATTCTGGTGTGAAGCCGGTATCAGCACGACAGGAATTGGCGCTTTTGCATCAACTTGCACAGGCAACGCGTGAGAATAACACGAAGCTGCGTATTTTTACCCGGCTCGCTGAGAACGTACAGCTGGATGAGGAAGCAGTGTCTAATTCGGGAGCGCTGTCCGGTTACTTCCGCAGCTTAGTAAGAGAATATCCAAAAGCTGAGTTAACCTTGCTGGATGGAGACTGGTCTGACCATAGCCCGGCCTTTAGCCAGCTATATACCAATCTGTATGTAAACGGGAATTGGCTGGAGAATCGCGAACTGTTTTTACGTGGGGATCGTCTACTGCGGAGGGACATTGTACCGGTAGAAACGCTGTCTGCGGCGACTAAAGAGCCGTTCCGTCAGGGGGGCGTTTACCTGATGGTAGGCGGTGCCGGTGTGGTGGGGCAACAAATTAGCCGCTATCTGGCGGAGCATTACGGTGTCACACTCGTCTGGTTTGGCCGTTCACAACCCGAGAAATTGCACTCACAGGCGATAGCGGGTATCAACGCGCTGGGAGGACAGCCATCTATGGATGGAGCACACGCTGGGTATGGTTCCGCGGGTGCCGGACTTTATGTCGAATGTGGTTGTGGGGCTATATGACTTTCGCCACCATGCAGGCCAGGTTAATCCTCGCTTTAAGGAGAATATTGAACGTTATTACCTCTATTGCCGTGAAAATGACATTAGCCTCACTCACGCGATAGGCGACCCGCAGATTGATCGTTCAGCAACGCTGGAGGAGTGCCCGGAAAGTGGGTTGCGAGTGGTGGAGAAACGGGAAGATGGCATAGTCGTTAGAGGTGCTAAGAACTTGGCAACGCTCGCACCGTTTTGCCATGAGGCACTGATTTATATGTCGCCGTCTTACGCTCTGCGGAAACACAAGGATTACGTCGTCTGGTTAGCGTAGCAATGGAAACACCTGGGTTGCATATACTGTGCCGTGAGGCTCATGTTAAGCGGGGAAGCAGTCACCAGCATCTATTGAGCGAGCGGTTTGATGAACAAGATGCCATGCTGTTTTTTGATGATGTCTTCATTCCCAATGATCGTATTTTCTTACTTGAAGAAGCTGAAACGGCTTTTGAAGGGTTCTTCCGTTTAAACGCTTGGGCACTGTACGTCGGGCAGATCCGTTTTTATCACCGTCTGCGTACGTTCTTGGGAGTTGCGTCGCTGATTAGTCAGTCGATTGGCGTGAATGAATTCAGGGAAATCCAGAATCAGCTCGGGGAGCTCAGTGCGTATTTGGAACTTATCCGGCACTCTTTGGTTGCTATGAATGTCGAAGCCAAAGTGACTGATTCCGGGTTATTGGCACCCGCTTCTACACTGGCACCGGATACATTTGCGGCGCAAATTAGCGGTCGTATCAATGAGATTGTGCGGACGATTTCTGGGGCAGGGATAATCATGCAGCCATCACCTCGAGATCTGGAGACACCGGAGCTACGGCCGTTCCTCGAACGTTATATGCGAGGGAAATCATGCAGCGTTGATTTTAAATCACGCCTGTTTCGCTTTGCCTGGGAAATGGTAGCGGATGCCTTTGGTAGCCGACAGGATATTTATGAGTTATGGAATCGAGGTGATGTTGTACGCAACCGTATCCATCTCTATAAAACGCTTGGCACAAGAGAAGAGGTTGAAAACCATATTAGGCAATTGATTGATACCTATTAAATGAATATTGGGTGTTGCTAACGCGGCCTTTAGGGCCGCGTATAAATAATATTTTAAAATATAGTGTAGGAGTTCATTATGGATAATAAGTCATCTGTATTGCCATTCTCGATTTGGAGTTTGGCGATTCCGATATTTATCGATATGTTATTATCATTTTCGATATTTTTTGTTGATTCATTATTTTTGAGTCATGTTTCAACGACGATGGCCGCATCGGTTGGCGCTATTATTCCCATCTTTGTCATTTTTGTTCTGTTATTTATGATGATGGCTCAGGGAGCAATTAATGTAGGTGGGCAAATTATTGGTGCTGGGAAATTAGAAAAGCTTAATCTTAATTGGAGTGGTATTTTAGTTATTAATGCCTCCTTAGGTTTTATTGTATTTTTAGTGTTATTTTTAGGTTCTTTTCCATTAGCTGAGTCTATGGGATTAAAGAATAATGAAGTGCTGTTTGCTGGTGAGTATCTTAAATATATTTCTATTGCACTATGGTTTATGGCAATCAAGTTTTCACTCAGTGCTATTTGCATGGCTCAGGGAAAAACGCAATATAATTTATACGCGGGAGTAATTGCTAATGGGTTAAATGTTATTTTAAATTTAGTTTTTGTTATTTATTTCAAACTAGGACTGATGGGGGTTATTTTTGCCACTATTATTTCTCAGGTAGTTGTGTGTTTATATTATTTTCTGCTAGGCTGCGTCCCTTAATTAGATAACCGCCTGTAAAAGAGTCGAATACAGCCTAATTTCACCATGGACAAATAGTTTCGTGCGGTTTTTTCGTAACGGGTTGCAATACGCCGATTTCCTTTCAGAAAACCGAAACAGCGTTCGACAACATTGCGGTCACGATAAGCCTGTTCATCAAATTGCGTACGACCATCAGCACTGCCTTTTTCATTGATTTTATAAGGAATAACGCTTTTGATCCTCAATTTACGCAGATAACCGCGGAGCTTTCTACTCGAATACCCTTTGTCTGCCAGCACGGCTTTGCCACGTCGTTTCATGAAACCATTTTTGCGTTGTATACCAATGCCGTCGAGCAAAGGGATGGCGGATTGACTTTCATGAGCTTGCCCAGCGGTCAACATCAGGTTGAGGGGAAAACCCTTTCCGTCGGTTGCCAGGTGGATTTTGGTGCCATAACCACCGCGTGAGCGACCCAGCGCATGATCGTCAGTGATATCGGGATGTTTTTTTTCGCGCCTGCGGCATCTTTACTCGCACGAATATTGCTGCCATCCAGGCAAATTTCAGCCCAGTCAATCAAGCCTTTTTCATCCAGAATGGACAGTAACCGATTAAATATCTTGTTGATAATGCCCGATTTTGACCAGCGATTAAATCGGTTATAGACCGTTTTCCAAGGGCCATAGCGTTCAGGTAAATCACGCCACGGTGCCCCGGAGCACAAGACCCAGAACATCCCATTCATCACACGGCGGTGTTCAACATGTGGACGTCCTGCTCGCTCTGAATGGACTGGGGGCAAACAAGGTTCTATCACTATCCATGCGTCATCAGGAATGTCGTAGCGTGCCATCATCTTTTTCCCATATTGAAAACAGTTTAGATGAGAATACTATCAATTTACATTAAGGGACACAGCCTAGTACTACAGCCGTAATTGCTCTGTCACCATAGGGTTATTCCGACGACGGTAATGACATTGTTGTGCATAGTATTGGTGTCGCCGCCGCCAGTCTGACCAATGTAAAATCTGTTCGACTGCCTCTCCCGTTTTTTCCATCAATTTTGACAACAGCTTACGCAGTTCCGGGATACTCAGGGCTACCAATCCTGCCGGTGTTTTTTTTCTCCCGTATCCGCAAGACCGCCAGCACCGCATGAGCTAATAGCGATAAGGTAATGTGCCGATACCAACTGTGCCATTGCCGCACTTCATAATGATCCAGGCCACATTCCCCCTTCGTTTCCTCAAAACCACTTTCAATTTCCCAGCGATGCCCTGCCACCTGAATCAGGGTTTTCAGGTCAGCCTGTTCTCTGCGGGCATAGACGATATAATAAGCCCGCTCTTGTTTCTCATCCCGGCTGCGCCGAACCAGCAGATAATGACCATAATCCCGCTCTTCCTCACTGAGTTGTAAACGCCAAAGCGGCACCCGGACCCAGTCGTACCAACGTTCTCCCTTTGTCCCCAATCCCGCGGAATGTTTTTCCCAAAACGAAGATGGCAGACTGTCCACAACCTTGTCGGCGCTGGTATATCTGGGCCCTTGCCTCCACACACGTTCATTTTTGGGGATCGCCAGTACAAACGGTTGATATCGGGATTCTAACCAGCACCGCAGACGACGATCTTGACCATACACCGTATCGGCGGTCACCCAACGACAAGAGACGCCGGCATCTAATGCGCGTTCCAACATCTGTTGGGCAAGTTGGGGTTTGGTGGCAAAGGTGACCGAGTCAGGAATGCCAGCGGCTTTACAGCGGGGCCGGTTATCTGTCCATTGTTCAGGCAGATATAAGGCCCGGTCAATAAAGGCATGGCCGCCCTGACCGGCATAACAGAGAAAGACGCCTATCTGACTGTTTTCTATCCGTCCGGCAGTACCGCTATATTGGCGTTGGACGCCAGCAGAATGGGTCCCTTTTTTGATAAAACCGGTTTCATCGATGATGAGGATGCCTTGCTCATCACCGAGATGGTCAGTCACATAGTCGCGTAAAATATCGCGAGCCGCTTCGGCATCCCAACGGGCGCGTTCCAGAAAATATTGAATGCCATCAGGCGAGTGTTCACCCAACCATTCCGCCAGTTGCCAGCTATTTTTACGCTCAACATCACTGAGTAATCCCCTGAGATAGGCGAGGCTGCGTTGCTGTGGACTGGCATGGTGAAATAACGGTGTCAGACGCGTGTGTAATGAGAGCAGTTCTTGTTCCCAAAGGTTGACAGGTGAGTGCATTGAACACCTCCCCCTATTTTCAGGAAGAATATATCATGAGCTATCATGCCACAATGGAGCGTACGACTGTAGTACTAGAAGAAAGAAAAATCAGCCTGATTACAAATATAAATAATCCAACTACAGAGAAGCCTTATATCAGTGGTTATGATTATATTACTGTGGTAGGTGCCAGAACAGCGCCATGGGATTTCAGCTTGGGAGGTGTTACAAGAGGGTTTGAAGAATCAATGGGAAATCAATACCGTTTTATTAATTGTGGGTTACATCAGTTGCAGCTTTTTCCTAAAGCAAGTCAGGGAGATTATGCTGTACAACGAATTATAATTGTGTTTTCACAGGGATATACAGACATGGATCGTCAAAGAATAAATGACTATGCTCAAAAATTAGGTGCCCGTGTCCGCTATGTAACAGATGTACCGATGTTCATTAGGATTATAAATGAAAGAAAACAAAAGAAACGCTTAATCAAAGAGATGGTGTTTTTCTGTCATGGCGTGATTGATTGTGCCACCTTTCATTATCAGGGAAAGAATGTGGAAGAAGGGAAATTTGGGCCAGCCGAAATTAAAAAGGTGTATGAGTCGGTATTTGATTCTGATGCTAAAATAACAACCTACGCTTGCCGGGCAGGAATTTCGGTGGATGGTAGCGATTTTACAGGAAAAAATGCGGGGCAGGATAAAAGCCCGGCACAGCGAATGGCTAATGCCTGGGATGTTGGGGTCAAAGCATTTGAGATGCGCTCTCTCTATGACATCGTTTATGGAACGGGAAAGGAGATTAAAGAGGCGAGAAAATATAGCAAAGTAATTGACAAATATGAAGCAGCTCGCAGAGCTTATAATTATGAATTGAGTAAAGGGAACAAAAACGCCAAACCACCAGAAAAACCAAAAGATTATGACATAATGAAAAAACGTAATGAAGGTTTGAAGGCAAGAGAATACAACGAAGACCACGGTGGAGGCCCTATTGCACCGAATGCTACCTGGCGATTACCGGGAACAGGAAATTCGCCAAAAGGACTAAAAAGTGGTCTGCAAAATTATAATCCAATAGAGTGGATTTTATGAATTTACTTAAAAAAAAGCTTATTGTTAAGATAGCAATTTTGACAATTTTCACTTTATTTTTTTCAGGTGCTTATTATATGTATATGCAAAAATTTCAAATGTATATTAGGGTAACTTCATATGATGTAAACTCGTCTGAGTTTCCTAGTAAAAAGGTCTGGTTCGATGCCAGTGAATGGCTGAAATCTTCGCAGTATATTAAAGTTCATGATGCTTATTTGATTAATAAGAAATTCGTTCCTATTGAAAATTTGAATACGCTGAGTATCACAATGACATTACAGGATGAAATTGATAGTTCAATAAAATTCCCCGAATTAAATGTATTAAAAGATATGGAAGCTATAAAATTCTTGCAATTAATGCAAAATAAAATGAATTATGAATACATATACACAAAATTTGATGAAGAATCATTAAAGCCAGTGCTAGACTTTTTTTTGATTAAATTTCCTTATAAAGAAAAAAATATGAACTATTAGTAATGAGAAGAAAATATGGAAATGAGTATGTGTACGACCATTTCGACTCTATTTACAGAGAAAATGAATGGCATAAACATAATAAAGACACTCTAATATATAGAGATTATCTTGCAGGCAAGATTGATTCATACAAACAATAAATTAAACAAAGACATAGTTGTTGGATTTTAAATTCTATTAAAAACGTATTTTACCAGCAACTATAGCGTTAGTTATTGTGACCGGAGATATCATAAATATGACAATAGAAATTAATGAAGACCAATGGAATATGCTAAAAAAACATTCATTCAATTCATTTATTGATGAACTGGTAGTACATTGTAATGAATCCTATCCCTATCTTAAAATAAAATTAGGTGAAGATAAATTGAGGACAGCGCTGGAAAACGCAATAGAAAAATCGAAAAACGATGGATTTGATCAACGCGGTACTGTTCAGTTTTATATTGATATGCTTATTTTATTTGGTACCGAATTTCAAACTGACCCACAATATGTATGGATAAAGACGATCCTAGATAATCACTCCTGCCTTGGGCAATTAGAAAGAACAAGTTTACTTTATCATGAGATCATTCGATATTTTAATGAAGTGCATGGCGAACAAGATGAATATCTGAAAACCAGTATATTTAAATTTCAAAATATCAATATTGAACGCTTAAATGTTCAATGGAATACCTATGAAAGTAATGTAGACTCACTATTAAATTCTCTTTTTCCACAAAAATATCGATATATTAAACAAGATAATATCAATAAATCCATTCAATTTGGTGTTGAAAAATCCAATCAATATGGCATAAAAAATGCCAATTATTCAGCGTTTTTAACATTAACAATGTTTTTATTAGGACATCAATTCGATCAGGATATTTTCTTTCCTCATTTCAATGAAAGGTTGTTAAAACAATATCATTCTGATGTTGATTCATTAATCATAGAAATAGAAAATAAAACCAAAGATTATTTAAAAATACTATCTTCAATAGAATGAAAATATTGCAGATGATTACAGAGAGATAAATATGTCAAATAAACCAGTTATCCGGTTAAATGATACGACCGATCATGGTGGTAAAGTGATCACTGCCATTGATGGTTATGTTTATCAAGGAGTTCCCATTGCTGGAAAAGGTGATTTAGTTGTTTGCCCAAAATGTGAAGACACATTCCCGATAATAGAAGGGAGTGAGTCTTTAAAGTATCAGGGCAAACAGGTTGCCTTGGAAGGTATGAGCACAGCTTGCGGCGCAAAACTGATTGCCAGTCAAAATAAACTGCGTGCCTGACACTAACACGAAATTATATGAGCGGAAGTTAGTCTGACTTTCCGCTTGATTCTCATTGATGTTACATTTTCTCACCAGCTAACTCTATTTGAGCCTGTTCGGGGAAATGCGCCTTGACAGCGACTTATTTTTTATACTCAGTTTTCATCACAGACAAGGGGTTCTCAGCTTAAAATGGGGCAATGCGCTTGAATAGAGCAACATCTGATTATTCCTGATTTAATTTAAACAGATTGTTTATCGTGTAAAATTAATCACATTACAAAAATAATTATATCTCATTATTCCATGATACTTTATCCTTATAAAATAGTACCCTTATTTTATTTTTTATCAGGAGCCATAATAATGGAAGAGCAAGCAAGCTATGATTCAATTGGAGAACATTACGAACAATTTTCCAATACGGTAGCCCAACGACAGTCTGAACTTCAGGATATACTCAACATGGTCGGTGAGATACAAGGAAAGTCAGTGCTGGATCTAGCTTGCGGGTATGGTTATTTTGGGCGGGAATTTCACCGCCGTGGGGCGTCAAAAGTGGTTGGCGTCGATATCTCTGAAAAAATGATTGAACTCGCTAAAACCAAGTCAAAACTGTATGGTGATGATATTGAGTTCCATGTACAAAATGTATGTGAGATGAAATTAGATGAAAAATTTGATATCGTCATCGCCGCTTTTTTATTCCACTATGCAGAATCCACAGAAGAACTGGAAACGATGTTTCAGGCAGCCGCTGATCATTTAAAACCTTCCGGCAAATTAATTGCTTATATGGCATCACCTGATTATCGGTTAGAAAGCGGAAACTGTGAGAATTATGGTTTTAAGATTTTGAGCGAAGAGCCCTGGAAAAATGGCTTCCGTCACCAGGCAAAATTTCTGTCAACCCCCCCAAGCCCTTTTACGTTTTATCGTTGGAGCCGTGAAAGCTATGAAAAAGCGCTTAAAAAAGCAGGATTCGATCATTTTAGCTGGAAAAAACCTACGGTCCTGGACAGCGATTTAGTGCGTTATCCTCAAGGTTTTTGGGATAATTACCTACAAAATTGTGTCCATACCGGACTTGTTTGCCAGTTTTAAGCTCACTCCCCATTCCTTCCACATGACGATTGGATTAAATTCAATCAGACATAAACATTGACATGAATGGACTTTGAAAAAAATGCCGGGTCCAGCCCGGCCCTAGCCACAATACTAACATTCTCATTTTTTATTTTTATGATATTTGTTGGTTATTCATCATTGTTATTGGATCTAATAGCAGTAACTTATCAACAGCAAATGGAGACAGGGTTAGTGAATGTGTTAATTCAGTAGACAGGACAAGTGCAGCACAACGTTGGGCGAAATATACACTTTCCTTAAAGTCCATACCTGCCAACGCGCAATGAACTAACCCTGCCATCATTGCATCACCGGAACCCGTGTTATTGACAACATCAACAGGAAATGCCGGAGAGTGACCCGATATATAATCTAACTCACTGTAGTAAACACCGTCAGCGCCCATACTTAAAACTACCCGCTGTACCCCTTGTTCATGAAACCATGATGTGACCCACTTAGCCTCTTTTATTGAGTTAATTTTAATGCCACTGATTTTTTCTGCTTCCAGCCGATTGGGTCTGATAGTATGAATATAGGATAACCAGTTACGTACTATGCCCGCCTTATATGACGAGACAGGATTAACAAATATGGGCACATTACCTGAGTTTTTAAATAACCATTCCAGAGCATCCTCTTTCAAATTGCAGTCGATACTCAGTATGCCGGCCCGCTCAATAAGCGCTTTAGATTTATTTAGCAACTCAGGCGTGAGTTTTTTCAAAATATCCATATCACTCACGGAAGTGTGCGGTTCACCATGACTATCAACTATTGAATGATAAATCGAAGTTCTTTCATTATTGAGTTTATGAGAATGGCTAAGATCAACACCGGCTAACCGGGTTTCTCTAAACAATCTTTTTCCATATGAATCATCACCAAAAACAGAAATTAAATAACTGTCATTCTTTAACGCGGCAATGTTATGCGCCACATTTCGGGCGACACCACCTAGCGTATATTTTGTTTTCCCTGGGTTGGAATCTTTCTTTAATAATTCAGTCGAAGCGAAGCTGGTAATATCCATGTTGGAAGCCCCCACCGTTACGGCATAATTTCCACTGGAAAAAATGTATCCTTTTCCTTTTATATGCCCTTTTTTTTGTAGGTTAAGGATATATCCTGCAACGCTTGAACGACTAATGCCAATAGTATCAGCGATTTCTTTTTGGGCGAGAAAAGGATTTTTCCTGAGAAGTTGTAATATTCTAAACTCCAGATTATCCATTTTTCTCATATCATGCCCTTTATTGTTTTTAAACATAGTTGTTTTTATTCCATTGATTAATGACAGTAAAGCGTATTTTTATACATTATGCTGGTAGTGAGAAAGCGATCGAAAACTCAATGATATATTATTTATCGTTAAAAATGTGATTTTACTCTTGAATTTTTACCTGAAAAATAACCCATTGACGGAATTTTAAAACACTTAGCATGGTAACCATATTTTATTTCAATTTATTTACATACAAAACAAATGGTTGCATTATGTCCGCATTATTATTAGCACTTGTCTTTTCTTCTGTTTCAATTTTATTCTGCAAATGAAATGGGGATTTCTCAATTACATTAAAATGTGATAATTAACACACTTTCACCGATATGAAATATTGGCCCACGATTTTATTGCGGTGTAATATTTTTCATATTGAATAAGGTTTTTTATTATACCGTTAAATTTATTTGACTATGTCGTCACCATGAGTGCTTTTAATTATTAATACATTACTTATATAAATGAAATATTTCCCTTCATCATAATAACCAATATTTATATTTAACTACCTTTTTTATTAGTGAGGGGGAATAATCCGTTAAGAACTCCCCATCAATCGATTGATATCTGTCAGCTCAGGGATGAAAAAAAACGTCATGCATGGAGACGGATTACTCGAGAAAATTTGTTGTCCCAAAGAGATAACTACTTGAAGTGATAATAATTTTTTTTGGGGGGGAACCTGTGCTTGAATCAGGATCACCACTGGATGTGATGCCGTATCCAAGAAAAGGCATTCAAAACAAAGAAAAAATAGCGGCGTTTCAAGTGACTGCCCAAACAGCCGCTCATTTCTCTTATAGGTAAAATAATGGAACATGCTATTCAGTACTGCTGCTTACCACACGCAAATGCCGTCATCGCCCAGGCATTTCGCATCCACCGGTCTGTTTCTGCCCAAAACGCCCATTTCGCCTGATGCTCTGCGGAACCTGAGCTGGCCGCCAGGTAATCCGTAGAGGTCACGTAAAATTCCCGCGCCCAGCCATCATAGAGATAAAAGTTCCCCCATTCCTCATAGAGCCGTTCGAGGACATATTTGGAGGCAATCCGGCTGCCGAGTGATTGGCAAAGCTGTTTCGCATGAGAATAAAAGTCTTTTGTCAGGCCCGAGCGCTCAAACCAGGTGTGAACCGTCAAGGTCAGTTCAGCCTGTTGCCCGGTCTCATCAGTACCGGTGAGCCTTACTCCATCAGGATTTTGCTGTATTGTCTGATAATTCGGTTTTATTGCCGTTGACAACACTGGATAAAAAAATCACCGGCGCGCAGATCATCAAACCCAATGGAGATAAAAAATTACTGTCCGGCAGCCAGAAAAAAGGGGCGTTTATTATTGCATCAGAACTGAAAGCGTCCCCCGACACTATTCCAGTGTGATGAGCAATGGACGTATTTAGTCTGGATCAAGGCTAACTCTTCTGCGTTAAAAGGAATTAATGACTGGCCTTGTCGAACAGCACGCCCTTGATTGATTGCTTTTTCTGCCAATGCAGTAAGCTCTGAGGGTAGTTTATAATCGTCATCTTTATCGCTGGGTTTACTAAAAATCACACCAGACTCTTGTGCGGCATCCTGCATGACCAGCATGACTACTTTAGACCAGTCATTGGTGATTTCCCGATACAGCACTGTCGCCGATGCTACTTGTTTTTGAAAACGTTCCAGCTCGTTACGCGGGTAAAACTGGTTATTTTGCCACGTTTCTACTTTCACCTCGTTGTTGTGCAATAACGGGGCAATAGCCGGATAGCTTCTTATCTGAGATAATTCTTCCTGTGCTTTTCTATATATCCAGGTGGCGTTATTAGGGGTACTTTCATCCACGGTAAGGCTACGTGGCCGGGTGATAAATAACCGTTCTGTTTCCATCGGGTTATAGCCCCCGCCAATATCGGAATGCGCGCCGGGGAATATCAATTCCGGGTAATCAGGCTTAATGCTATTTAAAGAGAAATTATAACGACATTCATTCATGGCCGTAATATGGAAAATATGCTCTGCTATGCCATCAGGTAAACAAATATAAACATCGCCCGTATCAGCGGTATGAGGGTTAAGTCCATTTCTGAGTGTACCCATCGCCGCAACGGTATCAAAAATACCCAGAAAACGGCTTTTCCCTGTAGGATACGTGGACTTATTCAGGTAACGTCGTTGATTAAAACCATCAGTTAAGGCCTGCACCAGAATAGGATCACGATTAAAAACCCGGTTGGCAAAATGGCGGGCAGCCGCTGCTCCCCGACTAAAACCAATAATATCAAACTGGAGACATCTGATATTATCCTGAATCTTTTTCAGTGATTCTGTTAGCTCAATCTTTATTTTTTGGATATCCTCCAGCTTGTCCCGCAGATTGGCAATCAAAAACGCAAAGGACTCGAAAACACGGACAATATCAGGGTCATGAGAGGAAACCAGAAATTCAGCCAGATGCGGCGACTCTTTCGCGATGTGCTCAGCCAGCTCTCGCAGGTAAGCGCGCTCTTTTAGATAAAGCGATTCCTTTTCGCTTTTCATTGAATTTAACTTATGTTTTATCAATTGGGCTTCGGTATTATGCTGAATACCAGCGAGATAAAATGCGTAGCTGAACAGCAAAGCACATTTATTCTACACATCAATCAATCAAATTAATTAACGAATTAAATCCACTTTTTGGCTGGTTTTGGCGGAATATGGGGGGATTATCGGAATATGCGCGAAAATTCAGGTAAAAATAAAGATGCCAGGATCGCCTTCGGTTGGCGAACAAAATCTATGGTCTTCCCCGTTTTTGCAACACTCATTTTGATGTATGGTTGGCTTGCTTAAATCTATCCGGCGTCTCTATGAGTATGGATACCCGCGCCACGATGAGTTCTGCGCCTGATGAACCTTAAAAACTCCCCGGCTTCAATGAGCCATTTTGTTTCTTAGGTTATTCATCAGGCCGATTGGCCGTTCATGTCATCAATAATCAGTCTTCGCAAAACCAGATAGGTAACGTGTATTTCACTGTTTAATCATCAAGTTATTGAATCAGCCAGCCTCTATTAGGCCTGATACTCATTTTGTCGAGTAGTGATTGCCCAGGCTATTCTTGCCAGCTTATTAGCCAATGCACAGGCAACCACATTCGAATGTTTCTTGCTCAGTTGTGCCTGAACCCACTCGGCAAGTCTCCCATGCTGATGCTCAAGCCGCATCATAAACGCCCGGGCGCATTGAACCAGCAATCGGCGCAAATTTTTGTTGCCGCGTTTGCTGATACCCAGCAGAGTCGGTTTTCCCCCTGTACTGTATTGTCGGGGAACAAGCCCCATCGAAGCCGCAAAATCCCGGCTGCATGAAAATTGTTTTCCGTCACCAAGCTGGGATGAAAGTAGGCTGGCGGTAATGGGTCCTACCCCCGGTATTGTCATCATGCGTTGAGTCGCATCGTCCGCTTTGATGGACTGTTTTAATTCTAATTCCAACGTGGTTATTTGCTCGACAAGATAAAGGTAGTGGGCATGTAATTTCATCAGTAAACGGCTCAGATAATCGGGCACGTCGTGTTCTGCCAGAACCAGAGATAACCGTTTAATGACCGCCTCGCCTTTTGGCAGACTGATACCAAACTCCAGCAAAAAGGCGTGCATTTGGTTAGTGGTCTTTACCTTATCTTTGATGAGTGATTCTCTGACACGATGCAGTGCTCTCATCGCCTGTTGCGTCTCCGTTCTCGGCTGGACAAAACGCATTGAGGGGCGTGATGCCGCTTCACATATCGCCTCTGCATCAACGAAATCATTTTTGTTACTTTTGACAAAAGGACGAACAAACTGCGGAGATATCAGCTTCGCATCATGGCCTAAATCAGCGATCCGACGAGCCAGAAAATGTGCACCCGCACAAGCTTCCATCACGACGGTAGTCGATGTACACCCAGCTAAAAATTCCATTAATTTTGGGCGGGTAAATTTTTTACGCAGCATAGTCTTGCCGAATTTGTCCTGACAATGGATATGGAAAGAATGCTTGCCGAGATCGATACCAATAAGGGTGACGTTTTGCATGATGGACTCTCCAGAAAAAATACTCTATAAAGAGTATGGTTCACAAGGTGGGGAAGACCATCTCATTAACTCCCGTAGCCTGCAAGGGAGAGCAAGCATTGCGGTACATCTGCGCACTTTTGGAAGCAGGTATCCGTTATCGAGACAAAATTGCTCCCACTTCGGGATAAAAAAACGGCAAAAATCGTCGACACCACAAAAAATTTCAACTAACTTGTCCATGACCTGTTCCTTCCCGGAGCTGTTTCGGCATGTACCAAAACATGGCTCCTGGAACAGGCTTCACGTCAATTTCTTATCCAGAATGCGGGTTAATTAACTTAATTTCGCTAATCAGTTATTAGCGACTTGATTAGTCAAACATTCATTATGTGAATCCAAACTCCATATGAAATTTTCTATCAAACATTTGAGTGTCTTAGGAAAATTGGAGGATTAAAATCGGTTCGAGGCATTTTTATGATGGTTAACGGGCGGTTTTGGTGGATAAACTCGCCCGTTTAAATTTTTACCTAAAATGTAGCAGTGTTACAAAATTGCAGCATCATTCTCTATCAAATAAAAATGAATGAAAGATGATACTTAACACAATCAAATAAGTCCGTGTACCAAAATCACCCCGATACATAAAGGTCCGACATATCGCCATACAAACCGTAAACACTGACGTTTCCGCGATGACATATTATCCGGTATTAGTGCATTGACCTTACGTGACCAACCAAATACGAGGCAAATGATAATCCCGAATAATGGCATGAGAACATTGGAAGTAATAAAGTCCAGCATGTCGAAGATGGATTTTCCACCTAATGTGACGTGACTTAGGGGGCCAAAAGATAAGGAAACAGGGATCCCCATTAACATAATCGATGCCGTGACTATTAAGCTTGTTTTACGACGTGACCATTGAAAACGCGTCTGAACATAAGCAACAATGTGCTCAAGTAATGAAATTGCTGAGGTCAGCGCGGCCATTAATAACAATAAAAAGAAAGTGACTGCTAAGATTGAGCCACCAGGAAGACTGGCGAAATAAATTGGCATCGTCATAAACGTTAATCCGGGGCCCGCATTTGGTTTTAAACCAGCAGCAGCCAAAGCAGGAAAAATCATCAGACCAGCCAATATACAGACCAAACAGGAGAGGATTACAACCCAGATACTCGATTTACCAATACCTTTGTTATTAGGCAAATAGGAGCTGTACGTAATGTGGATACCTAAACCGATAGACAGTGAAAAAAATGCCAACCCTAATGCATCTAAAACACCTTTTCCGGTCAAACTATTGAAATCTGGGTATAAGAATAATTTTAGCCCTTCTGATGAGCCCGGTAAACGGATGCCGATAATAATTAACACTATCATGATCAAGAATAACAGCGGCATCATGACCTTAACTGATTTTTCCAAACCTTTCTGCACACCAGATAATACAACGAAACAGGTTAGCCCTGAAAATGCCAGATGTGCGATTATCGGCCACCATGGATTGCTGATGAAATTGGTGAAAATAGATGTCAGTTGAGAGATGTCTGTAATATTCAACTTTCCTGTACTTGCCATCACCGTGTAGCCTATGGTCCAACCACCGACAACACTGTAGAAGCTATAGATACACCATGAACTGAATACACCTATAAGGCCAACCCACCCCCAGTGTTTACCAAGTAATTTTTTAAACGCATTAACGGCCACTTCACCCGTACTGCTTCCCAGCATATTTTCAGCTAACAGAACCGCTAATCCAATCACAAAGCTAAACAATAAAAATACAACCAGAAATGCACCACCACCATTTGTTGCTGAAACATACGAGAACTTCCAGATGGCACCAATGCCAACGGCAGATCCGGTTGCGGCTAATATGTGCCCCAGACGGGATGTCCATTGTTGACTCATGCTAACCCCCGAATAAATACAGTGTTAGCACATGTACCTAGGCCCATAGCTGTAAGCAAAAAACCAGCAGCAGCGCTCCAAACATACTCACCCGCTTGCAGGTCAACCATAGGCGGGATGATATTTCCTGTCCCGACGAATAAGGCAAAGGTCATAAAGCCCAATGCCCAAATATCTTTAGATGATAAACGGTATGTCATAATAATTGTTAACTTATTGTTGTGAAAATAATTGCAAATGTAATAGTAACCATCACAATCTCTTGAATTTCCATTGACGAAACTGGATTCTGATTTAACAGTCAGTGATAAGCATCATATTCACTGATATTCGCAAGATACAGAATGATAGTGGTAACATCAAAGATATTATCTTCGTTATAACCTGAAGCATTAACGGAGAAGAGTTTGCTGAGCATATTTAACGACCCATCGCAAGACGCCAATCTTGAATCGGTATGATCCATTTTTAGAAGCCGCTTAAACCACCAGCCACACAACTTCAGCAATCGAGTGCTACTGAGTTCTGACAGGCTGTGGTATTGCCTTTTGAAAACGACAGATCTATTTTAGGATTTTTTTGAACTCAATTTGTTTATGAAAAGTTCACATGCAAGCCTTGGATAATAAGTAAACATTCATGCTCCCGCCTTGCTAAAAAACAACACGAAGTAAGGAAAAACAAATTCCTAGCCGTAATATAAATAAAGATAATTAGAGTAACAATCAAAAAACTGACGGTGTTAAATAACCTGATTAGACATGAAAATAGTTACACCAACACGAAGTAAAAATGAGACCCTTCAATTATGGAGTTAACTGAGTGGGTAAAAATTAAAGGACATTAATAGAAACGGCATTTAATACCCCACAATAAAACCATAAAAAATATTCACCACACAAATATTGTGGAGCCAGCATGACTGACTCCACATATTTTATCGAATATTTACATCCCGCCCATCCTCAGAATTGCCATCTAAAACCGACATTCATACTATTATCCTGATGACTGCTGGAGAGCAATCCACTATAGCCAAGCGTGAATGAGACGTTATTACTTGCATTCATCTCCGCATTAGCTTTTAACACCACACCATCACGAGAGGCAGGCACGCTACGAGTCACAAATGTTGTGTTACTGCCACGGAACGATAAACCTGTTGCCCGTTCACGCTCACCGTATTGGTGTTGCCAACCTAATTCTCCATTTAAGGTAATTGAAGAACCCCATGCAGCCTGCCAGCTATGATTGGCACGCAATCCCAATGTGGAGAGAGTTGCTTCAGTATGTTGGCTGTTACCGTGAAGTGCGACTGCGGCACCGTTCTCGTTAATACCTTCATTGCGGAAATTGACGTAAGCCAGGTTAACGAATGGCTCCAGATTCACAGCCCCTGTCGGCAGATGGTAAGCAAGTTCAGCGGATAATTGTGTTGTCCGCCCACTGTACTTGGCATTCTCACTATCACGCTGACTGCCATAGCTGATAAAGCGTTTGGTATCAATACGGTGCCACGTGAACCCGCTATTGGCACGCAAAATAAAGTCACCAAATTGACGATCACCATAAAGAGCGAGGTGATAGTTATTACTGTCAGCAGTAGCACTGTTGCCGCCATCAAGGGAAGTACGGGTGTAACCAGTTGCGATACCAAGACGGCTGTATTCATCAATAAGAGCATCCGCACCAAGGAATAAACCATAGTTGGAAGCCTGATAGCCCGTCGCATTCGCTGTACCAGAAGCGTGGCTCCATGCACCAAGTAGCCGAACCCATGCACCGTTCCTGTCTCCATGAATATCGGGCGAAGATGAACGGCCTTCAGCCTGACTCAAACGAGAATTCAAAGTATCACGTAAATAACGGCTGTCATTAACCAACTGAGACGCGATATCAGCGTGGATTTGCCCATCAAGCTGACGGAACGCAGATCGAGCTTGCTCCGCAGAACTGCTGGCTAAGATACTTTCGTAAACCGGATTACCCCTATCAAGGGTATCAGCGGCAGCAGCTACTGCACGTTCATTCTGTGTCTTAGCAAAATCGACAAAAGCAGTCTCATTACGCCCAATATGGAGAGTGACTTCTCCAGGCTGATAAGACAATCCTGTGCCAAGGAAGAGATAATTCGGGACAACATCATCAAAGCGACCATTGATATTCTGCTTCGCACTAAGAATAGTGTATTGCTGACCAGTCAGGCTTCGCACGTCTTCAAAAGAAAGCAAGTTACCCGTATTCTCAAGAGAAACGGTAACTTTTCCTCCATCAATCTGCGCACTTTTTTCAACCTGAATTTTGTCACTGCGCCCATCGGAAGCGATTTCAACCGCGTAATGAGAACCGGGTTCAAAGGTAATTTTTTCGGCAACCTTAAGCGTACCCATAGAGTTACCTGGTGCTACAGTACCGCCACGCTGCACATTGAGCGCCCCCACCGTACCATTCCCGCCAAGAATGCCACTTTCCATTACTGAAATGGTAGAAGAGACACTACCACTAACATTTAGTAATCCCTGTTTGACCAGCGTTGGGCCAGAATAGGTATTTTGGCCACTGAGAGTCAGCCCACCTCTACCTTGTTTGGTTAATCCACCATGACCACTGATATCATTGCTCCATTGATCCTGAGCACACTGACCCGCATCACAGACACGTTCAGTTGGTTTACCCTTATCGAGCACAGCACCAACACCCGGAATATCAGCAATAAACTGACCCTTGCCGTAGGCCACTCCGTCAGGATCTGGAATACGGAATTTTTCAGGGATATCTTCTGCGGTATAGAACATGCCAGGGCCATTTATTGCTTTACCGAGGTTGATCAATCCCCAGCCGTAAAGCGCATCAATGCCCTTTTCTCCCATATCAGTAGCCGTAGTGCGAAGCACGGAAGCTACTTGATCGCCGGTCATATATGGGAAACGCTCCATCAATACCGCAATACTACCACCAGCATGTGGCGCAGCCATTGAAGTCCCTCTGTAACTGTCATAGCCGGTAGTTATATTGTCTATTCCTGTTCCCTTAATAACTGAGCTATATATCCAGCTACCAGGTGCACTGACACAAAAACTGGCAGTATAGCCACAGCGGGAGGAAAAATCGCTGATGGAATAAGGCACACTATTGGTACTATTTGGATCTTTTTGCAAACTAGTGACTGTCAGCCAGTTTGGTGCAATCTCTGGTACAAACCAAGCCAAGCCCGCGATAGCATCTGGATTACTGTAGTTATTACTATTACCAGCAGCAAAAATTGTCACAATGCCGCTACGAGCCGCATCAATTGCGCCCTGATATGCACCACCAGGTTTTGTACCCAAAATCGGTTTTATTGCATCAAACTGCTTCTGGGCCTCAGCTAAAGTAAAATGGGCTGCGTTCGGATCTTTCCCACCCCTCTCAAGCTCCCTGTCAATACCAATTCCCCAGCTGTTGTTAATGATACGAGCACCGCTATCTATCAACGCATTCCAACCAGCCTGGTAAACACCACCATCATTGCCTAAGATAATGCCATCTTCAGGACCAGGATCACCGTTATCCGCACTGAGTATTTGGGCGTTATAGGCCACACCATGCATTTCTTTGCCCTCTCGGTTACCCCCCGCTATGCCTGCAACATGGACACCATGTGCTCCTAGCGTCCCGTACCTATCCACGGACGGCGTGCCATCATAGGTGAATGGATCACCTTTCTTCACCGGAATATAGGGATCGGTATACTCACGTATCCCAGAAGTCACTAAGTTAGTGACCTTGCCTTTTCCCATAAACTCAGGATGCTTGGCATAAACTACCTGATCAAATATTCCTAATTTGATCCCCTTACCGGTATAACCTCTGGCATAAGCTTCATCAGCATGAATTGCACTAAGCCCCCATTGACTCAAAAACTCACTGGAACGCCAACTGGCAGGATCGCCACTCCGCCCTTTCTCAACATAATTTTCCGCATAGGCTCCTGCGCTGGCCGCGGCCAAACAGCAAGCGATAGCGTGATAAAGTACTCGTGGTTGGGTTTTGACTGATAAACGTGTGGACGTCAGAGGGTTCCAAGGTATTCTGTATTTCTTATTCATTTTAGTCACCATCCATTGTTGATTTGCAAAAATGCCAGCTCTTATGTTTTTTATTGTGTAGGCAGCTTGAAACCATCAAGGTGATAGTTGTCTAAAAAGCAGAGACAGATTAAAAAGGCGTGCTGATTTTTAGATTGTTATCAAAATAAAGCGGGTTTAATCAAAGCCATCACCTACACTATTTACATCACCAATGCACACCATAAAATGCCACATTTTATTATCCTTTATTTTAATAATATTTAACAACACCACAACACATCATGTTATGGTGTTATTTCCGTTAACTATGGTTTCAATTAATTATCACTTTGCTGAGGCCCATGTTCTAAGGTGTTTGTTTCTGATAATGGCATGCGGTCACGCAGTGTAGAATGACGTAAAGGTTTTACTACTGCTGCAAGCAACAAGCAGGTAAGTGCAGCAACAGTTCCAAACGAAAAGACGGTGATTACCGGAGATAGCAAACGTCCCATAAAACCTAATCCCAATGCCCCCAAAGAATCACCAGTAACATCTTGAGCAGTGACAAAACTGTTCACTCGCCCCAATAAATGATCCGGTGTATGACTCTGAACAAGGGTAAATTGCAGTAAGGATGCGAATGCATTCAAATATCCATAACAAACCAACACAAGTAATGCCAGAACGATATTGGTGACGATCCCTAGCATAGATAACGTGATAAAAGAGCACAGAGCACATATAACAAGCAGAACACCAGGCCGGTTACTTCGTCCTATCCAACCGCTGGTAAAGGCTCCGAGCATGGCTCCCAGAGGAACAGCGGAATACATCAAGCCCGTTGCTGACGGCCCTTGGTGGTATACTTCTTGAGATAATGCAGGAAACAGAATACGAACAGCGCCTGCGATACTGATCATCATCCCCACCAATATGACACTGCCCACAATCTTATGCTGACAAACAAATTTCACTCCGCTTATCAAAGCACTGATTGGATGCTCTTGTTTACTTGGCTGAGGCTTCATTTCAGGAAGCCTCATCAGGGGTAACAATGTGGCTAATGTACCGATTGCTGCAACAGCAAAGTTCCATCCCGGTCCACCAGCAACAATAATAATACCTGCCAATGCCGGTGAAATAATGGCACCTATGCGAACAGTAATCATGCTCAAGGCGCCTGCCGCAGCCAGATTTTCCCGCCCGACTAAATTGGGGATGGCTGCCATTAATGCCGTCATACCCAACGCACCAAAAAAACCATCCCAAATAGAAAGAAAATAGAGCATATACAGGGACGGAGAGTCTAAAAATGCGTTAAAGCTCAGTGCGACAAAACCGATACCACAAGTACCACGGGCAAACAAAATGAGTTTACGCCTATCATAACGATCAGCCAGTATTCCCCCTAAGATTAAGCCGATGAACATACCGACTCCGTCCAGTGCAACCACAATTCCCACCTGTAAGGTAGATCCTGTCAGAAACTGCATTTGGACAGGAACCCCAACCGTCAGCATTCCTAATGCAAAGACAGATAACATACGGGCAATAAAGATAGCGCGAAAATGGGCATTATTTTTAAGTAAACTAAAATCCAAAAAAATTGATGAAGTAGCCATAATGTTCCATACGATGCGTTAAATACGATAAAGTCAATTGCGGTAGCTTAATTACGGTGTCGTTTCAACAAGCCATTCAGCAGTGGCCCCCATTGCTCCAACGAATCTGGAGAAAGGATATCTGCATGTTCACAATCTTGCCGATAAACCCTTAAATGGCGAATCCAAGGTGCCCATGTCTCCTCGACATCCAATTCCGGTGGCAACGTCCGCGTAGCCACAAACAACGTAGCTTCGCCATCATATTTCTGGTTAACAGCGGATAATAAACTGCGGACAGCGTCTCGATAGTTAGCCACAATATCTTCAAACATTGCCTGCTTTTCCTTACGCAGTTGCGGATCATGCTCATCTTCTGTAGCCGCCATAAACTCTGCCTGTTCACGGGCAATTTCCTGTTTGGCTTCTTCTTCGCTTAACCCTCCCCAATCCTGACCTTCTGGAGGATAAGCGTCCAACAATCCCAAGAAAGCCACTTCCTCACCTTCTTGCTGTAAACGGATAGCCATTCCCTGAGCCAACATTCCTCCCAGAGAATAACCCAGCAAGTAATAAGGCCCATGAGGTTGGATATTTCGTAAAGTCGCCAAATGGCGTGTGCACATTGCGTCGAGACTGTCGCAGTCAGCAATGACACCGCGAGGACGAGGAGATTGTAATCCGATAATCGGCCAGTCTCCCTCCAGATAACGCAGCAACCCACTGTATTGCCAAGAAAAACCTGACGCCGGATGCACACAGAACAGTGCCGGCCCGATTCCTTCCCTCAACGGCAAAACCTCGCCTATTCCACTGTTTTCGTCCGAATTTTTCTTCTGTTCATCCACCAGTAGTGCACTCAATTTTTCTACACTTCGCGCGACCATAATATGACCGACTGAAACACGAAGATTAAGGCGTCGATGTATTTCGGCTGCCAAACGCATTGCCAGCAACGAATGCCCGCCCAAAGCAAAGAAATCGTCATCAGCCCAAACAATGTCGCACTCTAAGATTTCCGCAAACAACTTAGCTAGCTGACTTGCCAAGCCCGCCTGCGGTAACCTGCCAGTCGTTAATTTCTCTGGCATTGGGAGTGCCTTGCGATTCAATTTTCCATTGGCACTTAGCGGGAATTTTTCCTGTATTACATAGCTGACCGGCAGCATATAAGCAGGCAATCGTTTCATCATCGTGTGTTGCAGTGCTTCAATATTCAATGTCACATCTGATTGCGGGATTACCCAAGCAATTAGCTGACGCGCATCAACATTCTCAATTGCCTGACTTGACTTACCTAACTCACGTGCAGCAACCGCAGCCTGAGCCACTCCTGGTTGTTCTAGTAAAACTTGTTCAATTTCACCCAGCTCAATACGCTGACCACGTATTTTTAATTGATCGTCACTGCGTCCAAGGTATTCAACCTCACCATTTTCTGACCAGCATGCAATATCCCCCGTTCGGTACATCCGCTTACCCGATGCAAACGGATCGGCCACAAAACGGCTGGCTGTCAAATCAGCTCGGTTCAGATAGTTTGTCGCTAACTGAATACCACTGAGATAAAGATCACCCGCCACGCCAATGGGAACAGGGCGCAACCAAGGATCTAAAATACGCAATTGGGTATTCCATACCGGCCGGCCGATAGGAACACCAGCGCTACTACAACGCTGTAATGCCTCACCAAACGCAGGTTGCCATGTCACATCCACCGCCGCCTCTGTTGGCCCATAAAGATTATGCAAAGGTGCAGTGATCAGCGTTTGGTAGCGATGTGCCAGTTCACAGGACAAGGCTTCCCCACTACAGAAAACACGTCTCAAACCACGGCAGAAAGGCGCTTCTTGTCCTTGTAACGCTAAAGAATCAATGAATGTTGCCAGCATTGATGGCACAAAATGTAAGGTCGTGACATGGTAATCATCAATAAGTTGTCGAAGACGTGTGGGATCGCGATGCGCTTCCGGTGGCGCCATCATTAACTGAGCACCGGTCATCAACGGCCAGAAAAACTCCCATACAGAAACATCAAAACTACAGGGGGTTTTCTGCAATACCACATCATCTGTAGTCAATGGGTAAGTATCCTGCATCCACAATAAACGGTTAACAATGGCGTGGTGGCTTACCACCACGCCTTTTGGTCGCCCTGTAGAACCTGAGGTATAGATAATATATGCAGCATGTTCAGGCGTTACATTGGCGGCAGAATGGATAGGTTGTTGTGTTTCATCTGCCAGTTTATCCAATAATAATAGAGAAGCCTGACTGGCAAAACGGGCCTGATACTCACTTTCTGTCATCACTAATCGAGGTTCAGCATCTTCCAGCATGATGGTCAAGCGTTCATCAGGATAGCCGATATCAAGAGGCAACCATGTCGCCCCTGCTTCCAGAATCGCCTGTAACGCCAGACTTAGCCGAACCGAACGTGATAATGCAACCCCAACAATATCCCCCGCTTGTACACCCGCTTCAATTAGACGATCAACCAATAGCCGAGTTTGCAGGCGCATTTGCTGGTAGGTCAGACGATGATGACAATCCAACAACGCCAAATCGTCCGGCGTTTTGCCTGCCTGCTCAACCACAATCTGATGAAGTGTTTTGGCTGGAATATCACGATAAGTGTTATTAACTTCCTCAATGAATGCGGCTTCATCGACTGATTGTAACCCCCATTCCCGCAGAGCAATCTCAGGCCGTTCGATTAATTGTTGGCACAAGAACAGTATGCGTTGTGCCAAATGTTCAGGCTGTTTAACGCTTTCACGGTATTCCATTAATAAGCGCAGACGCTTACCCGGCAATACCAATAACGTCAAAGGATAATGGGTATAACCACGGTTATTGATTCCTTGGCAGAGAATGCCTTCAATATTTTCTTTATTTCCTTTGTCTTGCTCCACATTAGGATAATTTTCAACTACCAATAAAGTATCAAAAAGCGTGCCAGTACCTGCAATTCGCTGAATCTCGCCCAAGCCAATATTGTCATGTTCAATCAATTGGATCTGCTGTGCCTGTAGCTGTTCTAGTTGAGGCAATAGAGGTTGCTCCATATCCAGAATAACGCGAACGGGTAAGGTATTACTAAACAACCCGACATGCTGATCCAACCCATCAATCTGCCCAAACCGCCCCGATACAGGAGAGCCGAAAACAACATCAGATGAGCCACTTTGTATACTCAATAACAGCGCCCAAATCCCTTGCATCAGAGTATTGAGCGTTAAACCACGTTGCTGACACAAGTCAGTTAATGCCTGTTCCATCTCTGGTGCGAGTAATATCTCAAGCTCTTTAACCTCACCAGTATGGAGTTGTTCACCAAATAAACATGTTGGTTGAACACCTTTCAATACCTGTTGCCAACATTGACGAGAAGGCTCCGTTTCACGCGCCAATAATTGCTGAACTACATCTTGATAACGTATTTTAGGTGTATGTATCTCGGGTTTATGCAAGGCTTGCTCGCCTTGATTCAACAAGGTCAAAAGGTCTCGCACTAGAATAGGGGTTGACCAGCCATCAACGATCAGATGATGAGCATTTAGCAATAGCGTATGGTGTAAACTTCTACCGTGACGCACCAGCAATGCATGTAACATCGCTGCTGGTTGTTGAAAGAGGTTCCGCGTGAGTTCTGCTTTTTCCAGTTCCCGTAACGCTATCTCTCCCTCTTCCGCTGTCAACTCAGGTAGTTGATGGCAATCAAGTGTCCAATAATCTTTGTCATCAGAAATGAGGGGGATCAATTGCAATGGAGAGACGCATTGTTCAGTATCAAATTTTGCAGCTATCTGAGGATGATGCCGTACTAAAACTGACAGCGCCCGACGTAGCTTAACAACAGACAATGATCCGAACAGGGAAAGGCGCGTCAATGAGTTATAGCTGCCATGCTCGGTGGCTGTTTGTGCATGGAATAATAACCCTTGTTGTAGTGGCAGTAACGGTAATACCGCGGATAGTGGGCCATAACGTTCAGTCAACTGAGTGAGATCGTTCTCCTCAATATCTGATAACCCAGTTTCTGCAGCGACTAAAGTTGCCATAGCCCGTAAGGGCTGCTGCCTGGCAAATTGGATTAAGCAATCAGCCGCCCACGCCATACCGCGATGTAATTCCGCAATATCTTGATGACTGAAAATACCATCAACCCATTGCCAGTTAACCACCAACTGTGGAGTGTTGCCCTGCTCATCCACAAACAAATTGATTTCTAAGCTGTGGCTTAGGGACATTTCGGGATCTTGATAAACCGCAAAAGCATCTTGGAAAAGATTCTTAGTTCGCCGTGGTGCCCATAAGTGATCTGTCTCGACAAAGCGCCCCAGATAATTAAATAAAATCTCTGGTGTTTCTTGCGTTGCCAGTATTTTCCGCCCTGTTTGATCAAGGTAGCGCAGCAAGCCATAACCGACTCCGCGATCAGGCACTGCGCGCAAAACACTTTTCACCGCCCTAACTATTTCAACAATAACCATCCCAACAGGTTGGTGCTCTCCTGTTAGTGGCAAACCTACCACTATTGGGTACTCAGCGGTTAGCCAGCCAACCGTGCGAGCTAAGTCGCCTGTTTGATCTAATTCAATGCGACCATGAGATTCTAACTGGAAACGTAACTTATTGACGTTAAAATGACGATAACAAGCCATTGCCAATATTGTTAATAACATTTCTTCAATATTAGCGTGGTATTGCTTTGGCAATATTCCTAATAACGCGATTGTTTGCTCGCCGCTCAATAATGTTCGCTCCTTGCAGGAGGTTATTTGGCGATCCCGCTGTACATCCAGCGGACGCTGCCCTAAAAGAGGCGTTTTTTCATTTAGCATTCGTTGCCAAAAAGGCAATTCAACCACACGTTGTGGTAAATTTTGGCGTAGATAATCATTCCAATCGTATAGAGTGTACTCTTCTGTGGGTAAGACTATGGGCTTACCTGCGATTGCTGCTTCTACTCCCTGACGCAATTCATCCAATAATATTCGCCATGAAACGCCATCTGTTGCCAGATGGTGAATAACAAGCACTAATCCTTTAGATATTCCTCCATGTTGCAATAAACAAGCATGGAATAACTGACCGCTCGCCGGTTCCAAACGCATAACCGCATCATGGAAAGCTTGCTCGGCACAGGCTTCAATATCTGCGCAATCTTGCCATAGACTGTAATGAGTTGCTTCAGATACCGAAATCGACTCACCTAAAACCAAGCGATCATCACGAGTAAATGCGCGTAGTACAGGATGCGCGTGTTCTAAGGCAACCAATGCTTGTGATAAGTGTTGTGGCTGCAATTCTGCGGGGACATGTATAAATACACCGTGAACAAAACGGGTATTAATTCCATGAAACTCAGCAAACCAATGTAAAATAGGCAGGCTATCAATCGTCCCTTTTTGAATGCGTGTAGTCACAGGCTTAACCATGGCAATAGGTGTCATCTTTAACGCCATGCGCGCAGGTGTACGTTCACTGAAAATATCCCGCGGACGTAACTGCCAACCAAGGCGACGTAATTGCGTTCCTAGCGCCATCGCAGAAATACTATCTCCCCCCAACGCAAAAAAGTCATCATCGGCACTGACTTCTTGCACACCTAATAAGCTGGAGAATGCCCCACAAATAGATTTTTCCTGCTCACTTTCCGCTTTTCTGCCCACTGGCAATTGAAATTGCTGTGGTTTGGGTAATGAATTACGGTCAATTTTGCCATTGATCGAAATAGGTAAGGTTTCCAATACCATTAAGAGGGAAGGAACCATATAATCAGGCAGTTTCTTTGCCAGTGCAGCCAGCAGCAGAGCCGAGATATTGGGTAAAGCACGTTGTTGCTCATCCGGTACAGCGCAATACCCCACCAACCGATATGTTGCACCGACAGGTTCAGCAATGACTACCGCAGAACTAACCTCTGGTAAATCAACCAGAGCATTTTCTACTTCACCTAACTCAACACGGAAACCTCGCACTTTAACCTGATGATCCACTCGACCAATAAATTCAAGCAGCCCATCAGGGCGCCAACGCATAAGATCACCACTGCGATACATCACTTCGCCGTGACGGAATGGATTGGCGACAAAGCGTGTTGCTGTCATCCCTGGGCGATGCAAATAACCACGGGCAATACCCGCGCCAGAGAGATACAGTTCTCCCGCTGCACCGATTGGCACGGGTTGTAAGTAACGGTCTAAAAGCCAGATATCGGTATTAGCAACTGGACGCCCAATTACGGGCTGATCAGCCATCCGAATACTCCCCCCCAACGTATCAATAGTATATTCGGAAGGGCCATAATAGTTGTGGATATCCATTTGCGGCTGCTGTTTGAGTAATTCCCATAACCGTGGCGTAGCAGCCTCACCACCAATCATAATAAACGCAGGTTGGTGATTACCTTTTTCCAACAACCCACTATCGATAAGTTGGATCAAGAAGGAAGGCGTAATATCCATGATATCAATCGGTAGCAGATTCATCTGCTGTACCACTCCCCATGCATCCCGCCTCAGTTCCTCATCAAAAATATAGAGTTCACTGCCTAAGATCATACAAAACAGTGGCTCCCAAGAGGAATCAAAGGAGAAAGACGCAGTATGTCCTGCACGTGCTCGTCGGCCATATTGCTGATAAAAATTCTCAATGGCAGGCCCAAATAAATGCGTTGCATGGGAAGTTAATAAATTCAGCAACCCGCCATGTGTGCTCATCACACCTTTTGGCTTACCTGTAGATCCTGAGGTGTAGATCATATAAGCCAAGTGTTCACCACGCAGTTTTTCGCGTCGTTCTTCGTCTGTGACAGGTAACGGGGATAAACGGGAACACAGCGTCGCTACCTGCGGATCATCCAGACAGATGACTTTGAGAGCTTCGGGCATTTGTTCCAGTGTATTCAGGTGGGTGATCAGCAAGGCTGGCTGAACATCATCACACATTAACTGTAAACGCTCCCGCGGATAATCGAGATCAAGAGGAATATAAGCCGCACCGCTGGCTAATACACCCAAAATAGCAATAATTGAATCCACTGAACGAGGAATGCCAATGGCAACCACATCCTCGGCTCCCATTCCCTGTAATAGCAAGAAACGTGCTAGTTGCATCACTTTTACCATCAATTGATGGTAAGTAAGCTGTTCATTGTGACAACGTATAGCAATAGCATCAGGCTGCCGTTCAACCTGTTGCAAAAAGAGATCCAGTACAGAAACTCTATCTATAGACGGTTGAGTTCTCGGCCCGCATGACCAGCTATCAAGCCGTTGTTGTTCTTGTGGCGGAATAAGTGGGATGAACGCAATAGATTGCTGCGGCTGCATGAGCAATTGATTCAACAAATAGCTGATCCGTTCACTGTGCCACTGTAACGTTTGTTCACTATACTTTTTGCGATTCGCGATAAGTGTCAGATGAAGCTGCTCATCATAACAACACAATTCAAATTCTAAATCATCCACGGGCCCCATCGCGAGTGTATGCGTCTTGATGGATTTACCGTCTAATTTCAACGCCTCATTATAGATTTTGTAATTAAACACGGGGCCATAAAGCGCATTGTTGCCACCGGATAATCCCAGATCACAACGCAGTTGTTCGGCTTCATACCGCTGGTAACGACGAACTTGCTTCATTTCATCCACAAACGCTTTTGCTACTTCTGCCAGGGACATCCTGTCTTGCAGTTTTATGTGCAGTGGCAAGAGATTAACTACTGGCCCCATCGCACAAAGCGCTTGAGATCCCAAGCGCCGCATAAAAGGAAAACCAATCGACAGATATTTTTCTCCACTCATGCGATAGAAATAGATGCAGAGTGCAGCCATCACAATTTCAGCCGGCTGGAATTGCCGCAGTAAATCATCTTCTCTTAATGAAACAAACTGAGTGAGGGGAAAATGACAATGATAATGCAGCGGTAATATATTGTTATTATTTACAATATTTTCAGTGGCAAGTGAAACAGCAACACCTCGTTCATAGGTATGCTTTTGCCAGAACGTGGCTGACTCTGCTTTCGCAGAGGATTGCTCCCAGCTCTGATACTCTTTGACGACTAATTCAAAGGAACAGAAAGGATTTTCAGTTGGCTGGCGACCTGCGCTTAACGCATTATAGATATCAATAATACGTCGAGTCAGAGCATCAAAACTGAAGCCATCCAACATAAGATGGTGAAAACGCAGATACCAGAACCAGCGCTCTGGCTGGGCATCAACCTTCATGATCACGTGTCGATATAAAGGACGTTCTCCATCGGCGGGTAACTCAGCAGCCAGATCTGTCTGCATTAATTCCTGAGCTCTGCTTTCTCCCTGTCCATGAGAGAAATCAAACCACTCAGGAGCAACTACCTGTTGCGCATTACGGAAAACAGGAATTTGCTGTACAGGCTCTCCCTCTTCATTAATAAAATATCGCGCGTGAATGGTATCGGCCTCAGCCAATCCCTGGCGAATAGCGGCATCAAATAGGGAGCGATCCAGTCTCCCATTAATTTCAATATAATGCGCAATGGTAAACACATTACGGTGGTTGGCAAGTTGATCAGCCACCCAAATTCCAGGCTGAGCAGCTACTAGTGGCAACGTTAGATCGACTGATTTAATTTCAGAAAATGGCAATACATTGGGCACGTTTGATTTCCTTTCTTATCGACAGGTTAAACCATCAGCATTATCAGTTTGATTTATCCGTGGTTTGCACAGATGGTTTACGCGGATCGAAATTACGCAGACTAGCCGGGCGCATATCCTCCCAGTGCTCTTCTATGTATGCGATACAGGCAGCCCGTGAATCTGGGCCAATAACCCGCTCCCAACCGGCGGGTTGTGCGGCAAAAGCCGGCCAAAGACTATATTGTTGTTGATTATTTATCAGTACATAAAAAGTGGCTTCGTCATCATCAAAAGGATTCTTTTGTTCCAAATTCATTTTTAATTCTCATCAATTCTTGGATTTCAATAATCGGTTTGTCGTATCATTTCTTAGCCAATAACCAACTAAGGCCATCAATTAACCCACCACGCCAGCACAACACATCATGCCCACCATTAAACACGCGATAATTCACGTTGTGCCCTGCCCCTTGCAACGCAGCATGCATTTGATCATTGACAAAATGGATATCTGCTTCACGGGAACCCGCTTCCTGAAAGATTTTTAATGACGAAGGAATAACTTTGTGCCCAAGAACCTGCTGTGTCAGCCAACCAAGGTTATGCTCAGCAGATGACATAAACTGTCGAACAATTTTGCTATCAGGCCACCAGAAAGACCCTGATTGTGTGAGAACACAGCCAAAACGTTGTGGCCAATGGAGTGCGGCATACAATGCCGCCAACCCACCGTAACTCTGTCCTGCTATCACTGTTTGTTCAGGATCATCGCTAAAAGCCGCATACTGTGCGACAAGCGGCAACAATTCATCCTGGATCGCTTGCCAAAAATCTGGGTTGCAGGGAAGCTCCCGCTCTCGATGCGGCATATCAATAACATCAATCAACAGCCAAACCGCCTCTGGTATCTGCCGTTTTTCAGTCGCTATATCAATCACAGAAAAAACCGGCACTCTCTCCGCCCAAGTCAACCCATCCAAGAGGATGATAAGAGGGCGAGGGTGAGCAGTTTCTTCCCCCGTGGAATAAAGCCAAACACGCCTTCGATTGTTAAGCCGCTCACTGTGCCAATGCAAAAGCAAAGGTTCTCGTTTATCTGGCTGTGCAGCATGATGTGGGCTGATTCCATCAACGAGTGACCATGCAGTCTGTGCAGGAGCATGAGGCATATGAATTGCCGATAAAGGCAAACCAAGCCCATTACGATGACAACCCTGTAGATTCAAAGGATCTGAAATGGATAATGGAAAGAGTGAAATCCACCATTCACGTTGCTGTTGATTGCGATGCTTGATTTCATCGGAAAATTGGGGGGGCAAATGTGCGTCAGTAACAGGTATAAATCGATAACTTCCTCTCCAGTTATCTTCAACATTCACTGACCAATACCAGATATCCGTTTCAGGCAATCGTTGTAGGCTCTGGGGTTGTGGACGGTGGTGATCAGTGATGCCATTGATATCGATGTAGACTTGGCGAAAAGGTGAATTTTGTTCGTCCCCATTAGGATCTCGCCAAAAGAAGGTTGTTTTAACTTGATGATTATTTGCAATTTCTATAATGGGAGTTCCCAAAATAGCAATATTTTCCCACCACAACTCACTGCCAACATGACGGGCAGATAATAAATTATCTACCGTACCTAGTGGCTGAAATACTAACGTCATCCCTTTATCCCCTTCAAAAAAATCCGCTCACAAATGACATATCCATTTGATACACCACACCAGCAACGATCTCAGAAAATAAAAACGGTTATCATTCGCCAATGATATTGATAATGATTTTTGTTTGCAATATTATCCAATTTATTTTATTAATCTTAACCGCTGGCTAACAGAATTAATGGCGCATTATCAGGAGTAACGAGGCAGGAGGCCTTCACTATTCAGCTTAGCCATAATGGTGTCGCCTTAATTATCAATTTGATTTTTAAAAAGTTATTTTAAAAATATCTATATTGAGAGATGAAATCTATGGTACTGCCTATCAAGAATAAGACATTGAAAACCGCAAAAAGAACAAATAGAAACTATAACTATAATAAATTATTCTTATCGCTTACTTCTATCTTACTGCTATCTCCCTATGCCTCAGCCAATAATGGGACTGCCAATAACAACGAAGATACCTTAATCATCACAGGCAAGATGGAAGGGTATTCTGAAAAAAACTTTGTAGAATCAGACAGTGCCGCAGGCACCAAAAGCCTCACTCCGCTTATTAAGACTCCCCAGTCAATCAGCGTCATCAATCGCACACAAATAGAAGCACAAGGCGCAATGAGCGTTGCCGACACACTGAATTATTCAAGTGGTGTTGTGACTAACTACCGCGGCTCTTCCAATCGTAACGACGAAGTGATTACCCGTGGTTTTCGTTACGCCCCTAAATTCCTTGATGGGTTGAGTTATGGTAATCAGCTCGATCCTTGGTTATTGGAACGTGTGGAGTTAGTGCATGGACCGGCATCTGTGCTATATGGTCAGGTCAGCCCTGGCGGCTTGATTAATATGACCAGCAAAAGGCCGACTGACCAGCCTATCCACAAGGTACAGATGAAAGCGGGCAATCGGAGCCTTGGTGAATTGGCTTTTGATTTTGGTGGTGCTTTGGGGGATGACATTCCCGTTCTCTATCGTTTAAATGGTGTACTCAGCACCCAAAAGCAGTTCGTCAAAGACTATAAAAAAGAGCGGATTGCCATCGCTCCTGCGCTGACATGGATCCCCAACAATAATACGACGTTTACATTATTGACCAGTTATCAGTACGATCCCAAAGCGGGATTCCGTAATTTCTACCCTAAAAAGGGCACCGTAACATCGGTTCCCAATGTAGGCTATATTCCCTACAAAATGAATCTCAGTGAACCTTCTTTTAATCAGTCCAGACGGGAACAATACTCTATCGGCTACATTCTTGAGCATGACATTAATGATGTCTTCTCTTTCCAACAAAACCTGCGTTATTCAAAAGCAAATGAGCGTTTTAAGCTTTTCGTTTATGTATCGGATGTAAAAGACCTACCAACCAGTATCCAACGCCGCCCACAAAGGGAATACAGCAAAACGCAGTCATTTAATGTGGATAATCAGCTTAAGGCACAATTCTCAACCAGTAACATTGATCATAACGTCATCAGTGGAATCGATTACAAATGGGCGGATAGTCACAACAAAAGATGGCATAAAAGTGGCAGTCAATACGACTTTGATTGGTCAAATCCAGCTTGGGGTATTCCCGTCAATGAAAATGAGTTATCTCTTTCTTTAAATGATAAAAAGAAACTTTACCAGTTAGGTGCTTACGTACAAGATCAACTCAGTTGGGAAAACTGGAATTTAGTTCTGTCCGGGCGTTATGACTGGACTGAAACCAAGCAACAAGACATTATCAAAGACAGCTCAACAACACAGAAAGACCGAGCTTTTACAGGACGTGCCGGTTTATTGTATGCCTTTGATAACGGCATTTCGCCTTATATCAGTTACAGCACTTCCTTTGAACCTAACCTGTCTCAAGGGGCACCGGGTACACCGGCATTCAAACCCACAACAGGTGAACAAACTGAAATCGGTATTAAATTCCAACCAAAAGATCACGATACCCTGTTAACACTTTCCCTGTTCGATATCACCCAGAAAAACGTAACCACCCGTAACCCAGTCACCCGCTTTAGCGAGCAAATTGGCAAAATTGGTTCAAAAGGAGCAGAGGCCGAAATTCATTCCCAAATCACACCAGAAATTAACCTGATGGCAAGCTATACCTACACAGATACTAAAACTAAAGACGATAGCAATACCTCACGTATTGGTCAAAGAGTCCCTTCAGTGCCTGAACATGCAGCATCTGCCTGGGGCAGTTATAGCTTCACACAAACTGCACTAAAAGGATTTACCTTGGGAGCAGGTGTACGCTATATCGGATCGACTTCCGGTGATTATGAAGAAACATTCCACGTCAAGCCCTATACCCTCTATGACTTGATGGCGAAATACGATCTTGGCGAAGCCTCCCCGCAATTAAAAGGTGCCAGTGTACAACTGAATGTGAATAACCTGACCAATAAACGTTATGTCGCTTCGTGCTCGAATGTAGAAGCCTGCTTCTATGGTAGCGGGCGCAGCATCGTTGCCACAGTGGAATATAACTGGTAAAGCAAAACTCATTGACTCCAGTGGCATCAGGCAAAAGCTTTTTGCCACTGTGAATTGCGTCTATCAACATTAATACGTATTAAATGACTTTTTTATTAAATAGTAACAGGGAAATATCGTGCTTAAGTTAACGACTGAATATCACACATCCGAATTATTGGATTTTAGTTGTGATGATTTTGTGTTCCTATCTTCAAATAAGAGCCTACATGCACGAGGACGTTTTGCCAAAGTAACAACTCCCGCCAATCATTATGGTGATATTGATAACCTATTAAGTGACCATCTATCTCAATTATTCCTTCAAGCTGAACAAGCCGGAATTAAAAATCCTATTGCAGTCGGGGCAATCCCTTTTGATAAACGCCAACCTTCCGCCCTCTACATACCTTATGAATACCGTTGGCTGGAACGGGAAACCGCACATTTTTCCACTCGATCTTCTATGCCACCGTTACAAATAAAGCAATGGCATTTATGGCCGAAAAAAGAAGAATTTTGTCAGATGGTCTTGCAAGCTGTTGACGCCATACATCATGGCTTGCTTGATAAGGCCGTCCTTTCGCGTCTACTGGATATTGAATTTGATCGGAAACCTGACTCTATCCAGCTTTTTACGCAACTTAATGCCCAAAACCCTTATAGCTACAACTTTCATATTCCACTAGAAAACAGCACATTAATTGGTGCTAGTCCAGAACTTCTACTACGTAAACAGGGCAATACCCTTATTTCTCAACCACTGGCAGGTTCGTCACGCAGAAGTCACAATATCCTGGAAGATAATGCGTTGCGCCAATCACTGCTACATTCAGCTAAAGATCACCATGAGCATCAATTAGTAATTGATGCGATCCGAACCGCACTCACTGAACATTGTACTGAATTGATGATCCCAGACTCTCCTTCAATATTCAGCACCCCTTTACTTTGGCACCTCGCGACAGAAATACGCAGCGAATTGCGTAATAAACACACTAACGTTCTCTCCCTTGCTGGCTTACTCCATCCGACTCCGGCACTTTGTGGAACACCAAGAGAACGAGCCTACGAACTTATCGCTCAGCTCGAACCCTTCGAGCGCAACTATTTTGGCGGGATTGTCGGTTGGTGTGATACCAAGGGCAATGGTGAATGGGTTGTTACCATTCGTTGTGGTGAATTATTCGAAAACCATATTCGACTCTTTGCAGGAGCAGGCATCGTAGCTGACTCACAACCCCATGCTGAATGGCAAGAAACAGGGGTGAAACTTGGCACCATGCTACAAGCTCTGGGATTATCTGACAGTAAGGAAAGTGTGTTATGAGTATTGAGTTTAATCGCTGGCCTGAAACATTATCACAACGCTATCGCCAGCGCGGCTATTGGCTTGACCTTCCCCTTTGCGACATACTCAGGCGTCATGCTGACAACGAAGATACTGCTCTGATTTGCTCATATCAACAATATACTTATCGCCAACTCAATCAACTCGTGGATAATCTGGCCGCTTCCCTCAAGCGCTGTGGTGTTCAGCATGGACAAACCGCATTGGTGCAATTAGGTAATATTGCAGAATTTTATATCACCTTTTTTGCTCTGCTGCGTTTAGGTGTGGTTCCCGTCAATGCTCTATTCAGCCATCAGCGTAGTGAACTCTTATCTTATGCCGAGCAAATTAAACCATCACTATTGATTGCAGACCGTAGCCATTCACTCTTTTCTGACAATGTATTTATTCACGAACTGCATACACATTACTCTTCACTGACACATATATTTCTGCGGGGAGATAACGACAGCCCGATAGACCTAACAACATTGATTAATGAAAAAGAAAACAATTTTATCGCGACGCCCACTCCAGCAGATGAAGTGGCTTTTTTCCAACTATCGGGAGGGAGTACAGGTATCCCAAAACTGATCCCCCGAACTCACAATGATTACTACTACAGCATTCGAGCCAGTGTTGATATCTGCCATTTCAATCCTCAAACACGCTATTTATGTGCCCTTCCTGCCGCACATAATTATCCAATGAGTTCACCAGGCGCATTAGGCGTTTTTTATGCTGGAGGCCAAGTGATTATGGCCAATGATCCCAGTACATCAAGCTGTTTCCCGTTGATTGAACAATATCGGATTAACGTTGCTGCTTTAGTTCCTCCTGCGGTAAGCCTATGGCTGGAAGCTATTGCACTGACAGGGGATAAATCACCACTGGAAAGTCTGGAGTTATTGCAAGTAGGTGGTGCCCGCCTGAGTGAATCGCTGGCACGAAGGATACCTTCAGAATTAGGTTGTCAACTGCAACAGGTATTTGGTATGGCCGAAGGGTTAGTTAACTACACACGCCTGGATGATGACGAACAAACTATTTTCACTACTCAAGGTCGCCCGATTAGTGATGATGATGAAGTGTGGATCTCCGACAGCCAGGGTAACCCGCTACCTTATGGGGTTCCCGGTCTGCTGATGACACGTGGGCCTTATACGTTCCGTGGATACTACCAAAGTCCTCAATATAACAATCAAGTATTTGATGAAAACGGTTTTTACTGTTCGGGTGATTTAGTCATTCAGACAGAGAAAGGCTATCTAAAAGTTGTGGGTAGAGAAAAAGATCAAATTAACCGTGGTGGTGAAAAAATTGCAGCAGAGGAAATTGAAAATTTACTGTTACGCCATCCACTCGTGATCCATGCAGCCTTGATCGCCATCCCTGATTCAATCATGGGAGAAAAGAGTTGCGCCTATGTCGTTACCCGTGAAGCGGTAAAATCAGCCATATTACGTCGCTTTTTACGCGAGCAAGGTATCGCTGATTACAAACTTCCCGACCGCTTTGAAAACGTTCAATCCCTTCCCATGACACCTGTCGGAAAAATCGATAAACAGAAATTACGTCACATTGCATACAGCACATTAATCCATGCTGCACCTTAACGTATCACAGAGGGACAAAATGAGTATTCCAACACTGAGTGACTACCTTCTTCCCACATCTCAAGAATTACCAACTAATAAAGTGAATTGGCCGCTTGATAACAAGCGTGCCGCACTACTCATCCATGATATGCAAAATTATTTCCTCAATTTCTGGCAGACTGACAGTCTGCTGGTGAAGCAGGTTATCAACAATATTTTGCATCTAAAAACAATGTGTAAGAAGCAGGGAATACCCGTCTTTTACACCGCCCAACCTGAACATCAGGATGATGCAAACCGTGGTTTGCTAAATGATATGTGGGGCGCGGGGATAAATCTGTATCCTGAGCAACAAAGCATCACTAACGCACTGACGCCCGAAAGCGATGACACCGTATTAATAAAATGGCGTTACAGTGCCTTTCAGCGTTCAGATTTGGAACAACAATTGAAAGGCATGGGGCGTGATCAATTAATTATCTGCGGTATTTATGCTCATATTGGTTGCATGATAACGGCTATAGATGCTTTTATGCGTGATATCCAACCTTTTTTTGTCGCTGATGCACTGGCAGATTTCAGCCACGACGAGCACATCATGGCATTACATTATATTGCTGGCCGCTGTGGTCGTGTACTAACGACAGAAACACTACTCAATGAAATATCTCCGCAACCTGAATGGACTCGCGAACGTCTCCGAGCTGAAATTTTACCTTTATTGGATGATGACTGTGGTGATATTGATGATCATGAAAACATGCTGGATTACGGTCTCGACTCGGTAAAAATAATGTCACTGGCAGCACGCTGGCGCTATGAAAACCATAATGTTGATTTTATCTCACTAATGAAAACCCCAACGTTGGCAAATTGGCTCAATTTGCTGACTGCTAGCTCAGGCTCCAAACTATGAACATAGCTTTTGATTTCAGCAATAAACATGTTTGGGTGACAGGTGCCGGAAGTGGTATTGGTTATCACATTGCCAGCCGATTCAGTCAGGCCGGAGCGAAAGTCATCGGATTAGATCTGGTATTTCCTGATTCTGCCCTTCCTTTTACTGCTTATAAGTTAGATATCAGTGACCATATAGCCGTAAGTCAGCTTTGCCATGAATTACTCACGGCAGAGCCTCATCTGGATGTATTGATCAATGGTGCTGGTATCCTGCGAACAGGACTAACAGAAAACCTGAGTTGGGAAGATTGGCAACAATGTTTCAATGTCAATGCTGGTGGCGCTTTTAACCTCTTTCAAGCCGTAATTCCACAATTTCAACGACAACGCAGTGGAAACATCGTTTCTGTTTGCTCTAACGCTGCTCATGTTCCACGAGTTGAAATGTCAGCTTATGGCGCTTCTAAGGCTGCAATGCGCAGCCTGTGCCAAAGTGTTGGGCTTGAATTGGCTCCCTACGGTGTACGTTGTAATCTGGTTTCTCCTGGTTCAACGGATACGCCTATGCTACGCAATATGTGGCAAAATGATATGTGGCAAAGCGATGCAATCAGGCAAAATATCATTAATGGTTTTCCTGACCAATTTAAGTTAGGTATTCCTTTGAAAAAAATTGCCCTACCGGAAGAAATTGCAAACACAATTCTTTTTCTTGCCTCAGATCTCGCCAGTCATATTACCTTGCAGGATATTGTTGTTGATGGTGGAGCAACCTTGGGTTGGTAAGTAACAGGATAGATGCAGGCTCGCTATTATAACAAGCCTGCATCATACAGTGCCTGCCTATGTATAGTTCATCATTGAACACTTAGCTGTGATATGTATTTCATAGCTTTCACACTCTTGATCTATACTATCGCCCCTTTTGTAACACATAAAAAACACAATGGAACGCTTTCTCGAAAACACAATGTATGCCTCTCGCTGGCTACTTGCACCGGTTTATTTCGGTTTATCATTGGCATTATTTGCCCTTGCAGTTAAATTTTTTCTGGAAATCATGCATATCCTGCCGAATCTTCTTTACATTACAGAATCCGACTTAATCCTGACGCTGCTTTCCCTGATTGATATGGCTCTGGTTGGAGGATTGCTGGTAATGGTGATGTTTTCTGGCTATGAAAACTTTGTTTCAAGCCTGGATATTCACGAAAGCAAAGAGAAATTAAGTTGGTTGGGGAAAATGGATGCGACCTCACTCAAAAATAAAGTTGCAGCCTCAATTGTTGCCATTTCCTCCATTCACTTGCTGCGCGTCTTTATGGATGCCAAGAATGTGCCGGACAATAAACTTATGTGGTATGTCATTATCCACCTCACCTTTGTTTTGTCCGCATTTGTGATGGGATATCTGGATAAACTTACGCGCCACAATCACTAAACGATCAATCAGTAAGCGAACAAGCAGACCAACAATCATCGCCCTGATGCCAGTTGAACCCAATCGGCTGGCATTACGGGATCCTTCGCTTTGATGAACTTCCTTTCACGGCCTCTTTTAACAGTTTTTCAATAAACTTATCCACGACCATTTCAACGACATCACTTCTGGTTGTCTCCAAGTGATTAGCCAAACTATCAATTTTTCTGATAACAGACATCCTCAGAGAAAGGGAAACCGGCTTTTTTTTCTCTTTATCAAGAAAAACATGGCTGGTGGCTTCTTCGGATTTAAAACTAAGATGCTGAGTAAGGAGTTCTTCAATCCTCCTTACATCTTTCTTAGTCAGAATTCCCTTATCAACTAACTGATAAGTATTTCCCATTTTGCTAAACTGGATATCTGCACAGTAAAGATCTCTCAATTCCCGCAATGCACGTGTTAACGTTGGCTCCGAACAATTCAGTTCCCTAATGATCCTAACCTTACTAACCGGTTTACCATGTGAAAGTAATAAGGTTAATTTGAAATTTCTAAATTGTTTGGAACTAAGTAGCATTTTTTATTACCAAGTCAGGGATAACAAACCCCAAGCCCTCTACTGTTAACTACAACATAACTTTCAGCATAACTACTATCACAGGTAAATCAATATCAAAACGAATGAAAAGCCTTAGCAATATTTTCGTCCGTTTAAGATCCTACGCTGCCTCAGGTTCTATACCATAATGCTCTGCTCGTTCGAGAATATTTACTGCCCAGCGTTGATGGGTGGCAGGTTCACACATCATTCCCTGCGATTTGAAAACAGCTTTACTGGAATTAAGAATGGTCAGCGCCTCAGCATGATCATGAGCACTAACCATCAGCGCTCTCTGGATGCATGTAATCTGTCTTGGGTGTATGGCCGTTTTTCCCACCAAACCGTGAGCAATATCCAATTCCAGCTCTTTTTCAAGTAATCTCAAATCATCAATATGTTCACAAACTGGTGCAGTCAAGGCAAATCCCCGCGCAACAAAAACGGCAACCAACATCTTAATAACGTATCCCATCGGCCCATCATACAGAGTGAAATTACGGGAGCGCCGCAGAGACATGACATTCATCAGATCATTACCACCAATACGCAAAGCAATAATGCGATCTTTGCAAGGGTGTTTTTTGAGAATGTCCGCAAGCTGGTTCATTTTCCGAACATCAAACACCTCTTCACTCTCCAATGTTGGCATAATGCACAGATGGGTTGAATTAATCACATCCCACCAGCCAGACAACGAAGCATGGGTAAATTTGGGCAAAACCAGCCCATCAATGGCACTGAGATCCACATTAGCAACCAGATAATTCGCCATCTTTTCATCACGCGGACGGATAAAAATCAGAGGACGATGGCGGTCGATATTGGAAGAAGAGATATCTGCTGTTGCCAATGTTTGCATAACCTCCCGGAGATTTTCGAGGGCAATGGGAATATCCTGCTCACTGACGGCATCTTCCAGACAAATAACCAGCGAGCGCAGATCGGGGAGCTTATTCTGTAACACAATTTCTGCAATGTCTTGGCGGGTGGCTGGCATATACAGAGTTGCGCCGAGTCGATGCGGAGAAGGGATTGGTTTCATCACGCTACCTTCTTAATGATAGTTACAGCACGATATTGACCGATTAGATCACCGACTTCCGTAATAACAACATCTTTCTGACGTGCAAAATGAACCAACAGGCCAACATCAGGATCATCCTGGGAACGTACGAGTACATGTTCTGGCACACGTCGTAATACTGCACGAGTTGCTTCTGCAATACCAGGTTTAATACGGTTAATACTGTCAATCTGGTATTTTTCAGCAAGATTAGAAATCACCGTTTTGCTCAATTGCTGCAAAAGTGTTTTTTCCTGCGGCAACCAAACCGCTTCTGGGATAGCAGCCCAATCCAATCGATTACGACAATCAGCGACAGTATCCACCAATAAGCGGCTGCATTCAAACTTGAGCAGGTGATCACACTGCACGCAACCGTGCAACCCTTCTTCATGCCAGATTGAACGTGATATCAATCCCGATACCGGCGCTCCCATAATACCGAAAGGAATCAACCAATCATCATCGCTGGCTGCCAGCCACGAACAGCCACAAGGATCAGCTAATACCACCAGACGTGGAATACCTGAATAACCATTCCGCTCCGCCAAAGATCGCGACAGTTCTGTGGTAATCGCGCCTTTGCCTGTCCAGCCATCAACAAATACCACGCCATCCGTTCCATGTTTCTGCTCAATATACGATAGCGCTGTATTATCAATACCACGATCCCGAATAATGCTGACGCCATAATGATAAGAAAGCTTGCCCATTTCCCTGAGCGTTTGATGCAACATCACCCCCAAAGGAACACCAGCCCTGACCAAGCTGACCAATACAATCGGCGTATCACCAAAGCGGGATACCAGAGCTTTGGCGAGCATCACAACTTCCGCCGCCAACCGAACAGCCCCTTGTCCAAGCGCTTTATCAAACAGTTCAAGGTGATAAGACGTGGGTTCTGGCTCCTGGCTTAACATATCCGAATAATGGCGGGCGCCAGACTGGATCAACTGCTCCTTAATATCCACAGGCGTCATCTCAATCTGAACGGGTTTTAGCAGGAATTGAACATCATCAGAAGCATAACTCCCAGAGAAAGGGGGAAAGCTATTCATTATTTACAGCTCCAAATAAGGCAGTCATTAATGTGCCAGCAAACTGGCTTTGCTGAGGCATACCAAACCAATCACACAATTGCATAAACCGGTGATCGCTCAGACTATCTCCCAGACCAATAACCGGGAAAACGCCTCTCTCAGCACGAAGCCTTTGCAAAAGGTGATGAGTTGCCAATCCCTTGTCAACACACTTTGGCAACACAGTAAGATTGTTATTGTTTTGATGAAAATAAAAGTCTTGATGGAAATGACTTTCTTGAGCCAAAGTTTCAGCCAGTATATTAAGCTCATTCAACCTATCGTGATTGCGGTGCTTGATGATCAAGAAAACAGGTACATCTCCGTACTCATAGTCAATGCGTACCCAGGCATCTATACCATAAGATGTCATCAAACGCTGGCTCAGACGTTCCAACTCACACAATCTATCCCGATATGACAACAATTCTGACAACATGCACGATTGCCAAAGCTCATCAACAGAACCTTCTGATGTGAGGATCACCGCACCGTGCGAAACAATACGCCAGGAACTGAAAGGGATCTGCACGCGGCTTAGCTGTTCTGTATTTCTGGCGGTGACTGGAATAACCTCTGCATGAGCCAACAACCAATCAACCAACATGGATTGTTTTTCCGTCATATAGCTGTGGGGAAAACATTTTCGATCCAATGCACCCACACGAAAAGATATTTCTTTCAGCTTCCGACGAGATTGAAATAATGTGTCATCAAGATCAGTCAAAAATACAGGCTTAATCATATCCAACGATCTCAACAACCGGAGAAATATGGGCAAGCTGCACCATCAACGCCGGATCAGCGGACATTTTTGGGGTTTCAAGACAAAGCAATATCCGATCAAATTTCTGGTGCGCAACATTATAGATAAAATTCGGGATGCCAAGCCCATAATTATCCATAAAAGCCATGACAGATTGGATGGCATGACCGCAAGAAATTGGAGAGCGGGTTGTCGAGCCAAATACCACCGATGCCCCTTCCTGCTCAAGCCGTTCAGCAAGCAGAAATGGCTGCCAGACAAATTCACTGGAACCCAATACCAATACATTTTCGCCTACTTTGGCATTGATTGCTGCACCAATATCACACTGGATTTCATCCAATCCCAACCGCCCCCAGCTCTGTTGACCTATGATGTTGATTTTTCCCCGAGCCGTAACATTGACCTGAGGCATCACCGGCACTGGGGCAGAGATATCTGCTTCCCACTGCCAATTCCCTTCAACCAGAGAAACCTCAGAAACCGGCAATGGGCTGCGTTTCACAACCGACTTCCCACTCCAATCCGTCAATGTCACGGTGACAATATGTTCAATATGCCCAAGCCCTGCATGACGCAGTGCATCCAGCAAATTAAGGAACGTGTTACCCGTGGTTGCTTCATCATCAATCAGAACCAAAGTTCGGGCATTTATCACCCGTTGGCGCAGACGGTTTTCTGCTGGCCAATAAATCAGATGATCCGTAGCATGGCTGTGATTTTCCTTAAACTCACACAATAAATCTCCATCAACCGGATGGCGTGTCGAAGTCAGAAATACTGGCTTATCGACTTTGTGTTTCGTTTCCTGAAATACGCCTGCTGCTAGCCCGACAGCCGTTTCTGCCATGCCAATATATAGGACTGGGCCGGGAATATTAGTGGGGAACCGTGCAGATAATTGTTGATAAACCGAACGCATGATCGATGGCTTGACCGGAATATGCCGTCCCAAGACTTTACTGACAAACAGGAATGCTCTTTTGGGATTACGCCGTTCAGCAATATCAAACAGGGTTTCCAGACATGCTGTGCCACGCGATGCCGTCACCGTCAATGTCCCACTGTTTAACTTTTTTTGGTAAACCCGTTTTTGGTAAACCTGTTTTTTATCAGTTTGTTTTTTATCAACATCGATGTCACTCAACATTGTCATGGAGACGCCTTTTCAAAAAAATCTCAGCCTGAACCAATAGGATAACTTTCAGCATTTGTTTTTAATTTGGTGAAATATATGTCGCAGTCTAGAGTCTCAAATAAGTACATGTCAATCATATTATGATTCTTTAGATTAAAATTTGTTTGACTTTTCTGCATGGAAAAGAAATCATACCAAACGAAACTAGGCTATTGTCTATCATACAGTTAATATTCAGATATACCTGTTTACGGGAGTCATAATATGACAGATTTAAGCTATCTATTTGTCATATTATGATTTTTTAATACGTGAAATTACCGTGATTCACCGACGAACAGAATAGAGGTGTCATTAATGGTTTCGTTAAGCAAAAATCAGTCAGTTTCGCTCGCCAAACAGAGCGCATCACTGGCTAAAATGGATTTTGGTCTGGGATGGGACCCTGTGACCAAGAAGAAAGGCTTTCTGGCGAGTTTATTCGGCGGTGGCAATGATGAAATTGATCTGGATGCGAGCTGCATTCTGCTTGATAAATCTGGCAATGCCATCGATACAGTGTGGTTTGGTCAGCTAAAATCAAAATGTGGTTCTATACAACACACTGGCGACAACCTGACTGGTGAAGGTGATGGAGATGATGAGGTTATCCGCGTCAATCTAATCAAACTTCCCACCAATGTCGAATATCTCGCATTTACTGTTAACAGTTTCCGTGGACAAACTTTCAATGACGTTGAAAATGCCTTCTGTCGCGTCGTTGACCAAAACGGCAAAGAGCTGGCTCGCTATCAGTTGAATGAACAAGGTGCCCACACTGGCATTATCATCTCTTCCCTGCGCCGCAACGGTGGTCAGTGGGATTTCACTGCTCACGGCGTCCCTTGTCTTGGACGTACTATTGACGCGATGTATCCACAGATCGTTGAAACGGTGGTGCGCTAATGAATCTGACACCTGGGGGCAACGCCTCTGTTCCCAACCACGCGCTTACTGTGCGGGTTCTATCAGGTTCAGCCGTTGACGTTTCTGCTTTCCGTCTGTATGTAGATGGCAAAGTTAAGAGTGATCCAGATATGGTGTTCTACGGTCAGCCGGTCAATGATGACAACACCATCCGCCTGACTGGCGGTAATATCAATACCTCCTTCAGTGTCAACTTGCCTGCATTGAGCCAGGATGTCCAGAAAGTCGCGTTCACCGCGACTTGCGACGGTAACCAAACGATTTCCAATCTGCGTAACCTTTCCATTCGGGTTGAACTGAACAGCAGCGTGATTTTGCAGGGGGATGTTGAAGTACAAGGCCGTCCAGAGGCTGCCTTGATCCTCGGCGAACTGTATCGCCGGAACGGTGAATGGAAATTCCGTTTTATTGCCCAAGGCTTTAATGGCGGTCTCAAACCACTGGCTGAGCATTTTGGCGTAGATATTATTGATGATGAGCCAGCACCAAATACCGTTAATTTGAGTAAGGTTTCTCTGACCAAAGAAAAACCGACTATCAGCCTTAGCAAACGCGACAGCTACGGTGAAATTCGCATCAATCTGAACTGGAGTCAAAATGCCTCCTCCTCAAAAGGCCTATTGCAAGGCATGTTCGGTGCAAACAAAAACGTGGATTTGGATCTCGGCGCATTCGTTCGACTGCAAGATGGAGAGAAAGACGTTGTACAGGCATTGGGGAATCGCTTTGGCGATTACCGTTATGAACCGTATGTAGAATTACAGGGGGATGATCGCACCGGTCAAGTGCGTGACGGTGAATGGCTCCACGTTAATGGGTTTGAATGGAAAAACATCCGTGAAGTTTTGATCTACGCCTTTATCTACAAGGGCGTACCTAGCTGGGACAAAACCGACGGTATAGTCACAATTTATGTCCCTGACCAGCCCCCGATTGAAACGCGGATGACAGAAGGCAACAACCACAAAGGCATGTGTGCCATTGCCCGCCTTGTCAATGAAAACGGCGCCATCAAAGTAGAACGCATCAATCAATACTTCAGCGGGCATAAAGAGATGGACAGGGCGTTTAGCTGGGGCTTTAGCTGGACATCCGGCAAGAAATAACTCTCTATTTTACCAATAAGCGGAGGGACTGATGTCCTTTTTAAACAAAATCAAATCAGCGTTCAACGCAGGCCGCGAAGAACTCACCACCCAAGTTAGTCGCTTCAAGAACAGAAAGTTCATGGAAGGTACGGTAGCAGTATGTGCACACGTTGCCATGGCGAGTAACGGCGTCAGTTCAGAAGAAAAGCAGAAAATGATCGGGTTCATCAAAAACTCCCCTGAGCTGAAAGTGTTCGATACCTCTGAGATTATCGAATTCTTTAACAAACTGGTCAGCAGCTATGAGTTTGATGCTGACATCGGTAAAGGTGAAGCCATGAAATTCATTATGGCTCTGAAACAGCAGCCGGAAGCGGCGCAGCTTGCTTTGCGCGTCGGCATTGCAGTCGCCAAGAGTGATGGTGACTTTGATAACGACGAAAAACAGGCTGCCCGTGAAATTTGCTTAGCCCTTGGCTTTGCATCGGCTGATTTCGAACTGTAATCGCAGATAATTTAAGAGGCTTACTTCATGGTATCCACGCACATTGGTTTTCCGATGGAAACCGTTGCTGTATTTATTATTCTGTCGGTTGGTGCACTCTTTATCGACCTCTTTATGCATCGTCATGATAAACCAATTTCGCTGCGTAGTGCCGCTCTTTGGTCTATTTTCTGGATCGCAATTGCCTTTGTTTTCGCGGGCTTCCTGTATGTCCATCATGGTGCGGAAGCAGCGAGTCTGTTTGTCACGGGCTATGCACTGGAAAAAGTCCTTTCCGTCGATAACCTGTTTGTCATCATGGCAATTTTCTCCTGGTTCGCCGTCCCAGACCGCTATCGCCACCGAGTCTTGTATTGGGGGATTATCGGCGCGATTGTCTTCCGTGGTATTTTCGTTGCCATTGGGACAAGCCTGCTGACGCTTGGGCCGTGGGTTGAAATCATATTTGCGGTTATCGTTGGCTGGACAGCGGTCATGATGCTGAAAAGCGGTGATGATGACGATGAAATCGAAGACTATTCACAGCACCTTGCCTATCGTCTGGTGAAGCGTTTCTTCCCAATCTGGCCGAAACTGCACGGCCATGCTTTTGTACTGAACCAAAAGGAAGTGGATCAGGAATTGGCTAAACCAGAAAACGCCGATGTGAAAGTGGGCCGGGCGGGCAAAGCTGCACTTTATGCTACGCCACTCATGCTGTGTCTGGCAGTGGTTGAACTGTCTGACGTGATGTTTGCCTTTGACTCTGTACCTGCGGTAATTGCAGTCAGCCGGGAACCATTAATTGTGTACAGCGCCATGATGTTTGCTATCTTGGGTCTGCGCACGCTCTACTTTGTGCTTGAAGCATTGAAAAAGTATCTGGTGCATTTGGAAAAGGCAGTAATCGTTTTACTGTTCTTTATTGCCATAAAACTGGGTCTAAATGCTTCTGAACATATATTCCACCACGGCTATTCAATTTCAGCTACAAGTAGCTTATTTGTGGTGATTGGCGTACTGGCAGCCGGTATTCTTGCCAGCCTGCTGTTCCCGCAAAAAGAAAATGCAAGCTAAATCCGTAAAATCTAGATAACTAATACGACGTAATAATAGTGAGGAAATAACAATGGGTGTATCTCTTTCTAAAGGCGGTAACGTTTCTCTGAGCAAAGAAGCGCCAAGCATGAAAAACGTTCTGATCGGTCTCGGCTGGGACGCTCGTGCTACTGACGGACAAGACTTTGACCTTGATGCCTCAGTTTTCCTGCTGGCAGCAAACGGCAAAGTACGTAGTGATGCAGATTTCATTTTCTACAACAATCTGAAATCATCTGACGGCTCCATCATGCACACTGGCGACAACCGTACCGGTGAAGGGGATGGCGATGACGAATCACTGAAAATCAAACTGGATCAAGTTCCTGCTGACGTAGAAAAAGTGGTGTTTGTAGTAACTATCCATGAAGCACAAGCTCGTCGCCAGAGCTTCGGTCAAGTTTCCGGTGCTTTCATCCGTCTGGTTAACGATGACACACAAGTTGAAGTGGCGCGCTATGACCTGACTGAAGATGCGTCTACCGAAACCGCTATGCTGTTCGGTGAACTGTATCGCCACAATGCAGAATGGAAATTCCGCGCAGTAGGCCAGGGCTATGCTGGCGGTCTGGCTTCTGTTTGTGCCCAGTATGGTATTAATGCTGCTTAATTTGGGTGTTATTCAATTAAGCATTTCAGTGTAAAGCTTGAATTCGGTGCACTGAAATTAAAAGCCCTGCTTGATAATATCGGTAGGGCTTTTTGTTGTCTTACCTATTTGTTTATAATTCATTCCTCAGAGCCTGAGCCAGAAATTGATCACTGGAAATCTGGGGTTATCATACGGATATTTCTGCCATTTTAATTCGAAAAAATTTTGGAATGCGTTTCATTTTAATATTTCTATTTAAAACTCTTTAGTATTTCCACGACATATAATGTCAATATTTATAAATAGGTACAGGCTAAAAAATATAATCTGTCAAAGAAACCACAGACTAAGATCTTTTATTCATCTCTTTGATAACACAGAAAATTACATAATTATTTACAGCGTTATTTTTTGTTCTAACTTCAGAGATGCATTTCAAAATGGATAAATATCCAGTCATTTTTTGCGAGTTGCTTCGCAAAGAGCAACATTACCGATGGCATATTAGCCAACTAACCGCTAGGGTAGGTATCGATTATTAACAATGAATACTATTTAGATGAAAAACACGTATGAATTCGCGGTGCAGTGCGGGCGAAGTGCTGATAGAGTATCGCAGTATATCCATAACACAAGGAACGTACAAATGAGCCTTCATGTTTCATTTCGCTATTCTGACATTGGCTTCCCTGAATTAATACTGAACGGCAGTGCACTCAGCGATGCTGGATTTACCGCAAATGAATTATTTCATATCTCACAGTTTTCCAATGGCGTTATTATTTCTCTTGTTGATCCTAACGCAGATTTAGCCAGTTTAATCAATGAAGTGGAAAATAATCCATACCAAGGAATCGACAATATTCGTGAAAATGGTGAACTTTATATTGCCGGTGACTGGCTAACAATTAGCAATTTAGTGGAACAACCTATTAACATTGAAATACAACCTGACAAAATTATTCTAAAACCTAAATTGATGGAAATATTAGCTTAAAATCAATTGTCACTACAAAAATAGCCTTCCATTAATTAGCCGGAAAGAAATATTAAAAAGAATTCCGGCTTTTATATTATCTGATATTAAATACCACCTTATTTAAACGGCATTGCGAACTCTATAACCTATTTCCCACCCGCCAAATCAATGAAATTGCCTGTAACATACGACGATTCATCAGATAACAGCCATGCAATGGCCTGAGCAACTTCTTCCGGTTGTCCACCCCGTTTCATAGGCAAGGAATCTTTGATTCTTTCAACGCGTTCAGGCTCTCCACCATCGGCATGCATTCCGGTATAGATGAATCCAGGGCGCACAGCATTTACCCTGATTCCCTGTGCAGCCACCTCTTGCGCCAACCCAATTGTCAACGTATCAATAGCCCCTTTCGATGCCGCATAATCAACGTATTCATGGGGAGAACCCAGTCGAGCGGCAGCAGATGAAACATTGATGATGACTCCACCTTGCCCACCGTGACGCAAAGCCATTCTCTTAACCGCTTCACGCGCACAAAGAAAGGTCCCCGTAATATTAGTGGCAAAAATTTCATTTAGCCGCTCTGCCGTCAACTGTTCAATGGTAGCTTGAGGCTTTAAGATCCCGGCATTGTTCACCAATCCAGAAATATACCCCAGCTCTTTTTCTACCCTCTGGAACAATGCTATCACTTGCTTTTCATCCGCGATATCCACCTGAACCGCAATTGCTGACTGCCCAAGGGTACGGATCATATCCACCACTTCATAAGCACTGTCTTCGCGATTACGATAGCCAATGCAGATGTGGTGCCCTTGTTTTGCTAAACAAAGTGCTGTGGCCTTACCGATACCACGGGAACCACCAGTAATGATCGTTACTTTTTTCACAATGCCACCCCATATTTGCGTTATTTTTTTATTCCCTATGTTAAATTTGAAATCATAACATTCAAAACTATACTCCAAACTGCAAGAGTAGATTTCGAGTTTCAGTACTCTAATCAGAGGAACTATATGATGAAAAGCTTGAAGTTATCAGTTGCAGCATTACTGGTGTTGTTTTCAAGTGCAACACTTGCAGCGCCAGCAGTATCAACCGCCGCCGAAGCTGCCTCAAAAACAGCAACGGCAATAGAACAAAATGTTAAGTCAGCAAAAAACAAAGCTAATTTATTAGAGAAAAAAGTTACCAAAAAGGCAAAAAAAACAAAAATATCAAAGAAGAAAAATAGAAATAGCTCAGTCAAAAAAAGCGCTAATACGGCTCTTTGCAAAGATGGTAGCTATAGCAAGAGTAAATCCCGTAAAGGAGCCTGCTCTCGCCACGGTGGTGTTGCTAAATGGCTATAAAGTTTCGTTGATTTTTCATCATGCACAATTAGGGGGCTTCGGCTCCCTAATTCTTTTAAAACAATTCATTCCCCAACCAGAAAATAATCTCACCATCATGATGTTAATTGACATATTTTCTTCAGCAAAAAAATATTACTTTTTATGATATATTAATGTCATTTTCTAATACTGAAATTCAGATAAAAAACTTAAAACAAGCCAGAAAAATAGATAATCAAGAATGAACAACAAAATAATTTACAATAACTACAATAAAGCAAAAATTCACTCTCCCGACGATAGCTAAGTTAAATTAGGTAATATTCAATTAATAACATGCAGTTAAGTAAAAATCAGTTATTAATTTAAGTTGGATAAACAAGCAAAAGAACACCATAAAATATAATATAAATAACATTCTTCACCAGATAAAATCATAATATTTATTACACTAATTTACCATACAAAGTAAAAAATATAGATATTTGTCAGTAGGGTGCTAATATTCGTTACAGAAACTAAACTTATGAATGACGAATAACAGTAGCCATATATTGTTTGCTCTGCTAATATTCGTCTGATTTTTATCCAGAGTAATAAAAAGAGGAGAAGCAATGCCCTCTCTAATGATGAGGACAAGTGCGGTCTTCGCTTTCTTTATCTCATTAATCTTTATCGGTCTGAGCCATGCCTCGACCAGTACCTCAAAAGTGCAAGAGTATTCTCACAATGACATGCAGGTAAGTTTGCCTGATTTGCGACAATACCCTTCAGGTACACCTCGGAAGAAAGCGTTTTTAAATATTATTGTCCCTGTAATTGATCAACATAATCAAAAGATTATGCAAGACCGCAAATGGCTCCTGTCACACCAAAAGAATCATCATTGGTCTGAACAGGATAGTCACCGATTAAAAAAGATCTGCATGGATTACAAAATGACCTGCAATTCGCCAAGACAGGTTAATTGGAATAAGTTATTAAGTCGGGTTGATATTATTCCCACCCATTTTGTTGCCACTCAAGCAGCGGCTGAATCGGGTTGGGGAACGTCAGAACTTGCCAAAAAAAATAATAATCTGTTTGGAATGCGTTGTAGCTCTTGCGGCAAAACGAAAGGAAAAGTCAAAGGTTATTCAGTTTACGCTACCATTGATGCTTCCGTCGTTGCCTATATGAAAAACCTGAATACGCACCGTGCTTATGAGTCACTGCGTTCTTCACGTGCAAAGCAGAGAACAACACAGAAGCCGCTGAATATCGGTAAGCTGATTGATAATCTCAATGGTTATTCTGAACTGGGATCTGACTATAATCGCTATTTACATCGGGTATTTAATGGCAACAAGGATCTGATTTCACAAGTGCAAGAATTGGCTATCCAATAACACTCTCCCAACAATCCACATTGTATTAATTACAAAGTGGATTCTTTTTTTATAATCTATCTCTGTATTATCTACTGTAAACATCGACAAATTCCATACTATAATGCACTTCAGAATTACATTCCTTCTCCCAACGGTAAATGGTTAACCAGAGCCTAATATGAATTTCTTCTCTTTTGAGTTCCTTGGATCGTTTGTTATTCTGCTGGTTGTCTATTGGCTTTTACAAAAAGCGCCCAGGCTACAGAATGGCGTATTAATTTTAGCGAGTTATTTATTTGTATTCTCTTTCGCAGCAAATTTCGCCTACATTTTATTCGCCTATACCCTATTTATTTACTTTTTGGCGAATATTCTTAGTCGTTATTTATCCAATAAGGTCATATTTATACTACTGACATTCGGACTCCTCGGCTGTTTCACTGTTTTCAAATATTACTCTTTCTTTCAAGAGTCGATTCAACAAACATTGGCTAATGTTGGGATCAACGTGGAACTCCCTGTCCTTGAATTGCTGATGCCGCTAGGTCTGTCATTTTATGCGTTCCATTCGGTCAGCTATGTTGTATCGGTATGCAAGAAAGAGTGGCCTGCCGCTCCATTGCCTGATGTCATTTTGTATCTTTGCTTTTTTCCCAGCATTGTCGCCGGACCGATTAATCGAGCCGAAGATTTTCTGCCACAGATTCAGGCAACATCCAGAGTTATGCAGGAACCATTGAAGGCACTATTATTGATTGCTCTCGCTATCATAAAGCTCTTTTTGCTCAGTTCTACGCTCTCTGAGTATCTTGTGAATCCTGTTTTTGAAGATCCAATTAGTCATCATGCAGGGCAAGTTCTTGTGGCAATTTATGCTTATGCCTGGAATATCTACTTTAACTTTTCCGGCTATACCGACCTTGTCACAGGTATCGCCCTGCTATTAGGCTACAAAGTGCCACGCAATTTTGATGCCCCTTATCTGGCTGAAAACTTACAGGTATTTTGGCGACGCTGGCATATCAGCCTGTCAACATTCATCCGTGATTATGTCTACATTCCATTAGGTGGTAATAAAAAAGGCGTATTCCGCAAAAACCTGAATATGTTCACCGCTATGGTGATTTCTGGCCTATGGCATGGCGCTGGCCTTAGTTTTATTATCTGGGGTGCTATTCACGGATTAGGGTTAATTCTGCAAAATATTAAAAATGCCCTGTTCCCTGTTTCAAAGAAACAGAAGGAACCACAAGCTAGCAGCCCGATTGTATTATTTTTATCTCGTGTGGTGACATTCCATTTTGTCTGCTTTGCATGGATCTTTTTCCGTAGCCCGACATTTAATGATGCGCTGGCGGTATTAAATCAACTGTTCTCTGGTGAAACATTTGCATCCCTGTTATCCAGCAGTTCTCTATTAATGGTTTTCTGGGGATTATTTATTATCTACCCCTGGTTGGTGAATTTCAGAAACAAAATTGAAAAAAATCATGGCCTGATTTCCTGGGTTTATTACCCAATTCCCTTAGCCCTGATCCTTACTTTGGTATTTATTTTGTCACCTTCAGGAATGCCAGGATTTATTTATGCCAACTTCTGAATTTATATCTAATATTAAAAAAATCGGACAAGTGATTTGTATAGTAGCCTTAACCAGCTTAATGCTCATTTGGCTTAATCAGGGTTCATTAGATAATTTCTGGCAACAGAAATATCACCACAATAGTCCCTGGACATCTCTCAAAGGGGAACCGTGGTGGGATTTGGGGAATAATGTGCAGCAAGGAGCCATTGCTGCCAGTAAAACTTTTATGGCATACGCGCAGGGCAAATATCAAGATAACCCGTCATCAGCCATGAATATTGATAACAGGCAGACCGTATTTCTCCCTGATTTGCAGGTTGGCTTGCGCTTTCTGGAAGGTTACGTGTATCCCATCGAAAATCTCTCTTTCACCTTTCCTGAGCTACTGAACAAAAATATTAAACTCGTTCAGTCTTCTTTACCGCCAAATAGTTCAGTAGAAAATCCGGTTGTTGAAATTACCCAGAAAACCCATGTCAATCTGAGCCTAAAAGATAAGGTGTTATTTGCCGGTGATTCAATGATGCAGGGCGTAGCCCCACATTTAAAACGTCGACTTTTTCAGCAATATGGCATTTCTAGCCTTAATTTAAGTAAACAAAGTACAGGATTGTCTTATCCTGGTTTCTTTGATTGGCCAAAAACCATTAGCAATGCGTTGAGAACTCACCCTGATATTAAGTTGGTAGTGATATTTTTAGGCCCAAATGATCCGTGGAATATGCCCTCAGGACACGGAGGGCCTTATTTGAAATTCGCCAGTGAAAACTGGGAGGATCTTTATCGCCAAAGAATTGAATCCATATTAAATGACGCGCGCCAACGTCAAGCTGATGTTATTTGGGTTGGACCACCTAATATGCGCCAGAAAAAACTTTCCAACAGTATGTCTTACCTTAATAAATTGTATCAAAGCGAGGTAGAAAAAAAGGGAGAGATCTATGTTGCGGTTAATGATATGTTCAAATATCAGTCGGATAATTATTCAGACTATATTGGCGATGGCAGCAGCACCATCAAACTCCGAACCGGAGACGGTATTCATTTCAGTTTGAAAGGGCAACAAACCATTGCGGATTATCTATTTTCATTGATCACATTTACTCAGGAGCCAGTTAAAGAAAATGCAACCATTTAACATGTTCCGTGGATGTTATCGGATAGTAGGTGCAAGTCTGGCTATCGCGCTCTCAATAAGCCTATTATCGTGCCAAGTAGAAAAATCTAAGCCTACATCGGGCCTCCAAACAACACACATACACCGTCAGCAACAATTGACAAATTTTGGTGATCCCAATTTCGCGCTATTAACAGATAAATTACGTCATAGTGATACTCGCCAACTCCATTTTGTACAATTGGGTGATTCACACACGGCTGCCGATTTCTTTACCGGTAAGTTGCGCAGTTTATTGCAGAATCGTTATGGCGACGCAGGGCCGGGTTTTATCCCCCCAATGAGCATTCCCGGCCAGCGTAACGCCTTAATACAATTTTCTGAAGATAAAACCGGTTGGTGGCTTTCAAGCAGCCGTAAGGAGAATCGGGCAGATTATCCACTGGGTGGATTTATCGCTATTCCCGAGAGTGCCGGGAGTGCGATACAACTCAAGTCTTCCTCTGCTCGTGGCAAGTATTGGCTGAGTGCACTCTATCAATCCCATACAGAGACTCAAATCAGAACGCCATTTACCACCATAGATTTACCCGCAACACAAAGTGAATGGCATTTCTCACCAGAACAGAGCATTAGTTTCCCCATTGATCTCTATCCACAGGATACACAATTGAAAATTGGCGGCTGGCTGATAACACGTCAAACCCCTGGCATTATGTTATCTGCATTGGGAATTAATGGCGCCACCATTAATATGCTGGATAAATGGCAACCGCAATGGATTAATACGCTGGCACAGATAAAACCGGATATGGTCATTCTCGCCTATGGCACCAATGAAGCCTTTAACGATTCACTGGATTTGGTTGCTTATCAGAAGGATTTGACAGCTAAAATACAAGACATCCGCAGAGCCATACCACAAGCCGTTATCCTGCTGGTTGGGCCGAATGATTCGCTGAAAAATAAAACCGGGGCAAACTGTGAAGAACAACAACCTGCCTTGCTTGATAATGTGATTCAGGTTCAACAAACTATCGCCAAACAACAGCGTACCCTGCTTTGGGATTGGCGGGAATATATGGGTGGGCCATGTTCTGTCAGAAGTTGGGAACAGCAAAACCTCGCACGTCCTGATTACATTCACCTCTCCGCAGCCGGTTATGAACGCAGTGCTGAAGCGCTTTATAAGCAGTTTATGGATTTAGTTGAATAATTAAAATTTCTATATGCAAGCCGTAAAAGTCTTTAAATAAAGCTTTTAAAAGTGCCAAAATGAATAAAATTTCAACAATGAGAGCGATATGTCTTATCAAATTCTGACAACAATAGCAGCCAGTATTACCGATTTGAAACGCAATCCAATGGGAACAGTGGCAGATGGTGAAGGTGGTGCCGTTGCCATCCTAAACCGCAATGAACCTGTATTTTATTGTGTCCCCCAGAGCCTTACGCTGATTATCTGGAACTTGCAGAAGATGCCGAATTAAATCACATTGCAGATGAACGTATGAAAACGCCTGAATTTGTGAGCGTCAATCCCAATGACCTATAGTCTCAAATTTGAAAAACGGGCGCTAAAAGAATAGGAAAACTAGGGCATCCTATTCGTGAACAGTTCAAAAAGAAATTGGCTGAACGTCTAGAAAACCCCCAAGTCTCCTCAGCCCGATTAAGAGGCCGAAGCCATCGCTACAAAATCAAATTACGCTCTTCTGGCTATCGTTTACTATATGAAATCAATGATAATGTGATTGTTTTATTAGTGATTACTGTTGGTAAGCGAGCAGGAAAGGAGATTTATTTAGCAGCTAACAAACGTGGATAGCAAGGGAAATCGTGTAAAACAGCACCTTATAATGAAATAAGGTGCCATTAAAAATGGCTTAAAAAGGCTTTAACACATCACAGCATAGCGAAATAGATCATGCCAACCATCGCGCCGGTTGTGCCGAGAATGGTTTCCATTACCGTCCAGGTTTTCAGGGTTTGCGCTTCTGTCGCACCAGTAAACTTACCGAACAGCCAAAAACCAGAATCGTTCACATGGCTAAGAACCAAAGAGCCACCGGCGATACATACTGACAACGCCGCCATTTGCGCACCAGAATAGCCCAGTTCGCCAATCACTGGCAGAACCAACCCTACCGTGGTCAAACACGCGACAGTTGCCGAACCCTGAATCACACGCACCGCGCCTGACAAAATAAAACACGCCAGTGCGATTGGCAGGCCAGCACCGATCAACGCATTACCCAATGCAGGTCCAACACCTGAATCCACCAGCACTTGTTTAAATACACCACCTGCACCTGTCACCAGCAAAATAATTCCCGCAGGTTGAATCGCCGCAGAGCAGACTTCCATGACTTTATCCTTACTCATACCGCGACGAATCGCCAACCCGTAAATCGCCACTAGACAAGCAAGCAAAATTGCAATGAAAGGATGACCAAGAAATTCCAGCCAGTGATATAGCGCTGATTGCTGATCAACAAAACGTGCACCAATGGTTTTCAAGCCCACCAATATCAAGGGGAACAATACCAATGCCAGGCTGAAACCAAAGGAAGGCATCTGGCTTTTGCCAATGCTTGGGGTGCCCAGATCTTTGGGTAAATCCAGTGTCACATATTTGCTGATAAAGTTACCGTATATTGGGCCAGCCAATAACATGCCGGGAACGGCGGCGCTCAGGCCAATCAGGATCATCCAGCCAAAATCGGCTCCCATCTGGGAAGCCAGCACCATCGGAGTTGGCCCCGGAACCAAAAACGCGGCCGCGGCCGCAACACCTGCAAACAATGGAATCGCCAGTTTCACAACATTGCCATTGGTGCGACGCGCAACGGCAAATACCACGCCAATCAACAACACAACCGCCACATCAAAAAACAGTGGTAATGCACAGACAAGCCCGGCAACACCCAATGCATAGTTGGCCCGCTTTTCACCAAAGCTACCCAGCAGTTTCACGGCAGTCTGGTCAAGGGCACCCGTTTCATGCAAGATCTTGCCAAACATTGCACCAAGAGCCACAACAATGGCAAGAAAGCCCAAAGTGCCTGCCATACCTTCTTGCATCGTCTGAGTGATTTTCTCCAATGGCATGCCAGAAAAAATTCCCGCCCCCACAGAAACCATCATCAAGGCAATAAAAGCATGTAACCTAGCTTTCATCACCAGAAACAATAATAGGAGAACAGAGCCGATGGCCGTCAGAACCAGAGTTACAGTACTCATGAATGCCCCTCACTAATACGGTTAATAGATTGGATATGGTCAATAGCTTTAATCGCATTTTTGATGACTTCATCAAGATCAGGTTTTATATCAATGTGATGGACATCATTTTCATCACTGGTCGGCGCTTCCAGTGTCTCAAATTGAGAGATTAGCATTTGTGGTTTAAAGAAATGCCCCTTGCGTGCTTTCAGGCGGCTTTCGATTAAGTCAAAATCCCCCTTCATATAGAGAAAAGACAGGTGTTGATTGCCATCACGTAACATATCCCGATAACTTTTTTTCAAGGCAGAACACACGAGCAGGGAGATAGGGTTGGTGCGTTGCATGGCAAAAATAGCATCATTGAGTGCTTTCAACCACGGCCTACGATCATCATCATTCAAGGCGTGGCCCTGTGCCATTTTTGTAATATTGGCACGGGGATGAAGGAAGTCCCCATCCAGAAATGCAGCCCCTAGTTCACGGGCAACACCACTGGCAACCGCAGATTTACCGCTGCCGGATACCCCCATCAATACAAAAACGTGGTTTGGTTGTTGGGTATCACTCATATCAAACTCCTTTACACAGATCTTACCGCTTATATATCCATTTGATTTACACTAAAAAATTAGCAGGGAAATATTACCCACCAAGTGTTACCGGTAACTAATTACCGGTAACATTAGCAGCAGAGCTGGATGGTGGGCAATCAATCAGGACCATCAAAAAAGGAAAATGTGAGGCTTATCGCAATTGAAAATGGGAAAACATCATTTCGAGCTACAAAAATTAAACACTTTCACCCAATGAAAGGGTAAACCCAACATCAATCAGAGTTTGTTCCAGTTTCTCCCCCCTCAAACGAGCAAGTAAGGATTCCGCTGCCTTGCGTCCCATTAAGTCACGAGGAGTCAGCACGCTGGCAAGCTTGGGAGTCATTACCTGGCCGACATCATGGCCATGAAAGCCAGCTATCGCTATCTCTTCCGGTATTTTAATCCCCTGTCGCTGGCACTCAAAAATCGCCCCAATGGCGATATCATCATTCGTACAAAACAGGCCATCAATTTCAGGATATTTCTGGCAGGATTCCTGCAAAAGCTGCGTGCCTAATGAATAGGAAGAGCTGACTGGTGTCATCATTTTTCTCGGTTGAAGCCCAGCATTGAACATCGCCATTTCAAACCCTTGCAAACGGATCATCGTTCGTTCATCCTGCCGTGCACCGAGATAAATAATGTTTTTGCAACCGCGTTCGATCATCGCCATCGTCATCTGACGAGCCGCTGCAAAATTATCGATCCCTACTGCAATATCAAGGCAAGGCGATACACTGTCCATCAATTCGACAACAGGAATACCTACTGTCTGCAGCACCTTTAACGTTTTGGGAGTATGCGTGCGTTCTGCCAGAATCAGGCCATCAATATTGTAAGCAAGCAGGGAGAGTAAACGTTCTTCTTCTTTCTGGGCAGAATAACCATAGTGGGCGAGCATGGTCTGATATCCATTGCGATCAGTCACATGCTCGATACCGCGAATAACTTCAGCGAAGACCTGATTGGTCAATGAAGGAAGCAAAACCCCTATTGCACGGCTGGTGGAATTGGAAAGAATATCGGGCACACGGTTGGGAATATAACCTAGTTGTTCCACAGCTTCCGCTATTCGTTTTCCCAACGCTTCAGAAACCTGATCGGGATTGCGTAAAAAACGGCTGACCGTCATTTTTGTGACCCCAACGAGGTCAGCAACATCTTGTAAAGCTGGGCGTTTTTTCTTCATTTTCAATGTAATGCAATCAGTTATTGATAGGTACAGAGGAATAACTCGCGGTTTTAACATATTTATACATCATTACAACACGCTTTCTAGTGAAAAATGCCAATATACTCGCATCTTATTTATCAGCAATTGCTGAAACTGTGATGACTTACACGTGCTTGAGTGAATATTCCAACATGTTGGTGGATATCCCCGCTACTCAATGCAATAGTTTTCAGACTCTTACTCTCTTTGTTGTTGAGTTAAGACCAACAGGTTCTTTTGCGATTTCAGCAATGGGAATCTCATAAATTGATAAGTAAGAGTTAAAAATATGGATGAAATGTGATCTGAATTACAGATGATAAATCGGAAGAATGAAAGAGAAAATTTGACTGACTTTATAGACTAAAAAAATGGTAGAATTTTTCCGCTCTAAAAAATTTTTATAAAACAGATGGATAAAATTAGTGTGTTCCCCGTGAGTACAGGGATAAACCGGAGATGGCACAATCAGTTATTAATTTTATTCGGTGTTCCCCGTGAGTACAGGGATAAACCGGGACACCTGACGCAATCTTGAACGAACCGGCGGTGTTCCCCGTGAGTACAGGGATAAACCGGGGATCACTTTGCTGTGTACCACCACTGGGATGTGTTCCCCGTGAGTACAGGGATAAACCGTTCGAGATTAATCGCGTTATGGAAGAGTATTTGTGTTCCCCGTGAGTACAGGGATAAACCGTGCATCCTCTAATATTAGCTCAATACCTGCGGGTGTTCCCCGTGAGTACAGGGATAAACCGCGATAACCCTGTGGGTCACGGTCACGTACCGCGTGTTCCCCGTGAGTACAGGGATAAACCGATTTTTATTCGGTGGTTCTATGGTTTGAGTGGGTGTTCCCCGTGAGTACAGGGATAAACCGTCCGTTTATTTCAATGCGAGTGACATTTTCGCGTGTTCCCCGTGAGTACAGGGATAAACCGCTCAAACAGAATGCGGTAATCACCCACCCTCAGTGTTCCCCGTGAGTACAGGGATAAACCGGCGGCAATTAATACTGTAGGAGATATGAGACTGTGTTCCCCGTGAGTACAGGGATAAACCGCCGGGACAGATAATTTCCGCATCCGCGATGATGTGTTCCCCGTGAGTACAGGGATAAACCGGATGGTATCAAGTTAAAACTGCATGATCCGAAGTGTTCCCCGTGAGTACAGGGATAAACCGCACACATTTCTAGGCTACGAGGTTGTGGAGCGGTGTTCCCCGTGAGTACAGGGATAAACCGTCACCGAGATCGCATAGCTTGAACTGGATAAGGTGTTCCCCGTGAGTACAGGGATAAACCGGCTATGGCTTCCGCCTCTGTCAGTGGCGTGAAGTGTTCCCCGTGAGTACAGGGATAAACCGCCGACAGGCTTAATTGAGCACTTAATGAAGGTGTGTTCCCCGTGAGTACAGGGATAAACCGGTGGCTCTGATGATGACTATAAACAGTGGGCGGTGTTCCCCGTGAGTACAGGGATAAACCGCTAAGTCAGCGAATGTGGCTTTAATAGTTAATCGTGTTCCCCGTGAGTACAGGGATAAACCGCCTCGGTTGCTGTAACAACCGGGGTTTTCTTTGTGTTCCCCGTGAGTACAGGGATAAACCGTCCTTATGGTGGGGTTATTGCGCTTCGCCGCCGTGTTCCCCGTGAGTACAGGGATAAACCGCTACGTACAATCAATTTACCGGGTTGCCTATAGTGTTCCCCGTGAGTACAGGGATAAACCGTATTCCCTTCGGCCTTGGTGATGATGAGCCTAGTGTTCCCCGTGAGTACAGGGATAAACCGCCCAAATCCCGTAATGCAATCTCAATATCATTGTGTTCCCCGTGAGTACAGGGATAAACCGGTAATCAGTATTTTTTACAGAGCATCGAGATCGTGTTCCCCGTGAGTACAGGGATAAACCGGATTATAACAGCCTAATGACAGGATCGCGGTAGTGTTCCCCGTGAGTACAGGGATAAACCGGCATATTCTTTTATGCAGATAAATATTGTCATGTGTTCCCCGTGAGTACAGGGATAAACCGGTTGGCCGGGTTCTACAATGGCCGGTAGCTCCGTGTTCCCCGTGAGTACAGGGATAAACCGAATTCATACATTTGGACAGGCATCGACAGAGAGTGTTCCCCGTGAGTACAGGGATAAACCGGCTTTATCGTCGGGAAGATCGGATTCAGGCAGGTGTTCCCCGTGAGTACAGGGATAAACCGAGATTATAATTCATCCATTAAAGAATTATATAGTGTTCCCCGTGAGTACAGGGATAAACCGGGGATAATGCGCGTGATTTTCCTCCAGCGGGAGTGTTCCCCGTGAGTACAGGGATAAACCGCGTGGGCACCTCCATTTACATGGGGACCGTGGGTGTTCCCCGTGAGTACAGGGATAAACCGCTAATGGAGCGGGATCAACACCCCATTAGCTTGTGTTCCCCGTGAGTACAGGGATAAACCGTATTTGCGGTCACCAACAGCACCAAATCGGCGGTGTTCCCCGTGAGTACAGGGATAAACCGCCAGTCTCATGATGGAAGCTGAATCTCTATCAGTGTTCCCCGTGAGTACAGGGATAAACCGAACTTTAATCCGATCATTTTCATAATGAATATGTGTTCCCCGTGAGTACAGGGATAAACCGCAGTCTCTGACGGGAACACAGGTCGCCTATGAGTGTTCCCCGTGAGTACAGGGATAAACCGCCATCAATTGCATTCGCGGCGTTGGCATTAACGTGTTCCCCGTGAGTACAGGGATAAACCGACGACCTGTTTCATTTAGGTTCTTTTGGTAAAGTGTTCCCCGTGAGTACAGGGATAAACCGGCCATGGCTGGTATCGTTTAGGTGATATGTACGTGTTCCCCGTGAGTACAGGGATAAACCGGGTACGCCTTATTTGTTATTTTCTTTCACAAAGTGTTCCCCGTGAGTACAGGGATAAACCGATCTACGCGCCGATCCATCAATGGGGCGGCCTGTGTTCCCCGTGAGTACAGGGATAAACCGCCGTCACTTTTGGTATTGATGGTCATTATGTAGTGTTCCCCGTGAGTACAGGGATAAACCGCATATTACTCTGAACTTGGAACCGTGGAGCAAGTGTTCCCCGTGAGTACAGGGATAAACCGTTATTATTTAAATTTGAAACAGTATCGTTAGTGTGTTCCCCGTGAGTACAGGGATAAACCGGGGGTCTGTGCTGATCCCAGTCATAATACGGCGTGTTCCCCGTGAGTACAGGGATAAACCGACCCTAAGCACAACCGTGAACAGTCTGGAAAAGTGTTCCCCGTGAGTACAGGGATAAACCGATAAGTTGGCAGAGCAGGCCAGACAGCTTGCCGTGTTCCCCGTGAGTACAGGGATAAACCGTTATTCACTTCGGGGGTCAGTTCCTGCGGGGTGTGTTCCCCGTGAGTACAGGGATAAACCGGGATCTTGTCCGTGAGGCTTTATTTCGTTTTCGTGTTCCCCGTGAGTACAGGGATAAACCGTAGGCAGCATAGTGATTGCGTCCGGCCATCTCGTGTTCCCCGTGAGTACAGGGATAAACCGTGAAAACTACGAGTTAAAGTTCAAGATAGCTAGTGTTCCCCGTGAGTACAGGGATAAACCGTGGTTATCTGGAGGTTTTCCGCAATGATTGCCGTGTTCCCCGTGAGTACAGGGATAAACCGCACTAGAAATTATTCGCGCTGAAATGCCTGATGTGTTCCCCGTGAGTACAGGGATAAACCGTAGGTGCTATTATTTTTATATCAAATAGTGAGGTGTTCCCCGTGAGTACAGGGATAAACCGTGTCGCTTTTGTGATACCAGCACGTTCATACAGTGTTCCCCGTGAGTACAGGGATAAACCGCAATAACAGCCATCAGGCGCGTAGTCATAGCGATGTTCCCCGTGAGTACAGGGATAAACCGATGCCCGTCATCACCTGCTGAATTTTGTTCGCGTGTTCCCCGTGAGTACAGGGATAAACCGATGCCCGTCATCACCTGCTGAATTTTGTTCGCGTGTTCCCCGTGAGTACAGGGATAAACCAGCCTGCTTTATGGGCGTACTGTGTCCGCGTCGGTGTTCCCCGTGAGTACAGGGATAAACCGGTACCCTATGTTGGTGCCTGCATGGATAGGGCGTGTTCCCCGTGAGTACAGGGATAAACCGCGCTCGCCGGTGGCCACATCCTCAATGTCCATGTGTTCCCCGTGAGTACGGGGATAAACCGTACAGCAAGGAAGATGGTGCTTATTAAATTAGGTGTTCCCCGTGAGTACGGGGATAAACCGCCCTTTTATCGCCTGTATGCAATCGAGTGCAAGTGTTCCCCGTGAGTACGGGGATAAACCGGAAAACTAAGTTGCAGCGAGACATACAGCAATGTGTTCCCCGTGAGTACGGGGATAAACCGCCCGCTTTTACTTACGAGTACAACAATCCCCAGTGTTCCCCGTGAGTACGGGGATAAACCGGCAGACCAGTATCTTTCTAATGATGTTGAGATGTGTTCCCCGTGAGTACGGGGATAAACCGGGAACGCATGAGCCGCTATGATGAATGGCTGGGTGTTCCCCGTGAGTACGGGGATAAACCGCTGAGGTGGTCATGGCAGCGTTGACCGATCGAGTGTTCCCCGTGAGTACGGGGATAAACCGATTTACGATGTCCTCCATGAAGAATGGATGGAGTGTTCCCCGTGAGTACGGGGATAAACCGGACTACAACATCATCCAGAAAAAAGACCGGGCGTGTTCCCCGTGAGTACGGGGATAAACCGGCCATGCTAGTAGAACTGTCAAAAGACATCCCGTGTTCCCCGTGAGTACGGGGATAAACCGGTACATCACGTACCCACATCAATCAATACATGGTGTTCCCCGTGAGTACGGGGATAAACCGGGATATTAAACGCATTAAGGATGCCACAAAATGTGTTCCCCGTGAGTACGGGGATAAACCGTAATCCATTGTCGCTTTTATTTGCTTTTTCATGTGTTCCCCGTGAGTACGGGGATAAACCGCTGCTGGTCTGAAATTTACGCGATTCGACCAGGTGTTCCCCGTGAATACGGGGATAAACCGTAATCCCTTGCCCTGCGGTAGATACCGACGACGTGTTCCCCGTAAATCAGGAAATTCTTATTATGAAATAATAACCTTAGTTAGCTCGGTTACTTTGTCGATAATGTCTTGAGGTGCTTTCTCAATAAATTTAACTTGACGATCTGAAAAGTCTAAGGATTTGACCTGATGGATAAGAATTGCACCTTGGGTCGATAATTCTTCGGGTAAGACAACTTCTAACATCATTCCCCTTACGGTACTGGTAATGGGGACCACAACAGCAAATCCGGTATGCTCGTTAAATATCTTTCGAGAGATCACAAACGCAGGGCGGCGTTTCATAATTTTTTTCCCTGCGCTCGGATCAAAATCCAATGAAACAATGTCTCCTTTGTCTGGTATGTACATCAAATCACTTCCTTACCAACAGAGTTAGCATTGATTCATTCTCTATCCTCATCTGTTACCGTGAAACATTCTTTAGGGCTTCCGGCTAACAGTAATTCCAATGTTAACTCTTCTTCGATTGGTGTAAGCACAATTTTGTTATCTTGAATGGACAGATCAAGCTTTGAACCCGTATGCAGATTGAGGGTTTTCACAATGGCTTTCGGTATGCTAACAATATTAGCCCCACCAGATTGGCGAATAACAACAGCAGTCATGCCTATCTCTCCTTCTGTTTAAATTATACTCAATCATACTTTTATGTTTTACAAAAGTAAAACTTTATCTGCTTTTTACATTATGAGACTAAATCATAAACATAATAGAGACGTAATTATGGTGATTTGCTACACTTCAAATCACTGTTTCTGGCAAGCATAGTGAAGATAACAATCAGGAATGTATTTGTCTTAAGAAAGACGAAAAATAGAAATGTTCACAGTTTTGTGATATGACTATTTTTTTCCCGTGAATACGGGGATAAACCGTTTTTATTTTTACTTCTATCTGATCATCAGATTATGTTCCCCTTATACACGGGGATAAACATCTAACCCTATATACTAACAGGCTTAAATAGATAATAATTTAGCCTAAAGTTTTTATTTTTCCTTTCGTTGTGTTGAAAAAATTTGCCTTTCCACAAACTCCCTCTACACTTTTAAAATATTCCACATAAAAATTCTGGTCACGTATTCAACCCGTTGATGGTGGAATATAATTCCCCTTTTTTCGGAGAAATTAAATGGCAACAGTTGAAGTAAAATGTCGATTTTGTCAGCAAACTGAATTCGTCAAAAAACAGGGTAAGGGTAATTCGGGGCATCAACGCTATCGCTGTTTATCCTGCAAACGAACCTTCCAGCTTGAATACGCCTATCGAGCGTATCAGCCGGGTATAAAAGAACAAGTCTTTGATCTTGCTATGAACAGCCCTGGTATTCATGATACTGCCCATGCATTACATATCAGTATTAATGTCGTCGTTCGGGTTTTAAAAAACTCAAACCACAATGCGTAATGACACTCCCGTTGGTTATGGTGCACTTGGGAACCTCGACTAAAGCGTATCATTGCTCACTCGTTCGGAAGGTGAAACAAGAAAACGCTTAAAAAGCTGCTGAAAAAATTATCACGATTCAAGATTGCTTTTTGGTGTACAGATAAATTTAACGCTTATAATATTTTGCCTAAAGATAAACACCTCGTAGGCAAAAGTTTCATACAACGGATTGAATACGCGACCAAAATTCTCATAGGGGACAAAATTTGAAACACTATTCACCTGAAAAAAAAGAACCATGCAAAAAAATGCTACCACCCTACAACATCAGTATTTCCTCTCTGGCCAAATCAGATAGAATCTCTAAAAGCACTCTGATTAGATGGCACAAAGAAGCACTGACGCAAACAAAAATGCAGCACCTACAAAATGAGCAAACACTGATATATAGAGATAAAACACTATCAGAGAAAAATACTCATGGAGTATTACAATTCACCATAAAAACTGTCATCAAAATCTAATTCATAGTGAGATGAAATTTTGATCACTATCTTCTCATGTGATTTTAAATGTGATCAATATTCCATATAAAATAAAATGTTAGTGATGATACAATACAAAATAGGGTAAATTCTCCAAAACTGTTGTTGACGTAGTAGATTTAACTAATTTTTTAAGTAGTTCGCTATTTTAAAATAATATAATCACATAGGAAAACATCTTGAGCACAAGCATCACAACAGAAACAACTTACTGGAATCGCATGATACCAGAACTTATTGTGACCGATTTTTCTGCTTCACTCGATTTCTATCAGAAAATATTAGGTTTCGAAATATTAATCCGACGAGAAGAACCTGATTTTGTTTATTTGGGCTTAGGTGAGGCGCAATTAATGTTGGAAGCATTTCATGAAAATGGTTGGAATACCGGAGAACTCAATAAGCCGTTAGGACGTGGTATTAATTTGCAAATTGAAGTCGATAACGTTAAGTCAATTATGGCAAATCTTGTAATTAACAAAATAGAGCTTTATCGCCCACTGGAAGATAATTATTACTGCATAGGCGATACTACTATCTGTCAGAGAGAATTCCTCGTTCAAGATCCAGATGGTTATTTACTTCGATTTAGCCAATATATAGAAAACAAAGAAGAACAGTAACAATTCATTAATGTGATTCGATTATAATTTTATTTCTACGTAAGAATATGCCTAATTTAATAAATAACTTTAGTTACCTCACACGATATTGGGGCAAAGCCCAAAAAAATCCCTATTCCGAAGAAAACTATCATCTTCTGGTCTATCACTGCCTAGATGTTGCCGCAGTAGGTCGATTATTATTGGCACCACACAAAAAATTAACACAGGATCTCGCAAATTTTTTGGGATTATCACCAGAATCATTACAAAATCTGTTTTCATTTTTTCTGGTACTACATGATATCGGCAAATTTGCCTCTGCATTTCAGCAATTATATTCCCAAGAAAATACTGATCTGATTAAACCTGAACAATATTCTCCCTATGATTCCAAATTTTTCAGGCATGATCGGTTAGGGCTATTTTTCTGGAAAAAAATTCAGGACGACGTACTGCTTGCTTTAGTGGAAGATGATGGCCTGCAATTCAGTGAAGATAAACAAAAGAAACAAGCACTGAAAACGTTAATGATTTTGATGCAGTGTATGCTCGGTCATCATGGTAAACCCATTGATGATGCTGATTGGAACGCAATTACCGATTTTACTGAGTCCCAAAATGTTGTCGATGCAACGGCATTTACCCATGATCTACTGACGCTTTTTCAACCTCGTCTGCCACTGGCAAAATTACTTTCAAAAGAGTGGCAACACAACCTGAAACAGGTGAGTTGGCAACTTGCCGGTATTGTCGTACTGGCTGACTGGATAGGCTCTGATTGTTATCATTTTCGTTATCAAACCAAAGCGCTTCCGTTAGCGGAATATTGGCAGCTTACCCAAAAGCAAGCCCAAGTTGCCTTAAATGGCATTGATTTCCATAACACCCGCGTAATATCGCCTTACACTTCTATTCAGGAGTATTACCACTTTTCGCCAACCCCATTACAAAAATGGGCGGAAAAAGTCCCGATTAATGACTCTCCACAGCTTTTTATTCTGGAAGATGTCACAGGAGCGGGCAAAACAGAAGCTGCCCTTGCTCTGACTCATCGCTTAATGCAAACCGGTACTGCGGATGGTTTCTATTTTGGCCTGCCAACAATGGCAACTTCCAACGCTATGTTTGGTCGAATCGCTAAACACTACCATCGTATGTTCGATACAGAAAACGGCAACCTGCCCAGTATCGTTCTCGCTCACGGTGCACGTGAAATGAATGACAATTTCCGTGACATTATCCTGACCTCCGAACACAACGACAGTGATTACACCAGAGACGATAGCACCGCGACAGCACAGTGCCACCGATGGCTGGCAGATTCTAACAAAAAGGCGCTATTGGCATCGGTGGGCGTAGGTACTATCGATCAGGCATTGCTTGCAGTTTTACCAAGAAAATACCAGTCACTTCGATTGATTGGATTAAATCGCAAGGTATTGATCTTTGACGAGGTACACGCCGCAGATGAATACATGTTTGCATTACTGGAAAGCTTATTAAGTCTGCACCTGCACCAGGGTGGCTCCGTGGTATTACTGACTGCCACGCTCTCCTTAAAACAGCGCCAACGGCTGGTGGATATCTGGCTATCAGCCGGCGGAATCCCACCACAAAAATTGCAAAAAACGGCCTTTCCACTGGCAACCCAGGTCACGTTAAACCCAGAAAATCCACTTATTGAGGCTCCTTTACGCAGTCGCCCAGATGTTAGCCGTACCGTCACGGTAAAAACCGTGAATCATCTGGATAAATGTGTACAAATCGCTCTGGACGCCGCTCAAAATGGGCAATGTGTGGTTTGGGTTCGTAACTCAGTGGATGATGCACTCCATGCTTTCCGACTGATTCAGTCACAAATGGAACAGCCGGAAAATTGCCTGTTATTCCACAGCCGTTTTATTTTGCATGACCGAAAAATGCTCGAAGATCGTGTGCTGGCAATATTTGGTAAAGAGAGTAAGCAGAAAGATCGGCAAGGAAAGATCCTGATTACAACACAGGTCTTTCAGGAAAGCCTTGATGCTGATACGGATGTCATGATCTCCGATATCTGCCCGATTGATGACTTGATTCAGCGGGTCGGGCGCCTGAACCGCCATACTCGTAATGCAAATGGAGAATATAAGCCAGGCATTATCGATAGCCGATCTGCGCCTAAATTATATCTCCACGCACCAGAATGGGATGACCAACCTAACGCTGATTGGCTGAGTAAAGATTTCCGCAATACTCAATATGTTTATCGTTCAGCCGGACGTTTATGGCTTGGCTTACGCGAACTACTGCGCCTGGGTGCCATTCGTATGCCTGCTGAGGCTAGAACCTTGATCGAAGCCGTTTACGGTGAAGATGCCGATGAACAAATCCCTGATGCACTCAAATACAAAGATGATGAAACAATCGCTGAAGGGAGGAGCAAAGACGCCGTAGCACGATCACAAGCCCTGCAATGGCAACGCTATGAATATAGTAAACGCAGTGCCCGCGGCTGGTATGACGATGATTGCGATATCAGCACCCGATTTAGCGATATCGAAACGGTGAGCGTACTGCTTGTCAAACTGACCGAAAGCGGGGAATTAATACCGTGGGTAGAAAATGAAAAATTCCCTGTCCAATTAAGTATCGTCAAAATTTCAAAAAACAAATTTGCCGATAAGCTGCAACCCATACCAGCGTCTCTTTCTCAAGCGGTAGAACAGTTACAGGATAAATTCAAATCCGTCAAATACCTGCAAATCTGGCTGCCAGAGAGTGACCCTCATTTTACTTATGATCCCAACATTGGTTTTTATCCTAAGCAGGAGGCGTAATGAACCTTGTTAAAGACGCATGGCTGACTTTTAGCATGAGAAATGGCAGCGAGAAAAAGTTGCCACTGACGGCAATCGGTGATCCTGCCGTTGTCGATTTTGCCCTGCCGAGGGCTGATTTTCAGGGAGCTGCTTATCAGTTAGCAATTGGCTTGCTGCAAACGGTTTTTGCCCCTGAAGATGAAGACGAATGGCATGAATTTTATCAACAAGCCCCTACACAAGCTGACTTACAGACTGCATTTAATCGGACAGAACATGCTTTTAATTTGTCAGGAGATGGCCCTCTGTTTATGCAGGATTTTGATCCGTTAGCTGAAAGAAAGCCTATCGGTATTTCAGGATTATTGATTGAATCGCCCGGTGAAAAAACGTTGAAGGATAATACTGACCACTTTATAAAACGCAGCCAATGTGAAGTCATTTCCCCTGAAATGGCCGCTATTGCGCTATTCACATTACAGATTAATGCCCCTGCCGGCGGTGTTGGACATCGAGTGGGGTTGCGGGGAGGCGGCCCACTAACAACTTTGATTCAGCCACAAGAATTGGATGCTTCACTATGGCAAAAACTTTGGCTTAATGTCATCAATCGGGAACTTTGGTCTTACCCAGATCCTGATCTCAACAGTCCAGACATTTTTCCGTGGCTGGGTAAAACTCATATCAGCCAAAAAGCAGGAACAGAAATTTACGCACATAATGTCCATGAGCTGCATATGTATTGGGCAATGCCACGGCGAATTCGTCTGGAGATAGACGATAAGCCAGCTACTTGCCAATTAACGGGGCAAGCAACTCACCAATCCGTTTCTGGCTATCGTACCCAAAACTATGGCAATAACTATTCTGGTACTTGGCAACATCCCTTAACTCCTTATCGATGGAATCCTAAAAAACCGGATGAAGAGCACCTTTCCGTCAAAGGGCAGCCCGGTGGCATTACCTACAAGATCTGGGATAGCCTGACTTTTTCCGATGATAAACATGGTCAACAAGTAGCTCAGGTTATCGACCATTTTAACCAACTCAATGATTATTTTGCGGACGAACAGAGTTACACTCCACGGTTGTGGGTTTTTGGCTATGATCTGGATAACATGAAAGCCCGCTGCTGGTACTCCACCAGCCTGCCTCTATTTTCCATGCCGATTGAAAAGAAAGATGCCGTTTTCCGGCGCGTCAAAACACTACAAAACCTCTCTGTCAATGCGTTGACTCAGTGTCGTACCCAGATCAAAAGCGCATGGTTCCATCGCCCAAATGAGATAAAAGGCGATATATCATTTATTGATGCTACCTTCTACCAACGAACCCAAACAGTCTTCTTTAAAGCTGTACAACAGATTGTCAGTAGCCAGCATAAAGCTTCTTCCCTATCCACCGAAGAAGCTAAAACCTGGCTCTACCAACTCAGAAATACCTGCTTTGATCTCTTTGATGAATTTGTACTGTCAGAAGATACCGATCCCAAAAAATTACTGGAAAAAATCGAGGCACGGCAAATTCTTACCAAGTGGCTGATGGGTTCTAAAGATATCAAGTCATTTATGGCAGAGCACAATATAGAAACCAAATCATCCAAGAACACGAAGAAGGAAGTTATCAATGACTAACCTAAGTGAAGGTCGTTTACTGCGCTGGTGGGAAAGCATGTTTTTATCCCCCGAAGAATTGAAGGAAAAAAAGATTCCCCCTGCACCAACGCTCTATAAGGCTGAATTAAAGCGTTGCCAGGATATTGAGGCGGTCACTTTCACCGAAGGTTTTCGGGCATTATGGTTCAGTTTGCCAGAAGATATTACCAAAGAAGCTGAACAAAAGACCGTTACACTATGGGCGATGATTGCCGTCACTCTGGTGTATGTCAAAACTAACACCACTACCAATCTGGCTACCGCCGCAGGCACCAAAACAGAAAATGACAAGCCCATTGTCAGTACTCATCGCTTTGCTCAATTACAGGCAGCCAAAACTCCCGATGAATTTATTATGCGTTTGCGGCGCATCCTGCAACAACTGAAAGGCCAGGTTTCCGTCTTGTCTCTCGCCAAAGATATTGAACAGTGGATGTGGGAATACCACCATCCAAGAGCATATCGAGCCAATAAACGCCTTTGTGTGCAATGGGCAATGGATTACTACAAAGCCGCTAAATAACCCCAATAATTAATCACTTTTAATCTATAAGGAATTTTAAATGAGCCAATTCATTCAGCTACATCTGTTAACTTCCTACCCTCCTGCTAACCTGAACCGCGACGATCTCGGACGTCCTAAAACCGCCAGAATGGGCGGAGCTGAGAGATTAAGAATTAGCTCTCAAAGTTTGAAGCGCCATTGGCGAATCTCTGATCTGTTTCAGGATGCTCTCGTAGAGCACCTTGGTTTTCGTACCAAACGTTTTGGATTCCAGGTTTATCAACGCTTACTTAATGGGGGAGTTAAAGAAAAACAAGCCACTGAATGGGCTACTATTATTGCAGAAGTATTTGGCAAAAATAAAAAAGATGAGCCTCTGGAAATTGAACAGCTGGCTCATATTAGCCCGGCAGAAAAAGAGGCTACCTTTGCATTGGCCGATAAACTCATCGCTGAAAATCGCGCACCGACCAAAGAAGAATTGAAACTACTGAGCACAGAAAAAACGGCCGTAGATATTGCCCTGTTTGGCCGTATGTTGGCATCCAGCCCTGCTTATAATGTAGAAGCAGCCTGTCAGGTTGCTCATGCTATCAGCGTTCATAGTGTCGCCGTGGAAGATGACTATTTTACCGCTGTAGACGATCTCAATGCGGGTAAAAGTGATTCCGGTTCAGCTCATATTGGCGAAACCGGCTTTGCGGCTGCCCTGTTCTACAGCTATATCTGCATCGACAAGTCTTTGTTAATCGAAAACCTGGCAGGCAATGAAGCACTGGCGCATAAAGCCATTGCCGCCCTGACAGAAGCCGCTATTAAAATCGCCCCATCCGGCAAACAAAACAGTTTCGGCTCCCGCGCCTATGCCAGTTATGTGTTGGCGGAAAAGGGAGAATATCAGCCTCGCTCCCTGTCTGTTGCGTTTTTTAAAACCCATTGATAGCGAAGATCAGGCAACCGATGCTATCAAGGCGTTAGAAAATCAGAGGAAAAACTTCGATAACGTTTATGGCGCTTGCGCTGACACACACTATGAAATCAATGCCGTCACGGGTGAAGGTAGTTTTACTGAACTACTTCAATTCGTCACTAAGTAAAAAAAGGGGCCAATATGCAGACTTACCTGGTCTTTCGCTTATACGGGGCACTAGCCAGTTGGGGGGTGGAAGCAGTCGGTGAAAGCCGTCCGACCGACACTTATCCAACCCGTTCGGCTATCTTAGGGCTATTAGGCGCAGCATTGGGTATCCGGCGTGACGATGAAACACAACTTGTGGCATTGCAGCAGGGTATCAAAATCGCCATCAAACAGATTGTTTCCGGTTTATTGATGCGGGATTACCATACCGCCCAAGTCCCCTCGCAAGAGAAAAAACAGGCACATCTGACCCGTAAAAGTGAGTTACGTGATAAATCCAAATTAAACACGATACTGTCTTCACGCGATTACCTTGCTGATGGCGTGTGGGTTATCGCAATTTCATTGACCGAACAGGCCAGTTTCACACTTTCGGCTTTGCGTGATGCGCTGATAAAACCGGTCTTTATGCTGAGCCTTGGGCGAAAATCCTGCCCTCTTGCGCTTCCGATGATGCCGAAATTGGCAGAATATCCGTCATTAAAAGCAGCTCTCGATACGTCTTTTCCTCCCTTACCTTATCAATCAGAAAAAGCCAATCACTACTGGCAGCGTAATCATGATGTCGTGAGCTATTTTTGGGAAGGAGATGAAGACGAGATCACAATCCCTGATACGACAATACTGACTCATCAACGTTGGGATGAGCCACTATCACGCAGCCGCTGGCAGTTTACGCAACGCACGATGCACCAGTTATCGTTCCAGTTATCGACCGTGGAGGGAACACATGTATCTGTCTAAAGTTACCTTGCACCCTTCGGTTTATCATATACAAGCACCGTCACGAAAACAGACGAAAAATGATGTCTATGCTTCCCACCAACTCTTGTGGCAACTGTTTACAGAACAGGAAGAGCGCAATTTCCTGTTTCGGCAAGAGATGAGCTTAAGTGGCAGACCTGAATTTTTTGTGTTGTCCACAACTACACCGATAGCCAATTCCCCGCAGTTCCAGATTCAGACCAAACCTTTTATCCCTCAATTACATAACGGTCAAAAACTGGCGTTCAAACTCCGCGCGAACCCTACTGTTTGCATCACAAATAAAGATTCAGGCAAACAGCTTCGCCACGACGTATTGATGCATGCCAAGCTCCAGGCAAGACATTCTGGTAGCTCAGATGAAATCGAATCAGTAATGACGCAAGCCGCCCAAGCCTGGATACAGGATGAAAAACGACTGGCTAATTGGGGTATTCGCTTTGACTTCGCCCCAGATATTGAACGTTATACCCAACATCGCAGCTTCAAAGCTTCTGGCCAGAAAGTGGCATTTTCCAGTGTGGATTTTCAGGGCGTGCTCACTTTGTCAGATAGCGAACTTTTCCTTGAGCAATGCCAGAAAGGGTTTGGCAGGGCAAAATCCTTTGGTTGTGGGCTAATGCTGATAAGGGCACTGTAATGGCATTTATTCCATTAAAACCCATTCCCATCAAGGACAGGAATTCGATGATCTTTATCGGCATGGGGCGTATTGATGTCAAAGATAATGCGTTTGTTGTGATCGATGAAGCCAACGGTGAACGTATGCATATTCCCGTTGGTTCTCTCGCCTGCATTATGCTGGAGCCGGGCACCCGCATTAGCCATGCTGCGGTAAAACTGGCTGCTACTACCGGAACATTGCTTATTTGGGTGGGGGAAGCGGGTGTCAGGCTCTATTCCGTAGGACAACCAGGAGGTGCGCGTTCAGACCGACTGCTTTATCAGGCCAAGCTGGCACTGGATGAGGATTTAAGGCTCAAAGTTGTCCGCAAAATGTTTGAATTGCGCTTTGGGGAGCCTGCTCCCCAAAAACGCAATGTCGAACAGCTTCGGGGCATTGAGGGCGCTCGTGTCAGAAAAACCTATCAAATATTGGCAAAACAGTATGGGGTAAAATGGCATGGGCGCAATTACGATCATACGGATTGGGATAAAGGTGACCTGATCAATCGCTGTATCAGTGCCGCAACTTCTTGCTTATATGGAGTGACCGAGGCAGCCATTCTGGCGGCTGGCTATGCACCTGCCATTGGTTTTCTGCATACCGGCAAACCCCTGTCATTTGTCTATGATATTGCGGATATCTTGAAGTTTGATACTGTCGTGCCTATTGCGTTTAAAGTCGCGGCCACCAATAGCATTGCTCCTGACAGGCAAGTCAGAATTGCTTGTCGCGAGAAATTCAGGACAGACAAAATTCTGAAACGCCTTATTCCCTTAATTGAAGAAGTACTTGCGGCGGGCGAAATTTCCCCGCCACCCCCTCCTGCTGATGCACAACCTCCCGCCATTCCTGAACCGGTATCTATCGGTGACATTGGGCACAGGAGCCAGTAAAGATGAGTATGACGGTGGTCGTAACAGAAGCCGTTCCTCCTCGATTACGGGGACGTCTGGCTATTTGGTTACTGGAAATACGGGCAGGGGTTTATGTAGGTAATATCTCGCATAAAATCAGGGAGATGATTTGGCAACAAATCACGGAACTGACTGAGGATGGAAATGCCGTTATGGCATGGCAGACCAACACCGAATCTGGGTTTGATTTTCAAACCTTTGGTGAAAACCGAAGGGAACCGCTAGATTTTGATGGCCTGCGTTTAGTGAAATTTAAACCACTTTCTGAGGATCAGTTTGGGAAAGTTAAAGGCGATTAAAATGGTAAAGTTTTTTCTGTTGATAAAAGTTTTTTAGCACAATTGGTTATATTTAGTGTGTTCCCCGTACTCACGGGGGTGTTCCGTGATCAGCATCATCCCCATATTTTGCAATGGTGTGTTCCCCGTACTCACGGGGGTGTTCCGAATTTTTCCCGCTGGACGGCGGTAAAGGACTTGTGTTCCCCGTACTCACGGGGGTGTTCCGGCGTGTTCTGACCAATGCATGTCAGTCATGATGTGTTCCCCGTACTCACGGGGGTGTTCCGATTTACGGGCGCTGGCATTGGCTCCGAATGCGGTGTTCCCCGTACTCACGGGGGTGTTCCGTTTTATAACGTGACCGGTGACCAGCAAGGATTGTGTTCCCCGTAAGCTCAATGAATAATTCCAATATGCCCCGCATAAAAAACATTAATATAACTATTGATTAAATAAGGTAATAGCAAACCAAAGATAAGATTATTCATTGTCGTTTAACAATGACTTATTGTGATAAGTCATATAAATAATAAATAAAATTAAAACATTTATAGACTATCCTCTTATTTTAAGTAACCGAAATAAAAATCAATATAAGAAATAATTTCAATATCAATTTATTATTTTTACTAACATCTTGGAGAGATAAAACTCGTTCTATTTGATGATAAAACAAACGAATATTCCAAATTGTGCAATATTACACCTACAAGCATAATTCGTTGATGATTGTCAAAAAGAGCTATGATAATCTACGCGCCTTTCCGTCTTAATTCGTTCATTTTATAGACAACCAAATATCAAAAATAGGAAGTGAATTCATTTATGAACTTAACTAACACTAGCAAACTGTTAGCTGCTACTTTATGCCTTGCGACCTCATACAGTTATGCAGATAGCGAGCGCCCACTTTTTTCATTAACCGTATCCGAATCTGGCGTTCAGCAAACAAATAATGACGGTAGCTTATCCCAATCAACTAAATCGGGATCTCGTATTCTGCCAATTTGGGGTGATGTCGCACGAGCAAAAGGCTACGACCTGCCTGAACCGTTTGGCGCTAGTTATAGTTATATGAATATGCGGCAGGATATTGTCGTAGATAGCATTAAATTTAAATTTACTAACCCAAGATTTCGTAATTGGGAAAAAGCAATCATTATTGATGCAGGTGATACTCGACAGAAAAGCGAAACCCATATGCTTAAACTAGATTCTTGGGTGTTACCTTTCCTGAATGTCTACGGCGTCTATGGAAAAACCAAAGGCAAATCCACAACAAATTTGGATAATATAACTTTTATTGGAGACACTGAGTATGGTAAAGACATTCCTTTCGAATTGAACTTCAAAGGAAAAACTTTTGGTGGTGGTGCCACTCTTGCCGGTGGTTACAACCAATTTTTTGCCACATTAGATGCTAATTATACTCGTACCAATCTTGATATCTTAGATGGAGATATTAGTGCTTTAGTTATTACTCCACGAATTGGCTATGAATTTATTTTTGAACCATTATTTGTTGGTCAAGGAAATGCAAAAGCGCAAATTTGGGTAGGTGCCATGTATCAAGATATTACTCAACATTTTAGCGGCGATGTCAGTAAACTCAATTTACCTCCCAAACTCCAAGAGGGAATGGTGTACATTAAAGGCATGACTGACATCAAATTCGACGTCAAACAACACCTTGCCCATAAGTGGAACAATACCGTTGGTGCACGTTTCGAAGTCACCCGTAATTTCAATATTTTGTCAGAAGTCGGTTTTGGCAACAGAAACAGCTTCTTTATCTCCGGTGAGTTCCGTTTTTAATGTTTAACCTTACAATATTCAAAAGGCTGGTAATTTCCAGCCTGTTTATTTTTGCCATTTCATCGGCACACGCTGATATCCTGCCCGATCGGCAAAAAATTGATGGTTGGTTAAACAAATTAGGTGGCAGCAACCATTTTGATGACCACAAAAAAATTGACTGGGGCGTATTGCCCGGCCCTTTTTACACCCCTGAAATGGGTATCGGAATTGGTGTTGCCATAGTTGGCCTATACCGTCCTGACCATTCAGACCACATTAGCCAGACCTCTTCATTGGGACTCAGTGGCTTTGGTTCATCTACCGGCGCGTTTGGACTGAACTTTACTAATTACAATTTTCTTGCCAGTGACCAATGGCGGTTATTTGTTTCCAGTACACTGAATAACACCCCAACTTACTATTGGGGCAAGGGCTATCATGCTGGTAAAAATGACAGCAACAAAGAGAAGTACCGCTCGCAGGAATTTTCTATCCATCCACGGCTTCTCTATCGCATCACTGACGCTACCTATGTGGGATTAGGCTGGAATTTTTCATCCGTCAATGCCAGTGATCCAGATAGCGGTGCAAAACGGTATTTTGCACAGTCCGTCGGTGGTCGTTCCGTGATAAGTTCTGGTGTCAGTGCCCATTTCAGTTATGACACGCGGGATTTTTTGCCCAATGCGCGGCACGGACAGATATTTGAGATCATTTATACCTATTTTCCCCCTGAATTGGGCAGTGATCACCCTTTCCATACCACCCAACTTCAGTTTTCAACCTATTATCAGCTATCTGAAAAGACAGTTCTGGCCTTTGATAACTATGCCCGTTTCAGCGCAGGTGATGTACCGTGGAACCAGCTATCACTACTTGGTAACGGCCAGCGGATGCGCGGGTATTATGAAGGACGCTATCGTGACAACAATATCTTCACAACACAGGTAGAGTTACGGCATAAACTTGACTGGCGCCACGGTGTGGTCGGTTGGATAGGCACCGGCACGTTGGGAGATTCTCCTTCACAATTGGGAACTAAACATTGGCTTCCTTCTGTTGGTATTGGCTATCGTTTCGAGTTTAAACCACGCATGAATGTCAGATTAGATTTTGGTGTCGGTAAAGACAGTACCGGATTTTATTTCCAGGTTGGGGAAGCGTTTTGAGATTATTTGTTACACTCTGCCTCTGTTTCTTACTGATGGCATGCAAAAATCAACCACAATCTGTTGCTCCGGTAAAACCTGTCCTTATCAGTGATACCCATGAACAATCACAGCAAAATTGGGATGCATTACCTCCCATTACCCCGCCAGAAGGTTTAAGGGCCTGCTGTGCTTTCGGCTATAACCTTAAAGCCCAACTCTGGAATATCCCCATTCCCTTCTACGACATCGACAATATTGTAGAAGCCAAGAAACTGGGTGATCATCACTATAATGACAGTGTTATCGGTGCCAGTGCCGCTTTGTTGGGGGTAAGCAATGAAAAAGTTGGTCTGCTCTATACCCATCAGGGAGGGTTTATTGATATCTCCCATGTGAGGGATACCGCAGATTATACGCTTTATCTGTTTAGCCAGATTTACGCGCATCTTGGTCAGGAATGGAAATTAACCCTGAATAATGAACTTGCCGCACGTAAAATTCATTTTTTTGCTTTTACACCACCGGAAGAACCTGCTGAACGCTATACGCTAAGTGCCTATTTGGCGGTTAAACTCGCTTTTCAGCTTGCTGCCTGGCATGAAATAGCGCAATGGTATGGCTATCAATCAGTCCCTGGATTTTCAGAGGGCATTTCGGCTTTTTCCCCGGAAGATCTCTATTCCAACCTGTTGGGTGCACGGTTGGCTCTGACACTGATCCTGGAAGGACGCGCTTCTTCTGTAACGCAGTTCTCGGACTCAATGGCTAAGATCTTGCCGATAGCTTTGCATGAACTTGGGGATTATCCTAAATCAGGCACAAAGGAGATGTTTGATAGCGTAGATGGTTTGTGGTGGAACAGTTATCAACGCATTCCAGAAAAGTTTTTAGTACTGCACCGGAATTATGATATCCAAGACAACCGCTACCCATTAATGCCTTTCGGTAAAGAGAACTTTGCCCTGCGTCTATCTCTGCCTGAGCATTATCAGCATTTTTCGTTGGATAAACTGGCTGAATTTCAACTATGGCCAACCAATGAGATGAAAAACCTGCCTGTTCCAAAGCAATATTGGACAGTAAAAGATTTTAAAATACTGGCGGAAAATGCCCAACGGGAAGATAAGAGACAATTGCTCATTAAATAAGCCCATCCCATCGCTATTCAATATATACGAGGAATATGCCAAATTAACCGGTATATTCCTCGTAATGTTCCATACGAATTACTTACCAAATTCCCCCAATACTCCACGTATTGGTGTATGCCGTTTAATTAGCTCCTGCAAAACCTCTTTCAGTAGCTGGCTTTTGCTATCACCCAGCGGTTCCAGCACACTTTTTTCGTGAGATTCCGCCTCGGTCAGCAATCCTTCTACCACTTTTTTCCCTGTTTCAGTCAAACTTACCAATGTAATACGGCGATCGCTGCCACCATTGGAGAAACGCGCTATATACCCCTGTAGTTCCAAACGCTGCAAAACACGGGTAATGGTCGGTTGTTTACTGACCGTTTTCTGTGCCAAAAGGCTGATGCCAATCGGGCCACTTCCTGCCAACGCTGATAACACCCGCCACTCCAGCACTGACAGCCCCCGCGCTTCAACGATATCATGGAATTCAGAAGAAACTAGCATCCATGCCTGCCCAAGCAAGGCAGGCAAGTAATTGTCAACAAACACTTTTGAATCTGGCATAAGTTGAACAACCTTTTATATCTCGATTAATATTTTCCTGATAACAGTGAGCCAAATCTCGGAACGTATGTATTCAGCCCAAGCTGTTTCAATATCATGTAGGTTGTCGCCACAGATGAAGAAATAACAGGTAATCCCACCCGATCTTCGATCAGAGGTACTGACGCCAAAGAAGGCATTTGTACACAAGCGGAAGCAACGATAACATCCACATTGCTATTTAATCGTTTGGTAATCTCCACCGGTGCGAGAGGATCTTGTCGTCCGACAGCAAGGTTGTCGGGGATCTCCAACGAAATGCTGTCGATAACTTCAATTCCCTCATTTTCAATGTAATCAATCACTAACTGAGTCAATGGCTTCATGTAAGGCGTTAGTATGGAGATTCGTTTCGCTCCCAAAGCATGTAACCCATCCACCAACGCCCCCGCGCTGGTCACAACTGGCGCCGGATGTCCATTTTCCACCGTCCGCAGATGGAGGCGCTTTTCAGAGATTCGGTGATATCCCTGTCCCATGCTCATGATCGCCACCAAACAGGCATATCCCAGTACATCGACCGCTGCATCCGACAGTTCAAGCGCACAGCGATCACTGTCTGCATCCATGGCCGCCAGTTCTGTTTTTGTGACCGTTTTCATTCTCATGCGGCTGGAATGAAAGGTGAAACGTTCAGGGCTTATCGCTTCACGGGCGCGCAGGATAGCGGGAATTTCTGTTTCCATTGTCGTATTTGAAGAGGGAACAATCAGCCCCACTCTAAAATGTCTTGTGTTATTCATGGGAGATCCTCCTGATCGGATGGCAGATCGGTAAACCGGATCGCATTCATCGGACGACGGTTCACTTTTAGATCGAAGATATCAAACCGGTTGTAATGCCCTGTGATATCGTGCATTTGACGCGGCTGAATACAGCGATTCAAGTCAATCTGCGCATAGACGATCCCTTCTTTATCAATCAGGGGATCACCAATCACTCGCCCATCAGGCCCAATAATGCCGGTAAATGCACTATTAGAACGTGCCAGCAACTCTTCAGCTTCAGGATGACTGGCCGACATCGCTTTTACAATTTCCGGCGAAATCGTGGAGCAGGAGACGATGGTAAACACCTTGCCTTCAAAACAGTGAGCTGACGCTCGTAAACGGATCGCCTCAGCCATATCATAATCCGGTGGTGCAACCGGCAGGGAGATATAACTGGCAACATGTACCAATTCCCCCTGAGATAACAAGGAAAAACGCGCCAACGTATTGGTATTTTCGCCGCAGGCCAGCACGCCCAACGGCCCGATACGGGTATCATGTACTTTTAATGAAGCCGCATCACCATTCGCCCATGTCAGTTTCTCTGCCCATGTCGGCATCAGCTTGCGATGACGCCCCAAAATGTTTCCTTCATCAGAAATGGTCACCAAAGTGTTATAGAGTGTTGCTATACCATTAGAACTGCGTTCATTAACCCCAACCACAACGTTGATGTGATGACGTGCCGCAGCCAGTGCGATTTTGTTGATCTCCGGCCCTGGCACTTCAATGGCAGATTTGCACAGTTTCTCAAACCATGGGCTGCCTTGTATCGGGTTCATCACCCAGTTCCAATAGGGGTAACCAGAAACAAACACTTCAGGAAAAGCCACCAAACTGGCTCCCTTATCTGCCGCTTCCTGGATCAGCCGACAAACGAGATCAACTGTCGCCTCTGTATCCAGAAAGACAGGAGCAGCCTGTACCGCAGCCGCCTTGAACTTAGGAAGTTTCAGCATATCAGGCTCCTGTTTTATTTACACCGCAATAACGGGGTGACGCAAATAACCAATCTTTTCAAGGTATGCTTCAATCACATCCCCAGGCCACAGCCATTCTTGTGGATCACGCCCCGCCCCAACACCTTCCGGTGTACCTGTGGCAATGATATCCCCTGGCTCCAGCGTGATACCTTTGCTAATATCTGCAATCAGGGTATTTACCTTGAACAACATATGGCGTGTATTGGAATCCTGTTTGGTCACACCATTGACTTTTAGGCTCAGCGCCAGCTCTTGCGGGTTGGATATTTCATCAGCGGTGACAATGCAAGGGCCAAAAGGCGCATAAGTATCCTGCCCCTTGGAGTAGATCCACTGCCCAGCCCGACGACAATCACGGGCGCTCATGTCGATCATCAGGCTATAACCAAAAACATATTGCAATGCCTCAGCTTCCGATACACCTTTGGCGCGAGTGCCGATAATCACCGCCAGTTCCACTTCCCAATCCAATTGCTGGGTGATCTCACTGTTATGCTCAATCGCGTCGCCAGGGCCAATCACTGTCGTTGGCGGCTTAGAGAAAATAACGGGTTCTTTTGGCAGATCTTTTGCCGTATCCAGAGCGCGGTTAGATTCGGCCACATGTTCAATATAGTTCAGGCCAATACCAAAGATATTTTTCCGTGGCCGAGGAATGGGAGCGAGAATTTTCACATTCTGCAATGGCAGTGAAATCCCTGTAGGCCAAAACCCCTTGAATGAATCTAACAGCGCGGTTGTGCTGCTTACCGCCAATGGTCCCAGATCAATAAATTCCAGCATGTTATCCGGCAATCTATTCCCTGTATGGGCGGCCAATTTTGCCAAGTCAACTACGTGATTATTGACTATTGCACCTAATCTCGCAGCAGCCGTCACTTCTGAACGGTAAGTGATTAAACGCATCTCTTATCCTCTCACTTGTTGGTGTCCATCGTTATCAGACAGGGCTTCTTCGTAATACAATTGCAATGCCTGCATGACTGGCAAATCGTTGAAACAGAACAGGCAAGCATCATCCGTTTGTGAGGCATTCACATGCTCATGAAATGCCCACGAAGGAACGCAGAAAATATCTCGCTCCTGCCAGTCAAATCGTTGACCATCAATCACGGAATAACCTTTTCCTTTCGCCACTTGATAAATGAAACTGCCAGTATGACGATGTGCTTTACCAACAAAACCAGGTCGCAACAACTGCATACTGGCGCCGAGAGTTGGCATCACATGACCGCCTGTTAGCGGATTGGAGTAGTGCATCAAAATGTCATCAAAAGGCGATCCTTCTGAAACCTGAGCGTAACGCTGCAAGGCTTCATAAGTTGGCTCCCATTGGTATCTGAACAGCGGGGAATACGGTTTATCCCAGCCAACATTCTGTGGACGCAAAGCAGGGGCACCCCAGAGTGCAATGGAAGAATCTACAGGTTCAGTCACTGCCTGACGCAAATCAGGATGCACCTTATAAAAACCTGCCTCTAATATGTTAACCAATGGTATATCCAGACCATCCTGCCAGATACATTGCGCGCCATCAGGATCAACACCGTGTTCATGCCAGGTGCCATTGGGGGTTAAGACGAAATCATTCGCTCCCAACGACATTTTCTGACCATCAACAATGGTGTAAGCACCACGTCCTTCCATAATGAAACGCAAGGCTGAAGAGGAGTGGGCATGTGCCGATGCCGCTTCACCTGGCCGCATCGTCTGGAGACCGGAATAGAGCAAACCAACAGCGGTAGATGCTCCTGGCTCTCCCGAATTGTTCAGATAAACCACACGACGACCTGCTTTTTCTGGTGTGACTAAATCAGCCGATTTTAGAACGTACTCACGCAGATCACGGTAACGCCAAAGTACCGGCACTGAAGCTGATTTAGGTTGCCAGGGTTCTATTTTATTGGCGATTGTCCAGAGTGCCCCTGTCTTGTACTTAACCAACTCCTTGTAATACGCCAGCAGTTCAGGACTATCGGCAACATTGGCACGGCCGAGAATATCTTCCCTGTATTGATCATGAGTTTGGATATTTTCTTGTTGAGACATGGATATCTCCTAGAGTTGTTTTCTAATCAATTGCGCTTTGCCGTAAAGATAAGGTTTCGGCCAATCGATACCCGTCCAGCCATATCTGGCGCATTCATGCAATAGCCAAGCCGCATTAGATAAGAATGGGCGGGATAAGGCACAGAGATCGGCACGACCAGAAGCAATGATGCCGTTAATTTGATCAGCATCGGTAATTGCACCAACCGCAATAACCGGCACGTTTCCTTCATTACGAATGCGATCAGCCATCGGCGTCTGGTACATGCGTCCATAAACTGGCTGCTGCTCAGCAGAGACTTCCCCTGTGGAACAATCCACCATATCCACTCCGGCTGCACGGAAACGACGGGCGATCTCTACGGCTTCATCAACCGTCGTTCCCCCTTCCACCCAGTCCGTGGCAGAAATACGCACAGATATTGGCAAATCAGCCGGCCAAACCTCACGTACCGCCTTGAAAACGGCCAACGGGAAACGAAGCCGGTTTTCCAGCGAGCCGCCATATTCGTCATCGCGCTGATTGGTCAGCGGAGAGATAAAACTGGAGAGCAGATAACCGTGAGCGGCCTGAATCTCCAGCCAGTCAAAACCGGCTTTGATGGCACGATGGGTTGCAGTAATAAACTGCTCGATAATTTCTGCCATTTGCGTCTTAGTCAGCGCCGCCGGCACTTGTGAAATCCCAACTAAATAGGGCAAGGCTGATGCTGAAACTAAGGGCCAGTTACCCTCTGGCAAGGGGTGATCAGGTTGTTCCCATCCCAGTTGGGTTGATCCCCGTCTTCCCGCATGTCCCAATTGAATTCCTATTAAAGTGTCTGTGTGCTGGTGGACAAAATCGGTGATCGCCTTCCATGTCTGCACCTGCTGATCATTCCATAATCCTGTACAAGCAGGAGTGACACGTGCTTGCGGAGAAATTGCCGTCATTTCAGCAATCACTAAGCCCGCACCGCCCAATGCTCGGCTACCAAGATGAACCAGATGGAATGAACCCGGAATTCCCTCCACGGCGCTATACAGCAGCGTAGGAGAGACAACAACCCGATTTTTCAAGCTCACGCCCCGTACCTGATAAGGTGTCAGCAACGGTGGAGTCAGCGATGAGAATGGATGAGATTTTTGGGCAAACCAGCACTCATAATTTTCCAGCCATGCCCGATCCCTCAAGCGCAAATTTTCATGGGAAATGCGCTGGGAACGTGTCAACAGTGAATAAGCGAATTGTTCGGGCGAAAAGCTTTCATAGCGTGCAACATTTTCGAACCACTCCGTTGAATTACGGGCGGCATTCTGGATTTTCAGCACTTCCACACTGCGCGATTGCTGATAATCGGACAAACCCGCCTGCCAATTCCCCTGATGGGCTTTCAGGCTGTTTGCCAGTTCAATCGCATCTTCTAATGCCAATTTTGTGCCGGAGCCAATGGAAAAATGGGCGGTATGGGCGGCATCTCCCATTAACACAATCGGGATATTTTTGCCGTTATCTTCCTCTGGCTTGATCCAGTGCACCCAGTTAGCACAAATTACGCGGGGAAAACGTATCCAAATAGCAGCCCCCCGCAAATGGGTTGCATTGGAGATTAATGGATGTCCATCCAGCCACGGTGCGAATATTTTTTCACAATACGCAATACCCTCTTCCTGTGACATTTTGTCAATACCCGCAGCCAGCCAGGTCTCTTCCGTCGTTTCGACAATAAAAGTCGACAGCCCTTCCTGAAATTGATAGGCGTGAACCTGAAACCAGCCATCCTCGGTTTCCACAAACAGAAACGTAAACGCATCAAAAACTTTATGCGTCCCTAACCAGACAAAACGGCAATGGCGTTGGTCGATATCAGGCTGGAAAAATTCAGCATAACGGGTGCGGATCTGGCTATTGATCCCATCAGAGGCAATCAGCAGATCGGCATGATATTTGCGGGCAATCTCCTGCTCATCCTCAACCTGGGTTTCAAACAGCAACTCAACCCCGACTTCGTGGCAGCGGTCTTGCAGGATATTCAGGAGTTTTTTACGGCCAATACCAATAAATCCATGACCGCCACTACGATTTACGGTTCCCTTAAAGTGGATATCGATATCATCCCAACGGCTAAACTCCTCCCTGATAATTTCAGCCGACACAGGATCAGCCAGATGCAGGTTTTCCAACGTTGCATCCGAAAACACCACTCCCCAACCAAAGGTGTCATACGGACGATTACGCTCGATCACCACGACACGATTATCAGGATTTTGTAACTTCATTAGCAGACCGAAATACAATCCAGCCGGTCCACCGCCAATACATACGATATTCTTACCACTGACGGTTACTGTATTGTTACTGATTACTGCATTCTTACCTCTTACATTCATAATTTATTCTCCTGCCGCACGATATCTACCCCATGCAATTGCCTATTTAGCTAAGGCATCTGTTCAGTTAACGCATAGTAAAATTCGTCGGGTATCGGAATAGCTTGATGGGTATCCAGTGAAGTGGTGACATAAGTCTGAGTTACGCTCATCCTCAATTCACCGTCTTTGCTGACGCAGCGTTGAAGCAACGTCAATGATTTTTTGCCAATTTTCTCAACACTTAATTCCAGCCAGACCTGATCACCCATTCTGCTAATTGCCTTAAATTCCGCCTCCAAATGAACCGTCGGTAACCCAAAACGGTGTTTTGCGATGTAATTGGCATATCCCATTGACGTTAATTCATCGAACCAATCCTCCAGCAAATTGTTGAACATCACGAAATATTGGGGATAAAAGACGATCCCCGCCGGATCACATTCAGAAAAACGGATCTTATGGGGCTGTATAAAACTAAGCAGGCTCATTACAGGCTCCTCATGTATAAGGTTCTTTAATATAAAGAGAGACGTTGTTGGCACTCGCGTAATCGGTCACCCTGTTCATCCGCTAATGCCGCTTCACGTAGTTGCCGCAGGTTGGCGGGAGATAAGTCATGCAGATGGTGATCAACAATTGCCATCAGCGTTTGAAAATGACTTGATCCGCGGGAATGAGTATCACCATATCCCTTGATCAAACGCTGGCATTGGGCGATTTCCGCAGCCAATTCGGGATCGCGCTTTGCTGCTGCTTCAATTCGCCGTAGCCATTCTTCAATACGTCCCGTTTCATGCTTAAAGCGCAGCGTATAGCGGCGCATACGGCGCCAACTCGCCAGCATATAAAGCAACAGATATCCCCGAATGGAACTGGTGGTAATCACACGCCCACAGCTGAGTAATTTCGCCAACATACGATTGACGAAATGAGGACGAGATAACCAACGCCCAATACTTGCCGGCAAGGTGTCACAGATTTCTTCCATTCTGGGATGCAGAAAGTCATTAATTTCGACCAGTTGACCATCTCTCACCCGCATTTCTTTCCTGACACGTTCGAATCGACCGACGCGAATTTTGAGATCTGCCACCCGTATGGTGTCTTCGTAAGCCATCCACAGCGCCAAATAGCGGGCTGTTTCACGTAATAGTTGCTCATTCAGTAATCGCTCATCAGGTTTCACCGCTTGCTCAATGAGGTTTTGCAATCGGTCAAGATACAAACGAGCGTAGGCTAGATCCTGGTAATCAATCAGGCGCTTGACACCTTCTATGGCAATGTTATGGATACAGGCAGGGAACTTTTGCCGGATATGTAACAGCAGGGCATTGACTTTATTGTTCGATATAGGCGTTTCTGGCGCCGTTTTTCCGGTATTTTTTGATTTTGCTGCCAATTGTGTCCGGCTCCACCCCAAACTAAAGGCTTGCAGACTGGACTTTATCCCTACGTTTTTCTTGATGATCGCCGCTTCAAACTGATTACGGTTAAATGGCAAGATCTCCGTACCACCGAGTGCGCCAAACAATACCGCACTGATCACACTGCCACTCTTCTCTGCTATCTTCGCCATATCAAAATGGATAAAACGCAAAGCAGCTTGTCGGGATTGCCGGATCAATACTCCGCTATCCACGCGCCCATCTCCCATCGCCGAACGCTCTTCCATCGAAAATACCCGATGGCTTGATGCGATCAGCGTAGTGCGATCCGGTATCACCAAACCACGTTGGACAGCACGTCCGGCTTCCATCAATTCCGAAGCCAGCACAATATCCACATCACCGGCAGTCGGCATCAGCGCCAACACAGGTGTTGGTACTTCAGGATCATCAGCACCAGGGAACAACTCGACATAATAAATAGTTGCCCCAGTTCGCTGGGCTACGCCAGGTACGGAAGTCGTTTGGGCGAAATAGCCATTCTCTTCCCCCAAAGTCACGATCCAATCAGCCAGTACACCGCCGCCTTCACCTCCCATCGCCAGGATGGCAATTTTGATTGGCTGTTTAGGTAAGTTCGTTAGCGAAGAATTGGTGAATGCTGACATAGGCATGACCCCTTCTTAAAAATCATATTGATTACGACGTTTAACATCACGACGTTGCAAATAGCCTATAAGCCCTTTGCGAATACGATGAATCAGCCGATCCCAACGATTGGGATTGATAATGATCCGTGCCTTAAAGAAAGAGGGGCACAACACTGCCGCGTGAGATAATTCCCCGCATAACCCACAGCCCACACAACTATTTAATACTGTTGTCACCGGATCGGTACGCAATGGATCAGGATTCGGCTTAATCGATAGAGAAGGACAACCGGACAAACGGATACAGGAGTGATCGCCCGTACATACATCGGAATCAACCCCAAACTGCTCACGGACGATCCGCTTCCCTTCCGCAATAGCCCCTCTGATCTTTACCTTCTCACGCCGTTGTTTATTCAACATACACTCACTCTGTGCGATCAGGACTTTTGGCCCGTGCTCACCTGTTGTCAGCGCCTCGCGTAAGGTATTCATCATGGCTTTGAGATCGTAGGTACGTTTGATCGTGCGTATCCATTTCACCCCAACCCCCTTGACAGCTTTTTCGATGTCATGGCCGGTACTGCGATGGGGATTTAACGCCGTTGAAGAGGGAATATCCTGCCCTCCGGTCGCAGAGGTATAACTGTTGTCCACAATGATGGTCAGATTGTTGCTGCGGTTAAAAACACCATTAGCTATGCCACTCGTTAAGCCGTTATGCCAAAATCCACCATCCCCCATAACTGCGATTGCCCGCTTATTCGCAACCGGCGTATTCAGTGCTGCCGCACTTGCAGCCCCCAATCCATACCCCATCGTGGTGTTGCCCAAATTAAATGGCGGCAAAATAGCAAACAAATGACAACCGATATCTGCACTGATGTGATGTTGCCCCAATTCCCGTTCAATCAATGTCAGCGCTGTAAAGATGGGGCGCTCTGGGCAACCGGTGCAAAATCCGGGTGGGCGGATATGGACTGCCTCTTCCAGAGGATCTTTTATCGGTAAGGCCACGGCGGGGATACGTACCTGACAGGCAGACACTGCACTTTCCGCTGCAATTTTGCCGTAACGTTCAAGGAAAGCACGGAGTCCCGACAACACGGTAGCCGTGTTGTACTCTCCCGCCATTGGCAGTAAATCCTTGCCATGTAATCGAGTCGCTATCTCACGCTGGCGCAAAATATTGGCGACATTCTGCTCCACAAAATTGGGCTGACCTTCTTCCAGCACTAACATCGCCCGCTTGCCATGACAAAAACGTTCAAACTCTTCATCGATCAACGGGTAGGCGACATTCATGACATACAGCGGGATTTGGCTATTGCCAAAAACATCCGCCAATCCAAGCAAATTCAAGGCACGGATCACGGTGTTATAGCATCCACCTTGCAGGGCAAGGCCAACATCATCAGCCTGCTCAGCGAAAAACTCATTCAGCTTATGCTGTTGAATAAAGCGTATGGCCGCAGGCCAGCGATCTTGTACTTTCTCTTTCTCATGCAGAAAACTGGCGGGCGGCAAAACAATACGACTGAGATCGCGCGTCGGATTTTCCAGCGCATTCTGAATCATAAACGTTGACGAGCGGTTTTTCTCACATGTAAACCGACCATGCACATGGCAGGCACGAATGCGCATCTGTAGCATCACTGGCGTATTGCTGGCTTCCGATAGCTCAAATCCCATCTTCACCGCCTGTACAACCGAAGGCAGATTGGGGCGTGGATCGAGTAACCAGATCTGAGATTTCATCGCGAAAGCATGGCTACGTTCCTGCATAATGGAAGAACCCTCACCATAATCTTCACCGACGATAATCAGTGCACCACCCACCACACCGCCCGATGCCAGATTTGCCAATGCATCCGAGGCAACATTCGTGCCAGCCGTCGATTTAAACGTGATGGCTCCACGCAGTGGATAATTAACGGAAGCGGCAAGCGTCGCAGCAGCAGTGGCTTCACTGGCACTGTTTTCAAAGCGAATGCCATATTCAGATAAAATATCTTGCGCATCTAACAACACATCCATCAGATGAGAAATCGGCGCCCCCTGATAGCCAGCCACATACGCCACCCCCGATTCCAGCAGCGCTTTTGTCACGGCAAGTATGCCTTCACCACTGAAAATTTCGCCCTGACCCAGACGTAACTTTTTCACTTCCTCGACAAATGATCGTTCAGCCATGCTTACCTCACACGCTTTAACGCCTTTTAGTTATCTTTTATGTAATTCAGGTATTCGTTAACGGTCAATGCATGATTTGTCATGTAATTGTGATTTATGCGGTGTTTGGATAAAGCGTGCAGCAGGCGGATATAGAGTACCCATCATAAATATATTCATAATCATATATATTTCATTTAAATAATATGTGGATACTGTTAGCAGATAATCGAATAAGGTTAATACGGTTATTTTTTATATCCCGAATAATCAAAATAGGGAATAAACACGTTATTAGCGGGATATCTCATACATCATAACAATGATATGACTGGCTAGAGGTATCTGAAATTATGAGCAATTCGTGGCCTCGCTACTATTTTGGATCTAAAAATACTGAATCAAAACACACTGACTCTAGAAGAGCAGAATCAAGATATTCAGCTTCAAACTGTTCAGATCCTAAATATGCAGTGACAAAAATTAGGGAGCATCTCAATTCGCCAGAACATTTACTTTTTTCATCCAACGATCTTGATGAAGTTAAATCTATGGTCGGACGGGTCATGCAGCCTCATCAACTAACTATATTGGGCAATAATCAAAAGATAGATGCCAAAATGCACTATATTCCACTTGGGGATATTTCCATGAGCCGATTGCGTTACGGTGCCAGCGTTGAAATCACCCCAGGTGAATTGGATTCGTTCTTTCTTATCCAGATGCCGCTGGCTGGCTGTGCGGGTATTGAAAGCGGCGACCAATGTCTTGATTCTACTCCCAATCTGGCTTCCATTCTCAGCCCAAATCAACACACTTCCATGCGCTGGAATGCCGATAATGACCAATTTATGGTCAGGATCTCCCGCTCCTTGCTGGAAAGAACGCTTGTTGGTCAATTGGGGCACCCTCTGGATCAACCGTTGGTATTTGAGCTGGGGTTTGCATGGCAACGCTGTCAGGCCTGGCGCTGTTTGATGCCTTATCTTCTGGAATGCACCACCCAAGTGCCCGACATCTTGCAACATAAACTGATTACTAACCAAATAGAACAATTGATTTCCGTTACTCTGCTGTCCACCCATCAACATAATTACAGTGAAACACCCACTAACCGCCGATGCTCTATTCGCCCGCGGCATGTACGACGAGTTCAGGAATATTTGCAGGCTCATGCCCACGAACCCATAACCGTAGAGCAGCTCGCCCAGGTGGCAGGCGTCAGCTTGCGCAGCCTCTATTCCGGCTTCAAGGAGTTTCTGAATATCAGCCCGATGCAATATTTACGTGATCTGCGCATGGCACATGTCCGCACGGAACTCCTGGCGGGAGAAGCCACCAGCGTCACAGGCGTCGCCCTGCGTTGGGGATTCGCCCATATGGGGCGCTTTAGCGCAGAATATAAAGCCCGCTATGGTGAGACGCCAAGTAAAAGCCTGAAACGCGGATGAAGCCATAGCTGACAACCAAATCCTGTTCTAACCTGTGACCATCTTCACAAATTATTAATATATGCTGAATGTTTAATTTATTAATATTGTCCAGCATTGGATTGAATATCCTAATAGTGATTAACATAGTAAAGGATTATCCTCTACGTACTTAAAAGGACATCATGTATGGATCTTCAGGCAGGACAAAATATCGTTTTATCTAAAACTTTTCTTCGACTCGCTCTCTCTTACCCTGCAACACCTTCTTTTCGCAGTGAAGTGGATGCCTCGGCTTTTCTGTTAAATGCCAATGGGAAAGTCAGAGGAGACAGTGACTTTTATTTTTACAATAATCCCGCAGCCGCAGATAACAGTCTGATTTTGGAAGCCTCTCACCAAGGCAGTATTATCACTGTGGATCTGACAAAAATAGATGCCAATGTAAGCAAAGTTGCTATCACGCTGGTGATAGACGGCCCGGATTCAGTTGACGGTCTTCAGCAATTGAAATTTGAGGCGCAAGATATTGCTACCTTTACGGTCTCAACAGCAGGCAGAACAGAAAAAGCCATGATTATTGCAGAGATTTACCGACATTCCGGTAACTGGAAACTTCGTGCTCTCGGGCAAGGTTTCAATGGAGGGCTGGAGCCTCTGGCGGTGAATTTTGGTGTCGATGTGGAACAACCTACGCTTTCAAATAATCCACCTCCTGGCCCAACTATCAGCCTTGAGAAAAAATTACAGGATAAAGCGCCACGCCTCGTAAACCTTGCCAAGAATGCAACCGTCAGTCTGAGTAAACACAACCTACAATCAATCAAAGCTCGGGTTGCATTTGTTCTTGATGCATCAGGATCGATGAAAGGTCAATTCAAGAAAGGAAATGTTCAGGCGGTTTTGGATCGTATTGCAGTACTGGCTGTGCAATTTGACGATGACGGCTCAATGGATGTCTGGGGCTTTGCCGAGCGACACAAAAAATATCAGGATGTAACCCTTGATAACCTTGATGACTATATCCATACAATACAGACCGCCATAAAACCCTCCAGATGGGAAATCCTCCCCGGCCTTGGCGCTACCAATAATGAGCCGCCAGTCATGGAAGACATTATCGACTATTTTAAAGATAGCGAATTACCTGTCTATGTCGTGTTTATTACAGACGGTGGTATCAGTAAAACCCGTCAAATTAAGGAAGCCATCCGACGTTCAGCAAATTACCCTATTTTTTGGAAGTTTGTTGGCTTGGGCGGTTGGAATTACGGAATACTCGCAAAACTCGATAACTTTACCGATCGCCGTCTGGATAATACCCATTTCTTCGCAATCGACAATTTTGCAACTATAAAAGAAGACGCACTGTACGATCTGTTGTTGACAGAATTTAAGGACTGGCTCGACGCCGCAGCCGCCGAACGCATACTGTAGTTATGAATGATTACCGGGTTAATGCTTAGCCCGGTAACACGAAGAAGACAAGCGCAGCGCGTCAGGATTATTCTCTACAATAGGAAAAACTCCCTTGCATTTGGAGCAGCATTTATAATCAAAAGGCTGAGTAGCAAATAGCACTCAGCCCATATCAAGCAACGTCTTTTATGATTACTTTTGCAAAGCAGGAAGATCTGCCAACGGCCAACGTGCTTTCACCGTTACACCTAATTCACCGGCAGTCCCCCCTTGCAAACGGATCATGCCAGCCAGCGCAATCATTGCCCCATTATCAGTACAGAATTCAGGTCGGGCATAGAAGACTTCGCCTCCCAGCTTTTCCATCACTGCCTGCATCTTAGTACGCAAAGTTCGGTTTGCACTCACTCCGCCTGCCATCACCAGACGTTTGAATCCAGTCTGTTCCAATGCTCGTTTACACTTAATTGCCAGTGTGTCCACAACTGCATCTTCAAATGCGCGGGCAATATCCGCTTTGGTTTGCTCATCCTCAACCATATTATGGCCATGAATGTTATCGCGGATGGTATTAGCTGCGAACGTTTTCAGGCCAGAGAAACTGAAATCCAACCCCGGACGATCGGTCATCGGACGTGGGAAAATAAAACGTCCCGCCTTACCCTGCTGCGCCATACGGGAAAGCACTGGCCCCCCCGGGTAATCTAAACCAAGCAGTTTTGCTGTTTTATCAAAAGCCTCGCCAGCGGCATCGTCAATGGATTCGCCCAACAGTTTGTATTCACCAATACCCGTCACACTAATAAGCTGGGTATGACCACCTGAAACCAGTAAGGCAACAAAAGGAAATTCTGGTCTGTTTTCTTCCAGCATCGGTGCCAGCAAATGGCCTTCCATATGATGCACGGGAATAGCAGGTACATCCCATGCAAACGCCAGTGAACGCCCAATAGTTGCCCCAACCAGCAATGCACCAACCAATCCAGGCCCTGCTGTGTAAGCAACTGCATCAATATCTTTACTCGTCAGACCCGCTTCCTTCAAAGCCGCCTGAATCAAAGGGACCGTTTTACGAATATGATCACGGGACGCCAGTTCAGGCACAACGCCGCCATAATCAGCATGTAGCTTGACCTGACTGTATAATTGATTGGCCAGCAGACCGGTTTTATCGTCATAAATTGCGATTCCGGTTTCATCGCAGGACGTTTCTATACCTAAAACTCGCATTGCACTATTCGTCTCGTTATCTTACGTCTCGTTGCTTGGTCATATACATTCGCATTCCTTTCAACGCGCGACAGTGTAACACCATCTATTGTTAAATTCTCTGCCGACACGCTTTCCATATCAATATTCTCGCCACTGCATCCATTACATGCTGGCTATTTTTTCTGTTTAGTCTATAATCAATGCCCTACTTGAATATCCTGTGTGGTTAATGTTAATAACGCCAACATCAGGCCGCTTGTTTTGCGTACAAAAAAGCACCCTGTAACCCGTGGCGTTATCGGTTTCAATTTTCCTCGGCACTTTACAAGGCCGTGTTCATTGAAGTAAAATTCCGCACCATTTTAAAGACGGCTGGCACTATCCCGCCAGCGACAAACCCGATTTCTATTGAGGTGAGAGGCACATGCCAGTAATTAAAGTACGTGAAAACGAGCCATTTGACGTAGCACTGCGTCGCTTCAAGCGTTCTTGCGAGAAAGCAGGCGTATTAGCAGAAGTTCGTCGTCGTGAGTTCTATGAAAAACCAACGACTGAGCGCAAACGCGCTAAAGCTTCTGCTGTTAAGCGTCATGCTAAGAAGCTAGCTCGCGAAAACGCACGCCGCACTCGTTTGTACTAATCTTCGCGGTCAATCCGCTTAGTGATTGTATTAACAAACTACTGCAGTTAAAGGCCGTGCTTTCCCAAAGGAAGCGCGGCTTATTCTCGTTCATCAACAGGCGAAAAAGGGCTTATGGCTGGACGGATTCCACGCGCATTTATCAATGACTTATTAGCAAGAACCGATATCATTGATTTGATCGATGTTAGGGTGCCTTTGAAAAAGAAAGGTAAAAACCATCAAGCGTGCTGTCCTTTTCATAACGAAAAAAACCCCTTCATTCACTGTTAATGGTGATAAGCAGTTTTACCATTGCTTCGGTTGCGGAGCACATGGCAATGCCATTGATTTTTTAATGAATTATGACAGGCTGGACTTTGTCGAATCCATCGAAGAACTGGCAGCCATGCATGGGCTGGAAGTTCCCTACGAAGCAGGTTCCGGCATCAGTCAAATCGAACGTCACCAAAGGCAAAATCTTTACCAACTGATGGAAAAGCTCAATAGCTTCTATCAGCATTCACTGAATACTCCCAGCGCCCAATCAGCCCGACAATATTTGGCTCAACGTGGGCTCAGTGAAGAGATCATCCAGCGTTTTGCCATTGGTTTTGCGCCTGCGGGATGGGATAACGCCTTAAAACGGTTTGCCCATAATGCGGAAGAGCGTAAACAGTTAGACGATGCAGGAATGCTGGTCACGAACGACAATGGCCGCACTTATGATCGTTTCCGCGAGCGGGTGATGTTCCCCATTCGCGATCGTCGTGGTCGCGTAATTGCATTTGGCGGCCGAGTGCTGGGAGATGAGCTTCCCAAATACCTGAACTCGCCGGAAACAGAAATTTTTCATAAAGGCCGCCAGTTATATGGCCTTTATGAGGCACAGCAAAGCCACAATACCCTGACAAGGCTATTGGTGGTGGAAGGTTATATGGATGTTGTTGCGCTAGCCCAATTTGGCATTGACTATGCCGTGGCTTCGCTGGGAACGTCCACGACAGCTGAACACGTTCAGTTACTTTTCAGGACAACCGATAATGTCATCTGTTGTTACGATGGTGACCGTGCAGGTCGTGATGCCGCATGGCGTACATTGGAAACGGCACTACCTTATCTGAATGATGGTCGGCAATTACGTTTTATGTTCTTGCCTGATGGCGAAGATCCTGATTCATTGGTCCGCAAAGAAGGACGGGAAACATTCGAGCAGAGAATGGAAAAAGCAATGACCTTATCTGCATTTTTGTTCGAATCACTCTTGCCACAGGTTGATTTAAGTAACCCAGAAGGAACGACTAAGCTCAGTTCGCTAGCCATGCCGCTGATCAGTCAAATCCCAGGGGAAACACTGCGACTCTACCTGCTTAAAGAGCTTGGAAACCTGTTAGGTACCCCTGATACAACACAATTGGAACGATTTTTGGCAAAACTTGTCAAAAAAGATACCAATACTTATCAGGCGCTAAAACTGAAACCAACAACAATGCGCATACTGATCGCATTACTGGTACAGAATCCGCATTTAGCGACATTGGTTCCCCCATTACAGGGAATGTTTTCTACTCAGATAGCAGGACTGCCATTATTCATAGAGCTTGTCGACACGTGCCTTGCGCAACCAGGTTTAACCACAGGGCAACTGTTGGAGCAATATCGCGATAATAAGTACGCTAAACAGCTTGAAAAACTCGCTGCATGGAACGATATACAAATAGAAGAGATTGCTGAAAAGACTTTCAGCGATGCACTGAACCATCTTTTTGCGTCAGCACTTGATGAACGTTTTAATTTTCTAATGGCTAAAGAGAGAACTGAAGGCCTAACGCCAGAAGAGCGGGAAGAAGTCCGGTTAATTACGGTATCTGGTGCGAGGAAATAAGAGTCTGTCTCAGCAAGGTTATATTCCTTCAAGATTATATTAACTTGGAGGTTATACTATTTGGCTTACTTATATAGGCTTATATCCCTAATATGGTTTGCTGAAATTATCGCTTGATAAAAATATCACCCGATAAAATATAGCTTGGTGAAACAGGTTCTAAACCAAAACCTAAAAATCACAGACACAGAATTCACGGCTTAAATGCCGCATTAGGTAGGGCAGGTAACCCTACAATTGCCGCAATTGAGGGCAGCGGCAATATCATGAAAACGCCCCTAAATATTATTGTTGGCATATTTGTTTCGCCGACCGACACCAACCAATACTCTGAAGTGTGGATACCGTCTTATGGAGCAAAACCCGCAGTCACAGCTAAAGCTACTTGTCACCCGAGGTAAGGAGCAAGGCTATTTGACCTATGCTGAGGTCAATGACCATCTGCCGGAAGATATCGTCGATTCTGATCAGATAGAAGATATCATCCAAATGATCAATGACATGGGCATCCAGGTAATGGAAGAAGCACCTGATGCCGATGATCTCATGTTGGCAGAAAACACAAACGACACAGATGAAGACGCAGTGGAAGCGGCTGCGCAAGTGCTATCTAGTGTTGAGTCAGAAATCGGTCGTACCACCGATCCGGTTCGCATGTACATGCGCGAAATGGGTACGGTTGAACTCTTGACTCGCGAAGGTGAAATTGACATTGCAAAGCGCATTGAAGATGGCATCAACCAAGTGCAGTGCTCCGTTGCTGAATACCCTGAAGCGATTACTTACCTGTTAGAACAATACGACCGTGTTGAATCCGGCGAGAGTCGTCTGTCCGATTTGATCACGGGTTTCGTTGATCCTAACGCAGAAGAAGATCTTGCCCCAACTGCCACTCACGTTGGCTCAGAACTTCCTCAGGAAGAACTTGACGACGATGATGACGACGATGACGATGATGACGATGATGCTGACAGCGAAGAGGATAACAGCATCGATCCAGAACTCGCTCGCCAGAAATTTTCGGAACTGCGTGAACAACATGAACTGACTCGTCAGGCGATTAAGACATACGGTCGTAGTCATCCTAATTCCGCAGCAGAAATATTAACTTTATCTGAAGTCTTTAAACAGTTCCGCCTGGTACCAAAGCAGTTTGATCATCTGGTCAACAATATGCGTTCCATGATGGATCGTGTACGTCTTCAAGAGCGTCAGATCATGAAGATGTGTGTTGAACAGTGCAAAATGCCGAAGAAAATCTTCATCACGCTGTTCTCTGGCAATGAGACCACTGATACATGGTTCACCGCTGCAAAAGCAATGAACAAGCCATGGTCTGACAAGTTGCTGGAAGTTGAAGAAGAAGTTATGCGTAGCCTGCAAAAGTTACGCCAGATCGAAGAAGAAACAGGCCTGACCATTGAACAGGTCAAAGACATCAACCGTCGCATGTCAATCGGTGAAGCGAAAGCCCGCCGTGCGAAAAAAGAGATGGTTGAGGCCAACCTGCGTCTGGTGATTTCGATTGCGAAGAAATATACCAACCGTGGCCTGCAATTCCTCGATTTGATCCAGGAAGGTAATATCGGTTTGATGAAAGCGGTTGATAAATTTGAATATCGTCGTGGTTACAAATTCTCAACTTACGCAACATGGTGGATCCGTCAGGCAATCACACGTTCTATCGCGGACCAGGCACGTACTATCCGTATCCCAGTGCATATGATTGAGACCATCAACAAACTCAATCGTATTTCCCGCCAAATGTTGCAGGAAATGGGTCGTGAACCTTCACCGGAAGAACTGGCAGAACGTATGATGATGCCTGAAGACAAGATCCGCAAGGTACTGAAAATTGCCAAAGAACCCATCTCCATGGAAACCCCTGTGGGTGATGATGAAGACTCACATCTGGGCGATTTTATCGAGGATACTACTCTCGAACTGCCGCTGGATTCAGCAACTTCAGAAAGCCTGCGCGCAGCAACTCACGATGTGCTAGCTGGTCTGACTGCACGTGAAGCGAAAGTTCTGCGTATGCGTTTTGGTATCGATATGAACACTGACCATACCTTGGAAGAAGTGGGTAAACAATTTGATGTAACCCGCGAACGTATTCGTCAGATCGAAGCAAAAGCACTGCGTAAACTGCGCCATCCGAGCCGTTCTGAAGTACTGCGCAGCTTCCTTGATGACTAACCAATAAATTTGGTGATAAATCTAAAAAGCGTCTGTTTCGGCAGACGCTTTTTTATTAACGATTGCAATTTTATTCACGGAAGAATGCATAATGTTCAAATAATGGCTTAAATCCCATACGTGCATACGATGGACATCTTGCAGGAACACCATCCAGATACCATTCTTTTACACCCTGCCGTTTAGACTCACTCAGAACATGATGCATCAAAGCTGTAGCATATCCCTTACCCTGCATATCGACTAAAGTCCCAAGATCGTCAAGGCGAGCATGATCCTGCACTCGTGATAACGTCATTGCACTCACTGGTTTTTCATCTACATATAATGCATAGTGCTGGAGTTGTTTTCCGGCTAAAAGTGCTGCTTCATGGCTCTTCTGATATTGTGAAGCAATATTTTGCCCTACATTAAAAGCATTATCTATTGGAGTCGTCCAATCTGCTAAACAGTGATTGACACACCTGATATCATATTCACTGTGGAACCTATCTTCTATCTGCCAATTTTCAAGATCGAGCCGCATCGATATCAATAAACTTTCCGGATCATAAACAAACCCAGCCTGATTGCTCACTTTCTGAATATGTTCATACCCTCCAGCGGTCACAATACTAAAAGGCTGTTCACACCTTTCTTCCATTAATTGGATACCCGTTTCTAACGCCTTAACGACACTTGGATCGTTTTGGGTTACCAACAAGAAATTAAAGAGCGAACTATTTATCCCCGTCACATATGCCCACACATGTTCACTCACATGCTGATGGATCTGACTGATGGATGAGTAAAAATAATCTTCAAGTCGTAAATGGTTTAAAATGTATACTGAAGTATTATGATTATTCATATCAACTCACAAAGTGTATTATGGGAAGCAATGAAAATATGGAACATGGCTAGTAATACCCCACCAGATTACAACAAAGTACACTAAATAATCACAAAACTTATCAAAAAATAGACAGACATCACCAGAAACAGCCCGAAATGACTTATCGAATTCTTAAATAATATGAAAATATACTGACCATTGTATATAAAGTGCGCATATGAATTTTGGGGACTAGACCTAGCACCAAACTGTGCCGTATAATCCCCGCAGTTCAACGGCCCCTTAGCTCAGTGGTTAGAGCAGGCGACTCATAATCGCTTGGTCGCTGGTTCAAGTCCAGCAGGGGCCACCAAATTTATCAAGGGGTTGCATCAAAAGTGCGACCCCTTAGTTTTTTCTAGGATACCTTCTGGCAGTAGCGTGAGGTATAACTGATTAACACCGCTACGGTCATGAACCGCTGCCCGTTTCACAACCATCATAGCGCGGACGAGCTTTTCTTTATTCTTGAAGGTAACGGCACTTACCGTTTTGGCTCCAATGAACTTTCGATCGAGAAAGGTGATGTTGTAAGCGCTCCGGCGGGAGGGCAAGAGACAGCCCATCAAATAATCAACACCGGTTCAGTTCCATTGCGCTATCTTGCTATTTCAACAAATGTTTCAGCAGATGTGATTGAATATCCAGACTCGGGCAAGTTTCAGTCTGTGTTAAAGCAACAAGACGGAAAGTGATTTCATTTTGTTGGGCGGGTAAGCGACGAAGTTGATTATTGGGACGGAGAACCTGGAGCGTAACAACCTAAAGTAGTCAGGAAGACGCGATAATTAGGTAAGTGCCTCCTTGCCGATAATTCGGGGTAAGCAGGATTAATCTGACGCTGCCACTTGAAATTTATTGAGTACATATTTTCTTTCATGATATGAATAAAGTTGTTTCATTGATTATTTATGGCAAAAAAATCAATGTCCAGATTAAAATATTAATCTCATAAGTAACCATAGTGATTATTATCAATCTTTTTATCACTTACATTACTAAAAAATGCACTCACTAAATCCATTACCCTTGATATAAGCATCCGCAAAACCAATATAAAAAATCCAACTCAATATTCAATCAAATAATTTTAAATTAACAGGCCAAATAAATATCCATATACACAACCGCAGTTAATGAATCCTAAAGGCAAATAAAAAGCAGAGATAAAATCGAACAGAATTCAGCAACACACTCAATGAAATCTATAGTAAAGTGATAGTTGTAGCAGTGTTGTAAGAATTTATTTAAACTATTCTGCACAACCTAACTATTTCAAAATCTATCTTGTCTTATTTAACACGAGAAAAATAATGAAAATTTCACATAAACTATTAATCAGTCTGGCTTGCATCGTCACGCTTGCAGGCTGTGCTCGTAACGTACCAATATTAACGCCACAAACCACCATCATGACGCAGAATTCATTGCCTTCCGTAAAAAAAGCCATTTTGGAAGCAGGTAAAAAACGCAAATGGGTAATGACCGAAGTCTCTCCCGGGGTTATTGATGGCTTCCTGAAAAACCGCCAGCATGACGTACAAATACGTATCAACTACACCGCCAAAAACTACGCCATCAATTATGTCAAAAGCCATAAACTAAGAGAGAGTGATGGGAAAATTCACCGCAACTATAACCGTTGGGTCAATAACCTGGATAAAGACATTCAGTTAAACTTAGCCCTGCAGGCTAATCAATAAACACCAACTTTAAAGCCTATCCCAATCGATGAAAACATCCTGATCAGATAGGCTTTAGTTTGTTAATCTGCTTTCTGACTATAGACATATCGGATATCTGGATATATGACTGCACCCTATAATTATGACAAAGATGAATTCAGTGCACTTGAAGCGATTACAGAAGCTCAACGCATTGCTTTCGCTCCTATGCTATTTCAAACTGCAATCGGATTGCGTGATTGCGGGATTTTATCTTTCTTAGATAAAAACCATAAAAATGGTGCAACTAAAGATGAGATTTGCAGAAACTCCGAATTAGACAGCTACGGTGTGGGTATTTTGCTAGATATGGGATTGAGTGGCAAAATTATTCTCAAACAAAAGAATCGTTATTTCCTCAGTAAGATTGGGCATTACTTATTACATGACAAGATGACTCGCGTCAATATGGATTTTACTCAAGACGTCTGTTATCAAGGGCTATTTCACCTGAAAGAATCTCTTCTGAAAAATAAGCCTGCCGGATTAAAAGTGTTCGGAGAATGGTCAACTATTTATCCTGCCCTCAGCCAATTACCCGAACCTGCGAAAACAAGTTGGTTTTCATTTGACCATTTTTATTCTGATTCCGCCTTTAATGCAGCATTGAAAACAGTTTTCTCCATGAAGCCTAAAGTGATTTATGATGTTGGTGGCAATACAGGAAAATGGGCATTGCGCTGTTGCCAATATGACAGTAAAGTCAGTGTCACTATTCTGGATTTACCCCAGCAAATAAAATTGGCTGAAGAAAATATACGCAGCCAGGGAATGGCTGATCGTATTTTCGGCTATCCTGTTGACATGTTATCGGATAACAAATTACCCACAGAAGCCGATATTTGGTGGATGAGCCAATTCCTGGATTGTTTTTCCGAAACACAAATTATAGGCATTTTACGCAAGATCTCCGCAACCATGAAGCCTGATGCTCGAATTTGTATCATGGAGCTGTTTTGGGACTGCCAGCCTTTTGAAGCAGCAGCTTATAGCCTTAATGCTACCTCGCTTTATTTTACTTGTATGGCAAATGGTAATAGTCGTTTTTACAGCATTGATGATTTTACCCAATTCCTCAATAAAGCTGGGTTGGTTATAGAAAACCAAATTGATCAGTTAGGGCTGGGTCACACCTTACTGATCTGCAAGAAGAAGTAACGAACGGTATTTCATGAAATTGACATTGGATATTACAGACTGGCAAGCCATCGCCCCAGGCCTTTCTCTTACTGACGAATGGCACAAATGGTCTGCGACATTACCAGCCACTATTGATAAATCACAGCCATTAGAAAAATGTGCCCAATTACCGATGATGACAGCCCGCCGTTTAAGCTCCGGCAGTCGTCTTGCCGTGGATTGTGGCTTGAGTATCCTGCGGCGCAATCAAGTCGATGCCATTGTCTATACCAGCCGTCATGGTGAGTTGGAGCGCAATTACCAAATATTGCAGAATCTGGCGCAAAAAGAGCATGTTTCTCCAACCAATTTTGCCATGTCAGTTCATAACTCCTCTGTAGGCAATTTAACCATTGTCGCTAAGGCTCCTTTGGTTTCCTCTTCCGTTTCGGCCGGTATTGATAGTTTCCAGCAAGGGTTATTTGAAGCTTTGACACTGCTTCATGCAGGTCATCGTAAAGTCCTGCTTGTCGATTTTGAGGGTGAGATCCCCAGCTTTTATCACAATGTCATCGATACCCATACTCCAACCTATCCATTTGCGGTAGCTCTGCTGCTGGAGCAAGGTACGGGTTTGTGTTGTACAAAGCAATCTTCAACGGAAACAGAGCCGAGTCTGCCTCAAGGCCTCCAGTTTCTTCATGGCTGGCTACAAGGAGAACAGAACTTTATTGTTTCAGGGGATCATTGCCGGTGGCATTGGAGTCGATAAGATGATGAAAAGGATTTCAGTCAATATCACTGAACGCATTAACTGGCTCTGGCGTCTGCTCATGACCGGATTCTGTTTTATCCTGTTTGGCGTAGGTGGGTTACTACTCTCTCTTATTTGGTTTAACTTATTGCTGGTTTTCCAACGCAATGAAGATAAGCGTTGCCACCTTGCACGCCATAGCATTTCATGCAGTTTTCGTCTGTTCCTTTTTTTGACCAGAAAATTGGGGATACTGGATTACCATTTCAATGGATTGGATAAAATCCGTATGGATAAAGGTTGCCTGATTGTCGCTAATCACCCCACTTTGCTGGATTACGTTATTCTGGCATCAAAATTGCCAGATGTGGATTGCATCGTAAAATCGGCATTACGGCGCAATCCCTTTGTCAGCGGCGTAATCCGCTCTGCACGTTACCTGATCAACAGGGATGCAGAAACTTTGCTTCCTGTCTGTCGCGAGCGACTGGCTTCTGGTCACAATATCCTGATTTTCCCTGAAGGAACCCGCACGACCCCCGGACAGCCTATTTCACTGCAACGTGGAGCCGCCAATATCGCCGTGAGATGTGAGTGCGATTTACGGATCATACATATTACTTGCAGCCAAACGATGCTGGATAAAAAAAGCAAGTGGTATCAAGTCCCACCGAAAAAACCTATTTATACGATCACTATTGGTGAACAACTCACCAATGAAAATTTTGCTGTTGATATAGAAAACGGGCATGCCATCGCTGCTCGCCAACTCAATCGCCAGCTTACTCAATTACTAACACCATCAAACTAATAGACGTCGGATACGATGATGCAAGAGTTACATATTGAAATAAAACAATTAATTATAGACACCCTGAATTTGGAAGATCTTACACCTGCGGATATTGAAACCGATGCCCCCCTGTTCGGCGACGGATTAGGCTTAGATTCAATCGATGCTCTGGAACTGGGGCTGGCAGTAAAAAACCGTTATGGCATCGTATTATCCTCTGAAAGCGAAGAAATGCGTCAACACTTCGCTTCTGTCGCCACGCTGGCAGCTTACATCCAGTCACAGCAAGCATAAGAACAGGTGTCATCATGGAAACACAAGCAATTTTTCAGGAAGTCTCCCAATTATTAGTTCAGTTGTTTGAGCTGTCTCCCGAAGACATTACGCCTGAATCACGACTCTATGAAGATCTGGAACTCGATAGCATTGACGCCGTTGATATGGTTGTACATTTACAGAAGAAAACTGGGCGAAAGATCAAACCCGAAGCATTCAAGTCTGTTCGTACCGTACAGGACGTCGTGGATGCCGTGGAACAATTGTTGAAAGAACAATAATCAGCAAACATTTGGGTAGTTAATTGAATCTGTTGCTTTTATTGCTCCGTATTGCCAATGCCGTCATGTTAATCGCCTGGCCTTTTTTGGTCTGGGCGATGGTTAACTATGGGCAATTTCATGCCATGTTGATTGTTATTATTCTGTTTTTTGTTTTGCGATTATTAGCAAGCAAACAGCAAACTCACAATCAACAAAAAACCGGCTGGATATTATCCATAGCAGGAATAACGTTAGGGATAGCCAGCTTATTGCTGCGCAACCACCAACTTCTTATGTACTACCCTGTGGTTGTTAATGCCGTTTTACTGATTCTGTTTAGCAGCTCATTGCGTTACGGGCCACCTATCATTGAAAGGATGGCCCGTATCAAAGAACCTGATTTACCCCCAAAGGGGATTATCTATACACGGAAAGTGACGTACATCTGGTGCCTGTTCTTTATGTTCAATGGTGCAGTGTCACTGGGAACTTGCTTGTATAACAATATGACCCTATGGACATTGTGGAACGGAATGGTGAGTTATCTATTAATTGGATTGCTCGTTTCCATTGAATGGCTGGTACGCCAACGGGTAAAAAAATGATGAAAGCACAACCTATATCCCAATGGCTATCAGAGGATAATTGTTCCAACCGATTAGTCAGTTGGGGCAATCACGCTATCAGTTTGAATAAACTTCAGCAGGATGTGACCGCGTTATATTTACGCCTGAAAAACCTGCACCTAGAAGATCCAAAACACACCGCTTTCCGCTGGGCTCTCTGTTTTGACGATAGCTATTACTTCTGTGTCGCACTGCTGGCAACACTGCATGCCGGCCAAATTCCTGTTATTCCCGGTCATTGTCGTGAAGCGCAATTGCAGGAGCAGCAGCCTCTGTTTGATGGTGTGTTGACAGACTTACCCCTGACCTTGTCCTGTCCTTGCTGGCAGATCATATCGTCTGACCCAGAAATTGATGCTAGCGAACAAGCCTCACTTAACATCACATTGCCAGCCATCTCACCGGATGCCACTTTGGTGATGTTCACTTCTGGTTCTACGGGTATTCCTCAACAAGTGTCCAAACCCATTGCCGTCATGGATCTTGAATCCCAGTGGCTGGCTTCGCTGTGGGGAGATAAGTTGCAATCCTGCGTGGTCAGAGCTTCAGTCAGCCACCAGCATTTGTATGGTTTAACTTTCCGCATCTGGCTGCCAATGTCATTGGGTTTACCATTCGATCGTAAAATGGTGGAATTTCCTGAGCAGCTGACCAATAGCCCACGTTGTGCGCTGATCAGTAGCCCTGCTTTTCTGCAACGGCTAGATGAGAAACTCCCCGCTCCTGATTGCACATTTGTCGTTTCTGCGGGTGGACCTTTGCCTTTTGCCGATGCGAAACGAACAATGCAGTGGCTCAACACGCCTCCTAATGAAATTTATGGCTGTACCGAAACAGGCATCGTGGCTTGGCGAAACCGTAAAACGGACAATGAGGCCTGGACAACATTTGAAGGAGTTTCACTCCAGCAAGATGAAGAAAAGAATGTACGCGTCTATTCTCCCCTTCTTCCTGAGCCTTTTGGTCTGGTTCTGGACGATCAGTTTGCCTTCGATAGCCAGGGTAACTTTGCTTTATTAGGGCGCCGAGATCGTCTGGTGAAAATTGAAGAAAAACGCATTTCCCTGTCAGAAATCGAACGTCGGCTGTGTGAAATTTCTGGGATCATTGACGCGGCTGTATTACCTATTAATCGAGGTAAACGCAATAGCATTGGTGCGGTCGTCGTTTTAGATCATGAAACCAACAAGCTTTATCAACAACAAGGAATTCGCGAACTGTCACAAAATTGGCGTCATCAGTTAAAGCCTTGGCTGGAATCTGTCGCATTGCCACGTTATTGGCGAGCCGTTGAAACCATTCCCTTGAATGCCCAAAGCAAGCGCTCATGGCCTGCATTACAGGAACTATTTAATGAAACCCATTGAAATTCATCGCGAGCAACCTGCCCCAAATGAGATCACTGTACAACTGTATTTAGATCCCAATTTGGACTGGTTCCGGGGGCATTTTCCCATTCAGCCACTTCTGCCGGGAGTAGCTCAAATCGATTGGGTCATGCATTACGCCCAAACCTTGTTGGTACCGAACTGGTCTTTCTCTTCGATTGAAATGGTGAAATTCCAGTTCCCTCTGCAACCAGGCGATAAACTGCGATTGAACATCAAATGGGACGAAAAAAAGAACCTCCTAACCTTCCATTATGACGTAGCAGCCCAGAACGGAAGCGAAGGCCAGACTGCAAGCCAGGGAAAAATAAAGCTATGTCAGTGAGTGTGAATACGATTACACCCTGTGTGATTATTCCTTGTTATAACCACGGCATAACCATGCCTGCGGTACTGGAAAGGTTATCCCCTTATCATCTCCACTGTTTTATCGTGGATGATGGCAGTGAAGCCGATACTCAACACCGTCTTGAGAATTTAGCCAAATCCGTTCCTAATGTAACACTTATCCGCCTTACACATAATCAGGGCAAGGGTGGTGCCGTCATGGCAGGAATGCGGGCAGCCGCGGATTCAGGGTATAGCCATGCTTTACAAGTTGATGCCGATGGTCAACATTGCCTTGAAGATATTCCTCTATTTTTGGCAAAGGCGCAGCAGTATCCCGATCACTTAATTTCCGGCAGTCCTAAATATGATGTTTCCGTACCAAAATCCCGTCTTTATGGACGCTATATCACCCATTTCTGGGTTTGGGTGGAAACACTTTCTTTGTCTATTAAAGACAGTATGTGTGGCTTTCGTGTCTATCCATTGATACCCACGCTACAACTGTTGGCTAACAAAGATGTCGGTCATCGCATGGATTTTGATATTGAAATCATGGTACGGCTTTATTGGCAGGGAACAGAAAGTAAATTTGTGCCAACAAAAGTCACTTACCCTGAAAATGGTTTATCCCATTTTGATGCTTTGAGAGATAACCTCAGCATTTCATGGATGCATACCCGCCTGTTTTTCGGCATGTTACCGCGCATACCTTCATTATTATGGCGTAAACGATTATGGCGTAATCACTGCCATTGGTCAGATATTCAAGAACGCAAAGGGTTGTTAGGCATGAAGTTCATGCTGACGGTCTATCGATGGTTCGGACGCAAGCCTTTTGAGTGGTTGCTCTACCCTGTTGTTGGCTATTTTTGGGCAACTGGCGGCTCACAACGTCAGGCATCCAGCCAATACCTTGAAAGACTAAAACAAACCTTGCAGCACAAAGGTATTGCTATTCCACCAGACCTTGATAGTTACCGCCACTACCTGCGTTTTGGCAGAGCCATGCTGGATAAAATCGCAAGCTGGCGTGGTGATCTGAAATGGGGAAAAGATATTGAGTTTGCGCAGGGTGCAGAACAAACGCTTTTGGATGGCGACTCAGGTGGGAAACTGCTGCTCGTTTCACATTTGGGAGACATTGAAGTCTGCCGGGCACTGGCACAACAAGCGGGTAAACAGACTATCAATGCATTGGTTTTTACTGAACATGCTCAACGTTTCAAACAGATCATTGAAGAAGTTTCACCACAAGCGGGGATCAATTTATTGCCCGTCACGGATGTAGGAGCCGATACCGCTATCATGCTGAAAGAAAAAATTGACGCTGGCGAATGGGTCGCCATTGTCGGTGATCGGATTGCCGTTAATCCCGCCAGAGGTAACTCCCAGCGCATTGTATGGAGCCAATTTCTCGGTCATCCTGCCCCCTTTCCGCAAGGGCCATTTATCCTTGCTGCCGTGTTGCGTTGCCCAGTGTTGTTGATGTTCGCTCTCCGGCAAAATAACCAATTCAAAATTTATTGTGAGCACTTTGCCAATCCCCTGGAACTGCCACGTAAACAAAGAGAACAGGCGTTACAGCAAGCTGTGGATCTCTACGCTTCCCGCCTGGAACATTATGCCCTGCAATCCCCGCTCGATTGGTTTAACTTTTTCGATTTTTGGCAATTACCGTCTGCCCGAACCAATAAGGAATAAAAATGCTGACCGATCCTCGTTTTACTGCCGAGATTGAACTCACTGTGCCATTTCATGATGCTGATCCAATGGGCGTTGTTTGGCATGGAAATTACTTTCGCTATTTTGAAATTGCCCGTGAAGCACTGATGAATCAACTCAATTATGGTTATCGAGAAATGCGTGAATCCGGCTATGTTTGGCCTGTCGTTGACGCCAAAATCAAGTACCGTGCCCCAGTACTCTTTGAACAAAAAATACGTATCAGAGCCACTATCGAAGAGTTTGAAAACCGCCTGAAAATTGCTTATCAGATTTTTAATGCAGCAAGTGGCAAAAAAACAACCGCAGGCTACACCATTCAGGTCGCCGTTTCTAAAGAAACACAAGAAATGAGCTTTGTCAGCCCAGACATTCTATTCGAACGTATGGGGGTCAGACCGTGAAAAAATGGCACTGGATACTGCTGTTCCTGACAACAAGTTTTATGACAATCAATAACATGGCATATGCCATTACCCTTGAGGAATTACAACAGCGGTTTGCTCATCAGCCGGTTGTGCGAGCGAACTTCACACAAGTACGGCAAATTCAGGGTATGCCTCATCCTTTGTCTTCCAGTGGTGAAATGCTGGTTTCACAACATAAAGGGCTATGGTGGCATCAGCAAAAACCGTTTCCACTGACCCTGTTACTGGATGACAACCATATGGTGCAAGTCATGTCAGGGCAAGCACCACAGGTGATCACCGCTGATTCCAATCCACAAATGTTTCAGTTCAACCACTTGATGCGTGCCCTGTTTCAGACCGATCGGGCAGTGCTGGAAGAAAATTTCAAAACCGAATTCAACGATCTTGGGCAAGAAAAATGGCGCTTGATACTGACACCTAAAACGTCTCCTTTGGATAAACTTTTCACCGCAATTACGCTAAACGGCCAAACTAACCTTGATGCTATTTTACTGACCGATCGTCAAGGTGATCGTACCGAACTCTCTTTTACCCAACACCGATTAACACCAGAGACTCTAAGTCATGAAGAAGAACAATACTTCAAATTCTGAGCCACATCTGTTGGCACTACTCTGGCTGTTAACATGCACTATCCTTCTGATATTGCTGGCATTCTTATTACCTCAATCCCGCCTATCTACCAGCGTATTAGCCTTATTGCCTGCACAAAGTGCCGGAAACATGCCACCTGCCTTGCAAGAAGAGTTCATGCAACGCCTTGATCGCCAATTGGTGTGGATGGTTAGCCCTGGAAAAAAAGAGGATACCACCCCTGCCCAATACTGGCTGGAGTATTTGCAAAAAACACCATTTCTGACCAATGTCAAAGGGCCAATGACAGCAGAGCAACAACAAGCATGGGGGCGTTTTTACTATGAACACCGCAATGCGATGCTCGATCCTGCTACCCGTGACAGACTGAAAGATGGAGGCAATCAACAGGCAAACTGGATACTGTCTCAGGTTTATTCCGCTTTTTCTGGTGTCAGCGGGCAAGAACTTAATAATGACCCCTTAATGCTGGTCAGAGGCTCACAGCTGGCACTCCAGCAGACATCCAGCCAGTTGCGGCTCCAAAATGGCTGGTTAGTTGCCAAAGATAATGCCGGAAGAAGCTGGTATTTACTTCATGGAGAGCTAAAAAGCTCTTCCTTTGATATGCAGCAAGGCCATCATGCTGTCACTGAATTGAGTAAGTTGCAGCAGTCTCTGGAAGCTCAATTTCCTGATGCCAAAGTGATTTCACGGGGCACCCTGTTTTACAGCGATTACGCTACCCAACAGGCAAAACACGATATTTCAACATTGGGCAGCGCCACAGTGCTTGGTGTATTGCTACTCATCTATGGTGTTTTTCGCTCCCTGAAACCTTTATTGCTGTGCGTTCTATCCATCAGTATCGGTGCCTTAGCAGGGACTGTAGTGACTTTGGGTGTCTTTGGCGAACTTCATTTCATGACGCTGGTAATGAGCATCAGTATCATCGGCATTTCTGCTGACTATGCTATTTACTATCTAACAGAACGCATGGTACATGGTCAGGAAGTGACGTCGTGGCAAAGTATGCGAAAGGTCTTGCCTGCCTTATTAATGGCATTGGCAACAACCGTTATTGCCTATCTCATCATGATGTTTGCGCCTTTTCCTGGCCTGCGCCAATTGGCTGTATTTGCTGCTGCAGGTTTAACCGCTTCTTGTTTGACTGTCGTCTGCTGGTATCCGCGACTTGCTAAAAACCTGCCCGTGCGCCCCATTCCGGCTATGATCATGTTAATGCGTTGGCTGGCGTTATGGAGACACAATCGGCTGTTTTATATGGGATTGCCCACAATATTGGCGATTTTTGCCGTGCTGGGAATTTCCCGTTTACAAATCAATGATGACATTGCCCAATTACAGGCTCTGCCACAGGATATTCATCAACAGGAAAAACGCATTGCAGCACTAACCGGACAGCGAAGTGATCAGAAATGGTTCGTTATTTATGGTGATAATGCAGAACAAACGCTGCAACGGCTGGAATCCTTTATTCCCAAATTGGATGCAGAAAAACAGCAAGGGAATATCAGCCATTACCAACGATTCCCTCTCTCCTCTCTTGCTCAGCAACATCAGGATCTTGCTCTGCTCAAGACCGCCAGCCCCAATATCGTTGCTCGCCTGACAGAAGCAGGTTTAATAGTGAAACAGCCCGATATTCACGCTATGACCGTCACACCGAATGACTGGCTCAATAGTGTCGTCAGTGAAGGTTGGCGTTTGATGTGGATAACCCTGCCAAATGGTCACAGCGGCGTGCTGCTTCCCGTAAATGGCATTAAAAACAGTGTATTGATGCGCCAATTGGCAGAAAACCAGAAAGGAGTGAGTTGGGTTGATCGCAAACTGGCTTTCGATGAGATGTTTCAGTTTTATCGAACCCTACTTGGCTGGTTGTTGGCAGGTTCAGTCATGCTGATCGCCATCAGTTACATAGCACGGCTTGGTCCGCGTCGTGGTGTCATCAGCATATTACCATCACTGCTGTCCCTTGGCTGTGGACTGGCCGTTCTCGGTTTTAGTGGTCATAGCCTTAACTTATTTTCGATATTAGCTCTGGTTCTGGTGCTTGGCATTGGCATCAATTACACCCTGTTTTTCAGCAATCCTCGCAGTACTCCGCTGACTTCTCTATTAGCCATCAGCGTAGCAATGTGTACGTCATTGCTCACACTGGGCATGTTGATGTTCAGTAGCACCCAGGCAATCAGTAGCTTTGGCATCGTGTTGTGCAGCGGGGTCTTGACTGCTTTCCTGCTATCACCGCTGGCAATAGCGAAACGCCAAAAAAGGAAAAAGCAATTATGATACGGTTATTCATCCTGTCTCTGACCTGCCTGCTGGCAGCTTGTACGAACGCTCCGCAAAACGGCACACCCAGCGCATGGCTGAAACCAGGTGTACGCGTTGCATTACCAGAGCCGACCATAACGCCTGCCATTAATGAACAGCAACTGTTAACAGCTACAGTAAAAGGCAAACAACAATCATTGATTGTGCTGCTTGATGCCAATGAGCAACACTTGTCATTGGCGGGGTTGTCTTCGCTGGGTATCCGGTTGTTCAAATTAGATTACGACAAAAATGGCGTTCATACCGAACAATCCATTATCTTGCCAGAACTTCCCCCTGCCAACCAAGTCCTGGCCGATATTATGTTCAGTTACTGGCCTGCTTCCGCCTGGCAAAACCGACTGCCCGATGGCTGGAGGCTCAAGGATAGCGGTAATCTCCGCCAACTGCATGACAAAAAAGGGAAATTAATCACAGAAATTCATTATGATACTCAAAATGGCAAACGACGCCCGATTCGCGTCCAGCAATTCGTTTTCGGTTATGACATCGCCATTCAGCATCTGGAAGAGTAAAACATGATTTATATTTCTGCTGTGGGTATGCTCAATGCCTTGGGCAATAATGTGGATGAGATTGCGCAGAATCTAGTGCTCAATCAAGCGCCTGGTATGTATGAACGTGCAGGCTGGTTACAACCCGACAAAACCTGCTGCCTGGGCGGCGTTGACGGTGAACTACCCGTCATTCCTGACAGCCTGTTTCAGCATAACAGCCGTAATAATCGTTTGTTACTGGCTGCCTTGATGCAAATAAAACCACAAGTGGACGAAGCCATCGCTCGTTATGGTCAGGAACGCATCGCTGTAATTATGGGAACCAGCACATCCGGCCTCAACGAAGGTGATCAGCATGTCAGCCGCACAATTCATCAACAATCAATGCATCAGCAATACGATGAGCATTACCATTATTACCAACAAGAGTTGGGCGATCCTTCCCGCTTTCTTGCTAGTTACCTGAGTATTGATGGGCCTGCATTTACCCTCTCTACCGCCTGTTCATCCAGTTCACGGGCGATTATCAGTGGTCAACGCTTGATTGAAATGGGGCTGGTGGATGTCGCCATTGTTGGTGGTGCGGACACATTGAGCCGTATGCCAATCAATGGGTTCAATAGCCTGGAATCCATTTCCCCAACCTTATGTGAACCTTTTTGTGAGGAGCGCCAGGGCATTACTATTGGAGAAGCCTCAACATTACTGCTGCTAACACGGGAACCTCAGCCGATAGCCTTACTCGGCGTAGGAGAATCAAGCGACGCATGGCATATGTCAGCCCCTCATCCTGAAGGGAAAGGTGCCATTGAAGCAATCAACATGGCACTGGGAAGTGCCGGACTCTCTCCGGCCGAGATCGGTTATATTAACCTGCACGGAACAGGCACGAAATTAAATGATCAGATGGAATCGATTGTTATCAATCAGATTTTTGGTGAACACACGCCATGCAGCTCCACCAAGTATCTAACCGGCCATACTCTTGGCGCCGCAGGTGCCTGTGAAGCCGGACTTTGCTGGCTACTGCTAACACATAACTTGCCACTGCCTGCGCAGGATTTTTCACGCTCAAGCATAGATACTTCATTGCCTGCTTGTGGCTTGCTAAGCCAACCACAACCACTGAAAAAACCGATTGTCATGTCAAATTCTTTTGCCTTTGGTGGCAACAATACCAGCCTGATATTGGGAGTGGCATAATGTCTGACTACTTATCGGTAGATCGTTATCTCCCACATGAAGCGCCCATGGTGTTACTGGAAAAGGTGATCAACGTATCCAGCAACCATGTCCATTGTCAGGTCACAGTCAGCCAAGATGGAGTTTTATCCCCTTTTCTCAATGAAGAAGGCCATTTGCCGGGTTGGTTTGCCATTGAAATCATGGCCCAGACCATTGGGGTCTGGTCTGGCTGGCACCGCAGGGAAAGAAAAGAGGAAGATTCCGCACTGGGCATGTTACTGGGCGGGCGTGCAGTACGGTGCCAAGTACCCACGTTCATACCAGGTAGTGTATTGGATATCCAGATGAATTTATTACTGCAAGATGAAAAATTTGGCAGTTTTGAAGGTGAAATCAGTTGCAATGGCACTGTACTGGTGACAGGCCGTCTGAACACCTACCAACCTAACAAAACAGAACTCACACAACTCATAAATAAACAGGATGGAGTAGCATAATGCGTTCAGTTCTCGTGACTGGTGCCAGCAAAGGGATAGGCAGAGCGATTGCCTGCCAACTGGCGGCAGATGGTTTTACTGTCATCGTGCATTATCACCGCGACGCTAAAGGCGCGGAAGAGACACTGGAACACATTCAGGCAAACGGGGGGAGTGGTCGTATTCTGAATTTTGATGTTTCAGATCGAACAACCTGCCGTGAAAAACTGGAAAAAGACATCGAAACTCACGGCGCTTACTATGGCATCATCTGCAATGCCGGGATAGCCAAAGATGGTGCTTTCCCAGCCCTGGAAGGCAATGACTGGGACAGTGTCATTCATACCAATTTAGATGGCTTCTACAATGTTATTCACCCTTGCATCATGCCGATGATCGGCTTACGTCAGGGAGGACGAATCATTACCTTATCATCCGTATCTGGTTTGATGGGCAACCGTGGACAAGTCAATTACAGCGCAGCTAAAGCAGGGATTATCGGCGCAACAAAAGCGCTGGCAATCGAATTGGCGAAAAGAAAAATCACCGTGAACTGTATTGCACCAGGCTTGATTGGGACAGACATGATTCAAATGGAAGAAGTGGCTTTAAAAGAAGCGATGAATATGATCCCAATGAAACGCATAGGACAAGTGGAAGAAGTGGCTGGTCTTGCCAGCTACCTGATGTCTGATATTGCGGGATATGTAACCCGTCAAGTTATCTCAATCAACGGAGGGATGCTATGAAGTACGATGCGATATTCCAGCCTCGCAGGGTAGTGATTACGGGAATGGGCGGCATTACCGCATTGGGGCACAATTGGCAATCTGTTTCCACAGGATTGAAAGCAGGCATTAATGCCGTTCAACAGATGCCAGCATGGGCAGAATATGATGGGCTTAATACCCATCTTGGGGCACCGGTTACGGATTTTATTTTACCCGAACATTATACCCGCAAACGCATTCGTTCTATGGGACGTGTTTCCCTGATGTCAACGCGTGCCACAGAGCTGGCCTTAGAGATGGCGGGCTTGCTCAATGATCCAATACTGACTAACGGAGAAACGGGTATTGCCTATGGTTCTTCTACGGGCAGTACTAAACCTGTCAGCGAATTTGCCACCATGCTGACTGAAAAACACACTAATAACATCACAGGCACAACCTATGTGCAAATGATGCCCCATACGACTGCGGTTAACACAGGTCTGTTCTTTGGCTTACGTGGCAGAGTGATCCCAACCTCAAGTGCCTGTACATCTGGCAGTCAAGCAATTGGGTACGCTTGGGAAGCTATCCGCCATGGTTATCAAACTGTTATGGTCGCAGGTGGCGCTGAAGAGTTGTGTCCATCCGAAGCGGCAGTATTTGATACGCTGTTCGCCACCAGCCAGAAAAATGCAGTGCCGAAAACCACACCTTCTCCATTTGATGTTAACCGTGATGGACTGGTAATTGGTGAAGGTGCGGGTACATTGATCCTTGAAGAATTGGAGCACGCCAAAGCACGTGGTGCCAAGATTTATGGTGAAATCATCGGATTTGCCACTAACTGTGATGCTTCCCATATTACCCAACCAAAATCGGAAACCATGCAGATATGCATTGAAATGGCACTGAAATCAGCAAGCTTGCAGCCAGCCGATATCGGTTATATCAGCGCTCACGGTACTGCAACCGATCGGGGAGATGTGGCAGAGAGTCAAGCGACTGCCAATATTTTTGGCAACCAAACACCTATCTCTTCACTGAAAAGCTATTTCGGCCATACGCTGGGCGCGTGTGGTGCCCTTGAAGCATGGTTGAGCCTGGAAATGATGAATGAAGGCTGGTTTGCCCCAACAATCAATCTCAACGAGATTGATCCCGCTTGTGGCGAATTGGATTACATTATGCACCAGCCCCGTAAAATCCAAACCGAGTTTATCCAAAGCAATAACTTTGCCTTTGGTGGAATCAATACCTCGATGGTGATCCGACGTTGGGTTTAATTTGAGGGAACTTAAGGCCACTCTATGGTGGCCTCAGATCACTAACTCCATTCGAAATAATGGGTGAAAGCCTGACCATTTACTCAGATTATGTGTAGTCATTAAAAATTTCAATGTATATGAAGGGAATTGGTCCCATAATCGATGTCATGTTCTTGGTAAAAAACGCCAGTCGAAATGACATACCGAATATTAACCCCGTTCAACGTTATCTGTTTTACCTTGTCTGGATTATTGGTAAGTCAATCAATTTGCTCAATACCAAGCGCTTCAATAATTTCACATGCAACTTTATACTCTCTGAGGTCATTAGCACAACCTAGCAAGTTATTGACGATATAAGTATCCACCTTTTTCATTTATCAGGTTTATTGATTCTTTTAGTTGTTCCTCACAATCGCATTTCTGTGCGCCAAACAGCTCCCCCCAGGCAACAATTTTTAACTTAAAATTCACATCTTTCAATTAAATTTCACCAATCCCTCATAAATAACAACATTATGTTAGCGAAGTGATTTTTTAGGGCGAGAGCGAGTTTCTTGATGTGAGTGTCGATGTAACACACTTGGTGAAAATATCCCCTTTTCCATAAATCTTTTCATTCATAAGTATCAGTTTTTCTCGTTGTATCTCTTTGTGAGAAAAGTCTATAGTCCGCACCACTCAAGGTTATTGAGTGACATACCTACTGCTTAAATCACCAAGATATATTCCAGTCCTTGGCATATATCGTGACCGCCATTCGGCAAAAACGTGATAAGAAGCAGCGCATTTCTGGCTGATTTTTTATGTGGAGACGACAGTAGTGAAACTGCTGCGCAAGAATGACAGTGCATTTGTACCTGTCGCCGGCTTGACTGTTTTTGCAATTGCTTCTGGTTACCTAATGAGCTTGATTCCTCTGTCGATGGCAAGTTTCAGCATTGACACGGTTTATGCCAGTTGGTTAGCCAGTGCTTATTATGCCGGTTTATTAATCGGTTCAATGATGATTGAGCCTGTTATCGCCAGGATAGGTCACCGTCTTTCATTCATTGTTTTTTTGTTGCTTTTGTCAGCGACTGTCATTGTATTGCCTTTTTTTGCAAATAAAGAAATTTGGTTACTTGTGCGATGCATTGCCGGCGTAGCCGTTGCCGGTGTCTTTGTCGTGGTCGAATCTTGGTTATTGATCGGCGATAACCCCAAAGAACGCGCTAAACGCCTAAGCTTTTATATGACTTCCCTTTACGGTGGAACAACTGTAGGGCAATTATTAATTGGGTCTATTGGTACTCAGGGGATGATCCCCTTTATAGTGATTTCGGCACTGCTGTTTGTCGCGATTTTGCCCCCATTATTCGTGCGTCATGGTCAGCCTCCCGCTCTCCACCACCAAAGTATATCCCTGAGAAAGATCACTGAATTCAGTAAACCCGCGATCGTTGGCTGCATAACATCGGGTATTGTTATGGGTACGATCTATGGTTTGATGCCTCTATCTCTCAGCCAGAGTCATTTCAGTGCCGAGCAAGTCGGTGTATTGATGGCAGCCATTATTTTGGGTGGAATGGTCATACAACCGATTATCAGCAAGCTGTCCGTCATCATGAGCAAAACGTTTCTATTGGCAATGGTCTCATTATTGGGTGTATTCGCCGTAGGACTGACTTATCTCGTTGAACATTACATTGTCATGATAGTGGCATTGGCTCTTTTGGGAATGTCGTCTTTTGCGCTGTATCCCATTGCGATCACCCTTGCTTGTGACAAGCTGGATGCGTCCTATATTGTAGCGGCAAGCCAGGTCATGTTGTTAAGTTACAGTATCGGTTCCGCCATTGGACCACTGGGAGCAGGCCATTTTATGCTACAACACTACTTTAAAGTTCAACACAATGGGTTGATGAGTTTCTTTTTCATCGTGTTATTGGCGACCGCGATGTATATGCTGCTGGCGAGCTTGTGCCGCAAAGACCGTGTATTGGCAAGCTAGTGAAAAAATAAGCTGGATTTATATGAAAGCGTCGTAATTTTCGGCGCTTTTTTTATTTTTAATCTCTGTGTAGAATCTTCCAGACTGGTTATTGACAATACCAAGCATATTCTCACCAAAAACAACAGAAAAATTTAGGGATATGAAATGAAAATACAACAAGCCACCAAAGCTGATTTTTTGACACTAATCCAGATTTGGGAAGCCTCTGTACTTGCTACGCATGATTTCTTACCCAAGGCCATGATTGAGGTTTTACGCCCACAAATCCTTAACGATTATTTGCCCAATCTTACTGTTTATAAGGCGGTAGATAGACAAGATAATATCGTAGGATTTATTAGTACCGATCAACATCGAGTAGAAATGTTGTTTATTGCGCCACAAGCGCGGGGAACAGGGTTCGGTAAGATGTTATTGCAATTTGCTATTAATGAATTACAGATCAACGAGTTGGATGTAAACGAGCAAAATACACAAGGCATCGGCTTCTACCAATATATGGGATTTCAGGTATTTTCTCGTTCAGAGCTTGATGGACAAGGGAATCCATTTCCTTTATTACATATGAAACTGGCTTGAGCCTCAGAATGTTAAAAAAGAAAAATACATAAATAAGATAAATACATAAAATTAAAATATCATTTAAGGAATAATGTATTAAATAAAAATAAATTTAAAGTAATGGCATATTTTGTAAACATTTGAGTAGAATTTGATAAATCAATGATATAATGAGGCCTTTCTATCCCCCATCACCTTTCAATTTACAGCTTTGCCGGCTACGTCCATTCCCCTTAGTCACGTAGTTCTAAACACAGAGTTCGCTATATTCTTGGGGAGTTGTTCTCTTGCCACCGCGCTACAACTTGAAATCCAGTGGGTATAAATATTTTTTATTTTTGTCGAGTTTGAGTATTAATGAGTAATTTACAACACCCTTCGTCTTCAGGAATGAAGCTGTTTGCTGACCTTATCGGAAAACGTACTATGCCAGGGGTATATTGGCATTCCTCCAGCTACCGCGCTAAATTTGCTCTACGCAGTCTCCTGACTCCTGTTTCTACATTAAAACTTTTGAATGGAATAACCAGAACGCCGCATTATTTGGATATTCTGAAAAAACAACCCAGTTGGCCTTGCAAATTGCATCGCCCATACTTAAGTATTAATTTTAAGCGCAACCAGATTGTCGGTGCCCTGAATGATCATTATCAAATATTATTCAAACAGTTAGAATCCACGATTATTAGTCGGATTTTTGATGTTAATGCTTATTTACTGGCAACCATTGAAGGGAAAAATGAAACATTTTTGATATATATTGATGCACTGGATAACCTGAATAAAGAAGGTGAACTCTCTCTATATATGACTACCACGGAGAATGTCATTCTGGCTAAGTGTGCATTCACTTTATTAACGATTGATGGCAAACAGACACTCTTTATTGGTGCACTACAGGGGCCAACTAAAGGGGATAATTCTCTGGAGATTATCCGCCATGCAACTAAAGAGTGTTATGGATTATTCCCCAAACGCCTGTTGATTGAGGCTATTTGTCGTTTTGCCGATCATATGAATTGTGAGCAGATCTTGGCAGCCAGTAATGAGACTCATATCTACCGTAGCATCCGTTATTGGCATAAAAAGAAAAATCAGATGGTGGCCGATTACAATTCTTTCTGGGAATCGCTAAGTGGTGTCAGAAAGGAAAATAATGAATTCCATCTACCATCATGTATAGAAAGAAAATCTTTGGATGAGATCCCCAGTAAAAAACGCGCCGAATATCGCCGTCGCTACCAATTACTGGATGATCTGGAAAACGATATCAAGGCATCCCTGAAAGCCGCCTGACTTCCTGCCAGAAAGAAATACCAATTAGGCACTCAACGTGGCTTCGTCATTAACCATGTAAGATGCGTTTTAATGGCGGGCCATTCATTGAACAGAATGCTATAAACACAAGTATCCCTTATCGAACCATCTTTGGCCCGCAGGTGATGACGCAAAATACCATCCAGTTTTGCTCCCAATCGTTCGATCGCCTTACGGCTTTGATGATTTAAAAAATGAGTACGGAGTTCCACTGCCACACACTCCAGTTCCTCAAATGCGTACTGCAACAGTAAAAACTTTGCTTCCGTATTAATCGCAGTGCGTTGGACAGAATGCGCATACCATGTAGAACCAATTTCCAATCTGGGAATATTCGCATCAATATTCATATAAGTTGTCATGCCAACTGCCATCCCCGTTGCATTATTGATGACAGCAAAAGGCAACATACTTCCCCTGGTATGCAGGGTTAAACGACGTTCAATTTCCGCCTGGACATTGACAGGATCAGGCACACTGGCATACCACAGCTTATGTAACTGCCCATCCTCAATAGCACGAACAAATTCATCATGTCTATCATGTAACAAAGGCATTAAAGTCACACTTTTTCCAGTTAACGTAACCCAATCTGTTATTTTTCCCATAATTACCTTCCCCCATACTTATTTCTATCACACTTAAAGCTTAATTCCGCCATTCTTATTCATCATTCCGTAAGAATATATTCACAGTATGCACAGTTAAAAACATGCGACAATCATAAATAAGAGGAATTTCTCGCCTCAATAGATTTTCATTAAGATACGATTGAAGCTCTATTTCATGATATTTGTCACAATCAATTAACAAAGTGGTTCCAATAATGCCGGAACTGTCTAAATTTAATCATCATCTCATCCGACCACTTAGCTGTTTAGCTTCATACGGAAAACAATAATATTTCTTGAGCTACCAAATATTTGATGGAGAATGCAATGAGCAATTACCCTCACCTGCTTGCACCGCTGGATTTGGGCTTTACCACACTAAAAAACCGTGTATTGATGGGTTCAATGCACACGGGGCTTGAAGAACATCCCGACGGTGCCCAACGTTTAGCCCAATTTTATGCAGAACGGGCAGCCGGAGGCGTCGCACTGATTGTGACCGGTGGTATCTCACCAAACCCTCAGGGCGTTGCCGCCGCAGGAGCAAGCATCCTGAATAGTGAAGACCACCTGCCCCACCACAAGCTGATTACAGAGGCGGTACATCAGGCCGGGGGAAAGATTGCTTTACAAATCCTGCATGCCGGACGCTACAGCTATCAGAAAAATTCCGTAGCGCCTTCGGCCATTCAAGCGCCTATTAGCCCCTTTATACCGAGAGAAATGTCTGAGAATGACATCCAACAGACAATCAAGGATTTTGCCCACTGTGCCCAACTGGCACAACAAGCCGGCTATGATGGCGTAGAAATCATGGGTTCAGAAGGTTATCTCATCAATCAATTTCTGGTCACACGCACCAATCATCGACAGGATAAATGGGGAGGAACTTTCGAAAATCGCATGCGCTTTGCGCTAGAAATTGTCAAAGCTGTCCGCGCTATCACGAGGGAGCGTTTTATCATTATTTACCGCCTTTCTATGCTGGATTTAGTGGAAGATGGCTCCAATTGGCAAGAGATCGAACAACTGGCACGGGAGATTGAAAAAGCAGGGGCATCCATTATCAATACTGGCATCGGCTGGCATGAAGCCCGTATCCCAACAATTGCAACGATGGTACCCAGAGCCGGATTTAGCTGGGTTACACAAAAGTTGATGGGGAAAGTCAGCATCCCTTTAATTACAACCAACCGCATCAACAGTCCCCAGGTTGCCGAACAAGTTCTCAGTGAAGGCTGCGCCGATATGGTTTCTATGGCGCGCCCGTTTCTCGCTGATGCCGAATTTGTATTGAAAGCTGAACAAAACCGCGCTGATGAAATCAATACCTGCATAGGCTGTAACCAAGCCTGTCTGGACAGGATCTTTGTCGGCAAGCTGACGTCTTGTCTGGTCAATCCACGTGCCTGCCATGAAACCGAATTTATTGCCGCTCCTGTCATAGCCCCCAAAACCATTGCTGTTATCGGTGCCGGACCAGCGGGATTATCCTTTGCTGTCACAGCAGCCAGCCGAGGACACCATGTCACGCTGTTTGAACGAGAAAACCAAATCGGCGGACAGTTTAATATCGCCAAACAGATCCCCGGTAAAGAAGAATTCCATGAAACTTTACGTTATTTTGAACGCCAATTAGCATTGAACGGCGTCGAAGTATGCCTCAACCATACGGCAACTGCCGACCAACTTTTATCGTTTGATGAAGTTGTCATCGCGACAGGGATCAGGCCACGCATCCCCAATATTGATGGTATTGAACATGAAAAGGTACTGACTTACCTTGATGTATTGAAACATAAACAGCAAGTCGGAAAACGTATCGCCATTATTGGTGCTGGAGGTATTGGTTTTGATACTGCTGAGTATCTGAGTCAAAGCGGACAAAGCACCAGCTTAAGCAGCCATGCTTTCAGCCATGAGTGGGGAATTGATCGGACAATTATGCATAAGGGAGGATTACGGCCAGAAGGTGCACAAGTCGAGCGTTCTCCTCGTAAAATCTATCTGCTGCAACGCAAGGATTCCAAGGTCGGGGATGGCTTAGGAAAAACCACAGGTTGGGTGCATAAAACTAGCCTGTTAATGCGAGGCGTCACTATGTTAAACAGCGTTCAATATTTGAAAATTGATGATCAGGGATTGCATATCCGTCGAGGCGATAAACAACAATGTCTGGAAGTAGATAATGTGATTATTTGCGCAGGACAAGAGCCATTGAAAGCACTCTATCAACCGTTACAAACAATGGGGAAAAGTGTACACCTCATTGGTGGAGCAGATATTGCCGCTGAATTAGATGCACGCAGGGCAATCGCACAAGGAGTTCAATTGGCGCTTAAAGTGTAGATCAAATCTAAAAACAAGAACGGTGATAATCTGTACTCAATTCATTATCACCATTCTTATGCCAACTACTCTTAATTCCAACTCATGATTAACGCTGTGCCAGTCGATCAGCCACTGTACGAGACTCTTCGGCCTGACAAGCAGCTGCGGTAAACAGCACATCGGTAGAAGAGTTCAGGCCTGTCTCAGCAGAATCCTGCAATACTCCAATAATAAAACCTACGGCAACAACCTGCATGGCTATTTCATTGGAAATACCGAACATACTGCATGCCAGGGGGATCAACAATAATGATCCACCAGCAACTCCTGATGCTCCACACGCTGCAATAACAGAAACGACACTCAGAAATATCGCTTGAGGAATGTCTACGGGGATGCCTAGAGTATTCACCGCCGCTAATGTCAATACGGTAATCGTCACAGCCGCACCCGCCATATTAATGGTGGCCCCCAAGGGAATGGAAACAGAGTAAGTATCCTCATTGAGTTTCATGCGGCGGCACATTGCCATATTCACAGGAATATTGGCTGCAGAGCTGCGGGTAAAGAACGCCGTTACGCCACTTTCGCGCAAGCAAGCAAAAACCAGGGGGTAAGGATTGCGGCGGATTTTCCAGAAGACAATCAATGGATTGATAACCAGTGCAACGACAATCATGCAACCAATTAGCACAGTTAACAAGTGAGCATAGCCGAACAAAGTTTCAAAACCTGTAGTAGCAATCGTTGAGGAAACCAGTCCGAAAATACCAATAGGTGCCAACCGGATAACAACACGTACGAGTTGTGTCACTGCCCCTGACAGGTCTTGAATCAATGCCTTAGTTGATTCGTTGGCATGACGTAAGGCAATACCCAAACCAATTGACCATGCCAGGATCCCAACGTAGTTTCCTTTTAATATCGCATCAATCGGGTTAGCAACAATATTGATCAGCAATCCCCTTAACACTTCAATGATATTTGAAGGGGGTAACACATGAGTGTCACTCGTCACCAGAGCCAACGTTGATGGAAATAACAAACTACCAATGACAGCCACAACAGCGGCACAAAATGTGCCTAACAGATACAAGACCAGAATGGGGCGAATATTGCTTTTCTGGCCTATCTTATGGTTCGCTATCGAAGACATGACTAAGATCCACACCAGAACAGGAGCTACCGCTTTCAACGCTCCTACAAAGAGAGTCCCTAGCAATTCAACCGACTTAGCTGCGGAAGGTGCCAGCCATGCCAGTAATATCCCTAGTATTAATCCGACAAGGATTTGTTTTACCAAGCTTCCTTGTGCCATATACTGTACAAAGCCTGTTTGTTGTTTTTTCATAGCTTTATCCATAGAGAACGACAAAGAGTAATTCATTGCAATATACAGATAACCCATAAATTGATAACAATTCATTTACATTTGTGTGATCGAAACTGCAATTTTCTCATCCAATACATTCTGAGGAATTCATGATGTAATAGGCTTCATCACAATAAATAACAAATTAATCTATTAATTCAATCAATTACTAAAAAACCGCTTTCAACAATAAGTGCAGATTATTTATTTAAAACGAATAGCATGGAGAAATTACTTTCCACTATTAATCAAATAGCAAAAGCGAAATTAACTGACAATAGATATAAATTTAGCCATTACACATGACAAATTACTTGTTAATGCTATTTTGTAAAATTTCATCGATCGATTAATTAATTGAAATATCTGAATGAATTAATTTTTACATTTAGGTAAATGTTCAATTGATCAACAAAATCTTCTGTCTCGATACGACTGATTTTGTTAAAATGTGCCGGTCGATCTTTATGCCATCTTGAAGGGATTTCGAGATCATTTTATGACAACTGATATTAATTACTTTTGCTTACAAAGTATTTAATAGAAATTAACCATAAATGCACCATAAAAGTAAAATGTAATTCTTAATCCGTGTTTTAGGAACATTTGATGGAAATTGTAACAGACCTTATTTATGCACTCTGGCACCAAGATTACGAAACACTGGCTAATCCGTCGTTGGTATGGGCAATCTACATACTACTATTTACCATCCTGTTTCTGGAAAACGGGATATTACCTGCGGCCTTTTTACCGGGCGACAGCCTGTTGATATTAGTCGGTGTCTTAATTGCAAAAGAGACCATGAGTTTTCCTGTAACATTAGCCATTCTCACCACCGGAGCCAGCCTCGGCTGCTGGATCGGGTATCTTCAGGGAAGATGGCTTGGCAATACAAAATTAGTTCAGGGCTGGCTGTCACATCTTCCCGCGCATTATCATCAGCGCGCACATAACTTATTCCATCGCCATGGCTTATCTGCCTTACTAGTAGGTCGTTTTCTCGCTTTTATCAGGACATTGTTGCCAACACTGGCGGGCCTCGCTGGGCTAAAAAATGGACGTTTTCAAATATTCAATTGGCTTAGCGGGTTCATATGGGTGGTTATTCTAACAACATTGGGTTATGCCCTTGGTAAAAGTCCTCTGTTCCGCCAGTATGAAGAGTATCTGATGAATTTTTTGGTTTTGCTACCTGTAGGCCTATTGCTTATTGGTTTAATTGGCAGCCTGACTGTCATTTGGCGCAAAAAGCGTACTAATAAAACACTATCGTAACGCTTTATTTTCCCTGTGGTATGGCCGCGAATATACCACAGGGCATTGCTCTTCTCATTCGCCTAACCTTGTCTGTTAAACTTCTCCACTTAGTCACCTCAAACGGTATTTAAGGCTAATTTGCAATATATTGTGATAATTTTTCATCTATTCATACTTTCATCTCCTGATAAAAGCGTCTATGTTTGAAATTCATCCATCGTATATTTAAGGAGACAGGCAATGCCACAAAAGAAAAGCTCTGAAGATCTACGTGCTGAATTACAATCTCTTGCGGATACGCTAGAAGAAGTCCTCAATAGCTCCGGTGATAACTCAAAAGCAGAACTGGAAAAACTGCGCAGCAAGGCAGAAAGAACGCTAAAAAATGCGCGTACTACGCTCAGTGAAGCTAGCGATAAGCTGGTAGGTCAAACCAAAGAAATTGCAGGTCATGCGGATAGTTATGTTCGCGAAAATCCGTGGGCTGGTGTCGGTATAGGTGCGGCAATTGGCGTTGTATTGGGAGTTCTGCTTTCAAGGCGCTAATATGACCCAGTCCCCTCACGCGAAAGGCCCAGGAAAAGGGCTCTTTGATACTGTACGGCGAGTAGCGGCAATTGCTGTTCACATGGTTGAAACTCGCATCCAACTCGTTGCCGTTGAGTTGGAAGAGGGAACCGCAACACTGGTACAACTGCTACTACTGGTAGGATTAACATTACTCTTTGCGGGCTTTGGTCTGATGTGCCTATTGGCACTGATATTCTGGGCCACCGATCCAACCTACCGAATAATGGCAATAGCTATCACTGCCGGAATGTTACTGCTCCTCGCCGTACTTAGTGCAATATGGACGATAAAAAAGGCGCGGAAACTGACCTTTCTTAACGCGACTCGAACACAATTGCATGTTGACCGCAAAATGCTGGAGGATGATTCTCATGAATAAATCAGGGTATCATCAGCGAAAGTTGCGAAAACAGCAGCTATTAAAAGAGATCCAGCAACAACGACAGTTACTTGCTACTTATGGCCAGAACTGGCTTGAAGTGACACAACCATATGATAAAGGCTGGCAAACCCTCATTGCTTTTAAGCCTTATGTCGCCATTGGTTTTGGCCTTGTGCTGCTTTATGGATTCCACCAACCCAAGCAGTTTTATCGCTGGTCACGTCATATAATCAACATGTTAGGGATCATTAAAAGCGTACGAAACACACTATACAAAAATTAATACCACCGAATTCTTTCAAAAAAACTGCATGAAATAGTTAATATTCCTTACTATCAACCAATAATACCTCTCCTTAAAATACTTCCCATCAGATAATGATTAACAAATCGTGCTGTTCAGTCCGTTTTTTGGACAATAAAAGCTAAACAGACAGTTTATTTATCGCGGCCTGCGGTATTTGTGGAGACAATCATGAAAAAATTTGAAGATAGTGGCCTGTTGGTTGCCCGTATTTTAATATCCGTTCTTTTCATTATCGCAGGATATGGAAAACTAGGTGGTGCCTATGCAGGAACACAGGAATTTATGGAAGCTATGAAGGTGCCAGGAATTCTATTGCCACTGACTATCTTACTTGAACTGGGGGGCGGGCTTGCTGTGATGTTCGGCCTGTTGACCCGCACCACGGCTGTGTTTACATTTATTTTCTGTATTCTGACCGCGCTCCTGTTCCATAGCGATTTTTCAAATGACCTGAACCTGACTATGTTCCTGAAAAACTTCTCCATCAGCGCAGGCTACCTACTACTGGCTATGATGGGACCAGGAAGATTCAGTATTGACCATGTAATGAAGAAAAATTGGTAATCGAAGAAAAACAGATCATTACCCTTTTTATAGCCCCTTCCTGTGTATTCGCAGCAAGGGGCTTTATGATATTCACTACATTCGCTTTATTATCTTGGCGGCATGCATGTTATTGCTTCGCAAACAATTTAGGGATTTCACGCAAGCACCAGGACTTCGCTTCTCCCATACTATCACGCCGCCATGCCATGATAATGTTGGTTTCATGGCTGTATTCCGAACCAATCACCCGCAAACGATCTTCGGCAATATCTTGTTCCACCATAGGGTATGGCATGGTTGCCACTCCTAATCCTGCCAAAAGCGCCTGACGTTTATTTTCCAGTGAACTCACCGTCAAACGCGGTTGTTTATCCAATAATTGAACCGTCAATACCGGACGCTCTCTTGCTGTATCAGCGACAGCTATTCCACGATATTTCACTCGTGTGGCATCAGACAGTGGTTCGGGCTCATGATGGATAGGGTGATCCGCACTGGCAACATAGACATTGTTAATAGAATAAAGTGCCCGCGAATTCACTTCGGCTGACGCCCTGAAATGCAGATCAGGTGCAATCACAATATCAGCATATCCTGTTTCCAGACGTTCCCACGCACCTGCTAATACTTCCGTCATTAACGAAAGTTGTGTATTCGATTTCGCCGCCAATTTATCCACAAGAGGAAACAGCGATGCCATTGGGAACAGCGCTTCACACACAATAGTCAGGTGTGTTTCCCAACCACGGGCAAGCGCTTCTGCATCTGCTGTCAGTTTATCCGCAGCTTCAAGCAGTAACCGCCCTCGCTCCAGTAGCATCCGGCCAACATTGGTAAATTTCGTGCGATGACCAGAGCGATCAAACAGCACAACGTCCAATTCCTCTTCCAATTTCTGCATGGTATAACTCAGTGCAGAAGGAACTCGCCCCAACTCATCCGCTGCCGCAGCAAAACTTCCCCGTCGGTCTATCGCATCCATTACCCGCAGGGATTCCAAAGTAAGCGCACGTTCTTTACCCATATTTTTCTCAATCAGGAATTTTGAATATAGCCACCAGATTAACTGGCTAACATTTCAACGTCCAGATAATTAAGATCGACAGTCATAGATCTATAGTTGAAGAGATAACAGCATGATAATAATGAGAACAGCAAATCAATGCGGAAAAGCCGATTACGGCTGGTTACAGGCTCGCTATACTTTTTCATTTGGTCACTATTTTGACCCAAAATTTTTGAACTATAGGACATTGCGTGTTCTTAATCAGGAAGTTTTGGCGCCGAAAGCCGAGTTTCAACCCAAATCTTACCCTCATGTTGATGTCCTGAATATTATCCTGCAAGGAGAAGCCCAATATCGAGACAGTGAAGGTAATAACTTCCATGCACGCCAAGGGGATTGTTTGTTATTTTCGGCGCGTCAAGGGATTCGTTACAGTGAGCACAATACCAGTGACACGCTCCCATTGACACGGCTGCAACTCTGGCTCAATGCCTGTCCTCAGCAAGAAGCACGGCCATTACAGCATAGAGTTCTGCCAAACAAGCCGCTTACATTACTGGCCTCTCCTACGTCAGAAAACAATAGTCTGCATCTGCGCCAACAAACGTGGATAAGCTATCTCGTGCTTAAACCGCATAACAGCCAAATTTTGTCTTTACGTGGCAAACATGCTTACCTGCAATCCATCAGTGGTAATGCAATAATTAATGGCAACCAAAGCAGGGATGTAAAGATTAAATGTGGGGATGGTGTATTTATTCAGGAAGAGCAGAAAGTGATGTTACAAACGGAGACGCCATTTCGGGGCCTGCTGATTGATTTGGTTGACTAATAATTCCTTATTGATAAAGAAAAAGCCCTATAAAGCATCTGCTCTATAGGGCAAAGTCTGTGAAGTTGACCGATAAGCCGGGTTCTGTCTTGGACAGCCATTCATCTAGGCCAGCACTTGCGCACTGGCTCAAGCAACCTACCCGGGTTCGGTACGGGCCGTACCATACGAACCCCTATTTGGTCTTGCTCCGGGTGGAGTTTACCGTGCCACGAACTGTTGCCAGTCGCGCGGTGCGCTCTTACCGCACCCTTTCACCCTTACCTGATCCCAACATTGCTTTTACAAACAAAGCTGGGCCATCGGCGGTTTGCTCTCTGTTGCACTAGTCGTAGGCTTTCACCTCCCAGACGTTATCTGGCACCCTGCCCTATGGAGCCCGGACTTTCCTCCCCTTTACTTCTCCCGAAAGAGCGGTAAAGCAGCGACTGTCTGGTCAACTCCGGCGCGGATTATAAGAGGTTTAATATCCAATGTATAGGGTTTTCACGCGTCTTCTTCAATTTGTCCCAAGGTCGTGTTTTGATCGAGTGAATAACGATACAAAGCATTTTTCTTCACACCGTGGATCTCTGCCACCAATGCCGCCGCCTTTTTCAATGGCAGCTCTTTTTGCAGCAGTGCTAATGTCCGCAAGGCTTCCTGTGGCAAGCTATCCTCGGCGGGCTTATGATACCCTTCCACAATCAGAACCATTTCTCCGCGGCGACGAGTTTCATCTTCCTTGACCCATGCCAGAAGCTCACCAGCGGGCATTCCTTGAATCGATTCCCACGTTTTGGTTAATTCTCGTGCCAACACGATATAACGATCGGCACCCCATACTTTCACAATATCTTCTAAACTGTCCAACAGACGATGTGTCGATTCGTAGAAAATCAGTGTACGCGGCTCTTGTGCTAATTCACGCAAGGTATCCTGACGTCCCTTACTTTTAGCAGGCAAGAAGCCTTCATAACAAAAACGATCTGAAGGCAAGCCAGCAGCAGACAATGCTGTAATGGCTGCACAAGGGCCAGGTAGTGGAACCACATTGATACCGGCTTCACGGCAACGACGAACCAGATGATAACCCGGATCGTTAATCAACGGCGTACCGGCATCAGATACCAATGCGATACTCGCCCCTTGTTCAAGTTTCGTAATCAATTGATCTGCTTTTTGCTGTTCATTATGATCATGAAGTGCGAACATGCGCGCATTAATGGCAAAATGTTGAAGCAACAAGCCAGTGTGTCGCGTATCTTCGGCAGCAATCAGATCGACATGTTTAAGAACTTCAAGAGCACGCTGAGTAATATCCCCCAGATTTCCAATAGGGGTTGGCACAACATATAGCGTGGATGTCGTAACCACTGCTCGATTGGTTTGATTCATTGTTTCATCCGAATGACCGATTTAAAATTGAGCATCTTTGAAAAAAACATCGCTGGATACAGTATGCTTCCCTCAATTTTTGTGCGTTTAAAAACTGGTTTAATCTATACAGCACTGCTGTCAACTATGATTATTGCAGGGTGTACCATGCCCGAACGGCAAGGGCAACCAACTTCTAAGCCTCAGGATAAGATCAGCGCAGAGATTAACCGCTACCAGGCCATTATTGACGCAGCACACAATCAACCATCGTTGGATGTTATCCGTGCTTACATCGCATTGGACTCCTACGCACCGGATGAAGCTGCCCGCCAGAAAAACCTTGATGAGACCTGGCAATTATTGACGCAACTTTCCCCGCAGCAAATGAGTGAATTGGTGATTAATGCCAATGAGTATACGTTGCAGGGCTGGCTTGATTTACTCAGTACCTATCAGACCAATAAACAGGATCTCGATAAACTGCGTCTCGCTATTCACGATTGGCAAATCCGTTATCCAAACAACCCCGCTGCCCACAGTTTACCCACAGCTCTGCAACAAATGTTGCACGAAACTGAAAACAGCCATGCCACAATTGGGTTATTTCTGCCTTTGAGCGGCCAGGCCAAAATATTTGGTGACGCCATCCGCCAGGGTTTCCTCGATGCTCAAAAAGGCTTGCCAAAGCCATCTTTGCCAGAATCACCATTGCCAACAAATGCCACCGATCCAAACGGTACTGTTAACGCCGAACCCTCTACCGATCCTGAAAATACCAGCGCTGCAAATTCAGAGAATGCTGATGCCGCCACAATTGAACCAGAAATGGATGCGATTAATGATGTGCCTACCAATGATCAGACCGTAAAAATCTATGATACCAACAGCCAGCCTCTTACCGAACTGCTGGAACAGGCTAAACAAGATGGTGTCACTCTGGTAGTTGGACCATTACTGAAACCCAATGTGGAACAATTGACTCAAATTGAAACTCCACTGAATATTTTGGCGCTCAATGAGCTTGATGTGCCACAAAAACAACCGAATATCTGTTATTTTTCACTCTCTCCTGAAGATGAGGCGAAAAATGCCGCCATGCATATCTGGCAACAGCAAAAGCGCAGCCCTTTGGTGTTGATACCTCGTACTGAATTAGGCACCCGTGTTGCACAAGCCTTTGCACAAGAGTGGCAAAAGCTTGGGGGGCAAACGGTATTACAACAATCTTTTGGTACGCTGGATGAAATGAGGCAATCCATGAATCGTGGGATTGGTATTCGTTTGTCTGGAACGCCAGTTATTTCCACAAATCCAGCCACAGAGTCCGTCGATGCCGTTTATATTGTCGCAACCGCAAACGAATTGACAATTATCAAACCTATGATCGACATGGCAATCAGCTCCCGTAAAAAGCCGGCACTTTATGCCAGCTCGCGCAGTAATAAAGCAGGTTCAGGCCCTGATTTCCGCCTGGAAATGGATGGCATGCAGTTTAGTGACATCCCACTGCTGACAGGCATAAATGTGCCGTTAATGCAGCAAGCAGCCAAAAAATTCACTAATGATTATTCCCTGATGCGCCTCTATGCAATGGGCATTGATGCATGGTCACTGGCCAATCAATTTACGCCAATGCAGCAAGACATGGGATTTCATTTGAGCGGTGCTTCAGGGGAACTATCCGTGATGGATAACTGCACTATCTTGCGTCAGTTACCTTGGATGCAATTCAATAATGGTCGCATAATCCTTGAAAATACCAATAGCACGGAAAGTATCGATAACGCAGGAAATACCCATAACATAGAAAGCACCGATAGCACTGATCAGGGAGATCATCCCGAAATTGAATAATTTTCTGTAATTAAAGGTATCGTGGTCATTTCAGGATGAAAAAACCAACAGGCAATCACTACGCACTGGGGCGCCATTATGAGCATCAGGCTAAGCTGTTTTTGCAAAAACAAGGGCTTGTCTTTGTTGCTGAGAATGTAAAAATTCGCGGCGGTGAAATCGATCTGATTATGCGTGACAAGCATACATGGGTATTTGTTGAAGTTCGTTTCCGCCGAAATGCACAATATGGTGGCGCCATTGCTACAATTACTCAAAGTAAGCGCAGAAAGCTCTTGTATACGGCTGCTGTCTGGTTGTCCCGACGCAATGAATGTCTGGAAACGGCATCATGCCGCTTCGATGTTTGTGCAATAACAGGGCAGAAATTTGAATGGCTGAAAAATGCCTTCACCCTGAATGAGAGCCTATTTCAATAGATTCTCAATTTTCTCGCTAAATAAATAATTCCAATATACATAGGTCATAACGTGCTGGATAGAATTAAAGTCTGTTTTACAGAAAGCATTCAAACTCAGATCGCAGCAGCAGAAGCATTACCCGACGCAATATCACGCGCCGCGATGATGATGGTTCAATCACTGCTGAGCGGCAACAAAATTCTTTGCTGTGGTAATGGTGGATCGGCCGCAACGGCACAGCGTTTTACTGCCAGTATGATCAATCGTTTTGAAACAGATCGGCCAAGTCTGCCAGCCCTGTCGTTGAATACTGATAATGTGGTGATCACCGCTATCGCCAACAGTAAACAGCCTGACGAAATTTACGCCAAACAAGTCAGGGCCCTGGGACAAGCAGGGGATGTCCTGCTTGCCATTTCTACACATGGAAACAGTCGAGATATTATCAAAGCGGTGGAAGCTGCTGTTACACGTGATATGACGATCGTTGCGCTGACGGGTTACGATGGTGGTGAACTGGCGGGCTTACTCGGTCCTCAGGATGTTGAGATACGTATCCCCTCACATCACAGCGTCAGGATCCAAGAAGTTCATATGTTGACAATCAACTGCCTGTGCGACTTAATCGACAACACGTTATTCCCTCATCAGGATGAATAAGGAGCCAACTCATGCGGTTATTTTCTCTATTATTAGTCTGTTTCAGTGCAATGCTATTACAAGGATGTATTGGTGCCGCCGTCGTAGGTTCCGCTGCAATTGCCACAAAAGCGGGTTCAGATCCACGAACCATTGGGCAACAAGTTGACGATACCACGCTGGAAGCCCGTGTCAGCAATGCCATCAGCAAGGACCCACAAATTAAGGCACAAGCCCGTGTGTCAGTGACTGTGTATCAAGGCAAGGTTCTTTTAACCGGACAAAGCCCCAATATGGCCCTGGCCGAGCGGGCAAAACAAATTGCGGCAAAGGTTGAAGGCACCGACGTGGTATATAACGAGATCCGTCAAGCGTATCCCGTGACATTGGCTACGGCCTCCGCTGATGCCTGGTTGACGACCAAAGTGCGCTCCCAAATTTTAACCAGTGATGCGGTGAGATCATCCAGCATCAAAGTGGTGACAGAGGGTAGTGAAGTCTTTTTGTTTGGCATTGTCACGCAACAAGAAGGGGCTGCGGCTGCGAAAATCGCCAGCGAAACTAGCGGCGTAAAACGTGTAACCACAGCATTTACCTACCTCAACTGAAACCATCAAGGCGGCATTAATCAATGCCGCCCAGCCTCACAACCTGTATTCAACGTCCATCCCAACTTATTTTGCTTTAAGTAATTCACTCCCCCCATTAACTGCATTTGTCGCAAGATCCATTGCTGGCGTTGTAATACATACCTGGAGGGAGCATTCACTTTATAACGATGAGGGTTTGGTAATACAGCAGCAAGCAATGCAGATTCGGTAGCTGTCAATCGGTAGGCAGGCTTGCCAAAGTAATGTTGGGCCGCTTCCTCAACACCAAAAATACCGTTGCCAAACTCAGCAATATTGAGATACACCGTTAAAATACGTTTCTTTGACCAGAGTAATTCCAATACGGCAGTCATTCCCGTTTCTAAGCCTTTTCTTATCCAACTACGTCCTTCCCATAGAAATAAATTTTTGGTTGTTTGCTGGGAAATTGTCGATGCCCCCCGAATTCGCTTCTCATATTTTTTGTTATACGCCATAGCAGTTTCAATAGCCTCAAAATCAAATCCCCAATGTTTTGGGAATTTTTGATCTTCCGCTGCAATGACGGCTAACGCTATATAGGGTGAAATGTGATTCTGATCCATCCATGAAGAGCGAGAAACATAAGACAAATTAATTGACATTAAGGCAGAGACTTGTCTCTCTATCATCATCATAGAAAACGGCACTGGCAAAAATGAAAAGGCAATTACAGCAACGAACCATAAAACCGTGATCGACACGACAATTCTTTTCAGCCTGCGCCACAATATTGAAAAAGGATTTCTCATCCGATTACTCAATCATTTCCAATATTTTTCTAACCAGCTTATCAATTCCTTTTTCTGCCTGCGCCAAAGATTCTGCGAGCATATAAGCCGGCGTTGTTACAATTTTGTTTTCAAAATCAATAACAATGTCATCAACCGGGCACTCAACATGTACCCCTCCCATTCTCGCTATTTGAGCCGCAGTTTCTGGATCATTGCCGATGGTTACTTTTATCGGTTTGCCTAATATTTTAGATACCATAACTGGGGCGATGCATATAAACCCCATCGGTTTGCCTTGCTGGTGCATATTTTGCACTATACTTAATAGCTCTTTATTTATTTCACAATCTGATCCTTTGAATGCGAAATTACATAAATTCTTGGCCACGCCAAAACCACCAGGAATAATGAGCGCATCCAACTCATCAATATTAACTTTGGATAAAGGCTGTATATTTCCCCGCGTTATACGGGCGGATTCTTCCATTATGTAGCGACTTTCTTGTTTCTCTTCTCCGTTAAGGTGATTAATAACATGATGTTGTATCTCATCAGGCGAAAAAAAAGACACTTCAGCGCCAAGACGGCTTAAAGAGAGCATAGTGAGAACTGATTCGTGAATTTCACTTCCATCGTACACTCCACATCCACTTAATATAATGGCAACGGATTTCATATTTCTCTCCATTTGTAGTAGATTAATGCTTAACCCCTTAGAGGGTTAAACACCAATCTTCATCACAGATTTTAATGAATCTTGTAACAAAAAATCTTATCTTTGCTATGTTGGTACTTGTGTTCTGTGTAAAAGAATTCTTTAATTACCCGCGTCGAAAACAAACCTTAGATAAGCGGGTAAACAGATTTCCCTGGTGTTGGCGCAGTATTAGCGCACCCCAACTTCGGTTGAGGTTATTTTTTTGTAACGCTTGATAACCAATTTCTTAATATTTCTATATCTTGCTTCCATTCCAACTTTAACTCATCCACCCATTCCTGAACATTATCCCACCACGCAGGTAAATCCGGTGACTGAATCTGCTGAGCCAATTGCTGCAAATGGCGTAACCCTACTGAACCAGCCGCACCTTTGATTTTATGTGCCTCTTCTGTAATGCCTTTTTGATCTCTGGCGGTCATATTGGAGTCCAGCAAAGCAAGGTAATTTGGCATCATGGTTTCAAAAATAACCAGGTTGTCTGTGATCATTTTTGGCCCAACCAATTCGATATATTGATTAAGCATCTCCGTATCCAGCCGTTCTTCATCCTGATTCACAAGATCAACTTCCACTAAGGCAGTGTCAGATTCAGATCCCTTACCCCAATATTTTTCGATAATGGCAGTCAACGCCTTGACAGATAACGGCTTATTGAGCACATCATCCATACCCGCATCAAGGTATTCTTTTTTATCCTTTAATACATTAGCCGTCAGCGCAATCAAAGGAGGCAAGGATTGGGAGGAGTAATGCTGGTGCAATTGGCGGGCGATATCCAGCCCCGTCATATCCGGTAATTGGATATCCAGTAACACTAAGTCATATTCGTCAGGATCAAACATTGCCAGTGCATCATGGCCATTCATGGCAACATCCACACTGTTCCCCAACTTCTCCAGAACAGAACGGGCTACAATGACGTTCAATTCAATATCTTCTACCAGTAAGATATTAAGCGCTGGCAATGGCAGAATGTCTTGTTCAGCCTTCCCTTGCGGGTGTTCATCAATGGCTGGTGCAACGACAGACAAGGTAAAGCAAGAGCCTTTACCCAACGCACTTTTCACCACAATGTCCCCTCCCATGCTGAGGGCAAGACGCTTCGAAACAGCAAGGCCAATCCCCGTTCCGGTTGCAGGACGCCCACCAGCGCTGTCTTTAACCTGATAATACATGGCAAAGATTTTTTCCAATTCGTCAGGAGGAATACCAATGCCGGAATCTGTCACTTCAAAGAATAGACGTTCCTCTTCTTTTTCATGCCAGATACGAACCTTAATTTCGCCTTCAGGCGTAAATTTCACGGCATTACTAATCAGGTTCCACAAAATTTGTCGCAAACGGGTTCCATCAGTCAGTACTTTTGCGGGTAGTGGCAGCTCAGGCTCCAGAATAAATTTAATTCCCTTCGGCTGCGCCAATAAACCTGAAATGTTCTCTAAATCTGTCATGAAACCGGTGAAATCAATTGGTTGGTTATCAAGTTGGACTTTGCGGCGCTCAATTTTATCTAATTCAATAATATCATTGAAAATATTACCCAAAGTAATGGCGCTGACATGGATTGTCTCCAGGTACTTACATTGCTCTGGTGTTAAGTCGGTATCCATCAGAATTCGGCTCAAGCCCACAATGCCATTTAAAGGCGTACGAAGCTCATGGCTAATCGTAGAGATAAAAGTCGTCTTATCCCTGCTGGCGTTCTCCAATGCGTCCTGATAGCGTTTACGCTCCGTTATATCGCGTCCAAATCCCATTAATCCATGTCGCTTACCAACGCGATCATAAAAAGGGACTTTCCTGAGTTCAAAACAGGCTTTGCGTCCATCGGGGTAAACTAACCATTGCTCATAGGTCAGAGATACATTGTGGCGAAATACTTTTTCATCGGTTTCCATCACCTTGCTGGCAATTTCTTTATCATAAACATCTGTCGGCGTCAGGCCGATAAGCTGCTTTTCGCTTTTGCCAGTCAGCAATTCCATCGCCCTATTACAACCGGAAAATTCATTATCTTCATTGCGGTAATAAACCAAATCCGGGGAGGCATCCAGAAAAGAACGCAATAGCACCGATTGCTGTTCAAGCTCAATCTGGGTTTTTTCACGCTGCTCCATTTCCAATTTGAGTTTATCCAATAAAACCAAATGGGCTTTTTCCGCCTTCTCTCTGTCACTTATCTCCTGGTTCAATTGGTCGATGTTTTCTTTGAGTTGCAGGTTTAATTTCGCATCACGCTGGCGCATTTCTTCAAGTTTTGCGACCAGACTCGATAAGCGCTGGCGGGATTCCTCAAGTTGTTCTACTACGATGGAGAGAAAATAAACCGCCCAAGGGGTAATTAACAAACCAAAAAAAATGGAGCGAATTAAATCAATACCCTGTACTTCTCCATGCAGTACAAATGTCACCGCCATCTGCATCGCCATCGCAAGAATAACTAAAGCTGATGCAAGTAATATAGAAAAACGCACCAGCCCCAGCTTCATCATCAAATCTACATAATATTGGGCAAGCCCTCGAATCAGCTTCATAACAACTCCCAGTGAAATCTTTTCCAGTAAAGTTACTAGATTGAATCATAACGTAAAAAAGCCCCAACTTCGTTACGGGATATCACCCTTAACTTCTCACAAGGAATAAAAATAAAAATAATAAGAATAATTATGCAAATAAATTCCCCCACCCCTCTTTAGAGGAAAAAACAACCAATCACTTCCTCTTACAAATTAAAAAATACGCAATATAAATCCAATTTAAGCCAAAAAACAAGAGCAAAACATCAGGATAGATGTATTTTAAAGCATATCCAAAATAGATAATGGGGTGATTTTAGTGATATAACTCACATCATTTAAGAGAGATGATCTCAGTCACAAAACACAAAAAATTGCCATTTACTTATAAAAATCAACAAAATATATGGAAATTATCAACAAAAAACATGATTTAACACGATTTGACCAACACTGTTTTTACCGTTAAGTTGGGAATTCGCTGAAAATCACCTGCCAGATAATCCTCTGGCTCATATTTATGCAGTGATAGATAACATAACATCATTTTGATTCACCGCTTGTTAATGCCAATAAAACAAGTGGCGTTTTACTGAGGGCGCAAATTAGACGCCTGTAGAAAAAATATATATCGATACCATCTCGCGAGTAATGTGAGAGTCGGACAGAACTTGGGGAGCTTTACAATGTTGTATGACATATTGCAGGAAAAAGATAACTGTGGCTTTGGATTAATCGCACATATTGAAGGAGAACCCAGCCACAAGGTGGTGCGCACAGCCATACATGCACTGGCTCGGATGCAACACCGAGGTGCAATTCTGGCAGACGGCAAAACGGGTGATGGCTGTGGTTTGTTAATGCAAAAACCAGACCGTTTCTTTCAAATGATCGCCAGTGAGCAGTCATGGCGGCTCGCTAAAAATTATGCCGTCGGCATGTTGTTTCTAAGCCAGGATGGCAAAATTGCCCAATTATGCCGTGATATTATCGAACAGGAGTTACAACACGAAACCCTATCCATTGTGGGTTGGCGGGAAGTTCCTATCAATCGCGATATCTTAGGTGATATTGCCTTATCAAGCCTTCCTCGCATTGAGCAAGTTTTTATCAATGCACCCGCCGGATGGCGAGCACAAGATCTGGAACGCCGCCTGTTCGTTTCCCGACGCCGTATAGAAAAACGGATTATCGACAATGACTTTTATATTTGCAGCCTGTCTAATCTGGTCACGATTTATAAAGGATTGTGCATGGCTGCGGATTTACCGCGTTTCTACCCCGATTTGGCTGACCTGCGCATGGAATCTGCTATCTGTTTATTCCATCAGCGCTTTTCAACCAATACCATTCCCCGTTGGCCGCTGGCACAACCCTTTCGCTATCTGGCTCACAATGGGGAAATCAATACCATTACGGGAAACCGTGAATGGGCGAAAGCACGAGCCTATAAGTTCCGCACGCCACTGATCCCAGACTTACATACTGCTGCACCTTTTGTTAATGAAACTGGTTCCGATTCCAGTTCACTGGATAACATGCTGGAACTGTTTCTCAATGGCGGTATGGACTTAATCCGCGCAATGCGTTTGCTCGTTCCACCGGCATGGCAGAATAACCCTGATATGGATGATGATCTGCGTGCATTCTTCGATTTTAATTCCATGCACATGGAACCTTGGGATGGACCGGCCGGCATCGTTATTTCCGATGGGCGTTATGCCGCCTGTAATTTAGATCGCAATGGCTTACGCCCTGCCCGCTATGTGATTACCAAAGATAAGCTGATTACCTGCGCTTCTGAAGTTGGTATTTGGGATTACCAACCCGATGAAGTCGTCGAGAAAGGCCGTGTCGGGCCGGGTGAGTTAATGGTTATCGATACCTATGAAGGGCGTATTCTCCACTCAACGGAAACTGACAACGATCTGAAAAGCCGCCACCCTTATAAAGAATGGCTAGAAAAAAACGTCAAGCGTTTGATTCCGTTTGAAGAGTTGCCGGAAGCACAGGTCGGGCAGCGAGAGTTAGATGATCGCCTGTTGGCAACTTATCACAAGCAGTTTGCCTACAGTAATGAGGAATTGGATCAAGTTATCCGTCCCCTCGGTGAAAATGCTCAGGAGGCGACCGGCTCAATGGGCGATGACACACCGTTTGCCGTGCTTTCCAGCCGTCCTCGCATTATCTACGACTATTTTCGTCAGCAATTCGCCCAAGTGACCAATCCTCCCATCGATCCATTACGTGAAGCTCATGTGATGTCTCTGGCTACCCGCATTGGGCGAGAAATGAATGTCTTTTGTGAAGCAGAAGGGCAGGCTCATCGGTTGTGCTTTCAATCGCCAGTCCTGCTCTATTCTGATTTCGTACAACTGACGACACGGCAGGAATCCTATTATCGCGCTGATACGTTGGATTTGACCTTCAATCCACAGGAAATCACCCTGAAACAGGCGGTGTTAGCTTTATGTGAAAAGGCAGAAGAACTCGCCCGCAATGGTGCAGTATTGTTAGTACTATCCGATCGCAATATTGCACCAGAAAGAGTACCCATCCCTGCGCCAATGGCTGTCGGTGCTATCCAACACTGCCTGGTTGAGAAAAACCTGCGCTGTGATACCAACTTGATTGTAGAAACTGCCAGTGCGCGTGATCCGCATCATTTTGCGGTATTGATGGGTTTTGGCGCTACCGCTGTTTACCCTTATTTGGCCTATGAAACACTGGGAAAAATGGTGGATGATGGCACAATTAATGCGCCATATGCCCGCGTGATGCTTAATTATCGCAATGGCATCAATAAAGGGCTGTATAAGATTATGTCCAAAATGGGCATCTCCACTATTTCCTCTTATCGCTGCTCTAAGTTGTTCGAAGCCGTTGGTTTGCACCTGGATGTGACAGATATCTGCTTCAATGGTGTTGTCAGCCGTATTGGAGGAGCAGATTTCAGCGATTTTGAACAAGATCTGCGTAATCTTGCCAAACGGGCATGGTTGCATCGCCACTCCATCGATCAAGGGGGACTGCTAAAATATGTCCATAATGGGGAGTATCACGCTTATAACCCTGATGTCGTCAAAACATTGCAGACCGCTGTTCACAGTGGCAACTACAGTGATTACCTGAAATATTCCGAACTGGTCAATGGACGCCCCATCACCACCTTGCGGGATCTGCTTGCCCTAGTGCCTAAAGGTGATCCCATCAATATTGCAGATGTTGAACCTGCAGAAGCACTGTTCAAACGTTTTGATACCGCAGCCATGTCAATTGGCGCACTCAGCCCAGAGGCCCATGAAGCGCTGGCAGAAGCGATGAATACGTTAGGGGGGTTTTCCAACTCTGGAGAAGGTGGCGAAGATCCCGTTCGTTATCGTACCAAGAAAGTTTCCCGCATCAAGCAAGTTGCTTCCGGCAGATTTGGCGTTACACCAGCGTACTTAGCCAGTGCCGATGTGATCCAGATAAAAGTCGCCCAAGGCGCAAAACCAGGAGAAGGCGGTCAATTACCGGGAGATAAGGTAACGCCTTATATTGCCAAATTGCGCTACTCCGTTCCGGGCGTTACCCTCATTTCTCCACCACCACATCACGATATTTATTCAATCGAAGATCTGGCCCAATTGATTTTCGATCTTAAGCAGGTGAATCCGCAGGCGCTGATCTCCGTCAAACTGGTTTCAGAACCTGGCGTAGGAACCATTGCCACAGGTGTCGCCAAAGCCTATGCCGATCTGATTACCATCGCCGGTTATGACGGCGGAACAGGTGCCAGCCCGCTTTCTTCTGTCAAATACGCAGGTTGCCCGTGGGAATTGGGACTGGTGGAAACCCAACAAGCGCTGGTTGCCAATGGATTACGCCATAAAATCCGCCTTCAGGTGGATGGTGGTTTGAAAACGGGGATGGATATCATCAAAGCGGCTATTTTAGGCGCAGAAAGTTTCGGTTTTGGCACAGGCCCAATGGTTGCTCTCGGCTGTAAATATTTGCGCATCTGTCACTTAAATAACTGTGCCACTGGTGTCGCGACACAAGATGAAAAACTACGCCAATCCCATTATCACGGCTTGCCAGAAAGAGTTATTAACTATTTCCGCTTTATTGCGCAGGAAACACGTGAACTGATGGCGCAATTAGGAGTGAAAAAACTTACCGATTTGATTGGACGAACAGACTTGCTGGAAATACTTGAGGGAATTTCTGCCAAGCAAAGCAAGCTCAATCTCAAACCATTACTGGAAACCGTAGAACCTCATACCAGCAAAGCGCGGCATTGCACAGAAGGTAATCCTCCTTTTGACCAAGGTACACTGAATACATTGATCGTCGCCCAAGCTATGCCGTATGTAGAAAACGCGCAAAGCAAGACGTTCTATTTTGATATCCAAAATACCGATCGCTCTGTTGGCGCTTCCCTCTCCGGCGAGATTGCGGCTCGGTATGGCGATCAAGGGCGGGCTGCCGATCCAATCAAACTGCATTTCAATGGAACGGCCGGACAAAGTTTTGGCGTCTGGAATGCTGCCGGTGTCGAACTGACTTTAATTGGCGATGCCAATGATTATGTCGGTAAGGGTATGGCTGGCGGCTGTATTACCATCCTTCCTCCTGCCGGCTCAGCATTTAAAAGTAACGAAGCCACTATTATCGGCAATACCTGCCTTTATGGTGCAACAGGCGGGAAACTCTTTGCTGCCGGACGTGCCGGTGAACGCTTCGCAGTACGTAACTCAGGTGCCATCACCGTTATTGAGGGGATAGGCGACAATGGCTGTGAATACATGACTGGTGGGATCGTCTGTGTCCTGGGCAGCACTGGTGTAAATTTTGGTGCAGGTATGACCGGTGGATTTGCTTACGTCCTTGATGAATTTGATGACTTCCGCAAACGCGTCAATCCAGAACTGGTAGAAGTTCTCTCAATGGATACCCTTGCCATTCATACAGAACATCTGCGGGGATTAATCACCGAACATGTCCGTCTGACAAACTCACACCACGGTGAAAGCCTATTGGAAAATTGGTCTCAATGGGTCAATAAGTTTGCTTTGGTTAAACCGAAATCCAGTGATGTCAGTGCGTTGTTGGGGCACCGTAGCCGTTCTTCTGCCGAATTGCGGGTTCAGGCACAGTAAGGAGTTAATAATGAGTCAGAATGTTTATCAATTTATCGACTTACAACGTGTCGATCCACCTAAGAAATTATTGAAAATCAGAAAAATAGAATTTGTTGAGATTTATGAACCATTTTCTGAAATTCAAGCACAGGCACAAGCAGATCGCTGTCTCTCTTGTGGTAATCCATACTGTGAATGGAAATGTCCCGTACATAACTACATTCCAAATTGGCTGAAACTCGCCAATGAAGGACGCATCATCGAAGCAGCGGAATTATCACACCAGACCAACAGCTTGCCAGAAGTCTGTGGTCGGGTCTGTCCGCAAGATCGCCTGTGTGAAGGCGCCTGTACCCTGAATGACGACTTCGGTGCTGTCACTATCGGCAACATTGAACGCTATATTAATGACACGGCTATTGCGATGGGCTGGAAACCGGATATGTCGCATGTCATCCCAACCGGTAAACGTGTCGCCGTGGTTGGGGCAGGACCGGCAGGATTAGCTTGTGCAGATGTCCTGACGCGTAATGGCGTACAAGTGGTGGTCTACGATCGCCATCCTGAAATTGGTGGTTTGCTCACATTTGGTATTCCCGCCTTTAAACTAGAAAAAGAGGTGATAATTCGCCGCCGTGAAATATTTTCCGGGATGGGTATTGAGTTCCGTCTAAACACAGAGATAGGCCGGGACGTCACTCTGGCTGAACTCACCAAAGAATTTGATGCCGTATTTCTTGGGGTGGGTACCTATCAATCCATCCGTGGTGGGCTGGATAACGAAAACGCTGACGGAGTATATGATGCCTTGCCTTTCTTAATCGCCAACACCCGTCATTTGATGGGTTATCCTTCTCTACCTGAACAACCTTATGTTGATATGAAAGGTAAACGTGTTCTGGTACTGGGCGGCGGTGATACAGCAATGGACTGCGTCCGTACTTCGATTCGCCAGGGTGCAACCCATGTTATCTGTGCCTATCGGCGGGATGAAGAAAATATGCCCGGCTCCCGTCGTGAAGTAAAAAATGCTAAAGAAGAAGGTGTAGAGTTTCGTTTTAACCTGCAACCCATTAGCATTGAAATTAATGGTGCAGGACGGGTTTGTGGGGTCAAGGTGGTGAAAACACAACTAAGTGCCATAGATGAAAAAGGCCGTCGTCAGGCTGAGATTATTCAAGGTTCCGAATTTTTGATAGAAGCCGATGCAGTGATCATGGCATTTGGTTTCAAGCCTCACACCATGGGCTGGCTGGACGGACATCAAGTCAAACTCGATCAAAGAGGCCGCATTATCACGCCTGCATCCAGTAAACAGCCTTTCCAGACCAGTAATCCTAAAATATTCGCAGGTGGGGACGCTGTACGTGGTTCTGATTTAGTCGTGACTGCTATTGATGAAGGCCGAAAAGCCGCTTTTGGTATCCTCGATTATCTTGAAATCTAATATTCAACGCTTTTTTAATGACTTCTCCGACATTTTAGTCGGAGAAGCTCTCACAAAATAAAAATCCAATATTTTGATTTTCTTTTGCTACCAGATTAGTTGTATTTTTGGCACTTATGCAACTATTCTTATACTCTAAAGTTAAATATATCGATTTAATCTCCTGCTCATTATAGCAATACAGCAATAGTGCAATACCGTAATACGGCAATAAGGTTTATTTTTTTCGACAAGAAAATTACTTAGCAAAACTGATTAAATAGAAATGAAATAAAAGATCATTAAAGTGATAACAACAGGTAGAAATATATGCGCTTACTTATCCAGATACTCTGCTTTTCTTCTATAACCTTAGCAAGCTTACCCTCACTGGCCAGATTTTCTACTCCTGTCGAAATTATGCAGCAAATACAAGAAAGAGGAATAAATTCTGTTGTGGCAGAGATAAACGCAGAACACAATCAGGACAAAATTATCCAGAATATTGCAACCGGTGATAAACAATGGCTGCAAGTTGCCTTTAAGCTATCCCCTAATATCCACCCAGAATTTTCCCGGAAAATTACTAATGCTTTATCTATTGCTTTAATTGAAAATCCTGTAGAAGTATTGTCACTGACAAAATCACATCGCACTCTCTCATTCACTGATGTCTGCAATATACCTCCAACGATCAGAGGGCTCAGTCAACAGAGAGCATTTGCCAAGAAAATAATAGACAACCTAAGAGCGGCGGAAAAATCCAATAGGGGAGAAAACCGATACAATATCGAAACCTGTATATGGCAATTTGAGAAAATGCATAGCACTTACATGTAGTACTAAAAATAAAGGAGATCAACGTCTCCTCTATTTTCATCTCTAACGAACCCCTTCACCTTCCAGGCTGCGGCCGTGCTGACTGCAACTTGAAACGATTGGGTATAAGCTTTGAACAATTATTTCACGACGCGCAAGGTTGGGCGGCCTTTTGGCGGTTGAGGTGGTTCGTCATCTGGCGAATCATCATCGTAAGAAGCTTTTTTATTATGCTTATTCTTATGAATAAGCACCAGATTATCCGCTGCTGGCACATCTGTTCCTTCTGACTCGGTATTATCCGCGTCATAGGCAAATTCTGGCTCAAACATCATTCCTGCGCCATTTTCACGGGCATAAACCGCAATCACAGCCGCCATTGGAACAGTCACTTGACGACCAACACCACCAAATCGGGCATTAAACCTCACTTCATCGTTCGTCAATTGCAAATTGCCAACCGCTCTCGGCGAGATATTCAAAATAATTTGCCCATTTTGTGCATATTCCATCGGGACGTTAACACCATAACAGTTAACATCCACAACAATATGCGGGGTCATGTCATTATCCAGCAGCCATTCATAATGTGCCCGCAATAGATAGGGGCGGCGTGGAGACATTTGAGTCATCTCCATATATATTAACTCCGTGATTGTAAACGCATTTCACGTTCAGCTTCTGTCAACGAAGCCAAGAATGCGTCACGTTCAAATACACGCTGCATATAGACTTGAAGATCTTTGGCACCGGGTCCTAGTAGCTCAACCCCCAAGACAGGCAAACGCCACAGCAGTGGAGATAAATAACAATCCACCAAGCTGAACTCTTCACTCATGAAGAAAGGCATTTCTCTGAAAATTGGCCCAATTGCCAGCAGTTCTTCAGCAAGCTGTTTACGTGCAGCATTCGCTTCCTGAACACTTCCTTCCTGAATTTTGTACATCAGGGAATACCAGTCTTTTTCAATTCTATGCATCATCAGACGGCTGGAACCTCGTGCGACAGGATACACAGGCATGAGTGGTGGATGCGGGAAACGCTCATCCAGATATTCCATAATGATGCGAGAATCATACAGGGTCAGCTCACGATCAACGAGAGTAGGAACAGATTGATAAGGATTCAAATCAATCAAATCCTGAGGCAAATTACCCGCTTCAACGTGTTCAATCTCTACGCTGACCCCTTTCTCCGCCAGCACAATTCTCACTTGATGGCTAAAAATGTCGGTCGGGCCGGAAAACAGAGTCATTACCGAACGTTTGTTGGCAGCGACAGCCATGAAAACCTCCAAGTTTATCTAAAAAAAGGAACGAACAGCCCTTCAGTGAACAGCGGCTATTCTCGCTCATATTCTCATCCTGTTTCGCACTTATTATCCGAGGTTATCCCCTTTATCTTCTGGTAACGGCTTTATTGGCTGTAACGAGAAAATATCTTGGGATATTATATTTTACCTCTGCCAAATCGGGCAAACTCATGGATAAGGCAAAAAATTGTTACTAGTTTACCAGATTTTGCACATTTTGTGGGGAAGTACATTGAGAATTAATGATGAAATATTAGAGTCTGGGAATTAATTTCTCAAAAATGCTATTTTTTTGCTAAAAATAGCGAATTATCGAAGAGTGAAAAATCTGAAGGAATAAAAAACCCGCCATAAAAATGACGGGTTTTTAACTTTAACCCATTGCCACAGTTGTGGCAATAAATTAACGTTTGGAGAACTGTGGACGACGACGTGCTTTGCGCAGACCCACTTTTTTACGTTCAACTTCACGAGCATCGCGAGTAACGAAGCCAGCTTTGCGAAGTTCAGAACGCAGAGTCTCGTCATAAGCCATCAGTGCACGGGTGATACCGTGACGGATTGCGCCTGCCTGACCAGAAATACCACCACCTTTAACAGTGATGTACAGATCCAGTTTGTTCAGCATATCAACCAGCTCAAGTGGCTGACGAACAACCATACGTGCAGTTTCACGACCGAAGTAAACTTCGAGGCTGCGTTGGTTGATTACGATGTTACCGCTACCTGGCTTAATGAAGACACGAGCGGAAGAGCTTTTGCGGCGACCAGTGCCGTAGTATTGATTTTCAGCCATTGCCTATAATCCCGATTAAATGTCCAGAACTTGTGGTTGCTGTGCCGCGTGGTTGTGCTCACTGCCCGCGTAAACTTTCAGTTTACGGTACATTGCACGACCCAGTGGCCCTTTTGGCAGCATGCCTTTAACCGCGATTTCAATGACACGCTCAGGACGGCGGGCAATCATCTCTTCAAAGGTCGCTTGCTTGATACCACCGATGTGGCCAGTGTGGTGATAATAAATTTTGTCAGAACGTTTGTTGCCGGTTACAGCAACTTTTTCTGCGTTAACAATAATGATGTAATCACCAGTATCAACGTGCGGAGTGTATTCCGCTTTGTGCTTGCCGCGCAGGCGACGAGCTACTTCAGTTGCAAGACGGCCCAAAGTTTTGCCATCTGCGTCAACAACATACCAGTCGCGTTTTACGGTTTCTGGTTTAGCTGTAAAAGTTTTCATTAAAGCTTACCCAATTATAAGTTACACGTTGGTGAACACTCGATGTTCAGAAACTGTTTTTGAGGTTCACACGACTCATGTCCAGCAAACCTACCCCTTCGAATAGCCTATGCCGGCACTAATGCAAGTTTTTTGGGAAATAAAAAATCCTGCTGTAACGTGGGGTCGCAAGATTATAGAGAACTCATCATAAAAAATCGACCCCAAATTCAATAATTATCCCAAAGGACGAAGGAATCAGGGTAAATGTGGAAGTTTCAGGTATTCCTCACTTTGCATTTCCTGCAAGCGAGACAGGCAACGTTGATATTCAAACGTCAACAACTCACCCTGATAAATCTGTTCCACCGGCGCGTCGGCATTAATGATAAGTTTTACCTGGCGCTCATAGAATTCATCCACCAGTGCGATAAAACGTCGCGCAGCACTTTCATTCAATATTGTCATAATCGGCATATCGTGTAACAAAACAGAATGATAAAGTTTCGACAAAGCAATATAGTCCAGCTGGCTGCGTGGATCTTCACACAATGTCTTGAAATGGATTGCCAATACCCCATCAACACTACTGATGACAGGCATATTGCGATGATTGATCTCCAATATTGGATTTGGCTCCCCTTCTCGTCCGGCCAAACGCAGAAACATATGACGCATCTCCTGTCGATTCTCTTCTGACAATGGCGTCAAATAGAGATGAGCCTGTGTCAGTGTCCGTAGGCGATAATCGATACCGGCATCGACATTCATGACATCACAATATTTTTTGATCTGCTCAATGGCTGGCAGAAATCGTGCGCGCTGCAATCCATTTCGGTATAACTCATCAGGGGGGATATTGGATGTCGCCACCAAGGCAATTCCCCGTACAAACAACGCTTCCAGCAATGTACCAAGGAGCATAGCATCCGTAATATCGGACACAAAAAACTCATCAAAACAGAGTATATCCGTCTGTGCCTTGAAACCATCAGCAACTATCTCCAAAGGATCTTCATGGCCTTGTAACGTTGTTAACTCTTCATGTACCCGTAACATGAAACGGTGGAAATGGAGACGCAATTTTCGCTCAGTCGGTAAACTCTGGTAAAACATATCCATCAGCCATGTTTTGCCACGCCCGACACCGCCCCACATATAAAGCCCCTGAACAGGGCGGCATTGCGCAGAAGTTTGTCGACCAAACAACTTACCCAATATGCCTTTCAGTCCACTGGCTTGCGGAGTATGGTGCGGTTGAGCATTGATGAGAGCGCGATGAATAAGATCAAGGCGTTCAACAGTCTTGCGCTGTACTTCGTCAGGTTGATACTGATCATCAGACAGTGCTGATTGATAGAGCGATGAAGGTGTAATCGGTGACATGAAAATAACAATCCTTAAAGTTTTTTATTCTCAGTACGTATCGTAATTTACCAATAAAAACTATGCCAATTCCCACTGATGTGAATTGAGATATCTGCTTTTGGATAAGAATTTTTACCTACATGCGTTGGTAAAGCTGTATAAAATTAATATATTAGATTACAGATAAATGAATTAATTAATAATCAATATTCCACTCTGACTAAATTAACGGTTATAGTGGTCATCATGAACCAAGAACCTATCCCAATAGTTGTATATCCTTGCAAACAGAACTGCCTAATGGGATAAGGCTCTAAGAACATTGCAGAAACAATATTGCAGAATAACGATGTTACTAAAGGAGTTGCCATGACTTGGGAATATGCCCTGATCGGATTAATCATCGGTTTTATCGTCGGCGCGCTGGCTGTCCGCTTTGGCAGCTCAAAGCTACGCCAACAAAATGCCCTACAGGCTGAATTGGAGAAAAATCGGGCTGAATTGGAAGAATACCGCAAAGAGCTGGTCAGCCATTTCGCCCGTAGCGCTGAATTACTTGACAATATGGCACGCGATTACCGTCAGTTGTATCAGCACATGGCGAAAAGTTCCAATGAACTGATGCCCAACATGCCAGTACAGGATAATCCTTTCAATTATCGTCTAAGCGAATCCGAAACTGAGACAAATAAAGTGACTGCTAACACGCCTCCACGGGATTATTCTGAAGGTGCATCTGGCCTGTTCCGTCCGCTCCAAGATAAATAATTAATACACTTTGCCGTGGTAACAATCGCTACCACGGCTCCCTTTCGTGCCCTTCATCCAATGGAAAGATTTTTGTTTTTTATTTTTGATTCACGTAAATACCTGTAAAGAAACGCATTAAAACGACTTTATTAGTGAACTTTGCTGAATAATTGAGAGTCATAACAGCATTGAAACAATGATGCTTAAGGCCTATCTAATCCTCAGGAATAAGTGATTTCCAAGGTAGCAAAGCCTTGACAGGATAGATCTCTTAAGCACAATTTCCTTTTCTAGCTTAGGTATTAAGAGAACGTATTCATGAAAAGAAAAAATACATTGCTCAGCGCACTCGCTATTAGTATCGGACTATCTTTAGCTTCAGTTCCAATGGTAAGTAATGCAGCCCTACCTGCTGCTGCGGTCGCTCAAGAATCAGCCAGTCTCGCTCCCATGCTGGAAAAAGTGCTGCCTTCTGTTGTCACTGTTCATGTTTCAGGTACAGAAGTACAAAGCCAACAACTCCAGTTACCTGACGATTTTCAGTTCTTCTTCGGTCCTGCATTTCCTCCGCAAGAACCAAGAAAACGTCCATTCACGGGGTTAGGCTCTGGGGTAATTATTGATGCCAATAAAGGTTATGTATTGACCAATAGTCATGTCATTAATAATGCAAATAAAATACGCGTTCAATTAAATGATGGTCGTGAATACTCAGCAAAACTCCTTGGACGTGATCCACAAACCGACATTGCTCTTTTGCAATTGAAAGATGCCAAAAACCTGACTGCCATCAAGTTCGCTGACTCCGACCAACTGCGCGTCGGAGATTATGCTATTGCCATCGGTAACCCATTTGGCTTGGGGCAAACCGTCACATCCGGGATCATTTCTGCTCTTGGCCGCAGCGGCCTGAATCTGGAAGGTTTGGAAAACTTTATCCAGACCGATGCCCCTATTAACCGCGGTAACTCTGGTGGTGCATTGATTAATCTGAAAGGAGAACTGATCGGTATTAACACCGCCATCCTCGCACCAAGCGGTGGTAACGTCGGTATCGGTTTTGCCATCCCAAGTAATATGGCTAAGGCTCTTTCTGCCCAGCTTATTTCCCATGGAGAAATCAAACGCGGCATACTCGGTATCAAAGGAACCGAGATGACGGCAGACATCGCCAAAGCACTCAATGTTGAAGCACAACAAGGGACATTTGTCAGCGAAGTCCTGCCTAAATCGGCTGCGGCTAAAGCGGGTATCAAACCAGGGGATGTACTAATCTCCTTTGATGGCAAAAAAATTAATAGCTTTGCTGAGCTACGTGCGAAGGTTGGTACAACAGTTCCAGGTAAAGAAGTCACAATTGGTCTGCTGCGCAAAGGGAAGCCACTTGAAGTCACCGTTACACTGGATAACAGTGATGGAGAGCCAACGAAAGCAGAAAACTTGAGTATTGCCCTGCAAGGCGCAACCCTGAGTAATGCCGCCATAAAAAATACCCAAGGCATCAAAGTGGATTCGATTATTCCGAACTCACCTGCTGCAATATCGGGTTTGCAGAAGGATGACTTGATTGTTGGTGCCAATAATGTGCGTGTACGAAATATCAGTGAATTACGCAAGATCACTGAGGAGAAGCCGACCATTATCGCATTGAACGTCTTACGTGGTGACGATAATATTTATCTCTTACTGCGTAATTAATCTATACCCACGACAGACACAGTATAATGCTGTGTCTGTCCGCTTCTATGCTATTCTTCTTTCAATCAATTACTACTCTGAATAATGTCATGCTGATCAAGTTATTACGCTCTATACTCATAGGCTTATTGATTGCCGCTATTTTGCTGGTCGCTATCCCCTCTCTGCGTCCTAGTGGCTTAAAAAATTTCCTGAGCGATAACAACAACAGCAGCGATACAGTATCCAGTTTCAGCAAAGCTGTCCGCCGGGCTGCTCCTGCGGTAGTCAATATTTACAGCAGCAGCATGGGCAGTTTTTCCCATGAAAGCCGGGAACTTCTTCCTTTAGGTTCCGGTGTCATTATGAGTGAACAAGGCTATATCCTCACTAATCGGCATGTTATCAATAAGGCAGCTTCCATTATTGTCGCCTTGCAAGATGGGCGCTTTTATGAAGCACTGTTAGTCGGCTCAGATAGCCCAACGGATCTGGCAGTTTTAAAAATCAACGCCACAAACCTGCCTGTGATCCCAATTAATCCTAAACGTGTGGCCCACGTAGGGGATATCGTGTTGGCTATCGGCAATCCGTACAATTTGGGACAAACCATCACACAAGGCATTATCAGTGCAACCGGGCGTGTCGGCCTTAGTCCAACGCGTCGCCAGAATTTCCTGCAAACAGATGCGTCAATTAACCAAGGCAACTCCGGTGGTGCTTTGGTCAATACGCTAGGAGAATTAGTTGGTATCAATACGTTAACGTTCGATAAGTCTGAGTTTGGTTCAACACCGGAAGGGCTGGGATTTGCCATTCCAACAAAACTGGCGACTACCATTATGCAGAAATTGATCCGTGATGGCCGAGTTATCAGGGGATATATAGGCATCACCGCCAGAGAATTACCCTATATTCGCTCATCAGGCAGTAATATCAATCAAATTCAGGGGTTACGCGTTTTCCAGATCGCACCTAATGGTCCGGCTGAAAAAGCGGGGATCAAAGTGGGAGATATCATTACCAGCGTTAATCACCAGCCAGCCATCTCACCTGTGGAAACAATGGATAAAGTTGCGGAAATTCGTCCGGGCAGTGTTGTTCCTGTAACGGTGCTACGCGATGGAGCTTCCCTCACACTTAACGTCACAATCGATGAGTTTGATGGCTATTAATCTTTTCTCGCCAGCTATTTTCTCGTCCACTCACCCATAATGTGGGCAAGGTGGACGAGAAAGAATATTTAATTCCGTTTAGCCAGTTGTCTTAATGCGCTCAATATTTGCGCCAAGACCACGCAGCTTATCTTCAATATGTTCGTAACCACGGTCAATATGATAAATACGGTCTACGACTGTCGTTCCTTCGGCAATGCAACCAGCTAATACTAAACTCGCAGAAGCACGCAAATCAGTCGCCATAACCTGAGCACCAGATAGCTTTTCAACACCATGACACAACACTGTATTACTCTCAATTTCAGCCCGTGCGCCCATACGAATCAACTCAGGGATATGCATGAAGCGATTTTCAAAAATGGTTTCAGTGATCATACCTGCACCATCTGCAACCATATTCAATAGGCTAAATTGCGCCTGCATATCAGTTGGAAAGCCCGGATGAGGTGCCGTGCGGAATGTCACTGCTTTTGGCCGCTGACCATGCATATCAAGGCTAACCCAATCCTCTCCCACTTTGATATCCGCCCCAGCTTCACGCAACTTGGCTAAAACAGCATCTAAAGTATCAGGTTTCGCATGACGACAAACTACCTTACCACGTGAAACCGCCGCCGCGACCAAGAAGGTGCCAGTTTCGATACGATCAGGCAGTATACGATGAACACCACCACCCAAACGCTCAACTCCCTCAATCACAATGCGATCAGTACCTGCACCTTTGATTTTTGCTCCCAGCATATTGAGAAAATTAGCTGTATCTTCAATTTCAGGTTCACGCGCAGCGTTTTCAATGGTGGTTGTTCCTTCTGCCAATGTTGCCGCAGTCATGATCGTAACCGTTGCCCCAACACTGACTTTATCCATCACAATGCTGGCACCTTTCAAACGGCCATCCACAGTGGCTCTGACATATCCCTCATCCAGCACGATTTTCGCACCAAGCTGCTCCAGGCCAGAAATATGGAGATCAACAGGGCGAGCTCCAATAGCGCAGCCGCCTGGCAAAGAGACCTGCCCCTGACCGAAACGTGCCACCAACGGTCCCAATGCCCAGATGGACGCTCGCATGGTTTTAACCAGTTCATAAGGGGCACAATATTCATTGACTTCACTGGCATCAATAAAAACAGAACCATTACGTTCCACTTTTGTACCCAAACGATTAAGCAATTTGATCGTGGTATCAATATCTCTCAATTCAGGAACATTCTGTAATTCAACCGGTTCTTCTGCCAGTAACGCTGCGAACATAATTGGTAAGGCGGCATTTTTTGCCCCGGAAATAATCACCTCTCCCGACAGGCAGGTAGGCCCTTTCACGCGAAATTTATCCATCTGTCATGATTCTCTTATTTAATTCAAAGTGTGCTGTTCGCGGTGAGGCAAACAGCTTCAAAGTCCCTGAAGCTTACGGTCACGCTGCCATTGTGCCGGCGTATAGGCTTTGATTGACAACGCGTGAATGCGGTTATCAGCGATGTATTCCATCAAAGGAGCATAAACAGCCTGCTGTTGTTTAACCCGACTCAGGCCATCAAAAAATGCGCCAACAGCAATAACCTGAAAGTGGCTGCCGTCACCGCTGACGATAACTTCATCAAGTGCCAATTTTTCCATCAGCACTTTTTTGATTTCATTCGTATCCATAAATCTGCTCACACTCGTCGTTAGAAAATAGTGTCGTTAAATTAAAAAAATAATAGTAGATGCTTATCCTAATGGAATAAAGGCAACTCTTAAACCAAGAAAAACGCCCCTGTAAGTTGATAGCTTACAAGGGCGCTGATGATCAAAAAAAGGAATTACGTCTTCGGCTGGTTATCGTCAAGAAGGGCTTGCAGACCATACAACGTTATCAACGTACTCAGGCGTTCACCTACGCCTGAAAAAGTCAGTGTCCTGCCACGTTTGTGGCATTCCCCCTTTAATTGGACAAACAGGGCCAACCCCGTAGAATCCACACGGCTTAGTTGAGAGACATCAATATTGCCAATGTCCTCCAGAACGTGCTCTTTTTGTTGCCAAAGGGGTAACAAACTATCACGATCCAATGTGCCTTGCAGAAACAATGTATTACCGGCCTTTTCCCAGTTAACAGTTCCCTGATTGACATTTTCGTTAATCATCATATCGTTATCAAAAGTCGCTTTTTCCATATCACTTTTTCTTTTCTAAAGTGATTGGTGCTTTCGCGCTGATGGCTAACTGTTCAGTCAGGCCATCAATACCTTTCTGACGCAGGATATCCGCCCATTCGTTCTGCTTGGTCGTGATCATGCTCACACCTTCTGCGATCATATCGTAAGCTTGCCAATAACCTGTCTTACTGTTTTTACGCCATTGGAAATCTAAACGAACAGGCGGCTGTCCATTAGAATCGATGATCGTGACACGAATGGCCACTATCGTCTTATCACCCAACGGCTGTTCTGGTGCAATCTGATAAGCTTGTCCGTGATACATCGCCAAGGCCTGACCATATGCCTGCTCCAGATAGGATTCAAACGCCTTGAAATAAGCATCACGCTGCTCCGGTGTCGCTTGTTTGTAGTAAGGCCCCAGAACCAGTGCTCCTGCATATTTTATCTGCACATAAGGCAGTAATTCTTGACGCACAATCTGACGCAAGACTTCTGGATTGGCCTGAATCTGCGGTTGATCGTTCTTCAAACGGATAAACGTTTTTGCCGCTGCATCTTTCATCAATGCGTAGGGGTTGGTTTGATCTGTAGCGCTGGCCAATGGCGCAACCACCAGCAACGCAATCATAAGTAATCGCTTAAACATAAGTGTTATTTCTCCTAAGCAGTGGATTGCTGGTTAGTGTGCTTGTTCAGGTGCCGAAGCGGATTTCCCCTGACTTCCGCCACTACTCTTATACAAGAACTGACCAATCAAATCTTCAAGTACCATCGCAGGCTTGGTATCTTCAATACGATCGCCATCTTTCAACATGGCAGTGCCTAAATCAGGGTCATCAAACCCAATATTGAGAGAAATATATTGCTCTCCCAGTAACCCTGACGTTCGGATAGAAAGCGAACTGGTATTTGGAATATTGTCGTATTGCGTGAAAATATCCAATTCAACTTGTGGTGTATAGGTTTTGTGATCCAGCCAGATTTTCTCCACGCGGCCAACAACTACTCCGCCAACTTTCACCGGTGAACGTACTTTCAGGCCACCAATATTATCAAACGCGGCATATACACGATAAGTTGGCTGGCTGCCGAAAGATCGGATATCTGCAACTTTGAGGCATAAAAAAATGATTGCTGCCAACGCAATCAAGACAAAAATTCCCACCCAAATTTCATTTTTCTTGCTTCGCATCGACTTAGTTCCCAAACATCAGTGCTGTCAGCACAAAATCCAAACCCAATACCGCCAACGACGCATGAACTACTGTGCGCGTCGTTGCCCTGCTGATCCCTTCCGATGTTGGGATAGCGTCATAACCATTGAACAGTGCAATCCAAGTTACCGTAATAGCAAAAACGACACTCTTGAGAAAACAGTTGAGCAAATCTTTTTGCCATTCAACCGTAGATTGCATCGATGACCAGAAGAAGCCACCATCAATGCCTTTCCAATCAACACCCACTATTGCACCTCCCAAGATCCCCACAGCGACAAAGATTAGGGAGAGTAAGGGCATACTGATAAAACCAGCCCAAAAACGCGGGGCAATAACGCGGCGCAGCGGATCAACCGCCATCATTTCCAGACTGGAAATCTGTTCAGTGGCTTTCATCAAACCAATTTCTGCAGTCAAAGCTGAACCCGCTCGCCCGGCAAACAGTAGTGCAGTCACCACAGGCCCCAATTCACGCAGTAGTGATAACGCCACCATCATGCCAAGGCTGCCTTCCGCACTAAATGTGGTTAAAACCAAATAACCTTGCAAGGCCAACACCATACCAATAAACAGACCTGAAACCACAATGATCAGAAGAGATTGAACACCTACGCTATACAGTTGCTGACGCAATAGTGTCCATTGTTTGGCTGGCTCTGGCTTACCAATGATTGCAGTAAACAGCATAAAGCCCGCACGACCGAATGAAGCCGTAACCTCAATCGCACGCCGGCCCATTGCTGCTAATGCCCGTGTTAACATCAACATTCCATCATCCTAATAACTCAGTTTTGTAATCCCCAGCAGGGAAACGGAAAGGTACAGGCCCATCAGCAATACCATCAAGAAACTGCCGAACCCGTTGATCCTGATTCATTCTCAGTTGATCTGGAGTACCTTCTGCAATCACTTTCTTCTCAGCCACAATATAAGCATAATCGGCAATACTCAGTACTTCAGGCACATCGTGGGAAACCACGACACACGTAACACCAAGCGCATGATTCAGCTCATCGATCAGCTTCACCAAAACGCCCATCGTGATGGGATCTTGACCGACAAAAGGTTCATCAAACATGATCAAGTCGGGATCGAGTGCAATCGCCCTTGCTAATGCAGCTCGCCTTGCCATACCGCCAGAGAGTTCCGATGGCATCAAGTGCGCAGCGCCACGCAACCCTACCGCTTCCAGCTTCATCATCACGGTTGTGTGAATCAACGCTTCAGGCAGTTGGGTATGCTCACGCAGGGGAAAAGCCACATTGTCAAAAACATTCAGATCGGTGAACAAAGCACCTGACTGAAATAACATGCTCATTTTCTTACGGGCAGCATACAGACGTGGGCGGGATAATGCCGGAATATTATCGCCATCAAACCAAATTTCACCACGTTCAGGGCGAATTTGTCCCCCGATCAGACGCAGCAACGTGGTTTTTCCGATACCAGAAGGTCCCATAATGGCGGTAATTTTTCCTTTCGGAACGGTCAGATTAATATCAGCAAAAATCGGGCGTTGGCCCCGGGTGAAATGCATTCCACAGATCTCAATAAGATTTGCTGTTTGTTGACTCATTATTGATAGCCCCTAACCGTTAATAGAACTGTCTTCATGACTGTATTTAAATAATTAATAATGCATACTACAAAAAATTGCCCAATTTTGCGTTAGCAAAGTTGTGACAAATTTTACTTTTTATCGCTTGATCGTCAGAATGTATAAGTCTAGCTGAATAAACATTCCATGTTTAAAAATCAACCATTATTAGCATTATGCTCGGAATAAAACTTATTTAAGGGACACTCCATGTTTCTGACAATTGTACTGCTCATTACCGGGTTGATTTTACTGGTGTATGGTTCCGATAGATTAGTTTATGGTGCGGCCGTTTTTGCCCGTGCCATGAAAATTCCCCCTTTTATTGTCGGCCTGGTTATTATGGGAATAGGAACCTCGCTACCAGAACTGATGATCTCTGTTACAGCATTTTTAGACGGACAGCCAGACATGGCCATAGGCAATGCCATTGGCTCCAATATTACTAACCTGTTGCTCATTACGGGAGCTGCGGCTTTCATTCGGCCAATCAGAGTAAAATCAGAAATTTTGCGACAAGAAGTGCCCCTAATGTTGGCGATCACCGTATTTGCAGGGTATTTGCTGTCCAATGGATACCTGAGCCGGCTGGATGGTATTCTTTTAGTGCTTGCAGCCCTCTTCTTTATCTCTCTGATGATAAAGATGACCGCTTTCTCCCAACACAATAGGGTTGATAGCTATACCCAGGAACGAAATGCCGAATTGCCGGTCGAAGGCAACAAAGGAATTGCGCTTCTTTGGGTGGTTCTGGGGTTAATGATTCTTCCCATTTCTACCCGCATGGTGATTGATAATGCAACCGTTATTGCACGTATTTATGGTGTTAACGAACTGGTGATTGGCCTCACAATACTTGCCGTGGGAACCAGTTTGCCTGAGCTTGCCACCGCTATTGCTGCGGCCATAAAAGGTGAGAATGACATGGCAATGGGCAATATTGTTGGCTCAAACGTATTCAACGCCACCCTTGTTCTGGGTGTCCCTGCCATACTTTCCCCTAGTGCCTTTTCACCTCAAGCATTTTCCCGCGATTTTTGGGTCATGATGGCAGCGAGTATACTATTCACGGTATTTTGTCTGGGAAGAAAGCATCGATTGAACCGATTGAACGGCATCTTGCTACTGAGCTGTTTTATCGCTTATTTTGTCGTACTTTTTGTTTCTAATTATTACGGTACTAAGTAATTGCCGATTGAATGGGAAAAGAGTGGGAAGTAAAAATGCCTAAAATCGATTTTCAGCAAGCAGGTAAGCAAGTATTACATATTGAACTTGAAGGGCTGGTTGGCCTGGAACAATACATTAATGACGATTTCAGCCAAGCCTGTGAACTAATGTTTAGTTGTGAAGGAAAAGTCATTGTGATGGGGATGGGTAAATCCGGTCATATTGGACGAAAAATCGCTGCGACATTTGCCAGCACCGGTACACCTTCGTTCTTTGTCCATCCTGGCGAAGCCAGCCATGGCGATCTCGGCATGGTAACAGCAAAAGACATCGTACTGGCGATTTCCAATTCCGGTGAATCAAATGAAATTCTGGCGTTAATTCCCGTACTCAAGCGACAAAAAGTCCCGCTCATCTGCATGACAAATAATCGCAACAGTAACATGGGCAAAGCCGCAGACATCCACTTGTGCATCAAAGTCCCACAGGAAGCCTGTCCATTGGGATTGGCCCCCACGACCAGCACCACCGCCACACTCGTCATGGGCGATGCATTAGCCCTTGCACTCTTGCAGGCCCGTGGCTTTACGGCTGAAGACTTCGCCCTTTCCCATCCTGGTGGAGCACTCGGACGCAAACTTCTGCTGCTGGTCAGTGATTTAATGACCACGGGTAATGACATTCCCCGTGTTCCCCGTACAGCGACTTTGCGTGAGGCTTTGGTGGAAATCACCCGCAAAAAATTGGGCATCACGGTTATTTGTGATGATAACATGCAGATCAGTGGTATCTTCACCGATGGCGATTTACGCCGTGTTTTCGACATGGGCATTGATTTAAACAATGCAAAAATCTCTGATGTCATGACTGCCGGTGGCATTCGTATTAAACCCAATGCACTGGCGGTTGATGCACTAAACCTGATGCAATCACGCCATATCACCTCACTATTGGTCACAGAAGGTGACAAATTACTTGGTGTACTACACATGCACGATCTTTTGCAGGCCGGTGTTGTGTAGACCGGTCTTCTATAAAGCAAGTAAACTGATACAAACAAGCATGATATAAATCTTAAGAGAATTTCTTAATGAGTCAAAAAGAGTACCTGGACACCTGTTATGGCCCAGTTAATCAAGTAATTATCGAAAAAGCCCGCCAAATCCGTTTGCTGATTTGTGATGTTGATGGCGTGATGTCTGATGGGCTTATCTACATGGGCAATGAAGGCGAAGAGCTGAAAGCCTTTAACGTTCGTGATGGTTATGGCATCCGTTGTTTAATCACCTCCGATATTGAGGTTGCCATCATCACTGGCCGCAAAGCAAAACTGCTGGAAAATCGGGCAGAAACCCTAGGTATTACACATCTTTACCAAGGACAAAACGATAAGGTTTTGGCGTATAAGGAACTGTTGGATAAACTAGCGTTGCAGCCAGAGCAAGTCGCCTATATTGGTGATGACCTTATTGACTGGCCTGTCATGGCACAAGTTGGATTATCTGTTGCAGTTGCTGATGCCCATCCTTTACTGTTGCCAAAAGCAGATTATGTGACTCAGATTGCCGGCGGTCGCGGTGCAGTCAGGGAACTTTGTGATTTGGTACTCTTCGCTCAGAATAAGCTCGAAGATGCCAAAGGATTATCCATATAAATTAAAATTGAAAAAAAGAATGAGCAAAATTCAATCCTGGCTGATCGCAATACTGGCACTGATCGCGCTTGCGCTGATTGGCTGGAATTTCTCGAATGTAAATGATAATACCTCATCAGCCATTGTGGATGATGGTTATCCGACTTATCAAACACAGGAAGCTATTACTTTTGTCTATGATCCGGAAGGTAAGCTGACTTACAAGCTGGTCGCTGACGATGTTAAAAACTATACGGAAACCAAGTTGACCTGGTTTACCAACCCCGTATTGATAACATTTGCCCCCAATGGCACCCCTGGCACCCCTGGCACCCCGATAGCAACATGGACAGTACGCGCCAACAAGGCCAAAATGACCCAAGATAAGATGCTCTATCTGTACGGGGATGTCCAAGTGGATAGCCTGAACGATGCGTCACAATTGCAGCGGATCACAACAGACAATGCGATCGTCAATCTGACAACCCAAGATGTCGCATCCGATGACCGAGTCACTCTTATTGGTGTCGGTCTGAAATCTGTTGGCATGAAAATGCGTGGCAATCTGCGAAACAAAACTGCTGAACTGATTGAAAAGGTGACCACTCAATATGAGATTCCACATGAACAACCTAATCCGTAATTCCATTATTGCCGGTACTCTTTTTGCCGTCAGCCTACCCGTACTGGCCTTAAAAGATGATACAAAAAAGCCCATTACCATCGATTCAGCAAGACAGTCGCTGGATTTAACGGGAAACATTGCCACATTTACGGATAATGTTAGCGTAAAACAAGGCTCGATCGACATTCATGCAGATAAGGTCGTTGTTACCCGCCCGGAAGGAAATTCTGACAAGACAGTTATTGAAGCATTCGGTAATCCTGCCACTTTTTACCAATTGCAAGATGATGGTAAGCCCATCAAAGGTCATGCATCAAAGATGCGCTATGAGATGGATAAAGAGCTGGTCACCCTGACAGGGAACGCCTATCTTGAACAGCTAGACAGTAATATCAAAGGCGATAAAATCACTTATCTCGTACCGACACAACAAATGGAAGCCTTTAGCGATAAAGGTAAACATGTCACTACCGTCTTGTTACCTGCCCAGCTACAAGAAAAAGGCCCAGGTGTTAACGGCGCTGACGCTCAGAAAAAGGGTAAATAACGACTGATGGCAATACTAAACGCAGAAAATCTGGCAAAAGCCTATAAAGGCCGTAAGGTCGTTGAGAACGTCAGCCTAAACGTGAAATCAGGGGAGATTGTTGGTTTACTTGGTCCCAATGGAGCAGGTAAAACCACTACTTTCTATATGGTGGTTGGCATTGTTCCACGTGATGCTGGTTCTATCACCATTGATGAAGAAGATATCAGCCTGCTGCCCCTGCATGAGCGTGCACGCCGTGGGATAGGTTACTTGCCTCAGGAAGCTTCTATCTTCCGTCGTTTGAGTGTATTCGACAATTTGATGGCGGTACTGGAGATTCGCAAAGACCTGACTCAAGAGCAGAGAAAAGCGCGTGCAGAAGAATTGATGGAAGAATTTCACATCGCTCACCTGCGTGATAACCTTGGGCAATCACTTTCCGGTGGTGAACGCCGTCGGGTGGAGATTGCCCGTGCATTGGCAGCCAATCCCAAATTCATTCTGTTAGATGAACCTTTTGCCGGTGTTGACCCCATTTCCGTACTGGATATTAAAAAGATCATTCAACATCTGCGGGATTACGGATTAGGAGTACTGATTACTGACCACAATGTGCGTGAAACACTGGATGTCTGTGAACGTGCCTACATCGTCAGCCAGGGTCATTTGATTGCCCACGGTACTCCGAATGACATCCTGAATAACGAGCAGGTCAAACGCGTCTATTTGGGTGAAGGTTTCCGCCTTTAACTTTTATCCTTCTGTCAGGCGCGATTCAAGGAACTATTCAAGCTAGGTTAAGGAGAAAGTGGTAACGCTATGAAGCAAAGTTTGCAACTCAGGCTCAGTCAGCAATTGACGATGACGCCACAACTCCAACAGGCCATCCGTTTGTTGCAACTATCTACGCTTGAGCTTCAGCAGGAGATTCAGCAAGCTTTGGAAACCAATCCGCTGCTTGAACAGGATGACCTGCATCAGGAAGTGGAGAATCAGGCACTTTCTGATACCAACACTGAAGTCATGGATACCCGTGAAGCACTTGAGCAGAGGGATATGCCTGAAGAGCTACCGTTAGATGCCAGTTGGGATGACATTTACACCGCTGGCACGCCTTCAGGAACTCACAGTGACTATAGCGCTGACGATTTCCCCATATATCAGGGAGAAACCACCCAAACTTTGCAAGACTATCTCATGTGGCAGGCAGGATTAACGCCATTTACCGAAACGGACGCTGCCATTGCCACTTCAATCATTGACGCCATTGATGACACCGGATATCTGACCATTTCTATCGAAGAGATCCTTGCCAGTATTGGTGATGATGAACTGACGTTGGCAGAAGTCGAAACCGTCCTCAAACGCATACAACATTTTGACCCAATCGGCGTTGCTGCCCGTGACTTACGCGAATGCTTGCTTATTCAGCTTTCCATGCTGCCGCCAGAGACACCTTATCTGAAGGATGCCAGACTTATTGTCAGCAACTATCTGGAACTACTGGGTAACCGAGACTTCCGTAATTTATTACGTCAGAGCAAATTAAAAGAGAGTACCCTGAAGGGGGCAATTGATATCATCCAATCACTGGAACCAAAACCTGGCCTGGTAGTCAATACGGGTGAATCCGAATATGTTGTTCCAGATGTCTTGGTACAGAGAGAAAATGGAAGCTGGCAAGTCAGGCTAAATACCGATAGTATCCCCCGTCTGCGCATCAACCAACACTACGCAGCACTGGGACAACGGGCCAACAATGAGAGTGACAGCCTGTTTATACGCAACAACTTGCAAGAGGCTAAATGGCTGCTCAAGAGCCTCGAAAGCCGTAATGAAACATTACTAAAAGTCGCCTGCTGTATTGTTGAACGGCAACAAGATTTTTTTGAATATGGTGAGGAACACATGAAACCACTGGTATTGGCTGATATCGCCTATCAGATTGACATGCATGAGTCCACCATTTCCCGCGTGACGACCCAGAAATACCTGTATAGCCCACGAGGGATCTTTGAACTTAAATATTTTTTCTCCAGTCACGTCAACACCGACAGTGGTGGTGAAGCCTCTTCTACCGCGATACGTGCCCTGGTGAAAAAACTGGTCGCGGCAGAAAATCCGGTCAAGCCACTGAGTGACAGTAAATTGACCAGCATACTTACTGCGCAAGGTATTCAAGTGGCTCGCCGGACTGTCGCAAAATATAGAGAGTCGTTATCCATCCCGCCTTCAAACCAACGTAAAAAATTGGTTTGAACAACACAGAGAAGGAAAACACTATGCAACTCAAAACCATGCAACTCAATGTTACAGGCCACAATATTGAAATCACCGATGCACTTCGCAACGTTGTGAACACCAAATGCGGCAAATTGAATCAATATTTCGATAAAATTAACCTCATTCAGGTCATCCTTCGAGTAGAAAAGGTGCAACGGATCGCCGAAGCTACAGTGTATGTTAATGGAGGTGAGTTGCATGCAACCTCAGAACATGAAGACATGTATGCGGCAATTGATGTACTGGTAGATAAGCTAGCGCGTCAATTGACCAAACACAAAAGTAAATTGAGACAACATTAATCGCTTTTAGGCAACGGGGCTGTCATAAAATTATCACTGTTCTATCTATAACACCGTCTATAACGCCCTATAGTGCTATGTACTTAGTGCGATCTGTAGATCGGTTTTAGAGCGCAGTGCATTAATACCGGATGCCTCATCAGGCATCTGGTATAACAAGGCCCTAAGTGAATAAAGAAATGAACAACGAAACAGATTTACCACTAAGCTCTGTGCTTTCACCCGCATGTACACGCAACAACGTACCTTGTTCGAGTAAAAAGCGCGCCTTAGAGATTATCAGTGAGCTGGCATCAAAACAGCTTGAAGTGCCGGAAAATACCGTATTTGAGGCTATTCTTTCGCGCGAAAAAGTAGGCACAACAGGAATTGGCAACGGGATTGCGATCCCTCACGGCAAATTGGATAAAGAGCGTTCGGATAATGCCGTTGGGGTATTTTTACACCTGGAACAACCCATTACCTTTGACGCCATCGATAATCAACCTGTTGACTTGCTGTTTGCTTTATTGGTGCCATCAGACCAGTGTCAAACCCATTTACACTCACTATCATTGATTGCAAAGCGCCTTGCAGATAAAAATCTCTGCCGTCGCCTGCGCTCAGCGCAGAGTGATGAAGAACTCTATAAAATTATTACTGAATAAATAGCGATTATAATTATAAACATTTAGGGGGAGTCACCTCATGGTGCTGATGATAGTCAGTGGTCGTTCAGGTTCTGGGAAATCCGTTGCTTTGCGTGCACTGGAAGATATGGGCTTCTATTGCGTGGATAACCTGCCCGTTGTGTTACTGCCAGAATTGGCAAACACACTGGCCGAACGTGATATCTCGGCTGCGGTTAGCATTGATGTCAGAAACATGCCGGAGTCGCCAGAAATTTTTGAAGCAGCGCTAACGCAATTGCCTGACAGTTTTTCACCACAGTTACTGTTTCTTGATGCGGATCGTAATACTCTGATCCGCCGCTACAGTGACACGCGCCGTCTGCATCCACTCTCCAGCAAGAACCTGTCACTGGAAAGTGCCATTGACCAAGAAAGCGATTTACTTGAACCCCTGCGCTCACGCGCTGACTTGATCATTGATACATCTGAAATGTCCGTTCATGAACTGGCGGAAATGCTCAGGACACGTCTATTAGGCAAACGGGAGCGAGAATTGACTATGGTGTTTGAATCCTTTGGATTCAAACATGGTATTCCTATCGACGCAGACTATGTTTTCGATGTGCGTTTCCTACCAAATCCGCATTGGGACCCGAAACTACGCCCAATGACCGGTTTGGATCGCCCTGTGGCAGCATTTTTGGATCGCCATACAGAAGTTCATAATTTTATTTATCAGACGCGTAGCTATCTTGAGCTTTGGCTACCCATGCTGGAAACCAATAACCGCAGCTATCTGACGGTCGCTATTGGTTGCACAGGCGGTAAACACCGCTCAGTCTATGTGGCAGAACAGTTGGCTGATTATTTTCGTTCCCGTGGCAAGAATGTGCAATCACGCCACCGCACACTGGAAAAACGTAAATAATATGAATAACACAAGCCATGACAGTCAGACAAAGACTTGAAATTAAAAATCGGCTCGGAATGCATGCCCGGCCTGCGATGAAACTGCATGATCTGGTACAACAGTTTCAATCAGAAGTGATTCTGCGTAACAGCAGTAACTTACAGGCCGAGGCCCGCAGCGTCATTGCCATGCTGATGCTGGACTCTGAACAAGGCAGCCATATTGACGTTGAAGTCAACGGACCGGATGAACAGCAAGCGCTGGCGGCCATTATCGAACTCTTCAATGCAGGATTTGACGAAGAGTAACACGTTCCTTCTAAAGATATTGTCTCGAATGGCTTCTTATTGTGGACAATAACTCCCACCTAACCAAAAATCTAACGACGCAACAGACTGATTTAACTTGAATCCTGATTTATTTCTTGATACAGAGCAGACAATTAGAGAGCACTTCGGTGTGGTGTGCCATTGAACCTATTTTCAAGGTAAACGCAAAATCAGTGATTAAAACTAACTAAAGATAAAAAATCATTAATATAATCTGCTCATTAAACATTCACAATGCGTAAAAATAAAATATTATAATCATTAACTTAGTTAATTAATCTAACTATTTATAAATAGTGTGATACAGATAATAAATGTTAGCTTTCAATAAGTTAACTATGTGAAATTAAATTCAAAAAAACTTATTATTAAAACGCAATTATATGCGGAACAGTATACATACAGTCCCTACACTGGAGATTTACTTCATGCGTTTTAATAAAACTACACTGGCAATTTTTCTTGGTTTGAGTTTGTTTCAAGGTGTTGCCCAAGCAGCACCTGTGCTCTCTTTAGATAACACTCATGCAGAAAGCATCGCCGCAACCAATAACGCTTGGGTTGAAATCAATACCACGACTTTCGAAAATAATATTCACACCCTGCAAAAAAAACTGAATAAAGGCACCAAAATGTGTGCGATTTTGAAAGGCGATGCTTACGGTCATGGCATCGACCTGCTGATGCCATCCATCATCAAAACTGATGTGCCTTGTGTAGGTGTTACCAGTAATGAAGAAGCCCGCCTCGTGCGTGAAAGCGGCTTTAAAGGACAACTGATACGTGTCCGTACAGCTGACATCACTGAAATCGAAAGCACACTGGGCTATGACATGGAAGAGATAATCGGCGATCTAGATCATGCCCAAGCCATCAATACGCTGGCAAAAAAACACGGTAAAGAAATTCGTGTCCACCTGATGCTGAACACAGGTCTTATGAGCCGCAATGGATTGGAAATGAAGACTGAGCAGGGCAAACAAGACGCTCTGAAAATTACCCAGTTGCCTGACCTGAAACTGGTCGGCATGATGAGTCACCATGCATTCACTAATATGGATGCCATCCGTGACAGCATTAAGAACTTCAAAGAACAAACTTCTTGGTTGATCAAAACGGCAAATCTGAACAGAGACGAAATCACTCTGCACGCATCAAGCTCTTTTGCCTCACTTAGCATTCCTGAAGCCCAATTCGACATGGCTCGCGTTGGCAGTGCGCTGTACGGCATCCTGACCACCAGCCACCCAGAATTCAAGCCATTGATTCAAATGAAAACTCGTGTTGCTTCTGTTAAAACATATCCTAAAGGTAATGGAGTCGGTTATGACAACACCTATATTCTGAAACGCGATTCCAAGCTCGCTAACTTGCCAGTAGGTTTCTCTGATGGCTTTAGCTCTGCCATGTCAAACAAAGCTTATGTCCTGATCAACGGTCACCGTGTACCCGTTGTCGGTAGCGTTTCTATGAACACCGTGATGGTCGATGTGACTGATTTACCAGAAGTAAAAAGTGGCGATGAAGTGGTCATTTTCGGTAAACAAGGTAACGACGAAATCACCCAGTCTGATATTCAGAAATGGGGGGGAATGCATGTTGTTGAGCTTTCTTCCATTTGGGGTGAAACCAACCCACGTATCGTAACCACCGGCTTATAATTTGCGGTTCAAATGATAGCAGACTGTTCTTTTCCTCCATTGTGGATAAGCCTTGTTTCATTAGCAAGGCAAAACAGTTCGTGATCATGATCTCTTTATTTTCGCGGCAGAACAGCCTAATATCATTTCAATTACTTTGAAAATAACACCCCCCTCCTTGCGATGTGGGGTGTTATTTTGTATTGAGCTTAATTTGGAGTGTGGTATGAAAAAACCTAAAATCATTATCAATGAATTAGATGCTGAACGTTTAGATTCTCTGTTGGAACAACCTGCTTTTGCTAATACCAGTATCGCTGATGCCTTGAATGAAGAGCTGGATAGAGCCGAAATAATGGCTCCGGTAGATATCCCAGCCGATGTTGTCACCATGAACAGTGAAGTTCGTTTTATTGATCTGGGCAGTGATGAAGAGCGTGTTCGTACACTGGTCTACCCTGCTGCCCTGCAAGACAGCACCAAACATCTGTCCGTCATGGCGCCTTTGGGTGCTGCTCTTCTGGGTTTACGGGTGAATGATGAAATAACATGGAAGTTGCCAAACGGTGAAACAACCCGAATAAAAGTATTAGAAATACTTTATCAGCCAGAAGCCGCAGGCGAATATCACCGTTAATTTCCAGCCAGCTCAGTGACATTGAACTGGCTGCTGTTAATTGAGTATCCCTACTGACCGGCGATACTCATTTCCGGCAACAACACCGAACCGCACTGAATATTGCTACGTGTTTCGATATCATTACCAATTGTCACCATATTTGCCCACATATCTTTCAAATTGCCTGCAATAGTGATCTCACTGACCGGATATTGAATCTCGCCATTCTCAACCCAAAAGCCGGATGCGCCGCGAGAATAATCACCGGTCACCGCGCTAACGCCCTGCCCCATCAACTCAGTGACGATCAGGCCAGTGCCCATTTCACGCACCAAGCCAGCAAAGTCCAGGCCTTGGCCTGCAATACGCCAGTTATGAATTCCACCGGCATGACCCGTGTTCACCATTCCCAACTTACGGGCAGAATAGGAAGTCAGCAACCAAGTCTGCAAAACACCATCTTTAACAATATCACGTGTTGTTGTACGCACACCTTCACTGTCAAATGGCGTTGAAGCCAACCCACGCAATAAATGCGGCTGTTCTTCAATCGTCAGCCATGAAGGCAAGATCGGTTTGCCCAGGCTATCCAACAAGAAAGAAGATTTACGATAAATGCTGCTACCGCTGATCGCGCCAACCAAATGACCGAACAACCCCGTCGCCACCTCTGCAGCAAAGATAACCGGCGCTTTCATGGTTGATAATTTACGCGCGCCCAGACGAGAAAGCGTCCGGCGAGCACACTCCTGCCCTACCCACTCAGGCGATTTCAACTCGTCTAAATGGCGGCTCACGGTATAGGCATAATCGCGTTCCATGTTGCCATCTTGCTCGGCAATCACACAGCTTGACATAGAATGACGGCTGGAGCAGTAGCTTTGCAGCATCCCATGACTATTACCAAATACCCGAATACCATAATGGCTGTTGAAACTACCGCCTTCAGTATTAGTAATACGCTCATCTGCCTGCAATGACGCTTGTTCAGCGCGGGCTGCCAATTCAATGGCCTTATCCGCATCCAGATCAGCGGGATGGAAAAGATCCAACTCAGGAGCTTCAAATGCTAATAACGCTTTATCGGCCGGGCCGGCATAAGGATCAGGCGAAGTATAACGCGCAATATCAATAGCGGCCTGCACAGTACGGGCAATCGCCTCAGGGCTGAGATCCGTTGAAGAAGCGCTGCCTTTGCGCTGTTGGTGATAAACTGTGATCCCCAATGCACCATCGCTATTAAACTCAACATTTTCGACTTCACTAAAACGGGTGCTGACGCTAATCCCCGTGGTCTTATTGACCGCAACTTCCGCAGCATCACAACCGGCTTTTGCTAATTCCAGCGCATGGGCAACCGCATCTTCCAGCAGCTTACGCTGCTCCGCGATTTGTTGATTGGTAACTATCATTAATTAACCATAATCCAATGAATTAAAAAGAGAATTCGTCATAAAAAATGCCCGCTTCCGGCTTATGGCACGAATGCCGAGTGGTAATCAGGCAATTTTCCCAGTTACAATACACAATATTAGGATGTTAACACCCACCGGACGATAGGTCATGCTCCAAAACGTACCTTATCCGGCCTTTTTAGAAGGAAAACAATTATGGCAAAGCAGCCTGAAGATTGGCTCGACAATTATCCTGCTGAAGAGGAAGAAGAAGAGATAATCTGGGTCAGTAAAAGTGAAATCAAGCGGGATGCTGAAATCCTGAAAAAGTTGGGAACGGAACTGGTTGAACTGAGTAAAAGCCAACTGGAGCGAATTCCATTGGATGAAGATTTGCGGGCAGCTATTGAGTTGGCCCAGAAAATCAAACGTGAAGGACGTCGCCGTCAATTGCAGCTCATTGGCAAACTGTTGCGTGCCCGCGATCCTGAGCCAATCACCACTGCGTTGGATAAACTGAAAAACCGTCACAACCAGCAAGTCGTTGTTTTACATAAGCTGGAAGAACTGCGTGACAAATTGCTTGAAAATGATGATGCCTTTGAAGAAGTCATCGCACTGTATCCACATACTGATCGCCAGCAACTTCGCTCATTGGTTCGTAATGCGAAAAAGGAGAAGGCAACTAACAAGCCACCTAAATCCTACCGTCAAATTTTCCAATATTTGAAAGAGTTATCGGAATCCGCTTAGTCCATCTTCACCGCCATTTCGTCAAGAATTGGCGGTATATTTCCTTCCATCCCCTTATCTTCGTGACATTAACTGAATTAAGTTAACAAATTTGATAAAATGTTATAAAGCAGAAGCGCTATTATCTAAAGCTGATGCCCTAATATTGATCCGTGAAAGAACTTTGATTGATGAGAAATTTTTGTCTAAAACACCCAATTTAAAACTCATCAGTCAGACAGGAAAGGTGGCTTACAATATCGATCTGGAATTGTGCAAACAACGGGGCATCGCTGTTGTTGAAGGTAGTGGCTCACCCATTGCCGCAGCAGAATTAACCTGGCTGTTAATTCAAAGTACTATACGCCGGTTAGTGCCGTCTGTAGAAATGATGAAAAAAGGTCACTGGCAAACTGAATGGCGATATGGGATACCAATCACCCTTTGTTAAAACGAAATAACGTACTTTGCAGCCCACATATCGGTTATGTTACTAAAAGCTGTTATGGCATTTATTTCGAAAGTTCATTTAAAAACATTGAGCGATATTTTTCTGGCGATAAGAGCCATGTGATTAATACATGTGATTAAGAAGTAAAAAGCCGCCTGCATCATCGCAAGCGGCTTAAGAATACCAACAGAAGAGAAAACTCAATCTAACACATTAAACCGCAATTCCCCTTCCAGCTCCTCTTCGGCTTCTTCTAACAACAATATTAATGCCGCAAAGAACGTCCTTTTTTGCGGGGTTAAGTGGATAAAATTAATCTCAACGGGTAACTGAATATAGCCAGTCACTGCATCCCACAGTGCGTCTAAGTTGGCACCAAAATCATCGCCAAGATCGAAGCGCTGTTCGAATTCATCATAGAAAGCGCTCAAATCAGGGAGTTGGTTAAAGTCGAATTCCACCTTTTTCATGTCATTACTCCAGTCGGGTAAAACTGTTGTAGTGATCAACCGTCAGATAAATAAGGCCATCATTAGAATAAAGCAACCTGTCACTTCCTCTGTGCCCACACCGATAATTTACATCCGCTTCAAACCAGTGGCGGCCGGATTTTGTCGGTAATTCATTCTCACGGTTGGAAAATTTATCACCACCAATCGCCCTGCCCGGCAATACTTCACATAAATTACCTGCACGAGCGTTCCAGCCAAGGCGACGGGCCTGTTTCTTCGTAATGTAATAGTCTGGCAATGTGTGATGCTGGCGCAGGTAGTCCGCAACACGGTTTTGTTCAGTCAGAACATCAATCTGTTCTTTCTCTGAGTTGGCAAAGGCGGTATATATGACAGCCAGAGCCAATAGTACCGCCGCCAGGATGCTCTTTTTCATGATGACCTCAAGCTATGTGTTCTATTGCTCAAGAAATTATCAGGCTGTTCCACCTACGGTCAGGTTATCCAGTTTCAAAGTTGGTTGCCCAACACCCACTGGTACACTTTGGCCTTCCTTACCGCAGACACCCACACCTTTGTCGAGAGCCAAATCATTTCCAACCATTGAAATTTGCTGCATGGCTTCAATACCAGAACCAATCAAGGTCGCACCTTTTACTGGCTTGGTGATTTTGCCGTTTTCAATCAAATAGGCTTCCGAGGTTGAGAAAACAAATTTACCCGATGTGATATCTACCTGACCGCCCCCGAAATTGGGTGCATACAGCCCGCGATCCACACTGGCGATAATTTCTTCTGGTGTAGAATTTCCCGCCAGCATGTAAGTATTGGTCATACGTGGCATTGGCAAATGTGCATAGGACTCACGGCGACCGTTGCCCGTCGGAGCCACACCCATCAAGCGAGCGTTGAGTTTATCCTGCATGTAGCCTTTCAAAATGCCATTTTCGATAAGCACATTGTATTGCCCCGGAACACCTTCATCATCAATAGCTAGTGAACCACGACGCCCTTCAAGTGTGCCGTCATCCACTACGGTACAAAGCGCTGAAGCCACTTTTTGCCCAACCTGTCCAGAGAAAACAGAAGTCCCACGGCGGTTAAAGTCTCCTTCCAGACCGTGTCCCACCGCTTCATGTAGTAGAACCCCCGGCCATCCAGCACCCAATACGACAGGCATAGTGCCCGCAGGCGCTGCAACCGCTGACACGTTGATCAGTGCCATGCGAACCGCTTCACGAGCAAACTGCTCTGCCAGAATCTGACCATCTTCGGTACGCAGGAAATATTCGTAACCATAACGCGCTCCACCACCACTGCCGCCACGCTCACGCTTACCATCTTCTTCCACCAATACACTGACAGAAAGGCGTACCAATGGGCGAATGTCTGCTGCCAATGTACCGTCTGTCGCCGCCACCAGCACTTGTTCATAGACACCTGTCAGGCTGGCATTCACTTCTTGTACACGGGGATCTTCCGCCCGTGCAATTTGATCAACACGATGCAACAAAGCAATTTTTTCTTCCCGACTCATGCTCTGCAAAGGATCAGCTGCCGGATAAAGTGCCTTATGCGTCACAGCACCTAACGTATGCGAGATACCATTACCCGCTTCCCGTACGATACTGCGCGCAGCCTGAGCGCTTTGCTGTAACGCATTCAATGTGATTTGATCTGCGTAAGCAAAACCTGTTTTTTCTCCACTGATCGCGCGAACTCCCACACCTTGATCGATATTATAGGAGCCATCTTTGATGATGCGGTCTTCCAATACCCATGTTTCATGATAACTGGCTTGGAAATAGAGATCGGCATAGTCCAGACGACGCTCCGACAATTGACCCAGTACCGAAAATAAGTCTTGATGATTCAAATTATTCGCAGCCAGTAAATGTTCACTGACATAAGTTAAACTCATATTGATTACTCTTTTATCTTAATTTGTATTCTTTTTTATCAAAGAAGTCAGTTGTGGACGGAAGCGATTGTGTTTCACCACTTTTATCTGCTCACGCATGTGAGCCAAACTATCCCGACGGATATTAAGCTGTAATGCGCTGACAGTCAGAGGATTTTTCTTGATAATTTCGCCCCAGCCATTTACCGCCATTGTGTGTCCCCATGTCCTGCGAGTACCATGCACACCAACCTGTGCCGGTGCCAAAATAATACATTGATTCTCGATAGCACGGGCTCTCAGCAAGGGTTCCCAATGCGCCTTACCCGTCAAGCGGGTGAAAGCAGCAGGGACGGAGATAAGCTCTGCGCCCTGTTCACGCAATGCCTGAAAAAGTCCAGGAAAACGCAGATCATAACAGATAGTCATCCCCAGGCGACCAACAGGTGTATCAACAACAGTTATATGTTCCCCACGCTGGTAAATCGTGGATTCATTATAGGCACCGTGTTCATCGTTGATATTGACATCAAACATGTGGATTTTGTCGTAACGTGCCTGGATTTCGCCTTGATCATCAAACAGCAAACTACTGCTAGTGATACGAGTGGGATCTTCCCGACTGATCAACGGCATAGAGCCAATCAACAGCCAAACACCGTAACGTTGTGCTATTTCACTCACCGCCTGTTGCAATGGTCCACTACCCTGCGTTTCTGCATGTGCGCGGTAGGTATCGGCATCAGCGAATAACAGCGCATTTTCTGGTGTTAGAACCAGTTTTACTGTCTCTGGTAATTGCTTAATCTGCTGTTCAATTTGCGCTAAATTGTGTTTGACATTCGTTCCACTGCATAATTGTAAAAGTGCAACATTGGCGTTTTTCATGGCCCTTTATTCTCCTTAAGCTGACGTATAACTTCATCAATTTTAGGCTGTTCGAGGCTGCCCGTTAACCGATAGCGAATCACCGATATCTTGCTCCAAAGGGGCCTCAGTACTTTTGTTGCGGCAAAAATTGCCGCGCCAGCCACAGGATTGACGGCAAAGGCCGTTGCGACTCCCACCGTTGTCGAAATTTCTGGCGTAATGACCAGTGCCATATTGATCTGGCGATGAACTAAATCTGTCCGCCCTGTAGCATTGATGTCCGCTGCCAATCCATCAATAAGAAAGTTATCGGTATACACGACCCCATTTTTTACCGTTGCGTCACCACGAATGGAATCAAAGTTGAAATCATCACTGAATGTGTCACTAAAATCCAACTGTAATTTACGCAACAACGCATCAAAACTGATAAGTCTGAATAATTGCCCAGCCCTGCCACCGCCCAATTTGGCGATAGCACCTTTTTTCATGTCTCCAATCAGCGTGCCGTTCAGCGTTTTGAGATCTGGCTGCCACGGGACATTTTGCCATTTCAAATTGAAATCAAATTTGAAAGGCGCATCCACAATCGGAACGATAAAGCCCAAATAAGCGGCCATATCATCGAATTTTTCTCCCGATAACTGTCCCTTGATATGGCTATAACTGCCGGTATGGTTTTCATACCAACGCCCAGATAATGTCAGATTTCCAGCACTGTTTTCCATTTGCCCATTGGTCAAAATCAGAGAATCACCTTCTGGCCTGATCGATCCAGATACTTTGCCGAGTTTTAATCCAGCAACCCAGCACTCTGCGCATTTGACATCCAATGCAGGCCAATTGTTCAAAGCATAATGGGGCACTGGCACCTTATCTGACATTAGCCTTTTGTCATCAACCGACGAATCTGTCGCAAACAGAGGATCGTAATAAAGATAATTGATTGATGCCCGCATCGGTTTATGCTTTTCAATCAGAAGGTTGCCATTAATCTCTTTCCCCTGTGCATTCACGGTTACTTCACCGTTTTGTTGCATAACATTGAATGTGAGTTGATTCCAACGCTGTCCGGCAAGATCCAATGCAGGCAATGAAATTGCAAATAAGCTTGGCCACAGCGAACCATTATCTTTCGAGGGCTTCCAATGCAGAAGTTCAAGCAGCGCCAATAACTTTTCACCATCAATGGCAGGCAAGTTTAAGGCCAACAATGATTTTTTCGGCAGAACAGGAATACCCATATTATCGGTCTGCAAAATACCTCGCTGCAATTTGGCATGAGCTTCTTCCAGCCTCCACTGGGTATTGAAAGCATATCGCTTGCCCATTAATCCTTTGATCTGGAGTTGGTTCATATCACCTTCAGCATGGAGATTAATCTTATTCCATTCCCGCAGAGATTTTGTGTCCAATATGGGTAATTTACTGTACAAATGTGACAAATCTGCATTAACTGCAATACGATATTTAACATCACTCTTTGTCTCACCAGAAGGTAGAGTTACATTGACGTCCCCCTGCCAATTCAGCGTTCCAGATAGTTGGTTGCGAATCTCCGTCGGAAGTTCCGGTAATGTCTTCGCCGCCCAATGTGAATCCAGTTTCACATCAACCTGATAATGTTTTGGTAAATCCTGGGTAGAAAACTTCAGAGACAAGGGATTTCCTAGCCAATTAGCAGATAATGTCTCACTTTTTAAGTTACCATTGTCAAAGCGAAATTTGCCATTGAGATGCGCCATTTCGCTATTTAATGGTTTGATGAACAGATGGGTATCTTTCAGCACCACTTCTCCGCTTGCCACAACTTTCCCATGCTGCAAGGGAATATCCATATGGAGTTTTCCATCCACCCTGCCATTAAGTTGTAAGTTATCTAGTGCGCTGCCAATCGTATCTGCCATCGGGCTGTGGTTGAAATAATCGTGGATACTCTTTCCGTCTCCAGAGAGTGCCGCATCAATAAACAGCTTGTGCTTACCGTAATCTGGGATCACTGCTGAGACGTCAGTCGCCTCCACTTTTCCCAAATGCGTTTTCGGTGCCAGCATCCACAATCCGTTATTCTGGAAATTCAGATCGATATTCAAATCAAACAAAGCCGGCCAATCGGGTTGATATTGAAAGGTGGCATGGCGCAGCGGTACAAATACCTGAAATTGACCATTGTTCTGTCTAAACGGGAAATCATGAGGATCACCCTGAAAAATCAGGGTCGCATTATCGACCTTTCCCTTAATCAAGGAAGCGGTCAAATAGTTTGTCAGAGATTCCCCCATCAGTGGCGTGGGGAAATAACGCCATGCTTCACCCAGGTCATTGGCGCGAATTCCCGCTAACATGGCCAAAACAGGTGGTTTGTTGTGAGGTTTTAGGTAATGGAAATTTCCATTGAGCCACAGCGACTTGGCCTGCAAATCCAACCCCTGACTCCAGACTTTCATGCCATTTTGATCATTTTCCCAAGATACCTGCCCTTCGCTGCTGGTAATCTCAAGCGGAGCCTGAAACATATTGCCATAATCAATGGTGCTGTTTTTCAGTGCAAGATTGAGCTTTCCCCGCTGCTTATTTCCCTCTAACCTGCCACTGAAATGGTTAATTGAAGGCAGTTCCTTCCAACGTAACCAGCTTACATCCCGCCATTTCAGGCGAATTCCCATATCATCGGGAAGCGCTGGTGTGATATCGAAAGCAAAATCGTCAATCACCCCCTTCGGCTGCCGATGCTGCCAATCCTTAACAATATCCGGTGTCACAAAAGAGAGTATCGGTAATATCCCGTTTAAATATTCAAGCTGGATATTTTCAGCACGAATACGCCAGTGATCATTACCCTGATATTGCTGTGACTGCTTAACATACAGTGTCGCGAGCTTCCCTTCAGGCCACTGTTGCTCGTCAGTTTTCAGGCGTGCCAGATTTGGGACTTCAAACAACCACCCTTCACCCTGGCGACGCATTTGCACAAGGAAGTCATGCACGTCAAGCTGATGTTTTTCATTTTCGACATGCCAATTAGCTCCACCGTGCCTAAACTGCAAACGTCCACTATCAACTCGCCCATTCTGCAAGGTAATCCAACTGGCTAAACTGAAATGGGCATTATCCAACCCTGTGTTATCCCTCAACCAATGGCTTAACCACAGTCGCATGTCGATGTCATCGGCCTGCAAATAAATTGTGCCATTATCCAGAACCCCATCACTATCTTTCAGGTCAAGCTTCACCTGAACAATACCTTCTTGCCCATTGATCGAAGAGAGGCTTACGCTGCCTTGTGCCCGATGGCGATTATCTTTATTCAACCAGGTTAGCTGCGGTAATAGCAAATCCGCTTTTTCACCCGATGGCGTCAAAAAGGTCAATCGGCTGTCATGCAAATCAAAATGATTGAATTGTTCAAGAAACAAGGCAGAGAGGCTATCCGGCTGAGAAAACCTGTTTTCGCCCTCTGCTCCAAACAGAGACTTATCGTAATTTACCTGAAGCTGGTAAAAGGACAGATCACGAAAATGCCAGCGCCGTTGTAACAGTGAACGCCAGACATCCAAAGAAAGTATGACCTTTTTAGCATGAATATCGGCATCTGCCGTTTTCGCGCTGATATCACGGATTTCCAGACTAGGACCAAAAGGTTCCCAATGACCTTTTATGTAACCAATATTGACAGGAATGTTTGTCACGTCAGCAATTTTTTCGACTAATTGCTGACGATATTCATTGATGTGTGGCAGGAAGAAACGCAACCCGCTGACAAGCAAAGCCACAATGATAATGACTATTGCGGCTGTCGCTAATAGTATCCCCGGCAGTCGCTTCACGCATTTCTCCTTGGTTGCCAGCGCTATTTCTTTGCAAACCGTCTTCTACAGACTACAGATAAGCCCTCACAAACTAACGGCTTGTATTACATCATAATGACGTCAAATTGCTCCTGGCTGTAACGCTGTTCTGTCTGCACTTTGACCTGTTTACCCACAAAAATTTCCACCTCGGCCAATGCGTGAGACTCATCCCCTTTCAGGGATTCACTTACGGCTGGAGAGGCATAAACCAGAAAACGATCAGCATTAATTGCGCGATTGACCCGAACAATTTCACGCAAGATTTCATAACAGACGGTTTCGACGGATTTTACCGTTCCACGTCCCTGACAGGTTGGACAATTATCACACAAGATATGTTCGATACTTTCCCGTGTACGCTTGCGCGTCATCTCAACCAAACCCAATTGTGAAAAACCATTGATGGTGGTTTTCACCCTATCTTTGTTTAATGCCTGTTCCAGGGAAGCTAATACACGGCGACGGTGTTCTTCATTACCCATATCAATAAAATCAATGATAATGATACCGCCCAAATTACGGAGCCTTAATTGTCGGGCGATCGCCTGTGTTGCTTCAATATTAGTATTAAAGATAGTCTCTTCTAAATTGCGATGCCCAACAAAAGCACCGGTATTAATATCAATTGTTGTCATGGCTTCTGTCTGATCAATGATCAGATAGCCACCAGACTTTAATTCCACCTTACGTTCCAGCGCCCGTTGAATTTCATTTTCCACATCGTACAGATCAAATATCGGTTGATTTCCCTGATAATGTTCCAGTTTAGCGTTCATTTCAGGAATATATTCATCAATAAATTCCTGCAATTGGAGAAATGTTTGGCGGGAATCGACCCGAATGCGATCAAGGGAAGCACCAACAAAATCACGTAAAACACGCTGCGCCAGCGCTAATTCACCATAGACCTTGTTTTTGGTGATATTGCGTTTCTTACGTTCAATCACTTTACTCCACAGGCGCTTCAAAAATTCGGCATCCTGTGCCAGTTCTTCTTTTCCCACGCCTTCAGCGGCCGTGCGGATAATAAAACCCCCATACTCATCACAGTACCCCATGACGATGCTTTTTAGGCGCTCACGTTCTTCTTCACTCTCTATGCGCTGTGAAACACCAACATGCGATGCGCCAGGCATAAACACCAAATAACGTGACGGTAAAGTAATATCCGTTGTCAAACGGGCACCTTTTGTCCCCAGAGGATCTTTCACTACCTGAACAAGTAAATCCTGCCCCTGACGCACCAATTCAGCAATGTCCCTGACATGGAAATTCTTCCGCTCTTCGCCGGCAATACACTCAGTATGAGGCACGATATCCGAAGCATGCAAAAAAGCCGCTTTTTCCAGCCCAATATCGACAAAAGCCGCTTGCATACCCGGTAAAACCCGGCTCACACGCCCTTTGTAAATGTTTCCGACAATGCCCCTTTTGGCTTCCCGCTCAATATGAATTTCTTGTAAGATACCGCCATCAATATAAGCAACCCGCGTTTCGGATGGTGTTATATTGACTAATAACTCTGCTGTCATGAATAGTCCTTCCCATCAGCTAACGCTAAAAATCGTGTGATTAATTCATACGTTTCCACCAGTGGTAAGCCGACAACAGCGTGGTAACTGCCATTAATTTTTCTGACAAAACAACCGCCTTTACCTTGAATGCCATAAGCACCGGCTTTATCCATTGGCTCCCCAGTTGCAATATATTCCTGTATTTCCCGTTGGGACAACTGGCGGAATATCACATCTGTAATGACTATCTCACTCAAGGTATGTTGATTGTTCGATAAAGCAACAGCCGTCATGACCTGATGGCACTGACCAGACAAACTGTTAAGCATTTCCACAGCGTGTTGCTGATTTCGCGGTTTTTCCAAAATTCGGTTGTTCAATACAACAAGGGTATCAGCCCCCAGAACGGGGTAATCGTGTGATGCAATGGCTACACCAGCCTGTGCTTTCTCTCTGGCTAATCGAGTAACATATTGCTGAGGAGACTCTCCTTCACGCCATTTTTCTTCGACCTGAGGTGCCAGGATTTCAAAATTAAAATCCAATAATTCCACCAGCTCATGCCGTCTTGGGGAGCCAGAAGCTAAATAAATGGTTTTCATCGCGAATAATCCTTAGGAGTCTATCCCATCAGCTATTTTTTGTTATATACCTTTGCTTTTTAAATACACAAACCCACTTTAACGGACTGAAAATTGACGACGGATTTTCCGCATTAATAAGAATAGCCAAGGCCAGAGAATACCATTGACCACCCCATTCCAGAATACTTCTGGATGAAAGAGTGTCTTGAGTAACAGGGTATGGATCAGAAAAACGCAGAGGTTCATCAATGTCGAAAGTCCGACCACAACCAGAGCTTGCTGCCAAAGCGCCATATTGCGGATAAGCTGGAATTTGAATGCGACCAGAAAACTGATAATGCTAAATGCCAGAGCATATGCTCCCAAAATACTTCCGTGCAACAGATCAGTAATAATCCCCAAGACAAAGCCAGTACCAACGCTGACACGATGGGGAAGCGCAAGCAACCAATAAACTAAACACAGCATCAGTAAGGTTGGCCGAAACATAAAAAACTGCTCCGGCCACGGCATAATTTGTAGCACTATTGCAATCAGGAAAGATAACCAAATAACCCAGAGTCCTTGGCTATGGTATTGACTCATTGACGATTTCCTGTAGCTGGTAATGTCGGTTTTTCCGCTGACACTTCTGCCGATTTTGGTGCCAGCAACTGCGGCGACTCATTTGATGGATTTGGCAACACTTGCGGTAACATCTGCATCAAACGCTCATTGGCAGCGCGGTATACTTCCGAAGGTGGCAATGGTTCAGAGGGATCGTTATCAACTCCCCACAATAGGAGTAAATAGCGCAAGCGCCGCAGTTCAGCCAATGGACGGGCACGAATTACCGCATGAGCCCGCTGGTTATCAATTTTGACAGAAGAGACTACAGCCACAGGATAACCTTCAGGAAAACGCCCTCCCAACCCCGATGTCACCAATACATCACCTACGCGAATGTCTGTATCACTTGGTAAAGGTTCCAGCAGGAGATCATCCGTACACCCTGCTCCACCCGCGATAACACGAGTGTCATTACGCAGTACCTGCACAGGAATTGCATGAGAGGGATCGCAAATCAACAATATCCGGCTGCTCAACTGGCTCACGGCAGTTACTTGACCCACGACACCTCGATCACTGATAACCGGCTGCCCTTCGTACACGCCATCCTTCGCCCCTTTATCAATGACAATTTGATCGCGGTATGGGTCCATCCCCCCGGAAATCACCTGCGATACCATCATATGTTCATCATGACGCAGCGGCGATCCCAGCAATTCACGTAAACGGGAATTTTCTTGTTTCAGTTGCCCCAACAGCAGCAATTTGCTGTCCTGTAAACGCAATTCATTACGCAGGGTTCTATTTTCCAGCTCCAGATGATTGCGGCTAACAAAAGATTCTGAGATGCTGTCCAAAAACTGACGCGGCCCGTTGGCAAGAAAATAAAAAGGACTCACAGCCGTATCCATGTAGCTACGGACTTTATTGAAAATACCAAGGCGACTGTCTACCACCATCAAAATAATGGCAATAATGATAGCAAAAAAGAGTCGTAGTTGCAGAGAAGGCCCTCTGCTAAAAATCGGCTTCATAAATGGCGTATTGTCGAGCTGTGTTGTCTCATAAATGATAAAACTCCGGCACAATCAGCAAGGAGGCCCCAATAAAACACGTCCACCTCCCAGCTCGCAGAATGACTTTTAGTCTTCGCTGAACAGATCGCCACCATGCATGTCGATCATCTCCAGTGCCTTGCCACCACCACGGGCAACACAGGTCAGTGGATCTTCAGCAACAATGACAGGAATACCGGTTTCTTCCATCAGCAGACGATCAAGATTACGCAGCAAAGCACCACCGCCAGTCAACACCATGCCTCGTTCAGAAATATCGGAGGCCAATTCTGGTGGGCACTGTTCCAGAGCGACCATCACTGCACTCACAATACCCGTTAATGGTTCTTGCAGAGCTTCAAGAATTTCATTGGAATTCAAAGTAAAGCTGCGCGGTACACCTTCGGCCAGGTTACGACCACGCACTTCGATTTCACGTACTTCATCCGTTGGATAGGCAGAACCAATTTCATGTTTGATGCGCTCTGCCGTTGCTTCCCCAATCAGGGAACCATAATTGCGGCGAACATAGTTAATGATGGCTTCATCAAAACGGTCACCACCAATACGTACAGAAGAAGAATAAACAACCCCATTAAGGGAAATAACAGCAACTTCAGTGGTTCCCCCACCAATATCAACGACCATTGAACCCGTTGCTTCGGAAACCGGCAAACCAGCACCGATAGCAGCCGCCATAGGTTCTTCAATTAAAAATACCTCCCGCGCTCCTGCACTTTGGGCGGATTCACGGATAGCACGACGCTCAACTTGCGTCGCACCCACAGGCACACAAACCAACACGCGCGGACTTGGACGCATGAAACTGTTATTGTGAACCTGCTTGATAAAATGCTGTAGCATCTTTTCGGTAACATAAAAATCAGCAATGACCCCATCCTTCATGGGACGGATAGCGGCAATATTACCCGGAGTACGTCCCAGCATCTGTTTTGCTTCCAGCCCTACTGCTGCAACGCTTTTTGGTGAACCGGCTCTGTCTTGGCGAATAGCAACAACAGAAGGTTGATCCAATACTATTCCTTGGCCTTTGACATAAATAAGGGTATTGGCAGTACCCAAGTCAATGGACAAATCGTTGGAAAACATGCCACGAAATTTCTTTAACATAACGAAAGGATAATCCTGCAAGCTGGGGACGGAGATTGTCCGTCTACTCTACCAACCACATGAAGCAGCGACAAGGCGCATAATTAACTACTTTTACTACTTCAATAAAAGTGGCCACGTTATTCACATCAGAAATACGATATTCTACGTTACTTTTCTCTAACGGAGCAGAAAAAAACTGCATAAAAATGGGTTAATTCAGCGAATACACCAAAAAACAACATGACAAAGAAAGTCCCAAGATGAAATAGTTCATTAATTATAAAAACAATAGATGAATTTGGTGAAATATCACAACATTGTTGCCCTCCCATTTCAGTACATCAGGTTTTATCTATATAGGTTTTATCTATATTGTAGTAACGCAAAATTGTAATGATGCAAAATTGTGGTAATACCAGAATCGTGGTAATGCTAAACAGGTAATAATGTCAGATAGATACCTATCAAGAGAGGATAATCATGAAAGCTTTATTACTGGAACAACACGAAACATTATCTGCATCTATTCAAGATATTGATGTATCTCAATTGCCATCGGGTAATGTGGTCGTTGATATCCATTGGTCAACACTCAATTACAAAGATGCCCTTGCCATCACCGGCAAAGGGAAAATTATCCGCCAATTTCCGATGGTGCCAGGGATCGATTTTTCTGGTGTTGTCCATCATTCCGAAGATCCCCGTTTTCACGTCGGACAACATGTTTTGCTGACTGGCTGGGGTGTGGGAGAAACGCACTGGGGTGGGCTGGCAGAACAAGCGAGAGTCTCTGGTGAATGGCTAACACCCTTACCGCACGCATTAAGTATCCGACAAGCAATGATCATCGGCACAGCGGGTTTTACTGCCATGTTATGTGTCATGGCGTTAGAACAAGGGGGCATCACACCAGAAAGCGGAGAAATCGCCGTGACGGGAGCCAGTGGTGGTGTTGGCAGTACGGCGATCACCTTACTGTCACAACTGGGTTATTCCGTCACTGCAATTAGCAGCAAACCCGACAGTCAAGATTACCTGATCTCGCTGGGAGCGAAAGCGGTATTGCCCGCCAGTGACTTCAACCAGCCATCACGTCCATTAGAAAAACAGCGCTGGGCCGGTGTGATAGACACCGTTGGTGGCACAGTATTGGCTACCTTGCTGGCACAAATGCGTTACAACGGTACAGTAGCCGCCTGTGGCATGGCAAGTGACAGTCAACTACTCACCAGCGTAATGCCGTTTATTCTGCGTAATGTTCGTTTACAGGGTGTGGAATCTGTCACTGTTCCTGCTTTGAAACGTCCTGCCATTTGGCAGCGTTTGCAAGCGCTACTACCAGATTCCTTTTATCAGCAAGCAGCTAATGAAATTACATTAGACCAGGTGCTCGAACACGCCAATAAGTTGATAAACAATCAAATTACGGGCAGAACGGTCGTGAAAGTGCGCTGATAAGACCAGTATTTAGCTGCTAAATGCCACGATATGTTTATAATGTCGGGCTTTATCGTCAAATTTACAATTCTAGCTATCAGAAAGAGATGACAAACCGTTGACATCGAGTTATCTTGGTCGATTGTTGACAGATTGCCGGAGATACCCGCACAATGGCAGACAAGTTTCGCATTTTACTCTTGAATGGCCCCAACCTGAACCTGTTGGGAACACGAGAGCCAGAGACCTACGGCAAGTTAACGCTTGATGACATCGTTAACAAACTGTCACAAGAAGCTCAGCAATCGGGGGCTGAATTATCCCATCTGCAATCCAACGCAGAATCTGAACTGATTGAGAGAATTCATTCTGCACGGGGCAATACAGATTTTATTTTAATCAACCCTGCGGCATACACGCATACCAGCGTGGCATTGCGCGACGCACTTCTGGCGGTAGGTATCCCATTTATTGAGATTCACCTTTCCAACGTGCATGCCCGCGAACCATTCCGCCATCACTCATATCTTTCAGATATTGCAGTCGGCGTCATCTGCGGATTGGGGGCGAATGGTTATAGTTTCGCATTACAGGCAGCGGTCAACCGCTTGTCAACATCCAACTAATTGACTTAAAAGTACGGAACCACACTCATGGATATTCGTAAGATAAAAAAATTGATCGAGCTGGTTGAAGAATCTGGCATTTCTGAACTGGAAATTTCTGAAGGTGAGGAGTCAGTACGCATCAGCCGGGCAACAACAGCCACGACAATACCTGTGACTCAGCAATATATTTCTGCTCCTTTTCAACAGCCAGTACAGGCCGCTGCACCAGTAGCAGCGCCAGTCGCCGCTGACAAACCTGCTGAAATCAGCGGTCACACGGTTCGCTCTCCGATGGTTGGTACGTTCTACCGTTCCCCAAGCCCAGATGCGAAACCTTTCATTGAAGTCGGCCAACATGTTAATCAGGGTGAAACCCTGTGCATCGTTGAAGCGATGAAAATGATGAACCAGATCGAAGCTGACAAAACTGGCGTAGTGAAAGCGATTTTGGTTCAAGACGGTCAACCTGTTGAATTCGACGAGCCACTGGTCGTCATCGAATAACGAGGCGCACCCCATGCTTGAAAAAATTGTCATTGCTAACCGCGGTGAAATTGCACTGCGTATCCTGAGAGCCTGTAAGGAACTAGGGATCAAAACCGTAGCTGTGCACTCTGCGGCAGATCGTGACCTGAAGCACGTCCTGCTGGCGGATGAAACCGTCTGCATCGGTCCGGCCGCCTCAGCAAAAAGTTACCTGAATATTCCTGCCATTATCTCTGCGGCGGAAATCACTTGCGCACAGGCAATCCATCCGGGTTATGGCTTCCTGTCTGAAAACGCCGACTTTGCCGAGCAGGTCGAGCGTTCTGGCTTTATTTTCATTGGCCCGAAAGCGGACACCATCCGTTTGATGGGGGATAAGGTTTCCGCTATCAACGCCATGAAAAAAGCGGGCGTACCTTGCGTTCCTGGCTCTGATGGCCCATTGGGTGACGATGCCGAGAAAAACAAAACCATTGCAAATCGCATCGGTTATCCGGTGATCATCAAGGCATCGGGTGGTGGTGGCGGTCGTGGTATGCGCGTCGTACGCAGCGACAAAGATCTGGAACAATCCATCGCCATGACCCGTGCAGAAGCCAAGGCAGCTTTCAACAACGACATGGTATATATGGAGAAATTCCTTGAAAACCCACGTCACGTTGAAATTCAGGTCTTAGCTGATGGTCAGGGCAATGCGCTCTATCTGGCTGAACGTGACTGCTCCATGCAGCGCCGCCACCAGAAAGTGGTGGAAGAAGCGCCAGCTCCCGGTATTCCACCAGAACTGCGCCGCAGCATTGGTGAACGTTGTGCCAATGCCTGTATCGAAATAGGCTATCGCGGAGCGGGTACATTTGAGTTCCTGTACGAAAACGGCGAATTCTACTTTATTGAAATGAATACCCGTATTCAGGTTGAACATCCAGTGACTGAAATGATCACTGGCGTTGACTTGATTAAGGAACAGCTGCGTATCGCCTCTGGTTTGCCACTGTCCATCAAACAAGAAGATGTCGAAATCAAAGGTCATGCGATCGAATGCCGTATCAATGCAGAAGATCCGAAAACCTTCCTGCCAAGTCCGGGCAAGATCACCCATTTCCACTCACCAGGTGGATTTGGTGTGCGTTGGGAATCCCACATCTATGCGGGATATACCGTACCGCCTTACTATGACTCCATGATCGGTAAGCTGATCACTTACGGCGAAACCCGTGAAGAGGCAATTGCACGTATGAAGAACGCACTGGCCGAATTGATCATTGATGGCATCAAGACCAATATCGATCTACAACTGGCAATTATGAATGACGAGAACTTCCAGAAAGGCGGAACCAATATCCACTATCTGGAAAAGAAATTGGGCTTACATGATAAGTAAGGTTTCTTTGACGCTTATTTAGCGTTTGTTGCTTTGAATAAAATCCCATCTTTTATAGGTGGGATTTTTTATAGTTCCATGTAAATTACCCGGAGAACAGATGGACGGACGATTTGTTCAATCCCACAAAGAAGCACGTTGGGCAGTATTCCTGACGCTAGCTTATCTTGTTGGTTGGCTACTGTGTGCGTATTTACCCAGTGATGCCATTGGCTTAACTGGACTACCTCGCTGGTTTGAACTGGCTTGCCTGCTGCTACCTGCCTTATTTATCATCCTTTGCTACTTGATGGTGAAATTTATATTCAAAGATATTCCACTGGAGGATAGTGATGCAAAGTGAAGTCATTCTGCCTCTCGTGGGATATCTGGCATTAGTGTTCATACTCTCAATCTATGCTTATCGCCGCCGACAAACAGGTGAATTCCTCAGTGAGTATTTTCTTGGCAACCGCTCAATGGGGGGATTTGTACTGGCAATGACCATTACCGCAACCTATATCAGTGCCAGTTCCTTTATTGGTGGCCCTGGCGCCGCTTATAAGTATGGTATCGGTTGGGTGTTATTATCACTGATCCAATTGCCCGCGATATGGCTCTCGCTTAGCGTACTGGGGAAAAAATTTGCTATCCTAGCCCGCCGTTACAATGCAGTCACCCTCAATGACATGCTATATGCACGCTATCAGAGCCGCTTTCTGGTCTGGTTTGCCAGTATAAGCTTGCTGGTCGCCTTTATCGGGGCCATGACAGTACAATTCATTGGCGGTGCTCGTTTACTGGAAACAGCCGCCGGTATCCCTTACGATACGGGATTATTGATTTTTGGCGTTTCCATTGCCCTCTACACCGCATTTGGCGGTTTTAGGGCCAGTGTCCTCAATGATGCCTTACAAGGATTGGTGATGCTGCTGGGAACGGCGTTATTACTGGCAGGCATTATCTATAAAGCTGGCGGATTATCAGCAGCAGTGACGACACTGCGCACTATTGACCCAAACCTGGTTTCTCCTTATGGCGTCGATAATATCCTCACAGGGCCATTTATGGCGTCTTTCTGGGTACTGGTTTGCTTTGGTGTCGTTGGGCTGCCACACACCGCAGTGCGCTGTATCTCTTATAAAGACAGTAAGGCAGTTCACCGTGGTATTGTGCTTGGCACGATCGTGATGGCATTCCTGATGTTCGGTATGCACCTTGCCGGTGCCCTTGGCCGAGCCATCATTCCTGATCTGACGATCCCCGATCAAGTGATCCCAACCTTAATGATCACGGTGCTGCCTCCTGTTGCTGCCGGCATTTTTCTGGCTGCACCAATGGCTGCGATTATGTCCACCATCAATGCCCAACTGCTACAATCTTCGGCCACTATCGTCAAAGATCTCTATTTAAACCTGTTTCCACACCAGATCAGCCAGGAGAAAAAACTGTCACGCATCTCCAGTTATTCCACTCTATTTCTAGGGGCATTACTGCTGCTGGCAGCCTGGCGCCCACCAGAGATGATTATCTGGCTGAACTTGCTGGCATTTGGTGGACTGCAAGCCGTTTTCCTCTGGCCACTGGTTCTGGGATTATATTGGGAAAAAGCCAATGCCCAAGGAGCGATCAGCTCAATGCTGACAGGGGCAGCAAGTTATACTTTGCTGGCAACTTTCAACATTCAGCTTCTTGGTTTTCATCCTATCGTGCCATCGCTATTACTGAGTTTACTGGCATTTTGGATAGGAAATAAATTCGGCGTGGCTTGCTCTAAACGATTACATTTCACACAATAACGTGATTTACAAAACGAGAATTTTTTATGCCTTGGATACAATTAAGATTAAACACCACGGGACAACAAGCGGAAGCGTTAGGCGATGAGCTTATGGAAAGTGGCGCAGTATCAGTCACCTTTCAGGATAGCCATGATACGCCTATTTTTGAGCCTCTGCCGGGCGAGACGCGTTTATGGGGTGATACCGATGTTATCGGCCTGTATGACGCTGAAATGGATATGAAAGCGGTTGTTAGCCAATTGGAACAACTTCCACAACTGGGCAAAGGTTTTATTCACAAAATTGAACAACTGGAAGATAAAGATTGGGAGCGAGAATGGATGGATAACTTCCACCCTATGCGCTTCGGTAAACGTCTGTGGATCTGCCCTAGCTGGCGCGAAGTGCCCGAACCAGACGCCGTTAATGTTATGCTTGACCCTGGTCTGGCCTTCGGGACAGGTACTCACCCAACTACCTCCCTTTGCCTGCAATGGCTGGATGGCCTTGACCTGACAGGTAAAACCGTAATCGATTTTGGTTGTGGCTCAGGCATATTGGCTATCGCAGCCCTGAAACTAGGCGCGAAACACGCCATCGGTATTGATATTGACCCACAAGCTATTCAAGCCAGCCGGGATAACGCCGAACGCAACGGTGTATCTGACCAATTAACCCTCTACCTGTCTAAAGATCAACCTAAAGACTTCGAATGCGATATCGTGATTGCCAATATTCTGGCGGGTCCTCTGCGCGAACTTGCCCCTGTCATCGGCTCACTGCCTAAATCTGGTGGATTATTGGGCTTGTCCGGTGTTCTGGCCAGTCAGGCTGAAGGGGTAGCCCAAGCCTATGACAATGAATTCATTATCGATCCAATAGCTGAACAAGAAGAATGGTGTCGCATCACAGGGATTAAAAAATAATCAACCAATGCCTATTGAAAAGCGAGATTATCCACTAAAATGATCACCCAGGAGGTCAATTAGTGGTAATCCGCTCTCTTTATGATTAGAAATATCAGTAATAACAAATTTCAGCAATAACATGTAACCATCTGTTATTTAACAGTAATTAACCAAATTTAAAAAAATCAACTGGAAAAAATCCGTTATAAATGTCGATTCGCTCAAAGTTTGGCCTTTCATATCTTGTGAAAAATGCGTAATATACGCGCCCTTAGTCACAGTTGACCACTCTTTCTTCGTCTATGCGTATCGGACAATACCAGTTGAAAAACTGTCTTATTGCAGCCCCTATGGCAGGCATAACAGATCGCCCATTTCGATCTCTTTGCTACCAGATGGGAGCAGGAATGACAGTCTCAGAAATGCTTTCTTCCAATCCCCAGGTTTGGAAGACGGATAAATCTCGGCTGCGTATGGTTCATAGCGATGAACCCGGAGTGCGTTCTGTACAAATAGCCGGCAGTGATCCCGATGAAATGGCGGCGGCAGCGAAAATTAACGTCGCTAATGGCGCTCAGATCATCGATATCAATATGGGGTGCCCAGCTAAGAAGGTGAATCGTAAGCTGGCAGGCTCTGCATTACTGCGTTATCCAGAACTGGTTGAAAAAATCCTTTCTGCGGTAGTCAATGCAGTTGATGTGCCTGTCACTTTGAAGATCCGCACAGGATGGTCACCGGAAGAACGTAACTGTGTAGAAATTGCCCAATTGGCCGAACGTTGTGGTATTCAGGCTCTTACGATACATGGCAGGACACGAGCTTGCCTGTTTAATGGTGAGGCCGAGTACGACAATATTCGGACAGTTAAGCAGACTGTTGCCATTCCAATTATTGCCAATGGCGACATTACTGACCCGCTAAAAGCCAGAGCAGTGCTTGAATACACCGGGGCTGATGCCCTGATGATAGGCCGTGCTGCTCAGGGAAGACCCTGGATCTTTCGGGAAATCCAGCATTATCTGGAAACAGGAGAATTGCTGCCACCGATGCCTCTTGGCGAAGTGCAGTGCTTCATGAGCGAGCATGTACGAGAACTGCATGATTTTTACGGTCAAGGCAAAGGAGTTCGTATTGCACGCAAGCATGTATCTTGGTATCTCAAGGAACATGCCCCTGATGACCAGTTTCGGCGCACATTCAACGCCATAGAGGATGCCAGCGAACAGCTGGAGGCGTTGAAGGCATACTTCGAAAATTTTTGCGTAAATAAAGAAAAGAGCTGACAGAACTATGTTCGAACAACGCGTAAATTCTGATGTACTAACCGTTGCTACTGTAAATTCACAAGATCAGGTAACTCAAAAACCTCTGCGTGATTCAGTTAAACAAGCACTGAAGAACTATTTTGCTCAACTGAACGGTCAAGATGTTAATGACCTGTATGAGCTGGTACTGGCTGAAGTAGAACAGCCACTGTTGGACATGGTGATGCAATACACCCGTGGCAACCAGACTCGCGCAGCGCTGATGATGGGAATCAACCGTGGTACTCTGCGTAAGAAACTGAAAAAATACGGCATGAACTGATCCTAGTCTTAGATCATGTTGTTAAATCGGCACTTTTTACTATGTAGAAAGTGCCTTTTTACTTAGAATTACCCCACTGATTACCCCACCGAAAAATCCTCAGCACAAAAACTCACAGAACAACATGAGTACCAAAGAAAAATAAGAATTAGATGTGTCATAGAGGTCAGTACACCAAACATTCCAACCTTGTGAAAAGTTACGATGTATTTCGTCTGGAAGCATTGAGATGAAAGTTACAGATGTTTCTACCAGTGAGAAGATACCCCGTTACGGCTATCTTCCCGATGATTTTCAAATGGAACTAATTATTTTTATGATTTATCCCGAACCTTGCGTTCAATCAATTCACCATACGAATCAAAATAACGACTGGGCCAGATTTCAGAAGGATGTATTTCGAGATAGTTAGCAATAATCCATTCGCCTTTAGGCCACGGTCTGCTGAGAGTATTAAACCTTGACCATTGGATTTTGCCAATGGCGGGGCTACTTTAACTGATTGGTTTATCTGGTTCAATAAGCGAACCAGTATAAACGCTTAACTTTTTGCGGTAATGACTCAACATTCAAATCATTAATACATATAATAACAACCGGAAATCAAAATTAACTTTCTTTAAATAGATAAAGTTATGATGAGTTATTTTCAAACAAAATATCTATTGAAAACGTTCAAACCGGAATTAATCACTATGAGAAAAATGTGGAAATTATTACCCATTATATTTATTTTATTTTATTTTTGCCGTTTAAAACACTCGCTAAAGTCAGTTTGGAACGACAACAAGTTCCAAAACATGCACTCTCTATTAAAATCCCAAAGGGATTTACTTTGATGGACGAAAAATCCAAAAGATTAAAATATCCATCAATGAGAGATAGTAATGAAAAAGTTATTTTTACCGATGAGCGAGGAAAAGTTAACATCATAATTAGCGCTGAAACTGTATCTATGCTTCCAGAACAATTAGATATGTTTACAGATTCTTTAGTAAAAATGATGCCAAACTACCAACCATTACTCCAAAAAGTGACTGTAGATGGAAAAGATGCTCGGATAATAGATTTTATATCAAGTGCAATGGATACAGACATTCATAATAAAATGTTAACTACATCATTTAATGGTAAAGCAGTAATTGTTTCATTTAATACAACTGTTGATGAGTGGGAACAGTACAAAGATGTGAGCACTGATATATTGTTATCTCTAAAATTTGAATAAATTAAATTTTTATTATTAAATTAGATAACTGAATTAAAGGAGCGATCTGAACTAGTTTTGCTCCTTTTGTTTTTTTAATTAACTAAACCCCACCAAAACTATCCAATCGCCGCTGTTGTCCTGTACTCAAAGTAAATGCAAACTCTTCATGCTCTGCTTGCCATGTGCCAAAACTCATCAGGAACGCAATCGCAGGGTCAGCTTTATTCGCCAATTTCTTTTTATTCGGTTTGATATTGGCGTTCGCATCCGTTTCCCCCATCCACGGCGTTTCGCCCTGACACCAGATATTAAAGCGTTTGGTGAGCATTTCCGTCCATTGTGAGGGAATGCCCCGCGCTTTCTGGATAGTGTCATGCAAAGCGGCGCTGTCCACGGAGATATTCAGATTGGGATTGGCCTTTATCCAAAGAGCTTCATTATCAATTTCGTTTTCGTCGTCCAGATCGTGAATCCCCGTGGGCTACGGCTGCGCCACCGACCGAAACAAGCTGTTTATATTCGTTGCTGCGTGTGGTCTTAATCGTACAGATTCAGCGCATGACAGACTCACCAGCCAATTGCTGCATGATTTGCTTGTTCAGTTCAGGGATAACGGTATAGCCACCGTCTGCGGGGATGCTTGTAGACAGGGAACGAGCTTCACCAGTCAGGATATAGTAGCGTAGTTCGTCATTATTGAGTGTTTTACTGGCAGGCTGGTTCTTTGCCTGATTGCGTTCTTCATCAGATAAAGTCTCATAACGGGCAATTTCCGTATTCAGGTTATCGGATTAGCTGCGCAGCTCGTCGAACTGTTTGGCTTCATCAGCATTGAGTGAACGCTTTTCGTTTTCAGCTTTGGTGAGAAGCGAACCCATTTGTTGAGTTAAATCGGATTTTTGTTGGCGTAATTCGAGTAATTTTTTCATGATATTTCTATAATTAATTTATTTTTTCAGTAAGTAAATTTTTAACACCATGAAAAATAATAAGAAAGAATTCTAACTATGATGTTTGAGTATACAAAAAATTAATGTTTGTTGTTTAACAAAAAAATGGGATTAAGAACTTTCGTTAAAAATTAAGTAGAGTAAAATACAATAAGTAACACAGTCATTATTACCTGTGTATCTCAAGGTAAAAAACTAATAATCAGAGCAAGAGATAGTCTTTCTTAAGAAGTTAAATCAACTAATTATGATTTTTCAAGTAACTAATAGGAATATTAAAAATGCCTGATAAAGACTCGTTAAGATCGTATATAGATGAAATTCGATCAAATAAAACAAATAACCATCAATTCAATAATATACAAATGGATGTAAATAATTGTAAAATAATATTAAAGCATTTAAATGCAACATCTAGTATAAATGCACATCCTACTATTATGACTGCACATGAATTTGCTAACTCTATAGATGAATTAAATAAATTAAATAGTAATGAGCACAAGCGATTTGTGATTAACGCTGGTGATAATAGAACGCATTTTGCCTCAGCTAATGTTTTTAAAGATGTAGATAATAATATTTCTATCATTTTTGTTGATTCAAGCCGCGGAAAAAATCAATTTATTCTTTTTATACTATATAGTAATCTTGTTCTTAATAATGTTCCCAAAATAAAAACCCTTTATATTTATAACCAAATACAAAATAGTGATGCAGATTGCCTACTCTTTTCACTCCATTTTTTGAAAAAGATGCATAAATATAGTGATCACTTTGTAAAGCTTCATCAAGATCTTTTCAATAATAAAATAGAATTTATTAGGGAAGAACACTCACCTTACGAATCAGTACTTGATAATGATTCATTAAAAAAGGCGCGGGTTGTATTTTTCGATCAAGCAATAAAATTATTGCCTATTGATTTTTTTAAACACGCGCAGTCAATGAATTTAATGAATACTTATAATGATTACGCCAAAAGTCATTTTGGTGAAATCAATAAGGATATGAAAGCGAATAAGCAGCCAGGAGGAAGAGAGACATTGATAGACAGATGTAAGCGCCATGAAGTAACCCGCACAATTGACGAAAAAAAACGTACCTACAGTAACTCTATTGAAGAAAAAAGACTTAGCCTTGCTGAAGCTGCGCTACATTGGCTCGATAAGTCATGAATAAAAAATAAGTTATATCAGTAAGGTGATAACCTTTCATCTTTTGAGTCGCTTCTTCTCGATAGAAGGTTACTTAGGGCTATCGCAAACCCAGATCCTGTTTCTACATTTGTGTAATTGCCTGTTTTTGATATGGTTAATTTATCAACTAAAACAGGTGAAAAGATGGACGAGAAACAGTTACAAGCCCTGGCTACTGAGCTGGCTAAAACTCTCAAAACTCCAGAAGATTTAAGTCAGCTCTCCAGTTTCTCTAAATTCATTTACCTGCCGAAGCCCCCCTATAAATCTTTTTCACCCTCTCAGTTATACACCCTCTGCACTTTCTTCTCAAGGCCTTGCTGCATCTGGGTTTGCAGTAATTAATTTTGCTTCCTTATCGCTTTTGCTCCGCCCCATTTGTGTTCTATAGGATTCAAATCCGGACTATAAGCGGGAAGCCATTCCAGTTGACATCTGCTGTCTGCTATCGCTTGTATCTTCGTTTATCGATTCCGGTCATGACTCCAATAGTTAGATCACCCTATAAAGAAGAGTATTCACGTTCGATGAAACGCCCTATCACCTTGTCGTGTATCTCCTTTGATTTGGAATAGCCCCTCGTCCTTCGATTCAGTCTTTTTAAACGGGTACGAAATATCAAATTAGTTCTTTCTATACGTTAGGTATAATGTTTTCCAACAATATGTTTTTCTTCAGGAAGTTCAATCACCAAAAACATGCGCCACAACTCGCTTGAGGCGAGGTTCCCAAGCATACCAGAGCCAGCGTTGATTTTTCTTACTACTCACAAATGACCATTGTTCATCAACGTCACAAATAATTTACGATAAATGTGAAAATTATTTTCAACAATTACCTTGCCTATTAAAAAGATGTAAGGAACCTGATGACTCACTGGTAATGCTTTCCAGTATTCCAAGAGAAAAAGGTATGGCATTAATGCCCCGCTCTATGTGTATTTCTAATCAAAAAGGACTTTGTTACAGAGAAATAGTCATTAATGGTTTAAATAGTTTACTCAATAAGAAGGGAGTCTAACTACAAAAATGAAATTTTGCTCAGTGATGACTCAATGTCAAATTATTTAAGTAGATTAATACTAAATAATTATGCGAGACCAACAATTCTGATTTCGCAAGCAATAATCAATTTAATGACCAATGGAATACGCCAAGAACACCCGCCACGCTTCTTATCGGTTTAATGAATAAGAAGCGTGGCGAGATTTTAGGGCGCACCAGATAAACATTTTTAACCGGATAGTATCGCCGTCAATAATCGCTTGCTATTCCTGCAATATCACTGACATTACACCACCTCCGCTTCACAATTCATTGCCAACGCCATACTTAGGGTTTTAGCCAAAATGGTTTTATTTTTACTATCTTCCATCAGGCTAAAATGGTCGCCCGGTACAGATGTTAGCTGGAGCAAAGAATCAGGCATGACCTGTTTCCAGCCTAACGACGGTTCCATACTCAAGGAGGGTAATTCGGCTTCCGTAACAAAAGGGAGCTGCGGATAAGGTTCTCTTGCATAAAACTGGTGGAGCGTTATCGCCAATGCTTGTGGTTCATATTCCTTGACCATTTGCATATAATTTACCATCTGTTCCCAGCGTCTTGCGATCAAGTCAGGACGCTGGTTTGCCGGATAGAGTCCCAGTTCCTGCGCCGCAGCAATAAATTGCACCAAATTCAGTTTATCAATTCTCTGATGCAATACCGCAATCTCCTCTTCATGTTCTCCGCCCGACTGTTTTGCCAGTTCAGTAAGAAACTGGAGTTTTGGTTGAATGACCTGCTGCCTGAAGCAGTGAGGAGCAGGCGTATCAATTAAACCCAGAAAATCGACGGTTTCACCGGCATTCAAAAGTTGCTGGGCAATGGCATAAGCCAATACACCACCAGAAGAGTAACCGTAGATCCGGTATCGGCCTTTCGGTTGAACCGCCTTCATAAAGGTGATCATTTTGGCGGCCAATGCTTCAATAGTCGATACCTGCTCTTCATTGATGGACGGCCAGGGCAAGGCATAAATCGGATAGTCAGACTGAATATGTTGTGCTAATCCAAAGACATAGGAGTAATCATACATACCACTGGGCACAAAAAATAGTGGCGGTTCCGTTCCTGAGAGCCGCACCGGTATCGCACTGCTTTGCGGCTGAGACAGTGGATCTAATGTGATTTTTGATACCAGTTCAGCCAGCACAGGGAATTGGAATAGGTCATTCAATGTACACATCAAACCACGACCTGCGGCAAGGTTTATCATCCGCATAGCAAGCAGCGAATGTCCACCCAACGCAAAGAAATTGTCATACCGGCCTATTTGCTCAACCTCCAGCAATTCACGCCAGATAGCAGCCAATACGATCTCAACCTCTCCCTGCGGCGCTTCATAGGCTTGATGAGCAAAGGCATTCTGATCAGGGTCAGGCAGTGCCCGACGATCCAACTTACCGTTAGGGGTCAGCGGAAATGCGTTCAGACGTACAAAAGCCACCGGCACCATATAATCAGGCAAAATAGCACTCAGATGTTCACGCAAACGAGCAGCCAACCCGCTATCTTCTTCCGCCACGATATAAGCGATCAGACGTTTATCCTGCCCATCCCCCAAAGCCAGTACGATAGCTTCACGCACCGCCGGATACTCTGTCAGCCGAGCTTCGATCTCACCCGGTTCAATACGGAATCCCCGGATTTTAACTTGCTGGTCGTTACGGCCAATAAATATCAGATTACCATCCGGCAAGTAGCGGACTAAATCTCCGGTTCGGTACATCCGTGCATCCGGTGCCTGACTAAACGGATCAGCCAGAAAATGTTCAGCAGTCAAATCAGGACGGTTGAGATAGCCACGCGCTACACCATTACCACCAATATACAATTCCCCAACCGCTCCCAATGGAACCGGTTGGCCACAGGCATCCAGCAGATAAACACAGGTGTTGGCCGTCGGACGTCCGATAGGCGTTAACGCATTGATATAATCTGCCGGACAACACCAGGTGGTGGCACATACCGTGATTTCTGTCGGGCCATAAGCATTGAACAGTGTGGCTCGGCCACGCAGTGCCTGGAGCAGCGCCGCACTGGGCGCTTCCCCACCCAGTATCAATGTTGGCCTTATGTTTATCTCCGGTAAATCCGCACCATCCCTCAACAGAGCCGGTGTCAGGCAGGCATGAGTCACCGCCTGTTCTTCCAGATAACGCCAGAGGCGGCGCGGATCCTGACGAACCATGTCGGCAGGAATATCCAGGGTGGCACCACCACACAATGCCATCATGATTTCCCAGACGCTGGCATCGAAACCAAATGAGGCGAATTGCAACATTCTGCTATGGGGATGAATGTCAAACTGGCTGATTTTATCCCGGATAAGGTTGACCAACCCACGATGTTCAACCATCACCCCTTTCGGCATACCAGTCGAACCGGAAGTATAAATCACATAGGCCAGATGCCGTGAAGTTAACGCAGGAACCTGCGGGTTGGTGTCTGGCTGGTCAGGCAGAGTATTCGGGTCAAGTACGGTTAATTTCGCCAGTGCTTCTTCACCCAGTGTGGCACGCCCGGTATTATCCGCCAGTACCACCAACGGAGCGGCATCATTCAGCATATAAGCCAGACGATCACCCGGATAGGCGGGATCCAGTGGTACGTAGGCGCCACCCGCTTTCAGTACAGCCAATAGCGCCACTACCATCGCTGGTGAACGTGTCACACAAATCGCCACCCGCTGATCCGGTACTACACCCAGAGAGATGAGCTGATGAGCTAGCCGATTAGCCTGAACATTCAGTTCCGCATAGCTGAAGATCTGCTCCTGATGTATCACCGCTGTAGCATCCGGGGTTTTCTCCACCTGTTGCTCAAACAACTGATGGATACACACCTGTTCAGAATAGGCTATTTCAGTCGCATTCCGCGTTTCCAGTAACAGTCTACGTTCCGCCGGTGACAAAATATCAATTTCCCTGATGGGTTGTTGTGGGTTAGCCACCATCACTTGCAATACGGTGTGCAGATAACCCACATACCGCTCGATTGTCTGTTGATCAAACAAAGCCGTTGCATAATTCAGAGTACCTACAATTCTGCCTTCTTCCTCAAACAGATTAAGTTCAAGATCAAACTTGACCACATCAAAAACCTGATCAACCGGTAAGATTTCCAGCGCTGGCAATTTCCACTCTATTTTCTCATTGTTCTGCCAGGCAAACATCACCTGGAACAGCGGTGTATGCGCCAGTCTGCGCGGCGGTTGCACAATTTCCAGCACCTGTTCAAACGGCAAATCCTGATTATCCTGTGCCGCCAACGTAATTTGCCGCACACGCGCAAGTAATTCCGTCACATCCGGGGTGCCCGATAAGTCAATACGTAAAGCCAATACATTGACAAAGAAACCCATCAGGGATTCAATTTCCTGACGACCACGGCCGGCACAAGGTGTGCCGATAACCAGATCACTCTGACCCGACAGACGTGACAGAACCATAGCCCAAGCTGACAGAATGGTTATGAATAACGTTGTCCCCTGCTGCTCACTCAGGCGCTTGAGGGATTTCGTTAACACCTCATCCAGATTGATGGGCAATGAACTCCCTATAAACGACTGCTGAAGAGGGCGTGGCCGATCTGTTGGTAAATCAAGCAGTACCGGTGTATCAGCCAACATAGTACGCCAACAGTCAGATTGGGACTGTAAGCGTTCAACCGAAAGCCACTGACGCTGCCATGCAGCATAATCAGGATACTGAATCATCAACGGTGGTAGTGGATCAGGTTGACCTGTCAAAAAAGCCGTATAGAGGGCACTTAGCTCTGATTTCAGTATCCCTAAAGACCAGCCATCAAAAATAATATGATGTAAGATCAGCAGAAATACATAATCATTGTCTGCCAGCTGTATCAGACTGGAGCGGATTAATGGCCCCTGTGCAAGATCAAACGATCGCCCAAACTCCTCCATACACAAACGCTTAAGTTGTTCATCCGCGTCAGGTACACCTCGCAGATCATATTGCTTCATGGACAAACCGGGTTCAGGCGGCAAGAGCCTGACTTGGGGTTGACCGTCAACCGTCACAATGACAGAACGCAAAGCTTCGTGGCGAGCAAACAAAGCATTAAGTGCCCGCTGCCAGGCGCCGATATCAAACTGACCACGCACATGCTGTATTACAGGAATATGGTAAGTATCACTCACCCTTTCAAACTGCGAGAGGAACCACAGATGATGCTGGCTAAACGACAATGGCAGAGCACTATCGCGGGATACCGGAGTAATCTCAGGCAACCTGTCACTATCCTCATTACATTGTGCGTAGATCTTCTCCGCAAAAGCAGCCAGCGAGGGTGCCATAAACAAGGTAACAAGCGGTAGCTCAACACCGAAAGCTGCTACACGGTTCATCACCCGCGCAGCCAACAACGAATGGCCCCCCAACGCGAAGAAATTATCATGTCGACTAATTTGTTCAATCCCTAACACTTCACGCCAGATAGCCGCTAACGCCGTTTCTATCTCCCCTTGCGGAGCTTCATAAACCTGACGGGCAAAGTCTTCCTCTCCCGGCACCGGCAATGCCCGGCGATCCAACTTGCCGTTAGCGGTTAGCGGGAATGCGGTCAAACAGACGAAAGCCGCAGGCACCATATAATCAGGTAATAGAGCACTCAAATGCTCACGCAGGCTCGCTGCCAATCCGTCATCCGATTCTGCTAACACATAAGCGACCAAACGTTTATCCTGCCCATCACCCAATGCTAATACCTGCGCTTCCCGTACTGCGGAATGTTCTGTCAACCGAGCTTCAATTTCCCCCGGTTCAATCCGAAAACCACGGATTTTAATCTGCTGGTCATTACGGCCAACAAATACCAGATTGCCATCCGACAGATAACGAACCAAATCCCCAGTGCGATACATCAGGGCATCAGTACCATTACTAAACGGATCAGCCAAGAAACGTTCGCTGGTCAGTTCAGGACGATTGAGATAACCACGGGCAACACCGGTCCCCCCAATATACAGTTCACCCACCGCCCCCAAAGGCACTGGCTGGCTGAGGGCATCCAGCAGATAAATCCGGGTGTTGGCCGTCGGACGTCCAATCGGAATGAATCCCCTCTGATAGTCTGATGGACAACGCCAGGCGGTGGCGCAAACGGTGATTTCTGTCGGGCCATAAGCATTGAATACCGTTGCCCGACCACTCAGTGCCTGAAGCAAGGCCACACTGGGAGCCTCTCCGCCCAGTATTAATGTTGGTTTGATGGTTATCGCCGGTAAATCCGCACCATCCCGCAACAGCGCGGGTGTCAAACAAGCGTGCGTCACCGATTGATCTTCCAGATAATGCCAGAGACAACCCGGCTCTTGACGAATGGCATTGTCAGGAATAACCAGACTGGCGCCACTGCCTAATGCCATCATGATTTCCCATACACTGGCATCGAAACCAAATGAAGCGAATTGCAACATCCGGCTATGAGAATGAACGGCGAACTGGGCGATTTTATCCTGGATGAGGTTGACCAACCCACAATGTTCAACCATCACACCTTTCGGCGTACCCGTCGATCCGGAAGTATAAATCACATAAGCCAGATGACAGGAGGTCAACTCAGCAACGTATGGGTTAGTATCTGGTTGATCGGTGTCCAACTGATCAGGTGATGAATTCGGATCAAGAACAACATACTGCGAAAACATTTGCTCATTTAATGCTGAACGTCCGGTATTATCTGCCAACAAAATAGTCGGTGCAGCATCGGTCAAAATATGAATCAGACGTTCACCCGGATAAGCAGGATCTAGCGGCACGTAGGCACCACCCGCTTTCAATATTGCCAACAGCCCCACTATCCGCGCCGGTGAACTTGCCACGCAAATCGCCACCCGCTGATCCGGCTCAACACCCAGCGCGATAAGCTGATGCGCCAGCCGGTTAGCACGGATATTCAATTCCGCATAGCTAATGGATTGGTTTTCATAGACCAACGCTGTGGCGTCCGGGGCATTCTCCACCTGTTGTTCAAACAATTGATGAATGCACAGTTGGTCAGGATAGGTTGTTTCGGTCGCATTCCAGGTTTCCAACAACAATGTGCGTTCAGTTTCCGGCAGGATTTCCAACATCTGTACCGGCGTTTCCGACGCCTGTTCAAGCGCCTCTGCCAGACTCTCCAGAGCCTGTTGCATATAACCGCATATCCTTTCCGGATCAAAGGGTTGTACTACCTGAGCAGTCAGCCCCAAATCGGAACCACCATCCTCTACCGACAACACAAACGGGTAGTTGGTCCGCTCCTGTGCCCCAAGGAATTCAATTCCACTGATGATTTCATCCGACGTGACCGGCTGGGTATTATGTCGGTAATTCAACAGCGCATTGAACAGCGGTGTCCCACTGGCTACTCCACTGCAACGTTGAGCCAGCGCCAGTGATGCATGTTCATGCGCTAATAACCCCGCCAATCGGCTATGAGCAGCCTGTACACTCTCCTGCACCGGGGTTTCATCTATATCCAACCGTAACGGCAGGGTATTAATAAACAGCCCCATGCCATTGTCGGCGCCTTCGCCAGCCTGCATACGCCCAAACAGCACCGTACCAAACACCACTTGCTTCTGACCACTGGTACGCGACAATACCTGCGCCCAGGCCAAATGGCACAACGCCGCCACACTGACGTCCAAACGCCGGGCCTGATTACGCAGGCGGTTATTCAGTGCAGGCGTCAGCATTCTGTGCGATTCCGTCACCTGCGAGCCATCATGGTGTACTTCCGTCAATCCGAATGGCAGCGTCGGCTCATCCACCATCGCCAGCATATCGGTAAAGAAACGGGTATGTTCTTCCTGGCTGATCCCCAATTGAGCCTGAGCGACCAAAGTACGAAAAGGTACTGGCGCCGGCAAACGGTCTCCCCGTCCGGTAAGATACGCCTGCACTTCGTTGTTCATCACTTCCAGCGTGGTATGGTCACCAATCAGGTGATGTAACTGTTGCAGCAAGATCCAGCGGCCATCAGTATCCTGAGCAATAACAAAGCGCAACAACGGTGCTTGACTCAGATCAATACGATGCTGGCACGGATCAAAGCGTTGGGTCAGTTGGTCACTTATCGATCCGTCAGCCGGATTGAGTGTCAATTCTGTGATGAGTAAGGGAACTTGACGACAAACCACCTGAGCCGGAGCTGATAATCCCTCCCAGATAAAAGCGGTCCGCAGGATATCATGGCGATCAACCACCTGTTGAACCGCGGCCAGATAACGATCCAGTAAAGTCCGATCCGCAAAAGCCTGTTGGGTTATCAGAAGATAAGGATCACCTTCATTTGCCAGCAGATGGTGGAATAAAATACCATCCTGTAGCGGTGACAGAGCATAGATATCCTGAATGTTAGCCATCCCACCCGATATCTGATCAACAATACAGTCAATTTCAAGCTGAGTGAGGTCAATCAGCGGCAACATCTCCGGTGTTAACACAGACGTATCCGGTGTAATACGGTTATCAGGCACCTTGATCTCACAATGCTGAGACAAAGACTGAGCCAGCACATTCAATGTTGGATGCTGGAATAGCGCTTGTACCGAGATACCCAATCCCATACACCGCAAACGCTCAATCATTCGTACCGCCAACAGGGAGTGGCCTCCCAAGGCAAAGAAGCTGTCGTGCCGACTGATCTTCTCAACTTCCAGCAATTCACGCCAAATGGTCGCTAACGCCATTTCTATCTCCCCTTGCGGGGCTTCATAGACCTGACGGGCAAAGGCTTTTTCTCCCGGTGCCGGCAACGCCTGGCGATCCAGCTTGCCGTTTGGCGTCAGCGGAAACTCATCCAGACGTACAAAAGCCGTTGGCACCATATAATCCGGCAACCGCGCACTCAGGTGTTCACGCAAACTGGCGGCCAATCCATCATCCGTTTGCGCTACCACATAAGTCACCAGGCGTTTATTCTGTCCATCACCCAACGCCACTACCAATGCCTCACTCACCGCTGGGTGTTCAATCAACCGAGTTTCAATCTCTCCCGGTTCAATTCGGAAGCCACGGATTTTAACCTGTTGGTCATTACGGCCAACAAATACCAAATTGCCATCCGGCAGGTAACGGGCCAAATCCCCAGTTCGATACATCCGCGCATCCGGTTGATGACTAAACGGATCCGTCAGGAAACGTTCAGCGGTGAGTTCAGGGCGATTGAGATAGCCACGGGCCATACCCACACCACCAATATATAACTCACCTACTGCGCCCAACGGCACCGGCTGACCATGTTTGTCCAACAGATAGATACGTTTGTTAACTGCCGGTCTACCGATGGGAATTAATCCCCCTGCATAATCTGACGGGCAATTCCAGGTGGTGGCGCAAACAGTGATTTCCGTCGGGCCATAGGCATTGAACAGCGTGGCCTGACGGTTTAATGTCTGGATTAGCGTCGGACTGGGTGCTTCACCACCCAGTATCACGGTCGGTTTTATCGCCAGCGCCGGTAAATCAGCACCATCCCGCAGTAGAGCGGGTGTCAAACAAGCGTGCGTCACCGATTGCTCTTCCAGATAATGCCAGAGACGGTGCGGGTCTTGCCGGATTGTTTCAGTCGGAATAACCAGCATAGCCCCACTGCTCAACGCCATCATGATTTCCCAGACGCTGGCATCAAAGCCAAATGAGGCAAACTGCAACATCCGGCTGGTGACACCAACATCAAACTGGGCAATGTGTTCCAGCGTCAGGTTAACCAGACTCTGATGTTCAATCATCACCCCTTTCGGTCTGCCAGTGGATCCGGAAGTGTAGATTACATACGCCAGATGCCGTGAGGTGAGATCAGGGATCTGCGGGTTATTGTCCGGCTGATCCGGCAGGGCATTTGGATCGAGTACAGTTAGCGTCTTCAGTGCTTCTTCACCCAGTGCTGCCCGGCCAATATGATCCGCCAGCAAAACAGTTGGCGCAGCATCAGTAAGCAGATAAGCCAGCCGTTCACCCGGATAAGCCGGATCTAATGGCACATAAGCTCCACCCGCTTTCAACACCGCCAGCAATCCCACTATTCTCTCCAGTGATCGTGTCACACAAATGGCTACTGGTTGATCGGGGATGACACCTAATGCAACCAGTTGATGTGCTAATCGGTTGGCGCGGGTATTCAATTCGGCATAGCTGAGCGTCTGGTTTTCATACCTTACCGCTATAGCATCCGGGGTTCTATCTGCCTGTTGTTCAATCAACTGATGAACACACAACTGTTCAGGATATGGCGTTACAGTTGCATTCCAGGTTTCCAGCAACAACTGGCGCTCTACTGGTGCCAGAATATTCATTTCCCCGACTGGCTGCTGAATGTCAGCGACCATCGCTTGCAATATTGTGTGCAAATATTCAACGTGTCGTTCGATTGTCGATTGATCAAACAGGGTGGTTGAATAGCCGAGATAACCGACAACCCTGTCCTCCTCTTCAAACAAGTTAAGTTCAAGATCAAACTTAACGACATCAAAGGCTTGATCGATCGGTGAAATTGTCAGCCCCGGCAATTTCCATTCCACAATCTCATTGCTCTGCCAGGCAAACATCACTTGAAACAACGGGGTATGCGCCAGCCGACGCGGTGGTTGTACGATTTCCACCACTTGTTCAAACGGTAAATCTTGATGCTCTTGTGCCGCCAGCGCGGTTTGCCGCACACGCGCCAGCAACTCCGTTACATTAGGCTCACCCGATAAGTCGATACGCAAAGCCAACGTATTAACAAAGAAACCAATCAAGGATTCCACTTCCTGACGACTGCGACCAGCACTTGGTGTACCGATAACCACATCATCCTGACCTGACAAACGAGACAGAACTATTGACCAGGCTGATAGCAAGGTCATAAATAACGTGACCCCCTGTTGTTCACTCAGACGCTTAAGGGATGCCGTTAAGTCTGCGTCCAGATTGATAGGCCACAGATTCCCGGCAAACAACTGTTCGGGCGGACGTGGTCGATCAGTTGGCAAATCCAGCAAAACTGGCGCGTCAGCCAACACCATTCGCCAATAATCGGATTGAACCTGAACCCTCTCCGCAGAAAGCCACTGACGCTGCCATGCAGCATAATCAGGGTATTGGATCATCAACGGCGGCAACGGATCAGGCTGTTGGTTTAAACAGGCCGAATAAAGTGCACTCAATTCTGATTTCAATATCCCTAAAGACCAGCCATCGGACACAATATGGTGTTGGGTCAGCAGGAAGACATACTCATCGTCAGTCAGTTGTATCAGAACAGAACGAATTAAGGGACCGCAGGCAAGATTAAACGGCATTTTAGCTTCCTGCTCACGCAAACGCTTAAGCTGTTCATCCACCTCAAGAGCTTTACGCAGATCGTATTTTTTCATCGGCAGACCAAATTCCGTCGGCAGGAGTTCAACCTGAGGCTGTTCATTTACTGTGATAAAAACGGAACGTAATGCTTCATGGCGGGCAAACAAGTGATTCAGCGCCTGCTGCCAGGCATGAATATCAAGCTGGCCCCGTAAACGCAGTGCCAACGGAATATGGTAGGTATCACTAACCCCCTCAAACTGCGCCAGGAACCACAGACGCTGTTGCGCGAATGACAGGGGTAGCGCTCCGTCATGGGGTGTCGGTGTGATGGCGGGTAATGCCCCACGCTGTTCATTAAGACGCTCATCAACCACCTTAGCAAAGGCCAGCAAAGCAGGCGCTTTAAACAATGTGGTCAGCGGCAGTTCGGCACCTAAAGCCGCGACGCGGTTCATCACCCTCATCGCCAACAACGAATGACCACCCAGAGCAAAGAAATTGTCATACCGACTGATTTGCTCAACATCCAACAACTCGCGCCAGATAGCCGCCAAGGCCATTTCAGTTTCCCCTTGCGGCACTTCATAGACCTGACGGGCAAAGTCTTCCTCTCCTGGCACCGGCAATGCCCGACGATCCAGTTTACCATTCGGCGTCAATGGGAATTCATCCAGACGTACAAAAGCCGCCGGCACCATATAATCAGGCAAGACTGCGCTTAAATGGGCACGCAGGTTGTTGATTAATCCATCATCTGCTTGCGCTACTATATAGGCGACCAGCCGTTTGTCCTGCCCGTCACCTAACACCAGCACCGCCGCCTCACGCACCGCAGGATACTCCTTCAACCGAGTTTCAATTTCCCCCGGTTCAATCCGAAAACCGCGAATTTTGACCTGCTGATCATTACGACCAAGGAATTCCAGATTGCCATCCGGCAGATAGCGAGCCAAATCCCCGGTTCGATACATGCGGGCATCCAGTTGATCACTAAAAGGATCAACCAAAAAGCGTTCAGCGGTGAGTTCAGGGCGATTAAGATAGCCACAGGCAACGCCGTCTCCACCAATATAAATCTCACCGATCGCCCCCAGTGGCACGGGTTGGCCATAAGCGTTCAACAAATAGAGGCGTGTGTTAGAGATTGGCCGACCAATGGGAAGATTTGTCGTCCCTACTGGCATTTCAGTGATACGGTATGTCGTGGTAAACGTCGTTCCCTCACTTGGCCCATAGCCATTCAATAACTGCTGAGGCGGGCTATTACGCAGGATTTGAGCGATCACATGCGGATTAAGAACATCCCCTCCGACAATCAAGATATTGATCTGTGGGAGAACCGGAGACAATTCCGCTGCCAGTCGGTTAAACAATCCAACCGTCAGCCACAGGACAGTAATCCGATGAACCTGTAAAACCTGTACAAACGCCTGTGGTGTCAACAAGGTAGCGTGGTCGATGACCACCAGCGCGCCACCGTTAAGCAAAGGAGTCCAGACTTCGAAGGTACTGGCGTCGAAAGCCGGGTTAGCGGTAAAGGCAACTCGGTCATCTTGTCCAGTTTCAGCATAACCATTATTGACAGCCAACCGAACCACCGCACGATGAGGCACTACCACTCCTTTTGGTGTGCCAGTAGATCCAGAGGTATACATGATATACGCTGCTCCGGTACTGGAAGCGGGTAAGTCAAGATTGAGGCGATCTTCTTCCCTGATGGTGTTCATCTCACCAGAGAGACGAAATAACGGAACAGCCAGGAGATCAGCCGGAATATCAGCCCACATATCAGTGAGCAGCAATTTAGCTGAACAATCTTTTATCAACCAGTCCTTCCGCTCGTCCGGTACGCCAGGATCAATCGGAACATAAACAGCACCTACCTTGAGAATAGCTAACTCAGCCACGACCAGTTCAATGGATCGCTCTAACAAGATCGCAACATGCTCACCCGGATAAACCCCTTGCTCAATTAACTGACGAGCCAGCCAGTTAGCACGGATATTCAGCTCCATATAACTGAGGGTTTGATCTCCCGCTATCAGCGCTGTAGCAACCGGCGTTTTCTCTACCTGTTGTTCAAACAACTGATGAATACATAACTGCTCAGGATACGGTTTTTCAGTTGCGTTCCAGATTTCCAGCAATAACGCACGTTCCGTTACAGGTAAGATATTCAGTTCCCGTACCGGCGTTTCTGGTGCCCGCTCCAGCGCTTCTGCCAGACTGGTCAGCGCCTGTTGCATATAACCACATACCCGATCCGGCTCAAATGGCTGTACTACCTGCGCCGTCAGCCCCAAAGTAGAACCCCCGTCCTCTACCGACAGCACCAACGGATAGTTGGTCCGCTCCTGTTCACCCAGGAATTCGATACCCGGTACAACCTCATGTGGGATCAGCGGCTGCTCATTATGTCGGTAGTTCAACAGGGCACTAAATAGTGGCGTACCACCCGCTACGCCACTGCAACGTTGGGCCTGCGCCAGTGAAGTATGCTCATAATCCAGCAATCCGGCTAGCCGGGACTGTGCCAGCCGTACACTGTCGTGCACCGGTGTGTCATCCATATCCAGTCGCAGCGGCAAGGTATTGATAAACAGCCCCATGCCGCTGTCAGCTCCTTCCCCCGCTGCCATGCGCCCGAACAGCACAGTGCCAAACACCACTTTTTCCTGACCGCTGGTCTGCGACAGCACCTGCGCCCAGGCCAGATGACACAATGTTGCTACGCTGACGCCCAGACGTTTTGCTTGCTGACGAAGGCGGTCGTTTAACTCCGGCGATAACATCCGGTGCGATTGTGTGACTTGCGAACCATCACGATGCACCTCGGTGAGGCCAAACGGCAACGTCGGCTCATCCACGTCAGCCAACATGTCAGTAAAGAAGCTATGCTCTGCCTGATGAATATTCAACCGGGCCTGCGCCACCAGATTGCGGAAAGGCACCGGTACTGGCAAGTTGTCATCCTGTCCGGCAAGACAAACCTGCACTTCACGGTGCATCACTTCCATTGTCGTATGGTCGCCAATCAGGTGATGCTGCAATTGCAGCACATGCCAGCGGCCATCGGTTTCCTGCGCTACTGTTTCTTGTGCTACGACAAAGCGTAACAATGGGGCCTGACTCAGATCAAAACGATACTGACGTGGGTCAAAACGGTGAGCCAATTGCTCACCCACAGGCCCATCAGCCGGATCCAGAGTCAGTTCAGTGACCGATAAAGGCGCTTGACGCCAGACCACCTGCACCGGTGCAGATAATCCCTGCCAGATAAATGCGGTCCGCAGGATATCATGGCGATCAACCACCTGTTGTACTGCCGCCAGATAGCGATCCAGCAGCGCCCGGTCAGAAAAAATCATCGGATAGGCCAGCAGATAGGGATCACCTTCCTTCGCCAGCAGATGATGGAACAAGATACCGTCCTGCAACGGCGACAGGGCATAGATATCCTGAACATTAGCGATCCCACCCGGCACCTGTTCAACAATGTGGTCAATCTCAGACTGGGTCAGATCAATTAGCGGCAACATTGCAGGTGTCAGCACGGTGGTCGCTGGTGTAATGACATTCGGCGGTACGACTACAGCCTGATGTTGCTCCAATGTCTGGGCCAATTCTGACAGCACAGGGCACTGGAACAGATTACGGGCGGCCAGTGTCAATCCCAGATTGTGCAGGCGTTCAATCATCTGTACACCGAGCAAAGAGTGACCGCCCAACGCAAAGAAACTGTCATGTCGGCTAATTCGCTCAATACCCAGTAATTCGCGCCAAAGGGTTGCCAGAACAATCTCTTTCTCTCCTCGCGGCGCTTCATAAACCTGACGGGCAAAGGCGTCCTCCCCCGGTGCCGGCAACGCCCGGCGATCCAATTTACCATTCGGTGTCAATGGAAATTCATCCAGACGCACAAAGGCTACCGGTATCATATAATCCGGCAACCGTGCATTCAGGTGTTCACGCAGGCGAGCGGCCAATTTGTCATTCTCTTGGGTCAGCACATAGGCAACCAGTTGTTTGTCCTGCCCCTCCCCTAACGCCAGCACCACAGCTTCACGTATCGCCGGATATTCCACCAGCCGAGCCTCAATTTCCCCCGGTTCAATCCGGAAACCACGGATTTTCACCTGCTGGTCGTTACGGCCCAAAAATTCCAGATTGCCATCCGGCAGATAGCGGGCCAAATCTCCGGTGCGGTACATACGCGCGTTCGGTTTATCGCTAAATGGATCGGTGAGAAAGCGTTCAGCGGTCAGTTCAGGGCGATTGAGATAACCGCAGGCCACTCCGTCACCCCCGATATAAATCTCACCAGTCATCCCCAATGGCACCGGTTGACCGTCAGTATCCAGCAAATAAATCCGGGTGTTGGCAATGGGGCGCCCAATAGGAATAGCGGTCGTGCCCGATGTTAACTCGTGAATAGGGTAAATCGTGGTAAACGTGGTTCCTTCACTCGGACCGTAGGCATTCAATAACTTTTGGGGCGGGTTCTTACGCAGTACTTGAGCAATGACATGCGGATCGAGGACATCTCCCCCGACCAGCAGCATTTTAAGTTGAGGCAGCACCGGAGATAGTTCCTCCGCCAACCGGTTAAACAGCCCGACACTCATCCACAGGATCGTAATGCGATGCGCCTGTAACGCCTGGACAAAGTCCCGCGGTGTCAGCAACGTGGTATGATCAATAACTACCAGCGCAGCACCGTTAAGCAACGGTGCCCAAACTTCGAAGGTGCTGGCATCGAAAGCCGGATTAGCGGCGAAAGCAATTCGGTCATTGGGTTCGATGTCAGCATAGCCATTATTGATAACCAACCGGACGACAGCCCGATGGGGCACGATGACCCCTTTTGGTATACCCGTCGAACCGGAGGTATACATGATATACGCTGGCTCGGCACTGGCACCCAATAAATCAAGATTGCGATGCTCTTCTGCCCTGATCTGTTCTGTCTCGCAGGTAAGATGGATCCGCGGGACAACCAATTCAGCCGGGATTTCCGTCTGCATATCAGTCAGCAGTAATTTGGCGGCACAATCGTTTATCAGCCAGTTTTTTCCGTTCATCCGGTACGTTGGGATCGACAGGGACATAAACCGCCCCCGCTTTAAGGATAGCTAACTGAGCCACCACCAGTTCAATTGAACGTTCTAACAGAATCGCTACATGGTCACCCAGGCAAATCCCCTGTTCAATCAGTTGACAAGCCAACCCGTTGGCCCTGGCATTCAGTTCCGCATAGCTCAGTGTCTGATCCCCAGCGATTAACGCGGCGGCAGTCGGGGTTTTCTCTGCTTGTTGTTCAAACAACTGATGAATACATACATGGTCAGGATAGGGTGTTTCCGTGGCGTTCCAAGTTTCCAGCAACCCCACTTTAAGGGTATTTTCCTTGCTGGTAATACTGTCTTTCATTTGCTTACTACCTCAACGAATCTATCGGATATTTGAAAACTGTTATTCCCAGCAACCATCACAAATATTTTTCTTTTACTTTTAGGAGAAATAACAACAGGTACGCCAAGCATCGAAAGATACTCAGGCAATATTTTTCAGGCGCTGGATGTCATAGTCCGGTTAATAACCGCACAGCCAAAAATGATGTGACAATAATTTTCCAGACAACGGAATAAATGATTCATTTGATGAACCATAAGAAGGCATTCCATTTTTTCCTGTTTTTTTAGATAAGCGTTTTTGATCTACATCAATTTTTTATTACGCTGAATTCCACAACTAAATAAAAATGGATCTATTGAATATATCTACTGGCATGAGCGCTAAGTTCTTGCTGTATTTTTTCCATTTAGTATTTGACTGAAATTATTTCAGATAAAATGAAGTGCTTATGTTTATAAATAACCACTAACAACCAAGGAACAAGGCCAACCAAATAAAATTATTATTTATCATAATGTTATAATAAATACATGTATATTCACCCATATAAAACATAAACTAAATTAACTACATGTTATTTTATAATAATCAAATTACATAACTAATGTAAATGTAAACACCAATTATATTTAATACCGAAACAAAATAATTTCAAATAAATATTAATTTTCGTATAAGTTCTCAGTGAAATAATCGGTAAATTTGAGGTTATTTTCGTTTTTATTCTATAAATCAGTCCATCTATTTAATTTTCATGTTTCCGTTATGATACGAAATGCGATAACTTAACCATGGAGATAAATAAGTTATTACGTCATTCGAAAAAGCAAATTTGACAAATTTGGGAGTTATTCCACTATACCTCTTCAAGTGTAAACACGATCTTTTTCATGAGATGCAAAGAGTTCAGAGAAATTCTCAGCAGGATAAATTGCAACCGGAGCAATTACGGCTGGAAGAGCAGGCGAGGTTGCTGAAAGAGCAACAGGCTGAACATAAGCGGCAGGTGCGACAACGTGTCGGGCAGGAAAAAAAATCACAACAACATCATTCCCCAGGGCGGGGCTTTAGTCGGTAACAGAGATAAACCAGAAAGAATAACTCACTGATTTTAAAAAAATTTCAGATTATCTATCAGTCTGTTTTAATGAGGATAAATTCTTCACAGCAATTTAACCGATATACATAATCGTAATATATCAACCTCTCCTTCCATATTGCTGCCCTATCGGCTGCGAAGTTTCCAACCACAATGGTATTTCTGGGAACCTTGTACAACAGCTGTTTTTTTCAATTTTCATGCGATATGTCGAAAAAACACTTCAATGCCGTTATTTTTCATAGAAAAATCCTCAAAGAAAAACAGAATACAACTTGATAAAACGCCCATCCACCAAAAAAAATTGATATATTATTGTTTTTATTAGGTAAATAAAAATATCTCTTAATATCTCGTAAGGAATGTTCTTGCCGTTTTCAAAAAATTCAAAAATGCGAGTAAACCTCATTTTTAGGCGAATTAAAAGTCAATTTAGTGGAAAAGGTAATGGTAAATAATATTTTTAATGAAAATAAGGTAAATCAGCCGAAATAATCCACCAAAACATCAAAATACCTTCACATAAGTCAAATAAATAAAATTTTATTAAAAAACAAAACAATTTATATCAAACTGTCTAGTTTAGATTTATAATCCGTATGACTATCGCTAAATAGAATTAAATTTTGGATATGTAATGCTTTTAAAACATTAATTCTGGATGATCTGGCAATACCTGACTGGCATCAAGTAATATTTTTTCACCATGAATATTATGATGATGCAACAAAATATGTGAATAACAAAAAAAATTCATATATTATAATTGCTTAAATGGAATGGTTTGTAGTATATAATGAAATTTGACTTAGGTTAAATTATGTAGGATTATGTTTACAGTTTGATATATTTTGTCCGGTTTATAACCTCAAGAAAATCATCAACAAGAATGATATATGTCAACAAACATGAGGTTAGACAAAAATTCACTGTCTTTTGCATGTTTACCTTAATAAATCAACTAAAAACCATTAAAAATCAATAAAATAAAATTATTTTAAATATACAAAATCCCATAAAATAAAAACCAGGAACATATTGGTTATCTTTCATGCAAGGAGAATAGGAACTCTGTTTAAGCCGCATCGGTAACTCAACCGAAAAAATATGCAGAGGTAGCCATAAGACAAGGATTACAAAAACAAAACGCATGTTAGAAAACCAAAACGGTGAATCAGGTGGTAACAATAGGCATACCGTGAACGATAATCCGTCAAGGCAGGCTCTATTTTACGAGCAACTAACGGGGCAAAAATCGCACTCATTTTAAGCTTCGGCAATTCTCCTTGATGACGCCATAACTTACTAATGAAAAAAGGATGAGATATGGAAGATGCAAACCTATTAGTCGGAAAACGTATTCAGATCAAAAGGAAAGAGCTGGGTATCACTGCTACAGCATTAGCAAAGATACTTGGCCTCAGTCAGCAGCAACTTTCACGTTATGAAACGGGAGTGAATCGGATCAACCTCTCCCATCTCGTTGATATTGCCGATACGTTTAATACGCCAATTCAATGGTTTTTCGAAGATTGCAAACCAGTCAAGAAAGAGGACAGTACTGTTAATAAAATCACGGATCAATATATCCCCATTGCCGAGACAATTATAGGCAAGAATGGTTGTTGAATGAGGCAAGATAAATTCGTCAGAAGCCTGTTGTTTACTGATTTCAATTATCCCATTCAGGCTTCTGATTCTTGTCATGCCACTATATTCATGCCACGATATATTGCGGCATTTCATTATCGAGAGTGGTCCGATATATCGGCAATAAATCGCCTAATGGTCATCAATTCTTCCGGCGAATAGTTTTCCAATATTTGCAACCATCTTGCTTCTATTTGCCGATGCAATTTTTCATGCGCAGAAAATATCAGCTTCCCTTCGTCAGTGAAGCTGAAATAGGTCTCTTTCTGGTTATCTACCATTTTCAGTTTTTCAACGATAGAGCGCTGAAGAAGTTTTGCACAGATCTTTGAGATAGCACCCTTGGTCATTCCCAGCGCCTGGCTGATACTTGTGATATTTAATAATACCGATTCTCCTATACACTGGATCACATGTAATTCAGACAATGAATAGCCACTGAGTCCATATTCGCGGAGTACCTCTTCATTATGCCCTCTCTTAATACCATCTCTTAGAGGTATCAAGTGATTAACTGCGGCAAGGATCTTACGTTGGTAAACTGTACTGTCACTCATTTACGACTTTTCCAAAATAATATTTCCCCGGAAACAAAAAGGAGAGAGAAATGAATAGATGTAACTCAATTCGTAATGTAAACGTGATCTTCTACCTAGTATGCTTCAGTGCCCTATTAGGATCTCTTGCACAAAATATCTATGTTCCCGTTATTCCTACCATACAGGAGCTATTCAATGCGCCCCTACCTTTAGTAAACCTGACTGTATCAGCATTCACATTTGTTTTAGCTATTATGCAAATCGTGTATGGTCCATTAGCGGACAGCAAAGGTCGTAAAGCCATTTTACTTCCTGCTCTGATTATTTCCGTCATTGGATCTATTGGTTGTGCAATGGCTTCTGATATTTATTGGCTGATTGCTTTCCGAATAGTTCAAGCTATTGGGATTGCAGCTATTCCTGTTATTGCAGCGACAATTATTGGTGATCTGTATGAAGAGCAACATCGAGCCAAAGCCATCAGTACTTATCAGATGTTGTTAACGCTGACTCCTGCTTTGGGACCGTTGCTCGGCGGCTATTTAGCCGAATTAAACGGATATGTTGCGATTTTCCAATTTATTGCTGTTATCGGTGGGCTAATACTTATCAGCAATTCGCTTTGGTTACCAGAAACTAAACCCGAAACCATACCAGAAAATAAGCCAAAACAGTCAGCAAGTGCTAAAAGGGTGTTTTGGAACTTCGGTCAGATTTTGTCAGATCGCATCGCACAATCCGTTTTCTGTATTGGCTTTATGCTGTTCTATTGTTATTTCTGCTTTTTGACTTTTTTACCCATCATCTTAAACCATGAATATGATTTCAGCCCTGCCGATATTGGTTGGATGTACATTCCCATATCATTGGCAATGATTGTTGGCAGCTATAGCTATCGTTTACTCCATCATCGGTTATCTAAGATAAATGGCCTGATTGTCAGCAGCTTGCTAAATCTGGCTTTAATCCTGTTGTTTTCCATCACATATCGATTCGGCATTCCCACGTTAATCATTGTCACAGCTTTATACGGTTTCACTCTGGGGATATCGACACCTACACATGCCACTTTGCTGTTAACAACATTTGTGGAAGAACGGGCAACTGTGATTGGGCTTTATAATTTTATTCGATATATGGGAATGGCTGTTGGCCCAATGGTTGGCAGTTTCTTATTATTCAACGACCACTATGAATGGGTATTTTTAATGGGAGCGTTGTTATTTGCTGTATCTATCGGTTTCACTGCCATCATGACTCAACAGCACCGTAAACGGCGATAGCGCTAATGGGAGCAAACGACAAAATTGAAAGATAAAAAACAAGCAGCATTTAGTGGGAAATAGCCCAAATTGCTGCAATATTCCGTGCCGTTACCTGCAAATTATCGGCACCATTGGCGAGGGCATCAGCAAGGGAACAAGCCTCCGGTATGATGGAAAAGACCGCATCCAGCCCATGCTGATGCACAACATGATAGTCTCGGCTCATTCCCCCAACTAACGCAATGGTGGGAATGCCAAACTTTTTCGCAACACGGGCAACACCAATGGGAGTTTTACCGTATATGGTCTGGCTATCCAGACGACCTTCCCCCGTAATGACCAGATCTGCGCCCTGAATAACTTCTTCTAGTTGCAAGGTTTCAATAACAATCTTAATACCTGACTGTAATCTTGCCCCCAAACATCCCAATAAGGATGCCCCCATCCCTCCAGCCGCACCAGCACCAGCAGCATCAATCACGCTTTTCCCCGTTAGGGATTCTATTTTCATGCCATAATGATGCAATGCAGAGTCTAACGATTTCACCATCTCCGGTGTCGCACCTTTTTGTGGACCAAACACCGCTGATGCTCCCTGTTCACCACATAATGGGTTATTCACATCACAAGCCACGGTAAATTCAATTTGCCTGAGACGCGGATCAAGGTTCGTTAAGTCAATACCTTCCAGCCGAGTTAATGCCGCGCCGCCGAATGGCAGAATACGACTGTCACCATCCAATAAAGTCGCACCAAGTGCCTGCATCATACCTGCGCCACCATCGTTGGTTGCACTGCCGCCAATGCCTAAAATCAGTTTATGTATCCCCTGTTCCAATGCAGCCAGAATCAATTCTCCCGTTCCATAACTCGTCGTTATCAGAGGGTTACGCTGTTCCATCGGCACCAAGTGCAAACCAGAAGCAGCAGCCATTTCAATCACTGCGGTTTTTCCATCGCCAAGCAGACCAAAAAATGCCTCAACAGGTTGTCCCAAAGGATCAGTAACAGTACACACGATACGTTTTCCTCCAGTTGCAGCCACCAGTGATTCTACTGTCCCTTCGCCGCCATCCGCCATAGGTAGCTTGATGTAGTCTGCCTGTGGATAAATCTCCTTAAATCCCCGCTCTATCGCCTGCGCCACCTGCAAGGCACTCAAGCTTTCCTTAAATGAATCAGGGGCAATCACAATTTTCATCATGGAATTTCCTCGGCTCTCTGACACTGATGGTTATTTTGCTGTTCACTGCTAATTATCTTGCGCGCATAAAAAAAGCGATAAACAAATTATCGCTTTTTAATCCAGCAAGTTTTGCTCAGCTAAGAAATTACGCTTCAATCGCCAGTCGCAATTTCTTCATGGCATTTTTTTCTAGCTGCCGAACACGTTCAGCGGATACACCATACTTATCTGCCAATTCTTGCAAGGTGGTTTTATTGTCATCATCCAACCAACGGGAACGAATGATGTCTTGGCTACGTTCGTCCAACCCTTCCATCGCCACAGAAAGTTTATCCGCAGCGTGGGTTTCCCAGTTATCTTCTTCAATGCCATCGGCAAAGTCAGAAGCCTTGTCTTGCAAATACAGCACCGGAGCCACTGGATGACTATCATGATTATCATCATCAGAGGACATATCAAATGCCATATCCTGCGCTGACATACGGGATTCCATCTCTCGGACATCTTTGCTGGTCACGCCCAATTCTTTGGCAACCAGTTCAATTTCATCCTGATTGAACCACCCCAGACGTTGTTTAGCCTTGCGCAAATTAAAGAACAGCTTACGCTGAGCTTTTGTCGTTGCGACTTTCACAATACGCCAATTACGCAATACATATTCATGGATTTCTGCCTTAATCCAGTGAACAGCAAAAGAAACTAAACGTACTCCCACTTCTGGATTAAATCGACGAACCGCTTTCATCAGGCCAATATTACCTTCCTGAATTAAATCCGCTTGCGGCAGACCATAACCGGCATAACTGCGGGCAACATGAACAACGAAGCGCAGGTGAGAAAGAATCAGCTTTTTCGCTGCATCCAGATCTCCCTGGTAATGCAGCCTTTCTGCCAGTTCCTTCTCTTCCTCAGCAGAAAGCATAGGATAAGCATTGGAGGCACGGATGTACCCTTCCAAACTACCTTGTGGAACTAATGCCAAAGTTTGCATTTCTTTTGTCATTCAAATTCTCTCAAAATTAGATCCAAATTGATGGCCTTCAAGTTTGCCTGAGTTCACCAGTAAGGTTTATTCAAGCCAAAAGTGCGTCTATTTTACCACCGTAGAGATCATATTCAAATCGTCTCAGTTGTGTGAACATCAATACAAAACCATAACTGTGACTTTGACAACAATTCACCCCCAACAGTTCACTAGCAAGCCCTGCAACACCTTTATTCTGGCATAAAACGACGTAAATGCTGAATTGTCGCAAACCATGCAGCTATCCAACCAATCATACCCGAAATAAGCACTAATAAGAGTGATTCATCCCACTCCAAACCATGCAGTATAAAGCTTGTACCAAAAACACTTGCCACTTCCGTAACCACGTTAGACAGTTTCCACACCAGCAGGGAGGAGAGGATCAAAGAGAATATTGCTCCCAAAATCCCCAATAAGGCTCCACCATTGAGGAAAGGACGCAAAATAAAACCATCCGTTGCCCCAATCAGTTTCATAACGTTAATCGTTTCACGACGGCTAAAGATGCTCAACCGGACACTATTACCAATGACCAAGAGCAGCGCAACCACCATCAAGATACCTATCACGGCAGCAATTCTGCCAATAAGGTCAGCCAACGCGGTCAAGCGGGCAAACCAGCTATCATCCATTCTGACTTCTTCAATGCCTTTAATCTGCGCAACTTGATCGCGCAATGTTGTTAGCGCCTGAGAGTCCTGGAAATTCAGTTTAGGAGAGATTATAGCAACTGCTGGCAGAGGGTTTTCTTCCAGCAAATCTAGTGCGCTGGCAAAACCTGACCATGCACGAAATTCGTTTACAGCTTCGTCACGGGAAAGGTAATTTACCGATTTCACGCCATCCAGATTTTTCAACTGATCAATTACCTGTTTGACGCTATTGTCATTCAGTGACTTATCCAAATAGACCGTGAGTTGTGGGATGGGATACCACTGCATCACTGCTTGATTGACGTTTTTCCAAACAATATAGAACACACTTGGCAAGGTCAGGGAAATAGCTATCACCATAACAGTCAGCAACGTTGCCAGCGGTTGGCGGAACATATCGGACAAAGTACTTTTCCACGCATAACGCCACTGTACACGCCATCCCCCTTTTAATGATTTGGATTTTGCGGACGGTGTTTTTTTCGCTGAATGACGGACATGCTTAGCCATGATGTCCTCCTTGCATACGTCCCTGATTCAGGGTCAAGATACGATATTTTCTTCGTTCAATGAGGGCTGTATCATGGGTAGCCATCAGAACCGTCACGCCAACTCGGTTAAATTCTTCAAACAGACGCATGATCCCCTCTGATAATGCCCCATCCAAATTTCCCGTCGGTTCATCTGCCAGCAATACTGTTGGCTTATTCACCACCGCGCGGGCGATACCAACACGCTGTTGTTCTCCACCGGAAAGCTGAATGGGGAAGTTTTTCGCTTTGTCCAGTAAGCCGACCTTATCCAACGCCGCAGATACCCGTCGACGAATGTCTTCAGCACTTGCCCCTGAGATGATCAACGGCATCGCGACATTCTCGTATACGGTGCGATCCAAAAGTAGGTGATGATCCTGAAAAATCATGCCGATCTGACGGCGTAGAAAAGGGATCTCACGGGATTTTAGTCGGCTAATGTCATGGCCAGAAAACCAAATATGGCCTGCGCTAGGGCGTTCAATACCACAGATAAGTTTCAAAAGTGTACTTTTACCGGCCCCTGAGTGACCGGTTAAAAATGCCATTTCTCCTGGAAGTAGATGAAAATCCACCCCTTGCAGCGCCTGCCGCCCTCCCAGATAGGCTTTACTGACCTGTTCAAAGCGAATCATTGATAGTTAATCCTCTCGGGCAAAAAGAGCCTCAATAAAATCGTCTGCCTTAAATGGACGGAGATCTTCAATGCCTTCACCCACACCAATGTAGCGGATTGGGATCTCAAATTGGTCGGCAATCGCGAAGATAACTCCCCCTTTCGCAGTACCATCCAGTTTGGTCAGTGAAATACCCGTCAATCCCACAGCTTCATGAAATAGTTTAGCCTGACTTACTGCATTTTGACCTGTGCTGGCATCCAGAGTCAGCATAATTTCATGAGGTGCATCTTCGTCCAGTTTTTTCATCACTCGAACGATTTTTTTCAACTCTTCCATCAAATGGGATTTGTTCTGCAAGCGCCCAGCGGTATCTGCAATCAGGACATCAATACCTTTAGCCTTGGCTGACTGGATGGCGTCAAAAATCACTGACGCTGAATCTGCCCCCGTATGTTGGGAAATCACTGGGATTTTGTTGCGTTCTCCCCAAACCTGTAACTGCTCTACTGCGGCCGCGCGGAAGGTATCTCCAGCCGCCAGCATGACGGATTTACCTTGAGAGTGATATTGACGCGCCAACTTTCCAATCGTGGTCGTTTTACCAACACCATTCACCCCCACCATCAGAATGACATAAGGTGATTTGCCTTCTATCTCCAGCGGCTTATCAACTTTCGCCAGAATGGCTGACATCTCTTCTTTCAGTTTAGAATAAAGCGCTTCCGCATCTTTCAACTCTTTACGGCTGGCGTGGTCTGTCAGGTTAGTAATGATCTTACGGGTAGTTTCAACGCCCACATCTGCAATCAATAACTGTTCTTCCAACTCTTCAAACAGATCATCATCAATTTTTTTGCCACGGAATAGTCCCAAGAAACCGGAGCCAAGATTTTGACGGGTCTTAACTAAGCTACGTTTCAGACGAGCAAAGAATCCTTCTTTGGATGGCCGTTCTTGTTCCTTAGGTAAGGCTGCCTGTTCTTCTGCCTGACGAGCTAATTCTTCCGCTAAACGTTGCTGCTCCGCTTCTTCTGCTGCACGACGGGCGGCTTCCTCCACTAAACGCTGCTGCTCTGCTTCTTCTGCTGCACGACGGGCGGCTTCTTCCGCTAAACGCTGCTGCTCCGCCTCTTCTGCTGCACGATGGGCGGCGGCTTCCGCTAAACGTTGCTGCTCTGCTTCTGCTGCTGCACGACGAGCGGCTTCTTCCGCTAAACGCTGCTGCTCCGCCTCTTCTGCTGCACGATGGGCGGCGGCTTCCGCTAAACGTTGCTGCTCTGCTTCTGCTGCTGCACGGCGGGCGGCTTCTTCCGCAAAACGCTGTTGCTCCGCTTCTTCTGCTGCACGACGGTCGGCTTCTTCCGCTAAACGTTGCTGCTCCGCCTCTTCTGCTGCGCGACGAGTGACTTCTTCCGCTAAACGCTGTTGCTCCGCTTCTTCTGCTGCGCGACGGTCGGCTTCTTCCGCAGCGACTCTTTCTTGTTCAGCCTGTTCCTCTTGCTGTTTCTTATCTTGACGACCAAGTCCAAACCAAGAGAAGAAACCTCTTTTTTTCTCTTTTGCCATCGGCCACTACACTCCTCGCGGTTAAGTTAAATATGTGCTGTTATATCCACTGAGATAGGTTCTAACAGTAATGAATCCAGTCTAACATTTTCATCACACCACAACACATGTCTATAGAGGATTTCGTGGTAAATTAATCAATGGATATCTTCGTTTTCACTCACTCTTTGTCTCCGCCAGATATTATTTAGCAGCGTCGGATGACAAATATTTAAGTTATGTAAATTATGACTAAAAAACCACTACGCGCGTCTTTGGGACAAATCCGCATTATTGGCGGAAAATGGCGCGGAAGAAAATTGCCGGTTCCTGATAGTGACGGCCTGCGTCCAACAACAGATCGCGTCCGCGAGACACTTTTTAACTGGCTTATGCCAGTGATTCAGGGTGCTCGTTGCCTGGATTGTTTCTCAGGCAGCGGAGCGCTTGGATTTGAAGCTTTGTCTCGTTATGCAAGCCACACGACCTTAATTGAATACGATCGCAATGTGGCGAAACAACTATTGGCTAATTTAGCCTTACTGAAAGCTGAAAATGCCGATGTGGTACAAGGTAATACACTACAACACCTTAACAACACCGGAACGCCGTTTGATGTGGTTTTCCTCGATCCGCCATTCCGTAAGGGAATGTTGGCTGAAACAATCAATTTATTGGAAACCAATAGCTGGCTAGCAGAAGAAAGCTGGATTTATGTTGAGGCAGAAGCAGAATCTGCGGCAACAGAAGTTCCCTCAAACTGGCAACTGCATCGGCAAAAAACCGCCGGGCAAGTTGCTTATCGATTATATATTCGCCACCCGTAATCGGGTGTCTGAACGGCTTAAACACGATTTTGGAGTCGATGATGTTTATTCAATTAGGAAGAGGGATCATGATCTTAGTTTGGGGTATCATGATCTTCAATTTGTTTCACCCATTCCCTAAACCATTGAGATATTTCATGGATATTGCAATGGTATTTACGGCAATCATGCATTCTTTTCAGTTACTGCTGCTGAAAAACTCCCAGCCTAAAGATCAAAAGCTGTCTGGTTTTCTCCAGACCAAAATCTTCTTTTTCGGCGTCTTTGAATTATTGGCTTGGCAGAAAAAACAACTAAAAGAGAAACAACAGGAGAAAAAATAACTTCCCATATCCAGTGACTCATCTTATTTTCTTCTTTCGTCAATGAGTAATTCGCGTAATTACTCATTGACGTTCTTTGTTTTTGATAATAAAACGTTATTCGTTCGTTAATAACGAACCAATATCGATAAATCAAGATATTCTCCGTACCAACCCCATCATAAATAAAATTGCCTGACAAAACAGGTGTTGAACTTTAAGGAAAGGAAAAATATGAGTTGGCCATTTCTCGCTGTGTTTTTCTCTGGGTGGTTATATATTGATGCTGCCTATCGTGGCACCAACTGGCAGCAATGGGTTTTCCGCCCCGTCACTATGTTGCTTCTATTATTATGGGCCTGCCAGGCGCCCAATCTTGAGGTTTCAGGTTACCTTATCATTGCGGGCCTTCTTACTGCCCTGCTCTCTGATGCGCTCCACATGCTCCCTGGTAAGTATTTACTCTTCTCATTCATCGCGTTATTCCTGAGTTACCTGTTATACACCATTAGTTTTGCCTTACATATGGGTTTCAGTTTCTTCTTTCCGCTGCCTTTTATCCTGCTGGTCATTGGCATTGTGGTCATACTGACAGTCTGGACTCGTCTGGATAATATGCGTTGGCGGGTAATAGATGGTTTCGTGATGGCACTACTGATGGTTTGGGTTGCCGGAGAACAATATTTTTCCCTCAGCAACGACAGCCGATTCTCTGTCATCGCTGGCACGATCCTGCTACTCCTTGCACACAGTATCAATATCATTGCTCAATATCGCTTCCCTTTTAAACTATCAAAAGCGATTGTTGCTACCTGTGGTTTTATCGGACACTTTTTGATTATTCGTTCACTATTCCTATGATAGCTTACCCTTACTAACCAAGGGCTTGAAGAGAAAATAACATTAAGAGGAAGGACATTGATAATGAGAACCTATTTTAAATAGCACAAATCATCAAAAGAATTCCTCTTATTGGATTTGACTCTGGAGTTCACTCCAACGTGTAGAGTTAATACTAATGATTAAGATTAACTCTATAAGAGGTCGCCTATGTTATCCACTACCAAAAAACATAAGCAATCACAGCACAATTCTCTATCTTTCCAAAAAGATGATCATCAGAATATCGCCAATAATGTAAGTGAGCATTCACATCAACATCACGATCACAGCCACGAACATTCGCATAACTCCCCTACGCCAAATCATAGCCATTCTTGCTGCTCTACTAACACAGCGCATTCCCATAAAAATAGCAGCGCACACTGTTCACACGATCATGCACATGCCATACAGGACAACGCCCTCACCGAATTAATAGCGAGACAGCGTTTTAATTGGACTATCCAAGGCATGGATTGCCCAAGCTGTGCAGGAAAGATCGAAAATGCTGTCAAAAAACTGCCAGAAGCCAAGCAGGTCAAGGTTCTGTTTACAACAGAGAAACTGGTGGTCGATGCTGATATTGATATTCGTGCTGCCGTTGAACAAGCAGTAAAACAGGCTGGCTTTGAAATCAAGGAGGCAAGTTCGGCATCTAAATTGCCTCCGACAGTCAATCACTGGAAGACTTTTTCCCCAATCTTGATTCTGGCCGCCTTGATGTTCGTCAGTTGGGGAATATCAAAAGTCAATGCTCCCACAGGGCAGATCGCTTTCATCATCACTACACTAATTGGGTTATATCCGGTAGCAACCAAAGCCATCAAGCTGATCCGTTCTGGCACACCTTTCGCCATTGAAACGTTGATGAGTGTTGCTGCCATTGGTGCCTTGTTTATTGATGCTACCGCAGAAGCGGCAATGGTTATTCTCCTGTTCAAGTTAGGGGAAATACTGGAATCCTATGCCGCCGGACGCGCACGTCGTGGCGTCAGTGCCTTGATGGCATTAGTTCCTGAACAAGCCCTACTAATTAAGGATGGAAAAAAGGAAACCGTGCCGGCAGCAGATCTGCGTCCGGGGGATATCATCGAAATCGCCCCAGGGGCGCGCTTACCTACCGATGCCGAACTGCTCAACCCATTTGCCAGTTTCGATGAAAGTGCCCTGACCGGTGAATCAGTTCCGGTTGAACGACAACAAGGGGAAAAAGTCGCCGCTGGTTGCCTTTCTGTTGATAGTGCCGTGCAGATGAAGGTGATCTCTGAACCTGGTCACAACGCTATTGACCGCATCCTGCAACTAATTGAAGAAGCAGAAGAGCGTCGTGCGCCGATTGAGCGCTTTATCGACCGATTCAGTCGTGTCTACACTCCGCTGATTATCTTGTTCTCAGCACTGGTGGTATTGGTCCCGCCACTGTTTTTTGCCGGCTCATGGGAAACTTGGATCTATCGTGGTCTGACTCTGCTGTTAATTGGTTGTCCTTGTGCCTTGGTCATCTCGACGCCTGCCGCAATTACTTCCGCACTGGCCGCAGCAACCGGTCGCGGCTCTCTAATCAAAGGTGGGGCAGCCTTGGAACAACTTGGTTCAGTGAGCACCATTGCACTGGATAAAACCGGAACCTTGACCGAAGGAAAACCCCAGGTTACTGACATTGAACCGGCGGAAAACATCAGTGCAGAAACCTTGCTAGCACTGGCTGGTGCCGTAGAAAGTGGTTCCCATCACCCACTGGCAAAAGCTATCCTGAATGCCGCAGAAAACAAAGGTGTGACAATTGTTGAGGCTGAACAGCGCAAAGCCCTGGCCGGGATAGGAGTCGAAGGACAATTATCGGGGCAAAAAATTCTCGTTGCAGCCCCCGGAAGATTGCCGGAAAATACCTTGTCCGAGCAATGGAAACAGAGAGTTTTTGAGCTGGAAGACAATGGAAAAACAACGGTTGCTGTCACTCGGAATGGGAAATTTATGGGGCTGATAGCAATGCAAGACACCTTACGTCAGGATGCCATAGACGCTATCCGTATCCTGAAAAAACAAGGTATCGAAGCAATAATGCTGACAGGAGATAATCCCCGTGCCGCAGCAGCCATTGCGAATCGGCTGGGCATTGATTATCGCGCAGGGTTGTTGCCTGAAGATAAAGTGCAAGCGGTCATTGAATTGAGCCAAAAACACTGCACTATGATGGTCGGTGATGGTATCAACGATGCCCCAGCCATGAAAGCCGCCACTATCGGTGTTGCTATGGGCAGCGGCACTGATGTTGCATTGGAAACAGCCGATGCCGCCCTGACGCATAACCGACTGACTGGTTTACCTGAAATTATTGCCTTGTCCCGAACAACCCATTATAACATCCGTCAAAATATCACTATTGCATTAGGACTGAAGGCGATATTTCTTATCACGAGCCTATTGGGTATGACTGGGCTATGGATGGCAGTCCTGGCCGATTCGGGAGCTACAGCTTTGGTAACAGCAAATGCAGTTCGGCTGCTTAGGAGCAAATCACAGCAGCAATAAATGGAACATTAACCTAAAAAGAAAATAACAAACCGAAAAGGTGCATGTTAATACTCTGCACCTTTTCAAAATCATAATGAATTACAAAAGGTTGCTATTAAGGAAAAAGAAAATATGGCATCCAGCGAGGTGATAAATAACCAAATACCATATTTAAAGCCTAGCACGGCTCCTTTTTTTCGCCAGTTAATTATATAGGCTTTTCTAAATTAAACAGAGTTTTCGCTTTTCCTGAGCAGGTATCGATACGGAGTTTGCTCTGTCTCTTGGGCGATCAGCGCATGATCCATAAAACGACAGAACCCCGGAATATCGCGGGTTGTTGCCGGATCATCAGCAATGATCAACAACGTCTGACCCGCAGCCATATGGCGGACTGCCTTGCGCACCATCATTACTGGCTCCGGACAACGTAATCCCAACGTATCAAGTGTCTTGTCGGGGTTGGCAAAAACTTCGGACATAACAATCTCTGTAGGTTCAAACAATCTATGGCAATGGATTATATTACAAAATATCGCCAACTGCCGTACTTTACTTTTATTGCGCAACACACGTATGATCCCACTGCCTGATCTTCAGGTAGATTGATTTTTTGGGTTCCCTCACCCCATCCACCAAAAAGGTACAATATGTTCCAATTGACTGCGCAACAGCGAGCCACGGCATTGATCTGGCTGTCGCTTTTTCACATTTTGATCATTACTTCCAGTAACTATCTGGTGCAATTACCCATCTCCATTTTTGGTTTTCATACCACTTGGGGAGCATTTACATTTCCCTTTATCTTTTTGGCGACTGACCTAACCGTACGTATTTATGGTGCGCCATTAGCTCGCCGGATCATTATTTCCGTTATGCTGCCAGCGTTGCTGATCTCTTATCTGATTTCAGCTCTGTTTTTCCAGGGAACCTGGCAGGGATTCGGGACATTGGGAACCTTTAATGTGTTTGTCGCCCGCATTGCCGCAGCTAGCTTTATGGCCTATGTGCTCGGTCAGATATTGGATGTTGGTGTCTTCAATCGTCTTCGCCAGAAACGCCGCTGGTGGATAGCGCCGGCTGCTGCCATGTTTTTCGGTAATATGTTAGATACACTGGCCTTTTTCTTTATCGCGTTTTACCGCAGTACGGATGCATTTATGGCAACACATTGGGTAGAAATTGCGTTAGTGGATTATGCTTTCAAGCTGTTTATCTGCATGCTGTTCTTCCTGCCCGCTTACGGCGTTATGTTGAATTTGATCCTGAAATACTTTTTCGCTCAAACAGCAGTTAAAACTCTGGTCAAAGCCAACTAAAAAAATGGCACCCTGACTGAATTAATCAGGGTGTCAATCGTTTCGCCAGTATTTCCTCTCAAATCACCCATTTCCTGCTTTTACTCATAACTTCTCTGTATATTTTGCCGTATAGTGTGGATGGGCAATTCGTAACTTGCCCTATACCTGTATTGTGACACTCTATGCCTAGTTTCCAGTAAAGAAGGAATATTTCTTATGCTGAAAGTGATCCAGTCTCCATCCAAATATATCCAAGGGCCAGGTGCGTTATCTCACATTGGTCGATACACCAAAATGCTTGCTGACCACGTCTTCGTGATTGCCGATAATTTCGTGATGAACCTTATTGGGGATACCGTCAGCAAAAGTCTAGAAGAACACGAAGTGACTAGCCATTTCGAACTTTTCAATGGTGAGTGCAGCCGTAGTGAAATCCATCGCTTGTCTGCCATTTTGTTGGAACAGCAATGTCAGGCTGTCATCGGGATCGGGGGAGGAAAGACGATTGATACTGCCAAGGCTGTTGCATACAAATCCCAAATACCCGTCATTATTTCTCCTACCCTTGCTTCGACAGATGCACCGACCAGTGCCCTTTCTGTTCTTTATACTGAACTCGGTGAATTCGACAGCTACCTGTTCTATCCACAAAATCCAAATATCGTGCTAATGGATACCAATATCATTGCTAAAGCACCGGTTCGCCTGCTTGTCGCAGGTATGGGAGATGCACTCGCCACCTATTTTGAGGCACGAGCCAACAGTACAGCCCATAAACCAACCATGGCTGGCGGTGCGACATCCACCACAGGTTTGGCATTGGCAAAACTGTGTTATGAAACTTTGCTGGCGGAAGGTTACAAAGCAAAACTGGCGGTAGAAGCAGGTGTCAGTACACCAGCCGTTGAAAATATTGTCGAAGCCAATACCTACCTCAGTGGCATTGGTTTTGAAAGTGCAGGATTGGCAGCGGCTCACGCTATCCACAATGGTTTTACCGTGCTGGAAGAGTGTCACCATCTGTATCACGGCGAAAAAGTTGCGTTTGGTACTCTGACACAATTGATCTTAGAAAATAGCCCAAGTGAAGAGTTGGAAACTGTGCTCGATTTCTGTGTACAGGTCGGGCTACCAGTCACACTGGAGCAATTGGGCTTACGTGATAATGAGAAACTGCATCAAAAAATCATGCAAGTCGCTATTGCAAGTTGTGCCGAGGGTGAAACCATTCACAATATGCCATTTGTTGTGACACCAGAACAAGTTTACGCCGCAATTTTGGCCGCAGACCAAGTGGGCAAAGATTGGTTATATTAAGTGATTGCGAAATGGAATGAGGCGAATAGCATACTTAATTGACTCATCAACTGAAACTTACTGGCGGAATAAATTTACCCCAATTCCTTGGGAACTCATTGAGAAACAGAAATAAAACGGGCATGAACCCGCAGGAACATGCCCATAATTTAGTTAACGATGTCAACCAACAATGTCTATCTTGTTGGCTCCTGCCAAATTTTAGCAATATAGTTCAAGCATTCTTCTTTCGTTCCTGTTTTGCCGATTACCATCCATCCCATCGGGATTTCATACTCAACAGGCCAGAACGAATAATGCTGTTGACCATTGGTAACGACCATCCAATTCATGGCTTCGTTGCTGATTAACCGTTCCATGACACAACCTCCCTTTTGAAACTTCTGAAAGGAAGGGCAGCCGGTAAGAATCCAATACCGATCAGATAACGTAATACTTGATGGACGTATCCAGCCGTAATTGTGGGGCAACGGATATGACTTCCCGCTAACCCCGCCAGCGTATTTTTCAGTTCCAATTCAGGGAAGAGTTCATCAACATAAGCCGGATCGAGTGCACGATAAGGTCTTTCCGTCATATCTCTGATCAGTGGGATCAAGGGATATAATGGATGAGTATCATCTAGCGCCAGGATCTTATCTTTACCCTCATTAAATGGAACAGGATTGAGGACATAACCAAAATCTTGCACCCAACCGAAAAATTGCTGGATAGAAACCTGCTCTGGGTTGAACAGATTAAAGAATTTCCCATTAGACGCCGGCTGTTTGGAGATATGCACCAGCGAAGCCGCCACATAATCAACTGGAACGATATCCAGCAATAGGGCATGGTCGGGATAAAAACCCATCGCCAAATAACCTTTCAAGGAGGCAATCAGATAATCATTAACTTGTACCGCTCCTGTAAAGGTATGTCCGAGGATCAACCCTGGCCGATAAATGCTAACGGGAACGCCCCTTTGACGGGCAATATTAATGATCCCTTCTGATACCCACTTACTTCCTGAATAACCGGAAGGATCACAAACCGACTCACTCATGGCACGATCATCTTCCATATAGGGGCGAGGCGACTGCGTGGCATACAGTGCGTTTACAGAAGAGACATAATGAAAATGTTTCAAGCGCGCAGTACAGGCCAACTCTAACGCTGTTCGGGTACTGTCAACGTTGATATTTTTCAGAGCACTATAAGGATAGATAAAATTAACCAATGCTCCGTTGTGGTAAATAACATCAACCTCTTCTGCCAGTTGCATCCATGACTCCGGTAACAAACCAAAACGCGGCAGCCTCAAATCACCGATAATAAAATCTACACGCTCAAGCCCGTGACCTACATCAATATGGTAATTTTTGAATCCAGACTTGATTCTTTCACGGGCATGTTCTGCATCAGATGCACGGCACAAGCAAATAATTCTGGCCGAGGTCTGTTTCAGCAACTGTTCCAGCAAGTGCAGCCCAAGATATCCGGTCGCGCCTGTCAGTAATACTTTATCTGGCTGATACCAATTGGCATGAGCCAACCCATCGGGACAAACCTCTTCTTTTAGGTAAACATCATTCCTGAGCGTCTCCACATGCTGACGAATTAACGCTGCACTATGGTATGTTCCTACAAACTGAGCAGGGTTTGCCTGACGTTCAGCGATCATTTCATCCAGGATAGCGGCTATGCTACCCATTTTGGCACCGAAATGAGGCAAAACATGTGCCGCATTCTCAATGCGTTGATCCAATTCACCAAATGTCAGCGTTTCATGGGGATCAGAAACAGCTATCTCATTTTGTATACTTTTTGCCAACTCAGCTAACTGAGAAGGAACGTTCTTAAACCACGGTTCTAGCTCTGCTGTCATATGACTGATATTACGATTAAATTCAGGTTCAACAACAGGAGAATTTTTTTGCCCAGTAGTAAATGCTGTGTGTAATATTGCCTTGTGTGTGTAAGTATTCATAATGATACTCTCATTCTAAGCCCCATTGATTTCATCACTTTTCATGATGAATAGAGGCATCAATGCTGGTAGTCGTTATCTTCCAATTTTTGTCTGCATTCAGTATTTTCAAATACCTTATGTTGACGCTAACTGGATCAGAAAAATAAATTACAAAAATTTATTGCAAATTTAATAAATATATTAATTAGTATTAATTTGTAATCTTTTATTAATTAAACAATCAACTTAAATAAAGCCAATCATTATTTGGAAGACAGAGTGTATTACGCCTATACAATCTGTAGCCAATTTTAATTAACATACTGATATTATTATATTTTACCTCATAAAATAGTCATCCAACCCTACATAAAAACTACCATCATGAGCATGAATAACTATTTGTAGTAATATCCATCATTTTGAATTTTAATTTCAAACACTTTATTTATAACCGTGTTATAAAAAACGCAAAGCATGTAAATAAAAATAAATCACATGAATAAGTGAGAACGTTATTTAAAACACTACCAGGCAAATAGTACAACTTGTTAAAAGCAAAAAACAGAAAAACACCAACAGTTATTTATTAAATAATTTTTATAATAGGAACATTTGTGTGGGTTATATTTATCTGACTTTTTCATGGTTACTACATCAGACATATTCCCCTAATAATAATGAGCGTTTATTTGGTCGAGAATATATACGAACTTTAAACGTGCAAAAATAAAAAATAACCAAAAAGGCCGTTTATTGTGACACTCATCACACTAACATAAATAAATTGTATTCAAAAAAAGTGCTAAATCACTCAAAATTATCGACTTTGCGAAATTATATCTATATGTTAGCGACACCTCACAGTCATACAAGGTTGTTTTCAGCTAATATTAGCTTCGATATAGAAAATAAATAGCTAAAATTTTTCGTTTAACGCCATCACTGTTTGATGGTGGTGATTCGCTCATACAAAAGTCACGTGGAGACAAAAATATGTTAAGTATTTTCAAGCCGGCGCCTCATAAGGCTCGGTTGCCTGCGCAGGAAATAGATCCACTCTATCGTCGCTTGCGCTGGCAAATTTTTATAGGGATCTTCTTCGGATATGCAGCTTACTACCTGGTAAGAAAAAACTTTGCTCTCGCCATACCTGCCTTGATCGAACAAGGCTTTTCTAAGGGAGATCTTGGCTTTGCCTTGTCAGGCATATCAATTGCATACGGCTTCTCAAAATTCATCATGGGTTCCATTTCCGACCGCTCGAATCCACGTGTTTTCCTGCCCGCAGGTTTGATACTGGCGGCAGTAGTGATGTTGATTATGGGCTTTGTGCCATGGGCGACTTCCAGCATTGCTATCATGTTTACCCTGCTGTTCTTCTGCGGCTGGTTCCAGGGTATGGGTTGGCCTCCTTGCGGACGTACCATGGTTCACTGGTGGTCACAGAAAGAGCGGGGCGGAATTGTTTCTGTCTGGAACTGTGCGCATAACGTTGGCGGAGGCGTGCCACCATTACTGTTCATGTTGGGGATGGCTTGGTTCAATGACTGGAAAGCTGCGTTTTACATGCCAGCCTTTGCGGCTATCATCGTGGCAGTCATCGTTTTCGCTTTAATGCGCGATACACCACAATCCTGTGGCTTACCAGCCATCGAAGAGTATAAAAACGACTATCCACCCGATTATACGGAAAAAAACGAAAAAGAGCTGACCGCAAAAGAAATTTTCATGCAGTACGTTTTGCCGAATAAATTGTTGTGGATGATCGCCATTGCCAACGTATTCGTCTATTTACTGCGCTACGGTATTCTTGACTGGTCACCCACTTATTTGAAGGAAGTGAAAGACTTTACCATGGATAAGTCTTCCTGGGCTTACTTCCTGTATGAATACGCAGGTATTCCAGGTACGCTGCTATGTGGTTGGATGTCTGACAAAGTATTTAAAGGCAACCGTGGTGCCACTGGCGTATTCTTCATGACCCTTGTCACCATCGCCACTATCGTATTCTGGCTGAACCCGGAAGGTAACCCTGATATTGATATGCTCTGTATGCTGGTTATCGGCTTCCTGATTTACGGTCCGGTGATGCTAATCGGCCTCCATGCCCTGGAATTAGCGCCGAAAAAAGCGGCAGGAACAGCCGCCGGCTTTACCGGTCTGTTTGGCTATCTGGGGGGTTCAGTTGCGGCCAGTATCATCGTCGGCTATACCGTTGACTATTTCGGTTGGGACGGCGGCTTTATGGTTATGATCGGCGGTAGCATCCTCTCTGTTATTCTGCTGTTGTTTGTTATGTTAAGCGAAAGCAAACATAAGCAGGAAATTGCTCGTCAAGGCCAGTGATATAACGGAAAGACGCTGATTAATAACCCTATCAATCGCAGTACAATTTTATTGTACTGCGATTCCATAGGTTATAGGACAATCAAGTATATGCATCTTAAATACGTTGCTTACTTTTACTTATGAATATCTTCTTCATATCTATACTGTATTAACAATCTTTTGATTTAATACTTTCAAGATGTTCAATCTTAATCACAAGAATGACTGGTATATTAAGATTATTATGTAATCCATATTTTACACGCTCTATTCTCATATTATATAAACTAATGCTTTTCCAATGACCCATTAATTAGTAATAAAAAACCTATTCTATATTAGAATATTGTTCATTTAATAACAGCTAAAATAAGACGGGATATAAAAATAACTTAGAGAAAATTTTTTATGTCATAAAACTGTGACATACTATTAATAATAGTTAATGTTTAGGATTGTGTTATGTCATTATTTTCTATAAAAATGGAGAACCCCAATGCAGACCCCTATTAAGGCAATTATGGCCGGTATTCTGTTAGCATCATCCATGTCAGGCATTGCACATGCAGCAGATAAGATCGTTATCGCTCATCGTGGCGCTAGTGGTTATTTGCCTGAACACACACTACCCGCCAAAGCAATGGCTTATGCACAAGGTGCGGATTATCTGGAGCAAGATCTGGTCATGACCAAAGATGACCAGCTTATTGTACTGCACGATCACTATCTTGATCGCATAACGGATGTCGCAGAACGTTTTCCAGACCGCGCCCGCGCTGACGGCCGCTATTATGCCATCGACTTTACCCTGCCAGAAATTAAGTCACTGAAATTTACCGAAGGTTTTGATATCAAGGATGGCAAAAAAGTCCAAAGCTATCCTGGACGTTTTCCAATGGGTAAATCAGATTTCCGCATCCATACTTTTCAGGAAGAGCTTGAGTTTATTCAAGGTCTGAATAAATCCACAGGCAAAGACATTGGCATTTACCCTGAAATCAAAGCACCGTGGTTCCATCGCCAGGAAGGCAAAGATATCACCAGCAAAGTGCTGGAGGTTCTGAAACAATATGGCTACACCAAAAAGAGCGATAAAGTTTATCTGCAATGTTTTGATGCCAATGAACTCAAACGCATCAAAAATGAACTAGAACCGAAACTGGGAATGGATCTGAAACTGATTCAGCTTATTGCTTACACCGATTGGAAGGAAACGTACGAACAAAAATCAGATGGTACATGGCAGAATTATAGCTATGACTGGATGTTTAAACCTGGTGCGATGAAAGAAGTAGCAAAATATGCTGATGGAATCGGCCCTGATTACCATATGCTTATCGCCAGTGACTCTACGCCAAACCACATTAAATTAACTGGCATGGTAAAAGAGGCTCACGCTAGCCATCTGGCGGTACACCCGTATACCATCCGTATCGATCAATTACCAAAATATGCCACCAGCGGCAACCAATTGTTTGATATCGTTTTCGACAAGGCCAATGTCGATGGGGCATTCACAGATTTCCCTGATTTGGCAGTGAAATTCCTGAGAAAACATCACGAACATAAATAATCAGCGCAAATAACGTAGAAAAACAAAGGGGCAGTTCCGGACTGCCCCATGACTAAATTGCATCAGATAGATGACGTAAATGATTTTGTTACGAGATCCCCACAGGAAAAGCGATAACCTCACTAATCCGCTCAGCACCCAATGCCAGCATAATCAAACGATCCACCCCTAATGCTACACCTGCACATTCAGGCATTCCGTGGGCAAGAGCAGCAATCAGGTATTCATCAACCGGCTGCACCGGCAAGCCCATCTCTTCACGCTTACGGTTATCCTGTTCGAAACGAAGACGTTGTTCATTGCTGTCGGTCAGTTCACGAAAGCCATTCGCCAACTCCATGCCTTTAAAATAGACTTCAAAACGCTCCGCAACACGGTGATCTTCCTTGCTGATTTCCGCCAATGCCGCTTGAGAGGCTGGGAAATGATAGATAAACGTTGGTTTTTCAATACCAATCTGAGTTTCTACGCCCATGACAAAAAGTAGTTGCAATAAGGTATCCCGATCTTCTTCCTGATCAGCAATATTGCTGAGATCGAGTTTCGCCGCCACTTCACGCAATTTTTCTTTGCTTGCGGTAAGGGGATCAATATCCAGATATCGCATGAAAGCCTGTTGGTAAGAAAGCGACTCAGCGCTTTCACAATCCAGGATCTGTTGCAACAGATCATCTACTTCATTCATCAGGCGATACATGTCGTAGTGGGGACGATACCATTCCAGCATGGTGAACTCTGGATTATGATGACGACCTGCTTCCTCATTGCGGAAACTTTTCCCCATCTGATAAATAGAACCGCTGCCGGCTGCCAGCAGACGTTTCATGTGGTATTCAGGGCTAGTCATCAGGTACAGAGTCAAGCCATCTGCCGCTCCCGGCCCAACGAACTGTGTCTGGAAAGGTACCAAATGAACGTCGGTGACAGTCGCCTGACTCATGACAGGCGTTTCAACTTCCAACACCCCACGATCTGCGAAGAAGCGCCGTATTTCTGCTAAAATCTCTGCCCTTTTCAATAAATTGGCGATAGGGGCACTTGGCTGCCAATTCGCGTTTTCGTTCATATTTCTATGACTCCAAAATAAAACAAAACGCGCAGTTTACCTTCATCAAGCGTACCAGACAATTCATTACCCTCAATTTCTTTATACACTTATTCTTTATACACTTAATTTTTTAATTTGTGGCCTTGTTAACTATATTCGTTATCCATTTATTTATATTTAGAATATAGTGTTCATCTATAGTCAATCGTGGTTAAATAAAATGTTTTTACAAAGTAAAAAATACTATTATTTGTCAATCACATAAATACAAAAAATTAATTAACATTATTTTTAGCCTATTATCTGATAAATCTGCACTCTAATGTTTCATATCAATAAAAAAGGGTTAATTATATAAATTTATAATAAAAACCATATTGTTATCCAAACTAATTAATTTCATCATTTACTTTTATATAAGCCATATTAATGAAGTTATAACCTATATTAACATGCAACATTAAAATAAGTAAAAACATGCGTTAGATCACGTTTTACAGGTAAAAACCCGCAAAACCCGCATCCATATCAAATTTACCTCCTGCACTCTTCGCTATAATTAAACCGTATAAAAAATAGTAGATTGACTCCCACTTGAACAATGGAGAAGAGCAGTGCAAACCTTCAATGTTGACCTTGCGATTATCGGAGCCGGTGGTGCAGGGCTACGAGCCGCCATCGCGGCGGCTGAAGCTAATCCTCAACTCAAAATCGCCTTGCTCTCAAAAGTTTATCCTATGCGTAGCCATACGGTGGCCGCAGAAGGCGGATCTGCCGCAGTCACTCAATCGCACGATTCCTATGATTTTCATTTCAATGACACTGTATCCGGTGGTGACTGGCTGTGTGAGCAAGATGTGGTTGAATATTTCGTCAAGCATTGCCCAACAGAAATGATCCAACTGGAGCAATGGGGCTGCCCGTGGAGCCGCAAGGATGACGGTTCTGTGAACGTACGTCGTTTCGGGGGCATGAAAATTGAACGCACATGGTTTGCCGCAGATAAGACCGGTTTCCATATGCTCCATACACTGTTCCAGACTTCACTCAATTATCCACAAATCCAGCGCTTTGATGAGCATTTTGTCCTCGATATTTTAGTGGATGAAGGACAAGCACGCGGGTTAGTTGCGCTAAATATGATGGAAGGGACGAAAGTTCAGATCCGCGCTAATGCGGTCATTATGGCGACTGGCGGTGCCGGACGTGTATACCGTTATAACACTAATGGTGGCATTGTCACGGGTGATGGCATGGGAATTGCGTTCCGTCACGGCATACCATTACGCGATATGGAATTTGTGCAATATCACCCAACCGGCCTGCCGGGTTCCGGTATTTTGATGACCGAAGGCTGTCGTGGTGAAGGCGGGATTCTGGTGAACAAAGATGGCTATCGTTATCTACAGGATTATGGCTTGGGGCCAGAAACGCCACTTGGACATCCTGAAAACAAATATATGGAATTAGGCCCGCGTGACAAAGTGTCTCAAGCGTTCTGGCATGAATGGCGGGCAGGCCGCACCATCGCAACGCCGCGTGGCGATGTAGTACATCTGGATTTGCGTCATTTAGGTGAGAAAAAGCTGCTCGAACGTCTGCCATTTATCTGTGAGCTGGCAAAAGCCTACGTCGGCGTTGATCCGGTCAAAGAACCAATCCCTGTTCGTCCAACTGCACATTACACTATGGGCGGAATCGAAACGAATCAACAGGGTGAAACTCGCATCAAAGGATTGTTCGCTGTCGGTGAATGCTCTTCTATTGGCTTGCATGGTGCAAACCGCCTTGGTTCTAACTCGCTGGCTGAATTAGTTGTCTTTGGCCGCCTGGCCGGTGAAGAAGCAGTCAAACATATCCAGGAAGTGAAACCCGCCAATAATAGCGTATTGGATGCTCAATCTCGTGATGTTGAAGATAAACTCAATAAGTTGCTGAATCAGAAAGGCGGCGAAAACTGGGCGAAAATCCGCGATGAACTGGGAACTTCAATGGAAGAAGGCTGCGGAATTTATCGTACACCAGAGCTAATGCAGAAAACTATCGATAAAATTGCCGAACTGAAAGAACGTTTCAAACATATCGAAATTAGCGACCGTTCCAATGTATTCAATACCGATCTGCTCTACGCCATTGAATTAGGATTTGGTTTGGACGTCGCTGAATGTATGGCGCATTCTGCCATGAATCGTAAAGAGTCCCGCGGCGCCCACCAACGCCTTGATGAAGGCTGTACCGAACGTGATGATGAGAACTTCCTGAAACATACACTGGCGTTCTATAACCCAGAAGGTGCCCCATGTCTGGAATACAGTGATGTGAAGATCACCAAATCTCAACCAGCGAAACGCGTCTATGGGGGCGAAGCGGCTGCACAAGAGAAAAAACAGAAGGAGCAAGCGAATGGCTGAGATGAACAATCTGAAAATGGAAGTCATGCGCTATAACCCGGAAAGTGACAGTACCCCCCATTTCGTCACTTATGAAGTGCCTTACGATGAACAAACTTCACTGCTGGATGCATTGGGTTACATCAAGGACAATCTGGCGCCGGACCTCTCCTACCGCTGGTCCTGCCGTATGGCAATCTGTGGTTCCTGCGGCATGATGGTAAACCGTGTACCAAAACTGGCCTGTAAAACGTTCCTGCGCGATTATGCTCAAGGAATGAAAGTCGAAGCGCTAGGCAATTTCCCTATTGAGCGGGATTTGGTTGTGGATATGACTCACTTTATTGAGAGCCTGGAAGCTATCAAGCCTTATATCATTGGCAATGATCGTAAACCCGCCGATGGCCCGAATGTGCAGACCCCTGCCCAAATGGCGAAATACCATCAGTTTTCCGGTTGTATCAATTGTGGCCTGTGCTACGCCGCCTGTCCCCAATTTGGCTTAAATCCTGAATTCATTGGACCTGCCGCGGTCACACTGGCACATCGCTATAACCTTGATAGCCGCGACCACGGCAAGAAAGAACGCATGCCGCAAATCAACAGCGATAATGGTGTCTGGTCTTGTACTTTTGTCGGTTACTGCTCTGAAGTGTGCCCGAAACATGTTGATCCTGCCGGTGCGATTCAACAGAGCAAGGCAGAAAGCGCCAAAGATTTCCTTATCTCCATGCTGAAACCACAATAAGGGAGGAGAGAGTAATGACGACAAAACGTAAGCCTTATGTGCGCGGTATGGAATCTAATTGGTGGCGTAAACTGGGTTTTTACCGCTTCTATATGTTACGTGAAGGGACAGCCATCCCCACCGTTTGGTTCAGTATCTTGGTACTTTACGGTCTGTTTGCCCTGAAAGGTGGCCCTGAAAGCTGGGCTGGGTTTGTCTCTTTTCTGCAAAATCCATTGGTGCTGCTGATTAATATCATCACTTTGCTGGCTACATTACTGCATACCAAAACCTGGTTTGAGCTAGCTCCCAAGGCACTCAATATCATCGTTAAGAATGAGAAAATGCCACCAAGGCCGATTATCAAGTTTCTATGGGCAATCACTATTATTGTTACCGCCGTAATTCTCGACATAGCACTGTTTTTCTAATCCCAAGGAGGATCCGATGAATCAAGTACCTAAACGTTCCGATGAGCCGATTTTCTGGGGGCTGTTTGGTGCCGGTGGTATGTGGAGCGCGATTGTTGGGCCAGCAATTATTCTGCTGCTGGGTATCTTGCTGCCACTGGGATTGGCGCCAGAAGCGCTTTCTTATGAACGCATCCTGACATTTTGCCAGAGTTTTATTGGCCGCATCTTTTTACTGTTGATGATTAGCCTGCCTTTATGGTGTGGTTTGCACCGCCTGCATCATGGTATGCACGATCTGCAAATCCATGTTCCCGCCAGTAAGTGGGTGTTTTATGGTGCAGCCGCGATTTTGACTGTTATTGCTTTAATTGGGATTTTTACGCTGTAATTGCGCTAATTCTGGCAAGCTATCCTGAAAAAAGTCTGCGGATAAACCGCAGACTTGTTACGAAAGGTATTTTTGCAACCTTTAAGATATGCTCATTAGAACTTATAAGAAATTGTCGCTTTATATGTGCGGCCTTTCTCTTCTTGTCCTGGTGTTGTACCCAAGTAGTAAGAATGTTCTCTGTAGCGTTTATCGAACATATTATCGATACCAAACAGGAGTTCAGTATTTTTAAATACACCGGTTTTTGGCGCCCAAGAGACATACATATTACTTACGCCATATCCCTGTTTATGTACATCAACAACAATGGCTTCTTTCTTCTCATTTGTGTCTTTACCTTTTGAGTTCTTTGACAGAACAAAGCGGGTATTCCAGCCAAGTTCAATGTCAGTTGTGTCAAATAAGTAACTACCACCTACTGTGATAGAGTCACCCACTGATGGTCCAAACTCTAATCCTCTGGTAAAGGCCTTATCAAACAGCCCATTACCTTCAATAATCTTGTTATTGACTTTGGCATAAGTGGCTTTTAAAGACAAATTATCCAGTTTATAGCTCGTCGCTAATTCAAACCCTTGCAGTCTGGCTTTCGGGATATTATGCAGCTCATTCTTGGCTAAAGTTGTAGACAGGTTTTTAAAGTTTGTTTGGAATACTTTACCTAATACAACCAGCGAGTCATTGTCAGCAAAAACACCAGGATAAGTACCTGCCACACCCGTTTCCAAGTTATAACCCGTTGTGGCTTTCAGGTTATTACTATGGTCGCTTAATCCCCTACCCAGTTCTTTACCTAATGGCCCCCTAAATAGTTCGGTATAGTTGGCAAATAATGTTGTGGACGCCCCAAACTCGTATTTTAATCCGAGTGCTTTTGAGAAACGAGCATAGGTTCTGTCAAAAGATTCATTATTATTAATAGTGTGATATTTGTAGTGATCCCATCTAACACCCGGTATGATGTGGAAATCAGCCAATTGAATATCATCCTCTAAATAAACAGATGATGCATTTCCTCTTTCTGTTTCTTTTTTATATGCATTCTCTGTTACATCCGTATATCCCATTCTGGTATCAAAATATTCATATCCATAAGTTAAAGCATGAGCCAACTTTTGGGTATCAAAACTAGAAATATTACGAACTTTAATACCTTGGGTCTTAACAAAACTATCGAATCCTTTCCCATTTCCGCTTACAGACTTCATATGGGTAGAGGTTTGTTTAGTATGATAAGCGGTTAGTTTTAGATCAATCAGGTCATTATCAACTGGCGTATATCCATAAAGGATACTGTGGGTATCACGATCAATAGCGTACTTCGCTTTATTTCCGTTATTTACTTTAGGGCTGACATCATTACCAAAATTTAACCTATGATTGGTTACCGCATCATTTTTATAATGTTCTTTTGATACATTAATATACTGTTCATCTGTCAGATTAAATTTCGCTTTTAATAAGTAATTGAATAACCTTCCATCTGTCGGGATTGAGTCTCGCCCGCTATTATCTCTGCCAGATTTAGAGTCGTGCATATTGCGATGGGTAAAGTAACCTAACAAATCAGCAGCACCCAATCGACCATAGGTCGCTAAGGATTGTTGGAATTCAGAACCATTGCTTGAGTAGTTTAATTTTCCTTTAGCGCCAAAGAGTTGTCCTGGCTCTAACAGATCACCGGCATCAACAGTCTCAAATTTTAATGCACCACTAATAGCACCGATATCGTGGGTAATACTGTTACTACCGACTTTTATATCAACTTGCTTCAACATTTCAGGATCGATGCCATAATTTCCTGCATGGTGGAAGTGATATCCTTCTTGCCTTGCGCCATCAATCGTCACGTTGATGAATTGATCATCCATGCCACGAATTTTAAAACGTTGCCCTAAAGCGCTAGGGTGACCGGCTTGTACGCCCGGTACATTCTTTAAAATCTCACCGACACTTTGTGCTTGTTTAACTCTGATTTCATTACGGCTGACTTTTCTATCTTCTGGTTCACCTTGGGCATTGTTATCCGCAATAACAACCAATGTATCGCTAGTATTAGTCGATTTCTTAGTCGTATTTTCAGCATTTGCAAATGCGTTGGTAGAGATAGCGACTGTCAGCATAGATGCGGACATCAAAGGAACACACAGGCCACTTTTCGCCAGGCTAGCGTAAATTTTGGTAATTTTAGACATTTATTTTCAGGCAAAAATACTATTGAGAAGCATTATTATTTACATTTCTAAGAGAAATGTAAATAACTTTAAAGACGAGAATGAGGTATATTAATTACTCACCTATATTAGCCAGAATACTTCCTGCATCCTGATAATTCCCTGTCTGGGAACAGAATGTGATTTTTCCTGAACGATGAGCATTGATTTGTACTTCCATTTTCATGGCTTCCATCACGGCAATCACATCGCCTTCACTGACTTGCTCACCTTCTTTAATCGTCCAAGAATGCAGGATACCGGAAATAGGAGCTTTTACCTGACGGGGATCTTCCCGCAGTTTTTCCTTTATGACAGGTGACGAAAACGGCTGTTCACCCACAGGGGCTAAATTCACCAATCCCGCCAATAAATCCGGGGGCAATCCCAATTCATGCCTGCGGCCATCGATCTCAATAAAAGTACGGGTAATATTTTTATCTTCATGCGGAAACTGACGTAATGAAGCCTCTAGTTCATTCACAAAATCTGTTTCAATCCAGCGGGTATAGACATTGAATTTATCACCAGAAATAAAATCAGGATGCGCCATTACCGCTTGATGGAAAGGCAAAACGGAGGCTACGCCACAGATCTTAAATTCTTTCAATGCCCGACGTGCCCGAACAATGGCCTGTTCTCGAGTCGACCCTGTGACAATTAATTTTGCCATTAGTGAATCAAAGGTGGCCGGAATTGTAGAGCCATTAATCACACCCGAGTCCAGACGAATACCAGGGCCAGCAGGCGGAATAAATTCGGTGATTGTGCCTGATGTTGGCAGGAAACCTTTAGCCGCATCTTCCGCATTAATACGAAATTCAAACGAATGCCCTCTTGGGATCGGTGTTTCCTGAATGCTTAATGGATAACCTTCCGCTATCCGCAACTGCTCGATAACCAGATCAATACCTGTTGTCTCTTCTGTCACAGGATGTTCCACTTGTAAGCGAGTATTTACTTCCAAGAAAGAAAATGTTCCCTCTGTGCTCAGTAAAAATTCTACTGTGCCAGCTCCCACATAATTAGCTTCCTCACAAATGGCTTTTGCTGACTGATGAATATATTCTCGTTGTTCCTGAGTTAAAAATGGCGCGGGCGCTTCTTCCACTAACTTTTGGTTACGACGTTGTAAAGAGCAGTCACGGGTGCCAAGTACCACCACATTACCCTGTTTATCCGCAATGACCTGTACTTCGATATGGCGTGGTTTATCCAAAAATTGCTCAATAAAACATTCGCCACGACCAAATGCCGCTGTCGCCTCACGTACCGCGGAGTGATAAAGTTCTGCAACTTCATCCATGCGCCAGGCAACTTTCAAACCTCGTCCACCACCACCAAAAGCCGCTTTGATAGCAATCGGCAAGCCATACTGTTCCGCAAAAGCAATAACTTCCTGTTCATTTTTGACTGGCTCAGATGTCCCGACAACCAACGGCGCTCCCACTTTCTGGGCTATCTTACGCGCCTTAACCTTGTCTCCCAGCTCATCAATCGTTTCAGGGTTAGGGCCAATCCAAGTTAAACCCGCATCAATCACTGCCTGAGCAAATTCCGCTCGCTCAGACAAAAAACCGTAACCTGGATGTACCATGGTTGCCCCAGATCTCTTCGCTACATCTAGCAAACGAGGAATATTGAGGTAAGTTTCTGTAGGGCTATTTCCTCCCAAAGCATAAGCCTCATCAGCCAGTTGGACGTGTTGTGCGTTGATATCGACACCCGCATAGACAGCGACTGTCTGTACACCATAATCGCGGCAAGCTCGAATGATCCGAACAGCAATTTCACCACGGTTGGCAATCAGCACTTTCTTATTAATCTTGTTATTTAAATTGTTCACAGCGGTGTTCATGGAAAATCACTACTCCCTTGAATTTCATGGAATTGGCTAATGGGGTTGAACCGAATTTTGGCATTGACGGGGATCTGACCAGCAAGATCGAGATGATAATCGGCTACTGAAGCGATCACCGGATATCCTCCAGTCAATGGATGGTCAGCCAAAAATAGTACCGGCTGCCCACTGGCAGGAATTTGTATCGCCCCTGTGCATGTTCCTTCACTGGGTAGTTCTTGTAATTTAATTCGCGATAGTGAGCATTCACCATTTAGCCTCAAACCAATCCGACTGGATTGAGGTGTTACCTGCCAAATTTGTTTGCTCAATAAGTCGATGGACTCTTGCGTAAACCAATCTGTACGCGGGCCAAATATGACGTCCAATACTACGATTTCATCTTTATTTGGCATATCAAAAGCCAGAGTTTCAGAGACAGATATCGCTACACAGTGGGATGTTTCACCGACAATTAATTTATCATTCATTTTCAACGGAGCAGGCCCAATATTGGACAGAGTATCAAATGAATGACTGGATAAAATGGCTGGAACAGTAAAGCCGCCACGTACCGATAAATAAGAACGCATTCCAGAGACAGGAATACCCAAGGAAATTTCATCACCATCGTTTAAATCAATTGGTTGGTAAGTATTCACTTGTAATATTTCACCCGATGGCGTTTTGATCTCTATTGGACATGGCGCTCCTGTAATCGCAATCAGCATCTGTCTATATGCGATCGCCTTAAACCCGCCCTGAACGATTTCCAGACAAGCCTGGTCAGAGGGATTACCAACAATACGGTTTGCGCTGCGCAAAGCACTTTTATCCATTGCTCCCGATTCTGAGATCCCCAATTTTGCCTGACCAACCCGCCCCAGATCTTGAAATAAGGTTTGTAATCCCACAGACAAAATTTCCAGATAACAGGAAACCGATGAAGCAGCGGCGATGTTACTGTCCGGCGTTTCAAGCGGATTAGTTTCGGGTGAACCCGTTTCAGGTAAACTAATTGTTGTAGGATGACGCCCAGCATCTCGAAAGTTAACACGATAACCCGGTTGCAATAAGGCCGGAGATGGGCGGGAAAGATCCCACATACGTTCGGTCGTAATGCCGATAAGCTGCCATCCTCCGGGGCTTGCCTGCGGATAAATGCTGCTGAATTCCCCTGCTAATGCAACCGCACCTGCCGGAATGCGTGTCCTGGGGGTTTTTCGGCGAGGTATATTCCATTGTGAGGTATTCGATACCATATAGGCAAACCCAGGGGCAAAGCCAGTGAAGGCTACAGTATATTCATTTTCAGTATGTTGCTGGATAACCTCCTGAACGGGACATCCCAATATTTCCGCAACCAATGCGAGATCATCACCGTTGTAATGCACAAGAATTTCTACGCTTTTTCCTGTTGTATGACTGTGCTCTTGCAAATCCCGGCTACTGATTTCTGCCGCCAATTGTTGGATTGAGATTTTTGTCGGCCGAAAACGGACCATCAGCGTTCTCGCTGCCGGAATAATTTCTTCAATCCCCAAAATAGGTGCCATATTCAGTGAATCAAGCAGAGCCAGTGTTTCTTCCAATCCACTCAATTCAACCATTATGGTGTTGCTATTAACAGGTAAAAAACGCAAGGCTATCTCCCAAAATGATTAACCATATCAATGCGATCCATACTTATAAATGAATGGCCAAATAGTCATTCCCGCCTGCTGCAAAACTGCCTTGACCTGTTTTGCCATCACTACCGCACCAGGAGTATCACCATGCACGCAAATTGAATCCGCCTGAATAGGGGTAAATTTGCCATCAATTGACTCAACTCCCCCTTCTGTCACCAATTGCAACATGCGTTGAGCAACGAGATCGGCATCATACAAAACAGATCCCTTTTCACGACGGGAAACTAACTCCCCTTGTGAGGTATAAGCACGATCAGCAAACGCTTCTGCTATGGTTCTCAGTCCGCTTTCCTGAGCTAATTTGAGAATGTTTGATCCCGCCAGACCAACCAATGCAAGGTTGGGATCTATCGCCAGAATTCCTTCAATAACAGCAATTGCCTGATATTCGTCATTTGCGATCGTGTTATAAAGCGCGCCATGAGGTTTGACATAACTCACTTTAGTACCTGCCACCGTAGCCAATCCTTGCAAGGCACCAATCTGGTAAATAACATCAGCGGTGAGTTCATCATTGGCTATATCCATTTTACGTCGCCCAAAACCAACCAAATCGGGATAAGAAACATGGGCACCTATTGCTACATTATTTCTCTGCGCTGATTTCAATGTTTGCAAAATTCCAACCGGATCACCCGCATGAAAACCACAAGCAACGTTAGCACTACTAACGATACCCAGTATTTCTTCATCATTTCCCATGCGCCATTGACCAAAACTTTCACCGAGATCACTATTTAAATCGATTGTTTTTATCATGATGATTTCCCTAAGCTGATTTCAAAAACTCAAAGATTGAACCGACAGACATGGCGCCCATGTACCACGTAAAAATATAACTTATTGTTTTTTAATATTGTGAAACTAAAGAAGCAGATTGTTTGATTAAAATGAATATATTGTTGAACAATAAATAAGACCTGCTGAGGAAATAAGCAAACAAATTTGTATTATCGATCTTCAAAATCCAATAGAGATCACTTTATTAACATTCTGCGTTGGATTTATCGTCAATATGCACAATTTAGGTGCAATGGACACAATAATATTGCCCTATATTGGTTCGATAGTTGTAACTTGCTGGTTATCGAGGAATATGTGAAGATTCGCTTTCGTATACGCTTTAAAGGTGTTTGTTATCAGCCATTAAATCTAACGGATGACTATGAAAAAAAACCATTCTCCCCAAATTTTGAGCAAAAGAATCGCTGAAACCATCAGAAATAAATTGGTTGTTGGGGAGTTATTACCTGGGCAACGACTATCAGAAGCTGCGTTGAGTGAACAGCTTGCAATTTCACGAAATACATTACGTGAAGTGTTCCGCCTTCTCACGCAAGAAGGACTGCTGAAACATGAACCTAATCGTGGCGTGTTTGTCGCAACTCCCGACATTGCATCCATTATTGATATCTATCGAGTTCGACAGTTAATTGAATGTCAGGCACTTACTCAGGCTTATCCAATGCATCCCAGTATTGCCAAAATGAAACAAGCCGTTGAAGTCGCTCAACAATGTCGCAAACAACAAGATTGGATTGGTGCTGGAACAGAAAATATGCACTTTCATGCCGCGATCGTAGAATTAACTGATAGTGATAGGTTGATCGCTTTCTATCACAATATTTCCGCAGAATTGCGTCTGGCTTTTGGTATTTTAAATGATCCTGAGCTTTTGTATGCACCTTATATCGATAAAAACGCGCATATTCTGGAATTACTCAATTCAGGAAAAAATGAACAAGCCGCCAAGACAATGAAAGATTACCTGAAATTATCAGAAAGGGCGATATTGGCCGCTTATACACGTAAAAATAACCAAATACCCTAAAAAAATTAAACGCAAAAAAGCCATCCGGTAACGGATGGCTTCTCTGACTGATTGAATGTCTGGCAGTGTCCTACTCTCACATGGGGAGACCCCACACTACCATCGGCGCTACGGCGTTTCACTGCTGAGTTCGGCATGGGATCAGGTGGGACCACCGCGCTGTTGCCGCCAGACAAATTCTGTTTTCAATCCCGAACAAGCCCGCTTTCTCTGAAACTTCTCTCTCTCAAACCCCAAAACACCTTCGGTGTTGTCAGGTTAAGCCGCACGGGTCATTAGTACCGGTTAGCTCAACGTCTCGCAACGCTTACACACCCGGCCTATCTACGTCCTCGTCTCGAACGTTCCTTCAGTGTCCTCTAGGGACAAGGGAAGACTCATCTTAAGGCAAGTTTCCCGCTTAGATGCTTTCAGCGGTTATCTCTTCCGCACTTAGCTACCGGGCAGTGCCATTGGCATGACAACCCGAACACCAGTGGTGCGTCCACTCCGGTCCTCTCGTACTAGGAGCAGCCCCTTGCAATCTTCCAACGCCCACGGCAGATAGGGACCGAACTGTCTCACGACGTTCTAAACCCAGCTCGCGTACCACTTTAAATGGCGAACAGCCATACCCTTGGGACCTACTTCAGCCCCAGGATGTGATGAGCCGACATCGAGGTGCCAAACACCGCCGTCGATATGAACTCTTGGGCGGTATCAGCCTGTTATCCCCGGAGTACCTTTTATCCGTTGAGCGATGGCCCTTCCATACAGAACCACCGGATCACTATGACCTGCTTTCGCACCTGCTCGAGCCGTCACTCTCGCAGTCAAGCTAGCTTATGCCATTGCACTAACCTCACGATGTCCGACCGTGATTAGCTAACCTTCGTGCTCCTCCGTTACGCTTTGGGAGGAGACCGCCCCAGTCAAACTACCCACCAGACACTGTCCGCAACCCGGATAACGGGCCGACGTTAGAACATCAAACATTCAAGGGTGGTATTTCAAGGATGGCTCCATGCAGACTGGCGTCCACATTTCACAGCCTCCCACCTATCCTACACATCAAGGCTCAAGGTTCAGTGTCAAGCTATAGTAAAGGTTCACGGGGTCTTTCCGTCTTGCCGCGGGTACACTGCATCTTCACAGCGAGTTCAATTTCACTGAGTCTCGGGTGGAGACAGCCTGGCCATCATTACGCCATTCGTGCAGGTCGGAACTTACCCGACAAGGAATTTCGCTACCTTAGGACCGTTATAGTTACGGCCGCCGTTTACTGGGGCTTCGATCAAGAGCGTCGCCTTGCGGCTAACCCCATCAATTAACCTTCCAGCACCGGGCAGGCGTCACACCGTATACGTCCACTTTCGTGTTTGCACAGTGCTGTGTTTTTATTAAACAGTTGCAGCCAGCTGGTATCTGCGACTGGCCTCGGCTCCGAAAGCGTGTTTCTTCACCTAACGCCAGCGTGCCTTCTCCCGAAGTTACGGCACCATTTTGCCTAGTTCCTTCACCCGAGTTCTCTCAAGCGCCTGAGTATTCTCTACCTGACCACCTGTGTCGGTTTGGGGTACGATTGACCATAATCTGACGCTTAGGGGCTTTTCCTGGAAGCGGGGCATCAGCAACTTCAGCACCGTAATGCCTCGTCATCGTGCCTCAGTGTCCTGGATAACCGGATTTGCCAAGTTATCCCACCTACACACTTAAACCGGGACGACCGTCGCCCGGCTTGCCTAGCCTTCTCCGTCCCCCCATCGCAATTATGGCCAGTACAGGAATATTAACCTGTTTCCCATCGACTACGCTTTTCAGCCTCGCCTTAGGGGTCGACTCACCCTGCCCCGATTAACGTTGGACAGGAACCCTTGGTCTTCCGGCGAGCGGGTTTTTCACCCGCTTTATCGTTACTTATGTCAGCATTCGCACTTCTGATACCTCCAGCAAACCTCACAGTTCACCTTCACCGGCTTACAGAACGCTCCCCTACCCAACAACACATTCGTGTCGCTGCCGCAGCTTCGGTGCATGGTTTAGCCCCGTTACATCTTCCGCGCAGGCCGACTCGACCAGTGAGCTATTACGCTTTCTTTAAATGATGGCTGCTTCTAAGCCAACATCCTGGCTGTCTGAGCCTTCCCACTTCGTTTCCCACTTAACCATGACTTCGGGACCTTAGCTGGCGGTCTGGGTTGTTTCCCTCTTCACGACGGACGTTAGCACCCGCCGTGTGTCTCCCGTGATAACATTCTTCGGTATTCGCAGTTTGCATCGGGTTGGTAAGTCGGGATGACCCCCTAGCCGAAACAGTGCTCTACCCCCGAAGATGACTTCACGAGGCGCTACCTAAATAGCTTTCGGGGAGAACCAGCTATCTCCCGGTTTGATTGGCCTTTCACCCCCAGCCACAAGTCATCCGCTAATTTTTCAACATTAGTCGGTTCGGTCCTCCAGTTAGTGTTACCCAACCTTCAACCTGCCCATGGCTAGATCACCGGGTTTCGGGTCTATACCCTGCAACTTAACGCCCAGTTAAGACTCGGTTTCCCTGCGGCTCCCCTATGCGGTTAACCTTGCTACAGAATATAAGTCGCTGACCCATTATACAAAAGGTACGCAGTCACCCTGATAAATCAAGGCTCCCACTGCTTGTACGTACACGGTTTCAGGTTCTCTTTCACTCCCCTCGCCGGGGTTCTTTTCGCCTTTCCCTCACGGTACTGGTTCACTATCGGTCAGTCAGGAGTATTTAGCCTTGGAGGATGGTCCCCCCCATGTTCAGACAGGATACCACGTGTCCCGCCCTACTCGTTGAGCTCACAATACCAGTGTCTTCGGATACGGGGCTCTCACCCTTTACTGCCGGCCTTTCCAGACCGTTTCTCCTGACACTCATATCGCTGATGGCTCTGGGCTCCTCCCCGTTCGCTCGCCGCTACTGGGGGAATCTCGGTTGATTTCTTTTCCTCGGGGTACTGAGATGTTTCAGTTCCCCCGGTTCGCCTCCTTACCCTATGGATTCAGGTAAGGATAGTGCAAACGGATTGCACTGGGTTTCCCCATTCGGAACATCGCCGGCTGATAGCGCTTCATATCAGCTCACCGGCGCTTTTCGCAGATTAGCACGTCCTTCATTCGCCTCTGACTGCCTAGGCATCCACCGTGGTACGCTTAGTCCGCTTTAACCTCACAACCCGAAGGTGTCTTCAGATTGGAGTTTTTGAGAGACTCATCAATGTTATCATTCAACAACATCGATTGTTTCAAATTTTTCAGCTTGTTCCAGATTGTTAAAGAGCATAAATTTCACAACACACTGACTTCAATGTGTTCCGAAATAGTTTTTATTAAGAAGAGTCATTGGTGGAGCTAAGCGGGATCGAAACCGCTGACCTCCTGCGTGCAAGGCAGGCGCTCTCCCCAGCTGAGCTATAGCCCATTGAACCGGACAGAAAAGTTGGTAGGCCTGAGTGAACTTGAACCACCGACCTCACCCTTAATCAGGGGTGCGCCTCTAACCACCTGAGCTACAAGCCTATTCCGTTTCCCGTGGTTTGCCTTTTGGTCCTCTCCTTCTACAGACAATCTGTGTGAACACTCACATTTCACCATCTTCGGTTAAGGAGGTGATCCAACCGCAGGTTCCCCTACGGTTACCTTGTTACGACTTCACCCCAGTCATGAATCACAAAGTGGTCAGCGCCCTCCTACAGGTTAAGCTACCGACTTCTTTTGCAACCCCATCCCATGGTGTGACGGGCGGTGGTGTACAAGGCCCGGGAACGTATTCACCGCAGCATTCTGATCTGCGAATTACTAGCGATTCCGACTTCATGGAGTCGAGTTGCAGACCCAATCCGGACTACGACGACTTTATGAGGTCCGCTTGCTCTCGCGAGGTCGCTTCTCTTTGTATCCGCCATTGTAGCACGTGTGTAGCCCTACTCGTAAGGGCCATGATGACTTGACGTCATCCCCACCTTCCTCCGGTTTATCACCGGCAGTCTCCCTTGAGTTCCCACCATAACGTGCTGGCAACAAAGGATAAGGGTTGCGCTCGTTGCGGGACTTAACCCAACA